>CAVPZI010000001.1:0-1257924 GCA_963710235.1 uncultured Alphaproteobacteria bacterium
AACTGCCGGTTCGGTTGGTGCCGGAAACCGGGTTGGCGTCGGCGTGTCCCTCGGCGATCATCCATGTGAAGAACTTCGACAGATGCGCGCGGCTGCGATCGGCAGCGATCGGACCGCGGTCGGTCCTGATCGTTGCCAGCAACTTCGCCACCATCGGACGGTTGATGTCGGCGGCACTGAAGCGATGCAGCGGGCTGAAGTATCGGCGGAGCGATCTCTCGACTTCGGCCAGATAGGTGTCAGCGCGACCGTTGCGGCGCAGGTAGCCGACGAAGTCGTCGATCAGCGGCTCGATGGTGTCGGAGACCTTGTCAACCGCCTTGGCGCGCTCAACGGACGGGTTGATCTTGTCGGCGACCACGGCGAAGTGCCGCCTGGCCGCGGCCTGCGCGTCGGACAGTGTCACCTTGCTGACCTTGCCGAGCGACAGCCGACCATGCGTGCGGCCGATCTTGTACTGGATGAAATAGACGCCGGCCCCACCGTTGCGGAACCGGACGCCGAATCCTGGCATAGCTTCGTCGGTCTCAACGTGATCGGCCTTGCCGGCGGGTGGCTTCAGGCTGTTGACGCGGGCTTGGGTAAATCTCATGGCTGCGTGCCCCTCTGGCGATGGGACGACTATGGGACGATCAAAATGTCTTTTGGTGTCCCGTCGTGTCCTGCTTATCATGAGGCATATGCGGCGAAAGCCTGCTACTGCAAGGGTTTTGTCTATCTATGTCTAGCTGTGTCGTCCCACGACAGACACCCTCCGGTGACTTTTAATCATGGGGTAGAGGGTTCGAGTCCCGCCGCGCTCACCATAAAAATCAAATACTTGGTTGTTTTAAAGCTTTCGCCAAAAGCCAGTGTGTCTGCAAATCAATTGCCGCCCGCAGGTCTGATTCGACGATTGGACAGTGTCTCGGGTCGGCAATTTGCGTCGCCCTGGCGGGCCGTCCAGCACGGAACTTTGACCGCCGTTGCCTTTTTTTGGGCACTTCCGAGGAGGAAAACCACCGTATTCCGGCCACCGCAGGGGACGGCTGTAATGACCGATCGATCTCACGAGATCTATCAGAACGACCTCCGGACCCTCGTCCGCATTGTCTCAGCTTGCACATTAGGCCTGTGGGCATTCGCAGCTGGTTTGCTGATCGGCACCTTTCTGTTTTCGTGACCGACGGCGCTCCCTGCCCCCGGTGCTGCCCGCCTCTGCCTTATCGGCCGCCATGAAACCATTTTCGACCTGCGGCGCAGTTGTCCGGAAACAATGACGGCCGAGATTTTCCCTTGATCAACGGGCCAACCATCAGCGGGGAGAAACGATGATGAGCGAAAAGACTGTTGAGCTGAACGTGGATGCCCTCGATGCCGCGACGGGGGGCGACATAAGCGACATGAGCCAATTGGAGTTGATGAGACTGCAAAACGTCATGGATCGCAGGAGCAAGTTTGTCGAGGTGCTCAGCAATATCATGAAGAGCATTGGCGACACGGCTAACCAGATAACGGGAAATCTTAAGTGAGGTGATGAGCGGGACCGAAGCCCTTACCCTTCTCCAGGAAGGGCGCTGGCGAGTCCGGCCGTCGCACGCTGATGTGCCGGTCGATCGGTGCCGACGCACGGGAGAGTGGAGCGGCGTGGGTCGTGCGACGCTCCTCCAGCTGGACACGCCGCCGTAAGTGAACTCCGTCACAGATGGACCGTGATATGTGTCACAGACCAACCGGCGCCGATCCGCCATGGTGGCGCATCGGTAGACGCCAATCCAAAGAGGTTCGTCATGATCAGGAAGCAAAACGCGACACCCGACGTCGGCAGCAGCAAGCCCGGCAAGCACGCCGACGATCTCATCGAGGTCGCCCTGGATGAGTCCGCGTTGGATCAAGTGACCGGCGGTGACATCCACATCACGAAGCATACCGACACCGCGTCGGCGGATTTGTTCATGAAGGACGTGAAGTAGAAAATCGACCAAGCGAGGGGAACTTCATCATGATCGAGAAGCAAAACGCGACACACGAGAGTGAGGCGATCAAGCTCGACGCGTCCGAGCTCCGGGAGGCGCAACTCGAGGCCGTGACTGGCGGGTTCTGTGGATTTTTCTCCCGGTGAGCAGCCAGACAAAGAGCAAGCCATCAACGTCGGATATCGTCATCACGAAGACCACCGACGCTTGACCGAACTTTATCCGCCGGCGGTCTTCACCCCGAGGTGACGATGGTGCGGCGTCAGGAGCCAAGCCCGAGAGGTTCATCATGACCGAGAAGCAAAACGCGACGCCCGACATCGCCCGCGCCGATGAGTTGACCCCGCAGCAGCTTGAAACGGTGATCGGCGGCCTGTTGCCGCAAATTGCTCCCATCGCCATTCTCATCAGCATGGGTGGCGGTGAATTATCCTCGGGCTCGGGCACCGCGGGCGGCGCCGTGACCAGCGCCGGCGGCACAAAGAACGTCCGTTCCTGAGCCTCAACCGTTCCTGATCCGGCGCGCCTGGCTATTGCGGTCCCGCGGCGATTACCAATGCCTGCGCGCCTTGCGCCCGCATCGCTTCGAAGGCGGCCGGGTACTGTCGTGCTAAAATCCCAAGAGCCGCTTCGCCACATGATTGTGCGTTCGCTCAGCAATACTCATTCCACCCCTGGTGCGTCGAACATTTCCACATGTGGAAAAGAAATTCGAATTTCGATTGACCGAGCCGGTGACGCATGATGGCCTCATGCCCGAGGAACACGCTGTTTCCACCTTATCGGAATGAGCCCACCATCAAACCAAAACAGCACGTCCCATGTCGCGGGCGGGTCTCGATCGAAACAATTTACTTTAGTCAAATCGCAAGGCGCTCTTCGTGATGACCGTTTCCGATGTCGATCTACGACCAGGCGCGAATCCCCTTCCCGAATTGGCTTTGGACCAGGGGTTGACCGCGCCTGCATCCGTTCCCGCCCGATCGCCGGCCGGCAAGCCGCGGTACAAATCCCGCCCATCGCTGTACACGGACGAGATCGCCGACCACATCCTCGGCGCCTTGCGCGCCGGCCGGCCATTGCACGGCATTTGCCGCGACGACGGCATGCCGAGCTACCGGACGGTTATCGGCTGGGTCCGGGACGACCGCGCGGGTTTTGCGGCGCGCTACCGGCAGGCCCGCCGGATCGGACATGGCAGTCCCGGCCCGGTCCGCTACACGAGGGAAATCGCCGGCCGGTTTCTTGGCGAGTTGATGCGCGGCCGGACAACGGCCGAGGTGTGTGGGGATCCCGGCATGCCGGACCACACCACGATCAACCGCTGGGTCGCCGCCGACCGCGACGACTTTGCGGTACGCTACCAGGCGGCACGGCAAGTCGGAGGCAGGCGCCATGCCGCCGTCCCTTACTCCCCGGAAATCGCCGACCGAGTTCTCGCCGAATTGATGGAAGGCAAATTGCTGGCCGACGTCTGCAGCGACCCCGACATGCCCTCGGTCAAGTCGCTGCGGGAGTGGGTCAAGGAAGATAAGGACGGTTTCAGGAAGCGTTACCTGGAGGCCCGGGAGATCGGCTTCCAAACAATCGCGGATGAGACGTTGAAGATCGTCGATGACCGCCGCAACGACTGGATCGTCCAACTCCGGGAAGACGGCACCACCGAAATCATCCTCGATCCCCAGCGCGTCAAGCGCGCGGTACTGCGTGTCAAGGCACGGCACTGGCTGCTTTCGAAAATGATGCAGAGACGTTCGGTGGCCGGCTGAACATCACGGCGCCGTCAGAACGCCAATGACACTTCGGGACGCGGCCACATCCGGTTGGCGCGCCGCGGATCTCCTCAAGGCGCGTTGATTTGCAAGAAGCATGAGCGCGGCTTTTGCCCAACGGGACCGAGGCCGACTTCGCGGAACATCGGCTGGATGTGGTTCCGCGACCGACTCCGCCTTGTCAGGCCTTCGCTCGCGGCCGGGGACGATGATCGGCATATTCCTTGCCGTCGATCGGTGCCACGTGCGGGGGATCTTTATTCAGATAAGGCCGCCCGATGCCAAACTCCTGGCCGTGCGCATCGACCCATTTCCAGAGGATTTGAGTCGAAGTCAGTCGCTGCGCCCGTGTCGCGCCATTGACGCTCACGATATCCGCCGCGAGCCCGTGGCCGTAGCCTCCACGCAAGCTGCCACCATGATAGGACCTGTTGTCAGCCGCCTTGAGGCCGCTTGCAATCGATTGGCGATAGTCATCGCGGAAAGCGCTGGTTATGCCAGGCGACAGGCCGGCCTCCTCGGCCGCGTGAAGCATATTGGATAGCTTCACCTTGAAATCCGGATCCATGCCTCCGATGACGTAGTCCACCAGCGGCATGCCGACTTTTTCGGCGGCCTTGGGGTCCTTCCACGAAAAATCTTCATCGGCGAGGGACGTAAAGGTTTTCGTGACAGTCACCAATTTGCCCTTTTTCCTGACGGCGACTTTTCTGTGTTCCTGGGTCTTGATGGCATCCTCCTTCGGCGCGCGCTGGTAAAGCGCCCAAAGGTAACGGTCGATGCAGGTACCGCCGACGGAACACTTTTCTTGAGCTTCGGTTGAACCGACGGCCCGATCGGTGGTTCCGGTCTCTGGCGTCGCCATGCTTAGCTTGGCGACCTGCTCCGGCGCTGTTGCAGGCCGCGGCGCTTCCGGTGGATCCGTCAAGGTAGCTTGAACGATCGGTTCCGGCTCATGCGAGGCTGACGTGGTGTCTGCGACCGGTGCCTCGGCTACCGTTCCGGCGGCGGTCACCGCGTCGGCGGTGCCTGAGGCAATGGGCGACAATTTGTCGGCCAACCCGGCGTCGGCAGTGAGGGATTGTGCGAGGCGATCACCGATGGGTGCAGCGCCGATGCTGTCAATTCCCGCAAGACCGGACGCAGAGATCCATGCCAGAACCGAAACTGGTATGGCGACCTCTCGGCATAATGCTGCCACTGCTGCCAATCGCGGGGTCATGATCGATGCCTCCAAACTTGGCCGGATGCACAGCCAGCATTCTGGCGTCACGGTATGGACAAGCAATGGCGGAAACTTCGGTTACAGGTTTTTCAAAGCAGGTGTTGCCAAAGCGCAACGTCGCGCTCTGCCCGACAATCCCGCCCGCACTCCAGCCGCCTCGTTCGAGGACTAGCGTCTGCCGCGACGGCCTTCGTTGGCGACGAATTGAGCAAAAACTTCCTTCACGTGGTCCGCGGGGGATGCATCGCGCGTAAAGCGAAATTCGGCCACTGTCGCGGTTTCCTCCGGTCGAGGCAGATACATGGCACTTTCGTACAGCGCCCCGTCGAAGCGCAACTCGCTCTCGCCGCCGAAGACGAGCAGAAACACGAGCAACACGGACCCCACGAGAGTGAAATATCTGAACACCGGCATTGGCGGGCTGGCTCCCCTTTTTTAAAGGGGTGCGCCGCTCACTCTAAAAGCCGGGTTTAAGTCAGCCCGGCGCTTGCCGATACGGTAGAGCGCTGGTTGAAGCTTTCAGACCAATTTTAAGTATTCCGCTCGCCGACGTTTCCTCATCCCGGAAATAGCGTGTGCCCGCCATCCACGCGCAGCACCTGGCCGTGGATGAAGCGCGATTGCGGCCCGGCGAGGAAGGCGACGGCGTCGGCGATCTCCGATGGCTCGCCGTAGCGCTCGAGCGAGCGGCGGGTGGAGTCCATCTTCACCGGATCGACCACGCGTGTGGCCTCGAACCGCGCGGTCTTGGTCGGGCCGGGGCTGACCGCGTTGACGCGGACGCCGTCCTGCATCACTTCCGCCGCGAGGCAGCGCGTGTAGTGAACCACGGCGGCCTTCAGCGTGGCGTAGATGGCGCCATTCGAGAGCCCCTTGTGGCCGGCGGACGAGCCGATGTTGATCACCGAGCCGCGGCCGGCCTTGACCATCGGCGGCACGAAGGTCTGGCACATCAGCATGGTGCCGATCAGGTTGTTGTTGGTCAGCGCCTGGATGTCTTCCAGCGGGATGCCCAGCACGTTGTTCGGGACCGGCTTGCCGCCCGCAGCACCAATGTCACCGCCGGCGCAGTTGACCAGGATCTCGACCTCGCCCAGCGCCGCCTCGATGTCGCTCTTCATCTTCCTGACCGCAGCCTGGTCGCCGATGTTGCCGAGCGTGGTGGCGGTGCGCACGCCGAGCGCCGCGATGGTTTTCGCCACGTCGCCGAGGTTGGCGGCCTCGTTGTATTTGGCGGGGGCGTCCCAGCTCAGATCGTGGAGCGCGACATGCGCGCCGAGTTCCGCCAGGCGGTGCGCGATGGCATAGCCGAGCCCGCGGCCCGATCCGGTCACGAACGCGATCTTGCCTTCCAGTTCTCTCTTCATGCGGTCTCTCCCATCATTCCCGAATCTGCATCAAGCCTATGGCGCGCATGTTGGCGGCGCTTCGCCTGATCATGTCGAGTTCGTATTGAACCAGCGCCGCGTCGTCGCCGCGCTCCCACGGGGTGCGGTAGTCGGCGTCCGGCGGCAGCGCGTTGCGCTGGGCGGCGCGAAGGCAGGCCGCCAGCCCCGATGCCGGCAGCGGCGGATAGCCCTGCCACCATTCCGCCGTCAACAGGCGCACGTGCCGCGCTTCCAGCGCGCCGGGCTCCAGCGCCCCCGGCAGCACCGCGTGGTGCTCGGCCAACAGCGCCGCCATTTCGACCAGGGGCACGGCACCGTCGCCAATGGCGCAGCGGACCAGGCGAAAGCCGTCCTCGGTCGGCTGCACGCGATAATCCTTCAGATGCACGTAAGCGACGAACGGCGCCACCACCTTGACAAAATCGAGCGGCGCTTCGGCGACCGGAAAGGTGTTGCCGGTATCGAGCACGATCCGTATCGCGGGACCGAGCCGCTGGCAGAATGCCGCCAGTTCGCGGCTGGTAAAATCCTGGTGATTCTCGATCACGATGGTCAGGCCGGCGGCCTCGGCCTGCGGGGCGAGCGCGGACAGCTTGTCCCAGGCCCCCTGCACCAGGCCGTCCCAGCCCGGCGTGGCCGCGCGGTTGCCGCACAGCACGGACGTCAAGGCGAGTCGGATCATGCGCGCGCCGAGGCTTTTGGCGATCGCCGCGCAGCGGGGAAAATCCAGGCGTGCCAGGCCGGAGGAGAGCACCGGGACCATGCGAACGCGGGCGAGCCGGTCGCGTAACGCGCTCAGGGCCGCCTCGTCGAGCGGTGTCAGCCAGTCATCGGCCAATTCGATGGTGCGGGCACCAAGTTCATCGGCGAGATCGATGAAGTCGCCCAGGCCGCGCGGCGCAGGATTTACCCGCGGCGTCCCGCGGCCCTGGCGACCGAAATAATAGGCAAGGCCGTACGGATTCAATCCCGCCTGCAGCACCGCAACTCTCCTCCCACAGGCCCGATCGCTTTCGTGCGACCTGTTCTTGCTGGGATTAACAACGATGGTCATCCGCCCGTCAAGACAGCTAGCCCGCCTTTGCCGGCATGTCCGACCCGCGCGAAAAACACTTGCCGGCCTGGCCGGGTGTGAGAGGGCTCACATCGCGCCGTGAGCCGCTGGACTACGTTGCAAAGCTCAACGGAGGCCACGCCCATGCTTGGCGAAAAGTTCTTTCTGCTGCTGGAAACCCTGAAGAGCAACCTCCATCCCGACGGCAGTCCGCGGGTGGTCAGCACTTCGCCGCACGTGCCGGTCAAATTTCCCCCCGCCAGGTAGGCGTGTCTGCGAAGGCTCGCGTTTGGCGAAGGGCTTGTCGGCCAGGCCGCCAGGACTCATCACTGCGACGGCAGTATTGTTATGCCATGGTGGCTCCAGGCTTAACGCGCTCATTGCGAACTTGGCTTCATCGTGATGGCCAGTCCGCTGAAATCGGCGTTCAGCATCAGTCCGGTCTGCCGCCCGCTCAGCTGCAGCACGGCACCTTTTTGGTTGGTCAGGACAACCCCACCCACACCGCCGCCGAACGCGACACCGGCGCCGCCGGCGCCATAGACGCCCTCGACGTCCGAAGGCTGGGTGATATTGCTGATCTGGCCGGACAACGCCGTCTGCGACGCGCCGAACACCAGGCCTGCGCTCAGCCCGCCGATCGAAATCGGGTAATACTGGCCGTGAAACACCAGGATGCCGCTGCCGCCCGAGGCGCCGACGAACCAGCCGCCCTTGAAGACATTGATCCGGATGGTCCCGCTGTCGGCGCGGGCGGCCGGTGCGGCGCCCGCGGCCACGACCGCAACGAGGGCGACCAGCGCGCCGCGAAGTTTTGATGAACGCATGTTGTTTCCCCAGGTTTCCGAATGCCGCCACGCCCGGCCGAGCGTCGTAGCATTATCAGATCAATGCGTCCGCCGCATCGTCCTGATCACGCCGATGGTCCGGGCGTGGGCGCAGGGCAAACCGCATGGATTGCCAGATGGCCTTTGGCGTGAAGGTCACCAGCACCTCATGGTGCCGCATCCCCTTGCCGCCCTTGACCGGCCCCAGATCCCGAATGATGCAATAGGTTCCGTTGCTCATCCGGGTGAGCTTCGAGCCGCTGAACTGGGACCGCACGCGCGCCAACATCGGCGGAAGCATGCATTGCCAGCTGATTCCGTCAAACCTTGACGGCCACAGAATCGATCCCGCCAAAAGCGGTACGCCAATTGCGTGGTGTCGGCGCAAATCCCGGCGGGGTCAATCCATGGTTGTCGTTGAGTGCAGGTTGCGACGTGACACCGGCGGGGTCGCGGTATAGTTCTGAGCCTGCAATGGTATCGATGAGCCAACGCGATGTCTTGAGCGGCAACCGCGTCGATCCGACCGGCGCGACGCTTCCTGTGCGGGGTCAAAACTGGTCGCGGACCAGGCGGCTGTGGCCCGTTCTCTCCATGGCCGCATCGATCGTCCTGCTGCTCGGCGCTTGGCAGATCGCCTCCTTTCTGGTGGGCGACGATGTTCTGCCCGGCCCCCTGGCCTCCATCGCCGCCGTCGCCGATGCCGAACGATCAGGCTATCTCTGGTCGGACCTCGGCATTACCGCCTTTCGCATCGCCGGCGCATTTGGTCTCGCGTTCGTGTTCAGCATTGTGGCCGGCGCGATCCTGGGTACTTCGAAGCTGGTGGAACGCCTGTTCGGGCCCTGGGTCGCGATCGGCGGGTCGATCCCTTCGCTGGTGATTATCGTCGTGATCTATCTGGCCGTCGGCATCAACGACCGCGCAGCGATGATCGGGACCGCGCTCCTGGTGGCGCCCTCGATGACCCAGGCGGTCTGGGACGGCATGCGGGCGATCAATCCGGAATTGCAGGAGATGGCACGCGCCTTCGCCGTTCCGAAATTCACGATCCTGCGGCGCGTGATCCTGCCCCAGACCGCGCCCTTCGTGTTTACCGCGGCGCGCACCGGGCTTTCCCTCACCTGGCGGCTGATGATTTTCGTGGAACTGCTCGGCCGCTCGTCCGGGGTCGGCTACCGGATCCAGTATTTCTACAATCTGGTGGACATGAAGCGGGTGGTCGCGGCGGCGCTGCCCTTCATCGTTCTGATGCTGTTGCTCGAGATCGGCATGTTGCGGCCGCTGGAACGATGGATGTTCCGCTGGCGCCGGGTGGAAACACGATGACCGCGCGCCTGGTATTCCACGATCTCAGCCGCACGTTCGGCCAGGGCGCCACCGCGGTGGCGGCGCTGGCAGATATAAATCTGGTGCTGGAACCCGGCAGCTTCACCGCCGTGGTCGGACCAAGCGGCTGCGGCAAGAGCACCCTCCTGCACATCGCCGCCGGTCTCGATACGCAATATCGCGGCCGCTTCGAGCGGACGCCGGCCGATGCGGTGACCGCCTGCCTGTTCCAGCAGCCCAGGCTGCTGCCGTGGCTGACCGCACGCCGCAATATCGCTTTCGTGCTCGAGAGCCGCGGCGTCGACGCATCCGAGGTTAACCGACGCAGCATGGAAATGCTGGCGCTGGTTGGCTTGACCGGGGCCGCCGACCGCTTTCCCGCCGAACTCTCCGGCGGCATGCAGCAGCGTGTGGCGCTGGCCCGTGCGCTGGCGGTCGATCCGGACTTTCTATTGATGGACGAGCCGTTCTCGGCGCTGGATGAACTGACGGCTGCGCAATTGCGCGAAGAAGTCCTGACGCTCGACGCGCAAAAGGACCGCACCATCCTGTTCGTGACCCACAACGTGCGCGAGGCCTGCTATCTCGCCGACCGCATCATCGTGCTGAACCGCCGCCCGGGGACCATCGTCGCCGATCTACCGGTCGACCTGCCGAAGCCGCGCGCACCCGCCAGCCCGCGCCTGTTCGAAATGGCCGAACGGGTGCTCGGTTTCATCGGCAGCGAAGGCGCCGAACTCCAGGAGGCTGTCCTTTGAATACGGATAATTCAACCTTGCAGGTAACGTACGCGGACGCGGTCCGGGAATTGATGGCCGCCCTCGGCGACGGCGCGGTGCGCACCGCGCAGGCGGACATCGCCCGGGTGTTGAAGGACCAGTCCTGGCTTTCGCCGGTGCTGCAGCAGGCCCTGGAGCAACGCAGTGCGGCTGACGGGCCGCTGCTCGGCATCGAAGCCGTCGTCATCCCGGCCAGCGAGCGCGACGTGTTGGAAACCGCTTCCATCGCGGCCCGCCATCGGATGCCGATCACGGCGCGCGGCGCCGGCACCTCGAATTTCGGCCTGGTCACCCCCGAGCATGGCGGCATCATCGTCGACATGCGCGGCGTGCGGGGCGACGCGCAGGTGGCGGACGGCGAGGTCAGCGCGCCGGCGGGCACGCCGCAGGGTGTGCTGGAAAAGGCCGCGCGGGCGCGCGGTCAGGAATTGCCGGTGCTGACCACGACCTACGCCTCAGCGACCATCGGCGGCTGGATCGCCGGCGGCCATGTCGGGCTCGGCAGCGGCTGCCATGGCTCGATCTGGGACGACAACGTGCGCTCGGTGCGCCTGGTCACCGTGGAAGAGGCGCCGCGCGTGCTCACGCTTTCCGGTGCCGAGATCGTGCCGGTGCTGCATACCTTCGGGGCCATGGGCCTGATTACCGACATCACCTTCCGCGCCGTCGAGGCGCGGGATTGGGTCGAGGGTGTCGCCAATTTTCCGACCTTTGCCCAGGCCTCCGCGTTCACGACGGAGATTTCCCGGGACAAGGCCTATCATCACCGGGCCATGGCCGCGCAGGAGGCGGCGCTGATGCCGGGTCTCAAGCCCCTGAGCTCCATCCTGCAGCCGGGCGCGGGCGTGCTCATGCTGTTCGATGGCGCGCAGTTCGCAGCGTTGCAACGGATCGCCGCAAGCCATGGCGGATCGGTGGTGAAATGGCAGTCGTGGCGGGTCGAGAACAGCGAAAAGCCCTCGATCGCCGGCATGGTCTATGGCCATCGCATGCTGTGGGTCAAGCGGCTGGTCCCCGATGCCGCCTTCCTCCATATCTACTTTGATCCGGCGGATCCGGACCAGGGCGCTCGGCTGCTCAAGCAGCGCTACGGCGACGACCTGCTGATCGAGATGAAGTTCGTGCGATCGCCCTGGATGTCGCGCGTGCTGGGCTATCCGGAGGATGCCACCCTGCCCGCGGCGGTGGTCGCGGTTCGCAACGGCACCGTCCCCGGCAAGGTCGAGGAAGTCTTGCATTACTGCGACGATGTCGGCCTGCGCTATCAGAATTCGCACACCAATGTCATCGAGGACAACGGCCTGTTCCCCGACATCGCCCCGATCCTGAAGCTGAAATCGTCCGCCGATCCACATAATCTCCTAAATCGCGGCCGGCTGCGCTCCGCGGTGACCAAGCCATGAACAACAAGCGGCTCGACCACGTCGCGATCGAGGTGCCCGACCTCGACGCCTATGTTGCAAAGCTGACCGAGACCGGCGTCATGCGGCTGCTGCGCCTTGGCGCGACCCGGAACGGTCAACGCATCGCCATGCTGGGCGACGGACAGGGCGGCAAGCTGGAGCTGATCGAGAAAACCACCCTCTCCGAACCCTGTTTCGCGCACGTCGCCTTCCGCGGCGACGACGCCGATGTCGCGCAGGCCGATCTGCTCGCGAAGGGCTGGCAGGAGAAGCGCGGCCTGCATGATCTCGCCGCCGCGCAGGCGCGAACCGCTTTGCTCAGCGACGGCCGCGGTTTCGACCTCCAGGTCATTGCCTATCAACCGACCAGCCCGGATATCGTCGAATGGACTGCAAAAGACGACAAGCCGTGATCGGCTTACTGCGCTTCACGCAAATGAAAGGAAGGGTCACCGTGTTCCACACCCAAAAATTCGCCGCGCTGGCATTCGGCTGCACACTGCTGGCAAGCGCCTCGGCGCTCGCCGCCGATCCGTCGGTCGTGGTGAAGATCGCCGTGATCGGCTCGGGGGGCCAGGCCGAGGTGCCCTACGTGATCAAGACGTTCGGTCTCGACAAGAAATACGGCCTCGACGTCGAGCAGGTCGACTACTCGATGCCCGGGCAGCACTACGCCATGTTTCGCTCCGGCGCCGCCGACATCGCGCCTGGAAATTTCATGGACCTGTTGCGGCAGCGCAAGGCCGGGCTGAAGATCCGGGCGTTTCACGGCTTCCAGGGCTACAACAACATCATCGTCGCCAAACCGAGTTCCGCCATCGCCACGTTCGCGGATTTAAAAGGAAAGAAGGTCGGCGAATTCGGAACCACCTTTCTCGACTGGCTGATCCTGCGCGCCGCCGGCGAGAAAGCCTATGGCTTCGATCTGGAGAAGGACAGCACCATCGTCCAGGGCGCGCCGCCGCTGTTGAACCAGTTGCTGGCCAGGAACGAGGTCGACGCGACGCTGCAGTTCAGTTCGCTGACGTTCGGCCCGCTGGCGAGAGGCGAGCAGAAAGTGGTGGCCGATCTTCCGGCGGTGATGCGCGCAGCGGGCTTCAGTCCTGAGGCGTTCTATCTGCAATGGCTGGTGACCGAGGATTGGATCAAGGCGCATCCCGACGCCGTCGGAAAGCTGGACGCCATGTTTGCCGAGGCCTACGTCAGGCTGCAGAGCGACGACAGCGTATGGCCGCCGCTGGCCAAGATGATCGGCATCACCGACCCGGCCGCGATCGAAGCCTACCGCGACAAGGCGCGGAAGATCGACAATCCGCCTTTCAATGCCGGACTGATCAAACCAACCCAGACGCTGCTCGATGCCCTCGTCGCCCTGGCGGGCGAACAAGCCACCGGGGTAACGGTGATCGATCCGGCCGCCTTCCTGTTCCCGGAGCCCAAGGCAAAATAGGCGCGCCGGTCATTCCTTCGCCGGCACCGTGCGCAGATAGGCGACCACCGCATCGAGATCCTCAGGCGTCACCGTTGCGTAATAGCCAAAACCCATCGGCGGCTTGAGATGGCTGCCGTCGCGGCTGATGCCTTCCGTGATGGCGCGCTTGATCTCGGCGTCGGTCCACCCACCAATTCCCTTAGTCTTGCTCTGGGTGATGTTGCGTGAAACCGAAACGCCCCATGGGCCCGGCATCTCGAAGCCGCCCGCCCCGAGCCGCGTGGTGAATTCGCGCCCCTTCGGTCCCATCGGGGTGTGGCACTCCATGCAGTGCGCGATGGTGGCAAGATACTGGCCCTTCTTGACCTTGTCGCCCAGCTCCAATTCCGTCACCGGTTTTTCCGCTCCCGGCAGCACGCTTTCGACCTGCGGCATCTTGTAGACCGGATCGGGCACCTTGTTGCTGACCGGCTTGATGGTGCGCAGATAGGCCACCACGGCGTCGAGATCGCGTTCGGTCATGGCATGGTAGAAACCGGTCGGCATCACCATGGCGATATGGACGCCCTTCGGCGATTGGCCGGTGCGCAGCAGTTTCTTGATGTCGGCGTCGCTCCAGTTGCCGATCCCGGTCGCCTTGTCCTGGGTGATGTTGGCGGCGGTGACCTTGAACGGCGGTTCGTCGAACGCGCTGCCGCCGGAAAATGCCATTTCCTTGATGTCGCCGTTCGGGCCCTTTGGGGTGTGACAGTTGCCGCAGGTCATGATGCCATTGACCAGATAATCGCCGCGCTTGACCAGGTCGGACTGCGCGCGCGCCACCCCGACCGGGACCGCAAGCGCGACGACAAGGATGGCGGCAAACGTAGTGACAAGCGTCATGAACAGCCGAAACATGCTGGTTTCCCCTGATGGCTTCTTCGGAAAAGGATAAGGCGGGAATCGAAAATCGCAGCCATAACGGCATGGATTCCGTTTCCGGGTCAAATCCAAATATTGCGTGCATCGCCGCCCGTGGCGGCCGCGGCAAAAAAGAAACCCGCCACAAGGGCGGGCCAAGTTTCAGGGAGGAAGCGCTCCGAACCTTGGAACGCTACCGCCAACATTGGCAATTCGGCTTCAATCTCCAAGATCGTACAACTACCGGCATTCCCTACCCGCCTGGGCTGTGGCCGCGTTGCGGCCCGCCGGCACGCGTTTCCGGCGCTAGC
Source organism: uncultured Alphaproteobacteria bacterium (assembly GCA_963710235.1). Classification (GTDB taxonomy): domain Bacteria; phylum Pseudomonadota; class Alphaproteobacteria; order Rhizobiales; family Xanthobacteraceae; genus Bradyrhizobium. The sequence continues at coordinate 14,376 of CAVPZI010000001.1, forward strand.
GCATGTCCCGGCGAAGTGGATCCGGTTCGCCGACTAGGACATGCGCAAATAGTAGAATTCTACGGCGCTTTCCGATCAGATTGGATCACTGAGTGATCCAATCTGATCGGAAAGCGCTGTAGTGCGTTGCGCCCGAAGGCCACCCTCGCGACATCGACGACCGTTCCAAGACGCGCTGGCGTCGGTTAGGGTGCGCGCCGCCAACAGGGGGATTGCATGATTTTTTCCGCTATTTTCGCCCGCATCGTCGCGCTGATCGGCGGCACTGCGCTGCTGTGGCGGCGGCTGCAAGGCACCGCACCGGAGGCGGCATGGGGCCAGGCGCCGGTGATTCCGGCGGCGAAGCCGCAGGGCGCCATCCCAACCCTGAAGATGCCGACCGCCCGGGGATGGGACCGTGGGCAACTTCCAGTGGCGGCTCGCGGGCTCAGGGTCAATGCGTTCGCCGAAGGTCTCGATCATCCGCGCTGGATCGAGGTTTTGCCCAACGGCGACGTCCTGATCGCCGAAGCGACCCAGGTCGCCGGCCCGCCCCGCAGCGTATTCGGCTATGCCATGCAGGCCACCATGCGACGCGCCGCGGCGCTCGGCGAGAGCGCCAACCGCATCACGCTGTTGCGCGACACCGATCGCGACGGCATCGCCGAGCGGCGGGAAACTTTCATGCAGGGGCTGAACCAGCCGTTCGGCATGGCGCTGCTCGGCGACACCTTCTATGTCGGCAACACCGACGGCGTGATGGCCTTCCCTTACGTGGCCGGCGCCGACCGTATCACCGCAGCGGGGCGCAGGCTCACCACCTTCCAGCCCGGCGGCCACTGGACCCGCAGCCTGTTGGCAAGTCCCGACGGCAAGAAGCTTTATGCCGGGGTCGGCTCGCTCAGCAACATCGCCGAGACGGGCATGGCCGTCGAGCAAGGCCGCGCCGCGGTCTACGAACTTGATCTGGTGACCGGCAACAGCCGCATCTTTGCCAGCGGGTTGCGCAACCCGGTGGGGTTGGCGTTCGAGCCGCAGACCCGGGTGCTGTGGACCGTGGTCAACGAGCGCGACGGCATCGGCGACGAAACGCCGCCCGACTACCTGACCTCGGTGCGCGACGGCGGCTTCTACGGCTGGCCGTATTGCTACTGGGGGCAGACGGTGGACGACCGGGTGCCGCAGGATCCCGCCGCGGTGGCGAGAGCGATCCAGCCCGACTACGCGCTCGGCGGCCACACCGCTTCGCTCGGCCTGTGCTGGGTGCCGGCCGGGACGCTACCCGGTTTTCCCGATGGCATGGCGATCGGCCAGCATGGCTCCTGGAACCGGTCGACGCTGAGCGGCTACAAGGTGGTGTTCGTCCCGTTCGCCAACGGCCGGCCGTCCGGGCCGCCGCGCGATATCCTGTCGGGCTTCCTTGCCCCGGACGAGCGGGCGTCCTACGGCCGCCCGGTCGGGGTCACCCTCGGCGGCGACCGCTCGCTGCTGGTGGCCGACGATGTCGGCAACGTGATCTGGCGGGTAACCGGCGAACGGTAGCGCCGAAACGCCTTCGCGCCCGTCACGCCGCGCTTGCGGACATCAGCCGCGCGGAAAACGTGGTCCGCTGCGGCGCCGCCAGCCAGGCCCGCATCGCCGCTTCATCGGCAAAACGTCCTCCTGATGGCAACGGCCGCGCCTCCGCTTCGAGCGTGACGACCGCGGTTCGGAACGGCCACGGCGACAGCACGAACTCGAACGGATGCTCCGGCCGCTCGGTGAGCCGCAAGGTCACAAGGCCGCCGTTGCCGTCGGGCGCCTGCAGCTCGAGCGGTGTCTTGACCTCGCCGCAGAGCGCCAGCGACAGCGTGTCGACCAGTGCGACCAGCGCGCTCTCCTGATCCAGCGTCTTGGTGTCCAGTCCGAGGCTTTGCGCCCACGCCGCCTCGATCGGCGCCTGCTCCTGCAGAAAGGCCTGCGCCGCCACGGCATCGGCCTCGACGACGCGGTGGCGATCGGCATAACGCCGGTAGATCACCCCGCCATGGCGCGAGACCAAGAGCGCCACATGCGATCCCCAGGCGGCGAGCGAGCGCTGCACGCCCTGCTTCCACATCGGCGCATGGACAAAGGCGCCGATCTCGCGAAACAGATGCGGGCGTCCGGTCGCCGGATTGAAGCTCGGCGCGGTTTCCCAATCCATCCAGCCGATATCATGCTGCTCGGCGGCGAGCAGCAGCGGTTCGGCAAAATCCCTGTTCCAGGCGCGCAGCAATTGCCCGGAAATCCAGGCATGGGCGAGCTGGCTGATGGCCAGCGTTGCGCCACCCGATTGTTCGCGAAACAGCATCAGACGATTCCACCTGCTTGCCCGAGTGCCTGCTTATTCCCGGCGGTTTGGCAAGCGTTCGGCCGCCGGGGAGCCATTCGAAAATAGGTCATGCATCGCGCCGATGGATGTGGTCTTTGCACGCATATTGCAAATCGATCGGTCGTTTCATGCGTGAAGTCAAATCCGCCCCCACAGCCGCGCTGTCGTCCAAGCCGCGATCGTTCGCGGCGATGCGCCATGGCGGCTTCCGCGCCCAGTTCATCACCTACGTGCTGGCCATGATGGCGGACAATATCGAGCACGTCATCAGCTACTGGATGGTGTATCAGAAATTTCACTCGCCCGCCTTGGCGGGCTTTGCCATCGTCTCGCACTGGCTGCCGTTCCTGCTGTTCTCCGTGGTGTCAGGCGCGCTTGCCGAACGCTTCGACCCGCGCCGGATCATCCAGATCGGCATGGCCCTATTCATCATCGCCTCGCTGGCCTGGAGCTATTTCTTCATCACCGACACCCTGCAGATGTGGCAGGCCATGGTGATCCTGGTGATTCATGGTTGCGCCGGGGTGCTGTGGCAGACCCCGAACCAGATGCTGCTCTACGACATCGTCGGCCCGTCGGATCTGGAGAGCGCGGTGCGGCTCAACGCCATGGCGCGCTATCTCGGCGTGCTGGTCGGTCCGGCCGTCGGCGGCGCCATCCTTTTGATCTTCGGGCCGTCGATCGGCATCATGCTCAACACCGCGTTCTACCTGCCGCTGGTGCTGTGGCTGGTGAACGCGCCCTATGGTCCGCGCTACCGCACCGGCAAGCCGGCGCCGCGCCGCGCCGTCCGCGGCCTCCGTGACATCGTGCAGACCGTGCGCGACATCAGGGGTCACTCCGTCATCATCTCGATGACACTGCTCGCGGGTGCTGCGTCGTTCTTTGTCGGCAATGCCTACAGCTCGCAAATGCCGGCCTTTGCCACCGACCTCGGCCACGGCGATCCCGGCCTGTCCTACAGCGCGCTGCTGGCTGCGGACGCCGCCGGCGGCTTTCTCGCCGGCGTGGTGCTTGAAGCCAGAGGATTGCTGCCGCCGCGGCCGCGCACCGCGATCGTGCTCGCCGTCCTGTGGTGCGCGGCGCTGGCGGCCTTCTCGCTGGTCGGCAATTATTCGGTGGCACTCGGCTTCCTGTTCGCCGCGGGATTTCTGGAACTGGCGTTCAACGCCATGGCGCAGACGCTGGTGCAGCTCAACGCGCCGCCCGACATGCGCGGCCGCGTCATCGGCCTTTTCAACATGTCGAGCTCTCGGCCTGCGCACCTTCAGCGGGGTTTCCGTCGGCCTCCTCGGCAGCCTGATCGGCGTGCACTGGTCGCTGGCGCTGTCGGCGCTGGCTACGCTGGCAATCGCGGCGGGATTGCTGGCGCTGCCGTGAAGGCCCGGGGATTTGCGCGGCGGAATTTGCTATAGGTTCGGGCCGCCCGCTCCAATGGGAAAGCAGATGGACAACGACGACCGTCCCGATCATTCCGGCCGAAACCGCCTCGCCCGCCTGCTCAGCCGCCCGCGCGTCGTCATGGGCCTGTTGCTGATCATCGCGATTCCGATCTTCATTGCGCTGGCCAACCGGGCGGTGCAGGAAAACGGCGAGGCGATCCGACGCAGCTTTGGGTATTAGCAGAGCATGATCCCGAACAAGCATGCCCTCAGGCTTGACCCGGCGATCATGCTCAAAAAAATGAGCTGGAGCAGGCATGATCGAGTGGTTCGACGACCTCACAGTGGGAATGCGCTTCAAGAGCGACAAGATCACGGTCACCGAGAGCGACATCAAGCGCTTCGCCACCGAGTTCGACCCGCAACCGATGCATCTCGACGACACCGCCGCCCGGCAGACCATCTTCAAGGGCCTTGCCGCCTCGGGCTGGCACACCGCGGCCATCGCCATGAACCTCGCCGTCCAGATTCGTCCCTTTGGTCCCCACCCGCTGATCGGGCTTGGCGTCGATGAATTGCGCTGGATGGCGCCGGTACGGGCCGGCGACGTCCTGCACCTGGAGGGAGAAGTCATCAGCCTGACGCCATCGCGAACCAAGCCGCAGGGCATCGCGCTGGTGAAGTGGACCGCCTATAACCAGACCGGCGAAGCGGTCTACACCTTCACGCCCATCGCCATCGTGCCCCGCGATCCGAGCGCGACGGATTCGGCGTGAGCGGCCGCGCGAACTATCTCGGTACCGGTTCGGCGCGATAGATCTCCGCGCCCGACGTTTCCACGATCTGTTCGCGCAGCGATTTCACAAATTCGCGAGAAGCGGGTACCGCGAAATGGGTGCGCAACGCCGCCTCATCGGCCCATTGCTCGAAGAAGAACAGCCGCCGCGGATTCTGGCAGTCGACATGCACGGCGTGGGAGATGCAACCGGGCTCGCGGCGCGAGCGCTCGACGTGCTCGAGGCTGCGCCGCAAGACCTCGTCGAAGCAATCCTCGCGCACCACGATACTGCCTGTCACCAGGATCATGTTTTTGCCCGTTGCGTATCAACCTGTTGTTTGACGAAAACAGCATGCGCGGATAATCTCGGTCATTCCACCGATTTCAGTACCACTCCATTTTGTTCCAACCGCTCCGTTCATGGCCGGACTGCGAAACCAAAAGCGCCGGCCCGGCGTATCCTGTTCGTTTGTTGCGCTATTTTCTGGCATGCCATGACCTTCAAGCCGACCGAAGTCGAGCAGTTCGCGATCCAGGCCAAACTCAACATGAAGGTGGGAAGCCGGGTGTTCGACAGCCTGTTCCTCGGCATGAAAATCGTCGGCGTGCTCCGCGGCGGCATGCAGGTTTCGGTGCGAAGCGATCATTGCGCCCATATGATCGAGCGGAATTATCTCGGCATCCTGGCCGTGATCGCCGAAAGCGTTCTCAAGAAGCCGATCCGCTCCGTGACCGTGGTGTCGAGAAACGTCCGGGACTCGACAGACCAGTGAGGCGGTGCGTAGATTCTGCCCTGATCACTTAAAGATGCGGGGGAATCGGGCGATGTGGCGCGACAAATGGATCAAGATTTTGATCGCGCTCCAACTGGTCAATCTGGTCGGCCATGTGCCTGTTCGAGCAGCAGCGCCGGACCTTGTGGAACAAGGAAACCGCCGGCGCGCAGAAACTGACCGACGCCAGGTTCTTCACCGAAAAGACCGAAGCGGATCTGCAGTCGATCCGGCTGTACATGAAGGATGTGCAGGAACGCCTGATCCTGCTGCAGAGCGCCTCCGATAAGAACGCCGACAATGCCGCGCTCATCAAGGACGCGAGCCAGCGGATTCGTGAACTCGAACTCAGCCTGAAAGCCCATAGCGCAAGCCGAGGTGTTCCGGCTGATCCGCCCGTGGCGTTCCCGCTGAACCGCACGAAAAAGCCCGCGGCGCGGGCCGCGGGCTTTTCGGATGGTGCGGAATTACCAGTGGCGGTAATACCGATAATAGTGATGCCGGTACACCGGCCCGCCGTAATAGGCGTAAGGCCCAGGCGCATAATCATAGGCGTAATAACCCGGGCCGTAACCGTAGCCATAGGGTCCATAGGCGCCGTATGCGCCGGCGGCGAGCGCGCCCGCCGCGAGGCCGAACGCGATCCCGGGACCCCATCCAAAGCCCCGCGCCTCGGCTGGCGCCGCGGTGGCTGTGGCGAGCGCGGCAACCGACGCGACTACAATCGCTGCCTTTCTCAACATCGTCATGGTGCACTCCTCCAATTTGAACTCACCCATCTGATAACGCCGGTCTGTTTGCGCGGTTTCGATGTTGCGGAAATTTTAGCCAGCTGATTCGGCGGCTGTGCGCGAACGCCCGTGGAACCCTGGTGGAACAGTCGGCGCCGCAGCGACGTTATGCGAGTGCAGGAGAGCGCCATGCCCTACGCCCTGTTTGAAAACGACGATCAATTGAGCCGGCCATTCGCAACCGAAGCCGAGGCGTGGAAACACGCCGATGACGCTGGCCTGGTCTCGGACCACCATGGCAAGCCCGCCCTCGAGGACAACTACGTCATCAAGCCGTGCCCGGAGACGATCCAGTGGAAATGGCCGCCGGCGACAGGACCTACGTCGAGAACTGGCAATTGCCCAGCCTGAAAAGGCCCGACGCGGCTTGAATGCCGGGCGCCCCCGCTGCCTTCGATTTCATGCACCGCCGGCGCAGCAACGTGATAACGCCCTTGGCGACACCGCCGTTGGTGATTCCGTCAATGGAGAAAAAATGAGAATTTTTGCACTGCTGATTTCGCTGTGCGCCCTGTCGCAGACCGCCATTGCCCAGACGCCGGAATGCAAGACCATCGCCAATCCGAACGAGAGACTTGCCTGTTACGACAAGGCTGCGCCGCCCGTCGCAAGGCCCGTGGTGGCAAGAGGCACGCCGTCGAAACCTCAGGAGTCGAAAGAAGGGGTGAAATATGTCGATCAGATCAGTGCCGAGGACGCCCGCGTCAGCGCCCAGTTGAAAGGCATCTGCCGCGGTTGCTAGCAACGCGCCGGCCGCCACGCGATTTCTTGCGAACAACTGTGGGCAACCCGTAGCACCCCGGATCGACGGGGTGGATCGGATGTGTCTAAATCCGTCGCGATGTTGGTCCGATTGCCGCTTCGACGCGCTCACCCCTCTCCCCGCCGGAAATTGCGACGGAAACTGCCATGATTCGAATTACGCTGGTCGGCTCGCGCCACTTCGGCGTCACCACGCTTGCGATGCTGAAGACCCGTGACGTCGAGGTTGCCCGAGTTGTCGTTGCCGACGCCGAGGACCGGCTTGCCGGCGCGGCGCACGCCGCCGGCATCGAAGTCGTGGTCCAGGCCAATCCCAAACTTGTCGCCGCGGCCGAGATCGCCAAGGGGACCGACCTGATCGTGACTGCGCATAGCCACGCCCGCGTCAGCAAGGAAGCCCTGGCCGCGGCCAGGCTGGGCGGCATCGGCTATCATCCGTCGCTGTTGCCGCGCCACCGCGGCATCGCCGCGGTGGAATGGACTATCCGGGAAGGCGATCCGATCGCCGGCGGCACCATTTATCATCTCGCCGACCGCATGGATGCCGGCGCCATTGCCGTGCAGGAGTGGGTTTTCGTCAAAAAGGGCGAAACTGCCCGGGAATTGTGGGAGCGTGCACTAGCGCCGCTCGGCCAGAAGCTTCTGGCCGACGTCATCGATTACGCGGTAGCCCACAACAGCCTCCCGGCCAGCCCCCAGGACGAGCAGTTTGCGACCCGGGCACCGAAACTCGCCGAATGACGGCCGTTCGCACCCGGCAGGCGAAATGACCTGCTCCGCGAAGCGGCATTAAATAAAATCCACAAAGATTCCGGCATTAACCGGGAACCGAAACAACCCTCATCCATTGCAAATGCATGGGAAATTGCAAACTTTTGCCGCATTGCAGCAAATTTTGGTCACAATATCCCGGAATAAGCGCCCATCATACAAAAACGGGGATTCTTGTTATGCGCTTTGACCGCATTCGCACTGCTTTCTGCACCACCTTCATCCTGGCCGCGGTATCGGTGGCGGCCGTTCCGGCCCTGGCGCAGACGCCCTATGACGGGCTGTGGAACGTGACCATCATTACCAAGACCGGCAGCTGCGAAGCTACCGCGCATTACCCGCTCACCGTCTCCGATGGCAAGATTTCCGCCGGCGGCGCCGAGGTCTCCGGCCATGTCGGCCGCGAGGGCGTCGTGAAGGTGTCGATCGGCCCGGCCTATGCCAACGGCCAGCTCAGCGGCAACAGCGGATCCGGCCGCTGGAACGGCGCATCCGGCGGCGTTCCCTGCAGCGGGCGCTGGGAAGCCTCCCGCCAGTAAGCGATCGGGACACCCGCCTGGGGAAATCGCCAGAGTACCAGAGAAAATCGTCAGGGAGATCGTGATGGCTGCCGCCGCGACGTATTCACGGTTTCTGCTGCGGATCGCCGTGCTCGCCGCCATGCTGCTGTCCGGGACCGCCGGACATGCGCAGACGGCGCCGTTTGCGGGCATGGCGGGGCACTGGAGCGGCAACGGCACCATCGAGCTCGACGACGGGTCCAAAGAGCGAATCCGCTGTCGCGCCAGCTATGCCGTGAGCCGTGACGGCAACGGTCTCAACCAGACCCTGGTCTGCGCCAGCGACAGCTACAAGTTCGATCTGCGCAGCGATGTCATCGCCCAGAATGGCGTGCTCTCCGGGAGCTGGAGCGAAGCTAGCCGCAACGTCAACGGAAACCTGCAAGGACGCGCCGGCGGCGGTCGCTTCAGCGTCGTGGTAAGCGCTCCGGGCTTCACCGCCAATGTCTCGCTGACCACGCGCGGCAATAGCCAAACCGTGACGATTACCTCGCAGGGTCAGATCAAGGGCGCGCAGATCTCGTTGGCGCGCTCGTAAGCCCGGGCCCCGGCCGCGCTCTATTGCCCCTGTTTCGGCTCCGCCAGTTGCGCCGCGGTCGCCTTGATGGTCTTGGCGATCAGCCGCGCCTGGCTGCGGTTGATGGCAAAATTCTGCACGCCCTTTTGGGTGGTCAGCGACAAAATCATGATATCGGGTTTGTCTTCGGGCCAGCCGGTGGCAAACGCGGTCACGAAATCTGCAGAGCCTGACGGATTGGTCATCACGAATATCCTCTTCGCTTAAGCGATAGAGCGAGATGACTTATCTTCGATTAGTCATCTCGTTCTATTTTATTGTTTGAGCATGGTCTGTTCCGAAAACCGGTATCCACTTTTCGGGATCATGCTCCAGCAACGAACGCCGTAACCTCGATCTCGACCTTGGCACGCGGATCGACCAGGCCGGAGACATACAGCAGCGTCGACGGCGGAAAATTGCGGCCCAACGTCTCGCGCCAGGCGGCGCCGATCCCGGCGCCGGCCGCCTCATATTCGGTGCGGCTGGTCAGGTACCAGGTCAGGCGAACGATGTGCCCGGGTTCGGCACCCGCCTCGGCCAGCAGCTTGACGATCCGGCGCAGCGCCATGCCGACCTGGGCCGCCAGGTCGTCGCTCGGGTATTCGCCCTTGTCGTCGCTTCCGGTCTGTCCCGCCAGCACGATCCAGCGTCCCGGCGCACCCACCACCACCCCGTGGGAGAAGCCGCGCGGTTTCGACCATTCCGCCGGTTGCAATGTCTGCATGATCGGTCTCTCCAAACCCCGGATCCGATACGGCGATCCGGCGCCTCTTTAGCACCGATCGGGTGGCTGCTCCCAGATCGAATTACCCTGGTCCCGAAATGCGGCGCGCGCGCAACGCAGCATCCTCGAATTTGCGCGTTGCCAAGCCGCCGCATTTCGCCGATACGGACCGGCGCTCCTCTCCGCTCCCGCATTTGACACCCGGCCGATGAACCAACCGCCTTCCAAACAAAAAGCCGCGATGTGGATGGCCGGCTGGCTTTCCCTGATGCTGGTCGTGGCCGTTGCCGGCCGCGAGACGCTGCGCGAACTGAACGTATTCCAGGTCATGGAAGTGCGCACCGTGCTGGGCTTCCTGATGCTCTACCCGCTGGTGCGCCGCAGCGGCGGATTTGCCGCGATGAAGACGGCGCGGCCGCTGCAGCATCTTGGACGCAACCTCGTGCACTACGGCGCCCAGCTTGGCTGGTTCTTCGCGCTGACCCTGATCCCGATCGGCCAGGTGGTTTCGATCGAATTCACCATGCCGATCTGGACCGCGATCCTGGCTTCAAGTTTTCTCGGCGAACGCCTGACCGGCTGGAAGATGCTGGCGATCGCGCTCGGCCTGGTCGGCGTCGCGGTGATCGTCCGCCCCGCCACTGGCGAGATCAACCCGGGCCAGTTGATTGCGCTGGCCGCCGCCGTCGGCTTCGGCATCTCCGTCGCCATGATGAAGTCCTTGACGCGGACCGAGCAAACCGTGGCGATCATCTTCTGGATGATGGTGATCCAGTCCACCGCCGGCCTGTTGCCGTCGATCTATTTCTGGCGGTGGCCATCGGCCTATGTCTGGTGCTGGATGGTGGTGCTGGCGTTCTGCGGCACGTTTTCGCATTTCTGCATGGCGCGGGCCATGCTCTATGCCGATGCCACCATCGTGGTGCCGATGGATTTTTTGCGCGTGCCGCTCACCGCCACCGCCGGCTGGCTAATCTATGGCGAGCGGCTCGATATGTTCACCGTGCTCGGTGCCGCGCTGATCCTGACCGGCAACCTCCTGAATCTGAAAACAGTCGCCCGGCTGCCCGCCCGCGCCCAAGCCTGACGCCGCCTTTCTGCCGCGCATTCCAGACGCAACCAGCCTTTGACCATGATTTTGACCGGGATCAATAACTGCGCGCGCGGCCCTGTTAGTCGTTAGCTGCGGCCCGCGCGATCATACCGGCCGGCGGGACCAGCATCACGGGAGCAGACCAATGTCGGAAAGCAAGACGGCTGAGCGGGTATTGATCTTCTTGTTGCGCGTATCGCTGGGTTGGGTGTTTTTGTGGGCGGCGATCCATCATTTCAGCGACAGTTCCTATGTCGGCGCATTCCTTTCCCACACCAAGACCTTCCACCCGATCTACGGCGCCATCGCCCAATCGCCGGCGCTGCCGGCGATCGCGTTCCTGGTCGAATACGGCCACCTCCTGATCGGCCTGTCGCTGATTTCAGGCCTGCTGGTGCGCCTCAGCGGCCCGTTCGCCATCATGCTGATGGTGTTCTACTGGACGGCCCACATGGACTTCCCCTACATCGACAACATCAACAGCCTGATCATCGACGAACATCTGATCTACGCCCTGGCGATCGGCTATCTGATGGTACGGCGGGCCGGTCACGTCTGGGGGCTGGACGGCTGGGTCGCCAACCTTTCCCTGTCGCGCCAGAACCCGAGCCTGCGCTGGCTGACGGCTTGAACGGATAGCGCTGTCGAACGCCTGCAGGAGCGCCCGTCGCGATCAGCGCCGTGTGCTCCGGCCGGCCACGGTTACTTTCCGATCGCCTTTCGCAAGGCGTCGTTGAGGCGGTCCTGCCAGCCGGGGCCGCCTTCCTGGAAATGCTCGAGGACATCCTGGTCGATCCGCAGCGAGACCAGTTCCTTGACCCCTGGAATTGCGGTCGTCTTCGGCGGCGCCTCCGGCACCTTGGTCGTGGTCTTCTTGAACGCGGCCTCGGCCTCGGTGCGGGCGTCGTTGAGGGTTCGCGGTCGCCGCGGCGGCTGTGACATGGTCAGATCCCTTCGAACAGCGCCGTCGACAGATAGCGCTCGGAGAACGACGGTACAATGGCCAGGATGGTCTTGCCGGCAGCCTCCGGCCGCTTGCCGATCTGCAGCGCCGCGGCGATGGCGGCACCCGATGAAATGCCGCCGGGAATGCCCTCGTTGCGCGCCAGCGCCCGCGACATCTCGATCGCGGTCGCACTGTTGACCTTGACGATTTCGTCGATCACCGAGCGGTCCAGCACGTCCGGAATGAAGCCGGCGCCGATGCCCTGGATCTTGTGCGGGGAGTGCTGGCCGCCGGACAGCACCGGGCTCTCCTCGGGCTCGACCGCGACCACCCGCAGCGACGGCTTGCGCGGCTTCAGCACCTGGCCGACGCCGGTGATGGTGCCGCCGGTGCCGACGCCGGCGACGAAGTAATCGATGTTGCCGCCGGCATCGTTCCAGATTTCCTCGGCGGTGGTGCGGCGATGGATTTCCGGATTGGCGAGGTTCTTGAATTGTTGCGGCATCACCGCGTTCGGCGTGGTGCGCACCAGTTCCTCCGCCGTGGCGATCGAGCCCTTCATGCCCTGCGCCGCCGGCGTCAGCACGATTTCGGCGCCGAGAAACGCCAGCATCTTGCGCCGTTCGATCGACATCGATTCCGGCATCACCAGCTTCAGCCGATAGCCGCGCGACGCCGCAACATAGGCCAACGCGATGCCGGTATTGCCCGAGGTCGGCTCGATCAGCACGGTGTCGGGATTGATCACGCCGGCCTTCTCCATCGCGATGATCATCGCGGCGCCGATGCGGTCCTTCACGCTGGCCGCTGGATTGAAGTACTCGAGTTTGGCGAGGATGGTTGCGTTGACGCCGTGCTGGGCCGGCAACCGGCGCAGCCGCACGATCGGCGTGTCGCCGATGGCGTCGACTATGCTGTCGAAAACGTGGCCACGGCCGGGAGGACGCGCGTGCACTGCGCTCGGATTTGCGGACGTGGCCATCGACGATCCTTCCTGGGGCTGATTAATCGCCCGAAAACAAGGGCGTTCTGCATTACGGCGACAGCCTGTGCCGATGCAAGCGACAATCCGCCGCGCCGCCGGATCGCTGCACTGCAAAAAGTGGTGAGCGGAATTTCCTAAAACCGACGCATTTGTGTTGCGACAACGTCAAGCAATCCGGTGTATGGTGCGAACAGGCCAGATGCCCAGGAGGTCCACGATGACAGCGATTGCTGAAGTCCCGTCGACCAGAGTGCCGCGTCTTTCTCCGCGTGAAAATAATCGGCGTGGGAGTGATCGTACGACGTGCCCGGTCTGCGCGGATTCCATGTTCGCTGCGGAGGCTTCCGCATTCGTATCGGAAAGCCTGGTCGACTATCTATGGACCTGCGATACCTGCGGCTACGGTTTCGTGACCAGCCATACGCTGAAGCGATACGTCGCCGCCTGATTCAAGATCCAAATAGCGAATAGGGAGTAGCGAATAGACAGATTTCTTCTGTTCGCTATTCTCGCCACGCTCTATTCGCTGATCTCCCGCTAGCCCTCTCAACCGGCAAGCCCCCTAACGCGCAGCGATGTCGCCCCTCGCCCAGTCGGCGCGGGTGCGTTCGCGAAAATCGCCGAATGTGCCGCGCGCGATAGCATCGCGGATGTCCCGCATCAGGCTCTGATAATACGCGATGTTGATCTCCGACAGCAGCATGGCGCCAAGCGTTTCGCCCGACTTCACCAGATGATGCAGGTAGGCGCGTGCATAGCCGCGGGCCGAGGGCCACGCGCTCTCCGCATCCAGCGGCCGCGGGTCGTCGGCGTGGCGGGCGTTGCGCAGGTTGACCGGGCCGAACCGGGTGAACGCGAGGCCATGGCGGCCATTGCGGGTCGGCAGCACACAGTCGAACATGTCGATGCCGCGTGCCACCGACTCCAGGATATCTTCCGGCGTGCCGACGCCCATCAGGTAGCGCGGGCGGTCCTGCGGCAGCACCGGGACGGTTTCCTCGATCATGGCCAGCATCACCGCCTGCGGCTCGCCCACCGCAAGGCCGCCGATGGCGTAACCGTGAAAGCCGATATCGACCAGCCCCGCCGCGCTCAGGCGGCGCAGTTCGCCGACGTCGCCGCCCTGCACGATGCCGAACAGCATGGCGCCTGCGGGCGCCCCTTCGAAGGCACGGCGGCAGCGCGCCGCCCAGCGCAGCGACAACTGCATGGCGCGCTCGATATCGGCGGGCCCGGCCGGCAGCCGCACGCATTCGTCGAGCTGCATCGCGATGTCGGATCCCAACAGCCGCTGCACCTCGACCGCGCGCTCCGGCGATAGCTCGACGCTGGCGCCGTCGATATGGGAACGGAAAGTCACGGCCTTTTCCGTAAGCTTGCGCAGCTTCGCCAGCGACATCACCTGGAAGCCGCCGGAATCGGTCAGCATCGGCCCGTTCCAGCCGGTGAACGCCTGTAATCCGCCCAACGTCGCGATCCGCTCGGCCCCGGGCCGCAGCATCAGGTGATAGGTGTTTCCCAGCACAATGTCGGCGCCGCTTTCGCGCACCTCGCGCCAGTGTATGCCCTTCATTGCACCCGCGGTGCCGACCGGCATGAAGGCCGGCGTTCGCACCACGCCATGGGGGGTGGTCAATGTGCCGACGCGCGCGGCGCCCTCGGTGCCGAGCATTTCAAAACTATTCGCAAGCGTCATCGCGTCGACCGGTCCGGAAACAACAGGCAGGCATCGCCGTAGGAATAGAACCGATAGCCGCTGGCGACGGCGTGTGCATAGGCCTTTCGCACCGTATCGAGGCCGCTGAATGCCGCCACCAGCATGAACAGCGTTGATCGCGGCAGGTGAAAATTGGTCATCAGGATGTCGACGGCGCGAAACCGGTAGCCCGGCGTGATGAAGATCGCGGTCTCGGCGGCATAAGGTTTGATCGTGCCGTCTTCCGCCGCCGCACTTTCCAGAAGCCGCAGCGAGGTGGTCCCGACCGCGACGATCCGGCCGCCCTGGGCGCGCGCCGCGTTGAGGGCGTCCGCGGTCGCCCCGGTGACCTCGCCCCATTCTGCGTGCATCTTGTGCGCCGCGGTGTCCTCGGCCTTGACCGGAAGGAAGGTGCCAGCACCGACATGCAGGGTGATCCGGTGAATCCCGATCCCCCGCGCCCGCAACGCCGCTTCCAGCGCCGGTGTGAAGTGCAGCCCGGCGGTGGGTGCAGCGACCGCGCCGTCATGGGCGGCGAACATGGTCTGGTAGTCGGCGGCATCGCGCTCGTCCGGGGCGCGTTTCGAGGCGATGTAAGGCGGCAGCGGCGGACTGCCGAGCTCGGCGATGGCCTGGTCGAGCACCGGCCCATGAAACGAGAACGACAGGGTGATTTCGCCGGCCTCGCCCTTGTGGACGACCTCGGCGTCGAGATAACCCAACAGGCATACCCGCCCGTCATGGCCGAACCGCACGGTGTCGCCCTCGGCGAGTTTCCTGGCCGGCTTGACCAGCGCCTGCCAGCGCGAACCGTCGAGGCGCTTGATCAGCGTCGCCTCGATCTTCGGCTCGTTCTCGCGCCCCATCCGCCGGCCGGTGAGCTGCGCCGCGATCACCCTGGTATCGTTCACCACCAACTGGTCGCCGGGCTCAAGCTCGGCGGCGAGATCGGCGACGCGGCGGTCCATCAGTGCGGCACCGGGTTTCACCACCAGCAGGCGCGCGGCATCGCGCGGTGACACCGGCCGCAGCGCGATGCTGGCCGCGGGAAGCTCAAAGTCGAAAAGGTCGGTTCGCATGGAGAGTTCCGGCCACGCAGCTCAACCGCGAGGAGCCGCCGTCATGGCAAGTGAAGCGACTGCATCCGCCAAGAACAACGAAGTGGTCAGTCCTCGGATTCCTCGACCTCGCCGGCTTCATCCGCCGCCATATGCGCCCTGACGATCTTGTCGGGATTCTTGACCGGCTCGCCGCGCTTGATCTTGTCGACGTTCTCCATGCCCTCGGTCACCTTGCCCCATACGGTGTATTGTTTGTTGAGGAACGAGGCGTCGTCGAAGCAGATGAAGAACTGGCTGTCGCCGGAATCCGGGCTTGCCGCGCGCGCCATCGAGGTGGTGCCGCGCACATGCGGTTCGTCGTTGAATTCGGCCTTCAGCTTCTTGCCGGAGCCGCCGGTGCCGGTGCCCTGCGGGCAGCCGGTCTGCGCCATGAAGCCGTCGATCACCCGGTGGAACACGATACCGTCGTAAAAGCCTTCGCGCACCAGTTCCTTGATCCGCGCCACATGGCCCGGGGCAAGGTCCGGCCGCATCTCGATGGTCACGGGCCCCTGGGTGGTCTCGAGGATCAAGGTATTTTCGGGTTCGGTCATGCTTTTCTCTCTCTTGGGATGTTTCGCCGGTCGTCAAACCGGAAGCGGATCGGATGGCCGGCGGCAGCGCCGCCCATGCCCTCGGTAAATGGCATCGGCGTGCAGCGTTGCAATGTCTCCATGACCGCAATTCGGTAGGCAATACTGTCGGCTTCGCTGGCTTCTGGCAATTCAAACGTGATCTTCGGCTTGCCGAACAGTTCGCCGGTACGGGTCAGGCTGAACAGCACCGTAATCTGCATCCCCGGATCGCCCTCCGGCAGTTTGGGCGATTTCCAGCACTTGCCCAGTCGCTCAAACATCGCCGCCAGGGTGTCGATCTTGCCGGGCTCGGCCGCGGCCGCGGCATCAGGCGCGGCCTGCAGGATCATCGGCGCTGCTGCGAGAAGAAACCAGAGCCAGCGGTGTCGCATGGCAAGACCTCATTTAATATCGGAGGCGACCTGCACTTTCACCATCTTGTCGGGGTCGGTCACCGGTTCGCCGCGTTTGATCTTATCGACCACGTCCATACCCGATACAACCTCACCGACCACAGTATACTTCCCGTTGAGTGACGATCCGTCGGCGAACATGATGAAAAATTGCGAATTCGCCGAATTGGGGTTGCTGGTCCGCGCCATGCCGACGATGCCCCGCTTGTAGGGGACGTTGGAGAACTCCGCCGGCAGGTTCGGATATTTCGAGCCGCCGGTGCCGTCGAAATTCTTGCCGTCGCCGGTCTGCGCCATGAAACCTTCGATGACCCGGTGGAACGGGACGTTGTTGTAATAGCCCTCTCGCGCCAGCAGCTTGATGCGTTCGGCATGCTGCGGCGCAAGGTCCGGCCGCAGCTTAATCACGACACGGCCCTTGGTGGTGTCGATGACGATGGCATTGGCCTTGTCGAGGCCGGCTGGCAAGGACTGTGCGATCGCAGGAGCGGCGCAGACAAGTGCTGCAAGTACGGCGAATATTCGGATCATCTGAACTCCGGTTCAAAGTGCCGGCTAACCGGTCTGTTGGGATTGAGGTTCCAGGGCGAGCCCGATGGCTGCGCGTCGTCGGGTGCGAGGTAACAGCAGACGCTCCGTACGGCAAGTCACGGGAGGCGCAAATCGCCGCGGTGCCCCGTCGCCGATGATCAGGTTACGGTTTCAAATTCTGCTTCAACCGGATGTCAGGGCCGACATAGAGACTCGAAATCTCCGGCAATTGTCGCGATTTCGTGGCCGAATAGACGTCACTTTGTACCTTGTAGAGCATCTGCCGGATTTCCAGGTCCGGGGTGGCTACGTTATCGAGGAACGCCCGGGTAAACGGGCTGTTGCGGCCGTCGCCATCCGAAGCCACCGAATTGGCCGCCGTCGCGTAAGTCACCAAGAGGCCGCTTCGCACCTCGATCCGGGAAAAACCCCGGGTCGAACTGACATCCCGGTCCGCACCGGGAGTCGAGGCCATCCTGTTCTTGAACTCCCTTTCGACCGGATTGTTTCGGCACGCGTCCAGAATGACCAGCTGGAGCCCCTTGGCCGCCGCGAGCAGGTCGACGAGGTCGTCGACCGGCGTCAACTGGAAGCGGTTGACGTCGGCGACGCCCTCCAGATTGGCATCCGTGGGCAGCAGATAATTCTTTCCGGAAAACTGCATGCCATGACCGGAATAATACACCACCGCGATATTGGCATTGGTCACCTTGCGCGAGAACCGGCTGATCGCGTCGTTCATACCGGCCCGGTCGAGGTCGGTCGCGACGATGGTGTCAAAGCCAAGGGATTTCAGTGCCTGTCCGACGTCGATGGCATCGTTCTTCGGGTTCTTCAGCGTCGGCATGTTCTTGTAGGACGAATTGCCGACGACCAGGGCGACGCGGCCGGTGATGGGAGTGATGGCATCGGCGCGCCCAGCGCCGGGCGCAGTCGTGGGAGGTGGCGCCGCCGTTGGTGTGGCAACAATGACCGGGCTCGGCGCCGGCGGCTTGTCCGGACCGATGTCGGATGCAATCTGCACCTTTATCATCTTGTCGGGGGTGCTGACGACCGGTTCGCCTCGCTTGAGTTTATCGACCACATCCATGCCCGATACGACTTCGCCGACCACCGTGTATTTGCCGTTGAGTGACGACGCCTCCGCGAACATGATGAAGAACTGCGAATTTGCCGAATCCGGATCGGCAGTGCGGGCCATGCCGACGATGCCGCGCTTGTAGGGCACGTCGGAAAATTCAGCCTTCAGATTTGGATATTTCGAACCCCCGGTGCCGTTGAAATTCTTGCCGTCACCGGTCTGCGCCATGAACCCGTCGATGACGCGATGGAACGGCACGTTGTCGTAATAGCCGTCTCGCGCCAAGAGCTTGATGCGTTCGACATGCTGGGGTGCAAGATCGGGCCGTAATTTGATGAGGACGCGGCCCTTATTGGTATCGATGACAACGGTGTTGGCCTTGTCGAGATTGGCAGGTAGTGGGGACTGCGCCTGCGCCACTGACACCCAAACCAGCGCTGCCAGGACGGTAAGGGCTCGGATCATGGCTACTCCGGATCAGAGAAAGCCGGCTAGGTCGTAAACATCTACGACCTAGCCGGCGAATTTGGTCTTGAGCTGCAGGGCGACCGACGGTGGCACGAAGGCCGAGACGTCGCCGCTCATGCGGGCGATCTGACGCACCAAGGTAGCAGTGATCGGGCGGACACCCACCGAAGCCGGAACGAACACGGTCTGCACGTCGGGTGCCATGGTCTCGTTCATGCCGGCGATCTGCATTTCGTAGTCGAGGTCGGTGCCGTCGCGCAAACCGCGGATCATGATGGTGGCGCCGGCCAGTTGCGCCGCAGTGACGGTGAGGTTGTCGTAGGTCGTGCAATCGAATCCGCAGCCGGCGGCGGCCGCCACCGGGGCAAACACCGCGGCGGCCATTTCGAGCCGCTCCTGGGTCGAAAACAGCGGTTGCTTGCCGGGATGGACGCCGACCGCCACCACCAGGCGGTCACACAGCCCAACCGCGTGCCGGACCACGTCGAGATGGCCGTTGGTGACGGGGTCGAACGAGCCGGGATAGAGCGCGATGCGGGGCATCTCCCCCTCTAGCGCGCCGCAACCGCACTCGCAAGCCGACTTGGTTCCGCCGCCCAGTCGCTTTCATAAACTTCTTTATTTTCGGTTTGCCTCGAACCAATCCGGGGGTCTGCGCGTCTATTGGGGGAGCGGGCGACGTATCTGAAAACATTGCACTTTCCAGCGCGGTGTTTCGTCCCCCGAAACCGATGAAACAATAAGGGCGGTCGACGAAACCACATTAGGCGCCCGACGAAGAATTCCTGAAACCGGCGCTCCGTATTCAGGCAGCAACAGGAAGCGACAAACTAAATCGGGTCAAAAAGACCCAAATGACAGGGGACCGTCATGATCAAAGCTCTTTCCGCCATTGCCATTGCCGCGTTCGTTGCCGCCGGCCTGACCGTGCTGCCGGGCTTCGCTCCGCAGGTGGAAGCCAGCGTACCCGTCGCTCTCGCCAAGTCAGACCGCCTCGACGTTCGCCCGGTGGGCCGCGATTGCTCGGAGCAGGCCTGGCCGAATTTCGAAGCTTCCTGCCTGCGCAGCGCCGCTACCAAGTCCACCAACATTCGTGAAGCCCGCCTGGTCACTGCCCAGCGCCGCTGAAGTTACGGAAATACCTGCCAGTCAGCCTTCCAAGAGCACCCGACATACCTCCAAGTGCTCTCCATCGAGACCCTCGGGATGCCCCCCGGGGGTCTTTCGATTCGGCCGGTGAACGGATCGGCAAATCCCGTAGCAATTTTTGCCGCAACGACGCAGACTGAGAAGGCATCGCGTTGAGTCCGGCTGCGGATAGCGGTTGGCGCAACCACCGGAGGGCGCCAGTGACTGCCATACCCACGGAGGCCGCAGGCCGCTCCGGCGTCATTCCCCTGACAGCGACCATCGGCGCCCTCGGGGTCGTCTATGGCGACATTGGCACCAGCCCGCTTTACGCGCTCAAGGAAGCCGCCAAGGCCGCCGCCCATGGCGGCGAGCTGACCCATGACGCGATCCTGGGGGTGGTGTCGCTGATCCTGTGGGCGCTGATCCTGATCATTTCATTGAAATACGCGTGGCTCATTCTACGCGCCGACAACCGCGGCGAAGGCGGCATTGTCGCACTGTTGGCGCTGCTCTCGGCCCGAAACGCCAAACCCGGCACCTGGCGCGCGAAGCTGCTGATCGTCGGGCTCGTCGGGGCCGCCCTGCTCTATGGCGACGGTGCCATCACTCCGGCCATCTCGGTGCTGAGCGCCATCGAAGGCCTCAAGGTCGATGGGCCGTGGCTGGCGCCCGCCGTGGTGCCGCTGACCGTCATGATCCTGATCGGGCTCTTCATCATGCAGCGCAAGGGCGCGGGCTTCATCGGCGGAATTTTCGGACCGGTCATGCTGGCATGGTTCGTGGTGATCGCGCTGCTCGGCATTCACGGCATCGTCAAAGCGCCGGTCGTGCTCGAAGCGCTGAGCCCGCTCTATGCGATCGAATTCCTGATCCATCAAGACTTTCACATCTCCTTCGCCATCCTCGGCGCCGCGTTCCTGGCGGTAACCGGCGGCGAGGCGATGTATGCCGACATGGGCCATTTCGGCCGGATACCGATCCGGCTGGCCTGGTTCGCAGTCGCCCTGCCCGGCCTGGTCTTGAACTATTTCGGACAGGCAGGTCTGCTGATCGCCAACCCCACCGCGGTCGACAACCCGTTCTATCAACTGGCGCCCGACTGGCTGCATTACCCGTTGGTGGCGTTCGCGACGGTGGCCACGGTGATTGCCTCGCAGGCGATCATATCCGGGGTGTTTTCCCTGACCCAGCAATCGATCCAGCTCGGCTTCCTGCCGCGCATGCAGATCCGCCACACCACCAGCCATGCCATCGGCCAGATCTATGTGCCGCTGGTGAACTGGCTGCTGGCGGCGGCGACGCTGGGGGCCGTGATCGGGTTTGGCACGTCGGATGCACTCGCCGGCGCCTACGGCATCGCGGTGTCGCTGTTGATGGCGATCACCACGCTGCTGGCCGCGCTGATCGCGATCCAGTGGGGCTATCCGCCGGTTCTGGTGATCGCGGTCAACGGCTTCTTCTTCGTGATCGACTGCATCTTCTTCGCGGCGAACTCGACCAAGCTGATCGAAGGCGGCTGGTTTCCGCTGCTGCTGGCGGGCTTCGTCGCCTTCCTGATGCTGACCTGGCGCAGCGGCGTCAAGCTGGTCGAGCGGGCCCGCGGCAAGTTGCGCCAACCGGAAGAAGACCTGATCGAAACCGCGGTGAGCCGATGCCACGCGCGGCTTTCGGGAGCCGCCGTGTTCCTGGCATCGGCTGCCAACGGCGTGCCGCTGGCGCTGACCCAGTTCGTCAAGCACAACCGCGTGCTGCACCAGCGCGTCATCCTGGTCACCGTGCTGATCGAGGAAGCGCCGCGCATCGCCGACGAGGACCGCGCCGAGATCATCGAGATCATCGAGGGCATCACGCGGGTGATCCTGCACTACGGCTTCATGCAATACCCCACCATCTACCAGGGGCTCCAGCTCGCCTGCACGCAGGGCAAGCTGCCGGGGATCGATCTTGGCGACATCACCTATTACATCGGCCGCGAGACCATCATCCCGAGCGACACCGTCGCCGGCATGGCGCTGTGGCGCGAAACCGTATTCGCCTTCCTGCAGCGCAACGCCGAGCGCTCGGCCGCTTTCTTCGGGGTGCCGACCAAGCAGGTGGTCGAGTTCGGCACCGAGATCGAAATTTGACGGGAGGGCGACAAAGTTTTTGATGGCGCAATTTCACGATGGTCGCGCGCTATGCCGATGGCGATATCGGTCGCGTCCCGACGCTGGCGGAGGAACTGACCAGGCTGCCGGTCGATCTGATCGCCACGCAAGGTCCGGCGACGCGCCTGCTGCTTAAAGTCAGCACAACTGTCCCGGTGGCCTATGTATTCAGCGCCGATCCGGTGCTGGCGGGCTTGGCCGACAGCATCGCCCGCCCCGGCCGCAACATGACCGGCATTACGCTGATGTCCGCCGAGATGAACGGCAAGCGGCTCGAACTGTTGCGCGAAATCTTGCCGCGGATTGATCGCGTCGCGATCCTTGCCAGCCCGACGCATGCCGGCGAGGAGCTTGAGCGAAGCAATTCGCTGGAGATGGCGCAGAAGCTCGGCATCAAGATCCAGTTCTTCCCTACCCCCAATGTGGCTGACCTTCGCAATGCCTTTACGACCATAGCAGACGATCCGCCGCAGGCGATCGTCGTGTTTCCCGATCCGGTCACGGTTTTCAATCGTCAGCAAATCATCGACTTTGCCGGCAGCCTGCGCATCCCGGTGGTGTCGGGTTGGGCGGATTTTGCCGATTCCGGTGCATTATGCACCTACGGACCGAAGCTGACGGAATCCTATCGACGGCTCGCCTACTACGTCGATCGCATTTTGAAGGGCGAGAAGCCGGCCGGGTTGCCCATCGAGCGTCCGACGGTATTCGAACTCGTGATCAATCTGAACAACGCCAGAGCACTCGGCATTGAAGTGCCGCCGGCGCTGGTCGCGCGGGCCGACCGGGTGATCGAATAACGGCGCCTCCTTTCGCGCACGCAGTTAGGCCAACGGCACGCTCTGGGCGTGCCTGAAGATATTTTTTGGATCGACCTGCGCCTTGATCTTCATCAGCCGCGGAAGGTTGTCGCCCCAGTAGGCCTTGGCGTAGCCGTCACCGAGATCAAGATCGCAATAGTTGACATAACAGCCACCTGAAACGAACGGTCGCATCGACGCATAAAGGGTCCGCATCATGGCGATGTTGGCCTCCGAAGCGCTCGCCTTCGTCCACTGCATGACATACTGGATCGAGTATTTCGTCGTGCCGCGGTGCACGAAAGCTGTGGCGTCCGATGCGACCTTGTTGATGGCTCCGCCGTAGGTGTCAAACAGCACCGCAATCGGTCCGGGCGCGTTCTGCAGGCCACCCAGCAAGGTCAGGATCCCCTGCTCGGTCATGGGCTCCGTGACATAATCGGATTTTCCTTTCATGAAAACGGAATCACCGACCGGCTCGCCGCCATTGAAGATCGTCGCCGCACTGGCAAATGTCCTGGTTTTCGTGCTGAACTGCGCTGCGCCGGCGAGCTTTTGAAGACGCTTCAGCTCGACCGTCAGCTTGCTCTCGGATTCCACCGACAGCCCGCCCATATGCACCCGGATCAGTCCGCCGCTGGCTTTTTCCAGATGAAGCGTGCCCGTAATCGACGATGGCGCGTTTTCGAGCCATTGCTGCCATGCCTGCACAATTTTCACCGCTTGCGCGATCGGCTTGGTCCACGTTATCGAAAATGTGGCAACCATATTGACCGGGCTGGGACGGAAATTGAAATTCGTCACCACTCCGAAATTTCCATTGCCGCCGCCACGCAGGGCCCAGAACAGATCCGGATTTTCCTGCGCACTCACGTTACGAATCTGTCCCGACGCATCGACCATCTCCATCGACAGGATGCTGTCGCAGGCAAGACCGAAGGGACGCCCAAGCAGGCCAAACCCTCCCCCGAGCGAGTGGCCGGCGACACCGACGGGAAAGCAGCTTCCTGCGGGAATCGCCAAATGGCTCGGCGTCAGCGCCTGGTAGACCGGTCCCAGTAACGAACCCGAGCCGATCGAAACGGACTTCTTGTCAGCCGCGAGCTTGATCCCGCTCATGCCACGAACATCGATCACCAGATCCGGGCTCTGCGACAGCCCCTCATAAGAATGACCTCCCGAGCGGACGGCAAAGCGAACCCCATTGTTGTTGGCCCACAGGATCGTGCTGGCGACAGCCGCGGCGCTGCCCGCAACCACGCGTACACGCGGCGAGATTTGCGTGCGCTTGTTGAATGAAATGTCACGACTGGCGGCGGCTTTGCTGCCCTGAACCAGAACCAGGTCCTTTTTCGGATCCAGCGACGCCTGCAGCCCGCCGATCGGCAAGCCGGTATCGGCCTCTGCCTTGCGGATCGAAAACAGTGAACCTGCGACCACCAGATGTGCCGATAAGCCACCCGCGCATTTCAGGAAATCGCGTCTTTTCATTGGACCCCTCCCCGCATCAGGCGCACGTCAGCAACGCCTGGAAGAACCGCGGCTGATGGAAATCCGGTTTCCTGGCTTTCGGCAGAAACGCGCTCCAGTAGCTGCGAGGCGGCTTACCCAGCACGGCATAGAGGTTGCCGCGGATGCTTTTGGGATCGCCGTTCCAGCCGAGCGGCTTGAGCGGGATTTTCAATTCAGCGATCCAGCCGGTCGGCCTGATTGTCGCGGCCGAAATGAGCCCGAGATCGACGCCTTCATGATGTTCCGTACGGCTGACGATCCTCACCTGAAAAGTCTGATTGTAGGGCGAGACCTCGAATTCGTAGTACGGAAAGCCGGTTTCCGAGAACGTCACGAACGCTTCCACCACGTCCAACATGTAGGGAAACTGTTGGGGGCCGAGAATCTTTTTTGCGTAAAGCGACGGCGTCGTTACCGAAAACCGCGCGATCAAACGGTCGTCCGCAACCGACACGGCCACCTCGGCCGGCTTCCTGAGGACCGATGTCGCCGGCGAGACCAGAGAAAGCTCACACGCCAGCGCGCCCGGAGATACCAAGGCGGCCAGCAGCGCGGAGAGGACAGGCAGCTTCATGGCACGCCTTGTGACATGCCTGCACCATATATCGATCCCCGGCAGCAAGGACATGTCGCCGGTCACAAATGGCGCGGCATTCGCCGCTCAGCTTCCGTTGCCGTTGTCGCCGTTGTCGCCGTCATCGCCGATATGTTCGACCGAGACCACGTGCTCGTCGTCGGCGGTGTTGAACACGATGACGCCCTGGGTCGAGCGGCCGGCAATGCGGATGTCGCCGACCGGGCAGCGGATCAGCTGCCCCTTGTCGGTGACCAGCATGATCTGGTCATCGTCCTCCACCGGGAAGGACGCCACCAGCTTGCCGTTGCGGCCGTTCACCGACATGGCGACGATGCCCTTGCCGCCGCGGCCGGTGGTACGGTACTCGAACGACGACGACCGCTTGCCGTAACCGTTCTCGCTGATGGTCAGGACGAACTGCTCGCTGGCCGACATTTCCACATAACGCTGCTCGCCGAGCTCGATGGCGCCGGTCGCCTCTTCGCTGTCGGTTGCCGCCTCCTCCTCGGCGCCGCCCCGTCGCACCGCGTTGGCGCGGCGCAGATAGGCCGCGCGTTCCTCGGAATCGGCGTCCATGTGGCGCAGGATGGTCAGCGAGATCAGTCGGTCGTTTTCCGGCAGCGCAATGCCGCGCACGCCCATCGAGGTACGGCCCTGGAACACCCGCACGTCGGTAACCGGGAAGCGGATGCACTGGCCGCCGGCGGCGGTCAGGAGCACATCGTCGCGTTCGGTGCAGATCTGCACGTCGACAATGGCTTCGCCGTCCTCGAGCTTCATGGCGATGATGCCCGAGCGCCGCACGTCGACGAAGTCGGACAGCTTGTTGCGGCGGACGTTGCCGCCGGTGGTCGCGAACATCACGTCGAGGTTGGCCCAGGAGGTTTCATCCTCCGGCAGCGGCATGATGGTGGTGATGCGCTCGCCCTGCTCCAGCGGCAGGATGTTGATCATCGCTTTGCCGCGGCCGTTGGGCGGGGCCACCGGCAGGCGCCAGACTTTTTCCTTGTAGACCTGCCCCCGCGACGAGAAGAACAGCACCGGGGTATGGGTCGAGGCCACGAACAGCCGGCTGACGAAATCCTCCTCCCGGGTCTGCATGCCCGAACGGCCCTTGCCGCCGCGCTTCTGCGCTCGGTAGGTCGACAGCGGCACCCGCTTGACGTAGCCGGCGTGGGACACGGTCACCACCATGTCCTCGCGCTGGATCAGGTCCTCGTCCTCGACCTCGCCTTCGTGCTCGATGATTTCGGTCTGGCGCGGCGTGGCGAATTCGGATTTTACCGCGTTAAGTTCGGTCTTGATGATGTCCTGGACCCGGGCGCGCGAGCGCAGGATTTCGAGATAATCGTTGATTTCCAGCGCCAGCTTGTCGAGTTCTTCGGAGATTTCCTCGCGCCCGAGCGCGGTGAGCCGCTGCAGGCGCAGGTCGAGGATGGCCTTGGCCTGCTCCAGCGACAGCCGCGCGGTGCCGTCCGCGGCCAGCCGGTGCCGCGGATCATCGATCAGCGTGATCATCGCCGCCACGTCCTGGGCCGGCCAGTCCCGCGACATCAGGGTGTCGCGCGCGGTGGTCGGATCCGGCGAGGTGCGGATCACCCGGATGATCTCGTCGATATTGGCGACCGCGATGGCGAGGCCGACCAGGATGTGGGCGCGGTCGCGCGCCTTGTTGAGCAGGAATTTTGTACGCCGGGTCACCACCTGCTCGCGGAACGCGACGAACAGGGTGAGCAGGTCCTTCAGGTTCATCAGCTGCGGACGCCCGGCATCCAGCGCCACCATGTTGGCGCCGAAATTGGTCTGCAGCGGGGTGAACCGATAAAGCTGGTTCAGCACCACTTCCGGCACGGCATCGCGCTTGAGTTCGACGACCACGCGAAACCCGTCGCGGTCGGATTCGTCGCGCAGATCGGAAATGCCGTCGATCTTCTTGTCGCGCACCAGCTCGGCGATGCGCTCGACCATGGTGGCCTTGTTCACCTGGTAGGGAATTTCGGAGATGATGATGGCTTCGCGGTCCTTGCGCAGCGTATCGATCCGGACCTTGCCGCGCATCACGATCGAGCCGCGGCCGAGATGGTAGGCGGCGCGGATGCCCTGGCGGCCGAGAATGATGCCGCCGGTGGGGAAATCCGGACCCGGAATGATGTTGATCAATTCGTCGATGGTCAGCGCCGGATTCTCGATCAGCGCGACGCAGGCATCGATCACCTCGCCGAGATTGTGCGGCGGGATGTTGGTCGCCATGCCCACCGCGATGCCGCCGGCGCCGTTGACCAGCAGATTCGGGAATTTGGCCGGCAGAACCTTCGGCTCGCGATCGCGGTCGTCGTAATTGGCCTGGAAATCGACGGTGTCCTTGTCAATGTCGTCGATCAGCGTCTGCGCGATCTTGGTCAGACGGGATTCGGTGTACCGCATCGCGGCCGGCATATCGCCGTCCACCGAGCCGAAATTGCCCTGGCCGTCGATCAGCGGCACGCGCATGGAGAAGTCCTGCGCCATGCGGACCAGGGCGTCATAAACCGACTGGTCGCCGTGGGGGTGGTACTTACCGATCACGTCGCCGACGGTGCGCGCCGACTTGTTGTACGACTTGTTCCATTCGAAACCGTTCTCGTACATCGCGTACAGAATGCGCCGGTGCACCGGCTTCAGGCCGTCGCGCGCGTCCGGCAGCGCCCGCGCCACGATCACGCTCATGGCGTAATCGAGGTAGGAGCGTTTCATCTCATCGAGGATGGAAACGGGACGAATATCCGAGGGGGCCGGCGGCTCCCCGGAGTTGTTATCTTCGCTATCGGACAAGGGTAATTTCCGGTCAGTTTTGGCTTGGAATCATATAGCAGTTCGCACGCTTTCAAACCACCCTCAAGGGGGCTCGGCGCGCGGTTTTTCCCTTCGTTTTTCCAAATACTTACGCCACCCGGCAGGGCTTGTCACGGCAGCCGCGACGGAGCCTCGCGGCAGGCTCGAATCAGGGCCCCTTTTCGAGGCGCTCAAGCAAGGCCCGGCTAGGGGCCGAATACCACCGCGTGCATGATCCGGCCCGGCAGCAGCGTGAACAGCCCGGCGATCAGCAATGCGCCCAGAAACAGCGAGATCATGATGCGCCGATGCGCGGCCACATCGTGCCGGTGCGCCCGCCACACCGCTAGCGGCAGCATCGCCAGGGTGAAGATCGACAGCAGGTGGATCGGGCTCCACGGGCCGACCAGCCGGATCTGGTGGATCCACAACGAACTGGCCGCGACCGCGGTCATCAGGGCGACCCAGATCCAGCCCAGCGTCCGGTGCGGCAGCGTTCCCTTCGGTGCGGCCAGTTGAACGGTTCCGAGCACGAATGCGGCCATGGCGGCAAAGGCGTGCAGCGGTATCGCCGGCTCGGAATCGAGCAGTGGCGCAAGGCTCATGGTGTACCCCTTGTGCTGTATTTTTAATTTTTTGCACGGGGTTTGCAATAAATCACGCGAGGCAGTTCAACCGGTGTCTTGAGCCAGGAGAGTACAGCTGTGGCGCGGCGGGGCGTCACGCCGTGCCGCCCCGGAATAGCCCTGACCTCCGAGCCGTTCGGTTCATCAAATCAGTACCTTCCATATCGTCGGCAGGTTCGGGAAAGCGGCCGCCTCCGGCGCAATCGCGCCGATCAGGCGCGTTTTCCGTCATGCCGCCGCCGGCGCTTGCGCAGAGCGCCGCCAACCGATCAGGGTCGGCCCATAGCTCAGGGAGAAGCCGAGGAAAGCCGCCGCCCAGCCGAAAGCCGCTACATGCAGGAGCGGCAAACTGTGGGCTGGCTCAAGGACCGCGCAGATGCGCGCCACGGCGGCGATAATGATGGCGGCATAGATGGCCTGCGTCGTGACCGACGCCGTCAACGGCTGACCGGTATGACCCAACGAAGCCCGGCTCA
The DNA here is from genome assembly GCA_963710235.1 of uncultured Alphaproteobacteria bacterium. Taxonomy (GTDB): domain Bacteria; phylum Pseudomonadota; class Alphaproteobacteria; order Rhizobiales; family Xanthobacteraceae; genus Bradyrhizobium. The sequence goes on from CAVPZI010000001.1 coordinate 42,776, forward strand.
TCACCGCCAGCGTCATGGTGCCTGCGGCCCCCGCCATCCAGGCGTGGACGCCCGCCCCTGTCGGGACGATGCCGAAGGCGCTGCAGGCATTCAACAGGAAGCCGATCGGCACGAAGGCGTAGCCGATGTGCAGGATCAACAGCAGGCGTTCACCCGCGGTCCGGTGCCCGGCCCAGCGTCCCAGCCGGATCAGGTGCATGACGCCGGCAACAGCGAGGGCGCAGCCGGTCCATCGGCCGTCCGGCAGGATGATCCAGGAAATCAGGGCGATGGCGCCGGCGGCGACGCTCAGCCTGTCGAAGCCGGCGAACGGCACCGGCAGCCGGCCCGGATTCTCCCTGACCAGCCAGTTGCGGGTAAAGCTCGGAATGATGCGGCCGCCGATCAGCGATATCAGCAGGATCACGATGGCAATGCCGAAGCGGATACTGAGGTCGGCGGCCCCCTTGAAGTGCGCCTCGAGATGAAATCCGACGTTGCCGGCAAACAACAGGATGATCATCGCGACCACGCTCAGATTGTGCCATTTCCGGCCGGCGATGATTTCGCGAGCCGCAGCGGCGGCGACCAGCAGAAGCAGGCTCGCATCGATCAGCATCGCCGCAAGCCAGCCGGTATGGGCCGATAACGTCACGACGATCCTGCCCGCGATCCACAGCGCGACGAGGAACATCAACGGACCTCCGCGCAGCGGCAGCCGGCCGGTCCAGTTCGGAATTGCAGTGAACAGGAAGCCAGTGATGATCGCGGGCAAGAAGCCATAGAGCATTTCATGGACGTGCCAGTCGCGGGGGATGAATGCCGTCGTCAGTGTCAATTCACCCATAAATGCCGGCAGCCAGACCAGGATTGCGAGCCCGGCGTAGGCGGAGCCAAGCAGGAAAAACGGACGGAAACCGTACGAGAACAGCGCCGGACCTTGATAGGTTCGTGCATTCATGGCGGCCTCCTCGAGGCTTGTCCGGTTACTTCTGAGCGGTCTGGGCGGCGAGCCTGTCGAACAGCCCCGCCATCACCTGCCGGGCCTTGCCGACCTGGGGAACGGCCTTGGCCTCGTCGATGTTGGTCGGCGCACCGACCACGACCATCGCCACCATGCCCATGCCGTAGTGCGGCAGGCACTTCACGCCGTAGACGCCGGGCTTGTCGAACACGACCGCGACATCGTCGCCGCTCTTTCCGGTGAACGGCGCGGCGTCGGGGGGAAGCATTCCCTTGATGGTTTCGGCGTTGTGGCCCTTGTCGGTGGCAACGAACCTGACGGTATCACCCGGGGCGATCTTTACCAGCGCCGGCTCGAACACCATCATGCCCTCGGCACCCTTGTTCAGCATCCTGACCTCGACTTCGGCCGCAAAGGCGCCGCCGGCGACGGTCATCAGGACCGCCGCGGTCGCCAGCATCATCATCTTGCGCATCGTCAATCTCCGCGTCTGCCGGCGTCCGGGCCGGTTCGACGGTGGATTACGGGAGCACGGGGCGCCGCTCGTTGCGCCAGCGCAAATTCGAGCTTGATCGTTGGCGTCTTTCGCGGTCTAGGTTCCGGAACCCGGAAGGTTTGAGATGACCAAGATCGACAGCTCACTGGTCGCGGACCTGCCCCTGTTCGCAGGATTTTCCACCGCGGACCTCGATGCCATTCTGAGCGAGGCGAGGTCAGTTCGTGTCGCCAGGAACAGCACCGTGTTCCAGCAGGGCGAGGACGCACACTCATTTTTCCTGCTGCTGCACGGTCATGTCCGCGCCAGCAAGACGACGCCTGCCGGCGAGCAGATCGTGGTGCGGTACGTCGCGACTGGCGAGACTTTCGGGGTCGCCAGGGCCATCGGCCTGCAGCAATACCCGGCAACCGCCACCGCAGTCGACGACAGCGTGGTGCTGGCGTGGCCGTCCACGACCTGGCCGCGACTGGTCGAACGCTATCCGGCGCTGGCGACCAACACGCTGCAGACCGTCGGCGCCCGGCTTCAGGAAACCCACACCCGCGTCGTCGAGATGTCGACGCAACAGGTCGAACAGCGCATTGCCAATGCGCTGTTACGGCTCGTCAAGCAATCCGGCCGCAAGGTCGCGCACGGCATCGAAATCGATTTCCCGATCAGCCGTCAGGACATCGCCCAGATGACCGGCACCACACTGCACACGGTGTCCCGGACCCTGAGCGGCTGGGAAAGCAAGGGCCTGATCGAGAGCAGCCGGCAGAAGATCGTGGTCCGCGAACCGCACCTGCTCTTCGTCATGACCCATGAACCTCGGGAAACCCCCGACGGATCTCCGGAAACAGGCTCCTCGTTCAAGCCGTGACGGCGCCGGCAACAGTCCGCAGCGCCGCCAGCACCGCGTCACGGTCAATGCCGTGCTCCCTGCAGGCATCGTCCACCGTGTGAAACCCCGCAATCGGGCAACCGACGCATCCCATCCTGAAGTCCAGGAAGACACGGATCGTCTTCGGCCAAGCCGTCATCAACTCGCCGACGACATCTTCAAATCCAATCAGCATGCATGTCTCCATCCTGGAAGACATGCATGAGCCCGGCGGCTGCGGACTTCTTTGCTCCGGAGCAAATTCAAGGCGAACGATCGAAATGTTCTGCAGTTTGCGTTGCCGCAAAGACGGCCGCGCGATTCCGCGCCATGTTTGGGCAGCGAAGGAGGACGAACATGAAGATCATCAGATTGAATGCCGACGAAGCGCTCTGGCGCAACGCCATGCTGCCGGCGACGCTGGCGGTCCCGGCCGCTGCGGGAGCCTGACCATGCACGTTCTCTGTGTCATCGGAATGCTGCTGCTCGATCTGCGGGCGCACATCCCAAATCAGCCGCGTTTCGGATCGGGTCCCGCACAAGCCGCGCACGCCATGCCGCTGATCCGCGTGCTTGCGGCATTTCTGATCACGGTCGCGTTTCTCTTGGCCGTGCTCTGGCTGGCCGTACGCCTGATGATCGGATTTTTGTAGATGTCCAGGACCATGCGAAGGGCGGCCTGCGCCCTGCTGTTTTGCTGCCTGCTCTTGCCGGCGGCGCGTGCCGGAGATTCTGCCGCTGCCGGCATCGTGGTGACGCAGGCATGGAGCCGCGCCACGCCCGGCGGCGCGAAGGTCGCCGGCGGATACCTGACGATCGTGAACACCGGGCCGGCCGCGGACAGGCTGCTGTCGGCGTCGACCGAAATCGCCAGCAAGGTGGAGATCCATGAAATGGCGGTCAACGACGGCGTCATGACGATGCGCCCCGTCGAAGGCGGCCTGCCGATCGAACCCGGCCGTACGGTCAAGTTCGCGCCCGGCGGGCTGCACCTGATGATCGTCGGCCTCACAGCGCCGCTGGTCGAGGGCGACAAGGTACCGATCATGCTGAAATTCGAGAAGGCCGGTGCAATCAGAGTGTCGTTCGATGTCCAGGCGATGGGCGCGCCGGCACCCGGCCTGCTCGGCAATGTCGCGGCCCCCGCGATCCGTTCAACCGCCAAAATGTGAGAACACGACGATGTTGAAGATCAAGCTCTACGCGGCCTGCCTCGTCCTGATGGCCGCGCTTCCGCTGGCAGCAAGCGCCGACTCGAATCCCGCCGGCGACGGCTTCTTCATCCACCTGCACGACCAGCGTGCGATGGCCAACGTCACGATCTCCGCAATTCGTGCCGGAGCCGTCGAGATATCGATCCAGCTCGAGACCGTCGAAGAACTGCCGCTGGAGGCGGATGCAGTCTCCGTTACCCTTGGCAATCCGGACAAGGGCGTCGCTCCGGTCACGGCCCGGGCACAGCGCACGGCAGCCGACCAGTGGACGGTGACGATGGCCGCATCCGACGGCGGGCGCTGGCATCTTGGCCTCGGCATCACGCTTGAGCCGGCCAACATCGTTAACATCGCCTCGCCGATCCTGATCTACTGATTACATCCGTAGCGCCGCGGAGAACACCGGGCCTCGCCGCCGGCCACGCCGTCATCGGCTCACCGATGATATTGTCGAATCCAACCGGGTTCCGCGGACTGCGATACCGTAAAGAAAGTCTACCTGCCCTCCATGTCATCACTGCTTGCCCGCCCAGACGGGGTGATTGTGTTCCATCAGCGAATGCCACGGAACTGACTGTTGTACACGCTGACAATATGGTTGAGGCGGGTCGTCAGGCGCGCAGCCTCATCCTCAAGCCCCGCGCGCTTTGCAAATTCGATGGCTTTCGCAAAATAGCTGCGCGCATCGTCAAAGCAGTCCTTCGCCCCCTCGGGTTTCGCTTCGTACAAGGCGTCGTAAGCCGCCTCCGCGAGTCTTTCGTTCCTTTCCACATCATCGCCGGCGGTCATGGACTTCACTCGCCCAAAAAGATCAGGATGGTGCCCCATCCCTGGATGCAATGCCCGATCGAGGCAGACGTCTGCCGGCTCAGAGAGCGGTCTATGACATGGATCAAATATAGACGTTGATCGCACCCGAACGCCAGTTTGGTCCGACCCGCGGCTTTCGTCCCATGAAATATTGCAACACGGTTTCCTGATTGTTACGCCCCGAAAGGGTCCTTTGGGCGCGGCCCTCTGCAGATTTACGCGACAAAACAACCGGCAATCCGAATTCGACGATCCGAGTTTGCGCCAGCGCAACAAGTCCGCGGCACTTTCGGGCGATCATTACTCCATCGAACAATCACCAAGATGGGAATGACGTCATGATGAACCGTCGCAAGTTACTGCTCAGCGCAGCGCTTTTCACCGCCGCAATGGCCGTGCCCGCGCTTGCCGCCGACGAACCGAAGCTGCCGCGCCAGCACGTCGACCTGGTCGCCCCGCCCTTCGTCCACCCGCATGAGCAGGCCACCAGGGCCGGTCCGAAGATCATCACGTTCACGCTGCCGATCGAGGAGAAGAAGGTCGTCATCGACAACGAGGGAACCACTTTCCAGGCGATGACCTTCAACGGCTCAATGCCGGGCCCGCTGATGGTGGTGCACGAAGGCGACTACGTCGAAGTGACGCTGGTCAATCCGGCCACCAACTCGATGCCGCACAACATCGACTTCCACTCCGCCACTGGTGCGCTCGGCGGCGCCGAACTCTCGCTGGTCAATCCAGGCGAGCAGGTCACGATCCGCTGGAAGGCGACCCGCACCGGCACTTTCGTCTATCATTGCGCGCCGGGCGGACCGATGATCCCCTGGCACGTCGTCTCCGGCATGAACGGCGCCGTGATGGTGCTGCCGCGCGAAGGCCTGACCGACGGCAAGGGCAAGCCGCTGCACTATGACAAGGCGGTCTACATCGGCGAACAGGACATCTACATCCCCAAGGACGAGAAGGGCAAATACAAGTCCTACGATTCCCCGGGAGAAGCCTACACCGACACCGTCGAGGTGATGCGCAAGCTGGTGCCGACCCATGTCGTGTTCAACGGCAAGGTCGGCGCGCTGACCGGCAAGAACGCGCTGACCGCCAAGGTCGGCGAGACCGTGCTGATCGTGCACTCGGAAGCCAACCGCGACAGCCGTCCGCATCTGATCGGCGGCCATGGCGATTACGTCTGGGAGACCGGCAAGTTCTCCAACGCTCCGCAGACCGGACTTGAGACCTGGTTCATCCGTGGCGGATCCGCCGGGGCCGCGCTCTACACGTTCCTCGAACCGGGCGTCTACGCTTACGTCACCCACAACCTGATCGAGGCCGTCGAGCTCGGCGCTACCGCGCACTTCAAGGTCGAAGGCAAGTGGAACGACGACCTGATGACCCAGGTGAAGGCGCCTGCGGAAATCCCGCCGCCCAATACCAACTGAGCAAACCGGGCGCCGGCATCAGCCGGCGCCCGGCCCCACACTGAATCGAGCCGCCATGCTGATCGCATTCAAAATCAAGTTGGCTCTGGCCTGCATCGCCGGCCTTGCCGGTCCGCTGGCGGTGGCGCCGCTGGTCGTGGATGGCGGCGTACCGGATGCCGGACTGCGCGACCGCCAGGCCATCGTCGAACTGCACCCTGGTGCGATTTCCTACCGCGTCAACGGCGATTTCACCCACGCGGGCCGGCAGGCGTCGGCGCCGCTGGCCGAGTTGGCGCTGAGCCGTCCGCTCGCGATCATGCAACACCAGGTTTCCTCGGCTGACTACCAGCTTTGCGTCAACGACGGCGCCTGCCGCGCGCTGGACCGCGGCGTGGTGGTCGCTGCCGATCGCCCCGCCGTGCAGGTCAGCTGGCATGATGCCGACGCCTATGCAGGCTGGCTGTCGCGCAAGACCGGCCAAACCTGGCGGCTGCCGACCGACGAAGAATGGGCATTTGCCGCCGGCAGCAAATTCAAGGACGACGGCACGGCCATTGACGAGAACGACCCGTCGAAGCGCTGGATCGCCCGCTACGAGCGCGAGGCCGACCGGGCGCCCTCCGTTGCCGGAACCCGCGCCTTTGGCAGCTTCGGCTCCAACGAAAACGGCCTGCAGGATCTCGCCGGCAATGTCTGGGAATGGACCAGCACCTGCTTCGTTCGTCACGTGCTCGATGACGCCGGCAACGTGTTGTCGAAAAGCCCGAACTGCGGCGTGCGCGTGGTCGAGGGCCAGCATCGCGCCTACGTCACCGATTTCATCCGGGACGCCAAGGCCGGCGGCTGCGCGATCGGGGTTCCTCCCGACAATCTCGGCTTTCGCCTGGTGGTCGATCGCGCGCGCTGGCCCGGCGTGCAGCGCCTCGTCGGCCGCGCGGCGACAAGGCTCAAAGCTTTGCTTTAGCGGTCCGAACATGACGTTCACCATCGAGATCGACCACGCGCGGGCGCGTGCCAGAAAGACGGCTGCATCAGGAGCGACCACCAAGGTCGTCCCGCAATCGGTCAAGGGGCGCACCCGCCGGCTCAAATGGGTCATCCTGATTCTGACGCTGGGGATCTACTACGTTGCGCCGTTCCTGCGTTGGGACCGCGGTCCCGGAGAGCCGAACCAGGCCATCCTGTTCGACTTCGAGCACGGCCGGCTCTACGGCTTCTTCATCGAGATCTGGCCGCAGGAACTCTACTACGTGACCGGGCTGATGATCCTGGCCGCCACCATCCTGATCCTGGCAAACGCGCTGGCTGGACGGGTGTGGTGCGGCTTCGCCTGCCCGCAGACGGTGTGGACCGACCTCTTCCTGCTGGTGGAGAGACTGATCGAAGGAGACCGCCGCGACCGCCTGAAAAAGACCGGCGCGCCGTTGACGTCGCGGCGGATCGCGGAGATCGGCTCGAAACATGCCGCCTGGCTCGTCATCTCGTTCGCAACCGGCGGCGCGCTGGTGTTCTACTTCACGGACGCTCCAGCACTGGTCCGCGAGTTCACCCATGGCGAGGCATCGGTGTCGGTGTGGGCCTGGGTCACGATCTTCGCGGGCACGACCTATGGCCTGGCCGGTTTCGCCCGCGACCAGGTCTGTACGTTCATGTGCCCGTGGCCGCGACTGCAAGGCGCGATCTGGGATCCGGAAGCCTTCACGGTCAACTACCGGGATTACCGCGGCGAGCAGCGGACGTCGGCGAAGAAGGCGGCGGAACTGCGCAGTCGCGGCGATCCCGCCGGCGACTGCGTCGCCTGCAATCTCTGCGTCGCGGTCTGTCCGATCGGCATCGACATCCGCGAGGGACCCAATTTCGCCTGCATCAACTGCGGCCTCTGCGTCGACGCCTGCGACAACGTGATGGCCTCGCTTTCCCGCCCGCGCGGGCTGATCGACTACGAAAGCTGGAACAATATCGAGCGTGGCCGCAAGGGTGACGTTCGCGTGTCGCGCCCGGTCCGACCCAAGACCGTCACGCTGGCGGCGGCCTGCGTCGCCATGGTCGCCGGCATGGCCATCATGTTCGCGAACCGGACCAGCGGCGCCATCTCGGTGCAGCACGATCGCAGCCCCGTCTCGGTCACGCTGTCCGACGGCTCGATCCGCAATGCCTATACCATCAAGCTGATCAACAAGTCCGCGACGCCGCACGCCTTCGATCTTGAGGCCAAAGGCGCGGAATTCACGATGGCGGTCATTGGAATCCAAGCCGGCAAGCCGGTCGTCGTGCCGGGCGACGGATCGGAATCCATCCGGGTCACGCTGACGATGGCGCATCCGCAAAACGCCGACGTCCGCTTCGTCGCCAGGGACGTTGCCGGCAACGATACGCTTTGCGCCGTCGATCGGTTCGTGGTCCGGTAAGGCAGGCGTCGCACGCGGGCGTGACGCCGATTTAACCTAGATCGTAGGCATGATGTTTACGATCTAGTGTCCTGAACCAGAAGTTCGCGATATCGGGTCGTATTGTGCCGGGGCATTGTACCGGCAGAAGCGTTCGATGGAAGCAAGGATGTCATCTGCGGACTTGGTCCATCGGAACGGTTTGGGATCGGCGTTGTGTCGGTCGATGAACGAAGTGATGTCAGCTCTGAGAGCGGCGACGCTGCGATAGACGCCACGCCTGATCTTCTTATCCGTGAGGAGCGCAAAGAAGCGCTCGACCTGGTTGAGCCATGACGAACTGGTCGGGGTCAGGTGCACGTGCCAGCGGGGCCTTTTAGCCAGCCATCTTTGGATCAGTGGGGTCTTATGCGTGGCGTAATTGTCCATGACGAGATGGACGTCGAGTTCGCGCGGCACTGAAGCCTCGATCTCGTCGAGGAACTTGCGGAACTCGGCAGCACGGTGGCGTCCGTAGCACTTGCCGATGACCTGTCCGGTCGCAATGTCGAGGGCGGCGAACAGCGATGTGGTGCCGTGCCTCGTGTAGTCATGGCTCCTTCGGGCTGGCTGGCCTGGACGCATCGGCAGCATCGGCTGACTGCGGTCCAGCGCCTGGATCTGGGACTTCTCATCCACGCATAAAACGATAGCGTGCTCCGGTGGCGAGACGTAAAGGCCCACGACGTCGCGCACTTTGGCCACGAAGTTTGGATCGGTCGAGAGCTTGAACGCCTCCATCCGGTGCGGCTGGAGCCCAAAGGCCCGCCAGATGCGTTGCACCGTCGATACCGACAGGCCGCTGGCCTTCGCCATGCCGCGGGAACTCCAATGGGTGGCGTTCTCGGGGCAACACTCCAACGTCCTCACGATCACGGCTTCGATGCGGGCATCGTCAACCGTACGCGGCGCCCCGGAGCGCGGCTCGTCATGCAGCCCGTCCACGCGCCGCTCCACGAAACGCCGCCGCCACTTGCCTACCGTCGACCGATCCAGCCCCAGCTTGGCCGCCACTTCCTTGTTCTGACCACCTTCCGCGCAGGTCAGCACGATCCGGGCTCTCAGAGCCAGCGCCTGCGCCGTCTTCCGCCGCATCGTCAGCGACTTCAGTTCGGCACGCTCATCATCGCTCAATATCAGGGGGGCAAGTTGCTGCGCCATCACAAACTCCATCGCTGCTCCAGCCTCCAATACTGGCACAGCGATGCGAATCTCCTGCAAATCTACGATTGCGAACTTGTAACTCGGGACACTAGAACGGAATGTCATCGTCCATGTCGCCACGTCCGCCGGCGGTCGCTGCCACGGCGCGGCGCGGCGCGGAGCTCGACGGACCGGCCGAGCCGAAATCGCCGCCGGAATCGTCGGATCCAAAACCGCCTCCGCCGCCACCCGCGCGGCCGTCGAGCATGGTCAGCGTCGAATTGAAATTCTGCAGCACCACTTCGGTCGAGTATTTCTCGACGCCGCTCTGATCGGTCCATTTGCGCGTCTGCAACTGGCCTTCAATGTAAACCTTGGCGCCCTTTTTCAGGTACTGCTCGGCAATCTTGCACAGGCCTTCGCTGAAGATCACCACGCGATGCCATTCGGTCTTTTCCTTGCGCTCGCCGGTGTTCTTGTCGCGCCAGGTGTCGGACGTGGCGATCCGCAAATTGGCGATCGGACGCCCGTCCTGAGTACGCTTGATTTCCGGATCGGCCCCGAGGTTGCCAATCAGAATGACTTTGTTCACGCTTCCCGCCATCGCCGCTCTCCAATCATCGAACTTGAACTGTACTTATCTGGTGCTCACGCCTGCCGGTTTCGATAAGGCCAGATCGGACCGATGCGCGAAACGGCAGGCGGCAAATCCGCGAAACCAGAAATCAACGGCAAGGCGGCCTGGATCCGACCCTATACCCTCGCCGACCCGGCGAGACCGGCGATCCCAACTTATCCACACGGGATCGCTGGCGCGCCGCAGTATGTTCTATTTTTGTTCTATTGGGAAGAACTTTTGCTCGGCGCTCAACGCATTGGCAAACCGGTTCCATCCGGGTTCCCTGTTTTTCGCCGCAAAGACCATCCGGAGTCCTCGCGCCGTTCCGAGAATATGTAAACAAATCATCAGCTTATAGCAACACAGTTCGCCGCCGACTGTTGCATTTCGGCGACGGCATTTGCCTGCAAAACCGCTAATTTTCCCGCAGTGGTCACGCGAACGAAACCTTCACGGCGGTGGTCGGCGGCGCGTTTACCCGCACCGACAGCATCAGCCAGAACGTCGACACGGTCACCGCGCATCAACTATCGGTGGGGCGGTCCGGTGATCGCGAAGTACTGATCCGCGACTGACCTGAATTCGCAAACTTCACGGAAAAAGGCCGGCCTTGCGCCGGCCTTTTTGTTTGTCCCATCGTCGCCATATTGGAAACGACGGACGGCCTCCCTGTCCGGCGGTGCGCATGGGGAACCGTCGACCAACAAACGGTTGATGATTCGCACAGAACACTGGAAATCATCCAACGTTCTTCCTATGTTCCGCTCTAGTCAATTGGCGTCAGGATCCCGGTATTCCGGCGATACGCGCCCGAACACGGTGCGCGCGGCGTGCCTGGGAATGCCAGTCATGGTGGATGAAATCCTCAAGGCCAAACGCCAGCACGCGGGTTCGGCGATGCGTGCGATCACGATCCGTGGCGCCCGCGAGCACAACCTCAAGAACGTCGACCTGGAGATTCCGCGCGACAAACTGGTGGTGTTCACCGGCTTGTCGGGTTCGGGAAAATCCTCCCTCGCCTTCGACACCATCTACGCCGAAGGCCAGCGGCGCTATGTCGAGTCGCTGTCGGCCTACGCCCGGCAATTCCTCGAAATGATGCAGAAACCGGACGTCGATCAGATCGACGGCCTGTCCCCGGCAATCTCCATCGAGCAGAAGACCACCTCGAAAAACCCGCGCTCCACGGTCGGCACCGTCACCGAGATCTACGACTACATGCGCCTGTTGTGGGCGCGCGTCGGAGTACCCTACTCGCCGGCCACGGGGCTTCCGATCGAGAGTCAGATCGTGTCGCAGATGGTCGACCGGGTGCTGGCGCTGCCGGAGGGCACCCGGCTGTATCTGCTGGCGCCGGTTGTACGCGGCCGCAAGGGCGAGTACCGCAAGGAACTGGCGGAATATCTCAAGAAAGGCTTCCAGCGCGTCAAGATCGACGGCACGTTTCACGAACTCGCCGAGGCGCCGGCACTGGACAAGAAATTCCCCCACGACATCGACGTGGTGGTGGACCGCATCGTGGTGCGCCCGGATATCGGCCAGCGGCTGGCGGAAAGCTTTGAGACCGCGCTGAAACTCGCCGACGGCCTTGCGGTGATCGAATACGCCGATGCACCCCCCGCCGATCCCAACGAAAAGAAATCCGACAAGAAGACCGCCAAGATCCATGACAAGAGCGGGCCTGAGCGGATCCTGTTCTCGGAAAAATTCGCCTGCCCGGTTTCCGGTTTCACTATTCCCGAGATCGAACCGCGGTTGTTCTCGTTCAACAACCCCTATGGCGCCTGCCCGGCCTGCGGCGGCCTCGGCATCGAGCAGCATATCGACGAAGAGTTGGTCATCCCCGACAAGGAACTGACCTTGCGCAAGGGCGCCATCGCGCCGTGGGCGAAGTCGTCGTCGCCCTATTACATCCAGACGCTGACCGCGCTGGCCAAGTTCTACAAGTTCACCCTCGACACCAAGTGGAAGGACCTGCCGAAGAAGACCCAGGCTGCCCTGCTGCATGGCTCGGGCGAGGACGAGATCAAGTTCTCCTATGAGGATGGGGTGCGCTCCTACGACACCAAGAAGCCGTTCGAAGGCGTCATCACCAACATCGACCGCCGCTATCGCGAGACCGAGAGCGAATGGGCGCGCGAGGAACTGGGCAAGTATTTCTCCGACGTGCCGTGCGCGGCCTGCCATGGCTTTCGACTGAAGCCCGAGGCGCTGTGCGTCAAGATCGGCGGCAAGCACATCGGCGAAATCAGCGAACTGAGTGTGCGCGGCGCCGGCGAGTGGTTCGAGACCGTGCCGGACATGCTGAACAAGCAGCAGAACGAAATCGCGGTTCGCATCCTGAAGGAGATCCGCGAACGGCTGTCGTTCCTGCTCGACGTCGGGCTGAACTACCTGACCCTGGCGCGCGCATCCGGAACGCTGTCCGGCGGCGAGAGCCAGCGGATTCGGCTGGCGTCGCAGATCGGCTCGGGCCTGACCGGCGTGCTCTATGTCCTGGACGAGCCCTCGATCGGCCTGCACCAGCGCGACAATGCGCGGCTCTTGGATACGCTGCGGCGGCTGCGCGACCTCGGCAACACCGTGATCGTGGTCGAGCACGACGAGGACGCCGTGCTGGCCGCCGATCACGTGGTCGACGTCGGCCCCGGCGCCGGCACCCATGGCGGCAACATCGTCGCCCAGGGTACGCCGGCGCAGATCATGGCCAATCCGGCCTCGCTGACCGGAAAGTACCTCACCGGCGAGCTGTCGGTGGCGATCCCGGAGCGGCGGCCGCCCAACCATCGCCGCACCATCAAGGTGATCAACGCCCGCGGCAATAACCTCAAGAACGTGTCGGCGGAAATTCCGCTCGGCCTGTTCACCTGCGTCACCGGGGTGTCCGGCGGCGGCAAGTCGACGCTGTTGATCGACACGCTGTATCGGGCGGTAGCGCGCAAGCTCAACAACGCCAGCGAGGGCGCAGCCCCCCACGACCGCATCGAGGGCCTCGAGCATATCGACAAGATCATCGACATCGACCAGTCGCCGATCGGCCGTACCCCGCGCTCCAATCCCGCCACCTATACCGGCGCGTTCACCCCGATCCGCGAATGGTTCGCCGGCCTGCCGGAAGCCAAGGCGCGCGGCTACGAGCCGGGCCGGTTCTCCTTCAACGTCAAGGGTGGCCGCTGCGAGGCCTGCGAGGGTGACGGCGTCATCAAGATCGAGATGCACTTCCTGCCGGACGTCTACGTCACCTGCGACGCCTGCAAGGGCAAGCGCTACAACCGCGAGACCCTGGAAGTGCTATTCAAGGGCAAGTCGATCGCCGATGTGCTCGACATGACGGTGGAGGAGGCCGCCGAATTCTTCAAGGCGGTGCCGCGGGTGCGCGAAACCTTCAAGACCCTGCACCGGGTCGGCCTCGACTACATCCATGTCGGCCAGCAGGCAACGACCCTGTCCGGCGGTGAAGCCCAGCGCGTCAAGCTCGCCAAGGAGCTGTCAAAACGGGCCACCGGCCGTACCTTGTACATCCTCGACGAGCCGACCACCGGCCTGCATTTTCACGACGTGGCAAAGCTGCTGGAAGTGCTGCACGAACTGGTGGCGCAGGGCAACACGGTGGTAGTGATCGAGCACAATCTCGAAGTTATCAAGACCGCCGACTGGGTCATCGACCTCGGCCCCGAAGGCGGCGACGGCGGCGGCGAAATTGTTGCCTGGGGTCCACCGGAAGACATCGTCCGGGCACCGCGCAGCTACACCGGCAAGTTCCTGGCGCCGGTGCTGGCGAAAGCAGGCGGAAAGCGCAAGCGTGGGACCAGTGAAGCGGCGGAGTAAGGATTACTCCGCCATCACCGACTCAATGAATCTGGCCGGATCGACACAGAATTCCTGCATAACCCGGTAGTGATCGGTCTCCTTCACCGTCGTCGGCTCCAGTCCATATTTCGTCAGCCGCAGCAGTGTCGCGTTGGGATAGGCCATCAGCATCGGCGAATGGGTGGCCATGATGATCTGACAATGGCCGATCTCGTCCATCCGTCGCATCAGCTTCAGGAACTCGATCTGGCGTGACGGCGAAAGCGCCGATTCCGGCTCGTCAAAAATGAAAATGCCCTGCTTCTGGCACCGCTCCTCGAAAAACCGCAAGAATCCTTCGCCGTGCGAATGCGACAGGAAGTCGGCAGAACCACTGCCGACAGCGTCAAGATATCGTGCCACCGAAAAGAAAGTCTCCGCGCGAAAGAACCAGCCGTTGGTGATCTTCGGCAGCCAGCTTGCACGCAAGGCGTCCGACAATTTCCCACCTGAGACCTCGATCGCAGCTGAATGATCGACCGGCCGATAGCCTTTGCCGCCGCCAGCTTCATCATATCCGGCGAGCGCGGCGATACCCTCCAGCAGTGTCGACTTGCCGGTGCCGTTCTCGCCTACGATGATGGTTATGGCGCGCTCGAAGCTGAGCGAGAAATCGTCGTGCAGAAATGGCAGGCAGAACGGATAAGCCTCGCGGTCAGTTAAGCGTTTCGGATCGAGCCAGAGCCGTTTTAGATACGGCGCCGGCAGGTTGATATCGCGGTTTCGCTTCGCCACGGACCTGCCTCAACACTCAACGACACCGTTCATATCCATGGCACAACCGACGGAACATAACAAGAACAATATCGCCACCTGTTAGCCTTCCCCTCGCACGACCCCGAAGCGACGGAGCGCGCCAATGCCCTCTTCCACTTACGCCCTCTTCCGCAACGCCATCCTTGGCGAGCAGCAGATCGTATGTCGTTACGACGGTCGTCCGCGCGAACTTTGCCCACATATCATCGGCACCAACAAGAGCGGCGAAGAGGTCGTGCTGGCGTGGCAGTTCGGCGGCACAAGCAGCGGCATGCTGCCGGCAATGGCGATGCCTGAGATTGGCCAACGTCAGCGACGCCCACGCGCGCAACGGACACTGGCATGAAGGCGGCTCACACCGAACATCGCAGCGCTGCGTCGCGGATATCGATCTCGACATCAATATCCACGTACGGAGGCGGCGCTAGCTGCCACACTCTCGGCACAGAGGGCTGGTGACGGTAGGCGCAAATCGAAGCCAAAGGACATCCCATGATACTGGATCGACGCACCCTGTTGACCGCCGCCGCGGCTCTCGCCGGCTGGCCGGCATTGGCGGAAGAGGCGCCGGCTGCGCTCGCGGCGTACGAGCGCGAGACCGGCGGCAGGATCGGGCTCTACGCCGAAAATCTCGGCACCGGCGCCAGGCTCGCCTGGCGCGCCGATGAGCGCTTCGTCATGTGCAGCACCTTCAAAGCCTCGCTGGCCGCCCTCGTGCTCGCTCGTGTCGACCGCGGCGAAGATCGCTTGGAGGACATGGTGTCCTACGCGGCCGGCGACCTGCTGGATTATGCGCCGGCCGCCAAACAGAACCTGGCCAAGGGCGCGATGTCGGTTTCCGCGATGTGCGAGGCCATCGTCGAGCTCAGCGACAACACCTGTGCCAACTTGCTACTGGCGCGGGTCGGCGGTCCCGCGGCGCTGACCGCGTTCTGGCGCTCGATCGGCGACACGGTTTCGCGGCTCGACCACAACGAGCCCGAACTGAACCGCTCACCGCCGGGCGACCCGCACGACACCACCACGCCCCTCGCCATGGCCGGCAACCTGCGCCGGCTTGTACTGGGCGAAGCGCTCTCGACGGCTTCGCGCGGCCACCTCACCGGCTGGATGGTGGACTGCAAGACCGGCGACAATCGGCTACGCGGCGGTCTGCCAAAGGGCTGGAAGATCGGCGACAAGACCGGCAATAACGCCAGGGACGCCTCTGGCGACATCGCCGTGGCGTGGCCCCCCTCCGGCGGTCCGATCGTGATCTGCGCCTATACCCAGGGCGGTTCGCCGACGGCGCCGCAGTTGCAGGCGACTTTCGCAGAGATCGGGCGGATGGTGGGCCAGCGGCTGGGCTGAAGAGCAAGTTACGCGCGCACTTCCAGCACCAGCTCCATCGTCATAAGGACCGGATTGTCGCCGCGCGAAAGCCGGCCCTGGGCGGTGCCACCCGTGTAGTCGACCAGCGCAATGTCGAGCTGTGCTTCGAGCGCATCGCCTGCCCCCAGCGCAATAGCGCCCGCGCTGACCGCGAGCTCGGTGGCGAATGGCTCGACCACGCGGCCGTCCGTGAAGCGGGCGCCGATCGTCGAGCCGACTCCACCATGAAGTTTTGCCCGCAAAATCCCGCGATCCCGACAGAAGGTTTCCAGCGCCCCGCCAAAATCCTGGTTCGGCCGCAGCCGCAGCGCGAAGGCGCGGCTGGTGGTCTTGGTGCCGGTCGGCGCCGCGGTAACCGGTCCGAACAATTTGAAATTGGTCTCGGTGTCAGGCTCCGCTGCGAAGATGGCCCCATCGATGCCGAAGGCTTCCACCGTGAAGGGCTCCGCAACGATCGTCTCCTCCGGCAACATGTGACCGCCGGTGCGGCGGCCGTCGGCTTCCGTCCACAGGCCGTGGCAATGAAAGAATGGCGCGCCGTCGCGCCGGCCCAGCGTCATGGTTGCGACCTCGAGCCGCGACACGCCATCGGGCCGAAAGGTTTTGCTGTAGAAGGCCGCGTGTTCGGGAGTCTGTGAAAGCGCCGGCATCACATAGGCAAACGGACCCAGTGCACCGCCCCGCATGCGCAGCACGCCCCCGGTAAATCCTGCGGCGGCAAAGCCGCGGCGGGCGGCCTCCAGCAACGGCAGACCGGCCTCGCAGACGAACGAAAAGGCGCGGCCGCGCGTTTCGACGCACTGGATACGCTCGGACGTCGGTGGCCCGGGTTGAACGATCTGGCGCATCAGCCGGACTTGTTGGAGGTGAGATCCAGCAGGCCACGTGCTTCGAGTTCGTCGCGAACCAGCCGTTTCGGTACCTTGCCGTAGCCGGACTTCGGCAGCGCCTCCCAGAAGAAAAACCGCTTTGGCATCTTGTAGCGCGCCACCTTCGGCGCCAGGAACGCCGCCATTTCCGCCTCGCTCACCGGTTTGGCGCCGTCGCGGGCCACACAAACGGCGACGCCGACTTCGCCCCAGACCGGATCGGGCACACCCAGCACCGCGACCTCGCCGACGCCGGGGTGGGTAAGAATCTTCTCCTCCACTTCGCGCGGGTAGATATTCGAGCCACCTGAAATGTACATGTCCGAGGCGCGGCCGGTGATGTAGACAAAGCCTTCCTCGTCCATGTGACCAAGGTCGCCGGTGCGGAACCAGCCATCGCGAAACGCCTTGGCATTGGCTTCCGGGTTGTCGTAGTAGCCGGCGAAGACGGCGGGACCGATCACGCAAATCTCGCCAGTTTCGAGTGGCTTGAGCTCACGGCCATCGTCGCCCTGGATCTGGACCTGCATGCCGGTGCGCTCGAACCCGCAGGTGCCAATACGGGCATGGGGCCCGTCTTCAGGATCGTGCAAATGCGGCGGAAGCACCGTGATATTGCCGGTGACCTCGCCGAGGCCGAAATACTGCACCAGCACATTGCCTAGTTTCTTCAGCGCTGCCTTCTGGTCCTCGCGGTACATCGGTGCGCCGGCATAGATCACGTAACGCAGCGACGAATGATCGTGGCGGTCGGCTGCGGGATGCTCGACCATCAGTTTCAGGATGGTCGGCACCGTAAAAATGTTACTGACGCGGTGGCGCGCGATCAGCCGGAACGCCTCGTCGATGTCGAACCGCTCCGATGGCAACAGGATGGTCGCTACACCCCGCGCGGCTTGCACCAGTTGGTGAACGCCGGCGCCGTGGGAGAGCGGCGCGACCACCAGGGACGCGTCTTTTTCGCTGGTTCCGGGCATCAGGTCGGCGAGATGGTTGGTGATCACAAAGGCCATCTGGCCGTGGGTGAGAACCGCCGCTTTCGAGCGCCCGGTGGTGCCCGACGTGAAGAAAAACCAGCAAGGATCGTCGTACTCGACCGCGACGTTCTCGAGCGCGGCGCCGACCTGGGTGGCGATAGCCTGACTTAGCGATTGTTCGCCGAAGCTTCCCTCACCGATCCGCCAGGTGAAGCTGAGCGAAGGGCTCGACACCGCGACGGCATGGTCGGGAAAATCACCGTGACACAGGAACGCCTTGGCGCCGGAGGCCGTGGCAAGATACGCCACCTCGTCCGGCAACAGGCGGAAATTAGTCGGCACCCAGACTGCGCCAAGCCGGAAGGTTGCGAACATCGACCAGAACATCTCGGCGCAATTTTTGGAATGGACCAGAACACGATCGCCCTTGACGATGCCGCGCGCGCGGAGCGCGGCCGCCAGCGCCGAGACCTGGCCGTCGATCTGGCGCCAGGTCCAGGACCGGTCGCCCCAGATGAATCCGATGGCGTCGCCGTGGCGGCGGGCATTCTGCACGAGCAGATGCGCGAGATTCATGACCCGGTGGGACATTCATTCAACCTCGGCAGACTTTCCGACCAGTAGCAGCGCTATTTCGGTCATGATTATCATGATCCACGTGCTGAGGAACCTACTGCGGCATCACGAACTTGAACGGTTTTGCGGTCATACGGTGCTCCTTGTAGCAGGACGGGTTGCCGTGGCCGCCGCAATACCCACCATGCAGTTGAAAGCGGATCAGGCGTACCCCGTTGCCTTGCTTGATCTCAATGCCGCGGACGCGGTCGCTGAACACCGTGCGGATCCTGCCGTTTGGCAAGGTCACCAGGATGTCCATGTCGCAACCGCCGGTGCCACAATAGGTCGCTTCGCGGTCCGCGCACAAGGTGTTGTGGAAATCGACGATGTAGTCATCGCGGCCATCGCCGGTGAGATCGATCTCTTGCACAGTGTCCGGCGCGAACGTCACTGCGCCGCCGCCGTCCTGCGTGCATGCCTCAATGGCTAGATGGAGCGATTTTCCAACCTCAGGCGGATAGGCGTCGGGATTGAACGGCGCGGCGTCGCCGGCCAATGCACCGCCGGCCGAAAGCGCCACTGCGAATAGGAAGCTTGCAAACCTGAGCATCATGCGAGGTTGGTCGCATCAGGTCGCCGGCAGTTCAATCCAGGCTTACGAGCCCGCCGTCACCGGCGTCCCATCCACCAGCCCACCGCGAGCAGGATCACGCCGGCCACGCCAGATACCATGCCGTGCTTGTAGTGCATCCGCGTCACGCCGGCTTCATGTCCGGGAAAGAAACTTGGCAGCGAATCCGCCGGCATGACGAAATAGACAATCGCCACCACGATCAGGATAACGCCGAGCAAGGTCACAATAAGCTTCATGGATCAGGCCCTCCTCAAATCAACACACATTTTCCGGTCGCGGTTTGGTCGAGCTCCGGCAGGTGCATAGGCGGCGGCATACCAACCAGATTCGCCCATGCTTGTTAATGGTCGCCGCGCGTTCGCCCACGGTTCAGCGCATGGTCCGGCGTCAGGCATCCGGTCGGCGTCTTGCTCTAGCGCAATCCGGTACCCTTGCAACGCTGGCACTTCACAACCTTGTCGCCCTTCTTCAGAAGCCCCTTGCCTTCGCAATTCTTGCACTTCTGCTTCTTCTTGACGTTAGGGCCCTTATCGTTGGCCATGGCATATTCCTGACTATTCTGCGACGCAAGCCGACCGCCTGGCCCGCTCCTGGGTGAACGAACATCCTGACCGACGCGACCAATTCCCGATCATAACATTAACCGATCACCGCATTCTGGTTTATAAGCACCCCGCAACCGCAGAGGAAGCCCGATGATCACACGGCGAGCACTCGTTTCCATGGCCACCACAGGCTTGCTTGCAGCCCCGTGGCGAACCGCCCTCGCCGACCCTCCGACCGCCAATACCCCCGTCGCCATCATCAATGCGGTTTACGCCCGCGTCGCCAGCGGCAAGGGCGACGGCGGCGGCACATTCATCTTCGAGACCAAGGCTGCGAAGACAAAATATCTTTCAAAATCGCTGACCGAGTTGTGGACCAGGGCCGACGCCCGCACCCCGAAGGGCGACGTCGGCCCGGTCGATTTCGACCCGGTCACCAATTCACAGGACCCGGACGTCAAGTCCTTCACGGTGAACGCTGAAAAATCGGATGCCGCGAGCGCGCTGGTCGCCGTCACCATTACCGGCAACCGCGCACCGCGCGGCAACGCCGCCGACGCGGTGATCCGCTATGCTTTCGTGCGCGACGGCGGCCACTGGAAGATCGACGACATCAAAGGCGCCGTGGAGGGCAAGCCGTGGTCGATCCGGGCCATGCTGCGCGACTCGCTGAAGTACTGATCGGGCTTGATCCGGAGGGCCTCCTCAGATGACCGACGTCGTCAACAACAAGGCGCATCACCGTTACGAGCTGGTCGTCGATGGCCACCTCGCCGCCAGCTATTACTCGATTGCTGATGGCGTCATTACTTTCATTCACACAGAGGTGCCGCCGGAACTTGGCGGCAAGGGCATCGGATCGACACTGATCAGGAGCGCGCTGGATCAGGTCCGCGCTGACGGATTGAAGGTCATTGCACAGTGTCCGTTCGTGAAGGCCTATATCGACAAGCATTCCGACTATGCGGATTTGGTGAAGTCCGCGTAGCAAAAGCAAAGCAAAGCTGCAGCAAACCTATCGACCCGCGCCAAGCTTGCGCAGGCTGTCCTGCGCTGAGGCGAGGTCCGGACGCAGTTCCAGCGCCTTCCTGAAATCCGCGATCGCGCCGGCCTTGTCGCCAAGCCGCAGTTTCGCCTGGGCGCGGTTGTTCCAGGAATAAATGTCGGCCGGATCGTATTGCAGCGCCTTGTCGTAGTCGGCAAGGCCGCCCTTGTTGTCGCCCTTGTACAACCGGAGCATGCCCCGGTTGCGCCAGCCCCGCGCATCGGTCGGCGCCAGCTTGATCACCTCGGCGAAATCGGCGATGGCGCGGTCGAGTTGCTCGGAATCGCGGTAGGCGTTGCCGCGATTGATATAGGCCAGCACATTGGGCGAAAGCCCGATCTGCAAGGTGTAGTCGGCAACGGCGGACGCCAATTCATGGCGCCGGTAGTGGAGGAAGCCGCGATTGCCATAGGCGATGGCAAGCTTCGGATCGGCCTTGATGGCGGCGTCGAAATCGGCCAGCGCACGGTTGAGGTCGCCGATGCGCTGCCAGGCATCGCCGCGGTTGTTGTAGGCCAGCGCGAAGGCCGGATCGATCCGGATCGCCTCGTCGTAGTCGGCCATGGCGCGCTTGAGGTCGCCCTTCATGGCATAGACTCGGCCGCGGTTGGCAAAGGTGCAGGCATAGTCCGGGGCTAATCGCACCGCCTCGTCGAGATCGGCCAGCGCGCGGTCAAGTTCGCCCTTCTCGGTCAGGCCTTCACCGCGGTTGCAGTAGGCTCCGGCCAGCCTGCGGCCGGTTTCCGACTTGCCGTCGATGACTGCCGAACAAGCCGTGATCCGATCGTCCGGCGAGCTCTGCAAACCGATGCAGACTGGCCACGACGGGTTATCCTGCGCTTGCGCCGCGGGTGAACCGGCCAGCGCCAGGGTTGCGGCAAGCAGGGAAGTCCCGATCAGGACACGGAGGCATGACGAAATGGGCATGGCGCAAGATCCGGTGACGCGGCAATGTTGCTTGGTCGCCGGTGCGAGTGGCCCGGTTCACGGCCGCCGAAATCTCCTTGGGAAAGTTTGCCGACATGGCCGCAGGAAGCGTTCGCGACAACAAGGCGCTCAGCCGCTTCGAACTCGATGTCGAAGGCGGGATCGCCTTTGCGAACTATCGCCTCAAACCCTCCGCGGTCATTATCACCCACACCGAGACGCCGCGATCGCTACGCGGCCGCGGCATCGCCTCGGAACTGGTGAAGGGCGCGCTTGAACTGATCCGCGCCGATGGCCTCAAGGTGGTCGCCGGTTGCGGATTCGTGGTGGACTATCTGCAGAAGCATCCGGAATTTTCCGATCTTGTGGCGTGACCATCGCACGTGTCGCTTCCCCGATTCCAGCACGTGATCGCCGGGAAATGTGATCGGCGACATCCCGCTCTGGTGGTAAAATCGTCATTATTAAACCCGAATCGGGATCGCGAATAAGTCGCGGCTCTAAGCAAACGTGGTTGTGCGTGGGCCATGAGCCGCGTTCGGAGCTCCGCAGAATTGACATCGCCACGCCGGGACAACCCATGAGGTCGATCATGGTGCGCAATTTGGCAGTTTGCTTCGCGTCGGTTTTGTTTGCCGCAATGGTGGGTGCTTCACCGGCACTCGCGCACGATAGCTGGATTTCGGCCGGCGGCTATCGCAACATTGCCGGCGAATGGTGCTGCGGCCTTGGCGATTGCTTCGTGGTCCCGCCCGAAAACGTCCGGATGAGCAGCGCCGGCTATCATATGGTCGACGGCGAAATTGTTCCATTCAAGGAAACCCAGCCCTCTCCCGACGGCGCCTATTGGCGGTGCAAGCGGCCCGACGGCTCGAGACGCTGTTTCTTCGCGCCGCCGCCCGGCACGTGAAGAAAGAATAAGAGCTGTCATTCCGGGATGCGCCGCCTGGCGCTGCCCGGAATGAATGCTGGCATTTCTCACACGATCCGGATCGACATGTCAGGCAGGCCATCCAGCTTGCACAGCAGTACGTCGCCTTTGACCACCGGCCCGACATTTTCAGGCGTTCCGGAATAGATGATGTCGCCGGCTTTCAATTCGAACGCTTCGGACAATTTGGCGATCTGCTCCGCCACGCTCCAGATCATCTTGTCGAGATCAGAGTTTTGGCGAACCGTGCCGTTCACCGCCAGCGAAATCGCGCCCTTGGTAAAATGACCGGTTTTGCTGACCGGGTGGATCGGGCCGAGCACCGCGGCGTGGTCAAAGCTCTTGCCGATTTCCCACGGCTTCTTTTCAGCGGCCATGCCGTTCTGCAGGTCGCGCCGGGTCATGTCGAGGCCGAGCGCATAGCCATAGACATGGTCGAGCGCCTGCCCGACGGCAATGTTGCTGCCGCCGGATTTCAGCGTCGCCACCAGTTCGACCTCATGATGATAGTTCCTGGTCAGCGAGGGATACGGATGATCGGCGACGGTACCGATGGCGACATTCTGGATGGCATCGGTCGGCTTCTGGAAGAAGAATGGCGGTTCGCGGGTCGGATCCGAGCCGCGTTCGATGGCATGCGCCGCGTAGTTGCGCCCGATGCAATAGATCCGGCGCACCGGAAATACGCCAGCCTCGCCGGCGATGGGAATGATGATCTGCGGCAGCGCAAAAATCGGCTTGGGTTCGGCCTGCGCCGCGGCCGGCCGGCTATGCGCGGCAGCGCCCGCCAGCGCAAACGCGCCGGTCGCCACGAGGGTCCGGCGATCGATATTGGCCATGGTTGTTTTCTCCTTTGTGGTTTCTGTTATTTGGCAGCCGGCTGATCGACCGGCTCCATCCCCTTGCTCTTGATGACGGCGGCGCCATCGCGGCTGCGCACGAGATCGATCAGCGCCTGTGTTGAAGCCGCTTGCCTGGTGCCGGCGGCGATGCCCGCGGCATAGACCGTGTAGTTCTGAATCTCTGCCGGGAGGGGTCCGACCACCACCACGCCCTTG
Source organism: uncultured Alphaproteobacteria bacterium (assembly GCA_963710235.1). Lineage (GTDB taxonomy): Bacteria > Pseudomonadota > Alphaproteobacteria > Rhizobiales > Xanthobacteraceae > Bradyrhizobium. The sequence continues at coordinate 66,230 of CAVPZI010000001.1, forward strand.
ACCGGCAGCAGTTCGCTGATCTGCTGGACTGCGACATCGGCCTCGCCGCTGACCAGTCGGTCCGCCGCGGCGCCACCGTGGACCAGGACGGCTTTAGGCTTCACCGCCGCGGCGATGCCAAGCCGGTCCAGTAGCCCCGACAGGTAGATCCCGCTGCTGCCGCCCGCCGCCGGATCGATATAGGCCACCGCCTTCGCCGCCAGCAGCGTTTGCTTGAATGCTTCTACGGTCCGGATATCGGGCTGCGCCGCCCCTTCCCGCACCGCGACACCGACGCCGACTTTGGCCAACTGGACGCCGCCTCCGGCAATCTTGCCCGACTTGGCGAGGCCTTCGAGCGCCGCGGGCGCTGCAATGACCACGTCAAAACTCTCGCCAGCCTCGATGCGTTTGACCAGGCCGCCGACGGTGTCGTTGTCCAGTTGTACGGTGCGGCCGGTGGCCTCGAATTGCGGAACAATCGCCAGCAGCACCTGCCTGAAGGCGCCAGCAGTCAACACCTTCAACGTCTCCGCCCGCGCCATGCCCGGCGATGCCATCGCCAGCATCAGGACGAACGCCATCCCCGCACGCTTCGAATCGATCATCCCATCTCAACCCACGTTGCGCCCGGCCATCCGCGACAGGCTTAGCGCCCGCCTCGCCCTGCGGCAATGCGACCAGGCGTCATGTTGCAAAGCAAAAAGGCGCGCGCGTCGCGGGCCTCGATGTCCGAATTTGGGACGGAAAAGACGCTGTCAGATCTTCAGATCGGCCGCCAGCTTGGTCAGCGCCTGCTTGTGAATCTTATCCAGTGGACTGGTGATAGAGACCTGTGAAGGCTGACCAGCTGAAGATCCGTGCGGTGGTGCCTCGCGACCGCTTGGCCCGATCGGTTGCAGGTTTTAACCATCTATTGTGACCGGCCAATGGACCACAGTGTGTGTGACCACGCGCTGCATGCATGTGCTGCAATTGAGGCGAGAGCCCGACGGGGCGTGGGCATCCACCATTCGTCAAACCGTCGCAAGACCACCAAACGTTGCTCACCGAACCGTGAGCAGCGCAAAGCTGCGATCGGCGTAGGATCACGGCACAGGTCGCGGCAAGACCAGTTTCTTTGCTCTCGCGTCTGGCTTGATCGTGATCTTTTCTGCTGAAGGCCGGCCCGCGCCTTGTCCTAGGTGTGGCGAATTGGCCTCCCGCTTCGAGGGAGATAACGACCATGGATACCCCCTATCCCGGGAATGTCCCACCAGCCGCGCAGCACGCCTCCGGCGTCGGCGCTGCGCCCGTCATCCGCAAAATCAAACTTTCCGACCTGCACGATGCGCTGCGATTGGGTTGGGAAGACTTCAAGGCGGTGCCGAGCCACGCCATCATGCTGTGCGTGATCTATCCCGTGCTCGGCCTGGCGCTGGCGCGCACGGTGCTCGGGTACTCCGTGCTGCCGCTGCTGTTTCCGCTGGCGGCCGGGTTTGCCCTGGTCGGACCATTCGCCGCCCTTGGTCTTTATGAACTCAGCCGCCGCCGCGAGCGCGGCGAAGAGGCGTCGGCGTGGCAGGCGATCGACGTGCTGTATTCGCCCTCGTTCGGTGCCATGCTGGGGCTCGGCACTCTGCTTCTGACGATCTTCGTGGTCTGGGTCGCCACCGCGCAATCGATCTACGTGTCGATGTTCGGCAATGCCCCGGCCGCCGAAATTCCGCATTTCGTCAGCCAGGTCCTGACCACACCGCAAGGCTGGGAGCTGATCGTCGTCGGCTGCGGCGTCGGCTTCCTGTTCGCTGTGGTGGCGCTCTGCATCAGCGTGGTGTCGTTTCCGATGATGCTCGACCGCCATGCCGGCGCCTTCGATGCGATGACGACGTCGCTGCGGGCCGTGGCGCTGAATCCGATCCCGATGGCGGCATGGGGGCTGATCGTCGCCGTGCTGCTGGTCGTAGGCTCGATACCGCTGTTCCTCGGTCTTGCCGTCGTGATCCCGCTGCTTGGCCATTCGACCTGGCATCTGTACCGCAAGGTCGTCGAGCCGGATCCGAATCCGCCGCAAATCCCGCCGCGGACAAAAATCAAGCGCTATGCGGCCGATTTCCCGCTCTCGCTGTTCAAGTGGCGTAACGATTAATCTCTGAGTCGGGTTATATTGAGCCATCGATTCCGCTGCGCGGATTCGATGGCTCTTATTTGAGAACGCGTCTCGAAAAGCGGAGATCGATGATGACCGGGGGGCTGCAATCCGAACATCCACTCGACTGCCGGTGCCTGGGCCGGCGCCACTTTCTTAAAATGGCGGGTGCTGCAACAGCGGTCGGGCTGGCCGGCGGGGGTATGGTGACGGCTCCGGCATTCGCCGATGCGCTGACCCGGGCGCAGCGCGACAAGATGACACCGGAACAGATCATCGAAACCATGAAGCGCGGCAATGCGCGCTTCCGGATGGGCGTCCGCAAGCCGCGCAATTACCTGCGGGAACAGCGCGCGAGCGCGACCGGGCAATTTCCCGCCGCTGTGCTGCTCACCTGCATCGACTCCCGCGCCCCGGCCGAAGTCATCATGGATCTTGGTATCGGGGATATCTTCAACTGCCGCCTCGCCGGCAACATCGAGAACGCCGACATCCTTGGCAGCATGGAGTTTGCCTGCAAGCTGTCCGGCGCCAAGGTGGTGCTGGTGATGGGTCACACCGCCTGCGGCGCGGTCAAGGGCGCCATCGACAACGCCGAGCTCGGCAATCTGACCGGGCTGTTGGCACGGATCAAGCCGGCGGTGGAAGCGACGAGGTACACCGGCGAGCGTTCGGCGAAGAACTACGGCTTTGTCGATGCGGTAGCGCGCAAGAGCGTCGAGTTGACCGTGGCCAATATCCGCAAGGACAGTCCGGTGCTTGCCGAGCTGGAAACCAAAGGTACTATCAAGATCACCGGTGCGATGTATAATCTCGCAACCGGCGCGGTGGAGTTCTTCAGCTGATGTGCCGGTGGCGGCCGCTCTTGGGAAGAAACCAATGCGGGCAGCACTATTGGCGCTTACAATTGTGCTGCTTGGCGAGGCCGCAAATGCTGCCTGCATATGTCAGTGCGTTAATGGGCAGATGCAGCCGCTGTGTCAAAGCTCAATCGACATGCCACCGGTCTGTCCTCCCACGATATGTCCCATTGCGTCACCTTCAATCGCCCCGATAAACCCTCCAACGATCCCACCCCTTGGCACATCTCAGTGCAGGCAGGCGCGGGTTTGCGATACCTTTGGCAATTGCCAGTGGCAGCAGGTGTGCCGCTAAGACCTTGATGCGTTTGGATGGAATCGCAACATGGTCTTATCTTTTTTGTTCGAGCAAGCCCGAGGGCAAGCGTTTCCGGATCATGCTCGAGCCAGGTTTCGTCGCAATTAGATTCCGCGTGCCGGAGAGGTCATCGCGTCGGGGCGAAACAGCCGGGCCATCTGCTCCGGCGTCAGCAGTTTTTCCTCCAGCACGATGTCGGCGACCCGGCGTTTCTGCGCCAGCGCCTGCTTGGCGATCCGCGAGCAGGTTTCATACCCCAGCGCCGGCACCAGTGCAGTCACGAGGCCAATGCTGTCCTCCACCAGCGCCCGGCAACGCTCCCGGTCGGCCTCGATACCCACCACGCATTTTTTGGTCAGGGTGTTGACCGCGGCGGTCAGCGTGCGGAGCGACGACAGCACGCAATATCCGATGGTCGGCTCGAACGCATTGAGCTGAAGCTGGCCGCCTTCGGCGCACATGGTCACGGTGAGGTCGTGACCGATCACCATGTAGGCGACCTGGTTGACGACTTCCGGAATGACCGGGTTGACCTTGCCGGGCATGATCGAGGATCCGGCCTGCACGGTCGGCAGGCGAATTTCCCCAATCCCCGCACGCGGCCCGCTGGAAAGCAGGCGCAGATCGTTGCAGATCTTCGACAGCTTGACGGCGACCCGCTTCAAAACGCCGGAGAACAGGACGAAAGCCCCCATGTCGGAGGTCGCCTCAATCAGATTGCTGGCAGGCAGCATCGGCTGGTGCGAGGCGCGCGCCAGTTCCTCGACCGCCAGCGCGGCATAACGGGGATCGGCGTTGATGCCGGTGCCGATCGCCGTGGCGCCGAGATTGACCTCGCAAAACAGCGCCGCGGCTTCCCTGATGCGCGCAATATCCTCCTTGATGGTGGCGAAATAGGCATCAAACTCCTGGCCGAGCGTCATCGGCACCGCATCCTGCAGCTGGGTTCGCCCGATCTTGAGAACATCGCCGAACTCGACCGCCTTCGACTTGAAGGCGAAAGCGAGCTCCTCGAGCGCGGCGATCAGGGGATCGGCGGCAAAGATGATCGCCAGCCGCAAAGCCGTCGGATAGGCGTCGTTGGTCGACTGCGCCATGTTGACGTCGTCATTGGGATGAAGGCTCGCGTAGTCTCCCTTCGGCCGACCCATCAGTTCGAGCGCGACGTTGGCGATGACCTCGTTGGCATTCATGTTGGTGGAGGTCCCCGCCCCGCCCTGGATGGCGTCAACCACGAATTGCTCGTGAAAGCGGCCGTCCCTGGCGATCAGGTCGCAGGCCCCCTCGATGGCATCAGCCTTCGACGCCACCAGATACCCCAGGCGACGATTGGCCCGCGCCGCGGCCTGCTTCACCAGGGCCAGCGCCCGAACGAAATCCGGAAAGTGACCGACCGGCACCCCGGTAATGGGAAAATTGTCCACTGCACGCAAGGTGTGGACGCCCCAGTAGGCTTCGGCGGGCACGTCGGCATCCCCGAGCAAGTCGTGTTCGCTTCGGGTCGCAACCCGGGTCAGTTCGATCGAACGTGTCGTCGCCACCGCGACGGTCTCGGGCGGGTCGACATCGATCTTCGTTTCAGCCATCGTGATGCTTCCTTTTTGCGGGCACGGCCGAACCATGCGCACCCATCGGACGTCACGCGCCGGCGGCATCGTCCATCTGCGCTTTGCCCCGGGACTGTGCCACGGCGATCCGGTTTGCACTACCGGCCGATTCAGCGACGGACGACGGCGCCACTGCACGGTACGTAGCGCAGGGGGCCTTGTTTTGGCCGCGGTTGTCTCGCAAATCCCGATGATCCGCTGAATCTCATGTATCATTTCCCGCAAATCAATTCTGGAGCCCGTGATCCATCATGACGGTTTGCCCTCACCTCAAAGCGCTTCTCGTCGGCGCCGTCCTGGTATCGTTGGCCGCCCAGGCGGCGGGTGCAGCGACCTGCGGCAGCGGCAGCTTCGATGCCTGGCTCACCGATTTCAAGAAGGAAGCCGTCACCAAGGGCATCTCCCAGAACGCCATTACGACCGGCCTGAACGGCGTTACGCTGGATCAGAGCGTGCTGTCGCGCGACAAGTCGCAACAGGTCTTCCAGCAGAGTTTTGAGCAATTTTCCGGCCGCATGGTGCCTCCCCGGTTGCTCCGCGGCAGCAACATGATGAAGCAATACGGCTCGGTGCTGGTACGCATCGAGCAGAAGTACGGCGTGCCGGGCGCGGTGCTGGTGGCGATCTGGGGGCTCGAGACCGATTTCGGCGTCAACACCGGAAAATTCCAGACTGTGCGCTCGCTGGCGACGCTGGCCTACGATTGCCGGCGCGCGGAGATGTTCCGCGCCGAACTACTGGACGCGTTGCGCATCATCGATCGCGGCGACCTGACGCCGGCAGACCTGCACGGCGCCTGGGCCGGGGAAATCGGCCAGACCCAGTTCATGCCATCGAACTACATCAAATTTGCGGTCGATTTCGACAACAATGGTCGCCGCGACCTGTTGCACAGCGCCCCCGACGTGCTCGCCTCCACGGCGAATTTCCTCGCGAGCTACGGCTGGCAGCGCGACAAGGATTGGCAGCCCGGCAGCGCCAATTTCAGTGTGCTGCAGCAGTGGAACAAGAGCGAGGTCTACGCCAAGACCGTGGCATATTTCGCCGACCAACTCGCCAAGGCGCCGTAACCCGCAGCGGGCGGCGACAGCACGGCCACGTGGCCGAAAATATTTTTTGCTGAAACTCAAGCGACTCAAACGACGCATGAAATGTTGAAGGGCCGACCGCGATCTCGCGAGCGGCCCTTCGCGTCGCACTTACTTCGACATGCTCATATGCTCGGCCTTGTTCATGTGCATGCCACAGGCAGCCATGTGGCCGTCGAGCATGGCGGATTGCGCCGCCACGACTTCCTTGCGCGCCATCGACTTGGAGTCCCCGTCGGGCATGGATTCCACCATGTTGTCGACGTTCATCATGCTGTCACCGCCGCAGCCCATCGCCTTTTTCGCGGCCGAGGCCGGCGCGACTGCGAATACAACAACGGCAGCCATTGCGGCTGCTCCTAGTAACTTATTGATCATGTTACTTTCCCGTTCGAACAGATCCAGCGTCATTGCCGGATTCTGTGAAATGATTAGTACGACCGAACTTTGATGACGAAAAAAATTCGGAACAAATTCCACATGAAGTTTTCGTGATGATGCAGCGCGTGCGATCGCGACAAAACTTAGTTTGCAGCGAAAAGAATTCTTACCGAATTGTGATGAGCGCAACGAGCGCGAAGCGAGCGAGAGAAATCTTTTGAAACGTTCGCGCTGCAACTGCATCTCGACATCGATTGCGTTGGTTTCCGCACGCGCGATGAACGATCGATGGGCGTGCGCAAGCTTCCGCCGGGTCAATCGAGAACGGGGCCTGCGCGGGGCAGGCCAAACTCCGGTTCCGCGGGGCGCGGACCGGGTCGCTTGCGAGAGGCAAACCGCCAAGCCTCGTTGCGAGGAACCGTATCACCAAGTTCCATAGCAACTCACGGACACTGGGAGGGTGCTACGACCAGCAACTACTCCGGAACTTCCTCTCACGGGTACTTTAAATTCTCCATGGTATGATCAAATATTCACTTCTTAAACCGCATGCAAATCGCGCATGCGACCTAGTGCGGAAACCCGAATATTTTCGCTTTACACTCAATGCCTTCTGACCGCGTCAGCGCCGCTTGTAAATCTTCCAAGGTCCTTTCCCGATATGGTAGGTTTCCAACAAGATCATGATTGTATGAGACAATTCCAAGGAACCTGGCCACGAGAGCGACAGTCTACGAGAAAAAATGCGCACCTATGCCAAAAGGTTAATCATTTCTTGCCAACGCCATGCGTATTGCGCTTAGCTGCACCGCAACATTGGGCCTTTTGCAGCGCGATACGATGATCTATGTTCATTTCAACGGTGGAGCTGCTCGCAAGAGCTAAATCACCAAGACAAGGAGACTACCATGCTGCTCTCGATCATTCGTATGTTCCAGGCGTTCCGCGACTATCAGCGCAATGTCAGCGAGCTGTCCCAGCTCAGCGATCGCGAACTGGCCGATATTGGCCTCGATCGCTCGGACATTCCGCGCGTTGCGGCCGGTTCCTACAACGGCTAAGCCGTCGGCCGTTGACGAACGGATAACGCCCCCTCTGCAGCGGGCGTTTTCGTATCGGCGCCCGGTAAGGTGCCCGACCGGGGTGTTCCGCGCCTCCGACGCATCCCTGCCCAATTCCACGCGTGGGCTGTAGCTGTGAGATCCCCACTTGCGAGATTTCACTCGGCCTGAAAACGCGCTACCTGTGGCGCCATGACAGGCACCCGCTCTTCCATCGAACCGGTCCATATCATCGGCGCCGGCCTGGCCGGGTCGGAAGCCGCCTGGCAGGTGGCCAGTGCCGGCGTTCCGGTGATGTTGCACGAGATGCGGCCGCAGCGGATGACCGACGCGCACCGCACCGACGGCCTCGCGGAACTGGTCTGTTCCAACTCGTTTCGCTCCGACGACGCCGCCAACAACGCGGTCGGGCTGCTGCACGCCGAAATGCGCCGTCTCGGTTCGCTGATCATGCGCGCCGCCGACGCCAATCAGGTGCCGGCCGGAGGCGCGCTCGCGGTCGACCGGGACGGCTTCTCCGCCGCGGTCACCAAGGCGCTGCAGGAGCACCCCCTGATCGAGATCCACCGCGCTGAAATCGACGGCCTGCCTGCAAAAGACTGGCGCCACGTGATCGTCGCCACCGGCCCCTTGACCTCGGCACCCCTGGCCGACGCCATTCGCGAACTGTCCGGCGAAGACGCGCTGGCATTCTTCGACGCCATCGCACCGATCGTGCACAAGGATTCCATCGACCTGTCGGTCGCCTGGTTCCAGTCGCGCTACGACAAGGTCGGTCCCGGCGGCAACGGCGCCGACTACATCAATTGCCCGATGACCAAAGAGCAATACGACGGCTTTGTCGATGCGCTGGTGATGGGCGAAAAAACCGACTTCAAGGAGTGGGAGCTCAACACCCCCTACTTCGACGGCTGCCTGCCGGTCGAGGTGATGGCCGAGCGTGGCCGCGAAACGTTGCGCCATGGACCGATGAAACCGGTCGGCCTCACCAATCCGCGCGATCCTCTGGTCAAGCCCTACGCCATCGTGCAGCTGCGTCAGGACAATAAGCTCGGCACGCTGTACAACATGGTCGGGTTCCAGACCAAGCTCAAGCACGGCGCCCAGCAACGGGTGTTCCGAACCATCCCTGGGCTGGAGCGCGCCGAATTCGCGCGGCTCGGCGGTCTACATCGCAACACGTTCCTGAATTCGCCAAAACTGCTCGACCGGCAATTGCGGCTGCGCGCCCAACCGCGGCTGCGCTTCGCCGGGCAGATGACCGGCTGCGAAGGCTATGTCAAGTCCGCCGCCATCGGCCTGATCGCCGGCCTCTACGCCGCGGCCGATGCGCGGTTGGCGGCCCTCGTGGCGCCGCCGCCGACCACCGCACTCGGTTCGCTGCTCGGCCACATCACCGGCGGCCATATCGAAACCATCGACGCCGGCCCCCGCTCGTTCCAGCCGATGAATATCAATTTCGGCCTGTTCCCGCCGCTCCTGAGCCCGCCGACCCGAAACGCCGAAGGCGCGCGGCTGCGCGGCCCCGAAAAGACCGTGGCCAAAAAGCAGGCGCTCAGCGCCCGCGCCCTGACCGATCTCGATCGCTGGATCGCCGAGTCGCTAAGCATTCCGGCTGCTGCGTGAATTCCGTCATGACCCTGGTGCGAGAGGACGCTCAATGGCTGTCCGCGAAGTGGAGCGACGGCGTGCTGCTCAAGCGCGACGTCTTCTCCACCGTCGAGCGCGGCCGCTATCGCACCGAGGCCGGCGAGGTCGACGCAGTGCTGCGCCGGCTCGATCAGGTGCCCTGGTGGTCCTATATCCCGGCACGGCATCTGTTTTCGCGGGAGCGCCGGGCGCTGACGCTGGCGCAGGGTCTCCAGGTCGGCCCGGAATTGCTGTGGGCCGGGCGACAGGCGCTGGTGCGCGGCTTCATCAACGGCGTCGCGCTGCATCTTGCCAAGCCGTACGGCGATGCAGCCTATTTCCGTTCCGCCAAGCTTGCGTTGCGAAAACTGCACCGCCGCGGCATCTGCCACAATGACCTCGCCAAGGAGCAGAACTGGCTGCGCGGCAGCGACGGTGAGGCGTACCTGACCGACTTTCAGCTCGCGGCCTGCTTCAAGCGCCGCAGCCGGTTGTTTCGCATCGCCGCCTACGAGGATCTGCGGCATCTGTTGAAACACAAGCGCAGCTACGCGCCGGACGCGCTGACGCCGAAAGAGCGCCGGATCCTGGCGCGCAAATCCCTGGTGGCACAGATCTGGCTGATGACCGGCAAGAAGGTTTATCGCGGCATCACCCGGGGCCTGTTCAATTTCACCGATCGCGAAGGCGGCGGCCGGCGCCTCGTCAACGACGCACCTGTCCTGACCGACCTCATTCGGAAAAATCCCGCCGTCCGCGATGCCGCCATTGTCGCCTTCGCCGACCGCCGCACCGGCGTCGGACTCTATGCCTTCGTCGAGGCCGACGATGCCGCGCTCGAAACAACGTTGCGGAACACGCTCGTTGCGGCCAAAGGCCCGAAACCGCCGGAGCATCTGCAGGTCATCGCGGCAATGCCACGCGACGGCGGCGGAAAAATCCGCACCGAAATCCTGCAGCTGGTGGCGATGAACCAGCTCGACCTGATCGAACCGATGATGACGAGCCCGACCGACCGGGCGTTTTTCAAGGATATTTTGGACTCGCGCAAGAATCTGCGCGACCGGTTCAATTTCGAGGCCGCGCAGGAATTGCCGCCATCGTCCTGAGGTCGCGCCGAACAACGCGCATCTTGTCTGAACAAGCTCAAACGTTCTTGAAACCCGCCGACCTTGCCGCCCGCCACAGCGTCCACAGGATGCGAAACCGCGACGTGATATGCGGCGCGAAAGGATTGGTGTCGGCGCGCACCATGCGGTTGAGATCGCGCTCGACCACCGCCAGCGGCAGAAACACGGTACGCGCCGGCGGCGGAACGTCGGCCAGCAGCGCCAGCGCCGTTTTCAGATGCGCCCTCGCCTCCCCGATCAGTTCATCCAGGGCAGCACGAAAATGCGGTGTTTGCCTTTCCTCGAATACTTGTTCGATGCCGCTGCCATGCAGCTGCAGCAATTGCAGGGGCACGAACAACCGGCGTCGCGAGGCGTCGACCGGCAGCGCCGTGATCAGGCGAACCATGCCTTGCGCCAGACCGGCGTGGCGCGCGAGATGGTCGATTTCTTCCGATGTTTGCCCCGTGACAATTCGAACGGCCAGTGCAAACAGCGTCGTCGAGGTATCATTGATATAGCCCTCGAGCGCCGCCATGGTCGGCATCGGGTCGTTGTACAGGTCGAACTGGTGCTCATCGATCAGGCGCGACAGCCGCGCTACCGGCAAATGATGGTTGCGGATCGCCAACAGGAGTTCGGCGGCCACCGGATTGCCCTCAATGCCGCCGTGCCCGGTTCCGGCAAGCATGTCGGTCCACCATTGCAGGCGAATTTCGCCCGGCAGCGGCTGGCTCACCTGTTCGTGGACGCGGGAAATCTCGACATTGAAGCCATACAGCGCCAACAGCGCACGGCGCCGCTCGGGCGGCGCAAACAACACCGACGCGTAGCGGACGAAATCGTGGCTGCGCACCGTGTCGGCGCAGAAGGCGGCGGAGTCGTGGACCGGGGCCGCGCTCATGGCACCGCGATCAGCCCCGCGGCGACCCGCCGCCGCTCGCCCATCATGATGTTGTAGGTGCGGATCGCCGGCCCGGTCTGCATCACGTCGAGGACGACCTTTACCGCGCGCAACGCCTCGCGCAACGACGGCGGAGGCAGCCATGTCTCGGTGCCGCTGCCGATGATCAGCGTATCGATGCTGTTGGCCCCGGTAAAAACCCGATCCAGCGCGGCGCGGTCGATGTCCTGCGCCTGCACGATCGGCCAGGCCCAGATGGCATCCGGCAGGCACAACAGCGAGCCGCGATGCGACATGTCGGCGAAGTGAAAGCCGCCCTTGCCGTAGGCCTCGATCGGCGCCGATCTCGGAAGATGCGGAGCTTCCGGGGTCGCCATCGGATTATTTCTTGGCTGGCTTATCCTGCGCGTCGGCGCGCTGGGTGCCGACGCCAAGATAGATCAGGATCGGGGCCGCGATGAAGATCGAGGTGTAGGTACCGACCAGCACCACACCGAACATCATCACCGCGGTGAAGCTGTGGATCGCCTGGCCACCGAACAGCAGCAGTGCCAACAGCGCCAGCGTCACGGTAACATGGGTGATGATCGAGCGCGACAGCGTCGAATTGATCAATTCGTTGAGCAGTCCCGGCATCGGCATTTTCTTGTAACGCCGCAGCATTTCGCGAATCCGGTCATAGATCACGACGGTATCGTTGAGCGAATAACCCAGGATCGTCAGCAAAGCGGCGATGCTGGTCAGGTCGAAATCGACCTGGCTGATCGACATGAAGCCGATGGTGAGCACGATGTCGTGCACGTTGGCGATCATGGCGCCGAGCGCGAACTGCCATTCGAAGCGAAACCAGAGATAGATCAGAATGGCGATGATCGCGAGCATCAGACCGAGCATGCCATAGGCCAGAAGCTCGCCGGATACACGCGGCCCGACGACCTCGACGCGCCGATAATCGACGCTATCGCCGAGCGCGCCGCGGACCTTGCCGACGGCCGCCTGTTGCGCGGCGTCGCCGCCAGGCTGCTCGGCCACGCGGATCAGAACTTCCTCGGGCCCGCCGAATTGCTGCAATTGCACATCGCCGAGGCCGAGTGTGTTCAGTTTCGCGCGCATCGAGGCGATATCCGCCGCGCCAGACTTGGCACGCACCTCCAGCAGCGTACCGCCCTTGAAGTCGATGCCGAGGTTCAGCCCGTGGGTAAAGAACAGCGTGATCGCGACAATCGACAGCAGCGCCGAGATCGGGAAGGAGATGCGACGGAACTGGGTGAAGTCGAAATGCGTATCGTCGGGCACGATGCGCAGCGACGGCAATAGGCCAAGGCAACTGACGACGGTCAGCACCACGATCACGGCCAGAAGGCCAAGCAGGATGAAATGAGTCACAGCGCGCTCCGCATCTTAAATCGGCACGCGTTGCGGCCGCTTCCACCGGACCCAACCGGCGACGATCAGCCGGGTCAGCGTAAAGGCGGTGAAAACCGTGGTGAGAATGCCGATGCCCAGCGTCACGGCAAAGCCGCGCACCGGACCGGTGCCGATGTAGAACAGCACCGTCGCAGCGATGAATGTGGTGATGTTGGAGTCGAGGATGGTCGCGAGCGCCCGCTTGAACCCAGCATCGATCGCGGAGATCGCGGTGCGGCCGCCGCGAATCTCCTCGCGGATACGCTCGTAGATCAGCACGTTGGAATCGACCGCGATGCCGACCGTGAGCACGACGCCGGCAATGCCCGGCAGGGTTAGCGTGGCGTTGAGCAACGACAGCACGCCGAAGATCATGGCGACATTTATGGCGACCGCGATGTTGGCGAATACGCCGAACAGCCGGTAGGTCAGCAGCATGAACACGATGACCAAGATCGAGCCGACATAGGCCGCGAGTTCGCCCTTCTCGATCGAGTCCTGACCGAGCCCCGGACCGACTGTGCGCTCCTCGACGACGGTCAGCGGCGCCGGCAGCGCGCCGGCGCGCAGCAGCACGGCAAGGTCGTTGGCCTGCTGCACGGTGAAGTTGCCGGAAATCTGGCCTTGGCCGCCGGTGATCGGCTCCTGGATGACCGGAGCCGAGATCACCTGGTTGTCGAGCACGATGGCGAACGGCTGCTTGACGTTCTCGGTGGTCGCCTGGGCGAATTTGCGCGACCCGGACGTGTTGAACTTGAAATTGACGATGGGCTGGCCGTTGCGCTGGTCGAACGCGGCCTGGGCGTCGATCAGATCGCCACCGGAAACCAGTACCTGCTTCTTGATGACGTAGGGGGTGTGGCCCGGTTCCGTGCTGGGCAACACTTCCGATTCCGCCGGCACCTGGCCCTTGACGGCCTGGTCCGCCGGAACCGAGGTATCAACCATGCGGAAATCCATCTTCGCGGTCTTGCCCAGGATTTCCTTCAGGTGGGTCGGGTCCTGCAGGCCGGGCACCTGGACCAGGATGCGGTCATTGCCCTGCCGCTGGATCAGCGGTTCGACGGTGCCGAGTTCGTTGACACGGCGCTCGACGATCTGGATCGACTGCTCGATGGTCTTGCGAAGGCGATCGTTTATCGCAACCTCCGGGATGGTCAGCCGGATCAAGCCGCCTCCGGTATCGGCCACTTCGAGGTCACGCTGCGCGCCGCCGCCAAGCAGGCCGCCGATCAGCTGCGACAGATCGCGCAGCTTCGAAAGCGCGTTCGCCTGATCAGTGTCCTTGCTGATGCGAACCTCGACCGCATCGCCTTTCACCGCGAGCCCGGTGTACTGGATCCGGGCGCCGCGAAGCGCGCGTTGCGTATCCTCGCGGATCTGGCTGAGCCGGGTCTTCTTCACGTCGTTGGAATCGACTTCCAGCAACAGGTAGGAGCCGCCCTGCAGGTCGAGACCGAGCACGAGCCGCCGCTGCGCCCAGCCCGGCCACGTCTTGACGGTGGATTCGGGGAAGAAGTTCGGCACGGCGCAGAGACAGACCACCAGCGCGGTCAGAATGATCGCCAGCGCCTTCCACCGCGTAAAATACAGCATCGAGTTGACTCGTCAGAAATTGGGTACGGTGCCAGACAGGCGCAGCCTAGCTCGCGGCCGTCTCATCCTTGGCGGACTCGCTCTTTTCCTTGGCCGGTTCGCCCTTGGCGCGCACGCCCGAAATCATCTGGCGCATCTGCCGGACCCGAACCCCGTCGGAGATTTCGAATTCGATCTGGTCGTCGTCCACCACCTTGGTGACCTTGCCGACCAGCCCGCCCGAGGTCACCACGGTGTCGCCGCGGCGGATGTTCTTCACCAGCTCAGCGTGATCCTTCACCTTCTTCTGCTGCGGGCGCAGAATCAGGAAGTACATGATCACGAAGATCAGCGCGAACGGCAGCAGCGACATCAGCATGCTGTTGGTATCGCCGCTGCCCGCGGCCTGGGCAAACGCAGGGGTAATGAACATCTGAACCTGATCCTCGTGAGAAAGGGGGCGAACCGGCACCGCGCCCGGCAGGGCGGTATCAGGGCCGGTTTTACGCAAATTCGCGCGGACTATAGCGGCCAACGGCCCAATTGCAACGCCATGGAGACCTTTCATTTTCTCCACATTTTGACCGCTTGCGGGGCCAGGTTTGGAACGATATGGCTGCGCCGTCAGGAAAGCCAAAGATGTCAAAAAAGTCCCGTAAAACCGGCCCTCGCAGTGCCGCAAAACCGGCCACGCCCAAGTCGACGCAAGCCGCGACAAAACGTCCGGGAACATCCGCCATCGGCACCGAGGAGCGCATCGCCCGGGCGCTTGAGGCGATCGCCGGGCGCATGCAGGCTGCCTCGCCCCAGGCATCGAACACGGCCGCGCTAAAGAGCGCCGATGCCTTTGTCTGGCATCCCGACGGGCGGCTGGCACCGGTGGCGCGGGTCAGCCGGGTCGAGCTGTTCCTGCTCAAGGGTATCGACCGGATGCGCGACATCCTGATCGAGAATACGGAGCGCTTCGCCTCTGGCCTGCCCGCCAACAACGCGCTGTTGTGGGGTGCACGTGGCATGGGCAAGTCATCACTGGTGAAGGCCACCCATGCCAGCGTCAATGCCAATCCCAACGTCGCCGGCCGCCTCAAGCTGATTGAGATTCACCGCGAGGACATCGAGAGCCTGCCGGCCCTGATGGCGCTGCTACGCACCTCGCAATTCTACTTCATCGTGTTCTGCGACGACCTGTCGTTCGACGGCAACGACGCCTCCTACAAGTCGCTCAAGGCCGTGCTCGAAGGCGGCATCGAGGGCCGGCCCGACAACGTCATCCTGTATGCCACCTCGAACCGCCGCCATCTGTTGCCACGCGACATGATGGAGAACGAGCGATCCACCGCCATCAATCCCGGCGAGGCGGTGGAAGAAAAGGTCTCGCTGTCGGACCGGTTCGGATTGTGGCTCGGCTTTCACCGCTGCAGCCAGGACGAATACCTGGCGATGGTGAAGGGCTATTGCAGCCATTTCGGCATCAAACTCGATGAAGCCGAACTCGAACGCGAGGCGCTGGAATGGTCGACCACGCGCGGATCACGCTCCGGCCGGGTCGCCTGGCAGTTCACCCAGGAACTGGCGGGACGATTGGGCGTGCGAATCAAGGGGAAGTAACCAGACCGTCATCCCCGCGTTTCGCGGGGATGACGATGGTAAGCGTGGAAAACGCCCAGAATCGGCGCGACGCCTCAGGCGCCGTTGAGGAATTGAAGCGGGTCAACCGGGGTAGATCCTTTGCGGATCTCGAAGTGGAGCTGCGGCGACCCCACCTCGCCCGACTGACCCGATTTGGCAATGATCTGGCCGCGCTTGATGGTATCGCCGCGCTTCACCATCAGCTCACTCGCATGGGCATATGCGGTGACATAACCGTTGGCGTGCCGAACCAAGATCAGATTGCCATATCCCTTGAGTTCATTTCCCGAGTAGGCGACGACGCCATCCTCGGCGGCCTTGACCGGGGTCCCCTCGGGAACCGCGACATTGATGCCGTCGTTCTGTTTGCCGTTGGTTTTCGCGCCGTAGCTCGTGATCACCCGGCCACGCACCGGCCAGCGGAAGGTCGGCAGCGCGCCGGTTAACTCGGCGGCCTTCACCGGCGGCTCGGTGGCGGCTTCCTCGGGTGTCGACGTCGCCTGGGCCAGCCGGGCCTTCTGAGGCGGTTCGGCCGTCGCGATTTTCGTCGCCGGCACGGCGGGGGGCGTCGCCAGCGAAACCGGCATGGCGGGGGCCGAGCCGGTGCCGCGGCCGTGTGGGTGCCGGGTATGGTGATCTTCATGCCGAGCTTGAGCTTGGCGCCGGGACTCGAGATTGTTGGCCTTGGCGAGTTCGGCCACCGGCAGATGGTTGTGATGGGCGATGCTCATCAGCGTGTCGCCGCTGTTGACGAAATGCACGGTTGCCGGACCGGAGACGGGCGCTGCAACCGCGGCAACCGGCTTATTCGCCGGCGTGGCGGGCGCGGGTGCCGCGGCAGCCACGTTCGAACGCGGAATGATCAGCTGTTGGCCGGGCGACAGGACGCGCGGCCCCTTGTAACCGTTGGCCTGCAGGATGGCGGCAGCCGAAACGTTATAGCGATGCGCCAGTGTCTCCAGGGTATCGCTGCTGCCGACAATGACGGTGATGCCGGCTTCGTGGCCGGGTCCGCGGGTGGCGGCAACCGAGCGCGGAGCAATGCTGCCGGTGGCCTCGATCGGCGCCTGGTTCGGCGGCGCATAGGACGCGAGCCCGCGTCCGCCGCCCGAAATGCCCCTGGCGCTGGGATAGGACTGCGGCGCCGAGATCGACGGCGGTAGCGAAGATGTCTGATAGGCCGGCTGGCTTTGGGGCCGCGCATATTGCGGCAGCTCATGGCGCTCCACAGGACCGGTCGGCGCGGCATTGGCGACCGAACTGGTGGCGTCACGCTGCCAGCCGAACTGACTGGGCTGGGATGGAGAAGATTGATTTTGCGAAAATCGCGTCGTCATGTCGGCGCTGCAGCCGGCAAACCCAATCGACATCAGCGCCAGCACCGCAAGGTGCGGTGCACGGCGCGAGCAAAGCAACGCGACGACACGGGACATGGTTACTCACTCATACGCAACAAACTTCAGAGTTGAGTAAACACGCTGCCAGTAAACAAGCCTTTAACCCTGGCCACCGGTGAACGCAAACTTGCGGAGCTGTCGCGATTAAATCGCGCCACCCCTCAAGATTCTGGTTGGCGCATGATCCCTGGGTCAAGCCCGGGGCATGCTTTTCCGGATCACGCGCCAGCCGACCGCCCTACAGTTCACGGGCGATGCCGGGCAGCGCCGGGACGAACCGCACCTCCACCAGCGGCTTACGCGCCAGGCCCGCCTGCGCCTTGCGGACCAACGTCAGGGTCTGGGTGCCGTGGTGCGGACCGACCGGCGCGATCAGGATGCCGTCGCCGTCAAGCCGGTCGATCAGGGTTTGCGGGATTTCCGCCATCGCCGCCGTGACGATGATGCGGTGAAAAACGCCAAGATTTGCCGGTACATCGAGGCCGTCGCCGACCATGATTTCGACGTTGTCGCAGTCAAGCTTTTCCAGCCGGGAGCGGGCGCGCTCGGCCAAGGTTTTGAACCGTTCGATGCTCAGCACTTGCCGGCAAAGCCGGGACAGGATGGCGGCCTGGTAGCCCGAGCCGGTGCCGATCTCAAGCACCCGGTGGGAGGACTGCAATTGCAGTTGCTCGGTCATGTAGGCCACCACAAAGGGCTGGCTGATGGTCTGCCCGCAGGCAATGGCGAGCGCGGTGTCGCGATAAGCGTCAGCCCGATCACCCGGCTCGACGAACAGCTCGCGCGGGATCGCCTCCATGGCCCGTAGCACCGCCTGGTCGCTGATGCCGCGCCGCCGCAGATTGAGCTGAAACATCATCTTTTCGGGGGGCTGTTCTAAGGATGGCATGTCAACCTCTCACGGCGACGCTTGGCTGGATCAAGTGCATAGATCGAGGAACGCCCATGTGCGAATCCCGCCACCGCGCATGGGCCCGAATCTTTGGTTCCGGCGATGGAACCCCAAACCGCCAATGGGCGTTATGGCGAGGGCGTTGGTCAATTCCGTTTAACCAGCGCAAGCAATGCCTTGTCTCGATGCAGCGCGGCGCTTTCGGGCGCTTCGGCGACGATGTTTACGTTGCGTTCGGCCACGTAATTTGCGAACTTGAATCGGGGAATTGGGCAAGGACTTCGACCATGACTGCATCGACGCCGAAAGGCGGCTCCGTGTTCCTCGTCGAAGACGAGGTCATGATCCGGATGATGGTCGCGGACATGCTGGATGAACTGGGTTACAGCATTGCAGCCGAAGCCGGCGAGATCAACGAGGCGATCAGGCTCGCGCAATCCACTGATTTCGACATCGCCATACTCGACGTCAACGTCAACGGCAAGGTGATTTCGCCGGTTGCGAGCGTGATTGAGGCGCGCAACCGGCCCTTCATTTTCGCCACCGGCTATGGCGCCCAGGGCTTGCCGGAAGAATACCGCAACCGCCCCGCGCTGCAGAAGCCGTTCCAGATGGAAACGCTGGCCAAGATGATCACCAGCACCCTGAAAGGCGCGACGGTTTAACCGCGTCGTAAGGTGCCGCGGTCTCCAACGTCACCTACTTCAGTGTCGCCGTCAGCATTTCCGAAAACGCGTCATCGGTGCGGTCGAGCCGCAGCGGCGTCACTGAGACCAAGCGCGCGGCCAGCGCCGCGAGATCGGTGCCCTCGGCCGGTGTATCGAACACGGCGGACCGTTCGAACCCGATCCAGAAATACGGATTGCCGCGACCGTCGCGCCGCTCATCCACTTTCAAAAATCCCTGGTTGCGTTTGCCCTGGCGCGTGACCTGGACCCCCACGACCTGATCCGGTGCGCAGGCCGGAAAATTGACATTGATCACGGTGTTTTTCGGCACGCCGGCGTCGATCACCTTGCGCAGGATCGGCGGACCGAATTTGAGCGCGGTGTCCCACTGTGGCGTGTTGCGGGTCTCGGCGCTGAATTCCTGCGACAGCGCAAACGACGGCAGGCCCAGGATGGTGCCTTCCAGGGCACCGGCGATGGTGCCGGAATAGACCACGTCCTCGGCGACGTTGCGGCCCTTGTTGACGCCCGACAACACGAGGTCCGGCAGCTTGTCGCCCAGGATGTGGCGCGCGCCCATGATGACGCAATCGGTCGGCGTGCCCCGGACCGCGAAATGCCGCGGCCCGACTTCGCGCAGCCGCAGCGGGTCGTTGAGCGACAGCGAATGCGACACGCCGGACTGATCGAGTTCCGGCGCCACGATCCAGACATCGTCGGACAGCGCGCGGGCGATTTCCTCGACGATCTTCAATCCGGGGGCGTGAATGCCGTCGTCGTTGGTACAGAGAATCCGCATAACGCTTTTGCGTCCTTCCGGTCGGTTCGCTCATGATCTGGCCCGCCACAGCCGGCGGATTCCACGCTTCTGCCAGCAAGTAAGTGTTTTACCAATCGATTTCTTGTGGATTCGGACAACCCGACCACAGGGCGCCCTTTCGTGTCCGGACCGGCCGGTGCGTGGAACGTTTTCCGGACATCGCCGTTTATCTGAAAATTGAAGTGTAAAATTGCTTGGCCGGCGAATCACGGCCGCCGTCACCGGTCAAAGCAGACCGGTGTCGCGGCTCATGCCAGGACGACGGAAATGGCAAGGCATTTTCGAACGGCGATGCTCGCACTTCCATTGATCCTGATCGCGGGATGCGCGGCGGGGTTCATGTTTTTCGCGCTCGACAAGAGCGATGCCGAGACCCCGACACCGTTGACCGTTGCGGTGCCGCAGGACGCGCCCCAAACACCCGACGCAACAGAAGCGAGCCAACCCCCACGTGCCGCCGCGCCCGACACCGCCATACCGCCGGATCACCTGCGCATCCTGCGGCAGTCGTTCACCCGCGGCGGATTGGGATCGAAGGCGCTGGTGACGTTCACGCTGCGCAACGACAACAATTATCCGATCAAGGATCCGGAAATTCTCTGCGCATTTCGCAGCCGGGACGGCCACTACACCACCGAGCGCCGCCGAACCCTGAATGACACCGTCGATGCCAGGAGCCGCAAAGCGTTTCCCGGCACCCTGGTGGGATTCGTCAATATCAAGGCTCAACAGGCAAGGTGTTCAGTGATGGCGGCGAGCCGGGAATAGTCGTTTCGGGCAAGCGCCAGGCGACACAGCATCGAAGACGCGGCGTCAGTTCTTCTCCACCACCTTCAGTCCGCCCATATACGGCTGCAGCACATCGGGCACGGCGATGGCGCCGTTTTCCTGCTGGTAGGTTTCCATCACAGCGATCAGCGCCCGGCCGACCGCGGTGCCGGAGCCGTTGAGTGTGTGCACGAAATGCGGCTTGCCGTCGCTGCCGCGATAGCGGGCGTCCATGCGCCGGGCCTGGAAATCACCGCACACCGAGCAGGACGAGATTTCCCGGTAAGCTCCTCGGTCGCCCTGCCCCGGCATCCAGACCTCGATGTCGTAGGTCTTCTGCGAGGCAAATCCCATGTCGCCGGCGCACAGCGTCATCACCCGGTAATGCAGATCGAGCTGGCGCAGCACTTCCTCGGCACAGGCCAGCATGCGCTCGTGCTCGTCCATGCTCCTGTCCGGCGTGGTGATCGACACCAGTTCGACCTTGGTGAACTGGTGTTGCCGGATCATGCCGCGGGTGTCGCGGCCTGCCGCCCCCGCCTCGGCGCGGAAACACGGCGTCAGCGCCGTCAGCCGCATCGGCAATTCTTTTTCCTCGAGGATGGCCTCGCGGACCAGGTTGGTGAGCGGGACCTCGGCGGTGGGAATGAGGCCGAGGCGAACTCCGGCGCCCATGACCCAAAACTGATCTTCCTCGAATTTCGGCAATTGCGTGGTGCCGAACATGGCGTCGTCCTTGACCAGCAGCGGCGGATTGATCTCGCTGTAGCCATGCTCGTTGGTATGCAGGTCGAGCATGAACTGACCAATGGCGCGCTCCAGCCGCGCCAAGCCTTTTTTCAGCACCACAAAACGCGCGCCGGACAGTTTCGCCGCCGCCTCGAAGTCCATCATGCCGAGGCCATTGCCGAGATCGTCGTGCGGCTTTGGCGCAAAGGGGTAGTCGCGTTTGGCGCCGAACTGGTGGTGCAGCACGTTGCCGTGCTCGTCGACACCGTCGGGCACTTCCGCCAACGGCAGGTTCGGAATTTCAGCCAGCGCCGTCCTCAACTCATCTTCTGCGGCCTTCGCCGCGGCTTCCAGCTGCGGCAGCGTGGTCTTGAGCTCGGTAACCTCGGCCATCAATCCGGCGGCGCGGGCGTCGTCCTTGTTCTTCTTGGCGTCGCCGATTTCCTTGGACGCTGCGTTGCGCCGCGCCTGGGCCTGCTCGGAGGCCACGATGGCGATACGGCGGCGCTCGTCGATGGCCAGGAGCGACGGCGACAACGGGCCCAGCCCTCGCCGCTTCAGCGCGGCATCAAAAGCATCGGGGTCGTCGCGGATCGATTTGATGTCGTGCATGGCTAGCTCCCGTTATGGCCGGGCATAGCCGTCCAAAGGACGGCGTCGCTTCCGCTCGCCTATGGTTCCGGCCATCCACGTCTTCGAGCGCTAGGTCTGTAAAAGACGTGGATGCCCGGGACAAGCCCGGGCATGACGAATCACAGATGGCGCTGTGTGAGGATAAGCGAAAAAATAGACGGGTCCGCCCCTACTCCGCCGGTGTCACGTCGGGCGGCGGCGTGGCGGCGGGCGGAGTGGTGGTGCCGGCGGCGGCCTTGGCCTTGGCCTTGGCGGCGTTCCGCTCCACCACGGCCACCGCGATGATCGAGCCTTCGTAGAGCGCTAGCAGCGGCAGCGCCAGCGAGGCCTGGCTCAGCACGTCGGGCGGGGTCAGGACCGCGGCAATGATGAAGGCGACGACGACGAAATAGCGGCGCTTTTCGCGCAGCTGCTTGGCGGTGATGAGGCCGATCCGGCCGAATAGCGTCAGGATCACCGGCAGCTGGAACGCGATCCCGAACGCGAAAATCAGCGACATCATCAGTGACAGGTACTCGCCGACCTTCGGCAACAGCTGGATCTCGGGAGATTCAGGGCCGGCGGCTTGCTGCATGCCGGTCGAAAATCGCACCAGCATGGGCAGCACCACAAAGTAGACCAGCATCGAGCCCAGCACGAAGAAGAACGGGGTCGCGATCAGATAGGGCAGAAACGCGCCGCGTTCGTGCTTGTAGAGGCCGGGGGCGACGAATTTGTAGATCTGCGCCGCCACGATCGGAAACGAGATGAAGCCGGCGCCGAACAGCGCCAGCTTGAGCTGGGTCAGGAAATATTCCAATAGCGCGGTATAGATGAATTTCGAGTTGGCCGCGCCCACGACCCAGACGTAGGGCCACACCAGCACGTTGTAGATCTGTTTGGCGAAGAAGAAGCAGAAGATGAAGGCGACGCCGAACGCCAGCAGCGACTTGATGAGCCGCGACCGCAGCTCGATCAGGTGGTCCATCAACGGCGCCTTGCTGGCCTCGATGTCTTCGGCGCTCATGACGCTTTGGCGTCCTTGCCGAATTCCGGGTCGGGCTCCGCCGTCGCCGCTTGCGCGTCATGGGCCGGCACCGGCGCGACTTCCTGGGTGATCGCCAAAGGTTCGTCAGCGGCAGGGTGGCTCTCGGCCTCGACAAAAGTCTCGGGCGCCGGCGGCTCGGGCGTGGTCGGGGTCGAAACCGGGGTGTCGACGTGGTCGATCTTGTCGACGGTCATGGCGTCGCTGACGTCTTTTTGCAGCGAGGTCATGATGTTGTTGCTGGTGAGATCCTGGGCGGCGTCGCGGACGTCGTCGAAGGTCTTCTTGAGGTCGGCCATTTCTGCCTCCCTCATAGCTTCATTAAACTGGCCCTGGAATTCGGCGGCCATCTTGCGCGCCTTGCCCATCCACTGGCCGACCATGCGCAGCACGCCGGGCAATTCCTTCGGGCCGATGGCGATCAGGGCGACGACGCCGATGACGATGAATTCCCCCAGCCGATGTCGAACATGAAAAATTCCGCTTACGCGCGGCGGTATCCCGATACGGGCCGCCCGCGTTCCCTCAACGCCAAGTGCCGTCAGACGGCCTTGCTTCCGACGTCCGTACGCGCCGCCGGGCTGGTTGCCGCAGTGTGATCGATGGACTTGACGGCATCGGGCTTTTCCGCCGTCTTTTCATCGTCCTGCATGCCTTTCTTGAAGGCCTTGATGCCCTGCGCGACGTCGCCCATCAGGTCCGAAATCTTGCCGCGCCCGAACAGCAGCAGGACCACCGCGATCACCACGATCCAGTGCCAAATGCTCAGTGAACCCATCCTGCAATCCTCCAAAAACGTCGTGTTTGAGCATGATCTTTTCGGAAAACCGGTTTCCACTTTTCCGGATCATGCTCTGGCCAGTCGCCCAGCCTCAATCTGTGCGGAAACTAGGCGCTGGAGGTGTCGAAAACAAGGACTTAAGCCGCATCAAAAGTCGCATGACGCGACCGTTTGCCGCTGTCCTTAACGCGCGCGATCAAACCGCGCGCGCCAGTCCTCAATCAGCCCTCGCCGTCGCCCTCGGGCCCGGCGGCCGGCGCCAGCGCCAGTTCCAGGTCGCCGATCTCGAGCGGATCCTCGTCCTCGCGCAGCGTTGGATCGTCCGAGGGGGTCGGAACGCTGAAGCCGCTCGGCATCCGCGAATCCAAGAGGCCCGTGCCCTTCAGTTCCTCGAGTCCGGGCAGATCGCCGAGCGCCTCGAGGCTGAACTGGGACAGGAAGGCCTCGGTGGTGCCGAAGGTGAGCGGCCGGCCCGGCGTCTTGCGGCGGCCGCGCGGCCGGATCCAGCCGGTCTCCAGCAGCACGTCCAGCGTTCCCTTGGAGGTGATGACGCCGCGGATCTCCTCGATCTCGGCACGCGTCACCGGCTGGTGGTAGGCGATGATGGCCAGCATCTCGATGGCGGCGCGCGACAGCCGCCGGGTTTCGGTGCTTTCGCGCGTCATCAGCCACGACAGGTCGTTGGCGGTACGAAACGTCCACTTGTTGGCGACACGCACCAGGTTGACGCCGCGCAGCGCGTAGTCGGCCTGCAATTGCGCCAGCGCCGCCTTGATGTCGACGCCGTCGGGCATCCGCTTGGCCAATGCCGTCTGGTCGAGCGGCTCGGCAGAGGCGAACAGCAGCGCTTCCAGCAGCCGCAATTCCTCCGGCCTCGCC
Organism: uncultured Alphaproteobacteria bacterium; assembly: GCA_963710235.1. Classification (GTDB taxonomy): domain Bacteria; phylum Pseudomonadota; class Alphaproteobacteria; order Rhizobiales; family Xanthobacteraceae; genus Bradyrhizobium. The sequence goes on from CAVPZI010000001.1 coordinate 90,476, forward strand.
TGCGGCGGCGGCGAATTACTCCTCGACCTCCGCGATGCGCTTTTCAGCCAGACTTGCCATGGCTTGGTCTCCCTCTTCCACTTAACTAACGGGTATTTCCGGCGCGGCCGCTTCCGACACCGAGGGCGGCGGTCGCTTGCGAAAATACAAAGGCGCGAAGGCTTCTTTCTGGTTCAGGTCCATGGTGCCCTCGCGCACCAGCTCCAGCGCCGCCGCAAAGCTCGACGCGAACACGGTGGCGCGTTGCGAGGGCTCGACCACGTAGTGCAGCAGGTAGGAGTCGAGCCGGCTCCAGTCCTCGGCGATGCCGACGAGGCGCTCCAGCGACGCCCGCGCCTCGCTCAGCGACCACACCGTGCGCCGGGCCAGATGCACGCTGGCGAGCACCCGCGTCTGGCGCTGCGCCGCATAGGCGGTCAACAGGTCGAACAGCGTCGCGGTATATTTCGGATGTTTTATCTCGGCGATGGCCTCGGGCTGGCCGCGCGGAAAGATTTCGCGCAGCAATTGCGGGCGGGTCATCAGCCGGTTGCTGGCTTCGCGGATCGCCTCGAGCCGGCGCAGCCGGTTGGCGAGCGCGGTCGCCATCTCCTCGGCGCTCGGCCCCTCGGCGGTGGCCGGCTCCGGCAACAGCAGACGCGATTTGAGAAACGCCAGCCAGGCCGCCATCACCAGGTAGTCGGCGGCGAGCTCGAGGCGGATTTTGCGCGCGGCTTCGATGAACACCAGGTACTGGTCGGCCAGCGCCAGGATGGAGATCTTGTGAAGGTCGACCCTCTGCTGCCGCGCCAGCGCCAGCAGCAGATCGAGCGGCCCTTCGTAGCCCTCGACGTCGACCACCAGCGCCGGTTCGTCGTCGGCGAGTTCGGTTGGCCGGCCGGTTTCAAACGACAGAATTTCCGCGGTCATGCGCTTCCCATCCCCGCCCGGGCGATCAACTGGTCCAGTTCAACGCGCGCCGCCGCCCGGTCGAACGGCTGCGGCGAGCGGCGCTGGGCCAGCGCCCGCTGCGCCCGTTTCCAGGCCTCGCCGGCCAGCCGCGGCGTCTCAGCGGCCACCGCCCGCATCTCGTCGAGGTTGCCGTTGCAATGCAGCACCATATCGCAGCCGGCAGTGACGATGGCCCGGGTACGTTCCGCCAGCGAACCCGCCAGCGCGTTCATGGACACGTCATCACTCATCAACAAACCCTGGAACCCGATCACGCCGCGAATCACCTGCTGCGATGATTGTCGCAGATGTCGTGGCCGGTTGGGCAGTGTCCAGCGCGCTAAACACAACATGTGCGGTCATCGCCATCGGCAGGTCGGCCAGCGGCACGAACGCGGCGAAATCGGTCCGTTCCAGCTCGGATCGGGGCGTATCGACCACCGGAAGCCGAAAGTGGGTGTCGGCGGTGGCCCGGCCGTGGCCGGGAATGTGCTTCAGGACCGGCAGGATGCCGCCCAAGCCTAAGCCTTCGGTCACGGCGCGGGCGATCGCGGCGACCTTGGCGGGCTCGGTGCCATAGGCCCGGTTGCCGATCACGGCATCGGCGCCGGCAACCGGCACATCCGCCAGCGGCAGGCAGTCGACGGTGATGCCGAGATCGGTGAGATCGGCGGCGATCAGCCGGCTCGACAGCCGGGCGGCAGGTTTCGCCGAGCCTGGGGTCGATATCGTACAGCGCGCCGAACACGGCGCCCGCCGGATAGACCGGCCAGTGCGGCGGGCCGAGGCGCTGCACCCGGCCGCCCTCCTGGTCGATCAGGACCGGGGCGTCGGACTTGGCGATGGATTCGCGCAATTCCCGCACCAGCGCCGATACTTGCGCCGGGTTTCGATGTTGCGCTTGAACAGGATAAAACCCCACGGCTGCTCGGCCTGCAGGAAGGCACGCTCCTCGGCGGTCAGTTTCAGGCCGGACACGCCGGTGATGAATGCGCGGGTGCTCATGGCGCCGAATAGCCCGCGCCGGCCCCGGGGGTCAAGGAATGGGCGGCTGGATCAGGACGCGATCAACCGAAATTGCATCCATGATCCGGGTCGAACGAATACGCGGCAGTGCCGCGGCTCTTCCTTCTCCCTCCCCCTTGTGGGGTCCGATCGAACGAAGTTCGATCGTAGGTGGCCAGCCGAAGGCTGGTCGGGTGGGGGTAGCCACAAGAAAGGCTTCCGTTGTGGCTACCCCCACCCCGGCCTCCGCTTCGCTCGGCCGACCCTCCCCACAAGGGGGAGGGATTACTCACAGTCATCGCGCTCAAAAAAAGCGCTTCAACTTCACACGCAATCGCCGCCGCCGCTAATTCCGTTGGATGACGCAGCCGCCGCCGGCGGATTTCAGGCTGCCGCAGAACTGCGTGGCTTCTTCGGTCGATGCGAACGGCCCGACCATGGCGCGGTAGTAGACGCCTTTTTCGCCGAGATCAGCCCGCTTGATCAGCGCCTGCCGCGAACCCAGCACGGAGGGGTACTTGCCCTGCAGCGCCCGGAACGAGGCCTGGGCGTCGGATTCATTGCGCTGCGACGAGACCTGGACCAGGAAGCCGCCGCCGCCCGTGGGCGCCGGCGCGGCTACCGCGGCGTGATCGGCTGCGGCGCGATCTGCTGCGGCGTGGCGGAGGCGTTGGCGGCCATGCGGCGGGTATCGGCCGGCGGCGGCGGCGCCGCGTTGGCCTGCGGCGTCAGCGACAGCGGCGCGTTGCCCGCCTGGGTGGGCGCTGAGGTCGTGGTTCGGGCCGCCGGCGCCGGTCCCGTGGAACGGACGATCGTTGAAGGCTTGGCCACCGGCGGAGACACCGGACCGGCGTCGGCCTGTTCGCCGCGCACCGCAAAGGTGTGGATCTTGCGCGGCTCGTCGCCGAGCGTGCCGTTGCCGGCATTGGTCGCGGGCCGGGTGCCGGGCGCCACGCTGGAGGGCGGCGGCGGATTGGCATTCTGGTTCAGCGGCGGGAACACGACGCGGGGTCCGCCTTTGGGGTCCTTGAGGTCGACCGGCTGCTCTTCGCGCGACACCATCTTTTCGGCGCCGGCGCCGGCGCCGCCGGCCATGCGGTCCTGGATCAGCTTGCCCGAGGCATCGGCCGACTGGGTCGGCGGGATGATCTTGGTCGGACCCGGATCGGCCTTGACCACCGGCGGTTCGCCGCTGCGCGCCGCTCCGACATAGGTGCGATAGCCAAAGGCGGCACCGGTGCCGACCACCGCCAAAGCGAGCACGGCCGCGACCATGATCATGCCGCCGCGGCGCGGTTTTGCGCCGTGCTCGTCGGCGCCATCGGCGTAGTCGTCGTCCTGGTAGCTGTAGGGCTCGTCGTAATGGGTTTCCGGCGGAGGTGCTGCGAGCGCGCCCGGCAACGCGCCATACAGCGCGTCGTCGTAGTGATCCCCGGCAGCGGACGGTTGCACCTGATCAGGTGGCAGCGCGAACGACGGCGCCTGATGATATTCCGGCACCTCGGCGGCGTGGCTGGCGGCATAGCGCTGCACCGGATGCACATCGGACGGCAAGCCGTGCGGCGCGTCGTCGTCGTCCTGCCAGTTGTCCTCCCCGCGCGCGGGAATCTGCGCGGCGGCGCGCTGCATCCACGGCGGCGGCCCGGCGGGCGCGTCGTCGGCGTCCAGTGCGGGCTCCGGCTCGGGCTCGGGGTAGCGATCGCGCGCCGTGTCGCGTGGCGGGGCCGGCTGGTTGGCGCGGCCGCCGATAGAGGCGAACGGATCGGTCTGGCCGATCAGGCGCGCCAGCTCGGCGAGCGGGTCGCTCTCGCTCTTCGAAGTGCCCTGATGACCGCGGTCATGGTCATCGTCGCCCGGGAAAGGTCTGTCCTGGTATCGATCAGCCATCGTGATGTTGCGTCCCCCTCGGGAAAGCCGCTAACCCCCGCCATTGCAGGCGAAACAGTCGCTGTAAGATGCCGTCACGCGTCCCGTGTGACCGGCCCAATCCCCCGCCTGAAGTCCCCTGCCTCTATCTTTTGAGCATGATCCACTTTTCGGGATCATGCTCCTATCGCATCTCGTCTGGCGCATTGACGCCGAGAACGGCGAGCCCCGATGCCAGAACCGAGACGACGCCCTGGACCATGGCCAGTCGCGCCTTTGTGATCTCTGCATCATTATTGATAATGAAGCGTAAATGAGGCAAATCGCGCCCCCTGGTCCATAGCGCATGAAATTCGCTGGCGAGATCATACAGATAAAAGGCGATTCGGTGCGGCTCGTGGGCCAATGCCGCGGCTTCGACGATCCGCGGATACAGCGCCAATTGTCGCAGCAGGCTAAGTTCGGAGGTGTCGTCGAGCCGCTGCAAAGGCGCGTCGGCCAGGAACGCGGCGCGGCCCACGGCGGTGTCGGGCAGCGCGGGGATGGTCTCGCGGGCGTTGCGGAACACGGAATGGCCGCGGGCGTGGCCGTACTGGACGTAGAACACCGCGTTGTCCTTGGACTGCTCGATCACCCGGGCCAGGTCGAAATCCAGCACCGCGTCGTTCTTGCGGAACAGCATCATGAAGCGCACCGCGTCGGAGCCGACCTCGTCGACCACTTCGCGTAGCGTGACGAAATCGCCGGAGCGCTTCGACATCTTCACCGGCTCGCCGCCCCGCAGCAGCTTGACCAGCTGCACGATCTTGACGTCGAGGGTGGCCTTGCCCGAGGTGACCGCCTTGATGGCGGCCTGCACCCGCTTGATGTAACCGCCGTGGTCGGCGCCCCAGACGTCGACCATGTTGAGAAAACCGCGGTCGAACTTGGTCTTGTGATAGGCGATATCCGCGGCGAAATAGGTGAAGGAACCGTCCGACTTCAACAACGGCCGGTCGATGTCGTCGCCATAGGCGGTGGCGCGGAACAGCGTCTGCTCGCGGTCTTCGTAATCCTCGACCGGCGCGCCCTTGGGCGGCGGCAGGCGGCCCTCGTAGACGTCGCCCTTGGAGCGCAGGTAATCGATGGTTTCGGCGACGCGGTTGTTGCCGCCTTCGATCAGCGAGCGCTCGGAGAAGAACACTTCGTGGGTGATGTTGAGCGCGGCGAGATCGGCCCTGATCATCTCCATCATGGCGGCGATGGCTGTGGCGCGCACCGCCGGCAGCCATTGCGCTTCGGCCTGCTGCAGCAGGCTGCTGCCGTATTCGGCGGCCAGCGCCGCGCCGACCGGCTTCAGGTAATCGCCGGGATAAAGCCCTTCCGGGATCTCGCCGATGTTTTCGCCTAGCGCCTCGCGGTAGCGCAGGAACGCCGAGCGCGCCAGCACGTCGACCTGGGCGCCGGCATCGTTGATGTAATATTCCCGCGTAACGTCGTAGCCGGCGAACGCCAGGAGGCTCGCCAGCGCATCGCCGAACACCGCGCCCCGGCAGTGGCCGACATGCATCGGCCCGGTCGGATTGGCCGAGACGTATTCGACGTTGACCTTTTCGCGCCCGCCGGCGGCGCTTTTGCCGTAGGCCGCGCCCTCGCGCAGCACGGTGCGCAGGGCGTCGGCCCAGGCCGCGGTTTTCAGGGTGAGATTGATGAAGCCGGGGCCGGCGACCTCGACGGCGGCGATCAGGTCGTCCGCGCGCAGCTTCGCTGCAATGGCTTCGGCCAGATCGCGCGGTTTTGCTTTGGCCTCCCTGGCCAGCACCATGGCGGCGTTGGTCGCCATGTCGCCGTGGGACGCGTCCTTGCTGGGCTCGACCACCACGCGGGCGAGGTCGATGCCGGCCGGAAGCGTGCCTTCGCGGACGAGCACGGCGCAGGCCGCGTGGACGCGGGTGAGGACGGTGGCGAACAGGTGCGGGGTGGGAACGGGAGCGGACATGCGGGTCATTGGAACCAGAACTTGCGCCGGGCGATCCCGGCGGGGTGTGGCGATGGCGGATGGATAGCGGTTTCGCGCGCCGCGCGCCGCAATTGTTTCGCTGGAGTGAGGCCTCTCGTAATCCCTCCCCCTTGCGGGGAGGGTCGGCCGAGCGAAGCGGAGGCCGGGGTGGGGGTGCTCCGAGCACTGACCTCGCTACTTCACTGCTTGTGGCTACCCCCACCCGACCAGCCTTCGGCTGGCCACCCTCCCCACCACGCGCTTTGCTTCGCAAAGCGCTCGGGGGAGGGATAAGAAAGAGGCGCGTCCCTGCCCCGGCGTCATCGGCACTGGCGATATCGATGCATCAGCAGGCATTTACACGCGCCTCCTAACGTAACTCCGGAGTTGAATTAAACAGCCTCACATGCTCGGTAATGGCAAAGCGGTCGGTCATGCCGGCGATGAAATTGCCGATCCGGCGGGCGCGGTCCAATTCGGTCTCGGGGTGGCCCGGGGCCGGCAGCCACTCGGCGGCAGGTCGGTCGGCGTTTTCTGGTAGCGGGCGAACAGGTCGAACAGGATGCATTCGGCCTCCCCCATCACCCGCATCACCCGCTCGTGGCGGTACATGTGCTGCTTTCAGGAACGCCTTGATCGAGGCCTCGGCGGCGGCCATGTCGGGCGGAAACGCGATCAGCGCCTCGCGAGTGGTGGCGGACGGCTTCGGCCGAGGCTGGGCCTCGCGGCGGCGAGGCGCCGGCCGGCCTCGGCGACCACGGCGCCGATCAGCGCGGAAATCAGTTCGCGCACCAGTTCGGCGCCGCGCCGGCTTTCGTCCAGCTGCGGATAGCGCGCGTCGATGGCGGCGATCATCGCCGCCGTCAGCGGCATCACCTTGAGGTCGTCGACGGTGAACAGGCCGGCGCGCAGGCCGTCGTCGATGTCGTGGGCGTCGTAGGCGATATCGTCCGAGATGGCCGCCACCTGGGCCTCCAGCGAGGCAAAGCTCCACAGCTCGAGGTCGAGGGTCCGGTTGAAATCGGCAATGCCGACCGGCACGGCGTGATCCTGGTAGCGCCCGGCCGGCGCCCCTGCCCTGTCGGTCAACGGCCCGTTGTGCTTGACGATGCCTTCCAGCGATTCCCAGGTGAGATTGAGGCCGTCGAAATCCGGATAGCGGTGCTCCAGCGACGTCACCACCCGCAGCGTCTGGGCGTTGTGGTCGAACCCGCCATGGTCCTTCAGGCACAGGTCGAGCGCCCGCTCGCCGGCATGGCCGAACGGCGGATGGCCGAGGTCATGGGCCAAAGCCAGGGATTCGGTGAGATCCTCGTCGAGGCCGAACTGCCGGGCCAGCGCGCGGGCGATCTGCGCCACCTCCAGGCTGTGAGTCAGCCGGGTGCGGTAATGATCGCCCTCATGGAACACGAAAACCTGGGTTTTGTACTTGAGCCGGCGGAACGCGGTGGAATGGATCACCCGGTCGCAATCGCGCCGGAACGGGCTGCGGGTCTTGCTCGCAGGCTCGGAAAACAGCCGGCCGCGGCTGCGGTCGGGATCGCAGGCGAAGGCTGAGCGAGGGGCTGCCATTCCGACCGACACGGGTTTTAAGTCCTTTTAAGCGTTTGATTCCGCTGCCCGGCGCACTTAACTATGGGTGGCGGGGAATTCAAAGCGCTGGAAAGCGCTTGTTCAGGAAGCTCCCGCACAATGGGTTTCGGAGGCCAATCATGACCGGCAGCGTCACCATCAGCGAGCGGGCCGCCCGCCGCATCGGGCAGATCCTCAAGACCGAGGGTGACGGCGCCATGCTGCGCATCAGCGTCGAAGGCGGCGGCTGCTCCGGCTTCCAGTACAAGTTCGACGTCGAGCGCGACAAGGCCGCCGACGACCTGGTGATCGCCCGCGAGGACGCCGTGGTGCTGGTCGACCCCGCCTCGGTGCCGTTCCTGGCCGGCTCCGAGGTCGACTTCGTCGATGATTTGATCGGGGCGTCGTTCCGGGTGGTCAACCCGAATGCGACGGCGTCGTGCGGGTGCGGGACGAGTTTTTCGATTTGAGGGGGGATGGGGGGGGTGAAGCTTCGTCCGTCATGGCCGGCTGTGGCCTTGGCCACATGATTATCGTCGAGGCGATTTCGCCATCGGCTTTGAGGTCGCGGCCTGTGCATAACCGCCGATGGGGGTTGTTCTCTTGTGATTGTGCCTAGTCACTAAGATATCGTGCAGCTTGCACCGACACCCCAAGGGGACGATCCAATGAACGCGAAATGCCCGAGCTGCGGTAACGCGATTTAGAGCGTGAATTTGGCAAGCGTGGCCCACTTGGCAATTCGGCTATGGGGCCCCTCGTGCCCGGGTACGCCGCACTATGTCCAACGTGCCGCGCGGTACTGGGCGTGATGGCGGACCCCGACTTAATCGCAGATAAAGTCGTCAAATAAACTAAGCGGCAACTGTAAAGTCGTGTTTGCGCGTAGACAAGGACTTCCTTTGGTGCGCTGCGAGATTACGAATGCACCCGCATGGTTCCTACTTCCGGTTGACCCGCTCAAGACCCACCACGTAGGCTCAAAGTATCCCAAGCAAGAGTGGAGGCGGTGGCGGTGGACGATCTGGAAGCTCTAAAGAAGAAGCTGGAGACTATCGTCGGCATCGTGAACAAGTTCACCAGCGAGGCAGTGCAGCTTCGCGTCGTAGATGCGCTGCTGGCGGAATTATTAAAGGGTTTGGATCAAAGCGCGGCTGAAAACGTGTCGCGGTCAAAACTAAAAGGTCAAATCGAAGCGCCGAAACAAAAACAAGAATGGTGAGAGCAAGACCAAGGCGCCGAGTGCATCGACCTCATCCGCGCGAGGGGTCTCCGGGACTATTGGGGAGTCTTGCAGAAACCTCTAGTTTTTTAAATCCCCAAAAACGATAGCTTCCATAATTGCGCATTCGAGCACAAACCGAGGCCTTCATTTTAAGGCTAATGAGTGCTCGCCTGTACTGCTGCGATACTTACGAGATGAAGCTAAAGCGCTCAAAAAACAAAGACGGGAGTATGAGTACACCCAAGCCAAGCTCAGTTTGAGGCCGACTTGCAGGTGGCCCATCGAACTTTCGAACACGAATTATCAAATTATCTTGAGCTAAAAGCGCCAATGCTCAGGGAAGCACGACGTGCGGCCATCAGCGCTGGAAAGCTCTGTCGAAACAGCCATCGTCTGATGCAACACGAACTGGGAGGCACTTTACCGTTTGGGCAGCAGATAAACAACGTTCCGTTAGAGTGCGAGAGTTTCGCTCAGACCCCGAAAACGGCCGGCAATGACACACTTCGATTGGTGCTCCCGAAGGCCATATCGCTGGTCTACACGCTTCGCAATAAGCGCGGCATTGGTCACGTCGGTGGAGACGTCGATGCAAAACGCAATCGACGGAGTAACTATTGCCAGAGTTTCAGATTGGATCGTCTGCGAACTTATCCGCTTGTACCACACGATGTCATTGGAAGAAGCGGAAGCACTGGTGTCTTCCTTGGCGGAACGTGACATTCCTGATGTCTGGGAGGTCGCCGGAAAGAAGCGCGTGCTGAGAAGCGACCTCAATTTCTCCCAACAGACGCTACTACTGCTTTACTCCTGCACCGACCCAGGAGTTCTTGTAGAAGACCTGTTCGAATGGACCAGATACAGCAGTATTGGAATGTACAAATCAAAGTTGCTGAAAGCTCTCGATAAGGAATTACCTTCATTACGAGTCAAAACGGAACAGAACGATTTCTCCGCTGGGTATAGGAAGTCGAGGAGAAACTGTTGAAATCAAAACTGGGCTAAAAAGTCGAGCTTCCTCCAAAATATTGATCCTCCGGTCCCGCCAAAAGAACTGCGCGAATGACGTTGCCCCCGCGGTTTAATCCATGTTGCAATGAAGTTTGGCCCTCAGGCACTAGCCAGTTGCGCCAGGATTGTTGCTAGCGTCGTGGCAGCCGCCCGCAGCTTCCCTGTAGACGTGCGGAATCAAGAAGCCCACGATGAAGCCGACAACAGCCGGCATCAGCAGAAACCCGTAAGTGCCAAGCGATATGCCCGCAATGGTGGCTGACGGGATTGGATCTTCGGTCGGCCGAAAATTGGAAATCCCGATAAAGGCCGTAACCGCGATGGTGCAGGCACAAATAAGGCCATCGCGAAAACGACCGAAAAGTTTCGAACCAAGCCAGCTTGCGGAAAGGTCGCAGAAAACGCCGTTGCGCTGCATAGACAGCCAACGAGGAGACCAGGCAGTAGGAAACTGGTCCAAAAAGCCGTAACGCCTTGCAGATCGAGTTCCGGGCGCTGAACCAGCACGACAATCAAGCCGGTGACCTCCGTGAAAGCCAGGCCGGCGAGGCCGACAAAAACATAGAGCGCCCAAGGGAGTTCGCGATCGCCGGCAGCGGGCGACCTGGTGCGCCGCTGAAGCATGGCGACCGTGAACGCCAGGGTCACGACATGCATGCTCACCGCGAACAGCGTCATGCCGTATCGACTCATGACGAAAGCGTCCGGGTTCGGCGCGCTGGCTGGCCGGACAACAACATTCACAACGAGAAAATAGGCAAGAAGCAGCGCGATCAGCAATGTCAGATCGTTGATGGGCAGGTTCGGCGCGGGAGGTTCATCCAGCTCAAAACCTATGTGCCTGAAAACGCCGACAAGATCGGCCGACGAATTGGTCGATTGGAAGCAGCCAAAGCGCCCGCAGCCATGGCCGCCAGGCGCGCGAACATTACCGTGCACTGCGCGCTGTAATTTTCCCGCGCTTCCTGGATCAGGTCGGCATAGGCCTGCGCGTTTCGCCATCCTGGGTATATTTCAATGCGAGCGAAAGACCCTGGGCCGACTTGCGACAGAAGGCCTCGAAATCCTTTTTTAAAAGGTCCCATGCCTCCTTGTTGTCTTCGAAATACTTGGCGCCACGCCGGTCCATTTCCATCTCTTCGATCCGCATGTAGAGCTTCAGACATTTGGTGAACCTGAATTGCGATACCTGCAAACCGTGTCCCGGATCGGTCCTCAGGTGATTTCCACAAGGACTGGGAAAAGCCCCGGTGTCGGCGATGAGCTTGCGAAGCTCGTTCAGATCCTGTTCCGACACGGAGAAATCCTGCGGCCGCAGCCTGCGCGCCCACTCCTGCACCTCCCAGGGAATATTGGCCAGGCTCTGGCACAGACGCAAAATGCGGTTGTCGATGTCCTTGACCCAGGGGAGACTTGGAAACAGCGCCGTGAGGACAAGTCCGGCGAAGAAGCGGGGCCGGGATATGGCTCACGACGTTGGCATTCACCGAAGACGGGGCCTTGACCTGCTCAAGCAACAGGTGATCGAGGAGATCACGGACAGGTCCGATCCCGAACAGCCAGGAAATGGCAAAAAAAGCCGTCGCTGATGTCAGCAGATAGATCGCGAGAGCCTTGCGATAAAGAGCTGCCCGGGTGGTAGGAGCGTACGGTGGCCGGCGTGTTGAACCTGTTATAGGCGTAGAGAACAACGACGGAGAGACCTATCAAGGTGGAAATGATTTCGCCGTACGACTGTTCAGCAGCGGTCGTGTTCGCCGTGTCGGCGGAATAGGCAGATGTCACGCCTGCCAGGAACAACAAGAACAGAGCCGGAAAAAAAGTTTGCCGCAAGCCAGATGGCGCAGGCGGTCAGGCGCTTCCACATCGCAGCCCCCAATCAAGTATTCAGGTTCGGACCAAAGGTAGTGATGATATATGGTTACAACCTGGCCGTCAATCGCGCCCCTTGCGGTATTATCAAACCAGATCGACCCAACGGGCGGGCGGGCGTGGGCCAACGAACACGTGCAGCCCTCGGAAGCGGCCTCCTGGTCCAGCCTCGTCCTGAGGAGCATCGCGAAAGCGATGCGTCTCGAAGGATGGCCAGAGGTGATGGCCGTACAAGCTGCCATCCTTCGAGACGACCGTCTGCGCTGCAGAGCTCGGTCCCCTCCAGGATGAGGTCAGGCATCGAGGCGAAGCCCGCGACTTCCCGATCTATTGCCAGCGGCTGAGATTCTTCCCGGAGGTGGGCGAGCATGAGTTGGTCGCGGAGCTGTTTTTGCCGCTGAAATAGTGCCGGGGCGGCAGGTCATGCCGCTGGAAAGACCCTTTCGGAATGCAGCAAATCACGGGCGTCATTCAGACAGGCCGAAATGTCCGCTCGCGAGAGATCGCGATAGCTCGCTAGAATGTCGGCCTCATCCAGCCGTCACCCCCGATAGCCGGGTCCCTCGAAGAACGGGCTTGCCGGCGAGAAAGCTGAGGTCGCGTACGATGCGATCATCCGGCATCATCGCACTTATACCCGTACCAGTTCGGTACCCCGGGTCCCCCGCTCCCCTCCGCAATTCAAAGCCGATTTGCCACGCCAAGGCCGGGGGCTCATCGATGATTCAGGTGTCACCGTAACCTCCGGCAGCCTGCTTCAGATCGAGCATAAAAAGTTCCGCGCCATGGAACGTCTGTGTCAGGCAGCGGTTAACGCTCCCTGAAGTTGCTGCGTTGGAAACATGGCGAATTGCGCGGAGGTTAGTTTTAAGAGGAGTGAACCATGCGGGCTGTCGACAGGCATGTTTTTCAATACATCTTGAAGACCTTATCGTGGAAGCAGAGGTTTATTTTTGCTGCGCTGCTGCTCGGTTGCGGCGTGACTGGACCCGCCACGGCCGGGACACCGACAAGCTGCGAAAGTCTTTCGTCATTTTCCTATCCGAACACCAAGATCAATTCCGCATCGTCCCAGCCAGGCGGCGCCTATGTGGCACCGGACAGCTGGCATCTCGCCTTCACCAATCTTCCGCCCTATTGCGAAGTTTATGCAACGATCGCGCCCACGGCGGATTCCCAGATCAATGTCCGGGTCTGGATGCCGACGAAGAACTACAACGGGCGCTACCTCGGCACCGGCAATGGCGGTTATGCCGGCGGCTTCTTCCAAAGCGAGCTGGCCGACGGCATCAACCGGGGTTTCGCCACGGCGAATACCGACATGGGGACCGCACCCTCGGCAGGCGTGAACGGCGACGCGCTGGTCGGTCACCCGGAGAAATGGAAGGACTGGGGATGGCGCTCGACCCATCTCATGACCACGTTTGCCCAGGCCCTGATCCGCACGTTCTACGGCAATCCCCCGGCCAAATCGTATTTCGCAGGCTGCTCCACCGGCGGCCAGCAAGCCTTGATGGAGGCGCAACGCTTCCCGGACGACTATGACGGGATCCTCGCGGGCGCCCCGGCCTACAATCGCACCCATCTGCACCCGGTGACGGTTGCGGACTATCGCGCGACACACCGAACCCCGGCGAGTTATATTCCCGCCACCAAGCTCGACGCGGTCAATCGCGCGGTGCTGGCGCAGTGCGTGAAACAGCACGGCGCCTCGCCCAAGGATCCGTTCCTGACCGATCCCCGCGATTGCAAGTTCGATCCGGCTTCCATGCAATGCCCTGCGGCCGACGGACCCACCTGCCTCAACGCCGACCAGGTCGCGGCCATGAAGGTTTACTACGCGGGCGCGACCAACCTGTCGAATGGCGCCGTCATCAGTCCTGGTTACGCGCGCGGGTCGGAAACCAGCGATCCGGCGGCGCTCGGACTTGCGCTCAACGAAAGTTCGAATGAACCCACCTTCGACAGCCTGTTCAAATGGGTGTTCGGCCTGACATGGCAGTGGCAAACGTTCGACTTCAACAACGACATGGCCAAGGTGGACCAGGTGCTTGCGGCCGATCTCAATGCCAACAGCACGGATTTGCGTCCGTTTGCGGGAAAGGGCGGAAAGCTCGTTCTCTATCATGGTTTCGCCGATACCCTGCTGCCCTCGCAATACTCGATCAACTATTACAACGCGCTGGTGCAAACCATGACCGGCGGCCGCTCCGCGCACTCGCTGGCGCAGACGCAGCAGTTCGCGCGGTTGTTCATGGCGCCGGGGATGTGGCACTGCAAGGATGGTCCAGGGCCAAACGCCTTTGGCGGAGCAATTCAGCAACAGGCTCCGAGCTATGATCCGAAATACGATCTTCTGAGCGCATTGACGCAATGGGTCGAGCGGGGCGTCGCCCCCCGGTCCGTGATCGCCACGAAATATCTGGCAGATACCGCCCAATCCAGGATCGCGATGCAGCGACCTCTGTGTCCCTATCCGCAATTCTCCCGCTACGACGGCAGCGGCGATCCCACACTGGCACAGAGCTACACCTGCAGCAGCGACACCGACGGAGACGTTAACGAGACGCCGGCATCCATCTATGGACCGTGACAACGGACGGCAAGCGTTGTGGCCAGGGAACGCGTGATGGAGAAAGATGCGGCCCGCCGAGCCCATGTCTGATCGTTCACGGCCCGCGCAACTTACCTGTCCGCGGGCCAACTCCCTGCCGCGTAGCGGATCCAGTTGCATCGCTACGCCGATGCCGGGCGGCTGCTCAAACGAGCGATCGCCGTGAGCGCCGGCGGCTGCCGGGACCTGCTTCGCCGCCTCGAAACCGGTTCATCCTGTCAAGGCGCTCCAGGGTTTTCTTTCTCGTAGGCGGCACAGGCAGAATTGTTTGCACGCGTCAATCGTGAACCGGGCTGGCAAACCCGTCAATTTATTTCCGATGTTCACTCTGACTGCCTAGTCGGTAGCCGATAGCCGTGCTCTGTTCAGCGGCATTTAAAAACCGGAGGTTTCATGAGAGCGTTTATTATTGCCGCAGCACTCCTGTCGGCGACGATCATCCCCGCCAGCGCCGCGTCCAACAGCACCCCACATGCGCTCGATTGCATGGCCAAGAACGGCTTCACGCGAGAGATGTGGGTCGCGCACAGGGCGGGGACCAACGCGCAGGTTCAAAGCTATATTCAGTGCCGCGACGGCATATCGGCTTCTCAGGCGTTGGCCACCGGACGCAAGGACGGCAACTACGGCAAAGGCTACTGAGACCCGGTGAGGCGCGCGGCCAGACTTCGCGCCTGTCCCGCATACTGGAGGATTTCAATGAGGCGCATCGGTTTGTCCGTGCTCATTTGGGCAGCGTTGTTCGGGAGTGCCCATGCCGAGACCTGGACGTGCTCGGCTGCAAAGATGGCGTCCGGCAGCTACGATGGCGGTTCGATGGCATATATCCATCTCTCACCCTACCCGAACGGCAAGCCCTACCCTGTCGCGCGCAAGGGCAAAGTGGCGACCGGCAAAACCTCGGACGGGACAAGCTTCGTCTGCCGGCAGAGCTGACACTGCGGGCGTCCGAGCAACCCAGGGAGGCGCGAAGATGGCTTTGGCTATCCTTCGCGCCTCTTCCGGGAGAGATCGGCGTACTGGTACCTCGTTGGTCCACCCGACAGGTCACGAGATGAGAAACTTACCACGCTCTCTCAAGGGACGCCACGCATGGAGTTGCGGTTGGAGCCATCGTGACGGCGGGATATCGCCAAGGAAATTGACAAGCGCGAATTGACGTTGGACGAATGCGAGATCCCGAGCGTGAGCGCCACCGGCAACACGCCTTCGCGTGTGCGGGACAGTCCAGGATAACACGAAAATTGCTCCTTGCCGGGATCAGCATCTCGGCTTGCCGTCGTTGCGCGGCACTCCGGTGCAAGCCCGGACCAGATCGCCTTCCGCGAAACGGCGAGCGCACCAGGCCGATCGCTCGGCTGGGCACCAGCCATTGGCTGCCTGAATGCTCCTGCATTTGGCCGGCGTGCAGCTTGACCCAGCGAAAGCCGACGACGCGGCGATGAGCAGGACGACCAACCCAAGCAACGGGATGGTGTTCTTCATTGAGTTTTCTCCATACTGCCGGCTACCTTGATGAGCAAAATCCGGACCACCAAGCCTAGGAAAGCAACCGGGGTGCGTAAAGGGAGGTTCACAATAATTGTTTTGGGAGAACAGACCTATGCTCGGTTCAATTGTCCGACGATATTGGAAAAATACTTGCGGCCCTCCTTGAGGGCGAAGAAGGCTTCGCCCAACCTATCGACCCACCCCCGATAGCGACAAAATCACGGACATACGGAGGTCGGTCTCGTGCCAATTCCCGACCCGTACAATGCAACAAACCCGGGTCCCTCGCCGGCGCGTCAGCAAGAACTTGGCACAGGTCGCGCCACGGCCTAATGTACGAGCCTGTCAGTCTTCTCAGTCGACCCAAGACAACGGGTTTACGCGGCCTCCTGGCTGATGACCATGCGAGCGAAAGTCCCTGCCCTTGCGGTTGCCGGTCTGCTCGCCGGCGCCGCCTTGCCCGCGATGGCGGAACTGGGCCCCTGCAAGCGCGACGCGCGGGAGACGCCGCTGTGCGGCTCGGGCAAAGGCGCTGCGCGGGTCGTCCGGGACACCGTGTCGCCGGACCGGAAATTCGCGCTGGCCTGGCGCGATCCGGTCAAGGACCCCGGCGACGTCACCGAGGACGACGCCGACCTCGAATTGCTGCTCATTCGCCTCGCCGACGGCGTGGTGCTGGCGAAGGCCGACACCGACTATTTTCGCAACCCCGGGGTAGCCGCCAACCGGCGGGAGGAGTTCGCGATCTGGTCGCCGGACAGCCGAATGGTCATTCGCAAACTGGACGTGAGGTACGGCACCGGAGAGTTCACGCTTTACCGCATCAGCGCCGACGGCGCGCTCGCCGGAGACATCGACCTGACCAAGCTCGTGGAGCCCGCCATGCGCGCCCAGCTCAGGCAGATCGGCCGGGACCCCATGGTCTACACGCTCTTGATCGGCAACAGCACGCTCGCCAATAACGGCACGCTGCGCTTTCCGGTCAACATGTTCGTCATCAAGAAGGAGACCGAGGTGGACTACACCGTCGAGATGAAAGTCGCGCCCGGCCACGCGCCCCTGCACGCGCGCATCGTCTCGATCCGGAAGACCGGCGTGGTGGAGTGACGCGCCACCTGCTTTTGCCGGCCAATGCAGAAGCCAGAGCGTGTCCCCGGATTCCAAGAGGTGCCCATTTCCCGTCGCGCCCCTTGCCAGCGCGTTTGTCATCATCCCGCGAGCACCCTTAGGAACCGGTCAACTGGCGCTTTTCTGAATGGCTGTTGGCAGCGTGCGGGATTTCATCTTCTCGCAATAGGCTTCAACCTTCCTGGAATTCCTCTGCAGGCGATTATAATCCAATACACTCCTGTTTGCCGCCGAGCTGAAGTAGCCGCTCATGAAATAGGTTACGAACTCCCAATTCTCCGGAGCGTATCCCAGCCAATTTCCGCAAGTGATCTTGTTGAAATCCAGCGTAGCGCCAGCCGGCGCGGTTGAGCCTGTCGCCTTGGGCAAGCCAACCATGACGCTTTCATCCGGATTGGATTGGCACCACGCTTTCACATTTGCGATATTTGTCTGATGCAAGCCAAAGTCTACAAAGGTCCTCCGGTTACGGTAACTGAACCAACCGCTCATCCAGGCAGAGAACTTGCCCGACAGTTCAGGCGGCATGGCGAGGTATTGGCTACATGTGATCTTGCCAATATCGATCGTTGTGGTCAGCGCAGCATTGGCGACGGCCGGGACCATCGAGATCGCAAACGTCAGAACAATCAACTTGCATCTCATCATGGTATTCCTTCAACCAGACTGGAAGTGTCAACCAAACCACGGGCAACCGCCTCAGGTGCGGCTGAGCATGGGTTGCGCAGCAAGGGGCGATCCTATTGACCTGGATCAATCCCGGAAGAGCCCCGGGTCGGTCCGCCCGGCACGGGTTGTCATTTCTCAAACTGAACCAGACGACTTCGGCGTCCGCTTCGGTCAAACCCGGAAGCGCCTCCTCGCGGCGCATTCCCGGTTTCACCAGTAGCCTGGCTACGACAAACATCGGGCCGATCAGGGTTGCAACAGACCGTCCATCATCTATCGGCAAGTCAGCGCCTTGCGAAATCCTGCCGCCGAAGCATCTTCCTCGGAGCAAAACCACCGATTGACCCGCTTCAGCCGTTGATAGCTCCCGCAAGCCGGCAGGTGATAAATTCCATCGTAGCCGATGGCCCGCAGCGCCAGCTTGGCCTTGATCGGGCACCCCGGCGGCATGGCGCTGTCGACGCGGAACAGCTTGGCGCGTGTCCGGTTCTCATGGCCGGCCTGACAACCGACACCAACAAGTCGCGCACCACCGAGATTCCATGCTCTAAACTCGCGCGGTTCTGCAAAGCACCCTTTCCACAGTTCGCGCTGGTTCTCGCGGGCGTCAGCTTCCTCCGCCGCGAAACGGCCCGTTGCGGAAGGCTCGAGCCTGATTGCCCATCCTTCGCGAACGAGCCACGCATTGAGCGTTGCGTTCTCGCCTTCGATCGAACAAATCCCGATCCGCCGGTGCCTGGACGCCGGATCAGGCCCTTTGTCGTCGCAGCGAACGGCGCGATTTCCAATATGCGCGCTCAGTCGATCGCGCGCCGCGACCCCGCACGGCCAGACCTCGCCGCCCTGATCAAGGCAGGTCTGATCAATTTCGGGGGCATCGATGCCGTCCAACCGATAGATCGTGCGATCCAGCCGGAGCGTATCGCCGTCAGTCACAGCAATGTCGGCCGCCAGGCCTGGCCCGACCATCGCCAACAACAACGCTGCAACGAGAATGCGCATGTAGCCCGCTTCAGTTGAGTGATCGGCCGCGTCGAGAAGCAACCACGATCTGTTTTCCCGTTGGAGAGCGGATCATGACCGGGGTCAGCGCCTGGATCAACGCTATCGCTATCGAACCGTTGCAACCAGCGTGATGATCGACGTCCCGGAAGCCGTCGGCCCCTTGCCCGTTACCTGAACGGAGAAGGTATCGGGCCCTGCGTAGCCGGGGTTTGCCGTGTACTCGAATGTGGATTCGTTGAGCTGTCTAAGCACTCCGTTCGCCGGGCTTTGCACAATGCTCGATGCCGCTATGACGCCTTCTATCCTGAGCGGGAACAGGCAGGCTCCTCCGGACGCGACGTTGAAGACGCCCGCCGAATTGATACCAAAAGTAGACAATGTTCCCGCTATCGGACATTCAGAGGCGTTCTGCGCCAACGAGACGGACACCAACGCCGGGGCCGCGAGGACAGCAGCCAAACCAATTGCCTTTGATACGCGCATGAAAAATCCCTCGCTCTCTTTGCCAACCGTCAGAGCATCTCGTTTTCCGAGCGCCACGTTGATCTGGATCAAAAGGCCTCAGGTCAAAGTCTGACCTGGACGCTCTTGCTCACGCCGATGTCGATTTTAGACGCGACCTGCGACCACGTTGACCCAAATCAATGGACCACACGCGTTATTCATCAAGAGCTTTGAAGGCTGAGACCTTCCGAGCCTGGGTCAGCCTGAATGGGCCGCATCGGGTAGATCAACCTTGAGCAGCATGTGCGTCTTGGGACGCGGTCGCGAAGAGTTCAACCCATCCTACGGCCTGCGCGCGCCGGCAGCCCGCTTCAGGGACCGTAGGATGGGTTGAGCTCTTCGCGAAACCCATCACCCACCTCGCCGCTAAAGCCGCTCGCCGAAATGATCGCCGTCATTCGCGGCATCGCCTGCCCAATCTTCGGGAT
Source organism: uncultured Alphaproteobacteria bacterium (assembly GCA_963710235.1). Lineage (GTDB taxonomy): Bacteria > Pseudomonadota > Alphaproteobacteria > Rhizobiales > Xanthobacteraceae > Bradyrhizobium. The sequence continues at coordinate 109,774 of CAVPZI010000001.1, forward strand.
AGACGCCAAGCTTCACCATTCGATGGAACGACGAATATGGCCAATCCCTGACCCGCTGCACGAGCCCGTGCTTAAGCGGATTGATATGGATGTAATCCAAATGACGCTCAAAATCGCTCTCGTCGCGGATCGTGTGTTCCCAATAGCGCCGCTGCCAGATCCCTCGTTCGCCTTTGGCGGCGCGACTGTCTGAAATCCGTTCGCCGGTCGCAAGGCTGCGCGAAAACCTCGATTTGATCAGCCGCCAGCGCGTCGCGAAATTCGCGTCGCCATCCGGCAATGTCCAGACGGCGTGGAGATGATCGGGCAGAACGACCATCGCATCGATGGTGAAAGGATGACGCTGGCGCGTCTCGCGAAACGCAGCACGCAGTTCCTCAATATGTTCCGTCAACAACCGCAGCCGTCGTTCCGCCAGAGTGACGGTGAAGAAGAAGCTGCCCCCGGCAATGAAGTTACGGCGATAGTCGGTCATCCCGGCATACCAAACCACGATCCGACATCTTATGATGGGTTTCGCGAAGAGCTCAACCCATCCTACGGCCTGCGGCGCGCCGGCAGCCCGCTTCAGTCGCCGAGCGGTCCATCCGGATTGCCATCGGTCCCCTTCAGCAACTCGTATTTGATCCGCCGCATGCGCTCCTGGGCTTCGAGCGGCCTGCAATAGGCCGTCGACGCGGCGAGCAGATCGATGGCCGCGAGAAAGGCATAGCGCGACGCGGTCGGCTTGAGCGCATCGGGCGCCTCGGGCACGTACACGCCGAGCGCAATATCGGCGATCGAAGCCAGCCTGCTTTGCGGCCTGGTAATGGCGACGATGAGGGCGCCGTACTTTTTGGCGATGCCGGCTGCCTCGATCACCTCGTTCGCCGCACCGGTGGTCGAGATGGCAACGACGACATCGTCCCGGCCCAGGGTCGCGGCGATCATGCGCATCAACCTCGGATCGGAGGCATGGGAGACGGCGATCCCCAGACGAAAGAACCTGTTCTGAACCTCCGCCGCCGCCAGGGTCGAGCCGCCGCCGACGCCGAACGCGGCAAGTTTCGAACAGCGGGAGATGGCTTCGGCAGCCCTCTCGACGTCCTCCTTGCGCAGTCCCTCTTCGGCCGCGGCAATGGCGCGACGAATTTCCTGAAATACCGAGCGCCAGAGCGCGGGGCGCGCCAGATCGGTCCCGACATGCGGGGGCAGCTCGACGTAAATCCGCCCGACCGCCATGGCCTGGGCCAGCCTGACCTTGAGGTCACGCACGCCGTGGCAGCCGACGGAGCGGCTGAACCGGGTCACGGTCGGTTCGCTGACGCGCGCCCGGCGGGCGAGCCCGGCATTGCTGGCGTGAATGGCGAATTCGACATCCGCCAGCAGTGCCGCCGCCACGCGCTGCTCCGAGGGGCTGAGACCCGGAGCACTCTGCCGGATGACGGAGATGATGTCGCTGGCGGCGAAATTGTCGCGGCTTGCCGACGTCGGGGCCGGCGCTTCCCCGGCTCCCGCCCGGTCCATTCGCTTCGCTGGCGGCATCGCCCGCCCTTCCCGAGGTCGGATCAACCTGCGCAGTTGATCATCAGATTGCCGTAACAATTTCCGTAAGAAACCTTCAGCGTTGAACCGGGCCCGTATCGGCAGATCGGTCAAAGATAGCAAATTTCCGCTTGAAACCTAGCACGTTCTGTATGTAACTTTCAAACAACGATAACCTGCCGCCGGACCCAAACGGCCGGGGCACGCCCCTGCGCGCGATGCAGGCGGCTCAAACAGGTGGGAGGGGCGATCATGAGACATGGTCTTCGCGTCTTGATGCGTGGCGCCATCGGGGTTGCCACCGCGTTGCTGCTGAATGCGCAGGCCGGCGCGGCCACGATGCTTCGCGAAGCCACCATTGGCGAACCGCCGCCCCTCGATGTCATGCTGACCACCGCCGACGTGGCGTCGGTGATCGGCCGCCACATCTTCGAGACCCTGTATGCGTGGGACTCGACCTATACGCCGCGCCCGCTGCTGGCCGAAAGCGATCGCGAGGAAGACGGCGGCAGCACCATCGTCATCAAGCTTCGCGAGGGCGTTGCCTTCCACAACGGCAAGGAAATGACGGCCAGGGACGTCGTCGCCTCGATGAAGCGGTGGGGCGAGTTCGGCGCCCGCGGCAAGCTGCTGATGGCGGCGGCCACCTCGGTCGAGGCGACCGGAAAGTATCAAGTCACGCTCAAATTGTCGTCGCCGAACGGCGCCTGGAAGAATCTCGTTGCCGACGTCAATGGCGGTCTGGCGATCTATCCGGAGGAAATCGCCGCCAATGCGGGAAACCGGCCGATCGAGCCGAAGGATTATATCGGCACCGGTCCCTACAAGTTCGTGGAGTGGCGGCCGAACCGCTATGTCGAGGTCGAGCGGTTCGATGGCTACAAGCCGGTGAAGGACAAGGGCGACGGCTTCGCCGGCGCCCGTGCCGCCATCTTCGACAAGATCCGGTTCATTCCGGTGCCGGACGTCGGCACGCGGGTGAGCGGGGTGCAGGCCGGCGACTACGACTATGCGGAAATGATCTCCGGCGATCTGTACGAGACCCTGAGCAAGGACCCATCGGTCCAGGTCCAGCGCACCAACGCGCCGATCTTCGGCCTGTTCTTCATGAACTCGAAGCAGGGCATCCTGAAGGACAACTATAAACTCCGCCGCGCCATCCAGACCGCGCTGGACAAGTCGCAGGCCCTGCGCGTCGCGTTCGGCCCCAAGGACCTGTGGAACGCCGAGGGATCGATCTTTCCCAGGGGCACGCCCTGGTATTCGACGGATGGCGCCACCGACTACAGCCCGCACGATGCAAAGAAGGCCAAAGAACTCGCCAAGGAGGCGGACTACACCGGGACTCCGATCCGCCTGCTGGTTTCGACCAACTACCAGGCGCATTATGACGAAGCCACCGTCTTCACCCGCCAGCTGGCCGAGGCCGGGATCAACGTCCAGATGATGGTGGTCGACTGGGCGACGCTGCTGAAGATGCGCGGCCAGCCGGAACAGTGGGACATCTTCGTCACCCACCATTCGTTCTCGCCCGATCCGCTGCTGCTCACCTTCCTGAATGCGAGCTATCCCGGCTGGTGGGACAGCCCGCAGATCGGCTCGCTCCGGGCCGAGCTGATCAAGTCGACCGATCCGGCCGCGCGCAAGGCGACCTGGGACAAGATCCAGTCGCTGATCTACGAACAGGTGCCGGTCATGAAAGTCGGCGATGCCTACACCTACGACATTGCCTCTCCGAAGCTGAAGGGGCTCAACCCGAACGGTCCCGCGTTCTGGAACGTGTCCCCGAAATAGCTGACGGGCAATGAGGCCGCGACGCGTGCCGGGCGCCGGCACCGGCGTGTATCATTGCCGCGAAACACCGGCACGGTCAGATGTGGTCTTACGCATTCAAGCGCGCGGGAACGACGGCGGTGACGCTGCGTGGCGGCGTCCGTCATCATCTTCGGATTCATCCATATCGTGCCCGGCGATCCGATCTATGTCCTGCTCGGCGACACCGCGACCCCCGACCAGATCGATGCCTTGCGGCACCAGCTCGGCCTGGATCAACCGATCCTCCTGCAATACCTGACCTGGTCGGGGCACGTGCTCGAGGGCGACCTCGGGCGATCGATCTTCTTCCAGGCGCCGGTGCTGTCGGTGATCGCCGATGGCGCCGAAACCAGCATCCTGCTTGCCACCATGACGATGATCTGGGTAGCGGCGATCGGCGTGCCGGTCGGCGTGATCGCGGCGGTGCGGCACGGCACGTGGCTCGACCAGGGACTGTCCGGCACAGCGATGCTGATGGCTTCGGTACCCACGTTCTGGGTCGGACTCTACCTGATCCTGATCTTTGCCGCCTGGCTCGGCTGGTTTCCAAGCTCCGGATATCCCTCGGTCTTCGAAGGCGGCGTCGTCAATCTGCGCTACCTCGTGCTTCCCAGCCTGACGCTTGCGGCGCCGAACGCCGCGCTGATCCTGCGGCTGACGCGCGCCAGCATGCTCGATGTCTCCCGCGAGGATTACGTGCGCACGGCGCGGGCCAAGGGAATCCGGCCCTGGCAGGTGGTGCGCCGGCATATCCTGCGCAACGCCCTGCTGACCGTGGTATCGGCGTTCGGCTTCACCTTCGCAGCGCTGCTCTCCGAAGCGGTGGTGACCGAAACCGTGTTTGCGCTGCCGGGCATCGGGCGCCTCGTCGTGCAGTCGATCCTGCGCCGGGATTACCCGGTCATCCAGGGCGTCATCCTGGTCATCGTCGTCGCCTATCTCCTGATCAATCTGATCGTCGACCTGAGCTACCGCCTGCTCGACCCGCGGGTTGAACTGCAATGAGCCGCGACGGCGCGACCTTGTGGCTGAAGCCGTTCATCGCCCGCCCGATCGCGCTGGCGGGACTGGCCATCCTGCTGGCGACCGTGCTTGCCGCGGCGTTGGCACCCTGGCTGTCGCCTTACGATCCGTATGCCATCGATCCGCTTATCCGCCTGACGCCCCCGAACGCGATCCACTGGTTCGGTACCGACCAGTTCGGCAGGGACACCCTGTCACGCACCATCCACTCGGCGCGCATGGCGCTGCTGATCGGTTCGGGCGTGGCCGCCTTCGCGCTTTTGACCGGCGTGCCGATCGGCGTGCTTTCCGCGCTGTTCCCCCGTCTCGGTCACGTGCTGATGCGCATGGTCGACGTCCTGATGGCCTTCCCGACCCTGCTGCTCGCCCTTGGGCTGATCGTCATTCTGGGTCCGGGCGTGGCCAACGTCATTCTGGCCATCGGGCTCGGCTACATGACGACGACGACGCGTATCGTTTACGGTCTGACCCTGCGGCTGCGCGCGGAAACCTATGTCGAGGCCTCCCGCAGCATGGGCGCAGGGACCCTATGGCTGATCGGCAGGCACATCCTGCCGAACCTGGTCTCGCCCCTGCTCGTACAGGCGAGCTTCGTGTTCGCCTTTGCGCAGCTTGGCGCGGCGTCACTCGATTTCCTCGGCCTCGGCGCCCCGCCGGAGATTCCCAGCTGGGGCAACATGCTGGCCGAATCCCGCACCTTCATCACGCGCGCCCCGTGGCTGCTGCTGTTTCCGGGCATGATGATCGTGGCGACGGCATTTTCCCTGAACCTGGTCGGCGACGCCCTGCGCGACCGGCTCGATCCGCGGTTCCGGCAGCTGTTTGTCGAGAAGGGATGATCCGTGCTGTCGGTTCGCGACCTTACGGTGTCACTGGGGCCAGAGGCGGCAGGCGTCGACATCGTCGCCGGTGTGACGTTCGCCTTGAGCAAGGGCGAAATACTCGGCCTGGTCGGCGAATCCGGCTGCGGCAAGAGCATGACCTCGCTCGCGATCATGGGATTGCTGCCGCAAGGCGGCCCCCGGCTCCGGAGCGGGCGGGTCGTGCTCGACGGCTGCGACGTAACGCAGCTGCAGCCCTGGCAACGCGTCGAAGCCGGCCACGGCCGCATGGCGATGATCTTCCAGGAGCCGATGACCTGCCTCAACCCGGTGCGCCGGATCGGCGACCAGATCGCCGAGGCCGCAGCCGTGCATGACGGGATTTCGGGTTCCGCGGCGCTCTCCCGGGCGCGCGAGCTGCTCGAGATGGTGCGCATGCCCGACCCCGCCATGCAGCTGTCGGCGTATCCGCATCAGTTGTCGGGCGGCCAGCGCCAGCGCGTCATGATCGCGATCGCGCTGGCCTGCAGGCCCGAGGTCCTGATCGCCGATGAACCGACCACCGCGCTGGATGTCACCATCCAGGCCCAGATTCTCGGGCTCTTGCGCGAGCTCTGCAACCGCCTCGACCTGGCGATCCTGTTCATCACCCATGACATGGGGGTGATCGCGCAGCTCGCCGATCGCGTGTCGGTGATGTATGCGGGCCGGATCGTGGAAACCGCGGCGGTCGACGCGCTGTTCGCAACGCCGCGTCACCCCTATACGAGCGGTCTCTTGGATTGCATGCCGTCGCGAAATGCCGGGGCGCGGCGCCTGCCGACCATACCGGGCCAGCCGCCGGCGCCCGCAAGGGCGGCCGAGGCGTGCGTTTTTGCCCCGCGCTGCGCGGCGGTGCGCGCGCCGTGCCGCGTTGCGGCCCCGCCCCGCACCGAGGTATCGCAGGGACACGAGGTGCTGTGCGGCTTCCCCCTGGACGATCGGGGGCCGCGATGAGCGGCGATGTCATCCTCGAGGTTCGGGACCTGAAGGTGTCCTTCAGCGTCAGGCGGGCCGGCCGGAAATTAAGGGTGCAGGCGGTGGATGGCGCGTCGCTGTCGCTGGCCGAGGGCGAGGTGCTCGGCATCGTCGGCGAATCCGGTTGCGGCAAGACCACGGTGGGCCGATCCATCGTCGGGCTGATCCGGCCCGACAGCGGCACGATCCGATTCAAGCGAGCCGAAACGATCGGGGCCGGCCGCAGCGGCCTGCGCGAGATGCGCCTGAACGTCCGGATGGTTTTCCAGGATCCCTATGCCTCGCTCAACCCGCGGCGCACCATCGGCGACTTCGTGGCGGAAGCCGGCGACATCAACGGCTTCTTCAAGAGCCGCGCCGAGCGCAGCGCGGCGATCGCCGCCACGTTGACGGCTGTCGGCCTGAACCCGTCGTTCGCCGCCCGCTATCCGTACGAACTGAGCGGTGGGCAGCGGCAGCGGGCCGGAATCGCGCGGGCCATTCTGCCGGCGCCGTCCATCGTCATCGCCGACGAGCCGGTGTCCGCCCTCGACGTGTCCGTGCAGGCCCAGGTGCTCAACCTGATGATGGACCTGCGGGAGCAGCTCGGACTGTCGATGCTGTTCATCTCGCACGACCTTGGCGTGATCGGACAGATCAGCGATCGCGTGGCCGTCATGTATATGGGCCGGATCGTGGAACAGGCCGGGACGCGGACGGTGCTGGATCATCCGATCCATCCCTATACACGCGCGCTGGTAGCCGCCATTCCGAGCCCGGATCCGTCCAGACGAATTCAGGCCGCGATCGAAACGGGTGAACCGCCAAGCCTGTTCGAGCAACCGCGCGGCTGCGCCTACGCCCCGCGTTGTCCGATAGCCAGCGACCGCTGCCGGATCGACGCGCCGGAACTGCGCTTCATCGGCCACGGCGATCGGGCCGTCGCATGCCATAATGTGTAAGTTGACAGACAAGAATGGCGTGACGCCCCTCAGCCGGCTCGTCCTCCGACGGCGGCCTGTCCCGCCCGAAACCCGCCCGCAGCGATGCCGTGGCGGGCTTTTGCGTTGGGCCAAGCGTTCTGCTGCGCGTTGAAGGCCTCGGCGGGCACCGTCCTTGACCTGTTGTCGCGCCTGCATTGAACCCGTGCGGCCTTTGAAAGCACAAATGACCCGTACATCCCGGAAAACCGTGACGAAGGAATGCGCGATGAAGGCCCTGAAAGCATCGATCTGGGTTGCGGTCATAGCACTCGCCCTGGGCCTGTCGCCCGCCGCGCCATCCCACGCGGCAGAGGATGAGGCGGGCACGCTCAGCAACCAGATGAAACAACTTTACCGGGCCGGGAAGTACACCGCAGCGCTGCCATTGGCCCAGAAGTCGCTGGCCCTTCGCGAGAAGGAGTTTGGCCCCGACGATGCGCACGTCGCGATGCCGCTCAATGACCTCGGCACCATCCACTACCAGCTGGGTCAATACGCCGTGGCCGAACCGCTGTACAAGCGCTCGCTGGCGATCCGGGAGAAGACGCTCGGTCCGGATCATCCGGAAGTCGCCATGGTGCTGAACAACCTGGGCGATCTCTACCGCGCGGAAGCGCGCTACGCGGAAGCGGAGCCGCTGCTCAAGCGGTCGCTCGCCATTGGCGAGAAAGCCGCCGGTCCCGACGATCCGTCGATCGTGCTGGCGCTGAGCAACCTCGCCGCCGTGTACAGCAACCAGGGCCGCCACGACCAGGCCGCGCCGATGTTCAAGCGGGGCCTGGCCATCCTCGACAAGGCGCACGGCCCCAACGATCCCGAAGCCACGGTGCTGATGAGCAACCTGGCCGATGCCGACATTCAGCTGCATCGCTACGCCGATGCCGAGCGGCTGCTCAAGCGATCGATCGCCGTGAACGAGAAGGCGTTCGGACCCGACCATCCCGACATCGCGCAGGCGCTGAACAACCTGGCCGCGCTTTACGCGCGCCAGGGGCGCAACGCCGATGCCGAGCGGTTTTTCAAGCGGTCGGTGGCCACCTTCGAGAAGACGCTCGGTCCGGACCATCCGGATCTCGCCGATGTCCTGGATAACCTCGCCGGCTTCTACAAGGATCAGGGCCGCACTGCCGATGCCCAGCAAGTCGTCAAGCGGTCGATGGCCATTCGAGGGAAAACAGCGCCGGGACCGACCTGAATAATCCGGACGTCGTGATCGCCGGACAGGTCTCGATCAGCACGAGCCGGTTACCACGGGCCTCACCGCGCTGACCATGCAATGCCGCATTGGCTCCGGGCATGCCGTTGCTTATGCCGAACGCGCTTCCCTGGAAGGCGCGACACGGCCGTGACCCAGCATTCGCGAGATTTGCCCGGCTGCCGCCTTCAATGCGGCAACGCTGTCCGCGTCGGGCTCCGCAGGAAGGTACTGGATCGAGCCGACAAGAGAGAGCGCTCCGGCGCAGATGTCCTTGTCGTTGAAGATCGGCGCCGCGACGGCATTGATGCCGAGCATCGCCTCTTCCGGCGCGGTCGCGAATCCTGAATCTGGCAACGCGCGACAGCTCCTCCTCGAGCTGTTTTGCATCGACCACCGTGTGCGACGTAAAGGATTGCAGCGGCCTCGCGAGGGCCCGCTGCAGTTGGGGGCGCGGCGCAAACGCCAGCAGGACCTTGCCCTGCGCGGAAGAGTGAAACGGCAACTCGCTGCCCGGCCGAACGCCGATTTCAATGGCGGCGGTGCCCCGGACCATGCTCAGGATCAGCGCTCCGCTCGACGTCGATTCCGAGAGCACGACGGAATGGCCGAGTTGATCGCGGAGCTCCCGCATCGGACCGGCGGCGAGCTGGACCAGGTCGGAATCGGGAGCGTGACGCGCCAGTAACCGGCTCCGGGGACCAATGGCGTATCGGCTGGTGACCGGGTTTTGCGTGAGATAACCGCGCTCGACCAGCGTGATCAGGTGACGATGGACCGACCCCTTGGTCAGTTTGAGACGCTCGGCGACCTGGGTGACGCCGACTTCGTCACCCGAAAACGCCACTGCCTCCAGCACGTTGAGCGCGACCTCGACCGAGCGCACCCCGCCCTTTGCATCGTCCTCAATCATTAAAAATGGCCTCCACGGTGTTTGCTATCGTGAAACACCGTATCACAAATAATTCCGGAACAAACAATAAACATCGAAAAATCGACGATTTTTTGGGATTGACGTTTCATTAACGTATCGATATACGAAACTACGTATCGCGATAGCGAACAAGCACGAAGCGCCGTCGCCAGGCGCGTGCCCATCGCGCTTCGCGCCCTGAAAACAGCGGAGACCAAGGATGGCCAGTTTTTTCACTCGTGCGTCGTTCGGTTCGAACGACGAAGCGGCAACCTATAATCGCGTGGCCCGGAGGCTCATTCCGTTCCTCCTGGTCCTCTACATCATCTCGTTTCTCGACCGCGTGAATGTCGGCTTTGCGAAACTTCAGATGAGCGCCGACATCGGATTGTCGGACGCGGTATTCGGGCTCGGTGCCGGAATATTCTTCATCGGCTACGCGGCGTGCGAGATCCCGAGCAACCTGTTGCTGCAGCGGTTCGGCGCCCGGATCTGGATCACCCGAATATTGGTGGTGTGGGGAATCATTTCAGTTTCCTTCATGTTCGTCACCACGCCGGCGCAGTTTCTGACCTTGCGTTTCCTGCTCGGTATCGCGGAAGCGGGTTTCTATCCCGGCATCGTCCTCTACCTCACCTACTGGTTTCCGGGGAAACTGCGCTCCCAGGTTTGTGCGCTGTTTTTCATCGGCATACCGATCGCCGGGGTGATCGGCGGGCCCTTGAGCGGCTTCATCATGAAATCGATGGCAGGCGTGTCCGGCCTGCCGGGCTGGCAGTGGCTGTTTCTGCTCGAAGGGACGCCTGCGATCATCGCCGGCATCGCAACCTACTTTTATCTCAGCAACGGTCCCGGCGATGCCGGATGGCTGACGACAAAGGAGCGCAACATCGTCGTGCCGGCACTGCAGGCCGAAGAAGCCGCACATCGGGCCATGGGTCACGGGCATCGGCTGGTGGACGCGCTTGCAAGCCCCCAGGTGTGGATCCTGGCAATAACCAACTTCACCCTGCTCGGCGGCATCTACGGCATCTCGTTCTGGCTGCCTCAAATCGTCAAGGATCTGGGCGTGCAGGACGTGTTCCTGAACGGCCTCGTCAGCAGCATTCCCTTCGCCGTTGCCTGCGCGGCGATGATCGTCGTGGGCCGCAGTTCCGACCGCACCCGTGAGCGCAAGTGGCACATCGTCGTTTGCGGCATCATCGGCGCCCTCGGACTCATCGGAGGCGCAACGCTGACCAGCCTGCCTGCGCTGGCGCTCGCCAGCCTCTGCATTGCCATGGCCGGAGCCCTGGCCTCGATCTCCGTTCTCTGGGCTCTTCCCGGCGCGCTGTTGACAGGCGCTGCCGCGGCGGGCGGCATCGCACTGATGGCGACCATCGGCAATCTGGGCGGGTACGTCGCGCCCTATGTGATGGGCCTGGCGAAAGAAGCGACGGGACGCCTGGACGTTGGTCTCTACCTGATGTCGGCAGCGATGATTGTCGGAGCGTTGCTGGTCCATTTGTTGCCAGGCAACGTCCTGATCGACGAGGCCGCCGTACCGCAGGGAGTGCCGGCATGAATGTGCTGATCGTCCATGCCGATCCGGAACCGGAGTCCTTCAACGCGGTGCTCACCCTCCATCCCGAGGCCCCTGATTGCCGGCACCGGGCCGGCAGCCTGGTCCTGGACCTAACCTGGGCCTGAACACAATGCCCCCACGAAAGAGATGACCATGACCCCTTCAAAGACCACCGACACCGAAGCGCGGATCGACGCCATCCTGATCGGGGCCGTCGACCCCCATGTTCACTCCGGACCCTCGATCGCACCCCGCGCGATCGATCATCTCGAACTTGCACAGGAGATGTCCAAAGCCGGCTTCGCGGCCGTGATCACCAAGGATCACGACTACAGCGGCGTCATGACCGCGGCCCTGATCGCACGCCATCATCCAGAGCTGCCCACCAAGGTCTATTCGAGCATCGTCCTCAACAACGTCATCGGCGGCTTCAATCCTTATGCGGTGGAACATACCGCCGCCATGGGCGGCAAGATCGTGTTCATGCCGACGCTGGCCGCGGAGAACCACCTGCGGTGGGAGAAGTCGTCGGGCTGGGTTCATCCGGCTTCGACGCAGAAGATCCGCCCGGCATCCCCGATCCCCGTTCTCAACGCCGACAAAACCGTGCGAGACGAGGTGAAGGAGGTGCTCGATATCATCGCGAACAACGATCTGGCGCTGGCCAGCGGCCACCTGCATGTCAGCGAGACCTGGCTTGTGTTCGAGGAGGCCCGGAAACGAGGCGTCAAGCGGATGGTATTGACCCATCCGGAGGAGATCGTCGGAGCCAGCCTGAACGATGTCCGTGGCATCGCAGCGATGGGCGCCTTCGTGGAGCACTCCCTCTGCATGTTCGTCGAGGGCTCGAAGTTCAAGGTCTGCGAAGGCGAAGACTTGAAGAAACATATCGACGCGGCCGGAGTTTCCCAAACCATCCTTTGCTCGGATCTCGGCCAAACCGGCACGATCAGCCCTCTCGAGGGTTTCAGGCGCGGTGTGAAGTTGTGCATCGATCTCGGCTATGATGACGAAGACATTCACGCCATGGTCTCGACCAATGCCGCGAAGGCGTTCCACCTTCAGGATGACGTGAAGCGTGCCAAAGCCATAGGGAGCAAAGGTCATTTGCAATCCGCAGCTCCCGCAAAAACAGCCAGGATTGCCGCCCCGGCTGCGTGAGGTAAGGCTTTTTCGTGCCGAACGGGACGATCGCACCTGGCGTTGCGCGCGCTGCCGGTGCGCGACGCGCCGATGAATCAAACGAAGAGCCATTCAAACGAAGAGCCATTCAAACGAAGAGCCATGGGCCCGGCGCCAGTCCTGCGCCCGCTGCACGGATGCCGACGGGCCGGTCCCCGGCTTTCCCGGGGCGGCGACGACCCCCAGAGAAAAAGCCGGCGGGCGTCACACCGTCGGCTTTTTCTTGCGACTGCCGGCTCGATTCTCCGGTGCCGTCGCGGTCTCACATCAAGCCTGCATCGGCGTGGTTAACAGAAGATTAATCACCCGTGCCGCCGGGGGACTCCGGAACGCCGCCGCAGGTCCACAATGCTGCCCACTTTCACGGCAACACCCCGACGTCCCGCAACTGCAACCGGCCTTCGAATGAGACTATCCATCCTGCTGCCGGCAGCCCTGCTGGTCGCGGCCATCCTGCTGGTGTTCCGTGACGAGCTGCAGGCGCACAACCCGCGGCAGTTCAACCGACCGGCTGAGACCCGGTGCGGATTTTGGGATGACATGTCGGCCGGGATGTCCTGCCGATGATGGATGCGTCCACTCCCTGGCCGCGGGGGGTGAACTGCAGACGGAGCGACGCATCGGATCGGTGCAAAACCGGGGCGTGAACCGATAAATTCGAAGGAGTCGGCAGACGTCTGCCCTGGAGCTTGTAGCGGATTCGAGTCGGACTTCGCGCCAGGTCCGAAAAGTGTGCCCGATACCTGAAATGGCCAACCCCAACCCGGCCTGAACGGCGGCCCGGCTAATGTGATCAGCGTCACCAAAGCGGGCCGGTCGACATTCTCACCTGCCCGTCGCGTGAACCCGGCCGACGGAACCGGCGTCTCACTCCATGACGGCTTTCGCCGGGGTCCAGCAAAACAAGGAGAGAACCATGCAACCGAATAATACCTCGAACATCGAAAATACCCGCGAGTTGCCCGAGGCCGCTCTCGATACCGTGGTCGGCGGCATTGCTGCCAGCCAGACCTTTGTAAGTCCCGCTGCCATTCATGGATTCAATCCACAACCCGATCCGCCGGCGATCTGGGCCTCGCACACGCTGCCCGGGAAAACCGATCAGGCGTAATCACATTTGCGCGGCGGCCAACCTTCGCGCCGCGCCAACCCTTCCTCAGCGTGATTGCATCCTGTCGTCGCGGCTCTCCTTGTTCAGGAGTTTCTGGAATTGTACAGCGCCCCCTGCGACCCTCTTCAGGTCTTCCCCGGCCAGCTCAATTTTTCCTGCCTTGCCGGTCTTCAACAGTTCGCCGGTTGAAGGGATGGGTTTGCCCTGTGTGTCGGGACTGCTGCTGTTTGCCATGTTGGCCTCCCCATGCGTGCCGCAACAAAAGTCATTCTGAACGTGACAGCAGCATCCAACCCCAAAGCTGCAACCTGTAAGTGCTTAAAGTCACACAGCGTATGCCACGACACATGCGATGACTCCTGCGCTATCGAACCGCGCCATGCCCACGTTTGGGCGCTTGCACTAATTCGGCTGCACTGTTCTGATAGGTGATTGAAACCGATCGACACGATGGCCAGGAACCGAACATGAGCCGTGACCCGATTGCTTCAGACAAGCAGGATCCGCCTAAGGAACTCGACAAGCGCGAATTGGCGGTGGACGAACTGGACGGCGTCAAGGGCGGTGTCCGCAAGGGCGAGTTCACGCCCAACCCTGCGACGCCGCCCGGAGTGCCGATCCCGTACCCGAACTAACACGCGGCCGGGCCTGGTAAGAAATTGCTTCGCCCGAAACCCGCCCGCAGAGACGCGCGGCGGGTTTTTGCGTCGGGCCGGGCGTCCGGCTGCGGGTCGGGCCACGTAGCCATCATTGCGTGCGCTTTTAATTCCGATAGACCGAACCGTGATCGCTGCACAACCATCCGGTTGAAGCCATTCAAGTGGAAAAACACGGATTGAAACGGCACTTCCGGGCGATGGCATCGAACCATTTCGGACATAGCCACGCGCGCAAAAGTCGCATAGCTTCGGTGGGTCGCCGGGCGTCGGTCCGGAATTTTCTGGAGCACGGATGCATGATGGCCGTCAGGAGATCGCTTCCTGCATCTGCCGCTGCCTTCGCACCACGGGCGCCCTACCCGGGTCACGAACACCCAACAAGCGATTTCGAGCGGCCGCATTCGCAGCTGCGCGACGGCAGGTGACGCGTGCCCTGGTCCTGATCGTTCTGAACCTGTCCGCGACTTTCGCCTCCGCCCTGGAGGTCGTTCACCCCGCGCCGGAATCCGCAGGGGACGCCCGGTTTGGATATTACTGGCAGCTGCTGGCACGCGCCCTGACAATTACGGAATCGGACTTTGGTCCTTACGTATTGCGCCCGGCCACATCGGCCATGACGGAACCCCGCGCGCTCGCGGAACTGGCGAGCGGCTCGGGCAAGATCACCGTCCTGGTGCACGGCAACGTGGCGGATTACGAAAAACAGTTGTTGCCGGTGTATTTTCCGCTCGACAAGGGATTGCTGGGCTACCGGGTATTCCTGATCCGGAGCGAAACGCAAGCGAGGCTGAACCCGATCAAGGGTCTCGCAGATCTGCGGGGGCACAGCATCGGCCAGGGATCGGACTGGGCGGACGCCACCATCCTGCGCAATGCCGGGCTCACCGTGGTCGGTGGTTCGAGCTACGAGGGCCTGTTCGCGATGCTCGCCGCGGGCCGGTTCGAGCTGTTTTCACGCGGTGTGGTGGAAATCGGGGACGAGCTTGCGCGACAGCGGCCGATGCATCCCGACCTGGCGATCGAGGACAACCTGCTGCTTTACTACCCGCTGACGCGTTATTTCTACGTCTCTCGTTCACCCGAGGGCGAAGCCCTGGCACGGCGAATATCCACCGGCCTGGAGCGCATGCTGGCGGACGGCAGCTTCGAGCGCATGTTCCAGAGCTTCAAGGCGCCGTTCGAGAAGGAAATCGGTTTCCGGAACCGGCGGCTGATCGAAATCGACAATCCCCTGCAGACGCCGCAGACGCCGCTCAACCGGCGTGAGCTGTGGTATGACCCGAGGCGCGACAACTGAGCAACCATTCCGGACGCCCGGTCGATGATGTCGAAAGCCGCTGACTACAGGCACGATATGCCGTCGACGCCAAAATCCCGGCTTACCACCCGTATCCTGTTCTGGGTCATCGCCATCTGCGTCTTGATGTTTTCGGCCGTGACCGTGCTGACGGTACTGCTTGAACGCAACGGCCTGTACCAGAAGGCGCAACAGGACGCGCAAAGCAACGTCACGCGAAACCTCGCGGCGATTTCGACCGGCCTGTGGAATTTCGACACGGTCGGGCTGAAGGCTACGCTGCAGGGGCTGACCCAGACCGGCTCCATCATCCGGGCCGAAGTTCTCAATGGGCCGCAGCCCGTCGCCGCCACGGAAAGAGAGCCCGGGGGAGCCCCGGAACGGGTCTGGGAAGTGCCGATTTTCGGCCCCGACGGCTCGGAGAAAATCGGAACCCTGAAAATCTCGGAGTCCTACAAGGACGTGCGGGACCTGTTCACGAGGAACCTGGCCACCGAGCTCGTTGCCGAGCTGGTCAAGATCGGCGGGCTGGCCGCGTTGCTGTTCGTCATCATCTACCGGCTCATCACGCGTCACTTGCGAACCCTGGCACGGGACGTTTCCGACCTCAAACCGGGCGCGTCGACCGGCCCGATCACATTGCGGCGCAAGACGGTCCGCAACGATGAGCTCGATACGCTGGTCAAATCCATCAATCGCTTTCGCAACGAACGTGCGCAAGCCGAGGAGGCCCTGCAAGGCGACATCGCCATGCGGAGGATGGTCGAAGCCGCGCTGCACGAAAGCGAAGCGCGGCTGCGGTCGAGCGAGGAGCGGCTCAAGCTCGCCATCGACGCCGCGGGGCTCGGCATCTGGGATTGGGACGTCGAACGGGACCGGCTGGTCTGGGACAACTCGATGTACCGTCTGTACGGCATGCGCGCGCAGGAGTTCGGTGGCGCTTTCGATGCCTGGTCGACGTGCGTGGTCCCGGAAGACGCCACGCAAGCCAGGGCGGATGTCGAGGCGGCGCTGCGCGGCGAGCGCGAATACGTTTCCGAGTTCAAGGTGCGGCGCGCCGACGGCGCGATCCGCATCATTCGCGGCGTGGCAACCATCATCCGCAACGCGGAAGGCAACCCCGTTCGCATGGTCGGCATCAACCGGGACGTCACCGACCTCGTCAACGCCGAGCGCGAACGCGACCGGGCCAACGAAGCCGTGCAGGCCGCCCAGGCCGAGCTCGCGCAAGTGGCGCGGCTGACGACCATGGGCGAACTCGCGGCGTCGATCGCCCATGAAATCAGCCAGCCGCTCGCTGCGGTGGTGTCTTATGGAAACGGTGCGCTCCGATGGCTGGGCCACGCCCCGCCCAATCTCGCGGAGACCAAGGCAGCGCTCGACGGTATCGTCGGGGCGGGCAATCACGCTGGAGAGGTGCTGGTGCGGATCCGGGAGCTGCTCAGGCATCGCAAGCCGGAATACGCCGCACTCGACGTCAACCAGGCGATCGAGGACGTTCTGGCCCTCACCGGCGGCGCCCTGCGGGGCCGCTCGGTGACGGTTCAGACGATGATGTCGGCGGGCCTTCCGCCTGCGCTGGGCGATCGCGTCCAGCTGCAGCAGGTGATCATGAATCTCGCCATGAACGCCGCGGATGCCATGGACGCCGTGACCGATCGGCCCCGGGTGTTGCGGGTCGGATCGAAGGTCACCGCCGAAGGCAGCATCCAGGTCACGATCGCGGATTCCGGCACTGGAATCGAGGAAGCGATTCGCCACAGCGTCTTCGAACCCCTGTTCACCACCAAGTCCAAGGGCATGGGCATGGGGCTGTCGATCTGCCGAAGCATCATCGAGGCCCACGGGGGCCGGCTCTGGGTTTCCCCGGGTACACCGCATGGCACCGAATTCCAGTTCACGATTCCGGTTTCGAACCGGCCCCCGGCGCCGGCATGAAGGGATGAGAAACCCCGGCCGTGCTTTTGTCCGTGCCCGCGCGCCGGACATGGCGCAGGGTTTACCGCGGAGCCAAGCGAGCGATATGATGCGCCGGCTTCAAGGTCATGCCACCGTCATTTGCGCCCGAGGCCTGTCGAATGCAGGACGATAATTCCGGAAAACCGATCGTCTTCGTGGTCGACGACGATCCGCTGGTGCGGGGATCGGTCTCGAGCCTGCTCCGCTCGGTCGGCCTGCAGGCGCGGGTTTTTACCTCCGCAGCGGACTTCCTGCAGGAAAAACGGCTGCCGCTTCCGAGCTGCCTGGTGCTCGACGTCAGGCTGCCCGGCGTCAGCGGACTGGATTTCCAGGCCGAGCTGTCGCGGCGCGATATTCGAATCCCGGTCATTTTCATGACGGGCCATGGCGATATTCCGATGACCGTGAGGGCCATGAAGGCCGGCGCCGTGGAATTTCTGACCAAGCCGTTTCGGGAACAGGACCTGCTGGATGCCGTGAAGCTTGCGCTCGAACGGGATCAAGGCCGGATCGAGGCGGAGAAGGTTTCTTCCGGATTGAAGTCGCGACTGGAGACCCTGACGCCGCGCGAGCGGGAAATCATGGCACTGGTCGCATCGGGGCTGATGAACAAACAGGTCGCCGGCAAGATCAAGCTCAGCGAAATCACGGTCAAGGTCCACCGCGGCCGCATCATGCAGAAGATGGGCGCGAAGTCGCTGGCCGACCTGGTGCGGATGGCCGAGGCCCTGAACATTCGCCCTGCGGGGCCCTGAGATTGCGATACTCAAGTATAATTACCCGACGCGGCGACATCGCCGATGATGGCGATTCACCTGTCATGGGTTTGGCTCACCTGGTTTCCCAAGGATTGCCGTTTGCCGGAAAATCCCCTGATCTCGATCGTCGACGATGACGGGCTGGTTCGAGAATCCACCAAGGGCCTCGTTCGATCGATGGGATACGCCGCGGAAGCATTTACTTCCGCCGAGGAGTACCTGCGCTCGAATTGCGCCGCAGCCACGGCGTGCCTGATCTCCGACCTGCAAATGCCCGGCATGAACGGCGCGGATTTTCAGGACCGGCTGATCTCCGAGGGGCGGCACACGCCGATCATTTTTGTTACCGCATTCCCTGACGAGAGGCTGCGGGCCCGCGTCATGAAGGCCGGCGCCTTCGGTTTCCTGACCAAGCCGTTCAGCGACCAGAGCCTGAAGGAGTGCCTGGACAGGGCGCTGCAGGGCGGCAGCACCGATCCAGCTCCGCAATCATAGTTCCCGGACGATGCACCCGGTAGTGTGCTGCTGCGCCGAATTCCAGGACGCGCGGCAGCGCGCGCGTAGCGCTGTTTCGGCAAGTAGCGGGATATACCCACGTATAGCGTTCTATCTCTTCGGACACTCAGGGGTGCGGAGTTCGCCATGTATGCTCGCTCGGGTGGATGCACCTTCAACCGCGGGCTACTGGAAGCCCGCTTCACCTGGGGACGAGATCATGTCGTACGGCGCCTCGCTCTTTAGCAACCGCACCAACCCACCGATCGGATCCGACTTTTTCCGCGGCAGTCTCGGACTGGACTGGCTGCCCGAGGCCATCGCCAAGTCCGCATCGGCCGAACGCGAGATCGAGGTCCAGGTGTTGATGGACCGGCTGTTGCGGCAATACTTCGCACCGAACACAGACGCGGAAATATGCACGGCTGTCTAGCGCCGGCCTCGTTGCGCCAGGCTTCGGCCAGCGCGGATGCAGGCCTGAATGCAGGCGATGCGAACATCTTGGAGGATCTCGATGCCCGGGTTTGTCCACATTGTCGGCGGTGACGCCTCGTTCCGGAACGCGACGAAAAAAAGTCTGGAGCAGGCCACCTTCGAGGTGGCGACCTACGCTTCGGCTCGTCAGCTGCTGGAAGGATTGCCGGATGAAAGCGTCGATAGCTGCATTCTGCTGGACGTGCAAATCCCCGGAATGGACGGCCCGGCACTGCAGTCCCGGCTGAATGAACTCGGCTCGACACTGCCGGTGATTTTCGTCGCCGGGCGTCCGGATATCGCGGCCACGGTCCGGGCCATCAAGGCGGGTGCGGATGATTTTCTGATCAAGCCCGTGTCACCCGAGATACTTTTCCGGGCCATCAAGACGGCGATGGTTCGTCACGAAGCAAGCCGTGGCTGCAAAAGCAGGCTGGAAACGGCCAGGGCTCGTATTGCGGCGCTGACGCCGCGCCAGCGGGAAGTTTTTGGCCTTGTGGTTCGCGGCAAGCCCAACAAGCAGATCGCCCGCGAGCTGGGTTGCACGGAGCGTACCATCAAGGCCCATCGCCACAGGGTCATGGAGAAATGCAACGTACGGTCTTTGGCCGAACTCGTGTGCCTTGCGGAGCGGGCCGGCGTCGCCGGCCCGAGCTGGACAGGCAGCCCCGCGCGTCTCCACCAGGCAAGCGACCTTCAGGGCGGACTGCAGCCCCCGGCATTCCGGGAGGCCCCCGGCATCAATACAAAAGGTGCGGCAGGAATGTCATTGAGGCCGTGATGGCGAAGCGGATCATCGCGCAGGCCGGTAATCGCGATCGGACAGACTGTTGATTTGCTGCAGGGCATGAGCCTGTTGTTGGCACGAAACCGACATGGCGGGGGGGCGGACGATGTCCGGTCGTTGCGCTAAACCCACAACGGACATCACCTGGCAACTATCCCTGCACGGGCACCGACGGGCCTGTCCCTGGCTTGCCCAGCCACCAGTACAGCCCGGCCGTTATCAGCCCGGCGAGCGGAAACAGCGCCGTGACCGGATCGGCAGCCCAGAGCAGGAAGAACACAAAGAAATTCCTGATCGGGAGGTCGGGACCCCGGCTGCCCCAGGCAATCAATGTCAGGATTGCGAATTCCGCCGCGCCCAGCGCCATTCCAAGCAGGCAGACCTTGAAGCCGGTCATCCGTTGCGTCGAAGCAGACAGCAGGAACAGGCAGGGCAGGAAAAGCAATATCGTGCTGCCATACGACACGATGCAACCCAGGACCAGCATCGTCAGGGATGCCGACAACAGGTCTCCCTCCCCCTCCCAGAGGAAACCCGTGCCGACGCTGAAAATCACCGGCACCGCCAACGGCGCCAGGATCAGGCTGGTCCAACTAAATCGCATCGCGTCTTCCCGCAGGGTCCCGATAAAATTGCCAGTCGTCGCGCGCGCCATGACGGATGAAGCCGAAGCGAGCCATGGAAGACGCCACCCGACAGCTTGCCAGATCGTCCGGGGCGCCTTTGCCTGCGCATGAGTCGATCTCAAGCACCGGGGTGGCGATGGTGTGTCGAGCCGGGTTGCCTTGTGGTTCAATGTCAGTTCCACAGGGATCGCGTGGGTCTCGGCTGCGCCAAGCATTTCTGTTGACGCCGGCGGCGGTGTCGCCAAAACTCATCATAACAAAATCATCATCGGGAGGAGAGCCATGCCCTGCAATCGACGCTCGCGCGCGAGCCTTTTTTCGGCCGGACTGGCGGCGGTGGTCGCGACGGTTTTTTCGCTCAGTGCCGGCGCGGCCGGGACGATCCAGCTCGACAGCGGCGGGATCGCCGATGCCGCGGCGGACGCCTCCGGGGTCCGGCTGTTCAAGGGGATCCCGTTTGCCGCCCCGCCGACCGGCGAGCTGCGCTGGCAAGGGCCCGCCCCCGTCAAGCCGTGGGACGGCGTCCGGCAGGCGCAGGACTGGGGCCCCCGGTGCATGCAAAGCAATCGTCTCGGCGATATCGATTCCGACAACAAGCGCATGGACGAGGACTGCCTTTACCTGAACGTCTGGACGCCGGCGAAGTCGGCCACGGACAAATTGCCGGTCATGGTCTGGATCCACGGCGGCAGCAACAACGTCGGCGCCGGCTCGCAGCCCGACTACCACGGCAACCATCTCGCCGCCAAAGGCGTGATCGTGGTCACGGTCAACTACCGGCTGGATGTGTTCGGATTCCTGGCCCATCCCGAATTGACCAAGGAATCCGGCGCGAATGCCTCCGGCAATTATGGCCTGCTGGACCAGATCGCCGCGCTCACAATGGGTTTCGAAAAATATCGCCGCGTTCGGCGGCGATCCGGCGCAGGTGACCGTGTTCGGAGAGTCGGCGGGCGCGTTCGACGTCAGCCTGCTGATGGTATCGCCGCTGGCGAAAGGCCTGTTCGCGCGCGCGATCGGTGAAAGCGGCGGCGCCCTGACCCCGATTGCCGCGTTCGGGCCGAAGCCGCTTGCGATCGGCGAAGCCGACGGCATAAAATTCGGCCAGGCGATGGGGGCCAACTCCCTCGCCGAGCTGCGGGCCAAATCGGCGCAGGACGTGCTGCAGGCGGCGATCAAGAGCCCGATCACCTTCGGCTTCGGTGTGGTCGACGGCTACGTCGTGCCGGAGCATCCGGCCAAGGCCTATGCGGAGGGCAAGCTCAATCGTGTGCCGCTGCTGGTGGGTTCGAACCAGGATGAGGGAACGCTGTTCGCCGCCCGCCTGGTGAAATGGGGCCCGGAGACACCTGCTTATACCGACCGTATTCGGACCCAGTTCAAGGACCAGGCCGACGCGGTACTAAAACTCTATCCGCCGGGGCCGACCCAGGAGGAGGACAAGGCGACCTACGCCGCGCTGTTCGGCGACGAGATCATCTCCTACGGGGCCTGGGCGTGGGCGGAGCGCGCCTCGGCGACAACCCCGACCTGGCGCTACCTGTTTTCCCGGCGGCCGCCCGGCGCGCCGGAACTTTCGGTCTACCCGCTGACCGGCCCGGGGGTCTATCACAGCGCGGAGCTGTATTACGTGTTCGGCAATCTTGCAGATCCGGGACTGGCCATGGGGGGCCGACGACCGCAAGCTCACCGAGGCCATGATGTCGTACTGGGTCAATTTCGCCAAGCGAGGGGATCCCAACGGCGACGGGCTGCCGCCATGGCCGGCGTACAAGCCGGGCGGCGGCGGGCCAGTGATGCAGCTTGGAGCGGCGATCGTTGCGGGCAACGAAGTGCACCGCGATCGCTATGAGTTCTTCGACGCCTACTATCGAGGGCTGGCGCCGCGCTAGGCCGGGCGCGCAAGGGCGGCCTTGCGGAGACAGGCTCTATGGTGACGCTGCAGTTGATCGATCCATGCCATCGACAGGCTGATCAGATGCACTGGCACCGTAATCCTTAGATAGGCTGGTTGATTATTGCCATGCCGACATTCTAAGCTAGGCCCAAGCTTTGTAACGCCGGGGCCGGAAATGACGTTTGAAGACGCGGCGAAATACGCTCCACTTGCGACAGCACTGATCGCTTTGGCCGCGGCCACAATCGGATATCTCGCAATCCGGGCGCAGCGCGATATTGCGCGCCGGAGGGCTTCAATCGACTTTTTCATCAAGACGGAGATCGACCCGCACGCGATCGAGCTGTATCGACGCTTCAGGGCCGCCGTCCCAACGATGCAAGCGCTGGCCGAACGTCCAGACGTGGAGCGAGACGAAGACTTCCGGGACGTGCGAGCTTATCTGGATATCTGTGAGCTGGTTGCGGTGGGCATCAAAGAGAAAGCCTTCTCCGACCGCATTTCCTACGCCTATTGGGGTGACGTCCTGCCGCGGACATTGGCAGACGGACGCCCGCTCATTGAACGTATCCGGCAAACGGCAGGCGAAGGCACGGTTCAGACCTATACCGAACTTAAACTGCTGTGCGAACGATGGGCTACCAATCCACCTCATCCATAAATCAGGCTGCCGGCCGAAGGAGGACATCATGTCTCGCATCCAACGCAAGTGGACGCCGGCGATCGCAGCCGTGATTGTTGGCATGGGGCTCGCCGCATTGGCTGCGCAGCCGGTCATGTTGCAGGCGGAGGCGGCAGGCCCCGGCGTGTCCGGTTCCGGCATCGATCACGCGCCATTGCAGCAGGGCGATTATCGCGTCGCCGCCAGCCAGCAACCGGGAAAGAAATCACCCCGGCCGCCGACCAAGGGGACCGGGCCGGGCACCGGCGTCGACAAGGGCAGCGGTGGAGCCCAGGGCGACCGGGCATCGCACAAGGACAGCGTTGGAGCCAAGACCTTCATTATCGATCATCCGAGCGACCCGCGACGCTATCTTGTACATGCAACGCTGGAGGGTCCGGAAGGGGCGGTGTTCTACCGCGGCACCGCGCGTCTCGAACACGGTCGCGCCGAAGTGCTGCTGCCGTCCTATTTCGAGGGTCTCACCCATCGCGGCGACCGCACCGTCATTCTCACCAATATCGACGGGTTCGATCGCCTGGCTGTCGAGAAGCAGCGCGACGGCAAGGTCGCAAACGGTCGCTTCATCGTGATCTCCGACAATCCGAATTCGGCCCAGGAGTTCGATTGGGAAGTCAAGGCGGCGCGCAAGGACGTGCCGCGCCTGGTTGTTACGCCGCTCAAAAATGAAATATCGGTCGCCGGCTTCGGGCCTTACACGTTCATCGCGCGGCGTTGAAGCGATCGTGTCTCAAACCCACGTTTGCGGACCGATCGCCCTCCAAGCGATTTGGCGAGCGGGAACAGCTTCCCGCGCTTCTGTCCGCGATAAATGCGTGCGCCATCAGAGCCCGGCCTGTGCAAAACTAAGTTGAAGAATCCGACTGGACTGGTCCGGTCAGATGGGGTACATTGCTTACAGGCGATTGCTTCGCCCGAGACCCGCCCGCAGACCTGCGCGGCGGGTTTTTGCGTTGGTGCCACTTCCGGACCCATGCGTTGCGGCACACAGCTGCTTCATTCAATCACCTCGTCGGCGCGACCGAGTAAGGCAGGCGGTACCGTGAGCTCCAGGGCCCTGGCGGTTTTGAGATTGATGACAAGTTCGAATTTGACCGGTTGCTCGATCGGCAAGTCTGCCGGCTTTTCGCCGTTCAAAACCTTCTGCACATAGCCCGCCAGGCGTTTGGCCTCGAAAATCCGGTTCGGTCCGTAGGACAACAAGGCGCCGCTGGCGACGAATTCGCGCCACGAAGCAATCACGGGGAGCCGATGCTGCTGGCCATACTGGGCAATATCGGCGGCAACAATGCCGGTCAGCCGCGACGAGATAACCAGCAGGCTGTCCGCCCCGCCCGCACTGGCCGCGCGCAGCGCCGCATCGAGATCGGTGACGGCATTGATCGGGTGGGTGGTCAACCTGATGCCGAGCGGTTCGGCACCGCGGCGCGCAAACGTCACCTCGTCGTCGAAATGCTGCGGGTTGAATATCACCGCCACCCGTTTTGCGTCGGGAGCCACTTCCTTCAGAAGTTCGATCCGCTTGCCTGCCATTTCATCGGTGAGAAACGTAACCCCGGTGAAATTCCTGCCTGGCCGGGCCAGCGACAGCGCGATTCCCGCCCGCATCGGATTTTCGCTCAGGCCACCAACGATGGGGACGCCGCCCTTGCTCGCCTCGAACAGCGGCATGACAACCGGACTGCCAACGCCGAGCAGCAGGTTAGGCTTTTGTGCGACAAGTTCGGCGGACAATTCCGCCAGTCGATCCGATCTGCCGTTGGCATAGCGGAAGACGATTTCGATGTTGCGGCCATCAAAGAGTCCCGCTTGCGCGAGTGCGTCCTTCAACGACTGATCGATCGGCCCCAATTGGGCGTCGCCAAATACCAGCCACCCGATCCGGGGCAGCGATTTCTGCGCACGCACGGCAAGCGGCCACGTTGCCGCCGCGCCACCAAGAAGCGTGATGAACTCGCGCCGTCGCATTGGGCCCCCCGGAGGAACGCCTCATCGATGTCTCAAGCCTAGCACTTTGCGACGGCGCCGCGTGAGAAAGGGCGAACAATCGGCCCACGGCGATGCGACCGAATGTCCGATCCGGCTCATTCGCGTCGATTTTGGCCTGTCAGCAGCAGGTCCGGTTACGGGGTAATCCCGGAAGTGCAGTCTGTCCAATTGTGCCCGTTGAAGGCATCGGTTTGGACCTGACTCAAGCAACCAAACGGGAGCCCGGGGCCTTGCTTTGCTGCCTCGGCAGCATCCGTCATGAGGCAGGCTCGTCATCCCGGATATCGTGCCAGAAGCGGGCTCATGCGCCGCGGCAAACGACCGCTCTATTCGATCACCTCGTCAGCACGGCCCAGCAGCGAGAGCGGCACGGTGATCCCGAGCGCCCTTGCGGTCTTCAGGTTGATCAACAGCTCGACCTTCGTCGATTGCATGACCGGGAGATTCGCCGGCTTTTCGCCTTTGAGAATCTTCCCGGTCTGAAGACCGACCAGGCGATAATATTCGCTTTCATCGCTGCTGTAGCTCAGCAGGCCGCCAGCTTTTACGAATGGGCGGTAGTGATACATCACCGGCACTGCGTGCCGAAGCCCCAGCGCGGCAAATTGTTCGACCTGGGCATTGAAAAAAACGTCGGGGCACATGAGAAGCGCGCTGGCCTGGTGTTGGGCCAGTGCGGCAAACACCGTATCGAGATCACGTCTGGTACTCGCATTGAAGACACGCAGCTGCATTCCGAGAACACGGGCCGCTGGCTGCAAGGCTTGCAAATAGCGGTCACCAAGGGCCCGACTGTTGGGGTTGATGAGAACTGCAATAGTGGTTGCGTTGGGCAGCAGTTCGCGCAGCAACTCCAGCCGCTTCGGTCCCATTTCCACGTTCAGGTTGGTCACGCCGGTGATGTTGCCGCCGGGTTTGTCCAGACTGGCGACAAACCCGCTCGCAACCGGGTCGTTTGCCGTCGCGAAGACGATGGGAATGGTCGCAGTCGCCGCCTTGGCCGCCATTGACGCAGGGGTGCCGCCGCCCGCTACAATCACGCTCACCTGACGGTGAACCAGATCAGCTGCAAGTGCCGGAAGTCGGTTGTATTGATCATCCGCCCAGCGATATTCAATGGCGACGTTCTGACCTTCGATATAGCCTGCATCTTTCAGCCCCTGCCGGAACGCACGCAGGCGGAGCGGGTATTCGTCCAGCGACGCGCTGCCAAGAAACCCGATCACGGGGAGCGACGTCTGCTGCGCACGAGCCGCAAGCGGAAACGTGGCCGTCGAACCGACAATAACTTTGATGAAATCTCGCCTGCGCATGCAAATCCCCCCGCTGTGAGGTCGAAGACAACGGCAGTTTTGAAAGCTTATCAGATCAGGGCCGCAATGTCCGCTTCGTGTCGCTTCATAAAGGTCCCGGATATCCGCCTTCGCTGAAGCTTCGGCGGACGCAGTCGCGGAGTTCATCATCGCGCGCGCATTCGCGCAACCCGTTGGCTCATCCGGGCTGCGGGTCTCGGCCGCGCCATCCCGTCATCACCCCTCACCGCTTTATCCCGAGCCGCCATCGCCGCCACGGCACGCAGGAGGCATTCCCGCATGATCACGCTGTACACCGCCGAGATCGCCGACCGCATCCTCGCCGAACTCGCCGCCGCCGGTCGCTGCACGAGATCTGCCGCGACGAGGGCATGCCGCACCCGGACACGGTGCTCAACTGGGTCAAGCACGACCGCGAGGGCTTTGCCGCGCGCTACCGGGAGGCGCGCCAGATCGGCCATGGCAGCCCCGGCTATGTCACCTACACGCCCGAGGTCGCGGACCGGTTTCTCGGCGAGCTGATGAGCGGCCGGAAAATGATCGAGGTCTGCGACGATCCCGGCATGCCGCACCATTCCACCATCAACCACTGGGTGGCGACCGACCATGAAGGCTTCGCGGCGCGCTATCGCAGCGCCCGCCAGGTCGGCCGCCTCACCCGCGCGGAGGTGAGCTACAGCCGCGAGATCGCCGACGAGGTTCTCGACGGGCTGATGAGCGGCCGGACGCTGGAGGAGATCTGCGCCGATCCCGAGATGCCGTCGGGGACGACGGTGCGGAAATGGCTGCGCGACAACGTCGACGGTTTTGCCGACGCGCTACTGGGAGGCGCGCGAGATCGGCTACCAGATGATCGGCGACCAGGCGCTGCGGATCGTCGACGACCGCCGCAACGACTGGATCGAGTGCCAGCGCGAGGACGGCACGGTGACGCGCACGCTCGACCCCCAGCGCGTCAACCGGGCGCTGGCGCGGGTCAGCACGCGGCGCTGGCTGCTGTCGAAGATGCTGCCGAAGAAATTCGGCGACCGGCCGGACTTTTACGCGCAGAAGCCGGCCGGCCAACGACGACATGGCCGAATTCATGAAATTGCTGGGTGAGCCGCGACCGCGGCCTGCCCGGCGAGGACGAGCCGCATGACGAAGAATGAGCTCAAGCGCCTGGCCCGCCGCTGCTCGCGGCTGTGGCGGCTGAACAACCTCTATACCATCACCGACCGGCATGGCCGCCGCGTCACTTTCGCAATGAATTCGGCGCAGGAGGCGTTTTATCACGCCATGCACCGGCAGAACGTGATCCTGAAAGCGCGCCAGCGCGGCTTCACCACCTTCATCCAGCTAATAATGCTGGACGCCTGCCTGTTCCACGACGACGTCCGCGCCGGCAACCATCGCCCACACCCTGCCCAACGCCCAGGTGATTTTTCGCGACAAGGTGCGGTTTCCCTACGACCACCTGCCCGACGCGCATCAAAAACGCGGTGCCGGCGAAGAGCGACAATGCCTGCGAGCTGCTGCTGGCCAACAATTCCTCGCTCCGGGTCGGGGTGTCGCTGCGCTCGGGCACGCTGCAATATTTGCACGTCTCGGAATACGGCAAGATCTGCGCGCAATACCCCGAGAAGGCGCGCGAGGTGCGAAGCGGCGCGCTCAACACCGTGGACAAGAACGGCTTTGTGTTCATCGAGAGCACCGCGGAAGGTCAGGACGGGCATTTCTTCGAGCTGTGCCAGGCGGCGCGCAGCCGGCGCAACGCCGGCGACAGGCTCACCTCGATGGACTTCAGGTTTCACTTCTCGCCCTGGCACGAGGAAGCCGCCTACACGCTGCCGGCGGCCGGCGTCGAGGTGGCCGCGACGTATCGCGATTATTTCGCCCGGCTGGAGCGGCTCGGCATCGCTCTCAACGCGGAGCAGCAGGCCTGGTACGTGCGCAAGGCCGAGCAGCAGCAGGGCGACATGAAGCGGGAATATCCCTCGACGCCGGACGAGGCGTTCGAGGCGGCGATCGAGGGCGCCTACTACGCCGAAGGGCTGGCGCGGATGGAAATGGACGGGCGGCTGGCGCGGCTGCCGATCGAGCCAGGGATTCCGGTGATGACCTCGTGGGACCTCGGGCTCAACGACGCCACCGCAATCTGGTTCATCCAGGTGGTGGGACGCGAGATCCGCTGGGTGGACTATTACGAAAACTCGGGGTTCGGGCTCGAGCACTACGTCGAGGTGCTCAAAGCGCGCCGTGCGCAGCACGGGTTTGTGTTCGGCGAGCATTATTTCCCGCACGACGTCGCGACCTGCGAGATTTCCAACGGCAAGAGCCGGTTCGACACTTTGGTAAGCCTCGGCATCACCCCGCGCACGGTGCCGCGGGTCGCCAACGTCAACGACGGCATCAACGCGGTGCGGCGCCTGCTCGGCCAGTCGTTGATCGACCCCCTCGCCTGCGACCGCGGCCTCAAGGCGTTGCGCAACTACCGCAAGGAATGGGACGAGGACCGCGCCACCTTCCGCGACCGGCCGCTGCACAACTGGGCTTCGCACGGCGCCGACGCGTTCCGCACCTTCGCGCAGGGGTTCGTCGAGCCGGAGATGGTGCGGCCGCGGCAGCCGTACCGGCGGCGATCGAGTGGCCGGGAGACGTGGGAGTCGGCGTGAGGGGACATGCGGGATGCCACCTGGAACGTCGAACTACACCAGATGAAAATCCTGCTGGGTGAGCTGGCTCGGGTGGACGCCGGCCAGCGTGAGGGTGTGTGTAGCATCGATCGCAAGGGTGGTGTCGGCCGGGTTTCCGGCATTGTGGGGATCCGCCGCAATCGCCGCGAGCGCCGCCGCGGCGTCGGCATAGACCGACTGGCTGAGCTGCAGGATGTCGTGAGTTCACGTCGAAATTGCCGATGGTCACATTGCCCGTGGCCGGCGGCGCATTGAAATTGAACACGAAGGTGTCGCCGGCCGCCGAGGCGGTCAGCACGGCACTAGGTGCCTGCACGGTGACGGTGTGCGAGCCGTCGGTATTGGTGACGTTCTGGGCGATGACCGAGCCGTCCGCGCCGTGGCTGACCAGCGACGCCGTGTAAGGCGGATTGGCGCCGAGATACCAGGTGCCGATGGTCTCGTTCGCCAGGGACGGCGTCAACAGCGTGTTCAGATTGGCATCGCTGGTCGGCGTCGTATTCTGGAATTCGATGGTCACGGATCCCGAACCGCCGCCCTGCACCAGGATATCGGCGGTGCCGCCGGCGACCGGAATTTGGATGTCGGCGTCATGGCCGCCATTGGCGGTGGCAACGCTGACGGTCGTGGGGTCGACGCCCTCGAGATGAATGCGGTCGTTTTCGGCCGCGCCGGTCGCCGATGACAGGTCGGTGATGGTGTTTGTCACCCCGGCCGAAAAATCCGTCGCGCGGAAGAAGAACACGTCGTCGCCCGTGCCGCCGGTGAGAATGTGCGCGCCGGCGCCGGCGTGGATCACATCGTTGCCGGAAAGGTCGGGCCCGCCGGTGATGGTCGTGGTGCCGGCGACGGCATCGAACACAAAACGAAAATCCGACAGATCATGCAGGTTCGGACCGGCCATATTCAGGCTGATCGACCCGGCATCGCCGTTGAGAACCAGCACGCCGTTGCTGTAGCTTTCGCTGATGGCGTTAAAGCCGTCGATGACGATCTGGTCGCGGGTGCCGAAATTGTCGATCTCGTTGCCCGGCGCGTTGGCGGCGCTGAATTCAAGCGCGGCGTGATCGGCAGGCGAGAACAGGATGGCGCCGGTTCCGGCCGCGCCGTGGGCGGCGAGATCCAGCGTGCCGTTCTCGATGGTGACGCCGCCGGTGAAGGTGTTGGCCGCGGACAGCGTCAGCGTGCCCTGGCCGTCGAGCACCAGGTGTCCGGCGCCGGTCTGGCCGCTGGCGTCGTGCGAGCCGGTCATGTCGGCGATGCCGTCGCTGATGGTGATGGTGTGCGCGCTGTCGGGCGCGAAGATGACGCTCTCGTTGCCTTGCAGGAACAGGCCGCTGCCGAGCGCCGAACCGTCAACGCCCGAATTGGCATAGAAGCCGGTACCCCCGGCGACGCTGTTGCCATGCGCGCCGCCGCTGCCGCCGAAGGTCAACTGGCCTCCCTCCTGAACGAAGATCGCACCACCGGCGCCGAGACCGCCACCGCTCAAAAAGCGAGTGCCCGAGCCGGCGCCAAAGCCGCCGGCCGCGTTCCCGTAGTAGCTGCTGCCGCCGCCGCCGCCGAAACCACCAGCGCCACCGGAACCCTCAGCGGAACCGCCGCCGCCCCCGCCGAACCCACCGTCGCCGCCGGCAACATGGTACGACGAACTCCTGTGATAACCGCCGCCGCCGCCACCGCCACCGAAGCCACCGGCGCCGCCCGAGGCAAGGGTGCCCGCGGTGCCGCCGATGCCGCCACCGTTCCCGACCAGGATCTGGCCGAATAAAATCTCGAATTGCCCATCAGCGCTGCCACCGCCGGACACCGTTCCCGGGATGATGCCTTGACCGGGGGCGTTCCCGAACCCGGACCCGCCGGTCGCACCAAGGCCGATGCCACCGCCGCCATTGAGGTAGCCATTGCCGCCCAGGCCGCCGCCACCGCCGCCACCTAAGAAGCTGTCGACTAGAAAGTTTCCGTTGCCGCCGACGGCTCGGTCCTGCGCGAAGCTGACATTGTCGAGCCGGACCGCGCCGCCGGAAGCAATGAAGAGGCCACCGCCAAGGCCGGCACCGCCGCCACCGCCGCCGTAACGGCTGCCGCCACCTGTCGTCGTGGCGTTGACGATGGCGAGATCGTCGATCTCGACCGCGCCGGAATAAACGAACAGCCCGGGCAGGCCGTGGGCGTCGAGCGTGTCGCCGTTGCCCTCGATGGTGACCGAAGCCCCCGCCGCGAGGTTGAACGCCGGCAACTGCGCGCCGAGTTGCAGGTTGCCGACCACGTTGAAGAGGTAGTGCGTGTTGGCCGCCGCGTTGACGCCGCCAACATCAATGTCCGCGATCGCGGTGGCGAGATCGGCGTCCGAGGTGATGGTAAAGGTGTTCGTCACCGGCACGACGGTGACGTTGACCGCCGTCGACGGCTGGCTCGGTGACCCCTGAACCGTTTCGGTTACCGTGATGCTGTGCGGGCCACCGGTGAGCGACTCGATCGGGCTATAGACGTCAAAATGCCCGGTGGAATCCACGGTGCCGGTGGCGATCGCCGTGGTGGCGTTGTCGGCGTACAGCGTGATCGTGCTGCCGGCATCGCCGGTGCCCTTCACCTCGACGCGGCCTGCCGGATCGGGGGCGGAGAGAACCGTATCGATCCCGGGCGTCACCGGCGTGACTTCATAGATCAGCGTGCCGCCCTGCCCGTCAGAGGCAAAGCTGACCCCACCCAACTTGCTGAAGGTCAGCTCCGCGATGTGGGCGCCGTCGCTCACCGTGAGCACGCCGGAGTTCTGATCGTAACTCGACTGGGTGAGATGGTTGCCGTCGATCCCGGCGAGGTCGATCACGTCGGAATGCGCGGCGTTCGGCGCGCCGCCGTTGAAACCGACGATGGTGGCGGCGAAGCTGCCGGGGGCGTCGAGCTTGAGTTCGCCGGTGCTGCCGTCGAAGGTGACGGTGGTGCCGCCCGCGACCGAACCAACGAATTCCAGCGTTGCGCCGGCGTTGATGTGGAAGTTGGCGCTGCCGGTCACCGCGCTGATGAAATCGAGCGCGGGGCCGCCGGCGCCGGAGGCGATCACGGTACCGGACACCGTGCCGCCGACGGAGACCATGCCGTCGCCCTCGAACGTGGCGCCGTTGGTGACGGAGAGCGAGAGCGCGGTCTGCAGGCTGCCGCCGTCGAGGTGGAAGGTGCCCGCGGTCAGGTTGAGCCCGCCGCTCAGCATCAGGATTCCCTGATCGTCGAGCGTAGCGTTGACGTCATTGATGGCGAGGTCATGCGCTGCGGCCAATTCGCCCGCGGCGATCGAGACGGTGTAGGCAGCCGCGCTCGTGCCAGGTGCAATGGTGGCATTGTTGGCCGCCGCTGGAACGATCGAACCCCAGTTCGCCGCCGACATGCTCCAGTCGTCGCCCTGGACGTTGGTCCAGGAAGCTTCGACGCCGGTGATCGTAGTGGTGCCGTTCGCGGAATTGATGGTGAAGGTGAGATGGCTCGCGAAGTTCGCGCCGGCATTGGCGACGTCGATGTTCACCGAACCGGTCGCGTTGCTCAACGTCAGCACGCCGTTGCTAAAGGTTTCGCCCGTGGCCTGGAAGCTGTCGATGACGATGGCGTTGGCGAGATCGCCACCGGCCGCGTCGATCATGAGCGTCGTCTGGGCCGCGTTCGCCAGGGTGATCGCGCCTGATCCCGCGCCATGCGCGCCCACCACATCCAGCGTGCCGCGTTCGAGCGCGACACCGCCGGTGAAAGTGTTGTTGCCCGACAGCACCAGCGTGCCCTGGCCATCGAGCACCAGCGCGCCTGCCCCGATCTGGCGACTGTGGTCGTTGGACCCGGTCATGTCGGCGATCTCGTCGCTGATGGTGACGGTATGTGTCGCGTCGGGCGCGAAGGTGACGGTCTCGTTGCCTTGCAGGAACAGTCCGCTGCCGAGCGCCGAGCCAGGCCCACTCTGCGTGGCATTGTAACCGTGACCGCTGAGACCACCCGTGACGCCGTTGTCGTGCTCGCCACCCGAGCCGGCAAGGGTCAGTGATCCGCCTTGCTGCACGAAGATCGCGCCGCCGGCGCCGAGTCCGCCACCGCCGTAGCTGGATCCGCGGGAGTGACCGTCGCCGCCGCCAAACCCGCCAACGCCCGACGTGACGTGCCCATTGCCGCCGCCGCCGCCGAAACCGCCGGCGCCGCCGACGCCGGCGACAACTCCGTTCCGGAAAGCGGCAGCACCGCCGCCGCCGCCAAAGCCGCCCGCGCCACCCGCCATGGCCGTAAAATTAGAAGAATTATTCAACAGGCCGGCGCCGCCGCCGCCCCCAAAACCACCGGCGCCGCCAGCGGTGGCGGTACCGGCGCCGCCGCCAATTCCGCCGCCACCGCCCCCAGCGAGTGTCACATAATGTACAGTGAGAGGTTGGGTACCTCCGCCACCGCCGGTGCCGGCAGCGCTGCCTCCGCCGGACGCGGCGCCAAGCACGATGCCCGCGCCGCCACCATTGTAGCGATCGCCGCCCCCCGCGGCCAGCCCGATGCCACCGCCTCCTCCCCGAGAGGGGCCCGTACCGCCGAGCCCGCCACCGCCGCCGACAGCTGAACTAAGGGACTGGATGTGGCCGGCCCTTCCCGTGCCGCCGATGGCCTGATCGTGGGCGAACGTCACATTGTCGAGCGTGACTGCGCCGGCCGAGGCGATGAAAAGCCCGCCACCAGTTCCCGCGCCGCCGCCGCCGCCGGCCAGACCAGTACCGCCGACCGTCGTGGCGTTGATGATGCTGAGATCGTCGATCTCGACCGCACCTGAATAGACGAACAGCCCAGGCAGGCCACGGGCATCGAGCGTGTCGCCATTGCCCACGATGGTGACCGACGCGCCCGCCGCGAGATTGAAGGCCGGCAACTGAGCGTTAAGTTGCAGGTTGCCGACGATGTTGAAGATGTAGTGCGTGTTGGGCTGCGAGGCGGCGCCGGTCAGGTCGATCGCCGCGATGGCGTTCGCCAGATCGCCCGCGGACGCGATGGTCCAGCGATCGGCGACAGTCACGACGTCGGCATGGATTGGCGCGGATGCGAGGCTGGTGACGGAGCCCAATCCGGTCGTCACCGTCTGGGTCGCCGTGAAGTCGTGCGGGCCGCCGAGTGCGATGCCGTTGGACGAGTAAACCGCAAAATGGCCGGTCTGATCCGCCACGCCGCTGCCGATGACGGTGGCACCGCCATCCGCGTACAGCGTGATGAGCGCGCCGACGACGCCGGTGCCGGAGACCTCGACCTGGCCGTTGGGATCGTCGACGGAGATCGCCGATGCCAGCAGCGGTGGTGCCGAAATCACCGTCACATTGACTTGTGATGCCGTACTGGACAGGTGATCGGCGTCGGTTTCGATCGCCGAGACGGACTGAATGCCGGCGCCCAGCCCGGCAATCGAGATACCGAAATGGCCGGTTTGATCGACCACGCCGCTGCCGACCGTCGCGCCGCCGGCGCTGAGGGTCACGCTGTCGCCCACCTCGCCCGTGCCGGTCACGACGACCGCATCGCCCTGGAAGGCCGTTCCAACCTGTGCGAGATTGCCCGGCGCGCTCGGATCGACATCGACGGTGAAGGCCACCGAGGCCGCGCTGTCGATGCCGTTATCGGTCTCGATGGCCGTGAACGTGTGTATGCCGTCGGCAAACGTTGCGGTCGTTGTGAAGGCAAATGAGCCGTCGCCGGCAATCGATCCGCTGCCGACCGCCGTCGAACCGCCGTCGGCATAAAGGGTGATCGTGCCGGCCGGATGCTGGGCCGTGCCGGTCACCGAAACCTTGTCGCCATCGACCGGCTGACCGACCAGCGTCGTGATAACAGGCGCGGTGGGCGTGACATTGACGGAAACCCCGATGGAAACAGCGCTGACCACGTTGGCGGCATCGGTTTCGGTCGCGGTGATGGTGTGCGTACCCCCGAGGATGCTGGCTAAGATGTCGAAATGGCCGAACTGGCCGAACTGATTGTTGGCGTAGGCGGAGGTAAGGTACGTCGTGCCGTCGGCGAACAGATTGATCAACTGGCCGGCTTCGGCGGTGCCTTGCACCTCGATCTGTTGCGTGGTGCCGGCAACGGCGACGACCAATTCGATGACCGGCGTTGCCGGCAACACGTTGACGGGGAAGTGTGACGAAACCGGGCTGGTGAAATTGAGGGAATTGGTGGCCGTCGCCGTGAGGTAATGGACGCCATCCGCGAAGTTTGTGGTCGTGGTGATATCGAAATGCCCGTCGGTGCCGATCGTACCTGAACCGACCGGTGTGGTCCCGCCATCCGCATACAACGTAAAGGCGAGGTTGGGCTCGCCGGTGCCCATGACATGAATGGTGCCGCCGTTGACCGGCGGCGCGACCAGCGTGGTGATGGCAGGCGCGGACGGGTTGACGTTGAAGGGCACTATATTCGACGCGGTGCTGAACAGGTTTGGCGGATAAAACGTCTCGGCGGTCAGCGTATGCACGCCGTCGCTCACGCCTGCGACTGAGAAGTCGAATTTGCCGCTGCCGTCGGTGATGCCGTAGCCGAGCATCGTGGAGCTGCCGTCGGCAAAGATTTCGATGAACCGGTTGGCTTCGCCGGTACCCCTGACCTCGATCGGGCCGCCATTGAACGGTTGCCCGACCACCGCGGTGATGGTGGGCGCGGTGGGGTTGACGTTGACGGCAAATCCAGCCGAGAGCGCGCTGGTGAAGCCGAAAGTGTCGGTTTCCGTCGCCCTGACGGTGTGGGGGCCATCGACGAGCGCCGGAGTGACGATATCGAATTTGCCGTCGGCGCCGGTCGTCGTCGGCGCCGTCGTGAGTGCGGTCGAACTGCCATCAAGATAAAGCAGGATTTGCTGGTTGGCTTCGCCGGTGCCTTGCAGTTCGACGGTGTCGCCGTTGACCGGGTTGCTGGTGACCTGCGTCGTGATATCAGGTGCGCCCGGCAGGACGTTGACGGAAAATCCGGCCGTGGTCAGCGTCGATCCGCCCGCCTGCGCGACCGCCTGGAACGAATAGATGCCGTCGGCGAGCGGCGAGGTGACGACATCGAAATTGCCGTTGCCGTCGGCGATCGCGGTGCCGAGCACGGTGGTGCCGCCATTGGCGATGATCGTGATCGTGACGTCCGGAGCGGCGGTGCCGCTCAGCTCGACGCCGCTGCCGAAAACCGGCTGCCCGATCACGGCGGTGATGGCAAACGGAACGCGGTCCGTCAGCATCACGCCGCCGCTGTAGGGCGTGATGTCGAACTGGAACAGGGAGAAATCCGCGCCGGGATCGAGGTGCAGATCGGCGCTGTGGACGCCGTCGGTGACGGTCAGGACGTTGCCGGCGCCGATCGTCACCCTCGCACCGGCGGCGAAGCCGGCCAGCTTGATGATATCGCCCGGGTTGAAGCCGTGGATCTGGTTCGACGGCGTATCGCCCGCTTCGATGACCAGCGTCGCGCCCGAATTGGGCACGAAGCTGATGATGCCGCTGCCGGCGGCATGGGCTGAAGCGAGATCGATGATGCTGGTGCCGTCCAGCACCATGCCGCCGGTCAATGAATTGTTGCCGATTATCGACAGCACGGCGGAGCCCGATGCACTCACCGTGCCGCCGCCGGAAATGGTATTTGCCAGCGTGAAGTGGGCCGCCCCCGAGACGGCGAAGGAATCATTGACGAAATCCGTCGCCGGCAGCGACACCGTCCCGGTGCTGGAGATATCGATCGTCGTTCCGGTAATGGGGCCCGACAACACGACGCTGCCGGGTCCGGCGATGTGGATCCGGCCGCCGCCGCCGCCGGCAATCGGGTCCGAGATCGTCAGCGTCTCGCCCTGGGCCGGCGCAAGATTGACGGTCTGCGAATAGGTAAACAGCCCCTCGCCGATCCCCTGACCGGGGCCGGCACCATTGCCTCCAATACCACCTGCGACGCTATTGCCGGAAATCGAGCCACCTTCGATCGTCAGCGATCCGCCGGGTGCCACAAAAACGCCGCCGCCGAGACCCGCGCCGCCGCCGCCGCCGCCACCACCGGCGTAGAAACCGAAACTGCCCAGATAGGCGCTTCCGCCATCGGCAGCCCCATAGCCGCCGCTCCCGCCACGCGTGCCCTGATTACCCCCGAAAGCCAGACCAATACTGCCGCCGCCGCCACCGCCGAACCCGCCGTGAGCACCGTAACGAGAACTGGCACCGCCGGCACCGCCGCCGCCGCCGCCGCTGCCGAATCCATAGGGCGATCTGCCGTCGAGGGCGCCGCCGCCGCCCGCGCTCGCATTCTCGCGCGTGTTGTGATTCGACCCGCCGGATCCGCCGATCGCGGTGTCGCCCGTGACGGTGACATGATCCAATACCGCAGTAGCGCCCGATCCGACAAACAGCCCGCCGCCCGCACCCACGCCGCCGCCGCCACCACCGGCATAATGTAAATCACCGCCGGCGCCGCCGCGTTCGTAGGTGCCTTCGATCGTCAGGTTCGAGATCGCCACCGTGCCGGACTGCAGGTAAAGCCCGGTATGGGTGTTGCCGCCGTTGA
The DNA here is from genome assembly GCA_963710235.1 of uncultured Alphaproteobacteria bacterium. Lineage (GTDB taxonomy): Bacteria > Pseudomonadota > Alphaproteobacteria > Rhizobiales > Xanthobacteraceae > Bradyrhizobium. The sequence goes on from CAVPZI010000001.1 coordinate 147,038, forward strand.
TGGTGTGACCGGCGCCATTGATGGTCAGCGTGTCGCCGGCCGCGAGATTCACCGCGGGCAAACCGCTCGCCAGCAGCGCGTCGCCGGTCATGTTGATGACATAGTGGGTGTTGGGGGACGAAAATTCACCGCCGACATCGATTTCGTTGAGTGCGGCGATGAGATCGGAAGCCGTTGCAACGGCAAACGTCGGCACCGGGTCGCCGATCAGCGTCGTGCTGCCGCCGCCGGTCGGGGCGGAGAAAACGAAAGTGTTGCCGGCGCTGGTCGCGCCATCGAAGACGTGCCCGGCCCGATTGACCGTGAGCGTGTCGCCCGCGGCAAGCGTAACCGCCGGCAGACCGGCGGTGAGGGGCACGTCGCCGGTCAGGTTGATGACGTAATGGGTATTTACCGATGAGAAGTAGCCGCCGACGTCGATGGCGCCGAGTACGCTGGCGAGAGCGGACGCGGTACCGACGCTGAATGTCGGCACCGGGTCGTTGATCAGCGTCGTGCTGCCGCCGCCGGCCGGGGTGGAGAAGATGAAACTGCCGCCGGCGCTGGTCGCGCCATCGAAGCCGTGCCCGGCCAGATTGACCGTGAGCGTGTCGCCCGCGGCAAGCGCAACCGCCGGCAGACCGTCGGTGAGCGGCACGTCACCGGTCAGGTTGATGACGTAATGGGTATTTACCGATGAGAAGTAGCCGCCGACGTCGATGGCGCCGAGTGCGTTGGCGAAAGCGGATTCGGTACCGACGCTGAACGTCGGCACCGGGTCGTCGATCAGCGTCGTGCTGCCGCCGCCGGCCGGGGCGGAGAAAATGAAAGTGTTGCCGGCGCTGGTCGCGCCATCGAAGGCGTGCCCGGCCAGATTGACCGTGAGCGTGTCGCCCGCGGCAAGCGCAACCGCCGGCAGACCTGCGGTGAGCGGCACGTCGCCACCCATGTTGATGACGTAACTTGTGTTGGTCGCAGAAAACAGTCCGCCCGAGTCGATCAGGCCGAGCGTGGCTTGCAGGTCCGACTCCGAGGTGACCGCGAATGTCACATCCGAGGCGCTGCTGAAAACCCCCGTCCCCCCGCCGGCCGGCGCCGTAAAGGTGAAGGTTCCGGTGGCGTCATCGAAGGCGTGTCCCGCCGCGTTGACGGTCAGCGTGTCGCCGGCGGCGAGGTTGATTGTCGGGAGAGCCGTCAGCGGCACGTCGCCGGTCATATTGAAAACGTAGTGGAGGTTCGCAGCGGAGAACACTCCGCCGACGTCGATGGCATTGATCGCCGTCGTCAGGTCCGATGCGGTGCCAATGGAGAAGGTCGGCACCGGACTGCCGGTCAGGGAGGCGATGCCGCCGGATGCCGGCGGAGCAAACACGAAACTCGAACCGGCGCCGTTTATTGCGCCATCGAAGGTGTGAGTGCCCAGCTTGATCGTCAGCGTATCGCCCGCGGCAAGACTGAGCAGTGGAGAACCGGAGTTTGCCGCGATGTCCGCCGTCAGGTCGAACTCGTGATGGTGCACGCCGGCAACCGAAAGGATTCCGCCGATATCGATCTGGTTGATCGCGTTGCCGAGATCGCCGGCCGTGGCGATGGTTTCGATCGGCAGCGTCAGGGTGCCGGTCCCGGTGAACGTAATGTGTTCGGTGCCGTTGATCGGGCCCGACAGGATCACGTCGCCTGAGCCCGCGACGTTGATGATCTCGCTTCCGGTCATCGCGCCCAGCGTGACATCGCCGGCGCCGGTGATGTTGATGATCTGGCTGCCCGATGTCAGCCCGGAAATGATCACATCTCCGGGGCCCGCGATGTTGATGATTTCGCTGCCGCTGATGGTCCCAAACGTTACGTCGCCGGAGCCAGCGATATTGACGGTCTGGCCACCGGTGATGCCGCCGGACATGACCACATTGCCGGCGCCGCCGATGTCAAGGATCCCGGTGCCGGCGATGGAATTGCCGATCGTCAGCGTCGTTTCCAGGGTCGGGGCGAAAGCGATCTGGTTGCCGGAATTGAACAGGTCGTACTGGACGGTGTTCTCGAAAGCGAGGTCCGACAGCGCGAGGCTGCCGGAGCGCAGGTACAGTCCCGCGTAGGTCGCAACGCCGTTCACCGCGCCGTCGATGCTGTGGCCCAGACCATGGATGGCCAGCGTATCGCCGGACGCCAGATCGATCGCCGGGAGCAACCCGCTCAGCGCCAGATCGGCGTTGATGTCGATCGTGTAGGCGGTGTTGGTTGCCGAATTGATGCCGCCGCTGTCGATCGACTTGAGTGCGACCACGAATTCGGCCAGCGTCGAGACTTCAAAAACGGTCTGGATGCCGCCGAGAACGACATAGGTGCCGCCGCTGCCGTCGGGCACGACACGGAAGCCGGTCGAGACCAGGTCCTGCTGCGCCGGATCGAAGTTCAGCGTTGCAACGATGGCGCCGCCCGCGCCGATCAACGCGAGGACGCCGTTTGTGAAAGAGCCGACGCCGGTTGCCGCCACTGCGGTCAGGTCGATCGCATCTCCGATAGCGAAACCGTGAATGACGGGCGTCGGCACACTGCTGTTGAAGGCCAGCGTGGTCCATCCGGTCCCGAAGGTGATCGTTCCCGATCCCGACATCGCGCCGGCGAAGCCGAAAGTCGCGGTGCCTTCGACGATGATGGTGCCATCGTCGATGACCGGACCGGTCACCGTCGTTGCCCGGGTGAAGTGCAACGTGCCGTCGTTGGTCACCGTGCCGGTGCCGAGCGCGCCGCCGGTGCCGAGCACCAGGGTGGCTCCAGAGTCGATCGCGGTGCCGCCGGCGTAGGAATTCGCGCCGTCGAACTCCACCACGCCAGCGCCCTTGATTTCGACCGCGCCGGCGCCGCCATTGCCGCCCTGATCGGCGATCGTATCGGCGATGACAAGGGTTTCTCCGGTCGCCGCGGTCAATGCGGCGGTCTGGTTGCCCTGGAGGAAAATTGCCGAACCGAGTCCGGAGCCCGCCGTAGCAGTCGCGTGGACTCCGCTAACAACATAAACCGGGGTCGGTCCGGCGGCTCCGCCGGTCGCCCCACCTGACAAGAAGGAGCCGCCGGTGATCGACAGCGAGCCGCCTTCCTGAACGAACACGCCACCGCCGGCACCGAGGCCCCCGCCGCCATCGCCGCCGGAGACCTGCAAAGCTCGTGTGTAGTAGTGATGCGTTCCGCCGCTGCCGCCACCGAAGCCGCCGGAGGCCTGACCCTGGGAACCATATCCGCCCGCGCCGCCGCCGCCACCGAAGCCGCCGTGTCCGCCAAGCGAACCGGACTGGCCTTGACTCCTTTGGAAACCCTCAACCGCAGCCAAATCGCCGCCGGCTCCGCCGCCGCCGCCGAAGCCACCGTTTCCACCGGCTAGAGGCGTTACGATGATATCGCCGTGGCCGTAGTTCCGATAGATACCGCTACCGCCGCCGCCGCCACCGCCAAAACCACCGGTTTGGCCGGCCAGACGCGACCCCGGCAGCGCGCCGAAGCCGCCATTCGACGCAAGATCGGCAAATCCCAAACCGCCGCCGACGCCGCCGTCGTAAGCGGAAAGGCGGTTATCCAAACCGTAGAAATACCGTGCGCCGGACCCGCCGCCGGTGCCCATGCCGCCACCACCGCCACCGCCAAAACCAGCGCTCCAGGAGTACGCACTGACGCCGCCACCCGCGCCGCCTTGCGCCCGGGCGTAAGCGAACGCGACATGATCGAGGGTTGCCGCGGCGCCGGCCGCGACGAACAGGCCACCACCCAGGCCGGCACCGCCGCCACCGCCGCCAGCCGCAGAACTGGCACCGTCGCCACCTCGCGCCAGCGTGTGCGCGATCGTCATGTCCCTGAGCGTGGCGGTGCCGGCATATTCGAAGAACCCACGATGGGTACCAGCGCCGTCGAGCGTGTAGCCAGCGCCATCGATCAGCAGCGCGCTGCCGGCGGCGAGATTGATGGCGGCGAGATTCGAGGACAACGGGGCCAGCGAGATATTCGCGGCGAAGTGGATGGTATAGCTGATGTTAGAGGCGCAGGACGTGCCGCCCAGGCTGACGGCGGTCAGCGCGGCATTGAGCTCGGCGGCATTATCGACCGTGAAATCGGTTTGCACCAACCGGAGATCGGTGCCGCCATGGCCATCCGCGACAACGCCGAGACCGGTATTGAAATGCTGCGCCGTGTCGAAATGCAGCGTCGCAACCGTGGCGCCGCCGACGTTCTTCAACGTCACGACGTTGTTCGCATCGATGGTGTAGGCGGTCGCGGCAATCGACCTGAGATCGATCGTGTCGCCGACATCGAAGCCCTTGATGGTAAAGGTCGGCGTGCCGGCATCGAACACGGCCGTGATGGCGTGTCCCTGGGTAAAGTTGAAGGTTCCGGTACCGGTGATCGCCGCCTGGAACTCGAACGTGCCATCGGCGCCGATGGCGATCGTGCCGTTGCCGGTCACCGCGCTACCGATGATGGTCGCCGCGGTGAGGTTGAGGACGCCGTTGTCGGTGACGGCGCCCGCCCCGATGCGCCCGCCGGTGTCGATGTCGAGCGTGGCGCCGGCGTCGATGAGGGTCGTGCCCTGATAGGTGTTGGCGGCCGTGAAATGCACAACGCCGCCGCCGGCGATTTCGACACTGCCGGTGCCGCCATTGTTGTGCTGGTCGGCAATGACGTCGGAGATCGTCAGATTGTCGCCGGTCACCGGCGCCAAGGTGATGGTGTCGACGCCCTGGATGAAAATGCCGGCGCCGAGCCCTGAGCCGGTTCCGCCGAAATCCACGTTTTGGACATAGCGGGCCGCGTCTGCGTACACGCCGCCCGCGCCGCCGGCCACGGTATTATCCGACAGCGAGCCGCCGCCAAAAGTGAGATGTCCGCCTTCCTGAACGAAGACGCCGCCACCGGCGCCGAGGCCACCACCACCGCCGCCGCCAAATTTAAGATCAACACCAATACGATGATTGAAGTAATTGAAGTAGCGGCCGCCACTGCCGGCGCCGTATCCGCCAGCCCCGCCTACGCTACCGTAGCCGACGCCGCCACCGCCGCCGCCGCCGAAACCGCCGCTGCCGCCCGAGGAATTCGGAACGAACATTTGACGGAATCGCGCGCTCTGTTCGTCCGCGGTCACTCCGCTGCCACCGCCGCCGCCGAATCCGCCGTTGCCGCCACTCGCCACAAAGCGGGCTTGGCTGGCAGTAGTGTATCCGTAGATGCCGCTGCCGCCGCCGCCACCGAAACCGCCGCTGCCGACTGAATAGTGGAATAAGCCGCCGCCCAGCCATGTGCCACCCTGGGCGGCCTGCCCGTAGCTCGCATGTCCGGGCACATTCAGCCCGAGTGTCCCACCGGCCGTTCCCTGCTCGAAGTCAAGAGAATACGAGTGACTTTGAAACACATTGACGAAGAGTCGGTTGCCGAAGTGGTTGGTGACTCCGGCCGTGCCCATGCCGCCGCCGCCAGCGCCAAAGGTCTCGTAGTCTGACCGCGGCACGGCGCCGCCGGCACCACCGATCGCCCTGTCGCCGCTGAAGGTGACCTTGTTGATCGAGACCCTGGCCCCTGCACCGACGAACAATCCCCCGCCCAATCCGGCGCCGCCGCCGCCGCCGTAATCGCCGCCCGCACCGCCCTGCGCCAGCGTGTTGTTGATGGCGAGGTCGGAGATTTGGGTGTTGCCGCCGAACGCGAAAAGGCCGCGATACTGGTGGTTGCCGTCGAGCGCGTGGCCACCCCCCTCGATGATCAGCGAAACGCTGGAGTTGAAATTGATCGCCGAGAGGTTGGAGCTCAGCGTGATATTATTGTCAAAGACGATCTCTTCGGTGACAGGGATCGTCGTGCCCAGCGCGCCGATCGCCAGGATCGCGCTGTTGAGGGTTGCCGTGTCGTGGACATGCCAGACCTGGGGCGGAGCCAGGGTCACCGGCGCGCTGGTCGCCGTGCTCGACCCGCCGCTGCCATTCGTCACGGTCGCGACGATCTCGATGGACGTGCCGGCATCGCTGGCCTGGATCGCATACGTCGCGCCGCTGGCGATCGGGTTGGCATAGTTGTTGGCCGAGCTGAACCATTGATAGGTGACGGTACTGCCGGCGCCCACATTGTCATGAGCGCTGAGCACGTCGGTCGGCCGCACCGTGTTGGGGCCGAACGCATCATTGCTGGTGATGTAGGGTGCCGTGATCACGCTCACCTGCTCGGTGGCGGTGCTGCTCGTGGTTTGCGCGGGGCTGTCGGCATCCCGCTCGGTGGCGGTCGCCGTCAGCGTGTACACGCCGTTGGCCGTTGGCGTGAACGTCAGATGGCCGAGATCCCAGCCGGTGACATCGAGCGTGCCGCCGGTCACGGTGCCGCTGTGATGACCGCCGCCGTCGGCCAGAACCGCGCCATCGGGGCCGCTGATGATGACGGAGCTGATCGAATTGGGCGCACCGTCCGGATTGGGCGCACCGTCGCCGAAGTTGCCGCTCTCGCCGACCGGGGTCACGCTCAGCGTAATCGCGATCGGCGCGCCGTCGGCGCCCGAGACCGATCCCGAGGCGAATGAAACCACCGGCGGCAGCGGGCTGACCGTCACGATCACCGATGCTTCCACGGAAATCTCGTGCCCGAAAAAATCGTTGGGGTCGGGCCCCGTTATGCGCGCCAACAGCGAGAAGTTGGTGGCATTGGCCGGCGTGACGGTCAGCGACGCGAGATTCCAGCCGCGGATGTCGACCGAGTTGTTGCCCAGGCCAAAACCCGCGGTGAAGCTATGGAGCCCATCGGTGAGCGTCGCGCCCGGCTGGAGGCCGAAGATCATGAAGGAGTCGATGTTCACATCGGGGTTGATGATCGCGCTGAGGCTGATCGGGATAACCGAACCCTCGAGCCCGCTCGACGGGCCGCCGCTGATCTCCGCGAACGCAGGAAAAACCTCGAGATCGGTGCCGCCGTTACCATCGTACTTGAACCCAAACGTATCGCCGCCAGGAATCCCGCCGGAAATGGTGAATGCGACCGGCGAACCGTTCAGGGACAGCTCGGAGCCGTTCCAGCTCAAATAGCTGACGAAAACGCCCTTGAGGTCGATGACGTCGCCGGCTGTGAGCCCGGCAACCGTCATGTTGAAGTTGGCGCCGCTCTCGACCTCGACCTTGCCGATGCCGGCAAAGGTCAGCACATCCGCCGGCGATAAGGTGGCGCCGGCGCCGATGTGGACGATCCCGGCATTGGAGATGTTGACATTGGTCAACGTCGAATTGTCGATCTCGAGCGTGCCCGCGGAGCCGACGTTGATGTTGCCGCCGGTGATGGCGCCTGCCAGGATCAGCGAGCCACCGCTCTCCACCCTCAGGGTGCCATTGTTGGCGACGTCGCCGCTGATGTCGAGCGTGCCGGATTGGACGTCGATGATGCCGGTGTTGGTGACGCCCTCGGCGATATGCGTGGTGCCGCTGCCGGTCTTGAGATAGCTGCCGGCGACCGTGACCGAACCGGTACCGGCGCCCGACGCGATGTCGAAGGTGCCGCCGGCGGACGCATCGGTGAATGTCGCGCCGGCGTCGATGATGAAGCTGGCGCCGTTGTCGAGATGCAGCGTATCGCCGGCGTAGGCGCCGAGCAGGCCGGAGCCGGCCAATTCCAGTGTGCGGTTGTCGAGCGTAAAAGTCTGGTTGCCGGCGCTGAACAAGGTCGCGGCACCGTCGACGATGGTCTTGCCGCCGCCGTTTTCGGTGCCGCCGGTGAAACTCGCGGTGCCCGCATCCGTCAGCACACCGGTGCCGCTGAGCGTTCCGCCGGACTGGGTCAGGCTGTGGATGGATTCGGTATGCCCGAAGACATTGATGTCTCCCGGCAGCACCAGGTCGCCCGACACGGTTGCGTTCACGGTGACCGGGGCCGACGTCAGCGTGCCGTGGGTCGCCGTGACCGTGAAACTCACCGTTGCGCCGGCGGTGCCGTCACCGACGAACAGCACCGAACCCGCGGCAAGCTGCGCCTCGGTGAAGCCGGTAATCGCCGTGCCCGGTGCGCTCGCCAGGGCGACATATCCGTGGACGAAGCCGGTGACGTTGAAGGTTGGAGCCCCGCCATCGACACTGACGGCGGTGAGGTCTGCGGTGGTCAAGGGGACCGAGGCGCCCTGGTAGAGCGAAATCGCGAGATCGCCGGAGACGGCCGGCGGCAGGCTGCTTGACCGCGAGCGTTACCGTCTCCGTCGACAATGCGCCGGAAGCATCGATCGCCTCCACCGTGAAGCTGTAGGACGGTTTAGTCTGGAAATTCGGCACCGCGTTGAGGGTAACGATGCCGCTCGACGCATCGATGCTGAACGCCGTCGAATCGAGGCTGGACACCAGCGAATATCGCACCAACCCGCCGCCGGGATCGGCCGCGGCCGCGGTATAGACCGCGGTATGGGCCGCGGCGCCGTCATTGATGGCTGGTGCCACGGCGCCCGAACTGATCACCGGCGCCAGGTCGTTGACGGAGAGTGTGACGATCTGCGTCGTGGCATGACCGGAGGCGTCGCTCGCCTGCACGGTAAAGCTGTAGGACGGTTTGGTCTCGTAATCCGGTGTAGCGTTGATCTTCACGACGCCGTTGGCATCGATGCTGAAGCTAGTGGCATCGTCGCTGAGGCCCGGTACCAGCGACCAGGTTATCGTGCCTCCGGCGGGATCGGCCGCCGTCGCCGTGTACACCGGCGTGCCGATCGCAACGCCCTCGTTGACGTGGGCCGTGGCGGGCGAACCGATTACCGGCGGCCGATCGTTGATCGCGAGGGTCACCGTCTTCGTGGTGAATTTGCCGAAATCGTCGCTCGCCTCGACGGTGAAGCTGTAGGACGATCTGGTCTCGTAATCCGGTATGGCGTTGACCGTCACCTTGCCCAATGCCGGGTCAATGGTGAACGCGGCCGCGTCGTCATTGAGGCCGGACACCAGCGAATACGTCACGGCTCCGCCGGCGGGGTCAGCGGCGACGGCCGTGTAGACCAGCGCATGGGCCGCGCTGCCTTCGTCGATCGCGGTCGCGACAGCGCCGGAACTGATCACCGGCGGCAGATCGTTGATCGAGAGGGTGACCGCCCGCGTAGAGGCGTGACCGGAAGCATCGCTCGCCGCCACGGTGAAGCTGTAGGACGGTTTGGTCTCGAAATCCGGCACCGCGTTGAGCGTTACCTTGCCGGTTGCCGGATCGATGGTGAACAATTCCGCGTCGTCGTTGAGGCCGGACACCAGCGACCAGGTCACCGCGCCGCCGGCGGGATCGGTTGCGAGTGCCGTGTAGACCAGCGTACCGGTAGCGATGGCTTCGTCGATACTGGCGGTCGCGCCCGAACTGATCACTGGCGGCAGGTCGTCGATGGCGAGGGTTACCGTCTGGGTGGAGGCAACGCCGGAGGCGTCGCTCGCCTGCACGGCGAAGCTGTAGGACGATTTCGTCTCGTAATCCGGGATCGCGTTGATTGTCACGACGCCGTTGGCATCGATGCTGAAGGTGGCGGCATCGTCATTGAGGCCCGGCACCAGCGACCAGGTGATCGTGCCGCCGGCGGGATCGGCCGCGAGCGCCGTGTAGACCGGCATGCCGATCGCAACGCCTTCGTTGACGTCAGCCGTGGCGGCGGAACCGATCACCGGCGGCAGGTCGTTAATGGCGAGGGTCACCGCCTGCGTGGTGGCATGACCGGAGGCATCGCTCGCCTGCACGGTGAAGCTATAGGACGATCTGGTCTCGTAATCCGGGATCGCGTTGATCGTCACGATCCCGGTCGATGCATCGATGTGGAACGCGGCAGCGTCGTCGTTGAGGCCCGACACCAGTGTGTAGGTGACGGTGCCGCCAACCGGATCGGCTGCGATCGCGGTGTAGACCGGCGTGCCGGCCGCAGAGCCCTCGTCGATGGCTGTCGCAACACTGCCCGAACTGATCACCGGCGGCAGGTCGTGGATCGAAAGCGTCACCGCCTCCGCGGTCGACTTGCCGGAGGGGTCGGTCGCCTCCACCGTGAAGGTGTAGGACGGCTTGGTCTCGAAATCCGGCACGTTGTTGATGGTAACCACGCCCGTTGCCGGATCGATGGTGAACGCGGCGGCATCGTCATTGAGGCCCGAGGCCAGCGACCAGGTAACGGTGCCGCCGGCCGGATCGGCCGCGATCGCCGTGTAGACCGGCGTGCCGACCGCAGATCCTTCATCGATGGCTGTCGCCAACGCTCCTGAACTGATCACCGGCGGCAGGTCGTTGATCGAAAGCGTCACCGCAGCCACGGTCGACTTGCCGGAGGGATCGCTCGCCTCGACCGTGAAGCTGTACGACGATTTGGTCTCGAAATCCGGTGTCGCGTTGATCGTCACCACGCCTGTTGACGGGTCGATGCTGAACGCCGTGGCATCGTCCTGAAGGCCCGACACCAGCGAATATGTCACCGTGCCGCCGGCGGGATCCGCGGCGATAGCGGTGTAAACAGCCGTGTGGGCCGCAACCCCCTCGTCGATGGCGGTAGCCACAGCGCCGGAACTGATCACCGGCGGTAGATCGTTGATCGAGAGTGTCACCGCCTCCACGGTCGACTTGCCGGAATCGTCGCTCGCTTCGATGGTGAAGGTATAGGACGGTTTGGTCTCGAAATCCGGCACGTTGTTAAGGGTGACGACGCCGGTCGACGGATCGATGCTGAATGCGGCGGCGGCGTCATTGAGGCCGGACACCAGCGTATAGGTTACCGTGCCGCCGGCCGGATCGGCTGCAATCGCCGTGTAGACCGGCGTGCCAGCCGCAGAGCCCTCGTCGATGGCTGTCGCCACCGGGCCGGAACTGATCACCGGCGGCAGGTCATTGATCGAGAGCGTCACCGCCTCCACGGTCGACTTGCCGGAGGGGTCGGTCGCCTCCACCGTAAACGTGTAGGACGGCTGGGTCTCGAAATCCGGCACGTTGTTGATGGTGACCACGCCGGTCGATGCATCGATGCTGAAGGCGCTCGCATCGTCGTTGAGGCCCGAGACCAGCGAATAGCTGACGGTGCCGCCGGCCGGATCGGCCGCGATCGCCGTGTAGACCGGCGTGCCAGCCGCAGAGCCCTCATCGATGGTTGTCGCCGACGCCCCTGAACTGATCACTGGCGGCAGGTCGTTGATCGAAAGCGTCACCGCCTGCGTGGTGAACTTGCCGGAGGGATCGCTCGCCTCGACCGTGAATGCGTAGAACGGCCTGGTTTCGAAATCAGGTACGTCGCTGATGGTAACGATGCCGGTCGATGCATCGATGCTGAACGCGGCGGCGTCATCGTTGAGACCGGACAGCAGCGACCAGGTCACGGTGCCGCCGGCGGGATCGGCCGCCACCGCGGTATAGACCGCCGTGTGGGCCGGAGTCGCCTCGTCGATGGCTGTCGCCGAAGCCCCGGAACTGATGACGGGCGGCAGATCGTTGATGGCGAGCGTTACCGCCTTTGTTGTGAAGTCGCCGGAGGGATCGCTGGCCTTCACCGTGAAGTCGTAGGACGGCTTGGTCTCGAAATCCGGTACGTTGTTGATGGTGACAACACCGGTCGACGCATCGATGCTGAAGGCGCTCGCATCGTCCTGCAAGCCCGCAACCAGCGCGTACGTCACGGTACCGCCGGCCGGATCGGCTGCGATGGCCGTGTAGACCGCCGTATGCGCAGCGACCGCCTCGTCGACATCAGCGGTGGCACCGGAGCTGATCACCGGCGGCAAGTCGTCGATCGAGAGTGTCACCGCCTCCGTGGTGAATTCTCCGGTGGGATCGCTGGCCTTTACCGTGAAGGCGTAGGACGGCTTGGTCTCGAAATCCGGCACGCTATTGATGGTCACGACACCGGTCGATGCATCGATGTGGAACGCGGCAGCATCGTCGTTGAGGCCTGACACCAGCGACCAGGTCACGGTGCCGCCGGCGGGATCGGCCGCGGTCGCCGTGTAGACGACACTATGCGCGGCCACGGCTTCGTCGACATCAGCGGTGGTGAGCGAACTGATCACCGGCGGCAGATCGTTGATGGCGAGCGTTACCGCCTGCGTCGTGAAGTGGCCTGAGGGATCGCTGGCCTTCACCGTGAAAGCATAGGACGGCTGGGTCTCGAAATCCGGCACGTTGTTGAGGGTGACGACGCCTGTCGATGCATCGATACTGAAGGCGGCATCGTCGTTGAGGCCTGACACCAGCGACCAGGTCACCGTGCCGCCGGCGGGATCGGCCGCCACGGCCGTGTACACGGCCGTGTGCGCGGCGACGGCTTCGTCGATGGCCGTTGCCACAGCGCCGGAACTGATCACCGGCGGCAGGTCGTTGATGGAGAGACTTACCGCCTGGGTGGTGAAATCGCCGGAGGCATCGCTGGCCTTTACCGTGAAAGCGTAGGACGGTTTGGTCTCGAAATCCGGCACGTTGTTGAGGGTGACCACGCCGGTCGACGCATCGATGATGAAGGCGCCCGCATCGTCATGAAGGCCGGACACCAGCGACCAGGTCACGGTGCCGCCGGCGGGATCGGCCGCGGCCGCCGTGTAGACAATGGTATGCGCGGCCACGGCTTCATTGACCACCGCAGTGGCGCCTGAGCGGATGACCGGTGGCAGATCGTCGATGGTGAGCGTCACCGCCTGGGTCGAGAACACGCCGAACGGATCGCTGGCCTCCACCGTAAAATGGTAAGAGGCTTTCGCCTCGAAATCGGGCGTCCCGTTGATCGTCACCACGCCGGTCGAGGCATCGATGCTGAACGCGGCCGCATCGTCATGCAGGCCGCTCACCAGCGAATAAGTCATGCTGGCGTGGATGGCATCCGCCGCCACGGCCGTGTACACTGCGGTGTGGGCTGCGACGCTCTCGTTCACATCAGCGATGGCGCCGGAGCTGATCACCGGCGGCGGGTCGATGAAGAAACTCAGCGGGAGCGATGCGGGCAACCCGACACCGCCATCGTTGCCGGGATGGAAGAAGCCGTCGAACGGCAGGAAATTATCGAGCGGGTGGTTGCCGAACAATCCGTCGGGCTTAAAGCCGAGCGAGCCGAAGCCGAGATCGTGGAAGTCGCTGGGCGGCGACGACGACCCGTGCACGCCGAGCGCGCCGGGCGTCACGCTGCCGGCCCCCTTGAGCTGCAGGATGTCGTTGAGCGCATCGAACTCGGCAGCCTCGTCGGCGTCGGTCTTTGCCTCTTCGTTGGCGGTGTATTGCGAAAGGCCGTTCGGCGTGAGCGTCCACCTGCCGCCGTCGCTGCTGATGGTCGCGATCGGATGGCCGTCCCGATCGAAAGCGGTGGCCTGATGCAGCCCGTCACCCTGGTGGAAAATCGACAGGGTGACGGCGCCGTCATTGGCGCCAATTTCGCCGCCGCCGGCGGAGCCCATGATCCGCGCCGAGCCGGCCGGCGTGCCGATGTGCATGTCACCGGAGTGGGCAATATTGCCGGACGCGAAGCTGAACGATCCCTGGACGAGATCGAAGGCTTCCAGGTTGGCGCTGCCGTGCGGGTCGTAGCTGAACTCGCTCAGCACCAGGCGCGAATCATGCCCGATCCGGAACGCACTGCCGTCGTTGAACACCAGGCCCGCCATGCCGTCGCCGGCGGTCTGGACCACGTCGCCTTTCAGCAGCACGTCGCCGTTGTTGAGGGTGATGGCAACGCCGTTGCGCACCACCGAAACATTGCCTTCGATGCGGGCGGCGTGTCCGATCACCTGCATCGCGCCCTGCGGCGCGTCCAGGGCGGCGTATTGTCCGGGATGGGCCGGACCGGCCAGCGCGGCAACGACGTCGCCGCTCAGCGCGGCGCCCTCCGGCGTCGATAGCGCGCGTGGGTTTTCCTGCTCGAAATAGCCGGCAACGGTGTGGGTTTTGCCGTCGGAACCGATCAGCCGGAGGTCGTCACCGGCGCGCCTGAACTCGGCATGAAACAGAAGATGGGCATCCAGAACCGCGGGGCCGCCGTCGAGTTGCAACTCCGCGTGCGGGACCTCATGGGTCCTGGCGTCCAAACCGCCCCAATCGTCGTTCCAGTCGTCCAGGATTTGCCCTTCCGGCCTGAAGGCCGCGCTGCGCGCTCAAAAAATAATTGCTGCTCGAAAAACACTTGTTAAAGTTCCACAATGCCGACGACGCCCGCGGGACACCCCGCCCGGTCCGATAATTCCGGCGCGACGCCGCGCCGGCCTGACCCATTCCACCCATACCCGCCTCTGCACCCCTGCCACGCCCGAGCCGCGCTCGCGTCATGGCCACCCACGCGACCCAATGAGGTTTTCCAACAGAAAGCCCCCGTCTGTCCCGACGGCGACCTGAAATTTTCCTGAAATTTGAATTCAATTGAGATTTAAGTTAAAATGTGCGTGGTATGGGCCGGTCCCTTGGTGGTTCCTGGACCCTCATGCGCTTTCGTTTTGCCGGTTTTGAACTCGATCAGGGCCGCGCCGAGCTGCGCAAGCCCGGCGGCGAAGTCGTTAACCTTCGGCCGAAAACCTTCGCCCTCCTGGCGCTGTTTGCCGCCAACCCCGGACGGATCCTGAGCAAGCAGGAACTGATGGAGGCGGTGTGGCGCAATGTGCACGTCGGCGACGACAGCCTGTTCCAGTGCATCCGCGAGATCCGCGCCGCGCTCGACGACGACGACCGCGCGATCGTCAAGCTGGTGTCCGGCCGCGGCTATCTGTTCGAGGCCAGTGTATGTCATGAGCCGGCAACGCCCGCGCTGGCGCCCGCCGGGCTGCAACCCGAACCGGACCGATCCAGCGAAACAGCCGCCCCCGCTGCCGCGCCGCGGTTCCTCCGACGCACCGTGGGGCTGGCGGCCGCGGCGGCAGGCGTCGTCATGATCGGGGGAGCCGTCGCGGTGACCATGGTCGGATCGGGACGTCTTGCCGGAAGGGGACCGGTCACGGTTGCGGTGATGCCGATCACGGGCGCCGACGCGGACCTTGCCGCCATCGCGGCCGATGTGACCACACGCCTGGGCGACGGACTTGCAAAGATCGAGAATGTCCGGGTAGCGGCGCCGCAAATTGCGGGCCAGGAGCCAGGCGCGGCGTCCGGCACGGCACGGCCGGATTTCGTCGTCTCCGGCGAACTCGGGAAACAGGGCAAATCGTGGGAGGTGCGGGCCCGCATGATCCGCACGACCACCGGCGACATCATCTGGACCACGCCGGTGTCGCTCGCGACCGATGACAGTGATTTGACGCTGCAACAATCCCGGCTCGCCGCAAGCATCGGCGAGCCCCTGGCGCGGCGGATCAATGCGCTGGTCCACTTCGATGCAAAACCGAACGACAATCCGACATCCACCGGCAGCGCCCGCGTCGCGATCGACCAGGCCATGGAGTCCATCGCGCAGACGACCCGGGCGCGCTTCGCGGCGTCACAGGAGATGCTGGAGAAGGCCCTCGCTGACGACCCTGACAATATCGACCTCGCGGTCGCGCTGGCCGGACTTCAGCTGCGCGGCGTGCAGATGGTCTGGTACACAGCGACCGAGAGCGCCGCCGCCGAAACCCATGCGCGCGCGATTCTCGAGCAAGGCCTGAAGCGCAAGCCGGACTATCTTCCGGTGCTCGAAGCCTATTGCCGCTTCCTCACCGCCACCAACGCGTTCGTCGAAAGCCTGGTGGCCTGTGCGCGGGTGCTGAGCTTCGATCCCTGGAACGGCATCGCGCTGTATCATATCGGGTTGGGTCAGCTTCAGCTGGGGCGTTTCGACCAGGCGCTGGCGACGTTCAGGCGGGCCGACAGTTTCGACACGCCGCCGGCCCAGCGCTGGACCTGGAAACTCGGTGTGGGAATGGCCTATCTGGTGATGGACGATGACGAGAACGCACTGCCGTGGCTGCAACGCTCGATCGCCATCACCCCGGCCACGGGACGCAGCTACATGATGCTGGCCGCGGCCTATCAGCGATTGGGGCACCCGGAGGAAGCAAGGGCCGCGATGGCAAAGGCGATGACGCTCCGGCCCGGCTCGAACCTCGGCAATGTCGCGTTGCCGCCAAAGAACGCCAGCCCGACGTTTTTGGCCGCCAGCGACCGGATCGGACGCGCCGAAGTCGCCGCGGGATTGCCCGAGCGCTGACGCTGCGGGTTGCGGAGACTGTTGCGAAGAAGGATGGAAACGCCGGTCAAGCCCGCGTATGACGCAGCAAGACCAAATGATCCGCCCCACGCCTGCCCCGGAATCCCCCATGCGCATCGCCACCTGGAACGTCAACTCGGTCCGCCAGCGGCTGGAACATCTGCTGACGTGGCTCAAGGACTGCTCGCCGGACGTGGTCTGCCTGCAGGAGATCAAGTGCGTCGACGAGGCGTTTCCGCGCGCGGAGATCGAGGCGCTCGGCTACAACGTGGTCACCCACGGCCAGAAGACTTTCAATGGCGTGGCGCTATTGTCGAAATTTCCGCTGGAAGAGACCACCCCGGGGCTGGCCGGCGATGCCGAGGACGTCCACGCCCGCTTCCTCGAAGGCGTGGTGTCGCTCAAGCGCGGCGTGGCGCGCGTCGCCTGCCTTTACCTGCCCAACGGCAACCCGGTCGGCACCGAAAAATATCCCTACAAGCTCAAATGGATGTCGCGGCTTCTTGCGTATTCAAAAGAACGTCTGAAAACCGAGGAACCGCTGATCCTGGCCGGCGACTTCAACGTGATTCCCGCGGCAGCCGACGTGCATAATCCGGATGCCTGGCTCAACGACGCCCTGTTCAAGCCGGAAACCCGGGAGAGTTTTCAGGCCCTGCTCGGCCTTGGCCTGACTGACGCGCTGCGCGCGGTCACCGACGCGCCCGGCCAGTACACGTTCTGGGATTACCAGGCCGGCGCCTGGCAGAAGAACCACGGGCTGCGGATCGATCACCTGCTGCTGTCGCCGCAGGCCGGCGACCGCCTCACCGGCGTCGGCATCGACAGCTATGTCCGGGCCTGGGAAAAGCCGTCGGACCATGTGCCGGTCTGGATCGACCTCGATCTGGAGCGGCGTAGCAGGGCTGCAATTCCCCTGGCCTTCGGAGGTTCCGATGGTAATCCGCGACGCCCTGCCCGCCGATGCCGCAGAAGCCTGCGAGGTGCTGCGGCGATCGATCCTGAGAATTGTGCGCCGCCGATCACCGCAACGACCCGGTATTGTTGCAGCGCTGGCTGGCCAACAAAACGCCGGAAAACGTCGCCGCATGGATCGCGCGGCCGGACAGTTCCGTACTGGTCGCAGTCGAGGCCGCAGCAATCCTGTCGGTGGGTGCGGTCAGCGATGCCGGCGAGATCCTGATGAATTACGTTTCGCCGGCAGCGCGCTTCCGCGGCGTCAGCCGGGCCCTCGTGGCCGCGCTCGAGGCAAGGGCCGCGCTACGCGGCAACCGGCGCTGCACGCTGTTCAGCACCGAGACCGCGCATCGCTTCTATCGCAGCGGCGGGTACATCGACGCAGGCGAACCGGCCGGAAAGTTCGGGATGGCGTCGGGCTATCCGATGTTCAGGGATGTGGCGGCCGCAAGCTCGTAGGGTGGGCAAAGGTGCTCTCGCGCCGTGCCCACCACCTGAAGCTCGGGTCAAAAAAATGGTGGGCACGCTAACGCTTTGCCCACCCTACGCCCCGAACGACGACGCCCGGTCAGTCCTTGCGGCCGGACACCCAGTGCTCAAGCATCTGCAGCGCCATGGCGCGGTCGTCGTCGGAGGCTTTCGCGAATGCCTTGTTGTAGCTGTCGCGGATCCAGCCCTCGTCCGGACGGACGCTGTCCTGGGCCAAGGTCAGCCACATCAGGCCGCGCGCGGCCTGGCGGGGCAGCTGGTCGCCGTTGAACAGCATCTGGCCGAGCAGGGCCTGGGCCTGGTGCTGGCCCTTCTGGGCGGCCAGACCCAGCCAGCGCGCGCCGTACTTGGGATCACGCGGCATGCCGACGCCGTTGAGGTAGAGCCGCGCCAGGTCGTACTGGGCGTCGGCGTTGCCGAAATACGACGCGGCGTAGGAGAACATTTCGCGTGCCCGCTCGGCATCGGGCTTGATCTTGGAATTCGGAATGCCGTCGAGGTAATAGCGGCCGAGCGCCACGAAGGCGTTGGCCACGATCGGGGCCTGCGGCGCCGACGGATTGTCCTCGGCATGGGCATTGGCGATGCGGCTGAAATATTCGAACGCGCGCAAATTGTCCTGGGCGACGCCGTCGCCGTCGGCATACATCCGGCCCAGCTTCCATTGCGCCACCGGGTGACCGCCCTCGGCGGCGTATTGCAGCGAGGTCAGGGAGGTATCGGGCGCCACCGCCCGCTTCAGCGCAGGTGCTGTTCCAGGCGCGGCCGAAACCACCGGGATCGCCGCATCCTTGTTGACCGGCGCGCCGTCGAACGCGAACGCCGGCAGGGCGGACGCCGTGCCCGTCAATAACGCTACAAAAATGATACGCTCAAATGTCCGCATAACACTGTTTCTCGTGTGACCCGCCCGGATGGGTCACGGCACCGTCAACGGCAGGTCCGACCTGCTGGGCGTATTTCCACAACGCTCCCGATGTATGGTTGGTCGCGCGGGGCTGCCATTTGGTCTTGCGCTGGGCCAGCTCGGCGTCGGTCAACTTTACGTTAAGGGTGCCGATTTCGGCGTCGATCTCGATGATGTCGCCGTCACGCAACAAGGCGATCGGGCCGCCGATCGCGGCTTCCGGGCCGACATGGCCGATGCAGAACCCGCGGGTGGCGCCGGAGAACCGGCCGTCGGTGATCAGCGCGATCTTGCCGCCCATGCCCTGGCCGGTCAGCGCCGCGGTGGTGGAGAGCATCTCCCGCATGCCGGGGCCGCCGCGCGGTCCCTCGTAGCGGATGACGATGACCTCGCCTTCCCTGTAGGTCTTGTTCTTCACCGATTCGAACGCGTCTTCCTCGCAATCGAAGCAGCGGGCAGGTCCGGTGAATTTCAAATTCGACATTCCGGCGACCTTCACGATCGCGCCTTCTGGCGCGAGATTCCCCTTCAAGCCCACCACGCCGCCTGTCACGGTGATGGGCTTGTCGGCCGAACGCACGACGTCCTGATGGGGATTCCACTTCACGTTCTTCAGGTTTTCCGCGATGGTCCGGCCGGTAACGGTCAGACAGTCGCCGTGAAGATGGCCGTGATCGAGCAATGTCTTCATCAGAAGCGGTATGCCGCCAACTTCAAACATGTCTTTGGCGACATAACGACCACCCGGCTTCAAATCCGCGACATATGGTGTCTTTTTGAAGATTTCGGCCACATCAAATAGATTGAATTGGATGCCGCATTCGTGGGCGATGGCCGGCAGGTGCAGCGCAGCATTGGTCGAGCCGCCGGACGCGGCGACCACGGCGGCGGCGTTTTCCAGCGCCTTGCGGGTGACGATGTCGCGCGGCCGGATGTTGGAAGCGATCAGCTCCATCACCTTCTCGCCGGCGGTCATGCAGAAAGCGTCGCGGATCTCGTAAGGCGCCGGCGCGCCGGCCGAATAGGGCAGCGCCAGGCCAATGGCCTCGGATACCGTCGCCATGGTGTTGGCGGTGAATTGTGCGCCGCACGCGCCGGCCGACGGGCAGGCCACCCGCTCGATTTCGTCGAGATCCTCGTCGGACATGGCGCCGACCGAATGCTTGCCGACCGCCTCGAACATGTCCTGGACCGTGACCTGCTGGCCGCGGAAGTTGCCGGGCAGGATCGAGCCGCCATAGATGAAGACCGAGGGCACGTTGAGCCGGACCATGGCCATCATCATGCCGGGCAGCGACTTGTCGCAGCCGGCGAGCCCGACCAGGGCGTCGTAGGAGTGGCCGCGCATGGTCAGTTCGACCGAGTTGGCGATGCATTCGCGCGACGGCAGCGACGAGCGCATGCCGTCGTGGCCCATGGCGATACCGTCGGTGACGGTAATGGTGCAGAATTCGCGCGGGGTGCCGCCGGCGGAGGCGACGCCCTTCTTGACCGCCTGGGCCTGGCGCATCAGCGCGATGTTGCAGGGCGCGGCCTCGTTCCAGCACGACGCCACCCCGACCAGCGGCTGATGGATCTGCGCCGTGGTCAGGCCCATGGCATAGAGATAGGAGCGGTGCGGCGCCCGCTCCGGTCCTTCGGTCACATGGCGGCTCGGCAGCCGGCTCTTGATGCTGGTCTTGTTAGTCTTGGCGTCCATCGTAACCCTGTTTCCCCGGCCCTCACCTTTTGCCCCCGGAAAGCCCCGTAAAATGCCGGGATTCCATCGCCTTCGAGCGCCGTGGCCTAAAACCTGCGAAGGAATGATTTCATGGAGGGGTGTGGCTAAAAAGCGGCGCGGACAAGGGCCAGCCGCCGTGTCGATCAAATGTTCAGGAACTGTTGCTCGCACGCAACATTTGTGTGCGTCGCGCAACGGTCGCCGTCCGACACGTCACGCCAAAAACAACGGCCGGCTCATCCGAGCCGGCCGCTTTCGTCTCGGGCAATGCGGATCTGCCTATTTCTTTTCCATTCCGCCCTTGTCCATGCCGGTTTCGTTCTTGGTGGTTTTCTGCGGCTTGGTGGATTTCTTCTTCGCCGTCTTCTTCATCGCCCCCTTTTCGGACGTCGCCGCACCGCCGGTGTCGGCCGGCGCCATGGCGCTCGGCTGCTTGGTATCGGTCGCGGTCTGCGCCGACACAGCGGCGACGCCGAACAAGCCGATGACGGCGGCGAAGGCGGACACGAGCAAGGTTTTTCGCATGGAAGCCTCTCCTGTTGGGACAACCCCTCGAAAATGACCGGCGGAGGTGCAGGTTCCGCTGCGCGTGCTTCACGAAGCAGCGAGGATTTGTGTCAAAAGATTTCTGAGGCGGAGGTTTCGGCGAAAGGCCGCGGCAATGCGGATTACGCCTCGGGCTCCACGCCGCGGCCGCCGAGTGGCCGCGTGAATTAAGTGCACCCGGACCGACTTTGCGGCGGCCGGTTGAATAAACGACAGAGCGGCGAAACCGGGAGGCCCGCAGCGCGTAGCTCGGATGGAGCAACAGGGTCATGCGGGAATTGAGCGAGGCTGGAGTTCGGCCTCGAATTTCACGGAGTTCGTCATCGGGCGCGCCTTTGCGCGGCACGTTCGACGCGCGCCGCGGTGCTCTCTGACCCATGGCTCACCACGATTCAGGTTTCATTTTCATTTCTCGTTGACGGGTTTGCCAATGACCGAGATTATCCCCAATCGCATTACCGGCCGGATCGACGGCGATTTTGTCCTCTTCCTGATCGGCATGAGGATCAACAAGATCTGGAAGCCGCACAAGTGGCTGCCCGTGCTGCTCGCCATGCCGAAGATGCTGAAAGAACTGGAGGGCGCGCCTGCGCATGTCGGCTTCCTCGGTCACAATGGCCTCGGCGGCAAACCGATCGTGCAGTACTGGAGAAGCTTCGATCACCTGGAGCGCTATGCCCGCGACCGCACTGCGTCGCACTGGCCGGCCTGGGTCGAATTCAACCGGCGGATGAAGGAAACGCGGGGCGACGTGGGGATCTGGCACGAGACCTACAAGATCCGTGCGGGAGAATATGAGGCGATCTACAGCGGGATGCCGCCCCATGGGCTCGGCAGGATAGGCATCCCGTCGTCGCTCAGCGAGAGCACCGACAGCGCCCGTCAAAGGCTTTCAGAGTCCACGCCTGCCGATCGAAGCCACGAAGTCTGATGCCGGAAATTACGCTGACGGTGCGGTGCGCTTAATATATCGCAGGCAAGGGCCGGAAGCATGTGCGGCACGTTGCGGGATTTGGTCTGCGCCGGTTTGCCTGTGAGGCGTCCCGCATATCGCTTCGCTCATGCGGGCCACGGTCTGAATATGGGCGAGACGCTTTCGCGAAAACCTACTCGACCTTGATGTTGGCGGCCTTGATCATCGGCCACCATTTGCCGATCTCGGCTTGCTGCCAGGCGCCGAGCGCGTCGGGCGTCAGCTGACCGGCGGGCGGCATCTGCAGGCCGAGATTTTCCAGCTGCTTGCGCACTGCCGGATCGTTCAGGGCATCGACGGTCGCGGCGTTGAGCTTGGCGATGACGTCCTTCGGCGTGTTCTTCGGCACCCACAGCCCCGACCACAGCGTCATGTGAAAGCCGGGCAAGCCGGCTTCGTCGGTGGTCGGGACGTCGGCGGCGCTGTCGACCCGCTTTGAATCGGTGACGGCATAGGCGCGGATGGTGCCGGCGCGGACCTGGCTGATCGAGTTGGAAGTCTGGTCGATCATGATGTCGATCTGGCCGGCGACGAGGTCGTTCATGGCGGGTGCGGTGCCGCGATACGGCACGTAGTTCAGCTTCAGGCCGGTGAGGTTTTCGAAATACACCCCGGCGATATGGCTGCCCGAGCCGGCGCCGGCGGTGCCGGCGGTGACCGGCGTCGGCCGCGACTTGATCCAGGCGATCAGCTCCTGCAGCGATTTGGCGGGCACGGCGTTCTTTGAGACGACGATCATCGGATTGGACGGCAACAGCACCACCGGCTCGAGATCGCTGACGAGGTCGTAGCCGAGTTTATAGATGGCGCCGTTGGCGACGTGGGTGCCGAGATGGCCGAACGAGATGGTGTAGCCGTCGGGCGGCGCATGCACCACGCGTCCGACCCCGAGCGAGCCCGCGGCACCGGTGACATTCTCGATCAGCACGGTTTCGCCGAGTTTTGTCTTCATGCGCTCGGCCAGGATCCGCGCCATGGCGTCGGACGGCCCGCCGGCGGCGAACGGCACCACGATGGTGACGACGCGCGAGGGGAAGTTGTCGGCGAGCGCAGTGCCGCTGCCGGCGAGCAGCGTGATCCAGGCGAATACTGCGATTACCGCGTTTCTCATAGCATTTCCCTCACTATTTTCGCTCCAGACGCCGCCAAAGCCGTCATTGCGAGGAGCCAACGGGTCCGGCCTTCGGCCGGCCCGATGAC
The DNA here is from genome assembly GCA_963710235.1 of uncultured Alphaproteobacteria bacterium. Lineage (GTDB taxonomy): Bacteria > Pseudomonadota > Alphaproteobacteria > Rhizobiales > Xanthobacteraceae > Bradyrhizobium. Next base: position 169,884 of record CAVPZI010000001.1, read on the forward strand.
AGGCTCCGCGACGAAGCAATCCAGTCTCGCTTTGTCGCCTTCTGGATTGCTTCGCTTCGCTCGCAATGACGAAACGGCGATGGTGATCGAATTGATCTCATCAGCTCTACAGCGCCGCGTAGTCGATCGGCTTGTGCCGATCCAGCGTCCGGTCGACCTTCGGCAGCGGATATTTCAGGCCGGTGGCGCAATTGAACAGCATGACGCGGTCGGTCTTGCTGACCCGGCCGTCCTTCAGGCTTTCGGTGTAGGCGGCATAGGTTGCAGCGCCCTCCGGACACAGCAGCAGGCCTTCCTCGCGCGCCACTTCGTTCAGTGCCGCCGAAATGCTGTCGTCGTCGACCGCAATGGCAAAACCCTTGCTCTCGCGCACGGCGCGCAGGATCAGGAAATCGCCGACCGCCTGCGGCACCCGGATGCCCGAGGCGATGGTGTGGGCGTCCTCCCAGCGCGTCGCGTGTTCGACGCCCTGCTCGAAGGCGCGCACCATCGGCGCGCAGCCGGATGCCTGCACCGCCACCATGCGCGGGCGCTTCGAGCCGATGAAGCCGATGGCCTCGAGTTCGGCGAACGCCTTCCACATCCCGATCAGGCCGGTGCCGCCGCCGGTCGGATAGAAGATCACGTCGGGCACCTCCCAGCCGAGCTGTTCGGCGAGCTCGAGCCCCATGGTTTTCTTGCCCTCGATCCGATACGGCTCCTTCAGGGTCGAGACGTCGAACCAGCCCGCCTTGGCCTTGCCTTCGCCGACGATCTTGCCGCAATCGTCGATCAGGCCGTTGACCCGGTACACCGTGGCGCCCTGCAGCTCGATTTCGCTGACATTGACCTCGGGCGTATCGGCCGGGCAGAAGATCGTGGTCCGGATGCCGCAACTGGTGGCGTAGGCGGCCAGGGCCGCGCCGGCGTTGCCGTTGGTCGGCATCGCCATGTGTTTGATGCCGAGCGCCTTGCCCATCGATACCGCCATGACGAGACCGCGGGCCTTGAACGAACCGGTCGGCAGCCGGCCCTCGTCCTTGACGATGATCTCGCCGCCGCCGATTTTCTTCGCCAGCTTCGGCAGCCGGATCAGCGGCGTGGTCACCTCGCCGAGGCTGACGATGTCGGAGACCCTGCGCACCGGCAAAAGCTCGCGGTAGCGCCACAGGTCCGGCGGACGGCGCGACAGCGCGTCCTTGCTCAGCGCCTTTTTGACGCCGGCGAGATCGTAACGCACCAAGAGCGGCTTGCCGGCCTTCGACAGGTTGTGGATCTGGTCGGCCGGATAGTGATCGCCTTCCATCGCGCATTCGAGATGGGTGACGAAGGTCGGGCGCTCGGTGGTCAGGTTTTCGTTTTCTTTCACGGGATACGATCTCGCTTGTTTGATATTGAGGACATGATCTGATCCGAAAACCGGTGTCCACTTTTCGGGATCATGTCCTGCGGTTAAATATTCAGCACGCGCCCGTAGGCATCGAGCACCGCTTCCTTCATCATCTCCGACAACGTCGGATGCGGGAACACGGTGTGCATCAGTTCCTCTTCGGTGGTCTCGAGATTTATCGCCACCACATAGCCCTGAATGAGTTCGGTGACTTCGGCGCCGATCATGTGGGCGCCGAGCAATTGCCCGGTCTTCTTGTCGAAGATCACCTTGACCAGGCCCTGGTCCTCGCCGAGCGCGATCGCCTTGCCGTTGCCGACGAATGGGAAGCGGCCGACGCGGATCTCGCGGCCGCCCTCCTTCGCTTTGGCCTCGGTCAGACCGACCGAGGCGACCTGCGGCTGGCAATAGGTGCAGCCGGGAATGAGATTCTTGTCCATGGCATGGGGATGCAGGCCCTTGATGGCTTCGATGCAGATCACGCCCTCATGCTCGGCCTTGTGCGCCAGCATCGGCGGTCCTGCGACGTCGCCGATGGCATAGATGCCGGGCACATTGGTCTTGCAGGCGCCGTCGATCACGATGGTGCCGCGGTCGGTCTTGACGCCGAGTTTCTCGAGGCCGAGGCCCTCGATGTTGCCGACCACGCCGACCGCGGAAATCACCCGCTCGAACTCGGTGGTCTGCGGCTTGCCCTTGCCGTCGTCGATGGTGGCGAGGACGCTGTCGCTCTTCTTCTCCAGTTTTGTCACCTTGGTGCTGGAGAGAATCTTGATGCCTTGTTTCTCGAAGCGTTTGCGCGCCAGCCCGGCGATCTCGGCGTCTTCCACCGGCAGGATCTGCGGCAGCACCTCGACCACGGTGACGTCCGAGCCCATGGTGTGGAAGAACGAGGCGAATTCGATGCCGATGGCGCCGGAGCCGACCACCAGCAGCGATTTCGGCATCCGCTCCGGCACCATGGCCTCGAAATAGGTCCAGATCAGCTTCTTGTCGGGTTCGAGCCCCGGCAGCACCCGCGGCCGCGCGCCGGTCGCAACGATGATGTGTTTGGCCTGGTAGGCGCCCTCGCCCAGCGCGCCCTTCGGCGCCTCGGCCGCAGATTTCTTCACGGTGACCTTGCCGGGCGCATCGATGCTGGCCTCGCCCCAGATCACCGTGACCTTGTTCTTCTTCATCAGGAAGCCGACGCCGTCGTTGAGGCGTTTGGAGACGCCGCGCGAGCGCTTGACCACCGCGGCGGCGTCAAAGCCGACATTGTCGGCGGAAAGCCCGTAATCCCTGGCGTGCTGCATGTAGTGATAAATTTCCGCCGAGCGCAGCAGCGCCTTGGTCGGGATGCAGCCCCAGTTAAGGCAGATGCCGCCGAGATAGGACTTTTCGACGATGGCGGTCTTGAAGCCAAGCTGCGCGGCGCGGATCGCGGTGACATAGCCGCCCGGTCCGGAGCCGATGATGATGATGTCGAAGGAGGTGTCGGGCATGGTTACTCGCTTTTTTCTCTTCCCTCTCCCCTCGTGGGAGAGGGAAGAAAAAAATTCATCACACCATCATCATGACGGGGTTTTCGATCAGCATCTTGAAGGCGCCGATCAGTTCGGCCCCGAGCGCGCCGTCGACGGCGCGGTGATCGCAGGACAGGGTTACGCTCATGATGTGGGCGGCCTCGATCCTGCCGGCGCGCACCACCGCGCGTTCCTCGCTGGTGCCGACCGCCAGGATGGTGGCATGGGGCGGGTTGATCACGGCGGTGAAATCCTTGATGCCGTACATGCCGAGGTTGGACACCGCCGTGGTGCCGCCCTGGTATTCCTCGGGCTTCAGCTTGCGGGCGCGGGCGCGGGCGGCGAAGTCCTTCATCTCGGATGAAATCGTCGACAGCGACTTGGTCTCGGCCTTGCGAATGATCGGCGTGATCAGGCCGCCGGGCATCGCCACCGCAACGCCGATGTCGGAATGCTTGTGCCTGAGCATGCCGCCTTCGGTCCAGCTCACATTGGCGTTGGGAATGCGCTGCAGCGCCACCGCCATCGCCTTGATGACGAAGTCGTTGACCGACAGCTTGTAGAGCGGCTTCTTTTCCTTGTCCTTGGGGGCCGAAGTATTGATCTCCTCACGCGCCGCCAAGAGCTTGCCGATGTCGCAGTCCATGGTCAGGTAGAAATGCGGCACCGTCTGCACCGAGGCGGTCAGCCGCTGCGCAATGGTGCGGCGCATGCCGTCGTGCGGCACGACTTCGTACGAGCCCGGCTCGTACAGCGCCAGGATCTGCTTGTCCGACATGCCGGGCGCAAGGCCCGGCGCGGTCGACGGCACAGCTGTGGGCGCCTTGAGGCCCTTGCCGGATTTGGCTTCTTCGACGTCGCGGGCGATGACGCGGCCATGGGGGCCGGAACCGTTGATGCGGGCCAACTCGATGCCGGCCTCCTTCGCCAGGCGACGGGCCAGCGGCGATGAAAACGTGCGGGCGTGGCCGTTGGCCTGCGGGGCTGGCGCCGCCGGCGCGGGGGCCGGAGCTTTCGCCTCGGGCGCAGCTGCGGCTGTCTTGGCTTCGGGAGCGGCCGCCTGCGATGGCTTCGCCTCGGGCGCCGCTGCCGGCTTCGGCGCCGAAGCGCCCGCCCCGGCGCCTGCGGCCTTGACGTCCTCGCCGTCGCCGGCCAGCACCGCGATGATGTTGTTGACCGGCACGTCCTGGGTGCCCTCGGGCACCAGGATTTTCGCCAGCGTGCCCTCGTCGACCGCCTCGACTTCCATGGTCGCCTTGTCGGTCTCGATTTCCGCGATGACGTCGCCGGACTTGACCTTGTCGCCCTCTTTCTTGAGCCACTTGGCCAGGTTGCCCTTTTCCATCGTCGGCGACAGCGCCGGCATCAGAATGTTGATCGGCATACGAACCTCACACGGTCTTCAAGCCTGTTGTCGATAAGAGACCGCGCGTCCACAGCACAGCGTCCCGATTGAATCTTTGTTTGAGCATGATCTTTTCGGAAAACCGGTGTCCACTTTTCCGGATCATGCTCTAGTTGCCGATATCACCCTGCCAGAGGCGCTCGTTGGCCGGGTTCGACCGCCAGTTCTTCATCATGGCGATCGAGCGCTGGTCTTCGAGGTCGATAAAGGGGATGCCGAATTGGGTCAGGATGTCCTTGCTGCCGGGGAACGTCACGGACTCGCCGATGACAAGCAGCGACAGCTTGAACAGGCCGATGGCGCCGGCGCACATCGAGCACGGCGACAGCGTGGTGTACATGACGGTGTCGTGAAACGAGATCAGCCCGGCCTGGCGCAGGCAGCTCATCTCGCCGTGCAGGATCACGTTCTTCTCCTGCATCCGCATGTTGTGACCGCGGGCAATGATCTTGTTGTCGCGGGTCAGCACCGCGCCGATCGGCAAGCCGCCCTCGCGGATGCCGGTTTCGGCTTCGGCAATGGCCTCGGCCATGAAATCGAAATGGTACTGCTCAATGGCCATTACCGGTCGTCCGCTCTGTCTTTTGTTTGAGCATGATCTTTTCGGAAAACCGGTTTCCACTTTTCCGGATCATGCTCTGGAAATCAGCGATAGCAAACCGCCTTCGCCGCGGCGACCACCTCGGCCACCGAAGGCAATGCCAGCTTTTCGAGATTGGCCGCGTAGGGCATCGGCACGTCCTTGCCGGAAACCCGCATCACCGGCGCGTCGAGGTAGTCGAAGGCGTGCTCCATGATCCGGGCGGCGATCTCGGCGCCGACGCCGGACTGCTGCCAGCCCTCCTCCACGGTGACCGCGCGGCCGGTCTTCCTGACCGAGGCGACGATGGTGTCGGTATCGAGCGGACGCAGCGTGCGCAGGTCGATCACGTCGGCCTCGATGCCTTCCCTGGCGAGTTCGTCGGCGGCCTTCAGGGCATAGGTCATGCCGTTCGACCACGAGACCAGCGTGACATGACCGCCCGAGCGCACGACCCGCGCCTTGCCGATCGGGATCACGTAATCGTCGAGCTTCGGGACCGGGCCGGAATGGCCGTACAGGATTTCGTTTTCGAGGAAGATCACCGGATTGGGATCGCGGATCGCGGCTTTCAAGAGCCCCTTGTAGTCGGCCGCCGAGAACGGCGCGATCACCTTGAGCCCGGGGATCTGCGAGTACCACGCCGAGTAGTCCTGGCTGTGCTGGGCCGCGACCCGTGCCGCAGCACCATTCGGGCCGCGAAACACGATGGAGCAGCCCATCTGGCCGCCGGACATATAGAGCGTCTTGGCGGCCGAGTTGATGATCTGGTCGATCGCCTGCATGGCGAAGTTGAAGGTCATGAATTCGACGATCGGCTTCAACCCCGACATCGCCGCGCCGACGCCGACGCCGGCAAAACCGTGCTCGGTGATCGGGGTGTCGATGACGCGCCGGGCGCCGAACTCCTGCAGCAGTCCCTGGCTGACCTTGTAGGCACCCTGATATTCGGCGACCTCCTCGCCCATGATGAAGACGTCGGGATCGCGGCGCATTTCCTCGGCCATGGCGTCGCGCAGCGCATCGCGGATCGTCATGGTCACCATCTCGGTGCCTTCGGGCACTTCGGGATCGGGCTCGGCGGCGGCTTTGGGGGCTTGCGGCGCCGGGGCAGGCTTTTCTTCAGACTTGTTGGCGTCAGATTTGGCTTCGGCGGGCGCGGATTTGGCTTCCTGCGCGGCGGGCTTTTCCGGTTTGGCGGCGGCCTTGCCGAGGTCGGCGGCACTTTCGCCGTCGGCGAGGATGGTGGCGATCGGGGTATTCACCGCGACGTCGGCAGTGCCCTCGGGGATCAGGATCCTGCCGAGGGTGCCCTCATCGGTGGCCTCGACTTCCATGGTGGCCTTGTCGGTTTCGATCTCGGCGATGACATCGCCCGACTTGATCGCCTCGCCTTCCTTCTTCAACCATTTCGCAAGGTTGCCCTTTTCCATGGTCGGGGACAGCGCAGGCATCAGCACTTGAATTGGCATATCGGCTCCGGACTTCATTCAGCAGCCTTGCAACAGGCTTGCAACAGGCTGCGCGCGTTCAACGATAGATATCGGTCCACAATTCCGCGGGATCAGGCTCCGGATCGTGCTGGGCGAAATCCGCCGCCGCATTGACGATATCGCGCACCTCGGCGTCGATCGCCTTGAGGTCGGCCTCGCTGACCTTGGCCTCGAGCAGGCGGTTACGCACCTGCTCGATCGGGTCAGAGTCGTGGCGGACCTTGTCGACCTCCTCGCGGGTGCGGTACTTGGCGGGATCGGACATCGAATGGCCGCGGTAGCGGTAGGTCTGCATCTCGAGGATGTAGGGACCCTTGCCGGCGCGGCACCAGGCCACCGCCCGGTCGCCCGCCGCCTTGACGGCGCGCACATCCATGCCGTCGATCTGCTCGCCGGGAATGTTGAACGAGGCGCCGCGCTTGGAAAAATCGGTCTGCGCCGAGGAGCGCGTCACCGAGGTGCCCATGGCGTAGCGATTGTTCTCGATGACGTAGACCACCGGCAACTTCCAGAGTTCCGCCATGTTGAAACTCTCGTAGACCTGGCCCTGGTTGGAGGCGCCGTCGCCGAAATAGGCCAGGCTGACGAAATCGTTGCCGCGGTAGCGGTTGGCGAAGGCGAGGCCGGTGCCGAGCGAGACCTGGGCGCCGACGATGCCGTGGCCGCCGTAAAAGTTCTTCTCCTTGCTGAACATGTGCATGGAGCCGCCCTTGCCTTTGGAATAGCCGCCATGCCGTCCGGTCAGTTCGGCCATCACGCCTTTGGCGTCCATGCCGCAGGCCAGCATGTGGCCGTGGTCACGGTAGCCGGTGATGACCTGGTCGCCCTGCTTCAGCGCCATCTGCATGCCGACCACGACGGCTTCCTGGCCGATGTAGAGGTGGCAGAAGCCGCCGATCGCGCCCATGCCGTAAAGCTGGCCGGCTTTTTCCTCGAACCGCCGGATCAGCAGCATGTCGCGCAGCGCGCGCAGCTCCTGTTCCCGGGTGAATTCGACGCTGGACGGCTCAGTCCCGCCGTCGGTTGCCGGCGCGGTTCCCTGCGCGGCGCTTTTCTTCGGTGCGGCCATGAAAATTCCGGATGAGAGAGCGGATCGACCCTCTCTACCCCAACTCCCAACGCCATGAAAGGATCGCGTGGCCGCAGCACCGGCGACGCCATCTTGCACTGCAGCGAGCGCAATTTTTGCGATTGATTTGCTGTGGTTTTGTAATTTCCCGGAATTGCCGCGAGCATTTTTGGTTTGAGCATGATCTTTTCGGAAAACCGGTGTCCACTTTTCCGGATCATGCTCGAAGCGCGAGACTTCAATTGGGCTTGATCATCCGCACCAGTTCGCGGGGATGGGCATAGTCGAGCTGATAGCGCACGCGCTCATCGAGCAGGTCGGGATCGACCTGATCGGAACGAAGCTGCGACACCCGCTGCGCGCCCTCGGCCCGCTCCTGTTTCAGCCGCACCAGTTCGGAGGTCAGCGCGACGATCTCCTGGTCGAGATCCTGCCGGGCATTGAGCCCGTACTTGCCGGTGTAGGCGTTGACGCCGAAATAGCCGATCATCGCCGCCGCCATGGCATAGAGGGCGAGCCCGGTGAGAACGGCCTTGAGTCGGGTGCGGGAAACCATAGCCCGACGATGCGACGGCCCGGTTAAGGGATTGCTAACAGCTACAGCGTCGATTCCATGAAAGTTGTCCCATGCGTGGCCTAACCTTTCCCCGGGCGCGGGAGAGGTCGGCGCGAAGCGCCGGGTGAGGGGGCGCATCCGCCTGGGCGGAGCCAATGATGAGAAAGTTGGTAGGCGGCTGGAATTATCGAGGCCGCGTTATTTTCTTTGGCGCCCCCTCACCCGGAATCCGCGCGTTGCACGCGCGCATTCCGACCGCTCCCCGCACGCGGGGAGAGGTAATTCCAGACCGAGCGCGGGATTTGCTTACTTCTTGTGCTGGGCCACGAAGGCCGCGAACACGTTGACGTAGTTCTGCAGCAGATCCCTGACCCCGTCCTTGGTGAGTTCGCCGGCGTCGTTGAAGGCGTCGCCGATGCCGTTGAGGTAGATTTCGGGCTGCTGCAGGATCGGGCCCGTAATCCCGGGCATGATCTGCTGCAGGTGTTTGACGGCGCTGACCGCGCCGAGCGCGCCGGGCGAATTGCCGATGAATGCGACCGGCCGGCCGTTGAACGAGCTCTGCGCATAGGGCCGCGAGGCGATGTCGATGGCGTTCTTCAGCACGCCGGGGATCGAGCGGTTGTACTCAGGGGTCACGAACACCACGCCGTCGGCGGCCTTGATCCGGTTGCGAAACGCCAGCCAGTCGTTCGGCGGGCTGGCCTCGAGATCCTGATTGAAGAACGAGAGCTCATGCAGCGTCAGCACCTCGAGCTTGAGCGATTCCGGCGCCAGCCTGGCCAGGGCATTGGCCACCTTGAGCGAGAACGACGCCTTGCGAAGGCTGCCGACAAGAATGAGCGCGGTATTCGGAGTGGCCATTGGAATATCCCCGTGATGCAAAGAGCTGATAAAGCAGAGAGCCGGACGGCTTGCCGCGGAACCTAGCGATCCCGACAGAAGATGCAAGTGCATGAATTGGCCAAAAGCGCTGCCGGCGGCGAAAAACCGTTCTACTCGGCGGCGCTCACCCGCGACGGCGCCAACAGCTCTGTATTGTGGGCGCCGAGCTTGGGGGCATCGGTACGCGGATGCGGCCGTTCGCCGTCGAACACGATGGGCAGACCGACCACCCGCACGTCGCTGCCCGGCAACGTCCGCAGCAGGTCGGCCGCCTCCAGCTGTTCGGTTCTGGACAATTCCGGGATATCGTTGACCGGGCTGCAGGGCACGCCGGCCGCTTCCAGCGCCGCCATCCATTCGGCGCGGCCTTTGGTCAGAAGCACCGGCTTCATCAGCTCGATCAACGCGGCGCGGTTGGCCGCCCGGTCGCGCACCCGCACGAACCGCGGATCGGTGGCCCATTCCGGATGGCCGAGCACGGCAGCGCACTTGACGAACAGCCGGTCGTTGCCGGCGGCGATGCAGATCGGCCGATCGGAGGTGGCGAACACCTGGTAGGGCACCAGCGTGAAGCTGGCGCCGCCATAACGCTGCGGCGGCTTGCCGGTGTAAAGGTAATTGTTGAGCGGCCCTTCGACCCAGCCCACCGCGCTGTCGAACAGCGCGGTGTCGATGACGCAGCCCTTGCCCGAGTGATGGCGTGCCTGCAGCGCCCCGAGCGCACCGATCACGCACCATTGCGCGGTGGCCCTGTCGTTGATGGCGGGCGCGCAGAAGGTCGGCGGATCGTCCGGCCGGCCGGTCAGCGACATCACGCCGCCATAGGCCTGCAGCAAGGGATCGAAGCCCGGCGCCTCGCGCAGCGGACCCCTGGGACCGAACGCCCAGACCGAACAATAGATCAGCCGCGGGTTCAGCGCGCACATCACGTCCGGACCGATGCCGAGCTCGGCGACCACGCCGGAACGCAGGTTCTGGATCAGGATATCGGCGCCCGCGACGAGTTGCTTGAGCTTCGCCACATCCTCGGGGTTCTTGATGTCCAGCGTGACCGACTTTTTGTTGCGGTTCATCGAATGAAACAGCATCGAGTCGCCGTCGATGAAGGGCGGTCCCCAGGCCCGCGCGTCGTCGCCGCCGTCGCATTTTTCGATCTTGATGACCTCGGCGCCCATGTCGCCGAGGATCATGCCGGCCATCGGTCCCGCCACCGCCTGCGCGATCTCGATCACCTTGATGCCTGCAAGCGGTCCGCTCATGGCCTCTCTCCTGCTTCGGTCGATTGCCGAATTCGGACGCGAGTGTTCTCATGTTGGCGCGGGAATGCAAGTCTTGCGGCAGGCGGCTATTGGCGTCGGGCCGTGCCCACCTTTGCCAAAAGATCGAACACGCGGCCGTCCATCAGGATCAGGGCGCCGCCGATCACCAGCGCCCCGGCAATCTCGCGGTCCTTGAGCGCTTCCCCCAGCACAAAATGACCGAGCAGGATGGCCGTCACCGGAATCAGCAGCGTGACCAGCATGACGTTGGTGGCGCCGGAGCGGATCAAAATCTGGAAGAAGACGATGTAGGCAAGTGCGGTGGAAAGCGCGGCGAAGCCGAGCAGCGACCACCACGTGGCCGCCCCCGGCATCGGCAGACCCTGCCGCCATTCGAACGTCGCCGCGAGCGCCAGCATGACGGCGCTGGAACAGACCAGCTGGCAGGTCGCCGACGTCAACGGCGGAATGCCTGACAGCCTGCGGCGCCCCCACAGCCCGGCGAAGCCGTAGCTCAGGGCGGCTCCCAGGCACAGCAGGATGCCCATGGTCTGGGCCGGCGCGTTTTGCAGCGGCTGGCCCCGCAGCATCACCACGCCGAACAGGCCGACGATGGCGCCGGCGACACGGCGCAGGTTCAGCGCTTCCTCTGCGAATGCCGCCATGACCAGAACCGTGAACAGCGGCGTCGTCGCGTTGAGCACCGAAGCCAGTCCGCTCGCGATCATGGTCTGGCCGGTGACGATCAGCGAGAACGGAATGACGTTGTTCAACACCGCCATCACCATAAACGGCCACCAGCCAGCGATGCCGGACGGAAAGCGGACGCCGCGAACCCACATCACCGGCGCCAGCAAGATGGCGGCGAGCGCGACGCGCGCGAACACGATGGTCAGCGGCGGCAACTCCCTGACCGCGACGCCGGCAAAGAAGAAGGATCCGCCCCACAGCACCGACAACAGGGCCAGCAACAGCCAGTCGCGCCGGTCGATTCCCACAGCCGTTTTTGCCATCCCTGCCCTCGCTGACCCGGTCGCCGGCAAATTTCGCGGGCCGCAGCGATCGCGTCCACCCGATTTCCGCGCCGCCCAAAACGACGATTGCCCCCGGATCGAAACCCGGGGGCAATGCTTGCCTTGAAAGAACGCTTAAGGGACGGCGGCGTTGATCAGATCAGCGGATTCCAGGCAACCGGGACCAGACGATACCTGGCGCCGTCCTTCTCGACGTGGCCGACCGAGGGGAAGGTGAAGTGGAAGCCGATAACGGTGGCCTTCTCCGCCGACGCCATGTCGTAGAACTTGTGCCGGGTCTTCTGCGCCAGTTCCGGATCGACGTCAAAAGCCACATGCCAGTCCGGATTGCGCAGGAACAATTCCGGAATGTTGGTGACATCGGATTGCACCAGGATCTTCGAATTTCCTGACGCAATCGCGAAGGCGGAATGTCCCGGGGTGTGGCCGGGCGCCTCGATCGAGGTGATGCCGCCGACGACCTCCTTGCCCCAGTCGTACTTGGTGACCTTGGATTCGATGCCGGCGAAGGTCTTTTTCACATTGGCAAAATAGTTCTTCATCATGGCATTGGACTCCGCCTTGGCGGCGTTGTCGTCACTGGTCCAGAACGCCCAGTCGACCGACGGCACCATGATCTCCGCGTTCGGGAACGCCATCGAGCCGTCGGCGGCGCGGATGCCGTTGGTATGGTCGGGATGCAGATGCGACAGCAGCACGACGTCGACGTTCTTGGGATCGACGCCGGCGGCGGCGAGATTTTGCAGGGTGCGCCCGACCTTCCCCTTGCTGGGTTCGAGATTGGCCACGCCGTTGCCAGTGTCGATCAGCACCAGCTTGCTGCCGGTGTTGATGAGTTGCGGGTTGAACGGCACCGAGACCATGCCCGTCGGCATGTAGGCGGCTTCAGCGGCGGCCAGTGCCTCGGCCTTCGGCACGTTCTTCACGAAGGTGTCCGGCATCGGAAAGGTGTTGACGCCGTCATTGATCGAGGTGCACTCGAAACTTCCGACCTTGTAGCGGTAGAAGCCGGGCGCCTGGGCGCCTGCCGGCGGTACCGCGGCGCGGATCAGCGAGGCTGTGAGTGGCGTCAGCGCGGCCGCAGCGCCAACGGCGGCGGCGCCGGCCAAAAGATCACGGCGGCTCAGATTATTCATGGCATTTCTCCCCTGATGTGCGCTGCGTGTTCGCAGTCGCGTGATCGTCATCCGGGGGAATGCTAGTCATTTTCCGAATGGTGCGGAAGCCCGGATTGAAGGATTTGTCACGATCCTCCCCGCCCTCCCACATCCGCCCGCATTGGCGGACTGGAATCCCGCATTGCCGGAAAGCGCCGTAGATTTTACGCTTGACGCATGTCCTTGTCGGCGAACCGGATCCACTTCGCCGGGACATGCGTTAGAATGCAGGGCCGGCGTTCAGCCGGCCTTGTTCGGGTTGATCAGAAACTTCTCGCCGGTGGCGCGCTTGCTGTATTCGGCGATGTTCTTCAGCTCAAGCACCTCCGGCAGCGACACCACCCGGGTGTAGTGGCTGGCGAAGGTGGTCTTGAGTTCGGCCACCACGCGCTGGCGCAACCTCGCGCCGTCGGCAGCACCGATTTTCATCAGGAACGGGAACAGGAGCCAGCCGCCGACGCCCCATGCCATGCCGAAGGCGCGGTTCAATTCGATCGGGCGGGTATCGAGCCCGCCATAGACGTAAACCTGCTTGTGCACGTTCGAGCCGTAGCGGCTGTAGACCTTGGCGGTCTTGTTGATCGCCGTTTCCATGCAGGTCAGGATCTGGCCGGCGAGCTTGCCGCCGCCGATGGCATCGAACGCCAGCGTGGCGCCGGTCTCGGCCAGCGCCTGGGTCAGATCCTCCATGAAGGTCGGCGCGGTGGAATCGCAAATATACTTGGCGCCGATGCCGCGCAGCAGCCTGGCCTGCTCGGCGCTGCGCACGATGTTGACGAGGTCGATGCCGTCCTTGAGGCAGATCTTGTTGAGCATCTGGCCGAGGTTCGAAGCCGCCGCGGTGTGCACCAGCGCCTTGTGGCCCTCGCGGCGCATGGTCTCGACCATGCCGAGCGAGGTCAGCGGATTGACGAAACAGGAGGCGCCTTCGGCCGGCGTGATCCCGGCCGGCAGTGGCAGGCAATCCGACACTTTCATGAGGCGGTATTGCGCGTACATGGCGCCGCCGATCATCGCCACGGTCTTGCCCATCAGCGCCCTGGCCGCGTCGGATGAGCCGGCCTTGACCACCACGCCGGCGCCCTCGTTGCCGACCGGCATCGATTCATCGAGCCGGCCCGCCATGGCTTTCATGCCGGCTTCCGGGACTTTTGCGGTGACGACGGTCTGAGCGCCGCTGCCGGACACTTTCGCGGTGGACATATCGGCCGCGCCGGTCAAGAGGCCGAGATCCGACGGATTGATCGGCGAGGCCTCGACGCGGACCACGACCTCGTCGGGGCCCGGCTCGGGTATCGGCAGACTTGCCAGCGAGAGTTCGAGTTCGCCGTTGTTCCTGATCAACGAACGCAGTTGCAGTCCCGTGTTGGATTCCAGAGCCATCCTCGCATCTCCCTGCTTGCCGCGCTGGCCTCAGTTATGGCGGTTGACCGCAACTCGCAAGGGTTTATTCGCCTGGCGCGACGGATCGCCAGGTCGTAGGCATGATGTTTACGACCTCGGTTGTGGCATGATGTTTACGGCCTAGGTCGTAGGCATGGTGTTTACGACCTAGACGATCAGCACATCGTGCGGGGTCAGCGGCGTCGTGACACCCGTCAGCGTAATTGACGCATCGTGGCCGAAGTCAATAATTGTGTCGTGGCCGACGACCTGGATCGAGAGCTGCGTGAGGTCGGCTGCGACGCTCGATGCGATCTCGACGACGTCGTGGCCTGCGGAATCGCCGGCCTTGAAGTTATTGATGACGTCATGACCGGATATCGCTTTGAAGACGAAATTATCCCCGCCGGCGCCGTTCATGACGTCATTGCCCGCCGTGGCGGTCAGGGTGACCCCTGAAGCATAGGCTGTCATGGTGTGCGAGCCGTCGTCGTTGTCGAAGGTGGTGGCGAGCCGGTGTCCCGCGGGGTCGATCACGTCATGTCGCGCCGAATAGGCCTGCCCGGTGATATGGTAGCTGTCGACCTCGCGGCTGCCGTCGACGTGGCGGACAATGTCGCCGGTCAGGGTGCCGTCGGAAGCGTAACCGGACTGCATCCAGGAGCCGTCCGTTTGCGTCACCGTTTGCTGGGCGAGCCGGCCGAGACTGTCGTATTGATCCAGCGTCCTGACCCCGCCGGCGTCGACGGTCTGCTGCAGCGCCAGCGATCCGTCGGCATGAAACTGCTCGATCAGGAGGCTGTGCCCCGATGGATCGTTGACGACGTGCTGGGTGGTGTAGTCCTTGCCGACGATGCCGTAGCTATAGATGTCGCGCGAGCCATCGGCGTGACGCAGGGTTTCGACGGCGAGCGAACCGTCGGAAGCGTAGCTGGACTGCAGCCAGGAGCCGTCCTTTTGCGTCACCGTTTGCTGGCTGAGATGGCCGAGACCGTCGTATTGATCCAGCGTCCTGACGCCGCCGGCGTCGACGGTCTGCTGCAACGCCAGTGAGCCGTCGGCGTGAAACTGCTCGATCAGGAGGCTGTGCCCCGATGGATCGTTGACGACGTGCTGCGAGGTGTAGTCCTTGCCGACGATGCCGTAACTGGAGATGTCGCGCGAGCCGTCGGCGTGCCGGATGACCTCGCCGGTTTCGGATCCCGACGCATCGAACGTGAATTGATCGAACGAGCCATCCGCGTAGCTGGTCGCGAATGCGATCAGATGACCGCTGGTGTTGTAATTGACGCTGTGGACGGTACCGTCGCCGTCGAGCGACTGCCTGAAGCCAAGCTCGCCGTCGGCAAAGAAGCGCTCGATCAGGATGGTATGGCCGCCGGCGCCGATGACGTCGTGCTCGAAGGCGAAACCGGTGCCGGCCGCGCCGGAACTGTAGACGTCACGCGAGCCGTCCGCATGGCTGACCGTCTCGCCGGTGACGTTTCCGGCGCCGTCGACAGCCTGAACCAGCAGCGTATCGCCGGCGGCAAGGCCGGACTGGCTCGCCGCAAGGCTGGCGGTACTGATCGTGGTATCGGCAAACTGCAGGAATTCAACATTGCTGAGATGATCGGTGCCGTCGCGGCCGGCGACGCCGTCGCTGACGACGATGTCGTTTCCGACCAGGCCGATGGCGTAGTCGCGGGCGCTGCCCGCGTAGACCGCCATATCGATGCCGTCACCGCCGTCGATGGTATCGTTGCCGGCGCCGCCGCTGATCACGTCGTTGCCGGCGCCGCCATCAATCACGTCGTTGTCGGTGGAGGCGCCGAAAAACCAGTCCTGGTGGGCGCTGGTGTCGACATGGATGGTGCGAACATAGAGGTCGAACGAGCCGGGCGAACTGGCGTTGGTTGCGTCAGCGGGGCCAAGGGCGGTGCCGTTGATGGAAAAATCCTTGATGTGCAGCGCCCGCCCCGGCGCGGAATTCACCAGCGAAATGTCGACGCTGGTGATCTGGTCGGGATTGTCGAAGCTCACCGTAAAAGTCTGATAACCCGACGGATCGGCCGCCGGCGTGAATTCAAGCAGGCCGGAGACCGGCTTGCCGTTGATCAGGATCTGCGCCTGCGCACCGACGCCGCCGACCACCGAGCCGTAACCGGTCAGGGTGATCGTCGTCGTCGCGAGCCTTGCGGTCGAGGCGGGACCGCCGGTGATGACGTCGTCGCCACTTCCGCCGCGGATGACATCATCGCCGAGCCCGCCGTCGATGACATTGTTGCCCTGGCCGAGATCGATGATGTCGGCGACCGCCGAGCCGTTGACCGTGAGGGCGGGCACCGTCCCATCGCCATGGAAGTATTGCGCGACCACGGCTTCCGCCGGTTTTCCCATCACGGAATAGCCGGTCGGGGAATACTGGTTGCCGAGATCCCACTGCCAGAGTTCGACGCCTTTCAGCCAGCTGCCGCCGTGCGCTGCCCAGACCTGGAAAAACGCGTTGTAGGCGTCGGCTTGCGCGACGCTGTCCGGGGTGCCGCTGGTGGCCCACGATCCCGGGGCAATCGCGGTGCCATCGATACTGCGGTAGCCGACCTCGGTCATCAGCACCGGTTTGCCGTTTTGCTCGGAAAGCGCGTGGAGAAAATCGACCGGCGATTGATAGCCGAACGCGGTCGCGTAATACGGATTGATCGGCACTTCGGTCCAGGCGTGGACCAGGTCCTGCACGGTCGGCGTGTTGCTGGATGTCAGCGGCGGATAGGTATTGACGCCTATGGTGTCGACCTGGTCCCAGAAGCTGACCTTGCCGGCTTCGTCGGTGGCGGCGGCGTAGGTGAGTTCGCCGTGATAGACTTGGCGAACGGCGGCGATCAGATCGGTCCAGTAGCCGCGATACGGCGCCCCCGACAGGCTGCTCATCTCGTTGCCGATGGCGAAGGTCTCGACGCCGCCGGCCTGGGCAACGCTGGCGAGATGCACGATCTCGGCCTTGTAGGAGGCAAAAAAGCCGGCGACGTCGGTCGGCGCCAGGCTCGACGTCGCGGTTCCGTCCAGCGGTGAAATCGCCGCCTTGAACAGCACCGCAAGCCCGTCGGCATGCGCGGCGGCAAAACCCGCCAGCAGGCTCGAGTCGCTCTCGGTCTTGGCCGGGTCTGCGATGACGCTGGTGCTGGTTCCGGTCTGGGTCCAGATCCGCGCCGTCAACTCGATCGAATTCGATCCGAGCGAGGCGATGGTCGCAAATGCCTGGCTTGCCGATGCGCTGGCGAACTGCCCGTTCCACTCGGACAAGGCGCCGAAACCCTGGACGTCAAAGAGATTGGCCACACATGTACTCCGTCTGCTTCCGACGGGTACCGTGAAGCCTTAACGTTCCTCTTAAGACGAAGCAGTCGCGTTCGCAAATAATTCGATCGCGCTCCGGTTCCAGATCTGGAACCGGATTGGATGAAATTACTAACGCGGGATTGCCTGGAGCGCTATCGCGATAGCGCTCCAGATTCTTCTTTGCGCATGATCTTTTCGGAAAACCGGTATCCACTTTTCCGGATCATGCAGCAGGCTAACCCAGCGCCTTCAGCGCTGCCCTGCCCGCGTACTTCGCCTGGCCGCCGAGTTCCTGTTCGATGCGCAGCAACTGGTTATACTTCGCGGTGCGATCCGCGCGCGCGAGCGACCCGGTCTTGATCTGCCCGCAGTTGGTGGCGACCGCGAGGTCGGCGATGGTGGAGTCCTCGGTCTCGCCCGAGCGATGCGACATCACGGCGGTGTAGCCGGCCTTGTAGGCCATCTCGATGGCACTGAGGGTTTCGGTCAGGGTGCCGATCTGGTTGACCTTGATCAGGATCGAGTTGGCGCGGCCGTTCTTGATGCCGTCCGCGAGCCGCTTGACGTTGGTGACGAACAGGTCGTCGCCGACCAGCTGGCACTTGTTGCCGATCAGGTCGGTGACCTGCTTCCAGCCGTCGAAATCGTCCTCCGCCATGCCGTCCTCGATGGAGACGATGGGATAGCGCGACACCAGTTCGGCGAGATATTTGGCCTGCTGCTCGACCGAGCGGGTCTTGCCTTCGCCCTCGTAGACGTAGGCGCCGTTCTTGAAGAATTCCGTCGAGGCCGGATCGAGCGCCAGCATGACGTCGTGGCCGGGCTTGTAGCCGGCGGTCTCGATCGCCTTCATCACCCAGCCGAGCGCCTCGTCCGCCGACTTCAGGTTCGGCGCAAAGCCGCCCTCGTCGCCGACATTGGTGTTGTGGCCGGCGTCATGCAGGGCCTTTTTCAGGGTGTGAAAGATTTCCGAGCCGCAGCGCAGCGCCTCGGCGAAGCTCGCCGCCCCCACCGGCATGATCATGAATTCCTGGAAATCGATCGGATTGTCAGCGTGCACGCCGCCATTGATGATGTTCATCATCGGCACCGGCAGGGTCCGCGCCGAGGTGCCGCCGACATACCGGTACAGCGGCATGTCGAAGGATTCGGCGGAGGCCTTGGCGACCGCGAGCGAGACGCCCAGAATGGCGTTGGCGCCGAGCCGCGACTTGTTCGGCGTGCCGTCGAGGTCGATCATGATGCCGTCGATCTGGACCTGCTGCTCGGCGTCCATGCCGCCGAGCGCATCGAAAATCTCGCCGTTGACGGCTTCGACCGCCTTCTGCACGCCCTTGCCGAGATAGCGCGACTTGTCGCCGTCGCGCAGTTCCACCGCCTCGTGGGCGCCGGTGGAGGCGCCCGACGGCACCGCGGCGCGGCCCAGCGAGCCGTCTTCCAGCACCACATCAACCTCAACCGTGGGATTGCCGCGGCTGTCGAGAATTTCGCGGCCAATGATGTCGACGATGGCGGTCATGGGAGCCTCTTGGATTTCTTTAAGGGGGTGGCGGCTTCCGCTGCTTCTACAGCAATGCCCCGCGCCGGAAAAGGTAGGCGCCTCGCGTGACGTTGGCATCTCAATTGGCAGACCATGATGCGATAAAATCAATCGCATCATGGTCTTATCTTTTTGTTTGAGCATGATCTTTTCGGAAAACCGGTTTCCACTTTTCCGGATCATGCTCTAAAGGTGGGCAACGGAGAGACCAATGTCCAAAACGCCCCGCAAATCACAGAAATCCCCGCCCCCGCCGCTGCAGCTTGGCCGCGCGGTGGAATGGCCGCATTCGCCCGACGAGGCACAAATCGACCGGGTGCCCAATCCGCAAAAGGACACCGACTACGTGGTGCGGTTCACGGCGCCGGAATTCACCTCGCTGTGCCCGGTCACCGGGCAGCCGGATTTCGCCCACCTGATGATCGATTACGTGCCGGGCGCGTGGCTGCTGGAATCGAAGTCGCTGAAACTGTTCGTGGCGAGTTTTCGCAACCATGGCGCGTTCCACGAGGACTGCACGGTTATGATCGGCAAGAGGATCGCCGCCGCGGTCAAGCCGCGCTATCTGCGCATCGGCGGCTACTGGTATCCGCGCGGCGGCATTCCGATCGACGTGTTCTGGCAGACCGGCCGGGTGCCCAAGGGAACGTGGCTGCCCGAACAGGGCGTGGCGCCCTATCGCGGGAGAGGATGACACCACCGTAGGATGGGTTGAACTCCTCGCCAAACCGATTATTTCCGCATTCATTTCGCGATGGGTTTCGCAAAGAGTTCAACCCATCCTTGTAATAGCAAAATCAGGATATTGTTTGGGTGTTCCGAAAGGAATGCTCTGCCGCGGATAGCCGTCCGCGGCAGAGCCGCTGGCGATCGGATCGAACCCATCCTGAGCAGTTTGTGGCTGCCCCGTAGCGTGATCGTCGTCAGTACCTTCATCGGACCCGGATGGTTGCCGGAACAACTTGGTTCGCTTCACGAAGGCAGGGATCGACGAAGATGACGAAGACTAGCATGGTGGTGGCCGGCATTGATACGGCCAAAGACAAGCTCGACGTTGCAATTCATGGCCAGAGCACGCATTGGCGCGTCGAAAATAATCTGAAGGGTTGGGGGCAGTTGCGCTCGGAGTTGGCCAAGGCGGAGGTCGGGCGCGTCGGCATTGCTAGGCAACGAGGAGGATCTTATGAACGCGGCGTGGTCCGGCATCTGCGGGAGGCCGGCTTCACGGTCCTGGTACTGCAGCCGATCCAGGTGAATGCCTTCGCGAAAGTCCAGCTTCGGCGGGCCAAGAACGATCCGCTCGACGCGGTTCTGATCGCAGCCTGCACGGCGGTGCATCGAAAAGCCCCGGATCGAGCCCGATCAGCGCCTGGCCGGACCTTGCGGATCACCTGACCTTGCATGCTGCGAGCAGACCGAGTCGAGCGGACGATCTGGCCCGTTGCAAGGTCCGGACCTTCGAGCACATCCACTGGATCCTGCAGTTGCGGCAGTACCGTTGTTGCCGACATCGCGCGGTTGAAGGCACGGCGCGCTCACTCAGATCCGCTTCATTGCCAAGCAATTGCGCGACTGCACCCTGACCTCGCCGTTCGCCTTGACTCTCGTGCGCAGCATTCCCGGCCATCGGCGATATCGCACGCGCACTGGCGATCATCGATCCGCATGCACGCGAGCTTGCTTGGCCGCATCAGCCGCGAAGAGCGCTGCGGCACTCGCCGGCCTGGCGCCCTTCGACTTGACGACAGCGGCAAGCACAAGGGCCAGAGACACATCGCCGGCGGTCGAAAACGCCTGCGGCGTTCCGCTGCGTCGCCGCCTCACTGCCCGGCCGCCTTCCGATGGAATGAAGCTCTGATCAGCCTCTACGCCAGGCTCAGAGCCAAAGGAAAGGCCCACACCGCCGCCCTCATTGCCTGCGCCAGAAAGCTACCTGATCTACGCCAACACCGTCGTGGCGCGCGGAACACCATGGGCCGATCGCCTCGCCGTCGCTTAATGGTTGCTACGGCCTAATTCACCTCGGCGTCGGCCGGCGTCCGCTGCCGCAATAGCCGTGCGCAGGCAAGGCCCAGGCCGACCATGATCGCCGCCGCGGTCAGCACCGATGGGATCTTGCCGGCATGAAGGATGCCGAGGCCGTAGGCGATCGGGCCGATGCTCTGGCCCAGGAAGAAGAAAAACGAATGCAGCGCCATCGCGGTGGCGCGGGCTTCCGCCGACAGTTCGCTGGCGAACACCTGCAAGCAACCGTGCATCATGTAGAAGCCCCAGCCGATCAGAACGAAACTGCCCAGTTGCACCGGCCACGGCGGACCGAAGGCAATCACGACCAGTTGCAGCGCCAGCAGCACAGAACCCGAGATCATCATGCCGCGGATGCCGAGCCGGGGCAGCAAGCGCGACACCGTCATGGTGTAGAACAGGCCGCCGACCGCGAAGCCGGCGATGACGATGCCGCTGATCGACAGGCTGGTGACGCCCTGTTCGAACAGGAATGCCGCAACGTAGGGAAACAGGCCGAGCACGCAGCAGCCTTCGACGAACACTGCGCCGTAGCAGATCCTGGCGTTGGGATTGGCGAAGATGGTGCGATAGCCTTCCCTGAGCACCGAGAGATCGACGTTGCCCGGCGGCCGCGGCTGCGCCGTGCCGCGAAAGCCAAAACCCACGGCGAACGACGCGGCGATGGCCAGCGATCCCAGCACCGCCAGCACGCCGCGCCAGCCGAGCAGATCGCCGATCAGGCCGGACAGCGAGGCGCCGAGCAGGTTGCCGGTCATCGAGCCGGCGAGCGTGCGGCTGATCGCGACCTGGCGGCTGGCCGGCGCGACCAGGTCGCTGACGAAGCTGAGCGCGCTCGGAAAGATGCCGCCGGCGGCGATGCCGGCCAGGATGCGGGTGGCGAACAGCATCGAAAACGACGTCGTCAGCGCGCCGAGCACGTTGACGAGGCCTAATAGCACCAGGCAGACCATGATCAGGCGCGCCTTGCCGAACAGGTCGGCGGCGGCGCCCAACACCGGCTGGATGATGGCGAAGGTGAAGGCAAAGGCCGAAGCAAAGCCCGCCGCCGTGGCGATGCTGACGCCGAAATCCTCGGCGATATGCGGCAATACCGGATCCAGCGCCCGCGCCGTCAGGCTCGCCGCGAAGCTCGCCAGCGCGATGATATTGACGATGGGCGGCATGTTCAGCGTGTCGCGGATCCCATCCGGAACGACCGCCTCATTGCCCTGCCCCCGGCGTTCGCGTTTTGGCGACCGCGTCGAACGCCATCAGCGTTCGCAGCAGACCCTCGAACTCGCGCAACGGCACCATGTTGGGGCCATCGGATGGGGCGCGGTCCGGATCGGGATGGGTCTCGATGAAGACACCGGCGACGCCGACCGCCACCGCGGCGCGCGCCAAAACCGGGACGAATTCGCGCTCGCCTCCCGATGAGGTGCCCTTGCCGCCGGGCTGCTGCACCGAATGGGTGGCGTCGAAGATCACGGGCGCGCCGGTGGTGCGCGCCAGGATCGGCAGCGCCCGCATGTCGGAGACCAAAGTGTTGTAGCCGAACGAGGCGCCGCGCTCGGTCACCAGCACCTGGCGGTTGCCGGCGCCGGTGATCTTGGCCACCACATTGGCCATGTCCCAGGGCGCCAGGAACTGGCCCTTCTTGACGTTGACCACACTGCCGGTGGCGGCCGCCGCCAGCAACAGGTCGGTCTGCCGGCACAAAAATGCCGGGATCTGCAGCACGTCGACGGCCTGCGCCACCTCGGCGCACTGCGCGGCCTCGTGGATATCGGTGAGCACGGGCAGTCCGAGGGAGCTGCGAATTTCCGCGAAAATCGGCAGCGCCTGCTTGAGGCCGATGCCGCGGGTGGCGGAGGCGCTGGTGCGGTTGGCCTTGTCGAACGAGGTCTTGTAGACGAGGCCGACCTTCAGCCGGGTAGCGATTTCCTTCAGCGCCGAGGCGACTTCCAGCGCGTGCGCCCGGCTCTCGAGCTGGCAGGGGCCTGCGATGACGGCGAGCGGCAGCGCGTTGCCGAACTGAACCGATCCGACCGAAACGACGGGCGCGGCGCTGGGTTCTGTATCCAAAGGCATATCCCTCTTGCCGACCGGATCATGCCGGCCGGCGATGCTTCAATCAACCCGCGGCCCGTTCATCGACGCGCGCCGGGTTGAGGTGCGAGCTCACTTCACCGCGGAAAAAGCGGTCGGCACCAGCAATTGACTGACGATGTTGCTGATGATCGGACCGTCTTCCTCGGATTTGTTGCGGCCGGCAATCCAGTCGGGGTCGGTCTGAAACGCGTCCCACTTCTTCTCGCGATCGGCCAGCGATTCCCACGCCAGAAAATAAGTCAGTTCCTGATTGGATTCGCCGATCAGCGTGGTGAAGAAACCGGCCTGCTTGATGCCGTGCTTGTCCCACAGTTTCAGCGTCAGGCCCTCGAAGCGTTTCAACAGCACTGGCAGGCGGCTTGGCAGACATCGGTAGACGCGCATCTCAACGATCATGAATTCCTCCGGTTTTTATTGGCTGGGAGCGGCTGATGAGAGACAGCCATTTGACCCAAAGCCACCGGCGGCACAAGACCCGTCGACACAGGGGTGCCATTCAGCCTGCCCTGCGGAAGGCTGGCTTATTGTTTGAGCACGATATTTTCGGAAAACCGGTCCCCACTTTTCCGGATCATGCTCGTGTCCGGCAACGCCTGCGGGACGGTCTTCGGATGACCTTCGACATGGTGATGGCGGCCTCAATCACCAGCGCGATGCCGATCCCATCCCGCGCCAGCCGAAATTGATCTGATCACCACTGATAGCGCGCGACACCCTTGCCGGCGTAGCTGCGGGTGACGTCGGAGAACTCGCCTTCGAAGGTGGCTGCAGCCGACCAGCCGTTCAGCCATTTCATGTCGATCGAGGCTGTCGTCAGCGCGGACTCGCTTGCATGCGCCGCGCCATTGACGACGAAGCTTGCGCCCGGCAGCGCCTGGAAGGTGGCGCCGATCGCACGATCCGGATCGAAGTCGTGGGCCCAGGCGAAACGGCTGCGGAGCGTCAGGATGCCATTCTGGACGGCGAAGGATTTGTCGGTGCGGAGGCCCAGTTCGCTGCGGCTGTCCGTGACGCTCCTGGCCCCGTAGCTCAGTGCGAAGGCCGGTGAGCCCGAGATCGCCTGCTCGGCATAAGCTGGAAGATCGAAGGTCGTGAACTGGCCGGCCGCGTAAGGCGTGATGCCGATGCCGCCGACCCACGGCACCGCAAAACGATAGCCGCCCTCGACGCGCCCCGAATACGCATTGGCATTGAACTCGGCGCGTAATTGATCGAGCCCTGCAATGGCGAGGGTGCGATGGGTGGTGATGTCCTGCCAGCCATAGGCAAGCGCGCCGGTGATGTAGGCCGCGCCGTTGGTGTGGGTCACATACGCGCCGGCCTGGAACAGGTCGGATCTTCCGCCGCCACTGCCCGCGACCGAGAAGTTGGTGCCGCCGCCGGCGAGTGCAAAGCCCGCGATCGTGTGGGGCGAGAGCAGGTAGTCAGCGCCCACGGCGGTGCCATAGATGCTGCTGGTGGTGCTGTTCGATCCGAGCAGACCATTGCCGTCTGTCGATTGCGATCCGCCAAATCCCGCTGCCCACACGCTCCAGCGCGGCTCATAGACTTTGGCCAGCGGCGCCTTGGTGAACAGCGCATAGGCATCACGCTCGGTCGCAAGGCGCTTCTGCGCCGCATAGGCGCTGGCGCCGTGCTCGTCCGCATAGCCCGGCGCCACGGTCGCGCCGTTGATGCCGGCGCCGCGGCCCAGGAAGGGATCGGCCAGCAGGTTGATGAACTGGCCCATCGCATCGAACGTTGTCTGCTGCGAGGCGGTCGCCGACTCGCCTGACGCCTGCGTCAACTGCGGCGCCGACAGCATCGCGTACTGGATCGGGATGCTGCCGGTCGCGTTGAAGAAATTGGTCAGCGCATTGCCGACCGCCTGCTGGTTGCCATTGAGGTTACCCGGCAGGCCGAAGTTGAGTCTCAGGTCGAGATAGGCGTGGGTGGCGTCGTAGCTCAGCGCATCGCTGAAATTCGAAGGCAGGTTGGTATTGACGAGCGACCCGAAGGTTCCGCTGACGCTGCCGGCGGTGAGAATCGTATATCGTTTTGAAATATAGCTGCCGCTCGCGAACATGGCGTTCACCGTGGCGCCGCCGGGCGTCGCGGTGCCCGTGACGCTGGCAAAGCTCGCCGTCGACGGATTTAGCTGCACCAGATAGACCGCGCCGGACTGCAACGCGAGACTGCCGGAAATCGCAAGCGAACTGCCCGGCGTGCCGTTGCCGGGCGCCAGCGTGGCGCCATTGTTGACGATGGTCGAACTCACCGAGCCGCTACCCGCGAGCACGCCGCCGTTGACGGTGGTCGTGCCGGTATAGGTGTTGATGCCCGACAGCGTCAGCGTGCCGGCGCCGGTCTTGACCAGCGACCCGCCGGTGGCGTGGAAGTCGTCACAGTCGGTACCCCCGCCGCAATCGCTGATCACGCCAGACACGGTCGTGGAGCGGCCATTGGAACCTACGGTCAACTGCCTCGCGCCGAGGTAGAACATTCCCGTGCCGGCAATCGAACCCACGGACATGGTGGCTTGCGAAAAATCGACCATCGCCGTGGAAGTCGTGTTGGTGATGCTGGCGTTTCCGCCCGTGACGGCAATCCCGAAAAAAACCAGCGAGTTGAGCCCGGAGTTGTTGATGATCGCATTGCCGACATTGCCGTTAGTGAAGGAGATGGACGAACTCTGCCCGGTATTGGTTATCGTGGCGCTGCCAGCGCTCGCAGAGTTGTTGAAACTCGCCTGCGAATGGAATCCAGAGTTGGTGATGGTGGCGTTGCCCGCCGTGCTGGAATTGTTGAAGTGAACGCTCGTGCCAGACCCAATATTGTTGATCGTCGCGTTAGCCGCGGTGCTGGATCCAAAGAAATTAGCTCCCGAGCCTGTAATATTGGTGATCGTTGCATGGCTGGCGGTGCTGTTGGTGTCAAATTCGACGGTGGAGTTGTTGAAGGTCGTGCTGCCGGCAGTGCCGGAATTCTGGAAACGGACCGAACTCGAATTGAAGGTGGCGCTGCCGCCGCTCAGCACGATACCGGAGCCGGTGAAAGTCATAAGCTGGCCGTTAGTGTCGAAAGTGTAGTTCGAAGCACCCGCGGCGAAGCTCCATGCGCTAGCCGTCGTGTTTGACGAGAACGAAAGGTTCGGTGTGATCGAGGAGCCGAAGATCGCAACGCCTGCCGGCACTGTCGCAGGCGTCCAGTTGTTGGAATCATTGTAATTGAAAGTGCCCGCCACCGGCCCCGCCACCAGTGCGGGATCATTCCAGGTCGCATTTTGCGCAACGGCCGGCACCGAAATCGACGCGATTGCCGATGCAAGCGCGACGGCGGAAACAGCCCTCGCTCCGCCGAAACCTCCATTGAACTGTCGCATTCCCAGTACCACCCCGGCCCGCAGATTAGCGGAGCGCGCGCTACCGGGAAAGTGCACGCAGATAAATCGGGCTCACTGTGGCGCGAAATCCGCATGTTCCCTCCGGGAACCTTGACCACCTAGACTAGGCGGCTTTGCACCACCGCCGCCTGGATGAAGGAGGCGAATAGCGGGTGCGGTTCGAACGGCCGCGATTTCAGCTCGGGGTGGAATTGCACCCCGATGAACCACGGATGATCGTCATACTCGACGATTTCCGGCAGCACCCCGTCCGGCGACATGCCGGAGAATTTCAGGCCGTGCTGTTCGAGCCGGTCCTTGTAGGCGGTGTTGACCTCGTAGCGGTGGCGGTGGCGCTCGGAAATCTCGGTGGCGCCGCCATAGACCGCGCTGACCTTGGAGCCGCGGTTGAGCGTGGCGGGATAGGCGCCAAGGCGCATGGTGCCGCCAAGATCGCCGGCCCTGGAGCGCTTTTCCAGTTCGTTGCCGCGCAGCCATTCGGTCATCAGGCCGACCAGCGGTTCGTCGGTGGGTCCGAACTCGGTGGAATTCGCCGCCTCGATGCCGCAGAGATTGCGCGCCGCCTCGATCACCGCCATCTGCATGCCGAAGCAGATGCCGAAATACGGCACGTCGCGCTCGCGCGCGAACTGCGCCGCGCGGATCTTGCCTTCGGCGCCGCGCTGGCCGAAGCCGCCCGGCACCAGGATGCCGTTGACGTGCTCGAGATACGGCGCCGGGTCCTTGTTCTCGAACACCTCGCTCTCGATCCAGTCGAGGTTGACCTTGACCTTGTTGGCGATGCCGCCATGGGACAAGGCCTCGGTGAGCGACTTATAGGCGTCCTTCATCCCGGTATACTTGCCGACGATGGCGATGGTGACGGCGCCTTCCGGGTTGCGGATGCGCTCGTTGATGACGTGCCAGCTCTGCAGCGCCGGGGGGGCTTTCGGCTCGATGCCGAACGCCGCCAGCACCTCGTCGTCGAGGCCGGCATCGTGATAGGCCTCCGGCACCGCATAGATGTTGTCGACGTCGCGGGCCTCGATCACCGCGCTCTCGCGCACATTGCAGAACAGGCCGAGCTTGCGGCGTTCTTCCTTCGGGATCGGCCGGTCGGTGCGGCACAACAGGATATCCGGCTGGATGCCGATCGAGCGCAATTCCTTGACCGAGTGCTGGGTCGGCTTTGTCTTGAGCTCGCCGGCACTTGGAATGAACGGCAGCAGCGTCAGATGAATGTAGATGGCGGTGTCGCGCGGCAGGTCGTTCTTGATCTGGCGGATCGCCTCGAAGAACGGCAGGCCCTCGATGTCGCCGACGGTGCCGCCGATCTCGCACAGCACGAAATCGTAAGCGTCATTGCTGTCGGTGATGAAGTCCTTGATGGCGTTGGTGACGTGGGGAACCACCTGGATGGTGGCGCCGAGATAATCGCCGCGCCGCTCCTTGGTCAGGATGTCCTGGTAGATCCGCCCGGTGGTGATGTTGTCGGCCTTGGTGGCCGGTCGTCCGGTAAAGCGTTCGTAGTGACCGAGATCGAGATCGGTCTCGGCACCGTCGTCGGTCACGAACACCTCGCCGTGCTGGTACGGCGACATGGTTCCGGGATCGAGATTGAGATAGGGATCGAGCTTGCGAAGACGGACCTTGTAGCCCCGCGCCTGCAGCAGGGCGCCGAGCGCCGCTGAAGCCAGACCCTTGCCGAGCGAGGAAACCACGCCGCCGGTGATGAAAATGTACCGCGCCATGGGACTTAACCTTTAAGGCTCCGCAACCAATTCGCAAAACCAAAAGCCACTCCCAGCCGAACTTTCGTGCGGCTGTGGGTGACTTTAAAAACAGAAAGATTACAGTCTCTTGATGGGTGTTTCTGATGCGGCACGCAAGGTCGCGCGCCGCATGGCCACCCTGCTTTATTGCGAGCGCGGCGCCTGCGGTCCGGCCGGCGCCTGGGGCGCTTGCGGCGCAGTTTCAGATTTCTGCAGCGAATCCAGCAAGCCGCCGCCCTGCGACACCGGCGGCGCCGGCGTGGCCGGCTGGGTCGGCGACTGCGAGGCTGGAACGCTGTCCAGGATCGAGGTCGGCTTGCGGCCGAGACTGGCGTGCCAGGACAGGAACAGGCTGGTGACAAAGAACCCGACCGCCAGGACGGCCGTGGTCCGGGTCAGAAGATTGGCGGTGCCGCGGCTCGACATGAAGCCGCCGCCGCCGCCGACGCCGAGGCCACCGCCCTCGGATTTCTGCAACAAAACCGCGCCGATCAACGTCGCGACGATCATCAGGTGGATCACAATGGCGACAGTCTGCATCTTGGGCCTTCCATCACAAGTCCAATGCGCCGGTGACCGGCGGCTCCAATGGCTTGCGGGGTTTGAATTGGGGCGGTGTCTACACGATCGGCCGGGTGATTGTCACCCAGGTCGTAGGCACGATGTTCACGACCTGGGTCGTAGACATCATATTTAATATTTACGACCTAGTTAGGGGCAGCCGGCCGCAATCGCAAGGAAATCCGACGCCTTCAGGCTGGCGCCGCCGACCAGCGCGCCATTGACGTTGGGCACGGCCATCAGTTCCGCGGCATTCGACGGTTTGACGGAGCCGCCATAGAGGATGCGGATTTTGCCGCCCTCATCCTTAAAGCGATGGTTGAGATTGCTGCGGATAAATTCATGAACTTGCTGGATATCTGCCGTTGTCGGGGTGCGGCCAGTGCCGATCGCCCAGACCGGCTCGTAGGCCACCACCAGATTGGCCGCGGTGGCGCCGTCCGGCAGCGAGCCCACGAGCTGGCCACCGCAAACGGCCAGGGTTTGCCCGGCATCGCGCTGGGCCTGGGTCTCGCCGACACAGACGATGGCGACCAGCCCGGCCCGCCAAGCCGCCTCGGCCTTTTGCCGGACCAGCGCATCGGTTTCGCCATGGTCGGCGCGGCGCTCGGAATGGCCGACAATGACGGCGCTGGCGCCGGCGTCGGCGAGCATTTCGGCCGAAACGTCGCCGGTATGGGCGCCCGAAGCGCCCGGGTGGCAGTCCTGCGCGCCGACCTGAACGCGCGAACCCAGCGCAACGGCGGCAAAGGTGTAGATCAGGGGAGCCGGCGGGCAGATCAAGAGATCGGCCTTGCGCCACAGCTCGGCGGAGCCCTGCGCGATCTGGCCGAATTCCACGGCCGAGGCGCGAAGGCCGTTCATTTTCCAGTTTCCGGCGATCAGCGGACGCAGATGCGGCATGGCGTTTCTCTTGGCAGTACTCTTGGGTTATGGACCGGTCTGCGCTAGCAGAATCACCGACCCGATACCAGTTCCGGATGCTCGTTTGCGCCGGCGGAAACGTTAACGGCTTCAATTCGCCCGCGCCGGCACGGTTGCGACCGGGCGACTGCCACTTTATGATGCGGGCGCAACTCGGCGACGCCCTTTGCGGAATCCGCTCGCGGCGCGACCGGTTCCTGTTCCCTCCTATCAATAAAGTGACCCCATGCTTCGAGGACTACGCAAGGCCTCATCAAACTGGCTCGGCAAGCTCATCATGAGCGTGGTGATGGGCGTGCTGATCGTCAGCTTCGGCATCTGGGGTATCGCCGATATCTTCCGCGGCTTCGGCCAGTCGACGGCGGCCAAGGTCGGCCATGTCGAGATTTCTGCCGAGGCGTTCCGCCGCACCTATACCGACCGGCTGCAGCAGATCAGCCGCCAGTTCGGCCGGCCGCTCACCTCGGAACAGGCCCGCGCCTTCGG
This sequence comes from uncultured Alphaproteobacteria bacterium, assembly GCA_963710235.1. Lineage (GTDB taxonomy): Bacteria > Pseudomonadota > Alphaproteobacteria > Rhizobiales > Xanthobacteraceae > Bradyrhizobium. The sequence continues at coordinate 199,657 of CAVPZI010000001.1, forward strand.
CCTCGACCAGCAGGTGTTGCGGCAGATGATGGCGGAAGCGGCGCTGGACGAGGATGCACGGCGCCTCGGGCTGGGGCAGTCCGACGCCGCGGTCCGCAAAATGATTCTCAACGATCCCAATTTCAAGGGACCGACCGGCGCGTTCGAACCGCTGCGATTCACCAACGCGCTGCGCGAGTTCGGCTACAGCGAACCGCGCTATGTCGCCGAGCAGCGCCAGGTTTCGCTGCGCCGGCAGATCGCCAACACGGTGACGGCGGGGCTCGAGCCGTCCAAGACCCTGCTGGACGCCGCCAACCGGTTCCAGAACGAGGCGCGCACCATCGAATACGTCAAGCTGGGTGCCGCCCAGGCCGGCACCATCGAGCCGCCCTCCCCGGAAACGCTGGCCGGCTACTTTGACGAGCACAAGGCGCTGTTCCGGGCCCCCGAATACCGCAAGGTCGCGTTCCTGGTGATGACGCCCGAAGAAATCGCCAAATGGACTAATGTCTCCGACGAAGACGCCAGGAAGGCCTTCGAACAACGCCGCGACAAGCTGGCGACGCCGGAGCGCCGGCAGATCTTGCAGATCGTGTTCCCCAATGCCGAGGAAGCCCAGGCGGCGCGCAGCCGGATCGCGGCGGGTACTTCTTTCGACGATATCGCCAAGGAGCGCGGGCTGGCGCCGGCCGATGTCGATCTCGGCATGGTGGCGAAATCCGAGATCATCGATCCGGCTACCGCGGACGCGGCGTTCGCGCTGGCGCCCGACGAAGTCACCCAGCCGGTCCAGGGCAAGTTCGGTGTCGCGCTGGTCAAGGTCGGCAAGATCGAGCCCGGCAACCAGCCGAGCTATGAAAGCGTCGCGCCAATGATCAAGCGCGACCTCGCCCTCGAACAGGCGCGGGCCTCGGTGCAGGGCCTGCACGACAAGATGGAAGACGAGCGCGGCGGTGGCGCCAGCGTCGTCGACGCCGCCAAGAAGCTCGGTCTGGCCGCGGTCACCATCGAGGCAGTCGACCGTTCCGGCCGGGCGCCCGACGGCCATCCGGTGGCCGGGATTCCGCCGGGCATCGATCTGGTATCGCAGGCCTTTACCTCGGACGTCGGGGTCGACAACGACCCGCTGCCGCTGGCCGGCGGCTTTGTCTGGTTCGACGTCCTGGGCATCACTCCGTCGCGCGACCGCCCCCTCGATGAGGTCAAGGACCAGGTCGAGGCGCGCTGGCGCGACGAACAGGTCAACAAGGCGCTGCGCACCAAGGCCACCGAGATGGTGGCAAAGCTCGACCAGACCGCCAAGCTCGCCGACGAGGCCAGCGCAGGCGGACTGAAGCTGGAGACGGCGGCCGCCTTCAAGCGCGACGGCAAGGTTCCCGGCCTGCCCGACGCCGCGGTGGAGGCGGTGTTCCGCACAGCCGAAGGATGCGGCGGGAATGGCCCAGGGCACCGGCACCGACTGGATCGTGTTCCGCGTCACCGACACGACGGTGGCGCCGCTCGATCCGGCGTCGGCGGAGGCCAAGCGGTTGACCGACAGCCTGCAGCGCGGCCTCACCGACGAGCAGATCGGCGAATATGTCGCCAAGCTCGAGAGCGAAATCGGCACCACAGTCAACGAAAGCGCCATCGCGCAAGCGACCGGTGCTTCCCAACAGCAATAATTGGCGCCGATGGACAGTCTCAAATCGATTATCGGAAAAGTCGCCACCGGCGCCACCCTGTCGCGCGACGAGGCGGCGAGCGCCTTCGACAGCATGATGTCCGGCGAGGCCACGCCGTCGCAAATGGGTGGCTTGCTGATGGCGCTTCGGGTGCGCGGCGAGACCGTGGACGAGATCACCGGCGCGGTCTCAGCGATGCGCGCCAAGATGCTGCGCGTCAGCGCGCCGGCCGATGCCGTCGACGTGGTCGGCACCGGCGGCGACGGCTCGGGCTCGGTGAACGTGTCGACCTGCGCCTCGTTCATCGTCGCCGGCGTCGGCGTGCCGGTGGCGAAACACGGCAACCGGGCGCTGTCGTCGCGTTCCGGGGCGGCCGACGTGCTGTCCTCGCTCGGGGTCAAGATCGACATCACCCCGGACCAGGTCGGCCGCTGCGTCGCCGAAGCCGGCATCGGCTTCATGTTCGCCCCGTCGCATCATCCGGCGATGAAGAACGTCGGCCCGACCCGGGTCGAACTGGCGACCCGGACCATCTTCAACCTGCTCGGTCCCTTGTCCAATCCGGCCGGCGTCAAGCGGCAGATGGTCGGCGTGTTCTCCCGCCAGTGGGTATTGCCGCTGGCCCAGGTGCTGAAAAACCTCGGCGCGGAATCGGTCTGGGTGGTGCACGGCTCCGACGGACTTGACGAAATCACCCTCACCGGTCCGACCTTCGTGGCGGCGCTGGAAGCCGGCAAGATTCGCAGCTTCGAGGTGACGCCGGAAGAAGCCGGGCTGGCGCGGGTCGGCGGCGAGGCGCTGAAGGGCGGCGATGCCGATGCCAATGCGGTGGCGCTGGCCGCCGTGCTGGACGGCATGCCGAGCGCGTTCCGCGATGTGGCGCTGCTCAATGCCGCCGCGGCGCTGATCGTGGCCGGCCGCGTGGCGAATTTGAAGGAAGGCGTCGTGCTCGGCATCAAGTCGCTCGACTCCGGCGCCGCGGCCGAGCGCCTCAAGCGCCTGATTGCGGTCTCCAACAGCTAGGGGGCCGCGTGTCCGATATCCTGAAGAAGATCGAAGCCTACAAGCGCGACGAGATCGCACACGCCAAGCGCGCGCATCCGCTGGTCGAGATCGAGGCGGTGGCGAAGGCCGCAGGCAAGCCGCGCGGCTTTCTCGCCGCCATTCGCGCCAAGCTCGATCGCGGCGACTACGCGCTGATCGCCGAAATCAAGAAAGCCTCGCCCTCCAAGGGCCTGATCCGCGCCGATTTCGATCCGCCGGCGCTGGGGCGGGCCTACGAGGCCGGCGGAGCCGCCTGTCTCTCGGTCCTGACCGACACGCCGTCGTTTCAGGGCCACCTCGATTTCATGGTGGCGGCGCGCGCCGCTACCGGTTTGCCGGTGCTGCGCAAGGATTTCATGTACGACACCTACCAGGTGGTCGAGGCCCGCGCTTATGGCGCCGACTGCATCCTGATCATCATGGCGGCGCTCGACGACGGCATCGCGCGGGATCTCGAGGATGCCGCGATCGCGCTCGGGATGGACGTCCTGATCGAGGTGCACAACGGCGAGGAACTCGACCGCGCGCTGAAACTGCGTTCGGCGATGATCGGCGTCAACAACCGTAACCTGCGCACCTTCGAGACCACGCTTGCGACCAGCGAGGCGCTGGCACCTCGAATACCGCGCGACCGGTTGATGGTCGGCGAAAGCGGTATCTTTACGCCCTGACGACCTGGCCCGGCTGGGCCGCGTCGGCATGTCGACCTTCCTGGTCGGCGAAAGCCTGATGCGGCAGGCCGATGTAGCGGCGGCGACCCGCGCGCTGCTCGCCCGCGATGGCGCCCGCCGCGCCACCGGGACCGGATAACGCGCGGCGATCACGGTGGAGTGGCATGAGAACGATGGCACTGGACGCCAGTAGCTGGAAGACCGTTTCCGACTTTTATGACGCGCTCTTGCTTGCGGTTGGCGCGCCTGCCTGGCACGGCCGGAATATCAACGCCCTCATTGATTCAATGGTTTTTGGCGGAATCAACGCGGTTGAACCGCCCTACGAGGTCAGGATCATCAACACCGCCGAACTTTCCGAGCCGATCAAAACCGAGGTTATGCTCGTCGCCAATGCCATCGTGTGCGCGCGGAACGAGCGGCTTACCCGAACGGGAAAGGACGCAAGTGTGAGCCTGCAGCAGTTTGCCTAGGCTTTCAAATTAGGACACCCTTCGTATCGTCACCCCACCCCACCCCGCCTCGCATCGCGCTCCGCGCGCCGCGAGCCGACCCTCCCCCTCCAGGGGAGGGTGAAAGAAAGAATATGGCGCGCAAGAAAGCTCACCCTGCCCTCACCCACATCGACGCCAAAGGCGAAGCGCGGATGGTGGATGTCTCGGCCAAGCCGGCGACAGAGCGGATCGCGGTGGCCGAAGGCTGCGTCATCATGAGCCAGGCGACGCTCGAGCTGATCGAAAGCGGCAATGCCAAAAAAGGCGACGTCCTCGGCACCGCGCGCGTCGCCGGCATCATGGCCGCCAAACGCACCTCCGAACTCATTCCGCTGTGCCATCCGCTGGCGCTGTCGAAGGTGACCCTCGACATTGCGCCCGACAAGAAACTGCCGGGCTGCCGGGTCCGCGCCAGCGTCAAGGTCAATGGTCCGACCGGCGTCGAGATGGAAGCGCTGACCGCGGTGTCGGTGGCGTGCCTGACCATCTACGACATGGTCAAGGCGGTGGAGCGCGGCGTGCGCATCGACGGCATTCACCTGGTCGAGAAAAAAGGCGGCAAGTCGGGGCATTATCTGGCCGCGAAGTGACACGCCTGACGCAAAGTGAGGCGCCCGGCGCTCACGCGGTTGTGTGCGATCTTTTCCGGTGATGGTCTGGTCAAGGCGTGCTAACCGGGGGTCCTGACGGTCGGCCAGGTCCCCGTCGAAGGAAACGGATGCAGCGGCGCGAATTCATGGTTTTGGTGGGCGCCGGCGCGATGGCGGGTCTACGGCCCGCCGCGGCGCAGACGCCGGACCGAATTTACCGGCTGGGAACGCTGCACCCGACACAGCTCTTGTCCGCGACCAACCCGTTCGGCAAGATCCTGATCGAGGCGCTGGCGTCACATGGCTATGGGCTCGGCCGCAATCTCGATCTGGAAGCCCGCAACGCCGCGGGCGACATGACAAAAGTCCCGCAACTGCTGCAGGAGTTGAAGGCGCGCAACGTCGATGCGATCGTCGTCGTCGGCTATCCGTTGGCGCTGGCCGGAAAATCGATGGGCATCCCGCTGGTTGGAGCGCTCGGTCTCGGCGATCCGGTCGCCACCGGTCTCATCGAGAGTCTTGCCCACCCCGGCGGCAACATCACCGGCATATCGGACACCGCCGCGACGCTGTCCACCAAACGCCTGTCGTTGCTGAAGGCGCTGTCGCCATCCCTGAAAAAAGTGGCGATGCTCTGGAACAAGGACGATCTCGGCATGACGCTGCGCTATGACGCGTCGGCCAAATCCGCAGCATCCATGGGGATCGAGGTTCAAGCGCTCGGCGTCCGCGCCCCGGACGATTTCAACGAGGCGTTTGCGGCGATGTCGAGCGAGCCGCCGGATGCCATCCTGATGGTCGCCGATGCGCTGACCACTCTCAATCGCGCGCGGGTGTTCGAATTTGCCGCGGCGAAAAAATTGCCGGCGATGTACGAATACGATTTTCTGGTCCGCGACGGCGGCCTGATGTCCTACGGGCCCGACCTGACCGAATCGTTCGAGCGGGCCGCTGCCCTGGTCGATCGGATCTTCAAGGGCGCCAAGCCGGCCGACCTGCCGTTCGAGCAGCCGACCCGTTATCCGTTCGTGATCAACCTGAAGACCGCCAAGCGCATCGGCCTCGAGTTGCCGCCGACATTGGTCGCGCTGGCCGACGAGGTGATTGAGTGAGGCGAGAGACCGGCGCGCCGCTGCGCGTCGATCGCTCTATCGCCGCATTCAACGGCCGTACAGGCCGGTGAGTGTCGCCTTGCCCAGGGTGTGGAAGTGCAGGTCGAAGCCGACCAGCGCGGCGGAAGCGTTGTGATCCTTGGCATCGGGCAATTTGTCGACGTCGACCGCGAACACTGTGATCTGGTAGTGGTGCGGCTTGTCGCCGGTGGGCGGACAGGGGCCACCATAGCCGTCGGCGCCAAAATCGGTCCGGCTCTGGATCGCGCCCTTGGGCATCAGTTTCTTCTTCGCGTCGCCGGCGCCCTTGGGCAGCGACGTCGTGCCCGGCGGGAGGTTGAACGCCACCCAGTGCCACCAGCCGCTGCCGGTCGGCGCGTCCGGATCGTAAATGCTCACCGCAAAACTCTTGGTGCCGCTTGGCGCCCCGCTCCAGCTCAGCGCCGGAGAAAGGTTGCCGCCGGTGCAGCCAAAGCCCTTGAACACCTGTTCGTTGGCGATGGTGCCGCCTTCGGAAATGTCGGAGCTGGTCAACTTCATGCTTTGCGCGTTGGCAACACTTACGCCGAAGGCGCTGATGGCAAGCGCCGCCATCCAGCCAGCCAGTTTGGTCATCGCTGCTCACTCCCCATGATTTGCCGGGATGTTCTGTCTTTCCCGATCGGCAACTGCCATAACAATTCCGGCCACGATTGGGAATACCGCGGCCCGATCAACTTCGCTTGCCTGATCAGCGGCCGAACAAGCCGGTCAGCGTCACTTTCGCCAGGGTGTGGAAGTGCAGGTCAAACCCGACCACGGCCGCGGAGGTGTTGTGGTCTTTGGCGACGGGCAGCTTGTCGACATCGACCGCGAACACCGTGATCTGGTAGCGATGCGGCTTGTCGCCGGCCGGCGGACACGGACCGCCATAGCCATCGGTGCCGAGATCGGTGCGGCTCTGGATCGCGCCCTTCGGCATCAGCTTCTTCTTCACGTTGCCCGCCCCCTTCGGCAACGACGTCGTCGCCGGCGGAATGTTGAACACGACCCAATGCCAGAAGCCGCTCCCGGTCGGCGCGTCCGGGTCGAACATGTTGATGGCGAAAGCCTTGGTGCCATCAGGCGCTCCGCTCCAGCTCAACGCCGGAGAAACATTGCCGCCGGTGCAGCCGAAACCCTTGAGCAGCTGTTCGTCGGCAATGGTGGCGCCCTCGGCAATCTCGGGACTGGTCAAGGTCATGCTTTGCGCGCTGGCCATGGTCGTGCCGAGCGCCCACAACCCCAGAGCCGTCATCCACACCGCCGCTTTGGTCATGATTCCGTCCTTTCGTGATCTGCCGACTTTTCTCCGCCTCGATCTTCCATCTAAGGTAGCAATATTTGCGGTGGACTGGAATAGCGTCTGGCGCGCACTCCCCCGCCATTGCCGGGCCGCCCCGATTTTTGTACACGAGCCGAATGACAACACCTGCCCTCGCCCCCGGTGCCGCCGACGCGCTGCTGTTCGATCTCGGCCGGGTCGTGCTCGATATTGATTTCGACCGCGCGCTGGCCCATTGGGCGCAGTGCGGCGGCTGCGAGGCGGCCGATCTGGTCGACCGGTTCCAACGCGGCGAGGTCTACATGCGCCACGAACGCGGCGAAATCGACGATGCGACGTTCTTTGCGGATGTGCGGCGGTCGCTGCGCATCGACGTCGCCGACGAACAGATCCTGCAAGGCTGGAACGCGGTCATCGTCGGCGAGATGGCCGGCATCGCGCCGCTGCTCGCCCGCGCAGCACAACACCTGCCGCTCTATGTGTTTTCCAACACCAACCGCGCCCATGTCGAGCACTTTTCGCGGCAGCATGCCGACCTGCTCGGCCATTTCCGCGAAATCTTCCTGTCGTCGAGCATCGGGCGCCGGAAACCCGAACCCCATGCCTACGATCATGTGGTAAACGCGATCGGCGTGCCGGCGCAGCGCATCGTGTTCTTCGACGACCTGAAGGACAACATCGAAGCGGCCCGCGGGCGCGGACTGATCGGGGTGCAGGTCACCTCGACCCGCGACATCGCCGATGCCCTGGCGGCATTGGGACTGTAAGGAGATCGACCGTGGCGCTGATGCCGGTTGCCGACGCGCTGAAAGCGGTACTCGCCGGAGCCGAGCCGGTGGCTGCGGAGACAGTCGCGCTCGATGCCGCCTTCCACCGCGTGCTGGCGCACGACGTGGTGGCGCTGCGGACCCAGCCGCCGCAGGCGATGTCGGCCATGGACGGCTATGCGGTACGTGCTGCCGACGCGGCTACCGTGCCGGCGCGGCTCAAGGTGATCGGCGAGGTCGCGGCGGGCCGGCCGTTCGACACAGCGCTGCGCGCCAGCGAGGCGGTGCGGATTTTCACCGGCGGCGTGGTGCCCGACGGCGCCGACGCCGTGGTGATCCAGGAAGACACCGCGCGTGATGGCGACATCGTCATCGTCAACGAGGCCGCCGCACCGAACAAGAACATCCGGCCGGCCGGCATCGATTTCCGGCAGGGCGAGGTGCTGCTGCGCGCCGGCCGCCGCCTCTCCGACCGCGATCTTTCGCTGGCGGCGGGCATGAACCAGCCGGACCTCGACGTGCGGCGCCGGGTCAAGGTCGCGGTGCTCGCCACCGGCGACGAACTGGTGATGCCGGGCTCGACGCCCGGCCCCGGACAGATCGTCTATTCCAACGGCTATGCGCTGCGGGCGCTGGCGCGTGCCGAGGGCGCCGAGACCATCGATCTCGGCATCGCCGCCGATACCGTCGCCGCCACCACCGACGGCATCCGCCGCGCCCGCGACACTGGCGCCGACATCCTGATCACCACCGGCGGCGCCTCGGTCGGCGACCATGACCTCGTCAAGCAGTCGCTGGAGGCCGAGGGCGTCGAGATGGCGTTCTGGAAGATCGCGATGCGGCCGGGCAAGCCGATGATGCATGGCCGGCTCGGCGCGATGCGGGTGATCGGCCTGCCCGGCAACCCGGTGTCGGCCTATGTCTGCGGCTTCCTGTTCCTGGTGCCGCTGATCCGGGCGCTGTCGGGACGCAGCGATGTCCATCACGCAAGCGAGCACGCCGTGCTCGGACGCGATCTCGGCGCCAACGACATCCGCGAGGATTATCTGCGCGCCCGGCTCGACGTGCGCGGCGACGGAACTTTGATCGCCACGCCGGTCAATCACCAGGACAGTTCGCTGCTGGCCAACCTGTCGTTCGCCCAGGCGCTGGTGATCCGCCCGCCGCATGCGCCGACGGCGGCGGCGGGATCGCCGTGCGTGATCCTGCGGCTGCCGCTGTAACGACCGCTCACGCGCGAACACAGTCAGAAGCGGAAATTGAAGCCGACGTTGAGACCCTGCGCCCAGTAATCGGTGCGGTTGAACGTGAAGGCCGGTCGCGCGGTGCCGCCCGGGGTGCCGAACGTCGTATCGCTCGGCACCAGGCTGGTGTTGATGGTGCGATCGATCTGGTCCGCCGCGCGCACCACATTCGACCAGTAGATCAGGTTATAGCCGACCTTGATCACGGCGTTGGGAAAGATCTCGTATCCGGTGGTCAGCTCGAGTTCGGGCACCACCGTAAACCGGTTCGATCGATAGGTACCGATGTTGCTGGTCTGCGCCAGCACGCCTCCCGGCGCCGTCAGCGTCGGCGCGCCCGGCGTCAGCAGGCTGGTGGCGCCGTCGATAGCGACGCTCTGTCGCGTCATCCCCAGCGCCAGCTTGCCGCTGCCCCCGAACATCCATCGGTTGGCCGCGAGACTCGAACGAACGCCGAGCTGCGCGCCGTAAAAATCGTTGGTGGCGGTGAACTGATCGAAGTCGGTCATGGTCGCCGGCGGATCGGCCGGTCCGCCCAGGAAAGTCAGAAAACCGGGTGCCAGCGGCGTGAGGTTGTCGTCGATCCGCAGCCGGTCGTGGAGCCGCAGATAGCGGGCGCCGAACAACAGCTCGACCCTCGGACCGCCGCCGGAGGAGAACTGCCTGGCGGCATTGGCTTCCACTCCCCAGAATGACGATGAACTGTTGACGGTGATGCCGCCGGCCAGAATACCGGGGAACGAATCCACGTAGGCAGCTTCGGTCCCGCTCGCCTGGTTGATCACCGGCCGGGCAATGATCGGCGAACCATCGGCGCCCGATTGCGCGGCGAAGCGCGTGGAGCGCGTCTGCAGCATGAAGGCGCCGGCCTCCACCGCCCAGGCGTTGTCGATGGCATATCCGCCGCGCAGCCGAAGCCCCGGTGCATTGCGCCCAAAACCGTCACCGCCACCGCCAAACAGCAACCGCGTGCCGGGCTGGCCAAGCGCGCCCGGAGCCAGGTCGGCCGGATCTCCAGCGGTGACCAGCGGCGGCAGTGACGCGCGTTTTGTCGACCACAGCAGAAACTCGGCGCCGAACCAAAACCGGCTGGCCAGTGGCGGCGGTGGCGGCGCCTTCCAGTTCAATGGCGGGTGCGTTTTGGTTGAGGGTGCGAGGCCATCGGCATGGGCGGCGCCGGCCGCCAGCAGCGCACCGGCTCCGAACAGCCCGGCAACGACAAAGCTCCCCCGCATCGCTGTCATTCAACCAGCGCTCCCGCCTGTCCTGCAGCATACGCAATTCCGGTGGCCCGTCGCGTGGTCGTCAACGCACCCGACCTGGAATTCGCCCGGCTGTTGCACCGAGGCCGCACCACTTGCACGACGCTGTCGCGAGACGGCGCCGCGCCGCTCCTCACCAACAAAGCGCCGCGCGTTGACGTAAAATTAATCGTTGCGGAACACATATGGAACATATAGTGTTCGTTCATGATTTGTTTCGAAGATTCGCTTCCTGCTTCGAGGCGGCTGTTTGAACGGAAACGCGGCGGGTGACACCGCCAACATCGGGGATTGGTCGAGATGCTCACGCGCAAACAGTATGAACTTCTGCGTTTCATCCATGAGCGGCTGAAGGAGGCCGGCGTGCCGCCCTCGTTCGACGAGATGAAGGACGCGCTCGACCTGCGCTCCAAGTCCGGCATCCATCGGCTGATCACCGCACTTGAAGAGCGCGGTTTCATTCGCCGCCTGCCCAACCGCGCCCGCGCCATCGAGGTCATCAAGATGCCGGAACTCGGCGCCACCGGCGCCGGCAACAACCGGCGCGGATTCACCCCGAGCGTGATCGAGGGCAATCTCGGCAAGGTCCGGCCCTCCAGCGGCACCACAAGCAGTGCCTCGGAAGACGACTCCGGCCGCACGGTCTCAGTGCCGGTGATGGGCCGCATCGCCGCAGGCACCCCGATCGAGGCGTTGCAGACCCGCAGCCACACCATCAGCGTGCCGCCGGACATGCTGGGATCGGGCGAGCATTATGCGCTCGAGGTGCGCGGCGATTCGATGGTCGACGCCGGCATCCTCGACGGCGACATGGCGCTGATCCAGCGCAACGAGACCGCGGAAACCGGCGACATCGTGGTCGCCCTGATCGACGAGGAGGAAGCCACGCTAAAACGCTTCCGCCGCCGCGGCGCCTCGATCGCGCTCGAACCCGCCAACACTTCCTATGAGGTTCGCATCCTGCCGCCGAACCGGGTGCGGATCCAGGGCAAGCTGATCGGGCTGTACCGGAAGTACTGAGCGGAAGTACCTGAACCGTCCGTTCGCTCAGTCCTCGCTCTGCTGATCGCTCTCGGCCGGCGTGACGTCGATCGGCCTGGGCGTTGCCGGTGCTGGCCGCGCCGCCGCGGTGCCTGGTGGCGCGTCCTCCGCCTCTGCCACCGCCGGCGCCCACGGCCGATCGACGCCGTTCGGCCGCACCGCGTCGGTGATAAATCCGTCGCGGGTTTGCCGCAGCGTGATCGTGCCGCGACCTTGCAGCCGCTCGCGGTCGATCACCATCGCCGCGCAATTCGGGGGTGCTTGGCGCCAGGTGACGACCACCGCGGCGCGCGCGCAATCGTCCGCCAACGCGTCGCTGCGCAACGCCAGGGCGACATAGCGGCCGCCGGTCAGCGGCGCCACGCAGCCCCAATCGTCGCACGAAACGTCTCGCGCCAGCTTCGGATCGTCCACAGCCCTCGCATCGGCATCGGCGGCGAGCCATTCCTTGACCAGGAAATTGTCCTTGGCGCTGCGCATCAGGTGCAACCGGCCATCGCCGCCGCGTACGGCGACATTGCGGCCGTCGCCCGAGATCAGGATGTCCGGCTGCGGCGTCAGCAGCGCGACGGCGATGCCGAGCCCGATCAGACCGGCGCCGATCAGCCGCAACGGCGAGCGCAACAGGCCAAGCAGGACAATGCCCGCGGTGGCGACCAATAACGGCCCGGTGCCGAACGCCGCCATGCGGCCGATCGCGCCCGGCAGCGCCGCGACCCACTGGGTGACCACGATCATCCACTGGATGCCGAGGTCCATCAGCCACCAGAACACCCCGTCGAGACCGAACGGCATCGCCGCCAGGCCAAGCAGTCCCGCCGGCATCACCACCGCCGACACCACCGGCATCGCCAACAGGTTGGCGAGCACGCCATAGGGCGTGACGCGGTGAAAATGGAACGCGGCATAGGGCGTGGTGGCAAATCCCGCCACCAGCGACGTCAGGGCCAACAGGGCGATCTCGCGGCCGCCCCACAGCGCCGCGCGCGCGGTGGCCGAATGATCCGGCGTGGCGAACAGCGCCGGCATGCCAAACTGGACCAGCGCCACCAGCCCCAGGGTCGCCGCGAACGACATCTGGAAGCTCGGATGCACCAGCGCTTCGGGATACATCATGAGGACCAGCATCGCCGCCACCGCCAGGGTACGGAACGTCACCGCGCGGCGATCCACCATGATGGCGATCAGCACCACCGCGGTCATGAAGAACGACCTTTGCGTGGCGACTTCGGCGCCCGACAGAAAAAGATAGAACGCGGCGGCGACCAGCGCTGCGGCGGCCGACCATTTCTTGATCGGAAACGAAACCGTCAGCGCCGGGATCAGCGCCAAGAGCGCCCGCACCGCAAAGAACACCACGCCGGCGACCACCGCCATGTGATAGCCGGAGATCGACAGCACGTGCCCGAGGCCGGAGATGAACATGGCGTCGTTGACCGGCGTGGTGATGGCGTCGCGCCGCCCGGTCAACAGCGCGGTGGCGATGGCCCGGGAATCGCCGCTCAACACGGTGCGGATCCGGGCGTCGATCGAGTCGCGCAGGCCCTGCATGATGGCGGCGTAACGTAATGCCCATCCGCCGGCGACCGGCGGTTCGCCTCTCGTGATCGCACCCATGGCAAAGCCGGAGGCGCCGATGCCCTGGAAGAACATGTCGCGGGCGAAGTCGTAACTTCCCGGCCGCATCGGCGCCAGCGGCGGCTGCAGCCGGGCTTTCAGTTCGACATAGCTGCCGACGTCGGGCGCGGTGCCTTTCCGCACCGACAGGCGCACCCGCTCAAGTTTGATCGGGGCGCGCGGCCCCTCCATCCCGGTGACGTGCAGCACGAAGCGGTCGGTGCGCTCGCGCACCTCCCGGGTCTCGACAAAGCCCTTCAGCGCCACCGAATAGAGCGGCGCCGCCAGCACACGATGGCCGACAAAGGCGGTCTTCAATGTCGCAGCGGCAAAGCCCGCGGCGACCGCCGCGACCAACGCCACCACCGCGAACAACTTGTGCCGCCGCAGCGCCAGCGCGACGGCGATAAGGCCCGTGGCCGCGAGCGCGGTAACCCACGCCACCGGCTCATGATCGGCGGTGAAATAGCCGGCGATGCCGCTGCCGAAGGCGACGGGAATCCAGGGCAGCAACCGGCCGGCGCCGGCCTCGGCGCTGACCCATTCGCGAATCCGACTGACCAGCGCGGGCCACAGTTCGAGCAGCGGCGACGGCACGCGCGCCGGGCGCACACCTTCGCCGGTTGGCCAGGTCCTGGTACGGCTGCTACCCCATTCCGCCACGGCGCCCGATCCTCAACCAAGACGCGGCGTCAGGGTGAAGCAAAACGAGGCGGGCGGCAACCGCAGATTGAGCCGGGCCGTTCATAACCGGATGAGCAGGAATTCTATCGCGCGGGCTGGAGCGTGTTGCAGCTGGTCCGCCCCGCTTCCGCTCGCCCATGACCGGGCGATCCATCGTCTTTCGAAGAAGTTCTCGAAAAGATCGATGGATACGCGGGTCAAGCCCGCGTATGACGCTGAAGCGCCAGCTATTTCATCAGGCCGCGCGCCGCAGCAACGCTGAACGGGGCTCACCGTGAAATTGAACGGAGCAAGATTTTTTCCGCCCGTGCAGTGGCTCGCCGAGTACCGCGCCGCGTGGCTTCGCCAGGATGTCATTGGCGGCGTCACATTGGCCGCCTATGCGATCCCGGTGTCGCTGGCTTATGCGGCGCTCGCCGGCCTGCCACCGCAGGTCGGCGTTTACGGCTATATGCTGGGTGGCCTCGGCTACGCACTGCTCGGCTCGTCGCGTCAGCTCGCGGTCGGCCCGACCTCGGCAATCTCGCTGATGATCGCGGCTTCGGTCGGGACGCTCGCGGCAGGCGATGCCGTGCGCTATGCCGAGATTGCGAGTATTGTTGCCCTCGCCGTCGCGGCGCTGTGCCTGATTGCCTGGATTTTCCGGCTCAGCGTACTGGTGCGCCTGATCAGCGACAGCATTCTGGTGGGTTTCAAGGCGGGCGCCGGGCTCACCATCATCATGACCCAGTTGCCGAGCCTGTTCGGGGTTGCCGGCGGCGGACGCAATTTCTTCACTCGCCTGATCACGCTTCTGGGACAACTCGGCGACATCCACTGGATCATCCTGGCGATCGGTCTTGCTGCGATCGCGCTGTTGCTGCTTGGCGCACGGTTGTTGCCCGGAAGACCGGTCGGGCTTGCCGTTGTCATCCTGTCCATCGTGCTGGCGACGGTACTCGGGCTGCCGGCGCTGGGCGTTGCCGTCACCGGAGAGATACCGAAGGGGCTGCCAAGTCTCACCATGCCGACCTTCGGACTGCTGGAATTCGACCAGCTGTTTCCACTGGCCGCCGGCATCCTGCTGTTGGCCTATATCGAAGGGGTGTCCGCGGCCCGGAGTTTTGCCGCCGCGCACGGCTATGCCCTTGACGTGCGACAGGAGTTCCTGGGGCTCGGCGCCGCCAATCTTGCCGCGTCGCTCGGCCAGGGTTATCCCGTCGCCGGCGGGCTGTCGCAATCCGCCGTCAATGACCAGGCGGGTGCGAAAACGCCGCTGGCCCTCGTCATCTGTTCGATCACGCTTGCGGTCTGCCTGCTGTTTCTCACCGGGCTCCTGACCAATCTTCCCAAGGCGGTGCTGGCAGCCGTCGTCTTTACGGCCGTCTACAAGCTGGTCGATGTCGCAGCCCTGCTGCGGATGTGGCGGGTCAGCCGGATCGATTTCTATGCCGCGGCGATCGCACTGGTCGCGGTGCTGCTGCTCGGCATCCTGCAGGGCATCCTGCTGGCGGCAATCGCCTCGATCCTGCTGCTGCTGGCGCGCGCCTCGCAGCCGAACGTCGCCTTCCTCGGCCGTCTGCCGGGAACCGGCCGCTATGCCGACAGCGCACGGAATCCCGACGTCGAGCCGATTCCAGGCGTGGTCGCATTCCGCCCGGAGGCCTCGCTGCTTTATATCAATGCGGAAACCGTCCTTGAGCAAGTGCTGGCGAGGGTCCGTGGGGCGGCGGATACCGGGCTTGTCGTCTGCGGTCTGTCGTCCTCGCCGTTCACCGATCTGGCAGGAGCCAAAATGCTGCACGACCTGCATGCCGAACTCGCCTCGCGCGGCATCGCCTTCCAGATCGTCGGCGCCCGCGGGCTGGTCCGCGATGTCCTGCAGGCAGATGGACTCGCCGAAAAAACCGACAGTGCCAACTGGACCCGGCGAATGGATAGCCTGCTCGGCGATTTACAGCCTCGCCCGCCGGCAACGGCGGATTGAACCGCGACGCTCACGACGCAATGGTGCGGCAGCCTACTGCGTGGGCTGGATCGTGTTGCAGTTGGTCCGCCCCGACATCAGGCAGTCCTGCATTTTGCTGGCCGCGGTCAGTTCGTGGGCCAGCCACACGCCGACCGCCAAGAGCACGACGGCGATGACGAGCCCGGCCACTGCGCCGCGGCGGCTGCCGCCGCCCTGTTCGTCGGGATCATCCGCCATGGTCGACTAACCTTTGCCACCAACCTCTTTGGCAAACGTATCGCGCAGGCCGATGGTCCGGTTGAACACCGGCCGCGACGGCGTCGAATCCGGATCGCGGCTGAAATAACCCTGGCGCTCGAACTGCACGGCTTCCGCCGAATTGGTTGCGGCCAACGCCGGCTCGACCCGGGCATCGGCCAGTATTTCCAGCGATTGCGGATTGAGGTCGGCGACAAAATTGCCGGCGTCCGGTACCGGCTTGGAAAACAGCTGGTTGTAGAGGCGCACTTCGGCCGGCACGGAGTGCTGCGCCGACAGCCAGTGCATGGTGGCCTTGACCTTGCGCCCGTCCGGCGCGTTGCCGCCCTTGGTGGCGGGATCGTAGGTGCAGCGCAGTTCGACCACTTCGCCGGCGGCGTTCTTCTTAACCTCGCGGCAGGTGATGAAATAGGCATAGCGCAGCCGCACTTCAGTGCCCGGCGACAGCCGGAAGAACTTCTTCGGCGGGTTCTCCATGAAATCGTCGTGCTCGATGTAGAGCTCGCGGCTGAACGTGAGGTTGCGGCTGCCCGCCGCCGGATCATCGGGATGGTTCTGCGCCTCGACCGGTTCGCTTGCCCCTTCCGGATAATTCTCGATCACCACCTTGAGCGGCCGCAGCACCGCCATGCGGCGCGGCGCGGACTTGTTGAGCAGTTCGCGGATGCAGAAATCCAGCATGCCGACATCGACCACGCTGTTGGCCTTGGCCACCCCGATGCGCTTGACGAATTCACGGATCGCCGCCGGCGGCACGCCGCGCCGCTTGAGGCCGGCAATGGTCGGCATCCGCGGATCGTCCCAGCCGGCGACGTGGCCGCCGCGCACGAGCTCGGTCAATACCCGCTTCGACAGCAGCGTATAGGTCAGGTTGAGCCGCGCCATCTCGTACTGGCGGGGTTTTGACGGCACCGGCAGCTTGTCGAGCAGCCACTCGTACAGCGGCCGGTGATCCTCGAATTCCAGCGTGCAGATCGAGTGGGTAATGCCCTCGATGGCGTCGGACTGGCCATGGGCAAAGTCGTAACTCGGGTAGATCGACCAGGCGCTGCCGGTGCGCGGATGCACCGCATGCAGGATGCGATAGAGCACCGGGTCGCGCAGGTTGATGTTGCCCGAGGTCATGTCGATCCTGGCACGCAATACCCGCGCGCCATTGGGGAATTCGCCGGCCTTCATGCGGCGAAACAGATCGAGGTTTTCCTCGACGCTGCGCTCGCGAAACGGGCTGTTGCGGCCGGACTCGGTCAGGGTGCCGCGGTTGTGGCGGATTTCGTCCTGCGACTGGTCGTCGACATAGGCGTGGCCGGCCTTGATCAGGATCTCGGCCCACTCATACAGCCGCTCGAAATAGTCCGAGGCGTAGAACAGGTCACTGCCCCAGTCGAAGCCGAGCCAGTGCACGTCGGCCTGGATCGAATCGATGTATTCCTGCTCTTCCTTGGTCGGATTGGTGTCGTCGAAGCGCAGGTGGCAGCGCCCGGCAAACTCCTGCGCGATGCCGAAATTCAGCGCAATCGACTTGGCATGGCCGATGTGCAGGTAGCCGTTCGGCTCCGGCGGGAAGCGCGTCACGATCTGGCTGTGCTTGTGGGAGTCGAGATCGGCCTGGATGATGTCGCGAATGAAGTCGCGCCCCGCCTCTGCCGCCGCCGGTTCTGCAGTCATCAAAATTCCTTACGATTTCCTTGGCCGATTCCCGGTTTGCGGGTCAGGCGCCCTATCTGCCAAATCCGTCCATCGCAGCCAAGTGCGCATATCCCTACCGCAGGCCTTAAGGCTTTAGTTATGCATTGTTCCTGCTATACACCACACCCGCCGCGCCGGCTTCCGGCGTGCCACGCCGCTTCCTGCATCCTGCTGCTTAAATGACCAATCCTGTCGTCACCCGCTTTGCCCCCTCGCCCACCGGCTTTCTCCACATTGGAGGCGCCCGCACCGCGCTGTTCAGCTGGCTCTACGCGCGTGGCCGCGGCGGCAGGATGCTGCTGCGGATCGAGGACACCGACCGGGAGCGCTCCACCCCCGGGGCCATCGAGGCCATCCTGGACGGGCTGAAATGGCTCGGGCTCGATTGGGACGGTGACGCCGTCTACCAGTTCAGCCGCGCCGCGCGCCACCGCGAGGTCGCCGAGCAGTTGCTCGCCGCCGGCAAAGCCTATCGCTGCTACGCCACCGACGAGGAACTTAAAGTCATGCGCGAAGCCGCGCGCGCCGAGGGCCGCACCCGGCTCTATAACGGATTGTGGCGCGACCGCGATCCGTCCGAAGCGCCCGCGGGCGTCGCTCCGACGATCCGGCTCAAGGCGCCGCTGACCGGCGAAACCGTGATCGAGGACCAGGTCCAGGGCCGCGTGGTCTGGCAGAACGAGAATCTCGACGACCTCGTGCTGCTGCGGGGCAACGGCAATCCGACCTACATGCTGGCCGTGGTGGTCGACGACCACGACATGGGGGTCACCCATGTCATCCGCGGCGACGACCACCTGATCAATGCGGCGCGACAGAAGCAGATCTACGAGGCGCTGGAGTGGGAGGTGCCGAACATGTCGCACATTCCCCTGATCCATGGACCCGACGGTTCCAAACTGTCGAAACGGCATGGGGCGCTCGGCGTCGAAGCCTACCGCGCCATGGGATACGTGCCGGCGGCGCTGCGCAACTATCTGGTCCGGCTCGGCTGGAGCCATGGCGACCAGGAGATATTTTCCACCGAGGAGATGATCCAGTTGTTCGATCTGCCGGCGATCGGCCGCTCGGCCGCCCGGTTCGATTTCGCCAAGCTGGAAAATCTCAACGGCCACTACATCCGCCACACCGACGATCAAGCTCTTGTGAGCATGTTCGAGGACGTGCTGGCCTATGTGCCGGACGGCTCGGCGCTCAAGGCCAAGCTCAACGCCACCACGCGCGCGCAATTGCTGCAGGCGATGGCGGGCCTCAAGGAGCGCGCCAAGACGCTGGTGGAACTGATCGACGGTGCCTATTTCATTTTTGCCGACCGGCCGCTCGCGATGGAGCCGAAGGCCGAGGCGCTGCTGACGCCGGAAACCCGCGCCCTGATCGGCCGGCTTCGGCCGGCGCTGGCGGCGGTGCAGCCGTGGAACGCCGCGACCACCGACGCGGCGATGCGGGTGTTCGCGGAGACCCATGGTCTGAAACTCGGCGCGATCGCGCAGCCGCTGCGGGTGGCGATGACCGGCAAGACCACCTCGCCCGGGATTTTCGAGGTGCTGGCGGTGCTGGGACAACAGGAGTGCCTGGCCCGGCTGGACGACCAGGCGTTGTCCTGACGCATGGGCTATCATCCCCTGGGTGACGGCTATGCTGTCATCCCCTGGGTGACGGCTCCCAAGGGGGTGATGGCTGTGCTGTCATCCCAAGGGTGTATGACCGGCTGGACCGACCGATCTTGCAGCGCACACAGCAATAAGCTACCCATTTCAGCGGGCTTCTGGAAATTCCCGGCTCGCCTCGCCATCTCTCTCAAGCACGGCGCTTGGCCAGCCGGGCAAACGATCTCATCGGGGACTTTCGCGATGGACGCAAAAACAAACGTCAAATCCGTCACGCTCACGGTCGGCAACAAGACCTTCGACTTCCCGGTCCTGAGCGGATCGGTCGGACCGGATGTCATCGACATCGGCAAGCTGTACGCCCAGGCCGGAATGTTCACCTACGACCCCGGCTTTACCTCCACCGGCAGCTGCCAGTCCAAGATCACCTATATCGACGGCGACGCCGGCATCCTGGAATACCGCGGCTATCCGATCGAGCAGCTTGCCGAAAAAGGCGACTTCCTCGAAACCTGCTACCTCCTGCTGTACGGGGAACTGCCCACCGCGGCCCAGAAAAAGGACTTCGACCAGCGCGTGATCCATCACACCATGGTTCACGAACAGATGGCCCGGTTCTTCCAGGGTTTCCGCCGCGACGCCCATCCGATGGCCGTCATGGTGGCTTCGGTGGGCGCGCTGGCCGCGTTCTACCACGACTCCACCGACATCACCGATCCGACCCAGCGCATGATCGCCTCGATGCGCATGATCGCGAAAATTCCCACCCTGGCGGCGATGGCCTACAAATACACCATCGGCCAGCCCTTCATCTATCCGAAGAACTCGCTGAGCTTCGCCGAGAACTTCCTGCACATGTGCTTCGCGGTGCCCTGCGAGGAGTACAAGATCAACCCGGTGCTGGCCGACGCGCTCGACAAGATCTTCATCCTGCACGCCGACCACGAGCAGAATGCCTCGACCTCGACGGTGCGCATCGCCGGCTCTTCCGGCGCCAACCCGTTCGCCTGCATCGCCGCCGGCATCGCCTGCCTTTGGGGCCCGGCCCATGGCGGCGCCAACGAGGCGGCGCTGGCCATGCTCGCCGACATCGGCACCGTCGACAAGATTCCGGACTTCATCAAGCGGGTGAAGGACAAGAACAGCGAAGTCCGCCTGATGGGCTTCGGTCACCGGGTCTACAAGAACTACGATCCGCGCGCCAAGATCATGCAGAAGATGTGTCACGCGGTGCTCAAGGAAACCGGCCACGGCGACGACCCGATGCTGAAGGTGGCCATGGAGCTGGAAAAGATCGCGCTCCACGACCAGTACTTCATCGACCGCAAGCTGTACCCGAACGTCGACTTCTACTCGGGCATCACGCTGAAAGCGATGGGCTTCCCGACCTCGATGTTCACCGTGCTGTTCGCGGTGGCCCGCACCGTCGGCTGGATCAGCCAGTGGAGCGAGATGATCGAGGACCCGCAGCAGAAGATCGGCCGCCCGCGCCAGCTCTACACCGGCAAGACGCGGCGCGATTACGTCGATATCGCCAAGCGCACCTAATCCACCATCCAGATCCAGCGGAGCACGATCGCATTGAAAAGCGATCGTGCTCTTTTTGTTGCGTTCCGCAGCTTGTCGCCCGCATGAGCCAACAGGTCGCGCGAATGCGCGCCCGATGACAGGCTCCGCGACATCCGGGAAGCAGCGAACCCGGATATCGCTTCGCTCATCCAGGCTACGGTTAGAGCATGATGGCTTTAAGTTGAATCGGGATAGCTAACTCCGTCATTGCGAGCAGCTCTTTTCCGCCGAAGCCCGCCTTCGGGCGAAGGCGGATGCGACGAAGCAATCCAGTTCTCTCTTGTTGCTTTCTGGACTGCTTCGCTTCGCTCGCAATGACGGGGGTGATGTCGTGATCTAACTTAAAATCATCCCGCTTTAGCGCTTCTGCAACATCGCCAGCACGATGTCGGCGGCGCGCACGCTGGGCGGCTTGCCCGTCGCCATGATGGTGTCGAGCCGCGTGAAGGCGTCGACCTGGCGCCGGCGCAACGGCGTATCCGTCAGCACATCGCGCAGCGCCGGCACCAGTCTCAACGGCGTGCAGTCCTGCTGGATGAATTCCGGCACCACATTGTCGCCGACCACCAGGTTGGCGAGGATGACCGACGATGAGGTGATCCTCGGCCTGACAATCCAGGCCTCGAGGCGGCCGGCCCGGTAGGCCGCGACCATCGGCACCCCCGAAATCGCGAGCTCCAGCGTCACCGTGCCCGACTTGGCCAATGCGGCATGCGCCCGGCGAAACGCCGCCCGCTTGTCCGTCTCGCCGACCACGACGCGTGGCTGCACCGGCCAGTGCTTCAGCGCCGCGGCAATCGGCTCCTGCAGATGCGGCACGGTGGGCAGCACCGCTTCGAACCCGACGCCGGCGGCTTGCAACTGGCCGAGAGTCTCGCCGAACACCGCCATGTGATGCCCGATCTCGCTGCGCCGGCTGCCCGGCAGTACCAGCAGGACCGGCGGCTTCGCGTCGCGTCGCGCTTGCTCCTCCGCATCCGGCCGCAGCGTGTCGATCTGTTCGATCAGCGGATGACCGACATAGCTGCAGGGCGGGCCGCCGAGCCGCGCATGCGCGTCCGGCTCGAACGGCAGCAGCGCCAGCACATGATCGATATAGCGGCGCATGGCGCGGGCGCGACCGGGCCGCCACGCCCACACCGACGGCGAGACATAGTCGACAATCGGGATGGCGGCGTCCCTGGCCCGCACCCGCCTGGCGACGCGGTGGGTGAAGTCGGGGCTGTCGATGATGACCAGGATATCGGGCGATGTTTCCAGCACCGCATCGGCGGTTTGGCGGATGTGCCGCAGGATCGTCGGCAGCCGCGCCACCACGGCGGCAAATCCCATGATCGACAGCTGTTCGATCGGAAAACGCGACACCAGGCCTTCGCGCGCCATGGCGCTGCCGCCGACGCCGTCGAAGCGCACCGCGCCGCCGAGCCGCTGGCGCAGCACCTTCATCAGGCTCGCGCCCAGCCGGTCGCCGGATTCCTCGGTGGCAATGAGGAAGATCTGGCGCACCGCCCGCTCGGCTGCCCGCGCCGTCACGCCGGCAAACCGGTAACGAACAGGCCGGCGCGATCGGCCGCCTCGACCATGGCCTGGGGTTCGGCGACGATGGTGTTGCCCGCCACAATGGCGATACCCGCGAGGCCCGCCGCCGCTGCGCCCTCGATGGTGCGCGGGCCCAGGGTCGGAAGGTCGAACCGCAGGTCCTGGCCGGATTTGGGCGCCTTCACCAGGACGCCGCGGCCGGTCGCGGTCCTGATCCGTCGTTCGGCGCGCAGCCGCGCGACGCGCGCCAACAGGCCGTCGGTGCCTTCGATGTCTTCGACGCCGACGACGTGGCCATCGATCACCACCGTGGCCTGGCCAATGTCGAACGGGCTCAGCGCCCGCAACACCTGGCGCCCCCGCGCGATGTCGGCCACGGCGCCGTCGTCGGCGGATGCCCGCGTCAGGCAGCCCTGCGGCATCAACAGGTCCGGCGCCACGTCCTTCACGCCCACCATGCGAAACCCGTCGCGCTCGAAAATGCCGGCAATGCCACTCAGCAGATGATCGTCGCCGCCACGAAACGCCGCCCAGACGCTGCGGATGACGCGAAGCGTCCCCCAGTCGAGCCGGATCTCGGACAATGCCGGGCGCACCAGCGTGCCGATGAAGACGACGTCGCGGCAGTTCTCCGCCCGCAGCAGGCCTTTGAGGCGCCCCAGCTGCCCGACCGAAATCCAGTGATGGTGGAAGCGGGCGACCTGCGCCGGATCGCAGGCGCCCTTGAGGGCAAACAGGGTCGGACGGATGTCGCGCGCGATCAGCGAGTCGGCAACCGCGAACGGCAGCGCGCCGCCTCCCGCGATCAGGCCGATGGGCGAAGAAATCGGCGCATCCTGAAGCGTCATGGCCGGTCCGGCGCCTCCGTTGTCAAGTCTTGCTGCCGTCATCCTCGGGCAGGCACAGCGCGCGGTGTTTTGCCCCGGCGATAAACGCCAGAATCTCCGCGATCGCCGGATCCTGGCCGGCCATCGACTGCACGGCGTCGAGACGATCGGCGAACACGCCCGGGCCGTGGAACAGCTTCTGATAGAAGCCGCGCACCATCGCGAGCCGCTCGCGGGTAAACTTGCGGCGCTTCATGCCGATGATGTTGAGGCCCTCGAGGCTGGCGTACTGGCCGTTGACGAGACCAAACGGGATCACATCGCCGCGCACGCCGCAGACACCGCCCACCATGACCTGCGGCCCGATCCGGGTGAACTGGTGCACCGCCGACAGTCCGCCGATGAAAACAAAATCGCCGATCTCGCAGTGACCGCCCAATGTCGCCGAGGTCGCGAAGATGACGTCGTTGCCGACCTGGCAATCGTGGCCGACATGGCTGCAGTTCATGAAATAACCGCGGTCGCCGACCCGGGTGACGCCACCGCCGGCCACGGTGCCGGCGTTCATCGTCACCGATTCCCGCAAGGTGCAGCCTTGCCCGATCTCCAGCCGGGTCAGCTCGCCGCGATAGCTCAAGGATTGCGGCGGCGTGCCCAGCGAAACGAACGGATAGATGGTGCAGCCGGCGCCGATGGTGGTCTTCGCGGTGACATGGACGTGGCCGATCAGCCGGCAATCCGGACCGATGACGACGTCGGCACCGATGATGCAATAGGGACCGATGGTGGTGCCCTCGCCGATCACGGCGCCCTCTTCAATCCGCGCCGTGGGATCGATCTTGCTCATCGCCTGGTCCAGAATCAGTCACTGTGGTAGTTTAGGGATTATGTCGGGTTTTCCGCCTGTTAGCGTGGCATGTCGGCACTGTCCAGTGACGAGTGATTACGCAGTATTTCGGCCACCCTTGCGGGATGGGGCTTTACGGCGCCGGGGAACGACAGCAAAATGACCGCGTTGAGCAACGATCACTGCGAGAAAGGAATTTCGAACATGCGCGCAATCCTGCTGGCTTCCGCCGCGATCGTCGTCATCGGCTCGGCCGTGCCCGGCGATGCGGCGGACCTCGCCGCCACACCGCGCGCATATCGGCAGCGCGTCGCGGCCTATGCTTGCCCGCCGGAGCCGGGCGGCGTGCTGTACGGACGGCTCGACCGCTGGCGCGCCAGGGCGCATGAGTGCCATTTCGACGACTGGATGGATCGCCCCGGCATCGACGTGGTCTATAACAACTGGAATCTCTGGTAGATCCGCTCAGGCGCGCCGTCAGTCCGTCAGCATCGCGCCGACATCGGCTTCGGCGACCGTGACCCCGTTGACCTTGGCGTCGCCGTGAAACCACCACATGGTCTTGCGGCGGCCGATGCTTTTCATGTGGTATTCGACGGTGTCGCCCGGCATCACCGGTTTGCGGAATTTGCACTTGTCGATGGTCAGGAAGTAGACCGCGCGCGGCTTCTGCGTGCCCTCCACCGACATGATTCCGATCACACCGGCGGTCTGCGCCATGCCCTCGATCATCAGCACGCCCGGAAATACCGGCCGGTCCGGAAAATGGCCGAGAAACGCCGGCTCGTTGATGGTGACGTTCTTGACGCCGATGCCGCTGTAATCCTTGCGGATATTGATGACCCGATCGATCAGCAGGAACGGATAGCGGTGCGGCAGCGTCTTGAGGATGGTGTTGATGTCCACTTCCTCGATAACGATCGGTGACTCTTCCATCTCCCTCAGCTCCGCTCTTCGCCCTTCGCGTCTCGCGATCCGGTCCCGGCTGCCGGAACGCCCTCGCGGGCCAGCCGTTCCACGGTGCGAATTTCGCGGAACCACTGCTTGGTCGGCTTTGCGAAAAAGCCGCCCCAGCGTTCGCCCGCCGGCACACTGTCCTTGACCCCGCTCATTGCGGTGATCTGGGCGCCTTCGCCGATGGTGACGTGGTTGTTGATTCCGACCATGGCGCCCAACGCCACGTTGTCCTCGAGCGTCAGGCTGCCGGCAAGCCCGCACCCGGCGGCCACCAGGCAATGCCGCCCGATGGTGACATTGTGGCCGATCTGGACCTGGTTGTCGATTTTGGTGCCTTCGCCGATCACGGTGTCGCGCAGGCTGCCGCGATCGATGGTCGAGCCGGCGCCGACCTCGACGTCGTTCTGGATGATGACCCGGCCGGTCTGCGGCACCTTCAAGTGTTTGTCCGGGCCGAAAATGAAGCCGTAGCCGTCCTGCCCGATGTGGCAGCCGGGATGAATCAGCACGTTGTTGCCGATCAGGGCGAACTGGATCGATGAAGCAGCGCCGACATTGCAGTCCCGGCCGATCCTGACACCGGCCGCGATCACCACGCCCGAGCCGATCACCGATCCGGCACCGACCTCGACGTCCGGTCCGATCACCGCCAGGGGATCGACGGTCACGCCGTCTTCCAGGTGCGCGGAGGGGTGAATCACCGCCGACGCCGCGACCCCGGTCAGGCCAAATCCGGACTGCGGGCGCAGCGCATCCTGATGCCACTCGCGGCCCAGCGCCACGAAGGCCGCAAACGGGGTCCTGGTGCGCAGGACGGCGACGTGGGAGGGCACGCTGGCCTCGAACCGCTCGCTGACCAGACAGGCGCCAGCGCGGGTCTGCGCCAGCTGGCTGGCGTAGCGGAGATTGTCGAAGAAGGTCAGGTGCGCCGGGCCGGCCTCGTCAAGCGAGGCCAGTCCCCTGATGCGCCTTTCGGCGCATTGGTCATCGACCAAATGCGCCTTCGTCAACGCGGCGATTTCGGCCAGCGTCGACGAAAGCGGTTGCTTGAAGAATGCTGGCTGCGCCATTCCACCCGTTGCGGTCCGGCTCCGATCATGATGCAAATCGCATCATGATCCTATCCTTTTGTTTGAGCATGATCCGGGGCGAACGGCTTCGTTCGCCCTGAAAATCCGGTCCTTAACTTTTCCGGATCATGCTCTGTCAAACTCAGGTCATGATGCGATCAAGATCGCACCATGCCCTGGCTTTTTGTTTGAGCATGATCTTCTCGGAAAACCGGTACCCACTTTTCCGGATCATGCTCTAGAACGAGGTCCCGCCGCCAAATCTGAACTGCTGCACCACGTCGTTCTTACCCTTGGTGATCGGCACCGCATAGTCGAACCGCAGCGGACCGAACGGCGACGCCCAGATCAGGCCGACACCGACGGAAGTACGAATGGTATTCTGGTCGGTGAATTGCATGGCGCAGTTCGGGCAAGTCGGCGTGTTGACTTCGCCGGTCGCCGCCCAGGATGTCGGGCCCTTGTAGTCCCACAGCGAGCCGGCGTCGGCATAGACCGCGCCCTTCACGCCCACTTCCTTCGGCAGGAACCAGAACGGCATCTGCAACTCGGCGGAAGCGCCCCAGAACTTGGTGCCGCCCAGCGCGTCGCCGGTGCCGCCGAAGTTGATATTGGTCAGATCGCGCGGGCCGATGCCGTTCGGCGCGAAGCCGCGAACCAGGTTCGGACCCATCTGGAAGTGGTCGAGCATGCGCAGGGCGTTGTTGCCGACCTGGTTCATCATGCCGCCCTGAACGTGGATCAGGCCGACGATGTCGGAGACCAGCGGCGTGTAGTACTTCGCATCGATGGTCGACTTCAGGTAGGTCACGTCGCCACCGACGCCGGCGAAGTCCTGCTTCCACGACACGAACAGGCCGTCGGTCGGGTTCTTGTTGTTGTCGAGCGTGTTGTAATCCAGCGTGTAGCCGAGCGCCGAGGTAAGGGTGGCGCCGGCAGCCAGTTCCTTGCGGACCGGCAGCGACGACTCGCCGTCGACGTAGCAGCCGAAACCATTGGTCGAGGTCAGGTCAATCGGCGGGGTCTGCGAAGCGGCAAACGCCGGACTTGGATTGAACGCGGAACTGCCTAGAATGTTGTTACAGTTGTTCAGCGCGATCGGCAGCGAAATTTCCGACTGATAGATCGAATAGCGAAGCTGCAGCACCAGGTCTTCGCGCAGACCGAAGCCCAATCGTGGGGAGAAACCCAGGGTTTTGGTGGTGTAGGATATGTAGTTGTTGGCAAGCTGCTGGCGCTGGTAGAAATCCAGTCCCAGCGCGACCCGGTAGTCCAGCAGATACGGTTCGACGAACGACAGCGAATAGCCGCGGGCATATTGGCCGTACTGCACGCTGGCCTTGGCGAACAGGCCGCGGCCCAGGAAGTTGCGCTCCGAGATCGAGACTTCGGCAAGCGCGCCATCGGTGGTGGAATAACCGCCGGAGATCGAGAAGTCGCCGGTGGATTTCTCTTCCAGATCGACCACGAGAATCACCCGATCGCTCGACGAGCCGGGCTCGGTGACAATCTTGACGCTCTTGAAATAATCGAGGTTCTTGAGCCGGCGCTCGGCGCGGTCGACCAGCGCCCGGTTATAGGCATCGCCCTCCGCGATATCGAATTCGCGCCGGATCACGTAGTCGCGGGTCCGGGTATTGCCGCGAATATTGATGCGCTCGATATAGGTGCGCGGCCCTTCCGAGACGGAAAACACGATCGAAACCGTATGGGCCTCGAAATTGCGGTCGCCGCGCGGTTTCACGATGGCGAAGGCGTAGCCGCGCCGCGAGGCCTCGATCTGCATCTCCTCGACGGACTTTTCCAGCGCCTCGGCGTTGTAGAGCGAGCCGACGTCGACGCGGGAGTAGCCGCGCAGCGAATTCCCATCCAGCGTCGCAATCGTGGATTCGAAGGTGACCGAGGCGACGCGGTACTGCTGGCCCTCCTCGATCTTGAAGGTCACGAGGAAGCCCTTGCGCTCGGGATCATACTCGGTCAGCGCGGCCACCACCTGCACGTCGGCAAAGCCGTGCTTGAGGTAATAGCGGCGAATCAGGTCGCGATCGGATTCGACGCGATCCGGATCGTACAGGTCGCCCGAGCCGAGGAAGCTGAGCAGATTGTGCTCGTGGGTCTTGATGATGTCCTTCAGGCGATAGGACGAATAGGTATTGTTGCCGATGAATTCGATCGACTGGACCGCGGTCTTGACACCCTCGTTGACGGTGAAGATGAGGTCGACGCGGTTGTTCGGCTGTTCGATGATCTCGGGCGTGACGGTGACGTCGTAGCGGCCGGAATGGCGGTAGATTTCGGTGATTCGCTGGGCGTCGGATTGCACCATCGGACGTGAAAACGTGCCGCGCGGCTTGGACTGGACTTCCGCGGTCAGCTGGTCGTCCTTGACCTTCTTGTTGCCTTCGAAGGCGACGCGGCCGATCACCGGATTTTCGACCACGGTGACGACGATCTTGCCGCCGACCTGGTTGATCTTGACGTCCTGGAACAGGCCGGTCTCGATCAGCGCTTTCAGGCCGTCGTCGATCGCGGCACGGTCGAGCCGGCCACCCGGGCCGACCTTGAAATAGGAACGAATCGTCTCGAGTTCCACCCGGCGGTTGCCGACCACCTCGATCGACGCGGTGGTCTGGGCAACGGCAGGCGACGACACAGCAACAGACGACACCACGGCAGCGACCGGCATGGCGACCATGATCAGGGCGGCAAACAGGCCTCCCCGCAACACTCGCAATCCAACATTCATGCGCAACGCGCCCTTATCATCCCAAAGCCAGCCCGTACCCCTACGCACTGACAAATTCCCATTTGTTGCCCCGCTTGTAGCCAATTTCGCCCCTCGGGCAAACGACCTTTCGCAGTGCAATTTCAATTTCATTCCAAGACGTTGCCTATCGGCCACGGCAGCAAAAAACCGCGTCACGACGCGGCCAGATGCAGGATGTCGTTATAGGTCGCAAACACCATCAGCATCAGCACCAGACCGAGGCCAATCCGGAACCCCATCTCCTGCGCCCGTTCCGACAGCGCCCGTCCGCGGACCGCCTCGATCGTGTAGAACAAAAGATGACCGCCATCGAGCAGTGGCACCGGAAACAGGTTCAGCAGTCCGATCGAGACCGATATCGTCGCGCACAGATCCAGCAGGAACTGGAACCCGAGGCTGGCGGCCTGGCCGGACAGCTGGGCGATCCGCAGCGGACCGCCGAGGTCATCGGCGCTGCCCTGTCCCGCGAACAGCGAGCCGAGGAATTTAAAGGTCGTCGAGATGATGAACCAGACCCGTTCGACTCCGAGCTTGAGGGCCTCGACAACCCCGACCGACGACAGTTTCGGCTCGTTCGCGCCGCCGTTGTACTGGATGCCGAGCTGGCCGACCTTGTGGGCGTTGCCGAACGCGTCCTTCTGGACCTTCAGGGCCGGCGTCGCCGTCAGCGAAGTCTCGGCACCGTCCCGCTTCAACTTGAAAACAAGCTGCGAGCCAGCGTTCATCATCACGATACGCTGCATGTCGGCGAAGCTTTCGATGGCGTGCCCGTCGATCGCGGTGACCACATCGCCGACCTTGAAGCCGGCCGAGGCCGCCGCGCTGTCGGGCTGAACCACGTCGACGCGCGCGATCGAGGCCGGCTTGCCGTAATACATGAACATGCCGGCGAAAATGAACGCCGCCAGAATGAAGTTCGCGATCGGGCCGGCGGCAACGATCGCCGCGCGCGGTCCGACCTTCTGGTGGTGGAAGCTTTGCTTGCGCTCCTCCTCGGTCATGGCGGCGAGCGCCGTGCTCGAGGGCGTGCTCGCCTCGCTCTCGTCCCCGAAGAACTTGACGTAGCCGCCAAGCGGGACCGCCGAAACCCGCCAGCGGGTTCCATGCCGGTCGTTGAAACCGAAAAGTTCCGGCCCGAATCCGAGCGAGAACGTTAACACTTTCACGCCGGCGCGGCGGGCAACCAGGAAATGACCGAGTTCGTGGAAGAACACGACGATCGTAAGCAGGAACAGGAAGGGAATGATATAACCGACCACGCCATGGCTTAACGTATTGAAACTATGCAGAAAAATCTCGGACATCAAGTTCCCCTCGCCGAGAGCCCGCGGGCTCTCCCCCCAACCCTCTACGATGCCTTTGCGGCAATTTGAGGCAAGAGGGTGGCAGCTAAATTTCGCGCGCTATGGTCAACGGAAATCGCATCGTCCGCGGAGCTCAAGGGAGCCAGATTGCCGGACCTGGTCCAGCGCTCCAGCGTCGCATCGACCAGCCGCGCGATTGCCCCGAACCTGATCTTGTTGGCGATGAATGCGGCGACCGCGACCTCGTTGGCCGCATTGAAGACCGTGGTGGCGCCACGGCCGGTGCGCAGCGCGTCGTAGGCCAGCCGCAAGCCGGGGAACCGGTCGAAATCGGGAGCCTCGAAGGTGAGCTGACCGATCCTGGCGAGATCGAGCGGTGCTGCGGGGCCGACGATGCGGTCGGGCCAGCCGAGGCAGTGCGCGATCGGCGTCCGCATGTCGGGAGCGCCCAATTGGGCGACCACGGACCGGTCGGAAAATTCGACCATGCCGTGGATGATCGATTGCGGATGCACCAGCACGTCGATTTCGTCGGGCGCCAGCGCGAACAGGTAGGATGCCTCGATCACCTCGAGGCCCTTGTTCATCATCGACGCCGAGTCGATGGTGATCTTCTGGCCCATGCTCCAGTTCGGATGCTTCAGCGCCTGCGCCAGCGTCGCCTGCTCGATATCGGCCGCAGCCCAGGTGCGAAACGGGCCGCCGGATGCGGTGATGATGACGCGGGTCAATTCCTCGCGGTTGCCGGAACCGAGCGCCTGGAACAGGGCGTTATGCTCGGAATCGGCCGGCAGGATGCAGGCCCCGGCCTTGACCGCACGCTGCATGAAGAAATCGCCGGCACAGACCAGGCATTCCTTGTTGGCCAGTGCCACGGTGGCGCCGCGGTCGACGGCCGCCAGTGCCGGCTTCAGGCCCGCCGCACCGCTGACGGCGGCCATCACCCAGTCGGCCGGGCGTTCGGCCGCCTCGACGATGGCGCTGTCGCCGGCGCCGCAGGCAATTCCACTGCCGGCCAGCGCGGCGCGCAGATCGCCGAGCTTCGACGGATCGGCCACCGCGGCGAACCGCGCACCGAATTCCCTGGCCAGCCTGGCCAGCGCCTCGACATTGGTGTTGGCCGTCAACGCCTCCACCCGATACCGATCGCGGGCGCCCCGCAGCAGATCCATGGTGCTGTCGCCGATCGATCCGGTGGCACCGAGGACGCTGACGCTGCGCACGCCGGAAGCCGCGGCCTTGCCGTTTCGCAATGGAACTGCACTCATGGGTTCACCAAACCATAAGACCGCGGCCGACGCCATCGGCGCCTGCGCGCAAAAGCCCGATGGCCGCGGCGGCGACCACCGCGAACACGTAGCCGTCGAGCCGGTCCAGCAAGCCGCCATGACCGGGAATGAGGTGGCTGGAATCCTTGACGCCGAAGGCGCGCTTCACCGCCGATTCGAACAGGTCGCCGAGCTGGGACACGATCGACAGCAGCGCGCCTAGCCCGAGTAGCGGAAGCAATTTACCGACGCCCAGCGCGGCAAATCCGCAAGCTGTGGCGAGGCTCAGCACAAAACCGCCGATGGCGCCGGCCCAGGTCTTCTTGGGGCTGACGCGCGGCCACAGTTTCGGGCCGCCGAGGGCACGCCCGGCGAAATAGCCGCCGATATCGGTCATCCACACGATCAGGAACACCAGCATCAGCGCGGCAAAGCCGAAGACCTGATCGAGGCGGATCAGCACCGAGGCGAACAGCGCCGCCGAGGTATATCCGAGACCCAGGGCAACCCAGCCGCGTCGCGCTGCCGCGAGGCAAGCCACGGCGATGACGCCGAACGCGAGAAGGCCGAGCGACGGCCCGATCCGGCCGAGCTGCAGACAGACCGCGGCAGCGACCAGCGCGACAATCCCCGCCGCCACCACGGCGCGCCCCGGCGTGGCACCGACAATCATCAGCCATTCGATGAACAGGCCGGCCGCGCCGAGAACCACGAGACCGAGCCAGAGCCAGCCCCCGGCATACACCACTGCAATGGCGAGGGGGATCAGCACCAAAGCCGCGAGCACGCGCCTGACGAGATTTCCCGCCCCCTGCCCCGCAACCGGGGCCTGTTCCGGGGTTTGGCCTGTCACGATCCGGTTTTCGCTGCGAGGCCGCCGAAACGGCGCTCGCGCCGGGCGTATTCGGCGATCGCGCCTTCCAGCGCGGCCTTGTCGAAATCCGGCCAATGCATCGGCACGAACACGAATTCGCTGTAGGCCGCCTGCCACATCAGGAAGTTGGACAAGCGCTGTTCGCCGCTGGTGCGGATGATGAGATCGGGATCCGGAATATCGGGGGCATCGAGATACTGGCCCAGCGTCTCCGGGTTGATGGTCGTCGGATCGCGTTTGCCCTCGGCGACCTCGCGCGCCAGCCGCTGCGCCGCGTTGGCGATTTCCTGCCGCGAGCCGTAATTGAAGGCGACCACGAGGTTGAGACGGGTGTTATTCCGGGTCAGTTCCTGCGCCTCGTTCAGCAGCGCGCAGATGTCCGGCTCGAGGCCTTCGCGCTCGCCGATCACCCGCACCCGGACCCCGTCGCGATGCAGGCTGGCGAGATCGTTGCGGATAAAGCGTCGCAGCAGGCCGAACAGATCGCCGATTTCGGTGGCGGGACGCGACCAGTTCTCCGAAGAGAACGAGAAAATCGTCAGGTACAGAATGCCGAGCTCGCTGGCGGCACGGACCACCCGCCGCAGGGCCTCGACGCCCCTGCGATGCCCCTCGGCGCGCGGCAATCCGCGGGCTGCCGCCCAGCGTCCGTTGCCATCCATGATGATGGCGACGTGCAAGGGCCCGGACCGGTCCGGTCCATCAGTTGCAGGCGCTGCGACGTTCGACATCGGTCAATCCCTACAGCACGATCCCGAAGGGATCGCGCCGGTCCGTTCTGCGGCCAAACTGCATCCCGCTTGCCGCCAAAAAACCACACCAAATCAAAACGTTACGCCATCCAGCTGAACCGGGCCGGGAGCCGGTCCAAAGGTTATCATAGACGTCAGACGGTAAGGATTTCCTTTTCCTTTGCCGCCAAGAGCTGGTCGATCTCCGAGATCATGCCGTCGGTCGCCTTCTGCACGTCGTTGGCCAGGCGCTCCTGGTCGTCCTCGGAAATCTCGTGATTCTTCTCGAGCTTCTTGATGGTATCGAGGCCGTCGCGGCGAACATGGCGCACCGCGACCTTGGCCGCCTCGGCATATTTGTGGGCGACCTTGACCAGCTCCTTGCGCCGCTCCTCGTTGAGTTCCGGAATCCTTAAGCGCAGCACCTGCCCTTCGGTCGCCGGGCTGAGCCCGAGGTTGGAATCGACGATCGCCTTTTCCACCGCCTTGACCATCGACTTGTCCCACACCTGCACCGACAACAGCCGCGGCTCCGGCACGCTGATGGTGGCGAGCTGGTTCAGCGGCATGTGCGAGCCGTAGGCTTCGACCTGCACCGGTTCCAGCATCGACGCCGCCGCCCGGCCGGTGCGCAGCCCGCCGAGTTCATGCTTGAGAGCCTGGGTGGCACCCTGCATCCGGCGTTTCAGTTCACCGATATCGAAATTGCCTGTGGGCATGCAGTCCTCCCTCTTTTTCATCAACCGGCTCGAGGCTGGCGCGAGCCTTATCCTTTTGTTTGATCATGATCTTCTCGGAAAACCGGTTTCCACTTTTCCGGATCATGCTCAACCATCAGCCCGCGACGACGGTGCCGCGTCCCGTACCGGCCAGCACCGCGCCGATCGAGCCGGGTTCGGCGATCGAAAACACGATGATAGGCAGCGACGTCTCGCGGGCAAGCGCGAAAGCGGTCGCATCCATCACCTTATAGCCGCCCTGGATGGCCTGTGAGTGGGTCAGGCGGTCAAACCGCTTGGCGGCAGGATCTTTTTTGGGGTCGGCGCTGTAGACGCCATCGACATTGGTGGCCTTCAGCACGGCCTGCGCTTCGATTTCGGCCGCCCGCAACACCGCCGTGGTGTCGGTGGTGAAGAACGGGTTGCCGGTGCCGCCGCCGAGCAGCACGATACGCCCCTCGGCAAGATAGTTCCGCGCCACGCGGGTGGTGAACAATTCGCAGATCTGCGGCATCACGAACGCCGACAGGGTCCGGGCCGCCTTGCCCTGCCGTTCGATGGCGGCTTCCAGCGCCAGGCAGTTCATCACCGTGGCCAGCATGCCCATGGTATCGCCGGTGGTGCGGGTAACCCCTTGCGAGGAGACTTCGACGCCGCGGACCATGTTGCCGCCGCCGACCACCACCGCGATCTCGACGCCGAGCCCCCGGGCGGCAATCAGGTCGCCGGCAATGCGGTCGATGACCGCCGGGTCAATGCCGGATGACTGTGCGCCGGCGAAATATTCGCCCGAAAGCTTGATCACGACGCGACGGTACACCGGCTCACCCATGATGCGATCGCTTTCCCCTGCCGCGCCGAGCGTGCGGCCGAAGCCGCCGGGACGGCGCCCCGGCAGCTACTTCTGGCCGCTGGCGGCCGCGACCTCGGCGGCGAAATCGGAGGTCTGCTTCTCGATTCCCTCGCCGAGAGCATAGCGCACAAATCCGGTCACCTTGATCGGTGCGCCGACCTTACCCTCAGCTTCTTTCACCGCCTGGGCGACCGACTTGCCGGTGTCGTGGATGAAAGCCTGCTCGAGCA
Organism: uncultured Alphaproteobacteria bacterium; assembly: GCA_963710235.1. Taxonomy (GTDB): domain Bacteria; phylum Pseudomonadota; class Alphaproteobacteria; order Rhizobiales; family Xanthobacteraceae; genus Bradyrhizobium. The sequence goes on from CAVPZI010000001.1 coordinate 234,189, forward strand.
GGCAGACCTCCTTGTAGTAGGTCTTCAAACCGGACTCGACGATCTTCTCGATGACGTTTTCCGGCTTGCCCTGCTGGCGATACTTGTCGGCGAGCACGTCCTTTTCCCGCCGCACCACCTCGGGATCGAGGGAGGCGGGATCGAGCGCCTGCGGGTTGGCGGCGGCGACATGCATGGCAAGCTGGCGGCCGAGCGTGGCCAGTTCGTCGGCCTTGCCGGTGGATTCGAGCGCGACGATCACGCCCATCTTGCCGAGGCCTTCGAACACGGCGTTGTGCACGTAGCCGGACACCACGCCTTTGCCGACCTCGAGCAAGGCGGCGCGACGCAGCGTCATGTTCTCGCCGATGGTCGCAATCGCATCGGAGATGGCACGCTCGACGGTGATGTCGCCGACCTTGGCGGCCTTGATCGCCTCGACGTCGGCGCCGACCTTGAGCGCGACCTGCGCGATCATCTTGACCAGACCCTGGAACTGTTCGTTGCGGGCGACGAAATCGGTCTCGGAATTGACCTCGACCACGACGCCCTTGTTGCCAGAGGTCAGAAGGCCGATCAGGCCTTCGGCCGCGACGCGGCCGGCCTTCTTCGCCGCCTTCGACAGGCCCTTCTTGCGCAGCCAGTCGATCGCCGCCTGCATGTCGCCGTTGTTCTCGGACAAGGCCTGCTTGCAATCCATCATGCCGACGCCGGTGGTCTCGCGCAGGTCCTTGACCATCGCTGCAGTAATCGTTGCCATCGCTTGATGTCCTTTGCCTGTCAGGGCGGTCGCGGCGCGGCCGGTGCCGCCTCGCCGCCATCCACCACCAGGAATTACGTCAGTGGAAACCGGAAAGTGCGCGGTCGGAAGGCTCCGGCCGTCGCCTTGGATTTGCGTTATTCCGCTTCCGCGGTCATCGCCTTGGCCTGGGCAACCCAGCCATCGGCGCGGCTCGGCAGGCCGACCTCTTCACCGATATGGTGCGCGGTGTCGTGATCGAGTTCAGCCAGCTGCCAGTAATGGAAGATGCCGAGATCGTTGAACTTCTTCTCGATCGCGCCGGACACGCCGGTGAGCTTCTTGAGATCGTCGGCGACGCCGCGCGGGCCGGCAAGGCCCTGGAAACCCGTGGGTTGCGGCGCGGTCGGAATTTCCTCGCGGGCCGGTTGGGCGGAGGCGCCGATGTCGTGACCGGAATCGCCCTGGGCGCGCGAAATGCCGTCGATCACCGCACGCGCGACCAGATCGCAGTACAGCGAGATGGCGCGACCGGCGTCGTCGTTGCCCGGGACCACATAGGTGATGCCCTTGGGATCCGAGTTGGTGTCGACGATGGCGGCCACCGGAATATTGAGCCGCTGGGCTTCCTGGATCGCGATGTCTTCCTTGTTGGTGTCGATCACGAAGATCATGTCGGGCAGACCGCCCATGTCCTTGATGCCGCCGAGCGAGCGGTCGAGCTTGTCGCGCTCGCGCTGCAGGGTCAGGCGCTCCTTCTTGGTGTATTGCGAGCCCTCACCCGAGCCCAGCATCTCCTCGAGATGCCGCAGCCGCTTGATCGAACCCGAAATCGTCTTCCAGTTGGTCAGCGTGCCGCCGAGCCAGCGCGAATTGACGAAATACTGCGCCGAGCGCTTGGCGGCTTCGGCGACGCCGTCCTGCGCCTGCCGCTTGGTGCCGACGAACAGGATGCGGCCGCCCTTGGCGACGGTATCGCTGACCGCCTGGAGCGCGCGGTGCAACAGCGGCACGGTCTGGGCGAGATCGATGATGTGGATGTTGTTGCGGGCACCGAAAATGTAATCCGCCATTTTCGGATTCCAGCGGTGCGATTGGTGACCAAAGTGAACGCCAGCTTCCAATAGCTGACGCATAGAGAAATCGGGAAGCGCCATCGTCTAATTCTCCGGTTGGTTCCTCCGGAAACGTGTGAGCAGACGAGCCTTATGGCCCGGTTGCCACCGGACGGCCTTGTGAGCCATGTTTCCGTGTGAGATGGCGCGGTATATAGCCGGATTCCGGGCAGAAGCAAGGAAATACGGCCGGTTTTTCCGGCCCGGAGCGGCGAAATACCGGGTTTTGGCGGCCGAATTGCGGAATCGGCCCGGATTATTCCGAAGGTGGAGCGTTCACCCGCTCTTCAATCGGAATGACCAAACCCTGCTGTCCCCCGCGTGTCCGGTCCGCCAGGCGTGTCAGGCAATTGAACCTAGATGAGGATGGAACGATGCGGGCGCCGCCACGGGCCGACAAGAAGGAGCTTTGGTTCCGGTGCGGCCGATATTTCCTGCGCACCGCCAGGCGGGAGGACGCCTCTGAGCGTTGGGCAGGCTGGCTTTCGGATCCCTGGACCGTTCACGTTCTCAATTCGGCGCCGCGCGCGTTCACGAAGAGTGACGTCGTCGACTACATCAAGCAATTCGATCAGCGCCAGCACTGCCTTCTCGCAATCTTCGAGATGGGCACCCGGCTGCATGTCGGATTCGTTCGGCTGGATTTTGACGATACCAGCGATGTGCTGGTCAACGCCGTCATCGGCGAGGCCTCGCATCGCAACCGGGGCGCGACGACCGACGTGTTTGTGGCGCTGCTCGACTTCCTGTTCGACACCGTCGGGGTCGAGCGTGTCCGCGCCTCGGTACTGCTCCGAAACGAGGGGACGCTGGCTTACCTGCTCAAGCTCGGCTGGCAAAAGGACGAGGCGCCGCGGGCGACAGTGACATCGGTGGTCGACGGCTCGCCGCTGGCGACCTGCATGGTGAGCTGGACGCGTGCGGGCTACAAGGCTTTTCGCCAGACGCCGATCGGCGGCCGCATCCTTCGCCGCCTGTCGTCAGCCGAACACGCGGCGGTGCGCAAGCCCGGCAGGACCACGACGTAGCGCGCGGACAGTTCGCGCCCGCGTCGCGATCGTGCATGCGGATGTCAGGCGGGACTTAGTAGCCCGCGGCAACAGGCCCGGGCGACCAGAAATGGTAGTTGATGCCGATCTTGACCGTGTCGATGTCGCGCCGGATCGTCAGGTTGGCCGGCGTAATGGCGAAAGAAGGGTTGTTGACGACGCTCATCGAGACCGTCTTGTTGGCGAAACCATAGTGATCATACTCGATCATCGCCGACCAGTTGGGGGCGAACGCCCATTCGACACCGGCGCCGGCAGTCCAACCCCATCGGTCCGCGCCGCCGGTTGCATTGCAGCCGACAAATGTAAATGCGGTGGCACCTGTGCACCCGACAAAAGCTTCGTTAATCCCAGCGGAATTGATGATGGCGTATCTGTCGTGGGCATAGGCGCCGCCACCCTTGCCGTAGACCAGGAACCGATCCCAGGCATAGCCCGCGCGACCCGTGAAGGTTGCGATTTTGTCGGTGTGGGTCGACAACGTCATCGGTCCGCCATTCTTGCCGCCAAAGAACGGATCGTTGGTGACGTTGATGAGATTGGTCCACGAGAAGTCGCCACCGACCCCGATGACCCAACGGCTGGCGAACTGGTAGTCGCAGCCCGCCTGGACACCGCCCAGAAACGCCGCGTTACCGTTGCCGCTGAATGAACCGCCGGCGGGCGCAAAATTCTGGAAGGGCCCAAAGCCAGGCACAAACGTGCCCGGATCCGAATAATTCGAGCGATCCCATCCCGCGCCGACGTGACCTCCGACATGGCAGCCGGACCAGCTGTAGGGGACAGCGGCCGCGATCGGCGGCGCCTTGACCGGCAAATCGGCCGCCATCGCCTGTCCGCCAACGACCAGAGCCGAGCTGAGCAGCAACAACTTCTTCATGGCCATCACGCTCCCAAAAAGGGAATGAGAACGGATCGAGGCTAGCAAAATCGTGGCTCGATCGATGTAACCTCCCGGCAACACACAACCTGTTTCGCTACCTGGCGCGCTACTCAGCCAATTGAAGCCCTGCAAGCGTCGTTCGCGCCGCCGCTTCCTCCAGGGGAAACAGGTCGGCCGGCCCGGGATTTTCGCTGCCGGCGGTGGCCACGGCGGTGACGGCCGCGCCGACCAGCCCGGCGGCCAACGTCATTCCGGTGATCGCATCGTGCCTTTGGCCGGTCCTGAGCAGGAAAAACTGGGTGCGGCCGGACGCCGTGGTGATGTCCCGCCTGCTCTCGCCCGGAAACATCGACTCGGTCGCAGACAGGGTGTGAACACCGGCCGGACGATCGGCGTACACGTAAGTTCCAGGCTTCAGCAGGCCGATCGCGCCACCGTCCAGTTTCATGTCGCAGATACAGTACGCAAGATTGCCGACGCCGCCCTTCTCCTGCAGCACGACGATGCGCGACTGGCCCGGTTTCGGCGGACCGATCTTCTGGGCGACGGCGGCATAGTCAAAGCCGCTGCGGTCGCTGACACACCCCGACAAACTCACCGCCACGATCGGCAGAATCACGCCGCGCCACGCCATCATGCCCCCACGCTTGCTCGCGCCCTCGCGCTCCATAGCGGAAAACACGGTCAGGTTGCAACAGCATGCAATAACCGGCAATCTTGCCAGGGATCAGTTCTCCACAAGCCTCACTCGATGACCTCGTCGGCGCGTCCGAGCAGCGCGGCCGGCATCTCGATGCCGAGCGCCCTGGCGGTCTTGAGGTTGACGAGCGGCCATGACGTCAGGCTCGCACCGAGCATCGTGATGAAATCGCGTCGCCGCACCGGCCACCCCCAAGGTCGGGCTAACCTACCACATACCGTGTCGCTGCGGGTCGAAACGCGATCAGATGGTCTGCACGTCGACCACGCCGGACACCGCCTTGATGGCGCCGGCGATCTGCGGCGACACTCTGAAGCGACCGGGCAGTTTCATTTCGACCTCGGTTTCGAGGTCGAGCATCATCACCAGCGAAACGTCGCCGTCGCCCGCGGTGGGCGGCGATTTGACGGCGGGAGTGCGGCCAGCTGTCGCTTGCGCGCTGGGTTCGGGCATCTGCAGCCGCCTGGCGATCGAATTCCAGCGGCTTGGTGTCGCGCAGGAAGATGCGCAGCCCCTTCTGGGTCTTGGCCGCGGCATCGTCCAGCGGCTCAGCGTGCAGCACCCTTGCACGAACATCCTCGCCCTGCAGCTCGGCGCCGAGCTGCAGCAACACCGCGGTGCCCGGCTCCAGCACGTCGCGGTACTGGGCGAGGCCTTCGGAAAACAGCACCGCCTCGAAATGACCGGTCGGATCGGACAGCCCCATGATGCCCATCTTGTTGCCGGTCTTGGTGCGGCGCTCCATCCGCGACACCACGGTGGCGGCCACCTTGCCGGCGGTGGCGCCGGTTTTCACGGCGCGGGAAAACTCCGCCCATGACTGCACCCGCAGCCGCTTCAGCGCCACCGCGTAATCATCGAGCGGATGCCCGGACAGGAAGAACCCGATGGCGTCGTATTCGCGCCGCAGCCGGTCGGCCGGCAGCCACGGCTCGACCTGCGGCAGCATGATGGAGGGCGCATCCGCAGCGCCGCCGAACATGTCGTTCTGGCCCAGCGTTGCGGCCTCGTGGCTGCGCTGGCAGGCGGCCAGAATGGCTTCGGCGCCGGCGAACACCCGGGCCCGGTTGGAATCGAGCGCATCGAACGCGCCGGCCGCGGCAAGGCTTTCGATGACCCGCTTGTTGACCGCGCGCGGATTTACCCGTGCGGCGAAATCCGCCAGCGAGGTGAACAGGCCGTCCTTGCGGGCCTCGACGATCAATTCGACCGCCTGCCCGCCGACGCCCTTCAGCCCGGCCAGCGCGTAATAGATGGTGCCGTCGGCCACCTCGAAGGTGGCGCCGGAGCGATTGATCGAAGGCGCCTCGACCTTGATGCCGAGCCGCTGCGCCTCGGCGCGAAATTCCGACAGCTTGTCGGTATTGCTCATGTCGAGCGTCATCGACGCCGCCAGGAACTCGACCGGATAATGCGCCTTCATGTAGGCGGTGTGATACGACACCAGCGCGTAGGCGGCGGCGTGGCTCTTGTTGAAGCCGTAGTCGGCGAACTTGGCCAGCAGTTCGAAAATCGTGTCGGCCTGATCCTTGCCGACGCCGTTCTTGACCGCGCCGGCGACGAACACCGCGCGCTGCTTTTCCATCTCGGCGCGGATCTTCTTGCCCATGGCGCGGCGCAACAGGTCGGCGTCGCCGAGCGAGTAACCGGCCATGACCTGGGCGATCTGCATCACCTGTTCCTGGTAGATGATGACGCCAAAAGTCTCCTTCAGGATCGGCTCCAGCATCGGATGCAGGTATTCGGATTCTTCGTCGCCGTGCTTGCGGGCGCAGTAGGTCGGAATGTTGGCCATCGGACCCGGTCGATACAGCGCCACCAGCGCGATGATGTCCTCGAAGCGGTCCGGCCGCATGTCGACCAGCGCCCGCCGCATGCCCTGGCTTTCCACCTGGAACACGCCGACCACGTCGCCGCGCGCCAGCATCTGGTAGCTTGGCGCATCGTCGAGCGGCAGGGTCGCGAGATCGAGATCGATGCCGCGCTGCTTCAACAGTTTTACGGCGCGATCGAGCACCGTCAGGGTCTTGAGCCCGAGGAAATCGAATTTGACCAGACCCGCCGGCTCGACCCATTTCATGTTGAACTGGGTCACCGGCATGTCGGATTTCGGATCGCGGTAGAGCGGCACCAGTTCGCTCAAGGGCCGGTCGCCGATCACGATGCCGGCGGCGTGGGTCGAGGCGTGCCGGGTCAAGCCTTCGAGCCGTTGCGCGATGTCGAAGGCGCGCGCCACCACCGGGTCCTCGTCGCGAAATGCCTGCAGCTTCGGCTCGCCGGCAATCGCCGCCGCCAGCGTCACCGGGGCCGCGGGATTTTGCGGCACCAGTTTTGTGAGCTTGTCGACCTGGCCATACGGCATCTGCAGCACGCGGCCGACGTCGCGCAGCACGCCGCGCGCCTGCAGGGTGCCGAAGGTGATGATCTGCGCCACCCGGCCGCGGCCGTAGCGCTCCTGCACATAGTCGATCACTTCGCCGCGGCGATCCTGGCAGAAGTCGATGTCGAAGTCGGGCATCGACACGCGCTCGGGATTGAGGAAGCGCTCGAACAACAGGCCGAAGCGGATCGGATCGAGATCGGTGATGGTCAGCGCGTAGGCGACCAGCGATCCGGCGCCGGAGCCGCGGCCCGGCCCGACCGGAATGCCCTCGGCCTTGGCCCACTTGATGAAGTCGGCGACGATCAGGAAGTAGCCGGCGTAGTTCATCCGGGTGATGACGTCGAGTTCGAAGGCAAGCCGGGCGTGATAGTCCTCCTCGGTGGTGTTCACCGAAAGGCCGTGAATCCGGATCCGGTTGGCGAGCCCCTGCTCGGCCTGGCGACGCAACTCGGCGGCCTCCTCGCTCGCCGCGTCGGCAGCGCCGTCGCCCACCGTAAAGCGCGGCAGGATCGGCTTGCGGGTCATCGGGCGGAACGCGCAGCGCTCGGCGATCTCCACGGTGGAGGCCAGCGCCTCCGGAATGTCGGCGAACAGCACCGCCATTTCGGCCCGGCTCTTGAAACGGTGGTCGGGCGTCAACTGGTCGCGGTCGGTCTCGGCCACCAGCCGTCCGCCGGCGATACACAACAGCGCGTCATGGGCCTCGTAGTCGTCGGTCGAGGCAAAATACGGCTCGTTGGTCGCCACCAGCGGCAAACCCCTGGCATAGGCGAGGTCGATCAGCGCGGCTTCGACCCGCCGCTCCTTTTCGATACCGTGACGCTGCAATTCGACATAGAGCCGGTCGCCGAACAACTGTCCGAGACGCTCGCAGCGCTGCGCCGCGAGTGCGGCATGATCGGCACCGAGGGCGAGCGCGATCGGGCCCTCGGGGCCGCCGGTCAGCGCGATCAGATCCTCGGCCTCGCCCTCGAGCCATTCCAGCTTGATGTGCGGCGTCTGCTGGACCGGGGTTTCCTGGAAGGCGCGCGAATTCAGCTTCATCAGGCTCCGATAGCCGCGCTCGCGCGCCGCCAGCAGCACGATCCGCGCCGGCACCGCCGACAGCACATTGCGGGCGTTGGGATCCTGGTCGCCAAAATCGACCGCGATTTCGCAGCCGATGATCGGCTGGATGCCGTAGCCGGCGAGCTTGTCGGAGAATTCCAGCGCCCCGAACATGTTGTCGGTATCGGTCAGGGCCAGCGCCGGCTGGCGGTCGGCCTTGGCCAATTCCGCCAGCCGCGCAATCTTGATCGAGCCCTTCAGCAGCGAATAGGCCGAATGGACGTGCAGATGGACGAAGCCGGCAGCGGAGGTCGCGGCCCCGGATTTCTGGGTCATGGCTTCTGCATCACGCGTGTTGGCGCCCTGCGACCTGAAGGGAGCGCGGCTTGAGGGATCGCGGCGGCCCGCAACGGGGCCGACTCGCCGCGGGATGGTGACCCCTCACCGCGTCCGCTGTCCACGCCAAACCGGCAAGGGCGGCCAGGTCTCCGGCTTATCCCCAGGCACGCGCCGCGGCCCGGTCAGCCGCATCATGGAACCGGTCAATGCCAACGGTTCAAAGCTGCGGGATCAACTGGGCCCAGACCGCGATCATCCCGATGAACAGCACGATCGACGCAAGGGATGCGGCTTCCTCGACGAACACCCTGAACATGGCTCTCTCCTAAGGAACATAATGAGAACATTGTTCCGTATTTGTTCCGGGAGTCAAGTTCGGGCAACGGGTCAAATTGAAAAATGCCCGTGAAACAAATCCTTTGGTTAATCCCGCCGGCCACCGCAGTCGCACCGGACCGGACCGGACCACGCGGAACGCGGCCCGGGGTAATCACGATCCCTTGTTGTTTCTTCTTCGCAGCAGCATCCCGGCGGTCATGATGGCGCCCAGCACCACCGCGAGAGCCAGCGCGTCTTCCCTGATCTTGAGGCTCGAAAACCCCCATTCAGAGTGCGCCACATAAGCCAGCGCGTAGGCGGTTGCAGCCGCACTTGCGAGCGCGCTGAGCAGGTTCACGGACCGATCTGGTGGTGGGTTTGCCATGGCACAAACTAAGGCCCTGCGGCGGCAAGACGCAACCCGTAACCGCCTGCCCATTGAACGAAAAGTCCTCTCAAACGTCGTACATAGGAGACGTTTCATCCGATCGCGCCGCGGCGGGTTGAAACCCGCGAAAGTGAGTTGACGCGGGCGCTGCGGAACGGCTCTCTCAGCAACGCACTCAATTCGCCGGCGTCGGGCCGGCTGGAGGAATTTATGCGCGCAGCAGTTCTGGCCTTCGTGGCCATCGGCACCCTGTCAGCCATCGATGTGACGCCGGCGGCGGCCGGCGGCTATCCGTTCTGCATGCGCACGCGCTACGATACCGACGACTGCAACTATCCGAGCTACCAGGCCTGCGCGGTCACCGCCTCGGGGCAAGGCACGACGTGTTTTGCCAATCCGGCCCTGGCCTATTATGGCCGGCGGCCGCAGGGCTATCCTTATGCCGGCGGCGCGTATGTCGAGGGACCCTATGTCGATGCGCCCGTGCGGCATTACCGGCATCGGCGGTACGACTACTAGTCTGGCGCCTGAACCGCCGGCCGATCGGGCGGTTCAGTCGAGTTCGACGACCTGGCCGTCCTGCAGCGAGACCCGGCGGTCCATGCGGCCGGCCAATTCCATGTTGTGCGTCGCAATCAACATGGCGACACGCGTGGCCCTGACCAGCTGCATCAGCGCCTGGAACACGTGATCGGCAGTATGCGGGTCCAGGTTGCCGGTCGGCTCGTCCGCGAACAGCACCCGCGGCGCGTTGGCGACGGCGCGCGCGATCGCCACCCGCTGCTGCTCGCCGCCCGACAGTTCGGCGGGCCGGTGGGTGATGCGTTCGCCCAATCCCAGATACGACAGGATTTCGGTGGCGCGCTTGACGGTCTCGTTGCGCTTCAGCCCGCGGATCATCTGCGGCAGCATGACGTTTTCGAGCGCCGAAAATTCCGGCAGCAGGCGGTGCGACTGATAGACAAAGCCGATATCGGTGCGCCGGATCTGGGTGCGCTCGGCGTCCGACAGCCCCGAGGTGGCGGTGCCGCCGACATAGACCTCGCCGTCATCCGGGTGTTCGAGCAGGCCGGCAATATGCAGCAGCGTCGATTTGCCGGAGCCGGACGGTGCCACCAGCGCCACCGACTGGCCCGCCCACAGCGCGAGCTTGGCGCCGTCGAGGATGGTCAGCACGGCTTCGCCCTGGGTGTACCGGCGCTTGATCTCGTGAAGATAGACGACCGGTACTTCTTCCGCCCCCTGCCCCATCTGGTCCGCCTCACTCGTACCGGAGCGCTTCGACGGGATCGAGGCGCGCGGCACGCCACGACGGATACAGCGTGGCGAGGAACGACAGCGTCAGCGCCATGACGACCACCGCGCTGGTTTCGCCGAAATCGATCTCGGCGGGCAGTTTCGACAGGAAATACAGCGTGGGGTCGAACAGTTCGGTGCTGGTGAGCCAGGACAGGAACTGGCGGATCGATTCGATATTCAGGCAGACCAGCACCCCGACCAGAAAGCCGACCAGGGTGCCGACCACGCCGATCGCCGCTCCCGTGATCAGGAACACCCGCATGATCGCGCCCTGCGAGGCGCCCATGGTGCGCAGGATGGCGATATCGCTGCCCTTGTCCTTGACCAGCATGATCAGCCCGGAAACGATGTTCAGCGCCGCCACCACAACGATCAGGGTCAGGATCAAAAACATCACGTTGCGCTCGACCTGCAGCGCGTTGAAGAACGTCGAATTGCGCTGCCGCCAGTCGACCAGAAACACCGGTCGCCCGGCGGCCTCGGTGACGGTCTTGCGAAACTCGTCGATGCGGTCGGGATTGGTGGTGAAGACCTCGATGGAGGTGACGTCGGAGGCACGGTTGAAATAGGCCTGCGCCTCGGCGAGCGGCATGAACACCATCGAGCTGTCATAGTCCGACATGCCGATCTCGAACACCGCGGCCACCTTGTAGGGTTTTATCCGCGGCGTGGTGCCCATTGGCGTCACCGCGCCCTTCGGCGCCACCAAGGTGATGCTGTCGCCGGCGTGCAGCGACAGCTGATCCGCCAGCCGGCGGCCGATGGCGACACCCTGGCCCTCGTCAAAACCCTCCAGCGTGCCCTGCTTGATGTTCTTGGCGATGGAGGTCAGCCGGTTGAGATCGTCGGAGCGAATGCCGCGCACCAGAACGCCGGTCGCGTTGTACGGCGAGGACGCCAGCGCCTGGCCGTCGACGACGGGCGCGGCGAGACGGATTCCCGACACCTGGCTGATCCGGTCGGCGACGTCCTTCCAGTCGGTCAGCGGCGATTCCAGCGGCTGCACCAGCAGATGACCATTGAGGCCGAGAATCTTGTCGAGCAGCTCCTTGCGGAAGCCGTTCATGACCGCCATCACGATGATCAGCGTGGCGACGCCGAGCATGATGCCGAGGAACGAGAAGCCGGCAATAACCGAGATGAAACCTTCCTTGCGTCGTGCCCGCAAATAGCGTCCGGACAGCAGCCACTCGAAGGGCGCGAAAGGTGGGGTTCGAACTGGCTCGCTCATGGCATCATCCATAGTTCGAATTTCACACGATTCGGGCTAATTTCAGCCGCGCGGGGGCAGATCCGCGCCGATGCGGTGGATAAGTCCTCAAGGTGCGAACTTGGTGACGACGTCCGCCAGAGTCAGATTCTCGCGCGAACCGTCGCTGCGCCGCTTGATTTCGACCTTGCCTTCGCCGAGGCCCTTGGGGCCGACCAGTATCTGCCAGGGAATGCCGATCAGGTCGGCGGCGGCGAACTTGGCGCCGGCACGCTGGTCGGTGTCGTCATAAAGCACTTCGACGCCCTTGTTCATCAACTCGCGGTAAAGCCGCTCGCAGGCCGCGTCGGTGTCTTCGGCGCCCTGCTTCAGGTTCAGGATCGCAACCCGGAACGGCGCCACCGCCTCGGGCCATTTGATGCCGTTTTCGTCATGGCAGGCCTCGATGATGGCGCCGACCAGCCGAGAGACGCCGACGCCGTAGGATCCGCCATGGATAGGCACATCGACGCCGTCGGCGCCGGCCACCATGGCCTTCATCGAATCGGAATATTTGGTGCCGAAGTAGAAGATCTGGCCGACCTCGATACCGCGGGTGTGAACCCTCCGCGCGGCGGGCACCTCGCGGTCGAACCGCTCGGCGTCGTGCACGTCCTCGGTGGCGGCATAGACCGAGGTCCATTGCTGGATGATCGGCACGAGATCGCCGTCGTAATCGACATCGGCGTCCGGCACCGGCAGGTTGAGCACGTCGCTGTCGCAAAACACGCCGGATTCGCCGGTCTCGGCGAGCACGATGAATTCGTGGCTGAGGTCGCCGCCGATCGGACCGGTCTCGGCCCGCATCGGGATCGCCTTCAGACCCATGCGGTCGAAGGTGCGCAAGTAAGCCACGAACATCCGGTTATAGGCGCGCCGCGCCGCGGCCTCGTCGATATCGAACGAATAGGCGTCCTTCATCAGGAATTCGCGGCCGCGCATCACACCAAACCGCGGACGCTGCTCGTCGCGGAACTTCCACTGGATGTGGTAGAGATTGAGCGGCAGGCTCTTGTAGGATCGCACGTAGCTGCGGAAGATTTCGGTGATCATTTCCTCGTTGGTCGGCCCATACAGCAATTCGCGCTTGTGGCGATCGGTGATGCGCAGCATCTCCGGACCGTAGGCGTCGTAGCGGCCGCTTTCGCGCCACAGATCGGCCAGTTGCAGCGTCGGCATCAGAAGCTCGATGGCGCCGGCGCGATTCTGCTCCTCGCGCACGATCCCTTCGATCTTCTTCAGCACCCGCAAACCGAGCGGCAACCAGGCATAGATGCCGGCGGCCTCCTGCCGCAGCATGCCGGCGCGCAGCATCAGCCGATGCGACACGATCTCGGCCTCCTTCGGCGTCTCCTTCAGGATGGGCAGGAAGAAACGCGACAATCGCATGGGCTTGCTCAAGAATCGGAGGGACACGGGATGGGTGCAGTGAAACCGGAAGACGCGCAAAAACACAAGGCTCACGCCGCATAAAGCCGGGAAACGTCTGGTTTTACTTAGGTTTTAAGAACCGGGCGGCGCCGCCCGAAGGCCTTGCCCGGCTCACTTGATCAGGATCGGCGCGGCGACGCTGATGCTGTCCGAATTGGCGATCCGGATGCCGAGCGCGAGCGTCCAGATTCCGGCCGTCGCGGCGGTCATCCTGGCGCGCCAGCGACCGTCGTCGAGAAGCAGCGCCTGCGTCACCACGGGGACCGCGCCCGCCTCCGGCTTCGACAGCGTGACCGTCAGCGCTGTGGCGGTGAGCGGCCGCTCGTCCGGCGTCTCGAGCTGGACGGTAATGGTGACCGGCCCGGCGCGGCCGGGGAAAACGGTGACATTCGCCATCGCCTTGTCGGTATGGATGTGGGTGAAGAATTCGTCGCCGCCCTGGCCGAGCCTGTCCGACGGCGTCAGCCGCCATAGCGCGACGACGCCGAGGATGCCGACCGCCAGCGCCAGCACTGCGATCACGAGCCCGCGCTTTGCATCCCTGGCTTCGGCCATCGCGGCGCTACATCTTCATGCCGGGATGGTCCGGCATCTTCTTCATCTCCATCGGCGCCGGGCCCGGCGCTTGCGCGCCGACGCCCGCTATATCCAGCGTGACCTTGACCTTGCCGGCCTTCTCGAAGTCGAGGGTGACCGGCAGCCTGTCGCCCTGCTTGAGCGGGCCGTGGAGATCGAACATCATCAGGTGATAGCCGCCCGGCGCCAGCTTGACGGTCTTGCCGGGTTCGATGGTCAATCCGCCTTGCAGCGGCCGCATGGTCATGACGCCGTTGTTCATGCCCATTTCATGCACCTCGACCTTGCCGGCGACATCCGCCGAGCCGCCGATCAGCCGATCCGGCGCCGCACCCTTGTTTTCAATGGTCAGGTAGCCGCCCGCGACTTTGGCGCCGCCCGGCGTGGCGCGGCTCCAGGCCCCGGTAATGACGAGGTCGCCGACCCTGACGTCTTCGGCCGCTGCCGGCGCGGCCAGCACGGTGGCAAGGACAACGGCGCGGGCCAACGTGCGAAAGCTTGAAGTCATCGCGAACCTCTCAAACAGGAAGAAGATGGATTGCCGGGTGGATGGTGCCAAGGGCGCCGACGATGGCGAAAATGGCCAGGCCCAGGGCGAATTCGATGATCGCGTTGCGCCTGAGTTCGCCGGCCGCGTGGAGTTCGCCATGCGGCGCGGCGGCAAGTCCCGGCATCAGCCAGAATCGGTTGACCGCCGCAAATGCCAGCATCCCCACGAACAGCGCAATCTTGAGCAGCAACAGTTGGCCGTATTTTGACGCGATCAGGGCGCGAAACGAACCGACCAGGATGACGCTGTTCACGATACCGGTCGCCAGCAAGGCGCCCACGCTCAGGATTCCCAGCAGCGAGAACCGCGCCGTCGCATCCCGTACCGGTGCCGGCCATCCGTCCGGATCGCCGCGCCGGGTTGCCGTGATCAGCATGGCGAGCGCGACCAGACCGCCAAGCCAGGCCGACGCCGCGACCAGATGCACCGCATCGCCGACCAGGTGCACGGCGCCGACAGCGCCCTCGGTGGCGCCCGCGTGCCCGGTAGCAGCGATCGCCGCGACCAGAAAAAACGACGACACCAAGGCGAGCCCGCGCCCGCCCGGATAGCGGTCATAGGCCAGACCGGCCGCGACCAGGACAGCCAGCGCACAGCGGATTTCCGAGACCATGCCGAACCGCGTTTCGGTGACCACGGTGGCGATGACGTCGGCGGTCATGGCCTCGGTGAACGAAAGCCCGCTCATGGCCGGCGCCTGCACCAGGATCCATCCGGCGCCGGACACCGCGCAGACCACGAGGCTGATCCAGCAGGCCTGCAGCGTCCGGGTCGCCAGCCATCGTGCCGTACCCGGCACCGCCCACAGCGCCGGCTCCGCAACCACCATCCGGAACAGCAGAATGCCGGCCACGATCGCGGTCGCGGCGAAATGGACAGCGCGAACGACCGTCAGCCAGTCGCCGGCGCTGTTCTCGAACCCGTTCATCGCGCCGTCACGCCAGATCGTGATGCGATTAAGTGGAATCGCATCACGATCTAATCCTTTTGTTTGAGCATGATCTGCGGCGAACGAATTCGTTCACCGTGGAAAACCGGGTTCCACCCACGGTTCAAGTCCGAGGGCATGTTTTTCCGGATCATGCTCTAGGGACCGACCCTGAAGGTGAAGTTGCCGTTGGTGGTATGGGCGTCGACCGACAGCACGCGCCAGTTCACCCGATAGGTGCCGGCGCCGATCTGGCGCAGCGAGACCGCGATGGTGTCGCCGCTGACGCGGGCTTTTCCGGTATCGACCCGCTGGCCCGCAGCATCGGTCACCGTCACCGAGCTGAAAGCCGGCTCCAGTTTCTGCGTGAACCATAGCGTCACCTCGCGCGGCGCGGTGGCGACAGCGTTGCCGACGCGGGGTTCGGCGTGGTCAAGAAGGGCATGCGCCGCCGCCGGTCCGCCCGCGAGCGAGACCAGCAACGGCAACGTGCCCAGAAAAACAGAACGGCGCATGATCAGTTCCTTGGAAACGGGCTGGCGGACGAGACGGCTTGACCGAAGATCGGCTTGCCGATCCCGCGGGGATCGATGTCATCGAGATATAGATGCAGTTGCGCGATCACACCAACATTGGTGCCGCTCTGGCGGTTGATCGGGATCATCGCTTCGACCGCGATCTGGAAGGTATTGCCGACCCAGATCACCCCCGGGTTGATGGTGCCCGTGGTCAGGGTGCCGGACGTGAGGGTGTTGCCGACCGGGGTCTGCAGCGTGGCCTCGACCAGCGGGATCAGGTGGTTGACGAAGTCGGGCAACCCCAGATCGACCACCGAAGAGCGCAGATACGGCATGCTGTACTGCAGCGTTCCGCCCCAGTTGAGCACCCGCGGATGAAACTCGGTGTCGACGGTGGTGTCGCCGCTGTCGGGATCGATGCCAAAGGTGGCGGTGGAACGACGCCCCGGAATCGCATAGCCGACCTGGCCGGTAATGGCGACGGGCCGGATCCAGGCCAGGGAATCCGGCAGATCGCCGAGTCCCTTGCCGAAAAACAGCGTCGGCGTGTAGGTGTTGAACGGATCGGCGCCGACGCTGCTGGCGCCGGTGCCGCCCCACTCGATGCCGAGACCGACCGACATCACGAACTCATGTTCCTCGTTGCGGTACACCCGGTATTTGAAAGTGGTTTCCCAATTCTGGAAACCGCTGGCGCCGAAACCCATCGGACCGCCGGGCGGACTGAGATGCGAGTATGTGGTCCCGACCGAAATCGCGAAGGCGTCGGTAATCCGCTTGGAAAACTCCGCGGAAAAATCCCGCTGCCGAAACGACGGATCGTCGCCGGTTTTGAACGCGGACACCGTCGGAATGCTCAACTCGTCATTGACGCCGGGATCGTCGATCCCGAGCGTGGCCGGAAAGAAGCGATTGCCGACGATCTCGTGAGCGAAAGCCGGCACGGAAAGCAGCGATAGAACGGCGCCGAGCACCAGCGTGCCTGCGCCACTGCAGCGAATTGGGCGGATCATGGAATTTTTCCCGATGCCGGCAAACAGCCGACTTACTGAGGCGTCAGGTTGAAGGCGGCTCGCGCCGTCCTCGGTTCGAACACGTCGTCAGGTCAGGAAAGCGTCGGGGGCGCGCGGGCCTGGGCGTTTGAGCCGACCCGGACGGTCGGCACGGCGTCGGTCGCCTCGAGCCAGATCACGCGCTGATACTGGCGCTGCAACTGCACGAAGACCGGTGCCGGCGGATCGATCAGCGCCAGGCCGGCATTTGCGGAGGGACAGAACACGCAGCAATGGTCGTGCGCGTCAGGCGTATGGGACGGCATGGTTTGACCGTCCGCCGCGGCGGTCATTCCCGAACAGATCGGCGCCATGGCGAGCGGATCGGAAACCAGCTGTGCGACAGCACGAAACGCGCCGACCGGTGCAATCAATTGCACCATCACGGCGAACAGCACGATTGGAATAAAGCGCTCCAGCCGCCGTCGCATTGACCCGAATCCACCTCGCGCGTCACCTAACCATGCGTCGAACACGGTGTCGAGATCGGGTTCCGACGCCAACGGCCGAAAGTCGCATCAACGGCTCACCACGGTGGTGGAATATTGCCGGCCATCCGGTGTTCCGCGCGTGCCAGGACTTGCGGCACGCGCCGACGCCTGCTCAAGATCGAGGCAACGCCGCGCGCTCACAACCCAGAATGGTGCGGTTCTTATCGTTTCGCCAAATGCCTTAATTTTGAACATTCGTTGCTGAAATTGGTGACAAGTGCAAAAAGATCGGCTACCACTTCACGCTCAGACTGACCGTGAGGTCTTCGTCTGGTGGTCCAAGTCTCGGGAGGAGCCCTGGCGCGCACAAGCAGCGTCGCCCCGTCAATCAAGGATAAATCCAAACATTCGGGGAAATAGGGTAGACACAATTATCCGAGCAGGGCTGCGGCCCTGCTCTTTTTTTTCGACACGATTTATTTCGAGATCATCTGGAAAGCGCGGCGCGCGCATTTCGTCCATGCGCATGCTTGCGATCGAAAGCGCGATCAATCCCGTTCGAGAAAATTCGAGCCGATGTTCGCCTTCTTCTTGATCGGGTCGTAATCGCAATAAACGCCATCGGCGAACAGGGTGAAGCTTGCAATGATGGTGTTCTTGTCGAGCTTGACCGAATTCAATCCGATCACCGAATTGCTCGGGCCGCCGTTCCACTTGAACGGGGTCGAGCTTTCGGTCTTTTCGCAGGCCGCAACCGCCTCGGCCAGGACATAGCCCTCGACGAAGGCCTGCACGGTGCCGAGCCGGTTGAATAGTCGCCAATTGGCGTAGGAAACCACCGCCAGACCAACCGCCAGCAGGATCAAAAGTCCGAACGTCGCGCGTTGAAACGTCATCGTGATGCTCTCCCAGACCATGATGCGATTAAATGGAATTGCATCATGGTCTTATCTTTTTGTTTGAGCATGATCTTTTCGGAAAACCGGTTTCCACTTTTCCGGATCATGCTCTAAACGCTGATCCCGCAAGGATCACATCCCCATCAGCCGGGACAACCGGTCGACATTCAGATACCCGGCGTTATAGGCCAGCACGGCCAGCCCATAAACCACCGCCGATATCACCGTGGTCCAGACCAGCTTGCGCGCCATCAGCGGCACAACCGGCGCGCCGGGATCGGTCCCGGCCGGACTCTCGCCGTCCTCGTGCTGGCTGCGCACGCCGAACGGCAGCGTCACGAACAGAACGATCCACCACATCACAAAGTAGATCGCGAACGCGGTTGAGATCGTATAGGCCATCGTTGCCTCAGGACTGTTCGATTTCGACGAGCGCGCCGGAAAAGTCTTTTGGATGCAGGAACAGCACCGGCTTGCCGTGCGCACCGATCTTCGGCTCGCCGTCGCCGAGTACCCGTGCTCCCGCCTCGACCAGGGTATTGCGTGCCGCGACGATGTCCGGCACCTCGTAGCAGAGGTGATGGATGCCGCCGTCGGCATTGCGTTCGAGGAATTTGGCGATCGGCGACGCCGGGCCGAGCGGCTGGATGAATTCGATCTTGGTGTTGGGGAGCGTGGCGAACACCGTGATCACGCCATGCTCCGGCAGCGGCACCGCGGCCGAGATCTCGGCGCCGAAGGCGATGCCGTAGATCTTTGCCGCCTGCTCGGCGTCGGCAACCGCGATGGCCACGTGATTGAGCCGGCCCAGCATGACGCCCTCCGTTGATCTCTAGACTAGACAGTCAGAACGTGCACGTAGCAGAGCGGCTTCTTGCCCCACTGCTCGGACAGCGCGGCACGTACCGCACGGCGCACCAACTCCGCCATGGCATCGGGGTCGCGTTTGCGTGCCCGCGGCAGGCCCTCGATGGTCGAGACCACGACGTCGAAGACGAGGTCGTCGAGCGGTTCGCCCGCGGTATTGTTTTCGGGAATGCCGATCAGGTCAACCGCCGGATCGTCGGCCAGTTCGCCCTTGTCGGTGACCGCGATCGCCACGATGGCGCAGCCGGCGAACGCCAATCGCCGCCGCTCGACCACGGCACGCGACTTGGAATCCTCGAGAATCGAGCCGTCCTTGTAGAGCCGTCCCGACGGCAGTTCCTCGATCACGGCCGGATCGCCCGGCCCCAGTCGCACCAGGTCGCCGTTCCGGCAGATCAGGACCTTGGGCACGCCGCAGTCGCGCGCCAGTTTGGCGTGTTCCGACAGATGCAGCGCCTCGCCGTGAACCGGGATCAGCAGTTGCGGGCGCACCCAGGAAATCATGTCGCGCAGTTCGTCGCGACGCGGATGGCCGGACACATGCACCAGATGGGTACGATCGGTGATCACCTCGATGCCCTGCGTCACCAAGCCATTGATGATGCCGCCGACGGCCTTTTCGTTGCCGGGAATGGTGCGCGAGGAAAAGATCACGCAGTCGCCCTTGTTCAGTGTCACCTGCGGATGGTCGCTGCCGGCGATGCGCGCCAGCGCCGCGCGGGGCTCGCCCTGGCTGCCGGTGCACAGCGCCAGTATCTTGTCGGGCGGAAAATGGCCGTAGAGATCGGCGCCGCGAAAGCTCTGCACGCCGTCGAGATGGCCGGTCTCGCGCGCCACCTGCACCACCCGCTCCATGGCGCGCCCGACCACCACGACCTCGCGGCCGGCGGCCTTGGCCGCATCGGCCACCGCGCGCAGCCGGGCCACATTGGAGGCAAACGTGGTGACGGCGACGCGGCCTTTCGCGGCCTTGACCAGTTCGGCGATGGTTCTGGCGACTTCGGTCTCCGACGGCGAGCGCCCTTCCCGCACCGCATTGGTGGAATCGCCGATCAGCGCCAGCACGCCGGCATCGCCGAGTTCGCGCAGCCGCTTCTCGTCGGTGGGCACGCCGATCATCGGCGTCGGATCGATCTTCCAGTCGCCGGTGTGCAGCACCGTGCCTGCAGAAGTGTGGATCGCCAGCGCGTGGGACTCGGGGATCGAATGCGCCACCGGGATGAATTCGACGCCGAACGGGCCGAGATCGATGCGGCCGCCGGACGGCACCACCGTCACCGGAATTTTCGGCGGGTTGCGCTCGGAATTGCACTTGGCCTCGAACAGCGCGGCGCTGAATTTGGTGGCGTAGATCGGGCATTTGAGTTTGGGCCACAGATCGATGATGGCGCCGAAATGATCTTCGTGGGCGTGGGTCAGCACCAGGCCGACGAGGTTTTTGCGCTCCTTCTGCAGGAAGCGGATGTCGGGCATGATCAGGTCGATGCCCGGCAGGTGCTCCTCGTCGCCAAACGAGACGCCGAGGTCGACGGCGAGCCAGGAGCGCTGGTGGCGGTTGCCGAGGCCGTAGATCGACAGGTTCATGCCGATCTCGCCGACGCCGCCGAGCGGCGCAAAGGTCAGTTCATCCGGGCGCGCCATCATGCCGCCCCTGCCGACGCCGCGTCGCCGAAATAGACGTCGCCGGCGGAAATCGGGATGCGCCTGCCGTCCGCCGTCGCCACGATCAGGCAGCCGGCGTCGTCGATGGTGTCAAAGCGGCCCGACAGGGTCGAGGAGCCGGCCTGGATCGACACGCTCTGGCCAAGGCCCGCGGCCCGGTCCAGCCAGTTCCGCCTGATCTCGCCAAAGCCGCGCCCGTTGTCCCAGATGCCGCGCTGTTCGACCCAGGCGTCCGACAGTGCGCTGAACACCGCCTCGGCGCCGACATGGATGCCCAGCGCCGCGAGCGATGTCGCGGGTGTTGGCGTGCCCTCGGGCGCTGCGACGACGTTGGTGCCGATACCGACCACCACCGCCAGCCGATGGTCGGCGACCGCTTCCGCTTCCAGCCCGATACCCGCGAGCTTGCTGGTCCCGCTCAGCACATCGTTGGGCCATTTCAGCCGAAAATTCATCGTGTCCAATCCCGCCGACCGCAGCGATGCTTCCATGCTGAGGCGCCGCAATGCCTGTTCGAGTGCGAGGCCGGCGGCAAAGCCTAGCGTGGCCGCCACCGCCGGCGATATGTCAATTACTTCCAGGACGCTGCTGGCGAGGTTGCCGCGCGGCGCGATCCATGGCCGATGCCGCCGCCCGCGCCCCGCGGTCTGCTCGGCGGTGACGAACCAGACCGGCCCGGTTTCACCGTCGCGGGCGCGCGCCAGTGCTTCGGTGTTGGTCGAGCCGAGGGAGACGAATTGAGCGAGCCGGTAACCCGCCGAGACGGCCCGCGAACCGAGCGAAAATGACATTTAAAACAAAGACTTCGCTGCGACTGCGGCGGCGCTGACCAACGGCGCCGGATAGACGAAGAACAGGATGTTGAAGATGCCGGCGATGGCCAGCACGGTGCGCAATTCGACGCGCATCGGATCGAGCCTCGGCAGCGGTTCGTCGAAATACATCACCTTGATGATGGTGAGATAATAGTAAGCGCCCACCACACTGGTGAGCACGCCGATCACCGCGAGCGTAAACAGCCCGGCCTTGATGGCCGCGACGAATACATAGAATTTGGCGAAGAATCCCGCCAGCGGCGGAATTCCCGCCAGCGAGAACAGCAGCATGGCGAAGAAGAACGCCAGCAGCGGATTGGTACGCGACAGCCCGGCGAAATCGCTGATGTTCTCGACCGCAAGGCCGTTGCGCTTCATGGTGAGGATGACCGAGAAGGTGCCGAGCGTCATGGCCACGTAGATGGCGACATAGACCAGCACGCCCTGCGCGCCTTCCACGGTGCCGGCAGCAAGCCCGACCAGCGCGAAACCCATGTGGCCGATGGAGGAATAGGCCATCAGCCGCTTGATGTTGCGCTGGCCGATGGCGGCGAATGATCCCAGCGCCATCGAGGCGATGGCGACGAACACCACGATCTGCTGCCACTCGAGCGCAATGCCGGGAAACGCGGTCAGCGCCACCCGGACGAAAACCGCCATGGCCGCGACCTTCGGCGCGGAGGCAAAGAACGCGGTAACCGGGGTCGGCGCGCCCTCGTAGACGTCGGGCGTCCACATGTGGAATGGCACCGCCGAGACCTTGAAGCAGAGGCCCGCCAGCAGGAACACGATCCCGAACACGATGCCGATGGAGCCTTGCTTGGCCGCCAGCGCGATGCCGGCGAAGTTCACCGTCCCGGTAAAGCCGTAGATCAGCGAGGCGCCATACAGCAGCATGCCGGACGACAGCGCGCCGAGCACGAAATACTTCAGGCCGGCCTCGGTGGATTTGGCGTTGTCGCGGTTGCTGGCGGCGACCACGTAGAGCGCCAGCGACATCAGCTCGAGCCCGAGATAGAGCATGATCAGGTCGCCGGCCGAGATCAGCACCATCATGCCGACGGTGGAAAGCATCACCAGGATCGCATACTCGAAGATCCGGCGCCTTTCGTCGGCGAGGAATTCGGTGGACAGGATCAGCGTCGCCGCCGAGCCGACCAGCGCCAGGATCTTCAGGAACCGGGCGAAATCGTCGACGATGAAACTGCCGCCGAAGGTCACCAGCTTGCCCGCCGGCAGCATCCATTCGATCGCGCCGGTGACCACCAGCAGGCCTGCCGCGAGGCCGGTAACGAGGCTCGTGGTCCCTACCCCGCGATAGGCACCCAGCATCAACAGCACCATGGCGCCCAGCGCCAGCACGATCTCCGGCAGTGCGGGCAACAACTGGTATCCAGCGGTCTCGAAGCTCATGGCGTGTTGTCCTGAGGCGGTGCTGCGTTCATGGCAGCAGCGCGGCTGCCTTCACGGCAGTTATGGCGGTGGCATAATTGTTGACGAGGAGTTGCACCGAAGCCGCCGAGATGTCGAGCACCGGCTTCGGATAGACCCCGAACAGGATGGTGAGGGCGACCAGCGGCATCAGGGTCAGGCTCTCGCGGAACGTCAGATCCTTGATGCTGGCCAGCGACGGTTTTGTCAGCGCGCCGAACACCACCTTGCGGTAGAGCCACAGCGCGTAGGCCGCGGACAGGATGACGCCTGTCGTGGCGAAGGTGGCGGTGGGGATCGAGACCTTGAAGGTGCCGATCAGGGTGAGGAATTCGCCGACGAAGCCCGAGGTGCCGGGCAATCCGACATTGGCCATGGTGAACACCATGAACACCATCGCGTAGAGCGGCATGCGGTTGACCAGACCGCCATAGGCCACAATCTCGCGGGTATGCAGGCGGTCGTAGACGATGCCGACGCAGAGGAACAGCGCGCCCGACACGATGCCGTGGGAGACCATCTGGAACACGCCGCCGGCGACGCCCTGGGTGGTGCCGGCAAAGATGCCCATGGTCACGAAGCCCATATGGGCCACCGACGAGTAGGCAATCAGCTTCTTGATGTCTTCCTGCATCAGGGCCACCAGCGAGGTGTAGATGATAGCGATGATGGAGAGCGTGTAGATCAGCGGCGCGAAATCATGGGACGCCAGCGGGAACATCGGCAGCGAGAAGCGCAGGAAGCCGTAGCCGCCCATCTTCAGCAGGATCGCGGCCAGGATCACCGAGCCGGCGGTCGGCGCCTCGACATGGGCGTCCGGCAGCCAGGTGTGCACCGGCCACATCGGCATCTTGACCGCGAACGAGGCGAAGAACGCCAGCCATGCCCAGGTCTGCAGGGACCGCGGCACCGCGGTGTGCATCAGGGTCGGAATGTCGGTGGTGCCGGCGTTCCAGTACAGCGCCATGATCGCCAGCAGCATCAACACCGAGCCGAGCAGCGTGTAGAGGAAGAACTTGAAGCTGGCATAGACCCGGCGCGGCCCGCCCCAGACCCCGATGATCAAAAACATCGGGATCAGTCCGCCCTCGAAGAACAGGTAGAACAGCACGAGATCAAGGGCGCAGAACGTGCCCACCATCAGCGTTTCCAGGATCAGGAACGCCATCATGTATTCGCGCAGTCGCGTCTTGACCGATTTCCAGCTGGCGATGATGCAGAACGGCATCAACGCGGTGGTCAGGATCACGAACGGCAGCGAGATGCCGTCGACGCCCATGTGATAGGTGATGGCGCTGGCGAGCCACGGCGCGTTTTCGACGAACTGGAAATCGCCCTGCGCCGCATCGAAGCGCCACACCAGGATCAGCGACACCGCAAACGTGATCAGCGTGGTCCACAGCGCGATCCAGCGCGCGTTGCCCTGGGCGGCCTCGTCGTCGCCGCGGCTGAGATAGATCAGGATCGCGCCGACGGTCGGCAGGAAGGTGACGACGGAAAGGATGGGCCAGGTAGTCATTGCTGGCCTCCAACGCCGGATATGAACCAGGTGATAAGCCCGGCAACGCCGATCAGCATCGCAAAGGCATAGTGATAGAGATAGCCGGTCTGCAGCCGCACCACCCTGCGGGTGACGTCCAGCACCCGCGCCGAAACGCCGTCGGGGCCGAAGCCGTCGATGACAAAGCCGTCGCCTTTTTTCCAGAGGAAACGCCCGAGCCATTTGGTGGGACGCACGAAGATGAAATCGTACAATTCGTCAAAATACCATTTGTTGAGCAGGAACTGATACAGCATCTGGTGCTGGCGGGCCAGTTCGACCGGCAGGTACGGCCGCTGGACATAGAACACGTAGGACAGGTAAGCGCCGATCGCCATCATCAGGGTCGGCAGATAGCCGATCCATTGCGGGATCGTCTCCATGTCCTCGATGATGTGGGGATTCATCTTCACCAACTCGCGGAAGAACTCCTCGACATGGTGGCCGGCGAACAATTCCTTGAACGGGAAGCCTGAGAAGATCGACCCGGCCGCCAGCACCGCCAGCGGCACCAGCATCCACAGCGGCAATTCATGCGCGGCCTCGCAGTGTTCCTGGTCGTGCGGCTCGCCGAGGAAAGTCTTGATGACCAGGCGCCAGGAATAGAACGAGGTCAGGCCGGCGGCGATCACCGTCATCAGGAAGCCGTAGAACGCCAGCGGATTATGCGAGGCGTAAGCGGATTCGATGATCGCATCCTTGGAGAAATAGCCGGCAAAGAACGGAAAGCCGGTCAGCGCCAGCGTTCCGATGCACATGACGAAGAACGTGAACGGTATCCGGCGCCACAATCCGCCCATGTTGCGGATGTCCTGCTCGTGATGCATCGCGTAGATCACCGAGCCCGAGCCCAGGAACAGCAGCGCCTTGAAGAAGGCGTGGGTGAACAGGTGGAATATGCCGACCGAATAGGCCCCCGCCCCCATCGCCACGAACATGTAGCCGAGCTGCGAACAGGTCGAATAGGCGATGATGCGCTTGATGTCGTTCTGCACGAGGCCGACGGTGGCGGCGAAGAACGCCGTGGTGGCGCCGAAGAACATCACCACCGCCTGGGCGTCCGGCGCCAGCTCGAACAGCGGCGACAGACGCGCCACCATGAAGACGCCAGCGGTCACCATGGTGGCGGCGTGGATCAGCGCCGACACCGGGGTCGGACCTTCCATGGCATCGGGCAGCCAGGTATGCAGCAGGAACTGCGCCGACTTGCCCATCGCGCCCATGAACAGCAACAGGCAGGTCAGGGTCAGCGCGTCGGGGTGCCAACCGAAGAAGTCGATGGTCTTGCCGGTGAGCCCCGCGGCGCCGGCAAAGATGGTCTCGAAGTCGGTCGAGCCGATCAGCATGAAGATCGCGAAGATGCCGAGGGCAAAGCCGAAATCGCCGACCCGGTTGACCACGAAGGCCTTGATCGCCGCCGCGTTGGCCGACGGCTTCTGGTACCAGAACCCGATCAACAGGTAGCTGCAGAGGCCGACGCCCTCCCAGCCGAAGAACATCTGCACCAGGTTGTCCGCGGTCACCAGCATCAGCATGGCGAAGGTGAACAGCGACAGATAGGCGAAGAAGCGTGGCCGGTACGGATCCTCGTCCATGTAGCCAATGGAATAGACATGGACCAGCGAGGACACCGTGGTGACTACCACCAGCATCACCGCGGTCAGGGTATCGACCCGCAGCGACCACTCGACCTGCAGGTCGCCGGAGCTGATCCACGGAAACAGCGGGATGCGGGCGTCGTGATGCAAAAACCCGACATCGGTCAGCACGAACCACGACAGCCCCGCCGCGACCAGCAGCAGCCCGGAGGTAATCAGTTCGGCCAGACGCGAGCCCTGCGCCGCCGGCTCGACGGCGATGATCGTCGTGGCCGTGGTCGTCGGCGGCGTGGTCATCATGGGCGTCCGCGGCGTGCACGTCGGCGCCGTGGCCATGGGCGCCGTCATCATGATCGACGGTGTCGCCCGACGGGTTGCGCGCATGCGCCCCCGCTATCGCGATGAACCCCGCGATAATCGCGCCGATCAGCGGCAGAAAGACGATTAACTGGATCATCCGCAACCCTTATCAGCCCTTCATCAGATTGACGTCTTCAACCGCAATCGAGCCGCGGTTGCGGTAGTAGACGACGAGCACGGCGAGACCGATCGCCGCTTCCGCGGCGGCCACGGTCAGCACCAGCAGCGCGAACACCTGGCCGACGATGTCGCCGAGGAAGCTCGAGAACGCCACCAGGTTGATGTTGACCGCGAGCAGGATCAGCTCGACCGACATCAGAATGACGATGATGTTCTTGCGGTTGAGGAAGATGCCGAGAATCCCGAGCGTGAACAGGATGGCGCCGACCGCCAGGTAGTGTCCGAGACCGACGGTCATTGCACCCACTCCGGCGCGTCGGTTTCCCGCAGGCCCTGCCCCGACGCCACCTTGCGGACGTCCATGGCGAGCTCCTTGGTGCGCGCGTTCTGCACGTTGATGTCCTGGCGCTTGACGTTGGCCTTGTGGCGCAGGGTCAGCACGATGGCACCGATCATCGCCACCAGGAGCACCATGCCGGCAAGCTGGAAGTAATGGATGTATTTCGTATAGAGCACGAGGCCGAGCGCCTGGGTATTGCTGATATCTGCGGGAATAGCCGACGTGATCGACTTGGTGACCGCCGGATTGATCACCCAGCCGCCGGCGACCAGCAGCAATTCGAACAGAAAGATCGCACCGATCAGCAGGCCGAACGGCAGGTAATTGAGGAATCCCTCGCGCAGCTCGGTGAAGTCGACGTCCAGCATCATGATGACGAACAGGAACAGCACCGCGACCGCGCCGACATAGACCACGATCAGGATCATCGCCAGGAATTCGGCGCCCATCAGCATGAACAGCCCGGAGGCGTTGACGAAGGCGAGAATGAGAAACAGCACCGAATGCACGGGATTGCGCGAGACAATCACCATCACCGCCGAGGCGACGCAGACGCCGGCGAACAGGTAGAAGAACAGCGCGGGAAGGATCATGCGAAGCCCCAGCCGTTTTGCCGAAACAGCAATCCATGCACGGCGTGCTCTCTCCCCCCCTGCGGGGGAGAGTTGGAGAGGGGGGTACCCCAGGCACTGCGATCGAGATTCGCGTCACCCCCCTCCCCGACCCTCCCCCGCAAGGGGGGAGGGAGCAGGAAAGAGAGCCTCGCGGATTCAGCGGTGAACGACTGCGCGATCATGCCCTCACCTCACCGGTACGGCGCGTCGAGCTCGATGGATTTCGCAATCTCGCGCTCCCAGCGGTCGCCGTTGGCGAGAAGTTTCGCCTTGTCATAATACAGTTCCTCGCGGGTTTCGGTCGCGAATTCGAAATTCGGGCCCTCGACGATGGCATCGACCGGGCAGGCTTCCTGGCACAATCCGCAATAGATGCATTTCACCATGTCGATGTCGTAGCGCACGGTGCGGCGGGTGCCGTCGTTGCGGCGCGGGCCGGCCTCGATGGTGATGGCCTGGGCCGGGCAGATCGCCTCGCACAGCTTGCAGGCGATGCAGCGCTCTTCGCCGTTGGGATAGCGGCGCAGCGCATGCTCGCCGCGGAAGCGCGGCGAAATCGGCCCCTTCTCGAACGGATAGTTCAAGGTCGGCTTCGGCTTGAAGAAATAGCGCATGGCGAGAAAGAACGCCGAGACGAATTCGCTCAGCAGCAGCGAGCGGGCCGTGGCATTGATGTTGACACTCATAGCGACCTCATTTCGGCGCGAGCCCCGCAAATTGCAGCACCCCGGCGACGACCACCACCATCGCCAGCGACAACGGCAGGAACACCTTCCAGCCGAGCCGCATCAGTTGATCGTAGCGGTAGCGCGGCACGATCGCCTTCGCCATCGCAAACAGGAAGAACATGAAAAATACCTTGAGCACGAACCAGATGATACCGGGTACCCAGGTGAATGGCGGCAACGCGATCGGCGGCAGCCAACCTCCCATGAACAGGATCGCGGCCATCGCGCACATGGTGGTGATGGCGACATATTCGCCGAGCATGAACAAGAGATATGGCGTCGAACCGTATTCGGTCATGAAGCCCGCCACCAGTTCCGATTCGGCCTCGACCAGATCGAACGGCGGACGGTTGGTCTCGGCCAGCGCCGAGACATAGAACACCACGAACATCGGGAACAGCGGCAGCCAGAACCAGTTCAGGAACGTCAGCCACGGCAGGCCGATCAGGCCGCCGAGACCGCGGGTGTTCTGCGCTTCGACCACCGCCGACAGGTTCAGCGACCCGGCGCACAACAGGACGGTGATGATGACGAAGCCGATCGAGACCTCGTAGGACACCATCTGCGCGGCGGAGCGCAAGGCGGCGAGAAACGGATATTTCGAGTTCGACGACCAGCCGGCCATGATGATGCCGTACACCGACAGCGACGAGATCGCGAAAATGTACAGCACGCCGACATTGATGTCGGCGATCACCCAGCCGAGATCGACCGGGACCACCGCCCAGGCCGCCAGTGCCAGCACGCAACTGACCAGCGGCGCCAGCAGGAACACGCCCTTGTTGGAACCGGACGGAATCACCGGCTCCTTCAGCACGAATTTGAGCAGATCGGCGAACGACTGCAGCAGCCCGAACGGGCCCACCACGTTGGGGCCGCGCCGGATCTGCACGGCGGCCCAGATCTTGCGGTCGGCGAGCAGGATGTAGGCGATCGCGATCAAAAGCACCACGAGCAGCAGCACACTCTGCGCCACCATGACGATCAGCGGCCACAGGAAGCCGGTCCAGAATCCGCTTGCGAAGAATTCGGTCATTGCTTCACGCTCACTCCGCCGCCGTCAGGATCTGGCCGGAAGCCAGCCGCGAACATTCCGCCATCACCGCCGACGCGCGCGCGATGGGATTGGTCAGGTAATAATCCTCGATTCCGCTCTTGAACGGCGCCTTCTCGACGCTGCCGCCCTTGCCCGCCAGGGTCTTGATCGCGGCCGGGTCACCGGCCTCGATCTGGTCGATGCGCATCAGATGCGGCGCGGCCTTGAAGATCGCCTGTCGCAGCGCGGCCAGCGAGTCATAGGGCAGCTTCTTGCCGAGCACGTCCGACAGCGCCCGGATGATGGCCCAGTCCTCGCGCGCCTCGCCCGGCGGAAAGGCCGCGCGGGCAGCCATTTGCACCCGGCCCTCGGTATTGACGTAGAGCCCCTGCTTTTCGGTGTAGGCGGCGCCGGGAAGAATGACGTCGGCACGGTGCGCGCCATTGTCACCGTGGGTGCCGATATAAACGACGAAGGTCGTGTCCGGCACCTTGATGTCGTCGGCGCCGAGCGAAAACAGCACATCGAGGGTGCCGAAGGTCGTCATCTGGGCCGCGCTGAGGCCGCCGCCCCCACCCGGGGCAAAGCCGATATCGAGCGCGCCGACCCGCGACGCGGTCGGCTGCAGCACCGCAAAGCCGTTCCAGCCGTCCTTGATGGCGCCGAAGTCGGTGGCGAGTTTAGCCGCCATCGCCAGAACCGCCGCGCCGTCATACCGGCCCGTCGCGGCGGCACCGACCAGCACGATCGGATGCTTGGCGCCCTTGAGCACCTCGGCGAAGGAATGCTTGCCCGCGGCCAGATCATTCAACGAATCCGTGCCGGCGCCGATGTGGTCATACGTGTAGGTAAGATCGGCCTTGTCGCCGATCAAGCCGATCTTCATCGCCCCACTGCGCGCGCGCTTGCGGATCCGCGCGTTGAGCACGGCGGCCTCCTTGCGCGGGTTGGAGCCGATGATCAGGAGCGCGTCGGCCTGGTCGATGCCGGCGATGGTCGGGTTGAAGATATAGCAGGCGCGGCCGTTCTTTGGATCGAACGCGTCGCCGCCTTGCGTGGCCAGATTGACCGAGCCGAATTTCGCCAGCAGTTCCTTGAGCGCGAACATTTCCTCGACCGCGGCGAGGTCCCCGGCAATGGCGCCGATCCGCTTGCCGTCGATGCGGCCGGTCCTGGCGGCGATGGCGGCGAACGCCTCGGCCCAGGACGCCGCGCGCAGCTTGCCGCCCTCACGGAGGTAGGGACGGTCGAGCCGCTGGGTGCGCAAGCCATCGACGACGTGGCGGGTCTTGTCGGAAATCCATTCCTCGTTCACGGCCTCGTTGACGCGCGGCAGGATGCGCATCACTTCGCGGCCCCGGGTATCGACCCGGATCGCCGAGCCGACGCCGTCCATCACGTCGATGGATTGGGTCTTGCCGAGTTCCCACGGCCGCGCCGCAAACGCGTAAGGTTTCGAGGTCAGTGCGCCGACCGGGCAGATATCGACCAGGTTGCCCTGCAGTTCCGAGGTCAGCGCGCTTTCCAGATAGGTGGTGATCTCCATGTCTTCGCCGCGCCCGGTGGCGCCCATTTCCGGCACGCCGCAGACTTCGGCGGCGAAGCGGACGCAGCGCGTGCACTGGATGCAGCGGTTCATCGAGGTCTTGACCAGCGCGCCGAGATACTTGTCCTCGACCGCGCGCTTGTTTTCGGCAAAGCGACTGGTGTCGACGCCGTACCCCATGGCCTGGTCCTGCAGGTCGCATTCGCCGCCCTGGTCGCAGATCGGGCAATCCAGCGGGTGGTTGATCAGCAGGAATTCCATCACGCCTTCGCGCGCCTTCCTGACCATCGGCGAGCGGGTCGAGATTTCCGGCGGCTCGCCCTTGGGGCCGGGCCGGCAATCGCGCACGCCCCAGGCGCAGCTCGCCACCGGCTTGGGGCCGCCCTTCACTTCGACGAGGCACATCCGGCAGTTGCCGGCGATCGACAGCCGCTCGTGATAGCAGAACCGCGGAATTTCGGCGCCGGCGGCCTCACAGGCCTGCAGCAGCGTGTATTCCGCGGGGACATCGATCTCTTTGCCATCGACGATGAGTTTGGTCATTGCCTCAAGTCTTTCTCGCCCTGCAGTCGGGCGCGCTAACGCCCGTCTTCTGCATCTCTGCGGCAATCCACCGCTGGGTGTTGCCGCTATAGGTCGTCAGATACACCGGCTCGCTGATCGTTTTCTCGCACAGAAACGGCAGATGATTCTTCAGGTCGTAATCGCAAGTCGCTTGCCATTCGCGCTTGTTGTCGAAAGCCTTGATGGCTTCCTCGCAGGCGTACAGGAAATACGACACGAAGGTTTCATACTGGATCAGGTCGTTCGCCGGCCCCGCCTTGATGCGCTCGAGGTCGGGATGGGAATACTGCGGATTCTTGAATTCGAGGTCGTTGTAGGCCTGGTAGATCTGCCGCGCGCCGGCCTCGTGGGCGTTCTTTCCGATCACGCTGATCTGAACCATGATCGCAACAAATCCGCACAGCGCCACGACCGCCTGGGCGATCTGCCCAACCGATCCGAATCTCAGCCACCATGGCGGGTGCGGATGCGACATCGCCCTACTCCGCCGCAACCATATGGGCGGGATCGCGGATGCCGGCGTCGTCGACATCGGCCTTGCGGCTGTACTCGTCGATGCGTTCCTCGATCTCGTGGCGGAAATGCGCGATCAGGCCCTGGATCGGCCACGCCGCGGCGTCGCCGAGCGCGCAGATGGTATGGCCCTCGACCTGCTTGGTCACTTCCAAGAGCATGTCGATCTCGCGCTTGTGGGCGCGGCCTTCCGCCATCCGGGTCAACACCCGCCACATCCAGCCGGTGCCCTCGCGGCACGGCGTGCACTGGCCGCAGCTTTCGTGCTTGTAGAAATAGGAAATCCGCGCGATCGCCCGGATCAGGTCGGTGGACTTGTCCATCACGATGACCGCGGCGGTGCCGAGACCGGAACGCAGCTTGCCGAGGCTGTCGAAATCCATCGGGGTGTCGATGATCTGCTCCGCCGGCACCATGCGCACCGACGAGCCGCCGGGGATCACCGCCTTGAGATTGTCCCAGCCGCCACGCACACCGCCGCAATGGCGCTCGATCAGTTCGCGGAACGGAATTCCCATCGCCTCTTCGACGTTGCAGGGCCGCTCGACATGGCCGGAGATACAGAACAGCTTGGTGCCGACATTGTTGGGCCGGCCGATGGCGGCGAACCATGCCGCGCCACGGCGCAGGATATCCGGCGCCACCGCGATCGACTCGACGTTGTTGACGGTGGTCGGGCAACCGTAAAGACCGACATTGGCCGGGAACGGCGGCTTCAGCCGCGGCATGCCCTTCTTGCCTTCGAGGCTTTCCAGCAGCGCGGTCTCTTCGCCGCAGATATAGGCGCCGGCGCCGTGGGTGACGTACAGGTCGAACGGCCAGCCGTTGACATTGTCCTTGCCGATCAGCTTGGCCTCATAGGCCTGATCGACCGCCGCCTGCAGATGCTCGCGCTCGCGGATGAATTCGCCGCGCACGTAGATGTAGGCGGCATGCGCCCCCATGGCGAAGCTGGCGATCAGGCAGCCCTCGACCAGGAGATGCGGATCGTGCCGCATGATCTCGCGATCCTTGCAGGTGCCGGGCTCCGACTCGTCGGCATTGACCACGAGATAGCTCGGCCGGCCGTCGGTGGATTCCTTCGGCATGAACGACCACTTCAGCCCGGTCGGAAAGCCGGCGCCGCCGCGGCCGCGCAGGCCCGACGCCTTCATCTCGGCGATGATCCAGTCGCGGCCCTTGTCGATGATCGCCTTGGTGCCGTCCCAGGCGCCGCGACGGCGCGCGCCCTCGAGCCCCCAGTCATGGAGGCCGTAGAGATTGCGGAAAATGCGGTCCTTGTCGTCAAGCATGACTAACAGTTCCTAAGGTCGGCGATTGGCTTGCCGGGCGGCGATCAGGGCGGCACCGCCGCCGAA
This sequence comes from uncultured Alphaproteobacteria bacterium, assembly GCA_963710235.1. GTDB lineage: Bacteria > Pseudomonadota > Alphaproteobacteria > Rhizobiales > Xanthobacteraceae > Bradyrhizobium. Next base: position 267,154 of record CAVPZI010000001.1, read on the forward strand.
CGCCACCGCCCACAGCAGGCTGATTTCGAGGGTCGCGCCCATGGCGAAGCGTTGCAGCAGAAACATGAAGGCGGCGGCCACCGCGGCATGCAGCACGATGGGCTGCCAGCGTTGCATCATCGAGGCGCCCTCCCGCACGGCCGCTGCAGCGCGATCCCGCTTCATGTGGTTTCCTTCAGCGTGGTCGGGCCGCCAACGGGCGCGGAAAACTGCCGGCCGTTTTGCGGACCCGGCTTCGGCGGCTTGCCCGAGGCAAAGTCGTCGAGCACCTTGCCGAAACTTTCCTTGGTCAGGTCCTCGTAGGTATCGCTCCAGATCAGCACCATCGGCGCGTTGACGCAGGCGCCGAGGCACTCGACTTCTTCCCAGCTGAAATTGCCGTCCTTGGACAGCTGGAACGGATCGTGATGGATCCGGCTCTGGCACACCGCGATCAGGTCTTCGGCGCCGCGCAGCCGGCAGGGCGTGGTGCCGCAGACCTGGACGTGGGCCTTCTTGCCGACCGGCTGCAGCTGGAACATGGTGTAGAAGGTCGCGATCTCCAGCGCGCGTATGTACGGCATCTCCAGGAGATCGGCGACGGCGCGGATCGCCGCTTCCGACACCCAGCCGTCGTGCTGCTCCTGGACCCGCCACAGGATCGGGATCACCGCCGAGCCCTGTCGCCCGGGCGGAAATTTCTCGATCTGCTTCTTGGCCCAGGCGAGATTCTCCGGCGTGAAGCTGAAGGTCGCGGGCTGCAGTTCTTTCGGGGCCAGGCGGCGGACGGACATGGTCTTCAGTCTCTCAATGGACGCTGCGCTTGGCGAGCGCATTCAGGCTGTGAATACGGTCTTCCCAGAACGCGCTGGCGGTGCCGAATACGTTGTAGCCGATGTTGGAAGCGACCTTGATGCGGTCGAGGATCGAAAGTTCGGTGACGGTCTCGAAGCGGCCAGTGCTCGGATCGTGCACGATCAGCTTCAGCGGGGTCTCATCAAGGATATAACGCGACACGGTGTGGCTCGGGTCGTTGCCGTGCTCTTCGCACAGGATCACCGAGTCGCCCTGCAACAGCCGCGCCCCGCCCCTGATCGCCTCGATCTCGACGCCCTCGACATCGAGCTTGATCAGGTATTTGCCGTCGGCCGAAATCCTGCCGTCGTCGATCAGATTGTCGAGCGCAAGGACCGGGACTTCCTCGCCTTCGGCGTCGGCAGCGCCGGCGATGCTGAAAGCCTCGTGCTTGGTGCCGGACAGCCGCGCGGTGCCGCGCCCGGCGCCGATAGCGCTTTTCATCACTTCGAACCGGTTGCCGTTGAGCCGGGCGTTGTTGGCCAGCTTGGCGAAATTCTGCGACGACGGCTCGACCGCGATGGCCTTGCGCGAACCGAACGGCCTGCTCGACACCAGCACCGACCAGTAGCCGTAATTGGCGCCGCAATCGAGCAGCGTGTAGTCGACGTCGGCGGCCGCCAGGAACAGCAACTCGAGTTCGTCTTCGTAGGTAAAACTGCGGTTGAGCAATTTGCTCCAGTAGCCGTCGCCATAGGGGAACGCGAACACGGCGTCGGAATTGAGTTTTACGGCGATGTCGCGGGCGGGAAGCGTCTTGCGCAGCAGGTTGGCGCAGCGGTTGTAGCCGCGGTGGTAGAACAGCGACGACACTTTCGAGCCGCCGACCAGCGCCAGCGCGGCCAGGCGTTCCCAGGGGTTGACCCCTTCGAGCACGCCGGAGGACCGGTCAAACTGGATGGGCGGCTGCGCGATCACCGATCGACCTCTCCGAACACGATGTCGAGGGAGCCTAATATCGCCGAGACGTCGGCCAACAGATGCCCCTTGCAGATGAAATCCATCGCCTGCAGGTGGGCGAAGCCCGGCGCGCGGATCTTGCACTTGTAGGGCTTGTTGCTGCCGTCGGCGACCAGATAGACGCCGAACTCGCCTTTTGGCGCCTCCACCGCGGCATAGACCTCGCCGGCCGGCACGCGAAAACCTTCGGTGTAGAGCTTGAAGTGATGGATCAGCGCTTCCATCGAGCGCTTCATCTCGCCGCGGCGCGGCGGGAAGATCTTGTTGTCCTCGACCGCCACCGGCCCCTGACCGTCGGCGGCGCGCAATTTCGCAATGCACTGCTTCATGATGCGGACCGACTGGCGCATCTCCTCGACGCGGATGTGATAGCGGTCGTAGCAGTCGCCGTTCTTGCCGATCGGGATATCGAAGTCCATTTCGGCGTAGCATTCGTAGGGCTGGGCCTTGCGCAGATCCCAGGCGGCGCCGGAGCCGCGCACCATGACGCCGGAAAAGCCCCACTCCCAGGCCTGCGCCAAACTCACCACGCCGATGTCGACGTTGCGCTGCTTGAAGATGCGGTTGCCGGTCAACAGCGTTTCGAGGTCGTCCACCACCTGGATGAACGGATCGCACCAGGCCTCGATATCGTCGATCAGCTTCGGCGGCAGGTCCTGGTGCACGCCGCCGATCCGGAAAAACGCCGCATGCATGCGGCTGCCGGAGGCGCGCTCATAGAACACCATCAGCTTTTCGCGCTCTTCAAAGCCCCACAACGGCGGCGTCAGCGCACCGACGTCCATGGCCTGGGTGGTGACGTTGAGAAGATGCGACAGGATGCGGCCGATCTCGCAATACAGCACCCGGATCAACTGGCCGCGGCGCGGCACCGCGATGCCAAGCAGCTTTTCCGCCGCCAGGCAGAAGGCGTGCTCCTGGTTCATCGGCGCGACGTAGTCGAGCCGGTCGAAATACGGAATCGCCTGCAGGTAGGTCTTGTGCTCGATCAGCTTCTCGGTGCCGCGGTGCAACAGGCCAATATGCGGATCGACCCGCTCGACCACCTCGCCGTCGAGCTCCAGCACCAGCCGCAGCACGCCGTGGGCCGCGGGATGCTGCGGCCCGAAATTGATGGTGAAGTTGCGGACGTTGGCCTCACCCATGATGCAAGTCCTGCAAAGCGGCGAATAGCGAGTAGCGAATAGCGAATAGGGTCACGGCTTGACCTCCGCCTTCTCGTCGCCCGGGAGGACCGGGTAGTCCGCCCCCTCCCATGGCGAGAGAAAATCAAACTTTCTAAATTCCTGATTCAGCCGCACCGGCTCATAAACGACGCGCTTTTCCTGGTCGTCGTAGCGGACTTCGACAAAACCGGTCAGCGGAAAGTCCTTGCGCAGCGGGTGGCCGTCAAAACCGTAGTCGGTCAGCAGCCGCCGCATGTCCGGATGGCCGGTGAAGATCACGCCGTAGAGATCGTAGGTCTCGCGCTCGAACCAGTCGGCGCCGGGGAACACGCCGATGATGGAAGGCACCTGGGTGGTCTCGTTGGCTTCGGCGCGCAGCCGGATCCGCGCGTTGTGGATCGGCGACATGAGGTGGTAGACCACGTCGAAGCGGTTTTCGCGGCCGGGATAATCCACCGCGGTGACGTCGATGATGCTGACGAAGCGGCAGCCGGGATCGTCGCGCAGGAAGCGCACCACGTCGACGATCTGTGAGGCATCGACCGTGACGGTGAGCTGGCCGAACGCCAGGCTATGGCCGCTCGCGGCCCCCTTGAGAGCGCCCACGATCGTCTGACCCAGGGTATCGAGCCCGCTGTCGTCCATTCCCTAAAACCTTAGCGTTCGATGGTTCCGGTGCGGCGGATCTTCTTCTGCAGCAGCAGCACCCCGTACAGCAGCGCTTCCGCGGTGGGCGGGCACCCCGGTACGTAGATGTCGATGGGCACGATGCGGTCGCAGCCGCGCACCACCGAATAGGAGTAGTGATAGTAGCCGCCGCCGTTGGCGCAGGATCCCATCGAGATCACGTAGCGCGGCTCCGGCATCTGGTCGTAGACCTTGCGCAGCGCCGGCGCCATCTTGTTGGTGAGCGTGCCGGCCACGATCATGACGTCGGACTGCCGCGGCGAGGCGCGCGGGGCAAACCCGAAGCGCTCGACGTCGTAGCGCGGCATCGACAGCTGCATCATCTCCACCGCGCAGCACGCCAGCCCGAACGTCATCCACATCAACGATCCGGTCCGCGCCCAGGTGATCAGGTCGTCGGTGGCGGCGACGAAAAAACCCTTGTCGGACAGCTCGTGATTGACCTCGAGAAAATACGGATCGTTGGCGCCGACCGGCTTGCCGGTCGAGGGATCGATGATGCCGGTCGCGGAACGACTCGTTAAAGGTTGGGCCACGGCCGGCGCAAACCCGGGCCTGGTGGGAGCAGGACTCAATCCCATTCGAGCGCGCCTTTCTTCCATTCATAGGCGAAGCCCACCGTCAGCACGGCGAGGAAAACCATCATCGACCAGAACCCGGTGGCGCCGAGTTTTCCGAACGCGACCGCCCATGGGAACAGGAACGCCACTTCGAGATCGAAGATGATGAACAGAATCGCCACCAGATAGAACCGGACGTCGAATTTCATCCGGGCATCGTCAAAAGCGTTGAATCCGCATTCATAGGCGGACAGCTTTTCCGGATCCGGCTGCTGAAAAGCGACAATGAAGGGCGCGATCAGCAACGCCGCGCCGATCAGGGTGGCGACACCGATGAACACCACAAGGGGAAGATAATTCTGCAAGATGCCGTGCATCGGCGATCCCTGTTTCCGCTTCTGAATTCCCGCCGCGGATTCGCGAACATTGGAATGGTTCGAGGCTTAGCGCAGCGCAACAAGGGGCGCAAGACAAGCTATCTTGACAGTTTTGAGCCGCAGGCAGGTTTCGGTGTGAAACTATTCCGTACCCTTTTGGACCCCGAATTCGTGGCCCCGCGCAGCCGTGTCAGCCGGGGGCTTTTTCCGCTTCCAGCATCTCGCCGGCGGTCTCGGTCAGCCGGTCGATCTGGTGCAGCAGCGCGGCGATGTCGTCGGCGCTGAGATCCGCCAGAAGCCGCGCATGGCGGTCCCGCGCGCCGGCGACAATGGTGTCATGCGCCGCGAGGCCCGCCGGCGTCAGGCCGACCAGCACTTCCCGGTTGTCCCTGACATTGACAGCCCTCGCCACGAGCTTGCGCGAGACCAGACCGGCCAGCGCCCGGCTGATCTGGCCCTTGTCCATGCCCACCGCTTGCGCCAACCGCACCACGCTCATCGGCGGCCGCCTTCCCAGCGAGGCCACCAGGCCGAATTCCACCGAGGACAGGCCGGCGATGCGCTTGTAGCGCAGCACGGCGCCGCGCTTGAGCAGGTTGGCCAGCACGATCAGGCGCGACGACAGCATGCCGGTGATCGGCGCGAGTTCGTGATCCTCGTCAGCCGGCCGGAGCGGCCTCGCCTGCCTCAAGATCTGCGTCATGTTCAAGATTCGCCGATAAAGCCTTTGGATAAAACGAAGAATGTAGAAGCATAGGATAGATCGTTGACAATGTCATCGATCTGCAGTCCACTTCGGAAAACATTTAAAAAGCGATCAAACGGGAGCCCAGGATGAACATCACCCAGCGCGACCGGGATCTCGGCACCGCCTATGCCCGGAAACCGCCCGACTACCGGGCGGAACTCACCGAGGTCGGGCGCGGCAGCCCGATGGGCGAGTTGCTGCGACGGTACTGGCACCCGGTCGGGCTTGGGCGCGACGCCGGCGACACCCCGCGCAAGGTTAGGGCACTCGGCGAGGACCTCATATTATTTCGCGACAAGCACGGGCGGCCCGGGCTGCTCCATGCCCGCTGCTGCCACCGCGGCACCACACTCTATTACGGCAAGGTCGAGGAAGACGGCATTCGCTGCTGCTATCACGGCTGGAAATTCGACACCCAAGGCCACTGCCTGGAGCAGCCCTGCGAGCCGGACGGCGGCGCCTTCAAGGACAAGGTGCGGCAGCCCTGGTACCCGGTCGAGGAACGCTACGGGATGGTCTTCGCCTATATGGGGCCGGCCGAGAAAAAGCCGGTGCTGCCGCGCTACGAGTGCCTCGAAACCATGGAAGAGGGCGAGTTCATCGAGGCCGACGACTCTTCGATCGGCGGCGGCGGTCCGGCCATCATCCCCTGCAACTGGCTGCAGCATTACGAGAACGTGGTCGACCCCTACCATGTCCCGATCCTGCACGGCTCGTTCAGCGGGGCGCAGTTCACCAACATGATGGCGTCGATGCCGCAGGTGACGTTCGAGACCTCAAGCCGCGGCGTGACGGTTCGCTCGACCCGCGCCCAGGATGACGGCAAGGTGTTTTACCGGGTCACCGAAGCCGCGCTGCCGACGCTGCGGGTGGTGCCCAATCCCCGCGTCGCACAATTCGCCCGGGTGGAATCGATCGGCTGGGTGCTGCCGATCGACGACCATTCGTTCCGCATCTACGTCGCCGGCCGGGTCAAGCAGGCGGGCGAGATCGGCCGCATGCGCTCGAAGTTCAACGGCAAGTTCTGGTGGGACATGACCGAAGCGGAACACCAGGCCTACCCCGGCGATTACGAGGCCCAGGTCGGCCAGGGCCAGATCACGATGCATTCGGAAGAGCACTTCGGCCAGAGCGACCGCGGCATCCTGATGATCCGCCGCCTGTTTGCCGACCAGCTCGAGGCGGTCGCGGCGGGACGCGATCCGATCGGCGTCAGTTTCGATCCCGACGCGGATCTCGTGATGTTTGAAGCGGGAAATTATATCCGGGAGGCCTGAAGGCCTTTCGGCAAAAAGTATATCAGGGAGGCACTCATGGCCGAGATCGCAACGCCTGCGGCAGCAGGCGCTGACAGCATCGTGCGACAGCCGGCGCAGCGCTATTTCGTGCTCGGCATGCTGACACTGATCTACGCGCTGAATTTCCTCGACCGCACCATCTTCAACGTGCTGATCGAGCCCATCAAGAAGGAGTTCGCGCTCAGCGACACCACGATGGGCCTGTTGGCCGGCTTCGGCTTCGTGCTGTTCTATTCCTCGATGGGAATTCCGATCGCCCGCGTCGCCGACCGTCTCAACCGGCGCAATATCGTCGCCATCGCGCTGGCGTTCTGGAGCGCCATGACGCTGTGGTGCGGCTCGGCGCTGAGCGTCACCACGCTGGCGCTGGCCCGGATCGGCGTCGGCCTCGGCGAATCCGCCGGCACCCCGGCCTCGCAGTCGATGATCGCCGATCTGTTCGCCAAGAACGACCGCCCGCGCGCGCTCGGGGTCTACGCCATAGGGACTTATCTCGGGGTGTTTCTCGGCTATTTCATCGGCGGCTACGTCAACCAGCACTACGGCTGGCGGATGGCGTTCTTCGCCGCCGGGCTTCCCGGCATCGTGCTGGCCGCAATCCTGTGGCTGACGGTGTCCGAGCCGCGCCGCGGCGGCGCTCCTCAAGATGGTTTGGCCGAGACGTTCACGCCGGAGCCGGTCGGGCCCACCCTCGCCTTCCTGGCCGCGCAGCGGACTTTTGTGATCATCCTGATCGGCTTCTGTCTCACCTCCTACACCAACTATGCCACCTCGGCCTGGATCCCGCCGTTCCTGGCCCGGGTGCATCATCTGAGCAGCGCCGAAATCGGCACCTATGCCGGCACCTTCAAGGGCCTGTTCGGCATGGCAGGCACGCTGGTCGGAGGCCTGGTGGTGGCGCAGATCAGCCGGCGCGACGACCGCTGGAAGCTGTGGGCGCCGGCGATCACCTCCGGCCTCGCCGGCCCGGTGTTTGCGGTGTGCATGCTGACGCAAAACTTTGCCACCATGGTCACCGCCCTGGCGCTCACCTCGTTCCTGGTCGGCTTTCACCTCGGACCGATCTTCGCCATCGCCCAGACCGTCGCCCGCCCCAGCATGCGCGCGCTCGCCACCGCGATCATCCTTCTGATCTCGACCTGCTTCGGCCAGGGCATCGGCCCGCTTGCCGTCGGCATGGTCAACGATGCGCTGAAAGACAGTCTCGGCAACGAGGCGGTGCGCTACTCGCTATTGTCCGCCGGCGTCACCACCACGCTCGGCGCACTGTTGTTCGTGCTCGCGGCACGGACGATCCGCGGCGATATCCAGCGGGCCTCGTAGACGCTTATCGAAAGCAACCCCGCTGCCGGAACAGATCGGCGCGTCGGCGTGTTATGCGTGTCGGCGTCCGTAGCGCAAGAGAAAGAGACGCAAGATGGACCCGTTCCGCCGGGAATTCCTCAAACTTGCCGGCTTCGGCCTGACCACCCTGGTCATGCCGGCCCTGCTGGCCCGCGGGGCCCGGGCCCAGACAGCGGCGATGCCGAATGCCGGCCCCGGCAGCGTGTTCGATGTCCGGGCCTTCGGCGCCATCGGCGACGGCAAGGCGATCGACACCGCGGCGATCGACCGCGCAATCGCGGCGGCCGCGGTGAGCGGCGGCACCGTGCACGTCCCGGCCGGCACCTATGCCTGTTACTCGATTCATCTGAAGAGCAACGTCGCGATCTATCTCGACGAGGGTGCCACCATCCTGGCCGCCGAGACTCCGCACGAAGGAACCAGCACCGGCTACGACCCCGCCGAATCCAACGCGCCCTGGGAGGCCTATCAGGACTTCGGCCATAATCACTGGCACAACAGCCTGATCTGGGGCGAAGGCCTGCACGACGTTGCCATCCTCGGGCCGGGGCTGATCTGGGGCAAGGGACTGAGCCGCGGCCATGACGATCCTGAGTTGCCGCGCGCCGAGGCCGCGGGTGTCGGCAACAAGGCGATTGCGCTAAAGAATTGCCGCAACGTGATCCTGCGCGACTTCGCCATGCTGGCTGGCGGCCATTTCGCCATCCTGGCGACCGGCGTCGACAATTTCACCATCGATAACCTGAAGATTGACACCAACCGCGACGGCATCGACATCGACTGCTGCCGCAACGTCCGCGTCAGCAATTGCAGCATCAATTCACCCTGGGACGATGCCATCGTGCCCAAGAGCTCGTTCGCGCTCGGCCATGCGCGGGCCACCGAGAACGTCACCATCGCCAATTGCTACGTCACCGGCGACTACGAGCTCGGCACAATGCTCGACGGCAGTTTCAAGCGCTTTCCCGACGATTGGCGGGAGCCGCATGGCTGGCAACGCACCGGCCGAATCAAATGCGGCACTGAATCGAACGGCGGTTTCCGCAACATCGCCATCAGCAATTGCATCTTCGAAGGCTGCCGCGGCCTCGCGCTGGAGACGGTCGACGGCGGCATCCTGGAAGATATCTCGATCAGCGGGCTGACCATGCGCGACATCCGCGACGCGCCGCTGTTCCTGCGGCTCGGGGCGCGGATGCGCGGGCCGAAGGACATCCCGATCGGCCGGCTGAAGCGCGTCCTGATCAGCAATGTCACCTGCTCCGCGCCATTGAATGACATGCCGTCGATCTTGAGCGGGATTCCCGGCCACCCGGTCGAAGACATCAAGATCCACGACTGTCATTTCCAACAGATGGGCGGGGGCACAGCGGAGATGGCGGCGTTGCAGCCGGCCGAAAAACCCGACGAATACCCCGAACCGGCACGCTTCGGCCGCCTTCCGGCGCAGCACTTCTATCTGCGCCACGTTGGCAATATCGAACTCGACCATGTCGAACTCGAAAGCGCCAACCCCGACGCCCGCCCCGCCTGCTGGCTCGACGATGTCAGGGGCGCCGATTTCTCGTATCTCAAGCCGCCGCACGGGGCGCCGGCCTTCATGCTCAACAGCGCGGTTGCGGATTTCCGGGTTTCCGCCAGCCGTGGCGTGAAGGATACGGCGATCGATAGCGCGCCCTCGCGTCTGCAGATCTGAGGCGGGCGGTCACAGTCCAGAACGGAACGCGGCAAGATTATCCTCCCGGGCCAAACTTCCCGCCTCCTTAGGTGATGATGAAGTTCGCGTCGTGCAGCGCTCCCGTGTAGTTGGTCAGATGGATCTCGATGTCGTTGGCGCCGAACTGGCCGTCGCCGTTGACGTCGATCTGCAGTGTCGCATTGCCACCAGCCGTGTCCACCCGCGCCTCCGAATGCGGCGCTCCGGCGCTGCCGTCGAAGCCGGCCGTGCCGACGAAGTGGACCGGCCCGGCAAAGGCGTTCGGACCGCTCGACATGTTGGCGAAGGTGAAGGTGTCGCTGTTGGCATCGAAATTAACGACGGTATCGCCCGCCCCCACCGCCGATTCGGCCGAGCTTGTGAAGCGGAAATTGTCGGCCGCTGCACTCGCCGTGATGGTGTCGGAGCCAAGGCCGCCGGTTACCGTCGTGCTTCCCGACGTGTTGGCAACGGTGATGGAGTCGTTGCCGGTACTGCCGTTGACGGTCTCGGCGTTCATCACGGTGACGTTGTTGGCTTGTCCCGTGAAATTGATCACGTCGTTGCCCGCGCCCATGTCGAAGATCGTGGCATTGGACTGTTGCGTGACCGTCAGGCTGTCGTCCGTCGAGCTCCCGTTGAGGTGGTTGATGTTGAACAGGTTGTCGAGCGAGTTGACGCCGGCCGCCAGGTTCAGCGTGTTGTTGCCGTCCCCCAGGTTGACCGTGAGCCCTGACACGTCATTGAGCAGGGTCAGCGTATCGTCCGATGGCGCGGTGCCGCCGGTGAAGTCGCTGCCGAGGATGCTGTCGACGTTGGTTAGCGACATCGAGTTGGTGCCGTTGGCGAGGGTGAGATTGGTGTTCCCCACGCCAAGGTCGATCGAAACTCCGGTCACGTCGTTATGGAGTCCCAGACTGCCGTCGGTCGCACTGCCGTTGATGTGCTGGATGTTGAGCGCGGTCAGCGACATGAACTGGGCACCGAAGTTCAGCGTGTTGTCGCCCGCGCCGAGATCGACGATCGGATTGCCGTCCGAACTGAAGACGCCGTCGCTCAGGGTCAGCACATCGTCGGCGGCGGTGCCGTTGATGTGATGGACGTTGAAAATATCGACCAGCGAATTGCTTCCAGCCGCGAGGTTTAGCGTATTGTCGCCCAGCTGCAGGTTGACGGTCACGCCGCTGACGTTGTTGAGCAGCGTCAGCGTGTCGTCGGACCCGGGTCCGGAGAAGTCGTGGCTGCCGACGCTCTCGACATTGGAGACCGCGATGCTGTTGGTTCCGGCAGCCAGGTTGACGGCATCGTTGCCGGCGCCGAGGTCGATGGCCATCCCGCTGGCGTTGTTTTCCAGCGTAAAGAAGTTGTCGAGACCGTTGCCGTTGAGATGCTGGACATTCAGCAGCGTCAGGTCGGCGCCCAGAGCATCGATGTTCAGGGTGTTGTCGCCGCCCCCAAGGTCGACGGTTGCCAGCGTCGGGGAAGCGATCGAGTCGGTCACCGTCAGGGCATCGTCGGATGCCGTCCCGTTGATGTGCTGGACGCTGAAGATGTCGACCAGGGAGTTGGTCCCGGCCGCCAGGTTCAGGGTGTTGTTGCCATTGCCGAGATTGACCGTTAGACCGCTGACGTCGTTGAGCAACGTCAGCGTGTCGTCAGAGCTTCCGCTGAAATCGGTAGCAGAGATATTCTGGACGTTGGCGACGGTCAGCGAATTCACGCCGTTGGCGAGATTGACCGCATTGTTGCCGGCGCCGAGGTCGACGGAGAGCCCGATGGCGTCGTTGACCAGGCTGATGGTGTCGTTGCCGGCGCTGCCGACGACATACTCGACGTTGACAAGGTTGAGCTGGAAGAAGCCGACGCCGTTGGCCAGCGCGACAGTATCGTTGCCCGCCGCCAGATCAAGCTGGTGGCCGAAGCTGTTGCCTCCGACCATCAGGTAGTCGTCGCCTGTCGTTCCCTTGAGTGCGGCGCCGTTGACGCCGAGGCCAAAGGACGAGACATCGATCGGACTGCCAGCGCTTCCTGATGACAGCAACACGGAGACATCGCTGAACTGCAGGATCTCGACATTGGTGAGAATGTCGGTGCCGTCCCGTGTGGTCAAGGAATCCGCGACCTGGGTCTGGCCCGCCACCGGCGTCGTGATGGTGTAATTCGCCATCGGACCGGTGTAGATCGCCATGTCGGTGCCGGCGCCGCCATCGATCGTGTCGCTACCGGCCTGACCGGTAATCTGGTCGTTGCCGCCGCCGGCCTGGACCGTATCATTCCCGCTTCCGCCGAAAAACAGCTCGTTGCCGCCGCCGCCGATCAGCGTGTCGTCGAAATTCGATCCCTGGGCGCTGTTGACGCCACCCGTAATGACGTCTGTGCCGACCGTGGCGGCATCACCGGCGACGGTACCATGGGCGGTGCCGAGGGACAGGTCGACCGTGACGGCCGCCGCGGCCTGGCTATAGGCGATCCGCGTGTTGCCGTTGCCGGTGATGGTGTCGCTGCCACCCAGGCCCTCGAACAGATTGAAGGTGCCCTGGTTGCTGGCTCCGGTACCGACGAAGCCGGTGGCGATGTAAGTATCGGCGGAGCTGCTGCCTGTGGCGCTGTTGACGCCGCTGAACGTATCGCTACCGACCGACGCGTCGCCGACGGCCGTCCCCGCCTGCAGATTGATCGTCACGCCGCCCGTCGCGCTGCTGTAGATCACGCGGGTATTGCCGTTGCCGGTGATGGTGTCGTTTCCGCCCACACCCTCGAACTGGTTGAACGTGCCGTTATTGCCGATATTGAGCGCACCGGCGATGCCGAAGCCGGTCGCATTGAACGTGTCGGCAAAATTGGTGCCCTGGACGCCCTCGATGGAGCGCAGCGTGTCGCTGCCGATCGAAGCATCGCCGGTCACCGTACCCGCCGCCATATTGACGGTTATCGCGCCCGTGGTGAAGTAGATGTTGTTGTAGCTTGAGATGTCGAATCCGTTGCCGCCGTCGATCACGTCATCACCGGCAAGGCCGGTAAAGGTCTCGGTGCTGGCGCTGCCACTTCCGGTCAGAGTATCGTTGAACATCGATCCCATCACGGCATTGACGCCCGAGAAGCTGTCGGTGCCGATGCCGGCGAGATCGCCCGCGGCGGTGCCGTGCGCGTTACCGGTAGCGATATTGACGGTCACGGCCGCGGTTGCATTGTTGTAATTCAATCGGGTGTTGCCGTTGCCGGTAATGGTATCGTCGCCGCCATTGCCGGTGAACTCGTTGAAGGTTCCGTTCGAGCCGGCGTTGGTGCTGTTGCCGGCGAAGCCGGTGGCCACGTAGGTATCGGCGAAGTTGGTGCCGCGCACCGCTTCGACCGAGCGCAGCGTGTCGGTGCCGATGGTGCTATCGCCCGTCACCGTGCCGCTGGCCATGTTGACGGTGATGCCCGTCGTGGTCGCCGGGTCGTTGTTGTAGTCGGCACGGTCGAAGCCGCCCCGGCCGTTGATGGTGTCGTTGCCGGCCCGGCCGTCGAACACTTCAACCGTTCCAGCGCCGTTGTTGCTGCCCAGCAAGGTGTCGGCAAAACCCGATCCGATCACGTTGGCAACGCCATTGCCAATAAAAGTGTCGCTGCCGACGTTGGCGACGTCACCGGCCGCGGTGCCGGTCCCGGTCTTGGCCTGCAGGTCGACGGTGACGGCCGCCGACGCGCTGATATAGGAAACCCGCGTCAGCGCGGCTCCCTGGCTGTTGATAGTGCCGGTGATCTGGTCGTTGCCACCGCCGCCCTCGAACTCGTTGAAGCCCACAGGCGAGCCAGGTACGTTGGCCATGCCGGTGAATCCGGTCGCATCGTAGGTGTCGGCGAAACTGGTGCCGACGATGCCCTCGATGCCGACCAGCGTGTCGGTGCCGACACCCGCGCCCGTAACCGTTCCGGAAGCGAGATTGAAGCTGATGCCAGCGGTCGCGTCGCTGTAGATCGCCCGATCGAACCCGTCACCGCCGTCGAGGAGATCGTTGCCGGCCAGGCCCTGAAGCCGATCGCCGCCGGCAAGGCCCTGAATGATATCGTCGCCGGAAGTGCCGAGCAGCGAATTGGCGTTGGCGTCGCCGACAACGGTTGCGCCGCTGCTGACGGTAATGGTGATAGTCTTGTCGAAGCTCAGCCCGCCGGCATCGGTGTCGCGCACGATCACCTGCTGGGCGCCGGCCGACAGTGCGCCCGCCACCACGAGATTGCTGCCACTGAGCGAGAACTGCCCGCCCGCGTTGTTGATCAGCGAGAACGTCGCGCTGTCTCCGACGTCGGGATCGGTTGCCGAAAGGACGCCGACCACCGTACCGTTGGCGCTGCTTTGCCCGATCACGCTGTTGGAAAGCGCGATGTTGGTCGGCGTCTCGTCGACATTGGTGATGACGAGATGGAAATTCTGCGATGCGTCGGGCGTCACGTGGTTGCTGGCACTCGCGTCGTTGACGTTGACGGTCACATCGTAGGACGTCTTCGCCTCGAAATTGGCGCCGCCCGCAAAGTGCAGTTCCTTGCCGCCGGTGCCATTGACGATCGTGAAGAATGCCGCATCCGCTCCGGACAGCGACAGCGCGTTGCTGCCGAGCGCGTCGTCGGTGATGGCGATGTCGGCAACCTTGACGTCGCCGCCGTTCTCCGGCGTCGAGGTGACCTGGTTGGAAAGGGTGATCGCCGTCGGCCCTTCGTTGACGTCGGTCACGCCGATGGTGAAATTCTTGTCGTAGGTCAGGCCGCCCGAGTCGGTGACCCGCACCGTCACCAGCCGGCTGGCCGCGGTCTCGTAGTCGAGCGGACCATTGACCACGAGCGTGTTGCCGCTGATGGCAAAGCGGCCGCCGGCGTTGTTGGTCAGCGTGTAGGTTGCGGTATCGGCGGCGTCGGGATCAGTCGACGTCAGCACCCCGACAAAGGTGCCGTTGGCGCTGTTTTCTGGCACCGAATTGCCAGCCAGGGCGATATCGGTCGGCGCTTCGTTGACGTTGGTGATGGCGAGATGGAAATTCTGCGACGCATCGGGCGCGACATGGTTGCTCGCTGTGGCGTCATTGACGTTGACCGTCACGTCGTAGGATGCCTTGGTCTCGAAATCGGCACTGCCGTTGAAATGCAGTTCCGGTCCGCCGACGCCGGTCACGATCGAGAACGCAGCCGCATCGGCGCCCGACAGCGACAGGCTATTGGTGCCGAGCGCATCGTCGGTAACGGCGATATCGGCGACCTTGATATTGCCGCCGTTCTCCGCCGTCGATATCACCAGGTTGGACAGGGTCACCGCGGTAGGCGCTTCGTTGACGTCGGTTACGCCGATGGTGAAGCTCCTGGAGAAGGCGTGATTCGCCGAGTCCGTCACCTGCACCGTGATCACGTCGGACGGCGCGGTCTCGAAGTCGAGCCCACCGGCGACGACGAGGTTATTGCCGCTGACGGCAAAGCGGCCGCCGGCGTCGTTGGTCAACACGTAGGTCGCGGTATCGCCGGCATCCTGATCGACGTCCGACAGCACCCCGACCACCGTCCCGGAGCTCGAATTCTCGGCAATCGATGCGTTCGACAGCGCGATATCGGTCGGGGCGTGGTTGACGTTGATGATGGCGAGATGGAAATTCTGCGACGCATCCGGCGTGACGTGGTTGCTCGCCCCGGCGTCATTGGCGTTGACTGTCACATCGTAGGACGCCTGGACCTGGAAGTTGGCGCCGCCGTTGAAATGCAGTTCCGGACCGCCGACGCCGGTCACGATCGAGAAGGCCGCCGCATCGGCGCCCGACAGCGACAGGCTATTGGTGCCGAGCGCATCGTCGGTGACGGCGATATCGGCGACCTTGATGTTGCCGCCATTGTCCGTCGTCGAGGTCACCTGGTTGGACAGGATTACCGCGGTGGGCGCTTCGTTGACGTCGGTGACGCCGATGGTGAAACTTTTGGAGAGGGTGTGGTTCGCGGAGTCCGTCACCTGCACCGTCACCACGTCGGACGGCGCGGTCTCGAAGTCGAGCCCGCCGGCGACGACGAGGTTGTTGCCGCTGATGGCGAAGCGGCCACCGGCGTCGTTGGTCAGAACGTAGGTCGCGGTATCGCCGGCATCCTGATCGACGTCCGACAGCACCCCGACCACCGTCCCGGGGCTGGAGTTCTCGGCAATCGACGCGTTCGACAGCAGGATATTGGTGGGGGCGTGGTTGACCGCGGTCACACCGGGGGTGGTGAAATTGGCGTCGCTCAGGGTTCCGGTCAGGCCGTTGAGATAGACCTCCATGTCGCCGGCGCCGATCTGCCCGTCGCCATCGACGTCGATCTGCAGCACGTTGCCGTTCAGGACGGCTTCCGACTGCGTTCCGTCGAGAGGCCCGTTGCCGACGAAATGAACCGGACTGGCAAGTCCGGCGACGTGGTCGAGCACGAAAGTGTCGCTGGCGGCGTTGAAGTTGGTGACGGTATCCCCGCTGCCGGCCACGGAATTGGCCACGCTGGTGAAGCGGATATTGACCGGCGCCGCGCCCGCGGTGATGGAGTCCTGGCCGAGACCGCCGGTGACGGTGGTGGTGCCGAGAACATTGGCGACGACGATGTTGTCGTTGCCGTTGCCGCCGATCACGTTCTCGATGTCGTTGACGGTGACGTTGCTGCCGCCGTCCGCCAGGGTCAGCGTGTCGGTGCCGCCGCCGAGGTCGATGGTGGTGCCGAAAACCTGGTTCTGCAGGGTGAGCTGGTCGTTCGAAGCCGATCCATTGACGTTCTGGATGTTGTAGAGCGTCAGCGAGTTCGCGCCCGCGGCCAGATCGAGGGTATTGTTGCCCTGCTGCAGGTTGACCGTCAGCCCGGTAACGTCGTTGAGCAGCGTCAGCGTGTCGTTTGACGCCGGTCCGCCGTTGAAGAAGTCCGCCGTATCGATGAACTCGACATTGGTCACGCTGACGGAATTGGTTCCCCCGGCGAGATTGAGGGTGTCGGTGCCATCGCCGAGATCGACCGCCAGGCCGCTGACGTCGTTGTTGATCTGGATGTAGTTGGCCAGCGCATTGGCATTGAGATGTTCGACGCCGAGCAGACTGAAACTGGCAAAAGGAACGCCGAGATTCAGCGTGTTGTCGCCGGTGCCCATGTTGATGACGATATCGTTGTTCGGCGTACCAAGGCCGTTCCCGATCGTCAGGGTATTGTCGCCTGGCGCGACATTGATCGTGTCGACATTGAAGAGACTGTCGAACGCATTGGTCCCGGCCGCCAGATTCAGGGTATTAATGCCGTTGCCGAGATTGATCGAAACGCCGCTGACGTCGTTCTGCAGGGTCAAGCTATCGTTCGACGACGTCGCGCCGAAGTCGTTGCCGTTAATGGTCTCGATGTTGGACGCACTCAGCGTGTTGGCGCCGTTGGCCAGCACGAGCGTGTCGGTGCTGCCTCCGAGATCCACCGACAGGCCGTTGGCGTTGTTCACGAGGCTGACGAAGTCGCCGTTGCTGCTGCCGACCAGGTGCTGGACGTTGGTCAGGTTCAGGCTGCCGCTGCCGATGCCGATGGTCACCGTATTGTTGCCGGTTCCGAGATCGATGGCGCGGTTGAACGCGCTGAACCCGATGGTCAGGTAATCGTCGCCGGCGGTACCGATCAGCTGCCCGCTGTTGCCGAAGAAGACGTTCGAGATATCGATCGGGGTTGCCGCCGTGCTGGACCTGCCGAGCACTAGGGAGTCGGTGAATTGCAGGACTTCGACATTGGACAGCGTATCGGTGCCGTCCCGGCTGGGGGTGAGGTCCGCGACCTGGAACTGCCCCGTCCCGAGCATGGTGATGGTGTAGCCGCCGCGCGCGCCGGTATAGACCGATATGTCAGTGCCGGCGCCACCGTCGATGCTGTCGTTGCCGACTCCGCCGGTGATGTTGTCGTTGCCGCCGCCGCTGTTGATGGTATCGTTGCCGCTGCCGCCAATGAAGGACTCGTCGCCGGAGCCGCCGATCAGGAGGTCGTTGAAGTTCGATCCCTGAACGCTGTTCACCCCTCCGGTGATGGTGTCGCTGCCGACGCCGGCGAGATCGCCGGCGGCGGTGCCGTGCGCGGCGCCCGCGCCGAGGTCGACGGTAACGGCCGCGGTGGCCTGGGTGTAGGCGACCCGGGTGTTGCCGTTGCCGATGATGGTGTCGTTGCCACCCAGTCCCTCGAACAGGTTGAAGGTGCCGAACGAACCGGCGGAGGTCGTGCCGGTGAAGCCCGCGGCATTGTAGGTATCGGCGGAGCTGCTGCCGGTGGCGCTGTTGACGCCGACATAGGTGTCGGTTCCGACCGAGGCATCGCCGCTGGCGGTGCCCGCCTGCAGGTTGATGGTCACCCCGCCCGAGGCGCTCTGGTAGATGATGCGGGTGTTGCCGTTGCCGGTGATGGTGTCGTTGCCGGCCAGCCCCTCGAACTGGTTGAAGGTGCCGTTGTTGCCGACATTGTTGACCGCGGGATTGAGGAAGCCGCGTGGCGCCGAAATTGGTCGCAACGTAGGTGTCGTTGAAGATCGTGCCCTGGACGCCCTCGATCGATCGCAAGGTATCGGTGCCGGTCGAGGCATCCCCGGTCACGGTGCCCGAGGCCATATCGACGCTGATCGCGCCGGTGGTAAAAGTCAGGTTGCTGTACTGGGCGACGTCGAAGCCGCCGCGGCCGTCGATGAAATCGTTGCCGGCAAGACCCATGAAGGTTTCATTGCCGGCGCTGCCCAGCAGGGTGTCGTCGAACGTCGAGCCCATCACGGCATTGACGCCCGAGAAGCTGTCGGTGCCGACGCCGGCGAGATCGCCCGCGGCGGTGCCGTGCGCGGTGCCGGCGGCGATGTCGACGGTCACGGCAGCCGACGATTGCGAATACTGGATCCGCGTATTGCCGTTGCCGATGATGGTGTCGTTGCCGCCCTCGCCGTCGAAGTTGTTGAAGGTGCCGCTGGAGCCGGCATTGGTACTGCCGCCGCTGAAGCCGGTAGCGTCATAGGTGTCGGCGAAGTTGGTGCCGCGAACCGCTTCGACCGAGCGCAACGTATCGGTACCTATGGTCGCATCGCCGGTTACGGTGCCCGCCGCAAGCTGAACCGTGATTCCGGTCGTCGTGTCGGGATCGTTGTTGTAGACCGCGAAGTCATAGCCGCCGCGGCCGTTGATGAGATCGTTGCCGGCGCGGCCATCGAATTGCTCGAAGGTACCGTTGGGATTGTTGCTGCCGCTCAGGGTGTCGTCATAGCCCGATCCGACGATCTGATTGACGTTGGTGAAGGTGTCGTTACCGACGCCCGCGACATCGCCCGCCGCGGTGCCGTGGCCTGTGCCGGCGGCAAGGTCGACCGTAACGCCGGCGGTCGCGCTGACATATGAAATGCGAGTCATGATTTGTCCGGACGCGTTGACCGTGCCGGTGATGACGTCGTCGCCGCCCTTGCCTTCGAATTCGCTGATCCCCGCGGGCCGGCCGGGGATACCCGTCGTGCCGGTAAACCCGACGGCGCTGTAGACATCGGCAAAATCGCTGCCGGTTACGTTTTCGATCGACACCAGGGTGTCGTTGCCGACATTGGCGACATCGCCCGCCGCGGTGCCATGCGCGGTGCCGGCCGTAAGATCGATGGTGACGCCAGCGGTGGCGTCGGCATAGCTGGCGCGGTCAGAACCCGCACCGCCGTCGATGCGATCGTCGCCCGCGCCACCGGTCAACGTGTCGTTGCCGCCGCTGCCGTACAGCAGATCGTTGCCGGCGCCGCCGGTGATCGTGTCGTTGCCGTCCAGTCCGTCGATGGAGTCGTTACCGGCGCCGCCCGGCAGGACATCGGCGCCAAGCGTGCCGACCAGGGCGAGACCGGTGACGCCGACCACGGCGTTGGTAACCTGGGTGCCGAGATCGGTGACAAAGGTCTGATGCAGCGCGTCCACCGCCGCCTGGCTGCTGAAGTCGGTGGTCGCCAGTTGGGTGGTCGCAGCGCCCTGCGCCACAACCGCAGCCTGCGCCAGCGCGGTGACGTCACTCCCTGCCGACTGGATGCTGCCGTTCGCCGCCGAGACGACCTCGGCCACCGCCGAAGCGGCGTCCGCGCTGACGCCCGAGTTCGAGACGATATCCTGGACCGTGGACGACGCGCTGAGGTCCACGGTGGGGCTGGAAGTGGTGGCGCTGGTGGTGACGGTGTTGGCGATCGCGCTGAAGACGGCGTCGGAAGAGCCGCCGACGGCGGAAACCTGCGCCACCGTGCTCTGAACCTGGATGCCGGCCGAAAGAATGGCAGCCGCGGCCTGATTGCCGCCGATGGCGTCCGCAACAGGATCGTAGGTCGTGAGATCTTTGGTTGTGTCCAGGCCGAACGCGGCCGCGACCTGGCCCGCGGCATCGGCCGTGGAAACCGGGTGGTCGGGAGTGCCGGTCGCCACGATTGCCGCGATCAGCGTGGTCAGCGGCGTCACCACCGTCGAGCCTTCCGGCGCCTTCAGCGTGCCGGTGAAGCTCAGGTTGGTGGAAATATCGGTGCCGCCGAACATGACCAGCGGACCGCTGCCGCCGTTCAGGGTGAAGCTGCCGTCGCCGGCCGTGGTGGTCCAGACTTCCCCGTGATCGAGCATGCCGTCGCCGTCGGCGTCGGCGAATACGGTTGCGCCGGCAATGTAACCGTCCTCGCCAAAGCCGCTTCGCTCGTTGGGGTTCTGCGAAACCGTGACTGCGATGTCAGCACTGGCCATGGCCACATGCGTGCCGTCGCCCGACGACGCCACCACGTGGAGGCTGAAATTACCCGCCTTGGCGAGCCCGACTACCGGCACGAGAGCCAGGTTGCCGAGATCCGCCGGGTTGACCAGCCAGGTCGAACCATCATCCGATGGCGCGCCGTGACTGAGCGTAAAGCTCGTCGGAACCCCGGCGACCGAGACCACCAGCGTGTTGCTGGTATCGATCAGACCGGCCGCAACCGACAGGGAGATGTTGGCGTTGTCGAATCCGGACGCGGTGGTTCCGACCGTCAGCGTCGGCGCATCCTGCGTGCCGTGAATGGCGAAGCTCACCTGCTGGGTGGTGCCGTCGAACGCGGTCACCGTGAAGGTGTCGGTCTGGGTATCGCTGGGCCCGAGATATTGGGTGGCGCTGTCGGCGACCGAGTAAGTATAGGCGCCATTGCTGGCGAGGGCGAGCGAACCGAGATTGCCCGCGGTTCCGGTGACAACAGTCTGGAACGAGGACTGGCCCTGATCGGGATCGACGATCGAGAGGGTGCCGGTGGCTGTCAGGTGTCCGGCGCCGTCGATCGCGACATCCTCGGTCACGTCATGCACCATCGGCGTGCCGATCACGGCGGCATCGTTGGTACCGTGGATGGTGAAGGAGACCTGGCTGGTGGCGCCATCGACGGAGGTGACCGTGAAGGTGTCGACCGTGCTGTCGGTGGCGCCGAGATATTGCGTGGCGCTGTTCGCCACCGAATAGGTATAGGCGCCGTTGCTGCCGAGCGCGAGCGAGCCGAGATTGCCGTTCGCAGCCACCACCGAGGTCTGGAACACGCCCTGCCCCTGGTCGGGATCGGAAATCGAAATCGATCCGGTCGCCGTCAACGTCGTCAACGCGTTGTTCTGCGTGACGTCATGAATCGTCGGCGTACCGATCACGGCCGCATCGTTGATACCGTGAATGGTGAAGGAGACCTGGCTGGTGGTGCCGTCGAGCGCGGTAACGGTGAAGGTGTCGACCTTGATGTCGGTGGCGCCGAGATACTGTGTGGCGCTGTTCGCCACCGAATAGGTATAGGCGCCGTTGCTGGCAAGCGCGAGCGAGCCGAGAGTGCCGTTCGCCGCAACCACCGAGCTCTGGAACGCGCCCTGCCCCTGGTCGGGATCGGAAATCGAAATCGAGCCCGTCGCGGTCAGCGTCGTCAGGGCATTGTTCTGGGTGACGTCGTGCACCGTCGGCGTGCCAATGCTGGCGGCATCGTTGGTGCCGTGAATGGTGAAGGAGACCTGCTTGGTGGTGCCGTCGAGCGACGTGACCGTGAAGGTGTCGACCTTGATGTCGGCGGCGCCGAGATACTGCGTGGCGCTGTTTGGCACCGAATAGGTGTAGACGCCGTTGCTGGCGATCACGAGCGAGCCGAGATTGCCGGACGTCGGGGTCACCGAGGTCTGGAACGCCGCCTGCCCGGCGTCGGCATCGCTGATCGAGATGGTTCCTGTCGCGGTCAATGTCGGCGACGCGGCGTCTTCGGTGACGTCATGGGCGGGCGGATCGCCGATCACGGCCGGCTGGTTGGTGCCGCCGCCGTGGATGGTGAACGCGATCTGCCTGGTGGTGCCGTCGAGCGCGGTCACGGTGAAAGTGTCGGTCTTGGTGTCGGCCGTGCCGAGATACTGCGTGGCGCTGTTGGCCACCGAATAGGTGTAGGCGCCGTTGGCCGCGATGGTCAGATGGCCGAGGTTGCCGTTGGCCGAAATCACGGTGGTCTGGAACGCGGACTGGTTCTGGTCGGCGTCGGAAATCGACAGCACGCCGGAAGCCGTCAGCGAGGTCGGGCTGGCATTCCTGGTGACGTCGTGCACCAATGGATCGCCGATCACGGCGGCATCGTTGACGCCGTGAATGGTAAAGGAGACCTGCTTGGTGGTGCCGTCGAACGAAGTGACGGTGAAGGTATCCACCTTGGTGTCGCCGGCGCCGAGATACTGCACCGCGCTGTCGGCGACCGAATAGGTGTAGGCGCCGTTGGCGGCGATGGTCAGGTGGCCGAGCGCGACGCCGGCCGCCACCACGCTGGTCTGGAACGAGGACTGGTTCTGGTCGGCATCGAAAATCGAAATCGTGCCCGCCGCGGTCAGCGTGGCCGGGTTGGCGTCTTCGGTCACATCATGGACGGTCGGGGTTCCGATGACGGCGACGTCATTGCTGCCGTGAATCGTGAAAGTGACCTGCTTGGTGGTGCCGTCGAGCGACGTGAGCGTGAACGTGTCGATCTTGGTGTCGCCTGCTCCGAGGTACTGCACGGCGCTGTCGGCGACGGCGTAGATGTAGGCGCCGTTGGGCCCCATCACGAGGAGGCCGAGGTTGCCGTTTCCGGCCTGTAGCGTCGGCTGGAACGCCGCCTCACCCTGGTCTGCGTCCGAGATCGACACCGTGCCGACGGCGATCAGGAGCGGAACGGTGGCATCTTCGGTTACATCATGGACGGTGGGTACGCCGATGACCGCGGCATCGTTGACGCCGTGAATGGTAAACGACACCTGCTTGCTGGTGCCGTCCAGCGAGGTCACCGTGAACGTATCGACCTTGGTGTCGCCGGCGCCGAGATACTGCACCGCGCTGTCCGCCACCGAATAGGTATAGGTGCCGTTGGCCGCGAGGACGAGGTTGCCGAGGTTGCCCGACGCCGGCGTGACCGTTGTCTTGAAGGCCGCCTGATTCTGGTCGGCATCCGAGATCGAGATCGATCCGATAGCGGTGAGCGTCGGCTGGCTGGCATCCTCGGTGACGTCGTGAACGGTCGGCGTTCCGATTACCGCCGCGTCGTTGGTGCCGTGGATGTTGAAGGAGACCTGCCGCGTGGTGCCGTCGAGCGCGGTTACGGTGAAAGTATCGGTCTTGACGTCCCCTGCCCCGAGATACTGCACGGCGCTGTCCGCCACCGTGTAGTTGTAGCTGCCGTTGCTGGCCATGGTCAGGCTGCCGAGGTTGCCGCTGGCCGAGATAATCGTGGTCTTGAAGGCCGCCTGACCCTGGTCGGCGTCGGAGATCGAAATCGAGCCGGTCGCCTGCAAGGTCGGACTGGAGGCGTCTTCGGTGACGTTAACCACGGTCGGCGTTCCAATCACCGCCGCGTCGTTGACGCCGTGAATGGTGAAGGCGACCTGCTTGGTGGTTCCGTCCACCGAGGAAATCGTGAAGGTGTCGGTCTTGGTGTCACCGGCCCCGAGATACTGGACCTTGCTGTCGGCAACCGAATAGCTGTAGGCGCCGTTAGCGGCCAGCGTCAGTGTGCCGAGATCGCCGGCGGCCGCTGTCACCGTGGTCTTGAAGGCGGCCTGGCCCGCATTCGCATCCGAGATCGATATCGTACCAGCCGCGGTCAATGTCTGCGAGCTGGTGTCTTCCGTTACAGAACTAACCGTCGGCGACCCGATCACAGCTGCCACATTCGATGTCATTGTCGATCTCCTGCCCACGAGAAACCAGCGCCGATCCGACGATGCCGGACCAGATTGGCTCGATGCCTATGAAGTCTTTGAAGCGATGATCCTGAAAGTGATGCGTCTTAAATTTTGAATGCCCTGTTTCTGAAAGTGATTTGTTAAATTTTTTTTGGAAACGTAACCGTCTCGATTCAACTCAACATCAATTTGAAAACACTGACATCACCCATATGGGTTAGAACAGGCCGCAGCAACGTGCAGTGTTTCGGCTATTTGGTTGCTACCCGCCAATTTGATTGTCACCCACCTATTTGATTGCGACCCCCAGCAGGCTGACGAGTTCCGCCTGGCGCTGTACGCCGGTCTTGAGGAATACCGACTTGAGCTGGGTCCGGATCGTGTTCTGCGCGGTTCCACTGGCCAGCGATATCTGCTCGATCGACTTGCCGACGGTAATCAGGCTCGCGGTTCGCGCTTCGGCGGGTGTGAGATCGAACAAAGCCTGCAGTACTTCCGGCGCCGGGCTGCCGCTCGGCACTACCGGAGTAACGTACATAATGGACAACGCCCCGGCGAAGACGTCGATGCCGGCGCCGCGCAAGGGAACGACGTGCGCCACAAGCGCCGGTTCCGATGCGGTGCCCCGGATCGGTATCGATCGGCCGAACCCTGCGGACGACCGCGCCGCCATGGAGATGGCTTCCAGCAACAGCATCTGGGCGGATTCCGTGGCGATCTGGATACTGTTTCCGGCTCCGATCCTGATGCGCGGCTCGCAGGCAAGGAAACCGGCATTGGCGGAAACGACGCGACCCGCCGCCGTCAACGCCACGGCCGGCAAACCGATCGCCTCCAGGGTCGCCACCGTCACCTTTGCCCGGTCCAGCCCCAGCCGTCCCGACAGGATTGCCGCGCGCGCGAGGTGCGGACGCAGATTGTCGAGTTGCTCGGCAACGGCACGGGGAACCGGGCCCTTCTTGTGGGCTTTCTCGATCGAGAACACCAGGGTGTCCCCGCTCGGCGCGCGAATCGATGTTCCGACGCACCATCCGAGGCCGCGCGGGCGCAGCAGTTCGGTGTAGAAATCCGACCCATCGATCTCCTCGATGGTCATCGCATCGAGATCGGTCAGGAACCGCGGCTCGTTGATCGGGACCAGCCGTTGGCCGCGCGGATTATCGAGGAACCATTTACTCCGGGTCCAGTCGCTGATCGCGTCGTGAATTGCGTTCGATGCCAGCCATCTTGGATGTCCGGGACCGGCGGCGAACAGCAGCGTTCCCTCGCCGTCGGCTATTTCGGCCAACCGATCGAGAACCGCCCGCCATTTTTCCGGCACCACCGCGGCTTCATAGATCTCGTCGATGAGCGGATCGAAACTCACACACCCCCCCGCGTTAAGAACTTAACGACGTTGCCCGTCATCATCTTTGACGTGGAGTATGTTGGTGGTCAACGACGATCCGCGTTCATCGTTACCTTGCACAAAGAATTTCGTACGATGGCGCGAAAAATGAATCGTTGCTGCGGAAGACTCGCAAGAGCGCGTTAATGTTCGCCCTGCTGGGCCAGCGCGAGACGCAGACCCTCGTAAAGTTTCGAGGCCGGCGCGCGTCCAAATTGCCGAAGCAGCGCGTCGATATCCATGTTCGGCTCGAAGGCCATGAGTTTCTGCAGCTCGGCATGCGCTTCGACGAGCTGACCGCCGAGCGCGCGGGCCGCAACAAGGCCAGCCCAGCTTCGCGGATAGGACGGATTCAACGCAATCGAGCGCTGGAACAGCGCCACCGCCTCGGCGTTGTCGCCGAGTTCGAGTTCCGCATTGCCGGCGAACTCGAGCCAAACCGGCATAACCGGGTCGCGCGGGCCAAGGCGCATCGCATACCGGACATTTTCGAGACCATCGGCCGGCCGGCCCGCCCGGATCATGCCGTTGCCGATCTGGGCGTAGGCGCTGGCGCTGCTGGGATCGATCCGGATGGCGCGCTCCAGATGCTGTTGCGCCTCCGGCAGCGTCGGCAGCTGATTCAGCGCCAGCGCCAGATAGAAGTGCGCCCGGCTCGAGTTCGGTTCGCGCTGCAACGCCTGACGAAGGATTTCCTGCGCCCTGGCGCGATGCGTCATCGGCTCGCCGTCGAGTACCTGCACCCCCATCCTGGCGTGGTAGGCACCAATCCCGATCTGTGCGGAAAGGTTTTGCGGATCACGCTCGAGCGCCTGGCGGAACAGGGCCAGCGCCTGCTGATATCCCGGCAAGCTCACTTCGGTCAGGGTTGACCAGCCACGATAGGCCAATGCGTCGGCGTCGAAATCCGTCGAAAGCCGCAGACTTTCGATCGGGGGTACGCCGGTCTGCAGCTCGTGGGAAAGCCGGCCGACAATCTCGTCGCGCACGCCCTGGCGATCCGCCTCGCTGCGGTCGATGCGATCGCTCCACACCTGCAGGCGCGTCGCCGGATCGATCAGTTCGACATTGACCCGCAGGTCGTTACCCCGCAGCCGCACGCTGCCGGACACCACATATCTCACCTGCAGTTCGTTGCCGATTTGGGTGACGTCGGTTGTCTGTCCGCGATAGCTGCGCGCGGTGAGGCCGGAAATGACCCGGAAGGAAGCCGCACGAGACAATATATTGGTGAGGTCGTCGGTCAGAAGGTCTGCCGCCAGCTGGACGGATTTGTCGGTGCTGTCTCCCATGCCCATGAACGGCAGGACGACGATCGGAATGATGCCGTTCGGAAGACGCGCCTCGTCCGTCGACTGTGGCGATCGCCAGGGATCGGGCTGAAGCGGCGCGGCCGGCGGCGGGTTGGCCGCGACCGACGCCGTCTGAAACTTTTGCGGCCCGCCTTGCCAGAGGGCTTGCCCGGCCACCGTCAGCCCGGCAACCGCGAGCACGGCGATGGCCGTCGCGCCCATCCAGGGCTTTGCAGCTCTTGGGCGCGACCCAACGACAAGCGCGGCGTTGACGCCACTCCCCGCCCCGATGACCGATGCAGTCGGGATGAAATCCCCGGCAGAACCGACGGTATCGGCGTTTGCGATTTCGACGGAGTCCGCGGCTGTCGGCTCGCTGCTTCTGATGCTGTCGATCAAAACCCGAGTGGCTTTCTCCGGCGCGACGTCGAGTTCGCGGCGAAGCAGGGCGATAAACCCGTTGGCGCGGGCGAGCGTTTCGTTCTTGCCGCGGTAGCGCATATATAGAGTGAGCGCGAGGCGATGCCAGTCTTCCCGCAACGGGTCGAGCGCCAGCAGCTTTTCAACGGCCTCGACGGCCTGACCGGGATCGGCCACCAGATCGGGACGCTTTGCAAACGTCTCGCACAACTGCCCCGCGGCAAGCTGCAGCCGTGCGCGTTGTGCGCCCACCCAGTCCGCGAACGCTTCATCGTCGATATTCAGGTCGGCGAGAAAGTCGCCGGAAAACAGCCGGGTCGCGCGCTCAAGATCTTTGGGGTCGAGCGACCGCGACAGGGTTTCGAACTCCCGGGCATCGATGGTCCAGAGCTTTGGCTCGAGCCGGACGATCTTGGCATCGGCGGTAAAGAACGACGGTGAACCAAGTTCCTTGCGCAGCAGGGCGAGCGCCTGGCGCAGGCTCTGTCTCGCCTGCTGATCGGAGCAGCCGCCCCACAACAGCGCGGCGAGCTGTTCCCGGCTGGCGGAATAGTCGGTGCGCATGCCGAGATACGCCAGCAAGGCACCCGCCTTCCTGGTCGACAACTGAAGCGGAATCGCGTCGCATTCGGATGGGTAGACGCTCAGTCTGTCGAGCAGACGCAAATACATAATATGGCGCGGCCCCAAGGGGTCCCTGGCAAAAATTTGTTTTGGCCTGTACCCGTCTTTTGACGCTCAGCCCAATTTTCCAGGCGATTTTAACGGCGAGCCCCACCAGTTCAAGCCAATCACACCAGGACGGTTAGCGTTTTTGACGATTTTTTTGCGCCCCCGTGACGACGCATCGGCAGGATCGGCGCGCGGTTCGAAGCCGTGATCGGCGGTTCGAGGTGGCGGAACCGCCGCGGTGTCGGAGATTTCGGATGCAGGCGTTTCGGGTGTTGACTGCGCTGGCGCTGGCCTGGATCGGCCTGCTGTGCGTCGTGCTCGGCGCACCGGCCAAGGCTGACCCGATCAACGCTGACCCGATCCGGACCGTGGCGCCGGGGGCGAACACCGTCTACCCCGCGACCGGCCGGGCGAACACGCCGGCGTCGAGGCTTCGGGCGATGGGATCATCCGGCGTCGGCCAGCGCGACGCTGACCGGATCGGGGATACCCGTGCCGGTATCCCAAGCGGGGTGGCTGGCGCGACACCGCCGGGAACCGGGTTGGTGCGCATCGGCACCGACAGCGGCGCCGCGCGACCAACGGGCGCCAGCGGCGCGCCAATCGACCCACGCTTTCGGGCCGCCGGCGCGAACGCGGCCCGGATCGGCTATTCGGGCAACACCGGTCGGCAATACTCCCATCCGTTGGCGTGGCACCTGATCGATCCGCATCATCGCCTGACCACGGCGTTGCGCGGATAGCAACCGCCCTCCCGCGGCGGGTGAATTGAACGCGAGGGCATTCGGCCGATGAGCGGTTCGCTGTTTCGTTGCCAGACCGTGGCATGCCGCGCCGAGTATGGCGTTATCGCACGGCAAAAACCGCCCGAGGTTGCGCCGGAATGCCTGCGATGCGGACGATTGCTGCCGACATCATCGGGCGGCTACTGGCTGTATTATCAGCCGGCGTGGCCAAGCGTTCTGCTGGCACCGGACGCGTCGATTTGATGGCCCGCGACCAAGACCGCCGGGTCCTCCCGGAATGGCGGGCAACTTGTCCACGATCGCACGGTTGCTTACAGTTCAGACATTCCTGATCTCGGAGGATTTCATGAATCTCGTTCGAACGACCGCATTGTGTGCGCTGACATCCCTGCTCGCCGGCGCCGCCCACGCCGGTCCAGCAGAACTCCTGAACAAGACCGTCACGGTTTCCTACGCGGTGACGATCCCCGGCGTAAAAGCCGACGGTTCGCAGGTGTCCGGCTCGCGAGCGGCAACGCGAACGATCTATATCAGCAGTGCCGGCCGCGTGTTTGCCCGGGTTAACCGGCGCGACGGACGGGATACCGAGACCAAAGAAGCGGGTCCTGGCGATTCCGCAAACACCGTGCGCTTCGCGGGCAACAAGCTTGTCGGCGTGATGAAGTTTCCGAGCGGCGCGGCGCAGATGACCATCAGTTTCGATCCGGGTGGCCAGAGCTGCAACGCCACGATTTTTGCCGGTCGCGAGGGCGGACAGGCGCTGCGGTGGAAGGGTGTCGACGGCGCGATGCGTCAGGCGACGGGACAAGCGACATTCTCGAATGTCAGCTGCTCGATTGCGGCCGGGAACGCATTCGGCGGCCAGTGAAGCATCGCCGCAGGCGCGCCGAAGGACTCTCGCCCCCCTTTCATCCAACAAGGGTGCCGGCTGACGATGTGCCATATCTGCCGCAACGTCGACCTATTCCTCGAAAGTGTTCTATCTGCCGTACTGTGGACGTATTCCGACGTTCACGCTCAAGGCGCGATTCCCGAGGTGTATTTCTTCGGCATTCTGGCAACTGCGCGCCATAATCGACGTGTCCCCACTCTGACACCGCGCCGGCTCCCTAAACGCATAACATGCTGGGGATCTCCATCGGTGCCCAAACCGCCCGGCAACTCATGGGGGTAAGTCACGCAGGCCGACGCCAAGCCACTAACCCGAGCCCGGCGCGCTTCCGCAATCATGAACCTTGCTGGTCGAGGGGTCATTGCGGGCTGGTTTTTGATGGTGGGAGTGACCGGCGCCGTAGCAGAACAAGCGCAAATCACCGAGCAACGCGAGGCAGCCGTGCTCCAGGCGCGGGCCGGTCGGCTGGAACCCGCCATAGCCGCATTGCGCGCGATGCTGGCTGCCGGCGAAGACGACGGTCTGGTGGCGATGGACCTTACTGCACTGTTGCAGCAGGCCCGCAGGCCAAGCGAGGCCATCGCCGCCTTCGAACGGGCGGCTGTTGCCGATCCCCCGGATTACGCCCTGCTTGCCGCCACCCGCGCCTACCGGGATGCCCGACGCTACGGCGAAGCGGAAAAGCTGGCGCGCCAGGGCCTCAAACGCTTTCCTGACCAAACCGACTGGCCGTTGCTGCTGGCGCTGGTGCTGACCGACGCAGGCCGTCCCAAGGAAGCACTCGAAATCCTCAGCCAACCTGTGGCGCAGCGCGCAGAGCCGGTCGAACGGCACCTGGCCGAGGGCTATGCCTGGCGCAAGGCGGGCGACCCGTACAAGGCATTGTCCGCCTATACCGACGCGCTGAAGCTCGTTCCGGTGAACAAGGAAGCGGCCAACGCCGCGGCCGCGCTCCTGCAGGAGCAAGGCGCTCCCTACGGCGCGGCGGCGGTGGCGGGAACCACAGAGCCGTATGCCGCGGATCAGGCTGCGGCGATGGTGCGATGGGGCACGGACACCCGACCTTCAGACCCGGTGCACCGATTCGACGGCACCGACGCCGCGCTCGCACGGCTGGACAGGCTGCTTGCCGCATCGGCTCTGCCACCGGCCCAGCGTCGTCGCCTGCGGCTCGACCGCCTCGTCGCGCTCCGGGATCGCGTGCGCATGGAAGAGGCCGCCCGGGAAGGCCGCGCCCTGCGGTCAGGTGGCCCACTGCCGTCATTTGCCGAGGAAGCCTATGCGGATGCGCTCCTCTACCTGCGGCGGCCGGAAGAAGCGGCCTCCGCCTATCGCCGTGTTCTGTCGGGAAACCCGAAAGTTGTCCCCGCCGAAACGCGAATATTGGCGCGCTATGGCTTGTTCAACGCCGCGGTCGAGCTTGAGGATTTTGACACCGCCTACGCAACGATCGACGCGCTCGTTAGTGGCGAGCCGACCTGGCGAACCTACCGCGATGACCCCACGCACCACGACAATCCCGAGCGCGTCTATGCGGAGATCACGGCCGCGGCAGCGCGGTATAACGGAAACCAGCTCGCCGACGCGTGGGCGCGCATCACCCGGATTGCGGACGCCGCGCCGGCCAACCGGCAGGCAAGGCTGACGCTCTACCAGGTCGCCCGTGCGCGCGATTGGCCGCGTCGGGCGGAGGTGGATGGCGAGATCGCCGCCAGCCTCGAGCCGGATTCCGTGGAGTCGAAGATCGCGCTCGCCGAAATCGCGATGGCAAACTACCGCTTTGCCGAGGCCCAGCGCATGGTCCGCGATCTGCGGGCGCTTTACCCGGAGAATTCGCATGTGCGCCGTCTGGCGCGCGAACTCGAGGCAAATTTGGACTGGGTTCTGGCGGTTGAGGCGAAGCCCAGCAATTCCAGCGGCGGCGGCGCAAATGCTTCAGGCCGTGCGTTGGAGATGCAAACCCGGCTAACGACTCCGCCCATCGCCGACAATTGGCGGCTGTTCGCGGTCACCGATTACGCCAACGCGCAGCCGCCTGAAGGTTTTGTCAACCGCACGCGCCTCAGCGCCGGCCTGGAGTGGCGCATCCCCTACCTGACCGCAACCCTCTACCCGACCCAATCCTGGGGCACACTGGAGAAAGCGGGAGGTGGCGCCACGCTGGACTGGCGGGCCACCGACCAGATCCGCCTCGCCTTTTCCAGCGAGCTTTATTCCTGGGATACGCCACTGCGGGCCTTGCTGCACGGCATAACGGCTGACAGTTTCGCAATGAAGGCCAGCTATCGCTGGGACGAATCGCGCAGCCTGTCCGGGACTGTCTCCTATTCGCCCTTTACCGACGGCAACCAGCGCTACAACGCAGGTGCCATGTTCACCCAGAAATTGATCAACATTCCGCACTTCGACCTCTCCGCAACCGGTGAGGTCTTCGCCTCGCACAACAACCGCCCGGCCGCCCCCTACTACAACCCGGACAGCGACCTTACGGTGGATGCCGGGCTGCTGGCGGAGCACATGATCTGGCGGCGCTACGACGACAGCTGGGTACAGGCGTTGTCGGTCAGTGCCGGACTTTACTCCGAGGCCCATTTCCGCTCCAGCGCAATCGCCACAGTGAACTACGAGCACCGTTGGCGGTTCGA
Organism: uncultured Alphaproteobacteria bacterium; assembly: GCA_963710235.1. Classification (GTDB taxonomy): domain Bacteria; phylum Pseudomonadota; class Alphaproteobacteria; order Rhizobiales; family Xanthobacteraceae; genus Bradyrhizobium. The sequence continues at coordinate 299,031 of CAVPZI010000001.1, forward strand.
TCCGTTCATGGAACTCCACTATGGAGTACAGCTCAAACGCAGGGTCTATGATGGCTCAGTCGAGAACAGTGCGGCGCTTACGCTTGGCATGCTTTGGAAATTCTAGCGCTCTGCGCCGGATGCTTTGCATCCTGCTCGTGGTCAGCGCCACGGCGGAGGCGCGCGCGGAATCGCGCGGTCAACGTTTTGTATCGATTGCCTTTCACGATGTGGTCGACGAACCGGCCGATCTCGGCACCGAATCCGTCACCACCAGGACGTTCGTGCAGTTCCTGGACTGGCTGAAAGGTACGGGCTGGGAGGCGATATCGCTCGACGACGTGTCGGCTGCGGCACGTGGCATCCGAAAATTGCCCGACAAGGCGGTCCTGCTGACTTTCGACGACGGGTATCGAAGCCTCTACACCCGCGTCTTCCCGTTGCTGAAGGCTTATCGCTACCCGGCCGTGGCTGCCCTGGTCGGAAGCTGGATGGAGGATGGCGACGACGACAGCGTGCGCGACGGCGACAGCGAAGACACCGTGCAATACGGCGACAGGAAGGTGCCGCGCTCGAATTTCATTTCCTGGGACGAGGCGCGGGAGATGGAAGCCTCGGGCCTCGTCGAGTTCGCTTCACACAGCTACGACCTGCATCGCGGTGTCCGGGCCAATCCGCAAGGCAACTTCTCGTCCGCCGCCAAGACCTGGATGTACGACCCACGCACCCGAACCTACGAGGATGACGCGGAGTACATCGCCCGCATTCGAGCCGATCTGGTCCACTCGCGGACAATGATGGAGGCCAATCTCGGACATCCGCCCCGCACATTGGCATGGCCCTACGGGCGTTACACCGGGACTGCGCTACAAGTGGCCAAGGAGGAGGGATTTACCTTCGCCCTGACCCTGGCGGATGAACCGGCTTACACCTCCGATCTCCATGCAATCCGCCGCTTTTACCCGACGGGTAACCCCAGCCTCGGGGACATCCTGCGGAATTTGCGCTTCGAGCCGCTGCGCCCACATACGCGGCGCATTGCCTGCGTGACACTCGACGCGCTGGCTGCCGCCGGCAGCGGCCCGCGACAGGATGAAAAGCTCGGCCATATCATCGAGGGTCTGCGCGCGCTCGGAACCAACACCGTTGTCATCGACGCCAACGTGGCGTTGCCGTCAGCCACAGCACCGCTTGGTGCTGTCTACTTCCCCAACAAGTTTCGTCCGATGCGCATGGACCTGCTGGGGCGCGCGACATGGCAGATCAGGACGCGCGCCGGCTCCGACGTCTTCCTTCACCTGCCGCTCGCTGCCGCCGCGGCCGCGGTCGGAAAGGCCAATGTATCGCGCCTTTTCGCCGACATGTTGCGGTATACCCGCCCTGACGGCGTCGTGATCGACATGCCGGTGCCGACCGCCCCCGGAGCGATCGTCGCCGACCGGGCCGAGGACATCCGGTTCCGGCGCGCCGCACTCGATCCCAAACGGCTGGACGGCACGGCACGGCTTGGTCTTGCGGCCTATCGTGCGGCGGCTGACATCGATCCGCGACTGCGCCTGATGCTGGCCATGGAGCAGCCTGCCGGACCACCCGATTGGGCCGATATCGCCCTGCTGCCGCCGAGCGAGGATGTCGGGCAGATCACGGCGCTGGCAGGTGGCTTGCGGGCCGAAGGCTGGCTGCGGCCCGATGTGTCCGGCCGTGTTGCCTTCTCTTTGCCGGTTGAGCCGGAACAACAGATCGAGGCGCTGCGGCAGGCGCAGCGCCAGGGTGCCTCGGCTTTCGCCTTGTGCCCCAGGGCGCCGATGCTGCCGCCTTCGGCCGCGCTGGCGGCCGCCTTTTCCGCCGCCACGTATCCGTATCGGCCCTAGGACCAAGGCTGGGTGATGAGCCGCGATTGACTGGCTACTGGCGGGCATGGGGTGGTTTTGTTTTGGCTATCCGTTTGTGATGGCGTGGTACTGGATGGCAGGTGGCTTGCAGTTTTACATCACGCGCGAACGGCACATGACGCCGCCCGATCGTCCGCCGCTTCTTGAACACCCGCCGCCGATCTCGATCCTGGTGCCGTGCTACAATGAAGGTGACAATGCCGAGGAGACGCTGGAGGCGGCGGCCGCGGTGGATTACCCGGAATTCGAGGTCATCGCCATCAATGACGGCAGCCGCGATAACACCGGCGAAGTGCTCGACCGGCTTGCCGTACGGATTCCCAAACTCAGGGTCGTCCATCTCGCCTCGAATCAGGGCAAGGCGACGGCAATGAACGTTGGCGGGCTGCTCGCCCGGCATGAGCTGCTGGTGTGCATCGATGGCGATGCGCTGCTCGATCCAAAGGCGCTGCACTGGATCGCAGGCGTTTTTCGCCGAAGCGATGTCGGTGGGATGGCGGGCAACCCCCGCATTCGTAACCGCACCTCGCTGCTCGGCAAACTTCAGGTCGGCGAATTTGCAGCGATTATCGGGCTCATTCGGCGGGCGCAGACGATGTATGGCCGCCTCTTCACGGTCAGCGGGGTCATCTGCGCGTTCCGCAAGCAGGCCCTGGAAGACGCGGGCTGGTGGTCGCCGCGCACGATCACCGACGACATCGACGTCACCTGGCGGGTACAACTGGCGGGCTGGCGCGTGATCTACGAGCCGAACGCCATCGTCTGGATCCTGATGCCGGAGACGATGCATGGCCTGTGGCGGCAACGCCTGCGCTGGGCCGAGGGCGGAGTGCAGATGATGCTGGAATTTTTCCGCCCGGTGATCGCCGGCCGCGTACCAACGCTGCTGCCACCCTACATCAATTACCTTCTCAGTGTGATCTGGTCCTACATCGTGCTGTTTTGTCTCGGGATAGGACTGTTGTGGTCAGTGGGTCTCGGCCCGACGCGGCCGTCGGCGGCGTATCGGCTGGTGCCGGAATGGTGGGGGCTGACGCTGACGCTCACCTATTTCGTGCAAGCGCTGGTCAGCGCCTTTCTCGAAAGCCGCTACGAGCGCGGAATGCTGCGATCGCTCGTCTGGATGATCTGGTATCCGTTGGCCTTCTGGATGCTCAGCGCGGTGACCACGGCCACGGCGCTGCCGCGTGTGCTGTTGCAGCCAAGAAAGGAGCGCACGACCTGGATCAGTCCGGACCGCGGCCTCCGATGACCGGCTCGAACAGGCCGTGGCCCCCGCTCATTGTCGCGAGGCACACGCCCCGCCTGGTGAAGTGGCGCGATATTCTATTGACCGCGATGATGTGGGGGTTCTTTGCGCTCCTGCTCGATGCCGAGTTCGAGCTGTTCCTGGGCGACTACCTGGAGCATCTGGGCTTTGGCCCCTTCGACACCGATGCCGATTGGCTGGTGTTCCTCGGTCTCCTGATGCCGTTTTTGCTGTTGGCAGCCATGCTCGCCGGTGTTCTCATGATATTCGGCCTGCGCACCTTGCGGCGCCGCTCCCGCGCCCTGCTCCTGCCACAGCCCGCGCCACTTGGAGCCGCCGACCAGGCCCGCCGCGCCGGCCTTGATGAGGCCGAACTGATCGTGGCGCGCGACCAACCGATTGTCATCGTTCATATCGATAGCAACGGCAGGCACCGGATCGAAATGCCGCACGGGCGATAGATGCCGGGGCAGTCCGGCATCCTGTCGCGCGTGGTCCCTGCGTCCGCCAACCAACTTCACCGTACCTTGCGACCGATCGCGGAGGGGCCGCCATCCTTTCTCGCGCAATCGCGTCGAGAGCAGCGTGCCATCGATCATCCCGTCCCGCCGTACGAGAGCCCCAAATCCATCGTGTTTTTGTCGTATTTGAAAAACGGGCTGTTGCACCCCAGCCACGGCCAAGTGGAGGGCGATCGAATAAGTTCAAATTTGGAAGTCCCTTCTGACTTCATCTTGGGAGAGACTGTTGCGGGGGTGCGTGCATATTGTTGACGACGACGCTTCCTTCCGGACAGCGATGGAACGTCGTTTGAAGCGCGCCGGTTACGAGGTGGCGGTCTATGCTTCGGCTGAGCATCTGTTGGACCGCTTGCCGAGCGATAGTGTGCCGGGCTGCATCCTGCTTGACGTGCGGATACCGGGACTGAGCGGTCCGGAGCTGCAAGAGCGACTGATCGAACTTGGTTCGACGCTGCCGATCATATTTCTCACCGGTCATCCTGATGTTCGGACCACGGTGCGGACCATCAAGGCGGGCGCCGAGGACTTCCTGACCAAGCCAGTATCATCGGATAAACTTCTTCAGACCGTTGAGCGAGCGATGGCGCGTCACGACGCGACGTGTCGCCGGAAGAGTACCCTGGATGCCGTCCGCTCGTGTGTCGCAACATTGACGCCGCGCGAACGCGAGGTTTTCGAACTGGTCGTGCGCGGCAAGACCAACAAGCATGTCGCCCTCGAATTGGGCACGACCGAGCGCACCATCAAAGCCCATCGCCACAGGGTGATGGAGAAGATGCAGGTCCAATCCTTGGCGGAACTGGTATCTCTGGCCGAGCGGGTCGGTGCTGCGTCGGCTACCGGACAGATGGCCTAGGCTGGTAATCTTAAGGTCTCGCCTAAAGTGGCGTTCCCAGTCTGGAACCGCAACTCACGTCATTGATCTATGTCAAAGCTGACAATTCGGAGCGGGCAAGCTTATTAAAAGCCTCACGACGTGTCGGTGACAAGGTCAGGGATGCGGGATCGGAAACTCGTTTTAGTGGTCGATGATGACCCTGGCATGTTGAAGGGGGTGCGTCGTCTGCTCCGGCAGCACGCTTACGAACCCATCCTGTTTTCGTCCGCCGCGGCTTTCAAAAGCCACACCGACATCGAAAAGGCGGTTTGCGTCATCCTCGACATCAACCTGAGCGACGGATCAGGGATCGAGCTGAGGAATTGTCTCAAGGCTGCCGGGGTTTTGGTGCCGATCATCTACATGACCGGGAAAGATACCCCTGCCGTTCGCGAGGCTGCGCTTCAATCCGGATGCATCGCCTATCTCACAAAGCCGTTTTCCGCGAGGTCGCTGCTCGAGCCGCTTGAGAGAGCTTCGGCTGCTTGACGCTGAGCGTTACCGCGTCACCATCGACAGCGACACGGCGCGGACAGGTCCGGCTCGATCTGTACGGACCCGACGAAAAGCGCACGCTGGCCGACTTCCGGCGATCAGGCGGCATCGAAGCGGTTGCGGGTGAGGCTCCGGTTGGGCCGTCGGCGCAGACCATGGGGAACACGCTCGACAAATGCCACGAGCTTTCCGGACCTATTGCCCGGTCAACATCGTGTCATTGCAAATCGTTGCCGAGGCCCGCGAGCGCGGCGCAAAGCGGCTGGCGGAGCCACAAAACGGGGATAAATTGCGCAATGCCGCCAGCCAAAAATGCGCAACGGCACCCAAAGGGGGCAGCTGAGTGCTTGAAAGTGCAACGTGCTGATTCCGATAATGCCTTGGAAATCGTGGCGCGCGGCGAGGCAAAAGAAGATCGAGCCGCAGCGGCACGAATTAACTCTCGGCCGGGCGCACGAAACAGAGAATGCCGGCCTCAGGCGCGAAGCAAACCACGCCGCGGTTCGTCGGGTTGTCGGTTCTGTCGATGATCCTGTTCGACGGGACCCGCAGCCAGAATGGAAGCGACATATTCCAACGACTATCGATTAATACCTCGTAGCCGTCTCGGTCCTGCCGGAACTCTACCGTTCGGCAATCCGCAATAGAGCAGCACGGGGCACCGGTGCCCGGTTGCTTTAGGCTCTCAAACCATGGGGCAAGCGCGGGATCAGGGCTATCGGGTGGTGCTGCTGCCGCCGCCTGACTGAGAGCAAGTCCGACTACGACAGCGATATTCCTGCCGATCCTCACAGCCGTCGCATGATGTGCCGTCGACGCTAACAAGAGAGTAACCCTCCGCTGCGCACCGCAGGTTAGCGCCGATTCGGCTGGGCTTTCGGAATTGTTGCCGGAGAAGAGGGCGACGTCCATGGGAGACAGATCGAACGGCATTTCAATCGCAGGAACAAAAAGCGAGAGTCGCTCAGGCAGGATTGCGCAAAACCTATAACCCCGTGAACGTCCCGAGCATCCGACGGTTCGATGAAGCGCGGGTCAAAGGGGCGAGGATTTGGAACAAAAACCGCACGAAAGTGTGAGGCCGGCGGCCAAGCTCATACTTTTTCAGAACCAGAAACCTGCTAAGTCATTGAAAACATGGCGCGAGAGACGGGGCTCGAACCCGCGACCTCCGGCGTGACAGGCCGGCGCTCTAACCAACTGAGCTACTCCCGCGTGATCGTGCAAACCCGCAGGCAACGGGACTTAAAGGGGCGACCATTCCAAGTCAAGGAGGTTGCAAAACCCCTTAGCTGACGGCCTTTTTATGGCGCCCGATGCAAATAACGGCCAATTTGCAGGCAAAACAGCGTAGTCAGCGCGGCCGCGAATCATTTAAGGCCTGCTACGTATGAGTTTCCTGAAGCCATCAACAACGAGGAGGGCCAAACATGGCTAAGAAATCAACCACGCCGACGACGGTGACGCTGAAGCATCTCGCGGCCGGGATTGCCGAAGACCACGAGTTGTCCAAGAAGCAGACCGAAGCCATCCTCGGCGATCTGGTCACCCGGGTCACCAGACACCTCAAGAAGGGCGAGCGCATCCGGATCGTCGGCCTCGGCATCCTCCAGGTGCGCAAGCGCGCCGCCCGGATGGGCCGCAACCCGGCCACTGGCGACCCCATCCACATCAAGGCCAGCAAGAAGGTTGCGTTCCGCGCCGCCAAGGAACTGAAGGAAGCGGTCTGATATAGAGCATGATCCGGAAAAGTGGAAACCGGTTTTCCAGGGCGAACGAAGCCGTTCGCCCCAGATCATGCTCAAACAAAAGAACTAGGCTTCCGACCTTACGCTGTTCCGGGCCGCCGCGGCGGGCGGTCCGGAATACCGGTTCCGGTTGGTTTGGTGGATTTGCTTTGACAGCTCCGATCAGGTTCACCCACACCGTTACCGAGCGCTTTCTGCGCTACGTGGTCATCGACACCCAGTCGGACCCGGCCTCCACCACCACCCCCTCGACCGAAAAGCAAAAAGATCTCGGCGCCCTGCTGGCGCAGGAACTGCGCGACATGGGCTTGGCCGATGCCCACATCGACGAGCACGGCTACGTTTATGCGACGATCCCGGCCAATACCGCCAAGCCGGTTCCGGTGATCTGCTTCTGCTCCCACATGGATACCTCGCCGGACTGCAGCGGCGCCGGTGTCAAGCCGCAGATCGTGCGCAACTATCGCGGCGGCGACATCGTGCTGCTAGGCGATCCCGGCCAGATCATCCGTGCCGCGGAACATCCTGCGCTGGCCGACCAGATCGGCCATGACATCGTCACGTCGGACGGCACCACCCTGCTCGGGGCCGACAACAAGGCGGGTCTCGCCGAAATCATGGACGCGGCGTTCTTCCTGATCAACAACCCGCAGCTGAAACACGGCGCCATCAAGATCCTGTTCACGCCCGACGAGGAGATCGGCCGCGGCGTCGACAAGGCCGACCTGAAAAAGCTCGGCGCCGATTTCGCCTATACCATGGACGGCGAAACCGCGGGGCATCTCGAGGACGAGACGTTCTCGGCCGACGCCGCCATCATCACCATCGAGGGCGTCAGCACCCATCCCGGCTTCGCCAAGGGCAAGATGGAGCACGCCATCAAGATCGCCGCAGCCATCGTCGAGCGGCTGCCCAAGGACACCTGCTCGCCGGAAACCACCGAGGGCAAACAGGGCTTTCTGCATCCGGTCAGCCTGACCGGGGCGCTGGAGAAAGCCACCCTCGGCCTGATCGTGCGCGATTTCACCGATCAGGGGCTGCAGCAGAAGGAAGCGTTGCTGGAAACCATCATCGGCGAGGTGATGAAGGATTATCCGCGCTCGACCTGCCAGCTCGAAATCAAGCAACAGTATCGCAACATGAGGCAGGTGATCGACCGCCATCCGCAACTGGTCGACAACGCCATGGAGGCGATCCGCCGCAGCGGCCTCACTCCCGTGAGGGGCTCGATCCGCGGCGGCACCGACGGCTCGCGGCTGTCGTTCATGGGCCTGCCCTGCCCCAACATCTTCGCCGGCGAGCACGCGTTCCACTCGCGGCTCGAATGGGTCAGCGTGCACGACATGGAGAAGGCGATGCAGACCATCGTCCATCTCGCCATGATCTGGGAAGAGCGGGCTTAGCCAGCAACCCTACCCTGAAGGATGATGGGTTTCGCCAAGTTCATCATCGGGCCGGCCGTTGGCCGGACCCGTTGGCCCAGCCCGCACTACGTCACTGAACAGCCAACGTCCGCCTCAACCAGTTGCAGAAGATGTACCCAGATGGTGTCATCGGCCCTCCTTCTGCTGGCATTTGACGAAGGCTTCGTTGGGAGGCGCGTTTGATGTACCCCGTTTTGAATACCAATCTCCTCTGACATTGATTCCACCTCCATTCTTCAGGGCGCAGGTGCACCCGAGCGGGTCTCGCATCCTTTTACATTTAGGATCGATCGGAATCGCATTGGCCGTCGCCGCAAAAACCAGCAGTGCCAGCGCCGCCACAGGCCAAGTCTTCATCTTTTTCCCCAATCAACATCCTGAAGAAGAATAATTCGTAAAATACTACCTTTATGGGAATTGGCAAGCAACGCGCCCGAGATCCGGGTCGTTGCGAGCAATGTTCGAAAGTTCACGTTATTTGCGGCGATGGGCATCACCATCGATTCTAACGGTCCGTCTACTCAGCATTCCGGCATGCGTCCGCGTCGCGCGCGCCGCAGATGTTGCGATTCGACCCGCCACATCACTGAGGCCTCAGAGTACATTGCGGAGCCGGTCCGCTTTCGACATGTGCTACTTACAGCTAAAACTCGACGCCTGCGTCACCGGACCGCTGCCGTTCCACGTGGTCATCAGCGGATACACGCACACCGGATAGCTGACGCTGTTGTCGCGCGAGGTCAGCAGGATGTCGTTCGGCGCCGTGCCCTTCTCGACCCAGTCCACCAGCGCCGTGAACAACTGGTCCTGCTCACGCGTGGGGGTCTGGTTGGCGTTGCCCGGGAGTTTCGGCAACGGCACGGCGTCGTTCTTGCCATTGGCGGCGAAGGCCCGGCCTTGCGAACTGTGCGCCGCGCCCGGCAAGAGGTACATCCGCATGAACTTCGCCACCTCGGCGTGGCCGCCCATCGCCGCCGCGACGCGCTCGTGGTAGTTGATGCTGCCGGCCGGCGGGATCGCGTCGTCGGCGAGGCCGTTATAGACCACCACCTTGCGGCCGAGGTCGCGCAGCTTGCTTAAGTCGGCCTTGTCGGTGATGAGGTCACTGAACAGCGTCGGCTGGGCCGCGACGTATTTCTTCACCGCGCCGGCGAGCGCCGCATAATCGAGATCGCGCCATTTGTTGCGCACGCTGGTCGAACTGTTGAGAAGCGGAATCGACGACGTCGCGCTGGCGTCGGCGGCGTAGCTGACATCCTGCAACGCCAAAGCAAGGTTGTCGGTGCCGGCGCTGGTGATCTGGCCGCCGATGGCGGTGCCCTTGGTGAAAGTCCACCACAACTGGTTCTTGCCGAGTTCCTTGCCGCCGCGGCTCGCCGGGCTCTGGGCGGCGTCGTAGCTGCCATCGGGCGTGGCGCCGAACCAGATCTTGTCGAGCGCGATGGCCTCCTTGAGACTCATGCAGGTTGCGGTATCCGCGTTGCTGCCGGTCACCCCGCCGGCGGACACGCCGACGCAGAGCGCAGCGGCATCGCGCGCCGGATCATAGTCGCAGGCAAACGGATCGAGCAGGAAGCCGAGCCCGGCCTTGTCGCAGGCGGCGACGGCGCGCTTGTTGGCGGCTTCCACCTTGGCGGCAAATGCCTTGGCCGCCGCCTTGTCGAGCGCGGTAATGCCGAGTTCGGTCTTCATCACGATCTGCGGATAGAGGCCGAGCACCCCGAACATCGGGATGCTCAAGGCCGGCGCGGCAATCATGTAGCCGTCGTACAGTTCCGGATGGTCCTGCATGATCTTCATGCCCTGGCGGCCGCCTTGCGAGTGGCCGTCGTAATAGGTGTATTTGGGCGCCTTGCCGTAATACAGGCTGACCAGCGCCCTGGTCTTGACCGCCTGCTCCACCATGGCCCGCGCCGACCAGTCGCGCATCGCCTCGGCGTTGACCTTGCCGTTCGACAGGAACGCGAACGAACCGTCCTGGTACCACGGCTGCCCGGCGTCGGTGGTGCCCGACGCATAGCCGATATTGGCGTTGACGATGGCCGGCACCTTGCTGCCGATCTTGTCGGCGTAGCGATGCCCGCCGCCGACCCAGCCGCCGCCGCCATAGTTACGGATGCGTTCGTTCCAGTTGGCCTGCGTCGGCAGCCAGACCTCGATGCCAATACCCTCCGACCAGGAGCGCGCGGTCTTGTCGGTTTCGGCCTTGACCCCGGGGCCGACCAGAAGCTTCACCAGGCAAAGGTCGGCGGCGGCGGTGACCGGCTTGGGGGCGTCCGGCGCCAGCAGTTCCTCGCCCTTTTTGACCAGGCGAACCGCCACCACTGACGTGTCGGCGTCAGGATGGAAGGCGGTCTTGATGCCGTCGTCGCAGGCCAGGGGCTCGGCGAGCGCTGGCGCGGTGCGGGCGAAAATCGCCAGCAACAGCATCGCAAACAGACGGACGAATTTGATCGTGCGATAGGCGTTCAAGACTGACCTCCCTGCGCTGGACTCCGCCAGCATCCGGTCAGCATAGGTCGTTGCCCGCCGGCCCCACAATTACCAAAACCTGCGCGAGACCGAACCTGATGTTAATTTGCCGGGACGTTGCTGCGCCGGGCCGCCGGCGTCACGACGCGCGCGCGGTGACGATCCAGATCGAGGCCGGCAGCGCCACCGTGTTTGCCCTTGGCGAACGGCGCGAGCGCTTCGCGAATCGAAGCGGTAGCGGCAGCGCGGATTTCCGCCGGCTGGCCTTCCAGCGCCCGGCTGGCCGGGCCGATCCCTATCGCGAAGCCGACCGCCGCATCGAGGCCGCTCCCGATCGCGACATCCAGCGCCAGGTTGCACGGCTCCATGGCGATTCCCTTGAAGCCGGCGTCGCCCAGAATTCGATTCACGCGCGCTTCCGAGGCGAAAGCAAACGGCCCCGGATCTTCCGGATTCTGCTGCGGCATCTTCGGCACGTGCTGGTAGACCGCCTGCAGCGGCACCATGGACCACGGATTCTCGCGCGGCTCGCGCCAGCAGGCAAAGGCCAGCCGGCCCGACGGCCGCAACGCCCCACGCATGTTGGCGAACGAGCGCGCCGGTTCGGCAAAGAACATCACGCCGAACCGCGAGGCCAACAGGTCGAAGCTTGCGGGCTCGAACGGATACACCGTGGCGTCCGCCAGCACGAATTCGGCCGGCAATCCGGCAGGCTTGCTCTGCCGCGCCCGCGCCAGCATCGGACCGGAAATGTCGACGCCCAGCACATGGCCGGATGGCCCGACCTTGCGCGCAAAGGCGAAGGTGGTGGCGCCGCTGCCGCAACCGATATCGATGATTCGCTCGCCCACAGCGGGTCTGGCGCGGTCGATCAGGATGTCGGCGACCGGCGCCAGCAGCACATCCTGCGTCTCTTGCCGTTCGGCCCAGCGCTCGCCGGCCGGCCCGTTCCAGTAGGCGATCTGGTCGGCGTTTTGATCGTGATCTGTGGGGGTGTCCATAGCGGCGAAGCTCCGTTAAATCTGCGAACGGAACCCGTCCGGTTTGCCGAGTGAAAGCGCGCAGAACTCGTCCGCCTGCGCTGCTTCGCAGCTTCGGCGCGACAGCCTTCGCCCTGCGGTCTTCGGCCTGCCTAGCCGAAGCCCGCAGGGCGAAGGCTGGTAGGCGGCGACGGATTCGAACCGCCGACCCTCTCGGTGTAAACGAGATGCTCTAACCAGCTGAGCTAGCCGCCCTCGCCGCGTGTTTAACGCCGGTGCCCGCGCGTCGCAAGTTCGGAGTGCCTCCTTCGGTCAGTCCGTCGGCCGGCCCGGCAATTGCGCAACATCGTCGATCCAGGGCGCGGCGGAACGGCACCAGATCTGCCGCACCGGCTTGAGGCTGCCACGCTGCCGGATGCTGCCCCAGCGAATGCCCCAGTCGTCGGGCCCGCCCTCGCCGCTGGTGAACAGCGGCGAGCCGCATTCGCTGCAGAAATGCTGAAACCGGGTCCGGCCGTTGTCGCCGGTTTTGGCGTAGACTTTTGGCGCCTCCCCCGTCATCCGGATCTGGCCGGCGGAACAGATCACCGTCACCCTGTACGGCGAACCGGTCAGCGTTTGGCAGTCGGTGCAATGACAGACCGACACCTGCGCCGGATCGATCTCGGCCTGGTAGGTCACGCGGCCGCAATGGCATTGCCCGTCGATGTGCATGGCGTTTCAACTCGCCTCAAGGCGCCGGGTTCGATCCGCCAAAAGAAAACGGCGCCCGATGGGCGCCGTTTCATCATTCGCGATTGAGTTCGCTCAGTGCGCCGTCAGGCCGCCGGCGGCCTCATCGCCCGCGTCGGGCGTGACTGCGAGCTTGGGGTCCTCTTCCCAGACGATCGGGATCGGCTTGCGCACCAGGGCGCGGGCGATCACTTCGTCCATCCGCGCCACCGGGAAGATTTCGAGGCCTCCCTTGATGGCATCGGAGATCTCGGTGAGGTCCTTGGCATTGTCCTCGGGGATCAGCACCGTCTTGATGCCGCCCCGCGCCGCCGCCAACAGCTTCTCCTTCAACCCGCCGATCGGCAGCACCCTGCCGCGCAACGTGATCTCGCCGGTCATGGCGATGTCGTGCCGGATCGGAATCCCGGTCAGCACCGAGACGATGGTGGTGGCCATCGCCACGCCCGCCGACGGGCCGTCCTTGGGTGTCGCACCTTCCGGCACGTGAACGTGGATGTCACGCCGCTCGAAGGTCGGCGGCTCGATCCCGAAGGTGATCGCACGCGAGCGGACATAGGACGCCGCCGCGGAGATCGATTCCTTCATCACGTCGCGCAGGTTGCCGGTCACCGTCATCCTGCCCTTGCCGGGCATCATGACGCCTTCGATGGTCAGCAACTCGCCGCCGACGTCGGTCCAGGCCAGGCCGGTCACGACACCGACCTGGTCGTCGGTCTCGATCTCGCCATAGCGATACTTCGGCACCCCGAGGAATTCCTCGATCGCCTTTTCGGTCACCTTCACCGTCTTCTTCTTCGACAGCATCAGCTCCTTCACCGCCTTGCGGGCCAGTGTCGAGAGCTCACGCTCGAGGTTGCGCACGCCGGCTTCCCGGGTGTAGCGCCGGATCATCAAGAGCAGCGCCTCGTCGTCGATCGACCATTCCTTGGGGTCGAGGCCGTGCTTGGAGATCGCATTCGGGATCAGGTGCTTGCGCGCGATCTCGACCTTCTCGTTCTCGGTGTAGCCGGCGATCCGGATGATCTCCATGCGGTCCATCAGCGGACCCGGAATATTCAGGGTGTTCGCCGTGGTGATGAACATCACGTTGGACAGGTCGTAGTCGACTTCGAGATAGTGATCGTTGAAGGTCGAGTTCTGCTCGGGGTCGAGAACCTCAAGCAGCGCCGAGGACGGGTCGCCGCGGAAATCGGCGCCCATCTTGTCGATTTCGTCCAACAGGAACAGCGGATTCGAGGTCTTGGCCTTGCGCATCGACTGGATGATCTTGCCGGGCATCGAGCCGATATAGGTGCGGCGATGACCGCGGATCTCCGCCTCGTCGCGCACGCCACCGAGCGATACCCGCACGAATTCGCGGCCGGTGGCTTTCGCGATCGACTTGCCGAGCGAAGTCTTGCCGACGCCGGGAGGACCGACCAGGCACAGGATCGGACCGGTCAGCTTGTTGGCGCGCGACTGCACCGCGAGGTACTCGACGATGCGGTCCTTGACCTTCTCCAGCCCATAGTGATCGTCGTCGAGCGTGGCCTGCGCCGCCGCCAGATCCTTCTTGACCTTGGACTTCTTGTTCCACGGGATCGACAGCAGCCAGTCGAGGTAGTTGCGCACCACGGTGGCTTCCGCCGACATCGGCGACATCTGGCGCAGCTTCTTCAGCTCGTGCTGGGCCTTTTCCCGCGCTTCCTTGGAAAGCTTGGTCTTGGCGATCTTCTCTTCGAGGTCGGCGAGCTCGTCGCGACCTTCGTCGTCGCCGAGTTCCTTCTGAATCGCCTTCATCTGCTCGTTGAGGTAATACTCGCGCTGGGTCTTCTCCATCTGGCGCTTGACGCGCGAGCGGATCCTTTTTTCGACCTGCAGCACCGAGATCTCGCTCTCCATCAGCCCCAGCACCTTTTCCAGGCGCGAGGTGACCGACAGCGTTTCCAGGATGCCCTGGCGGTCGGCGATCTTGACGGCGAGGTGGGAGGCCACGGTGTCGCCGAGCTTGGCGAAATCGGTGATGGCCTGGACCACGCCGACCACTTCGGCGGAGATCTTCTTGTTCAGCTTGACGTAGCTCTCGAAGTCCGAGACCACCGAACGCCCCAGCGCCTCGGCCTCGACGCTGTTGGCGTCGGTGTCGGCCAGCGCCACGGCGGTGGCTTCATAATAATCGGTGCGGTCGGAGTATTTCTCGACCTTGGCGCGCTCAAGCCCTTCCACCAGCACCTTCACGGTTCCGTCGGGCAGTTTCAGAAGCTGCAGCACGCTGGCGAGCGTGCCGATTTCATAGATCGAATCCGGGCTCGGATCGTCATCCGAAGCGTTCTTCTGGGTGGCGAGGATGATCAGCGCATCGTTCTTCATCACTTCTTCGAGGGCGCGGATCGACTTCTCGCGGCCGACGAACAGCGGCACGATGATGTGCGGGAAAACGACGATGTCGCGCAGCGGCAGCACCGGATAGGAGTGGCGTTCGCCGTGAACGATGGTTGGCCGGGGTTTTGGGGTCGTCATGGCCTGGTCCTTTTGTTGTGCCCCCTTGCACGCCGCCCGCCAGATTGCGCGACCGCCACAAGGTGCCGAATAATCCCGGCTGGTTCGGCCGCATCAGGCCTCGCCGGTCCGGGAAATGTGCTGGCGAATCCAAGCTCGATTGTCATCGCCGACAGCATTAGGTGGCTATCGGCCATGGGGGTGTCAAGTCGCCGGAAAACGCCGGTCAAACGCCATACATTACACTGGCGACAGCCGGCAAAAATGCGGCCGCCGAGGGCTTCGGCAGCCGCGGTTGCCAGCCTGTGTGCGCCGGCAGCCGCCAAGAATCACGCGCTGATCAGGCGCTGGCGCTGCTCTCGGCGGTGCGATCCGAGCGGTCGGCGTAAATGTAGAGCGGACGCGCGGTCCCCTCGACCACTTCGCGCGAAATCACCACCTCCTCGACGCCTTCGAGGCCGGGCAGATCGAACATGGTCTCGAGCAGGATGCTCTCCAGGATCGAGCGCAGTCCGCGCGCGCCGGTCTTGCGCTCGATGGCCTTGCGGGCCACCGCGCCAAGCGCCTCGTCGGCGAAGGTCAGTTCGATGTTCTCCATCTCGAACAGCCGCTGGTACTGCTTGACCAGCGCGTTCTTCGGATCGGTCAGGATCTTCTTCAGCGAAGCCTCGTCGAGATCTTCCAGGGTGGCGACCACCGGAAGCCGTCCGACGAATTCCGGAATCAGGCCATACTTCAACAGATCCTCGGGCTCGACATGGCGGAAGATTTCGCCGGTGCGGCGGTCTTCCGGCGCCAGCACCTGGGCCGCAAAGCCGATCGAGGTGGAACGCCCGCGCGCCGAGATGATCTTCTCGAGGCCGGAGAACGCGCCGCCGCAGATGAACAGGATGTTGGTGGTGTCGACCTGCAGGAATTCCTGCTGCGGATGCTTGCGGCCGCCCTGCGGCGGCACCGAAGCCACGGTGCCTTCCATGATCTTCAACAGCGCCTGCTGCACGCCCTCGCCCGACACGTCGCGGGTGATCGAGGGATTGTCGGACTTGCGCGAGATCTTGTCGATTTCGTCGATATAGACGATGCCGCGCTGGGCCCGCTCGACATTGTAGTCGGCCGACTGCAGCAGCTTCAGGATGATGTTCTCGACGTCCTCGCCGACATAGCCGGCTTCGGTCAGGGTGGTGGCGTCCGCCATGGTGAACGGCACGTCGAGAATGCGCGCCAACGTCTGCGCCAGCAGCGTCTTGCCGGAGCCGGTCGGACCGATCAGCAGGATGTTCGACTTCGCCAGTTCGACGTCGTTGTGCTTGGTCTGGTGGTTCAGCCGCTTGTAGTGATTGTGCACGGCGACCGAGAGCACCTTCTTGGCGTGACTCTGGCCGATGACGTAGTCGTCGAGAACCTTGCAGATCTCCTTCGGGGTCGGAATGCCGTCGCGCGACTTGACCAGCGAGGATTTGTTCTCCTCACGGATGATGTCCATGCACAGTTCGACGCATTCATCGCAGATGAACACGGTCGGACCCGCGATCAGCTTGCGGACCTCATGCTGGCTCTTGCCGCAGAACGAGCAATACAGCGTGTTCTTGGAGTTGCTCGTACCGACCTTACTCATTCCTGTCTCCGTCCGCCGTTCGATCTCGTCAGTGCGATCGCTCCATTCCGGCACGTACCGGACCCAAAGTATAGATAGAGCAAAATTCGTACCAGAAAAGACCCTCGGTTCAGTTACCGCACGAATCGCGGCTCAAATCATCATAGTAGCCAGAACGCCTGAGCCAACCATGCTGCCACCCGACTATCAAGAATTCGCTAATCGCTGGAACGGCCGGCCACGTGACAATAGCGTGATTTCGGCCGATGGCACTGCCCGGGCGCCGAAATCAGCCCGGCGTTGCGCGATTGCAACGCTCGAAATTGCCCCGAAATACGGAACTTTCCGCTAACCAAGCCCGCTCGCGACTGCGAAACCAGCCCGCCGGCGCCGTCTGGCGGCGCCGGCCAGTGGGACTACGGGGTTTTGGGGGTCGGCTCTTCGGAACGCTTGTCGATCACCTTGTCGACGATCCCGAAGTCGCGGGCCATCTCGGCGGTCAGGAACTTGTCGCGCTCGAGCGCATCCTCGATCGCCTTGTAGGTCTGGCCGGTGTGTTTGACGTAGATCTCGTTGAGCCGCTTCTTCAGGTTCAGGATCTCCTGGGCGTGCAGCATGATGTCGGTGGCCTGGCCCTGGAACCCGCCCGAGGGCTGGTGCACCATGATGCGCGAATTCGGCAACGAGAACCGCATGTCCTTGTGGCCCGCGGCCAACAGCAGCGAACCCATCGACGCCGCCTGCCCGGTGCACAGCGTGGACACCGGCGGCCGAATGAACTGCATGGTGTCGTAGATGGCGAGACCCGACGTCACCACGCCACCCGGCGAGTTGATGTACATCGAGATTTCCTTCTTCGGATTCTCGGCTTCGAGGAACAGAAGCTGCGCGACGGTCAGCGTCGACATGCCGTCTTCGACCGGCCCGGTGACGAAGATGATGCGCTCTTTCAGAAGACGCGAAAAAATATCGTAGGCCCGTTCGCCGCGGTTGGTCTGTTCGACCACCATCGGCACCAGGTTCATGTAGGTTTCCACCGGATCGCGCATTGATCACCTAGGGGTTGGCGGAGGCGGACGTCCGTCGGCAAAACTGCAATTGCCAGTTTGCCCGCGCGGACGAACGTCCCGTGATGCAAGGACTTCGAAACTTCTGCTCACAGATATGAGCCAATTGGCCGGCGACAAGGCCGGCAGCCTTCACCCGAGAAGGCCCGTCAGTTCAAGCTGATTTGCGCGGCCGCGGCAAAGCCATGGACGCCGTCGGCGATGCCTTTCGCCCGTCATCCTTAACGGCTTAGCCTTAACGAACGGCCTTAAGATCGAATCGAACGCGAACGACCGGCGGACGCGATCAGGCCGCGCTCTTCTCGGCGTCTTCATCCTTGTAGAGATCTTCCTTCGTCACCTTCTTCTCGGTCACGTTGGCGAGTTCCAGGATGAAGTCGACCACCTTGTCCTCGTAGATCGGGGCGCGCAGCTGCGCCAGCGCCTGGGCGTTGTTGCGGTAGTAATCCCAGACTTCCTTCTCGCGGCCCGGCATCGAACGCGCGCGCTCGATCACCGCGCGGCTGACCTCGTCGTCGGTGACGGTGATCTTGTTCTTCTCGCCGATCTCGGACAGCACGAGGCCGAGCCGCACCCGGCGGTCGGCGATCTTGTGGTACTCTTCCTTGGCGGCCTCTTCGGTGGTGCCCTCGTCGGCAAAGCTCTTGCCGGTGGTTTCCATCTCCGCCTTGATCGAATTCCACATCAGCGCGAATTCCTCCTCGATCAGCGACGGCGGCGCCTCGAAGCGATGCGAGTCGTCGAGGCGGTCGAGCAGCATCCGCTTGACGCGCTGGCGGGTGGCGCCGGCGAATTCCTGGGTCAGCCGTTCGCGCGCGGCTTCCTTCAGCTTGTCGAGGGATTCCATACCGAGCGACTTGGCGAAGGCGTCGTCGATGGTGGCGTCCTGCGGCGCTTCGATCAGGGTCGAGGTGGTCTCGAACTCGGCCGGCTGCCCGGCGAGCTTCTCGCTGGCATAGTTCTTCGGGAACGAAACCTTCAGCGTGCGGGTCTCGCCGGCCCCGACGCCGATCAACTGCTCTTCGAAACCCGGGATGAAGCCGCCGGAACCGATGATCACAGGAATGTTTTCGCCGGTGCCGCCATCGAACGGGGTGCCGTTGATGGTGCCCTTGAAGGAGATCGTCACCCGGTCACCGGATTCGGCCTTGGCGCCGTCGGCCCTGGCGACGTAGTTGCGGTTCTGGTCGGCGATGCGCTTGATGGCTTCGTCGACGTCGGCCTCGGTGACGTCGGCGACCGGCTTTTCCACGCTAAAACTCTTGAAGTCGGCGAGCTGGATCGCCGGCACCACTTCCACCGCGACGGTGTAGCTGAGGTCGGACTTGCCGGCGAGGATGTCCTCGACTTCCTTCTGCTCGGTCGGCATCGTGACCTTGGGCTCGCCGGCGAGCTTGAAGCCGCGCTCGGTGAAGATGCCGGCATTGGTATCGCGGATCAGCTGCTCGATGGTCTCGGCGGCAACCGAGCGGCCATAGAGCCGCTTCAAGTGGCCGACCGGCACCTTGCCGGGACGGAATCCGTTGAGCCGAACCTTGTCCTTCATGTCGACCAGGCGCGCATCGACCTTGGCCTCGATATCGGCGGCCGGAACGCTGATCTGGAATTCGTGCTTCAGTCCGTCAGCGACGGTTTCCTTCACCTGCATGGCGTCAATCTTCTTCCCGCTTGGTCCGGCCCTATGGCCGAACAGTGTCAATCGATGCGACGCGAGGCAATTTCCTGCGTCGGTGGTTCGGCGCCGCATTCCCTTTGAACGGAACGTGCTCCGGAAAAAACGTGTCGCAAACGCAGTCAGCGCTTGGTGCGGGCGGAGGGACTCGAACCCCCACGACTTTCGTCACTGGAACCTAAATCCAGCGCGTCTACCAGTTCCGCCACGCCCGCGACGAGCATCCTGTCCGGCCGCGATGACGCGGGCGGCGGGCTTATAACATGGCGAACCGGGCGCGCAGCAAAAAAATCACCCTGTCAGCAAGGCGGCCTTAGCGCCTGGGATTACTGGACTTCCACGGCGGAAAGTGGTCCGCATCGACCATGAAGGATAGGAATCCGGAAGGAGTTTTCCACCTGACCCGGCGCGGCCTGCTGGCCGGGCTCGGCGCCGCGGCGCTGGGCCCGGCCCGGCCGGGCTTGGGAAGCCCGGCGCTGGCCGCTGCCGCACCCCGGCAGGCGTTGATCCTGCAGGCCAAACCCAGCACGGCGGCCTTGCGGGATGGATCGCCCGATACACCGGTTTGGTCACTGCTGGCGCCAACACCCGACGCGGTCTTGCGTTTTCGCCGCGGTGACGAGATAGACGTGAACCTCGAAAACGCCCTGCCGGTCCCGGTCGCGCTGAGCTGGCACGGCATCGATGGCGCCCCCGCCGCCGAGCCGCTGCTGGGCCGGCCAGCGCTTTCAGCCGGCAGCAGGGACACCTCTTCCCTTCTGCTGCGCCATGCCGGCACCTTCCTGTGCGATCTGCACCTCCTCGGCGACGGCCAGGCGCGGCCGCTGCCCGCCCGCGCCATGGTGGTGCAGGAAACCGAGCCGGTCGCGGTCGACCGCGACGAGGTGTTCCTGATCGAAGACTGGCGGCTGCGCCCCGACGGCAGCGCCATGGCGCCCGGCAGCGCCGCTGCCGACGCCACCGTGCTGTACACCGTCAACGGCCGCGGCACGTCCGATATCCAGCTGCGCGGCAACGCGCGCGTGAGGCTGCGCCTCATCAACGCCTGCCAGCGCAATGTGATCGCCTTGAAAATCGACGATCATGCGGTCACGGTGATGGCCATCGACGGCCAGCCGGCCGAGCCGTTTCCGGCGCGCGGTGGCCAGATCGTGCTGGCGCCCGGCAGTCGCATCGATGCGTTCATCGACGCCACGAGGCCGGCGGGGTCAGTGTCGTCGATCACCCTGCACGACGGCAAGGCGCCGCACCCGATCGGGCGGCTTTTGACCTCAGGCGAAGCGCCGCTGCGCAACGCGCCCCTCCCCGCCGCACCGCCGCTGCCCGGCAACGGACTGCCGGCACAACTCGAATTGAAGAACGCCTCGCGCTTCGAGGTGGTGCTGGGCGGATCGCCACCGGACTGGACCCTGCCGGCCGGCGCAACGCCCACCATGACCCCCGCGTTCCGCGTCAGGGCCGGCCGCATCGTCGTCATGGCACTGACCAACCGCGCCACCATCCCGAGCGTGTTTCATCTGCACGGCCACCATTTCCGCCTGCTCGACCGGCTCGACGACGGCTGGAAACCATTCTGGCTCGATACGCTGGTGATCGATGCCGGCCAGACCCAGCGCATCGCCTTTGCGGCGGAATACAAGGGAAGTTTTCTGATCGAGACGATGGCCTCTGACTGGGCCGCGCCGCGCCTGGTTCGACGCTACGTCGTCGAATAGTCGACGACCTGCGTTGCCGAATCTCATTCGCTCAGTAGTCGATACCGAACTCATCATAGAGCCGCCGAAACACCGCGGGCAGCACCTCCGGCAAGTCTTCGGCGATCAGTCCCGGGCCGGCCTCGCTGCCGGCCTCGCCATGCATCCATACTCCGATCGAGGCCGCCTCGAACGCCGGTACGTTCTGCACCAGCAGTCCGCCGATAATTCCCGCCAGTACGTCGCCGGAACCGGCGGTGGCGAGCCACGGCGGCGCGTTGGCGGCGATGGCGGCGCGGCCGTCGGGCGAGGCGACCACCGTGTCCGGCCCCTTGAGCAGCACCACGGCACCGGACCGACTTGCGGCTATCCGCACCCGTTCAAGTTTCGAGCGAAGTGAATTTTTATTGCTCATATCGCTGAAAAGGCGGGGGAATTCGCCCTCGTGCGGGGTGAGGACGACCTGTGAGGAACTGGCCTTTATCGCTTCGAACAGCCGGTCCGGAGCATCCCCAAAACTGGTCAGCGCGTCGGCGTCGAGCACCAGGCTACAGCCGGCCTTGAGCGCCGCCAGCACGAACTCGCGGGTGCGCTGGCCGAGACCGGCCCCCGGCCCGATCACGCAGCCATTGAGGCGACGATCCGCCATCAACTCAGTGAACTCCGCGATCGTATCGATGCCGCGGACCATCACCGCGGTGAGGGCTGCGGCATTGACCATCAGTGCGTCGCGCGGCGACGCCAGGGTCACGAGTCCGGCGCCGGCGCGGAGCGCGCCGCGGCCGGCCAGCCGCGCCGCGCCGGTCGCCGCCATGTCGCCGGAGACCACCACGGCATGGCCGCGGGCATATTTGTGACCATCGATCCGCGGCACCGGAAACGCCTCGCGCCAAAGCTGCGGGATGTTCTCAAAGGTGTGCGGACGGATCTCGCTGAGCACCTCGGCGTCGATGCCGATATCGACGAGGCGGACGCGACCGCAGTGCGGGCGTCCCGGCAGCAACAGATGCCCCGGCTTGCGGCGGAAGAACGTCACGGTCTCGGTCGCCTGCACCGCCGCGCCCATCACCGCCCCCGTGGTGCCGTTGATGCCGCTCGGCAGATCGACGCTGAGAACCGGAATGCCGCTGGCATTGATCGCCTCGATCATGGTGAGCGGATCGCCCTTTACACCCCGGTTGAGGCCGGCCCCGAACAGCGCGTCGATGATCAGCGCCGGCTTGCCGATGGCGTGCGGATTGAACGGCAGCAACGCGCCTTTCCAGCCGCGCGCCGCCAGCGCGGCGTCGCCCGTCAAGG
Source organism: uncultured Alphaproteobacteria bacterium (assembly GCA_963710235.1). Lineage (GTDB taxonomy): Bacteria > Pseudomonadota > Alphaproteobacteria > Rhizobiales > Xanthobacteraceae > Bradyrhizobium. The sequence continues at coordinate 321,207 of CAVPZI010000001.1, forward strand.
TGTCGCGCTCGCACAACAGAATGACCGACACCTCGCGGCCGCGGGCCAGAAGCTCCGCCGCCGCCACGAAGCCGTCGCCGCCGTTGTTGCCGCGACCGGCCACCACCAGGATCGGGCCCTCTTCCGCAAGGTCGCGCGCGGCCTGCGCCACCGCCTGGCCGGCGCTGAGCATCAGCGCGAACCCCGGCGTGCCGCCGGCAATGGCCAGGCGATCGGCGTGCTCCATCTCAAGGGTCGTGAGAACTTCCATGCCAAATCCTCGCCAGCCGTCGCCTCATCCTGAGGCAGTTCATCCGCCCTGTAAGGTCAAATGTCGCAACCTGCATACCGATTGAACTTTTTGCCTATTTTATAGGCCGTCGGATGCCCATGGTTGCGATGGCGCGCCTCCCTGCGCCTTGTTAATAGTCTGATAACGTTCCAAAATCGGCGCCATTAATAACTTGGCATGGACCCTGCTTTTGAGGAAGAGGCTAGGAAGAGGCTGGGAAGAGGCTGGGAAAGAAGCTGGAAAGAGGTGAGGAAGCGGTTTGCAAGCGGTTTCGGGGGCGAGCTTGCCAAGCCATCAGGACCCGTTGTGCCCATCGGCAATGCTAGAATGGCTGCTTCCCGTTTGCGTCGAGTGGCGCGGAACGGTGATGCGGCGGTATGACGTTGCGAAGGGAAAACGGGGCGAGGACGACATCGCAGATGCTGCGCAATCCGCGCGACTTGGAACAGCAGGTGTGGAACAGCACTGCAGTTCGAAATATTGGAAGTGCCCGGGAGACGTTCAGTGAAAAAAATCGAGGCCATCATCAAGCCCTTCAAGCTCGACGAGGTGAAGGAAGCGCTCCAGGAGGTGGGACTGCAGGGCATCACCGTCACCGAGGCCAAGGGCTTTGGCCGGCAGAAGGGCCACGCCGAGCTGTACCGGGGCGCCGAATATATCGTCGATTTCCTGCCCAAGGTGAAAATCGAGATCGTGATTTCCGACGGTCTCGTCGAAAAGGCGATCGATGCCATCAGGCGCGCCGCCCAGACCGGCCGCATCGGCGACGGCAAGATTTTCGTCTCCAACATTGAAGAGGCCATCCGGATCAGAACCGGCGAAGCTGGACTGGACGCGATCTGAAAGCTAGGTTCGCCGCGCCCGACACGCCACCCGTTCAACCCATCACCTGTCGAGACATCTTTCGTTTGGGATATCGCCTGTTTTCTAGGCATCACGAGCCAAGACAAGACGACGCCCGAAAACGCCGCCCACGCGCCGCATCAGGCCGACATATCACGACGACCACAAACGCCTAAACATAAGGGGTATTCATGAAGACCGCCAAAGACGTCCTGAAATCAATCAAGGACAACGACGTTAAATACGTCGATCTGCGTTTCACCGATCCACGCGGCAAGTGGCAGCACGTCACTTTCGACGTCGGCATGATCGACGAGGACGCCTTCGCCGAAGGACTGATGTTCGACGGCTCGTCGATCGCCGGCTGGAAGGCGATCAACGAATCCGACATGTGCCTGATGCCCGATCCGGTCACCGCGACGATCGACCCGTTCTTCGCCGAGACCACCATGATCCTCACCTGCGACGTGCTGGAGCCGACCACCGGCGAACCCTACAACCGCGATCCGCGCGGCATGGCCAAGAAGGCCGAAGCCATGGTGAAGTCGATGGGCGTCGGCAACTCCGTGTTCTTCGGGCCGGAGGCGGAATTCTTCGTGTTCGACGACGTCCGCTACCAGACCACGCCCTACAACACCGGCTTCAAGCTGAATTCGTCCGAATTGCCGATCAATTCCGACACCGAATATGAAGGCGGCAACCTCGGCCACCGCATCCGCACCAAGGCGGGCTATTTCCCGGTGCCGCCGCAGGATTCGGTGCAGGACATGCGCTCGGAAATGCTCGGCGCCATGGCCAAGATGGGCGTCAAGGTCGAGAAGCACCACCACGAGGTCGCATCCGCCCAGCACGAGCTCGGCATGAAGTTCGACACCTTGACGCTGATGGCCGACCAGATGCAGATCTACAAGTATTGCATCCATCAGGTCGCGCACATCTACGGCAAGACGGCCACCTTCATGCCGAAGCCGGTCTATGGCGACAACGGCTCGGGCATGCACTGCCACCAGTCGATCTGGAAGGACGGCAAGCCGGTATTCGCCGGCAACAAATACGCCGACCTCTCGGAGAGCTGCCTCCACTACATCGGCGGCATCATCAAGCACGCCAAGGCCATCAACGCCTTCACCAACCCGTCCACCAACTCCTACAAGCGCCTGGTCCCGGGCTATGAAGCCCCGGTGCTGCTCGCCTACTCCGCGCGCAACCGCTCGGCGTCATGCCGCATCCCCTACACCACCAATCCCAAGGCGAAGCGGGTCGAAGTGCGTTTCCCCGATCCGATGGCCAATCCGTATCTCGCCTTCGCCGCGATGCTGATGGCCGGCCTCGACGGCATCAAGAACAAGATCGATCCGGGTCCGGCGATGGACAAGGACCTCTACGACCTGCCGAAGGAAGAGCTGAAGTCGATCCCCACCGTGTGCGGTTCGCTGCGCGAGGCGCTGGAAAATCTCGACAAGGACCGTGCCTTCCTCAAGAACGGCGGCGTGTTCGACGACGACTTCATCGACAGCTTCATCGAGCTGAAGATGACCGAAGTCGAGCGTTTCGAGATGACGCCGCACCCGGTCGAGTTCGACATGTACTATTCGAACTAAGCCCGGTTCGCGGGTTCGCCCGCGAACGTCCGGCTTCCAGGAACAGAAGGCGCTCCCGCAAGGAGCGCCTTTTGTTTTTCATAAGGAACGCGTCAAACCGGCGCGCCGGCCGCGCTTGATCCCGGCGGGTTTTGCCGAAAGAGTGATTTCCGGAAAGACTCTTTGCGAGGAATCGAACGTGGCAAGTTCCGACGTGGACCGGCTTCAAAGGCGCGGCGATCTGGCCTGGTCGATCGCCGTCGGCGGCATCGGCATCGTGGCGTTCGCGGCCGCGTTGCTGTTCGCCTGGGTTTTCGCCGCTACCCTGTTCCTGATCTTCGCCGGCATCCTGCTTGGCGTGTTCCTCAACGCAATCACCGAACTGTTCGGGCGCGTCGTCACGCTCGGCCATGCGCTGCGGCTCGTCGTCGTCTGCGCCATGCTGGCAGCGATGTCGTGCGGCGTGCTGGTGCTTGGCGGCAGCACCATCGCGCAGCAGGCGGCGCCGTTGAGCGCCACCATCAAATCGCAGATCGGCCATGCCAAGAGCTTTCTGGACCAGCACGGCGTCGATACCGGTTTCCTCGACATCGGCAGCCTCGGACCGAACCCTGCTGAAAGCCCGGCCGCCGTGGGCGGGCACAGTCCCGCCTCCGGCCTGCCCAGCGCCGGCGCGCTTGCCTCGGGCGGCAGCGCCATCGTGAGCCAGACCTTAAGGCTCATTCTCGGCACCATCGGTGCGGTGGGAAATTTCTTTGTCGTGCTGTTTCTCGGCCTGTGTTTTGCGGCGCAGCCCGGCATCTACCGGCTGGGGCTGTTGCGCCTGGTGCCGTCGCGGCATCGCCTCACGGCCACCGAAATCGCCGGCAACATCGGCACCCTGCTGCAACGCTGGCTGCTGGCGCAGGCCATCACCATGGCGGTGGTGTTCGCGGTGACCTGGATCGGTCTGCTGCTGATCGGGGTGCCGGGCGCCTTCATCCTCGGCGTGCAGGCCGGCCTGCTGGCCTTCATCCCGACGGTGGGCGCCCTGCTCGGCGGCCTGATCATCGTGCTCGCCAGCCTCGCCTCGGGCTGGGTGACGGCGGCCAGCGCATTCGCACTGTTCCTCGGCGTGCACGCGCTCGAGAGCTATATCCTGACGCCCCTGATCCAGCGCCAGGCCATCGACATTCCGCCGGCGACGCTGTTTGCAACCCAGATCCTGCTCGGGACCGTGTTCGGGCTGTGGGGACTGGCGCTGGCGCTGCCACTGATGGCGGTCGTCAAGGTCGCCATCGACCATTTCAGGGACGCCGACGCGCCGGCCGTCATCGGCGCGACCTGAACGGTCGGCATGGTCCGAATATTTCAGCCCGCGGCGGTCACTACCGTTTCGGTGTGTTCGACCTCGGGCGGCGCAGCGAAATACTGCCCGACCAGCGCGCGCCATTCGCCAAAATCGGCCGAACCGCGAAAATCGACGGTGTGGTTTTCCAGCGTCTCCCACTTTGCCAATAGCCGGTAGCGCGACGGCTTCTCGACGGATCTGTGCAGCTCAAAACCCTTGCCGCCCTTGGCGCGCAGGAACAGCGGCCGCGCCTTGGCGACGGCGGCTTCAAAATCCTTCTCGGTGCCCGGCCTGACGTCGATCTGGGCGATTTCGGTGATCATGGGCTGGCTCTTTCGTGGAGGGGACGTGGCTTTTTACCCCACCCTTTGAGGCCGGTGAAGCCGCGGCAAGAAGAAAGGCGCCGTAGATTCTACTGTTGGCGCATGTCCTTGTCGGCGAACCGGATCCACTTCGCCGGGACATGCGCCAGGGCGCCCCACGATCGCGGCTTTCCATCCGATCAGGCCAGCAGCACCACCGCGCCGGCGACCGCCAGCACGCAGCCGGCGAACATGAATTTCGGCCAGTTGCCGCGCGCAGAGGCGTAGCGGCCCTGGGCCCGCCGCTCGGTGATGAGCGCCATCTCGTATTCATCCGAGGTCGAGAACATGCAGGCGAAGCCGTCGCGTGCCGACGCTTCGGCGGCCTGGAGCGACATCAGTGCGGCGCGGGAGCCGTTGCTGCGAGCGATGAACATGATCGGATAATATCGGCCGGATGGTAAACAGATGGTTACCGCACGGTTCCGGGACGCTCCGGGCGATCGTGTTCAGATCGCCCGAACCACCTCGGCGCCGGTGCGAACCACCCTCGGCTTGCGCGCGGGTTCGGCCCGCGCGGCGGCGAGCCGCCGCTCTCCCTCGAGCGACAGCGGCTCTTCGGTGGCGGCCTGGACGCGATTGCGGCCGCCGCGCTTGGCCTGGTACAGCGCGGTGTCGGCCGCGGCAAGCAAGACGTCGAACTCGGTCAGGGCGGGACCGCCGGCCACCCCGATGCTCACCGTGGTCGCCACCGGTCCGTCATCGATCACGATGCCGCTGGCCTCGAACACCTCGCGGATCCGTTCCGCGGCCAGCAACGCTTCCTCGATCGTGCACGGCACCATGGCGGCGAATTCCTCGCCGCCGATCCGGCCGCAGAGATCCGTGATCCGCAGCGAGTTGGTGACCACCGAGGCGAACACCTTGAGCACCTCGTCTCCGGCCGGATGGCCGAAGCGGTCGTTGATCGACTTGAAATGGTCGATGTCGAAGATCATCACCGTCACCGGGCGTCCGGCCGAGGCTTCGCGCTCGATCATCCGCGCCGTGGCCTCGGCGAAACCGCGGCGATTGAACATCCCGGTCAACGGATCGACCGAAGCCGCCACCTTGTGCGCCCGCACCGTTCGTTCCGACACCAGCATGAAGATGATGAAGACCGTTCCGACCGCGTACAGCACGAGATTGATGGTGAACGCCGTTATCCAGATGCCGGCGAAGCTGCCGCTGTCGCTGCCCAGGAGGTCGCCGAGCAGGATCGGCAGCATCAGGACAAATCCGTGCAGCACCGGCACGATGATGGCCGGCCAGCGCCGCGCCACCGCCTTGCGCCGCTCCGACCACAATTCGCCGGCGGTGAGCGCGGCATAGACCGCGACAATGGCGGCGCCGACGGTCATGCGCAGCGCCACCGCGTCCGGCGCAAGGCTCAGCACCGTGGTTACCCAGGCGACCGCGCCGAGAAGCAGCCCGGCCCAATTGGTCTTGCGGCCATGGAAAACCCGCGCCGCGTTCCACATCATGCCGCAGGCGACAAATCCGATCGCGTTGAATCCCAGCGACAGGGTTTCCCCGAGCAGCGAACTCGCCAAACTCCAGGTCGCCACCGACACCGCGCCGAGCAGATAGGCGGCGCCCCACCAGTTCAGCGCTTCGATTTTTTCCTGCCGCCCGAAATACAGCAGCATGGCTCCCAGCATCGCCGCGACCAGCGTCGCGACGAGGTAGAGCGTCGGAGTATCCAACGACATTAGCGCGCCCCCCGGCGATTAACTACTGCGTGCCCCGGCACGAATGCGACGGCATCCGTGCCTTATTGAACATTATGACAGCCGCGTTGGAGATTCGTTTGCACACGATCGCAAGTTTTCAGGAAAAACCGCGTCAATTCGTCAACAATCGGAAAGAATAAAAAGGGCGCCCGAAGGCGCCCTTTTTCCGCATCGCCGCATTCCCGGCGAATCTTAACGAAGCAATTAGCGCTTCGAGAACTGGAACGATTTGCGCGCCTTGGCGCGGCCGTACTTCTTGCGCTCGACGGTGCGCGAGTTGCGGGTCAGGAAACCGCCCTTCTTGAGCACGCCGCGCAGGTCCGGTTCGAAATAGGTCAGCGCCTTGGAGATGCCGTGGCGCACCGCGCCGGCCTGGCCCGACAGGCCGCCGCCGGCGACCGTGCAGACCACGTCATACTGGCCGGCACGGGCTGCGGCGACCAGCGGCTGCTGGATCATCATGCGCAGCACCGGGCGGGCGAAATAGACTTCGACCTCACGGGTATTGACGATGACCTTGCCGGCACCCGGCTTGATCCAGACCCGAGCCACCGCGTCCTTGCGCTTGCCGGTGGCATAGGCGCGGCCGAGCTTGTCGACCTTCTTGACGTATTTCGGCGCTTCCGGCGCGGCCGGCTTCAGCGACGACAGCTGGTCGAGCGACTGCATGGTGTCGGACATGTTATGCGGCCCTCATGTTCTTGCGATTCATCACCGCGACGTCGAGTGTTTCGGGTTGCTGGGCTTCGTGCGGGTGGGCGGCGCCGGGATAAACCCTGAGATTGCCGAGTTGAACCCGGCCAAGCGGACCGCGCGGGATCATGCGCTCGACCGCCTTCTCGACCACGCGCTCCGGGAAACGGCCTTCCAGGATCGACTTCGCGGTGCGTTCCTTGATGCCGCCGATGAAGCCGGTGTGGTTGTAATAGACCTTGTTGTCGCGCTTGCGGCCGGTCAGCACCACCTTGGCGGCGTTGACGATGATGACATGGTCGCCGCAATCGACGTGGGGCGTGTAGGTGGGAAGGTGCTTGCCGCGCAGCCGCATCGCGACCAGCGAGGCCAGCCGGCCGACAACGAGGCCAGTGGCGTCAATCAGAATCCACTTCTTGGTGACCTCGGCGGGCTTTGCCGAAAACGTCTTCATGTGAGGAAATCCGTGAAAGGGGGTGAACGGCGCCAGCGCCGAACTGGCGCGTTTCTAGATAAGCACACGGTTGGCGTCAATGCCGCCGCGCGTTAATTTAAGCAGCAAATACAATGGATTACAAATATGGTGTAATATTACCGTAGGAATCAACGAGCCTGCGGAATGGAATAGGTCGATGTGACGTGGGCGATCGGATCCGGCGAAGTCCCTGATAACAGTGCCACTTCGCCGACCGCAAGCCGCTTGCCGAGCTTCAGCAACTTGGCCACGGCCAGGATGTCCTGACCGGGCTGGCCCTTGCGCAGGAAATTGATGTTGAGATTGGTTGTTACCGCGAGACCAATCGGACCAATCGCCGACAGCAGCACCACATACATGGCAAAGTCCGCCAGCGCCATCAGCGTCGGCCCGGAGACCGTTCCGCCCGGACGCAGCATGTGTTCGCCGTAGCGCTGGCGCAGCAGAGCAGAATTGCCATCGGCGCTTTCAATGACGATATCACCACGCGTGAACGCCTGGGGAAACTCGGCGCGGAGAAACCGCTCCAACTCGGCCACGCTCATTTTCGGATCGGTCATGTTGGCCTGCCCTCGCCTGCCGCTGTCTGGTACATTAAGTCTATACCACTGCCCAGCAACTGGACCTGTTGATGACCGCCCGGACCGCTCGCGTCGCACCGTCGCACTCGCCCCCGCTGCTGCGCGAGAATATCGGCCCCATCGCGCTGCTCACGCTCAACCGTCCCGCGGCGCGCAACAGCCTGTCCGAAGCCTTGATCGCCGACCTGCATGCGGCGCTCGATGCGATTCACCACGACACGAGCGTGCGCGCCGTGGTGATCGCGGCCAACGGCACGACTTTTTCCGCCGGCCATGATCTGAAGGAACTGACCGCGCGCCGCGCCGACGCGGATCGCGGCCGGGCCTACTTCGCCGAGATGATGTCGCGCTGCAGCGCCATGATGCAAGCCATCATCGCCTTGCCGAAGCCGGTGGTTGCCGCCGTGCAGGGCATCGCCACCGCGGCCGGATGCCAGCTGGTGGCGAGCTGCGACCTCGCGGTGGCCTCCGAGACGGCCACCTTCGCCACCCCCGGGGTCGATATCGGCTTGTTCTGCTCGACGCCGATGGTGGCGCTGTCGCGCAACGTTGCGCGCAAGCAGGCGATGGAAATGCTCTTGACCGGCGAGCCGATCACCGCCGCACGCGCCCGTGAAATCGGCCTGATCAACCGCGTGGCGGCGGCCGGCTCCGAGCGCGAAGCGGCGATCACGCTGGCCGAGCTGGTAGCGCGCAAATCCGCCCACACCGTCAAGCTCGGCAAGGCGGCATTCTACCGCCAGGCCGAGATGAACCTTGCGGACGCCTACCGTTATGCGTCACAGGTCATGACCGAAAACATGATGGCCGCCGACGCCGAGGAAGGCATCGGTGCCTTCATCGACAAGCGCGCGCCGAAATGGCAGGACAAATAACAACACGAGACAGATGACGGCGGCGGAGTGGCTCACGCCCATCGCAGCAACCTCAGTCGACCGGACCTTGCCATGAACCATGACGCCTACCCCGACAGCTACATTCGCGAGATTCTCAACGGCGTGAAAACCATCGCGATGGTCGGGGCATCGCCGGTCAACGTGCGGCCGAGCTATTTTGCCTTCAAGTATCTGGCGCAGCGCGGTTACGACATGATCCCGGTCAATCCGGGTCACCTCGGCAAGGAGCTGCTCGGCAAGCCGTTCGTCGCCTCGCTAACCGACATCGGCCGTCCGCTCGACATGGTGGATATCTTCCGCAACTCGAGCCACATCATGCCAGTGGTCGACGAGGCCCTGGCGTTGCCGCAGCTGCCGAAAGTGATCTGGATGCAGCTCGGCGCACGCGACGATGCCGCTGCGGAAAAAGCCGAAGCCGCCGGAATCAAGGTGGTGATGAACCGCTGCCCGAAAATCGAATATGGCCGGCTGTCCTCGGAGATTTCCTGGATGGGCGTCAACTCGCGTACCTTGAGTTCGAAGCGCGCGCCGATGCCGACCCAGGGCATGCGGCTGTCGCTCAATCGCACGAGTCTCGGCGGCGGCGAGACCACGGCATCCGACCGCGCGGCGAAAAACAAAACCGATCCGGCCTGACGCTGTGGCGTCACGATTGTTTCGCAAATGCCGATTGGCAAAACAGGACTGTAGCGAACTCCGGATCGGACTGTGGCGGCCTTGACGCCGAAGGCACATGCCATCAGCATGGCTCAACAACATGATTTCAATCGAGCAGGACAGGAAACCAAACGCATGACCGATCGTCTCCCGGGATTTGCCACCCTCGCCGTCCATGCCGGCGCGCAGCCCGATCCAACCACCGGCGCGCGGGCGACGCCGATCTACCAGACCACGTCATTCGTATTCAACGATGCCGATCATGCCGCGTCGCTGTTCGGATTGCAGGCGTTCGGGAACATCTATACCCGGATCGGAAATCCGACCCAGGCGGTGCTGGAAGAGCGCCTCGCCGCGCTGGAGGGGGGTACCGCAGCGCTGGCGGTCGCCTCGGGCCATGCCGCGCAGGTCGTGGTACTCCAGCAACTGCTGAGGCCCGGCGACGAATTCATCGCCGCGCGAAAACTCTACGGCGGTTCGATCAACCAGTTCACCCACGCCTTCAAGAGTTTCGGCTGGAACGTGGTGTGGGCCGATCCCGACGACATCGACAGTTTCGAGCGCGCGGTGACCCCGCACACCAAGGCGATCTTCATCGAGTCGATCGCCAACCCGAGCGGCAGCGTCACCGACATCGAAGCCATCGCCGCGGTGGCGCGCAAGGCCGGCGTGCCGCTGATCGTCGACAACACGCTGGCGACGCCCTACCTGATCCGCCCGATCGATCACGGCGCCGACATCGTGGTGCATTCGCTGACCAAATTTCTCGGCGGCCACGGCAATTCGCTCGGCGGCATCATCGTCGACGCCGGCACCTTCGACTGGTCGCGGGACAACAAGTACCCGATGCTGAGCGAGCCGCGTCCGGAATATCACGGCATCAAGATCCAGGAGACGTTCGGCAATTTCGCCTTCGCCATCGCCTGCCGGGTGCTCGGGCTGCGCGACCTCGGCCCCGCGATCTCGCCGTTCAACGCGTTCCTGATCCTGACCGGCATCGAGACGCTGCCGCTGCGGATGCAGAAGCATTGCGACAACGCCAGGGCGATCGCGGAATTTCTGTCGGGACATGCGGCGGTGGCGTCGGTCAACTATGCCGGCCTTGCCGGCGACAGGTACAACAACCTGGCGCGCAAATACGCGCCCAAGGGCGCCGGCGCGGTGTTCACCTTCAGTCTCAAGGGCGGCTATCAGGCCGGCGTCAACCTGGTGTCGAACCTGAAACTGTTTTCGCATCTCGCCAATGTCGGCGACACCCGCTCGCTGGTGATCCATCCGGCGTCGACCACCCACAGCCAGCTCGACGACGCCCAGAAAACCAGGGCCGGCGCCGCCCCCGACGTGGTGCGGCTGTCGATCGGCATCGAGGACAAGGAAGATCTGATCGCCGACCTCGAGCAGGCGCTCGGCGCCTGAGAGTTCTGCAGGCTTCCGGTGCGACGCGTACGCGCCGGAAACCGCTACGGTCTGGCCGGAGGAAGTCCATACTTTTCCGGATTGGCGAGCGTCGTGTCGACGGTCGATGTTGCCTGATCTGAAGTCAGTTCGGTGGCCACCAGGATCGCGATCATCCCGGCCCTGTCGCGGCGGAGGCAGGCCTCGTCCCAGGCCCTTATCTGGCCGGAGATCACCAGCCGCTCATTGACCGTCATTCCGTCGTAAAGCCCCATCACGCGGTCTCGGCGATCAAACCCGGCCCGCTCGCCTGCGCGCCGACTGGCCGCGGTGCCAGCCGCTCGGCCTGCGCAACCGCCAGCGTCAGCACCAAGATCGCGACGGCCTGGTGGACCAGCGCCAGCGCGATCGGCACCTGGTACAGCAGCGTCAGGATGCCGAGCGTCGCCTGCACGGTGATGGCCAAAGCCAGCGCCAGCGCGCCGTTGACCGCGGCGGTGCCAGCCCGGGCGCGGACCGCGTCGACGGCGTGCAGCACCGCGAGCACGAACAACAGATACGCGGTCATGCGGTGTTCGAACTGCACCGTGAGCGGATTGTCGAACAGGTTGCGCCACCACGGCGCGTCGAACCACAACCGCGCCGCCGACGGCACCAGGCCGCCGTCGATGTCCGGCCAGGTGTTGTAGATGCGGCCGGCGCGCAGGCCGGCGACCAGCGCGCCGAAATAAAGCTGCACGAAGGTCAGGGCCAGCAAAGCAATGCCGGTGAATTTCAGCCTTGCCGACGCCAGCACCGGCGACGGATCGCGCAGCCGCCGCACGGTCCAGACGATGGCCGCGAAGATCAGCAGCGCCAGCACCAGGTGGGTGGCCAGCCGGACCTGCGACACCTCGACGCGCTGCGACAGGCCCGACGCCACCATCCACCAGCCGACGCCGCCCTGCAGCGCGCCGAGACCGAAGATGATCCACAACCGCCTGCCCAGCTCCGCCTTGACGATGCCGCGCCACAGAAACCACAGGAACGGCAACAGATACACCAGGCCGATCACGCGGCCGAGCAGCCGGTGACTCCACTCCCACCAGAAGATCGTCTTGAACTCATGCAGGCTCATGCCGGCATTGAGCTCGCGGTATTGCGGAATGGTCTTGTAGGCGTCGAACGCCTCGGTCCATTGCTGCGCCGTCAGCGGCGGCAACGTTCCCGACACCGGCTTCCATTCGACGATCGACAGCCCGGACTCGGTCAGGCGGGTGGCGCCGCCGACCAGCACCATGACCGCAATCAGCGCGGCGACGGACATCAGCCACCATCGAACGGCGCGCGGCTCGGCGATCGGGGAACCCATGGTCATCAATGGCAGTGTCTTGAATGAATTGGCGCGCCCCTTATAGTCGCGGCATTCGCGCGCGCAAGCCGCGCTCCCGCTTGAGGCCGCACGTTTCCGTCATGCCGATCCGCACCCGAAAATTGCTCGGAACCATCGCGCTTCTGGTGCTGGTGGTGGTCTGGTCACTGGCCGGAATGGCGGCCGCGCAGATCCCGGCGCTGGCCGGATCCGGGTTGTTGCAGGCGATATTCTACGTGGTGGTCGGGTTGGGCTGGGTGCTGCCGGCGATGCCGATCGTGAGCTGGATGGCGCGGCCGGACGCCTGACCGGCGCGGGTTGTCGCCTTTGATCTCGATGGCCATGCCGCCAATTGTCGCATCGCAGTCACAGGCCGTCGGCTGCGCGGCAGACGCGACATCGATCGCGTTGACAGCGCCGCGTGGCCGTTTCAAATGACCGTTCAGGCGTGCTGATAACGTTATGAGCGAAATGGAAGAGCCACCGTGGTCTCGCGTTCAATGCCGGTTTCGAGCAGCGCTTCATCCGCGACCGTGCCGCCTGATGTGAATGGACGGCTGGCGGTGCCGCTGCTGGCCGCGACCGTCGCGCTTGTCCTGGCCAACACAGCCGCGCCACTGGCGGCAGCCGATCTTCCCGCCGCCTACCCCGTAAAGGCGCCGATCGCCGCGTTGGGCTACGACTGGACCGGGCTCCACGTCGGCGGCCATATCGGCTATGCCTTCGGCCGCTCGAACTGGACCGCGACACCGATGGATCCCGCACTGCCAGCCAGTGTCGGATCGACCAGAATATTCCAGCCACGGGATAACTTTTCCGACACCGGAAGCTATTTCGAGGGACTGCAGATCGGCTACGATTTCATGCTGTCCAACCGCCTGGTATTTGGCGTCGAGGCCGACGCCACCTTCCCGGCTTTTCCCAATCTCGCCGGACTGTCGATTGGCGGTGTTTCCTCGTTCACCTCGCCGCTGTTCGGCGCGGCGACCTTCAGCGAGACGGTGCAGTCGTCCGGCACCGTGCGCGGCCGGATCGGCTACGCGCCCGGCAGCTGGCTGTTTTATGCCACCGGCGGATTGGCCTGGACGCATAACCGGCAAGTGCTGACGCAACTGGCGAGCGGATCCGTTGAAACCGCCTATCCGTTTCGCATCGGCTGGGCCGCGGGTGCAGGGATCGAGAAGCCGATCGCGCCGAACTGGACCGCCCGCGCCGAATATCTGTGGACCGGCTATCCTTCGACCACAACCAGCTTCCCCGGCTCGGCCTATCGGATCGGCTCCGACTTTTCGCTGCACGAACTCCGGCTCGGCCTGAACTATCGCTTCGACGGCGATGCGGCGACGGTGAAGAGCAACGCGGCGCCGCCGTTCACCCCGCTCGCGGACATTGTCAGCCTGCACGGCCAGGCCACCTTCGTGAACCAGGCCCATCCGGCCATCCGGTCGCCTTACCAGGGGCCCAACAGCCTGCCCGGCTTTAGTGAAATCGCGCGAAACCCTGGACATCACGCTCTATGCCGGCATCAAGCTTTGGCAGGGCGCCGAGTTCTGGGCCAACCCCGAAATCGATCAAGGCTTTGGTTTTGCCAATACCCACGGCATCGCCGGCTTTGCCAGCGCCGAGGCCTACAAGATCGGCCTCGCCGAGCCCTATGCGCGCATCCAGCGGGCGTTTTTGCGCCAGACCATCAATCTCGGCGGCGACACCGAAAAGGTCGACGCCGATGTCAATCAGTTCGCCGGTTCGCGCAGCGCCGACCGGCTGGTGCTGACGGTCGGCCGGTTCGGCATTGCCGATCTGTTCGACACCAACAAATACGCCAACAATGCCAAGGCCGACTTCCTCAACTGGAGTGTGGTCAACGCCGGCACCTTCGACTATGCCGGCGACGGCTGGGGCTACACCTACGGCGCCGCCGCCGAGTGGTACCAGGGCCGCTGGACGCTGCGGGCCGGCATCTTCGACCTGTCGGCCGCGCCGGCCGGCGGCATCACGCCACTGGGCGGCACGCTGGACCCGACCTTCCAGCAGTTCCAGATGATCGGCGAAATCGAGGAACGGCACGAGCTGTGGGGACAGCCGGGCAAGATCAAGCTCACCGGCTTCCTCAGCCGCGGCCGTGCCGGAGAATACGCCGCGGCCGTCGCGCTCTCTCAGGCGACCGGGCTGCCGGCGGACATCACCGCCGTGCGCAGCTACACCAGCCGCCCCGGCATCAGCCTCAATATCGAACAGCAGGTGACGGACCAGCTCGGCGTGTTCGCGCGCGCCGGCTGGGCCGACCCTAACGTCGAGCCATGGGATTTCACCGATATCGACCGCACCATTTCGGGCGGCATCTCGCTGTCCGGCAAATCGTGGGGCCGGCCTGACGACACGGTCGGCATCGCCGGTGTCATCAACGGCATTTCCAGTAACCACATCGCTTTCCTGAATGCCGGCGGGCTCGGCATTCTGATCGGCGACGGACAGTTGCCCAACCCGCGGCTGGAGAAGATTTTCGAGGCCTATTACAGCTACGCGCTGTTGCCCTCGACCAAGTTGACCTTCGATTACCAGTTCATCGCCAATCCCGGCTACAACGCCGACCGCGGCCCCGTGAATACGTTTGCCGGGCGCGTGCACTGGCAGTTCTGAGCCTGCTCGAACTCGCGGCCTACAGGCTGGCGCAACGCGCTCTACTCGACGGCCATGCCCGTCAGCAACACCCGCATGACGCGCAGCGAACGCCGCCGGTCATCCCAGCTGATACGCGGCAACGCGTGCAGGTTCGATCGTTCCTTCGGCCACACCACCCCGGGGATCGCGGTCACCGCACTGGCAAACCCGGCGTCCGCCGCCAGCAGCGGATGCTGCCGGCCGAACGAACCGCGGATGCCGAACGGATAGGCGAAATGGGGTGGATCGCGACCGAGCGCGGCTTTCATCACCGCCCTCCCCATGGTCATCTCGCGCAGCGCCGCTGCGTCCTTGAGGTTGGCCAGGATCGGATAGTTCACCGTCGCGCTGGCAATGGTCACCAGCGGATCCCCGGCCAGTTGGACCAGGTCTTCCCACCCCATGAAGGTGCTGCGTGACAGCGCCGCGAGATCGACCGAGTAGCGTTTGCACAGATCGTTGATCGCGACCGTCAGATCGCCGGGCGCGAGCTTGCGCAGCCAGCCGTCGAGAAATTCGTAAAGCTGATATTTCTCGGCGACGCCGTCGACCTCGAAATGCCGCTCGGTCCGGTCCATCACCAGGCTGATCCGGCCGTGTCGCGCGATGATCTGTTCAAGCGCCAGCCACCACGCTTCGCCGAGGCCGTCGGGAAACGCCGTGGGCAGATAGAGCGTGAACGGAACCTGGTGCCGCGACAGCACCGGCTAGGCGAACGCCATGATGTCCCGATAGCCGCCATCGAAGGTGAGACAGACAAAGCGCCGCCCGGAGCGCGGCTGCCGCGCCCTTTGGCAAACCTCGTCCATGGCGACAATGTCGTACTTCCAGCGCTTCAGCGCCCGGACCAGGCGGTCGAGGTGACCAGGCGTGATTTCCCGGGATTTCAGCGGCTGGAACCGGCCGCCCTGCCGCGGACGCACGCGCTCGAACCGCAGGATGACGCCGGCGCCGCCGGTTCGCCACTGGTTAAGGCGGGCGTAGCCGCTGAACCAGGCCAGTTCCAGCTTCAGGCGGTTCGCAAATCGGTTGTTGTCCGGCTCCATATGCCCCTTCGGCGGCAGGCCGCGGCCCCGCGTCCCCACCGCCCAGAGAGCGAGCTTCGCTCGTCTCGATCGCTCGCCTATTGTCATTACTCTTTGTTGACATTTCTTTGCAAAGGTCGGTGTGACCTGAAAACCACCAACAAAATCTCCAATAGCGGATTGCGCGATGACCATGGCTGCCGTGATTGAAAATCGGTTGGCCGGCACGCAGACCGTGTCGCGCGTGAGCCGCATCGCCCGCATCGAAATTATCCACGACCTGGGCGCGGCCGAGCCGATCTGGCGCGATCTGGAAGATTCCGCGCAGTTCAACACCCCCTATCAGCGCTTCGACTTCCAGGCCAGTTGGCAGGCGCATGTCGGCGAACGCGAAGGCCTGCGGCCGTTCATCCTGATCGGCTATGACGCCGAGGCGAAGCCGCTGTTGCTGCTGCCGCTCGGCATTGCCCAGGAGAACGGCCTCAAGGTCGCGCGCTTCCTCGGCGGCAAGCATGTCACCTTCAACATGGCGTTGTGGCGGCGGGACTTTGCCGCGATCGCCGGCCAGGCCGACCTCGACGCGGTGATGGACGCGATCCGCGCGCAACCCGAGCACATCGACGTGCTGGCACTGACCCGGCAGCCGCAACGCTGGCATGATCTTTCAAATCCGTTCGCGCTGTGGCCGCACCAGGTTTCGATCAACGACTGTCCGCTGATGACGATGGTGCCGGGCACCGCACCGGCCGATCTCATCAGCAATTCGTTCCGCCGCCGCCTCAAGGGCAAGGAACGCAAGCTGCAATCCCTGCCCGGCTATCGCTATTACCTCGCCACCGAACAAGCCGACATCAAGCGGCTGCTCGACGCCTTCTTCGTCACCAAGCCGCTGCGGATGGCGGAGCAGAAACTGCCCAACGTGTTCGCCGATCCCGGCATCGAGGATTTCATTCGCCAGGCCTGCATGGCCCCGCTCGCCCATGGCGGCCACGCCATCGACATCCATGCGCTGGAATGCGACGACGAGGTGATCGCGATCTACGCCGGCGTCGCCGACGCCCACCGCTTCTCGATGATGTTCAACACCTACACCCTGTCCGGCAATGCGCGTTACAGCCCGGGCCTGATCCTGATGCGCGACATCGTCGATTTCTATGCCGGGCGCGGCTACACCTCGCTCGACCTCGGCATCGGCGCCGACGAGTACAAGCGGCTGTTCTGCAAGAGCGACGAGCCGATCTTCGACAGTTTTATCGCAGTCTCCACCCGCGGCAAGGTGGCGGCGACGGTGATGTCATCGCTGGCCCACGCCAAACGGCTGGTCAAGCACACCCCGGCGCTGATGCAGATGGCGCAGATGCTGCGCGGGGTGATGCATCGCTAGCGACATCGCTCGCGCCGTCATTGCGAGCGAAGCGAAGCAATCCAGACGCCACAAGGAAAGCCTGGGTTGCTTCGTCGCACCCGCCTTCGCCCGAAAGTGGGCTTCGGCGGACAAGAGAGCTCCTCGCGAGTGACACCGATCTAATTTGGCGTCGTCCCCGCCTCAACTTTTTCGCGGCACGAGATCAATCAGTCCCCGCTCCACCAGCGCCCGATGGAAACGCCGCTTCCGTTCGGAGTCCGCAGTGAAGTAGCCCGGACCGCACGCCGCGATCAGGCTGGCGCGGGTGGCAAACACCTCGTCCAGCGGCAGGCCGGCCTGCTGCAAGGCGACGGTGCCCAGAAAGGCGATATCGAGATCCGCACCAGGTCCCGGGCTCCACCAATCCGGCGCCGCGCCCAGCATTTCCACGGCATAAAAGGTGCGAAACAGCCGTCCGGCGTCTTCCGGCAACGTGCGTTTCGATTCGATCCGCCGCACCATGACGGGTTGATGATCGCCGTAATGCAAGACTAGCGTCGGACGGTTCGGCAACGCACTTGCAAGCTCGGATCTGAGCCTGTCCCAGGTGGCGGCGGTGTCGGCGAGCCGGGCGTAATATTCGGCGTACTCTGCGTCGGCAAAACTCGCCGCGGCAAAGCCGCGCTCGCTCTCGAAGCATCCGGGCGCCACCAGCCGCCGGCTGTGCGGGCCGTGGTTGGCGTTGGTCAGCACATAGAGAAAACGCGGCGCCGGATCCTCAGTGACGCTCCTGATGTGGGCGCCGAGCGCGGCCGGCAGGAACATGGCGTCGGAATTGGTGGTCTCGAACCGGCCGGCATCGAAGGGCGGCGGAAAGTCGTCGGCAAAGACGCGGTCGGTAACGCCGATCGAGCGATAGAACGCGTCGTAGTTCAGGAAATTGCGCCGGCAGCTCGAGGCCAGCATGGTCCGGTAGCCAAGCGCGGAGAGCGCCTGCGGCAGGCCCGAGTGAAACCTTCCGATGCCGCGCGTGAACAGGAAGTAGGCGTTGGAGCCGAAGCTCGCGCTCGACAGCCCGGTCAAGAGGCTGAATTCGGATTGCCACGAACCGCCGCCGAAAATATCGACGTTGAGACGGCCATGCAGGCCGCCTTTTGGCGACAGCAATCCGCCCACCACAGATTCGACCGGCAGGCCGTAGACGCGGGGATCAAAGATCGACTCATGCTGGATGACGATGATGTCGGGACGCTCGGCGCTGCGTGCGGGGATCGCCGGCAGCAGCGGCAGCGGCTGTTTCGCCATGTCGCTGATATCGAGCCCGCCGAGATGCCGCCAGGAAAACGGATCCAGCAGCGATGCGATGAAAGCCGAATAGAAGCCGCGCCGCTGCGCCGCGATTCGCTGGAACGATGCCGCCCCGCCGCTGGATCGCCAGGCGATAGCGAGCGCGGCCAGCGTGACAGCGAACAGGATGATGCGCAGCTCCAGCGCCAGCGGCGGCCCGGACAGATAGAACAGCGTGGCGACGGCGGCCAGAATCAGCGCCGCGCCGCCGGTGAGAACGGCGGCCACGGCGAGCGGGTATTGCACGAAAAAAAACGGCACCGTGCCGGCGAACAATAGCGGCAGATCCGTCACGATCAGTTTCAGCCCGCTGTGGCGGTGTTTGACCTCCGAGGCCGCGAAGATCGCCGCAGCCAGCAGCGTCGACAGTACGACCGCCCGTTCCAGGTCGGCGACCAGCAGCAAAAACAGCGTGGCGGTAAAACAGAACGCGGCCATCGCCAGGGCAAGATGCTGGACGCTGCGCTCGGCCAACCAGACAACGGCCACGGCAGCCAGCACGATCAGGATCAAGGTCATTGAAGCAGACGCGGCCGGGATGCCCATGCAAGGATGCAATTACGCGATCATCCAGACCGGTAAAGCCGGGCGCAAGTCAAGCCCCCGGCCCGGCCGCGGCCGGGCTCCCATCGACAGGGTTCAGGCGGCGACCCGGGCCCCCGGCTCGACGATATCCGACGGCAGCGCCGGGTCGCTCAGCAAGGTCACGTCGGCAAAGCCCACCGCGCGGAACTGGTCGCACATCTCGACGCGGGCTTCCTCGCTCATGGCGGGGTCCGGCACCACCACCGCGCGCGCCTGTGCTGTCAAGAGTTCCGCCGGAAGGTCGGTGGCCGTGCCGGCGTCGAGCAGCACGTAGTCGTAGACCCGCAGCAGCGCGTCGAGCGCCAAGGTCAGGCGCGGCGATTGCAGCAAGGCGCGGTCGGTGCCCGGGCGGCCGGCGCTGACCAGTTGCACCCGCGACATCCGGTCCCGGGTAATGACCTGGCCGAACGAAGCCTCACCCACCATCAACTCGGCGAGGCCAGGTGCGGCCGCATCAGCCGAGACCGCGTTGAGCGTCGGCGAGGCAACCGAAAGGTCAATCAGCACCACCTTGGCGGTCCGCGCCAGCATGCGCGCCAGGGTCAGCGCCGTCAGCGTGATGGTGGCGCCGTCGCCGGTGCCGAGCACGGTGACCTTGCGCGCCCCGCTGTCATGCAGCTCCTGGGCCAGGCGCTCGATATCGGTCACCGCTGCCCCGAGTTCCGGATGTAGTTCGGACACCGCCGGCGCCGTCGTCCGGCGCGGCGCAGCTGGCGCGGTCCCGCGCGGAGCGGTCATGCGCAGCAGTTCGCCGGTCGCGACCGAGCCAGCCGTCAGCATCAGCGTCGCAAGGGTGGCGATCAGCACGATCGGCAGCTTCTTCGGATAGGCCGGCGTGTTGGAAACGATGGCCCGGGAAATGATCCGGCCGTCAGTCGGCGCCGCGTCGATGTTCTCCCGGGTGGAGGCTTCGCGGTATTTCGCGAGGTACGATTCCAGCAGATCCCGCTGCGCCTTGGCTTCCCGCTCCAGCGCGCGCAGCTGCACGTCCTGCCCATTGGTGGAGGTGGCCTGCTTCTTGAGTTGTTCGAGGCTGGTGCTCAGCCCTTCGACCCGCCCGCCGGCGATCCGCGCGTCGCTGTCCAGCGAGCGTGAAATCTTGCTGGCCTCGTCGCGGATCTGGTGATCGAGGTCGTTGAGCTGCGCCTTCAATTCCTTGATGCGCGGATGGTTGTCCAGCAAGGTCGACGACTGCTCGGCCAGTTGCGCGCGCAGCGTCACGCGCTGCTCCGACAGGCGGCGGAACAGTTCCGAATTGAGCACTTCGGAGGTTTCGATCGGCTTGCCGGACTGCAGCATCTCGCGGATCAGCCGCGCCTTGGATTCCGCATCGGATTTCAGCGCGCGGGCGTTGTTGAGCTGGGTGTTGAATTCGCCCATCTGCTGGTTCGACAAAGTGGTGTTGTTGGTGCCGACGAACAGGCTCGATTTCGAGCGAAAATCCTCGACCCGGGATTCCGCGTCCGCCACCTTCTTGCGCAGATTGTCGATCTCGCCGGACAGCCACTGGCCGGCGGACTTGGCCTGGTCCTGGCGCGCGCCCTGCTGCATGGCGAGATAGCCTGCGGCGATGGAGTTGGCGACGCGCGCAGCCAGTTCGGGGTCGAGCGACTGGAATTCGATGACGACGACCCGCGATTTATCGACCGCATAGGCGGTCAGCCGGTCGTAGTAGGCATCCAGCACCCGTTCCTCGGGCGTCATGCTGAAGGGGTCGCGGCCGATGCCGATCAACGCGATCAACGACTTGAGCGGCGAAAGCCCCCCCAATACCGGGTCGAATTCGGGCCGCTCGGCAAGCTTGTTGGTCTTGATGACGTCGCGCGCCAGATCGCGCGACAGCAACAGCTGAACCTGGCTGGTGACGGCTTCGGGATCGAGCGCGGTGCGCTCGTCGTTGCGCTCGCCGTTCGGGCGCAGGAAGATGTTTTCGCGACCGTCGATCAGGATTCGCGCTTCGGATTTGTAGCGCGGCGTGATCACGTTGACGATGGCCATCGACAGCACGGCAGCCAGCACGGTCGGGATCAGGATCCAGCTTCGCTTGCGCTGCAAAGCCTGCCAGATGACGCGCAGATCGAGATCGCCGGAGGACGGCGCGGCCCTCATGACCGTGGGATTCGAAGCCTTGGAATCGGGTTTGGCAGCCGGCAGCGTCAGCCTGGCAGCCTTCTCCACCCGCGCCTTGTCGGCGCCCGCACGCCAGAACGCTATACCCATGATACGCTCCCACGAAACGCTACCGAACCACCACCAGGCTACCTGCGATTACACTCCATTAAGGTTGCCGCCGGGTTAACCCCACGGTTCCGCGGGTTAGATTTTCACGCCAGTTGAGCAAGACCGGCGCCGCCAATGTCACGCTTTGTTAACCATGAAAGTCCTTAATTCGAATCGAGACCCTCATGGATATTCGTTATGCGATGCGCGCGCGCAGTCATCCTTGGCCTGTCGATGGCGCTCGCTTTGTCGGGCTGCATGGGCAGGTCCGGCCCGGTCGCCATGGTGCAGCCGCATAACGTTCTTGATTTCATGGCTTACGACCAATCGGGATACGCTCAACCGGGATATGCCCAGCCGACCTATGCCGCGCCGGCGGCACAGCCCGGCCTGTTCACGTCGCACAGGGTGGTCGCAGCGCCAGTCGCGACGATGCAGCCGCCTAACGTTCCTGATTCCATGGCTTACGGCCAATCGGGATACGCGCAGCCGGGATACGCTCAGCCAACCTATGCCGCGCCGGCGGCACAGCCCGGCCTGTTCACGTCGCACAGGGTGGTCGCGGCGCCGGTCGCCACGATGCAGCCGCCTAACGTTCTTGATTCCATGGCTTACGGCCAACCGGGATACGCGCAGCCGGGATACGCCCAGCCGACCTATGCCGCGCCGGCGCCACAGCCCGGCCTGTTCACGTCGCACAGGGTGGTCGCGGCGCCGGTCGCCACGATGCAACCGCCTAACGTTCTTGATTCCATGGCTTACGGCCAACCGGGATATGCGCAGTCGGGATCCGCCCAGCCGACCTACGCCGCGCCGGCGGCGCCGCGCGGCCTGTTCACGTCGCGCAGGGTGGCCGCATCGCGCGGAGGGGTCGCGGCGCCGGTCGCCTATGCCGCTCCGGCGCCGGTTGCAACCTACGATTTGCAATACCAACTCGACGCCGGCGATAGATTACGGATCGTGGTCTACGGCCAGGAAGGTCTCACCAACACCTATGCCATCGGCGCCGGCGGCTCGATCACCCTGCCGCTGATCGGCGCGGTCACAGCGCGCGGGCTGACGCCCGCGGACCTTGCTGGCAGCATCACCGCGCGGCTGCGCAACGGCTACATCCGCGAACCGTCGGTGGCGGTGGAGATCGAGAGCTACCGGCCGTTCTTCATCCTTGGCGAGGTCGCCGCTCCCGGGCAATATCCCTACGTGCCCAACATGAGCGTCGAGAGCGCGGTCGCCATCGCCGGCGGTTTCGCGCCGCGCGCCAAGCGCGACGTCGTCACCCTCACCCACACCGACCAGCGCGGCCCGATCCGCGCGGTAGTGCCGCTCCGCACCCCGCTCAGCCCCGGCGATACCGTCCTCGTCGGCGAACGCTGGTTCTGATCATGTCCATCGCGTCCGATGAACCGCTGCGCATCCTGCACGCGGTGCGCGCCCCGGTGGGCGGGATTTTCCGGCACATCATCGATGTCGCCAACGGCCAGGCCGAGCGCGGCCATCAGGTCGGCATCATCGCCGACGGCCTCACCGGCGGCGAACGCGCCGATGCCGCGCTGGCGGAGATCGCACCCCGAATGGCGCTTGGGGTTCACCGAATTCCGATCCACCGCGAGCCGCATGCGACCGATCTCGTGGTCTGGATGCGCTTCATGGGCCTGCTGCGGCGGCTGAGGCCGAACGTCCTGCATGGGCACGGCGCCAAGGCCGGCGTGTTCGTTCGCACGAAACCGCGCTCGACGGCGACGATACGCGTCTATACGCCCCATGGCGGTTCGCTGCACTACCCGCCGAGTTCGCCGATCGGCGCGTTCTACAGCCGGCTCGAACGCAGCCTGATGAACCGCACCGACCTGTTCCTGTTCGAGAGCGCCTTTGCGCGCGATACCTATCAGCGCATCGTCGGTACGCCGACCGGGGGCCTCGTGCGATGCGTCTTCAACGGCGTGACCGCGCAGGAGTTCGATCCCGTCACCCTCACCGCGGATGCCACCGACGTGGTCTATGTCGGCGAGTTCCGCCACATCAAGGGCGCGGACCTCCTGGTGGAGGCGGTGTCGCGGCTGCGCGCCGGCGGCAAGCCGGTGACGCTGACGCTGGCCGGCGACGGCGAGGAGACCGACGCCCTGAAGGCGCAGGTCCAGCGGCTAGGACTGGGTGACGTCGTGCGGTTTATCGGCCACGTCAAGGCGCGCGAAGGCTTTGCCAGGGGCCGCCTTCTGGTGGTGCCGTCGCGCGGCGATTCGATGCCCTACGTGGTCATCGAGGCCGGGGCCGCCGGAATTCCGATGGTGGCCGCCGGTGTCGGCGGCATCCCCGAAATATTCGGGCCGCATACCGATGCGCTGTTCACCCCGAACGCCGCCGGCGCCATGGCCGCCGCCATCCAGGCCGCCATCGACGATCCGGCCGCCACCCGGGAGCGCGCCGGCGTGCTGCGCGAACGCATCTTCCAGCACTTTTCCCGGAACGCCATGGTCGAGGGCGTCATCGCCGGTTATCGCGAGGCATTTGCAAACCGTTAACCGTCACCATTGATGTAATCAATTGTTCCGATTTGTTGGATAAATCGCCATGTTGAGGTGTTCTGTTACGGCGCTCGCATATCCAGATGTTGAGCTGTCATTTCGTTCTCGCAACACGGACCTTGCCACGTGGAACCGATCAACGTTCGTTCGATGATGGACGCGGCCGCCGCGAACACCGCCGTTGCGGTAGCGGTGGCGGGCACCGGCGAACGTCCTGCGGTTGAGCGGCGCCGGCGATTGTCGGCCGCTGCCCTTGCGGTGGTCAACCAGAAAGTCCGGGCTGCCTACTCGCCGGTGGTGATTGCCGGAGGGGTTCGCCTTGCCGATTTCGTGATGCTGGCCCTGATCGGGGTTGCGATCTATCTCGGATATGTCGTGCGGCTCGACGGATTCAGCTGGCGCTACGTGGCGGCGATCCTGGCCATGGCTGTCGCGGCGGTAATCTGCTTCCAGGCTGCCGACATCTACCAGGTGCAGGTGTTTCGCGGCCAGTTCCGGCAGATGACCCGGATGGTTTCGGCCTGGGCCTTTGTGTTTCTGCTGTTCATCGGCGCGTCGTTCTTCGCCAAGCTCGGCGACGAGGTGTCGCGGGTCTGGCTGTCGTCGTTTTTCTTTGTCGGACTGGCGTCGTTGATTGCGCAGCGCACCGCGGTGCGCGGGCTGATCCGGCGCTGGGCGCGCGAGGGCCGGCTCGACCGCCGCACCATCATCGTCGGCGCCGACGAGAACGGCGAGAAACTGATCGAACTGCTCAACCAGCAGGACGATTCCGACCTGGAAATTCTCGGCGTGTTCGACGACCGCAACGACGGCCGCGCGCTCGACACCTGTGCCGGTCGCGCCAAGCTCGGCAAGGTCGACGACATCCTGGAGTTTGCGCGGCGCACCCGCATCGACCTCGTGCTGTTCGCGCTGCCGATCTCGGCCGAGACCCGCATCCTCGAGATGCTGAAGAAGCTGTGGGTGCTGCCGGTCGACATCCGCCTGTCGGCCCATACCAACAAGCTGCGCTTCCGTCCCCGCTCCTATTCCTATCTCGGCGAGGTCCCCACCCTCGACGTGTTCGAGGCGCCGATCACCGACTGGGACCTGGTGATGAAGTGGCTGTTCGACCATGTCGTCGGGTTTTTGATCCTGGTGCTGGCGTCGCCGGTGATGGCGCTGGTGGCGCTGGCGATCAAGCTCGACAGTCCGGGACCAGTGCTGTTCCGGCAGAAGCGTTTCGGCTTCAACAACGAGCGCGTCGACGTCTTCAAGTTCCGCTCGCTGTACCACGACCAGGCCGACCCGCTGGCGAAAACCGTGGTGACCAAGAACGACAAGCGCGTCACCCGAGTCGGCCGCTTCATCCGCAAGAGCAGCCTCGACGAATTGCCGCAGCTGTTCAACGTGGTGTTCCAGGGCAACCTGTCGCTGGTCGGGCCACGCCCGCACGCGGTGCAGGGCAAACTGCAGAGCCGCCTGTTCGACGAAGCCGTCGACGGCTATTTCGCCCGCCACCGCGTCAAGCCCGGCATCACCGGCTGGGCCCAGATCAACGGCTGGCGCGGCGAAGTCGATTCCGAGGAAAAGATCCAGAAGCGCGTCGAGTTCGACCTGTATTACATCGAGAACTGGTCGGTGCTGTTCGACCTCTACATCCTGCTCAGGACGCCGCTGGCGCTGCTCAGGACCGAACACGCCTATTAGGTCGTAAACATCATGCC
The DNA here is from genome assembly GCA_963710235.1 of uncultured Alphaproteobacteria bacterium. GTDB lineage: Bacteria > Pseudomonadota > Alphaproteobacteria > Rhizobiales > Xanthobacteraceae > Bradyrhizobium. Next base: position 346,764 of record CAVPZI010000001.1, read on the forward strand.
TACGACCTCGGTCGTAAACATCATGCCTACGAACCTAGAGCTCAGGTCTCCACCTTGAACTTCAGGCCGGCATGGTCGACCAGCCGCTTGATCAACCGATCTCCCATCGCCGCACCCGGGGTCCAGATGCCGCCCTTGAGGTCGCCCATGTCGCGCACCAGGCAGATCGCGGATTCAGCGATCATCTTCGAGGTCGAACCATAACCTGGATCGCGGTCGCCCGTGACCGCGACGCGGACCTGGCGGCCGTCGGCGGCGAGGCCGACGAACAGCACGTCGTAGTAGCCGGTCTCGCGCTCGTGTTTGGAGGGTCCCTCGCCCGGCTTCGGTCCGCCGGGGCCGCCGAGCTCGGCGTTGGCGGCGACGATGGCCTTGGCGGTCGCCTCGCCCCTCTCGCCGGGGCCGGCCAGCATCATCTCGTCGTAGACAAAGTCCTGCCCGTAGGGAAATCCCATCAACAGATTGGAGCGGTGCACGGTGCGGGTGTTGATGGTCGACATCACGAACGGCGCCGCCCATGCGCCGAGGTCGTCGTCGTGGATCGGCTTGTTGCCGGGCGGCTGCTTCGGACCCTCGAAGCCCGGGGTGAGCGCGAACGGGTTCTTCAGCAGCGCGACCTGGCTGAGATCCCGCGCCGCGGCGGCGAAGGTCGCTTTGACGCTGGCCGCGGTGCCGCCCGAGAACGTGCCCTTCATCTTGCGGACGCGGCCTTTGACCCGGCTGACCGGCGCGCCGAGTTTTGCCCGCGCCGTCTCCTGCAGAAAAAACACCCCGAGTTCGAACGGAATCGAATCGAAGCCGCAGGAGAACACGATCCGCGCCCCGCTCGATTGGGCGGTGGCCTGATGGGCATCGATCATCTGGCGCATCCAGACCGGCTCGCCGCAGAGGTCGAGGTAGTCGGTCCCCGACGCCGCGCAGGCCGCCACCAGTTCGGATCCATACAGCTGGTATGGTCCTACCGTCGTCAGCACCGCCCGGGTGCGCCCCAGCATCGCCTTCAGCGAGTCCGGATCGGCCGCATCCGCCTTGATCAGCGGAATATCGGCCGCAGCGGGCCCGATGTGCTCGCGCACTTCCGATAACCGGTCGAGATTGCGCCCGGCCATCGCCCATTTGAGATCGCCGCCATTGGGGCGCGACGCCAGATACTCGGCCACCAGGCGGCCGGTAAAGCCGCTGGCGCCGTACACAACGATGTCGAATTCAGCCGAGGGCTTCATGGATGTCTTCCTTTGCAAGCCCCTCCGTAGCCCGCGCAGGCCGGTTCGGATAGCCCCGCGCGCCGTCAAGTCTCTGGAAGTCAGGTCTTGGGATAGGAGACGCCCATCCCGGCGCGCACGTCGCTCTGAATGCCGTAGGGCGCGATCGGATAGCGCAGGCCGTTCTTGGCCAGCGCCCGCATCCCGGTAATGGCCTTGGCGAGATGCGCCGGCGACAGCGCCATCAGCATCTCTTCGTCAGGCACGCCGCCATACCGCCGCTCCGCATAGCACGGCAGCGACAGGCTGGGCTCCCCGGTTGCCAGCGCCCGGCCCCAGGAATCGGCGCAGGCGGTCTCGCCGACCACGCCCCATTCGAACTTCTTGTAGCCGGTCCACTGCAGCCCGTTGATCAGGATGATCATCTGGCCCGGCGTCGCATAGACCAGGCAAATATCCGGCGGGTTGAGCCGGCCCAGCGCGAGCGGGCTCACCGCCAACGCCTCGTATCGCCCGTGCGGGACCACGCAAAGCGCCTCCTGGCGCTTGCGGGCGTCTTCCGCGGTCTCATGCCACACGCCGACATAGGATTGCCCGGCCAGCCACTTGTCGTCCTGCGGCGCAAGTCCGATGACCGCGCGGCATTGCGCGCCGACCAGATCCGCCGCGGTGATGCCGACGGTCCATCCCAGCCGCGATGCCATGCTGACGATCTGGTCGGTGGTGTGAACGGCGGTCGGCCGGCGGATCTTGGGGATTGCCGTCATCTCGTCGGCGGTTGCAAACATCTTCATGCCGATCACGGTGGTCTTGAGCCGCAGCAGGCCGTTCAGCTCCGTGACCATGCCGGGAAAATCGAAGGTTTCCTCACGCGATGCCGGCTGCTGCATGCTTCACTCCCTGACCGGCAGCTTGACCGCTACCCGTGGTTCGAGGATTGATCCTAGCCGGATTATTGGTCGGCCGCGACCGCATCGGCCACGACAGCAGCAGAGCCCATTCATGACCCACCATCACCTTCACGCCAGCCCCGAAACCTGCCACTGGGGCTTTTTCGAAGCCAGGCTCAAGCCGGTACTCACGATCAAGAGCGGCGACGAGATCACCATCGACACCATCACCGGCGGCCCCGACGTGGTGCCCGACCGCAGCCGCTTTCACATCCCGCCGGAGCTTGATGAAGTCCACGCCAGGAACGAGCGGATGCTGCCCGGGCATATCCTGACCGGCCCGGTCGCCGTCGACGGCGCCGAACCCGGTGACGTGCTGGAAGTCGAGATCCTGGAGATCAAGCTGCGCCAGGATTGGGGTTACAACCTGATCCGCCCGCTTGCCGGCACCCTGCCCGATGATTTTCACGAACCCCGGCTGATCAATATTCCGCTCGACGAGAAGCGCATGGTCGGCCGGCTGCCGTGGGGGCTGGATCTGGCGCTCAAGCCGTTCTTCGGGGTCATGGGCGTGGCACCACCGCCGGCGTGGGGTCGCATCACCTCGCTGATCCCCCGCGCCATGGGCGGCAACCTCGACAACAAGGAATTGGTGCCGGGCGCCAAGCTTTATCTTCCGGTGTTCGTGCCGGGGGCATTGTTTTCCTGCGGCGACGGCCACGGGGTGCAGGGCGACGGCGAAGTCTGCGTCACCGCCATCGAGACCGCCCTGCAGGGCCGCTTCAAGCTGACGCTGCGCAAGGACCTGCGCTTTGCCTATCCGCGGGCGGAAACCCCCACCCACTACATGACGATGGCGATGGATCCGGACCTCGACCAGTGCGTGGTGCGCGCGCTGCGCGACATGATCGTGCTGTTGGGCGAGACCCGGAACCTGTCACGGGAGGACGCCTACACCCTGTGCAGCCTCGCCGCCGACCTGCGCGTCACCCAGACCGTGAATGGCTCCAAGGGCATCCACTGCATGATCGCCAAATCGATCGTGCACGGGTGATGAGACGACGGCGCGTTATCGCGGCGGCAGTCGCTCGAAGCTCGGCAGGCCCTCCGGGATCTGATGGAAAGCCTGCTTGTCGACGGTGTAGATCGCCATCTGCGGGGTGCCGAACAGGCTGGGATCGTCGAGCGTACCGACCTTCAGGATCACGGCGGGCAAACCGGGCCGCCGGGTGGTGACGTGGGTGCCGCATTCGGCGCAGAATTCCCGCGTCACCGCGTTTTCGAGGTCGTTGCGCGTAAACTGCTTCGGCGTTCCCTTGGTGTAGCGGAAGCCCTTGGGCGGCATCAGAACAAACATGTTGGGCGAGCCACCGGAAATATACTGGCATTCGCGGCAATGGCATTGCGCCCGCAGCATCGGCTCGCCTTCAGCCAGGTAACGCACCTCGCCGCAATAGCAACCACCTTCCAGTTTCATGGCGTTCTCCGGATATTGTCGCCCAATTGATCGTCAACGTAACGCGACGGTGACCTGTAAGTTCGCTTTCCGCATCCCATGTCATGCTGTCCCGTCAAATCCGAAAGGATTGCTGGCAACCGCGTGAAACCGGTCTCCATTTCAAGATCCATAAAAGCGATTGCGGCAGAGTCAGTGCGAGCTTAACATGCGGGACCGGCTTAACAATAAGCTGCCTTCGTGGACCCGCGCGGGTACCGTTGGATGAGTACAAGTTTGGCCGGAAGTGCGCGACACCATGCATTCGACGAACACACCTCATCGAAACCCGCACACGCCTCACGCCGTTGACAACGCCGACTGGCTGAAAACCGCGGCAATCATCTCGGTCTCGGCCGGTCATTTCGGCTATTTCTTCGTGGACAACGACCAATGGTGGAGCGTTTTCGGACGCCCGGCAGCTCCGACGTTCTTCTTCCTTTTGGGTTACGCGCAGACCAGGAACGTCCCGCTGCACTGGATCTGGCTCGGTGTCATCCTGACCCTGCTCGAAAGCTGGAACGCAAATTGGAACTGGGTAGCACCGAACATTCTCTTGAGCCTGGCACTGATCCGCAGTGCGCGGCCCTATGTGCAAATCCTATTGCAACGTCACGGTTGGGCCGCGTTCGGCTTGCTCGTTGCCGCAATTTTAGCGGTAATGCCGATAGCGGGCAAGATTGTCGATTACGGCTCGGAGGGATGGCTGTGGGCCCTATTCGGCTTATGCCAACGCATGTATGTCGACAACAGATCAGTTGCCGACGTGGATGGTCCAGCGCAAAGTTCGGTATCGCCCGCGCCCGCGATGAACGGGAACGCGGGCCAGATGCGACTGCTGGCCTGCCTTGTCGCCGCGATCGTCTATATTTGGCAGGAACAAAGGGAATACTCGTTTTCTCAAATCCAGTTCGCCGTCTTCGTTATCGGCATCGGCGTTTGGTCCGCGAGCCTGTGCCTGTTCCTGCGCGGCCCAAGCCGTATCCAACCGCCGCAGGCCGCAGCCGGCGCCCTGCGCTTCATCGGCCGGCACACTTTGGAAATCTACGCAATCCAGCTTGCGGGCTCGGAACTCCTTGTAAAGCTGGTGCCCGGTCTCGCCCCATGACCCGAAAACGGCATTTCTTGCTTCGCTCCGACGAGGGGTTCGAATGTCCCTGCCAGCTGTCGATTGTTTGCTCCGCTCCAACGGCGATCTCAACAACGACGTGACGGACAATCCCCCATGTCTCTCCGCCCCGGATGTGCTCCACTCGACTGTGTCCTAGCCGATATTCCATCCGGAAATGAGACGCGGCGGCGCTTTACGTCAGGATCAGCATGGCCATGAGCATCCGCGACCCTGAAAAGAATTTTAAAGTCCTGTGGGAGACCTTCAACAAAAGGTACCCATTTTTCCAATTGAGGAATGTCGATTGGAAAAGGCAGCATGACACCTACAGATCCAGAAGTCACAAGCAAGACCAGCGACGACGAACTCTTCGATATCTTCTGCCGGATGCTCGGTCCGCTGAATGACGGGCATGTAGAGTTGAAGGCCAGGGCAAGTGCGCATCGGAAGAAGCGCTACTTCAATCCGGAAAAACAGCCCAGATTCCGGCAGGAATTCTCGACCCGCGAGATCAAGCAGCTCTTCAAGACGACCGAAAAGACTCTTGTCGACAATTGTTTCGGGAGGCCTGCGGCGACCGATGCCTGGATGCTTCGTTACTGCAGGTCTCGGAAATTCGGCTACATTCGTATCCTCGAATTGGAAGGCATCGGTAAGAGGAAATTGACTGCCGCTCTTGACAAGATTGCCGGTGACTTCAGCGACCTGAAAGGGATCATCATCGATATTCGCGAAAACCCCGGCGGGGAGGACAGTATTGCGATCGCGATCATCAATCGCTTTTGCGACCGCAAGCGCGTGGCTTTCCACAGAAAGACCAAGATGGGTCCAGGCAAGGATGACTTTACGCCCCTCAAGACCTGGTATCTCGAGCCGCAAGGTAACGGACAATTCACCGGGCCAATCGTGCTCTTGACCTGTGATTCCGTTTTCAGCGGTGGAGAGGCGTTCGCACTTGCGATAAAGCAGCTGCCTCACGTCACGATCATCGGCGATCACACGAACGGCATATTCTCGTATCAACTTGAGAAAAAGCTTCCCAACGGCTGGGAGTATCGTTTGTCGTACCAGGTCTATTTGTCGGCTGACATGGTGTGCTACGAAGGTAAAGGCGTACCAGTCGACATCAAGCTGCTTAACAAGAAGACCGATATTGAAAACGGCATCGATCCGCTGATTACCCGCGCATTGAAAGTATTGAAGTCAAAGAACGCTGGAGCGGCGAACAAGACGCGGGTCCGCCGAACAGGAGCCGATTGATTGCGCGGGCCTCGTGTTTTCCGTTGGATCAGCGCGCGCGAATTGCTTCATCCAGAACGCCGAGGCATCGCGCATCAGCTGGACACCGACAAGTGCGGGCTGCCCATGCCGAATTCTGGCATTGCCTATCTCACAAGCACTATGCATGATGGATCACGCATCCCCGAAAAGGGCGATGAACAGGCGATGAACACCACGATCGGCGGATGTTCAAAGAGCCTGCTTCAAGATCGCCCCGCAGGTGACGGCGGTGAAACTGAGCGGCGCCGCCGCGATATACGAGATCTGCGCGTTTCCGGCCCAGGACGACAGCCTGAGTTGGGTGGTCTGAAAAAAAGAGGGCCGGAACACCCAAGTTGGTGGCCGGGAAACAAGGCTTTCTGCTCACGGGATGCCCGACCATGATCATCGAGTCGCCGTTACAGTTGATTTTTCGTGATTTGTTTTATCGTCTTCCCGCTTTTGCCGGAAGACACGACGTGTTTCTGAAGCTGGAAGGGTTCAATATAACGGGCTCGATCAAGGTCAAGACCGCGATAGGGCTTGTCGAGGACCTGGAACGGCGAGGGATTGCCACGCCAAACGAGACCGTATTGGTCGAATCGTCATCAGGAAATCTCGGGCTGGCGCTTAGTTTGATATGTGCCATCAAGGGCTACAAATTTATTTGCGTGACCGATCCGAACGCCAATCGCGCGACCTTGAGAGGCATGGAGCTTTATGGGGCAACGGTCATCGTCGTTGAAGATCGCGACGCCGCCGGGGGATATTTGGGAACCAGGTTGGAGAAAATAGATCAAATACTACGATCGAACCCGAACGCGGTCTGGCTCAATCAATATGCCAACGTAGCCAACAAGAACGTTCATGCCGAGCAAACGGCAAATGAGATTGCGCGCGAATTTGAGAGGGTCGATTGGGTTTTTGTCGGGACCGGCACCACCGGCACCCTGGCCGGGGTCTCGGAACGGCTTCGTGCGGAATTCCCAAGGATCAAGGTTGTGGCGGTCGAACCAGCAGGCTCCGTCACGTTCGGAGGCAGGCCCGGCAAACGAAACATCCCTGGCATTGGCGCGAGCGTGAGACCAAAGCTTGCGGACCTCGCCAAGCCGGATAGAATCGTCGCCGTGAAGGAAGAAAAAACGATCGAAGCCTGTCTTTCGTTCGTTCGAAATTATCACTTGCTGGTTGGAGGAAGCACCGGAACCGTCCTGGCCGCCGTACAGCAACTGGCTCCGGAGTTCAGCCGCGGCGACACCATCGTCGCCATATCCGCGGATCTCGGCGAAAAGTACCTGGACACTATTTATGACCCCGCCTGGGTAGAGAAGTTCGTTGTGCCCGAGGACGACAGGCCGGCGCGAACCTATGCGTCCGTCTCGTCCGAGTGAGGTACCGAAAGGGCGATTGATCGCACGCTCACGGCCGGCGCCCTGGCGCGACGATATGCCAACTGACGCGCCACCGCCGACGCGCGTCAGCAAATTGATTGACACGATCGGCGGCAAAAACAGTCGGGCGTAAATGGGTGAATACAACATGCAATCCGCTCCTACATTCCACGTTGTTCCCGGCTCGACGGTCAAGCGTGTAATTGACGATAACAAGAAGCAGGTTTTCGACGCGGTCGAAGCGGCATACCGTCTTCACGGCTCCGGAAATACTCTCAATCCGGACAGCTACTTCCTGCGATATCCGGATAAACCCAACGCCCGCATCATCGCGCTGCCGGCCCACCTCGGCGGCGCGGTTCAAAAGAGCGGCATCAAGTGGATATCGAGCTTTCCTGAAAACAGGGCCAGTAACCTCGCCCGGGCGTCGGCCGTCCTGATCCTCAACGACGCCACGACGGGTTATCCGCTGGCCTGTATCGAGGCATCTCTGATCAGCGCCACGCGCACTGCCGCTTCTGCCGCGTCGGCAGCGGAGCAGATTTCCCCGAATCCCTTTGCGGGAACTCTCGGCATAATCGGAACCGGGGTCATCGCCCGCACCACCGTCGAATGGCTTTTATTTCGCAATTGGAAGTTTGGCAAAATCAGCTTGTATGATGTGGACCGCAACGAGGCGGAGCACTTCAGCAGGTGGCTTCGCGATCAGCACAACCTGCAGGCCGATATTCAAGATCGTCTGGAGGGCGCCATATCCGACTCTTCTCTGATATTGTTCACCACGACCACGCTGGCCCCCTATCTTTCCGATGAAACACTGTTCAAGCACTGTCCCACTGTCCTGCATTTGTCGCTGCGCGACATTTGTGTGAATGTGATTCTCACATCGCAAAACATTGTCGATGATGCGGATCATTGCCTGAAGGCAGGCACCTCGCTCCATCTGGCGGAAATGGCGACGGGAAACCGGGACTTTGTCTCAGGGCGTTTGGTGGACGTTCTGGAGAAGAAGCTCAAACCGGATCATAGCCGGCCTCGCATATTTTCGCCATTCGGGCTTGGTGTTCTAGACCTTGCAGTCGGCAATTTCGTGCTCGAGGCGGCAAAATCGTCCGGCGCGGCAATTGCGCTACCTGACTTCTTCAGCAATTCCGCCCGGTGGTAAGGAAGTCACCGGGCTTTTCAAAATTTGAAATGCGTCAACTTCAGGCGCGAAGCTGTGACGCTGTTCCGGAGCATGCGGGACAGGTCATTCCCACCCAAAACAAGCGAGCGAGCAGATTAAGATGTCAGGCGTATGGAGTTGCAATGAGTGGGATCAACTGGAAGAAGTTATTGTGGGCAATCCGCTGAATGCGCGGTATCCCACGCCGGACCGAAGCACCCAGCTCGCGGAATTTCCCGACCGCTCACTGGCCGAAATTCCCCGCGGCCCTTTTCCCCAGCGGGTTATCGAAGAGACCGAAGAGGATCTGAATGGATTTGCCAAAATCCTTGAAGACCTCGGCATCACCGTCAAGCGTCCGGACACCTGGCCCCACGAGGGCAAATTTTCCACGATCCATTGGGAAGCTCAGGGGTACTACAACTATTGTCCCCGCGACATCCTGCTGGTCATCGGCGACCACATCATCGAAACGCCCAATGTCATCCGCAGCCGCGCCCAGGAAACGTTCAGCTATCGCACGTTGCTGATGGAGTATATGAAGTCGGGCGCAAAGTGGTACAGCGCTCCCAAACCCATGCTGCTGGACTCGCTGTTCGAGGGGTTTGATCCAGACAAGCCCACGCCACGCAACGACGAACCGGCCTTTGATGCAGCCAACGTTCTGCGTTTTGGCAAGGATCTGATCTATCTGGTCAGCGCCACGGGCAACGAGCTGGGTGGACATTGGCTGCAGTCGATTCTCGGTGACAACTATCGGGTCCATTTCCTCAAGGACGTCTACTTCGGCAGTCATATCGACTCGACGCTGGTGGCCTTGCGCCCTGGCCTGGTCCTCGCCAATCCTGGCCGTGTCAATGACGACACCCTGCCCAAGATCCTGAAGCAGTGGAAAGTCATCTATAGTCCACCAATGGAGAACACCGACCGACATGATGCCGACTATGTCTCCAGATCCATTGGCAGTGACTGGATCGACATGAATGCATTCAGCATCAATCCCAATCTGGTCGTGGTCGATCGAAATCAGCCGTCTCTGATAAAACTGCTGGAGAAGGAGGGTCTCGATGTAATCCCCCTGAAATTGCGCCACTCCAAACTGTTGGGCGGTGGACCCCATTGCGTTACCCTGGACGTCCGCCGAACCGGAACACTGCAGCGATATTTCGATTGAACGCCCTACCTTCGCCATGCTCAGGCAGCGAGCAACGATGACCTTTGAGGTCGAAGACCCCGGCGTCTCTGAGAACCTGGCCGTCTTTGAGAACTTGAGTGTCTAGACTTACGCAGTATGTGAGGAAGAGCCTTGGCAGCAGGTCTTGCAACAACGGCCGTCGCGATTTTCTTTGCGCTGACGTTTGTAGCCTGGAGGCGCTACCTTTGGGCGGCTGAGACAGTGCCTGAGACGGACACCTGCCCATACAGCTTGACGGATGTCTTTGGCGACCGCCACCTCATGAACGTACCGCATCAGAAAGGGATCCGGTGGCTCACGGAGGTCTTCAGCCGCACCGCCGAAAAGTTTCCGCATCTCACGGCCTTGCAGATTCCCCACACCGGAGAATCCCTGACCTTCGCTGAGCTCGATGCGCGCGCGGAGAGCGTGGCCGCGGCGGTTTCTACCTTCCTCACCGGCCCCGACCAGGTCGTGGCCGTGGCGATGTCGCAGGACAACTGGCAAATCGTGGCCTCGCACCTCGGCATTCTCAAGGCTGGCGGCACGGTGATGTTCCTCGATACCACCTTGCCCGACGCCCTGATCACCCACATGCTCAACGACGCACAGCCGGTGGTCATTCTGACGCGGGGGCAGGACAAGTTCCGCGGCCTGCCGACGCTCGACGTCCTGACGTTGCCGGAGAAGATACCGCGCAGGGAGCCGCCGCCCTGGCTGGATGACCCCACACAACGCCTTGCGGCTATCTTTTACACGAGCGGCACCACGGGAATGCCCAAGGGCGTCGAGTGCCCGCACGCAGGTTACGTGAACCTTGCCCTGAGCTACGCCGAGTATTTCGATCTGCTTCCCGGCATGGACGCAACCTCGCTCACTTCGTCGCTGGGCTACGACGGCAGCATCTCCGAGATGTACAGCGCCTGGGTGTCGGGTTGCGCCGTGGTCCTGCTGACCAAGGAGCAGGTTCGGTCCGGCCCGGACCTCGTCTCCGTGCTACGCGAAGCCGAGGTCACGGTGCTGTTCTGTCCTCCGGTGCTGCTCACCACCCTTACAGCAACCCCCGAACTGGATCTCCCCTACCCGCTGTGCCGTTATATCGTGCCGGCCGGCGAAGCCTTCCCCAGCGCGCTGGTCGAGCCATGGACCCGGGGCCGGCGGCAAATCATCAACACCTACGGACCCACGGAGGCGAGCACCGACACCAGCCGCCAGAGCTTGCGGCCGGGAGAGCCCATCACGATCGGATCGCCATTCGCCAACGTCACCTACGTCATCCTGGAGGCCGACCAGCTCCTGCCCCTGCCCCACGGCGAGGTTGGCGAACTCTGTATCGGGGGAGTGCACGTTGCACGCGGATACCGCAATTTGCCGGAGCAGACCGCCCAGAAATTCATCTCGCACCCGCAGTTCGGCCGGCTGTACCGCACCGGGGACAAATGCAAAATCGACATCCAGACGCTGCGCGTGGACTTCCTCGGCCGCATCGACGCGCAGCTCAAAGTGCGCGGGCATCGCGTCGAGCCGCAGGCCGTCGAAGATATCCTGCAGACGCAGTTCACCGAGATCGAGGCCGCCGTTCTGGACTACCAGAACGAGACGCTGGTCGCCTTTGTTGCCGCGCCTTCCGTCTGCGAAGGAGGGATCACGGTGGCCACGCCCGCGCCGGCGGAGTGGGCCGCGCGGGTGACGGCGACGCTGGCCAGACAACTTCCAGCGCCGTCGGTCCCAACCAGGATCTTCCTGGTCGAAAAATTCGTCATGAAGCCGGTTTCGGGGAAGATCGACCGGGAGTGCCTGCCGAACCTGGCTCATCTGCTGAGCAACGCCGGGCCGGAAGCCGAAGACGATCGTTGGGACACGCCGGCCAGCGCGCGCAACACAGTGGAAGGGGCAGCCAAGGTTTCTGATGCCAAAGCAGGCATGGATCCCGAGTGTGAGGAAGTGCTGTCGATCTGCCGGGCCGTGTTCGAGACTCCGCTGGGATTGGACGATGGATTCGCCGACGCTGGCGGGCACTCGATCCTCATCGCGCGGCTGGCGCAGAAACTGCAATCTGCGGGATGGGCGGTGCCGGTGCGGGCACTGCTCAGCGACTGCAACACGGCCCGAAAAATCGCCAGCCGGCCACGGGCGCTCCGGCAGGCCTCCGGGCCCGTCGCGGCCCTTGTGAGATCCGGCGAGACCGGCGCCGGGCGCGATGAGGCCGCGGCAGAGGTGCTCTCGATCGGACACTTCACCACGCTGCAGTTCCTGTTCGGGATGTTGTTGTACTCCCCGCTCATGCTGACCTTCCTCAGCTTCTTCGACTTCATCGAAATCGGGACGGTGTTCACGACCGCCGGCCTCGGGGAGTTCATCCTCGACGGCCTGTTGCTTTATTTGCTGGCCCTCGTCGCGCCCTTCGCCATCCTGCTCTGGGTCATGACGATAAAGTTCTTCATGGGAGGTGACATCCGCGCGAACGACGTGACCCCGGGCGTGTACCCCAAGTGGAGCAGAATGCATCTGCGGACCTGGTGCATCGGACGGCTGGAGGTCATGGTGCTGTTCCCGCTGCGTACGATGTATCGCAGCGCTCCGCTGATGGCATTCGTGTTGCGGCAGCTCGGCGCGACCGTGGGCGACAACCTGCAGTGCGCACAGGATGCCGACCTGTCCGGGCCCCTGGACCTGATCTCCATCGAGGGCGATGTCGCCATCTCCACCGGGGCTTACATCCAGACCACCAGGTGGTCGGGGCAGCACCTGCACGTCGGTCCGGTTCATCTCGAGCGTGGCTGCAAGATCGGGACGCGAGCCGCCATCGCCAACAACGTGACGGTGGGCCGCGGCAGCTGGATCACTCCGCTGACCTGCATCCTCGCCAGCGTGGGCTCGCAGCAGATCTGGGAAGGAGCTCCCGCGCGCCCCAACGGCCGCTGCACGGAACTGAGGCGGACCGCGATCGCCTGTCGGTACGCATATCCGTTCTGGCTGCTGGAGACCCTCAACATCCTCATGCAGATCTTGCTGTCATTCTGGCTCGTCGTGGTCCCCACCGCCGCGACCTTCTGGCTCGCCCGCGCCCTGGTCCCCGTCGGAGGAGGCGAACTTTCCGAGGAATATTTCAGGGTGACGCCGCTGTTCGAGATCGTCTGGCGCCTGGCTCTTTACTCGTTCATCGTCACCTGGGTCACCGTCGTCGTGACCTCTCTGCTGGGCTGCCTCTTCATACGCTGGACGGCGGTTTCGCCGGGCCTGTATCCCTCGCGCGGGCTCAGGGCCGCTCTCCTCATATACCGAATGAAGCGGATGAACGGCATCCAGAGACAGTGGACCTGGAGCATCACCGGGCAGTACCTCAGGGCTCTCGCCGGCGTGCACTTCCCGCGGTTTGGTGCCTCCGAGTGCGACGTCATGTTCAACATCGTCCCGGAGGCCGTTACCGCCGACTCCCAGGTTTTCTTCTCCAACGGATGTTTCACCAACATGCTCGATTGTGGCGCCGAGCACTTCAAGCTGCGCCGCCTCGATATGCCCCGGAACTTCTTCGGCGGTAACAATTGCGTGGCGGAGTACGGGAATTTCCCATCCAACTTCCTGCTGGGCGTCTCCACGCCGGGCAGCGATATACGGTTCCGGCGACAGATGCGGTCGCGGCTTGGCGCGCCCATCACGGTGGCGGGAAATCCGCCGGTGAAATTCGCGAGCGTGTCATTCGAGGCCGATAATAAAATCCACGGACTGCCGGACTTTCCCCTCTTCCTGACCCGGGTCTTCATGTTCGATTTCCTGAGCATCGGCATGCTGCCCATCACCGAGATGATCGTTTTCCCGATTCTGTACGTTTGTTTTCTGAGATTGGGTGGACACCCGGTCGCCAGCGCGCTGATTGGCCTGATGCTGGTAGAAGCCAGCCTGGTCCTGTTCAGCGTCGCGATCAAGAAGTCCCTCATCGGCAGCGAATGGGGAGCCAATCACGCGGCCCCGTTCTGGTCCTGGCGCCACTTCGCCTACTTCTTCGCACAGGACTGCTTCTTCGTCTGGTGCCGGAGTCCCCTGGTGTTCGGCGCCGGGACCGTTCTCGCGAATTCCATCCTGCGATGGATGGGATGTCACATCGGCGCCAGGACAATCGTGACCCGGCCGATGCAGTGCTCCGACTGGAACGCGGTGAGCTTCGGCGATGATTGCGTTATCGACGGCTTCCTGCAGTTTCACACCTTTGAGAACATGATGCTGAAGGTGAAGCGAACCCATATCCATGACGGCTGCACCGTCGGCTTCGGTGCCACGGTGATGGGAGGCGCAGTCCTCGAGCGGGACACGACCCTTTTGCCGTTGTCGCTCGTCCTCAAGGAAATGAACATGGCCACGGCTACCTACGAAGGGAGCCCTGCGGAGCCTGTGAGCGGCTCAACCCCTGTCGCACGATTACCCCGCGACGAGGAGGCGGAGAACCACCCGATATCCCCGCAGCGAGCGGCTGTCGACGGCAGGAATCGCGATTTACGAATCTCACATGACCTCAGATGACGCGAGACGATAGCGAAAGGGTAAACGGTCTGTTCGCCGCCAGCGCAGGCGACTGGACGCCGGCGTCAGCGAGGGATGCGGCTCGCGTTCTGTATGCGCCGGTTTCGCGCGATCCCGAGGCCTCATGGCGTTGCGGGTCAGTCCTGTCGGATATCGAGTTGCGGCGGGCGGAGCGCTTTGTCACGGAGGACGGCAAGGCTCATTTCAAACAACGGCGTGCGTTTCGTCGCTATTGCGCAGCATTCGTGCTCGGATCACCGCAGCCTTTGTCGCGGATCGTATTTCAGGAAACGGACAAGGGGCGACCCTACCTTCCCGATTTGCCAAACGTCTGGTTCAGTTTTTCCTCCTGCCGGTTCGGCTTTCTCGGCGCGTGGTCGTCGACACACAGGATCGGTGTTGACCTCGAAGATCAAACGAGGAGCCTGGAGGCGGCAGAACTCGCTCAACAGTTCTTTTCGCACGCTGAGGTGAAGGCTGTTAAGGCGGTTGACGGCTCGACGCGCCAGCGAACTTTCTGCCAACTCTGGAGCCTCAAGGAAGCGGCTCTGAAATCCATTGGGGAGGGATTGCCCTTTGGCCTCGACGCGTTCGAATTCGAATTAGCTCCAAACCTGCGTGTCGTTCATGCGCCACGTGATTGTGGAGGGCCAGAGCGATTTGGTGCGCAGATTATCCAGCGCACCGATATCTGCGCTGCCCTTGTCATTCGACGCGTGGCCTGATGCAGCGGCAAGCTTGGCCGTTTGCGTCGCGCCTGGATGGCTCTGGAATTGCCGAATGGCAGAACGCGCCGCGGACCGGTGGCCGGACGCCCTAAAAGATCTCGGTGATGAGGATAGGAGCGAGGGCGGCATCGCTACCGGCAACATTGCCCCCACTGCTTACGCGACCAGCGACGCCGAACGACACCAGTGATGTCAACAATGTCGCTATGGTGTCTGCGCGCATCGCGGCGTGCAAGCGCGAGGAACCGGATTACAGGTCCGATAGTAAGATCGCTGGCGTGCTGCACTCCTTGTTCGATCAATACACTAGTCGTCAGATCGATGCGGCGGTCACCCTTACCTCCGGTATCGTCAAAGCATTTGGCGGTCAGTTCTGCGCGAGGGCGAATCGAGATGCCAGCATGCAGGCTGCAATCGTACGGCTTCAAGCCCTCGCTGCGAGGGCTGGTCGATGAGAATGATCAAGGCTTCCATTAGCGTGCCGCCTACCGGCGCTGGCAGGATCAAGCAGCGGGCAGGAAATCCACCATTTGCAGGCACAAACCCGCATCGCTTCAACGACATGACCCGATCATCTGACAATGGGCTGGGAAGGCTCAACGCCCGTCATCGTGCCACGCATCGTCGGCAGTGACGGCCACCTGCCGCATGAGGCGGGGTCGCTCGGTACGTCGATGGCTGCCGCCGCGGTCGTCTGTCGTGATAACGCGATGAGCGCGAAGGGCCTGCGATGTCTGCTTCACCCCCGACGGCAGACATTGGACGGACATTCCCGGAGGTCCGTTTCGTGCCATTAGCGACCAACGCACCGCAGCAAACGGCATCCCTATTCACTCACCTCGTCAGCAAGGGCCAACGAGCCGTACAGTGTCGGCAGGCATTAGCGTCCTGGCCGGAAAATGTCGGGTTCGTCTCATTGCGCTTTCAGTCCATATAGAGCGTTCGCGTATTTGAACGCGGCTACCTGACAGGCGGCCACGAATTGCTGTTGGACCGTGGGTTGGTCCTCGTATTTCGCGCACTCGCGCACGAGGCTCGCAATCTTTTTATCGCGCTTGTATTGGGCCGCGCAGACGTTGATCGCAGTGTTCATCACGTCGAGCCGTTGTTGGCCCTCGGCGTCCGATATCTCGCCCTTGTCGATCTCACTCTCGCAATCGGGCGTCTTCACACTGCCAGCAAACGCCGGGCCAGCCGCGATGAGGGCGAGGCAGAGTAGGCTAAAACGGGATATCATCGTCGGTCTCCGCTGGCTTGCGTTGCACGTGGCGGGCTCCGCTTTTTATCTCTAGATCGATCGGTGCGGACGCTTTCGGCGGCGCGACCGGTGCCGGTGACGCCGAACAAATAATGCGACCAGAGCGACAGAAAAACAGCGCATCACAAGCCTGTTCGACGTTCCCGAAACAGACCTCTTCCAGAAATCTCGTCCTAGCTCAGTACTTACCCAGGATCGCCAGGTAGGCCGGTTCGGCGGCTTTCAGGGCCTTCCGCGAGTTGGCGGACAAGGTGATGGTTACCAAAAACTCATTGCCGTCATTGTCGTTGTCTGTGGTTACCGCCTGTAATTCGTAGCCTTGTTCACGAAGGCTTCCGGCCTCGAACTGGTGTCGCACGAACGCGACCTTGCCATCGCCGCGGGGAAGGTCGTCAAGGTCGGTAATTTTGGCGTCTTTAGCGCGACTGTGCCAGTCCGCGATGTTTTCGGGCATGAAATCAGAAATCGGCTGCTTCTTGCGATTGTACATTACGGCAATATAGATCTTTGCGGCCGCTTTCCCGAAATCGGCGCCCTTGGGTAGCAGAAACTGCGAATTAAAATGACGGGTCGCATCCCTGTCTTCAACCCAGCCGTCGGGAATCACGATCGAGGCACGGAAGAATGGACACAGCTTGCCGTTGCATTGGTTCATGATTTTTTCGATCGTTGCCCCGGCGGGCGTCGTCGCAATCGGGCCGGCAAACAGCCCGAAAGCGCAAAAAAGTACCAAGGCTCGCCGCATCCTTCTTCCTCCAGATATGGAATACCGTTCTCGCGTCGCCGCAAATCAGGTGATCGCGGTCTGGTTTCACGCGGGCGAGCCAGCCATTCGTCGCTGATAATGCTCGATGAGTTCAATCCGCAATCCAGGAGAGCGCTTCGCAAGTGCTACTGCCGAACGCCATCATCCTGCGGAATTAAACAATATTGGTGTCGCATTGAACCATGAAGCAAGTTAACTCGACACACGATTTCAACTAAGCCTTTGAGTGGACTCATGCGCAAGTTTCTACATGTAATCCCAGGGCGGCGCCTGGATACGGCGTTCCCTCTTTCCCGTAGTGACCGCCGCGCCGGTTGCGAACTGACCTTGGACCTTCCTAGGTCCGCTGGGGGTCAATCGCGTCGATTTGAGGTTCGGCCCCGACTTGCGGTCTTCGCCCAGAAACGGACACCGTCACGGACGGTTGGCATGTCTCAAAGGTGCCCTAAGCGAGCGCGGCAAAACATGCCAGCGCATGCTCCGGCAAATGCTGTTGGTCCACGCCTGGGCGGGGTTAACGCTGCGCCGGCGAGCCAGAAAGTCCTTGACGCAACAGAACACCATGGATTTGGATCGGTCGGAAGACCTTGATTGGTCGATGGAAGGAGCCGACCCGTGGGATTTTTGCTGAGAATTATGCTCGCAACCGCTCTCGTGAACCTTGCTCCAGCCGTCGCCCAGGCGCCGAAGAAAGCCGTCGCTTCTCCTGCCTTGCAGAAGGAATTCGATGGCTTCATCGAGAAGTTTCGCGCGGCGCTGAGGACAAACAATTCCGCCGCCGTCGCCGGTATGACACGATTGCCGTTCATGAACGACAGCGCAATTCGCGACGCCGCGCAATTTCGCGCCAAGACCTATCCGACCTCGTTCACGGCGAAAAATCGCGCGTGTATCCAGCGCGGCAAGGCGGTCTACGATCGCGATCAAGAGAACAATGACAATTACTCCGTCTTCTGCGGCGAGCTCATCTTCGGCTTTACCAAGACGCCGGCGGGGTTCCTTTTTACGGATGTCGACGCGAATGACTGATCAGGCAACAATGCTATCCACTGCCGCCGGACGTATGATCGGTCGCCTCGCTCAGCGACGTATAGGATACCGCAACCTAGGCGATGGGCCGCACTCATCAACGGAAAGCCTCGCCGCGAGCACAACGAGTTCGGCTCAGCTCCCCATTAACCGACATGCAAACGGACAGCGGCGACTTCGCCTTCGGGTCAAAAGCGGTCCTCTCGACCCCGAAATGCGACTTCCGCTTTACCCCCGTGAGCGGACATCGCCAAGACTTGTCTCGGCATGTCCGAAGCCAATGACGGACATGCTGTGGACCCGTCGCGGCCTTCCGCGATCGGTCGCCGGGTCCCCCGGGGCACGTCACCCTCCGGGGGGACCGCGCGACCGCGCCCCTTCAGCATATTTGCATTTTTCGATGTTTGTTTGCCGCATCTGCTTTTCAGGGGCACGCGAGATGCAGGGCTGGGCGCGGCTCGATGATCGCCAGCGCGAGCGGTTTTTCAGGGCGGGCCTGAAGGCGGCGCTGCGGCTTGACCGACGAGAGTTCCGCGCTTGGCTCCTGCGGCGGATCAGGACCGCGCCGCTTGCCGCTCCGGTCGATCCGGCACGCTTTGCAATTTCGGATCGCGACATGGCCGCGCTGCTGAAGGCATTGCCTTCGAGGGCGGACGATGCTGATCGCGGGACCCGGCTGTAGGAACGCTTCCCGGCGTCACCATCGCCAGCCGCCGGGCGCACGACCGGGGTGTCCGCTTTTGGGGCCGAAGGAGACATCCCGCCTCAAGGTCGCGACTTCCGAAAATGGGACCCGGAACGGACATCCGGCCCGATCGGCACTTTCCGCTTGATGTGTGCCATTTCTCGCTCGCCGCCTAGTCGCAAAGTGCTAGGTTGAGCTGCCGAACAAAGCGTCCTTGAGGGGCACATGCGGCGACGGGAATTCATCACCCTTCTCAGCGGCGTGGCGACCGCGTGGCCATTCATGGCGCGTGCACAGCAGCCTGATCGGATGCGGCGCATCGGCGTGCTGCTCCCCGGCACCGCTGACGACGCCGAATATCAGGCCCGCCGGGCGGTGTTCCTGCAGGCGCTGCAGCAATTGGGCTGGAGCGACGGCCGTAACGTGCTGATCGACACCCGCTGGGCCGCAGGCGATCCCAATGTTATTCGCAAATATGTGGGCGAGCTGATCGCGCTTGCGCCGGATGTCATCCTGACCGCTGGCAGCGCGACGATGGGCCCGTTGCTACAAGCGACCCGCACTGTGCCGATCGTATTCACGACCGTCCTCGATCCGGTTGGCGCCGGCTTCGTCGACAGCCTGGCGCAGCCCGGAGGCAATGCCACCGGTTTCATCGCGTTCGAATACGGCCTGAGCGGGAAATGGCTGGAACTGCTCACGCAGATCACGCCAGGTCTGACGCGAGTGGCGATCCTTCGGGATCCAGCCATAGCCGCCGGGATCGGGCAGTTTGCTGCAATCCAGTCCGTCGCGCCGTCGTTCGGAGTGGAGTTGCGCCCGATTGACGTACGCGAGGTTGGTGAAATCGAACGCGCTATCGCGGCGTTCGCGCGCTTTTCAAATGGCGGATTAATCGTGACGGCGAGTTCGGGTGCGGCAATTCATGGCGATCTGATCATCGCGCTTGCGGCTCGGCACAAACTGCCCTCGGTCTACAGCGACCTTCACTTCGTCACTGGTGGCGGCCTGATCTCCTACGGACCTGATCGGGTTGACCAGTACCGGCGCGCCGCTGCTTACGTCGATCGCATCTTCAAAGGTGAGAAGCCTGCCGACCTTCCGGTGCAGGCACCAACAAAGTACGAGCTTGCCATCAATCTAAAGACCGCGAAGGCCCTCGGCCTCGCGGTCCCGCAGGCGCTGCTTGCCCGCGCCGACGAGGTGATCGAATAGGCCCACGACTTCCGCTTTTGGGCACAAAACGGACCTGCTGAGGGCCAGCCCAGATGTCCGCCTCTGAGCGTAATGCGGACATCGCAAGCTCGCTCTCATCGCGTCATCAGCACGCGGCACGACGCGGCAGAGCCGCATAGACCTTGAGAGGCGGTTGCTCTACGGCCGCTGGTCCGATGGTCGCCAGCACCTCGTCGGTGACGGGGTTGCGGATCGTCACCGTCTTGCCGGTCGCGTTGGCTTCCTGCTCTGCCACTGCGGGTTTCTGTGCCGGGAACGAGCGCATCGCCTTCATCGCTGGTGATGGAGACGAGATCGGTGCTGCTTTCAAAATTCATTTTTCAGGTCGCTTTCGATTGACGGGCAGCGGCATTGCTCGCCCAAACGGAAGCGGTAGTCGCCGGGGCAACCTCGGACAACGATGGCAAGCGCAGGCGTCATCGGCCATTGGGGCGGGCTACAGCGCACCGCCAGCGCCGGGCGACGCCGGCCAGCCCGCGCCAGCGCGCAGGCGGACTCGCGCCGCGGTCTGCCGGGCCTTGGAGTTTTCCTTTGGCGAGGCAGCCCCCCAAGGGGCTGAACATAGGGGCAACCGCTGCGGTGAACCGCGGTGGAAACTGCGGTGGTTTCCGTCCAACTGCGGTGGTTTTCAGTGGTTTTGTTCGACTTTTGTGCCGCCCGACTTTTGACCCCTGAAATGCAAAAGCCCCTGATTTCTCAGGGGCTTGTGGTGGTCGGAGCGAAAGGATTTGAACCTTCGACCCCTAGTCTCCCAGACTAGTGCGCTAACCGGGCTGCGCCACGCTCCGATGCCATTTGCGGCCCCGTTGCTGTAGCTTCGATCCGGCCCCGGCGCAAGAAGCCGTGGCGCCGTTCCCGGGACCCAGAACGCCCCCTAGGGAGACCTCTCCCAGCGGCGAGCGCCGGCTAGCCTTCCTTCAAGGCGCTATCCAGCGCCTGTCGGCAGGCGATGAGATCGTGCAGCACGGTTTCCAGCTTCGCGACATCGAGCTTGCGGGTTGCCGCCCGGCTCGCCGGCTCCAAATCCGGGGCTGCCGTCCTCTGTCCCTGGGGCGAGGGCCGGGTTGCCGGATCGAGACGCGGCGCGGGTGAGCCGAATTCCGGGGCGCGCCGGGCCGGGGCCGCCTCGGCATCGTCTTCGTCCTCCTCGTCGTCGACCTCGACCGCCGACGCCTCGTCATGGTCTTCGTCGGAGTGAACCGGAGCGCCGCCGGCGTCATCGCCCCCTCTGAACGACGGCGCCGCCATGCCATCGGTCAGACCCTGCACCGATTTGACGCCATGCTCCTTGAGGATCCGCTGAACCCCGCGGATGGTGTAGCCCTCGCCGTACAGGAGGCGGCGGATCCCACGCAGCAGATCGACATCGTCGGGACGGTAATAGCGGCGGCCGCCGCTGCGCTTCATCGGCTTGATTTGGGTAAAACGGGTTTCCCAGAAGCGCAGCACATGCTGCGGAATATCGAGGTCCTCGGCGACCTCGCTGATGGTTCGGAACGCATCCGGCGCTTTGTCCAAATACACGCTCCCTGATCGCAATACCGGCAGGTCTATTCAGCCTTGACGCTTGAGCCGTCGCCGTTGCCGTTGATCCGCTGCTTGAGGATCGCCGACGGCTTGAACACCATCACCCGACGCGGCGAGATCGGCACCTCGGTGCCGGTCTTCGGATTACGTCCGATACGCTGACCCTTCTTGCGCACCATGAACGATCCGAACGAGGACAGTTTCACGGTTTCGCCCTTCTCCAGGCAATCGGTGATCTCTTTCAAGACCAATTCAACGAACGCGGACGACTCCGTGCGCGACAAGCCCACCTTCTGGTAGACGGCTTCGCAGAGATCAACGCGTGTAACTGTCTTTCCGGTTCCGGTCATCGCCTGCCCCACTCACGGCGAACAATTTACGTCTGAAATTATGAGCTTAACGACCCACGGTCAACAGTGCTCATCAATGCAGTAGCATGAAAGATGAAAACAATTCTGATAAAAATTTTAAACGCTCGATTACCAACGCAATAGCGCCGACCCCCAGGTAAACCCTCCACCCATCGCTTCGAGCAGAACCAGATCGCCCTTCTTGACGCGCCCGTCGGCCACCGCGACCGCCAAAGCCAGCGGTATCGACGCGGCAGACGTATTGCCGTGACGATCGACGGTCAGCACGACTTTCTGCGGCGCAATATGCAGCTTATGCGCCGAAGCATCAATGATTTGTTTGTTGGCCTGGTGCGGCACGAACCAGTCGAGATCGTCGGCGCTGGTCCCGGTCGCCTCGAAGGCGTCGACGATGACGTCGGTAATCATGCCGACCGCATGCTTGAACACCTCGCGGCCTTCCATGCGCAGGTGGCCGACGGTCTGCGTCGACGACGGGCCGCCGTCGACATAGAGCTTCGACTTGTGACGGCCATCGGATCTCAGATGCGTGGTCAGGATGCCGCGATCGGAGGTTTTTCCGGGCTGCTCCCGGGCTTCCAGCACCACCGCACCGGCGCCGTCGCCGAACAGCACACAGGTGCCGCGGTCGCTCCAGTCGAGAATTCGCGAAAAGGTCTCGGCGCCGATCACCAGCGCGCGCTTGAATGCGCCGGTGCGCAAGAAATTGTCCGCGGTAGCCAGCGCGAACACAAAGCCCGAGCAGACCGCCTGCAGATCGAATGCGGCACCGTGGTTGATACCGAGCCCGTTTTGCACTGCAACGGCGGTGGCTGGAAAGGTGTTGTCCGGTGTCGAGGTTGCCAGCACGATCAGGTCAATCGACTGGGCGTCAATCCCGGCATCGGCCAGCGCGGCGCGCGCTGCCCTGATCGCCAGGTGCGAAGTGAACTCGCCGGCGGCGGCAATGTGGCGTTGCCGGATACCGGTGCGCTGAACGATCCACTCGTCCGAGGTATCGACCTTGGCCGCCAGTTCGGCATTGGTCAGAATCCGCTCCGGCAGGTAGGAACCGCAGCCGAGTACGACCGAACGTGTTGCAGTCACGAGACAGCCTCCCGCGCAGTCGGCGCGGAGGCGAGCGCGTTGCCATCGCGGTTGAGCGTCTGATTGATCTTGTTGAGGAGGTCGTAGCGGACCATCTCGTACCCGACATCGACAGCATAGGCAAAGCCGTCGGCGTCGGTGCCGCCGTGGCTCTTGACGACGATGCCGTTCAACCCGAGCACCACGCTGCCGTTGGATTTGCTCGGATCGAGCTTGTCGCGCAGCGACTTGAATGCGTTTTTTGCGAACAGATAGCCGATCCGCGAACGCCACGTGCGCGACATGGCGCTGCGCAGGAATTCGGTGATCTGCCGTGCGGTGCCTTCAGCAGCCTTCAAGGCGATATTGCCGCTGAACCCTTCCGCGACGATGACGTCGGCGGCGCCTTTGCCGATACCATCGCCCTCGACGAAACCGATATATTCCAGCTGCGGCAGGTTCATCGAGCGCAGCAGCTCCGCCGCTTCGCGGATTTCCTCGCGGCCCTTGATTTCCTCGACCCCGATATTGAGCAGGCCGACGGTCGGGCGTTCCAGATCGAACAGCACGCTGGCCATGGCGCTGCCCATCACCGCCAGCGCGACCAGATGATGCGCATCTCCGCCGATGGTGGCGCCGAGGTCGAGCACGACCGAATCGCCGCGGGCCGTGGGCCATATCGCCGCGAGCGCCGGCCTGTCGATCCCGGGCAGCATGCGCAGGCAAAACCGCGCCATCGCCGCCAGCGCGCCGGTGTTACCGGCGGAGATCGCGACATCCGCCTCCCTTTTCTTCACCGCGTCAATTGCCAGCCACATCGACGAAGTCTTGCGGCCACGACGCAGCGCCTGGCTCGGCTTGTCGTGCATGCTGACGGCGACGTCGGTGTGGATGACGCGGGAAGCCGCCTTCAGCGCTGGATGCGCGGCGAGCTGCGCATCGATCTGCGCGCGGTCGCCGAACAGCAGAAATTCGGTGTCCGGATGTCTGGACAAGGAAATCGCCGCGCCGGGAACGATCACCGATGCGCCAACGTCGCCACCCATGGCGTCAAGCGCGATTCGAACCTTTTGCGGCATGAACTTCCCGGAAATCTTTTCTTTGCGATTCAGAAGCGCCGGGCTGCGGCCGAAAGGAGCGTCGTAGCCGGCGGTGACGAGTGAAGGATCCGCGCTGCACCCAACCGGGCCGGACAATAGCGTTTCCGCGCCCTGATACAACATCTTGACCTGCCCGTAACCCTCGTGAAGGCCCCTGCAAGGCGGAATCGGATCAAGAAGGAACCGCACCTTGTTTCTGCGGCAGGATTACCGGCCAAAGTCAGCCCGAACAGGCTGAACGGCGTGATTTAGTCACGTTTTGGCTTTTTCGGAGCCGGTTGGCCGTCGTCTGCCATAAGCGCCTTGAGGGCGGCGAACGGATGGTCTTGCGGGTCGGGCGGCACGACCGGCGCCTCGAACACGGCGCCGGGCTTGCGCGGATAGGGATCAATTCCCAGAAACAGCACATCGGTGGCGAGCCGGCCGAGGTCGATCTTGCCATCCTCGATAGGCTCGGGGGGATCCGGAATCTCGGTATCGTCTTCTCCGTTATCGACCTTGGCGCTGAGCTCCTCGACCTGCGGCGCCGGGGCGAATATCACGTCGATGGTCTCGTCGATCGCATTGTCCACCGGATCGAGCGTGACCACGCAGGTCTGTCCGACCCCTGCCGAAACCGTGCCCACAACATGCACGCGACCGTCGTGCATGGGGGTAACGTCGAACGATGCCCGCGCCGAGGAAACCTCGCGCAATCCGGCCAGTGCAGCCATGGCGCCGCGTGCGGCCAAACCCGCTTCAATATCGCGGTGCAAGCCATGTTCGGGAATTTGCGCGACCACGATCACATCGCTCCAGGGGTTTTCAGCGTTGGTCATCCTATCCACCGGGTTCAGCCAGCGCCGCAGCGCGCGTGGGTGACGGAAATCGCCAGGCTGCACCCGACAGCGTTGTTGCATCGGTTACCGCCAGGGTCGCCAGCGCCTGCCCGACATATTCAGCGAGCCGCTGCGCCTGTTCGATCGCCTGTCCATTGAAGATATTCTTGCACAGGGCCTGCGCCAGTGCCGTCTCCCCGGCGACGAGCGCCCGGTCGTAAGCGGCCGACCGGCCATAAAAGGCCTCACCAAACTCCTGCATGCGCCTTGGCACCGCGAGATCGCCGGTGCCCAATTCGCGCAGATTGTGGTCCATGTCGCTGCAGAACCGGTCGAACAACGGCTGGGCCAGGCCTGCCTGGTCCCCGAGCGACTTGAGCTGCCGCAGCACCATCCACAGGTGCAGTACCACCATATCAAAACGGCCGTTAACCGTATCCGGCACGCCCAGGGCTTGATAAAACGCCGGTTCTCGCGCTTGCGCCACGATCATGCCATAGATGGTCCCAATGGTGCCGCGCGACGGCGTCCGGGGTTTCAGGAAGTGATTGAACGGCCAAAGCATCTTGGGGTCCTCAGGCGAGCCCTCCAGGCTCGCGGATGTCGCAGTCAGAGGTCCCGCCCGGTACGTCAACGCCTCGCGTGATGCAAGAGGATGGGGCCCAGTCCGCAATGACTATTTCGAGCCAGAAAGGCGCAAAGCTGCGTCGTACGCGCGGCATGCGTCGGGCGTGGCGGCGCGGCCTGCGTTCGGTCCTGGCGGCCGCCCTGGTCTGTGCGGCGCTCGGCGGCTGCACCGGCGAGCAGTTCCAGAAGGGCTACATTCTTCCCGCCGGCGCGCTCGAACAGATTCCGATCGGCGCGAGCCAGGATCAGGTGCTGATCGTGATGGGAACGCCGTCCACGGTCGCTACCTTGAACGGCGAGGTTTTTTACTACATTTCACAACGTGCCGAGCGCCCGGTGGCCTTCATGAATCAGAAGCTCACCGACCAGCGGGTGATCGCGATCTACTTCGACAAGAATCGCCAGGTCACCCGATTGGCCAATTACGGGCTGCAGGACGGCAAGATCTTCGACTTCATCAGTCGCACCACGCCGACATCGGGCCAGGAAATGAGCTATCTGGCGCCGCTGTTCAAGCTTTTGAGCTTTCACTAGGTCGTAGGCATGATGTTTACGACCTAGCTGAGCGAAACCCGGATTTCGCTTTCTCTCATCCGGGCGACGGCGCTAACCTTGCTTCAAACCAAAGCAAGGGAGAAACACCGTGACCACCGAGCTCACTCGCCGGAGCGTGCTGACCGCCGCCGCCGCGCTTTCGGCAACCGCGGCCTTGCCACGGCGCGCCGACGCCGCCGACTGGCGGCCCAGCGAAACCATTCGCATCATCGTGCCGGCCGCGGCCGGCGGCAGCACCGACGTGATGGGCCGTTTCCTCGCCCAGCATTTGCAAACGGCCTGGGGCCAATCCGCCGTGGTGGAAAACCGCTCCGGCGCCGGCGGCACCATCGGCACATCGGAAGTCGCGCGCCAGAGAGGCGACGGCCACACCATCCTGATCGGCAATCCCGGCCCCAATGCCATCGCCTACAGCATCTTCCGCAACCTGACATACAGGCCGGAGCAGCTGCAGCCGGTCAGCAACATGATCCGGATTCCCAACATCGTTTCGGCGCACCCCTCGGTGCCGATCACGTCGATCGCGGAACTGATCGCCTACATCAAGGCCAATCCCGACAAGCTCACCTACGGTTCGTCTGGCACCGGGCAGAGCCCTCACCTCACCGGCGCCTGGTTCCTGCAGCTCACCGGCCTCAAGATGGTGCACGTGCCGTTCCGCGGTGCCGGGCCGGCCCTGCAGGCGGCGCTCGGCGGCGAGATCCAGATCCTGTTCGACAATCTCTATCCGTCGCTGCCGCAGGTGCAGGACGGCAAGCTCAACGCGCTGGCGGTGACCACGCCGCAGCGAAGCCCGTTGGCGCCGGCAGTTCCGACCATGCGCGAAAGCGCCCCGGAACTGGCCAAGTTCGACGTCTCGTCCTGGTTCGGCGTGTTCCTGCCGAAGAGCGCGCCGGCGCCGGTGGTCGAGGCGCTCAACAGGGAAGTCAAAAACCTGCTGGATCGCGACGACATCAGGAAGAACATCGCCGCCATGGGCGCCACCGCGGATTACGGCACCCCGGCGCAGTTTTCGAGCTTCGTCGAGGCCGAGACCGCGAAGTTCAAGGGCATCATCGAGAAGGAAGGCCTGCAGATGGAGGTGAAGTGAGCATTCGCAGGACGGATTCCACAGCCCTGACCGCTACGACGATTTGTTGATCTTCTTGATCTTCGCGTCGGTCGCCTCGATCGCCATCGTCAATTCCAGGATCGCCTTCGAGAGCAACTCGGTGGCTTCCTTCTGGTCCTGCGATTTTGCGGCGCGCAGCGCGTAATTCTTGGCGGATGACAGCGACATCGATTCATCTTTCCTTCTGTGGGCTTCACTTACGAAAAACCCCGCGGCTTTCACCGCGGGGGTTCGCTTCGATGGTATGTCGCGAGCTTAGTGCGCGAGGATCGCCAGCAGCAGCAGCGCCACGATGTTGGTGATCTTGATCATCGGGTTCACCGCCGGGCCCGCGGTGTCCTTGTAGGGATCGCCGACGGTGTCGCCGGTCACCGCGGCCTTGTGGGCGTCGGAGCCCTTGCCACCGTAATGGCCGTCCTCGATGTACTTCTTGGCGTTGTCCCAGGCACCGCCGCCCGAGGTCATCGAGATCGCGACGAACAGCCCGGTGACGATCACGCCGAGCAGCATGGCGCCGACCGCCGAAAATGCCGCCGACTTGCCAGCCGCCCCGCCACCCGCGATCCCGTAGATCACGAAATAGACGAAGATCGGGGACAGCACCGGCAGCAGCGACGGGATGATCATTTCCTTGATTGCCGCCTTGGTCAAAAGGTCGACCGCCTTGCCGTAATCCGGCTTGTCGGTGCCCTGCATGATGCCCGGCTTTTCGCGGAACTGACGGCGCACTTCCTCGACGATGGCCGAGGCGGCGCGACCAACCGCTGTCATGCCCATGGCGCCGAACAGATACGGCAACAGACCACCGAACAGCAGGCCGACCACGACATAGGGATTGTTCAGCGAGAAGTCTGGCAACACGCCCTGGAAGTACGGAAACTTGGCGGCGTTGCCGATGAAGTATTTGAGGTCTTCATTATAAGCCGCAAACAGCACCAGCGCGCCGAGGCCGGCGGAGCCGATCGCATAGCCCTTGGTGACCGCCTTGGTGGTGTTGCCGACCGCGTCGAGCGCGTCGGTGGCTTTGCGGACTTCCTTCGGCAGGCCGGCCATTTCGGCAATGCCGCCGGCATTGTCCGTGACGGGGCCGAAAGCGTCGAGCGCGACCACCATGCCGGCCAGCGCCAGCATGGTGGCGGTGGCGATCGCGATCCCGAACAGGCCGGCAAGGCTGTAGGTGACGAGAATGCCGGCGATGATCACCAGCGCCGGACCGGCGGTGGATTCCATCGAAATCGCCAGGCCCTGGATCACGTTGGTGCCGTGGCCGGTGACCGACGATGCCGCGATCGACTTCACCGGACGATAATCGGTGCCGGTGTAGTATTCGGTGATCACGATAATCAACCCGGTGACGACGAGGCCGGCGATGCCGCATTCGAACAGCGCCATGCCGGTATAGTTGACCCCCGCCAGCGGACCGAAGCCAACCAGGTAATAGATCACGGCGGCCACGCCAAACAGCGACAGCACGCCGGTGGCAATCAGACCCTTGTACAGCGCGCCCATGATCGACTGGCTGGCGCCAAGCTTGACGAAGAAGGTGCCGATGATCGAGGTGATGATGCAGACACCGCCGATCGCGAGCGGCAGCGTCATCATGTTCACCAGCAGTGGCGAGGTCGCAAAGAAGATCGCGGCCAGCACCATGGTGGCAACCGCGGTCACCGCGTAGGTCTCGAACAGGTCGGCCGCCATGCCGGCGCAGTCGCCGACATTGTCGCCGACGTTGTCGGCGATGGTGGCCGGGTTGCGCGGATCGTCTTCTGGAATGCCGGCCTCGACCTTGCCGACAAGATCGCCGCCGACGTCAGCGCCCTTGGTGAAAATGCCGCCGCCAAGACGCGCAAAGATCGAGATCAGCGAAGCGCCGAAGCCGAGCGCGACCATGGCGTCGACCACGGTGCGGCTGTTGGGGGCGAGACCCAGCGCATGCGTCAGATAGGCGAAATAGATGGTCACGCCGAGCAGCGCGAGACCGGCCACCAGCATGCCGGTGATGGCGCCGGCCTTGAAGGCGAGTTCAAGTCCGCCGGCCAGCGAAGTGGTCGCGGCCTGCGCGGTGCGCACGTTGGCGCGAACCGAGACGTTCATGCCGATGAAGCCGGCAGCCCCCGACAGTACTGCGCCGATCAGGAAGCCGATCGCGACCAGCGTGCCGAGGAAATAAGCCAGCAGCGCGAAAATCACGATGCCGACCATACCGATCGTCATGTACTGGCGCTTGAGGTAGGCCTGCGCGCCCTCGCGCACGGCAGCGGCGATTTCCTGCATCCGCGGATTGCCGGCATCCGCCTTCAGAACCGATGCCGTCGCCCAGATCGCGTAAACGATGGAAAGCGCCCCGCAGAGCACAATCACCCATAATGCTGTCATTGAATTTGCCTCAGATCCTGTCTTGCCTCGAGCCCGATACCGCGGGAGCGGCGGGCGCACAAAAAGGAGGCCTGCCCTGCCCAAAAGGACGGCCTCAAATCGGGCGGGACCATGCCAAAATCGCTCTCGCGGCGCAACGCTGCCGACGGCCAAATTGGTCGATTTCCTGAAGGATTTCGGCGTTAATTGCCCTGCCTGGTTCTTTGGGCCCGAATTCTCAGAAGTGGCTGTAGGACAGCCGCTTCAGGGCGATTTCGATACCCCTGCCGTCGAGAAACCTCGGAACTGCCGTGCCGGCGACAACGGTGCCGACCGAGGTCAATGCCAGACCTGCCGCCCGCGCGGTCTCCCTGGCGGCATCGAGCCGATTCTGCGGAATCGTGCACAGAATCTCGTAATCATCGCCGCCGGCCACGATGGCTTCGATAGGAATCGCGCCGCGCGCCAGCAAGGCAGCGGCAGCCGGCGACAGCGGAACAGTCTGGACATCAATCACCGCCGACACGCCAGACACGTTGCACAGCTTGGTCAGATCGCCCGCCAGGCCATCCGATATATCCATCGCCGCATTGGCAAACGCGAGCACGCCGCCGGCGAGGCCGACCCGGGGTTGCGGAACCCGATAGCGCCCGACCAGCATGTCGATGGCGGCGGCATCCCCCGCCAGTGCCTTGGCGACCGCGCCCCCTTTGAGAATATCGAGCCCGAGTGCCGCGTCGCCGATGGTACCGGTGACCACGACATGATCGCCGGGCTGCGCGCCCGGCGTCGAACCATCCTGCCCGGCGGCACGCGACCAAAGGCGGTGATGGAGATCGTCAACGGACCCGACGTCGAAACCGTGTCGCCGCCAAGCAGCGGACAGCCAAACAGTATTGCGTCTTCGCCAAGCCCGCGCGCGAACGGTTTGAGCCAGTTATCGTCGGCTTCGCGCAGCGCCAGCGTCATGACGAAGCCGGCGGGCGTGGCTCCCTTGGCCGCGAGATCGGAGAGATTGACCCGCAACGCCTTGCGCGCAACCGTGTCCGGCGGATCATCGGGCAGGAAATGCACGCCCTCGACGATGGCATCGGTGGTTACCACGAGGTCGTCGGACGAGGCCTTCAGCATCGCGGCGTCGTCGGTCAGGTCGAAAGCGCC
Organism: uncultured Alphaproteobacteria bacterium; assembly: GCA_963710235.1. Classification (GTDB taxonomy): domain Bacteria; phylum Pseudomonadota; class Alphaproteobacteria; order Rhizobiales; family Xanthobacteraceae; genus Bradyrhizobium. The sequence continues at coordinate 377,362 of CAVPZI010000001.1, forward strand.
CGGGTCGGTCGCCAGCGGCCGAAAGTAACGTGCGATCAGCGAGTCCTCTCCGGAACTCATGGCGCAGGCCCCGCCATCATTCAGTTTCCTGCGCGCGCGAACTCATCGGCGCGAAACTGGCGGGCGATCTGATCGAGCACCGCATTGACCATGCCGGTTTCGTCGCCTTCGACAAAGGCATGGGCAACATCGACATATTCCGACACCACCACCCGCGCGGGTACGTCCTTGCGATGCTCGAGTTCATAGGAACCGGCGCGCAATACCGCGCGAATGATGGCATCGATCCGCTGCAGCGGCCAGCCTTTGGACAATGCATCGTCGATCAGGGGATCGAGCCTGGTCTGGTCGCGCACCACGCCGGAGACCACATCCCGGAAGAACGCCTGTTCGGCCGGCAGATACTGATCGCCCTCGACCTCGTTGCCGAGCCAATGGCTTTCGAACTCCGCAAAAATGTCGTTGATGCCGGCGCCGCCGATATCCATCTGGTACAGCGCCTGCACCGCCGCGAGCCGAGCCGCGCCGCGCCGATTGGCCTTCCTGTCGGCGTTCTTGATGCCGGTCTTGGCCTTGTTGTTCCTGCTGTCTGCCATCTGTCAATTCAGTTCCGCCCGAGCCGGCGTTTGATCCGTAGCATCGCCAGCGCCGCGCGCGCGGCATCGCCGCCCTTGTTCAATTCGCTGGGACGCGCCCGCGCCCAGGCCTGTTCGTCGGTATTGACGGTGATGATGCCGTTGCCGAGCGGCATTCGCATCGATACCGCGAGGTCCATCAGGGCGCGCGAGGATTCCATCGACACGATTTCGAAGTGGATGGTATCGCCACGCACCACACAGCCCAGCGCGACCACCGCATCATAGGGTTTGCCGACCTTTACGGCGGCGTCGAGCGCGATGGCGATGGCGGCGGGAATTTCCAGCGCGCCGGGCACCGTGATCACGTCATGGCTGACACCGGCGGCCTTCAACTCCGCGACCGCGCCTTCCAGCAACGCATCCTGGATGTCGTCATAGAAACGCGCCTCGACAATCAGCGCACGGGCGGCCGAGATGTCGGTCTGGTCCTTCAATTGTGCGCGTCGCGCGTCCGCCATCACATTCCTGTTCGGCAATATTTGCAGATTGTGCAGGACTTTTAGGCGCAGTGGCGGCCAAAGCCAAGAGCCGTTGCTACTTCATTTCCGATAGCCGCGCCGCATAGCGCGCCATCAGATCGACCTCGATGTTGACTTCGCTGCCGCTGATCCAGTCGCTCAGCGTGGTGACTTGAAGCGTATGCGGAATGATCAGCACCGAAAATCGCAGGTCCGCCACGGTATTTACCGTCAGCGACACGCCGTCCAGCGTCACCGAGCCCTTGGCGGCGATGAAGCGCGCCAGCTCGCGCGTGGTCTTCAGTTCGAACCGCGCCATATCGGGCAGATCGTCGCGCGCAACGATGGTGGCGATGCCGTCGGCATGGCCCGCGACGATATGGCCGCCCAGTTCGTCGCCGATCTTCAACGCTCGCTCCAGATTGAGGCGGGTTCCCGCCTTCCAGTGCTTCGCCGTGGTCATGCCCAGCGTTTCGGCGGCGGCATCGACGTCGAACCAGGTCCTGCCATTGGCCTCGCCGGAGGCGACCACGGTCAGGCAGACCCCGTTGCAGGCAATCGAGGCGCCGTCGGCGATGGTGGAGCGGTCATAGTGGCAGGCGATGCGGAGCCGGTGCAACTGACCCTGCGCCGTCGGCTTGAGGCTCTCGATTTCGCCGATGTCGGTGACTATGCCGGTGAACATTTATGCACGCTCGTAAATCGTCAGGGTATCCCGCTGCAGGCTTTCGCTAGCACGGAGTTTCAGCTTCGGCGAGGCGGTGATGGCGGTCAGCGGCAATGCATTGAGCGCACTGACGCCGCCGGCACCGATCGCATCGGGCCCGCGCAGCAACCAGACTTCGTCGACGAGATCGGCGGACACAAACGACGACGCCACCCGCGAGCCGCCCTCCACCAGAAGCCGGGTGATGCCCCTGCCGGCCAGCGCGTGCAGCACGGCATGGAGGTCGAGGCCCGGAGGTGGCGCGGGGGTGGTTGGGACACGGATCACCTGGGCGCCTGCGGCGCCCAGCTTCATGGCTGCCGGGGCTTCGGCGAGACTGGACGTCAGCACCCATAGCGGCGTCTCCCGCGCGCTATGCACCAGGCGGGAGGTGCCGGACAGCCGCAGCGCGCGGTCGAGCACGACGCGTACCGGCGATCGCGCGGCCATGCCCGGCAACCGGCAAGTCAGCAGCGGATCATCGGCCAGCACGGTCCCGATCCCGACCAGGATGGCATCGCACTGCGCGCGCAGCAGGTGCACGCGGGAACGGACCGCCTCGCCGGTCACCGCGACCGGCCGGCCGCCGGCGGCACCGATTTTATCGTCCGACGAGACCGCGAGCTTGAGGATCACCTGCGGCCGGCCGTCGCGGACGCGGCGGAAATGCCCGGCGTGGTCGTGCGCCGCTTCGGCGGCTCCGATCCCGATATCGACGGCGATGCCGGCGGCACGAAGCCTGGCATGGCCCTGCCCAGCCACTTCGGGGTTGGGGTCTTCGATGGCTGAGACCACCCGGGTGATGCCGGCGGCAATGACGGCAACGGCGCAGGGCGGTGATTTGCCGAAATGCGAGCACGGCTCCAGCGTCGCATAGAGCGTGGCGCCGCGCGCGGCCTCGCCGGCGCGCCGCAACGCTTCCACTTCGGCATGGGGCCGACCGCCGGGCTGGGTCCAGCCGCGGCCTACAATGACGCCGTCCTTGACGATCACGGCGCCGACCGCGGGATTGGGCCAGGTGCGGCCCTGCCCGTGCCGGCCAAGCGTCAGCGCCAATCGCATGTACCTTAGGTCGGCGGCTTTGGCGTCCCGGGATTTTTGCGCGAACTGATCTTCCAGGATCCGGAAGATCATTTGCGCAACGGCACCGGGCGATGCTCGTCGTCGCCGGAGAGTTCGCCCAGCACCGCCTCGAAGTCCTTGGCTTCGCGAAAATTGCGATACACCGAGGCGAAACGCACATAGGCGACGTCGTCGAGCTGGCGCAGATGCTCCATCACGATTTCGCCTATCGTCTCCGACGAAATCTCGGCCTCACCGCCACTTTCGAGCTCGCGCACGATGGCCGAGACCATCTTCTCGACCCGTTCCGGGTCCACCGGCCGCTTGCGCAGGCTGATCTGTAGCGAGCGCACCAGCTTGTCGCGGTCGAACGGCACCCGACGGCCGTTGCGCTTGATCACCGTCAGTTCACGCAACTGCACCCGCTCGAAGGTGGTGAAGCGGAAGTTGCAGGCCATGCAGACCCGGCGCCGCCGGATCACGGCGAAGTCTTCGGTGGGACGCGAGTCCTTTACCTGCGTATCGAGACTGTTGCAGCTTGGACAGCGCATTCCGCCTTGACCTTACTGATAGATCGGGAAGCGATCGGTAAGCGCCCGCACCCGCTCCTTCACCGCAGCCTCGACCAGCGGCGCCGAGCCGTCCTGCGACTGCGCCACCGCGTTCAGCACTTCGGAAATCAGTTCGCCGACCTGCTTGAACTCGGCAATGCCGAAACCGCGCGTGGTGGCGGCGGGGGTGCCGAGGCGCAGGCCCGAGGTGACGAACGGTTTTTCGGGATCGAACGGAATGCCGTTCTTGTTGCAGGTGATGGCGGCCCGTACCAGCGCCTTCTCGGACACGTTGCCCTTCAGCCCCTTGGGCCGCAGGTCCACCAGCATCAGATGGTTGTCGGTGCCGCCGGACACGATGTCGAGGCCCTGGGCGCGCAGGCTCTCGGCCAGCGCCTTGGCGTTCTCGACCACGTTGCGGGCATAGACCTTGAAATCAGGCCGCAGCGCTTCGGCGAACGCCACCGCCTTGGCCGCGATCACATGCATCAAGGGGCCGCCCTGCAGGCCGGGGAACACCGCCGAGTTGAGTTTCTTGGCCAGCGCCTCGTCGTTGCACAGGATCAAACCGCCGCGCGGCCCGCGCAGCGACTTGTGGGTGGTGGTGGTGGTGACGTGGGCATGAGGTACCGGCGAGGCATGCACGCCACCGGCGACGAGGCCGGCGAAATGCGCCATATCCACCATCAGGTAGGCCCCGACGCTGTCGGCGATCTCGCGGAAACGCTTGAAATCCCACGAACGCGAATAGGCCGAACCACCTGCGATGATCAGTTTAGGCCTGATTTCCTCGGCCTGCCGGGCCACCGCTTCCATATCGATGATCTGGTCCTCGCGCCGCACCGTGTAGTGCCTCGGCTTGAACCACTTGCCGGAGACGTTGACCGGGGCCCCGTGGGTGAGATGCCCACCGGCGGCAAGATCCAGACCCATGAAGGTATCGCCGGGCTGCAGCAGCGCCAGGAATACCGCCTGGTTCATCTGGCTTCCGGAGTTCGGCTGCACGTTGGCGAAGCCGGCGCCGAACAATTTCTTGGCGCGCTCGATGGCAAGGCTCTCGGCAACGTCGACGAACTCGCAACCGCCGTAATAGCGCGCGCCGGGATAGCCTTCCGCGTATTTGTTGGTCATCACCGAACCCTGTGCCTCGAGCACGGCACGGCTGACGATGTTTTCCGAGGCGATCAACTCGATTTCGTGACGCTGGCGACCGAGTTCACCGCGGATCGCGGCGGCGATCTCGGGATCGGCCTCGTTCAGGGCGGCGGAAAAGAAGGTGTCGGGGGCGGAGGCGGTCTTGGCAGTCGAGCTCATGGGCGGAATATCTCCAGCGCCGCCCCCTCCAGGCGGGGGTGCGGACGGTACCAAAGTGGCGATCGGAAGCGGCGCGAGCCGATTAGCATATTCGGCCCCAATGGCCAAGCTCTTGCGGCTGAAGGCCAATATTTATGCAAGATATGGTGGGAAACCAGCCCGACTGATCGACCTGCCGCAGCTCGGCAGCCGCTGTCGCCCGCTTTGGCGGCGAAAAAAACAACCCGGCTGAAGTCGTGGTCCCGCCGCGGCGCACCCGCGTCCGCAAAGGCTCCACGGCAGGGTTTCCGGTCCAAGCTCCGGACCGGCATATTTCGGGAGCAGCGAGGCGAGATTTGGGCCTAGCCGCGCAACGTTCGTGCCGAGGGCAAGTTAAGGCAGGAATTACAGCCCGGTATAACCGGCCTTGACCGGATCGTTGCTACCGTCGAGCTCGCGCAAATAGGTCAGACCGCAGACCGTGAGACGGTGAGCGTCCTTCTCGCCGGCGTCGAACAGCATCCGGACGTAATCTGTCACCTTGGCGCGCGCCTCCTCGCTTGCCGCACTGGTGCGGTTCACCAGCAAGTCATAGGTCTGCATGATGCGGTCGATGGCAGCGTCCATGGAATCCTCGTCGAGGTTCATACCAGCCGGGCGGCTTCGAATTGCGAAATGGCCTTGTTGGCGAGGCGGATCCGGTTGTATTCGCCGCGGTGAAACAGGGCGATGATGATTTCCAGGAGCCGGTCGTTGGTGGCGAAGGTGTCGGGGATGGCGCCGGTCTTGCGGAGATAGTTCGAAGCGATCGCATAGGCGTCGCCGACGGCTTCGACATTCATGACCCGCAGGCCGCGCTCGACCAACATGGCAGTGTTCTCCGGTATCCGAGCAATAAAGCTCATCGCCGGGGAAAAGTTCCATGCGCGGAAAACGTTTCTCGCAAACGCAATACTCAATCGGCCTGACTACGGGGCCAACCAGGGCTTTTCCGAGGAATCGGCGGCGACTGCACCGCGCCGCGCATACAAAAAAGCGCACCGGTCCTGGGGGGCCGATGCGCAAGGGGGAAGCTTTTTGATGATGGGGGAGCCGGCAATCAGGCCGGCGCCCGTGGGCTGTCAGTCGAAAATCAGAGCCGATACAGGATCTGGTCGGTCCAGAAGCGCTCCAGGCGGTGCAGCGACTTGTTCAGGGTCGCGAACTCCTCGTTGGAGATGCCGCCGACCTGCTCCACCGTCTTGACGTGCTTCTGGTAGAGCGCGTCGACGATGTGGCGGATTTCCTGGCCCTGCGCAGTGAGGCGGATGCGAACCGAGCGACGATCGACGCGCGAGCGCTGATGATCGAGGAAGCCGAGTTCGACCAGCTTCTTCAGGTTGTAGGAGACGTTCGAGCCGAGGTAGTAGCCGCGGGTGCGCAGCTCGCCGGCGGTCAATTCCTTGTCGCCGATATTATAGAGCAGCAACGCCTGCACCGAATTGATGTCGGCGCGACCGCGGCGGTCGAATTCGTCCTTGATTACGTCGAGCAGGCGGCGATGCAGCCGCTCCACCAACGTCAGTGCTTCGAGATAGAGCGGCTGCACCGGTGCTCCCGGTACACGTTCGACGGTTTCAACCGCCGATGCTACGGCTTTCATCATGACACTTCCCCTGTTGTCGTTTTTATCGACTTATTCGACGAAACTTGTGTCTCGCCTGATAGGCCCAACTTAAGCCGCGCGGTTGAAGAACCGCTTAAATAAGACAATAAAGAGATCATGAATTTAAGACAGTGAATCTCGGATTAAGCCCGCCGATAAAGGGCTTCTTGCAACCCTTCCTTGACGACGAGACCGCCCTGTTCACGCTTCGTCTGGACTGGCTGTCGCATTTCAAAACAGCCCCGTAGCTTACCGATGCCAATTCGAAACACTCGCGTAACACCGATGACCGCGCCGTTAGGGTGACCGGATTCTTACCGCGGAACGTGCTGAAAATTTCCCGAAAATTTTAGGCAACGCCGCGCGTTCGGCCTTCCCAATACGGCGCGCGCAACGCTTTGCGGTCGATCTTGCCGAGTCCGGTGACCGGGATGGCATCGATGAAGTCGATCGATTTGGGCGACCACGGTGCGCCGCGCTTGTCCTTGACGTGCGCCTGCAATTCCGCGGCATCATTGTTGGCGCCGGGCTTCAGCACCACGAAGGCCTTCACCGCCTCGCCCCATTTGTCGTCGGGAATTCCGATGACGGCCGCGGAGGCCACCGCGTGATGCGCCATCAACGCGTCCTCGACCTCGCGCGGATAGATGTTGAAGCCGCCGGAGATGATCATGTCCTTGGTGCGATCGACGATATAGAGGTAGCCCTCGGCATCCCGTACCGCGACGTCACCGGTGTGCAGCCAGCCGCCGCGGAACGCCTCGGCCGTGGCTTCGGGCCGCTTCCAGTAGCCGTCCATCACCAGCGTGCCGCGGACGCAGATTTCGCCGGGCTCCCCTGTGCCGACTTCGCGCATCTCGGCGTCGAACAGCTTGATATCCACCAGCGGGTTGGGCCGGCCACAGGAACCGAGCCGCCCCGGCCGGGTGTCGTCATGGTCGGCCTTGCGCATGGTGGTGATACATTGCGGCGCTTCGGTCTGGCCATAAAGCTGAACAAAGATGTTGCCGAAAATCCGGATGCCCTCGCGCAGCCGGTCCGGCGACATCGGCGCGGCGCCGTAAACGATCATGTCCAATGAGGAGAGATCGAACCGCTCGCGGATCTGCGGCGCATCCAGCAGCGCATAGATCAGTGTCGGCACCAGGAACACCGCGGTGATTTTTTCCTGCTCGATGGTCCGGCAATAGGCTTCGGCCTCGAAACCCTGCACCAGCCGGACAAAACCGCCACGCATCAGGATCGGATACAGCGATACGCCGGCGGCATGGCTGATCGGGGTCGCGGCCAGGAACCTGATTTCGGCGGGCCAATCCCAATCGGCATAGAGCAGCACGGTCATGGTGATCAGTGACCGATGTGGAATCATTACCCCCTTGGAGCGACCGGTGGTCCCGCCGGTGTAGGCCAGCCAGGCGATGGCGTCGGTGGTGCCCTCGTCTACCAGCGGTGCCGGCAGCGTATGCGGCAATTCCGCCAGCAGGTCGCGGGCGCCGTCCACCGCGCCGAACGACAAGAGATGTTTCAGCGCGCGCACCCGCGTCCGGATCGCAAGCCCGCGCGGCGCGAACTTGCCGGCCTCGACGATCAAAGCGTCGATCTCAGCGTCCTCACAGATGAAGGCATGATCGTCCTCAGCGGCCAACGGATGTAGCGGGGTGTAGCGCAGCCCCATCACCATGGCGGCCGATATCGCTGCCCAGGACTCGGCGCGGTTGCCCGACAGGATCGAGACCGCACTGCCCTTCTTAAGCCCGATGGTCCGAAACAGAGAGACGAAGCGGCCCACCGCCTCGCCGAATTCGCGGTAGTTCCAGCGGATCCGGCCATCGGCGATACAAGGCCGGTCGCCGAACCGCGCTACCGCACTTACCACCAGGCCGCCGAGGGTTCCCCCGGAATGAAGCCCGCTCATCACGCCTCCCGTTTTCAATTCCCTCTGCCGGGCATTCGAAGGGCCCGTGCCTATGGCGGCCGTTCGCGCGCGGCCATCCAGGCCAGCGCAAGATAGCCTGCCAGCAGCAACGCCTCGCCGCCGACAACCGCGAGGCTGCCGCCATAAATTCCTGGAAACATCAATTCGATTACCGCCATCGAGACCACGGTGGTGAGCCAGACCACCGCACCCCAGGGTGTCGCCAGCCACAGGCCGACCGCGGCAACCAGCTCGATCACCGCGAAATAGACGGTGGCGGTTTGCCAGGCCATCGCCTGATTCTCGAAGGCTTCGTCCTCGCCACCGACAAAACCGGTGACCTGGGCCCAGTGGTAGAGACCCTTGGCCACCGACAGCACCGCCATGACCCGCAGGAATATCACCAGCCGCCGGGTCCAGACGTTTTCGTCGGTTTCCGGCCGTTCCGACGAAATCGCCGCCACCGACATGGCGTTATCGCGCGGGGAGGAATCGCGCGAATGGGAGTCAGACATCTGGATCGGCCCTCACGGCGGCAATACGTCCTTTCGAACCAGGTCGTAGGCATGATGTTTACGACCCAGGTCGCAGGCATGATGTTTACGACCCAAGTCATGATTAACACGAACAAGGCCAGTCATGGCCGGTCGTCGCGGCAAAATCAATCGTTGCGGCAGGTCAAGGCGCGGTGACGAAAGCCGGCCAGGATGTTAGACATGGAACAGGTCCAGACTGGCTTTCAGGAGTGGTGGCAAATGGCGATCAAATTTGGGCGTCCGATCGAGATGCGCGACGCCCCGCGGCGGGAAACCACCGGCCATACCGCCTCTGCGCTCGATCTCGGCACCCGCCTGCGCCGCAACCGCAAGGCAGAGTGGGCGCGGCGCATGGTCCGCGAAAACGTGCTCACGTCGGACGATCTGATCTGGCCGCTGTTCATCGTCGACGGCAGCAACAAGCGTATCCCGGTTGCCTCGATGCCCGGGGTCGAGCGGCTCAGCGTCGACCAGGCGGTGCGCGACGCCGAACGCGCCATGCGGCTCCGCATCCCGTGCATCGCCCTGTTTCCCTACACCGAGCCTTCGCTGCGCGACGAGCACGGTTCCGAGGCGCTCAATACCGACAACCTCGTGTGTCAATCGGTCCGCGCCATCAAGCGCGAATTCCCCGATCTCGGGGTGCTGTGCGACGTGGCGCTGGATCCCTTCACCAGCCACGGCCATGACGGCCTCGTTCACGACGGCAAGATCCTCAACGACGAAACCGTCGCGGTCCTGGTGCGCCAGGCGCTGGTGCAGGCCGAAGCCGGCTGCGATGTCATTGCGCCGTCCGACATGATGGACGGCCGGGTCGGCGCTATTCGCGAGGCGCTGGACGGCGCCGGCTTCGTCGACGTGCAGATCATGGCCTATGCCGCCAAATATGCCTCGGCATTTTATGGCCCGTTTCGCGACGCCATCGGCTCGGCCAAGACCCTGACCGGCGACAAGCGCACCTACCAGATGGACAGCGCCAATTCCGACGAGGCGCTGCGCGAAGTCGAACTCGACATCGCCGAGGGGGCCGACATGGTGATGGTGAAACCCGGCATGCCCTATCTCGACGTGCTGCGGCGGGTCAAAGAGACCTTTGCGATGCCGACCTTCGCCTACCAGGTATCCGGCGAATACGCCATGATCGCCGCCGCCGCCGCCAACGGCTGGATCGACGGCGAACGCGCCATGATGGAAAGCCTGGTGGGATTCAAACGCGCCGGCGCCGACGGGGTATTGACCTATTTCGCGCCGCAGGCGGCGGAGAAGATCAAGGCGGAGAGCTGAGTTATCGGAACTGCGCGCCGGCAGGTCCAAAGTTGGCGCTCTGTAACAATTCCCGCCACTTGCAACCGCTCCGGGCGATCTCCATGTGGGTCGCGGAGCAGTCGGGAGGATGACATGTCTGACAGCGCAGGCAATTCCAGCGGTGGTGCGGGGTAGTGGGGGGCAGCCGAATTTCCAACCCCATGCGTTCGATCCGTGGGCCCAGCCGGAGTTGTTTCGCGGCGTGCTGACGCGGCGGGTTTTTGCGTTCCTGATCGATCTGCTGGTGCTTTCGGTCCCGGTTATTCTGGCGGTGATCTTCATTGCCGTGTTCGGGGTGGTCACCCTGGGGCTCGGCTGGGTGCTGTTCTGGCTGGTTTCGCCGGCGTCGGTGATCTGGGCGCTGATTTATTACGGCGCATCACTGGGCGGCCCACATTCGGCCACCGTAGGCATGCGGATGATGGACCTCGAAATGCGCACCTGGTACGGCGCGCCGAGCTATTTTGTGCTGGGTGCCATGCATGCCGTGGTGTTCTGGATTTCGGTCTCGGTGCTGAGCCCGCTGGTGCTGCTGGTCGGCCTGTTCAACGGCCGCCGGCGGCTGCTGCACGACGTCATACTCGGCACCGTGGTTATTAACAGTTCAGTTCGGACCCCGGTGGTACAATCGGCCGCGCGCGGCTTCTGACCGCCGGCAAACGGATTGACCGTTCGCCGCCGCGGCGCGATGCTGTGGCCAGACTGCCCCGGAGACCGACTGAACTGCCGTGACCCAGCACTCCCGCGACACCCCCCAGTTCTATCTGACGGCACCCTCGCCCTGCCCGTATCTGCCGGGCCGGCACGAGCGCAAGGTGTTTACCCACCTGGTCGGCGACAAGGCCGGCGATCTCAATGATTTGCTGACCCATGGCGGGTTCCGTCGGAGCCAGTCGATCGCCTACCGGCCGGCCTGCGACCAGTGCCGGGCCTGCGTTTCGGTCCGGGTCATCGCCAACGAATTCCGGCCGACCCGCAACTTCCGCAAGATCCTGGCGCGCAATGCCGACATTGTCGGCGACCAGCGCAGCGCGGTGCCGACCTCGGAACAATATTCGGTATTCCGCGCCTATCTGGACCAGCGCCACCGCCATGGCGGCATGGCCGACATGACCGTGCTGGACTACGCCATGATGGTGGAGGACAGCCACGTCGAGACCCGCATCATCGAATACCGCCGGCGCGGCCCGGACACGGGCATCACCGGCCGCGGTCAGGACCTGCTGGGGGTGGCGCTCACCGACGTGTTGAGCGACGGGCTGTCGATGGTCTATTCGTTCTTCGAGCCGTCCGAGGAGAGCCGCTCACTCGGCACCTTCATGATCCTCGACCACATCGCCCGCGCCCGCCGCCTCGGCCTGCCCTACGTCTATCTCGGCTACTGGATCGAGGGCTCCAAGAAGATGGACTACAAGGGCCGCTATCTGCCGCAGCAGCGGCTTGCCCCGTCCGGCTGGCTACGTGTGGATGCCTCTGGCGAGACGGCCACGGAACCGCAGGATTAGCGGGCTCACCCCGTCACAAAATCAAACACCAGTTTCGCGTTCAGCGCGATGATGATCGCAGCCGTCAGCGTTGCCAGCGCCGTCAGCCAGCGCGGCGCCGTGAACGGGCCCATCTTGCGGCGGTTCGAGGTGAACATCACCAAAGGCACCACCGCGAACGGCAGTTGCAGGCTCAGCACCACCTGGCTCAGGATCAGCAACTGCCCGGTGGCCTTCTCCCCGGCCCAGATCGTCACCAGCACCGCCGGCACGATCGCGATCAGGCGCGTCAGCAGGCGCCGCAGCCACGGCGCGATCCTGATTCGCAGAAATCCTTCCATCACGATCTGGCCGGACAGGGTCGCGGTGATGGTCGAATTCAGCCCGCAGCACAACAGCGCGATACCGAACAGCGTCGGCGCCAGGCTGGAGCCCAAGAGCGGCGCCAGGAAAGCATGGGCCTGATCGAGTTCAGCCACGTCGAGCCTGCCGGCGCGATGGAAGGTCGCGGCCGCCAGAATCAAAATCGAGGCGTTGATCACCAGAGCCAGACACAGTGCCAGGGAAGAATCGATGGTGGCGAGCTTGATGGCTTCGCGCTTTTCCGCGATGTCCTCGCCATAGCCCCGTGTCTGCACCAAACCGGAATGCAGATAGAGATTATGCGGCATCACCGTGGCGCCGAGAATACCGAGGCCGAGATAAAGCATGTCGCGGTTGGCGAGAATGTCCGTGGTCGGCGCAAAACCGCGCAGCACCGCGCCCCAGTCGGGATCGGCCATGGCGATCTGCACTGCAAAGCATGCCGCGATGACGCCGAGCATCGCCACCACAAACGCCTCGATCCAGCGAAACCCGAACGCCTGCAGCGCCAGGATCAGGAACACGTCGGCGGCGGTGATGAGGACGCCGATCTCGAGCGGGATGTGAAACAACAGGTTGAGCCCGATCGCGGTGCCGATCACTTCGGCAAGGTCGGTGGCGGTGATGGCGATTTCCGCCGACAGCCACAGTGGCATCGCCACCCACGGCGGATAGGAATCGCGACAGGCCTGGGCCAGGTCGCGCCCGGCGCCGACCCCGAGCCGCGTGCACAGCGACTGCAGCACGATCGCCATCAGGTTCGACAGCAGCGCCACCGTGAGCAGCGCGTAGCCGTATCTGGAACCACCGGCCAGCGAGGTCGCCCAGTTGCCCGGATCCATGTAGCCGACCGCGACCAGGTAGCCGGGGCCCAGGAAGGCCAGCAGCTTGCGCCAGAACGGCCCCTGTTTGGCGACCCGGATCGTGGCGAACATCCCCGCCAGCGAGGGCTCGCCCCGCGCCGATCGCCAACCACCTGGAGTATTCGCTGCGCCCTTTGATGGGCAACCGGGCGGGATTATCGGTGACTTTGCATCCATCTGGTCACGATGAACGACTTTCACTCTTATTGCAACTCATTTGCAAATGCATCTGAGGCGGATCGTTCCGGAAGTCCCGCAGGATCGGGAAACGGGTGGTTGAGACTCCCTCGCCTCCTTAACGTTTGTGGCACGCCTACCGAAGGAGCGATCCATGACCCATTCGCGCGACGATATGCTGCCCCCGACCTTCAACCGCCTGGCCTGGTCCAACCTCGCGGCGCAGTCGGCCGAGCAGATTGCGCTCGCCGCGGCGCCGATCGTGGCCGTGCTGCTGCTGGGCGTCGGCGAAGGCCGCACCGGACTGCTGCAGACCGCGCTGACGCTGCCGTTCATCCTGTTTGCGATCCCGGCCGGCATGATGGCCGACCGGATCTCGCGGCGCTGGCTGATGGCCGGCGCCGAGGCGCTGCGGGCGGCGGCGCTGCTCGGCGTGCTGGCGCTGATCGCCTTCAACCTGCTGACCTTGCCGCTGCTCGCCTTGCTTGGTTTTATCGCGGTGTGCGGCACCGTGGTCTACAGCGTGGCGGCGCCGTCGCTGGTGCCGTCCCTGGTGACTCCTGCATCGCTCCCCGCCGCCAATGCGCGGATCGAACTGGCGCGGACCGTGGCATTTGCCAGCGGCCCGGCGCTCGGCGGCGTGCTGGTGGGATGGCTCGGGGCGGCGCCCGCATTCGGCGTTGCGGCTACCCTGTCGATCGTCGCGGTCGTACTGCTTTCGGGAATTTTCGAACCGGCCAGAGAGTTGCCGCCGCGCCGCCATCCGTTGCAGGAGATCAGGGAAGGCGCGGCCTTTGTCCTGCATCATTCGCTGCTGCGGCCAGTGTTCATCACCCAGTTCATCTTCAATACCGCCTCGTTCCTGATTCTCGCGGTATTCGTCCCCTATGCGGTCCGCCATCTCGGGCTGTCGGCTTTCGGTGTCGGCACGGTGCTGTCGATGTACGGCGTGGGCATGGTGGCCGGCGCGCTGTCGGCGACGCGGACCATGCGGCGCCTGCCCTTCGGCACGGTGATCGGCCTCGGGCCGGTCACCGGTTTCGTCGCCGCCCTGGTGCTGGCGCTGACGACCATCGTGCCGACGGCGCTGCTGGCGGGCGTCGGCTTCTTCCTGCTCGGTGCCGGCCCGATCCTGTGGGTGATCTCGACGACGACGCTACGCCAGTCGGTGACGCCGCCAAGCCTGCTCGGCCGGGTCTCGGCGATCAACATCATGAGCTATGGGGCGCGGCCGATCGGCGCCGGTCTGGGCGCGGTGATCGGTGGCCTCTACAATGCCGAGGTTTGTCTCTACCTCGCCGCGGCGATCTTCGGCGCCCAGGCGCTGGTGATCCTGATGTCGCCGGCGGTCAGCCTGGCGCGACAACCGGACATGGTCGGCGAGCCGGCGAAGTGCTGAGGCGGAGCCTCCCCGAGCTTGACCTGTCCGGCCCAACACGCAAACATTGCCGGATGGAACAGCAAACTGAAAACCAAGGTCTCGGCGCCGCGATCAAAGGCTTCCTGCGCTGGTCGATGACGCCGCCGCAGGCCTATCCGATGTACGTACTCTGTCTCTTCCTGGTTCTGGGCCTGTCATACTACGCCGGCACGCTAAAGCCGAAAAGGACGACCGCGGTGGCGCCCCAGGCGACCACGCTGCAACACAACTGATTGTGGTTGCAGCATGCTTAAGCGGTGGTCAGCCGAAAACATAACGCTTGTAGCGACCGGCCATGGCTTCATCCGACCGAATGTCGGGATCGAGGGTGTAGAGGTCCTGGGACCGGCCGATCCCGCGCAGCGCGAACCGGCCCGTGGAGACGAAATGCTTTCGCCCCGCGGCATCGAGGCCGGCCTGGAACGCAGTCGAGGCCAGAAACTCCTGATCGACCGAGGTGCACATCGACGCAATGCGGCTGACCTCGTTCACTGCGGGACCCACCACGGTAAAATCGAGCCGGTCCTCGCTGCCGATATTGCCGTAAAATACCTCGCCGACATGCAGCCCGACATAGGCCGAGGTAACGATCTGGTTGGCCGCGCTACGCTTGGCGTTGGTCGCTCGCATATTCTTGCGAAACTGATACTCGGCGCGTAGCGCCGCCCGGCGCGCGACGGTCATGTCGGGACCGGTGAATACCGCCAGCACGCCGTCGCCGATCAGCTTGAGCACATCGCCGCCGGCGTCGTGGATGGCATGGATGGCAGCACCGGCGTAGTCGTTGAGGAACGGAATGATCTCTTCCGGCGCAATCAATTCACTTATCGACGTTGACCCCCGAAGGTCGGAAAACCACAGCACCGCATTGATCCACTCGGTGACACCGCGGGAGATGCGTCCGCGCATCACCTGCTCGGCGGCATCGCGACCGAGATAGACCCGGCCAACGGTTCGGGCGATGCGCGCCACCGTCGCCGCCTTCACCGCCAGTGCCAATACCGGCACCAGATCGCGCAGCGCCGCCAACGCATGCTCGTCGAATCCGTCCGGACGGCGCGTGGTCCAGTAGGAGTAGACGGAGTCCATCTGGCCGATCGACCCGGCTTCGCCGAAACGATGCACAAAGCCGACAAAATGCCGGTGGCCCAGTTCGGCAAGTTCCTCGATCCGCGAGAAAACGTAGGAGCCGGGATCAGTGAGATCCAGCCGCAGTTCAGGCTGGTCGTTTTCCAGCATGTGATGGAACGTCGAGCGCCGCCAACCGTCCGCGGCTTCGCCTTCACTGGTTGGGCCATAATCGAAGCTGTCGCCTTCGTTGGTCTCGGTGTCGCTCCAGCGAAAGCCGTGACCCTCGTAGACCGGATCGAGGGTATCGATGAAAACGAGGCCGCGCGATAGTTCAAGCCCCGCCGCCCGGCTTCGCTCGCAGAATCCGCGCACCAGTTCGTTCTCGGCGAGGCCGGCGAGCCCCTCGCCCACCAGCCAGCTCATCATTTGCAATCGGGAGTTTGGATGCATGCACGGCGCCTGTTTCGACGATTGGACGTCCGTTTATATGTTCGCCCCGGTATCCTTGCCGGGGATCAGCACCGAGCCCGGCGCGAGCCGTCGCACCAAGATATAGAAGATCGGGGTGAAGATCAGGCCGAACAGGGTTACCCCCAGCATGCCGAAGAACACCGCGACGCCGACCGCCTGGCGCATTTCGGAGCCGGATCCTGACGAAACCACCAGCGGCAGCACGCCCAGAATGAAGGCGAACGACGTCATCAGGATCGGCCGGATTCGCAATCGACACGCCTCGACGACAGCCTCGAGCTGGTCCCGCCCCTCGCGTTCGATATCGCGGGCAAATTCGACGATCAGGATGGCGTTCTTGGCGGCGAGGCCCACCAGCACCACAAAGCCGATCTGGGTGAGGATGTTGACGTCCTGGCCCATGATGCGGACCCCGATGGTAGCGGCCAGCAGGCACATCGGCACGATCAGGATCACCGCAAACGGCAGCGTCCAGCTGCCGTATTGCGCCGCCAGCACCAGGAAGACGAACAGCACGCAGACCGGAAACACATACAGCCCGGCATTGGCGCCCGTGGTCTGCTGATACGACAGATCGGTCCATTCATAGGAGAAGCCGCTTGGCAGCGTTTCTTCGGCGAGCTTCTTCATGGTGTTGAGCGCGGTGGTGGAACTGGTTCCCGGCAGCGTGTCGCCCTGCAATTCCGCCGAAGGGTAAAGATTGTAGCGCGCCACCCGGTCAGGTCCCGCGGTGTCCCTGAAATTCACCACGCTGCCGAGCTGCACCATGTCGCCGGCCTTGTTGCGGGTCCGCAGCCGCGCCAGATCGGACGTCTCCTTGCGGAACGGCAGGTCGGCTTGCGCCGTGACATGATAGGTGCGGCCCAGAATGTTGAAGTCGTTGACATAAGCCGAGCCGAAATAGGTCTCGATCGCCTCGGTGACGTTTTCGATCGGCACGCCGAGCATCTGCGCCTTGAGGCGGTCGATTTCAACGAACACTTCCGGGGTGTTGGCGGTGAACGGCGAGAACACCGCGGTCAAACCGGGCGCCTTGCGCGCCGCCGAAACCAGTTCGTCGGTCGCGGCCGCCAACAGCTCAGGACCGCGGCCCTGGCGGTCCTCGATCCGCATGGTGAACCCGCCGCCGGTGCCGATGCCGGGCACCGCGGGCGGCGGCACCACGATGATGAAGGCATCCTCGATGGCGGAGAGCCGCTTGCGCAGTTCCGCGGTGATGACCGCCGCCGACAGGCCCTTTTTGATCCGCACTTCCGGTTCGTCGAACACCGGGAATAGCGCCGCCGCATTGCCGGACTGGGTCCGGGTGGCGCCGGACAGGCCGGCCAGCGCCGGCACCCGCACGACGCCGGGCGTATCCAGCGCAATCGCCTCGATCCGCTTCACCACCGCGGTGGTACGCGCCAGCGAAGCCGCCCCCGGCAACTGCACCGCGACGATGACATAGCCGCGGTCCTGCGCCGGGATGAACCCCTGCGGCGTGGTCACCAGAAGCCAGCCGGCCGAGCCGATCAGCACGACATAGATCAGCAGCATCACCGCCGAGTGCCGGATCACGAAACCTGCCGCGCTGCCGTAGCCGTGAGACAACCGGTCGAAGCCGCGGTTGAACGCGTCGGTCGCGGCCTCCCAGCTCCGCGCGACGAAATTCCAGCGTGCCGGCCCCGATTTCTCCTGGTGCGGCTGGAGGATCAGGGAGGCCAGCGCCGGCGACAGCGTCAGCGAGCAGAAGCACGAGATCGCGGTAGCCACCGCGATGGTAATGGCGAATTGCTGAAAAAATTGTCCGGAAATGCCGCCGAGGAAGGCGGTCGGCACGAACACCGCGCACAGCACCAGCGCGATCGAGACCAGGGCGCTGCCGACCTCCGCCATGGTGCGCAGTGCCGCGTCGCGCCGGGTCATGCCGTCGCGCAGATGCCGCTCGACGTTCTCCACCACCACGATGGCGTCGTCGACCACGATGCCGACCGCCAGCACCAGGCCGAACAAGGTGAGATTGTTGATGGAGAAACCCAGCGCCGCCATGACGGCGAAAGTGCCGATCAGCGACACCGGGATGGCCACGATGGGAATGATCGCCGGACGCCAGCCCTGCAGGAACACCAGCACGACGATGACCACCAGCACCATCGCCTCATAGATGGTCTTGACCAGTTCCTTGACGGACTGGGCGATGAACTCGGTAGGATTGTAGCCGATGTTGTAGTCGAGCCCCTTGGGGAATTCGGCCTTGAGCTTCACCATCTCGTCGGAAATGTTCTTGGCGGTGGCCAGCGCGTTCGACCCGGGGCGCTGGAACACCAACAGCGCCACTGCCTCCTTGCGCAGCAGGAAGCCGTTGGTGGTGGAACTGAGCGCGCCGAGTTCGATGCGGGCCACATCGCGCAGCCGCACCGTGCGGCCGTCGGCGCCGGATTTGAGCACGATGTCCTCGAACTGCCCGGGATCGCGCAGGCGACCGGTGAAGGTGAGATTGGGCTGGAAGGCGCGGTCGGCGATCGGCGGTTCGGCGATCTGGCCGCCCGTAATCTGCAGATTCTGGGCGCGGATCGCGGCCACCACGTCGCCGGCGGTCATGCCCAGCGTGGCGATCTTGTCGGGATCGAGCCACAGCCGCATCGAATAGTCGCGCGCGGCGAAGATCTGGATATCGCCGACGCCGTCGAGCCGCAGCAACTGGTCGCGGACCTGACGCAGCGCGTAGTTGGAAATGTAGAGCTGGTCGTAACTGTCGTCGGGCGACAGCATGAACACGACCATCATCAGGTCGGGGCTGTTCTTGCGGGTGGTGACGCCGTTGCGCTGGACTTCCTCGGGCAGCCGCGGCTGCGCGATGGCGACGCGGTTCTGCACCAGCACCTGGGCCTTGTCGAGGTCGGTGCCGAGCTTGAAGGTCACCGTGATGGTGAGCTGGCCGTTCGAGGTGGCCTGGCTGTAGAGATACAGCATGTCCTCGACGCCATTGATCTCCTGTTCGATCGGCGTCGCCACCGTGTCGGAGACGGTCTGCGCGGATGCGCCCGGATACAGCGTCGTCACCACCACGGTGGGCGGCGCCACCTGCGGATATTCCGCCACCGGCAATGTGGTGTAGGCGATGGCGCCGACGATCAGGAGCACGATGGACAACACCATCGCCAGAATCGGCTGATTGATGGAAAGCCGGCCGAGATTTATGGCTTTGCGCCGGCGCCGCCGGCCGGCGGATGCGGCGCCACCTTGGCCCCGATCCGCGCCCGTTGCAGCCCTTCGATAATAACCTTGTCGTCGGGCTTCAGCCCTTCCTTGATGACCCGCAGGCCGTCGTCGAGGGCGCCCAGGACCACCGGCCGCGCCTCCACCGTGTTGTCGTCCTTGACCACGAACACGATCTTGCGCGACTGGTCGGTGGCGATGGCGGCATCGGGCAGCAGCAACGCCTCATAGGGCGCGCTGCCGATGACGCGAACCCGGGCGAACTGCCCGGGCAGGATCGAAAGATCGTGGTTGTCGACCACCGCCCGGCCGCGCAGCGTGCCGGTCGAAATGTCGAGCCGGTTGTCGAGGAAATCCATCTTGCCCTGGTGCGACGGTTTGGTCTCGCCGGTCAGGGTGATCTGCACCGGATTGGGCGTATCGCGCGAACTCGGGCGCTTGCCTTCGAACCACAGCTTGCTATTGCGCTGGTAGATCGATTCATCCATGTCGAAATAGACGTAGATCGGATCGAGCGAAACGATCGACGTCAGCAGCGTCGCGCCGCTCTCGCTGCCCTGGACCAGGTTGCCGACGCTGACGAGATGGCGGCTGGCCCGGCCGCTGATCGGCGCCACCACGTGGGAGAATTCGACGTCGAGCTGGGCGCGCTTCAGCGCCCCCTCCGACTGGATCACCGCGGCGTTGGCCGCCTGCAGCGTCTGGCGGCGCTGATCGACGATGGAATCGGCCACCGCCTGGGTCTGGTTCAGGGTCAGCGCGCGGTCGAGTTCGCGCTTGCCAAGCTCGACCTTGGCGCGCGCATCGGCGAGCTGGCCGTCGGCTTGCGCTGCGACCGCCTCATAGGCGCGGGAATTGATCAGGTAGAGCAGATCGCCGGCATTGACGATGGCGCCATCGCGGAAATTGACGCTGTTGACGAAACCGGTGACGCGGGCGCGGACCTGTACCTCCTCGACGGCATCGAAGCGGCCGGTGAACTCGTCCCAGTCGGTCACGGTGCGCTTGGTCGGTTGGGCAACGGTTACCGGAGGTGGCGCCGGCGCGGCCGTTTCAGTCTTCTGGCCGCAGCCCGCGAGCAGCAGCAGTGCCAGCACCAGCGAAAAACCCGCGGCCGCATCCAAACCACGACCCTGTGCCCGCAACCTGTTCAAGACAGACCTCCCCAGGAACATCGCCCATAAATGAAGATTGTTATCGGCGCACGATCAAGGAGAAAGATTTGGTGGTTCGCGGGAACCAGGCAAGGCCGGTCCGGATTATTGTAACTGACCTGTGATTTCCGCCTCACAGGCATCCCAGGCCGGTGCATCGATACGATTGCGCGGCACAGTTGCCAAGACCTGCGCCAGACTGCCTGCTTACGCAGCAAAATTTCATTCAGCCGCCACTGGCCTCGGCGAGGCCGCTTCGGCCGTTCGAATTGCCGATTTGAATATCGGATGAGACCCTCTAACATGACACTCCGACGATGACGTTTCGCCGTACGTCGCGACGTCTGAGGACTTATGCGCGGTCGAACAGGTCGATTGAACACGACCGAACGGTCGGTTTGAACACGACCGAACGGTCGGTTGAACACGACCGAACGGTCGGTTCTGATGACGGGAGAACGACAGATGTTGACGCGACGGAGCCTGGCCGGAGCCTTGCTGGGAACGGGAATCGCCAGTGCACTGCCTCGGCGCGCTTTTGCCGATAACTGGCCGAAGCGGCCGGTGAAGTTGATCGTGCCGTTCGCCGCCGGCGGCAACACGGATGGCATCGCGCGTCTGGTCGCGCAGTATCTCGGCGACAAGATCGGTGCCAGCTTCATCGTCGAAAACAAGGTCGGCGCCGGCGGGGCCATCGCGATGGACGCCGTATCGCGCTCGACGCCGGATGGATACACCTTGCTGCTGGGAGCGCTGCCGCAATTCGCCATTCTGCCCTCGATGGAAAAAACCAACTACGATCCAATCAAGGATTTCGCGCCGATCTGTAACGTCGCGAGCAATCCGTTCTGCCTCGTCGCCAATCCGCAGTTCGAACCGAAGACGCTGCAGGAATTCGTGACCTACGTAAAAGCGCGACCGGGGCAGCTGGCCTACGCCTCCGCCGGCACCGGCAGCCTCGCTCATCTGACCATGGTGCTTTTCCTGATGCGCGCCGGACTGGAAATGCTTCACGTGCCCTATAAGGGCGGCGCACCGGCCATCACCGACGTCCTGGGCAACCAGGTTCCAGTTTATTTTGCAAATCTCTCCGAGGCGCTGCCCCATGCGGGCGGCGCCCTGCGTGCGCTGGCGGTATCGGCGACCAAACGCGTGGCCAAATTGCCCGACGTTCCGACGGTCGCCGAATCCGGCTACCCCGGCTTTCGGTCGGAGACCTGGAACGGCCTGCTGGCGCCGGCGAAGACGCCGCAGGAGGTTATCGATCTGCTCGCCGCGCAGACGCAAAATGCCGCGAAGGATCCGGTGATCCTGCAGCGCTTCGACGGCTACGGTATCGACCCGATCGGCGCCAATCCGAAGCAATTCGGCGACACCATCGTCGCGGATATCGCGCAGTGGGGCGCCGCCGTCAAAGCGGCGGGGCTGCGCCCGTAAGTCCGGCAAGCGGGCAACTTGCTTGCCAGGCGTCATCGACCTTAATGCCAAGATACCGAACCGCACTTTCGGGCGAGGAGCATGTGACCCTGGGTCGGGCGTTGGAATCAGGTCGGTTTCGGGCCAAACCGGACTTCGAGTGCAGCCCGGCCGCAAACGCCGGTAGCGATTGCCCCTGAACGGACATCGGCCGAACTATTTTGTCGCGCGGCACAGCTCGAACCGCACAAACAAGCACCTCACAAAATTTTCTATTTCAAAAATGCCGGTCGTCAGGAGCCCGACTGAATTTGGCGATCAAGCGCAAAAATTGGCCGGAGGAAAAAATCGACGCGCTCGACGTCACACGAGCAAGTCGTGGGTCGCATTGCCGAAATGGACGTGGACCAGGTCCTGCCCGATTGTTCCGTAGTCGTTGAGAACGGCCACATCCACAAAGTTGCGGCCGTTGGCCGCGCCGTCCAGGTCTGCCTGCACGGTGATGGTCGAGCCATTTTGCACGATGCGGGCAAAATCCGCAAAATTGTCGGCCGGGCCGAAATGACTGTCCAGCAAAGGCGAAAGGTCGACGACGTCGTTGGTGCTGTAGTCGGTGATGGTATCGACGTTGGCCGGGCCGGCTTCCGCAAAGACAAATCGATCGAAACCGCCGCCGCCGGTGAGAATGTCGTTGCCGGTCCCGCCGACCAGCACGTCGTTACCGGAGCCGCCGGTCACCACGTCATTGCCAGCTCCGCCGACCAACAGATCGGCGCCGCCACCCCCGATAATGGTGTCATTTCCCGCATTGCCGAAGATCAGATCCCGGCCGGAACCTCCCTGGATGAAGTTGGCGCCGTTGTCGCCCGCCCGGATCATATCGGTGCCACTACCGGCAACCGTGTACTTTGATGACCCCAGATCATAGCCCAGATAGCTCGCGCCGCCGAAGAAGGTCAGGCTCCCCAGGTGGCGATCCCCGTTTCCGGAGAGCTGGTCGATCACGGTGACCTGCTGGCCATTGTAGTCGATCACGAGATCTCCGCCGAAGCTGTCCACCGCATTGAGGAAATTGAGACTGCTGAGTTCCGCCCCGTTGGTGGCGATCACGATCTGGTCGATGCCGCCGCCCTCGGTGATCGTGTCAATTCCATCGTTGAGGCCGAACAGATAGGTGTCGTTGCCGCTGCCGCCAAGCAACGTGTCGTTGCCGGTTCCTCCAACCAGCAAATCGTCGCCGCTGCCGGCATCGATGGTGTCATTGCCCGCATTGCCGAACAGCAGCTCGCGTCCGCCCGTACCGCCATTCAGGCTGTCGTTACCGCTGGTCCCGGCAACGATGTCATTGCCGCCCGACGTATTGTCGATGCTGTAGGGCCCGGTTCCGAGCGCGTAGCCGTAGTACGTTCCGCCACCGGTGAATGCCAACTGTTCGACGTGATGGTTGGCGAAGGCGTCGAATTCATTGATAACCGTTACCGTATTGCCGTTGTACCTGAAGGAGAGCTCGTCAAGCGGCCCGTCCCCGTCGCCATCGAGACGTTGAAAGTTGAGGTCCGTAAATGATGTCGCGGCGGTGGTCAGGATCTGGATGGTGTCGTTGCCGGCTCCGCCAAGAATGGATTCGTTGATCTGATCATCGCCTCCGCCGGCCAGCGTGAATTTGTAGACGTCGTTGCCCGCGCCGCCGAAAAAGTGGTCGGTGGCGCCGCCCGCGCCCAGCACATCATCGCCGGAATTCGTGAACAGATAGGAGAAATCATAAAACTGGCCTGAAAGGTCGGTGGAGACGGGGAAAGGGTTGTTGACCGGCAGGATACCGACGCCAACACTTGCGGTCGATGTGCCCGAGTCACTGGAGACCGTATAGGTAAAGCTGTTGCCGCTGAAATCGCCGCCGATCGGCGTGTTGAAGGTGATGGTCCGGGCAGCCGTGTTGAGGGTAACGGGAATAGAGAAGAAGCCGACACCATTCAGGGATGTCACACTGACGATGCTGGCGGTCGGATCACTGTCATTGGCAAGCAGCACGCTCCACGGGACGACCACCGTCGTCAAATCGGACACCAGGATGAAGTCGTCCCTCGCCACGGGCGCCGCGCCGGCGCCGTTGATGGTGACCTCCACGGTTTGTGCGTCGGAGGCGCTGCCATCGGTCGCCTGCACCGTGTAGTCAAGCGTCAGCGTCTGCCCCGCGTTCAGGAAGCTGAACGCCTGCGCGCCGGAATTGAACGCCCAACCGAGGTTGTTGGTGTCAGCCGGATCGGCCGCAATCGCGCCGGCGGTCACGGACAGCATTCCCAGCACGTCGGCGGCCGTCAGGCCGCCGGTCGTGCCGCTGAGTGAGACCGCGGTCACCGATGCCGTGACCGTATCGGTGAGGTCGGGATCCCGGACCGTCAGGGTGCCGCTCCTGGTCAGGCCGGCGCCGGTTTCGGTCAGATTGGCCGTAGCGCGATCGCCGCTGCGAATAACGATGTCCGGCGCGTCATTGGTTCCGGTGACGGCGACGGTGAGCGAAGAGGATGAAGTCGCGCCGTCGGCGTCGGCCATGGTGTAGGTGAAGACCTCGGTGACGACCTGGCCCTGCGCCAGAGCATTGGTGTCGGGGTCGGCATTGTCGAGAGCGTAGCTCCAGTTGCCGTTGGCCAGGAGCGTTAATGTGCCGTAGGTGCCGGTCAGCGGCTGGCCGACGTTGAGCGCTTCGCCGTTGACGGCAACCACCGTCTTGGTATCGCCGCTGTCCACGTCAAGGTCATTGGTCAGCACGTTGCCGGCCGCCGAGGGATCGCCTGCAAACGGCGTGTTGCCTGGATTGACGCCGCTCTCGGTCACCGGATCGCTGGCGTTGTTGTCGGCCGCCGCCACCGGGGAATCGTCGGAGCCATTGATGGTGACGGTCACCAGCTGGGCGGTGCTGTCGATGGTGGTGACGGTGAAGGTGTCGGTCAGCGTCTGACCGACTTTGAGCCCTTGAACCGCGGCGTTGGTGTTGTCGAGCGTATAAGTCCAGACGCCGGCCGCGCTCAGCGTGTAGGTGCCGAAGCCGTTGGCGCTGGCGGCCGGCGTGGCGACGGTGGTCCAGGCGTCGTTCGGGTTATCGACATCGGCGGCGTTGAGATCGCCGGTCGCGGTGGGCGTGCCGAGGCTGCCGTTGTTGACGCCGCCCGCCTCCAGCACCGTGCCGGTTACAGGGCCGGTGACGACAGCGGCATCGTTGGCGCCGTTGATGGTGACGGTGATCAGCTGCGCGGTGCCGCCGATCGTCGCGACGGTGAACGTATCGGTCAGGGTCTGACCGACGTTGAGCGCCTGCACGAGCGGATTGCTGTTGTTCAGCGCGTAAGTCCACACCCCGGCCGCTGTCAGCGTATAGGTGCCGAAGTGATTGTCGGTCGGCAGCGGCGTGGCGACCACGTTCCAGGCGTCGGCCGGATTGTCCACGTCGGTCGCGTTAAGATCGCCGGTCGCGGTCGGAACGCCCGGCGTGCCGTTATTGACGCCTCCAGCCTCGGTGACGGACCCGCTGACGGGGCCGCTGATCACGGCGGCGTCATTCGCGCCACTGATGGTGATGGTGACGAGCTGCGCGGTGCCGTCGACCGTCAAGGCAGTGAAGGTGTCGGTCAGGGTGTCGCCGACATTGAGCGCCTGCACCGCGGCATTGTTGTTATCGAGCGTGTAGCTCCACACGCCGGCGGCGGTGAGCAGATAGGTGCCGAAGCCGTTGGCGCTCGCGGTCGCCGTGCCGACCGCCGTCCACGTGTCGGCCGTATTGTCGACGTCGGTCGAGTTCAGATCGCCGGTCGCGACGGGTGTGCCGTTCGCGACGCCACCGGCCTCGGTAACGGACCCGCTGGTGGCGCCGCTGATCACCGCGGCATCGTTGGTGCCGTTGATGGTGATGGTGACGAGTTGCGCGGTGCCGTCGATCGTGGTGGCGATGAAGGTGTCGGTCAGGGTCTGCCCGACATTGAGCGCCTGCACGGCCGCATTGCTGTTGTCCAGCTTGTAGTTCCACCCTCCGGTCGAGGTCAGCGTGTAGGCGCCGAAACCGTTGGCACTGGCGGCCGATGAGCTTACGGCCATCCAGACATCGTTCCCGCTGTCGAAGTCGGTCGAGTTCAGATTGCCGGTCGCGGTGGGAACGCCCGGTGTTCCGTTCGCCACCCCGCCGGCTTCGGTGACAGACCCGCTGACGGGGCCGCTGATCACGGCGGCGTCGTTCTTGCCGTTGATGGTGATAGTGACGAGTTGCGCGGTGCCGTCGACCGTGGTCACCGTGAAGCTGTCGGTTAGCGTCTGGCCGACATTGAGCGCCTGAACCGCGGCATTACCGTCGTCCAGGGTGTAGGTCCAGACCCCGGCAGCCGTCAGCGTGTAGCTGCCGAAGCCGTTGGTGGTTGCAGTTGCCGTGCCGACCGCCGTCCAGGCATCGGCCGTATTGTCGACATCGATCGAGTTCAGGTCGCCGGTCGCGACAGGCGTGCCGGGCGTACCGTTGGCAACGCCGCCGGCCTCGGTCACCGACCCGTTGGCGGAGCCGCTGATGACCGCGGCATCGTTGGTGCCGGTGATGGTGATGGTGACGAGTTGCGCGGTGCCGTCGACCGTGGTGGCGGTGAAGGTGTCGGTCAGGGTCTGCCCGACATTGAGCGCCTGCACCGCGGCGTTGGTATTGTCCAGCGTGTAGGTCCAGACGCCGGCCGCTGTCAGGGTGTAGGTGCTGAAGCCGCTGTCGGCCCGCAACGACGTGCCGACTGCTCCCCAAACGTCGCTCGGGTTATCGACGTCGGTCGAGTTCAGATCGCCGGTCGCGGTCGGGATGCCCGGCGCGCCGTTGGCGACACCACCGGCCTCGGTCACCGCCCCGCTGGCGGTGCCGCTGATCGCGGCGGTGTCGTTGGCGCCATTGATGGTGATGGTCACCAACTGGGTGGTGCCGTCGGTGGTGCTGGCGGTGAAGGTGTCGGTCAGCGTCTGACCGGCATTGAGCGCCTGCACCGTGGCGTTGGTATTGTCCAGGGTGTAGGTCCAGACGCCAGCGGCCGTCAGGGTGTAGGTGCCGAAGCCTCTGTCGCCCGGCGCCGGCGTGGCGACGGGCGTCCAGTCCGGCGGATTGTCGACGTCGGCGGCGTCAAGATCCCCGGTGGCGGTGGGCGTGCCCGGCGTTCCGTTGGCGACACCGCCGGCTTCGAGCACCGCTCCGGTGATATCGCCGCTGATCACCGCGGCGTCGTCGGTGCCATGGATGGTGACGGTGACCAGCTGGGCGGTGCCGTCGACCGCGATGGCGGTGAATGTATCGGTGAGCGTGGCGCCGGTGCCAAGCGCCTGCACGGTGGCGTTGCTGTTGTCCAGCGTGTAGGTCCAGACCCCGGCCGCTGTCAGGCTGTAGGTGCCGAAGCCATTGTCGCCTGCTGTGGGTGTGGCGACCGGGGTCCAGTCGTCTGGCGGGCTGTCCACGTCGGTGGTGTCCAGATTGCCGGTCGTGGTCGGAACGCCCGGAATGCCGGACCCCACTCCGCCCGCCTCGACCACATCCCCCGTCGTCGCGCCGGAGATCACGGCGGCGTCGTCGGCGCCATGGATGGTGACGGTCACCAGCTGGGTGGCGCCGCCGACCGTGGCGACCGTGAAGCTGTCGGTCAGCGTGTCGCCGACATTGAGCGCCTGCACCGCGGCGCTGCTGTTGTCGAGCGTGTAGACCCACACGCCGGCGGTGGTGAGCGTATAGCTGCCGTAGCCGTTGGCGCTCGCGGTTGGCGATCCGACCGCCGTCCAGGTGTCGTTCGGGTTATCGACATCGGTGGAATTGAGATCGCCGGTCGCGGTGGGCGTGCCGAGGCTGCCGTTGTTGACGCCGCCCGCCTCCAGCACAGTGCCGGTCACAGCGCCGGTGATGACCGCGATATCGTTGGTGCCGTTGATGGTGATGGTGACGCGTTGCGCGGTGCCGTCGATCGTCGTGGCGGTGAACGTATCGGTCAACGTGTCGCCGACATTGAGCGCCTGCACCGCCGCGTTGCTGTTGTCGAGCGTATAGGCCCAGACCCCGGCCGCTGTCAGGGTGTAGGTGCCGTAGCCATTGTCGCTTGATATGGGATTGACGACCAGGATCCAGGCGTCGTTCGGATTGTCAACGTCGGTGGAGGTCAGATTGCCGGTAGCGGCCGGGGTGCCCGGCGCGCCGTTGGCGACACCGCCGGCTTCGGTCACGGCGCCGGTCGCGGTCCCGGTGATGACCGCCGCGTCGTTGCTGCCGTTGATGGTGACGGTCACCAGCTGGGTGGTGCCGTCGACTGGTGGCGACCGTGAACGTATCGGTCAACGTCTGACCGGCATTGAGCGCCTGCACCGTGGCGTTGCCGTTATCGAGCGTGTAGGTCCAGACCCCGGCCGCCGTCAGCGTATAGCTGCCGAAGCCGCTGGCGCTTGCGGTTGCCGTGCCGACCGCCGTCCACGCGTCGGCCGGATTGTCGACATCGGTGGAATCGAGATTGCCGGTAACGGTGGGCGTACCCGGCGACCCGTTGGCCACGCCGCCCGCCTCGGTGACGGATCCACTGACGGTGCCGCTGATCACCGCGGCATCGTTGGTGCCGTTGATGGTAATGGTGACGAGTTGCGCGGTGCCGTCGACCGTGATGGCGGTGAACGTGTCGGTCAGCGTGCCGCCGACATTGAGCGCCTGTACGGCGGCGTTGCTGTTGTCCAGCACGTAGATCCAGACGCCGGCCGCCGTCAGCGTGTAGACGCCGAAGTCGTTGTCGCCCGGCAGCGGTGTCGTGACGGCATTCCAGGAATCGTCCGGGTTGTCGACGTCGGTCGAGTTCAGATTGCCGGCTGTGATCGGGATCCCCGGGTTGCCGTTATCGACGCCGCCGGCCTCGGTCACCGACCGGCTGGTGACGCCGCTGATCACGGCAGCGTCGTTGGCGCCGTCGATGGTGATCGTCACCAGCTGGGCGGTGCCGTCGATGGTGGTGACGGTAAAGCGATCGGTCAGCGTGTCGCCGGCATTGAGCGCCTGCACCGTGGCATTGTTGTTATCGAGCGTGTAGCTCCACACGCCGGCGGTTGTAAGGGTGTAGGTGCCGAAGCCGTTGTCACCAGGCAATGCCGTTGCGACCGCCGCCCAGGCGTCGCCCGGGTTGTCGACGTCGGTCGAGTTCAGATCGCCGGTCGCGGTGGGCGTGCCCGGCGTAGCGTTGGCGACGCCGCCGGCTTCGATCACGGCTCCGGTCGCGGTCCCGGTGATATCAGCCGCGTCGTTGGTGCCGGTGATGGTGATGGTGACGAGTTGCGCGGTGCCGTCGACCGTGAAGGCGGTGAAGGTGTCGTTCAGCGTGTGCGCCGACATTGAGCGCCTGCACCGCGGCATTGCTGTCGTCCAGCGTGTAGGCCCAGACTCCGGCCGCCGTCAGCGTATAGGTGCCGAAGCCGCTGTTGCCCCGCAACGACGCGCCGACCGGGTCCCATGCGTTATCGGGGTTGTCGACGTCGATTGAGTTGAGATGACCGGTTGCGATCGAGATGCCATGCGCGCCGTTGGCAACGCCGCCGGCCTCGAGCACGTTCCCCGTGGTGTCGCCGCTGATCACGGCGGCGTCGTTGGCGCCGTTGATGGTGACGGTCACCAGCTGGGTGGTGCCGTCGATGGTGATGACGGTAAAGCGATCGGTCAGCGTGTCGCCGACATTGAGCGCCTGCACCGCGGCATTGCTGTCGTCCAGCGTGTAGGTCCAGACTCCGGCCGCCGTCAGCGTATAGGTGCCGAAGCCGTTGGTGCTTGCGGTTGCCGTGCCGACCGCCGTCCAGGCATCGGCTGTATTGTCGACATCAGCCGAGTTCAGGTCGCCGGTCGCGACAGGGGTGCCGGGCGTACCGTTGGCGACACCGCCGGCTTCGGTCACGGCGCCGGTCGCGGTCCCGGTGATGACCGCGGCGTCGTTCGCGCCGGTGATGGTGATGGTGACAAGCTCGGCCGTGCCGTCGACCGTGATAGCGGTAAACGTGTCGGTCAGCGTGTCGCCGGCGTTGAGCGCCTGCACCGCGGCGTTGTTGTCATCAAGTATGTAAACCCACTGGCCCGCAGCATCGATCGTGAACGTCCCATAATTGCCGGCGCTTCGCGTCGGCGTCTCGATTGGAGTCCAACTGTCCGACGGGTTGTCGACGTCGGCGGCATCGAGGTTCCCGACCACAAACGAAGTGCCGGGCGTGCCGTTGGCCACGCCGCCGGCCTCGACCACGCTCCCCGTGGTGTTCGCCGGTGATCACGGCGGCGTCGTTGGCGCCGTTGATGGTGACGGTCACCAGCTGGGCGGTGCCGTCGACCGTGGTGGCGGTGAACGTGTCGGTCAGCGTGTCGCCGACATTGAGCGCCTCTACGGCGGCGTTGCTGTTGTCCAGCGTGTAGGTCCACAGCCCGGCCGCCGTCAGCGTGTAGGCGCCGAAGCCGCTGTCGCCGGGTAATGCTGTTGCGACCGCCGTCCAGGCGTCGGCTGCATTGTCGACATCGGTTGAGTTCAGATCCCCGGTCGCGGTGGGCGTGCCGGGCGTACCGTTGGCGACACCGCCGGCCTCGACCACGCTCCCCGTGATGTCGCCGGTGATCACCACGGCATCGTTGGTGCCGTTGATGGTGATGGTCACCACCTGGGTGGTGCCGTCAATGGTGGCGACCGTGAACGTGTCGGTCAGCGTTTGCCCGGCGATTGAGCGACTGCACCACCGGATTGTTGTCGTCCAGCGTGTAGGTCCACACGCCGGACGCCGTCAGCGTGTAGGTGCCGAAGCCGCTGTTGCCCCGCAACGACGTGCCGACTGTTTGCCATGCGTCGGTCGTGTTATCGACGTCGGTGGAGTTCAGATCGCCGGTCGCGGTCGGAATGCCCGGTGTGCCGTTGGCCACGCCGCCGGCCTCGGTGACAGACCCGCTGGTGGCGCCGCTGATCGCGGCGGCGTCATTGGCGCCATCGATGGTGATCGTCACCACCTGGGAGGTGCCGCCCACCGTGGTGGCGGTGAACGTATCGGTCAGCGTCTGACCGACATTGATCGCCTGCACCGCGGCATTGCTGTCGTTCAGCGTGTAGGTCCAGGCGCCGGCCGCCGTCAGCGTATAGGTGCCGAAGCCGTTGGTGCCGGCCACCGGCGTGCCGACGGCCACCCAGTCCGGCGGGTTGTCGACGTCGGCGGCATCGAGATCGCCGGTCGCGGTCGGAATGCCCGGCGTTGCGTTGGCGACACCGCCGGCTTCGAGCACCTCCCCGGTGAAATCGCCGCTGATCACCGCGGCGTCGTCGGTGCCATGGATGGTGATGGTCACCAACTGCCGGGTGCCGTCGACCGTGATGGCGGTGAACGTGTCGGTCAGCGTGCCGCCGACATTGAGCGCCTGTACGGCGGCGTTGCTGTTATCCAGGATGTAGATCCAGACGCCGGCCGCCGTCAGCGTGTAGGTGCCAAAGCCGTTGGCGCTCGCGGTCGGAGAGCCGACCGCATTCCAGGCATCCGGCGGATTGTCGACGTCGGTGGAATCGAGATTGCCGGTCGCGATCGGTACACCCGGGATGCCGGAGCCCACGCCGCCGGCCTCGGTGACAGACCCGCTGGTGACGCCGCTGATCACAGCGGCGTCGTTGGCGCCGTCGATGGTGACGGTCACCAGCTGGGCGGTGCCGTCGACCGTGGTCACCGTGAAGGTATCGGTTAGCGTCTGACCGGCATTGAGCGCCTGCACCGCGGCATTGCTGTTGTCGAGCGTGTAGGTCCACAGCCCGGCCGCCGTCAGCGTGTAGGTGCCGAAGCCGTTGGTGCTTGCGGTTGCCGTGCCGACCGCCGTCCAGGCATCGGCTCGGATTGTCGACATCAGCCGAGTTCAGGTCGCCGGTCACGACCGGTGTGCCGGGCGTGCCGTTGGCGACGCCGCCGGCCTCGACCACCGTGCCGGTCACGGGGCCGGTAATCACCGGCGCATCGTTGGCGCCGTTGATGGTGATGGTGACGAGTTGCGAGGTGCCGTCGACCGTGGTGGCGGTGAACGTGTCGGTCAGGGTGCCGCCGACATTGAGCGCCTGCACCGCCGGATTGCTGTTATCGAGCGTGTAGGCCCACAACCCGGCTGCCGTCAGCGTATAGGTGCCGTAGCCGTTGGCGCTTGCGGTTGCCGTGCCGACCGCTGTCCAGGCATCGCTCGGGTTGTCGACATCGGTGGAGTTCAGATCGCCGGTCGCGGTCGGAGTGCCGGGTATGTCGTTGGCGACGCCGCCGGCCTCGGTGACAGACCCGCTGGTGGCGCCGCTGATCACGGCGGCGTCATTGGCGCCATTGATCGTGATCGTCACCAGCTGCTGGGTGCCGTCGACCGTGATGGCGGTGAACGTATCGGTCAGCGTCTGACCGACGTTGAGCGCCTGCACGGCCGGCATTGCCGTTGTCCAGCGTGTAGGTCCAGACGCCGGCCGCCGTCAGCGTATAGGTGCCGAAGCCGTTGGTGCCGTCCGCCGGAAAACTGACGGCGTTCCATCCGTCTGGCGGGTTGTCGACATCGGCGGCATTGAGATCGCCGGTCGCTGTGGGAGTGCCCGGTGTTCCGTTCGTCGACCCCGCCGGCCTCGGTGACGGATCCACTGGCGGTGCCGCTGATCACGGCGGCGTCATTCGCGCCGCTGATGGTGATGGTGACGAGTTGCGCGGTGCCGTCGACCGTGGTGGCGGTGAACGTGTCGGTCAGCGTGCCGCCGACATTGAGCGCCTGCACGGTCGTGTTGCTGTTGTCGAGCGTGTAGGTCCACACGCCGGCGGCCGTCAGCGTATAGGTGCCGTAGCCATTGGCGCTGGCGGTCGCCGTGGCGACCGCCGTCCAGGCATCGGCTGCATTGTCGACATCGGTCGAGTTCAGATCCCCGGTCGCGGTCGGGCGTGCCCGGCGTGCCGTTGGCGACGCCGCCGGCTTCGGTCACCGTGCCGGTGACCGGGCCGGTAATCACCGCCGCATCGTTGCTGCCGTTGATGGTGATGGTGACGAGTTTCGCGGTGCCGTCGACCGTGGTGGCGGTGAAGGTGTCGGTCAGCGTCTGCCCGGCATTGAGCGCCTGCACGGCCGCGTTGCCGTTGTCGAGCGTGTAGGTCCAGGCGCCAGTCGCCGTCAACGTATAGGTCCCGTAGCCACTGGCGCTGGCGGCCGGAGAGCCGATCGCCGTCCAGGCATCGGCTCGCATTGTCGACATCGGTTGAGTTCAGATCCCCGGTCGCGGTGGGCGTGCCCGGCGTGCCGTTGGCGACGCCGCCGGCTTCCACCACCGTGCCGGTCGCGGTCCCGGTGATGACCGCCGCATCATTGGCGCCCTGGATGGTGATGGTGACCAGTTGCGCGGTGCCGTCGACCGTGATGGCGGTGAACGTGTCGGTCAGCGTCCGCCGACATTGAGCGCCTGCACGGCGGCATTGCTGTTGTCGAGCGTGTAGATCCAGACCCCGGTCGCCGTCAGCGTGTAGCTGCCGATAGCCGTTGGCGCTTGCGGATGGTGTGCCGACCGCGGTCCAGGCATCGCTCGGGTTGTCGACGTCGGTCGAGTTCAGATTGCCGGCCGCGATCGGGATGCCCGGCGTGCCGTTGTTGACGCCGCCGGCCTCGGTCACCGACCCGCTGGCGGTCGCCGGTGATCACCGCCGCATCATTGGCGCCATCGATGATGATGGTCACCAGCTTGCGCGGTGCCGTCGACCGTGGTCACGGTGAACGTGTCGGTCAGCGTCTGCCCGGCATTGAGCGCCTGCACGGTCGACGTTGCTGTTGTCGAGCGTGTAGGTCCAGACGCCGGCGGCGGTCAGCGTATAGCTGCCGTAGCCATTGGCGCTGGCGGTTGCCGTGGCCACCGCGGTCCAGGCATCGGCTGCATTGTCGACGTCGGCCGAGTTCAGATCCCCGGTCGCGGTGGGCGTGCCCGGCGTGCCGTTGTTGACCCCGCCGGCCTCCACCACCGTGCCGGTCGCGGTCCCGGTGATGACCGCCGCGTCATTGGCGCCATGGATGGTGATCGTCACCAGCTGCGCGGTGCCGTCGACCGTGGTTACGGTGAACGTGTCGGTCAGCGTCTGCCCGGCGTTGAGCGCCTGCACGGTGGCGTTGCTGTTGTTGAGCGTGTAGATCCAGACGCCGGCGGCGGTCAGCGTATAGCTGCCGTAGCCATTGGCGCTGGCGGTTGCCGTGGCCACCGCGGTCCAGGCATCGGCTGGATTGTCGATGTCGGCCGAGTTCAGATCCCCGGTCGCGGTGGGCGTGCCCGGCGTGCCGTTGGCGACGCCGCCGGCCTCCACCACCGTGCCGGTCGCGGTCCCGGTGATGACCGCCGCATCATTGGCGCCATCGATCGTGATCGTCACCAGTTGGGCGGTGCCGTCGACCGTGGTTACGGTGAACGTGTCGGTCAGCGTCTGCCCGGCGTTGAGCGCCTGCACGGTCGCGTTGCTGTTGTCGAGCGTGTAGGTCCAAACGCCGGCGGCGGTCAGCGTATAGCTGCCGTAGCCATTGGCGGTGGCGGTTGCCGTGCCGACCGCGGTCCAGGCATCGACTGCATTGTCGACGTCGGCCGAGTTCAGATCCCCGGTCGCGGTGGGCGTGCCCGGCGTGCCGTTGTTGACGCCGCCGGCCTCCACCACCGTGCCGGTCGCCGTCCCGGTGATGATCGCCGCATCATTGGCGCCATTGATGGTGATGGTCACCAGCCGGGCGGTGCCGTCGACCGTGGTCACCGTGAAGCTGTCGGTCAGCGTCTGCCCGACGTTGAGCGCCTGTACGGTCGGATTGCTGTCGTCCAGCGTGTAGGTCCAGAGACCTGACGCTGTCACCGTATAGGTGCCGAAGCCGCCGGCGCCCCGCAACAACGTGCTGACTGGTTGCCAGAGGTCGGCGGGATTGTCGACGTCGGTGGAGTTCAGATCGCCGGTCGCGGTAGGTATGCCCGGCGTGCCGTTGGCGACACCGCCGGCCTCGGTCACCGTGCCGGTCACGGGGCCGGTGATGACGGCGGCATCGTTGGCGCCATCGATGGTGATCGTCACCAGCTGGGTGGTGCCGCCCACCGTGGTCGCCGTGAAGCGTATCGGTCAGCGTCTGCCCGGCATTGAGCGCCTGCACCGCGGCGTTGCTGTTATCGAGCGTATAGGTCCAGACGCCGGCCGCCGTCAGCGTATAGGTGCCGAAGCCGTTGGTGCCGGCCGCCGGCGTGCCGACGGCCACCCAGTCCGGCG
This sequence comes from uncultured Alphaproteobacteria bacterium, assembly GCA_963710235.1. Classification (GTDB taxonomy): domain Bacteria; phylum Pseudomonadota; class Alphaproteobacteria; order Rhizobiales; family Xanthobacteraceae; genus Bradyrhizobium. The sequence goes on from CAVPZI010000001.1 coordinate 412,348, forward strand.
GGTTGTCGACGTCGGCGGCATCCAGATTGCCGGTCGCGACAGGTATGCCCGGCGTGCCGTTGGCGATGCCACCGGCTTCGAGCACCGTTCCGGTAAAATCGCCACTGATCACCGCGGCGTCGTCAGTGCCATGGATGGTGATGGTGACGATCTGCGACGTGCCGTCAATGGTGGTCACCGTGAAGCTGTCAGGCAGAGTGTCGCCGGTGCCGAGCGCCTGCACCGCGGCATTGCTGTTGTCCAGCGTGTAGGTCCACACGCCGGCCGCTGTCAGCGTGTAGCTGCCGTAGCCGCTGGTGCTTGTGATTGCCGTGCCGACCGCGGTCCAGGTATCGTTCGGGTTGTCGACGTCGGTGGAATTGAGGTTGCCGGTCGCGACCGGCGTGCCTGGAATGCCGGAACCAACTCCGCCAGCCTCCACCACCGTGCCGGTCGCAGTCCCGGTGATGATCGCCGCGTCGTTGGTGCCATTGATGGTGATGGTGACCAGTTGCGCGGTGCCGTCGACCGTCGTGACGGTGAAGCTGTCGGTCAGCGTCTGCCCGGCGTTGAGCGCCTGCACGGTCGCGTTGCTGTTGTCGAGCGTGTAGGTCCACACCCCGGTCGCTGACAGCGTGTAGCTGCCGTAGCCGTTGGTGGTGGCGGTCGCCGTGGCGACCGCGGTCCAGGCATCGACTGCATTGTCGACATCGGTCGAACTCAGATCGCCGGTCGCGGTCGGCGTGCCCGGCGTGCCGTTGGCGGTGCCGCCAGCTTCGGTCACGGCTCCGATCGCAGTCCCGGCGATGACCGCCGCGTCATTGGCGCCATGGATGGTGATGGTGACGACCTGCGACGTGCCGTCGACCGTGAAGGCAGTGAAGCTGTCGGTCAGCGTGCCGCCGACATTGAGCGCCTGCACGGCGGCGTTGCTGTTATCGAGCGTATAGGTCCACACCCCGGCCGCTGACAGCGTGTAGCTGCCGTAGCCGCCGGCGCTGGCGGTTGCCGCGCCAACCGCGGTCCAGGCATCGGCTGCATTGTCGACGTCGGCGGAATTGAGGTTGCCGGTCGCGGTCGGCGTTCCCGGCGTGCTGTTGGCGACGCCGCCGGCTTCGGTCACCGTGCCGGTGACCGGGCCGGTAATCACCGCCGCATCGTTCCTGCCGTTGATGGTGATCGATACGACCTGGGACGTGCCGTCCACCGTGGTGGCGGTGAAGGTGTCGGTCAGCGTCTGCCCGACATTGAGCGCCTGCACGGTCGCGTTGCTGTTGTCGAGCGTGTAGGTCCACACGCCGGTGGCCGTCAGCGTGTAGCTGCCGTAGCCACCGGTGCTGGCGGTCGCCGTGGCGACCGCGGTCCAGGCATCTGCTGCATTGTCGACATCGGTCGAGCTCAGATCCCCGGTCGCGCTCGGCGTGCCCGGCGTGCCGTTGGCGACGCCGCCGGCTTCCACCACCGTGCCGGTCGCGGTCCCGGCGATGACTGCCGCGTCATTGGCGCCCTGGATGGTGATGGTGACGACCTGCGACGTGCCGTCGACCGTGAAGGCGGTGAAGGTGTCAGTCAGCGTGCCGCCGACGTTGAGCGCCTGCACCGCGGCATTGCTGTTGTCGATCGTAAAGGCCCAAACCCCGGCCGCTGTCAGCATATAGGCGCCGAAGCCGTTGGCGCTTGCTGTGGGGGTGGCGACCGGGGTCCAGCCATCCAGCGGATTATCGACATCGGTGGAATCGAGGTTGCCGGTGGCGGTGGGCGTACCCGGCGTGCCGTTGTTGACGCCGCCGGCCTCCACCACCGTGCCGGTCGCGGTCCCGGTGATGACCGCCGCATCATTGGCGCCATGGATGGTGATCGTCACCAGCTGGGCGGTGCCGTCGACCGTGGTGGCGGTAAACGTGTCGGTCAGCGTGCCGCCGACATTGAGCGCCTGCACGGCCGCGTTGCTGTTGTCGAGCGTATAGGTCCAGACCCCGGCGGCGGTCAGCGTATAGCTGCCGTAGCCACCGGCGCTGGCGGTCGCCGTGGCGACCGCGGTCCAGGCATCGACTGCATTGTCGACATCGGTCGAACTCAGATCCCCGGTCGCGGTGGGCGTGCCCGGCGTGCCGTTGGCGGTGCCGCCAGCTTCGGTCACGGCTCCGATCGCGGTCCCGGCGATGACCGCCGCGTCATTGGCGCCATGGATGGTGATGGTGACGATCTGCGACGTGCCGTCGACCGTCGTGGCGGTGAACGTGTCGGTCAGCGTCTGCCCGACATTGAGCGCCTGCACGGTCGCGTTGTTGTTGTCGAGCGTGTAGGTCCAGACGCCGGCGGCGGTCAGCGTATAGGTGCCGTAGCCGCTGGCGCCCCGCAACGACGTGCCGACCGTCGTCCAGGCATCGGCTGCATTGTCGATGTCGGCCGAGTTCAGATCCCCGGTCGCGGTGGGCGTGCCCGGCGTGCCGTTGGCGACGCCGCCGGCCTCCACCACCGTGCCGGTCGCGGTCCCGGTGATGACCGCCGCATCATTGGCGCCATCGATCGTGATCGTCACCAGTTGGGCGGTGCCGTCGACCGTGGTTACGGTGAACGTGTCGGTCAGCGTCTGCCCGGCGTTGAGCGCCTGCACGGTCGCGTTGCTGTTGTCGAGCGTGTAGTTCCAAACGCCGGCGGCGGTCAGCGTATAGCTGCCGTAGCCATTGGCGGTGGCGGTTGCCGTGCCGACCGCGGTCCAGGCATCGACTGCATTGTCGACGTCGGCCGAGTTCAGATCCCCGGTCGCGGTGGGCGTGCCCGGCGTGCCGTTGTTGACGCCGCCGGCCTCCACCACCGTGCCGGTCGCCGTCCCGGTGATGATCGCCGCATCATTGGCGCCATTGATGGTGATCGTCACCAGCCGGGCGGTGCCGTCGACCGTGGTCACCGTGAAGCTGTCGGTCAGCGTCTGCCCGACGTTGAGCGCCTGTACGGTCGGATTGCTGTCGTCCAGCGTGTAGGTCCAGAGACCTGACGCTGTCACCGTATAGGTGCCGAAGCCGCCGGCGCCCCGCAACAACGTGCTGACTGGTTGCCAGAGGTCGGCGGGATTGTCGACGTCGGTGGAGTTCAGATCGCCGGTCGCGGTGGGTATGCCCGGCGTGCCGTTGGCGACACCGCCGGCCTCAGTCACCGTGCCGGTCACGGGGCCGGTGATGACGGCGGCATCGTTGGCGCCATCGATGGTGATCGTCACCACCTGGGCGGTGCCGCCCACTGTCACCGCCGTGAAGGTGTCGGTCAGCGTCTGCCCGGCATTGAGCGCCTGCACCGACGGCATTGCTGTTGTCGAGCGTGTAGATCCACACGCCGGCGGCGGTGAGCGTATAGGTCCCGTAGCCACCGGTGCTGGCAGCCGGCGTGCTGACCGGCGTCCAGCCCGGCGGGTTGTCGACGTCGGCGGCATCCAGATCCCCGGTCGCGGTGGGTATCCCCGGCGTGCCGTTGGCGATGCCGCCGGCTTCGAGCACCGTTCCGGTAAAATCGCCACTGATCACCGCGGCGTCGTCAGTGCCATGGATGGTGATGGTGACGATCTGCGAGGTGCCGTCAATGGTGGTCACCGTGAAGCTGTCAGGCAGAGTGCTGCCGGTACCGAGCGCCTGCACCGCGGCATTGCTGTTGTCCAGCGTGTAGGTCCACACGCCGGCCGCTGTCAGCGTGTAGCTGCCGAAGCCGCCGGTGCTTGTGGTTGCCGTGCCGACCGCGGTCCAGGTATCGTTCGGGTTGTCGACGTCGGTGGAATTGAGGTTGCCGGTCGCGACCGGCGTGCCTGGAATGCCGGAACCAACTCCGCCAGCCTCCACCACCGTGCCGGTCGCAGTCCCGGTGATGACCGCCGCGTCGTTGGTGCCGTTGATGGTGACGGTCACCAGCTGCCCGGTGCCATCGATCGTCGTGGCGGTGAAGGTGTCGGTCAGCGTCTGCCCGGCATTGAGCGCCTGCACCGCGGCGTTGCTGTTGTCGAGCGTGTAGGTCCACACCCCGGTCGCTGACAGCGCGTAGCTGCCGTAGCCACTGGTGGTGGTGGCGCCGGCCGCTACCGCCTGCCAGCCGTCGACTGGATTGTCGACATCAGCGGAGTTGAGATCGCCTGTGGCTGTCGGCGTGCCCGGCGTGCCGTTATTGACCCCGCCGGCTTCGGTCACCGTCCCGATGACGTCGCCGCTGATCACCGGCGCGTCGTTGGCGCCATGGATGGTGATGGTCACCAGCTGCGCAGTGCCGTCGACCGTCGTGGCGGTGAAGGTGTCGGTCAGCGTGCCGCCGACATTGAGCGCCTGCACGGCGGCGTTGCTGTTGTCGAGCGTGTAGGTCCACACCCCGGCCGCTGACAGCGTGTAGCTGCCGTAGCCGCTGGCGGTCGGCGCGCTGACGGCCGTCCAGGCATCGCTCGGGTTGTCCACGTCGGTCGCGTTCAGATCACCGGTCGCGGTCGGCGTGCCCGGTGTGCCGTTATTGACCCCGCCGGCTTCCGTCACGTTGCCCGATGTGGTGCCGCCGATTACCGGCGCGTCGTTGGCGCCGGCGATGGTGACGGTCACCACCTGCGAAGTGCCGTCGACCGTCGTGGCGGTGAAGCTGTCGGTCAGCGTCTGCCCGACATTGAGCGCCTGCACGGCGGCGTTGCTGTTGTTGAGCGTGTAGGTCCACACCCCGGCCGCTGACAGCGTGTAGCTGCCGTAGCCGCTGGCGGTCGGCGCGCTGACGGCCGTCCAGGCATCGCCCGGGTTGTCGACGTCGGTCGAGTTCAGATCACCGGTCGCGGTCGGCGTGCCGGGCGTGCCGTTATTGACCCCGCCGGCTTCGGTCACGTTGCCCGATGTGGTGCCGCTGATCACCGGCGCGTCGTTGGCGCCGGCGATGGTGACGGTCACCACCTGCGAAGTGCCGTCGACCGTCGTGGCGGTGAAGGTGTCGGTCAGCGTCTGCCCGACATTGAGCGCCTGCACGGCGGCGTTGCTGTTGTCGAGCGTGTAGATCCACACCCCGGTCGCTGACAGCGTGTAGCTGCCGTAGCCGCTGGCGGTCGGCGCGCTGACGGCCGTCCAGGCATCGCTCGGGTTGTCCACGTCGGTCGAATTCAGATCACCGGTCGCGGTCGGCGTGCCGGGCGTGCCGTTATTGACCCCGCCGGCTTCGGTCACGTTGCCCGATGTGGTGCCGCCGATCACCGGCGCGTCGTTGGCGCCGGCGATGGTGACGGTCACCACCTGCGAAGTGCCGTCGACCGTCGTGGCGGTGAAGCTGTCGGTCAGCGTCTGCCCGACATTGAGCGCCTGCACGGCGGCGTTGCTGTTGTTGAGCGTGTAGGTCCACACCCCGGCCGCTGTCATCACGTAGCTGCCGTAGCCGCTGGCGGTCGGCGCGCTGACGGCCGTCCAGGCATCGCTCGGGTTGTCCACGTCGGTCGCGTTCAGATCACCGGTCGCGGTCGGCGTGCCGGGCGTGCCGTTATTGACGCCGCCGGCTTCCGTCACGTTGCCCGATGTGGTGCCGCTGATCACCGGCGCGTCGTTGGCGCCGGTGATGGTGACGGTCACCACCTGCCCGGTGCCATCGATCGTCGTGGCGGTGAAGGTGTCGGTCAGCGTCTGGCCGACATTGAGCGCCTGCACAGCGGCGTTGCTGTTGTCGAGCGTGTAGGTCCACACCCCGGCGGCGGTCATCACGTAGCTGCCGTATCCGTTGACGCTTGCGGTCGGAGAACCAACCGCCTCCCAGAGATCGCTGGGGTCGTCGGTGTCGGCGGCGAAGAGGTCGCCGGTGGCGACCGGTATGCCGGGGATATTGTTGGCCACCCCGCCGGCCTCGACGACGCTCCCCGCCGTGTCGCCGCTGATCACGGCGGCGTTGTTGGTGCCGATGATGGTGATCGTCACCAGCTGCGACGCGGTCCCGCCGTGGCCGTCGGCGATCTCGACGGTGTAGGTCTGCACCAGCTGTTGACCGGCCTGGAGCGACTGCCGCAACTGGTTGGTGGCCAGGAACAGCCAGCTCACCTGTCCGCTGCCGTCGCCCGTTAAGTCGTTCGTGACATCGGCGACGAAGGTTCCGAGGTAGCCGTTGCCCCCCGGCGTCACCGACGCGACGTGGGCATCGGCGAGATCGACGTCGCCGAACCCGATCGTGCCCGTCGCCGTCATCGCCGGCAGCGGACCTTCCGACACCACTCCGCTGTCGACCGCCGCGGTCACCACCGGCGCATCGTTGGCGCCGGTGATGGTGATGGTGACGCGCTGCGAGGTACCGTCGAGCGTGGTGACCGTGAAGGAATCGCTGAGCGTGCCGCCGACGGCAAGCGCCTCCACCGCGGCGTTGGCGTTATCGAGCGTGTAGGTCCATACCCCGGCAGCGGTCATCACGAAGCTGCCGTAGCCGTTGCTGCTCGGCGTCGGCGCCCCGACCGCATTCCAGCTGTCCGCCGGGCCGTTGGCATCGGCGGCATCAAGGTCGCCGCTCACAACCGGAACACCCGGGATGGCGTTGGCCACGCCGCCGGCCTCGACGACACTGCCTGCTGTGTCGCCGGTAATCACGCTGTCGCCGGCAATCGCGGCGACGTTGTCCGGAGGATGCGTCACCTGCGGCGGCGGGAACAAGGGTGGCGGCACCGGCAGCAGAGGAAATTCGACACCGCCCGACACCAACTCCAACGGCGGGGGCGGCAAGGAAAACGCAACGTTGTCCGCGTTGTGTCCGGTCAAGCCGCCGGACGCTTGATCACCGTCATGACCCGGGAGCGGCGAGACGGCCACGAAGCCGCTGGATTTTGTGGTCCAGTGCGTCCGGGCAAACTCCGCCGTCGAGGTCAGCCCTGTGGCGGAAGTCCGGATCTGCAAATCGTCCGATGCATTCGCCAGCGCGCCGGTGTGGTCGTCGTCGTCGCCGCTGTCGCCGACTTGACTGAAGGAGTAGAAATTCAACAGCTCGATGACCGAGCCGTCAGCAAAGACAATCCTGAGCGTGATGCCGACCTGGACCAGAGCCGTCCACTGATACTCAATCGGCAGGAAGTCGATCAGCGAATAATCGCGTGCATCGAAAGTGGCAACGACACCGGCTTTAGGACGGCCGAGCGTCAACGTGCCCGTCACGTTCGCACTCCCACGACACCTTTAACAGTTGCCGAAAACAACCGGCCAATGTGTCCACCGAGCATCGTGCGGCTCCTCGTGGTCGTCGTCAGGCGCATCGGCCCAGCCTAAGCCTCCGGTCCAAATGAAAATAAAAACGGAAAGAAAGAAAGAGAGAGAAAACAGCCTAAAACAATCGAGATGCGAGGAAGCGTCAAACGCAAGGCCCAATCATTTGAGAGTCAACCAAGAGCGCTCACTATGAACTGTCCACGACAGCTTCTTGATCCAGATCAACGGAACTGCCGATTGGTCGGCCTCGCGGTCTGACGCTGGTCCTGAAACAAATGCAACCGCTCAAAACCGGCGACAAGGCTTCGCTCCAGATATCTCCCGGCTGCGGCGCCGACATTGAACGCAAACAGCACAAGGGCGATATTCTGGCAAAATTCTCTCTCGCATTGCTGCCTGACTCCAAACCGCGAGCAATGCGGGATTGGACTAGTCAGTCTTTGCTGCTGGCCCGTTCGCGAACGGTTCCGGCGCCTTGCCGGATTCAAGCCAGAGCGGAACCTCCACTGATGGGATCGCCTTTCTCGGTCGTTGGGGGTTGAGGGTGCCGGCGGTGACGATTAGTCCGCCATCGAATTTCGCTCGCGCGAACTCCCTGGCTGCCGCTTCGGTATCAAACGTTTTGGTCAAGCGGGGATTTCGTCTTCGCATCAAGGTTCCATTCCTGGGAACTTCAAACGTGACATACCAACTCTAATTCATTCCTGATCCGTCGCGCGCGGAGGCCAGCCCTTGCCACGATGACATCGTATTGAAATACCGCCTGCGCACGATAAGGCGGAACAAGGTTCGAAATTTTTCCGGCTCTTTGGTGCGCCTCGCGGAACGAATTTCCTATTGTCCCGTAGGACAATAGGAACCCGAAGGCGGTTGAGAGTTGGCCAGGCAAGGCAAACGAGTTCAGCCAAGGATTTGACCTGGATTTTCTCCATCACCCTGCGGCGATGGGCCTTCGTCCGCTCGCGCCGATGCTGTCTTGAGCGGCGCTATCAGTTCCTGAACTGAATCTGGTTTGGTTAGCGGTAGATGGGGTAACGGGCTTAGACTATCCGATCGGCCTGCCGAACTTGTTCGACTTCGGAAAGCCCTTCGGGGGCAAGCGGCCGGCGTCGGCGCGGGTTCCGCGCCACTCGGCCAATTCCTTCATGGTGGCGGAGAACTCGCGGCCGGCGGAGTCGTACCAGGTCAGCCCGTCCTTGGCCGTAAAGACCGCCACATCGGACAGTCCGCCGTCCTTGTACTTCTGCAGACGCACGCCGCGGCCGCGGGCCATTTCCGGCACCTGGTCGATCGGGAAGATCAGCATTTTCCGGTTGTCGCCGATCACCGCGACGCTGTCGCCGTTCACCGTGGCGAGCGCCCGGGCCTCGTTGGGCATTTCGACGTTGAGCACCTGCTTGCCCTTGCGGGTATTGCCGACGCAATCGTCCTCGTTGACGATGAACCCCTGCCCGTCATGGCTGGCCACCAGGAACTTGCGGCCACCGGTATTGACGAACAATGAGACGATCGCCGCGTCCTGATCCATGTCGATGAACATCCGGATCGGCTCGCCATGGCCGCGCCCGCCCGGAAGCTTGCCGACGTCGAGGGAATAGAATTTGCCGTTGGTGGCGAACAGCAGCAGCTTCGATGTGGTCTCGGCAAAGAACCACTTGTCGAGCTTGTCGTCGGTCTTGAAGGCAAGGCCCGACAGATCGGCGACCTGGCCTTTCAACGTTCGCACCCAGCCCTTGTCGGAAATCACCACCGTGACCGGCTCGCGCTCGACAAAGGCTTCCTCGATGGCCGCCAGATCATGCTCCGGCGCATCGGCGAAGATGGTACGGCGCTTGCCGAGCGGCGTCTTGGGCCCGAACAGGTCGCGCACCTTGCGCACCTGCTCGCCGACCTTAGCCCATTGTTCGGTTTCGGAGGCGATGATCGCCTTGATGCCCTTCAGCTCGGCGCGAAGGTTCTTGTCCTCGGTGCGGATTTCGAACTCTTCCAGCTTGCGCAACGAGCGCAGCCGCATGTTGAGGATGGCTTCGGCCTGGATCTCGGTGAGCTTGAACGCCTTCATCAATTCGGGCTTCGGCTCATCCTCGGTGCGGATGATCCTGATCACCTTGTCGATGTTCAAATAGGCGATCAGATAGCCGCCCAGCACCTCGAGGCGGTGTTCGATCTGGGCCTTGCGGTGATTGGAACGGCGCAGCAGCACGTCGCGCAGATGATCGAGCCATTCACGCAGGCACTCGGCAAGGCCGAGCACCTTGGGGATCCGTCCCTTCACCAGCACATTGAGATTCAGCGGAATCCGGCTTTCCAGCTCGGTGAGTCGGAACAGCAATTCCATCAAGAGTTCGGGATCGACGGCACGGGATTTCGGCTCGATCACGATGCGAATGTCTTCCGCCAACTCGTCGCGGACGTCGCCGATCAGCGGCAGTTTTTTCTCGTTGAGGAGTTCGGCGATCTTTTCGATCAGGCGCGATTTCTGCACCAGCCAGGGAATTTCGGTGATGACCACCACCCAGGTGCCACGGGCGCCCTCCTCCTGGACCCAGCGCGCCCGGGTGCGGAACGAGCCGCGCCCGGTCATGTAGGCTTCGGCGATGCTTTCCTTGGAGTCGACGATGATGCCGCCGGTCGGGAAATCCGGGCCCTTGACGAAGCGCAGCAGCGATTTCGACTTGGTGTCCGGCTTGTCGATCAGGTGCAGCGCGGCGTCACACAGTTCGGCGGCGTTGTGCGGCGGGATCGAGGTCGCCATGCCGACCGCGATGCCCTGGGCGCCGTTGGCCAACAGGTTGGGAAATCCGCCGGGCAGCACCACCGGCTCTTTCGACTGGCCGTCATAATTGGCGCGGAACTCGACCGCGTCCTCGTCGATGCCCTCCAGCAGCAGCCGGGCGACATCGGTCATCCGCGCTTCGGTGTAGCGGTAGGCGGCGGGATTATCGCCGTCGATGTTGCCGAAATTGCCCTGGCCGTCGACCAGCGGGTAGCGCGAGGAGAAATCCTGCGCCAGGCGCACCAGCGCATCGTAGATCGACTGATCGCCGTGGGGATGGAACGAGCCCATCACGTCGCCGACGATTTTGGCGCATTTCTTGAACGGAGTGCCGGGGTCGAGCCGCAACAGCCGCATGCCATAGAGGATGCGCCGGTGCACCGGCTTCAGGCCGTCGCGGGCGTCCGGCAAGGCGCGGTGCATGATGGTCGAGAGGGCGTAGGCCAGATAACGCTCTTCGAGCGCATCCCGCAGCATCACCTCGTGGATCTCGGCCGGCTCTTCCGGCGGTAACTGTCGTTTTCCCATGGGGAGGCGTTAACCCCTCGCGGTAAATCGGGCAAGTCGCAAATCAACCGCAATTTAGGCTGCGCTGCGGCGCTACGGAACCGCTATCCGGGCCCGATGTCTGGTCACGGCATTGATAAACCCGTCCCGCGCATCGGAATGCCCCTGCCCGCGCGGCTCCAGCACATGGCGCAGCAGAAACCGCCCGGTCAGCGCGAAACCATCCACCAGGTCCTGGTCGGACCAGCCGTTGCGGCCATCGTCAGCCTCGCGCAGGAATGGCGGCAACCGCAGCAGCTTGTCGCGCCACGCCTCGCCGGCCTGCCGCGATACCGCGGCGCCCGATTTCGGCGAAACGTAAATCAGGTCGGCGGTCGCGCCTGTGGCCGCACAGGTCGCCAGATCGAGCCCGAAGCCCAGTTCGGCCAGCATCGCCAGCTCGAACTTGATCAGATGGACCGCGGCTTCGCCGATGTCGTCGAAATCATCCAGGGTGCGGTCCAGCATCTCATAGATGTCTTCGTGGGGATCGCGCTCGGGCAAAAGCCGCGCCAGCGAGGCCAGATGGGTAATGCCGTAGACCGCATGGCTGGACGCCAGGAGGATCGCCGCGCGCATCCGCGTGCCCTCGATCTGATAGTAGCCCAGATGTTCATCGAGCCGCGCCCGCCATACCGCGTTCACGGAATTGCCGGGCTGCAGCACCGGGCGCATCCGCGAGCCGGCGCCGCCACGCACCAGGCCGAGATGCCGGCCGTGGCCGCGGGTCAAGAGTTCGACGATGGCACTGGACTCGCCATGCCGCCGGACCCCGAGAATGATGCCTTCGTCCGTCCATTCCATGGGCTGAAGCTTACCGGATTTTGCACCAAACCGCAGCACCGGAACCAGTGGGGGTCCGACCGGCGCTTTCGCCCTCAGGCGTTGAACCAGCCGCGGGCATCGCCGGTGAAGGAAAAATACAATCCCGAGGCGGTCAGGAAGCAGGAGAAAATCTCGATGCCACTGTCAACCTGCAGCCCGGCTTCGCCAATGATCTGCATCAGCGAGAGCACCGAGAATACCAGTGAAGCGGCCAGCACCCAGCGCGGCCAGTTCTTGCGCCGCCGCGCTGCCAGCCCGACCAGCCAGGCAAACAGCAGGATCAGGCCGGCTACGATGACGTTGGCAATCATGATCATCGCTTCCGTCAATTCGGCATCGGGCACGCGGTCCTGAAACGCCGCCGACAGCGCGTCGAGTATCAGCGACAGATACATCAACACTTCAAACCACAGCACATGTTTGGGAACGGTCATCAAGATGCCGGCTATTCTTTCGGGAACTCAAGTCCCATTTCGCGGTAGCGGTTGGGATCGTCGCCCCAGTTTTCGCGCACCTTGACGAACAGAAACAGATGTACCGGGTGCCCAACGATCTCGGCGATTTCCTTGCGGGAATCCGCCCCGATCGATTTGATGGTGGCGCCGGCCTTGCCGAGCACGATCTTGCGCTGGCTCTCCCGCTCGACAAAGATCGTCTGTTCGATCCGGACCGATTTGTCCTTGCGCTCGGTCCAGCTGTCGGTCTCGACCGTGGATTGATACGGCAGTTCCTGATGCAGTTGGCGAAAGATTTTCTCGCGGGTGATTTCCGCCGCCAAGTGCCGCATCGGCGCGTCCGACATCTGGTCCTCAGGATAGTGATAGGGCCCGGGGGGTACGGCCCGCGCAAGGGCACGCCTGACATCGTCGACGCCGTCACCGGTCATGGCCGACACCATGAAGGTTTCGGTGAACTTCAGCCGCTCGTTGGCCTGCTGCGCCAGCTTCAGCAGTTTTTCGCGGGCGACGATATCGATCTTGTTGATGATCAGGATCTTCGGATGATCGACCTGCGCCAGCTTTTCCAGGATCGCGAGTGCCTCCTCGTCGAGGCCTTCGCGCGCGTCCAGCAGCACGCAGACCAGATCGGCGTCGTGGGCGCCGCTCCAGGCGGTCTTGACCATGGCGCGATCGAGCCGGCGCTTCGGCAGGAAGATCCCGGGGGTATCGACCAGAATGATCTGGGCGTGATCCTCGATGACGATGCCGCGGATCAGCGCGCGGGTGGTCTGCACCTTGCGCGAGACGATGGTGACCTTCGAGCCGACCAGCGCGTTGACCAGGGTCGACTTGCCGACATTGGGCGCGCCGATCAGCGCGACGAAGCCGCAGCGCGTGGCGAGGGGTGCCTCGATTTCGGTTTCATCCATCGTTGCCGCCACTGCTGACCCCTTCACGGGCCAGCATCACCGAGGCCGCGACCTTTTCGGCGGCGCGCTTGCTGCCGCCGACACCTTCGGCCGGGGTCAGGCCCGGCAGATCGACCGCGATCCGGAATTGCGGATCATGGTGCGGCCCGGTGCGCTCGACCTCGCGATAGACTGGCGTCGGCAGCCCCTTGCCCTGCGCCCATTCCTGCAGCACCGTCTTGGCGTCGCGCAGCGGCCGCATCGGCTTGCGCATGCGCTCGGTCCAGTTGCGTTCGACGAAATCGGCGGCGGCGGCATAGCCGCCGTCGAGAAACACCGCACCAATCACCGCTTCGCAGACGTCTCCCAACACCGACTTGCGCAGCCGCGCGCCTGCGCCTGCACCAACAGTACCGATCTTGATGGCCTCGAGCAGTCCAAGCGTCCTGGCGACGTCGATGCAGCTTTCCTTGCGCACCAGATCGGCGAGCCGCTTCGACAGCTCGCCCTCGTCGGCCTTCGGAAAGGCGCGATAGAGCATGTCGGAAACCACCAGACCCAGCACGTGATCGCCGAGGAATTCGAGGCGCTGATAGCTGTCGCCCCGGCTTCGCGCCGACTTCAGCGCCGAGACATGGGTAAAGGCGGTCATCAGCAGCGACGGATCACGAAAGCTGTAACCGATACGCGCCTCGGTTTCGGCCACGGCGGCCTTTGCCGAATCCTTGGCGGCGCTCTTGGCGCTGGTGCGGGTACGCTTCTTCCTGGCCGGCGCGGTTTCCCCGGCGGCTGCGGGCGGCGGGCTCGCGTCGTCGGTTTTGGCAGCTTTCTCGATTTTTGCAGAGTCGTCGTTCATCGCACGATGGAAAATATGCGATTCCAGCGCACCGCGGTCGGCCAGCGCCAGATCTGCCAGGCGTGTTCGCCTTCGCGGATCGAGAAGAAGATCATCTGGGCGCGACCGACGATATTCTCGAACGGCACGTAGCCAACTGCCGACTGCACGCGGCTGTCGGTGGAGTTGTCGCGATTGTCTCCCATCATGAAGAAATGACCCGACGGCACCTGGTATTCGATGGTGTTGTCGTAATAGCCGTTGTCCTGGCAATCGAGCAACTCATAGCTCACGCCGTTCGGCAAGGTCTCGCGCCAGCGCTTGACCCGCGCGATCGCCTCGGAGGTTCCGCACGGATCCTCGCCGACGAAATCCGACAGCCGCTCGCGCGCCACCGGCTTGTCGTTGATGTAGAGCAGCCCTTCCTTCATCTGGATGCGGTCGCCGGGCAAACCGATAACGCGCTTGATGTAGTCGGTTGAATCGTCCTTGGGCAGCCGGAATACCACGACGTCGCCGCGCGACGGTTCCGAGCCGAAGACGCGTCCGGAGAACAGCGGCGGCGACAGCGGGATCGAATAATGGCTGTAGCCATAGGAATATTTCGAGACGAACAGGTAGTCGCCAACCAGCAGCGTCGCCTTCATCGATCCGGACGGGATGTTGAAGGGCTGAAACAGGAAGGTGCGGATCACCAGTGCGATAATCAGGGCGTGAATGACGACGCGGATCGTCTCGCCGACCCCGCTCTCAGCTTTTGTTCCGGATGTCACGCTCATCGCTTTCCTTGATCCCCTCGCGATTGCACGCGGTGTGGCAGAACATTTTCTTGACGCGAAGCGTCCCGTCTCGCGCCGGGAAAATGCTCTTGATTGTGATTTGAGCGAGCCCCGGCGCAAGCCGGAATCCGCCTCGTCGGACGATCCAGAGCGGGATGACTTATCTTCGATTAATCATCCCGCTCTGCCTTATTGTCTGAGCATGATCTTGTCCGAAAACCGGTATCCACTTTTCGGGATCATGCTCGTGCGGCGTTTTAGACCGTTGTTCGCAGGCGCGCAATCAACAGCCTCGGCAAAACCCGCTAATCCCCTGAAAACTCGGCCATTTTTAGTTTTCATCAGTCGCGGGCGGGGCCGGATCGCGGGTCAGGTTCTGGCGGCAGCAACCGCCGAAATTATGACGAAGGCCTGGGCCAACGGCCAGTCGTCGGTGATCGAAAGATCGATCCGCGCCTCAAGGCCCAAAGGCGTGAGGGCAACGAGCCGGGCCTGCGCCCCGCCGCTCAATTCCATGGTCGGCCGCCCGCCGGGCAGGTTGACCACCCCCATATCGCGCCACCAGACACCCTGGCGGATGCCGGTACCGAGCGCCTTCGAACAGGCTTCCTTGGCGGCAAACCGCTTGGCGTAGGTGGCGACCACCATCTTGTGGTTATTGGCGCGGCGTTCCGCCTTGGCGCGCTCGGCGTCGGTGAAAACGCGGTCCAGGAACCGGTCGCCGTGCCGCTCGATGACTTTTTCGACCCGGCGGATATCGATCAGGTCGGAGCCGATGCCAATGATCATGGCCGATGGGTCCCGCGGCCGCGGTCCATCGCCGAGCGCATGGCGCGCACGGTTTCCGAAAGCCCGACGAACAGCGCCTCGCCGATCATGTAGTAGCCGATGTTCAATTCGACGATCTGCGGCAGCGTCGCGATCTGCTCGGCGGTGCCATAATCGAGCCCGTGGCCGGCGTGGACCTCGAGGCCAGCCGATCGCGCCAGTTGCGCGCCCGATACGATCCGGCGCCACTCGGCCTCGGCCTTGTCCTTTGCGCCGTCCACCACGGCGTCACACCATGCGCCGGTATGGATTTCGATCACCGGCGCGCGCAGATTTGCCGCCATCTCGATCTGCCGTGGATCGGCGGCAATGAACAGCGATACCCGGACGCCGGCATCGTTCAACCTCGCAATGAACGGCTTCAGCGTATTGTGGTGTCCTGCGACATCAAGACCGCCTTCGGTCGTGAGTTCGGTGCGGCGCTCCGGCACCAGACACACCGCGTGCGGCGCGGTCTTGAGCGCGATCCGCAGCATGTCGTCGGTGGCCGCCATTTCGAAATTCAGCGGCTTTGAAATTTCGGCCTTGAGCCGCGCCATGTCGTCATCGCGGATGTGGCGCCGGTCCTCACGTAGATGCGCGGTGATGCCGTCGGCGCCGGCCTCGATCGCGGCGAGCGCGGCGCGCACCGGGTCGGGATGGCGCCCGCCCCGCGCGTTGCGCAGGGTGGCGACGTGATCGACATTTACTCCGAGACGCAGCGGAGAAGGCTGGGGCATAGCGAACTCGCGGGAGACTTAAGGGAACACGCTCGATCATGATGCGATTAAATCGAATCGCATCATGATCTCGCATTTTTTTATTTGAGCATGATCTTTTCGGAAAACCGGTCTCCACTTTTCCGGATCATGCTCTATCCATTGACGCGCTCAACCGTGGCGACCACGGCCTTGGCGCGCAATTGGGCGATAATAGCGCTGAGATGCTTGAGGTCATAGACCTCAAGGTCGATGGTCAGTTCGGTGAAATCCGGCGAGCGCCTGGACATGCTGATATTGTCGATATTGCCGTCATGTTCGGCGATCACGGTGGCGACTTGCGCCAGACTGCCCGGCTCGTTGACGTTCTGCACCATGAGTCGCGCCGGAAACCGCTGCGGGTTGGAATCGTCGACATCCCAGCGGACGTCGAGCCAGCGCTCCGGCATCTCCTCGAAATCCTTCAGCGCCGGCGACTGGATCGGATAGATGGTGATGCCCTCGCCCGGCGTCACGATGCCGACGATGCGATCGCCCGGCACCGCACCGCCGTTCGGCGCAAA
Source organism: uncultured Alphaproteobacteria bacterium (assembly GCA_963710235.1). Classification (GTDB taxonomy): domain Bacteria; phylum Pseudomonadota; class Alphaproteobacteria; order Rhizobiales; family Xanthobacteraceae; genus Bradyrhizobium. The sequence goes on from CAVPZI010000001.1 coordinate 428,697, forward strand.
TTTGACCGGCAGGTCCGAATTGATGCCGCGGATCGGTATCGCGGGCGTACGGCCGACCTCGTCGGGCGATTTCAGCTTGAGCTTGACCGCAAGGCTCTTTTTGCCGGCGATCCGCCCGACGCGCTCTTCCTTGTAATCTGGATACATCGCGCGTGCGACGTCGGAGGCCCGCATCTCGCCGCGCCCGACCGATGCCATCACATCGTCGATCGAGGCCCGCGCCAGCCGCGGCAGCGCGCCCTTGAGCTTGTCGTCGGCATATTCGATCTTGGCGCGGGCGAACAGCCGCTCGACGATGCGCCGGCCAAGGCCGGCATACTGGCCGCGCACCGCGGTGCGGGTGGCACGCCGGATCGCGGCCCGCGCCTTGCCGGTCACGGCCAGCGATTCCCACGCCGATGGCGGCGCCGACTGGGCACGCGAGGTCATCACCTCGACCTCGTCGCCATTCTGCAACTCGGACGACAGCGGGGCGAACTTGCCGTTGATCTTGCAACCCACAGCACTATTGCCGACATCGGTATGCACCGCATAGGCGAAATCGATCACGTTGGCCTGGCGCGGCAACGCGATCAGCTTTCCCTTCGGCGTGAAGCAGAACACCTGGTCGTGAAACAATTCGAGCTTGGTATGCTCGAGGAATTCTTCCGGATTCGAGCTCTCCGACAGCACCTCGATGGTGTGGCGCAACCAGGCGAACGCGTTGGATTCGCGCTTCAGCAGTTCGGTCGGCGAACCGACCCCGTCCTTGTAGAACGCATGGGCCGCGATGCCGATTTCCGCGATCTGGTCCATCTCCTCGGTGCGAATCTGCAGTTCGACCCGCTGGTTTCCCGGACCGATCACGGTGGTGTGGATCGAGCGATAATCGTTCTGCTTCGGGGTCGAGATGTAGTCCTTGAAGCGGCCGGGGACCACCGGCCAGGTGGTGTGAACCACGCCAAGGGCGCGGTAGCAGGCCGCGACGTCCTTCATGACCACGCGAAACCCGAAGATGTCCGATAGTTGCTCGAAGCCGACCGACTTGCGCTCCATCTTGGTCCAGATCGAAAACGGCTGCTTGCGCCGGCCGGACACCCGCGCCGGAATGCCATTCCTGGCCAGGTTGGCGGACAGCTGACTTTCGATCTCGCCGATCAGGTTGCGGTTGCGCTCCGCCAGGGCATCGAGGCGCTGCATCACCACGGAATAGGCCTCGGGATCGAGGGAGCGGAACGACAGGTCTTCGAGTTCCTCCCGCATTTCCTGCATGCCCATGCGGCCGGCGAGCGGCGCGTAGATATCCAGGGTCTCCTCGGCAATGCGGCGCCGCGACGCCGGCGGCACGAATTCCAGCGTCCGCATGTTGTGCAGACGGTCGGCGAGCTTGATCAGCAACACCCGAACATCGTCGGCGATGGCCAGCAGCAGCTTGCGCAGGTTCTCGGCCTGCTTGGCCTCGCGCGACACCAGTTCGAGCCGCTTCAATTTGGTCAGGCCCTCGACCAGGGCACCGATCTCGTGGCCGAACACGTGATCGATCTCGGCTCGCGTGGCCTCGGTGTCCTCGATGGTGTCGTGCAGCAGGGCGGCGACGATGGTGGCGTCGTCGAGTTTGAGGTCGGTGAGGATCGCCGCCACTTCCAGCGGATGCGAAAAATAAGGGTCGCCGGAGGCGCGGGTCTGCTCACCATGCGCCTTCATGGCGTAGACATAGGCCCGGTTCAGCAAGTCCTCGTCGGTGTCCGGATTGTAGGACCTGACGCGTTCGACCAGATCGTATTGGCGCATCATGCGGGAGCGCGGCGACCTGGCCGGTTTGGCCGGCGCAGCCGTCGGCACGGTCACGGCGACCGTGTCGGACGCGGCCTGCATCTGCCGCGGGTTGCGGCGCCAATACGCCATCTTTGCCTCTTGCCTCGGGCTCAACTTCAAGCCCGTATTACCGAACACAACTTTGCCCTGAAAATGTCAGGAAATGCAAAAGGCCCGGACGCTTTGTCCGGGCCTTTTGGTAAATTGTCGAAGGATCGAGGAAAGTTGAACGAACACCGCGCCGAGGCGGTGACGGCGGGGCCGCCCTACTCGTCTTCCTCGGGCTGCTCTTCCGGCGGCGCCAGGCCCTCGAGACCCTTCAGGAGCTCCTCTTCGGTCATGCGCTCGACCGCGACTTCGGTGTCGTCGGCGTCGACGCTGGCGCCGGCCGAACCGATCAGGGGAACGGTATCCGGTTCCGGTTCATCCACTTCGACGAACTTTTGCAAGGAATGAACCAGTTCCTCGCGCAAATCTTCGGGGGAAATCGTCGAATCAGCAATTTCGCGTAGCGAAACCACCGGATTCTTGTCGTTGTCGCGATCAATCGTAAGTTGTGAACCGGACGATATCATTCGCGCCCGGTGTGCTGCCAAAAGCACCAGATCGAACCGATTATCGACCTTATCAATGCAATCTTCTACGGTGACGCGCGCCATCGACTGTCGCTCCGTTGTATCTGGGACCGAATATGTTGATTATTTGAGCTAGGTATAGCGGGTTGGGGCATTTCGCAAGAAGCAATTTGTCATTTGGCCTGTTCCTCCGCTTCTGATACCCCATTTGGGGGATGGGCGTTTGGGACAATTGGGACAAACGGGCAACTGGCGGGACAAGAAAAGGCTGCATTGCCTAGCCAAGCGTGGTCTATTGCCTTTTGCTCATTTCTTTTGCCGTGCTGTCAGCTCATGCGGATCCGCGCGATCCGGGTAGAACTTCAGCGGATCTGCGCGATCCGGATCATAGCCTTCAAAACGCGCGGCCGGTTGTCGTGCCAAAAACGTAACAACAACGAACAACATGAGAAACTTGATGCCCTCTCCTTCCAACAAGATCGCGCTTTTTATTGACGGCGCCAACCTCTACGCAACCGCCAAGACGCTTGGCTTCGATATCGACTACAAGCGCCTGCTCAAGGAATTTCAGAGCCGCGGCACTCTGGTACGCGCGTTTTATTACACCGCGATTATCGAGGATCAGGAATACTCGTCGATCAGGCCACTGATCGACTGGCTCGACTACAACGGGTACACCGTGGTCACCAAGGCGACCAAGGAATTCATCGACGCCAGCGGCCGCCGCAAGGTCAAAGGCAACATGGACATCGAGCTCGCGGTCAACGCCATGGAACTCGCCGAGCACGTCGACCAGATCGTGCTGTTCTCCGGCGACGGCGACTTCCGTTCGCTGGTCGAGGCCGTGCAGCGCCGCGGCGTCCGGGTCACCGTGGTATCGACGATTTCGAGCCAGCCGCCGATGATCGCCGACGAGTTGCGCCGGCAGGCCGACGTCTTCACCGATCTGGTGGAATTGCAGTCCAAGCTCGGCCGCGATCCGTCGGAGCGTCCGGCACCCCGCGAACCACGCCATCACGCGCCGCAATTCCTGCAACGCGCCACCACCATGGCGCCGAGGGGCGAGGACGAAGATTTCGACGATTGAAGCCAGGTCCTCCAAAGCCATGCCCTCGACGGCTGGCCGGCCGGTGGCAACCAGCGCCGACATCATCGCTACCGAGCCCGACCGTAACTGCCCGCTCTGCCCCAGGCTGGTGGAATTCCGCGAAGCGACGCGGCGGCGCGAACCCGGCTGGTTCAATGGGCCGGTGCCGGCGTTCGGCGATCCAAATGCCGCGCTGCTGATTGTCGGCCTCGCACCGGGCATGCAAGGCGCCAACCGCACCGGACGGCCATTTACCGGGGACTACGCCGGCGATCTGCTCTATGCGACGCTGCTCGAATACGGCTTTGCCAGCGGCGTTTATCGGGCGCGTCCCGACGATGGATTGACGCTGATCAATTGCCTGATCGGCAATGCCGTGCGCTGCGTGCCGCCGCAGAACAAGCCGCTGCCGGTCGAAATCAACACATGCCGGCCGTTTCTGCTGGCGACGATGGAGGCCATGCCGAAGCTGCGCGCCATCCTGGCGCTGGGCCGTATCGCCCACGACACGATGCTGAAGATGCTCAAGATTCGCGCCGTGACCGCGCCGTTCGCGCACGGCGCGGTACACGATGCGGGCAAGCTGAAACTGTACGACAGCTACCACTGCTCGCGCTACAACACCAACACCGGCGTGCTGACGCCCGACATGTTCCGCAGCGTGTTCGCGCGGGTCCGCAAGGATCTCGGCTGAGAATTCGATCATGATGCGATCAAGAATCGCATCATGATCGAACTCTTTTAGTTGAGCATGATCTTTTCGGAAAACCGGTTTCCACTTTTCCGGATCATGCTCTAGGCCGGGTTGGCCTTCAACCAGGCCAGCACGTCGCCGGCATTCCGGTCCGGCGGAAACACCGGATAGAACACATGGCTGATGCGCCCGTCATCGATGATCAGCGCCAGCCGCTTGATCAGGGTGAGGCCGGCCACCTCCATGGTCGGCAGATCCAGCGCCCGGGTCAGCGCCAGTTTCTCGTCGGATAACACCGGAAACGGCAGATGCAGCCGCGACGCCATCTCGGTCTGGTAGTCGTTGCTTTGCGTCGACAGGCCGAACACCTGCGCGGCCCCGGCCGCTTTCAGCTCGGCGAACAGGTCGCGAAACGCGCAGGTTTGCGGCGTGCAGCCCCGCGCGCCGGGGATCAGGTCCCAATCATCGACCAGCGCGATCTTGCCGGGCTCGCCGGTCCGCGGATAGGCAAACACCACGGTGCGCCCGGGCAACGCCGCCAGCGACACCGACGTATCGTTGGTGGCGACCAGGCTGACCGGCGGGACGGTCATGCCCTTAAGATGCGCGGCCGCGCCATCGTCGGCCGGCGCCGGAATTTTGCTCCAGTCGACGTCCAGCAGATTGGGTTGAGATTGAGCCATGTGATGTTCCTTAAAGTGGCGGCGAGCAGCGAATAGCGAATAGTGAAGAACCTTGTTCTATTTGCTATTGGCTACTCCCTATTCGCTCTTTCATCCCCGCGCCCGCAAGATCCGGCCCTTCTCCCGGCTCCAGTCGCGCTTCTTTTCGCTGGCGCGCTTGTCGTGCAGCTGCTTGCCCTTGGCCAGCGCCAACTGGAGTTTCACCCGGCCACGTTCGTTGAAATACATTTTCAGCGGCACCAGCGTCATACCCTGGCGCTCGACCGCGCCCATCAGCTTGTTGATCTGCTTTCGATGCAGCAACAGCTTGCGCGGCCGCTTCGGCTCGTGGTTGAATCGGTTGGCCTGCAGGTATTCCGGGATATTGGCATTGATCAGCCAGATCTCGCCGTCCTTCGGATCGGCATAGGACTCCGCGATCGTGGTCTTGCCGTTGCGGATCGACTTGACCTCGGTCCCGGTCAGCGCGATGCCGGCCTCGACGGTGTCTTCGACCGCATAGTTGAAACGCGCCTTGCGGTTTTCGGCGACCACCTTGATCGGGCGCTCGTTCTTCTCGGCCATCGTCGGTATGCCTTAACGTGCGATCACGCCTTCTTGAGCAGGTCACGGATCTCGGTCAGCAGCTCTTCCTGCCGGGTCGGCTTCGGCGGCGCGCCTGGCGCGGCGGCATCCTTGTGCTTCAACTGATTCATGAGACGGATGACCAGGAACAGCACGAAGGCGACGATCAGGAAATTGATGGTCAGGGTAAGGAAGTTGCCCCAGGCCAGCACCGCACCCTGCTTTTTGGCATCGGCGAGGTTGGTCGCCGTGACTTTATTTGACAGCGCGATGAAGTAATTCGAGAAGTCGAGGCCGCCGACCGAGCCGATGATCGGCATGATGATGTCGTTGACCAATGAGGTCACGATGCCGCCGAACGCGGCGCCGATGATGACGCCGACCGCGAGGTCGACGACACTGCCCTTCATGGCGAACTCTTGGAATTCCTTCAGCATCGGCAGAGCTTCCCCTCAACGTCGCGCGCCGGCTTCACGACAGCCGCGCTTCAATTGATCAAGCCGGCATGCACCATGGCGCTGCGCACCGCGGCCCTGGTGGGTTCGGTAACCGGCACCATCGGCAACCGCAGGGAGCCGTCGATCTTGCCGAGCTGGGACAGCGCATATTTGACCGGCGCCGGATTGGATTCGATGAACAGATTGACGTGCAGCGGCATCAGCTTGTCGTGGACCTTCAATGCTGTGGCATGGTCGCCGCGCTGCCAGGCCTGGTGAAATTCCGAACACAGCCGCGGCGCCACGTTGGACGTGACCGAGATGCAGCCGTGGCCGCCATGGGCCATGTAGCCGAGCACGGTGGCGTCTTCGCCGGACAGCTGGTTGAAATCCTCGCCCATGGCCGCGCGCTGTTGCGACACCCGCACCATGTTCGCCGTGGCATCCTTGACGCCGGCGATGTTCTTCAACTCGAAGCACCGGGTCATGGTCTCGACCGACATGTCGATCACCGAGCGCCCCGGGATGTTGTAGATCAGGATCGGGATGCCGATGGCGTCGTTGATCGCCTTGAAGTGCTGGTAGAGTCCTTCCTGGGTCGGCTTGTTGTAGTACGGCGTCACCACCAGCACCGCGTCGGCGCCGGCCTTCTCGGCGTGCTGTGCGAGGTCGATGGCTTCCCGGGTCGAATTGGAACCGGCGCCGGCGATCACCGGAACGCGGCCCTTGGCCTCGTCGATGCACCACTCGACAATTCGCTTGTGTTCGTCGTGGGTCACGGTCGGGCTCTCGCCGGTGGTGCCGACCGGCACCAGGCCGTGGGTGCCCTCGGCGATCTGCCAGCTTACCAGCCCCCGAAACCCGGCCTCGTCGAGCGAGCCGTTCTTGAACGGCGTGACCAAGGCGGTGTAGGACCCCCGGAATTTCGTCTTGGCTGCCATGGCTTTTCTCCGAACGCGCGACTGCGGCCTTGCCGCCTGCCTGAGCCGATTGATGAGGGAGCCACTCATACCGGGTCTGTCGCTCTGGCGAAAGGCCCCGATCCGGCCGCCTCAGCCGTGATTTTGCCGCGGTGGCGGCGCACACAGGGCCCGCCCCGGCACATTTGGTGTTTTGGCATCATTATCAATGAACTACAGCTAGAAACAGCGCGTTTGCCTGATTCGCCGCGAAGGAACGCCGTGACGCGATTGACCCCCGGATTGCCCGTGCAGCGCACTACAGCGCTTCCCGGTCATATTGGATCACTGGGTGACCCAATATGACCGGGAAGCGCTGTAAATTCTCATGTTGGCGCGTGACCTTGTCGGCGAACCGGATCCACTTCGCGGGGACATGCGCTAGCTCGAGACGAAGAGGTTTGGGCATCGTCCTGGCACTGGCGCTCGGGACCTGCACTGTCGCGGTGGACGTGGCAGCGGCGTCAAAGGTTCCGTTGCCGAAGCCGCGGCCGATCACCCGTAACGTGGCGGCAAAAACCAGCCAGCCTGCCGCCCAGCCGCCGGCCAGGATGGCCAGGAATACCGCTTCGGACACCGCCGCCAGTCTGGCCCCGGCGATCCAACCCGCCACCCGCCAGCACGCCGCGCTTCCTCCGGCCAAGCGCAAATCCACCGTGCCCGCGGCGGTTGCCGCCACCACATCGACCTCGAAGGCCGACAGCGACGCGCTGGAAAACGTCATCGAACTCGTGCGCAACCACAAACCGGCCGACGCGACCCAGCTGGAGGCGTCGATCACCGACCCGGTCGCGGCCAAGCTTGCGGAATGGATCATCCTGCGCAGCGACGACAACGGCGCATCGGTCGAGCGCTACCGCGCCTTCATCACCGCCAATCCGAGCTGGCCGTCGCAGAGCTTCCTGCGCCGCCGCCTCGAAGCGGCGCTGTGGGACGACCATCGCGACGACGCCACGGTGCTGGCGTGGTTCGAGAACGAAACCCCATTGTCGGCCAAGGGCCGGTTCTCGCTGGCACGGGCCCTGATCGGGCGCGGCGACAGGGCCAATGCGGAACGCCTCATTCGCGACGCCTGGCGGGCCGATCCGATGTCGGCGGACACCGAAAGCACGGCGCTCGACCTGTTCGGCGCGCTGCTGACGCCGGGCGATCACAAGGCGCGGATGGATCTGCTGCTGTATGGATCCGAGACCGAAGCCGCGCTGCGCGCCGCCAAGCGGCTGGGAAGCGGACATCTGGCGCTGGCCAAGGCGCGGATCGCGGTCAACCACAAGGCATCCAACGCAAAGGCGCTGCTTGACGCCGTACCCAATGAGCTGCGCAGCGACCCCGGCTACATGTTCGCCAGGATCCAGTTGCTGCGCCGTGAGGAGAAATTCGCCGAGGCCGCGCAGCTGATGCTGGCGGCGCCGCGCGATCCGGCGAGGCTCTATAACCTCGACGAATGGTGGATCGAGCGGCGACTGTTGGCGCGCAAGATGCTCGACGTCGGCGAACACCGCTCCGCCTACCTGATCGCACGCGACGCGGCCCTGCCCTCGCGCGACATCTACAAGACCGAGCAGGAATTCACCGCGGGCTGGATCGCGTTGCGGTTCCTGAACGATCCCGCGAGCGCGGCGCAGCACTTCGCCCGCATCGGCGTCGGCAGCGTGAACCCGACCACGCTGGCGCGCGCGGGCTACTGGCAGGGCCGCGCCGCGGAAGCCAGTGGCCGCACCCAGGATGCGCGCACGGCCTATACCGCGGCGGCCGAACAGTCCACCAGCTATTACGGCCAGCTGGCGCGGGCAAAACTCGGCCTGCCGCAGATCGAGCTCAATGCCGCGCTCGACCTCGCATGGCCGCGGCAGCGAAAGGTCGAAGATCGTTCGCGCGGTTCAGCTGCTGTATGCGCTGGACGAAGGCGAAATCGCGATTCCGATCCTCGCCGACGTCGGCGAGAACGGCGATCCCGATGCGCTGGTCGGCCTCGGCGATCTCGCCTCGCGCAACGGCGACGCCCGCGGCATGCTGCTGGTCGGCAAGGCCGCGCTCAACCGCGGCCTGCCGTTCGACTTCTACGCCTATCCGGTTTCGGGTATCCCGCCGTTCAAGTCGATCGGACCCGACGTCGAGCAGAGCATCGTGTTCGCGATCGCCCGGCAGGAGAGCGCGTTCAATCCGAGCGTGGTGTCGCCGGCCAATGCCTACGGGTTGATGCAGGTGACGCCGGATGCCGGACGTTATGTCTGCAAGAAATACGGCGCCAGCTTCGATCTCGGCCGGCTGAGGAACGACCCGGTCTACAACGCGTCGCTGGGCGCGGCCGAACTCGGCGGCCTGATCGAGGATTATCGCGGCTCCTACATCATGACCTTCGCCGCCTACAATGCCGGCCGCGGCAGCGTCAACAAATGGGTCCAGCGCTACGGCGATCCGCGCGATCCCAAGGTCGATGCGGTCGACTGGGTCGAACTGATACCATTCTCCGAAACCCGCAACTATGTGCAGCGGATCATGGAGAACCTGCAGGTCTATCGCGCCCGCTTCGGCGGCGGAACCCGGCTGCAGATCGAGGCCGATCTGCGCCGCGGCGCCAGCGTGGAATAGTCGATCATGAAGGCAAAATGTAGCCCGGATGAGCGAAGCGATATCCGGGACCTTTCCAAAGCGTCCCGCATATCGCTTCGCTCATGCGGGCTACGGGTCTCACTAGCGTGATGGCGCCTGCGGATCAACGTAGCTGCGGGACCTGCACCATGTGCTGCAAGGTCTACCGCATTGCCGACCTCAACAAGCAAGAAGGAAAATGGTGCACCCATTGCGCCATCGGCTCGGGCTGCCGGATCTATGACGACCGGCCTGAACAGTGCCGCTCCTTCAATTGCCTGTGGTTGCAGGATGCGACGATGGCGGCGGAATGGAAGCCGGAAGTTTCCAAGATCGTGCTCTCGATCTACCCGGCGACCGGGTTCGTCTACGCCCAGGTCGATCCGGGAACACCGTTCGCGTGGCGTAAGGAGCCGTACTTCTCCCAGTTGAAAATGATGGCCGAACGCCTGCTCAGGGACAGGCGTCACCTCCTGGTATTCGTCAATCGCGATGCCACCCTCATCATGCCGACCGGTCCGGTGCCGATCGGACCGATGTCGCCGGAGGATGGTTTTGTGGTGCGCGAAACCTTCACCGCCACGGGCAAGGATTACATCGCCGAACGGGTCGCGCGGGTGAACTAGGTCGTATGCATGATCCTTACTACCTAGCGCATGATCCGGAAAAGCATGCCCTCGGGCTTGATCCGAGGGTGGATACCACTTTTCCGGATCATGCGATAATGTCCGCCGCGGAATCAAGGAGAGTTGTCGTGAACCGATTTGCCAAATGTCTTCTGGCGTCCGCAGCACTATGCGCGGCAACGCTTTTGCCGGCACGCGCGGAGATCGACGTTGCCCGTCTCAAGACCGCCATAGAGGCGTCGGTGGAAGGCGATTATCCAAAGCTGGACACGCTCTACAAGGACATCCACGCCCATCCGGAAATTGCCTTTCAGGAAGAAAAAACCGCGGCCAGGCTCGCCGCAGAAATGCGCGGGCTCGGATTCGATGTCACCGAGAAGGTAGGCAAGACCGGACTGGTCGCCATTTATAAGAATGGCGATGGCCCCACCATCATGGTGCGCACCGAACTCGACGCGCTGCCGATGGAAGAGAAAACCGGCCTCGCCTATGCCAGCCACGACAAGACCAACTGGAACGGCCGGGAAACTTTTGTGGCCCATAGCTGCGGCCACGACATCCATATGGCGAGCTGGGTCGGAACGGCGAAGACACTGGTGGGCCTGAAGGACCAGTGGCAAGGCACCCTGATGTTCATCGCCCAACCGGCCGAAGAGATCGTTTCCGGTGCCAAGGCCATGCTGGCCGACGGCCTGTTCACGCGATTCAAAAAGCCCGACTTTGCCTTTGCCTTGCATGATGGCCCGTTCGCCTACGGCACCATCAGCTATCGCGTGGGCATCGGCTCCTCCAATTCCGACAGCCTCTACGTCCGGTTTCGAGGCCGGGGCGGTCACGGCGCCGCACCGCAGCTGACAATCGATCCGGTGATGATCGCGGCGCGCTTCGTCGTCGACGTGCAAAGCGTGATCAGCCGCGAGAAAGACCCGACCGAGTTCGGTGTGGTCAGCATCGGCGCGATCCATGGCGGCACCGCCGAGAACATCATTCCTGACGACGTGGTGGTGCTCGGAACCATCCGCACCTTCAAACCGGAAGTGCGCGCAAAAATGCTGGCGGGCATCGAGCGGACGGCCAGGGCCGTGGCCGCGATGTCGGATGCGCCGACACCCGACATCAAGATCACCGAGGGCGCCAAGGCCGTCATGAACGATCCGGAGGTGGTCGCGACCGCCGCGAAGGTGCTGAAGGCGGCGTTCGGTGACAAGTTCACGCCTTCGCCGCCGGGTACGCCAAGCGAGGATTTCTCCGAATTCGTCAATGCCGGGGTGCCGTCGATGTTTTTCAATATCGGCGTCTACGAGCCCGGGCGCGTGGCCGCGGCACGCGACGGATCCGGGCCGCAACTGCCGCCCAATCATTCGCCGCTGTTCGCGCCGGTGCCGAAACCGACCATCGAAACCGGCGTCGAGGCCATGACGCTCGCCGTGCTCAGTGCGTTCGACCAGCATGCCCGCGGCAAGTAAGGCGCGGACACTGGGACGGGTTGCCGCAGGCGGTCAGCCCGGCACCACAATATGGTCCGGCGGCAAGCCACGTTCGTGGCGCTCGATCATCGCGGCATAAGCGGCTTCGATATGCGTCGTGAAAAGCCGGGTATCGAACAGCGGCGTGGTGAGACGGTTGTCGGCCAGCTTCTGTTTGATCGCAGCCCGTTTTTCCGGGTAGGTCGCAAGCTCGATCGCAAGCTGGACATAGTCCTCCCGCGTGGCCGTGACCATTTCCGGCATGTCCAGATTGTAGAGAAGACTGGCGCAGACCCGGCCGGCAAATGTCTCGCCAAGGCAGGTTAAGACCGGCAACCCCGCCCACAGGGCGTCGCTCGCAGTGGTGTGGGCGCCGTAGGGCGAGGTGTCGAGGAACAGGTCGGCACAACGATGCCTGGCGAGGTGCTCCGGCAACGGCAGGCGGGGCGCGAAAACCAGGCGGCCGGCGTCGACGCCCCTCGCCGCCGCCTCGCGCCGCAGATTGGCCACCGCCTCGGAAGAGTCCTCGAGCAGCCAGAGCACGCTGCCCTCGACGCGGCGAAGAATGCGCATCCAGCCGTCGAACACTTCCGGCGTGATCTTGTAGGCGTTGTTGAAGCAGCAAAACACCACGGCCTCAGTCGGCAGGCCGCAGTCGGCCCGGCTGAAAATCTGCGGCGCGATGGCCTTGTGACGATCGTTGGCCTGGTAGCAATTCGGTAGGGTGACGACTTTTTCGGTGTAGAATGGCCGGTGGGCCGCCGGCAGCACGTGCCGGTCGGCGATGATGTAATCCATATAGGTGGCGCCCAGGGTGCCCGGAAAGCCGAGGTAGTTGACCTGGACGGGAGCCGGGCGTCGCGCGAACACCCGGGGGCGGGCATCGCCGAAATAGCCGTTCAGGTTGACCAGAACATCGATCCCGGCGTCGCGGATGGCGGCGGCGGCAGCGGGGTCGCTCAGCTCCCTGATACCGATCACCTGGTGCACCGCTGTGTCGATTCGCCGCCGGGTCTCGCTGTGGTCGTTCCACCCGTTGTCGATGGCGTAGACTTCGAACCGGTCGACGTCGTGGTGCTCCAGCACGCCCACCAGGAGCAGAGAGGTCGCCTGCTGACGAAACTCGCCCGACAGGTAGCCGACCCGGATCTTGCCATTCGTTCCTGATCCTAAAGCGCTTCCCGGTGATATTGGATCACTCGGTGATCCAATATCACCGGAAAGCGCCGTAAATTCTTGTGTTGGCGCATGTCCTTGTCGGCGAACCGGATCCCACTTCGCCGGGACATGCGCTGGGGCGGCTTCGGTTTTGAAATTGGCCGGAAACCGGTTGGCGCAATAGAGCTGCGCGCAACGCTGGAGGCTTTGCTCCGACGTCGCCACCCCCTGCCAGCCAAACGGTTCGGCCGACAACCGGCCGGACTCGAGATCGCGCTCGACTTCCGCGATCAGGCGGTCGATTCCGCTCCAGTTGCAGGCCAGCATCTTCTGATGCAGCAGATTGCCCTTGAGCAGCGGGATCTGCGGGTTGATCGAGAGTGCCTTCGCATAGGCGCCGGCGGCTTCGGTCGGCCGTCGCAACTGTGCAAATACAAAGCCCCGGCCGTACCAGGCCTCGGCAAAATCCGGCTTCATCGCCAGCGCCTTGTCGCAGGCCGCGAGCGCTTCGTCGTAGCGCTTCAACTCGCCCAGCGACCGGCTCTTGTTGAAGAACGCGGCCGCATAGGCCGGATTGAGGGAATTGCCCGGTCGAAGTCGGCAACGGCGGCAGTTGTGGTCGCCGAGATCGTGCAGGACCGTACCGCGGTTATTCCAGGTTTCGGCATTGCCGGGATTGATCTCCAGCGCCTCGGTGAAGCGCTGCAGCGCCTCGTCCGGCCTGCCCAGCGCCTTGAGCACGATGCCGTAGTTGTAAAGTGTGGCGTCGGAACTCGCGTTTACCTTCAGCGCGGTCTGCAGATAGGGTTCGGCCTCGGCATATTTCTTCAGCGAGGTGAGGACGATGGCCAGGATATTGAGCGAGGCCAGATGCCTCGGCTCCTTGCGCAGCACCTGCCTGAAATGACGCTCGGCTTCGTCGAGCTTTCCCTGCTGAAAGGATTCGACGGCGCGTTTGAAGCTGTCTGCTGCGGTGGCCATTTTGCTTGTGGGACTTCTGCGACTGCGAAACCCGGCGGTCGCAAGCGGTTATAGGCGCCTCGTCCGGCAGCGTCGACAACCGCGATGGGTCGGCTCGACTGAGCCGGAAAGCCTTCAATCAATTCGCCGCCCCTCAACTCCAGCGGGAGGCACCCAAACAAAAACCCCCGGCAGTTTCCTGCCGGGGGCCTTTGCTTCAAATAATGAACGTCGTGAGACGATCAGGATCAGAACGAGCGGGTAACCTGCACCGCGCCGTTGAAGAGGTTCTGCGAACCGATGGTGTACACGCCACCGGCAAGACCACCCGAGACGAGGCCCGCGTTGGTGAACGTTCCGGTCGCAGCCGGCATAATGCGGCTGTAGAGGAACTCAGCCGAGAAGGTCAGATCCTTGATCGGCTGCCAAGCCGTCCGGGTGCCAACCTGCGCCCAGCTGGTGTTCACAGTGCCATTGGTGATCGTGAAGATACCGTTGGTGTTCTGAGCAGGATTACCCAGAGCCGCAATAAAGGCGGCCGTCTGTGCACCGGAGCCGTACGAAATCTGGCTGTAGTTGCCAAACAGCGACGTGCGCCAGGCCGGGGTCCAGTAGTGCTCGTAGAACGCCGACACTTCCCACGCGTTGGCCAGGCTGATGCTGGTTCCCGTCGCAGCGGTGGTGCCGCTGTACAGGCCGTCCAGCGCGTAGCCGAAGGCAATCGTCGAACCGGGCTGGGTGCCGCTGGTAGTCAGGAAGCGGCCCGCACCCGCGGTATCCACCGTGCCACCCAGGACGTACTTGGTTGCACCGTGGGAGAAGGTGGCTTCAGCCTTGAAGCTGTCGCCCGCGCCGCTGAACAGGTTCTTCAACTCGATCGCGCCGGTAACCGCGTAGCCGTAGGTCGCACCGGGGTGACCGGTGGAGCTGTCGGCGCCGTAGTAGTTGCCGTGTACTTCGTGAGCAGCGGCACCGAAGTGCAGCGTACCCCAGGCCGAGTCGAGGCGAAGGTTGCCGACGACATCCGGAATGTGGTCGCCAGCGACCGCGTTGCCGGTGAAGTTGGGGACGCCGTAAGCGCCGGGCGGCGGGGAGCTGGAGACGAGCGAGTTAAGGCAGCAGCCGAAGTGTTGACCACACCCGCGGTGCGGTAGGGCTGGCCGTCTTCGAGCGAGATGGTGCCCGACACGCCGTTGCCGAAGGTGGCGGTGTAAGCCAACTGCGGAATACCGGTGGCGTTGTTGGAACCAGCCCACATGCCCGACGTGATGGTCGGCTTGGCCAGGGTCCACTGCGGATCGAACTGGGAGACCGCCTTACCGAAGGTGAACCCAGCGAACTGGATGAACGCCAAGTCGACTTCGACCGGTGCGCCGCCCGCGATGCCGGAACCGCCGTTGTTGGTCCAGTCCATCTGGACGTTGGCGTAGGTACGCAGCACGCCGTATTCGGTGGCGGTGCGGGTATCTTCCGTCAGGTTGAAGCGGGTACGAAGGGTGTAGTAGTTCCTGCCGTAGGCCTTGGAGGCGCTAGCGCCACCCTGCCAGAACGGGTTGTCGTAGATGCCGCCGTTGAAAATCGTGTCGAGGCGGATTGCGCCGCCGATCTTGATGCAGGTGTCGGTGCCCGGGATGTACCAGAAACCGGCGCCGTAAAGCGAGCAAACCTTCACGTATTCGACCGCCTTGGCCTTAACGGGAAGATCGGCTGCCTGTGCCCCGCTCATGGCGATCAGACCCGCCGCTGAGCCGAGTATAAGGCTCTTAATCATCGTCATGTAAACCTCCAAGTTTGCTCTTTAGGGAAGGTTCCGGATCCGTTGGGTGTGATCACCCGAAGATAAGTTCCCTTAGTCCCTGACTAACCGCCTAGCCGTTTCGCGTCTTCGGACACTCCCGCACAAACGCGAGGGACTTAAGCGAACCACCTATAACGGGACGACCTCGGGATGCCCCCCTCCGTCGCACCGAGACAATTACCCAACACCCCTGCACACGCAATAAAGGAACGCCGCAAAACGGCACAGCTGTCGGCGTTTTTGGATGGGTGTTGCACAAATAACACGCAAGCGTCATCGCGGAATGCCGGCAAGCATTTGTTCCATATGGCTTTTTTTCGGAACCGCCAACTTTGCCCTGGACACCGCGGATTCAGGCGCGCGGACGGCGGGCGTGTGCGGGAAGTCGAAAATGCCGACAGAATCGTACCCGCTTTTTGCTGCCCGCGAACCGCAAGACGACAATTCCGTCGCAACCCCGATGATCTCGACACCTGCAACGCCACCACCTTGCAATCGGCAACGTCGCACCCCGTCATCACCCGCGCCGAATGGTTCCATTGAACCATATTGAGTTCCGCAATCCTGGGCCGCGCGGAGCTCGCTCCGCAGCATCGCGGGTGCCGCGCCCATGATCGCGATGTCGCCGAAAACGCGGGAAAATGCTGGATTTGCCGCTGGAAAACAACTCCGAGGGACGTCAGCGCGCCAGCACCTGATGATATCGCGATTGAATTGTCGAAAGGGCGCGGCAGCATCGCTCGAACGTCAAGACAAAGCACGGACGCAATCTGGCGCTTGCGGCACGCGACCACGTGGGGCATATCGAACCGTGCTGGAGATGTGGCCGAGTGGCTGAAGGCGGCGGTTTGCTAAACCGTTATAGGGTTGTAAAGCCCTATCGAGGGTTCGAATCCCTCCGTCTCCGCGCTTTCGCAAACAAACGCCTCTGGTAAGTAAACAGTCGGCCAAACCAATCCGTCATCCGCAGCCACCGTCATGATGACGCGACTTGCCATTTCCGGCTATCGATCGCTGCGCGACGTCCGGTTGACGCTCGGCGAACTCAACGTCGTCACCGGCGCCAACGGCAGCGGCAAATCCAGCCTCTATCGTGCGTTGAAGCTTCTGGCGGAGATCGCACAAGGCAGAATCATCCAGTCGCTGGCCGAGGAAGGTGGCCTGCAGTCGACGCTGTGGGCTGGGCCGGAGGCATTTTCCCGTGCGATGAAGGCGGGGCGTCAGCCGATCCAGGGACTGGTGCGGAAGAATTCGATCAGCCTGAAGCTCGGATTTTCCGGCACCGACTATGGCTATGCCATCGATCTCGGATTGCCGGTCCCGTTCAGTTCGACATTCCCCAACGATCCCGCGATCAAGGCCGAAAGCCTGTGGACCGGCGAGGTGCTTGGGCGCGCCAATGCGTTTGCCATTCGCCAAGGACCTGGCGTGCGGATTCGCGCCGACAGCGGCGAATGGCGCCAGGCGTTCGAACATCTGGCGCCGTTCGACAGCATGATGACCCATTGCAGCGATCCCCGCGATGCGATCGAGCTCCTGATCTTGCGCGAACGGATGCGGGACTGGCGGTTTTACGACCACCTGCGCACCGACCGCGACGCGGCCGCGCGCCGGCCGCAGATCGGCACCTACACGCCGGTACTGGCGAGCGACGGATCGGACCTTGCCGCCGCCGTGCAGACCATCCGTGAAATCGGCGACGCCGGCGCGCTGGACGCGGCGATCGCCGATGCGTTCCCGGGCGGGCGCGTCGACGTCGTCAATACCGACGGCTATTTCGAGCTGGAAATGGTCCAGCACGGCCTGCTTCGTCCGCTCAAGGCGGCGGAACTGTCGGACGGCACGCTGCGATATCTGCTGCTGGTGGCCGCGCTGCTGTCACCGCGGCCGCCGGCCTTGATGATTCTCAACGAACCCGAAACCAGCCTGCATCCCGACCTGCTGGCGCCGCTGGCGCGCCTGGTGGCGCAAGCGGCCGCGCGATCGCAAGTCGTCGTGGTTTCCCATGCCGCCGCCCTCGTCGCCGCGCTCGACGCCGAACCGGCCAGCCGGCAGATCGTGCTGGAGAAACAACTCGGCGAGACCCTGGTGCGGGATCATACCCCGCCGCCATGGACGTGGCCGTCGCGATGAACGGCCACGCGGCGTTCAGATCATGATGCGATTAGAAGCAATCGCATCATGATCTGCCCCTTTTGTTTGAGCATGATCTTTTCGGAAAACCGGTTTCCACTTTTCCGGATCATGCTCAGTGCATGGTCATCCAGGCCCGGGCTTCGCGCTGCGCGGTGGCGATTTCGATGTCCGACATCAGTTCGGCGATCTCCCGGCGCATCGGAATGGCATCGACGCGGCCTTTCAGCGCCGCGAGATTGAACCATTTGTGCGCGGCCACGAGGTCGACGATCCCCGAACGTCCGCTCGACCAGTACATGCCGCGCTCGAACAGCGCGTCCGAAATCGCGGTCGCATCCACCGGCGTCGCCACGTTGAGATCAAATTGCCCCTGAAACATCCTGTCTCTCCTTTTTCTTCGTTGCCGCCTCGCATCCGAGCGCGGCTCCCGTCCAATCGTTCAACGCTCTGTCATCCCCACCGCCGTTGGCCGGCGCGTTGGGATGATCATGACCGATCAAATTTGAAGAGCAGTTTAAGTATCGCGATGAATCGAATCTGAACGCCGCGTCCGGTTCGATCGCCGGGGAATCGGAGAAGTGCCCGTTTCACGCGGATTTCCGCCAATCATGCGGATTCGGTTTACCGTGCGGTTTGGCAAACCGATAACCATTGCCGCAATCGCGTCCGGTTCACACGGCCGATATCGCGCGCATGCGCGCTGCACCCACGCAAACACGCCGATGCGCCGTTCAGGTACATTTACGGGGGAGAGTTGTCGCCGGGGTCAGGCCGCGCCGGCACAAGGGAACGAGGGCGTCGGCGAACACGTCAGGGTCAGACCTCACCCTGGGCGCAGTAGCCGCGGGCAAGATTGCGGACCAGGGATCCGCACCGAATGAAGATTGCCGACCATGCAAGGCCGGGTTCTTCTGCCGGATCGTGTTTCGAGGAGCGAACTCTTTTTTGAAGAGCAAACCCTTGCGAAAGGTGCGATCCGGCCGTTTGACCTGATGTCTCGCCGACACCCTCTTTCGTCGACCAGAGCCTTACGGTTTGGAGTTGGCTTCGAGAAGCAAACCGCCCCGATGGCTCTCGTGACGCGCCGGCATCAAGCCGCCGGCATTTTCGTAAGGCGAGTTACTTGTTCTTCTTCTTCGAAACCTTCTTGGTCTTCTTCGCAGTCTTCTTCACTGCGCTCTTCGCCTTCTTCGCCTTCTTTGCTTTCTTGGCCATATTGCCCTCCGAAGTTAGTGAGATCGCCAACGGGTTGGTGACGTCACTTGATCGCTGCGTGCACTCGGGAATTGAAATGCACTACATCCCGAATACACCAACACATCGAAAAAAACAGCGTCCCGCTTAAGGAAGTGTTGACGCGGCAATGCCGGCGCATCCGGCGCGCGACGCGCGACGACATCGCCGCGCGATCAAAACGGAAGCGAATAGTGCGCGAAATTGCTGCGTCGGCGATTGTCAAGATTGCAGGAAATGCCTGTGCCGCAGGCATTTCCGTCACTCGCACCATCGATGCATCGCGGTCGCATCGTGCATCTGCGAGTCGCCGCGACCGGTCGAAAGCGCGCCGCGTGGACTCTGAGTCGCCATTTTTGGCAATCAAAAAATTTTCAGGCTTTCCGCGTTGCCGCCGCATCGGCCCTCGCCAAAACCAGTTTTTTGAGCGAATCGCCGCCGCCGATTCGCGCGCCGATTTCTCTGCGACGCGATGCCGTCGCGGTGCGATGAGGGTTGATCCGATACTCGACGCGTCGGTCAGAGACCGAGTTTGCGCGCCAGTAGGTCATTGACCGATTGCGGATTGGCCTTGCCGCCACTCGACTTCATCACCTGGCCGACGAACCAGCCGATCAGTTGCGGCTTGGCGCGGGCCTGCGCGACCTTGTCGGGATTGGCGGCGATGATGTCGTCGACCACCTTCTCGATCGCCGCCATGTCGGTGACCTGCTTCATGCCACGGGCTTCTACCAGGGTGCGGGGATCGCCGCCCTCCTGCCAGACGATCTCGAACAGATCCTTGGCGATCTTGCCGGAGATGGTGCCGTCGCCGATCAGGTCGACGATGGCGGCGAGCTGGGCCGCCGAAACCGGCGACGCTGCGATATCGTGGCCTTCCTTGTTGAGCCGGCCGAACAGCTCGTTGATCACCCAGTTGGCCGCGAGCTTGCCGTCGCGATCGCGGTTGGCCAGCGCGGCCAGCACGGTCTCGTAAAAATACGCGCTCTCATGCTCGGCTACCAGCACGCCGGCGTCATAGGGCGTGAGACCGAGATCACCGATGAAGCGCAGCTTCTTCTGATCGGGCAATTCCGGCAGCCCGGCCTTCAATTCGGCCACATAGGCCGCGCTGAACTCGAGCGGCAGCAGGTCGGGATCGGGAAAATAGCGGTAGTCGTGCGCCTCTTCCTTGGAGCGCATCGAGCGGGTCTGGCCCTTGTTCGGATCGTACAGCCGGGTTTCCTGGTCGATGACGCCGCCGTCTTCCAGGATTTCGACCTGGCGCCGGGCCTCGTATTCGATGGCGTCGCCGATAAAGCTGATCGAGTTCATGTTCTTGATCTCGCAGCGGGTGCCCAGCGGATCGCCGGGCTTGCGCACCGACACGTTGACGTCGGCGCGCAGGCTGCCCTTTTCCATGTCGCCGTCGCAGGTGCCGAGATAGCGCAGGATCGAGCGCAGCTTCGCCACATAGGCCTTGGCCTGCTCGGACGAACGGATGTCGGGCTTGGAGACGATCTCCATCAGGGCGACGCCGGACCGGTTGAGGTCCACCAACGACAGGGTCGGGCTCTGGTCGTGCAACAACTTGCCGGCATCCTGCTCCAGATGCAGCCGCTCGATGCCGATCGTGGCGGTTTCGCCGCCGGCCAATTCCAGAACCACCTCGCCCTCGCCGACGACCGGCGACTTGTACTGGCTGATCTGGTAGCCCTGCGGCAGGTCCGGATAGAAATAGTTCTTGCGGTCGAACACGCTTCGCAGATTGATCTGCGCGTTGAGGCCGAGACCGGTGCGAACCGCCTGGCGGACGCACTCCTCGTTGATGACCGGCAGCATGCCGGGCATGGCCGCATCGACCAGCGATACGTGGCTGTTGGGATCGCCGCCGAATTCCGTCGAGGCGCCGGAAAACAGTTTGGATCGGGAGGTGACCTGGGCGTGGACTTCCAGGCCAACCACCATTTCCCAGTCGCCCGTGGCGCCCTTGATGAGTTTTGACGACTTGACAGGTGCGTTCATGGGCGGCGTTACCTTGAAGCTTGTTCGATTTTCAACGAATGATCCGCAAGCAGCTCTGAGACGATCTCTTCCCATTCGGCTTCGAGCGGAGTGCTCGCAACCGGTTTGTGGGCCAATCGGTACCAGTAACCGGCATTGCCGAGGTCACCCTCGACGCGGTGCAGATAGGCATGAACCCAGGCCGCGTCAGCACCGGTTTCGTCCTGAACGATGCCGTGTGCCTTGTTCCAGTCGCCTTTGCCCGCCCACCACAGCGCCGCCAGCGGGGGACTGACGCCGGGCAACGGCGAAATGCCGGAAAGACTCGATTTAAAGTCGGTCGCGATCATGGGGCCGGTTTCGGTTCGACGCCACAGAGATAAGCAGGTTCTGCATTACCGCCAGTCGTTCATGGCGGCTTTTAGCTTGGCAACGGGTGCGAGAAAACCCCGTATCGCGGTGCGGCGGCGCGGGCACAGGCGCGCTCCATCATGCGTTTCTCCACAGGGCGCAGCGCGCGCTTGACTGGTCCGGTGAAATGGGGTGCACTCGGCACAGTCAGTTGGTCCGCCCGAAACCCGTCCGCAGCAATGCGCGGCGGGTTTTTGCGTTTGGCGCGACGGCGACTCCACCGCGGTTCGGACCTATGGATTCGACCGCTTCCCCCACGAGGCTCATCATGACAGACCAGACCGACGACGTCGTCGAGACGACGGCGCACGACGACCTATCATCCATCGCCCCCGCCTCTCCCACGAGCAGGTTCGAACGGTGCTACACCGTCGAACTCGCGGAGCGGATCCTGAACGAGCTGCAAAGCGGACGCTCGCTTGCCAGCGTCTGTCGCGACGACGGCATTCCGGCCTACACGATCGTGTATGGCTGGGTGCTGCGGGACGTCGAGGGCTTTGCGGCCCGCTATGCCCGCGCCTGCGACGCCGGCGGCCGGCGGGGCGGCGGGTCGATCCAGTACACGAGCGAACTCGCCGATCATATCGTGGGCGAGATCGAGCGCGGCCGGTCGCTGCGCGAAGTCTGCGGCGATGACGGCATGCCGCCCCACAGCACGGTGCACGGATGGCTCGGCCGGATCCGCGACTTCGCGGTGCGCTACAGGCGCGCTTGCGCCATCGGCAACCCGCGGCACGGCGGCAACGCCCTCTATACCGACGAGATCGCCGACCGCATCCTGACCGGTCTCGCGGATGGCCGTACGCTGCACGAGATCTGCCTCGACGACGACCTGCCGTCCAAAAGCACCGTCTATCACTGGGTGAGCGAGGACCACGAGGGCTTTACCGCACGCTACTATCAGGCCCGCCAGACCGGCCGTTGCAAGCTGGGCCGCCCGACGCTCTACACGCCTGAGCTCGCCGAGCGGATCCTGTTTGAGGTCGCCGACGGCCGCAGCGTGCGCGACATCTGCCGGGCCGACGGCATGCCGGCCGGGTCCACCGTCCGGCTATGGGTGGTCGCGGACCGCGACGGCTTCGCGGCGCGGTTCGAGCGGGCCCGCCGGTTCGCCCATCTCGACATGGCCGAAGAGCTGCTCGAGATCATCGACGACGGGCGCAACGACTGGATGGAACGCCGGGCCCAACAAGGCGATCCCGCGGCCGCGGAGTACCGCGAAACCGCCCGGCGTTCGCGGCTGCGCTTCGACGGCCGGCGCTGGATCCTGTCGAGAGAGTTGCCGGACATCTACGGCAACCGGCCCACACCGGCCGACAAGGAGGAAGCCGGCAATCCGTGGGCCGATTTCGTCAAGCTGATGAGCAACAAATCCCGCGGGCTGCCGAGCGAGGACCAGCCGATCGACGAGCGCGAACTGGAGGAATTCGAACGCAAGTACCAGGGCGGCGCAGGATTGCCGACCGATCGGCTGTGAGGGTCCTGCGCGAGGAGCCGTCTAAGGCATGATGGCGTTAGGCTCGATCCGGATTGCTAGCCCCGTCATTGCGAGGAGCACTCTTGTCCGCCGAAGCCCGCCTTCGGGCGAAGGCGGATGCGACGAAGCAATCCAGTCTTGCTTGCTGAGATGCCTAGCTGGATTACTTCGCGGAGCCTGTCGCTCGGGCGCGCATTCGCGCGACCCGTTCGCTCGCAATGACGGGTTCAATGTTTTGATCTAACTTAAACTCATCCCGCCTCAGTTCGGTACCGGCGCCTGGGCGGCGTCGAACATCAGGGTGAACCAGGTCCCCTGCCCGCGAATGCTCTCGGCGCTGAACACGAGGTTTTTGGCGTTTTCCTTCAGCGTCTGCAGGATCAGCGCGCCGAGCTTGCGCGGCGTCGGCCATTCCAGGTTTTCGCCAAGACCTATGCCGTCGTCGGAAACGATCACCGTCACCCGCTCGCCGTCCAGCTTGCAGATCAGCTTCAACTGGCCGGTAGAGCGCCCGACGAAGGCGTATTTCAGTGCGTTGGTCAGCATCTCGTTGACCAGCAGCCCGGCGGGCATGGCGATGTTGATCGACAGCGGGCAATAGCCGACCTGCAGGTCGAGCTCGACGCCCTCGGTTGCGCTGGCTTGCATCACCGCGGTGGCAATGTCCGTCAGGTACTGGCCGAGGTCGATATCGGACGTGGCATTTTCGGCGGACAGGGTGCGGTACAGCACCGACAACGCGTCGATCCGGCTGGCGAGCCGCGCCAGCGCCACCAACTCGCCTTCCGAGGCCGACCGCGCTTCCAGCCGGATCAGCGCGGTAACCAGTTGCAGGTTGTTCTTTACCCGGTGCTGCAGCTCGCGCATCAGCATGTCGCGGTCGCGGATCTGGATTTCGAACTGCTCGATCTGGGCCCGCTCGCGGCCACCGACGTCGACCAGCGCCGCGATCCGGAAATTCTCGACGCCGTCGTCGCTTTCCAGCACCGAGGCATAGGCCTGAACGATCACCAGGCGGTCGACCGGGCCACCGGGACGGAACACGCCGATGAAATCCTCGCCGTCCCGAATTGCTTCGCCGAGCGTCTGGCCGGGAATGTCTTCGTTCAGAAAGCCGTCCAGGCAGAGCCAGCTTTGCCCCTCGACGTCAGCCGCCGCCATCGACATCAGGCTCTCGAATGCCTTGTTGGCGTAGACGACGTGCTGCTCGGTGCCGGAACCGCGCGAAACCGCCACCGCGACCGGGGCGACATCGAGCAAATGCTTGTATCTGTCGTTCTCGATCGCCCGCGCCAGCTTGGACGAACCCAGAATCTGATCGACCTGTTGGGAAGACGGGAGACCGTCGTCGGCGCTCATGCGCGAACCCTGCTCATGGACAAACCATGACGAACCGGCGCAAAAAACGCAACGCAAAAACCCGCGCTGGTGCAGCGAAAATCAAGCCCACCATTTCGGCGGCGTGAACCGTCCGGCTGCCTGCTCGATCACCTCGCCGAGCGAGAACAGCGTCTCTTCATCGAAGGCGCGCCCGATCAATTGCAGGCCGAGCGGCAGGCCCTGGGCATCCGTGCCGGCCGGAACCGAAATCCCCGGCAGTCCCGCCATGTTCACGGTGACCGTGAAAATGTCATTGAGATACATTTCGACCGGGTCGGCGCCGCCTTTTTCGCCGATGCCGAACGCCGCCGACGGGGTCGACGGCGTCAGGATGGCGTGAACGCCCCTGGCAAAACAGTCCTCGAAATCCCGCTTGATCAGGGTGCGGACCTTCTGCGCGCGCAAATAATAGGCGTCGTAGTAGCCGGCCGACAGCACGTAGGTTCCGATCATGACGCGGCGGCGGACTTCGGCGCCAAAACCTTCGGCGCGGGTCTGCTCGTACATGTCGGTGATGTTGCGGCCGGGGACGCGCAGGCCATAACGGACGCCGTCGTAGCGCGCGAGATTGGACGAGGCCTCCGCGGGCGCCACAATATAATAGGCCGGCAACGCGTATTTGGTGTGCGGCAGCGATACGTCGACCAGTTCCGCGCCCGCCGCCTTCAACCAGCCGGCGCCCTGCTTCCACAGCTTTTCGATTTCCTCCGGCATGCCGTCGAGACGGTATTCCCGTGGGATGCCGATCTTCATGCCCTTGACCGACTTTCCGATCGCCACCTCAAAGTCCGGTACCGGACGGTCGACGGAAGTGGTGTCCCTGGGATCGTGCCCGGACATCGAGCGCATCAGGATCGAGGCGTCGCGCACGGTGCGCGTGAACGGCCCGGCCTGGTCGAGCGAAGACGCGAACGCGACGATGCCCCAGCGCGAGCAGCGGCCGTAGGTCGGCTTGATGCCGACGATCCCCGCGAACGCCGCCGGCTGCCGGATCGAACCGCCGGTGTCGGTCCCGGTGGCGCCGAGACAAAGCCCCGCCGCCACCGCCGAAGCCGAACCGCCACTCGACCCACCGGGAACCAGATCGGTGTTGGAACCCTGGCGCCGCCACGGGTTGACCACCGGACCGAAGCACGACGTCTCGTTCGACGAGCCCATCGCGAACTCGTCGTTGTTGAGCTTGCCCAGCATGACCGCGCCGTCGCGCCACAGTTGCGAGGTCACGGTGGACTCATAGGGCGGAATGAAATCGCCGAGGATTTTTGAACAGGCCGTGGTCCGCACGCCCCTGGTCGCGAACAGGTCCTTGATGGCCAGCGGAATGCCCTCGAGCGGGCCGCCGTTACCCGCGGCGATCCGCGCGTCGGCAGCCTGGGCCATGGCGCGGGCCTGGTCCGGCGTCTCCATCACGAAAGCGTTGAGCGCGCGCGCGGCTTCCACCGCGGTAATATGGGCCTCGGTCAATTCAGCCGACGTGAAGGACTTGTTGGCGAGGCCGTCGCGGGCCTGCGCCAATGTCATCGACGTGAGATCAGTCATTTATTGACCGGGCTGCAGAAGAACGGCGACAGGGTCTTGTCTTTTTCCGGCGCGTCGCCGCCCTGCGCGGCAGCCTGGAGCTTGTCGAGCACGACGCCCATCGCCTTGTCGGGATCGGCGGACTTGCCCTGACGCTCCATGGCGTCGAGATAATCCATGTAGGCCTGATAGGCCTTTTCATCGTCGCAGAGCAGGCACATGGGATTTGACCTTTTAGTTGAGCATGATCTGGTCGACTTCCACCCTCGGATCAAGTCCGAGGGCATGCTTTTCCGGATCATGCTCGAAGTTATTCGACGACCTTCGGCACCAGGAAGAAATGATCTTCGGTGGCGGGCGCGTTGGCAACGATCTGGTCGGCGATCCCGCCGTCGTCGACCACGTCAGGACGCTTTTTCATTTCCATCGGCGTCACCGAGGTCATCGGCTCGATGCCGTCGACATTGACCTCCGAAAGCTGCTCGACAAAGGCCAGCATGGCGTTCAATTCGCCCTGCAGATGGGGAACTTCGGCGTCGGTGACCGCAATCCGCGCCAGATGGGCGATACGGCGGACGGTGGCGGCATCGACGGACATAAATAGAGCCTCTTCGGGACATTTGCCCGGGTTTCGTCTGCCGTATAGCAGAGGGAGCTTTCGCGCCGCAACCCGACTTCGCCCTGCGGGCTACGCGTGGTGCAGCCGCGCTTCGGGCCGTGCCCGGCGTAGCCCGCAGGGCGAAGCCGGGTCAGGCTCCCAACCGGCTCAACCGCACCAGAGCGGCGCCGGCCAGTGCCCGGGTCAGTTCTGCCGCCGGCAGTTCGCGGCCCAGCCGCACCGCCTGCCCGGCCCACAGATTGGTGAAATCGACCTTGCCGAGCTTCTCTGCCGCGGTTTTCAGCGGCGCAAGCCCGGTTGCCGCGTGCGGAAACGCCGGCGCATCCGGCGAAATCGGGCCGACTTCGCGCATCAGGCGGTTGGCGACGCCGCGGGCCGGACGCCCGGTCATGACGTTGGTGATGACGGTGGAATCGTCCATGGCTGCGGCCAGCGCGGCGCGGGCCGGCGCGATCACTTTGGATTCGGGGCAGCGCAGGTAGGCGGTGCCGATCTGCACCCCGGCCGCTCCCAGCGCAAACGCCGCGGCAATGCCACGGCCGTCGGCGATGCCGCCCGCCGCCACCACCGGAACACGCACCGCGTCCACCACCTGGGGCAGCAATGCGAACAGGCCGGGCTGATGGGCAATATTTTCGGTCAGGAACATGCCGCGATGGCCGCCGGCTTCGGCGCCCTGGGCAATGATGACGTCAGCGCCATGTTCCTCCAGCCAGATCGCCTCGCGCACGATGGTGGCCGACCCCATCACCAGGCAGCCCGCGGCCTTGACCCGCGCCAC
This sequence comes from uncultured Alphaproteobacteria bacterium, assembly GCA_963710235.1. Classification (GTDB taxonomy): domain Bacteria; phylum Pseudomonadota; class Alphaproteobacteria; order Rhizobiales; family Xanthobacteraceae; genus Bradyrhizobium. The sequence goes on from CAVPZI010000001.1 coordinate 455,628, forward strand.
CAGCGCGGGCTCCGGCAGGCCGAAATGGAAGGAGACCACTTCCGGCTTCAGTTCCTCGACCAGTGCGCACATCGCGGCATCGAACGGGGCGCGGTTGGCGGCATTGACCGGGGTTAAGGGATCGAGCCCCAGTTCGCTGTAATAGGATGACAGGCGATCGCGCCAGCCGGCCTCGCGCAAGGAATCCGGATCGACGCCGGTGTGGCAGAAGAAATTCATGTTGACCGGCGCCGACACCCGCTGGCGCACGATGTTGATCTGTTCGCGCGCCTTCTCGACCGACAGCATGGCGCAGGGCAGCGATCCCAGCGCGCCGCCACTGGCCGCACCGATCATGATTTCCGCATCCTGCACCCCGGCCATCGGAGCCTGCACGATCGGAAATTCGATTTTGAACAGATCGAGAAGTCGGCGGTCCGGCCACATGGCGTGTGCTCGTTTCTATCGTGACGGTTGGGGTATCAGCGTGGGCCTCATTGCCGGTGCTTGACCGAGCCTAACACGCCGTTCCGCGGCCGGGCTATGTGCTGACCGGGGACCTGAGCATCCAGCGCCGCAGCGCGACGCCGGCCCAGATCGCTTCCACCAGGCCAAACGGCCACACCCCCTCGAGAAAGCCATAGATCGAGCCCAGCGCGCAGGCCCCCGCGAACGCCAGGACGAACAGGTGACTGCGATGCTCGAGCGCGTAGCACACCACCATCGCGGTAACCGCGAACAACCCGAATAGTGTCAGCCCGTCCATTCCCGTCGTCCAACGCTCCCTCAGTTGATTTGATCCAGATTATCCAAAGTGCCGATCAGTGAAATTCGGCGATAACCGCAATCTTGCCCACGATTGCCTCGTTAAAAGCCGAAAGCTGTTCTGCCGGTATCCAATATTCCGAATGATCCGCGCCGCCTGCCTGCTTGACGCTGTAGCCTTCAAGGAAGCGGCGCCGCACTTCAAAGCGGGTAACAAAGCCGGCTCCGCTGGCCGGCACGTTCCAGTCTCGGGCAATTTTTACAGCATATTCCTCCGACAGCACGGGATAGAAGATTGGCTGTTCGGGAAGCCGTGGCGGAAACGCCCGCATGTCGGCCTTCTGAATTAGCTCCAACTCCTGCGGCCCGACCGGGCGCCACAGTGTAACCGTCTGATCTGCTTCTGAGGACATCAGCCGCTATCCCGGCGCTTCAAGTCGTTCAACTTTGCATCGATTATATACGGCATGGTATGCGAGGTCATGCCCGCACCCATCCTACCCCTGATCGAGGCCGCCGCGCAGTGGCCTTCGCGCGGCGCGCTGGTCGGGCTCGACCTCGGCACCAAGACGATCGGGGTCGCGGTATCCGACCCGGATCGCCGGCTGGCAACCGGGGTGGAAACCATCCAGCGCACCGCGTTCCAGGCCGACGCCGCCCGCCTGCTCGCCCTCGGGCGTGAGCGCAGCGCCTGCGGCTTCGTGCTCGGCCTGCCCATCAACATGGACGGCAGCGAGGGCCCCCGGGCGCAGTCGACCCGGGCTTTTGCCCGCAATTTCGCCCGGCTGACCGAACTGCCGATCGGGCTGTGGGACGAGCGGCTGTCGACGGCAGCGGTGGAGCGCGAGTTGATCGCCAACGACGTCAGCCGCGCCAGGCGCGCCAAAATCATCGACCAGCACGCCGCCATCTTCATCCTGCAGGGCGCGCTTGACCGGTTGACGGTGCTGCATCAACCGCCGGGAGCGCAGTAGCGATCCCCGAGCGGCAGGGCGATCGCATATGAAGTTGGCGGTCGCGGCATCTCTTACCTCGCTCCGCGCAGGCCGGATCACGGGTAATTGGCCAGCCAGATGGTCTGCAACGACGCGGCCAGATTGTTCACCGCGTGCATGAAGACCGTTACCCAGATCGAGCCGCTTCGATAACGCATATAGCCGAACAGCAGCCCCATGCAGAAAATCTCGCCGAAGAAGAACCAGTCGTATTGCAGGTGCATCGCGGTCCACACCAGCGACGACAGCACAATGGCGCCGACCGGCCGCAGGAAAGATTCCGACCAGCCGCGGTAAAGAAAGCCGCGCACCAGGAACTCTTCGCTGACCGGCGCCCCGATGCAGAACGCGACCAGCAACAGCCATAACGCATGATCGGCCTGGGCCGATTTCAGCACGTCGACCATGAAGCCCGGCGCGATGTCGCGCCCCATCAACCGTGACATCCCATCCCACGCCGCGATCACCGCAATCAGCGCGATGGAGCCGAACAGGAAATACTTCCACGACGCGCCGCGCAGCGCCAGGTATTCCGCGAACGGAATCCGCGCCATCCGCGTCGCCAGCCACAATGCCAGCAGTGCTGCGGGCAATCCCGTCATCACCGACAGCGAAATCATCACGCCGCCGCTGAGCATCTCCCGCGCCGCGTCGAGATCGAACGGGTGTGGCGATGTCGCCAGAAAATAAAGGGCCACCGCAAGCTGACCCGCAAACATCGCGCCGAACGCGAACACCCCCCACAGGCAGGTGCCGATGAATTTCCACGCCCGGGGCGGACGCTCCGCGCGCGGCACGACGACGGGCGCGGCCAATTCCGCGCTGCCTTCCGGTAAACTCATCATGGGGCCTTGCGGGATCGAGGCATCAGGGCAGCGCCCGCTCGAGCAGGGCGCGGCATTGCGCGGGCGACAGATCCACCGCGCCGTACATTCTGCCGCGCGCGGGATTGAGCCGGCTCAAGGCAAACAGCTCGGCGTGGGCGGGATACACGAGATTCAGTGCCGCGGCGGCGGCCAGCATCGCCAGCGCTTCCACCGCCTGCCGCGCAACCTGCTCGTTGTCGGCGCGCAGCAACGTCTTGAACACGAACGACGCGGCCTCGGCTGCCCCGGGCAATCCCATGGTGTCCTGGATCAGGCCCTGCAGCACCTGCGAGGCCGCCTCGCCTTCGCGCGACAAGGCGCGCAGCACGTCGAGGCACATCACATTGCCGGAGCCTTCCCAGATCGCATTGACCGGAGACTCGCGATAATGCCGCGCCAGAATGCCTTCCTCGACATAGCCGTTGCCGCCGAGACACTCCATCGCCTCATAGAGAAACCCGGGCGCGCTCTTGCACACCCAGTATTTTATCGCCGGCGTCATCAACCGCATCCAGGCCGCCTCGCCGGCATCGGCCGGGGCCTGGTCGAACGACCGGCACAGCCGCATCACCAGCGCGGTCGACGCCTCGAGATGCAGCGCCATGTCGGCCAGCACGGTCTGCATCAAAGGCTGATCGGCGAGATGTTTCTGGAACACGCTGCGATGGCGGGCGTGGTGCAGCGCGTGCGCAAGGCCCGAGCGCATCAGTCCGGCGGAGGCGATGGCGCAGTCCTGCCGGGTCAATTGCACCATCTGGATGATGGTGCGAATGCCCTTGCCTTCGTCGCCGACCCGCTCGGCATGGGCGCCGGTGAATTCCACCTCGGAAGAGGCGTTGGAGCGGTTGCCCAGCTTGTCCTTCAGCCGCTGGAACTCGATGGCGTTGACCGATCCGTCGGGCCGGAAGCGCGGCATGAAGAAGCAGGTCAGGCCGCCCTGCGCCTGCGCCAGCACCAGAAACGCGTCGCACATCGGCGCCGACATGAACCATTTGTGCCCGGTGACACGATACGCATCGCCGTCGCGCTCGGCGCGTGTAAGGTTGCTGCGGACGTCGGTGCCGCCCTGCTTTTCGGTCATGCCCATGCCCAGCGTCATGCCGCGCTTGGTCCAGTAAGGCGCAAAGGCCGGATCGTAGGCGCGCTGGCCGATCACCGGCATCGCCCTGGCCAGGATCTCCGGCTGCACCGCGAGCGCCGCCACCGAGGCCCGGGTCATGGTGATGGGGCACAGATGCCCGGTCTCGACCTGCGCCGCCATGTAGAATTTGGCGGCGCGCTTGACCTCGGAGGCGCCGCCCGCGGGCCTGCCGTCGCTTCCCCAGGTCGAATTGTGGATGCCGGCGTGGGCCGAATGCGCCATCAGCTCGTGATAGGCCGGATGAAACTCGACCTCGTCGCGCCGGTTGCCGCGGGCATCGAAAATTCGCAATTTCGGCGGATTTTCGTTGGCGAGCCGGCCCCGCGCGGCCATCGCCGCCGAGCCCCAATGCGCGCCGAACTCGGATAATTCGGCATGCGCAGACGAGCCGTCGTTGAACGCCACCGCCTCCAGCAGCGGACGGTCGACCCCGAACAGGTTGATTTCCTCGAACGGCGGCGACTGGTTGAAGACCTCGTGGGTGGCGGTCATGCAGTGGGTCCCGGCGGCCGAACAGAATCGGCGTTGATTTGACATTTTACGCGTAATCGGCGGCGCCAGCCTAGGGTCCGTGACAATCTCGACAGACCCCAGGCGCGAAGCCAAAAACCGGAGGGTCGGCGAGGTGTGTTTTGGGGCGCTTAAACAGACTTAAGCCGGACATCGCGCCGTGTCCGAAAAGTACCCATGAACAGATACGCCCGATCTATTGATCCATCGCAACAAAACCCTCTGGCGTTGCTGTTGAATGGCAACTCCCGCGCCACTGCGGGAAGGATGGAGCTTGCGCGATATGACGTCGCAGCGAAGCGCGCTGGGGTACAACGCTCTGGAAACGAGGAGATAACCCATGGCCAATAAAGAAGTTGTCATCTGTTCGCCCGTGCGCACGGCCATCGGCACATACGGCGGCACGTTGAAGGATATGCCGGCGGTCGATCTTGGCGCGGTAGCAATCCGTGCGACTCTTGAGCGCGCGAAACTGCCGCCTGGCGATATCGGCACCGTCGTCATGGGCAACGTGATCCAGGCCGGCAACAAAATGAACCCGGCCCGGCAAGCGGCCATCCATGGCGGAGTTCCGGTCGGTGTTCCTGCTCTGACGGTCAACCGCGTCTGCGGATCGGGTGCGCAGGCGATTGCCAGCGCGGCTCAAGAGGTCATGCTCGGGTTCATCGACAGCGCGGTCGCCGGCGGCATGGAAAACATGGACCGTTCCCCGTATCTCATGGGGTCCGGGCGCTGGGGCTATCGGATGGGCGATGCCCAAATCTTCAACTCGATGCTGATGGACGGCCTCAACGATGCCTTTTCCGGCCAACATTCGGGATGGCACACCGAAGACCTCGCAAGCTCGCATCAGATCACCCGCGACCAGCAAGACCGCTGGGCCGAACGTTCGCAGAAACGCTTTTCCGCAGCTCAGGCTGGCGGCAAGTTCGCCTCGGAAATCACAGCTGTCGAAATTGCCTCGCGCAAGGGTCCGACAAAATTCGACAAGGACGAGCACAACCGGCCCGATACCACGATGGAGACGCTTGCCAAGCTGAAGCCGGCGTTCCGCAAGGACGGCACCATCACGGCTGGCAACGCGCCCGGCCTCAATACCGCTGCTGCAGCGATGATCGTCGCCGACCGCGCCTGGGCCGATAAGAAGGGTCTCAAACCAATGGCGCGGCTCGTCGCCTACGGTATCGGCGCTGTCGAGCCGGGGATGTTCGGATTGGGTCCGGTGCCGGCGGTGAAGCAGGCGCTGGATCGTGCCGGCTGGAAGACCTCGGACATAGAGCGCATCGAGATCAACGAGGCCTTTGCGGCGATTGCCATTGCAGTCGCGAATGACCTCGGTCTGAACGCGGACATCGTCAACGTCGAGGGCGGTGCAATCGCGCACGGCCACCCGATCGGCGCATCCGGCGCAGTGCTCACCACCCGTCTGTTGCATTCCATGCAACGCGACAGCCTCAAGAAGGGCATCGTAACGCTCTGCATCGGCGGCGGTCAGGGCATTGCGCTTGCGCTCGAAACCGTCAACTAAGTCGATCTTGCATCGTGGCCGAGGTTGCCAGTCACCGCCGCCGAATGATTTGGGGCTGGGTCTGGAAATCGGCCATATCCGGACTGTGCGGCAGTGCCGCTCACGGTTCTCTAATGTATTTCAAGACGTGGGCTGGAATCCTGCCATCGTTCCAGCCTTACGCGAATTTTCAGGCGGCGCTTGGTCATCTGATTGGTCACAACGTTCATCCGCTCGTGCCCTGGTTGCTGTCTTATATCAACGGATCGACCCTGCTCGGCCTCTCATTCGGCTATCTGTATCGACGTCTGCCCACCAATAGCGGTGCCCTGAAAGGCCTGGTGTTCGGCTTGTGCTGCTGGCTGATAATGAACCTGTTGGCATTTCCGCTGGTCGGACTGGGGGTATTCGCGGCAGCAACTGGTCTCGGCTTATGGCCCGCGCTGTTCTCGATCGCAATGCTATCGACCTACGCTATCGTGATGGGAATAGTTTACAGCGCGCTTGAGCCTCGATCAGCGCGATCCGTCTCAAACTGCTAAGCCAAATTGCCCGCCAATGTCCGAATGGGGTCGCCAAAACCGGAAGTACTTCCGCCGAAGCGGCGTGTCCGTTCTGCTCCCACGAACCGGGATTGTCGATAGCGTCGCCCGTTCGTCGGTCCTGTCCATGAAGCTGGTTCGGCGTCAGTGAGAAATATCCGCAACCGGTCAAAAAGCTGCCCTGACTGACCCGAAATCCGACTTTGGCTCCAGCCCCGAAAGCGGACTCGACCCGGACATCGCGCCATGTCCGAAAAGTGCCGGATTGAGGCGTCCCGCCGGCTGCGATCGCACCTCGATCTCCTGGCTGACAGATCTCGGGCGATGTAGCTTGTCACCCCTGCGTATTGCGGTCCGCATCGCAATCCCGGGAGGCATGGATGAAGCTGAAAGAGCTGTTTCTCGCCCTTGCGTTCACTGCGACTTTGGTCGGCCTCGCCGCGGCGCAGCAGGTCCCTGACCCGCGGGTCGCCGACCTCGTGCGCGCCGGCAAGATCAGGGTCGGCATGCACTCCATTATGTACACGAAGGATCCGCGAACCGGTGAGCTGAAGGCTGCTTCGACCGGGATTATCCTTCTCGACATAGCGCGCTCGCTTGGAGCGCAGATTGGGGTCGAGGTCCTGCCGGTTGGGTATCCAACTATTCCCGAGATGTTGACATGCGTTACTTCCGGCGCCTGTGACGTGGGTTTCATGGGGCCCGACCCGTCCCGCGGCGGGGTGGATTTCTCGCCTCCCATCCTGCAACTGGACTATACCTTTCTGATCCCGGCCGGCTCTCCGATCCGGAGCATTGCTGACGCGGACCGCGCGGACGTTCGCATCGCGGTGGTCCGTGATCACGCTTCGACCTTGACCTTGAGCCGTATCTTCAAGCACGCGCAACTGGTGTACGCAGCGACTCCCGACCCGACTTTCGAACTGCTGCGTAGCGGACAGGCGGACGCGTTCGCATCCATCCGCGCCGTGCTTCTGGCGTATTCCGCAAAGCTTCCCGGCTCGCGGGTATTGGACGACCGCTACGGAGCCAATCTCCTCGGCATGGTGGTGTCGAAGGGTCAGGACGCCAGACTGGCCTACATCAGCGAATTTATCGAACAGGCCAAGGCCTCGGGATTGGTGCAGCAGGCCATCGAGCGCGCCGGCTTGCCCGGACACCAGGTGGCACCGGCAAAAACAAACTGAAAACCCGATTGCACCCTGGGCAGCGACTTTCGAGACAAACGACTGGACCTGGTTCACCGGCGCGGAATCGGGAAATCATAGGCGCGCGAGCCGGCACCGGGCAGCGAGAAATGCCACCACTCCTTGGCGTAGTTGACGAAGCCTTGCCGGGCCATCGCGGAAACGAGCGTGTTTCGCCAGTTCCGCTGCGCTGACGTGATCGAGGTCGCCGCGGTGTGGGCCTTGAGGTCCGAACAGTCATAGCCGGTGCCCATGTCGACGCTCGCCTCCGGCGCACGCAGCGCCTCGCTGCCGGTGCAATCGGCATAATTCCTGTCGGGATCGAACGGCGCCGGCGGCGCGGCCCGCAAGTCGACCAGCGTCAGGTCGAGCGCCGATCCGGTGGAATGGCCGGAATGGCTGGCGATATAGCCTAATCGAAACAGGTCCTGTTTGCTGAACGCCGGATTGTAGCGGCGTTGCGCCGGCGTCTCGTGGCCGTCCTGCGCCCATTTCACCATTTCCTGCACCGCCCGCACCGGGCGATAACAGTCCAGCATCTTGAGCGACAGCTTTTGCGCGGCGAGGTCCCGCTGGACTTTTTGCAGGGCAAGGCCAACAGACCGCTTCACGATGCACTCGGCGCCGTCGTAACCGGCGAGCGGGTGGCCGACGAAGTTATTGACGCCGGCGTAGCGGATGTCCTGCCGGATCGTCGGCGCGAGGTCGCGCAGGTAGACGAAATCGTCGGGGAGCGGCTGCGCGCCTGCCGGCGCCAGACCGAGGCTCACGAGCGCGATGGCCGCCATCGATTTCAAATTGAGCATCACGCACGATCTGCGCGGGCAAACGCGGCAACTTTGCGGCACCCCCGGGATCCGTGCCCTAAACCTGCCCGCCGACAGACCGGGGGATAAGTCACAGGGTAGCGTTTCGCCCTTGCTCCGGTTTTCAACTCTGCCTATAGCTCTTGCTTTAATGACCCTCGCATCGAAATCGACTTTCGTCCTCGGCCACCGGCATCTGCTGGGCATCGAGGGGCTTTCGGCCGCTGATATTACCGGCCTTTTGGACCTTTCCGAAGAGTACGTCGAGCTGAACCGCCAGGTCGACAAGAAGCGCACCAGCCTGCGCGGCCGTACCCAGGTCAACCTGTTCTTCGAGGCCTCGACCCGCACCCAGTCGTCGTTCGAAATCGCCGGCAAAAGGCTCGGCGCCGACGTCATGAACATGTCGGTGTCATCCTCCTCGATGCGCAAGGGCGAGACCCTGATCGACACCGCGGTGACGCTGAACGCCATGCACCCGGACATCCTGGTGGTGCGGCACCACGCGTCCGGCGCGGTGGAACTGCTGGCGCGCAAGGTCGACGGCTCGGTGATCAACGCCGGCGACGGCGCCCATGAACATCCCACCCAGGCGCTGCTCGACGCCCTGACCATTCGCCGTAACAAGGGCCGGCTCGAGGGCCTGGTGATCGCGATCTGCGGCGACGTGATGCATTCCCGCGTGGCCCGCTCCAACATCATCCTGCTCAACGTCATGGGCGCGCGGGTGCGGGTAGTGGCGCCCTCCACGCTGCTGCCGCCGGGCATCGAGCGCATGGGCGTCGAAATCGCCCGCGACATGCGCGAGGGGCTGAACGGCGCCGACATCGTCATGATGCTGCGGCTGCAGCGCGAGCGCATGAACGGCTCGTTCGTGCCCTCCAGCCAGGAATACTTTCATTATTTCGGGCTCGACCAGAAGAAGCTGGCCTACGCCAAGCCCGACGCGCTGGTGATGCATCCAGGTCCCATGAACCGGGGGGTGGAAATCGATTCGATCGTGGCCGACGGCGCCCAGTCGCTGATCCGCGAACAGGTGGAAATGGGAGTGGCGGTGCGGATGGCGGTGCTCGAGGCGCTGGCCCGCAACCTGCCCAACGCGTGAAAAGATGCTGACCGATCGCCGCCCGATCCTGCTTGCCAATGCCCGCCTGGTCGATCCGTCGCGCGACCTCGACGGTCCCGGCGACGTGCTGATCGCCGACGGCGTGATCCGCGACGCCCGGCGCGGCATCGGCGCCGCCGGCGTGCCCGAAGGCACCGACATCATCAATTGCGCCGGCATGGTGGTGACTCCCGGCCTGATCGACATGCGCGCCTTTGTCGGCGAACCCGGCGCCGGCCATCGCGAGACCTTTGCGTCGGCGAGCCGGGCGGCGGCGGCCGGCGGCATCACCACCATCATCTGCCAGCCCGACACCTCGCCGGTGATCGACAATTCGGCGACGGTGGATTTCGTGCTGCGCCGCGCCCGCGACACCGCCATCGTCAACATTCATCCGATGGCGGCGCTGACCCGGGGCCTCGACGGCAGCGAGATGACCGAACTCGGCCTGTTGAAGGCCGCGGGTGCGGTGGCCTTTACCGACGGCGATCGCAGCGTGATGAATGCCATGCTGATGCGCCGCGCGCTGACCTATGCCCGCGACTTCGACGCGCTGATCGTGCACCACACCGAAGATCCGAACCTGGTCGGCGAAGGCGTCATGAACGAAGGCGAGTTCGCCTCGCGCCTCGGGCTGGTAGGCATTCCCAACATTGCCGAAGCGGTGGTGCTGGAGCGCGACATGCGGCTGGTGGCGCTGACCGGCGGCCGCTACCACGCGGCATCGCTGACCTGCGTGGAATCCATCGAAATTTTAAGGCGCGCCCGCGACGCCGGATTGAATGTCAGCGCCTCGGCCTCGATCAACCACCTCACCCTCAATGAAAACGACATCGGTCCCTACCGGTCGTTCCTGAAACTGTCGCCGCCGCTGCGCACCGAGGACGACCGGCTGGCGCTGGTGGCGGCGGTGGCGTCCGGCCTGATCGACGTGGTGATGTCGGATCACAATCCGCAGGACGTCGAGGTGAAGCGGCTGCCGTTCGCCGAAGCCGCCGCCGGCGCCATTGGGCTCGAAACCATGCTGCCGGCCGGCCTGCGCCTGGTCCACAACGGCGAACTCGATTTCAAGACCCTGATCCGCGCCATGTCGACACGTCCGGCCGAACTGCTCGGCCTGCCCGGCGGGTCGCTGCGGCCAGGTTCCGTCGCCGACGTCATCGTGATCGACGCGGAAATTCCCTGGGTGCTGGATCCCGCCGATCTGAAGTCACAATGCAAGAATACACCCTTCGATGAAGCGCGGTTCTCCGGCCGGGTCGCGCGCACCATCGTCGGCGGCCGGACGGTGTACGAACATGTGTAAAAACCAATGATCGGGATTTACGCCCTCGCCGTAATCATCGGCTATCTGTTGGGATCGATCCCGTTCGGACTGGTGCTGACGCGGATGGCCGGCACCGCCGACCTGCGCAGCATCGGCTCCGGCAATATCGGCGCCACCAACGTGCTGCGCACCGGCCGCAAGGGCCTCGCCGCGGCGACGCTGATCTGCGACATGCTCAAGGGCACGGTCGCGGTGATCGTCGGCGGCACTTTCGGCGGCCCCGATGCCGCGATGCTGGCGGCGACGGCGGCCTTTCTCGGCCACCTGTTTCCGGTCTGGCTCAATTTCAAGGGCGGCAAGGGCGTCGCGGTCTATATCGGCGTCCTGCTTGGCCTGTTCTGGCCGGCGGCACTGGCGTTCTGCCTGATCTGGCTCGCCACCGCCTTCATCTCGCGCTACTCCTCGCTGTCCGCGCTGGTGGCCAGTTTCGTCACCCCGATTTTCCTGTGGTGGTTCGGGCACTACGCCCTGGCGGCGCTGTTCGCGGTGCTGACCATGCTGCTGTGGTTCATGCACCGCGAGAACATCAAGCGGCTGCAGGCGGGGACCGAAGGCAAGATCGGGGCGAAGAAGTAGGGCGGCGGCCCTTCAGCGCCGCGCCAGGGCTTCCTCGACAAACCGCGCGGCCGCCAGTGCTCCAGCGTCGTCGCCAAACCGCGCGATAACCTGGACTCCGACCGGCAACCCGCCCTCGGCCACATAAGCCGGAATGTTGACGCAAGGCACTCCCATCAGGGTCCAGAGCCGGTTGAAACGGGCGTCGCCGGTGGAGTCCAGTCCCTTCGGGGCAGCGCCGGGTGCCGCGAACGTCAGCAGGACGTCGACCTCCCCGAAGACATCGGCCAGCGCATGTCTGGCCCGGCCCGCAATCGCGCACGCCTCGTCGTAGGCGGCGGGAAGGATGCCCGCGGTTTCGTCGAGCTTGGCGCGCAGCAGCGGCGGGATCGCATCGTGATGGGTGCGGTATTCCCAGGCCAGCGCCCGATGGGCCTCGAATTCCTGGATGATCAGACCACTCCGCCACGCTTCCGCGACGGTTTCCGGCAACGCCAGCGCGCGCACCGACGCGCCGGCGCGCTCCGCCGCCGCCGATGCGATCCGCAGCGCCTCGCCGCTCGCTGGTTCCGGCGCGCCGGCGAAATCCTGCGTCACGACACCGATCCGCGGTGTCGGGACGGCGGCCTGCGGCAGCAGTTCGCCCCGGCCGGTCATGGCCGACAGGCCGTGCGCCAGGTCTATGACGCCGGCCGCGAACAGCCCGACGGTGTCCAGCGTCCACGAATAGCATTTTACGCCGACGCTCGGCAGCAGCCGGTACGACGGCTTTATGGCGGCGACGCCGCAGAATGACGCCGGCCGGATCACCGAACCGCCGGTCTGGGTCCCCAGTGCCAGCGGGATCATGCCGGCCGCGACGGCGGCGGCGGAGCCCGATGACGATCCGCCCGGCGTATGACCGGTATTGTGCGGGTTGAGCGTCGCGGTCGGATCGACGGAGGCGAACGCGGTCGTCGTGGTCTTGCCGATGACGGTGGCGCCGGCCTGCCTGAGCATCGCCACGACCGACGCATCCGCGCGCGGCCGCCAGCCCTGGTAGATCGATGAGCCCATTTCGGTCGGGAAATCGGCGGTATCGATGATGTCCTTGATGCCGACGGCGATGCCGCGCAGCGGCCCGGCGCTGGCCGCGCCGGGGTTTTCGGCCCGACAGACAAAGGCGCCGATGGTCTTGTCATGGGTGCCGATCGCCTCGTGCGACTGGCCGACCGCGGCTGCGGCCGACAGATCGCCCTGATCGATCCGGCGCTGGAGTTCGGCGAGCGATATCATCGGCATCATTCCCTCTGGCGGCTTTCCGCCCGGCAACGCTTGTCTGCATCGCCGCGTTGCGCGACAATTCCTACACGGGGGCCGCATGGACATAAAGACCTCAGACACCACCCGTCTCAGCGATGCCGCGCGGATCGACTGGCTGCGGCTGATCCGCAGCGACAATGTCGGTCCGCGCACCTTCCGCTCCTTGCTGCGTCATTTCGGCAGCGCCGGCGCGGCGCTGGAGCGACTGCCAGAACTGGCGCGCCGGGGTGGCGCGGCCCGCAGCGCGCGGATCTGCAGCGAGGACGACGCGCAGCGCGAGTTGCTGGCCAGCCGCAGGCTTGGCGTCAGTCTGGTGGCGTCGCACGAAGCCGGCTATCCGCCGCGCCTCGCCATGATCGACGACGCGCCGCCGCTGCTCGGCGTGCGCGGCACCACTGACGTCTTGACGCGGCCGATGATCGGCATTGTCGGGTCGCGCAACGCTTCCGGCGCCGGCCTGAAATTCGCGCAGACGCTGGCGCACGACTTGGGCCACGCCGGCTTCGTCATCATCTCGGGTCTCGCCCGCGGCATCGACCAGGCGGCGCATCGCGCCGCGATCGGCAGCGGCACGGTGGCGGTGCTGGCCGGCGGACACGACCGGGTCTATCCGCCCGAGCACGAGGGTCTGCTGGACGCGCTGTTGCGCTCGGGCGCGGCGATTTCGGAAATGCCGCTCGGGCACGTGCCGCGGGCGCGGGATTTTCCACGGCGCAACCGGCTGATCTCGGGCTCAGCCCTCGGCGTCGTGGTGGTCGAGGCCGCGCACCGCTCGGGCTCGCTGATCACGGCACGGATCGCCGCCGAACAGGGCCGCGAGGTGTTCGCGGTGCCGGGCTCGCCGCTCGATCCGCGCGCCGCCGGCACCAACGACCTCATCAAGCAGGGCGCGACTTTGGCCACCGAAGCCAGTGACATCATCGACGCGGTGGCGCCAATCATGGAACGGCCGATCGTCGTGCGCGAGCCGGATGACGCATTTTCATTCGGCGATCCCGAAGGAAGCGACCGTGATCGCATCACCGCCCTGCTCGGCCCGGCACCGATCGGGCTCGACGATCTCATTCGCATGGCCGGCACCTCGCCGGCGGTGGTGCGCACGGTGCTGCTGGAACTCGAACTGGCAGGAAGGCTCGAGCGTCACGGCGGCGGGCTGGTGTCGCTGGTTTAGGTTTCGGCCTTCCCCGAAACAAAAACTTCGGTCTTTCCCGAAACTGATCGCTTCCGATTTCCGCCAGTATGTCGACGCGCGCGGTGCTATGAGGCGCTGTGCAGTCGACCAGGAGCGAGAAACGATGCCGAAGCGCGACAGGATGTACGGAATTGTCGATGCTATCAGGCGGAAGCAGATGAGCGGGCTCGAATTTGTCCAGGGACTGGCCGACGGCACGCTGCCGCTCAACACCATGGCCCGAACGCTGGGCTACGACGTCGCCGAGGCTTCGAGCGGACGCGTTGTCGTCACCGCGGAACCGGGCGAGGACCACCTCAATCCGGCCGGCACCGTGCATGGCGGCTTTTCCGCCACCCTGCTCGACACCTGCATGGGGCTCGCGCTGCAGACGACCCTGGAGAAAGGTCTCGCCCAGACCACCCTCGAGTTCAAGATTTCGCTGGTGCGGCCGATCACGCCGCAGACCGGGCCGATCCGGGCCGAGGGCGTGGTGCTGAACCGGGGCCGGCGGGTCGGCACCGCAGAGGGGCGGATCACCGACGGTCAGGGGAAGCTGCTCGCGCACGGCACCACCACCTGCTTCATCTTCGAGAACTGACGTTTCGGAAGTGCGCGGAGCACAGCTTGCCGGGCACACTCATTTAGTGTATTTGATACAAATTCCCTCATTTAGTGTAAAACCGGCGGCGTAATTTCCACGCTATCAACACATGGCGATTTGACTTGGGCTGCCTCACCACCCATGTTCGGCTTTGAAACAGCCCGCGCGAGTCTCGCGTAAAAGGCTGCTATTTCCCCCGTAAGCTATTGGAATAACATGGATATCGTCATTGTCGAGTCGCCTTCCAAGGCCAAGACGATCAATAAGTATTTGGGCCCTTCCTATGAGGTTCTGGCCTCTTTCGGCCACGTCCGCGACCTCCCCGCCAAGAACGGATCGGTCGATCCGGATGCCAATTTCCAGATGATCTGGGAGGTCGACCCCAAGGCCGCCGGCAGGCTCAACGACATCGCCAAATCGCTCAAAGGCGCCAACCGGCTGATCCTCGCCACCGACCCCGATCGCGAGGGCGAGGCGATTTCCTGGCACGTGCTGGAAGTGCTGAAGGAAAAACGCGCACTGAAGGACCAGAAGATCGAGCGCGTGGTGTTCAACGCCATCACCAAGCAGGCGGTGACGGAGGCCATGAAGCATCCGCGCCAGATCGACGGCGCGCTGGTCGACGCCTACATGGCGCGCCGCGCGCTGGACTATCTGGTCGGCTTCACCCTGTCCCCGGTCTTGTGGCGCAAGCTGCCCGGCGCCCGCTCGGCGGGCCGGGTGCAGTCGGTGGCGCTGCGGCTGGTCTGCGACCGCGAGCTCGAGATCGAAAAATTCGTGCCGCGCGAATACTGGTCGCTGGTGGCGACCCTGACGACGCCGCGCGGCGACGCCTTCGAGGCTCGCCTGGTCGGCGCCGACGGCAAGAAGATCCAAAGGCTCGACATCGGCACCGGCGCCGAGGCCGAGGACCTGAAAAAGGCCATCGAAGCCGCCCTGTTCACCGTCTCCACCGTCGAGGCCAAACCGGCGCGGCGCAACCCGCAGGCGCCGTTCACCACCTCGACGCTGCAGCAGGAGGCCAGCCGCAAGCTCGGCTTCGCCCCGGCCCACACCATGCGGGTGGCGCAGCGGCTCTATGAAGGCGTCGACATCGGCGGCGAGACCACCGGTCTCATTACCTATATGCGAACCGACGGCGTGCAGATCGACCCCTCCGCCATCACCCAGGCCCGCAAGGTGATCGGCGAGGATTACGGCAACGCTTATGTGCCGGATGCGCCGCGCCAGTACCAAACCAAGGCCAAGAATGCCCAGGAGGCCCACGAGGCCATCCGCCCCACCGACATGACCCGCCGGCCCGACAGTTTGCGCGCCCGGCTCGACCACGACCAGGCCCGGCTTTATGAACTGATCTGGATCCGGACGGTGGCGAGCCAGATGGAATCCGCCGAACTCGAACGCACCACCGTCGACATCGCCGCCAAGGCCGGATCGCGGGTGCTGGAACTGCGCGCTACCGGCCAGGTGGTGAAATTCGACGGTTTCCTCGCGCTGTACCAGGAAGGCAAGGACGACGACAGCGACGACGAAGACTCCCGCCGCCTGCCCGCCATGAGCGAGGGCGAAGCGCTCAAGCGCAAGGACCTCGCCGTCACCCAGCACTTTACCGAGCCGCCGCCGCGCTTTTCGGAAGCCTCCCTGGTCAAGCGCATGGAAGAGCTCGGCATCGGCCGGCCCTCGACCTATGCCTCGATCCTGCAGGTCTTGAAGGACCGCGGCTACGTCAAGCTCGACAAGAAGCGGCTGCACGGCGAGGACAAGGGCCGCGTCGTGGTCGCGTTCCTGGAGAATTTTTTCGCACGCTACGTCGAATACGATTTCACCGCGTCGCTGGAAGAACAGCTCGACAAGATCTCCAACAACGAGATTTCCTGGCAGCAGGTGCTGCGCGACTTCTGGGGCGATTTCATCGGCGCCGTCAACGAGATCAAGGATCTGCGGGTCACCCAGGTGCTCGATGCGCTGGACGACATGCTGGGGCCGCACATCTACGCGCCGCGCGAGGACGGCGGCGATCCGCGCCAGTGCCCGACCTGCGGCACCGGCAAGCTCAACCTCAAGGCCGGAAAGTTCGGTGCCTTCGTCGGCTGCACCAACTATCCCGAATGCCGCTACACCCGGCCCTTGGCCGCGGACAGCGAGGCCAGCGCCGATCGTATCCTCGGCAAGGACCCGGTGTCCGGTCTGGAAGTCGCGGTAAAGG
The DNA here is from genome assembly GCA_963710235.1 of uncultured Alphaproteobacteria bacterium. GTDB lineage: Bacteria > Pseudomonadota > Alphaproteobacteria > Rhizobiales > Xanthobacteraceae > Bradyrhizobium. The sequence continues at coordinate 472,196 of CAVPZI010000001.1, forward strand.
CGGGCAGGTTCGGCCCCTATATCCAGCTCGGCGACGCCAAGGATTATGGCGAGGGCGAAAAGCCGAGGCGCGCCGGGATTCCGAAGAACATCTCACCCAGCGACATCGAACTCGAGCTGGCGCTGAAACTGCTGTCGCTGCCGCGCGAGATCGGCAAGCATCCGGAGACCGGAGAGCCGATCACCGCCGGGCTGGGCCGGTTCGGGCCGTTCGTGCGCCATGAAAAAACCTATGCCAGCCTCGAGGCCGGCGACGAGGTGTTCGACATCGGGCTCAACCGCGCGGTGACGCTGATCGCCGAGAAACTGCTGAAAGGCCCGTCGCGCCGGTTCGGCGCCGATCCCGGCAAGGCGCTCGGCGAACATCCGCAGCGCGGCGGCACCATCGTGGTGAAGAACGGCCGCTACGGCGCCTATGTCAGCGTCGACGGCATCAATGCCACGCTGCCGAGCGACAAGACGCCGGAAACCATCACGCTTGCGGAAGCCATTGCGCTGATCGACGAGCGCGCCGCCAAGGGCGGCGGCAAGCCCGCCCGGGGCAAGAAGAAGGCCCCTGCGAAGAAAGCGGCGGCCAAGGCCGAGGCTGGTGACGACAAGAAACCGGTCAAGAAGGCAGTGGCCAAGAAAGCCGCCGTCAAACCGAAACCGGCTGCCGCCGCCGCGGCCAGCAAGGCCCGGGCGCCGGTGACCGCGAAAACCTCGCCGGCAAAACCGACCAAACCCGTCGCCAAGAAGAGCGTGGGCAAAGCCAACGGCTGACAATGTGAGCAAGCAACGCGAGCGCAGTTTTCCCGACCGGGACACCCTCGTCGCGTTCATCCGCGCCAATCCGGGCAAGGTCGGCACCCGCGAGATCGCGCGCGAGTTCGGCCTGAAGAACGCCGACCGCGTCGAGCTGAAGCGGATCCTGCGCGAACTTGCGGATCAAGGCACCATCCAGAAACGCGGCAAGAAGATCCAGGAGCCGGTGGCGCTGCCGCCCACCGTGATGGTGGACATCACCACCCGGGACCGCGACGGCGAGTTGATCGCCACCCCGACCGAATGGGACGAGGTGGAAAACGGCGAAGCGCCAAAGATCCGCATCCATGTGCCGCGCCGGCCGCAGCCGGGCACCGCCGCCGGTGTCGGCGACCGCGCGCTGCTGCGGATCGAGGCGATGGAAGGCGACGGCGCCGCCTACCGAGGGCGCGTCATCAAGGTGGTCGACCACGCCAAAACCCGCGTGCTCGGCATTTTTCGCAAACTCCCCGACGGCGGCGGACGGCTGGTGCCGGTCGACAAGAAGCAGGCCGGCCGCGAGCTGAACATCGCCAAAACCGACACCGGCGGCGCCGAGGACGGCGATCTCGTCAGTGTCGACCTGGTGCGTTCGCGCGGCTTCGGCCTCGCCTCCGGCAAGGTCAAGGAACGGCTCGGCTCGCTGGCCTCGGAAAAAGCCGTCAGCCTGATCGCGATCCATTCCCATGAAATTCCGCAGGCGTTTTCCCCGGCCGCGCTGCGCGAGGCCGAGGAAGCCAGACCGGCTGACCTGAAGGGCCGCGAGGACTGGCGCGATGTGCCGCTGGTCACCATCGATCCGCCCGACGCCAAGGATCACGACGACGCGGTGCACGCGGAACTGGACAGCGACCCGAGTAACAAAGACGGCTTCATTCTCAATGTCGCCATCGCCGACGTCGCGTTCTATGTGCGGCCGGGCTCGGCGCTGGACCGTGATGCGCTGACGCGCGGCAATTCGGTCTATTTCCCCGACCGGGTGGTGCCGATGCTGCCGGAGAGGATCTCCAACGATTTGTGTTCGCTGGTGCCGGGCCAGCCGCGCGGGGCGCTGGCGGTGCGGATGGTGATCGGCGCCGACGGCCGCAAGCGCTCGCACACCTTCCATCGTATCCTGATGCGCTCGGCGGCGAAACTGAACTACGCCCAGGCCCAGGCCGCCATCGACGGCCGGCCCGACGACACCACCGGCCCCCTGCTCGAGCCGATCCTCAAGCCGCTCTATACGGCCTACGCGCTGGTGAAGCGCGCGCGCGACGAGCGCGATCCGCTCGACCTCGACATTCCCGAACGCAAGATCCTGCTAAAACCCGACGGCACGGTGGATCGCGTGGTCGTGCCGGAGCGGCTCGACGCCCACAAGCTGATCGAAGAATTCATGATCCTGGCCAACGTCGCCGCGGCGGAAATGCTGGAAAAGAAGGCGCTGCCGCTGATCTACCGGGTGCACGACGAGCCGAGCGTGGAAAAGGTCCACAATCTCCAGGAATTCCTCAAAACGCTGGATCTGCCGTTCGCCAAGAGCGGCGCGTTGCGCCCGTCCCTGTTCAACCGCGTGCTGGCCCAGGTCAGGGGCCACGATTCCGAACCGCTGGTCAACGAGGTGGTGCTGCGCTCGCAGGCCCAGGCCGAATACGCCGCGGAGAATTACGGCCACTTCGGCCTCAACCTGCGGCGCTACGCCCACTTCACCTCGCCGATCCGCCGCTACGCCGACCTCGTGGTGCATCGCGCCTTGATCCGCGGCCTCGGGCTCGGCGAAGGCGCGCTGCCGGAAACCGAAACGCTGGAAACCTTGAGCGAAGTCGCGGCGCAAATCTCGGTCACCGAACGCCGCGCCATGAAGGCCGAGCGCGAGACCGCCGACCGGCTGATCGCGCATTTCCTCGCCGACCGTATCGGCGCCAGCTTCCAGGGCCGGATTTCCGGCGTCACCCGCGCCGGCTTGTTCGTCAAGCTTTCAGATACCGGCGCCGACGGGCTGATCCCGATCCGCACGCTCGGCACCGAATATTTCAATTATGACGAGACCCGCCATGCCCTGGTCGGCAGCCGCAGCGGTGCCATGCACCGGCTGGGTGACGTGGTCGATGTGCGTCTGGTAGAAGCAGCACCGGTGGCGGGCGCACTGCGGTTCGAGCTGTTGTCGGAGGGCCAGGTGAGGCCGCGCGGCCGCCGGCGCGAACCGGGTAGAGCCGACAACGCGCGTGCGGAGGCGCGGAAGAAAGCGCGTCCGGGCCGCTCGCCGCAAAAGAAGGCCCGCAAGGCCGGCAAATCGAACAAGGGCAAGCGCTGAAAACAGCCTTGGAAGCCATGAGCGAACCAACCAAAGTCTGGAGTGCCGATTCCTTGCCGCAGGAAAAGCGCAACGCCTGGCTCGCGGTGAAGCGCGGATTTCACGGCCGCTGTCCGCGCTGCGGCCAGGGAAAACTGTTTCGCGCCTTCCTCAAGGTAGACGACCACTGCTCGGTGTGCGGCCAGGATTTCACCCCGCACCGTGCCGACGACCTGCCGGCCTATCTCGTGATCGTCATCGTCGGCCATTTGCTGGTGCCGGTGATCCTGGCGATCGAAACCGCGTACTCGCCGCCGGTGGCGCTGCAGCTGATGATCTATCTGCCGCTGACGCTGGTGGCGTCGCTGTTGTTGCTGCAGCCGGTCAAGGGAAGCGTGGTCGGGCTGCAATGGGCGTTCCGCATGCACGGCTTTGACGAGAACGATCCCGAGTATCAGGATCTGCTCAACAAGAAGAAGCAACGGGAGTGAAATGAGCGGAACCGACAACCCGGCGAAAGAGGCGGATCATCATCCGTACCGCCGGCCCAAAGATGCCGCCACGCTGATCCTGGTCGATCGCAGCGCCGCCATTCCCAAAGTCCTGGTCGGCAGGCGGCACGACAAGGTGGTGTTCATGCCCGGGAAAATTCGTGTTCCCCGGCGGCAGTGTCGAGGTCACGGACAACCACGTTCCGGTCGCGGCCCCGATACCCGCCGAGCTCGAGGCCAACCTGCTCAAGGGCAGCCCGAAGATCGCCCCTGCCCGCGCCCGCTCGCTGGCGATCGCCGCGATCCGCGAGGCCTGCGAGGAAACCGGCCTCTGCCTCGGCCGCAAGACCGAGCTCGCCGCGGCCAAACTCAACGGCCCCTGGCGGCCGTTCGCCGAGGCCGGCCTGTTGCCCGATCCTTCCAGCCTGTTCCTGATTGCCCGCGCCATCACCCCGCCCGGCCGGGTGCGGCGGTTCGATACAAGATTCTTCACCGCCGACGCTTCCAGCATCGCCCACAAGGTCGACGGCGTGATCCACGCCGATGCCGAACTGGTCGAGCTGGTGTGGGTCGAACTCAGATCGCAGCCGCTGGCCGACCTGCATCCGATGACCAGAAACGTATTGGGTGAACTGGACAAGCGGCTCGCCACCGGTCCGCTGCGGCACGACGCACCTTTGCCGTTCTTTCATTTTTATGGCGGCAAGATGCAGAAGGATGTGCTGGGCGAGGCCGAGGCGCAACTGAAGCCGGACTGAACCCTGCGATGGGTCACCGGCTATTGGGCAAGAGGAAGCTTGACCCTGAAGATCGCGCCGCCGTGATCCCGGTTTTCGGCCCATATCAGCCCATGGTGCGCCTCGATAATGGTGCGCGCGATGGACAGTCCCATCCCCATTCCCTCCGCCTTGCTGGTGAAAAATGGTTCGAAGATCTCATTCAATTTGTCTTGCGGAATGCCCGAGCCGAGGTCGGACACGGATAGCTCGGCAAAATTCTCGACGCGCGACGTCCGAATGCCGATCTTGCGATTTTCGGCCGGCATATCTCTCATCGCGTCGATCCCGTTCACGACAAGGTTCAAAATGACCTGTTCAAGCTGAATGCGATCCGCGATGATCGGGAGCGCGACCGGCGCGAGGAAACTGCTCAATTCGACCTTCCGTCCGATTGCCAGTGCCGAAATAAATTCGATGGCCTCTCGCGCGACGTCGTTGAAGTCCAGTTTTTTCGGGTCGAAAGGGGCCTTTCTCATCAGGCTGCGCAGCCTTCGAATGACCTCGCTGGCGCGTCGATCATCCCGCACAATATCGCCGACGATCTCGTTCAGTTCCGCCATGTCCGGGCTCGGAGATTTCAGAATGGCCTGGGCGGTTTCGGCGTTGGTCAGAATAGCCCCGAGCGGCTGGTTAATTTCATGGGCGATCGAGGCGGTCAATTCACCGGCCGTCGAGAAGCGGTTCACATGCGCCAGCTCCTTCATGCGCTGCCGCGCCTGCACTTCGGCCAGACGACGCCGACGATGCGCATTCAGCAGGGCCGAGATAAGCCCGGTTTGCACGAGAATGACGGCCGCGATCAGCGCAATCTGCCACTGATAACGCTGCCAGATCGTCTGCTCCCGGAACAGGACTTCGCTGCCCGGCGGCAGGCGGCTCTCGCTGATGTTCCAGCGCTGAAGCTGTCGCCAGTCGTATTTCGGTGCTGAGAAACCGATTGGATTGATGCCACCTACCTTCTCGCCTCCCAGCATGCGCACGGCAACACCAGCCATCGGCCGGGCACCCTCGGCCGGTGAGAACATCGGGCCGCCGACAGCCTGACCGACAAAATACGACTGATCGAACGAAAAAATGGGGGCGTTAGCGACCTCATAGATACGTCGCAATGGCTCCTTGTCTCCATAGACGGCACCTGCGCCGTCCACGGACAGCTGCTGAAAAAAGATTGCGGTGTGCGGTGGCAAAGTCGCAACCGCCTTCAGTATATCCGCCAACGGCTGCTCGCCGTAAGAGATCAAATCCACGTTGTTTTTCTTCAGCCATGGACCAACTATCCGTTGGTGTTCGCCGGCCCAAAAACGTTCACCGGGGGAGTTCCCAATGATGATCGCGATGGACTTCGTTTCGGGCAACAGCCGTAGAATGTTTTCCATAGCGGCAACTTCGTCGTATCGTACCCCGGCCACAGCGTCCTGCTCGGACAACATCGATGGCTCAACCCGCCGCACCTCGACGGCCGCGAGCAGCATGGGCGTTTTCGGATAGAGATCTGCCCTGTGTTGCTGGACGAAGCGAGCGGCGGGCGCACCCAGCGCGACGATCAAATCGGGCGGCCGTTGAGCGTAGAGCGCCTTGAGATACTCTCGAAATTTGGCCTCGGCGGCGTCGTCCCCATCCAGTGCCGTGACGAGGGATTGTTCCTGAATGTTCAGCGGCCAGGGCGACTGTTTGTTCAGTTCTCTCTGAATCTCCCTGCTCCACGCGGCACCCTGCTCGAAATTCGGACCAAACGTATGAAGAAGCAGAATTTTTTTCGGCTGAACGACAGCGTCGTCGGACTTGAGTGGAGCGGCTGCGCCGTCAATTGAGATGACAAGTACGACAGCGGCAGCGACCCACACGTAAACGCGCCGCTTCAGCCATGAGGCACGCGATGCGGCTAAGCGGCCGCAACGGGTCACGATCAGTCGGTCCACGAGTTCCCGTCCGATCAGAGCTTCCAAGGTAGCTGCCTCATCGATCCCCATGCGTGGCTTACCAGTAGGTGACGACGTTGGCCAACAAATTGAGGGCGCGCGGTCGCGGCGTATAGATCACCGGCGTGGGATTATTCGTGTACCGAGCCCGATACCCGCGCGATTGCCTGCCAGGAAGGGTCCCCAATATTCGACGACATTGGCGAGATATCCGACCTTCAGTTCCACCTGCCTGTCGAGGAAGGTCTGGTAATAGCTCAATGTCGCGAGGCTCAATGCGTTCGGACCGCCGGCTCCCAGGTGTCAAAGTTGTAAATGCCACCAACCACGATCTGCCCATCGGAAATTCCGTATCTTCGGAGGTCGTAGGTCAGCTGCATCACGTTATTGGTGAGGAAAGTCGGCGTCTGACCGCTATAGACCTGGCGGCCGAACGTGTTCCGTTCCGCAGGCAGCATATTGTCCCAAAAGTTGTTGTTGCTGTAGCCGATGTATCCGATCCCGAGCGCGGCAAGGCTTGATCGAATGCCCGCGAAATCGGGATCGATGGTATCGGACGGGCCAGGCAGCGTTATGGTGAGGCCCTTGATCCGAAGGGCATCGAAATCCGGCGTGGGCGCGGCTGGATTTTCCGCCACCTCGGCGGCATGACCCGTCGCACCAAGAAGAAGCGCCGCACAAATCGATAACGTGATCGCCTTCAACATCGTCAAGGCTCATCGGAACGGAACTAAACTCAGCGCGGCATCAATCGTATCAAGCCTATTACATCTTTCGCATGCATGACAGGCGGGTGGCGGCGCAATCGTTGGTAAGGTCACGGGCGGTCGCAGCCGTCGCGCCGCTGCCGTTTTTTCTACGGTGGCAGGATGCAGAAGGATGTGCTGGGGGAAGCCTAAAGCCTATCAACGTCATTGCGAGCCAACGGGTCGCGCGAATGCGCGCCCGATGACAGGCTCCGCGAGAGCAATCCAGAAAGCAACAAGCAAGGACTGGATTGCTTCGTCGCAAGGGCTCCTCGCAATGACGGGGTTGGCGATCCCGATGAGCGCCAAAAAGTCTCCCCACTAAGCCCAAATTGAAACAATTTTCCGAGGCCGCGTGATGGTTTCGTCGCGGCTCATTCTTATCTCTCTGCAACGACCAACATACCTGGAAAACTGAAATGGCAAAACGTCAGCTCAAGCTCGGCGCCTTCATGCGGCCGGTCAGCATCCATACCGGCGCCTGGCGTTATCCCGGCGCCATCCCCGATGCCAACTTCAATTTTCCGGTGCTCAAGCGGCTGATCCAGAAGCTCGAGGCCGGCAAGTTCGACGCCTTCTTCATGGCCGACCACCTCGCGGTGCTGAACATGCCGGTCAATGCGCTCAAGCGCAGCCACACCGTGACCTCGTTCGAGCCGTTCACCCTGCTGTCGGCACTGGCCGCCGTCACCGACCATATCGGCCTCGTCGCCACCGGCTCGACCACGTTCGATGCGCCCTACCATGTGGCGCGGCGGTTTGCTTCGCTCGACCACATCAGCGGCGGCCGCGCCGGCTGGAACATCGTCACCACGTCCAATCCCGATGCGGCGCTGAACTTCGGCCTCGACGACCACATGGAGCACGCCGAGCGCTATCGGCGGGCGCGCGAGTTCTATGACGTGGTCACGGGCCTGTGGGATTCCTTCGCCGACGACGCTTTTGTACGCGACGTCGAAGCGGGGCTGTATTTCGATCCCGACAAGATGCATGTGCTCGACCATAAGGGCACCTACCTGAAGGTGCGCGGCCCGCTCAACATCGCCCGCCCGGTGCAGGGCTGGCCGGTCATCGTCCAGGCCGGCGCGTCGGAGGACGGCAAGCAGCTCGCCGCCGAAACCGCGGAAGCGGTGTTCACCGGCGGCGGCAGCCTTCATGACGGACAAAAGCTCTATGCCGACATCAAGGGCCGCATGGACAAGCTCGGCCGCGACCGCGATCACTTGAAGATCCTGCCGGGCGCCTTTGTCGTGGTCGGCGACAGCGTCGAGGAAGCCAAAGAGAAACGCGCCGTGCTCGACGGCAAGGTGCATTACGACAGTGCCATCGCCTCGCTCTCGGTCATTTTGGGCACCGACGCCTCCGGCTTCGATCCCGACGGCCAGCTGCCGGAAATTCCGGAAACCAACGCCAGCAAGAGCGGCCGCCAGCGCATGGTCGATCTCGCCGCGCGCGACAAGCTGACGGTGCGGCAACTGGCGCAGCGGGTCGGCGGCTATGGCGGGCTGTCGTTCGTCGGCACCGCCCAGTCCATCGCCGATCAGATGCAAGAGTGGCTGACCACCGAGGGCTGCGACGGCTTCAACATCATGTTCCCGTTCCTGCCCGCCGGACTCGACGATTTCGTCGACAAGGTGGTGCCGGAACTGCAGCGCCGCGGGATTTTCCGCAAAGAGTACGAAGGCCGCACCTTGCGGGAAAATCTCGGCCTGCCGCGGCCGAAAAACCGCTTCTTTGGGGGGTAAAGCACGGGAATCGCGCCCAATTTGCCCCTGAAAACCTTGACTTTCGGCGGATCGAGGCTAGGTTGCGCGGCAATTGCGGGTCGGTTTCCGGGCCGGCACCCCATTCCCACCTATTTGAGGTTTTGAACATGGCCAAAGCGGTCACCATCAAGGTCAAGCTCGTTTCCTCGGCGGATACCGGCTTCTACTACGTCGCCAAGAAGAACTCGCGCACCATGACCGACAAGCTGGTCAAGAAGAAGTACGATCCGGTCGCGCGCAAGCACGTCGAGTTCAAGGAATCGAAGATCAAGTAAGCTTCGCGAGAGGCTGATGGTTGGATTTTGACGGGGCCTTCGGGCCCCGTTTTTGATTCCTGCTGCTGCGTACGTCTTGCGTATCGCACCGGCACGAAGCCAACTCCGTCATTGCGAGCGAAGCGAAGCAATCCAGAAAGCAACAAGCAAGAACTGGATTGCGTCGTCGCTACGCTCCTCGCAATGACGGTCGAGAGTCTACGCCGCCCGCACCAGCGGCGGCTCGCTCGGCCGGATCAGCGCAAATGCCACCTGGACGATGCCGCCGGCGAGGCCCAGCGCGACGCCGATCCGCCAGGCCATGGTGTAGGAGCCGAGCTGGTCGTACAGCAGTCCGCCGCCATAGGCGCCGAGGAAGCTGCCGAGCTGATGGCTCATGAAGGAAAATCCCTGGATCATGGCCTGCCATTTCAGCCCGAACATTTCGGCTACGGCACCCGCCACCAGCGGGCCGACGCCCATCCAGAGGAAACCCATGATGGCGCCGAACAGCAGCGTGGTTGCCGGGCTCGGCGGCAGCGTGAAGTACCAGGCCAGCGCAATCGAGCGGAAGATGTAGATGCCGCCGAGCAGCGCCAGCTTGTTCCAGCGGCCGCCGGCCCAGCCGAAAAACAGGCTGCCGAGCACGTTGAAGCCGCCGATCATGCCTAATGTCTGCGCGCTCAGCATCGGATCCATGCCGCAGATCGCCAGATAGGACGGCAGATGCGTGGTGAGGAAGACGAGCTGCATGCCGCAGACGAAATAGGCGCAGGTCATCACCACGAACGAGGCGTTGCCGAACGCCACCTTGACCGCGACCGAGGCCGAGCTGTTGCCGATCTCGCCGGCGGCTGGTTTCGGCATCGGGATCTTGTCGACCTTGCCGGCGAACCACGCCGCCGGCAGCATCGCCAGCGACAGCACCACGAAACCGACCAGGCCGGTGCGCCAGCCGTAGCCCTCGCTGAGCATCTGGCCCAATGGCGCCGACAACAGCGCGCCCAATGACCCGGCCGCCGACACCATGCCGAGCACGGTGCTGCGCACGGTTTCAGGAACGGCCCGCGCCGCCACCGACATGGCGATCGCCGCCGCGGTGCAGGCCAGCGACGTTCCGATCAGGACGCCGGCGCCGATCATGACGCCCAAAAATCCCTGCGCGCCGGCCATCAGCGCCAGCCCCGCCACATAAAGCACGGCGCCGACCAGCATGATGGCGCGGAAGCCGAACCGCACGGTGAAGGCGCCGGCCAGCGGCTGCAAAAATCCCCAGGCCAGGTTCTGCACCGCGATCGCCAGGGTGAAGTCGGAAACCGAGATGCCGACGTCGTGGGTCAACGGCTGCAGGAAGATGCCGAGCGACTGGCGCAGGCCCATGGCCAGGCTGAGCATCAAAGAGGTGCCAAGCAGGATCGGGAGGGTCGGGCGCAGGATGCGGAGCAGGGGCATGGTTGTTTTTCTCCCTTTTCGACTGCTCATTGGAAATCATTGGCAAATTACACAGATCGGTGTAATATGGTTAACAAATGGTGGCGATTCGTCAATAACAGACTGCACAGATCGGTGTAATGGTATCACCATACGAAAAGCCCATTATGCGGCAACGGATCCTCGAATCCGCCGACCGGCTGTTCTACCGGAACGGCATTCGCGCCATGGGGGTCGACACCATCGCCGCCGAGATCGGCATCAGCAAGCGCACCCTCTACAACCACTTTTCTTCCAAGGACGCCCTGATCGCCGCCTACCTGATGCGGCGCAACGCCCCTGCCCGGCCGTCGGACAAGCCGCCGCTACAGCAGATCCTCGGCGCCTTCGATGCGTTGGAGCAGCGGTTCGCCAGCCAGGAGTTCCGCGGCTGCCCGTTCGTCAACGCGGTGGCCGAACTCGGCCCCGACGAGCGCGAGGTCCGCGCCATCGCCATCGCCTTCAAGGACGGCCGCCGCGCCTGGTTCAGGGATCACCTGGTCGCCCTTGGGGCCACCGACCCCGATGGCCTGGCGACGCAGCTCGCCATCCTGGTCGACGGCGCCATCGCCGCGCATCTCGTGCGCGGCGATCCGGCGATGGCCCGCGCCGCGCGCGAAGCCGCGCGGGTGCTGCTGGCCCATGCCGGGGTTTTGGAGGGCGGGCGGGAGCAACCGGGCGAAGCGCAAGCTGTCGACGCGCCGCCGGCGCGAGTACGGGGGTTGCTGGGCTATCTGACGAGGTGGTTCGGCAAGCCAGGCTGAGAGCGGCAAGCGCGCCGAGATCCTGGTTCGACTGCCCGGCGCGGATCCCGACGACGTCGCCGCAGCACCCGGCGAAGCCATCGGCATCGCCGGAGCGCACGGCGCGGCGGGTTTTCTCCGCGAAGCGGCAGCGCTGCGGGCTTGAGGGCGATCGCGTATGAAACGCGTCGTCACTGCGGCTGCTCATTCTCAATCACGTGCTGGCGCGACAACCCGAGACGCGCGGCCAACGGCGTCGCGGTAACTGGCTGGGGCCTTGCTGGTTTGGACTGGACGGATCGGCCATCGGCCGTACCACTGGAAACATGATCCCGACGCGCGCCACATGGCCGGAGGCCGGTTCTAAGTGTTATCATGGCGACCGCATTCCCGCCGTCGGGGAGCCCCCACATGAACCCGCGCGGCTGCACAGCGTGGCGCTCCGCGCCTTTCTCACAGGAGGTTCGACCATGACCCGGCACCTCTACTTCGCGATCACCCTCATAGGCACCGGAGTTCTGCTCAATTTACCGGCAGACGCAGCGACAACCTTTCAGTGTGAGGATCGGGCCGCAAATTGCCTCGGCAGGTGTGCGGATTTCACCGCGGGGGCCGGTGACTTTCGGGGGCATCAGAACAAATGCGCCCGCCACTGCGACCGGCAGGTGACCGTTTGCCTGAGCAACAGTTACATCCGCCGCTGACTCGTGGTCATCGACGCGCGGCGGCGGTTGCTGGATTGCTTCCGCCTTCGCTGAAGCTTCGGCGGACGCAGTCGCTTCGCTCGCAATGACGTTGACAGTTTGGCCGAAGCGCTAGAGCCGTCATTGCGAGGAGCTCGCTTGTCCGCCGAAGCCCGCCTTCGGGCGAAGGCGGATGCGACGAAGCAATCCAGTTCTTGCTTGCGGCTTCTGGATTGCCTCTACCTTCGCTGAGGCTTCGGCGGACGCCGTCGCGAAGCCTGTCATCGGGCGTGCATTCTGCAACGATTTCGTTTTTCGCCAAACCACGGTTCGCCAGCGTCCAAGTCAACCCGACGCCGATCCACTAGCTTGATCGGATGGACGCCGAAAATCCGGAAACGTTCGCGGAGTCCCGCACTGCGGCTGCGGCCGGCCGGTCGCGACCGGACGGCAATTCAATAATGCGGAGTGAGGATGACGGCCCGCCCACGGCGGAGTCGATCCCGCGCCTCGAGGCGTTTGGCTATGTCTGCCGCCGCTGCTCGAAGTGCTGCCACCACAAGAAAATCCAGGTCAATCCGTACGAAGTTGCCCGTCTCGCCGCCGGGCGCGGACAGACCACGGGCGAATTCTGCGCCGCCTTTACCGCCGACGGCGCCGGCACCACGTTGCGCCAGACCGAAAGCGGCGCCTGCGTGTTCCTCGGACCCGAGGGCTGCACGGTGCATTCCGACCGTCCGCTGGTGTGCCGGCTGTATCCGCTCGGCCGGCACGTCAGGCCGGACGGAGCTGAGCGTTTTTCCCGGCTCGAAGGCCACCCGCAATCCGCCGGCGAGGTCACCGACCGGGGCACGATCGGGCAATATCTGAAAGCCCAGGACGCCGATCGTTTCATGGTGGCGGCCGATGAATATTTCATGTGGCTCTGCGCCGCGCTGGAGCGCATCGGCGAAGACGCCGGCACAAGGCGATCCGAACAGCCCGCGCAGGATGCCGCGCTCGCCGCCGATCTGATCGACATGGACACGGCGATTGCCCGGCACTGCGCCGGCACGAAGACGGCTGAACCCGACAACATCGAGCATCGCAAGCAACTGCACCTGAAGATCCTTTACCGGCAGATCGCCAACCACAGAGGAGAATTCCATGACTGACAGTTCTGCTTCGCGGCGGGCCGAGCGCATGGCCGGACGGCTGCTCGCCGCCGTCTCGCTGCTGGGAGCCTCGCTCGGCGTCTCCGCGGCGGTCGCCGTCGAGAACAACCACACGGGTACGGGCAGCCCGCAGAGCCTGAAGGTAGCCGCCAGCAATCAGGTCAAGGTCGAGAGCAACCAGAAGAAGGATCTCGCGGTGCAGAGCAACCAGGTCAAGGTCGAGAGCGACCAGAAAAAGGTGCAGAGCAACCAGTCGAAGGAGATGGGCTGGGACGTAAAAACCAGCACGCCGAAGGAAGCAAAACGAAAATCAGGCCGGCCCCCTAATTAATAACCGGAGGACGACATGTCGAAAACGGCAATGCACAGGCAGGCGCCGCGAAGGGAGCCCACCGGATGAGAACGGTCGCTGTTTGCACAGTGGTTCTTACCGCGGCCTGCGTCATCGGGTTCGGTGGCGCGGGCGCCACCCCCAAGACCCCTCCCCATTGCCACATGGTGCCGGGGGATTGCGTCACCACGACAACGCCCTGCCCGCTGCCAAAGCAGGTGGCCCCCGCTGCTCAACAGGGACATCAACAGGGCGGCCCACCTCCCTGCACGCCCAAGACGACCAAGGTCTGTGGCCCGTCCAAGAAGGTTTGCGACAATTGATGCGATGTCCGGCCTGCGCCGGAGACAATGAAATTTCTCATCGGGGAATTGCCAACAAGAGGATTGCGTCATGAGCCAGAAATTGACGACCAGGCGTAGTTTCGTGTTCGCCGGCAGCGGCACCGCGATCGGACTTTTGATGCTGGGCCTGAACGGCTCGCCGGCCAATGCCAGGGACCGGGAAGTTCCAGCCACACAGGGAGGGACTTACCAGGGCACGACGGCACAAGGCCCGGCCGGACACAAGAAAGAAAAGAAAAAACCGAGACCGAGCTATTTCGATCGGTAGCGGGAAGAAGAAGCGACGCCGGCGCGGGGTTGAGGGCCAAAGATCAATCGGGATCGCTAACTCCGTCATTGCGAGGAGCTCTCTTGTCCGCCGAAGCCCGCCTTCGGGCGAAGGCGGATGCGACGAAGCAATCCAGTTCTTGCTTGTTGCTTTCTGGATTGCTTCGCTTCGCTCGCAATGACGGTGAGAGTTTGGCCGAAGCATCAGAGCCGTCATTGCGAGGAGCTCTTGCGACGAAGCAATCCAGTCCTTGCTTGTTGCTTTCTGGATTGCTTCCGCCTTCGCTAAAGCTTCGGCGGACGCTGTCGCGGAGCCTGTCATCGGGCGCGCATTCGCGCGACCCGTTGGCTCGCAATGACGTTGATAATTCGGCCTCCACCCGGGCTACGATCCCTTGTGCTTTGCCGCCGTCCGCTGCACGCTGCCAGGAAATCATCGGCCGTCGCCGCGGCGGGCCGGGTTGATCCGGCAAGCCGCGGACCCGTCATGCAGCCGAATTGCCATCGGAGGATCCGCTTTTGATACGTTCCGCCTGGTTGATTTCCGGCCTTTGTATTTTCTCCATTTCCACCGCAGCCCCCTTGAACGCCCAGACCGCTCCCGCAGACATCTGCGTCTACGCCAGCAAGACCTACACCTCGGGCGCCTATCTGTGCCTGAACAGATCGCTGATGCTGTCGTGCACCACCGACGGCGGCCATCCGGCCTGGAAGGCCGTCACCGAGCCGCAGCTTGCGGGGTCGTGCCGCGCCAATGAGGATTTTTATGTTGCGCGCCGAAGGAGCCGCATGTCAGCTACCGCAGGCGGATCGCCCGCCGCCGGCGCCCGGGACGTCGGCGAAATGCTTCGATTTTGCCGGGAAGCATTATTGCGAGTAGGGCTCGTCGTGCGCGGGCTTGACCCGCGTATCCATCCCTCTTCGCAAGAGTCTTGGTGAAGAGGATGGATCACCGGGTCAAGCCCGGTGATGACGTGGGGGGCGTCACCTCAACACATTCACCGTCATACGCGGGCTTGACCCGCGTATCCATCCATCTTCGCAAGAGTCTTGGTGAAGAGGATGGATCACCGGGTCAAGCCCGGTGATGACGTGGGGGGCGTCACCTCAACACATTCACCGTCATACGCGGGCTTGACCCGCGTATCCATCATTCTTCGCAAGAGTCTTGGTGAAGAGAGATGGATTGCCGGGTCAAGCCCGGCAATGACGGGTTGAGAATCACCCGACGATCTCATCGTACAGATCGTTCCAGGCTGGATTGTCGCGGACGATGAGATCGATTTTCCATTCGCGCGACCAGTGTTTAATATTTTTCTCGCGCTGGATAGCGGCCATGGCGGTGTCGTGGGCCTCGAAGTAGACCAGCTTCTTCACGTCGTATTTGCGCGTAAAACCATCGGCAAGGCCTTCGCGGTGCTCGTAGGTACGGCGCACGAGATCGTTGGTCACGCCGACATACAGCGTGCCTCCAGGAGCGCTGGCGAGGATGTAGACCCAATAGGACATCGGGCGGCCGATAGTTGCCGGCTGATGGCTTATTTGAAGAGGGATGGATTGCCGGGTCAAGCCCGGCAATGACGATGGGGGTGGTGTGGGCGGCGCCCCAACACATTCACCGTCATGCGTGATACCTACGCCGCCGCGGCGACCACGCGGTTGCGGCCGTCGTGCTTGGCGCGGTAGAGGGCGACGTCGGCGCGTTTCAGCACGTCGGCGACGGCTTCGCCTTTCTTGTCCAGGGTGGAGAGGCCGATCGAGATGGTGACCTCGATGCGGCTCGCGCCCTTGTTGACGGCGAAGGGTTCGCCGGCGATGGAGCGGCGCAGGCGTTCGGCGACCATGCCGGCGACGTGGAGGTCGGTTTCGGGCATCACGATGACGAATTCCTCGCCGCCGTAGCGGCAGGCGAGATCGATGCCGCGGATCGACTTGCGGACCCGGACCGCGAATTCGCGCAGCACGTCGTCGCCGGCGTCGTGGCCGTAATTGTCGTTGATCGACTTGAAGAAGTCGATGTCGAGCATCATCAGCGCCAGCGGCTTGCCGCGCGCCGCGGCCTGTTCGGCCAATGTGCCGAGATGGCTTTCCATGTAGCGGCGGTTGTGCAGGCCGGTCAGCGCGTCGGTGATCGCCATTTCGATGGAGTTCTGCACGTTGTCGCGCAGGTGATCGGTGTAGCGGCGCTTGCGAATTTGCGTGCGGGCGCGCGCCAACAGTTCGTTCTTGTCGACCGGGCGCAGCAGGTAATCGTTGACGCCGATCTCGAGCCCGCGCAAGCAGCCGCGCGTTGTTGTCGGCGTCGGAAATGGCCAGGATCGGCACGGCGCGGGTGCGCTCCAGCGAGCGCGCCTGGCTGCACAGCCGCAGGCCGTCGAAATTCTCGAGATTGAGCGACACGATCAAGAGGTCGTAGTCGCCCTCGGCGGCGTGAAACAGCGCCTCCGCCGGATTGGGCTCGACGTCGACGGTATGCTCGGCGCTCAACACCGGCGCCAGCCGCTCGTAGGACGACGGCCGGTCGTCGACCAGAAGGATGCGGCCGCCCTTGCCGAGATCGGCGATGGCGCTGCGCTCCGGCGCCTGGACGCCGATTTCGAGCGAGGTGATGGCGCGCATGCGCAGCTCATCGGTCATCATCTTCAGGCGCGTCAGCGAGCGGACGCGGGCGATCAGCACCACGTCGGACACCGGCTTGGTGAGGAAATCGTCGGCGCCGGCCTCGAGCCCGCGCACCCGGTCGGACGGCGAGTCCAGCGCCGTCACCATCACCACCGGAATGAAATGCGTCGCCGGGTTGGATTTCAGCCGGCGGCAGACTTCAAAGCCGTCCATGTCCGGCATCATGACGTCGAGCAGGATGATGTCGCATTCGGCGCGGGCGCAGATCGCCAGCGCCTCGGCGCCGTTGCAGGCGGTGACGACGTCGAAATATTCCGCCGACAGGCGGGCTTCGAGCAGTTTGACGTTGGCGGGGACGTCGTCGACGACCAGGATACGCGCGGACATCGCAAACTCCCTACCCGATAAACCGCCGAACGGTTTCGATGAACTTGCCGACCGAGATCGGCTTACTGCAGATACGCCTCGCAGCCGCCCTCGCGGATGCGCTCCTCGTCGCCCTTCATGGCGAATGCCGTCACCGCCACCACCGGGATGGCGCGCAGCTCCGGATCGTCCTTGATCCAGCGCGTCACCTCGAGGCCCGAGACCTGCGGCAGCTGGATATCCATCAGGATCAGGTCGGGGCGCAGTTTTCGCACCAGATCGAGCGCCTCGAATCCGTTGCTGGTGCCCGAGGTCTTGTAGCCATGGGCTTCCAGCAGATCGCGAAAGAGCTTCATATTGAGCTCGTTGTCCTCCACGATCAGGACGGTTTTGGCCATCCCGTCCCTCCCATCCGCGTCCACGAAAGCCCCCAATCAACATCGGCACCCATCAACGCGAATGGCGATGCCGGCCCAGGCCCCACAGCAGATTCAGAAGTAAAATCGGATCGGCGCCAGAATTCGCTCAAAGCCGTTTCAAACCGGAGCGCCCTGCTCACACCAACCGCGGCCCCACTTGCTTGAACACGCTCCGGGGACTCGGGCATGATTAAACAAAATAGAGACCATAAGTTACGGAAAGGCAAACATCGCCGATGCCAAAACACACCCACAACCCCCGCGAAGTGGCTGAAATCGTGGCGATTCAGGCGCTTTCCTTCGTTGCCGGCGAGCCCGAAAGACTGGGGGTATTTCTGGCCGAATCGGGCCTCGGACCCGAGACCCTGCGCTCGGCGGCCTCCGATCCCCAGTTCCTGGTCAGCGTGCTCGACTTCGTGCTGCGCGATGACGAGACCGTGAAGGCGTTCGCCAAGGCCACCCAGCACGATCCGACCACCATCGCGGCGGCCCGGCAGGCGCTGGGGGATCCGCATGCCGGCAAGGGCGATCACGGATGAAACGAACGGCTGCCGCGGCTCTCTCTTATCCCTCCCCCTTGTGGTCCGGTCGAACGAAGTTCGACCGTGGGTGGCCGGCCGAAGGCCGGTCGGGTGGGGGTAGCAACAAGCGACGGCTTCCGTTGTGGCTCCCCCCACCCCGGCCTCCGCTTCGCTCGGCCGACCCTCCCCACGAGGCGCTTTGCTTCGCAAAGCGCTCGGGGGAGGGATAACTCGCCGTGAGCGCGGGCTCACCCAGGCCCCTGCCCCCAACCTGCTTCTGCCGGGATTGCCTGGCCGATCTCGATAGCGCGGCAAAGCGCTGCGCCGGCTGCGGCTCGCCCCGCCTGGTGCGCCAGCGCACGCTGGCGACGCTGACCCTGGCCCATATCGACTGCGACGCGTTCTACGCCACGGTGGAAAAGCGCGACGCGCCTGAACTGGCCGACCAGCCGCTGATCATCGGCGGCGGCAAGCGCGGCGTGGTGGCGGCGGCGTGCTACATCGCGCGCACCTATGGCGTGCGCTCGGCGATGCCGATGTACAAGGCGCTGGAAGCCTGCCCGCACGCCGCGGTGGTGCGGCCCGACATGGCAAAATATGTCCGGGTCGGCCGCGAGGTGCGCCGCGCCATGGAGACGCTGACGCCGCTGGTCGAGCCGCTGTCGATCGACGAGGCGTTTCTGGATCTCAGCCGGCACCGAGCGGGTGCACGGCATGATCGCCGCAAAAGTGCTGGCGCGGTTCGCCGCCGAGGTGGAGCGCAACATCGGCATCACGGTGTCGGTGGGCCTGTCCGTCAACAAATTCCTCGCCAAGATCGCCTCGGATCTCGACAAGCCGCGCGGCTTCGCCGCGCTCGACCAGGACGAGGCCTGCGCGCTGTTGAAGGACAAGCCGGTGGGATTCATCTTCGGCGTCGGCCCGGCGACCCAGGAACGACTGCTGCAGCGCGGCTTTCGCACCGTCGGCGACCTGCAGCGCGCCGACGAGGTCGACCTGATGAAGCAGTTCGGCGGCGAAGGCCAGCGGCTGTGGCGGCTGGCGCGCGGCATCGACGACCGCAAGGTGACGCCGGACCGCGGCGCCAAGACCATCTCCAACGAGACCACCTTCGAGACCGACATCCGCGACTTCGCGACGCTGGAACGGATCCTGTGGCGGCTCTGCGAAAAAGTCTCGTCGCGGCTGAAGAGCGGCGCGCTTTCCGGATCGACCGTGACGCTGAAACTGAAGACCGCGGATTTCCGGCAACGGACGCGGGCGCAATCGATCCATGCGCCGACGCAAATGGCGGGGAAGATTTTTGCGACGGCGCGGGAGCTGCTGGCGCGGGAGATCGACGGCACGGCGTTCCGGCTGATCGGCGCCGGGGTCAGTGCGCTGAAGCCGGGGTCGGAGGCGGATGATAGCGACATGCTGGACCGGCGATCGGCGCATGCGGAGCGGGCGATGGATGAGGTGCGGAGGAAGTTTGGCGATGCGGCGGTGATCAGGGGGATTGCGTTTGAGGGGCCGGAGAAGGCGGGGGAGTAGAGGAATAATACGCTTTCGCCGAGATTCTCCAGAAAGATCAGCCGTGGGTCGAACTGGATGGTCGCCCTCGTATTCGTCGCTGAATCTCCGGCAATCTTTAATTCAGTCTGTGTGAGCTGGATTTCCCTCTGGTTAGAGCTGGTCCCTGATAATCTTCTAGCGAGAGGTTCGGAGGGCATTCTCCGATTATCCTCATAGCAAACAACACGAACTTTCGGTTCGGGGCGCCCAGCCAAACGCTTACTTTTCATTGCAGTATCGGATCAATTGCAACTATTGTGTCTCATAGCTTCTGGTTACGTAATATATAAATTTTTGGGGGAGAGATATGGCGGAGAACCCGTTCAACAGACACCAATCGGCAGCGATGAATTTGTGAACAATCCCGAGAACCGGTGCCCGGTTATTTTATTGTTGGACAATTCCGTTTCGATGAGTGGGCAGCCGCTCCGGCAGCTGAACGACGGCCTTCAGGTGTTCGAGATGAATTGTTTGGCTTAATTCATTGGCGGCTAAACGCGTTGATGTTGCGATTGTTACGTTGGGCCAGTTCGGGTTGAAGCGGATTTCACATCGATACAAAATTTTTTCGCGCCTCTGTCTAAAGCAGCATTGGCAGACCCGCTCGACAGTAATCCAAATTCGTTTAAGGCGGCTTCCAATAGATGTGATCCACGTGATCCGAGAGATCGCGAAACTCACTTTCTGTATATCCGATTACGGGATTCCGAAGGTTGGTTGACGGTTCTACGCAGCATCAGCTCGCCAGCCCAAGAAAACGACGAGCGCGATCTTTCCCCAACCTTGAAATCGGGCTGTGCCTGGAACTCGCTGAGATAGAGTATGCGGAAGGAATCGAGGCGGCCGAGCAGCGCTGCGGAGCCATTTTTCGAGCAGCACTCGGGCGCAGAAAGGACCGAAGTTCGGGAATCTTTCTGTAAAATCACTCTGCAAAAAGCCTATGGCGCGGCCAGAAAATGATTTTATCGAACTCGACAGCTGAGTTAACGCCGTCTTCGCCAACCCCTCTTAGAGTCAGGCCCTTCCGCACAGTAGCGTTTCTAGTTCTGACATAAATCGAATTGAATCCATCAACCCGAGGAGCAGAATATTACTACTTTAACGAGATGTTCGTCTAACCGTTTCTTTCTATGCCGAGGGAAACGCGGCGCGCATCTGCTCTGAACTGATTTGAGGGCCCTAACAGTTGAAGGATATTGCCTGACGGCTGCTTGCAGGTTTTCCACCACCACCCTGTTGGGGATGCGGCTGGATATCGCGCTGGAGTGCACTGTCAGCGCCAGTCGCGCGCGGGCCGGCGATGCAATCTACGACGCGCACATGAACCGCCGGCCGGCACCTCGAACTGATTTCTCCATATGCGATCGCCCTGCCCATCCTGGGAAGCAAGAGCTACCGCGGCGAGCTCAGCCTGCCACATGGATGGCATCCGGGCCGTGTATGGAATGGCATCCGGGCCGGGCCCTGGATTTCCACAGGCGGCAAGCTTTCCATTGACTGGTCCGGTCAAACAGGGTGCACTCGCCACAGTCAGTTCGTCCGCCCGAAACCCGTCCGCAGCAATGCGCGGCGGGTTTTTGCGTTGTGGCGGATGACACGACGCCGCGTGCCGCCGGGAGGGGCGCGACCGCTTTCATCGCTTGCCCCCTTCAGCCACGAGGCTCCCCATGACAGAAGAAAGCAACGACGGCGCCGGATCGGCGCCGGACGCCACCCCCGCCTGCCCCGCGCCGCGGTTCGCCAGGCGATACACCCCGGAGCTGGCGGCGCGGATTCTCGCCGAGCTCGAGAGCGGCCGCGCGCTGAGCAGCGTCTGCGACGACGACGGCGTTCCGTGCTACGCGACGGTCCGTGGCTGGGTGGTGCGCGACGTCGAGGGGTTTGCGGCGCGCTACAGGCGGGCGTGCGACATCGGCGGCCGGCGCGGCGCGCGGGCGATCCGGTATTCGACCGAACTCGGCGAACGGATGCTGCGCGAGATCGAGAGCGGCCGGTCGCTGCACGACGTCTGCAAGGACGAGGGCATGCCGAGCTACAACGCGGCGCGGGGATGGACCGCGAGCCTGCGCGAATTCGCCGCCCGCTACGCCCGCGCCTGCGCCATCGGCAACCCGCGTCGCGGCGGCGAGGTGATCTACACCGACGCGCTGGCGGAGCGGGTGCTGGCGGGGCTGGCCGGCGGCGACACGCTGCAAAACATCTGCCTCGACGACGACATGCCGTCGGAAAAAACCGTGTATCGCTGGGTCAGCGACGACCACGCCGGTTTCACCGCCCGCTACTATGCGGCGCGCGACGCCGGGCGCGCGCAGCGGGGCCGGCCGACCTACACGCCGGAACTGGCCGAGCGGATCCTGTTCGAACTCGAGGACGGCCGCAGCGTGCGCGACATCTCCAGGGCCGACGGCATGCCGCCCGCCTCCACCATCCGGCGCTGGGTGCGCGAGAACCGCGACGGCTTCGGCACCCGGTATCGCGCGGTCCGCGCCGATGCGGCGGACGACATGATCGAGGAAGTGCTGGAGATCGTCGACGACGGCCGCAACGACTGGATGGAACGCCGGACGCGGGACGGCCGGCACCACACGGTGCCGAACCGCGAACAGATCCAGCGCTCGAAACTGCGCTACGAGGCGCGGCGCTGGCTGCTGTCGAACGCGCTGCCGAAGCGGCGCGCCATGGACACCGCGCCGGAGCCGAAGGAGGACGAAGCGCAGGCGTGGGCGGCGTATATCAAGCTGGTCGACGGCACCTCGCGCGGGTTGCCGTGCGAAGACGAGCCGGTCGATGAGGCCGCATGGGCGGCGTTCGAGGCGCGGTTTCCGGGGTTTCCGTACGGGGTGGGGCAGGAGAAGGCGTGAGGGGTGAGCGTCCACACGCGCGAGTTCGCCGACCATATCCTCAGCCTTCCCGCCATCGGCCGCACGGTCCACGACATCTGCCTCAACAACGAACACGAGCAGCATCGCAGCAAATCAGACGTGGTCGGCTGGCGAACCGGAGGGCGCCTTACCTCTGGTTGGTCCGCGGCAACACGATCCTGAACTCGGTGAAACGTCCGGGCTCCGTCTCGACATCCATGCTGCCGCCGTGTTGCTTGACGATGATGTCGTGGCTCATCGACAGGCCCAGCCCGGTCCCCTCGCCCGAGGGCTTGGTCGTGAAAAACGGATTGAATATCTTGCCTTTGACCTCCTCCGGGATACCGGTTCCGTTGTCGTGAATACGGATTTCGACGGTCGTTCCGCAACCCTTCGTGGCGACGGTCAGCGCGGGTTCAAAGCTCTCTCCCTCTGCCGACCTGCGCTGGGTGGCAGCGTAGAAGCCGTTGGAAATCAGGTTGAGCAAAGCACGGGTGATTTCCTGCGGGTACAGTTCGACGGCGCCCGCATCCGGATCGAGGTCACGCTTCAGCGCGACAGTGAAACCCGTCTTCTCCGCCCGCGCGCCGTGCCAGGCGAGACTGAGGCTTTCCTCGACCAGGGCGTTGATATCGACGGACCGGTATTCCCCCGAACCTTCGCGGGAGTGCAACAGCATGTTCTTGACGATGGAGTCGGCCCGCTTGCCATGCTGCACCACCTTTTCAAGATTGCTCTTCAGGAGTTGCGCGAGCTCCTCCAGTTCCTGCCGTGGCTTTTGGTCGAGCGCGGCGCCCTTCAGGACGTCGGTCATTTCGTCAATCAATTCGGTCGAGAGGGCCGAGAAATTGTTGACGAAATTGAGCGGGTTCTTGATCTCGTGGGCAATGCCGGCGGTGAGCTGACCGAGCGAGGCGAGCTTCTCGGTCTGGACCAGGCGGTCCTGCGCGGTGCGAAGGTCGTCCAGCGAGCGCGAAAGCTCGCGCGTGCGTTCCTGCACCTGGTCGAACAGCCGCGCGTTCTCGATTGCGATCACCGACTGATCGGCGAAGGTCTCGACCAGCTCGATCTGGCGCGGCGTGAACGGCGCAACTTTCGAGCGACTGAGCGTGAATACGCCTTCGACACGATCGTCCCGCAGCAAGGGAACGCCGAGCAGGCTGGACGGCAAGGCCGCCATCCCGGGAAAGCCGAATTCCGGGTCCAGCAACCGGTCGGGGATATGCACGGTCCGGCGGGACCGCAGCACGCGCGGGGCCAGGGACTTGTCGTGGATGCTCCTGGGATGGTCCCTGAAGAAGGCCATCTCCCGGAGCGAATAGCCCACGGCGGCGGCGGCGTGGAACAAATCATCCTTGCGCAACCAGATGAGCCCACCATCGGCGCCGCAGAGTTGCGCGGCGGAAGTGACGAGCGTGTCAAGCACGGCTTGCAGATCGAACGCGGAGCGACTGATCACCTTGAGGACATCGGCGGTCGCGGTCTGCTGCTGCAGCGACTCCGCCAGACCCTTGGTCTTCGCCTGAACCTCATGGAACAGCCGCGCGTTCTCGATGGCGATCACCGCCTGCGCGGCGAAACCCTGCAACAGCGCAATCTGTTTTTCGGTGAAGGGCCGCACCTCCTGGCGATAGGCGATTATTCCTCCGAGAAGTCCATCCCGGGCGCGCAAGGCGACCCCGATCCAGGTTCGAATGCCGGCGCGGTCTATCACCTCGCGATGGCGGGGTTGGGTGCGGTAGGCCTCGGTATCGGTCGCATCCGGAATATGTGCGACGTCCTCCCCTCGCAAGATGCGATCGAGCGGAGCCCCTGGCGGCGGCACGATCGCTCCCCGCCCGGTAAACCATGCGCCAAACTCGGGTGCGCCGTGCACCGCGACGGGCAGGAATGTACCGCCCTCGAAGAGGTACAAGTTGCCGAAAACGGCCTCGCAGAGATGGGTGGCCCGTTCCAGAATGGCGTCGAAGGCCGGTGCGACATCGCCGGGCGAAGAATTGATGATTTGCAGGACCTGGGTCATCGCGGCTTCCCGGGCGACCGCCTCGTCGCGTTCGGCGGTGCGCTGCCTCAGCTCCGCTTCGACCACATCGACGGCTCTCGCTCCGGCCGGGGGTGTCTTGCGCTCGTCTGTCATGCTGTGCGGAACCCTGGGAAGACCCGGCTTCCCTATTAAGAGAAAAATGCCGGATCAAACAGACTTGCCGGCAATTGTCATCAGCTAAACTCCACATCGGAAAGGGCCGCCCGGGGTCCACGATGGCCGATTGACCTCGTCGAGGCGCCCCCGTTTTCAGATCCCGCTCGCGCGCCGGTCGCCGCCCATCCGCTCCCCCAGCCGCCCGAGCCGCACGATCTCGCGCGCCATCCCAAGCTCTGCGGCCGCGACGCGCGCGGCAACCAGCAACGCCTCGATCCGCCCGCGATCTTCCGGGGCATTGCGGTCGATGAGCATGGCGGCCCAGGCGCGGCGGGTGCGCACCAGATAGGGCTTTGCGCCGATCCGCTCGTTCATCGCCGCCGCCTCGCCAAAATAGCGGTCGGCCTCGTCGAAGCGCTTGAGGCAGGCGGCCAGCAGGCCGCAGGGCAGCGCGAGCGAGCCATAACAGAGAATCCCGATGCTGGTGACGCCGACCTGGCCCGAGACCTGCCGGAGCTGCGGATAAAAGTGCCCGGCGAGGCGCTGGTCGTCGAGGTCGCTCGCCACCTGGGCGAGGCTCATGACGATGGACGGCCAGGTCCAGTCGACCGGGAGGCGGAAATCGTTGGCCGCGAGCAGGGCAACCTGCGCGCGCGCCTGCTCGAGCTGGTCGGTCTCGCAGTAGAGGCCGGCCAGCGTCGCGCCCCACACCGGCAGATGCGGCTGGGCCATGACGAGCTGGCGCAGCGGCTCGACCTGCTCGCCGTAGCGGCCCTGGTCGCGGCGGATGACGAACAGCTGGCCGGACTGCACCATGGCGGCGTCGGGCTGGCCGCTGGCGCGACCGAGCTCGAAGGCCGCCGACACCTGCTGTTCGGCGTCGCCCTCCCCGCGCATCACCGCCAGCATCGCGCCGGCCAGGCTCGTCGCCCAGTTGAAGTAGGGCTGGCGCAGCTTCGGGATCAGCTCGCGCAGCCGCACGAGCTTCTGTTCGGCCCCGGCGATGTCGCCCAACTCGAGCAGCGCGCCGAAACGATGATAGGCGGCATTCCACCGCGTCTCGATGCTGCCCGACCGTTCGCCCAGCGCCGCCATCTCGGCGGTGAGCGCCAGCCGCTCGGCCAGCGCCGTCGGAACGTTGATGGTGGCCGCATGGGCATAGAGCGCGAAAGCGAGCACCGACTCGTCGCCGCTGCGCCGGGCGATCCCGACCGCCTCGGCGGAGAGGCGATGACGCCGGTCGAACTCGCCGGTGTAGAGCAGCTCCACCGACAATTGCGCAAGCAGCTTCGCCCGCAGCACGTCGTCGTCCTCGTCGCCAAGGCCGGCAAGCGCCTCCTCGAACAGGGCGATCAGCTCGTGGTCGACGACGGTGGCGTTCGCCATGGTCCCGCCCGGCCGGGCGCTGACCAGCACCGCCAGGGCGAGCCGCCTTGCATCGCCGACCGCGCGGGCGATGGTCACGGCCTCGGTCATGGCCCGGCGATAGTCGGCTTCGCCGGCGCGCCGCTGCGCGTCGGACAGCGCGATGGTGAGGTCGCAACGCAACAGCTCGCCGTCGCGATCGTGGTGCGTCAGCGCGGCCAGCGACTGCTCGTAGTATTTCGCCGCCTCCTCGAAAGCCAGCCCATCGAGCGCCCGCTCGGCGGCCTGGCGCGCATAGGCGATTGCCTTGGACAAGTCGCCGATCGTCGTCGCCGCCATCCAGTGCCGCGCCAGTTCATCGACGCGCTGGCCGGGCCGGGTCTCGGTCAGCCGTTCGAGCGCGGCGCCGACGCGGCGATGCATCCGGGCGCGGCGCGCCGGGCTGATCTCGTCGTACAGCGTGGCGCGCACCAAAGCGTGCGTGAAGGCGTAGCGCTCGACCTCGCCGCCGACCTCGGCGACCAGCGCGGCGGCCTTGGCTTCGTCGATGGCGTCGAGGATCGCGTCCTCCTCCATCTCGGCGAACTGCTCCAGCAGGGCGAGGTCGAACTCGCGCCCGATCACCGACGCCAGGCTCAGGATCTTGTTGGTGCTCCCGGTGAGCCGTGACAGGCGTCGCCCGATCGCCTCCTTCACGCCCTGGGGAATGATTCCGAGTTCGCGGCTGCCGGCGCGCAGCACCCAGCGGTCGCCCTGGCGAACCACCGCGCCGGATTCAATGAGGTTGCGCAGGGTCTCGGCGATGAACAGCGGGCTGCCTTCGGTCTCCTCGCCGATGGCGCGCGCCAGGGCGAGTTCGGGCGGATCGAGGTCGTGGCCGGCCGCCGCGGTCACGAAGGCGATGACGCCGGCCGCGTCGAGGCCGCGCAGCGCGATCCGCTCGATCCCGTTCTCGCGGCGGAGATCGGCGAGCACCGCGGCCAACGGATGGGTGCGCGACAACTCGGTGTCGCGATAGGTGACGATGATGAGGAGGTGCATCGGCAGCGCCGAGCGCACCAGGTGTTTCAGCAGCAAAAGCTCCGGCGCGCGGGCCCATTGCAGATCATCGAGGATGAGCACGACCGGGTTTTGTTGCGAGGCGGCGGAAAGGAGGCCGGCAACGGCCTCGAACATCAGGAAGCGCTCGGTCTCGGGCTCGGCCACGCGTGGCGGCGGGATGTCAGGTACGCGGTGCCTGAGTTCAGGCAGCATGCGCAGCAGCTCGCCCTGATGCTCGCGCACATGGCGCAACAGGATTTCCTCGGGCGCGTGCGCGAGGTAGTGGCGCAGCGCCTCGACGAAGGGCCGGTAGGGCTGGCCGATTTCCTCGTCGCAGGAGCCGAACAGCACCAGGGCGCCTTCGCCATGAGCGATCCGCGCGGCGTCGATCGCGTGCCGGGTCTTGCCGATGCCGGGCTCGCCCGCAATCAGGACCACCTGGCGATGGCCCTGCCTGGCGGCGGCCCAGGAGCGCGCGACGGTGGCCTGCTCGGCGGCGCGGCCGTAGAGTCCCAGGAGCGGCGACACGATCTTCGGCGGCAGCGGGACCGTGCCGTCGGGCGCCGAACGCGGCTCCCACTCGACCAGACAGGCCCGCACCGGCTCGGGCATGCCCTTGAGGTCGAACTCCTTCGCCTTTCCGAACCGGTAGCCAAGACCACGGACCAGTTGGCTGACGAGTTCCGCCACCAAAATCTGTTCCGGCGCCGCCGCGGCACACAGCCGGGCGGCCTCCACGACGGATATGCCGAAGATGTCGTGATCTTCGCGGTTGATCTCGCCGCACGATGCGCCGATCCGGATCCGCGGGTCTCCGCCATGGCGCCGTGCGGCGAGATCGGTCACCTGCTGCATGCGGATCATGGAGGCGAGGGCGTCGGCGGCGCTGCCGAAGGCGAACACAATGCCGTCGCCGGTGCTCTTGATCTCGTCTCCCCGGTGTTGCGCAGCGGCGATGCGCAGCGCGCCGAAGTGCTCCCGGCGCATCGCCTCGTAGGCGTCATGTCCCAGGCGGTTGGCAAGCCCGGTCGATCCGACGAGATCGGTAAAGACGATGGTGGCGGTCTCGGTTCGGACCATCGATCCAATCGGCCAAAGGTCAAGGTCGCGGGTTGGCGACGTTACGAGAGAAGAAGTCTTGCCGGCCGATGCGGTCTTGCACGGGGACCTGTCGCCGGGAGCAAGTTATCGGCTGATAAGGAGGAGTCGTACAACAGCAGCGTGTCCGTGCCAATGCTCGACTGGCGCATGAAAATTTCCACCGCAAATGTTCCCGCCTCTCGCGTCTGCAGGGCCTGGTTCCAGCCGGTGAACGCGATCCTCCATCGGGCTTTCGAACGCGCCGGAATGGGTCATGCGGCGCCTGTCGCCGCGTTGGTTTCCGCCGGAACAGATCGGTCGAATGCCGAAGACCTGGACGCGTAACGGGTCGGTCAGGCACCCGCCTCCCCGCTGCGATCCGGCAAACCAGTCCGCATCGCCGAAACCCTAGCCGATGCTGCTCACCTTGCCCTTGATATCGTAGGTCAGGGTTACGCCCCAGACCGTCATGGAACCGCCCCGGGCGTCGATGACGTCTTTGCTCACGTAGTTGGGATCCGTTTTCATTCCACCAGAGACGGTATCGAGTTCATCCGTATTCAATGCGTGAATCTGGTCTTTCATGGCGGCCTCCAAATCGGGTTTTGTGTTGTCCATGGCGTGCAGTCGTATCGGCTCCGCGCCCGGGCGGATGTGATACAAGTCACCTTGCCTGTCTTGGAAAAACTCGTAGCCCCGGGTGGAGCGGGCAGCGCAATCCGGGTCCTTGCGGCTGGCTGTTGTCGAACGCGCTGCCGAAACGCAGCGCCATGGACGCCGCGCCGGAGCCGAAGGAGGACCAGGCGCAGGCGTGGGCGGCCTATCTCAAGCTGGTCGACGGCAAATCGCGCGGGTTGCCGTGCGACGACGAGCCGGTCGACGAGGCCGCATGGGCGGCGTTCGAGGCGCGGTTTCCGGGGTTTCCGTACGGGGTGGGGAAAGAGACGGAGTAAGAGGCGTGGGCGGGTGCGAGCGTGCGCACACGGTAGCCCGCAAGGCGCGGCAGGAGCTGAGGGCGTCCATCATCCTACCGGCGAACCATCCCGGCGGGGTCGTGATTCCTGCAGAAAGTTCCATTGCAATGCACCACTGAAGCGTGTCCACTTCGAGAAAGCAACCTCCGGGTTCGGGCGTCTCACGCTGATGGTCTCGACGGATGTTGGCTCGCGAACGGCCGCAGCGGCAATCCATGGCGATCGGCTGTCAGGTGTGGAACACCCGGGTACGTGTCACGATGGAGAATTGCGATGACGACCACGATCCTGAAGATCTACGGCACACTCGACGGAAACATCGTCAGCATCCTGATGGCCAAGGTGCAGGAAGATGACAATCCCAGCTTCTGCACCAGAGCGAGCGGCCGAGGCCCGATCAATCTCCCCGCGTTGGCAAGCGATAGCGAGTGCATTCCAGTTGAAATCGCACCCTTCATGTGGATCCTTGACGACGAGCTGCCGCCGCCCGAACTCGATCTGCGGATAGATGTACCGGCTGCAAAAGCGCCGAAGTGAGGCTGTGCTAGCAGGGCGGATTACGCCTTGCGCCTTGCCTCGTTGACCCGCAGCGGATGGGGCGGCTAACTAATCCGCCCTACGGGCTTATCCACGAATAAACTCCGTGCCCGCGACGGGCCGTGGCCGGCCAAATTCACAGCGCCGTCTTCACCACCTGCCCCGTCGCCTGCACAAACCACCGCTCGCTCGTCAGCGGCTTGCCGGCCAGCCGCGCAACCAGCCAGTCCGCGACCAGGGTCGGCGGAAACGGGCCGAGATTGGCGCTGGGCACGCCGCCGACGGAATGCCGGCTGTCGGCATAGACGACGAGCTGGCGCGGACCCTTCATGGCCGCCACCATGCGTTCGGTGAATTCGAGCGGACAGAGCTCATCGGCTTCGCCGGCCACCACCAGATACGGTTTTGCGATTTTCTCGGCGTGGCCTTCCCAGGTCAGCGTTTTGGCGAAGGCATCGAACTTGTCTTCGTCGGTATAGTTGGACATCCACATGAAGCGCTTCTTGAAGGTCGGGGACGCCTCCTCGAAAATGGTGTGGCAGCCCGGCTCGAGGCAAGTGGCCGACACCGCGGTGGCGGCGATGCGCGGCTCGTTGGCCGCCATGATGGTGCCGAAGAACGAGCCGAAGCTGGTCCCGGTGCAGACGATTTTCGCAGGCTCGATCTCGCTGCGCGCGACCAGCCAGTCCACCACGGCGGGCCCGGCGTCGACCCAGTTCTGCGTCGAGGCATAGACGCCGAGCAGCGGCGCCTCGTACTGTCCCGGTCCGTCGATGGCCAGCACCGCGAGCCCGCGCTGCAAGAACTTGTCGTTGGCCAGCGCCACGCCGCTTTCCTTGAAACTGTCCATTCCGGGGATCGCGATCACCACCGGCAGCTTGCCGCCGGTGTAGCCGGGCGGCAGGTGAAACCAGGCCGGAAGCGATTTGCCCTTGAAGGGAATCGACACCGCTTCGATCCTGTGGTCGGCCAGCCGCGCATAGGCGGCATAGCATTCGCGCTTCTTGCCATGCAGCTCGAGGTGCTTCTTGCCGGAATCGTCGTAGGGCCACTCGGCGGCGCCATAGAGGATCGCCGCCATGAACCAGTTGTCACGCGCCGTCACCGCATTGCCGGCCGCCTCGGCGGCCTTGGCCGTCGCCTCGCGACGCTTCGCCGTGCTCTCGAAGGCCGGACCGATGTCGGCCATTTTCTGGACGCGGGCGCGGATGGCGGCGAAATCGGCGCCGGCCTCGACGCCGCAGGGCGCCGACAGATAGACCGAACGGGGCTGGTCCCAATCGATGCCGTTGGCCTTGATGACGTTGTCCAGCGCCCAGCGCTGCTGGGAAAAACGCCGGGTCATCGCGGCGCCATCGGCCTCGGCGAAAGCCGCGCCGGCGTGGCCGGCGACGGCGGCACCGCCGCTAAGGGCGGCGATCGATCGGATGAAGCGGCGACGGTTGACGTGTTGCATCAGCCTGTTCTCTCCCTGTCATCAGGATAATGCCGCGACCCACGGCGCGGCACGTCCTGCTTTTTCGTTGCGGCATCATATGACGACGATGTCCGGAACTGGGTCAAGTGCCAGCTTCACCGGCAGGCACGCTTCGCGAGCGCCGCTCACATAAAATTGTGCGACGCCGTGCGATGCTGTGAAGCATCTCACAGCCGCGCGCGACGATCGCTGGCATCTTGCCCGCGAAACCAGGACTTCACGCGCCGCATGGAGGATTTCGCGCGATGCGCAGCACTTCCGTTCTTTCAAAAGTTTTGCGCGGCGACCTTTTCGCCCGCCTCGTCGCGGCGCTGCATGCTTCGCGGCGTCTGGAAGCCCGGCGTGTGCTGCGGCGATATCGTCATTTGATCGCTCAGGATTTTCATCGTCAGCCGGAAAACATTTCATCGAATTTAAATCGAACGGAAAAAAGCATTGCCAGTGCCAGCACGGATCAGAACCGCGTCCGCGCGGATAACCGGACGCTCCAGGGCGTCTGACATCAGCCCATTGGCCATCACAGCCACCGCTGCATTCAGCGGCGCAACAGGGGGGTGACGATGATGCCGGACTTCATGCCAGATCTCGCCACCGGTGTTCTGCTGAGTGCGGCGGTCTTCGCCGGCGCCTTCGTGTCGGGCCTTGCCGGCTTTGCGTTTTCCGCCGTCGCCGGCGCGATCCTGCTGCGCATTTTCCAGCCGCTGGAAGCGGTGCCGCTGATGATGGCGTGCAGCGTCGGCGTCCAGGCCGCCAACCTGTGGGCGTTGCGCAGGACCATCCAGTGGAGAGGCAGTCTGCTGCTGATCGTGGGCGGCGCGCTCGGCATTCCGATCGCGGTCACCCTGCTGCAAACCATGGACACCCATGTGCTGCGAACCGGCTTCGGCCTGATCGTCTCGCTCTATGCCGCCTACATGCTGTTCCGGCCCACCTTCGCGCGGCTCGGCGCAACGGCCAGCGGCCGGCTCACCGCGCTGGTCGGATTTGGCGGCGGCCTGATCGGCGGGCTGACGGCGATGCCGGGCGCGATTCCGACCATCTGGTGCGACATGCGCGGCATGCCGAAATGCGACCAGCGCGGCCTGGTCCAGCCGTTCATCGCCATCACGCAATTGTTCGCGCTGGCCTTGCTGCTCGAACGTCACAGCCTGTCTTCGAAGGTCGTGCTCGACCTCGCCATCAGCCTTCCGGCGCTGTTCGCCGGATCGATGCTGGGCATGATGGCGTTTCGAAACATCAACGAGGCCGGCTTCCGCCGAACGGTGCTAGTGGTGTTGCTGCTTTCCGGCGGCTCGCTGGCCTTTGCGTGAGCGGCGAAACAGGCGGGGACGATCGCGCCGGACGGCGGATTTCGCCCCAATTTTTTTGCCGGCTTCCGTGATCTGGGTCACGCAAGCTGACTCGTATATCGTGTATATTGCGTTGGCTGGACCCACGATGGCAGGAGGCATCCATGAGCAACGAAGGAAAACGTTCTCGCAGCGATCACCTCACGGCGACCACGCCCGACGGAAGGATCGAACTGACCGAGGAGGAGCTGAGCAGCGTGTCGGGCGGTGCTGCCGTAGCCAAGGATACGACGTTCAAGATCAAATTTACTTCGACCACCAAGGACAAGGTGGAATCGTTCCTCGAGTACTAGTAGCGGATTGCGCGCTTCGCGTCTGTGCGGCTTGTCCTGATCCCGGTCACCTGTGATCCCGGTGACGCAAGCTGATCGGAAACGCGTGTATATTGCGTTGGCTTGACCGACGACGTCAGGAGGCATCCATGAGCACCGAAGGAAAACGTTCTCGCCGTGATCACCTCACCGCGACCACGCCCGACGGCAAGATCGAACTGACCGAGGAGGAACTGGGCAGCGTGTCGGGTGGTAGCGCCCCTGCGCTGATCAGATTAGGCAACACCAAGAACAAGGTGGACCCGGCTTCCTAGGTCGTAAGCATCATGCCTACGACCCAGGTGCGTAAACATATAGGCCTACGACCTAGACGATCGATTCCATGAAGGCGATCATTGCAGGATGGGTAGAGCGGACAGATCGGACGGTTGTCCGATCTGATAGCGAAACCCATCGCCGCGATCGCTGAGTGGATGGGTTTCGCAAGAGCTCAACCCATCCTACAGTCTCTGTGTGGCTTGTTGTGATCCCGGTCACCTGTGATCCCGGTGACGCAAGCTGATCGGAAACGCGTCTATATTGCGTTGGCTTGACCGACGACGTCAGGAGGCATCCATGAGCACCGAAGGAAAACGTTCTCGCCGCGATCACCTCACCGCGACCACACCCGACGGCAAGATCGAACTGACCGAGGAGGAGCTAAGCCGGGTGGCGGGTGGCATAGACCCCGGAGCGGGAAGCAAGTTCTCCAAGTTGAAACATGTAATAAACACCAAGGACAAGCTGGACACGGCTCTCTAGTAGCCCGATTGCGCTCCTCGCGAGACCATTCTGACCAGCAGTCAGCCAGTCTTGACTGGTTCAATGCCATGAGCGGCGAGGAAAGTGCGCCACGCCTCGCCGTCCGGGCCGTCAGGCGCCTCGCCGCGCAGAACCGCGCGCAGCGCGCTGTCGATGCCCACGGTGGTGCCGCAGGGCAGCGCCAGATAGCCGATCTCCTCCGGGCCACCGAGGCGGCGCAAGATCGCCGCGTTGACAGGCGCGACATCCGCGTGGGTCGTCTCGACCGGGCGAACCTGGCTCGATGCGCACAAAATCATGGCGTTGGCGATCACATCCATCGGCGCCACGCCGCCTTGCTCGACAATATCGTGCAGCCGCCGCGGGCCGGCCGCGAGCGCCGCCACGATGGCGCGGGCGGCCGCATTGTCGAAATTGAGCTGGCCCGCCGGCGTCGCCAGCGTGTATTCGACCGGCGTGCCTGCCGGGCGCGCCAGCAGGAAGGCCCCGTCAAGCAGCTTCCGCCGCTGCGCGCCTTCGTCGAGATCAGTGCCGGCGCGAACGAAGATGTCGCGGCGAAAGGATTGATCGATCAGGAAGTCCCGGGCCATCTCCCGGAGATCATCGTCCTCGATTCCGGCAAGTGCGGCGCGCGCGGCCCGTCCCAGCACAAAGGCGTCGTGATTCTCGACCAGCGTCGCGGACCCGACCGGCTCAAGCCCGATGCTCGCCATTTCGGCGCGCATTTCGGTGACAAAATACGGCTGCCAGTGCTTGCCCATATACTCGTGGGCGAGATACGCGACATTGAGGCGGCCTTGCCGCTCCTTGACCGATGCGAGCATCGGGCTGGCCACCAGCGCCGGCGCCTTCAGCTCCAGGAACGCATCGACGATCTTCAGCGCGGCCATGACCTGTTGCGTGCTGTCGCCCGGGCAGAACTCGCCGATGGCCCGCACCAGGCGCTGGAACGGCAGGTCGGCGGCGCGGCCCGGCATGGCGTTGTAGCTCAGATAGACCAGCCCGCCCGGCTTGAGATGGCCATCGATGAAGGACCGTAGCGCGGCGCGGGCCTGCGGGCCTATCCACGCATAGACGCCGTGGCTGACGATGTAATCGAACCGGGGCAGGCCCAGACCGGCCGCCGTGGCAAAATCCGCGGCATGGAAATGGACATTGCCGATGGCGGCATCCGCGGCGATCCCCTGCCCGTGCGCGATGTGCCCGGACATCGCATCGACACCGTGAAACTGGCCCGCCGGGTGCATCGCCGCCAGCAGCGCCGCGGTCAATCCCTGGCCGCACCCCAGATCGCACCAGGTAAACCCGTCCCGCCTCGCCGGCGGCATCGTGCCCGAAACCACGGCTGCGTGGTCGAGCCAGGCCGGCGCCAGTTCGTGAATGAAGGCGCGGACATATGGCACGTCAGCTATGTAGCCGTCGACGTGGGTGGGCATCGGTCGCTCCACAAGCGGCGGTCAAGCCTCGATGCCATTCGGCCTTCGAGGGTTTTCCTTAGCCATGCATCGCTGGACGGGCCGGTAGAGCCGGATGGGTCGAGAACCCATTTTTTAGTCAGGTGGTGGATTTTATATGCTCGCCCGTCGCGCAGTGTTGAAACAGCACGGGAGAGGCCTTGTCGACCGTGTGGGTAATGCTGCCGCCGCTCACCTTCTCGAGGGCGCCGTCGGTCAACTCGTCGCTGGTCGCGATGGCTGCCGGCGCTGCGGGTTTCCCGGTCTCGTTTTTCCTGGTGCTCATTGTTGGTCTCCATTGCGGTTGAAACGGCGAAACAATAACGCGACAGTCTCTCTGCACAGCAGCATCTACCCAAAGCCCCAACCCGTAAAGTGCGCCAGATCACAGACGGCAGTCACCGCACGATGGATGGGTCGGTGCCGTCCGGAATGCGGTTGGAATTCGGTTGGCGCATTCTCCGGGTAACATGAAGTTATCGTTTCAGGCGGCAAGGTCAATTGGCTGATCAATGGGTTTTGTGGCGAGGGTCTGCCAACCATCGACCTTGCGCATGCTGATCTGTCCCGAGGCGAGCAGCGCCCAGAACATCATCGCGGCGGTGTCGGCCGACGGCAGCACGGTTTGGGTTTTGATCCGCCGCTTGAACTCCTCGTGCAACCGCTCGATCGCATTGGTCGTGCGTAGGCTGCGCCATTGGCTCGGCGGCAGGCGCGCGAAGGTGAACAAACGGTCGCCGGCTTCCTCCAGGCTGTCGGCAACGGCGCGATGCTTCAGCCGCCATTTGCGGATGAAGGCCTTGCGGCGAGCCGCGATCTCCTCAGGTGTCGTCGCATAGATCATGTCGTTGTAATCCGCGGTGATCTCCTCGTGCAGGCGCTCCGGGGCATGGGCGAGCAGGTTTCTGTGCTTGTGGACCGTGCAGCGTTGCACCGGCACGCCGTCCCAGACGGCGGCAATGGCCTTGTCGAGCCCCGGCGCGCCGTCGACGATGAGGAACTCGGGACGCCTAAGCCCGCGCTTGATGAGATCGTCGAGCACCGTGCGCCAGGCCTCGGCGCTCTCGCCGCCCATGCTCTTGATCGCGAGCAGCACCTTCTGGCCGTCCGCTCGCACGCCCAGCACAACGAGCAGCGAGATCGAGGTCGCCTTGCGGTCGAGCCGCACCCGAACGACGGTGCCGTCGAGGATCAGGCGCACGATCGGCTCCTCGGCCAGTGAGCGGCTGTTCCAGGCATCCCAGTCGCTTTTGACCTTGCGCCAGGTCCGGCTCACCGTGTCCTTGCCGACCGTCCCGCCGAACAGCGCCGCCAGCGCGCGACGCACCCGTCGGTATTGGTGCCGGCCAGATAGCTGCTCGCGATCAGCGCATCGGCGGCAAGCGTGCGCCGCTGATAGGCCCGCAGCGCCTGGCTCTTCCATTCCGCCGTCCCGCCCTCCGGCGTGGTCAGCCGGGCCCGCGGCACCGCGATCTCGATCGGCCCGAACGTGCCCGTCAGCGAGCGCGTCCGGCTGCCATGACGGTGGCCCGTGACGCAGGCTCTTGCTTCATTGCCGGCCATCTTGCTTCGTTCGTAACGCGGCCGTGCCAGCGCAGTATCGAGTTCGCCGCGGATCAGCTCTTCGATGAACTGACGCGCCCGAGCCCGCACCTCGGTCTCGATCGGGTCGAACCAGTTGTCGAAAAGATCAACAGCCATCTCAGTCGCAGGCTGCATGGAATCAGGCTTCGTGGTAAGATTCGTCATGGCGTAGTCTCCAGTCCGACGCTTCAACGCCGGATGATTCGAGGTTGATCACCCCGGAGACTACGCCAACCCCAATTCCTACCAACTCTGCGACGGCACCGATGGGTCAGCAGCATTGTCCTGACCGGGAGTGGTCGCGAAAAATGCACCGGCTGCGTCGAAGCGGCACCCCATTCACGATCTAGGTCGTAGGCATGGTGTTTACGATCTAGCGCAAACTCCACGCCATGTCCGGCCGCCACGGCAACACCCCGCGGAAGTCGCTGTTCGGAACGCAGTTGGCGCGGATATCCGCCGCCGCCTGCAGGCACTGCCGATAGTCGAAATAGCCGCAAATTTCCGGTGCGCCATCGGGACCATTGGGGGAGCCGGGCATCAGGCAGAACGGCGATGGGCCGGGTCGCGATGCGGCAGTTACGGGGGATGTCATTGCAAGCGGCAGGCTGATTGCAAGCGCAACAATGGCGGCGGCCGAAGCGGCCGTGATTTGATCCGGTACGGTCATGGATGCCTCTAAAGGGTATCGGCGAATGCAATCGCCTTTGGAATTTCCCTGGATGACGCTGAAGATCACCATGCGCGGGTCTTCTGTCAGCAAGACAGAGATTCGAGGCCCGATATTCTCAAGCTCGCAAAATGTTTAACGAAGGTCACTGTTCCGCGACCGGTCGGCTGACCGGAAATAAAACGCCGTCGATGAGAGTCTCTCTATCGGTAGCGCCTGTGCGCGACCAGGAACGGAGGAGACTCAATGACCAGGACCAGGCTTCTTGGCGCAGCTGCAATTTTGTCAGTCGCGATCGCAACGCCCGCACTCGCCGCGGCAGAAACCACGACCAGACCCTGGTCAGCGCCGGTCGGCCACCGCCAGCCGCGCGCCGCCACTATTCCCCCCATCGAATCTTCACAGACCCTTGATCAGGAAGACAAGGACGTCGACCGAAAGATAAGCGGCGTTTGCCGAGGCTGCTGAGCGTCGCAAACCTGGAACAATTCGACTGGCGCTCACATCGGAGTTGGCTCGAATGAATTTCCTGTCGGACCTCGTCACTGTCGTCGGGAGCGCGGCAGAACATGCTCTTGCATACCTGGAGCATCACCACTGGCCTTTCGGGGTGATGGCCGTCGGCTATATTTTTCACCTTCATGACAAGGCCCTGCATGCCAGATTTGACGCGGTTGACAGACGGCTTGATGAGATCAGGAAGCGTCTTGCCTGCGACGGATGAACCGTCAGCGGTTGACGAAAATCGGCATCCTTCGCGTGCGCCCGGGAATATCGGAAGCCGGTCGAAAGTGATCCCTTCAGAAGACCAGCGCACGCCCATGCACCCGGCCCATTTGAGACCCGTTGGCCGAACCTGACATGGACTGCCTTTGCCGTTGATCGAAGGAGGTCAATATGTCGGCGTCGGAGTCACTTATCTGCTTCACGTCCAACACGATCGAGATCCATCCTTGCCCTGATTGCCGGGCTCCGATGCTGGTCCGGATCAATTCGGCCCCGGACTTCGACGTACGCAGGTTTGAATGCTTCAATTGCGATAACGTTGTCGTGACAGCTGATCGACCGCCGGAACGCTCCCTTTGAGAGCGGCATCGATGACCGCCGATTGGCGCGTCCGAAATAGAAAGGCGTCTCAGCCGGGGCTGTGGCTGAGACGCCCTGGAGGTTTCGCCGGCCAGGGGGCCCCGGCGAACGTACTGCTGAAACGCCGTCACGCTGCCTCCGATAACAAGACCCACCCTGGGGCAAGGATATTCCCGAATTTCCGCTCTGCTTGATTCTCGAGAATTTGCCGGGACGCCTCACGCAATCATTCCGGCGGGACGACGACGAGCACCGCAACCCGACATGGCGCCTGTCATTTTCGCTTCGCCAGAGGCCTGGCGACCTCGCGCGCGCAGTCGATGAAGAGCCTGGCGACGGGGCTGAGCGCGCGGTTCTTCAGGGTAACTATTCCATTCGGCCGGCGGGCCCCTGGCAGTTCAACCGGCATGACCTTGATTTCCGAGCTCTCGGTGAGAAACCTGAATGCGGAGGCCGGGAAAATGGTGACAAAACGGCCGGTCGCCAACAGACTAATGCGCATATGCGGGCAATCCGTGACCACGCTCACCCGCGGATAGTCGAGCCCGCTGGCGCGAAAAGCGTCCATGACGATCGATCCAATCACGCTGTCCGGCGGTGGCAGCACCCACAATTCATTCACCAGTTCGGCAATTTCGATCCTGCGCCGCCGCACCCACTGATTTTGCGCGCCCGCCGCAACGACATAGAAATCATCAAACAGAAATTCGAAGTCGTATCGCGGGTCTGCGATCGGGCCGGAGCCCCGTATGATCAAGAGATCGACATTCCGCTCGGCGAGCTGCCGGTGCAGCGTCTCGGTGTATCCGGTCACGACATGGAATACGATGCGCGGATAGCGCCGAGAGAGCCGGTCGACGAGTGCGGAAACGAAACTGGCGGCCAGAAAGGTGGTGGTTCCAATCCGCAATTCCCCGGCCGCAGGGTCCGCGAGAAACGCGATGTTCTTCACGCCCTGGCGCAAGTCATCGAATACGGCCGCCCCGCAATCCAGCAAGGCGCGGCCGTACTCGGTCGGCTCGATCCCCTGGCGATGGCGGTCGAGCAGGCGAACGCCGAGCGCTTGCTCCAGTTCTCCGATCGACCTCGAAATGTTCGGCTGGGTGGTATTGAGGATTTGCGCCGCCTTCCCCATGCTGCCCGCCTGAACCACGGCCATGAACACGTGCAGGTCCTGCAGCTTCATCCGGTTTCCGATGCGATCGCTCACCTGCATGACGGCACCCATTTCCAGTTTGAGATGACATCATCAGATATTAGCCTTATTCGCTTATGGCGACATCAACTATCGTCTCCAGCCGAGGCTGGCGGTATGGCCGGCAACCGGGCCGCGCGTCGTGCGGGCCCGGACCTGAGGAGCAAGTTGTGGAATTTTGCCGTCGCCGACTCCTGTACCTTGCCGCCGGTGCTGCCGTGCTTCCTGCCTTGCCGGGCTTCGCGTCGGCGCAAACCTATCCATCGCGGCCAGTGCGCATCATCGTCGGCTTTGCCGCCGGCGGGCCAAACGACATCCTCGCGCGCCTGATCGGTCAGTGGCTGTCGGAGCGGCTCGGCCAACCATTCGTCGTCGAGAACCGGCCGGGCGCCGGCAGCAATATCGCCACCGAGGCGGTCGTGCATGCAACTCCGGACGGTTACACGCTGCTCCTGGTCGGCACGCCGAACGCGATCAATGCGACGCTTTACGACAACCTCAAATTCGATTTCATTCGCGACATCACGCCGATCGCGGGCTTGATCCGCGGCGCCCTCGTCATGGTGGTTCATCCCTCGGTTCCGGCCAGGACGCTTGCCGAGTTCATCGCCTATGCCAGGGCGAACCCGGGCAAGCTCTGCTACGGGTCGGGCGGCGTCGGCGGCATCACCCACGTCACCGCTGAGCAATTCAAGCAAAAGGCCGGCGGCCTCGATATCGTGCATGTGCCGTATCGCGGGGTGGCGCCAGCGCTCACCGATCTGCTCGGCGGGCAGGTGCAGGTCCTCTTTACCAACCTCGCCCTGTTGATCGGGTATATCGAGACCGGCAAGCTGCGCGCGCTCGCAATAACCACGGCGACGCGCTCGGAGGCGCTGCCGGACCTCCCGACCGTAGGCGAGTACGTCCCGGGCTATGACGCAAGCTCGGTGTTTGGCCTCGGCGCGCCCGGCAACACACCGACCGAGATCATCGACAAGCTCAGCAAGGAGATCAACGTCGCGCTCGCCGATCCCGACTTCAAGGCGCGGCTTGCCCACCTGGATGGCACCGCGCTTGGCGGCTCGCCCGCCAATTTCGGCACGCTCATGGCGGAGGAAACCGAAAAATGGCGCAAGGTGATCCGGCTGGCCGACATCAAGCCGGAATGACGCTGGCCGCGACATGTTGCGCAGAATGGGGAGAGAGTTCACATGGAGCCGCTCAACGCCGCAGGCCGGACGTATGAAGTCGAACGTCGCGCCCATCACGCTGTCCGGCCCGGTTTCCGCATCGCCGAGATGCAGATCGGTCCGACCCAAACGATACCCTGGCATTACCACACGCAAGCGCAGGATACGTTCTACGTCATCAACGGATCGATACGCGTTTTCATGCGCGAGCCGGAACAACAGGTGCGCCTGACGGTTGGTGAGACCTGTTCTGTTGGTCCGGGACGTCCCCACCTTGTCGCCAATGCCGGTGACACCTCAGCCGTATTTCTGGTCCTGCAGGTGATGGGCGAGCACGATTTTGTCCCGCTCACCTGATGACGGGGGGCTCGCCGCGTCGCCCAGCGTTCGCAGCCGCGCCTTGAACATATAAAGACCTGTGAAGCCGATATGGCCGATACCTGCCTGCCTGGACCGCAGTTGCGGTGCCTAGCGGCGAACCGCGCGTCCGCTCGCGATAATTCTGGCTGTAAAACGCGGGGCAATTTGATATAATGGGTCTATGACAGCCAAAATTCTCAAAGAAGTGCTTGAACGGGTGGAAACCTGGCCTGAGGAGGCGCAGGCCGAACTTGCGCAGATCGCGCTTGAAATTGATGCAGGGCTTGGAATCGGGAAGTACCATGCGACTCCGAAAGAGCTGGCGGGAATAGATCGCGGTCTGAAAGCAGCCCGAGAAGGACAGTTCGCAACTGACGATCAAATCAGCCGGGCATTCGAAAAACATCGTCCTGCATGAGAGTTGTTTACACCGACGAGGCGCTCGAAAACCTCGACGAAATTCTCAGCTTCATCGCTTCCAACTATCCCACTGTTTACGAGGCATTTCAAAGCCGGCTTCAATCGGTCGTCGAACGCGTCAGCGAATGGCCAGACAGCGCTCAGGAAGTCGCGGAGCGTCCAGGAGTACGGGTGGTGCCGCTGATCCGATATCCTTACAAAGTGTTCTATCGCAACACCGGCCGCGCAATCGAGATATTGTACATCCATCACGCCGCCCGGGATACATCGTGAGAGAGATCACCCTGTAGGGCGACTTGGAGCCCGCCGGGTTCGCGCAAGGCGCGGCTCGATAAAAAGGCTCCGGCGTAACCCGCCATCTTGGCTACGGCCGGTTGGTTTATCCGCCTGCTCACATAAAATTGTGCGGTGCCGTGCGATGCTGTGAAGCATCTCACAGGCGCGCGCGATGATCGCTGGCATCCTGGCCTTCGAAACGAGGACTTCACGCCCTGCATGGAGGATTACGCGCGATGCGCAGCGCTTCCATCATTCTGAGGGTTTTGCGCAGCCACCCTTTCGCCCGCCTCGTTGCAGCGCTGCATGCTTCGCAGCGCCTGGAAGCCCGGCGTGTCCTGCGGCGATATCATCATTTGATGGCTCAGGATTTTCAGAGTGAGCCGGAAAATATTTCATCCAATTTCAATCGAATGGAAAAAAGTACTGCCAATGCCAGCACGGATCAGAACCGCGTCCGCGCGGATAACCGGACGCTCCAGGGCGTCTGACATCAGCCCATTGGCCATCACAGCCACCGCTGCATTCAGCGGCGCAACAGGGGTGTGACGATGATGCCAGACCTGATTCCAGACCTGATTCCAGACCTGGCCACAGGTGTTCTGCTGAGTGCGGCGGTATTCGCCGGCGCCTTCATAAAATTGCCCAGCTTGCATGTTTGCAGTGTCCGCGCGGCCGCTAGGTTGGGGCACCGTCCATCATGACGGCGTTTGGCATCGATACGTCGGCTAACCATCTCGATCTCCTGGCCGAGATCCGGGCGGCGGCGGATTTTGCCGCGGCCGATCCGGCCGGAAGTTTCTTCACCTGGAACGGCGGCGCCCGCCCGGTCTTCGCCGGCAGGAACTTTCTCGGCAAGGACTTCATCTGGGGCCACTCGGAGGCCACCAATGCATCGCGGGAGCCGGATGGCAATGGCGCCGGTGGAAAGGCGGTGTACCCGCTGCCGGCGACGGACCCCAGTCCGGACCAGCAGCAGAATCTCACCGTGCTGGTCGATCGCATTGCGCCGATGCAGGCTTCCGATGCCGGGCGCCAGCAGCTGACAGGAAACAAGGGGCGGATCTGCGGCCAGATCGACGGCGATGCGATCTGCAAGCGGCTGGTCGCCGCGATCAACAGCAGCGAGTTCTCGCTTGGTCTTGGGACCGCGAGTTTCCTGGACGTCTGGCTGAGCGTCGATCCAGACGCTGCATTGAGCGACGACTACTGGGCAGGCTGGGCCAACACCGTCAACAACGCCACCCTGACGGTTGGCATTCCCGGCATTCTCCGCACGCAGCAGCAGCTGTTTCGCGCCGGCATTTTCTGCAAGTACACCGCGGGCGCCGATCAGAAACTGCGGCCCGATCCAGCCCTCATCACGGCTCTCGGCGTGCAGCACCCCGGGATGACCACCAACGTTCATGGTTTCTGGGCGGATTTCCAGGTGTGGGCCAACGCGCCGGCCGATCTCGTGGCCAATGGAAGTCCGTTGCTGGATTTCACCCGGTTCGATGCCAAGACCGCCCCGGCGCTGTGGCGCTTCGCCGACGGATTCACTGACTCCACCGGCGCGACCCCTGCCGTCAAGTTTCATCTCGATGCGGCAAATCCGGCCCTGCAGCCAACCAACACGATGCTGCAGGCGCAGCAGTGGCAGCCCAGCGTCCCGACAATTCAAAATGTCGGCTTCTCCAATACGGACGCGATCACCGACGCCAATGTCACCTGCATCCAGCGCACCCCGTGGCCGGGCATGAATGACATCAATTTTGCCGCGAATGCCGGTCACTTTCATGTCCCGGGGGGACCGGTGACGGTCATCGGTCGCTACATCCGACACAGCGTCGCCCTGAGCATGGGCTTTGGCGAAGTCCAACGGGTGTCCGGAGCGAATCTCAACCTGTTTTCCATTTGGGAAAGCGTTCGGACGCTGGCAGGGATGGGATCCGCGGAGCCCAGCATGCA
The DNA here is from genome assembly GCA_963710235.1 of uncultured Alphaproteobacteria bacterium. Lineage (GTDB taxonomy): Bacteria > Pseudomonadota > Alphaproteobacteria > Rhizobiales > Xanthobacteraceae > Bradyrhizobium. Next base: position 515,746 of record CAVPZI010000001.1, read on the forward strand.
GGATACCAATGTCAACGTTCCGCAGGACTGGGGTGATTTCAACACCAATTTCCGCAAGAATATCTTCTATTTCAAGCCTGATCCCGACGGAAACCCCGCCACTCACGATGACGCCGGGACGCTGGATGGCACGGAGGCCTTTCACTACTGCGGGGATATCCTGAAGCAACCGCCGCAAACTCCGATCTATTTCTGCATCGATTTCGATCCGTTCGATGTGCCCGACCCGCATGGCAACCCGGCATGGGGGGGCCCGGGACCGCAACCGGCAAAGTGGACCCGCAACTGGCCCGCCCTCCCCGCGGTCAACGTGCGCAAACAATGGATCAAGACCTATTATGAAAATATCAAGATCGCGCGCGACGCCTATGCCCAGGCGACGGGCCGCTACTATCTGATTGGCGCCTATGCCCCCGGCCTGGCACTCGAACTGCTGTATGGTCAGGGCATCGTCAGTCACTTCTGGCAGGCCGATTCGACCGGCCGCAACGGAAGCAAGCCGCCCCGGTGGCCATACTTTCATTGCAACCGCTGGCAATATCATTCGCAGGCTACCTGGACGATAACGCCGCCGGCTTATTGCGGGTTGGGCGGAAGCGATCCCGATGCGGATTGGGGGGACGGCGGCGCGTGGAGCTGGCTCGATCACGCGGGCTTCGCGCTGACACAGCTGGAGGACTCCGAGCAGCGCGAGCTGGACCAGCAATTTCAGGATTTCCTGCATCCCCCGGCGCTTCCGCCCCACCGCCGCCGCCGCCACTCTAGAGCCGTATTCGACGGAGCAAATTCAGGCTCCAGCGCGATCTTATCGTTTGAGCAACAGGCCGGCACGCCAGGCCGTGTCGGCAAAAATATCCACCGTGTGTTCGTTGCGAGCACATGCAGGGGTAGTTGAAATGGCAGGTCGACGCCGTCAACGGACCAATCGTCTGCAACTGCGGGAGGGACCGTGAGCTCTTCCGGCCTGCTTCAGCAGATCCTGGGCGGCTTCGCCAACGCGCTGGCGCCGCTCCGCGCCGCGGTGGCCTCGCCGGCCGCATTGCAGTCCTTCCTCAAGCAATTCGGCTGGACCCTCCCTGACGCCAATCTCACCCAACTGACCACGACGCTCAAGGAGCTGAGCACGCTGGCGGCGGACCCGTCGTCGATGAGCGTCGAACAGCTCGCCAGCGACCTCGTCAAGGCGGCGACGATGGTGCGGAGCATCACCACGAGCGGCGCGCCGCAGGCCTTTGTCTCGACCTTTCCGGAAGAGCTGCTTGACTACCTGGTGTACAGCGCCGTCGCCACCGGGGTCCCGGGACTTTTCGGCGTGCTGCATTTCGCCGGGGTGTTCAGCGAGAAGCGGGTCGCGGCCGACGCCACCACCGGGCGGGCGGAGCATATCGAATTCATCGTCGCATGGGATCGCCTCGGCGGGCTGGCCGATCAACCGCTGCAGACCATCGCTGCGGCCTACGGCTGGGGCGCGGCGTTCGACGGCGACGCCCTGGTGCGAAGCATCGGCATCCTGGTCCGCGGGTTCGGCGCCCGGGCCGTCCTGTTAGGCGTCGACCCCCAACTCCGCGACGAGTACTACGCCCATGGCGCGCCGGCCGCGGCCGGGCTCAAGAACGTGATCATGTCGGTGCCCGGGCTCGACTTCACCACCTCGGCCGATGCCGCGGCCGCCACCGTCAGGCTGGCGTTGCTGGCGCTGCCGATCCCGCCGAACGCCACGGCCATCGCCAATGCCGACGGCATCGCGATCATGCCGGTCATTACCGGCCAGGCGGCGGACACCATCAGCCTCACCGACACCATCACCCTCAAGCTTGGCGGCGACGTGCTGGCGCGGCCGGTCCGCGCCGAGTTCCATCCGGGCAGCGCGGTGGTTCGCGCCACGCCGGGCGATGCCCACATCGATGGGTCGGCGCGGCTCGATGCCAAGGCGCCGGCGACCGCGCCGTGGATTGCCATCGGCAACGCGCAGTCGAGCCGGCTGGAATTGTCGGCGGCCCATGTCGCGCTGGGGCTGACCGGCACGCTGGACGGCGACATGGAGCTGACCGCGGAGGTTGGGCTCGACGCCGCCGCGCTGGTCATCGACTTCAGCGAAGGCGACAGCCTGATAAAGGGCGCGGTGAGCAACCAGCCGACCAAAAGCCCGCTGTCGTTCACCATCAAATGGTCGAGCAAGACCGGGTTCTCGCTGGGCGGTCAGCCGAGGCTGCAGATCATGCTGCCGGTGCAGCAGTCGCTCGCGGGCGTCGCGACCATTCAGCAGATCGGCTTTGCGCTCGGCGTAACCGACGGAAGGCTGGAGTTCGACGCGATGCTGACCGGATCGGCGTCGATCGGCCCGGTGTCGCTCGAAGTGCAAAATGTCGGCCTTGCGATCTTCGTCGCGCCTTCCGCAGCCACAGACCCGCCGGGCGTGCTCGGCAACATCGATTTCGGCTTCGGTTTCAAGAGTCCTTCGGGGGTCGGGGCGGCGATCGACATATCCGGCCTCACCGGCGGCGGATTCCTCTCGCACGACGACGCCGCCTCGCAATACGCCGGCATGATGCAGCTCAGCTATCAGGAGCTCCAGCTGCAGGCGTTCGGCCTCATCGCCACCAAACTCCCGACCGGGCCGGGTTACTCGATGGTGGCGATGATCGACGCGACGTTCCCGCCGATCGAACTCGGCGCCGGGTTTACCCTCAATGGCGTCGGCGGGCTGTTCGGCGTCAACCGCACCATCAGCACCGACGCGCTTCAGGCCGCGCTCAAGGCGCATACGCTGTCCGGCTTCCTGTTCAGCAAAAACCCGGTCGCCAACGCCGCGCAGGTTCTCACCGACCTGCAGACGTTCTTCCCGCCGGCGCAGGGCCGTTATATTTTCGGGCCGCTGTTGCAGATCGGGTGGGGAACGCCGACCGTCATCACCATCGACCTCGCCTTGATCCTCGAACTGCCCGATCCGGTCCGGCTGCTGCTTCTCGGCGAACTCGCGGTGCTGCTGCCGACGCCGGACGCTCCGCTGCTCGAACTCCACATGGATGTGCTCGGCACCGTCGACTTCGGGACCGACGAAGGCAGCCTCGACGCCGTGCTGCACGATTCGCGGCTGATGAAATACCCGCTGCAGGGCGCCATGGCGCTGCGCAGCTGCTGGGCCGGCAGCAACAAGTCGTTCCTGCTCTCGATCGGAGGCTTTCATCCGAAGTTCCAGCCGCCCCCGGGTTTCCCGACCCTGCAGCGGGTGTCGTTCAGCATGCCGGCGGGTCCGATCTCCAAACTCAATCTGAACGGATATTTCGCCGTTTCATCGAACACGCTGCAGATCGGCGCGCATGTCGATCTGTTCGTCGGCGTCGACGGCTTCGGGATTTCCGGCATTCTGAACTTCGACACCCTGATCGAGCGCGACCCGTTCTACTTCGACGGCGACATCTCCGGCTCGGTGACGCTGAGCGTCGACGGCGACGATGTCATGACGCTCGACCTGTCGGCGGGGCTGACCGGTCCCGCCCCGTGGCACTGCGCGGGGTCGGTGCACTTCAGCGTGCTCGGGTTCGGCGTCACCAAATCGTTTTCGCATTCCTTCGGCGACACGGCGGCGGCGCTTGCGACCGATCTCGATCGACGTCGGCGCGGCGGTGCGCGCCGCCCTGGCCGACCCGCGGAATTTTGCCGCCGGCCTGACCGAGGCGAGCGGGCTGGTCTCGCTTCGAACCCCGGTCACGTCGGGTGTCATGCTGGGGCATCCCGGCCGGCAGTCTTAATATCCACCAGCGCGTCGTGCCGCTTGGACTTTCGATCCAGAAATTCGGCGCCGGTGCGCCGCAGGGCGATACGCTGTTCAACATCACCGCGGTGACCGTCGAAGGCGTCAAGCAGACCACCACGGACCTGATGGACGAGTTCGCGCCGGCGCAGTTCCTCAACCTGAGCGACGACGACGAACTGGCCAGCCCGTCGTTCGAGGCCTTCGCTGCCGGCGTGGCGCTCGGCGACGGCCATGACATTCGGGCGGGCGACCACGACGGCCGCCGCGATCACCCGCGAGATCGATTTTGAAACCTGGCTGGTCGATGCCCCGGGCGGGCCGGCGCGAACCGATACCGGGATCACGCTTCCCCCCAACCGGCTGGGCGGCATTCTGTGGGGGCTCGCCGACAGCGGCCTGCTTCGCTACGCGGAGCCGTCGCAACCGGTCGTGCACGCCGCGACACTCAGCTACGTGGTGGCGACCACCGATCAGATCGCCGTCTCCAGCGTCGGCGCCGCAGCCGGCCAGACCTACGCGCAGGCGCGCGCGGCACTGGCGAACGCCGTGATCATGAACCCCGACCAGCGCAAAATGCTGCAGGTCGTAGCCCACTACGAGGTGCCGTGATGGCCGCCGCCGTTTACGGATTTGTGCCCTGGGTACGCCGCGGACTGGTGTCGATGGCGCGGGCCGCCCCGGCGCAGAACTTCGTAACCCTCAACGTTGCGCTCGCCGTCAACGCGACGACGGCTCCCCCGGTCGCGGTACGACTGTTCGGGCCGGGACAGGTGACCGGCGTCGACCCCCGGGCGATCACGCGCATGGAGCCCCGGCCCGGTTCGGTCTCGTTCGAACCCAACTATTTCCCCGCGGTCGAGTTCGCCACACCGGACTTTCCGTGGATGTTCTCGCCGGCCGTGCCGTCGGGGGCGGCACTCAGGCCGTGGCTCTGCCTCGTTGTGGTGAAGCCGCAACCCGGGATCACGATCACGCCGAGGGGCAATGCGCTGCCGCTGCTGCAGTTCGCCTCGCCTGCGGTGCCCGCCGACGAACTGCCGAACCTCGACGAGATCACGACCTGGGTTCATGCGCAGGTGGCCGGCGCGGCGCCCGCCAACGACGATGCGCTGCGCGCCGCGCTGTCGGATCCGAACAGCGGGCGGGTGTCGCGGATCATCTGCCCGCGCAAACTCGATCCGAACACGGCGTATGTCGCCTGCCTCGTGCCAACCTACAATGCGGGCGTTCAGGCCGGTGTCTCGCCTGAGCTTCCCGCCACGGACGGCGATCTGGGCCCGGCGTGGACCGCGACGACGCAGCTACCGCTGGCGCTGCCGGTGTATGCGTATTGGCGCTTCAGCACCGGCGAGGCCGGCGACTTTGCTTCCCTTGCGCGCAGGCTGCGCCCGATCTCCGAGCCGCTCGATGTCGGGCAACTGCCGATGGACGAGAGCGCAGCCGGTTTCGGGATGCCGCCATTCCCGGGGCTGGCGCTCCGCCTCGAGGGGGCCCTGCAGGGGCCGCAGACAACGCCGACCGCGTGGCCCGCCGGAGCCCAGGCGAAGTTCGCGGCGGCACTGAAACCGATTCTGGCGCCGCCTGCCGGACCCGATCCGATCGTCACGCCGCCGGTGTATGGCAGCTGGCCGGCACGAGGGACGCAGCCGGCGTGGCTGGCTGACCTGAACTTCGACCCGCGCATGCGCGCGGCGGCCGGCATGGGCGTCAACGCCGTGCGCGCCGACCAGGACAACCTGATCGCGTCGGCCTGGGACCAGTTCCAGCAACTGCGCCAGGCCAACCAGCGGCTGCGGCAATTCCAGCTTGCCCGCGTCGTCGCGCAGGCGACGATTGCGCGGCACATCAACGCGCTCGAGGGTGCGGGAGCGTTTTTCCAGCTCACCCAACCGCTGCATTCAAGGGTGCGGCTGACGCTGGGGTCGGTGGCGACGCTCGATGCTCACCTGGCGGCAACGCGCATCGCGTCCGGCGCGGTCTCGCCCGCGTTCCGCAGGCTGGTGCGACGCCGCGGTCCGCTGGGACGGCGGCTGGCCGCCATGGCGACGGCCCCGTTGCAAATCGTCGAGCGGCTCAATGAAGTGGCGGGCACACCGCGCGCGCTGAGCGTCGTGGCGCAGCTCATCGCGCCGGCCGGTACTGTTTTCCTGGACAGCGTGTCGTCCGCGACGCCGGCGGCGGCGCTGACCGCGACCGCAATTGCGTCGGCGCCCGGGTGGACCGCGGCTGTCACGGCGGCTGCGCCCGCCTCGCCCGCATCGCCCGCCTTGCACGCCTCGCCCACCTTGCACGCGTTGCCCGCCTCACCCGCTCCGCCTCTGCTGGCCGTGACGACAGGGACCTGGAAGAATGACCCGCAATCGCCGGTGTGGCTCAAGACCGGGGTCAAGAGCTTTCCGGCGATTCCGGAATTTCCGACCGTCAAGGCGCAGTTCCTGCAAATGGAGGCGCGGTTTCGCGCCGCGGCCAGCGCCGTCGCAACCTACATCGCGCAGAAAACGGCGCTGATCGACGATGCCGTCGAGAAACCGCCGCTGCCCGGCACGATGGCCGCGACACAGGCCCTGGTGGTGGCCGCGCTGGATCCGGCGGCGGCACTGCTGGCCCGGGCTTCGGTTCAGGTGGCGGTGCCGACCACCGGTGATCCGCTGCGGCCCCGGCTCGGGGCGCCGCAATTCACCCGGCCGATGTCGCTGGCGCTGACGCCGCAGCAGCTGTTGCCCGGCGTCGACAAGGTGCCCGATGAGACCGCGGCCCTGCTTGTCACCAATCCCCGGTTCGTCGAGGCCTACATGGTCGGACTCAATGACGAGATGCGTCGCGAGCTGGCGTGGCGGCAGTACCCCGTCGACCCGACCGCCACCTTCTTTGCCAATTTCTGGGGAGCATCGCCGGATATTCCGCCGATCGCCGCCTGGGCCGGCAAAAGCCGTCTCGGCGCGAACGCCGATACGCACCATGCGCAGGTGGTGTTGCTGGTTCGTGGCGAGGTCCTGCGCCGCTTCCCCAACGCGGTGATTAGCGCGGTGCAGGCGGTGATGGGGCCCGACAACCAGCGGCATCTCGGGCCCAACGAAGTGTTGCCGGTGTTCCGCGGGTCGATCGCGCCGGACATGACGTATTTCGGGTTTGCGCTGACGGAGGCGCAGGCCACCGCGGGGCTCGGCTACTATTTCGTGCTCTCCGAGCATCCCAGTGAGCCGCGGTTCGGACTCGAACCCGCCGCGTCCGGCACTTCGATCGCGACCTGGAACGACCTGGCGTGGCCTCAGGTAAGCGTCGTGCGCAACCATGTCAGCGTCGCAACACCGCCCACCGTCACGGCGCCGGGGGCGACCTGGGGGGCAAATGCCGCGCAGCAGGCCTACATCACCTATCGGCAGCCGGTGCGTCTGGCGCTGCTGGCAACCGCACTTCTCGGGTAACGCGCATGCCGGACAATTCCCAGCCGTGGTTCGCCGTTGCTCCGAAAGGGGAAGTGCCGATTGCGTTTCTGCCGGTGCGGATCGAGACACGGTTCGGAAAGGCTGCGGACGGCAGCGCGCAGCTCTGGGTGCGCGTGTTTCCGGACGATGTGCATGTCGACAGTTTCGAGGCCGCCCTCACCGCGGCGGAAACTGCAGCGCGGACGGCCTTTCTTGCAAACCCGACAGCGACGGCCTGGACCGCGCTCGCCGCGCAATTTGGCCCGCGCCGCGCGGCGTGGATTGCGTCAACGGCGGCCGGGGCAAGTGGTACCAAGGCGTCGGACTGGACGGCCGCGGCAACAACCGCGTTGCTGCCCGAGCGATTCATCGTCTGCGCCTACGATGACAGAGGTGCGGTCACGCGGCAGGCCGGCGCCGCCATCGCCGACGGCCTGCTGCTGGGTCCGTCGCCCGATGGCGGGGATCCGGCGACCGATCCAGGGCTGCGGTGGATGCGCGACTTTGACGAGGCGGTCGCGCTTGGCCTCGGCATCCGGATGCCGATCCCGGCGACAGCAGCGAGACTTCGGATTCGCGCGGGTACTGGTGTTCGGCGTCAAGTCTCAACTGGATCCTGCCACCGCCGCGGCGAAACTCGGCGATGCGCTCGATGCCCATCATTATACGGATGGTCTCGAGCTGCTGCCGATCGGCACGCCGACCAACAACAGCGAGGGGATCAAATCGGGCTTCACGACCAGTGACCCGGCCTACGCGGCGAGCTTTGCGATCGAATGCGGGCCGGCGATGACGCCGAGTGCCGACGGACGGGGCGACGGCGACCGGCTGGCGCGCGCGCTCGGTATCGACGCGGCGCACTTTGCCCATGTCGGCGGCGCCAATGGCCGGCATGACGATGCGCCGCTGGCCATGAACACGGTGCTATGGCCGGCGACGATCGAGTATTATCTGTCGAATCTCGTCAACGGCGCGGTGCCCGATCCGGCTGTCACCGTGCCCGCGGCGCGCGATTTCTTCCTGGCGTGGGTGCGCGCGCGCGGGCCGTGGCCGACGCTGCGCATCGGGCGGCAGCCGTACGGGGTCGTGCCGATCCTGTGGAGCGGCGGGTATCAGGCGCGCCCGGGCGACGTGATCACGGCGCGATTGCTGGCTTTGCTGCAGTCGCTGCGGCCGACCTGGGATGCGGCATCCTCCCGGGTTGCCCGCGTCGGCTCCGGCTCCGACCCCGATGCCACCCTGGCAAGTGTTCTGGGCATGAGTCCGCGCTCGGAGACCTATGTCGGGCGGACCGTGCTCGGCCCGCAGTACAATGAGTACTACTGGCGGTTTCTGGCCAGGCCGATCGACGCGGCCTGGTGGACGCGACTGGGGCAACTCGGGACCGCAGGACTTGGTACGCTCGCGGCCAGCGCGGCGACGACCCGGCTGGGCAACTCGACCTACCTTGGCAAGCACTTCGCGTTGTCAGGTACGATCGTCCAGTCGCCGCTGACCAGTGCTCCGCTGTCAGACAACTACCTGACGGCTTTCGCCGGGATGACATTCGCCCAGCTGCGCGCCGCGGCAACCACGGCGCGTCCAACGCCGCTGCTCTGGTTGCTGGTCCGCCACGCGGCGCTTCGTCAATACGCCAGCACCGCATATGGCCTGCTCGGCACCTCGGTGAGCGCGAGCGACCAGCTGGAGCCGGAGCTGATCGACATCGCGCCCGCGCATACGCCGCGGGTGTGGGACCACCTGGCGATGACTGTGCCCGGTGGCAGTGCCGGGACAGGGCCCGTCAGCGCTTACCTCGACGCGCACAAGGCGGACGGTCCGGCTCCGTTCGTCGCGTTCTGGAAGGCGATCGGCGGCCTCGCGACGATGTCCACGTCCGATCTCGATCAGGTACTGCGCGAGACGCTCGACCTGCATTCGCATCGGCTCGACGGATGGTATACCGCCCTGGCGACGGCGCGGCTCGATGCGTTGCGGCAGGTAACAGGCAACGAATCGACTTTGTATATCGGCGCCTATGGCTGGGTCGACGATGTTCGGCCGCAACCCTCGCCGGTGTCCTGGGGCTACGTCCATGCGCCATCGATCGCCCATGCGGCGTCGGCGGCGGTGCTGCGCAGCGGCTATCTCACGCATCAGCAGAGCGGCAGCGGGGCGGCGGCGATCGATCTGTCGTCGACCCGCGTGCGATTGGCCGAGAACATTCTCGACGGCGTGCGTTCCGGCCAGGCCCTCGGCGCGCTGCTCGGCTATCAACTGGAGCGGGCGTTGCATGCCGCGACGCTCGATGCGTTCATCGCCCCGCTGCGGACCTTCGCGCCGATCGAGGGGGTGGCAGGCGACCACACCGTCGACGGGCTGTCGTTGCTCGATCGGCGATCGGGGATTCCCTGGGGTACGGGAACATTGCCGACGGTCGGGAGTACCTTGCAGGTGGCGATCGATGCGCAGCTGTCCCGCCTGGCCGACACGGTCGACGCGGTGTCCGATCTCATGCTGGCGGAGAGCGTGCATCAGCTGGTGGGAGGCAGTTCGTTGCGAGCGGGAGCGACGGTCGACGCGATCGGTCGTGGCGATACCCCGCCGCCTGTTCTCGATGTCACGCGGACGCCGCGGCGAGGCGCCGTCATCACGCATCGATTGTTCACGATGCTGGGTAATGGGACGGCATCGGGGTGGGCCACAACGCCACGGAGCCAGGCGGAACCCCGGCTCGCGCTGCTTGCCGCTAATATCCTCGGGTCGCCCGCCCGGGTGAAGGCGGCCGCTCGCATCGTCGGGCCGTCGGGCGACAGCGTCGCGACCGTCGCGATCACCTTGACCGATCTGGGGCTTGGGCCTCTGGATATGCTGGCGATGGCGCAGACGCCGTCCGAGCTGGCGGCGCGGCTGACGCACCTCGCGTGGGGGCGCCGGCCCGCGACGACGCCGGCCGGGTCGACCGTCTCGGTCTCCACGACGCGCGACCCTTCCTGGACGCCCGACCAGCTTTCCGTCGATGAGCTCGTGATAGCCGCCCGGTCGTGCGCGGCGCTGATCGCCGGCGCGCGCGCCGCGACCGCCGCCGATTTCGCCACGCCGGATCTGCCGGTGGATTTGTCCCTCGACACCGCCGAGCATCAAGAACCGTGCCGATCAGGCGCTGGCCGCGCTGAATGCCGCTCGCGGGCGATTTGCCGGCGGGTCGACCGCCGACACGGCGCTCATGGCCGCGGCGGCGTTCGGCGTTGTGAATGCGGTCCCGGCTATCGACGCCGGTTCCTGGCCTGTGCAGGCATCGGCCGCAAAGGCCGAACTCGACGCGCGTGCTTCGAGGGTCACCGCGCTCGAGGCGGGCTTTTCGCGAACCGGGGCCTCCGCGACGGCGTCGCGCGATCATGACGTGGCGCGGCTCCAGGCCGTATTCGGCGCCGGATTTTCCGTCGTGTGCTGCATGGCGTCGACGTTTACCGCTTCGCTGCCGACGCTGTTCGCGGCGAGTGCCGGTTTGCTCGGGCAAAACTCCCTGGAGCCGTTGACGTGGCTGACGCGGTCGGCGCGGGTACGCGCAGGAACGGCGCGACTGGCGCGAGTCGATGATGTACGCCGAGGCCCTGTCGTCGCCGGCGGCGTGGACGCCCGTCGTGGCGCAGCTCCCTGCCGTGCCCGGCGACGTATGGGCCGGAATGCCGCTGGCGGACGGCGCCGCGCCAACCGACAGGTTGTCGCTTGTCGCGGTCGGTTCGCTGCAAAAGCCGAGGGCTGCCCTGGTGATCGACGAATGGACGGAGACGATCCCCAACGACACCGAAACGACGGGGGTGTCGTTTCACGTCGACGATCCGGGCGCGCGGCCGCCGCAGGCCATTTTACTGGGAGTGCAACCCGACACATCCGATTCCTGGACATTGGCAAGCGTCGAAGGAACATTGCTCGATGCGATCGAACTGACGCGTCTGCGGACCGTCGATCCGGATTCGCTCGGCGATGTCGGGCACTTCCTGCCCGCGCTGCTGTTCGCCATGAACATCGGCGCGACGACGCCGGATGCCGTATCGACCGACCTGACACTCGCAACACCCCGAACCATCGTTATCCGTCCGCCGGTTGGGCCGGTGGGCCCGGCAACACCGGAAAGGATCTGACGTGCCGTCGCTGACGATATGGACCCGGCTCGAACCGCGGTGCCGCAAGGCGGACCTGTCGACGGCGCTCGAGGCGCGCAGTCACGATCCTTTCTGGTTCCTCGCCAGGCAATGGCAACTGGGGGAGCTGAGCGGAGACGATGCCGGATCGCCGATTCTGGCTGCGGTCACCTCGTCGGAGGTCGCATTGAATCGCTTTGCGACGGCAGGAGGGGGCGCGGTGTCGATGCCGGCGGGGACGCCGCTCGAAGCATTTGTCGAGCGCGAAGCCGTGCGACCGGGCGCGGCAGCATTGGACTATCGGCAGGCGACTGACGCAGGCCTGTACTTTCTTCGCCTGCTGCGCGCGGGCAAGGTCGGCAAGTATGCCGCCGCGTACGTAACGCAGTACGGCATTGATGCACCGACAGCGGCGCAGCAGGCCTCCCTCGATCCGCCGGCGCTTGCACTCGCTGGCCATCGTCGCGCGGCGGGTGCCGGATGGCGCGAAGCTGGCCTCCGACCTTCGCGCGGCCCAGCCGGGCCTGCCTGCAACGCCCGCCATCCCGGCCGGCGATCGACCGGCCGTGCAGGCCGCCGCCAACGAATTCCTGGCCTGGTATGATGCGCTGTACGACACGCCATCGCCGGACGCCGCATCCTCGTGGGTCGATGAACGCATGGAGTACCACTTCTCGATCGATGCCAGTGCGACCGACCTGCCCTGCGCTTTCGTCGCCGATCAATACGCGGGCGATCCCCTCGACTGGCCGTCGTTCGATCGCGTCGCTGCGCCCCTTGGCGCCGTTACCGCGGCTCCGGACGCCGTGACCCGCACCTTCATGCCCGCACCGGTGAGTTTCAAAGGCATGCCGGCGCGCCGCTACTGGCAACTCGAGGACGGCTCGGTCGACATCGGGGCGATCGACGCGGGACCGGCGGACACCGCGCGGCTGATGCTGCGGGAGTTTGCGCTGATCTACGGCAATGACTGGTTCGTCGTCCCGCTGCCGGTCAGTGTCGGCTCTCTGGCGCGCATTACATCGCTGGTCGTCACCGACACCTTCGGAATTGCGCAAACGATTCCCCACTATGCGGATACCAATGACGGGGGACGCTGGAGAATGTTCGCGATCGCAGGCGATACGATCGACCACCGCCTGATCCTGCCGCCGGTTCTGGCGCAAGGGTTGACGAGCGAACCCCAGGAGCAGGTGCTGCTTGTCCGCGACGACGCGGCCAGCATTGCCTGGGCGGTCGAAAGAATCGTTGCGGGAGCGAGCGGGGCAGCGATCGACAGGATGAGCGCAACCGCGGCAGCGCAGCCGCCACCCCCCGTCCCTTCCCCGACGCCGGGCGGGGCCGTTTTGCGCTATCAGCTTGGGACGTCGGCGCCGGATTACTATATTCCGTTTGTCGCAGGATCGGTCGACGTCAACCAGCGGCGCATGCAGCGCGCGGCGCTGCTGCGCACCGACGGGACGCGGGCACCGATCGCGCCGCTGGGTCGATTGCTGGCCGTGGATGTGCCCCTGTTCGAGGAGGAGTTCATTCGCGAGGGCGTGCGGGTGGAACGCATGTATCGACTGGCGCGATGGACTGACGGTTCGACGCATCTCTGGCTTGCGCGCCGCAAGACGACCGGTGCGGTCGCAGGGTCCAGCGGCTTGCGTTTCGACCAGGTGACACCGCAATAGCGTCTCGATTCCAAACGCTCCGGGCGCACGCCGGCGCGCGGTCGAGATCGAAATCGCTTTCGACGAAGCCGGCGAACGCGCATGGGCGCCATGCAGCCGCGGCACCGCCACCGGGCGCTGTTGACAACCCTCTTCCACCGCAGCGAGATGAAAAACGACCGCCCCGTACGATTGTGGGCGCCCGCCCGTCCTTCCCTCTCGCGAAGACCGTAAAGCCGCCCCATGCCCTCATCCCACAACACCACGCTCGTCTCCGCCATCGATTGTCCCGGCGGCGGGCAGGTCTGGATCGACGGCACGACGCTCTACGTCGCGCACATGAACCCGCCGGCCGGCACCTCGATCTACGACGTGGCCGACCCGCGTCACCCTCGCCTGCTGGCGGAGGTCGAGATGCCCAAGGGCTGGCATTCGCACAAGGTGCGCGCGCAGGGCGGGCTGATGATCGTCAACCACGAGAAGCAGGGTGAGGACGGCGATGGCGCCTTCGGCGGCGGGCTCGGCATCTACGACGTCAGGGCGCCGTCGCGGCCGCGGTTGATCACCAAGTGGCGCACCGGCGGCAGCGGCGTGCATCGTTTCGATTTCGACGGCCGCTACGCCTACATCTCGCCGACATCAGACGGTTTTGTCGGCAATTTCGTCATGATCCTCGATCTTGCGGACCCGGCCGACCCAAAGGAGGCGGGGCGCTGGTGGATCCCCGGCCAGCACAGCGCCGGCGGCGAAGATTATCCTTGGGGTGACTATGTGAAACCGCGCTGCCATCACCCGCTGCGGATGGGCGACCGGCTCTACGTCTCCTACTGGCACCACGGCTTCTTCATCCTCGACATCGCCGACCTCGCCCGTCCGCGCCTGGTCTCGGCGGTCAATTCGAGCCCGGCGCATCCGCATCCGACCCACACCTGCCTGCCGATCCCGCAAAAGCTGCGCGGCCGGAACATCATGGTGGTGGCGGACGAGGACGTCGCCAAACTGCGCCCCTCGCCGCCCGCGTTCGCGTGGATCTACGACATCACCGACGAGCGCCAGCCGATGCCGATTTCGACCTTCGACGTCGAAGGCCTCGACACGGACGGCGCGCCGCAGCCGCGAATGACGGGCTGCCATCAGCCCTCGGAAGTGTTTTCGGGCACGGTGATCCCGTTCGCCTGGTTCGCGCAGGGGCTGCGGATCGTGGACATCGCCGACCCGTTCCGGCCGCGCGAGGTCGCCTTCTACAAGCCCGATCCGCCGGAGGGCTGCGAGTTGGCGTCGTCGAACGACGTGACCATGGACAAGCGCGGGCTGATCTATCTGACGGACCGGCAGCGCGGGGTGCATGTGATCGAGTTGACGCGGCGCTAGCGCCCATGAAAGAAACCAGACAAAGCGCCTCCTGCAAAAGCGGAAACCCAGCGATGAACAAGTGGATAGTGTCGGCGTGTTTTTGGGCGCTTGCGGCAGCGCCTGCTGCCGCCATGGATGTGCGGCTGGATTCCTATCGTAATCCAAACAATACCGAGGGGCTTCGCAACGCGCATCACGTCTACCTGGATGGCGCCAAGAGCGGCCTGATGGCTTACAATGCGTGGATGAAAAGGCACGGCCAACCGGTGTTCTGCATGCCCGGCGACCTCGCACTGACCACCGAGCAAACCGAGGACATCATGCTCAAGTCAGCCGACAAGCGGGCAGCGAAAGGCGATGTGCCGGTCGCTCTGCTGCTCCTGAGCGGCCTGCAGGATACTTTTCCGTGCGAAAAAACCGACAGTCGATAGCGGAGTTCACGGGAGCATCCTGCGCATGAGCGCCTTCACCCGCCGCGCCTTCACCCGCTTCGCCGCAGGCGCCGCGCTGCTCGCCGCGCCGCGCATCGCCCGTGCGGCGTTTCCCGAGCGGACGATCCGGATCATGGTCGGCTTCAGCGCCGGCGGCACCGTCGACACCGTGGCCCGCCTCATCGCCCAGGCGATCGGGCCGATCCTCGGCCAGACCGTCATCGTCGAGAACCGGCCCGGCGGCAGCGGCAGCATCGCCGCCAACGTCGTGGTGCAGGCGCCTGCCGACGGCCACACGCTGCTGCTCGGGATTTTCTCGCACGCGGTGGCGCCGGCGCTGATGAAGCTCAATTACGATACGCTGAAGGATCTCACCGCGGTGTCGCAGGTCGCCAGCGTCCCCCTCATCATGCTGGCGTCGGGGAAGTCGCCCTACCGCAGCGTCGCCGACGTGGTGGCGGCGGCGAAGCCGGCGCCCGGCGTCGTGACCTATGCCACCGGCGGCGTCGGCTCCTCGGGTCATCTCGCCGCCGAGCTGTTCGCGCGCAACGCCGGCATCAGGCTCGTGCACGTGCCCTATCGCGGCGGCACCCAGGCGGTGCAGGCGCTGTTCTCGGGCGACACCGAGCTATTGTGGGATACGCCGACGCCGGCGACGCATGCCTTCATCGCCGACGGCCAACTGCGCGCGCTGGCGGTGATGTCGAACCGGCGGCTGTCCGGCTTTCCCGACGTGCCCGGTATCGGCGAGCTCGGCTACGGCGGGGATCTCGAGGTGCAGGCGTGGCAGGGCGTGCTGGTGCGCAGCGGCACGCCGGCCGATATCGTCGAGGTGCTGTACCGCGCGATCGCGCAGGCCATGGCGTCAGATGACATGAAGCAGCGCATCGCGGCGATGGCGGTCGAGCCGATGGCGACCGATCCGGTGGCGTTCGAGGCGTTCTTCACCGGCGAGGTCAGGCGCTGGAGCGAGGTCGCGCGCGCCGCGGGCATCCAGGCGCAGTAGGCGTTGACGACGCCAACTCCGTCATTGCGAGGAGCCCTTGCGACGAAGCAATCCAGTCTTACGCGACCTTCACGGCGTGCAGTGCCCCGGTGTGCCGGTCGGATTGCTCGGCGTGATCACGGATCCGCAGACCGAACCGCCGGTCGCCCATACTGCAAAGCCGTAGCCGCCGATGCTGACTTCGAGGCCGACATAGCCCTTGTCGGTGACGAGGCTGACTTTGCCGCCGTTGACCATCTCGAGTTCGTCCATGGGCAGTTCGCGCATGATCTTCTCCTGCTGAGCCGATCGGCCGATCCGATCGTTGACCGGCAGGATGACGCCCCGGAGGTCCTGATACCGTGACCCGGTTCACACAAGGCGGGCCACATCCAGTTCGAGGGGATCCTGCGCAGCCTCGAAACGGGGAATCAGGTCGGCGGGCAGCGCAACCAATTTTGCAGCACGGTTGATCGACGATCCAAAGACCGTCGCTGCCGCGATGTGCTTTGCGAGCTGCGTATAGTCGGACCATACCAGGTAGAACATCAGGGGTGGCTGCGCTCCGTTCGCCAGCAACTGGCTGGCACGTTCGCCGGCTCCCTCGGCCAGCCACCAGCTGTGGGCAAGCGTGACGATCCGTCTGAAATTGCCAATCGTGCCTGATAGCTTGCCTGGCTGAACGCCAGCCAGTTTGGCGCAATGGGTCAGCCAGTTGAGACCGGCCACAATGGCAATGGCAAAATCGGTGGTCGCGGTTCCGGTGAAATCGATCACGGTCTCGTCATGCGGGCGCTGCAGCAGGTAGGCGTCCATCATTTCGATTTGCCGGTCGGCACCGGTCAGCAACTCAAACTCCGGCGTTGGCACCATGGTCAGATACCGGGTCGCCTCCAGCCGGGTGTGATCCCACACCGAGCGAACATCGCCATCCGGATCCGAAAGTGCCCGTTTGCAGGCCGGATAGATCAGTTTCCCCTGATCGACATCCTCGAGGTATCGGGGAACGCGGCTGCGCAATTCTTCGAGGATGACGTGCGGTCCGGGGAAGGCGCCAAGGCGCTCCGTGCCGGCAGACTTTTCCGTCAACGGCTTTCTTGATTGCCACCAGTCAAACAAGTGCCTTGCACTCCGCGAGGGGAGGAAAACGCCGAGACTAACGACGTTCCGGCCCGGTCGTTCCGCAGACCTTGATCTATCTCAAGTGCTCCGGGCGACAGGCCGCAGGCTTGCAGGGCGTTGCCTGAACACGAGAGCCGGGCCGTCCCCCTCCCGTTAACACCGTCATGGCGAGCGACGTGAAGCAGTGACGCGGCTCAGGCGGCCCGCACCGAGCCGAGGAACTTGCCGACCTCGCGCTTCAGCCGGTCGCTTTCGACCGACAGCGATCTGGCCGCGGTGTGCACCTGCGCGGAGGCCGATCCGGTCTCGCTGGCGCCGCGCTGCACGTCGCCGATGTTGGCGGAGACCTGCTGGGTGCCGTTGGCGGCCTGCTGCACGTTGCGGGAAATCTCCTGGGTCGCCGCGCCCTGCTGTTCGACGGCGGAGGCAATGGTGGTGGCAATCTCGGCCATCCGTCCGATGGTGGCGCCGATCTCCTGGATGGCGCCGACCGACTCCTGCGTCGCCGCCTGGATGCCCGAGATCTGCTGGCTGATCTCGCCGGTCGCCTTGGCGGTCTGCTCGGCCAAGGCCTTGACCTCGGAGGCCACGACGGCGAAGCCGCGTCCGGCCTCGCCCGCGCGCGCGGCCTCGATGGTGGCATTGAGCGCCAGCAGATTGGTCTGCCCGGCAATGGTGTTGATCAGCTCGACCACGTCGCCGATCCGCGCCGCCGCCTTGGCGAGCTCGGCGACGCGGTCGTTGGTCCGCTGCGCCTGTTCCACCGCTTCGCCGGCGATGCGCGCCGAACCCTGGACCTGGCGGCTGATCTCGTTGACCGACGACGCCATCTCCTCGGTCGCGGAGGCAACCGACTGCACGTTGGTGGAGGCCTGTTCGGAGGCCGCCGCGACCGTGGTGGTCAGCGCTTCCGATCGCTCCGCGGTCGCCGTCAGCATGCCGGCGGAGGATTCGAGCTCGGTCGAGGCCGATGCCACGATCCCGACGATCTCGCCGATCATCGCCTCGAACTCCGTGGTGATGCGGTCGACGCGCTGGGCGCGCTGGACCTTGGCGTCGGCTTCCAGCGCCGCCGCCGCGTCGGCAGCCTTGTTGGCGATCAGGGCGTCCTTGAAGACCTGCAGCGAACCCGCCATGGCGCCGATCTCGTCGGCGCGTTCGATGGTCGGCACACTGACCTCGTGCCGGCCGGCGGCCAACTCGCCGATGACGCCGGTCAGATTGCCGAGTGGCACAATCACCCGGCGGCGCAGCATCACGGTGACGCCGGCGAGCACGCCGAGCAGCGCCACGACGACGAGGCCCGCCAGCGCCAGCACGGTCAGCGCGCTGGCGCGGGCTTCGCCGGCGCGCTCGGCGGCTTCCGCCAGCGAAGCGTCACGCACGGCAAAGAAGGATTGCACCGCCGGCACGATGGTGGCGGCGAGCTGGTCCGGATCGATGGTGTAGTTTGCGCCGGCGCGCCCGATCGCCACTTCCTTGTCGAGCCACGGCCCGGCCTTGGCGAAATAGGCCTCCTTGGCTTCGCCGAGCGCCTTGACCAGACGCGGACTGCCGATCTGATCGACGCCGGCCTCGATCCGCTCGCGGCCGAGATCGACGCGGCCCGAGGCGCGGTCGAGGGCGGAGATTTCCGCAGCCGTCAGCTGACGATGCGCGGAGAGCGCCGGCGACAACGTCCCGGCGCGGCCGCCGGCCGAGACCCGCAGATCCTGCGCGGTGCGGGCCACAGCCAACAGCGCCGTCAGCGAGGCGTCCGCGGTCGCGACCCGGGTCTCGAGGCGGTTCAGCAGCGGCTCGACCATCCCGATGACCTCGGCAATGCCGAACTGGAAGCCCTTGACCACCGCCGGATCGCGCCCGCTCATCGGCAGCGCCAGCGCACGGTCGCCCGCGGCGCGAAGGTCGGTCAGCTTCGCCTGCGCCTTGTCGAGGCCGGCGACGATGGCCGCGCCATCGTTGAGCGCGCCGAGGACGGCGCGCGCTTTCGCGAACGCGCCATCGGCGGCCTGCACGGCCTTCGCGATCGCCTCGCGCTGGGCCGGTGTTGCGGGCAGCTCCTGGTACATCGGGTTGCTATAGGGCGCACGATAGCCGGCGACCTGCTGGCCCACCGCCAGCAGCGTGCCATAGGCCTCCACGGCCGTGATCGCCTCCCCCTTGCTGGCAAAGGTGCGCCATTGCGGTACCAGAATCTGGGCGCCAAGCACGACCGCGAGAGCCGTCACCGAGAGCATCGAGAGCGCAAAAAGCCGGCCGATCCGCATCTGCTATTTCCTCAGCGTTACAAACGATTAACCGTAGCCAAAAAGGGCTAAGGCCGGCTTAACGAGCGCCGCGCGGGCCGGCCCCGTCCCCGATCTCGTTGGTGAAGCAGACAAATATCAGTAGCCATCGCCCCAGCGGTACTGCCACGCTACTCCGACCGCGCTGAAGTCGCTGCCGGTGCGGCTCGTAATGCCGGTTGAGGCAGAAAGCTTCAGGGAGTTCCGGCGGTCGATCGGCAGCGCGAGGGTGACGCCAGCCCGCGTGTTCGCCAGCTCATTGTCACTCTTGACGCCGTTGAGGGCGGTGCGGCCACCGGCGAAATAGATCCCGTCCAGCGCCACCCATATGCCGGTGGGGAAGGTGTGCAGGATGTGTCCCTGCACGGCATAGATCGGCGCCTGCGAGAAAGTGTTGCCTGCGAAGAAGTCGGTGTTGTCGCTGAAAAGCGTCACGCTGGGGGCGAGCTCGAATGTCCATGGACCCCAGGCCTTGGAAATCCCGAGTTCGGGTTTGAACGACCAGCGATTGTTGCCGAGGTTCAGCAGTTTGCTGTCGTCGTATTGCCCAAGCGGTGCGGAGACCTGCAGGCTCATGCCGACAATCAGATCCTGCCGGTAACTCGCGAACTCCTTCGCCGAAAGCGCAGGCGCTCCAAACAAATTGACCGAGACACGAAATCGCGGGTCACCGAAGCCGGACATCTCGCGCTCGCGCGGCTGACCGTTCAGGGATCCCAGTGCGGCGAAGGACGACACAGGCACAATCATGTCGAACTTGGCCGACTGGCCCCAGGCATCGAAGGACCGAACATAGGCCAGCACGCCGGCATCGGAGTGAAATCTGGCGTCGGCCAGTGCCGAGTCCGGGTCGAACGCGATCCTGCCTTGGGAATGGATGTAGCCGGAGATCAGAAAATTCAGTCCGACCGGCGTATTGGTATACGACCGTGGCTCCGCGTCCTGCGCTTTCGCCTGTGCTATTCCCGACACTGCCGCGATTATGCCGAACACGAGGCAAAGCAGGAGGCGGTTCGCGCCATACGCTTCACGCGCATCGCACGTTCGATCGACGATGATAGGCGCGTCACCGCAATGCCTGTTCATCGAAATGTCCTGCCAGCCATCCTGGATCCGCGGCCCGGTGGCGACCGCCATTGTTGGGACCTGGGAACCAGCGTCAGGACTATCATTTCCCGCATCGTCGCGTCCATGTTGCCCCGACTTCCGCCTATGGCCAGCCGGCGCGTTGATCGCGGCAGCCAGAAGGGGCTGGTTGAGTGTCAAAACGGCGCCTTTGACCCAAAGCGGAACCGGATGTGCAGCCGACCATCGCCGCTGAGCCGATTTCTGCTCATTGTGTATGCCGATACCGATGCCGACTCGAGGGCCGGGGGACACATGAGGCGGCGACCACACCCGGTGTTGTGGAGGACTGCAATGCGGTTTAGTGTTTTGCCGGTGAGGAAGGGACTGTGTGCCGACAATGGGGCCCGATGACAGGCAAGCGCTGGCTGATTTTCCGGCTGGCGCGGTAAATGGAGCCAGGACGCCCGAGTTGCGGCTGCTTTATGAGACGGCTCCTGTCGGTCTCGCATATCTCACCCCTGATTGCCGCTATCAGCTGATCAATCGGCATCTGTGCGAAATTTGCGGCATTTCTGTCGACGATCATATCGGCCGGTCGGTGCGAGAGACGGTTCCGCAAGTTGCCGAACAGGTCGAAAATATCGTTCAGACGATTTTGCGGACGGGATATCCAATCACAGGCATAGAAATCAGCGGCCAGCGACCGGACGGCGGAAACGCAGACCGCGTCTGGATTACCAACTGGTATCCTCTTGTTGCGACAGACGGCAGCATCCTCGGTATCAACGTCGCATCCGAGGAGATTACCGAACGCAAGCGAATTGAAGCGGCACTTGCCGCAAGCGAGGCCAGGTCTCGCGAACTCGCCGACCGCATGCGCAATTTGAATGAATTGCTGGAGCAGCGCGTCATGGCAGAGGCGCAGGAGCGGGTCCGTATCTGGAACGCTGCACGCCAGGAAATTTCCGAGATAGGCCGGCACCTGACAATGGCGGCGATGGTTGGCTCAATCGCGCATGAGGTCAGCCAACCGCTGGCGGCAGTCATACTGAATGCGGATGCCGGCGTACAATTACTCGCCGGAGCAAAGCCCGATATGGACGATGTGCGTGCGGTATTGAACCATATTGTCGGTAACGGACAGCGTGCCAGTGCGGTGCTCGCCGGTATCCGCGCCATGTTCCGAAACGATCATGGCGCAAGGACCACCGTGACCGTGAACGACCTCATCGGCGAGGTTCTCGCGGTCGTTCGTGGCGAACTGGACGCTCATCAGGTATCGCTGCGGAGCGAGCTAAGCGACGGTCTCCCAACGGTATTGGCCGCACCGACGCAACTCCGGCAGGTGCTTCTCAACCTCGTCACCAATGCCATCGAGGCGATGGGTTCAATCACCACCCGGGAACGCGTGTTAATCGTGAAATCCGGGACTGGAGAATCCGGTAACGTGGAAATCACGGTGGAAGATACCGGCACTGGAATTGACCCCGGTCTTGCAGACCGTGTTTTCGAGGCGTTCTTCACAACGAAAGCTCTCGGCATGGGGATGGGGTTGTCGATCTGCCGCTCAATCGTCGAATCTCACGGCGGCCTCCTTTCGGTCACGCCGCGCAGACCCCATGGATCGCGTTTTTGCGTCAAGCTTCCAACAACCCCGCCAAACCCTGTTTACGGCGATTAGGCAGGCGTCTCGCCGATCAAATCGCAATGCCTGCGTCCGCCTTCGGCACATCGCGGCATTTCGGTGTGCCGTGGAGTTGCTATTGGGCTATACTGCCGGGGCGAACTTGCGTCAGCTCTCCACCCGGCCCGCGATCTGCAAGGACTTCGCTGATGTCTGACAACGCTCTGATGCGCGAACTATTCGACCGATGGGAACGGGTCTGGCACGACGGCCAATACGACCTGATCCCCTCATGCGTCGGGTCGCACTACACCCGGCACGACGAACAAGGCGACCGGACGGTAACGCGCGACGCCTACGCCGCAGAAATTGCCGCCGTCCACAGCGATCAACCCGGTATCCGCGTTTTCGTCTACGATCACGCCTTCGCTGACGACCGCGCCTGGTTTCGATTTGCATTCAAGTGGTTCGATCCCAAAACAGGCCAGCCGCAAAGTCGGGCAGGAATGCAGAGTTACCGAATGGAAGACGGCAAGCTGGCCGAGACCTGGGTGACGTTTCTGCCGCCGGGCGCCGGATGGGCGGACGTTGCGCAGGAACGCTGGACCAGCCCGCCGCGGTAACGGACCGCCATGCTTCGAGCGTCCCTGCCGGTTTATTCCCTTGTTTATTCCCTTGCAGGGTCCGATCGAGCCTTGCTCGATCGTGGGTCGCACAGGCGGCCTTCTGTCACAGGCCACGCGACTGCGTCCGCCGAAGCTTCAGTGAAGGCGGAAGCAATCCAGCACGGCAGCTCGGCGTGCCGCTGCCATCCGGCCGTTCACCTCAGATTCCAGCAGCAGCCCGGATGCTCTGGATCAACCCGCCCACCTGCGTTCAAGTCGCACTTGTAAAAATTCCGCGGGCACGACGTGGAAGGGGGGCCCGCCATGGGACTCCAGCAGCAATCGGGATTGGCGGGATCAATCCTTCCGCCCCTGTTCAAGTCGCAGCGGTAATAATTCTTGCGGCAAGCCTGGGCGTTGGCCGTACCTGCATCCGTCGCCACCGTGATCATTGCGGCCGCCAGCGCGGCCAGCAGCCCGAAAATCCCCATGCGCATGATGATGCTCCAAGTCCGCTTCGTTGTTGGCCAGACCATGCTCAACCGCCCAAAGCGCGTCATTGTAGCTTCGTTCCACTACCAGCCTGTTGCCAAAATCTTGCCGATTTGACGGACGCCACCCCGTAGAGCTGGTTGATGCCCATGGGGTCCGCGCAAGGCGGGCCACCAGGGCGCCCCGCAAAATAGGTCAGCGATTCTGACCGGCTTTAGTCCGGATACCCGAGGGGAACTTGGCAGCGCTATGCTGCCGGCTCAAAACATAATCCGGCGGACGGGGCAGTTCCCGTGATCAAGCTGGAATCACACAGGAGGAGGGAGCTGAAGATGAGCACGAGCAGATTTTTGCGTGTCACCCGACGTCAGTTCTTGAGGGAAACTGGCCTCACCCTTGCCGCCGCGACCGCCGCACCGGTCATCTCCGCGCCATTCGTGTCGCGGGCACTGGCCGACACCAAGGCGCTGTCGATCGTGCAATGGAGCCACTTCGTCCCGGAATACGACAAGTGGTTCGACGCCTTCGCCAAGGACTGGGGCGACAAGAACAAGATCGCCGTCACGGTCGACCACATCCCGGTGGGCAACGTCGCCGCGCGCGCCGCCGCCGAAGCCTCGGCCGGATCGGGTCACGATATATTCGGCTGGAACGGCTCCGGCGGAGCGCATCTCTACCGCAAGTTCCTCGTCGATATGACGGGCCTCGTCGAGGCAACCGAGAAGAAGTACGGCAAGGTAAGCACGATCGGCCGCCAGATCGGCTACAACCAGGACGACAAGACCTGGTCGGCGTTCCCCGATTTCTACATCAACTTCCCCTCGCTGTACCGCAAGAGCATGTGGGACGAGATCGGGATGAAGCCGGACACCTGGGACAACGTGCGCATCGGCGGCGCCAAGCTGAAGGCCAAGGGTCACCCGGTCGGCATTTCGCTCGGCCACAGCAACGACCCGAACACCACCTGGCGCGGCCTGTTGTGGAGCTTCGGCGGCGCGCTTCAGGACGAGACCGGCAAGAAGGTCGTGCTCGACAGCAAGGAGACGGTGGAAGCCGTCAAGTTCGTCGCCGCGCTTTACAAGGAAGCGATGACGTCGGAAGTGCTGTCGTGGGACGACTCCAGCAACAACCGCTATCTGGCTTCGGGCATCGGCTCGCTGGTCATCAACCCGATCTCGGCCTACCGGACCTACCAGAAGAGCAACGCCAAAGGCGCCGACGACACCTTCCTGATGATGCCGCCGAAAGGGCCGGTGCGCCAGATCATGGGCGGTGCGGCGGAGTATTACGGGATCTGGAAGTTCGCCAAGAACCAGGAAGCCGCGATCGAGTTCCTCAAGTACTACGCCGACCATTGGCCCGAGGCATTCAAGGCGAGCGAAGGCTACAACAACCCGTGCTTCGCCAACCTGGTGCCGAAGCCGATGCCGATCCTGTCGGACGATCCGACGTCGACGCCGCACGACAAACTCGCGATCCTGCAGGGCTCCGACGCGTGGTCGGCCGCGCCCGGTTATCCCGGGCCGTCGTGGCCCGCGGTCGACGAGGTCTACAACGACTTCGTCATCTGCGACATGATGGCGAAGACGGCGGTCGGCCAGATGTCCGCCGAGGACTCGGTGAAATGGGCGGCGGGGCAGAGCGAAGCCATCTTCAAGAAATGGCTGAGCAGCTAGAGCTGATCCGGATCGCGCACGCGCGGTCGCGGATCGACGAAAACGACACGATCACCTGAACGACGCGACTGACGCTCCACGATGAACGATGGAGCGCAGTCGTCATGATTGCAATCCGGGAGGTTCAATGGCTGCGGTTCTGACCAGAAACATCGTCAAGACGTTTGGCGGCGAGGCACCCGCCGTCAACGGCATCAGCCTGACGGTGCCGGACGGAGAGTTCATGGTGCTGCTCGGCCCGTCGGGCTGCGGCAAGACGACATTCCTGCGGATCATCTGCGGGCTCGAAAAGCAGACCAGCGGCGATCTCCTGATCGGCGGCAACATCGTCAACGAGATGCCGCCGCGCGCCCGCGGCGTGGCGATGATGTTCCAGAGCTACGGCCTCTACCCGCATTACACGGTGCGGAAAAACATCTCGTTTCCGCTGCGCACGCAGCGGGTTCCGCGCGCCGAAATCGACAGGAAGGTCGAGTGGGCCTCGCAACTGCTCGGCATCGCCCACCTGCTCGACCGGCGGCCGCGCCAGCTGTCCGGCGGTGAACGCCAGCGGGTCGCGCTGGCGCGCGCCCTGGTCCGCGAACCGACCGCGTTGCTGCTCGACGAGCCGCTGTCGAACCTCGACGCCAAGCTGCGCGCCTCGGCCCGCCTCGAGATCAGGCAATTCCAGCAGCGCGTCGGCCTCACCACCATCTACGTGACCCACGACCAGGTCGAGGCCATGGGCATGGGCGACCGCATCGCCGTGATCGACAAGGGCAAGGTTCGCCAGGTCGGGACACCGGTGGAAATCTACAACGACCCCGCCGACCTGTTCGTCGCGACCTTCGTCGGCACGCCGCCGATGAACATCGTCACCCACAACGGCGGCGGCTATCTCGGTTTCCGTCCGGAGAACTTCCTGCCCAGGGACATGATCGACGACGACAGCGCCGCCGAGTTCTCGTTCCGGGTCGATCGTTCGGAATATCTCGGCTCGGAGCGGATCGTCTACGGGGTAATGCAAGGCTTCGAGTTCGGGGCAGCCGATCACCGCCAAGCTGCCGGGGGCGCACGTCGCCGAGGAAAGCATCCGCACCGGCGAGTGGCATCCCTTCGCGGTGAAGAAGAGCTCGCTCCGGCACTTCGACCTGAGCGGCAACCGGATCAACCCCCATTGAGCGGAGCCTTCACCGATGGTCGACATCGCTGAACCCATCACCAAACCGGCCTCGCGCTACCACTTCCTGCTGGACCGGCGCGACGTGCTCGAACTGGTGCTGGTCGCACCGGCGATCCTTTACGTGCTGCTGCTGGTCGGACTGCCGCTGCTGCTGGCGGTCTATTACTCGGTCAGCGCCTACACCATCTACAATCCGACCTGGCGTTTCGTCGGGCTGGCGAACTTCGAGCAGATCATCCAGAATCCGACCTTCATCCAGACCCTGGTCAACACCTTCATCCTCACGTTCGGATCGCAGCTGCTCGGCCTCGTGCTGGGGAAGTTCGGCGCCTTCCTGCTGCTGCGGCCGTTCCCGGGCCGGAAGTTCGTGCGGGCGCTGATCATCCTGCCGTTCGCGGTGCCGGTCGCGCTCGCCACCATCGCCTGGCGCTGGATGTTCAATTCGCTCTACAGCGTCATCACGTGGACGCTGATCGCGACGGGAATCGTGGAACGCGCGGACGCACCGAACTGGCTCGGCGATCCGCACCTGGCGATGCTGTGCGTGGTCATCATCAATGCCTGGCGCTTCTTTCCGTTTGCCATCGTGATCTTTCTCGCCGGCATCACCGCGGTCCCGCAGGACGTGATCGATGCGGCGACGATCGACGGCGCCGGCTTCTGGCGCCGCAACTACCAGATCATCCTGCCGATGATCCTGCCGATCATGGCGATCGGCCTGATCTTCGGCATCGTGTTCACCTTCACCGATCTTTCCATCGTCTTCCTCCTGACCCAGGGCGGTCCGGTGGGGGCGACCTCGGTGCTGGGCTTTGCGGGTTTCCAGACCGGCATCGTCTCCGGCGACGTCTCGCATGGCGCGGCGATCTCGCTGTTCATGCTGCCGGTGCTGCTGGTCGTCGTCGTCCTCATGCTTCGCTTCATACGCCGCCGGGAGATCTGAGATGCCGAGCACGGTTACCCGCTCGCTGCGCGAGACGGCATTCTTCGCTGCCGTTGCCTTTTTCGTCATCGTGGCGGCGTTCCCGTTCTACTGGATGCTGATCACCGCATTCAAACAGAACAGCGACCTCTACGAGATCAGCAATATCCCGTTCTGGTTCAACGAACCGCCGACCCTCGAACACGTGATCTACCTGTTCAAGGAGACGCTGTTTGCGCGCTGGCTGTGGAACTCGCTGGTGATCGGCGTCTGCGTCGTGCTGATCACCCTCGTCACCGCGGTGCCGGCTGGCTATGCCCTGGCGCGCATGACGAGCCGCAAGGGCGAGGCGCTCGGGATCACGGTCTTCCTGACCTACCTGGTGCCGCCGACCCTGTTGTTCCTGCCGCTGTCCCGGATCATCGCCGAACTCGGCCTGCAGAACTCGATGTGGTCGCTGGTGCTGGTCTACCCGACGTTCACGATCCCGTTCTGCTCCTGGCTGATGATGGGGTTCTTCAAGGCCCTGCCCGTCGAGATCGAGGAAGCCGCGATCGTCGACGGCTGCAGCCTGTTCGGCGCCTTCATCAAGATGGCGGTGCCGCTGTCGGTACCGGCCATCCTGACGGTGGTGATCTTTACTTTCACCCTGACCCTGCAGGAATTCGTCTACGCGCTGACCTTCGTCTCGTCGTCCGACCAGAAGCCGATTACGCTCGGCGTATCGACCGACCTGATCCGCGGCGACGTGTTTTTCTGGGGCGAGATCATGGCCGGCGCGCTGATCGCCGCGGTGCCGGTGGCGATTGCCTACAACCTGTTCCTGGATCGCTTCATTTCCGGCATCACCGGCGGCGCCGTCAAATAGGCGCGCCGTCGAGGAGTATTGCGCAGCTGCTTCCGACCAGGCGCCGGTGCGTTGACGCCAATCGCGTCACACACGGAAATCGCACAGCGGAGGTCACGCCGGCTTCACGAACATTTCAACGCGCCAGCCGCTGCATTTATCCGTGCCAACACCACGTGGTTTTTTGCCAAGGGGGGGCTCGTTCACCGGAACGCATCTCCGATTGGTCCGACCACAAGGGTGCAATCATGAAGATTACGACGCTGCTGCTGGCCTCGGCGCTCGCGATGTCGAGTTCGTTCGCGTTCGCGCAAGCCGGCGAAGGCAATTCAAGTTACGAGGGACATTGGTCGCGCGGCGGTTACTCGGGACACTGGGCGCATCACAGGCACTGGCGCTGATCAACATCCCCTGATTACCGGGAAAGCCCTTTACCGGGAAAGCGCTGCGGCACCTGGGCTGCCGCGCTCCCGGATCGCTTCATTTCCGGCATCACCGGCGGCGCCGTCAAACAGGCCGATCGACTAACCGCCTTTTCCCCAATGAATGTCATACGCCCGATCGAAGGCGACGATCATCAGGCACGCGGACCTGCCCCGGCAGGTGAAGCGATGCGGCATGTGCCCACCCATCACGGCAAACCCGCCCGGCCCGAGCCGCGCCGGCTGATGACCGGTCATCTCGGCCAACACGCTGCCGCCAATGACGATCAGCTGCTCCTCGGCGGTGTGGAAATGCCACGGCACCACGCAGCCGGGCGCAGCCTTCAGGAGGAAGGTCGAGCGGCCGGTCGCCGGATCACCGGTTTCGAGCGCCGACACCAGACATGCCACGTCGTTGTCTTGCGAAAATTTCACCGACGGGAGCGGCTTGATGGCGCCGGTTGCCGGATCTTCGGCCAGCGCCGCGCCCCCGATGCAGAGCGCGAGGCCTGTTGCCAGTGTCCAGCTCGCGCCCGGTTTCATGCCGCATCTCCTGACGCTGGGTTGTCGGATGGCAACTGTCAGCGAATGACTGCCCGGGGTCAATCGCTACCTTGCAACGCTCCGAGCGGCGTCAGCCCCTGCAACAGGAAAGAACTGGATTGCTTCCGTCTTCGCGCTTCGAGCTTCGGCGGGCGCGGTCGTCGCATCCGCCTTCGTCCGAAGGCGGGCTTCGGCGGACAAGAGAGCTCCTCGCAAAGTCGGGCTTTGGCGTTTCCACCGACCTTGCAACGTCATGGCGAGCCACCGGGCCGCGCAAATGCGCGCGCTGTGGAAAAACCTCGCCTGATCCGACCTTCGCGGAAAGGTGTTGCTTGATCTACCTCAAGCCGTCCGGAATTTCGCCTTCATGATGGTCCTGCCGGTGCCACCCATCCAGGTAACCGCGCCGTATCGAGATGACGGAGCGCAATGTCATGGCCAGCGAACGGAACCATTCGAAAGCGACAGAACGGGACGAGCGCCCCGCCTCGGCGAATTCACCCGATTTCATTGTTGTTGATGACACGAGGCCGCCACCTCGTATCGAACTCGGGCGCGAGCGAATGCTGTTGTGCAGGCTGTATCTCGGCCTGATCCAGACCATGAATGACGATTACGGTGCAGAGTTCGCCAAACACAGCGATAGCGCGACCTACCGCACCATCGGGATTTACGTCTTCCTGCGCACGGTCATGTGTTCGCCGGTGCGGGCGAGCACGATTGCGCAGGTTCTCAAGATACCGCGCGCGACGGTGCTCAGGCGGCTGAATGACATGGAGAAGCTGGGTTACGTCGAGCACGTCGGCAACGCCTACCGCATGACCGACAAGGTCAACATTCCGGAGCTGCAGCAAAAGCTGCAAAAGCGGATAGATATGATCCTGGAGACAGCCAGGGAATTGTCGAACCTTGATATCGCACATTCCGCGCCTGACCACGGCGCGCACTCATGAATCAGGTCGCTTCGTTCGCTGAGTACAAAGCGATCGCACATTGAAGAAAACGGCTGTCGAGGTCACGGCGGCCTCACGAACATGTTAACTCGCCGACCCCTGTACTGATCCCTGCAGTCCCTACGTAGAACTTGCGCCAAGACGGTCGGCGTTCACCGCAACGCCGACCGCCGATTGGTTTAGCGACAAGGGTGCAATCATGAGAATTTTAACGACACTGGCATTGGCCGCGGCTCTCGCGATGTCGAGCTCGTTCGCCTTCGCGCAAGCCGGCGAAGGCGATTCCAATTACCAGGGTAATCATTCAGGCGGAGGCTATTACGGCGGGTCGGTCTATTCAGGCGGATACGGCGGGTATCGCACCTATGGTCCATCGGTGGGGAGTTACGCCTATGAGCCGGAAGTCCGGGTACCGAGGTTGGCCGTCGAACCGCACCGGCGGGCGCCCTATCACGGTTACACGAACTACTGAAACGGCCTTGATGCTACCACCCGCGCCAAGGCCCATGGGGAATCCAATCCAGCCAATTCATAACCACCACGCCGCAGACGAACGCGAATTGACGCGATCGAACGTTGTTCTGTTCGTCACGGCGGCGCGACATCCGATCGCCGATTGGTAGAGCGACAAAGGTGCAATCATGAAACTCGCAACAATAGCATTGGCCTCAGTTCTGGCGATGTCGAGCACGTTCGCGTTCGCGTGCGCGGGCGAAGGCGATTCAAATTGTGAAGGAAATTATACAATGGGTGGAGGCTACGGCGGGCCCGTCTATTCGGGTGGGTACAGCGCATATGCTCCCTATCGGCAAGGCTACGCCTATGAGCCGGGGAGGAGATTGACAGTAGAACCTCGCAGGCGGGCGCCCCACCCGCACCACACGACCTACTGAAACAGCCTTGCTGCTTCCACCAGCGCCGCGGCCTGTGGGCATCCACGCAGGCCAATTCGTAACCGGTGTTACGCCGCAGACGATCGTGAACGCACCGGATCGTAAGTTGTTCCGTCCGTCACGGCGGCGCGACATCCGGATCAAGACTTTCTGCAGCGACGCCGCCGGACCGTGATGGCGGCGCATCGACGGCTCCCGGGTCGGCCGGCGTCCCATGTCCGTTGGGACAATGGCCGTCGGGACAGTAGTCCGGCGAGCCGCACCTGCCGTATCATCGGCCTATTAAACCTCAGGCAGGGGTAGAAACATGGCTAGTCAACTGGAGCTTCATTCGCGAGCCGCGTTGTGCCGGCAGCTCGCCAAGCGTGAGCCGGAAAACCGGGTGCTGTGGATGGCTGAGGCGGAAAGCTGGACGCGGCTGTCGAACCGGAATCGTCACGGCGAGCCGGAGCAGGAGCCGGTTACCGCATCCCGGCGAGAAAACGGCTGCGTTCGGCAAGATTGCCTGCCCAGCCCGGCGTAGGCTAACACCGCCGGCATGAAGCGGCGCCGGGACTGTGCCGCCGCATTCGTCCACGGACGGGACGTCTT
Source organism: uncultured Alphaproteobacteria bacterium (assembly GCA_963710235.1). Classification (GTDB taxonomy): domain Bacteria; phylum Pseudomonadota; class Alphaproteobacteria; order Rhizobiales; family Xanthobacteraceae; genus Bradyrhizobium. The sequence continues at coordinate 546,681 of CAVPZI010000001.1, forward strand.
CCGCCATGCCGCCGCTTGGATCAGAGGGTTTCGGCGCGATACCGAGCGCCACCGGCGGGATCGCGCGGCTGGCGTGCGCGCGGCTGGACCAGACCGGCAGGGACCCGGCAGCCATCCTCTCGAAGGCAGGATTGACGCCGGAGGCGGCGCGCGATCCCGCCGTCCGGCTGGAGGTGCGAACCCAGATCAAGCTTCTGGAGCTCGCCGCCGAAGAGCTCGGGGACGACCTGCTGGGTTTTCGTCTGGCGTGCAGCTTCGATCTCCGCGAGATCGGCCTCGTCTACTATGTGATCGCATCGTCCGAGCAGCTTGCGGACGCGCTTCGCAACGCCGCGCGCTACAGCCAGATCATGAACGAAGGCGTGCGCCTGCGCTTCGCGCTCAGCGAGCGCACCGCGACCATCGAGCTCGACTACCACAACGTCGACCGCGATGCCGACCGGCACCAGGTCGAGTTCTGGCTGGTGACCCTGGTCCGGATCTGCCGGCAGGTGACTGACGGCCGGCTGGCGCCGTCACGGCTGAAGATAAGGCATTCCCGCAACGCCGCACCGGCGGAGTTCAGGGCCTTCTTCGGCGTCAACGTCGAATTCGGCGCCGATGCGGACGCGATCCAGTTTCCGTCGCCGATTGCAGCGCTTCCCGTGGTGGGACGCGACGGCTACCTCAACGAGCTCTTGCGGCGCTATGCCGATGAAGCGATGGCGCGCGCCCCGCCGGAGCGCCCCTCGGTGCGCTCGGCGGTGGAGCAACTATTGCCGACGCTGTTGCCGCACGGCAAAGCCACCGCACCGGAACTGGCGCGGCGGCTCGGAATGAGCACGCGAAATTTCTCGCGAAAACTTCACGAGGAAGGGACTTCGTTTGCGGAAATCCTCGACCTGCTGCGGACCGCGCTCGCCAAGCGCTATCTCGACGATGCGACCTTGCCGGTTTCAGAGATCGCCTGGCTGCTCGGTTATCGCGAGGTCTCCTCGCTGACCCATGCCTTCAAACGCTGGACCGGCATGACGCCGCGGCAGTTCCGCTCCGGCCGGCTGACGCCGGGATGAGCTGATTGTGCGGCTGCGTCAGCGCGTCTCGGCGCTCCCGGTGTGCCTGGCAAGGCTCTTGAGCGACGCCAGCAGGTCCCGCACCGGGAACGGCTTGATCAGGAACGCGATGCATCCGGAGTCGAACGCGGCCTTGCGGACGGCCGGGTTCTCGTTGCCGGTCATGTAGATGACCGGCACGCATATGCCGTTGGCCTTGAGACCATGCCCGAGCTCGATCCCCGACCCGTCGCCGAGGTTGATGTCGAATATGACGCATACCACCCGATTGAAATCGGTATGGCTCCTGAAAGCCTGCGCGGACGAAAACAGCACCGGTTCATAGGCGTGCTGCCGGAGCAGCCGCTCGACGCCGTCCCGCATTCCCTCGTCGTCATCGACGACCAAAACACGATTGCGATCCTGCATGCGCGATATCCCTGATCTGTTCACCGAAACCGCTCAAGGCGCGTTCGAACAACGTCAATTCGGGCCGGGTGTTTCATGGTGGTGAGTTCCGCGCACGCGTCAGCGCGCCGCCGGGTTCCGCCCAGGGAAGCGATCATCATCCTGGGAAAGGCCCTGCCTACGTCAATCCGGCGATATTTTAAACTTAAAGGTGTTGTCGGATCTCGCCAGATTGTTGTTCTGGTGGGCCAACGGGGAGGTCAGCCATGGGCGGCCAATGACAGGCTCCGCGACTGCGTCCGCCGAAGCTTCAGCGAAGGCGGAAGCAATCCAGTGCAGCGGCTCAGCAAGCAAAACCGAGGTGTGTCGTCGCTACTTGCAAGGCCGGCCGTCCTTGGCGTCCTTGACGTCGAACTTGCCGACCCGGCCGGCGATGACGAAGTCGTTGTAGTCGAGCACCAGCGCGCGCGACACGCCGTTCTCGAACAGTTCGAACGACATCGCATAGACTGGCGTCTGCTCGCCGCTGCCCGCCCTGGCGTCGCGGTCGTAGTAGCTGACGGTGACCGGCCAGCGGGTCAAGGGTTTCATGACGGCGCTGTCGGTCGATGGGTCCGGCGTCGCCACCGCGCGGTCGCCGGGGATCGGTTGTCCGATCACGCTCAGCGTATTGTAGACCTTCTCGCCGGTGTCGGAGCCGTCATAGACCGACAGTTCGAGGATGGACTTGCCCTCCTTGGCGGCGGCGATGATGCGGCGGATCTGTTCGGTCGGAAATACCGTCGAGCCATCCAGGGTGAAGGTCTTCGCAACCGGCTGCTTCAGTTTCACGGTGACATGATCGCCGGTCCGCTCGGCGATGCCGTCCACCGAGCCGGGCTCGGCGTCATTCATGCGGGTGTCGATCTTGAACCGGTAGCTCTTGCCGGCGCCGTCCTCCCAGCTGGTCGAGCGCAGGTCGCTCAGGGAGTTCTTGCCTTCGCCACTGTCCAGTTCAGACACCTGCCGGAAATCGGACGAGTAGCCCTCGCAGGCGCTGCCCGAAAAATTGTACAGGATGCGCCCGCGCACCGCGTTGACGGTGGCGCTGCCGCGCGATTTTATCAGGCTCAGGTCATACAGCGCCTGATGCGCCAGGAACGGCGCGTTGGCCGCGGCCGCCGCCGGCCGGCCGATACCGGTCGCCATCGCGGAGCCCGCGGCCATCGCCAGCAGCAACGACAAGCCACGAAAACCTGCGATCGGGGTGGAGCGCGCCATGCGGTATCCTCGGGGAAATGCGATTCTCGATCATAGAGAGCGCGCTATTGCGCCGCAACTAGGGCTGGAACGACAAAAACAGCTTCAAATGCTGGATTTTTCGGCAGTCTTGCAACTCCGCGCCCAATGGGTGAAACATGGCCAGCCCGGTCCAGGCGTCGACAAGCGAACCGGGCGCGACTTCAAAACATCGGGGAATGACATGGCGGGAACGGTTGAGCAGAAACTTGCGGCCCAGGGCATCGTCCTGCACGAGCCGGCGAGCCCGGTGGCGAATTACGTCGGCTTCGTCCGCACCGGCAATCTGCTGATTGTCTCCGGCCAGGTCTGCTTCGACGCCCAGGGCAAGCTGATCGCCAAGGGCAAGCTCGGCGCCGGCGTCACCGTCGAGCAGGGCAACGCCGCGGCACGCGGCTGCGGCATCAATTTGCTGGCGCAGGTCAAGGCGGCGCTCGGCGACCTCGACAAGGTGGTGCGCGTGGTCCGGCTCGGCGGCTTCGTCAATTCGGCGCCGGATTTCGTCGACGGGCCAAAGGTGCTCAACGGCGCCTCCGACCTGATGGTGCTGGCGTTCGGCGACAAGGGCCGCCACGCCCGCTCGACCATCGGCGTCGCCTCCCTGCCCGCCGATGCCGCGGTCGAGGTCGAAGGCATGTTCGAGGTGGCCTGACGGAGCGTTGCGATGCGCTCGCCCGGCTGGCTGACGGCGCGGCCGGTCGCCCATCGCGCCCTGCACGACAAGCGCCGCGGCATCATCGAGAACATGCCCGGCGCGGTAAAGGCCGCGGTCGCCGGCAACTTTGGCATCGAGGTCGATATCCAGGTCACCGCCGACGGCGAGGCCATGGTGCATCACGACGATGAACTGGGCCGGCTGACGGAAGGCGAAGGCACGCTGCGCAGCAAGACCGCGGCGGAGCTGAAACAGGTGGCCTTCAAGGACACGCCGGAGCGGATGATGTCGCTTGGCGATCTCTGTGAGCTGGTGGCCGGGGCGGTGCCGCTGGTGATCGAGGTCAAGAGCCACTTTGACGGCGACCGCCGGCTGGTCGGGCGGATGGCGCAAGTGCTCGCCGGCTATGCGGGGCCCGTCGCCGGCATGTCGTTCGATCCGGACCAGGTGATGGCCTTGCAAGCGACGATGCCGGCGCTGCCGCGCGGCATCATCGCCGAGAACAGCTACGACGACGCCGAATGGGCCACGCTGACGCCGGCGCAGCGCACCGGCATGCTGCATCTGCGCCACGGTTTGCAGACCCGGCCGCATTTCGTCGCCTACTGGGTCAATGAATTGCCGGCGCTGGCGCCGTGGATCGCCCGCAACATTTTCGGCTGCCCGCTCCTGACCTGGACGGTGCGCACCCCCGAGCAGCGCGAGCGCGCCGCCCGCCATGCCGACCAGATGATTTTCGAGGGGTTTGTGCCCGATCGATGAGGACCGTTGCGCGCCCTTGAAGTCGCGAGCGCAATGCACAATCTTAGAGGCGGTCACCATGGGCGATGGCTGATCGCATAGGTGACCGGTTCCTGATGGACTCTTCCGACATATCCCTCGAAGCCGTGGCGTCGGTCGGCCAGATTGCGGCCGAAGACTGGGATGCCTGCGCCCATTCGGGCATCGAGCCCGGCGGCGCGCTCGATGCGCTCGACACGCTGGCCGCGGAACCCGCGGGCGACTTTTCGGCCGGCTCCTGTGCCACCTCGAAGGCCTCTTACAACCCGTTCGTTTCGCACGCCTTTTTCAACGCGCTGGAAGCCTCGAAATCGGCCTGTGCCCGCACCGGCTGGGGACCGCGCCATCTGATCGCAAAACAGGAGGGTACGATCGTCGGTATCGTGCCGTGTTACCTGAAATCGCACTCGCAGGGCGAATACGTGTTCGACCGCGGCTGGGCCGACGCCTATGAGCGCGCCGGCGGGCAATACTACCCGAAACTCCAGGCTTCGGTTCCGTTTACGCCTGCCACCGGGCCTCGCCTTTTGATCCGCCCCGGCGTCGATACCGCGCGCGCCGCGGCCTCGCTGGCCGGCGGCCTGATCGGGCTGTGCGAGGCGACCGAGGCCTCGTCGGTGCATGTCACCTTCGCCCGCGAGCGCGAATGGCGATACCTCGCGGAGAACGGCTTTCTGCAGCGCACCGACCAGCAGTTCCACTGGCACAACCAGGGCTACGAGACCTTTGAGGATTTTCTCGCCACGCTGAACTCGCGTCACCGCAAGGCGATCCGCCGCGAACGGCGCGACGCGCTGGAGAACGGCATCACCATCCACGCCCTCACCGGCGCCGACATCACCGAGGAAGCGTGGGATGCGTTCTTCGCATTTTACATGGAGACCGGTTCGCGCAAATGGGGACGACCCTACCTCACCCGCGCGTTCTATTCCCTGATCGGCGAGCGCATGGCGCAGGACGTGGCGCTGGTGATGGCCAAGCGGGGTGGCCGCTGGATCGCCGGCGCCATCAATTTCATCGGCTCCGACACCCTGTTCGGCCGGCACTGGGGCGCCATCGAACACCACCCGTTTTTGCATTTCGAAGTCTGCTACTATCAGGCGATCGATTTTGCGATCCGCCGCGGCCTCAAGGTGGTCGAGGCCGGCGCCCAGGGCGAGCACAAGCTGGCGCGCGGCTACCTGCCCAAGACCACCCACTCCGCGCACTATATCGCCGACCCGGCGCTGCGCCGCGCCATCAACGATTATCTCAAGCGCGAACGCGCCTATGTCGCCGAAGCCGGCCGCGAACTCACCGAGGCCGGCCCGTTCCGCAAGACCGACAACGACGGGACCGGCGACGATCCGGCTTGACCGCCGCGGGGACGGCGGCGAATGTCGCAAGAAATTTTCGGGAGCCGGCCATGACCGCCTATGACGCCCAAAACCCCTTCGCCAAGATCCTGCGCGGCGAGTTTCCGAGCTACAAGGTGTACGAGGACGACCACGTGCTGGCGTTTCTCGACATCATGCCGCGCTCGCCCGGGCACACGCTGGTGATCCCGAAAGCGCCGGCGCGCAACATCCTGGATATTTCGGCCGACGATTACGCGCAGGTGGCGCGCGGCGCGCATCGGATTGCCGCCGCGGCGATGAAGGCGTTCAAGGCCGACGGCATCACGGTGCAGCAATTCAACGAAGCCGCCGGCGGCCAGGTGGTGTTTCACCTCCACATGCACGTCATGCCGCGCCACAACGGCATCGCGCTGTTGCCGGCAGCGAGCCGCAAGGAAGACCCCAAGGTGCTGGAGGACAACGCCACCGCGCTGATCGCGGCGCTGAAGGGCGGGCACTGAGGGCAGCGCGCGCCTGCTTGATCTAGGTCAAGGCCAGCGGCGCGCCGGGCGGGAGTAGTTGCGCCATGATCACGATTCCGGAATTGACGGCACAGGCGCTCGGCTCGTTCCTCGCCGCGGAAACGCGCGGCAGATTCTCGTCGAATGCCGAACTCGGCGACCTGTTGCCCTATGCCGCGCGGTTAGCGCTGGACTGCATCGGCAACAGCGATGCGCTGTACCACAATGTCGAGCACACCATGCTGGTGACGCTGGCCGGGCACGACATCCTGATCGGGCGGGCGCTGCTGCGGCCGACCACGGCGGGCGACTATGCCAACTTCATCCTGGCCTGCCTGACCCACGACATCGGCTATGTCCGGGGCGTCATCCAGGGCGACGAAGACGACAGTTTCGTGATCGATCTGACCGGCCGGACCATCCGCCTGCCGCGCGGCGCTTCCGACGCGGCGCTGGCGCCGTATCATGTCGACCGCTCCAAGCTGTTCGCGCTGGAACGCCTCGATTCCAACGATGCGCTCAACGCAGCCCGGATCGCGCGGGCGATCGAGTATACCCGGGTCCCCTATGCGGCGCCGTCGGCCGACAACGACGATCTGTCCGAAGAGGAAGGTCTCTTGCTGCGCGCCGCCGACCTGATCGGCCAGCTCGGCGACCCGAATTACATGCGCAAGGCGAATGCGCTGTTCTACGAATTCGAGGAAATCGGAATGAACAAGAAACTGGGCTACGAGACGCCCGCCGACATCGTCTACAAATTCCCGCAGTTCTACTGGACCAATGTCGCGCCGCAGATCCAGACCGCAATACGTTACCTCAACGTGACCTCAAGCGGACGGCAATGGATCGCCAACCTCTACGGCAACGTGTTCCGGGCGGAGCGCGAGGTGAACCTGTCGGGTCCGCAGAAGTAGAGCTTGCGACGCTGACAGGTCGTGCGTGAGTCAGCCGATCAGCGTTGTAGTATGGCTTGAGCTCTTCGCGAAACCCATCACCCGCGGACCATGATTGATGGGTTTCGCAAGGGCTCAACCCATCCTACGGCCTGGCATTTGCGCCGATCAAAACTCGATCTTGGCCGCCTTGATCAGCGGGCCCCACTTGATCAGCTCGCCGAGGATGAAGGTGCCGAGATCGGGAGCCGAACCGCCGACGCCCTGCATGCCGTTCTGTTCGAGGAATGCCTTGGCCTTGTCGCTCGCCAGCCAGGTGTTGACCACGCCGTTGATGCTGCGCACCACCTCGTCGGGCGTGTTTTTCGGAACGACGATGGCATACCACGCGTTGGCCTCGAACCCGGGCAGCCCGGCTTCGTTCGCGGTCGGCACATCCGGCAACAGATTGGACCGCGCGACCGACGTCACCGCCAGCGGCTTGAGCTTGCCGTCCTGGATCAGCGGCACATAGGCCGGCATGAAGTCCATCGCCACGTCGACGGTGGCCCCCAACAGATCGGTCATAAGCGGGGTCGATCCGCGATAGGCGACGTTGGTCACCTTCACACCCGTCATCTGCTGGAACAGTTCCGAGGTGATATGGCCGAGCGTGCCGTTGCCGGGATGCCCGACGTTGATCTTGCCGGGATTTTCTTTTGCGAACGCAATCATCTCCTTGAGGCTGGAAAATCCGCCGGCCCTGGCGGCGATGATCAGCGGCGATTTGGCGATCAGGATCACGGGCTCAAGGTCGGCCTGCGGATCGTAGGGCATGTTCTTGTACATCAACTTGTTCATCGCCACCGGCGCCGGCGTGGTGAACAGGATGGTGTAGCCGTCGGGCCTGGCCTTTGCCACGACGGCACCGCCGATGTTGCCGCCCGCCCCGGCCCGGTTGTCGATCACAAACGGCTTGCCCAGTTTGTCGTTCAGTTCCTGGCCAACCGTGCGCGCCAGAAGATCGGCAGATCCGCCGGCGGGAAACGGCACCACCATGGTCACGGCGCGGGTCGGCCAGGTCTCGGCAAGCGCGGGGCTGAGGAACAAGCCGGCGAAGCCCGCCAGCAGCGCAGTGCAGGTGAGCCCGGTACGAAGGAAAGTGGTGAAATGCAGCCCGAATTTGCCTGGCAAAGCGTCTACTCCCTGTTGGACATGCGTGCGGCTGCGGAAAACCGCAGACTTTCCGGCAGCATTGCAGGGCGCATGGCGCTCAGCCACAGCTATTCGCCAGCGTTCCGCACAGTGGAATTATGCCCCTATCCGGTCTGGAAATCGCCCGGCTGCGGCGGCGCCAGCGGGGTGAACTGGCAGCGATCGGGCTTGAGATCGAGCAGCGGCGTCTCGTCCAGGCAATCGAGGCCGCGGACCAGCACGGTTGCGCCCTCGATGCCGACCAGTTTGACCAGCGAGGTGCCGATCGGATTGGGCCGCACCGGCGAGCGCAGCGAGAACGTGCCGCGCGCCAGGCCGTCGTTCTTCGGGCTCTGCAGTACCAGGTCGCGGCGCGACAAATGCAGCCAGTAGATCACCTCGACGCTGGAATACTGCTCGAGCCCCTGCAGCGCCGGCACCCACGGCTCAAAAATTTCGAGACGGCAGACCGGGCCGTCGAGACGGCCCTGGCGCGGGGTATCCAGCCGCGAGGTCCACGGGGTGCGGATGCGGCCGATGAACACCAGCGCGGCATCGCGCGCCGCCGGCGCCTCCACCGCGGTCTCACCGGTTCGAATTTCACTCTCGCGGACCATGGTACATGCTCTACCCAAGCCACCACTTTCCGGCAAGCAGCACGATTTCGCCACAGATCACGCCGGCCAGGGTCGAGCGGCGGGTCGCCACGAACGCCAGAAATCCCGCCGCCACCGCGCCGAAGCGCAAGGGGCCGGGAATGCTCGCCAGCGCGCCGGGCGGCAGCACCAGGATCTGGGCGATGACGCCGGCAAGAATGGCGGTCGCCACCGCCCTCACCCACACCAGAAGGTCGGATTCCTCATCGACACCACTGCCGAGCCACAGCCCGAGCATCCGCCAGATCTCGTTGGGCAGGAAGCCGGCGAACAGCAGCACCAGCAAGGCGTGCCAGTCGCCGATGAAGTCGCTCATGGCCGGCTCCGCCAGCGATGCACGCCGTAGGCAATGGTGCCGGCCGTAACCCCGCTGATCAGGATGTCGACGCCGGTATGCAGCAGCGCCACCAGCGGAAACAACGCAAGCCCCAGCAGCAGCGCCACCGCATCGGCCAGTTGCCGGCAGTTGCGCGCGGTCGACAGCAGGAACGCCAGCGGCGTCAACAGCAGGATGGCGGCGCCCAGCGTCTGCGGCAGATTGGCCGCAAGCTGGTAGCCGATCACGGTGGCGGTCAGCGTGGTCGAAAGCAGTCCGACCCCGAGTCCGTTGGTGAAGGCGACGCGGCGCTGCCGCGGCACCCGCGGCAGCAGCCGAAAACATTCCACCCATATCGTGACCGCGATGAAATGCGCCGGCAGGATCAGATTCCGCCGCGGCGTCTGCGGCGTGCGGATCATCGGCAGCACCGAAACCACCATTGGAAACAGCCGGATCGCGCTCACCGTCACCGCGATGGCGGCCTGCACCACCGTGGCGCCGGATCCGAGCGTCGACAACAGAATGATCTGCGCCGGTCCGGCCCAGACAAACGCCGTACTGGCCAGCGCCCAGCCGAGGCTGAAACGGTTGTCATGCGCCAGCGCGCCGATGCCGATATAGGTGGCGAACAGCACCAGCGTCAGGATGGTCGAGCCGATCGAACGCGCGCCGTAGGCGAAGGCGCGCAGGGAGCTTTGCCACTGGGGCGAATCGAGCGGAGGAAGCGACACGGTGGCTCACGGATCCTGATCTTGAAGGCCATACGCAGCCGAATCCAGCCGTCGTCAAGCGGGACGTCTGCCCCGGCAGACCATCCATGCATGCGGACGGTTTGCCGCGCATACCGCCCGCGCCGGGCGAGCGAGCCCGGCCTATCCCTTCACCGCCATGTTGCGCAGCACCAGGCAGGCGCCGCCGGCGTGGCGGATGCGGCCGCACAGATCGTTGGCGGCGGCGCGGGTGTCGGTGCCGATCCGCACCTGGTAGAAGGTGCGGGTGCCGCGACTGCGGAACAGCGAGCTCAACAGGCTGGGGTCGCGATCGCCGATCACGCTGCCCAGCCGCGACATCGCGCGGGCATAGGATTGCAGCGCGCGGTCGCGGTCGAAGCCGGCCGCCAGTTGCACGCCCCAGGGCAGAGCGGCGCCGAGCTCGACGTGCTGCTCGAGCTGCGTAACAAACGGATTGGGCGCCTGGCGCAGCAACGCCATCAACTGGCGGCAGCTCGTCGTCGGCAGGCGTTCGATGGTCTTCTCGACCGCCTTGCCGGACTTTGCCGCCAGCGCCCAATCATCGACCGACGAGCCGGTGATGGCGAACACGTAGCTGCGGGTTTGCTGCGGCATGTAACCTGATCCATCGAGCCACTCCTGCACCCGACGCGGGCCGGCATTGTAGGCGGCCGCGGCAAGCCCGAGATTGCCGAATTGAGCGCGCAGCTCGTTGAGGAATTCGGCCGATTTCGGCAGCGCCTGCACCGGATCGAACGGATCCAGCAGCCGGCGCTCCCCGGCGGTCCCCGGCATGAACTGCGCGATGCCCTGGGCGCGCTGGCCGCTGCGGGTCACGGGTCCGACGGCATCGGACTGAAACCGGCTTTCCTGCCAGATCACCCGGGCAAAGAATTCCAGCGGCAGGTCCTGCGCCCTGGCGGCGGATTCGATCATCAGGCACATGGCCTCGCGGGTATCGGTTTCTTTCGCCGGCTCCGGTTTGGGCGGGCCGATCAGTTCCGGGGGCGTGTCGGCGGGTTCGGCCGCCGGCGCGGGCGCGGGTTTGGCAGCTTCGGTAGCCACCGACGGCGGCGTCTCCTGCGCCACCGCGTGCACGCCGCCGAGCAGCAGTGCCGTGGCGAGTACCCACACCGCACCACGCCACACGATGACCGTTCGCAGCGCCATAGCCGTTTCGGACCTGCTTGACAGGTGGAAGGACAAGGTTAGCTATTCAAACAATGATGGCGCGCGTATGGGCGCGCAGCACCGGATCGTGCCCAGCCATGACTGCCCCAATCGAGAATGCAGCGCCCGACGATCACCTGGACTTCCACCTGGGCTTCGCCCCCGATGACGACGTGCCGATCCCCTACATGGCGCGGACCCGCGAATATTATTCTGCGATCGGCTACACGGTGCCGTATCGCTGGGCGCATCATGTCGGCGCGCCGTTCCAGCCGCTGAAGAAGCCGCTCGCGGCGTGCCGCGTCGCCATCGTGACCACGGCGGCGCCGTTCGATCCCGCCAGAGGCGACCAGGGTCCGGGCGCCAGATACAATGGCGGCGCCAAGTTCTATTCGGTCTATGACGGCGACGCTTCGAAAGACCACGACTTGCGGATTTCGCACATCGCCTACGACCGCGTCCACACCTCGGCGGAAGATTCCGGCACCTGGTTTCCGCTGCCGCAGTTGCGGCAACTGGCGGCCAGCGGGCGGATCGGCGAGGTGGCGCCGCGGTTTTTCGGCGCGCCGACCAACCGCAGCCACCGCGTCACCCTCGAGACCGATGCGCCCGAGATCCTGGCGCGCTGCCTTGCCGACAAAGTCGACGCCGCGGTGCTGGTGCCGAACTGTCCGGTCTGTCACCAGACCATCAGCCTGGTGGCCCGGCAGCTGGAAGCCGGCGGCATCGCCACCGTCGTGATGGGATGCGCCAAGGACATCGTCGAACACGCCGGTGTGCCGCGCTTTCTGTTCAGCGATTTTCCGCTGGGCAATTCGGCCGGCAAGCCGCACGACCCGAAATCGCAGGCCTTCACCCTGGAACTGGCGCTGCGCGTGCTGGAAACGGCGCCCGGTCCCAACACCACGGTGCAATCGCCGCTGCGCTGGAGCGCCGACGCCGCCTGGAAGCGCGACTACAACAATCTAGCGCAACTGAGCGCCGAGGAGCTGGCACGCCGGCGCCGCGAATTCGACGCCCAGAAGGACATCGCCCGCGGCCTGCGCGACAGCGCGGCCTGAATTGGCCGGCAAATCTAAGGGAATCCACGCCATCCCGGGAAACGGTCGTTTACGTTAATTTGCCTTCTTATGCGGCACGCGCTTCCATCGCCGCCGCAGGCGCGTAAGGTCATTCCTCCAGGAGCGAGGGTCGCTCCGGGAATGAGGACTGACGATGATCGAGCGTCGCGAAAGCGCACGGGACAAGGTGATCTACGGGGGAAAAGCGGCCATCGACAAGGATGGCGCGACCCGGGATTGCGTGGTCCGTAATATTTCCGAGAACGGCGCCAGCCTCGAATTCAGCAACGTCGTCACATTGCCGAAAACGCCGTTGCTGAAACAGGATCTTGCGCTGGACGAGAGCTTCGGCCTGACCATCGCCCGCAAGGGCCGCTCCTTCCTGGCCCGGATCGTGTGGTGGCGCGACAACTTCGTCGGCGTTGCCTTCAGCGACGACAGTTCGCCCAAGCTTCCGGTTTCCGATCTCGCCGAGCGGTTGCGCCAGAGCGAGAAGAAAAAGCGCCAGCTGCAGCGGCGCATCAAGGAACTGATCGGCGAAGGCTGAGGTTTTCCAACTCAACTGACATCATTGTTCCGTCATGGCCGGGCTTGTCCCGGCCATCCACGTCTTGCTTGCGGCGAGTCAGTGAAGACGTGGATGCCCGGGACAAGCCCGGGCATGACGAACTCTTAGTCATCGTGGCTTCGCCCCCCTCAGATCGTAAAATCAAAAGTCCGGCGAAAGCCCTCGCGGCCCTTCGGCGTGATCCTCAGCGCCCGCGGGTTGCGCTCGCGCTCGACCCAGCCGAGATCGAAACACCGCACCGCAATCGAGGCGCCGACGACGCCCGACAGATGCGGCCGCCGCTCGGTCCAGTCCAGGCAATGCCGGCAGAACGGACGCCGTCCGGGTTTGGGGAATTCGGCCCCGAGGCTGTTGAGGAAGGCGAGCCCCGCCTCCGTCACCTGGCCGCCGTCATCGCCGAGAATGACGTGCCCTCTTGCGCATAATGAGTCGGCGATGGCGACGCCGAGCTGGCCGGCGAAATGATCGTAACAGGTTCGCGCCAGCCGCAGCGCATCTTCGCGCGGCGAGCGCGGCCGGTAGCGCGGCGGCGATTCCGACGCCACCGACATGATGGTCTCCAGCATCTGCGCCACCAAAGGCGTCGCCAGCCGGTAGTAGCGGTGACGGCCCTGCTTCACCACCGTGAGCAGATTGGCCTGGGTCAATTTGGCGAGGTGTCCGCTGGTGGTCTGCGGCGACACGCTCGCGGCATAGCTGAGTTCAGTCGCGGTCAAGGCGCGGCCGTCGAACAGCGCAGCCAGGATATTGGCGCGGGCGGGATCACCCACCAATGCTGCGATTTCGGCCATTTGCGAAGCGATCATGCGAGGAAATGTACGCCGAAGCGGCGCTTGCGCAATCGGTGACGCTTCGGCCGCGGCCGAAGCGTTGGAACGCGACATTCCCTGCAAAGTTGCCGTCCTGACATCGCACCGGTGGCTCGGTCCGGGCGCCGCCACCAAGCTTAAGGGATTGATCCGATGGCAATTTCATATGCGCGATCGACAGCGCTGCGGGACACCGGGGCCGGCGGACTCCTCAAGGGCGAAACCGCCATCCTGATCACGATGTGCCTTGGCGTGTTTCTGGCGCAGCTCGATTCCACGGTGGTGTATCTCGGCCTCAAGCATATCGGCGACGACCTGCACGCCGGCGTCAGCCAATTGCAGTGGGTGCTGGATTCCTACAACCTGGTCTACGCCACGCTGCTTCTGACCGGCGGCGCGCTCGGCGATCTGTACGGACGGCTGCGGATCTTCGCTTGCGGGATTGCCCTGATCGTCCTGGGCTCGCTGGTATGCGCCTTCGCGCCCAACGGCGCCGTGCTGATCGCCGGCCGCGCCGTCACCGGTCTCGGCTCGGCGCTGGAGTTGCCGACGTCGCTTGCCATCATCACCGTGACGTTTCGCGACACCGCCGCGCGCGGCCGCGCGCTCGGCATCTGGGCAAGCTGCAACGGCATCGCCATGGCCGCCGGCCCAACCATCGGCGGACTTCTCGTCGACAGTGCCGGCTGGCGCACCATCTTCTTCCTCTCGGTTCCGGTCGGGCTGGTGGCGCTGCTGATGGGCTATGCGCGGGTGCCGGAAAGCCGCCACCCGGAGGGCCGCCATCTCGACCCGGTGGCGCAACTGCTGGCGATCATCGCGGTGGGCGGGCTTTCCTTCGTCACCATCGAGGGACAGCATTGGGGCTGGCATTCGCCTGTCATCCTGACCATGGCGGCGGTGACGGTCGTGGCCGGCATCGCATTCGTGCGTTTCGAAGCCGGCCGGCCCGGCGCCATGGTGCCGCTCGACATCTTCCGCAACGCCGCGTTCGATGCCGCGCTCGCCGTCGCCGGGCTGATGACCTTCGGCATGTACGCGATGCTGTTCCTGACGCCGCTCTATTTGCAATCGGTGCTCGGCGCCTCGGCGTTCACAGCCGGTCTCGAACTGCTGCCGCTCTCGATCGCCTTCATTGTCGTCTCGCAAGGTTCAGGCTTCCTGATGACGCGGTTCGGCGCCCGCGCCATGCTGACCGGTGGCATGAGCTGCATGGGATGCGGGCTGGTGGCGCTCGCCGCGGTGGTCGAGGCCGCCAATCTGTGGACCATCGAAACAGCACTGGTCATCATCGGGATCGGATTGGGACTGAATACCGGACCGGTCAACGCCGTCGCCGTCGCCGCAGTCTCCCCTGCCCGGTCCGGCACCGCCTCGGGCCTCGTCAACACCGCGCGGATGGTCGGCGCGACCTTGGGCATCGCCGTGCTCGGCGCGATCTATGCCGCCCAGCTTCACGGCGACGCGGCGCAGGGCATGCTGAAGGGATTGCGCTTCGCCTATCTCGGCGGCGCCGCCGGCGAACTCAGCGGCGCGCTGATCGCGCTTGTTTTCACGCGCGCCAATTCCAACAGCTGAAAAGACTCGGGCAGAAAAAAGGGCCTGAGCGGATACCGCTCAGGCCTCGCATCGATCGAATGTCGACGTATCAGACCTTGACCAGCGGTCCGCGCGAGACCGGACCCTTCGATCCGCCACCGCCGCCGCCGTTCGGGCCGCCCGGCTTCGGCTTGCGTGGCGGGGTGCGCTTGCGCGTGCCGGGCAATTTCTCCGGCTTCGGCGTCACCGGTCCCTCGAGGTACTCGAAACCGATCTTTTCGCCGTCCGGCTCGGCGCTGGCCTCGTCCTTGACCAGCACCACGCGAACGTGGCCGCCGCCCTTGAGCTTGCCGAACAAGACCTCGTCGGCGAGCGGCTTCTTGATGTGCTCCTGGATCACCCGCGCCATCGGCCGGGCCCCCATCTGCTCGTCATAGCCGTGCTTGACCAGCCACGCCTTGGCCGGCTCCGACAGTTCGATGGTGACGTCGCGGTCGGCGAGCTGCGCCTCGAGCTGCAGCACGAACTTCTCCACCACCATGCCGATCACGTCGGCATTGAGATGGGCGAACGAGACGATGGCATCGAGCCGGTTGCGGAATTCGGGCGCGAACTGGCGGTTGATCGCCTCGTGATCGTCGCCTTCCCGCTTGTTGCGGGTGAAGCCGAAGGCCTGGCGGGCCAGATCCGCGGCGCCGGCATTGGTGGTCATGATCAGGATGACGTTGCGGAAGTTGACCTGCTTGCCGTTGTGATCGGTCAGCCGGCCGTGATCCATGATCTGCAGCAGTACGTTATACAGATCCGGATGCGCCTTCTCGATTTCGTCCAGCAGCACCACGCAGTGCGGATGCTGGTCGACGCCATCGGTCAGGAGGCCGCCCTGGTCGAAGCCGACATAGCCCGGAGGGGCGCCGATCAGGCGCGACACCGTGTGCCGCTCCATGTATTCGGACATGTCGAAGCGGATCAGTTCGACGCCGAGCGAGGCGGCGAGCTGTTTTGCCACCTCGGTCTTGCCGACGCCGGTCGGGCCCGAGAACAGATAGGAGCCGATCGGCTTTTCGGGTTCGCGAAGACCGGCGCGCGCCAGCTTGATCGAGGCGGCGAGCGCGTCGATCGCCTTGTCCTGGCCGAATACCACCCGCTTGAGGGTCTGCTCGAGATGCTTGAGCACCTCGGCGTCGTCCTTCGACACGCTCTTGGGCGGAATCCGCGCCATGGTCGCAATCGTGGTCTCGATTTCCTTGATGCCGATGGTCTTCTTGCGCTTGCTTTCCGACACCAGCATCTGCGCCGCGCCGGATTCGTCGATCACGTCGATCGCCTTGTCCGGCAGCTTGCGGTCATGGATGTAGCGCGACGACAGCTGCACCGCGGCCTCGATGGCCTCGTTGGTGTATTTCAGCTTGTGATAGTCCTCGAAGTACGGCTTCAGCCCCTTCAGGATCGCGATGGCATCGTCGACGGTCGGCTCATTGACGTCGATCTTCTGGAACCGGCGCACCAAAGCGCGGTCCTTCTCGAAATGCTGGCGGTATTCCTTGTAGGTGGTCGAGCCCATGCAGCGGATGGTGCCCGAAGCCAGTGCCGGCTTGAGCAGGTTGGAGGCATCCATGGCGCCGCCGGAGGTGGCGCCGGCGCCGATCACGGTATGGATTTCATCGATGAACAGGATGGCGTTGGGATGGGCCTCGAGCTCCTTGAGCACCTGCTTGAGGCGCTCCTCGAAATCGCCGCGGTAGCGGGTGCCGGCGAGCAGCGTCCCCATGTCGAGCGAGAACACGGTGGCGGCCGCCAGCACTTCGGGCACTTCAGAGTCAACGATGCGCTTGGCGAGGCCTTCGGCGATCGCGGTCTTGCCGACGCCGGCCTCGCCGACAAACAGCGGATTGTTCTTCTGGCGGCGGCACAACACCTGGATGGCGCGGTTGATTTCGGAATTGCGCCCGATCACCGGATCAATCTTGCCGTCGCGGGCCTTCTTGTTGAGATTGACGCAATAGGTATCGAGCGCGTCGCCCTTCTTCTTGGCGTCGTCGCCGTTCTTGGCTTCGGTTTCCTCGTCGACGCCGCGCACCGGGCGCGCCTCGGAAACGCCGGGCCGCTTGGCGATGCCATGGCTGATGTAGTTGACCGCGTCGTAGCGCGTCATGTCCTGCTCCTGCAGGAAATAGGCGGCATGGCTTTCGCGCTCGGCGAAGATCGCGATCAGCACGTTGGCGCCGGTCACCTCTTCGCGGCCGGACGACTGGACGTGGATCACGGCGCGCTGGATCACGCGCTGGAACCCGGCGGTGGGCTTGGCGTCGTCGCCGCCGTCCGCCACCAGGTTCTCGAATTCGGTTTCCAGGTAATTGACCAGGCTGGTGCGCAGCTTGTCGAGATCGACGCTGCAGGCCCGCATCACCGCCGCCGCGTCGGAGTCATCGATCAGCGAAAGCAACAGATGTTCGAGCGTCGCATATTGATGATGACGCTCATTCGCGATTGCAAGGGCGCGGTGAAGCGACTGTTCAAGGCTTTGAGAAAAAGTTGGCATTCCGCGT
Organism: uncultured Alphaproteobacteria bacterium; assembly: GCA_963710235.1. Taxonomy (GTDB): domain Bacteria; phylum Pseudomonadota; class Alphaproteobacteria; order Rhizobiales; family Xanthobacteraceae; genus Bradyrhizobium. Next base: position 564,138 of record CAVPZI010000001.1, read on the forward strand.
CCTCTATGGCCCCCGCCATCATGATCGCCGTTACCCGATCAGGCAACAACAACCTTTGTCATATATAGTTACGCCCGATCGTGGCGAAAGACTGTTTCCCGACGCTGTTTTGCATCCGGACAGCGAAACACTCCCGCATCCGTGGGCGCTCCGGTGCCTTGGCGGGAAGCGATTCGCGCGCCGCCAGCCGGCCGATAGCGGTTCTGAGTGCAAACATGTGCTGCGAACCTGCTGGGAACACGCGACGGGAATAGATGCAAATCCCGTTCCCAGCCGGATGGATTTCACGCAAAGCTACTTCTTTTCCATCACGCATTGCAAAGGGTGCTGGTGCTTGCGCGCGAAATCCATCACCTGCGTCACCTTGGTCTCGGCGATCTCATAGGTAAAAATACCGCATTCGCCGATGCCGTGATGGTGAACGTGCAACATGATCTTGGTGGCGGCTTCGGCGTCCTTCTGGAAGAATTTTTCCAGCACCAGAACGACAAACTCCATCGGGGTGTAATCGTCGTTCAGAATCAGGACGCGGTAGAGGTTCGGACGCTTGGTCTTGGGCTTGACCTTGGTGATGACCGAGGTGGCGGGGGTGCCGGAGCGCCCCTCGTCGCTGCTCATTCGCGAAGCAGCCGCCGCTGAACCGGGCGTCAATTCGGGGGGCGTCAATTCAGGTTTCCTGGACGGATCAAGGCTGGCCCAACGCCGCAAGGCAGATGGTATTTCTGGGTGTGGCTGTAACATGGCTCAGGCGTTCGAAATCCCCACAGGACGCTTTTCCCCAAAGGACGTGTCTTCCTAAAGGACTACGGTGAGCCGCCCGCAGACGACCCCTCCCCGAGGGCCGACATGTGTCGCAGGCAGCCGTTCCCGATCACCGCTCCCGGCCCGCGCCGACCCCGTCAGCTGGCTCGGATGCGGCTAATATGGGTCCAGAACGGACCATCCGCAAGCACGCAGACGCTCCCCAGAACCCGCACCAAACCGCCCGCCCCTTGCCGCCGGCAGGCGCCGCGTTCCACGCCAAGGTTAATCGATCCTGCCGCATTCGATAAAATGCAGGCACCGGCGTTTAGCGCCCATTGACGATAAGGCCGCGCGATTCGCGCCCCATCGGCGATTGTACGGCAATTTACCGATTTTCTCAGCATTGCTTTACCACCTGTTTATGGATGCAGCCCGAAATGGACGCCTCGAACCAACCCCGGTGACTGCCATGTCCATTGCGTCGATCATTGAACGGTTTCGCGGCGCGGCCAGCCGTTTCGCCGTTGCCAATAAGGGCAACGTCGCGATCATCTTCGCCGCCAGCATCGTGCCGATCTTCGGCGTGCTGGGTGCCGCGGTCGATTACACCCGCGTCAGCAATGCGCGCGCCAGCATGCAGGCCGCGCTCGACTCGACCGCGCTGATGGTTTCAAAGGACCTGTCGTCGGGAGCCATTACGGCCGCGCAAGTCTCGGCCAAGGCGCAGAGCTATTTCACCGGGCTCTACACCAACAAGGACGCCGGCAGCATCAGCGTTTCGGCGGTCTACACGGCAAGCAGCGGCGGCACGCCCGCGAACGTCAAGGTCAACGGCTATGGTTCCGTGACCACCGATTTCCTCAAGGTCGCCGGCTTTCCCCAGATCGATTTCAACACCAGTTCGACGACCAGCTGGGGAACCACCAAGCTGCGCGTCGCCATGGCGCTCGACAACACCGGCTCGATGGCCGATGCCGGCAAGATCGGCGCAATGCAGACCGCTTCCAAGAACCTGATCGACCAGTTGAGCGCGTCGGCGCAGAGCAACGGCGACGTCTACATCTCGATCGTGCCGTTCGCCAACGTGGTCAATCTCGGCACCAGCTACAAGAGCTCGGGCTACATCGACTGGAGCAACTGGTCGACCTCGGGAAGCATCGAGGAAGGCTGGAGCTGCGGCTCGAGCTACAGCTCCAGAAACCAGACCATGCAATGCGGGACCGCCAACAACAGCATCAACAGCTGGAACGGCTGCGTGATGGACCGCGGAACCTCGACGGCGCCCGGCACGGCCCAGGGTCCCGACGTGGTGGTCACGGCGCCGACCACCAGCGCCTATTACTATCCGGCGGATCAGTCGTCGTACTGCCCGCAGCCGATCGCGCCCTTGAGCTACAACTGGAGCAGCCTGAAATCCACCATTAATGCGATGACGCCGAGCGGCGGCACCAACCAGCCGGTTGGCCTCGTCTGGGCGTGGCAGACGCTGCAACAGAACTCGCCGATGAACGCGCCGGCCGAGGATGCCAATTATACCTACACCAAGGCGATCATCCTGTTGTCGGACGGCCTCAATACCATGGACCGCTGGTACGGCAACGGCAGCAGCCATTCGTCGCAGGTCGACGACCGTCAGGGATTGTTGTGCACCAACATCAAGAACGCGGGCGTGACGATCTACACCATCCAGGTCAATACCGGCGGCGATCCGACCTCGACGATCCTGCAGAGCTGCGCCTCCAGCCCGTCCAACTTCTTCATGCTGACCTCGGCCAGCCAGGTGATCTCGACCTTCAATTCGATCGGCGCCTCGCTGTCGAAATTGCGGGTCGCGAGGTAGCCCTCGCCGGCAGACCATGATGCGATCAAATGGAATCGCATCATGGTCTTATTTTTGTTTGAGCATGATCTTTTCGGAAAACCGGTTTCCACCCTCGGATCAAGTCCAAGGGCATGCTTTTCCGGATCATGCTGCTGGCGGCACGCACAAAAAAAGCCCGGCCGCTGCGGCCGGGCTTATTGCTTGATGCGCGTGGCTTCAGCGCGTCGGCATCATCTTGGAGAACAGGCCTTCGAACGGCTTGAACGCCTGCTTGGCGAGGTCGGCATAGAGCCCGGCGACCTTCTGCGATTCGGCGACGAAGGCTTCCTGCGCCGACTTGGCGTATTCGGCATGGGCTTCCATGGCCTTGTCCAGCGACTTCACGCCGGCCAGCTTCTCGACGAAGGCGTTGCCTTCGCCAAACGACTTCTTGGTGTAATCGCCGACCGTGGTCGCGATGGCCTGGCAGCCGCGCTGAAAGGTGCCGGCGGATTCCATGGCGGTCTCAAGATGCTCCTTGCCGTACTTCTGAAAGTCTTCTGCGGTGATCATGGTGGCGTCCTTCCCGGATGGCTGTGGCTGACCTGCCGAGCGGACCCCGGCTGCTTGATCATCCCAGCCTTATAGTGCACTGCACAATAATTGTCAAATTCGTTGTGCGTCGCACAACATCGGATTAACGATAAATCCCCGTAGTCCTTGCAAGGGTTGCTTAACCTTTTGGAAACTCGCTCCACCTAACGTCAATTTGGTGTACCGGTTCACGTCGCGCGACCACGCCGGAAAACCTCGCGAGTACAGCCTCTTAGCCAGAATGGCAAACAGATGCGCCATCCCCGTTGAGAGTTGCTCAGAGTACAGGTCTTTGGCCGGGAAAGCGTTGGGCATAATTTGGCCTCACGAACCGGTGATCTAAGGTGGAAATCGGGACGGGGAAGTTCATGCTTCGCACAACTTCAGCTTCCGCGCATGCCCTTCGGGCATGCGCTCTCGGGCTGGTCACCATCACAACCGCCGCGATCTGCACCACCACTTCCGCCGACGCCCGGCGTTACTACCGACACCGCTCCCACGTCGCCCACCACCGCGACTCCGGCGACAGCTACAACCCGGCGTTTTCCTCGATCATCGTTGACGGCAACTCCGGCACCACGCTGCAGTCGAAGGAGGCCGACGGCCTGCGCCACCCGGCCTCGCTGACCAAGATCATGACTCTCTATCTGCTGTTCGAGCGGCTCGAGTCCAACAGGATGAAGCTTGACACCGAGATGGAGGTTTCCGAACACGCCGCCGAGCAGGCGCCGACCAAGCTCGGCCTGCGTCCGGGCCAGACCATCCGGGTCGAGGACGCCATCAAGGGCCTGGTCACCCGCTCCGCCAACGACGCCGCCGTCGTGATCGCCGAAGCCATCGGCGGCGACGAAGAGGATTTCGCCAAGGCGATGACCCGCAAGGCGCGCGCGCTCGGCATGACGCGCACCGTCTATCGCAATGCCTCGGGACTTCCGGACGACGATCAGGTGACCACGGCGCGCGACCAGGCGACGCTGGGCCGCGCCATCCAGGATCGCTTCCCGCGCTACTACCGCTACTTCTCGACCACCGTATTCAATTATCATGGCCACTCGATCGCCAATCACAACCACCTGATCGGCAGTGTCGAAGGCGTCGACGGCATCAAGACCGGCTACACCCGCGCCTCCGGCTTCAACCTCGTCACCTCGATCCACCGTGGCAACCGCTTCCTGGTCGGCGTCGTGATGGGCGGCCGCAGCGGCGGTTCGCGCGACGCCACCATGCGCACCCTGCTGGCGGAAAACCTCGAGAAAGCCTCAGCCCGACGCACCGTCGCAGCGATCACCGAGCGCAACCCGGCCGACGCCAATGCCGAAGTTGCCGAAGACCAGGCCCGTTCGCGTCCGACCCAGACGATGCAGGTCGATGGCGCCGTCCAGGTGGCTTCGGCCGCGCCGCCGGATCCGGCGGACGCTCCGATGGTCCGCTCGGCGGCCCCGGTCCCGGCGCCCCCGCCGGCCACCCGGCCGTCCATCGTTACCGCGGCGACCGCCTCCTTGTCGGGCGCGAAGCCCGAGCCGGCCCCGCTGACCTCGGGCGTGATCCAGAGCCAGCCCATGGCCCTCATTCCGGGCTCGTCCGAGCCGATGAAACCGGTCCGGGTCAAGACCGTCCAGGTCAAGGCCGGCACCATCAAGCTCGCATCCGCCGCCCCGTCGACACCAACACCGGTGACCAACGCCATCCCGCGCACCGAGGTGGCCGAGACCTCCGGCTCGACGGTAGCCAGGGCCGAGATCGCCAAAACCGAACTCAAGACCGAACTGCCGCCGCAGCCGGCCAACTTTGGCACCGGCCACGGCGTGCTCGGCGTGCTGCCGGCCAACGCCCCTGCCCCGTCGCCTACCCCGGCCCCGGTGGTGGCTTCGGCCGAGCCGGCGCCGCAACCGCAAATGGTTCAGCAGAACGGCGCGATCAAGCCGGCTGCGGTCCATAGCGGCTGGATCATCCAGGTCGGCGCGCTGGAAAGCGAGAGCGAGGCGCGGGCCCGCCTGGACGCGGCCCGCGACCAGTCCCACGGCCTGCTCGGCAAGGCCGATTCCTTCACCGAACCCGTCGTCGCCAAGGGCGACCGAAAACTGTTCCGGGCCCGGTTTGCCGGCCTTGACCGTGATCAGGCCGAAGCGGTTTGCCGGACACTGAAGCGCTCGGATATTTCCTGCATCACCATCCGGAATTGAGCCGCCGGCGCTAATCGGGGTTTGCTGCCAAGGTTTGCTGAAATGGCCGGGAATTTCCCGGCCATTTTCGTTTTTGCCGCCTCGCGCAAGACTCCGCTACCGGCGGGAACAAATCGGCGCGGCGCAAACCTCTCGTCAAGAATTCGCCACTACAAATGACGGGTGAACGATCGACCATGCCGGACAACGGCGGGCGACCCTGGGGTGTCCGACAGAGAAACAGCAGCAGCTCGCGGTAAGTAGCGTTTGGTAGCGTTCCCGGAGTCAGCCGCGATGATTGCGAAGCAGAGTATCCTTGGCCTCGTTTACCCGGGCGGCCAGGTACGTCGACCCCCCCTGGTCGGGATGCAGTTTCTTCATGAGAGCCCGGTGCGCGCGGCCGATCTCGTCGCGCCCCGCTCCCGGCTGCAGGCCAAGGATCTGATAGGCTTCCTCGTCCGTCATTTTGCTTCCCGCCGCCGCGCGGCCATTCCCCCCTGCCGGGTTTCCCTGCGCGTCCTGACGCCAGGCGGGAAATCTGCGGTCGAGATAGCTTTCAAGTAGGGCTGTGCTCTCGGCATCGAAGCCGGTCATCATCGCCGCCAGTTGCGGCAGGTCGAATTCGTCGAGCGAACGGCCGGCGTGCGGTCCGGCCACGATCAGGCCGGTCAATCCGCCGCTGTCGTGATCCAGCGTCATGACCAGAAACTGCGAACGGACCTGCGAGGTCTGTCCCGCCGACCGCGTCGTGCGCGAGCCGAACATGCGCCCGATGGCGCCGAAACCCGGCGTTCCGAACGGCGCCCAGCCCAACAGTCCGGCGCCGAAGAAGCCGAGCGGGATTGCCACCGCGAGTTCACCCTTGATGCCGGTGAACGCGGCCACCGCCAATGCAACGATACCGCCGCCGATCTTGATGCCGCGGGCGAGCACGTGCGGATTCGCCGCGCGAAACATCTGCAGCAGCATGTACAGCAAAAAGACGGCAAGGGCGCCCGCGATCAACGTCGGCATGGCAGATAGATAGTATGTTGTGGCCGGCAGTAAAAGCGGTTGATCCGCGCCCTAGAGCGCTATCGCTTTAAATTGCACCCCGACAGCGCTCTAGGTCGTAAACATCATGCCTACGACCTAGATTCTTGTTTGCGCATGATCTTTTCGGAAAACCGGTATCCACCCGCGGATCAAGTCCGAGGGCATGCATTTCCGGATCATGCGCTAAGCGGATTTGCCACCGACCGGCAAACGTTCATTTCATCCGGCTCATTTGATCTGGCCGAGCAACTTCGCCGCGCCGGATGTGGTCTTCGACAGCCGCAGCAGCGCCTCGCGTCCGCCGGCGGCATAAGCCGCCGCCGCCCGCAGCAGTTCGCGCAGCTGCGCCGCCGCACCGGTATCGAACCGGCACCAGGCGCCGCCGGTCAGCCGCGCGATTTCACGGAACGCCCGCTCGGCATCGGCGTCATGGCCTTCCTGGAACATGAATACCGGCACCTTCAACAGGCCGAGTTCGCCCGCCTTGGCGCACAGATCGTCGACCAATTCTTCCATGGCATCGCCGACGAACACCACCGCCCGCACACCGGAGGCGACCGCCTCGCGCCGCGCCTCCGACAATACCTTGCCGATCTGGGTGTTGCCGCCCTGGCAGTCGATCCGGCTCATCAGCTTTGCCAGCTGCGCGCTGTCGGAAATCCAGCCGCTGGCGCGGCATTCGCCCAAGCCCCGGTAATAGACCAGGCGGATGTTGAGACTGCCGCTCGCTGCCGCTTCCCGGAACATGTCGGCCTGCATCGCGCAGGCCATGTCCCAGGTCGGTTGCCGGCTCATGGTGGCATCGAGGGCAAACACCAGCCGTCCCCTGGCACCGGCGGCATGGGGCGACATCGCCCGGGCCCTGGCAACGAAAGCCGCAATGTCTTCCGACGCCGACGGTTTTGTTTCGGGCAACGAACCGGGCTTGCCGGTGACGTCGTCTCGCGCCGCAGCAACCTCGCCGGCAGAATTGGGATTGGGGTCTCGAGGCATCGGGCTCGCCCTTAAGTAACGAGCTTCATGTGGCGCGCGGCAACGGTGCGGTCAATGCAGCTACAGCCCGATTATCGCGTCAACCCGGGCGGCAGCGATCAATGCGTGACCGGCGTGTTGCGGGCGACGACCGGCCGGGCGATCTTCGGCGCGCTGGTGTCGGCGGCAAGCGCGCTGTCGTCGTCCAGGAACCGGTCGATCATGGCCTGGATCTTGGACTTCGCTTCGTCGGGGCCGGTGTCGCGCATGTCGTTGTGCTGATAGCCGGTCTGCACGATGGTGATGCCGTTCTTCTCGCAGATATCGTCGGCGGGAATCACGCCCGGATCGGTCTTGAATACCGGATCCTTGGAGCGGAACGACAATATCTTGAATTTGCCGTCCGTGATGAATGGCACCCGGAGATTGTCGAGGGTCACCACTTTCCTGGTCTGTTCGGGATACATCTTGGCGAACAGCATCGAGATGTCGGCGCCGGCGGAATGCCCGACCACGGTGAGATGATCGTAGTCGGCGTTCGGCTCGAGCTTTCGCATCTCCTCGACCGCGAAGCGGATGTTGGCGACGCCGCGCTCGTATTGCGGCAGGCGGCCGACATAGATTTCGCCGGGCTTGGTCACCATGGGCGGATCGGTCGGAAGATCGTGCTGGATGCTGACCGCGATGTAGCCGCGGGCGGCAAGGACGTTGGCGAGGAATGAGTACTCCGTGTACTTCACGGTATTGCCATGGCTCAACACCGCCACCGGCAACTTGATCATGCCGGCATCGGCCTGCATCTCCCTGTCCCGACGCACCGCGATATCGACGGCGACCGGGCGGTCGTTCCGCGCGGCATCGTAGAACATGACCGTCTCATGACGGATCGCCCATTTGCTGGCGGTGAAATAACCGACCACCGAGAGCACGCCAAACGAAAGCAGGAGAATGATACCGCGCTTCATGCCGTTTCCCGTAGCAGCCGTCGGCCCGCCCGCAATGTGCGGGATTCCGCATTCCTTAATGAATGTATAACGTCACGCGGGTTTGACCAAAAGGTCAAATGTTGTAATTCACCCGCCCGATCGTTGTGCAGCGCACCTTAGTGCGCGCATCTGCACAGGGGGCTAAGCCGTTACTGACAATTTGAGGGATCGGGCGATGTCGCCGGCAGACGGTTAGCGGCCGGCTTCCCGGGGGCCGCGCGCCCTACAGCGCTTGCCGGTGGTATTGGATCACTCGGTGATCCAACATCACCGGGAAGCGCCGTAGATTCTTGTGTTGGCGCATGTCCTTGTCGGCGAACCGGATCCCACTTCGCCGGGACATGCGCTAGCCCGGATCAAGTGCCCGGCGGCGGCGTCAGGCGCCGAGAATGTCGTGGACTTCGAGGGGCTTGTCGACCTGGGCGAACCATTCGGCGCGGCTCGCGGCACGGCGGCGGCCGCGTTCGTCGAGCGGCAGTTTGAGCTGCCGCAACAGGCCCATGACTTCCTCGCGCGCGGTGACATGACCCATGCTCGGACGGGTGCCCAGCGTCGCCTCGTTGAGGTCGTCGAGGGCGGTCAGCCCGCGCGGGAAGAATTCGCGGTACACCACCCGTTCGGCGAAGCCGTCGATGGCGCGAAAGCCCAGCCGCAGCGACAGCTCCTTCAGCCCGTTGGCGACCAGTTGCTTGTTGCGCGATCCCAGCATCGACAGCCGGTTGCGCACCACGATCCAGTCGGTGGAGGCGCCGTCGAGCTGGCGGCGTTTGCGCCTGGCGTCACGCACCATCTCGGCATAGTGGCTTTCGCCGGTCACCGAGTAGTTGGCGGCATCGACGGTGCCCAGCACGTCGAAATCCAGGAAGCTGTCGTTGATCGGCGTCACCAGGGTGTCGGCCATCGAGTGCGCGAGGCGCATCAGGTAGCTGTCCGATCCCGGGGTATCGATGACAATGAAATCGTAGGTCTGCTCGACCGCTGAGACCGCAACCATGAATTGTTCGAGCTCGGTGGACTCATTGTCCGCGATCTGCATGGTCTCGCCAAGCTTGATGCAGCAATGCACCGGAACCTCGAGGTCGAGACCGGTGCGGCGGGCCCAGGCCCGCCGGTTGTTGATGTACCGGGTAAAACTCTGCTGCCGGCAATCGAGGTCGATGGTGGCGACCCGCTGGCCCGCCTTCATCAGGGCGACGGCAACGTGCAGCGCGGTGGTGGACTTGCCCGAACCGCCCTTCTCGTTGCCCAGCACAACCACATGCGCCGAGCCTGACTGACCCTGACTAGCCTGCACCAGCATTGCGTTTACCCCTAAGGTTATCTTCAAATTGCGCGCGTCCGCGGTCAAGTGAAATGCGCGCGGCGGCGCTCAGATCGCTGGCTGTTTCGGTTTAATCATGAATCGCCGCGGCCGCTGTGATCCACGACACACGTCAAATGCCGCGGCGGGCGAACGCTCCATGCAGTGATGTGTCTTGAGCGGCGAACCCGGTCGGGCGGCGTCAGGTTCAGAGCAGTCCGAGGTCGCGCAACTCGCGGCGCAGCGGTTCGGGCATGGCGGCGATGCTCGCCGCCGCCTTGCCGAGATCGGCCGGGGCGTCCTTGTCGGCGAGGTAGCGCCAACCCTGAAACGGCCGCATCGGCCGCGGCGATACCGCGATCACCTTCGGCTGCAGCACCAGCCGGCAGCGCCCGATGCCGTCGCTGTCGCGAAACGGCTCGATGGCGAGGAGTTTTTCGCGGGCGGCGATTTCGCCTTTTATTACCCAGTAGATCGAACCGCCGGCCAGCAATTCCGCATCGCGCTTCGGCACCATCCGGGTGACGTGGATGTGATGGGGTGGCAGGCCCTTTTGCCTGGCCCTGGCGATCCGCTCGGCGACCCAGCCCTTGAGTTCCTTGACGGACTCGCAGCCGACGGCGAGCTTGATGAGGTGAAGCGGCATGGTTTCGGGGCGGCTCAAAACGGCTGGGGCTAGAACGGTTTGAGCATGATCTTGTCCGAAAACCGGTATCCACTTTTCGGGATCATGCTCAGTTGTTATCGGCGCTGGGCTTGTTATCGGCGCTCGGCTCCACCGGCGCAAGCTGCACCGGCGCCGATGCACGGGTTTTCGGGGCCGGCGGTTTCTTGGGCGCGGGCGCGGGTGCGGCCGGGGCTGGCGCAGCCGGCGGACGCGGCGCCATCGACTGCGCGTTGGTCGTCGCGGGCGGCGGCCGCGATCCCGGCGGCGACGCGGTGGATCCCGGTTCGGGCGTCATGATGTTGATCGGCGGTATAGAGGCCGAACTGGGAAAATCGGCATTGGTCGGCCGGCCGGTGGCGCCTGGAGGCGGTTGCTGCTGCATCGGCGCCGCGGTGGTCGCGGCCAAGGTCGTGGCCGGCGTGTTCCACGAGGCCGAGTAGCGCAGAACCAGACCATCATAGACGCGTTCTTCCATATTGGCGGCGATCTGGTTGTGATCGGTCAGCGATGGATAGACCGCGCACTCCGACGGCTTGCAGCGGTCGCGCGCGGTCAGGACATAGGCGAACAGGCCGTAGCGATCGCGCTCGATGGAGCGCCGCAGCGCATCGAGTTCCGGCGACATGTTCTTGTTGGCGCTGTCTACGTCGCCGTAGGCAACCAGACGATTGACGCGGGCGGCGGCGTAGGACAACGCCGCGGCCACGGTCTCGGCCGATCCGAACAGGGCCTTTTCGCAGGCGGTCTCGACGGTTTCCCCGGCAAGGTCATCGATGCAGGACAGCGCCGGCAGGGAAATGCTGATGGCGGGCGAGCCGCCGCCATTGTCGCGCGAGGCCAACGTGATGCCGCTGGGTGCAAATCCGCGAATGGTCGCGGCCACCGCGATGCCCACCGCCAACAGCGTGATCACCGTCAGTGCGCCGTTGGCGACGGATTTTTCGGCCCGCACCAGCGTCAAGAGCAGGATGACGGCAAAAAATCCCGCGGCGGCCAATGTCAGCCACATCGGAAATGTCGGCGAACGCCAGAGTTGATCCAGTGAGGTGGCCCAGGCCCAATTCATGCGCGATGTCCCCGGCGACAGCATAGAGCGCAATCGGCAAAAGGAAATGCCGTGTCCGTCCGATCAAGACGGGCGCCCATTCGGTTGCGATGCACACGCCATCCGATGCTGGATAACTCCGCTGACGAACCGCGATTTGATTCGAGCGACCGAAGCTTCGACATCGGTTGTGCCGCATCTTCATGGCAAGACTGAGAATTGCCGCGCCAGGCACGCGCACCTGCCAGGACCGGACCCTCCGGTCAGCTCACGTCGAGCTGGCTTTCCTTGGCGACCCGCTCGAACGCCTCGGTCGAATTCTTGATGCGGTACTGACAGTCGTCGCCGTCGGTCGGCAGCAGCTTGATCACCTCATAGGTGCCGCTGGCGGCCGGTCGCGCCACATTGCTGGCCGTGAAGTACACGCTCTCTCCAACGATGAATTTGTGTTTCAACGCCCTCTCCCACGCACGAGAATGCCGGCCCGGCTCACGGTCCCGCTAGCTCTGGCCGACTTGAAACCCCGGTACAATATAGCACGCGAACGGCCGTTTTGGCCAGTCACAAGACGGCATGGCAAGTAGGCGAATATGCAGGTTTCTCAGCGCGATAAGGGCCTTTGCGGGAGCGGTTTCGCGGAATCCGGACGGCCCCGCAATCAGGCCCGCGGGCCTGCCTCGATCAGCTCAGGCGCTGTGCGGCAGCGTGCCGTTCGGGCTGGCGTGGTCGACCGCCTGCGGCAACTGCTGCGCCAGCATCCTGGTCAACTGATCGAGCGGAATGTTGAAGCGGGCGGCGAGCTGTTTGGCGGTGTCGCTGCCGAGCGCCTGCTGCAACTGCTCGGCGGTAATCGGCAGGTTCTGGCCGTTTCCGATCCAGGACTTGACCTGATCGCCAAGGCCACCCTGTTGCAGTCTGGCGACGATGGCCGAGAGGCCGCCCTGCCCGTCCCTGGCACCGAGCACCTCGCTCATGATCACCGGAATGGCCGCGGCTTCGATCTGGCCGAGGATTCCCTTGAAGGCCGGCGAGTTACCCAACGAATCCAGAATGCCCATGGTCAAATCCTTTCGCGAGCTGCGACGAAACCCGGTATTGGCATGAATTCAAACCGGGTTCCAGCCACGCGCGCTCACACTGGCGCGGCATCGCTTGCCGAAGACGCAATCAATCGTTTTCAAACTTCTCGATCACGAGCGTTTCGGCCAGACCGGCGCTGGTCCATTCCGCAAAGGCAGGCTGCGCCATCATCGCGTCCATGTAGTCGCGCACGACCGGCGCAACCTCGATCGCATAGGTGCGGAAGCGATGCACCACGGGCGCGTACATGGCATCGGCGGCGCTGAGCGCGCCAAACAGAAACGCCCCGGCCGTGCCATGGCGGCCGCGACAATCCGACCAGATCGCCTGAATGCGGGCAACGTCGGCGCGTGCCGCGTCGGTGAGCGGCTTTGCCCGCACCGGCCGATGCAAATTCATGCCGCATTCGTTGCGCAGCGCCGCGAAGCCGGAATGCATTTCCGCGGCAATCGAGCGGGCATGGGCGCGGCCGGCACGGTCGTCCGGCCACAACTGAGCCTGCGGAAACCGTTCGGCGCAGTATTCGATGATGGCCAGGGAGTCCCACACCGTGACGTCGCCGTCGATCAACGCCGGGACCTTGCCGGACGGACTGAAGCCGAGCAGGCGCTGTTTGTCGGCGTCGCCGGTGTAGAGCGGGATCGAAACCTCCTCGAACGCGATATTGCCGGCCTTCAGCGCCAGCCAGGGCCGCATCGACCACGACGAATAATTCTTGTTGCCGATTACGAGCTTCAACGTCATCGCAGACACTCCTCGCAGGATGGTGCAGGTGCGATGTGACGTTGCCATGGCAGCGCCGTTCCAATCAACCACGGCTTGTCCCCGCCGGCGGTTGCCGTGGTGACGGCTGCGTGGCAGCATTCCACGCCACGCGAGATCATGATGCGATTAAGTGGAATCGCATCATGATCTTATCCTTTTGTTTGAGCATGATCCCTTCCGGAAAACCGGTTTCCACCCTCGGATCAAGTCCAAGGGCATGCTTTTCCGGATCATGCTCTGAGAGGTTCTGCATGATGACCTATTCGACGGTCGACGTTGTGGCGGTCGGCTTCTTCATTCTCGAATGGGCGGTGTATGCGGTGACCCTCGAGCACACCGCCTACGGCCGCGACAGCCTGTCGGGGCGCATGCACGCCTACCGCGAGGTCTGGATCCGGCGAATGCTGGACCGCGAGGCCCGCATGGTCGACACCCAGATCATGGCGTCGCTGCAGAACGGCACGGCGTTCTTCGCCTCCACCACACTGCTGGCCGTCGGTGGCTCGCTGGCGTTGCTGCGTGCGACCAACGAAGTGCAGCCGATCCTCGACAAGCTGCCGTTGGGGTTCAGTGCCTCGCCCGGGCTCTGGGAGGTCAAATGCATCGGCCTCTTGCTGATCTTCGTCTATGCGTTCTTCAAATTCGCCTGGGCCTACCGGTTGTTCAACTACGTCGCCATCCTGCTCGGCGCCATGCCGCCGGCATCGCAGCGCGACACGCCGCAGGCCGAAGCCCATGTGATGCGCACCAGCGAATTGTTCGGGTCGGCGGCGCGGCATTTCAACCGCGGCCAGCGGGCATTCTTCTTCGCGCTCGGCTATCTCGGCTGGTTCGTCAGTCCCTGGGTTTTCCTGGTATCGACCGCCGCGGTGGTGATCGTGACCTGGCGCCGGCAGTTCGCCTCCAGCGCCTGGCGGGCGATGGGAAATTAGGGTCGTGGTCGTCGCGCTTGCGGCAGTGCGGCCGATACGGCAAGGCATGAACCATGTCTCTGTCCGATTCGCCGCCAGCATCCCCTCCCCTCGAAGACCGCATCCTCGACGTCCTGATCCGGACCGGCGGCACGCTGAGCGCGCCGGAGATCGCCCACGCCATCCAGCCCGAAGGCGACTGGCACGGGCTGTTGCTGCCGATCCGCCGCGCCGCGGTGGCGCTGGCGCAATCAGGCCGCCTCGTCATCTACCGCAAGGGCAAGCCGGCCGATCCGGACGATTTCCGCGGCGTCTACCGGCTCGGCCTGCCGCGGCAGGATTAATTTAGCGCTTCCTCACTTCGCCGGTGCCGGAAACAGCGCGCTGCTGCGCCCGGTCAGCCGATAGGCAATGAGGCCGCTCCATTCGTGGACCGCGACGTCGGTGCGGGCGAGCCCATGGCTCAATTGGTCGAACGGCGATGCCGCGTCGATCCATCCGCGGCTGCGCCAGTCGACCGGATAAGCCTCGACCTCGAAACCGGCATGGCGAAACGCCCCGATCGAGCGCGGCATATGGAAGGCCGAGGTCACCAAGAGCCAGCGTTCGCCCGGCTTCGGTGAGACCAGAGCACGGGTGAACCGGGCATTTTCGTCCGTGGTCCGCGATCGGCTCTCCAGCACGATGCGCTCACGCGCGATCCCGAAGCGTTCGAGCAACGCTCCGGCAATCGGCGCCTCCGGCACCGAATTGACGATCAGGTTGCCGCTGCCGCCGCTGAAAACAACCCTCGCTTGGGGAAACCGGCGCGCCAGTTCGAGCATCGCGATCAGCCGCTCGGCCGAGGCATCGACTTCGAGCGCCTGGCGGGCGGCGGATGTCTCCGAATCGATGGCGCCGCCGAGCACGATGATGCCGGCGGGTTCAGGTCCGGCGGATTGCCATGCCGGAAAGCGTTCGCTCAGCGGCAGCAGCAGGATATTCGCGGCGGGGGAGAAGCCGAACAGTAGCAACAGCCCGATGCCCAGCGCCAGCGCTGTCCTGCCCGCGCGTTGCCATCGGGTCCCTAGCAGCACCACGCCCAGCACACAGATCGCCGCGATCGCGTTGGACGGCACCGCGAAAAAACCCAAAACCTTGGAAATTACGAAAAACATGCCATCCACCGCAGGCTCAGGCGCCGCCCTGCATGGAAGATATCGCCGGCAAGATCAACCGGGAAAGGACCGGCAGACTCTCAATCCCATTTCGGCGCAAAGCCGAAATCGGTGAGGCGCCCCCTGGCGCTGCCCATGGCAAAAATCTGTCGCATTTCGTCGTCGGACAATTCGAAGTCGAAGATCTCGATGTTTTCCGACAGCCGCTCGATCCGCGAAGTGCGCGGGATCGCGGCGACATTCTGCTGCACGAGCCAGCGCAGGCAGACCTGCGCCGCACTCTTGTGATACTTGGCACCGATCCGCGCCAGCGTCTGGTCGTTCTTGATGCGGCCCTTGGCAACGGGGCTGTAGGCGACCAGCGCCATACGGTGGCGGGCGCAGGCTTCCAGCACCCTGGTCTGGTCCAGATACGGATGATATTCGACCTGGTCGCATACCAGCGGTTCGGCGCAGGCGGCAACGGCCTCGTCGAGCAGCGCCACGGTGAAGTTCGAGACCCCGATGTGCCGCGCCATTCCCAGCGCCCTGACGTGCGCCAAGGCGCCCAGCGTCTCGGCGAGCGGCACGTGCGGGTTCGGCCAGTGCAGCAGCAGCAGATCGACCTCGGCGAGGCGCAGCTTGGCCAGGCTGTCCTTGGCGGAGCGTTCGAGGTCATTGGGCGCGAAATGCGTCGTCCACACCTTGGTGGTCACGAATATCTCGTCGCGCCGGATCCCGGAGGCGCGGATGCCGTCGCCGACCTCGCGCTCGTTCTCATAGACCTGCGCGGTATCGATGTGGCGGTAGCCGAGCTTGATGGCCTGCTCCACCAGGCGGGCGCAGGTGCGGCCGCGCAGCTCCCAGGTGCCAAGCCCGATCGCCGGGATCCTTGCGCCGTTCGCTTCAACGATCTGCATGAGGGCCTCTTGGAAGATCAGCAATTACAGAGCCACAAAGGACGGGCGCCATTATGTCCAGAGCGGACCGCGCTGCCAATCGGATCTAACCGGCGAGGCCGGCCCTCGGTTCCGCGTCAGATTTGCGGAGCGGTCGCCAGGGCCGCGAACACGGTCTCCGGCGCATGCGAGATCACGGCCAACAGCGCCCGGGCCGGTCCGCGCGGCAGCCGCTTGCCCTGCTCCCAGTTGCGGATGGTTTCGACCGGGACGCCGAGCCTTGCGGCGAATTCCATCTGGGTCAGGCGCGCGCGCAGGCGAAGATCGCGAACCGCCGGCGTTGCCAAGGCATCGGCCGGCGCGGTCGCGGCAGCCGCCGCGGCGAGCGGAAACTCCTGCCCGTCGCGCAATTCGACAATCCGTCCGTCCGCCTTGAGCCGCAAGCGCTGCATCTTCAACCTCATCGCCCGCAATGGTGGTCGATGCACGTTAAAGTCTGATGAACGAGGGGGGCTGGAGGGAGGCGATCGCCTGCGGCAAGCTCACCTCGCCCCGCTTGCGTCCGCTTGCGGGGAGAGGTAAGGACGCGCCCTACTTCAGCCCGAACCACAGCGTGGCGATGCCGAGGAACGAGAAGAAGCCGACCACGTCGGTGACCGTGGTGACGAAGGTGCCCGACGCCACCGCGGGATCGGCCCGTACCCGCTCCAGCACCATCGGGATCAGAATGCCGCCGAGCGCGCCGGCGACCAGGTTGCACAGCATCGCAAGGCCGATCACCACGCCGAGGCCGGGGATCTTGAACCAGAGCACGGCGACGACGCCGGTGATGACGGCAAAGCCGAGCCCGTTGACGAGACCGACCAGGGCCTCGCGCATGACGATGCGAAAGGCGTTGCCGGGGCCGAGTTCACGGGTCGCCAGTGCCCGGACCGCCACCGTCATGGTCTGGGTGGCGGCGTTGCCGCCCTGGCTGGCCACGATCGGGGCCAGCACCGCGAGCGCCACCATCTTTTCAAGCTGGCCCTCGAACAGCCCCAGCACCGACGAGGCCAGGAACGCGGTGGCGAGATTGACCAACAGCCAGTTGAAGCGGCCCTTGGCGATGGTCCAGAAACTGTCGGACAGTTCTTCGTCGCTGGTGACGCCGCCCAGCGCCTTGAGGTCTTCGTCGGCCTCCTCCTCGATGACGTCGACGACGTCATCGATGGTGATGACGCCGACCAGCCGGTTCTCGGTATCGACCACCGGCGCCGCGACCAGGTTGTATTTGCCGAACAGCCGCGCCACCTCCTCCTGGTCGTCGTTGACCGAGACGTGCCGGCGATCCTCGTCGATCAGATCGGCCAGCGGCACCATGCGGCGGGAGCGCAGCAGCACGTCGAGCGCGACCGCGCCCTGCCAGTGCTGGGCGGCGTCGGCCGGATAGATTTCGTAGAACCGGCCCGGCAGGTCGGGCGTCTCGCGCATGTAGTCGATGGCCTGCCCCACGGTCCAGTCCGGCGGCACCGAGATGAACTCGGTCTGCATGCGGCGGCCGGCGGAGTTTTCCGGATAGTCCAGGCTGCGCTCCAGCGCGTCGCGTTCCGACGGCGGCAGCTTGTCGAGAATCTCCTCCTGGTCCGCTTCGTCGAGCCCTTCCAGGAGTTCGACCGCGTCGTCGGATTCCAGCTCGCGAACGCCTTCGGCGACCGTCTCCGGCTCGAGCTCCTCGAGGATTTCCTCGCGCACGGCGTCGTCGACTTCGTTGAGCGCCGAGAAGTCGAAATCGGCCCCGGTCAGTTCCACCAGCCGCGGCCGCTCCTCCGGATCGAGCGCCTCGATCAGGTTGCCGAGGTCGGCTTCATGGAGTTCGGCGACGATCTCGCGCAGCAGCGCGGCATCGCCGGATTGAACCGCACGGCTGATTTCCGCGACGAATTCGGGACGGATGTCGCCGTCCTCGTCACGCATCGGGTGACGGTCGAGCACGGAATCCAGGTGCGCCACATCCACATCATCGACCATGCCGCACCTCACCGTCTCGATTTGTGGCAGATTTCGCGCGCTTTCCGATCAAATGCGCCATTCGGGATCGAACTTGATCTCGCGTCAGGCATTACCCAATCGGCTATGCTAAGCGCAATGGCAAATATCAGCGCGCGGCAGATCCGGCCGCGAACGGTAAGGTTTCATGATCGCGTTGCGAGCCGCCATCGTTGCCTTGATCGCCTGCACGGCTGCGGCGCAGGCCGCCGAATGTCCGCGCCAGGGCACGCTCGGCACCTCGCGCGTGCTCGAGGTCGACCCGGCGCTCTATCCCCGGGTCGGGCTGCAAAGCTTTCCGCAGACGCTGCCGCTCGCGGACAAGGAGGTGGTGCTGACCTTCGACGACGGCCCCAATCGGCCGACCACGACGCGGATCCTCACCGCGCTGGCCCAGCAATGCGTCAAGGCGACGTTCTTCATGATCGGCAAAAGCGCCGCCGCCGAACCGGACATGGTGCGCAAGGTCGCGGCCGACGGCCACACCGTCGGCTACCACACCTGGTCGCATGCGCACGAGAACCTGATCGCGAACGACAAGGCGGTGGAGCAAATCGACCGCGGCATCGCCGCCGTCGAGCTGGCGTTGCACGGCAGCGCCACTACCACGCCGACGACACCGTTTTTCCGCTTCCCCTACTTCGAGTCGACGCCGGCGCTGCTCGACCTGTTGCAAGCGCGCGGCATCGCGGTGTTCGGCGCCGACCTGTGGGCCGGCGACTGGGAACCGAAGTCGGCGCAGCAGGAATTGAAGGACATGATCGGGTGGCTGAGTACCGCCCACCAGGGGATCATCCTGTTTCACGACCCCAAGGTACGCACCGCCACCATCATGCCGGCGTTCCTGCGCTATTTGCGCGACAACCAGTACCACGTCGTCCACATCGTGGCGGCGCCACCGCCAAAGGACAAGAATGCCGACAGCAGCGTTGTGCCCGGCAAGTAAAATCATGTTAATGCAACGTTCATTGGCCCCCCGATAGTTTTTCCGAGCAATTTCTGGGAATGGAATGCGTTTTAGATGATGGGTAGCGTATCGGCGGGGTATCGGGCACGACAGTGGGCCATCCTGTTTCTGGGTTTATTGAGCACCGGCGCCGCGGTCGGACCGGCGGCGGCCGCCGATTGCCCCGGCAATCCAACCGCGCTCGGCACGTCACGGACACTGGTGGTCGATCCCCGCGAGCATCCGCGGATCGGCGCCATGCAATATGACGAAACCCTGCCCTTGCAGGACCACGAGGTGGTGCTGACCTTCGACGACGGGCCGCTGCCCAGGAACAGCAACCAGATTCTGGCCATCCTCGCCTCGCAATGCGTCAAGGCAACGTTCTTCACCGTCGGCCGGCAGGCGCGTGAAAATCCCGAAGGCGTGCGCAAGCTGCGCGAGGCCGGCCACACCATCGCGACCCACAGCCAGAACCACCCGCTCGGCATGAACAAAATGGCGATCGAGCATGCCCGGCAGGAGATCGACGACGGTATCGCCTCGGTCACCGCGGCGCTCGGCGACGCCGATGCGGTGGCGCCGTTCTTCCGCATCCCCGGCCTGTCGCGCGCCGAACAGGTCGAGGATTACCTGGCCTCGCAGGGCATCCAGGTCTGGAGCGCGGATTTTCCGGCCGACGACTGGCGGCACATTTCCTCGTCAAAGGTCTACGACATCGCCATGAAGCGGCTGGATGCCAAGGGCAAGGGCATCCTGCTGCTGCACGATATCCAGGCGCGAACCGTGGCGGCGCTGCCGCGAATCCTGCATGAGCTGAAAGTCCGCGGCTACCGCATCGTCCATGTGGTGCCGGCGACGCCGCAGCGGCCGAAGACGCCGACCGAGCCGCAGGAATGGCAACTGCACCCGATCTCGGAAAACGTGGCGATCTCGCACTGGCCCAAGGTGCCCAATTTCGCCTTCGCCGACACCCCGATGCTGCCGGCGCCGATGGTGTCGGATCGGGCACAACAGGACAGCCTGATGCTGCTGCCGGAGACGTTCGCTCGTTCAAGACGGTTCTTCGCGCGGCAGCGTGCCGTTGCCGCACGAGGCGCCCTGGCCGCGCCAGTCGTCGACGCCAGTGGCCGACAACCGGCTGACGCTGCCGATCCCCGAGCAGGATATCTTCCAGATTCCGGAAAAGCGCGAGGTCTCCGAGCTCGATCCGGCCAAGCTGTCGCGCCGCGCCGAACTCGTGCCCGACGTGTCGCGGCAGCCGATCCCCGGCAGCGTCCCGGTCACCGAGGGCGGGCTGCAGTTCGGACCGGTGCTGGCGCGATAGACTTACTGCGTCAGGAGCTGAGGCAGTCGCCTCGCATTCTGCGTCATCGCCGGGCGTAGCCGTCCGAAGGACGGCGTCGCTTCCGCTCGCCTATGACCCGGTGAGCCATCCTCTTTGCAGGAACTCTTGGGAGGATTGATGGATACGCGGGTCAAGCCCGCGTATGACGCATTTAGTTCGTCACGATCTTCGAGATGCAGAGCAGGATGATCAGGGTGAGGAACAACAGATCGATATAGGCCAGCATCTCGCCGCGGCGGCGCATATCCTCGACCTCGGCGAAGATGGTCCGGCGCAGGCTGGCCTCACCGGGACCGCCAGCCAGCAGGCCGGCGAGCCGGCGGGTTTCGTGTTCGAGCCGTTCGACCTTCTGGAAGAAATAAAACGACCGCACCGCCGATATCGCCCGCATCACGGCAAAGGCCAGGATCAGCGCGGCGACGATGGCGCGTTGCTGGTACTTGTCCATGAAATTCAGGCTGAAATACACCATCACCAGAAGCACGAAATCGGAAACAAAGCGGTAGGCATAGTCGAGGAATTTCATGAGTCCGCTCCGATCGATGAGGCGCCTGTCGTGATCAGACGTGACGAAGGACGAAGTTTGGCGGGCGGCCGGTGCCGGCAATAATTCCCGCTGCCGCCAAAGGTTTCGTGGCGGCTTGCGTGCCGTTGCGCGGATCGAATCAAAGCTGCCCGGCGGATCGGAACTGGCGGCATCGGAATCCCCCCAGGGTTGGATGAAAGGCCTAGTACTCTCTGACGTCGTTACCTCCCCGGCGAACCGGTCGCGTCGGGCTACCGACACCTCATTCGAACGCTTCGACACCCATCTTATCGTTCGAGCACGATCTTGTCCGAAAAGCATGCCCCCGGATCAAGTCCGTGGGCATGCTTTTCGGGATCATGCTCCGTTTTATTTCGCGACGAAGAAGAAATCCTCGCGGCCGGGCAACGAGCCGCAGGTATGAGGCTCCAGACCTCCGGCGGTGGCCTCCATTCACGTCGTTGCGGACCAGGCGAAACACCCAATTGATCTCGACACCCGGTGTCGCGATCCGCTGCACCGTGGCGACGGCGAAAGGCGAATCCTCGCCCTCGCCGTCGAGCGCGGTCTGGCCGTGCTTGGCGGCATAGACCACGAGCGAAGCGCCCTGCACTTTCACCTCGCGGCGTGTTGTCGACCTGGCAGCACCGCAGTCGGCATGATCGGCGACATAGCGCTTGATCGCGAGAATGGGCGTCCGGTGTGGCATGGCCCGTCGGCCCAATCCCCGTGAAGTCGAGCGGCAGTTGCAATCGCAAGCCCGGATCGCGGAACTTAAAATTCTTTACAGCCGCGGACGCTGCGCCGATAGTTGCGCGGCTGAGGCTGAAATTCGATCGTCGTTCAAAGCGCGCCGCCACGAAGCGGGCAGCCAACGGGCACACAGAGGGAGGGAACCGTGGACCGAAGGGCATTTCTAATTGGCGCCGGCGCGGGTTGCGGTGCGGGCTTCGGTGGCTTGCTGAGCCGCCCGGCCAAGGCGGCCGGCTCGACCATGAGGTTCGTTTATCCCTATGCGCCTGGAAGCGGCGGCGACGTCCTTGTCCGGCTGCTGGCGGAGGACATGCAAAAGAAGCTTGGCGTGACCGCGATTGTCGAAAACAAGACCGGCGCGGACGGGCGCATTGGCGTGCGCGACGTCAAGCAGGCCGATCCGGACGGCAGGACGCTGTTGTTCACGCCGTTCGGAACCATGGTGCTGTTTCCTTCGGTGTTCAAGGATCTGCCCTATGACGCGTTCGCGGACTTCACGCCGGTCACGCAGGTCGTGACCTATGATTTCGGCCTCGCCGCCGGCCCGATGACCAAGGCGAAGTCGCTCGGCGAATTGGCCGACTGGCTGAAGGCGAACCCGGACAAGAGCAATGTCGGCGTGCCGGGGCTTGGCGCATTGCCGCATTTGCTGCCGCTCAAATTCGCGACGGAGGCCGGCACCAAGATCAACGCCATCCCCTACAAGGGCACCGCGCCGGCCCTGACCGACGTCATGGGCGGTCAGATTCCGCTGGTCTGCGCGCCGCTCGGCGATCTCGTGGCGCAGGCCAAGGCCGGCACGATCAACCTCCTTGCGTCCAGCGGCAAGGCCCGGAACGCCATGGTCCAGGACGTGCCGACCTTCATCGAGCAGGGCTACCAGATCGCCGGTTCGGGCTGGTATGGCATCTTCGCGCCGGCGAAAACCCCCGCGGCGGAAATCGAGAAACTCAACAGGACGCTGGTTGAAGCGATCCACGGCGACGCCTTCGATGCCCGCGCCCGCGCGCTGTGGCTGCTGCCGACCGGGACCACTTCCGCCGAACTCGCCGCGATCCAGAAAGAGGATTTCGAGCGCTGGGCGCCGGTGATCAAGGCGGCCGGCCTTGCCGGATAGCGAACAGGAAGGCCGGCCTCGTGCAAAAGCGTAACGCACTCTTCATCATGTGCGACCAGTTGCGGTTCGACTATCTCGGCTGCGCGGGACATCCATTTCTCAAGACGCCCAACATCGACGCGCTGGCCGCGCGCGGCGTGAGGTTCACGCGCGCCTATGTCCAGTCGCCGGTGTGCGGTCCGTCGCGCATGAGCTATTACACCGGCCGCTACATGCGTTCGCACGGCTCGAACTGGAACGGGTTTCCCCTGCGTATCGGCGAGCCGACGCTCGGTGACCACCTGCGCAAGCTCGGCGTGCGCACGGCGCTGGTCGGCAAGACGCATATGCAGCCGGACGAAGAAGGCATGCAGCGGCTCGGTATCGATCCCGGCTCGACCATCGGGGTGCTGGCCTCCGAATGCGGCTTCGAGCCGTATGACCGCGACGACGGGCTTCATCCTTCCGGACGTCCCAGCCGCAGCGCGCCCTATAACGCCTATCTGCGCGCCAAAGGCTATGACGGATCGAACCCCTGGGAGACATGGGCGAACTCCGGGCAGGCGGATGATGGAACGCTGCAGAACGGCTGGCTGCTCGCCCATGCCGACAAGAAGGCGCGCGCCGCCGACGAGGACACCGAGACGCCCTGGACCACGCGCCGTGCCATCGCGTTCATCGATGAGGCGGAAAAGGCCGGCGGTCCATGGTGCCTGCACCTGTCCTATATCAAGCCGCACTGGCCCTATATCGCGCCGGCGCCCTACCATGACATGTACGACGCAAGCGAGGTTGTTGCTCCCCTTCGCAGCGAAAGCGAGCGCGGCAACGATGCCCATCCGGTCTATCGCGCCTTCATGGACCAGCGGGTTTCACGCAATTTCTCCCGCGACGAGGTGCGCGAGCGGGTGATCCCGACCTATATGGGCCTGATCAAGCAGATCGACGATCAGCTCGGCCACCTGTTCGCCTTCCTGAGAGAGCGGCAACTCGACCAGTCCACCCTGATCATCTTCACCTCCGACCACGGCGATTATCTCGGCGATCACTGGCTCGGCGAAAAGGACCTGTTTCACGAGGTTTCGGTGAAGGTGCCGATGATCGTGGTCGATCCCTCCCCCGAAGCCGACCGGACCCGCGGCACGGCCTGCGACGCGCTGGTCGAGGCGATCGATCTGGCGCCTACCCTGATCGAATATTTCGGCGGCGTGCCGCCGCGCCATATCGTCGAGGGCCGCTCGCTCGGGGCGTGGCTGCGCGGCGAACAGGTGGCGAAATGGCGCAGCCACGTGTTCTCGGAATACGATTACTCGATGCAGGACGCACGCGGCGCGCTCGGTCTGCCCGTCGACAAATGCCGCCTGTTCATGGCGTTCGACGGCCGCTGGAAATACGTGCACGCGCCCGGCTTTCGCCCGATGCTGTTCGACCTTGAAACCGATCCGCACGAACTAACGGACCGTGGCGCCGATCCGGCCTGCGAGGCGCCGCGCGCCGCCATGCGCGAAGCGCTGCTCGAATGGGCCCTGACCGATCACAACCGCATCACCACGCCGGACGCGCGGATCGAGAATTACAGTTCGAAAGCCCAGCTCAAGGGCGGCATCCTGATCGGCTACTGGGACGAGGCCGAGCTCGCCGAGGCGCGACGGAGGATCGACAACGGGTGAAAGCGTGGAGCGCTCGGAGCGCGGTCGCTTTTGTTGCGATTTCAATTGGTTACCTGGCTCATTAGGTAATAAGGTGTATTTCGACCACGAAAAGTACTTTTCGAGAGGGCGTCCACCAACTCGACCCGCAACCTCACCCGCAAGCAAGCCAGTCGGCGGAGTCTCCTTGGGTTTGAATTTGCCTGCGACCGGCAATGACTGATACTGGCGTTTGGTAGTTCCCTTCTTCAAACGAAATGTGCTTGCGAGGCCACGGCTGTAGTCATGAAATATCTTACACGCGACAGAGACCTACGCAGGTTAGGGTTTGTCGCCAGAACAACTTTAGGTTAGTCTCCGACTTCTTCGACGTTGCCTTGCATGCGGCAGGAGCGAAGGGCGATGACCAGCGTGTTCGTCTCCCACAGTGCGCGCGATCGCGCCGACGCGGTTCAGGTCCGTCGCATCCTCAAAGACGTTGGATGCCAAATCTGGCTCGATGCCACAGACATGCGAGCGGCGGAAGATCTCGAAGGACAGCTGGCGAAGGCGATCACGGATGCCGACGTGTTCTGTCTTCTCCTGTCCCCGACCTCCGTAGCATCGTCCTGGGTGGACAAGGAAATTGAGCTGGCAAAGCGCGAACGTGAAAAGCGCGGCCTGCGGCTGTTGCCGATCATCCTCCGCCCCTGCGACCTGCCGCCTGCGATCGTTGATTCCGGCCTGCGCGCATTCCAGATGTACGATGGAGTCGAATCCGATTACATCCGCCTGCAGTTGGTCCGCGCCGTAACCGATCGGGCGGCGGTCGGCGACGTGGAGATCGACGAGGCCCTCCGCAGGCATCTCGCGGATGTCGCCCGGCAGAAAGAGGCGGAACTCGTCCTGCCGGCCTTGGCGAAAAGCCTCGATCGCATCCGCAAGCTTCCCATCCGGTCCGTAGAGGTCGGGCTCGATCAGCGCATCTTCACCCAACCGGCATACTTCGAGGATCCGTTCGTGCTCGAGGTACGGCTGCTGTTGGATCCGCTATTCAATAGGCCTATGTCATTCTTCTTCGCTCCCTTCCGGGAAGGGAGCACATGGCCGGATGAGTTCGACTTCCTGCAGCGCTCGATACATGACTTCAGAGATGATCAACCTCGTATCGACGGCCGCTTCAGCTGGTCCGGATACGAGGCCACACTGAGCCAGAACATCGACGGCACCGATCTCGGCGATGCCGGCACGGCCTTCACGCTCACGCTGGACGGGTCCGAGCGCACGCCGCAGCCGAGCGGCGGTTCCTCGTTCCATGCGAACATGCCCGGACTGCGCACCAGGCTCGAGGTGCCCTCGCTCGAGAAGCTGGTCGCCGATGGCTGCACATTCGCCGTCATCACGCACTATTGGCGCACCCGCACTGCGAGGCCGGTCGAACCGGATCAGACGGACGTCGGCGTGCGCGTCGTCGGGCGCTTTCCGGAAGCCGACCACTTCTCCTGCACGTTATTCCGCAGCGATCATGATGCGCGCGAACGCACCCTGCTCGAGGGCGATTTCCTCAGCGCGATCGCCTCGCCCGTGGAGCGCGAAGCCGTGCTCAGTCAATATCGGCCGGCGGCTGCGCGGGAAATCGACGCGCGCAATGAACGGCGCGTGGCCTTGCACTGCATGTTGCTCCTTGACGCAGAGGAGATCGAGTGGGGTGACGATCGCCGTCTGCTTGCCCGCCTGCTCCGTCACCGTGCGCAGCTCGCGGCCCTCCGCAACCGCCTAGCCCCCATCTTTGCCTGGGACGCCGTACCCGGGAAGGAGTCGGCGCGGCTGCGCGCCTACCTCAAGGAAGACTTCGCTCATCAGAATAAATGGGCTCATCTGATATTTGCCTCCGCGGCGGAGATCGACACGGCCGAGATTGTTGGCAGGCCCGATCGCCGCGCCGTGGAGTTGCGATGGGGGAACGGCAGTCGGCTCACGCTCCTGCGCAGCGAGGACGACTCGCGAGCCCTGGTAGCTATCGCGCCGGAAGCGAACGCGAACGCGAGTTCGATTCCTTCTGACATTGCCGAGCAGAACGGCGCATTGACGGTATTTCTTGCCGATCGCCTCGATGTCCTCAACGCCTGTGCCCAAATTCTCGCGCTGCTGCACCCGCTCCTGCTAGGACAATCCGGGCCCCGCTACGATGACGTGTTCCTTTTTCAGGAGGCAGCGAGTTGACCTCGTCGAGCACTACATCTCGGTAGAGGAATTCGATCAGGCCGTCGAGCAAGCCGAACGCCTGCTCGACAAGATGCAGCGGCTCGGCCGGGACGAGAGTGTCGAGCCGCAATATGTTCGATGGACCGTAAAGGCGCTTCAGTTGCTCGCGCGCTGCTGTGTCGGGCGCGGAGATCGGAAAGCCGCGGCGCAGCATCTCGCCGCAGCTGTGGATCTTCAGTCTCTGCTTCATCGCCGGCTCGATACCGCGGACAGCAATCTCGAATTGATCAAGACCTTGGAAGACGCGCTCGCATTGGCAAACCGCTGCGAGCTTGGGCCCCTTGTGGCGGCGGCGGCCTGGAGCAAGGATCTGAAGCGGCTGCAGGCTGCCGATGCCGGCCTTGCGAAGATAGGCGCCGAGCTGGAAATTCCGCCAGACGACCTGCGCAGCATCGCCGGTCTCCTTGCACAACTTCGCATTTCCCACGGAGAGGGCGAGCTCAACGGTGCGCCGGGTCGATACATAAATGCCGACCCAAAAGAGGGTCTGGACGGCGAAGCCTTGAAACGCCTCGATCGCATCCTCTCGAGGCATGGCTTCGAATGGGAACGAACGTTGGAGGGCGGCAAAATGACTGCGCTCTGGTGCAGGTGGCTCCTGATCCCACAGGCGCCGAAACCGGCAAAAGACGTAAAGCCGGGCGGCGAGCGTCGGCGTCCTGGTCCGGCCGCACGCCGCAAGGGCGCGGCGTGATCGCACGTGCGCCGTCAGAAATCGAAGTGCCTGGAGATCGCGTGGCGGTCTCCAATGAGAGAACAAACAGCGCCTATTCTACGCCGGGCGGCGCCACTGCTCTATGATGAGCAAACGATGATTTCCGTACGCATCGAGTTAGTTCAATAAAGATGCGGCGACAAAAAGAGCAACTGCGCTGGGCACGATTCGGAATGAAACAATAGGAGATTTGTCCCGGACAGAGCCGTGACATCTGATGAGAGTAACAATGTGGGAGGGAATGATCGCGAAACTTCGTTTCGCATCAATCGCTTGTCTCTTTGGTGCGCTCGGAGGGAACTCGAACCCCCACGATTTTACTCACTGCCACCTCAAGGCAGCGCGTCTACCAATTCCGCCACGAGCGCTATGGCCGGAACCGATTATGGTCAGGCGCGGATCAGCGGCGCCATGTAACAAATCGACGATGGAGGGACAAGGCCCGCAAGGCGGCCAATCCGGGCCACCGGGGATTACCTTTGGCCGGGGGTCCGGGGCAGCATTTGCTTGACTTCGACGGCAATGCGGTTGCGGTTGACCATCACCACGCCACTGGCAACCGGCAGGTTGTTGGCGAGGATCTTGACCTCGTCCTGCTCGGTGGCGTCGAGTTCGATGATGGCGCCGCGGCTCAGCCGCATCACCTGGTGGACCGGCATCGAGGTGGTGCCAAGCACCACCATGAGATCGACAGATACGTTATCAAGGGTTGGCACTTCGGACCCGCATTCACACATGGAAATTCGCAACATGACGACAGCACCATGTTCTGGTTAGCCAATGGTTAACGCCCGCCAGACCCTCGATTTGCAGGCCCTGGGGGCGCCTTTTGGCGCGCCCGCCGTGGAATGGCGGCTCGAACAGGCCGCGATTCCCTATCCCGATGCGGTCGCGGCCATGGAATCCCGCGCCGCTGACATCGCCGAGGGCCGGGCACCGGAACTGGTCTGGCTCCTGGAACACCCCCCGCTCTATACCTCCGGCACCAGCGGCAAGGCCGGCGACCTGCTGGAGCCCGCTTCCCGCTGTTCCAGACCGGGCGCGGCGGGCAGCTGACCTATCACGGCCCCGGCCAGCGGGTGGCCTATGCGATGCTGGACCTGAAGCGGCGGCGCCCGGATGTGCGGGCCTATGTCGCCGGCCTCGAGGAATGGATCATCCGGACGCTGGCCGCCTTCAACGTCGCACGGCGAACGGCGCGAGGACCGCGTCGGGGTCTGGGTCAAAAGGCCCGACAAGGGCGACGGCTTCGAGGACAAGATCGCCGCCATCGGGGTGCGGTTGCGGCGCTGGGTGTCGTTCCACGGCATCGCGATCAATGTCGAGCCGGACCTTGCCCATTTCAACGCGATCGTGCCGTGCGGGGTGGTCGACCCGCGCTACGGCGTCACCAGCCTGGTCGATCTCGGGCTGCCGGTGACCATGGCCGATCTGGACGCGGCGCTGCGGCTGGCTTTTGAGGACGTGTTCGGCGCGGCAGCGGCACGCCTGCCGGAGACGATGGCAGAGTAGATCGCGGCACCCCCCGGCCAGATCACCCCCTATTTGTTTCCCGGTTCCGCGGAAAGTAGCGCTTCCGATTCGGCCGTGAGATTCGATAAAGTGCCCGCTCCGAGCAGGGCAATCATGGTGCAGACAAGAAAAACAGGCCGCAAGACGGCCAAGGCGAAAGCGGGCAAGTCCCGCAGCACCAAGACCCGAAAAGCCACCCGGAGTCCCGCTCGCAAGGCGTCGAAGGTCAAGAGACGCAAGCCCGCCTCGGCCGGCGACCTCAAGGCGCAGCTTGCGCGCAGGACCGAGGAGCTGAAGGAATCGCTGACGCATCAGGCGGCGACCGCCGAAATCCTTCAGGTGATCGGTCGGCCGTCCGGCGACCTCAAGGCCGTGTTCGACCTGATCCTGGAACGCGCGACCCGCATCTGCGATGCCAAGTTCGGGCTGTTGCTGCTGTTCGAGGCCGGCAGCTACCGCTGCATGTCAGTTTTCAACCTGCCGCCGGCCTTCGCCGAAACATTTTCCCGCGTTCCGGTGATCTCGCCGCCGCCCACCGATCCGCTGGGCCGGCTGGCGGCGACGCGCCAGCCGGTTCACGTCGCCGATGTCCGGCAGGAACCGGAATATCTCGCGGGTTTTCCGCCGATCGTGGAATTGGCCGAACTCGGCGGCGCGCGGACCCTGCTGCTGGTTCCGATGCTGCTGGAGGATGCCCTGGTCGGCACCATCGCGATTTTTCGGCAGGATGTGCGCCTGTTCACAGAAAAGCAGCTCGGACTCGTGACAAGCTTTGCGCGACAGGGCGTTCTCGCCATCGAAAACGTTCGCCTCGTCAGCGAACTGCGACAGCGTTCCGAGGATCTGAGCGAAGCGCTGCAGCAACAGACCGCCACGGCCGACGTCCTGAAGGTGATCAGCCGGTCGGCGTTCGACCTGCAGACGGTGCTGGATACACTGGTGGCGTCGGCGGCCAAACTCGGCGGGGCTGAAAAGGCGTGCATCTTCCAGCGCGAGGGCGATTTGTTTCATTGGGTTTCGAACCACGGTTTCCCGGACGAACTGGTCACGTATGCGACGGCGCATCCGTTCAAGGCCGGGCGCGAAGGCGCCGTGGCACGGGTCGCGCTCGAAGCCCGCGCCATCCATATTCACGACGTCCTCGCCGATCCCGAATACAAGGCGAGCGAATACCAGCGGCTGGGAAACTACCGCACCATGCTCGGGGTGCCGCTGTTGCGCGAGGGCGCGCCGATCGGCGTGTTCATCATGACCCGGGAACAGGTCAGCCCGTTCGACGCCCAGCAGATCGAGTCGCTGCAGACCTTCGCCGACCAGGCAGTGATCGCCATCGAGAACATGCGGCTGTTCAACGAGGTGCAGGCCAAGACCCACGATCTCGAGGCGTCGCTCCAGAATTTGCGCAACGCCCAGGACCGCCTGGTCCAGACCGAGAAGCTCGCTTCCCTCGGCCAGCTCACCGCCGGCATTGCCCATGAGATCAAGAACCCGCTCAACTTCGTCAATAATTTCTCCGCCCTGTCGAGCGAACTGATCGACGAGCTCAACGAGGCGCTGCAATCGGCCGACCTCGACGACAAAACGAGACGCGAGGTCGACGAACTGACCGACATGCTGCGAGGCAACCTCGACAAGGTCGTGCAGCACGGCGGGCGTGCCGATTCCATCGTCAAGAACATGCTGCTGCATTCGCGCGAGGGTTCCGGCGAACACCGCGCCGCCGACATCAACGCCATCGTCGAGGAGAGCCTCAACCTCGCCTATCACGGCGCACGCGCCGAAAAGCCGCAGTTCAACGTCACGCTCGAACGCGAGTTCGACCCCGACGCCGGCCTGATCGAAGTCTTTCCACAGGAGATCACCCGCGTCCTGTTGAACCTGATCGCCAACGGCTTCTACGCTGTCGCCAAGCGTGGCAGCGAGAATGGCGCGGGTTTCGAGCCGGTGCTCGCCGCCAGCACGCGGGCAGAAGCCGACCATGTCGAGATTCGGATCCGCGACAACGGAACCGGCATTCCGGCGGATGTGAAGGAAAAGATGTTCAATCCCTTCTTCACCACCAAGCCGGCCGGCGAAGGCACCGGGCTTGGCCTTTCGATGAGCCATGACATCATCGTGAAACAACACGGCGGCACCATCGACGTCGAAACGGCGCCGGGTCAATTTACCGAGTTCAGGATCCGGTTGCCGCGCAAAAGCAGTTTTCCGGACAACCATAGAGGTCAGCCGTGACGGTGATGGTTCTGGTGGTGGACGACGAGCCCGACGTGGAGGCGCTGTTCCGCCAGCAATTCCGGCGCGATCTGCGCGCCCAGCGCTTCATGATGGATTTTGCCCATTCGGCAACCCAGGCGCTGTCGCTGCTCGCCAATACGATTGGGCCGTCGCTGATCCTGATTCTCTCCGACATCAATATGCCGGGGATGACCGGGCTCGAGATGCTGCCGAAGGCAAGAGAAATCCGGCCCGACGTGCCGGTCATCATGATCACGGCCTACGGCGATGCCGATACCCGGCGCAAGGCGCTGGAGAGCGGCGCCATCGGGCTGCTGACCAAGCCGATCGACTTCGGCGTGCTGCGCCAGGAAATCGATCAACGGCTGGCGCAGGCGGCGTAACGCGGATGAAGCGACGTGAATTCCTGATGGCGCTTGGCAGCGCCGCCGCCGTCCGGCCGCTGGTCGCGCGCGCCCAGCAACCGGCGATGCCGGTGATCGGCTATTTTCATTTTGCCACGCCGCAATACTCGCCAAGCGCCGCGCCGTTTCTGCAGGGATTGAAGGACGGCGGTTTTGTCGAGGGGAAGAACGTCGCGATCGAGTATCGCTGGGCGGAAGGCCACTACGACAGGATGCCGGCGATGGCGGCCGAACTGGTCGCGCGCAAGGTCGACCTGATCGCCGCGTTCGGCCCTCCCCCGGCCCGCGCCGCCAAGAACGCCACCTCGACGATTCCGATCGTATTCGAGGTCGGCAACGACGCGGTGGAAGCCGGACTTGTCGAAAGCCTGGCCCGGCCGGGCGGCAACGCCACCGGCCTGAGCATCCTGTTCACCCAGCTGACATCGAAACGGCTCGAGCTGTTGTGCGAGCTGCTTCCCGAGGCCCGGACCATCGCGCTGCTGGTCAACCCGAACAGCCCGACGGCCAAACCGTCCATCGAAGGCGCCCAGCAAGGGGCGACCGCGAAGGGTGTCAAGCTGGTGATCCTGAACGCCGGCACCGACGGCGAAATCGATGCGGCGTTTGCCTCGTTCGCCGCCGCGAAAGCCGACGGGCTGATCATTGCCGCCGATCCGTTCTTCGATACCCGGCGCGAGCAGCTGGTGGCGCCGGCGGCGCGCTACCGCGTTCCCACCATCTATTTCGAGCGCGAATTTTCCGCAGGCGGCGGCCTGATCAGCTATGGCAGCAGCCTTCCCGCCGCCTATCGCCAGATGGGCCTCTACGCCGCAAAAATTCTCAAGGGCGAGAAGCCCGCCAATCTGCCGGTGGAGCAGCCGACCACGTTCGAACTGATCATCAATCTCACTACCGCCAAGGCACTGGGACTGACCGTGCCGCAGAAGCTGATTTTTACGGCGGATGAAGTGGTCGAGTGAGACGGAGAAAATCCATCAGGTACC
The DNA here is from genome assembly GCA_963710235.1 of uncultured Alphaproteobacteria bacterium. Lineage (GTDB taxonomy): Bacteria > Pseudomonadota > Alphaproteobacteria > Rhizobiales > Xanthobacteraceae > Bradyrhizobium. The sequence continues at coordinate 596,674 of CAVPZI010000001.1, forward strand.
GAGAACTGGAAAACGCCAACCTCCATGGCGGGCGAAAACATATCCCGCTCGGCCCTGTGATGATCCGTCCGCCCACCGTGCCGGACTTCCCGATCGCGTTCGCGAGATAGCGGGCGAATGCCTGCAGGGCCGGCCCATCGCCGCCGGCTGCACCGCATATTCCGCTGTTGCGCCACTCACCGAGAAGCTGCAGACTGACAAGTATAGGTTGAGTTTATTGGATTGTGCATTTCGGGGGAAATTTATGTTCCGCGGCATTGCGCTGTTCTGCCTCCTGTGGGGCGCGACACTTGGGGCCGAGGGGGCTGCGCGGGCGCAGACCAACCCGCCGGCCGTCACCGTCCGTATCGTCAATTCTGCCAACAACACCCTCGCCATCACGACGATCGAGCCGCAGCTTGACTGGCCCCTGGTTCTGCAACGCAGCGATACGCTCGAAGATGCCGCAGCGGTGCAGATCGACGTCACCCATCTGATGAGCGTATCGGGCCGGTCGCAACAGGTCACGCTGAAGGACGGCAACGGCGCCGCGCATGACGGCAAACTCACATTGCCGGCAGGCGGACAGGCGACCCTGCGCGTGGTCGCGGCGGTCCCCGAGGAAGGCGCTTATTCCGGCGAGATCGGCATCGTGGTCGGCGGCAAGCGCACCCCGATCGCTTTCAAGGTCACCCGCACGGTCCGCGAAGTCGTCGTGGTGGGCGCAGCCGGCGGCGCCCTGCAGCTGACGACGCCCGATCCGGCGCTGAGCTGGCCGGTCGTGATCCGCCGCAACGACAATGCCGAAAGGCCGCGCGATATCACAGTCGAGCTTGCCAGCCTCGTTGCACCGTCCGGACAGGCGATCGCACTCGAACTGCGCAACGGCAACACGCCAGTCACCGCAACCACTCCGATCAGCCTGCAGCCGCTCGGACAGGCGAGCCTCAACCTCACCGGCAAGCTCACCGAAGAGGGCATCTACAATGGCGAGATCGGCCTCGTGGTCGACGGCAAGCGGCTGTCGACGGCACTCAAGATCACCCGCAGCCTGAAGGACAGCGCGGTGCGCATCGAGGACATCGCGCAGGTGCACACCACGATCGACCCGGCCGGTGCCAGCATGCGTCTGCGCCTGCAGGAAGCCGAGGGACAGGATACGACTGTCGACGTGCCGACCCTCGTCAAGCTCGACCGCAAGGAAAACAACGCGCTGATCCAGGCGGGCTACCAGGAACTTGAGGTCATCGCCGACGGCAAGCCGCTTTCCGGCAACCTCACTCTCGCTCCGCGCCAGACGCGTGACCTCTCGCTCCAGATCAAAGGCCTGAGCGAGCCCGGCAATTATGCCGGCTTGATCCGCGTCGCCTCCCCGACCCGCAAGGCATCCGAGAAAGCCTTCGAGCTCAGCCTGCGCCGCGGCATCGGCACTGCCATCGTCCTGATCCTGATCGGCGTCATTCTCTCGACGCTGGCGCGGCTGTATTACACGGTTGGCCGCAGCGCCATCGTGGCGCAGGGCGACGCCATCGCGGTGCGTGACGACCTTGCGCGCTTCCAGACGGCGAACCCGGACCTTGCGCCCGACGAGCAGCGCGTGCTGTCCGACCTCCTGCTCCGGCTCGACGCGGTGCGGCGCGGCAATGCCGATCCGCGCTGGGGCACCCCCGACGTCCAGGTCGGCGAAATCCGCCGCAAGGTCGAGGTGTTGTTCCGCTGGATCGAACTCAGGCGGCAGCTCGACGCGGTCGAGCCGAAATCGATCGGCGACGCGGTGCGCGCGAAACACCGCGGCATCATGCAGATCCTCGACCAGGACGGCGCCCCCGCGACCGTCACTGACAAGGCTCTGGCCGACCTGCAGACCTACGCGTCCGACCTCGATACCGCCGTCAAGAATGAGCTCACGCGCGCCATCACGGCGTTGCAAGGCGAGATCACCACCCTCAGCGACGCCCAGATCCTCGCACTGCAAGACACCACCGCAGCACTCATAACGGCCGTGGCGGACGCCAACGCCGGGAATTACGCGGCCGCGACCGCGAAGCTCACCGCCGCGCGCCACGCCTACGTGCAGGTCGCGATCCAGGGTTTGAAGGACAGCCTCGAGTCCGGCAAGCGCGCCCCCGGCTTCACGCCGCAGGCCTGGGCGGAACTGGTCGCCGATTACAATCGCCGGCTCAGTTCCGTCCAGGCCGAGCCCGACGCCGAGCAAAAGGTGCGCGACTGGAACAAGCTGCGCATCGAGTGGCAGCAAACGACCGCACAGGCGCTGCTCCACCAGGTCGAGGCGGACGACAAGCACGCCGCCGAGACCAAGCCGCCGGCGGCGCCGGACCCCGCCGCGCCCGATCCGGTCACGGCCCGGGCCAAATATGCCGCCGCGAAGGCTGGGCTCGAATCGATCGACAGGATGCTGCTGGACAGGAAATTTCAGGACGCCGGCAAGGCGTACAATACGGCGGTCGAAGCTTATGTGGACGGACGGGCGGCCATGAAGGAGGCGATCGCAATGGGCGGTCCCGGCGCCGCGCTCGCGCCGGCGCCGACCAATGGCGGCGAGATCCCGGACGAGGTCACGCAGGGCGCCTGGAATGCGATCGCCTTCGTGCTCGGCGCGCCCACCACCGCCGCGCAGGCCAACAAGCGCGTGCTGGTCGCCGAGGGTCTCCTGTTCCTGCTCATGCTCGCGCTCGCCCTCGTGATCGGCCTGAAATTCCTCTACTTCGACAACGCCGCCTGGGGTACCCCCATCGACCTGGTGGTCGCGTTCCTGTGGGGCTTTGGCCTGCATCAGTTCGGCGGCACGACCTTCCAGGGCGTGCAGAGCATCGCGCAGCAGATTGTCGGGAAGTAGCCGATGCCGGGCCTGACCATTCGGCGCAACGACTTTCATCTGGGTATCGCCGCCGAGAAGGCCGGCAAGATCGGGCTCACGCTGCGGTGGAATGGCAGCCTGAAGTCGGCCCTTGTTCGGGCCGACGATGTGCTGAGCCTCCAGGAGCAATCGGACCCCAGGCTCGCGGCGGACCTTCTCGCCGCGGTCGAAATCGCGCCCGAATACGCCAAGTACCGCGCTTCCGTGCCACAGCGCGACCATGAACATCTCAATCGCGTGACGCTGCAGATCGACGAGCCGCGCGTCACCGGCCTGCCGTGGGAGCTATTTTTCTTCTCCGCCGCCAAAACGCCCGAGGACCTGCCGATCGTGCGCCTCTCGGCGGCGCGCCCACGCGTCGCGCAGGTTCCGTTCACGTTTCCGCTGCGCTTCCTGCAATTGGGAAACCCGGAGATCAGCGTCGAACAGCACATTCGAAACGCCTTCGGCGGTATCAATCCGGGTCCGGAAACGGTGCGCTTTGCGGCCGGCGACGCCTTAGACTTCGCCGACGCTTCGCTTCCAGCCGATTGGCCGACGGTCGATGTCGTGCATATGGGTCCGGACGCGATGAAGCTGCAACCTGAGACCGTCATGCGGACAGCGGATCCGAAGGCGGTCGGCACGCTCGGCTGGCTGATGCGCGTGAGCGACACGTGGCGGGCGCGCCTGATCGTCCTCGAACCATCCCCAACCGTGCCCGTGATCCTGTTGCGTCGCCTCGCCGGCGCCTCGGTTGGCCGCGGCGGTCCCGCCGTTCTGATCGGACCGATTTCACAGCGGCCAACATTTTTCGAAGGATTTTACAACGCGCTGATCCACGACAACCCGCTCGACCAGGCGCTCGAAGCCGCCATAGAGCGCGACGGGAACGTTGATGACGTCATCCTGTTTGCCGGCAGCGGGCGCGAGGAGCTGATCCGCGTCTCGGCGCCCGGCGAGCAGCTAAACGAGATCGCGGCCGGATTGAACGAGCCCGATCCCGGGCGCAGCCTGCAGGCAACCACAACGCTGCGCGAGATCGTGACGTCGTTGGGCGAGCCCAGTTCGGTCGAGCGGCGATTTGGCAGTTCGAGGATCGCGTTCGATATCTTTCGTCAGAACTGGCCGCATTTCCAGTTCAATCTGCACGAAACCGGCGGCTTCATTCCGCTCGCCAGGCACGTCGAGGCGATCCGCACCGCCATGCGTCCGCCGTCAAACGGGATCGTAGCCCACTCGACATTCCGCCCTCCGGCCCCGCCTGCCGGCGAGCGCTTCGTCAATCCCGGCCTGTGGTCGATCGGCGCGGACGCGACCACGCAGCGGATCGATCCGGGCGGCAGCGTTGCGCTGAAACCCGGCGCGCCCGTCGTGCTCGGCATCGAGGTCGGGCCGAAGGATATCACCGTCACCACCATCGGCGCGCAAGCGCTGTTCGAGGAGCCGTTCCGCTGGGACGAGGGCCACGAAGGCGTCTGGCTCACGGTCGGCCTGAGCGGCATCGACTTCGACGTGCTCGGCGCACCGGTACAGGAGTTCTGGCTGCCACGCGCCGGCAACTCCGAGCGGATCGAGTTCACGGTGGTGCCGCGCAGCTCCGGCGCGCTGCTGCTGCGCTTCTGCCTCTATTTCGGCGCCGACCTGCTGCAGTCCTACCGGCTCGCGGCAATTTCGGGCGATAACCATCCCCAGCCATCGCAGCGCCGCGCCGCGCTCGCCGGCCTGATGGGCGCCACGGAAGAGACCGTTCCGGATGCGACCTATATGGCGCGGCTCGAATATGCGGCGACCGCCGACCTGTCGGCGCGGCGCGACGCCGCGCGGCCCCACGTCGCGCTGAGCATCTTCGCCAACGACATCGGCGGACGCGAGGTGATTACCACGCGCAGCAAGGAGACCTTCAACGTCCTGACCGAAAACCTCACCTCCGACACCGGCAAGCGAATCCGCGCCCTGCTCGAAAAACATTCGAGCGAGGAGGTCGGTACCGACAAACGCTATGCGTTCAGATATAGCTCCGACGGCTATACGGGATCGGAGGCGCAGGTCGACGCGGCGTTGCGCGCCCTCGCCGCCGAGGGCTGGGACCTCTACAGCACCATCTTCGATGCCGCCACCCGCGACAGGCTCAAGCCGGAGCTTGCGGCCGGCAATACCATTCATGTCGGCCATGCACTGCTGAGCAACAGCCTGCCCTGGGCGCTGGTCTATGACCGCGCCTACGACGCGGAGCGCAAGCGCGTGGACGGGCAGACCGCGCAGCACACCACCTGTTTCGCGGGCCTGCGCCCGGGCCAGGCCGGCTTGCCGCCAGCGTGTCGAACGCACGAGGACTGCCCGCTCAACCCCACGCGCCTGCAGGCGCAACGGGCGGCGGGGGGCGCGCTCGCCGCCGAGGATACGGTGGTGTGTCCGCGCCATTTCTGGGGGTTCCGGCACCAGGTCGAGTTGCCGCCCATGCAGGTCGATGCCGGCAAGACCGCATTGCCGGAGACGCGCGACGCCATTGCCGCCGCCGATCCGGCCGCGCTCATGATCGGTTACAACGGCAAGCTCCCGAGCGCCGTCGGCCATCTCGGCAAGCTCAAGACCGCGCTGGCGACCTATGCGATCCGCAGCGCAGTGAAGATCGAGACCAGTGACCGGGACAAGCTCAAGGAGAGCCTGACGCGCGCCAACGCAGCCCTCGTCTATCTGTTCTGTCATGCCCGCGGCGGTCTCGCCGATCCGGCGATCACCAAGCCCTATATCGAGCTGCAGGGCGCCAACGACCCGGAACCCGGAAAGCTCTATCGCGCCGACTTCACCGAGCTGGCGCTCGGCGGCAACCCGCTGGTCTTCTTCAACGGCTGCAACACCGCGGCATTCAGCCCCGACGCGCTTTCGCCTTTGATCGAGGCGGTGGTACGCGACAGCGGGGCGTCCGGCGCGATCGGCACCGAGATCCCGGTCTACGAGGATCTCGCGGCCGAGTTCGCCTTGCTGTTCCTGCGTCGGTTTCTGGCCGGCGACAACAAGGGGGCCGGCGCCGCGATGCTGGAATCGCGCCTCGAGATGCTGGGACGCCTCAACCCGCTCGGCATCGCCTACACGCTTTATGGGTTCAACAATCTGAACGTCACCCAGGTGGCCGCGGCGCCGCCGCCATCCGTGTGAGGTGCGCATTGCGCTAAATCGTCGACAACACCGAAAACCGTTCACCGCGCGGCCGCAACTTCAGTTCTTCCAGATCGCCGGGCTCGTCTTGCACCGCCTTGACCAGCGCCATCTGCGGTCCCCGCCAGCACGCGGCGATCATCTCCGCCACGGCCTGCGCCGGCCCGGCAAACAGCGCCTCGACACTGCCGTCGCGGCGGTTGCGCACCCAGCCATCGAGGTCGCGCGAGATCGCCTCGTACTCGACCCAGGCGCGGTAGCCGACGCCCTGCACCCGGCCGCGGATCATGACGGTTCGGATGACAGCGCTCATGCGGCAACCGTTCTTCAGTGGGATGACTTCATCTCAAAGTCGTCATCCTGCCCTATCTTGTTATTTGAGCACGATCTTGTCCGAAAACCGGTACCCACCCTCGGATCAAGTCCGAGGGCATGCTTTTCGGGATCATGCTCGATCGCTTCAGGCGAATTCGAGGATCAAGGCGTCCACCGCCAGGGTCGAGCCGGCGGCGGCATGGATCTTCTTCACCGTGCCGTCGCGCTCGGCGCGCAGCACGTTCTGCATCTTCATCGCCTCGACCACGGCGAGCGTCTCGCCGGCCTTGACTTCCTGGCCTTCGGCCACGGCGATCGACACCACGAGGCCCGGCATCGGGCACAACAGCTTCTTGCCGCTGTCGGTCGCCACTCCGACCGGCATCAGCCGGGCCGAAGCCGCTTCCGCCTCGGTGAAGACGTAGACCGCAACTTCAAAACCCTGGTGCGCCAGCCGAAAACCGTTGGCGATCGGCCGCACCTGGATGGCGACGACGTGACCGTCGATGGTGCCCTCCCAGACCGCCTTGCCCGGCACCCACGGCGACACCAGCCGGTGCGGATTGCCGATGGTCAGGTCGGCGTTGACGAAACGCACCGCAATGCCGTCGCCGTCGCGGGCGACGTCGAGCGCAATTTCGCTGCGCTCCAGCCACACCGCGCGGCGCCCGGCGCGGTGAACCTTTCGGCCGATCATCTGGCCGGAAATCTGCCGCTTGCGTTCGCCCTGCACATGGTCGATGGCGGCGGCGACCGCCGCGATCCGCCGCGCGATCTCGCCTTCGGGCGCCCGCGCCGTAAAGCCCTTCGGAAATTCCTCGGCGATGAAGCCGGTGGAGAGGTTGCCTTCGCGCCAGCGCGGATGGTTCATCAACGCCGAGAGGAACGGAATGTTGTGCCGGATGCCGTCGATGTAGAAGGCATCGAGCGCATGGGCCTGGGCCTCGATGGCGGCGGCGCGCGACGGCGCGTGGGTGACGAGCTTGGCGATCATCGGATCGTAGTGGATCGAGATCTCGCCGCCCTCCTGCACCCCGGTGTCGTTGCGCACGGTGATGCCGTCGGCGACGCTCTCCAGCGGCGGGCGGTATTTCACCAGCCGCCCGATCGAGGGCAGGAAATTGCGGAACGGATCTTCGGCATAGACCCGGGATTCCACCGCCCAGCCGGTCAGCGCGACATCCTTCTGCGCCAGCGTCAGCTTCTCGCCGGCCGCCACCCGGATCATCTGTTCGACCAGATCGATGCCGGTGACCAGTTCGGTCACCGGGTGCTCGACCTGCAGGCGGGTGTTCATTTCCAGGAAGTAGAAACTCTTGTCCTGGCCGGCGACGAATTCGACGGTGCCGGCGGAATCGTATTTTACGGCCTTGGCCAGCGCCACCGCCTGCTCGCCCATCTTGCGCCGGGTGGTCTCGTCGAGCAGCGGCGACGGCGCTTCCTCGATCACCTTCTGATTGCGGCGCTGGATCGAGCATTCGCGCTCGCCGAGATAGATCACGTTGCCATGCTTGTCGCCGAGCACCTGGATCTCGATATGGCGCGGATCGACGATGAACTTCTCGATGAACACCCGGTCGTCGCCAAACGAGGATTTGGCCTCGGCCTTGGCCAGCCCAAAACCCTCGGCGACCTCCGAGGTCGAGTGCGCGATGCGCATGCCCTTGCCGCCGCCGCCGGCGGAAGCCTTGATCATGACCGGATAGCCGATCTGGTCGGCGATCTTGACCGCATGCGCGGCATCCTCGATCACGCCGAGATGCCCCGGCACGGTGGACACCTTGGCCTTGGCCGCGGCCTTCTTGGATTCGATCTTGTCGCCCATGGCGGCAATGGCGCCGGGGTTGGGGCCGATGAAGACGATGCCGGCGGCTTCAAGCGCGCGCGGAAACGCCTCGCGCTCGGACAGGAAGCCGTAGCCCGGATGCACCGCTTCGGCATTGGTCTTGCGGCAGGCTTCGACGATCCTGTCGATCAGAAGATAGCTCTCGGCCGCCGCCGGCGGGCCGATCAGGACGGCCTCGTCGGCCATTTCGACATGGAGCGCGTCGCGGTCGGCTTCGGAATAGACCGCGACGGTTTCGATACCCATGCGGCGGGCGGTCTTGATGACCCGGCAGGCGATCTCGCCGCGGTTGGCGATCAGTATGCGTTTGAACATGTGCTGTTTTACTTGCAACGGGAGGGAGGGATCATGTCCACCGATAATCCGGCAGTCTGAGGCGGATCGGCGCTACGCTTCGGGCCATGTAACATTTCTGTCATACAGAAAATCTAAAGAGTGGCAACCGGCAGACGGGCCGAATTTGCTTCATTGGGGAGAGCTTCATGCGCCGCACCATCGCTGCTGTGTCAGCCAGCTTCGTCGTCCTGTGTTCTGCCACGGCTTTCGCCCAGAATAACACGCCCCGCAACATCATTCTGTTCATTCCGGACGGGTTGCGCGCCCTGAAGGTGACGCCCGAAACCGCGCCTGCGATGGCGGCGGTTCGCGACAAGGGCGTCAATTTCAAGAACCCGCACTCGCTGTTCCCGACCTTCACCACCGCCAACGCCTCGGGCATGGCCACCGGCCACCACCTCGGCGACACCGGCGACTTCAGCAACACGATTTTCACCAGTTTTCCGGTGGCAGCCGCCGACGGCACCACGGTTCCGTTCCTGGAAAGCGACCCCGTGTTGAAAGAGGTCGACGAGCACTTCGGCGGCAACTATCTCAACGAAGACACCATCCTGAAACTCGCCCGCGAAAAGGGCTTCAGCACGGCCGCGATCGGCAAGCTCGGGCCAACGCTGATCTTCGATCATACCGACAAGCCGGAAGCCAGCGGACTGCATTCCATCGTGGTCGACGATTCGACCGGCAGCAAGAACGGGGTTGGGCTTTCGGAAGAAATGAAGGCGGCGCTGGCGAAGGCCAATCTGCCGCTGACGACGCCCGGACGCGGCGACAATGGCAAGGCCGGCGACGCCAAGACTTCCGGCACGACGGTGGCCAACGTGGCGCAGCAGGCCTATCTCGCCGATGTCGCCGCCAAGGTGGTGCTGCCGATGTTCAAGGCACGCAACAAGCCGTTCATCATGGTGTTCTGGTCGCGCGATCCCGACGGCAGCCAGCACAACCAGGGCGACAGCCTCAACACCCTCACCCCGGGCATCAATGGCCCGACGTCGATGGCCGCCATCAAGAACGCCGACGACAACCTGGCCACGCTTCGCAAGGCGCTGGACGATCTCGGGCTCGCCGCCACCACGAATATCCTGATCGCGGCCGATCACGGTTTCTCGACCATCTCCAAGGAATCCAAGACCAGCCCGTCGGTCAAGGGATCGTATCCCGACACCCCCGCGGGCTTCCTGCCGCTGGGCTTTCTGGCCATCGATCTCGCCAAGGCGCTCGAAGCTGCCGCTGTTCGACCCGAACAACAAGAATGCCGCGGTCGCAGACAATGCCTATCCCAAGGCCGGCAACGGCGTGCTCGGCCAGGATCCCTTAAAGCCCGACCTCGTGGTCGCGACCAATGGCGGCTCCGACCTGCTCTATCTACCCAACAAGGACAAGAAACTGGCGGCGCGCACGGTCAAGGCGCTCCTGGAACAGGATTATGTCAGCGGCATCTTCGTCGACGACGCGCTCGGCCGTTATCCCGGCACGCTGCCGATGTCCGCGCTCTACCTGAAGGGCAAGGCGGCGACGCCGACACCGGCCATCGTGGTCAATTTCCGCTCCTACACCTCCGGCTGCGACGAGCCCTCCACCTGCGCGGTCGAGGTGGCGGATACGGTGCTGCGGCAGGGACAGGGCATGCACGGCAGCTTCAGCCGCGCCGATACCATGAACTTCATGGCCGCCATCGGACCCGACTTCAAGGCCGGCTATGCCGATGCGCTGCCGGTCAGCAACGCCGATATCGGCGTGACCATCGCCGAGCTGCTCGACCTGCACGCCACGGCGGTCGGCGGCCTCAGCGGACGGGTGATGTCCGAAGCGCTGCCGAACGGCATCACGCCCAAAGTTGCCGACGGGATGCTCAAATCGAAGCCCGATGCCAACGGCCTGATGACGGTGGTGAAGTGGCAGCGCGTGGTGTCGCACTCCTATTTCGACGCCGCGGGATTTCCGGGACGGACGTTTGGGCTGGAAGACAAACAGAAAACGGCGGGGAAATAACCCCGCCGCCTGAACTTCGGACTTAGCGAAAGCCTGGAGCGCCTACACACCGATATCGAAGACGTTGGGCAACTGCGTCAGCGGCAGCGTGGCGGCGCCGATGATGGTGGCGACCAGGGTCATCAGGGTGCGGTTGCTGCGGCGCTTGCCGCGCATCTGGCTGGCGATCCATTCCAGTACTTCGGTATCGACGCCGACCGCCCTGGTGGGCGCCCAGCTTTCGATGGCGGTGTCCGGCGACAGCGCCACCGCGCGCGACGGCACCGGCAGGCCGGAAGCGGAAGCGGCGTGGTGCACGACGGCCTTGGCCAACAGATCGTCGAACAGGCCGTCATCGCTGCGCTCGGCGGCGGCGTCGTTGATCTCGAACAGCGCTTCGGCTTCGGCCCGGCTGACCGGCTGGGTCGCGACCCCGGCCGCCGTCAGGATGCGCACGCACCAGGCGGCGTCATCGGCGTCAAGCGAACGGGAAAAATGAATACGGCCGCGGGTGGTGGGTCCCTCACCGGTGATGACCCCGTCCCGCACCACGGCGAGCGCGCGGGCGGCGGACTTGCGATCGGCAATTCGGGAAGGCTCGACGGCTTCAATCAATTCAACGGGCAGTACGGCAGCGGCGGACATTTCAGGCACTTCTCTTTTTTTGTTCTGTAGAACCAGTCTCTTGTTGGTAGACCCAGCAATTCCATGCCGGTGTAAACGATTGGTTAATGGTTCGACAAACGAGTCGCGTGTTTTCTCATCAGTTGCAGATTGGTCGCTGTGACATCGGTCACGGTTCAGCGATTTCGCAACCTGCGGTGCCGCATGCAAGCGGCAATATCAGGGCAAAGGGGAATTCGGGCCCGCTGTGTTTTTTCCGCCGCAGCGGGATGCCTCGAAACAACATTCCAGGGGTTCGGGCCGGCGCAGAAGGATCTTGTCCTTTTGCCGGAACCGTTCCTTTCCGGGCATTTTGAGGGTTATATAGATCGTCCTAGCGATACAGGCGCGCCATCAATTTCGCCTGTAACTTGAATGAGATGAGGGAAGAACATCATGCTCCAGATTGGCGCCGTAGCCCCCGATTTCGAGGCCGAAACCACCGAAGGCCGCATCCATTTCCACGACTGGATCGGCAACAGCTGGGCGCTGTTGTTCTCGCACCCGAAGGACTTCACCCCGGTCTGCACCACGGAACTTGGGGCGCTGGCGAAGCTCAAGGGCGAGTTCGACAAGCGCGGCGTCAAGCTGATCGGGCTCAGCGTGGATCCGGTAACCAAACATTCGCTTTGGGCCGACGATATCAAGGAGACCCAGGGCGCCGCGCCGAATTATCCGATGATCGGCGACACCGACCTCAAGGTCTCGAAGCTGTACGACATGCTGCCGGCTTCAAGCACCGGCGACGCCAATGCCCGCACCGCAAACGACAACTTTACCGTCCGCAATGTCTTCATCATCGGGCCGGACAAGAAGATCAAGCTGGTGCTGGTCTATCCGATGACCACCGGTCGCAATTTCCAGGAAATATTGCGGGTGATCGATTCGCTGCAGCTCACCGCCAAGCATCGCGTCTCCACCCCGGCCGACTGGAAACAGGGCGAGGACGTCATCATTGCCGGCTCGGTCAGCGACGAAGAGGCCAAGACGATTTATCCACAGGGCTGGAAATCGCCAAAGCCGTATATCCGCATCGTGGCGCAGCCGAAGTAACGCGATAAGCGGCGTTCCGGCCTCAGGGTCGGAACGTCCGCCTGGTTCAAATTCTCGCCGCGATTGCGTTGGCGATGATCCGCCCCGATGCCGCGGCCACCGCGGTGACAAAAGTTCCCCACGATACGTCCATGGCGACCACCGGCCAGGTCCAGTGCCGCAGCAGCGCCAGCGACGTCAGCTCGAACGTGGCGTAGCAGAAGAAGCCGAACAGCGCGCCATAGAGCAATGTCGATTGCGCGCTCGCGTCCGGCGAGCCGCTGGCGAAGATGATGATGCCGACGACGTACAGCAGGTAGAACAAAAGTGCTGGCGCCAGCTTGATTTCGCCGAGCATGTCGCCGACCTGAGCGGTGAAGAAGCCCTTGGCGATGACCCCCAGGAACAGGAAATCCAACGGAACGAGCACGACCAGCGTCGCCAGATAAAGCAAAAGATACCGGTTCACGTCCCCCTCCGCCGCCGCTGTCCTCGGTTCGACCCTTCCAGATACGCGCCGGAACGGCCAAGGTTGCAAGAATCCACAAGCCAGAGCGGAGCATGATCTATGGACGAACGAATTCGTTCGTCCTAGAAAACCGGTGTCCACTTTTCGGGATCATGCTGTGCCGGCTGGATCGATTCATCGCCTTCCGGGTTAGCACCGCCTGATGCCCCACCAAACGCCGCGTCCCCATATCGTCTGGTTTCGCGACGATCTGCGCCTGTCCGATCACCCCGCCCTCGACGCCGCCGCAAACAGCGGCGCGCCGCTGATCTGCCTCTATGTCTTCGACGAAGCCAGCCGGCAGCTTCGTCCGCCCGCGGCGCGGCCGCTGGGCGGCGCGGCACGCTGGTGGCTGGCGCAATCGCTGCGCGCGCTGCAGGCGAGCCTGAAATCGCGCGGGGCGGAACTGGTGTTGCGGCGCGGGCCGGCGGCAGAAATCCTCGCGGCGCTGGCGCGCGAGACCGATGCCGCTGCCGTGTTCTGGAACGAACTTGCCATCGCGCCCCACCAGGCCGTGGCGGACGATGTCGCTGCCGCCCTGTCCGAAACCGGCGTCGCCTGCCGGCGGTCTGCCGGCGACCTGTTGGCCGACCCGGCGGGCATGCGCAGCAAGGAAGGCCGCGGCCCGCGGGTGTTCACGCCATTCTGGAAGCGCGTGCTGGCCCAAGGCGGACCGCCCAAACCACTGCCCGCTCCCAAAACCCTGGTGCCGCCCGAGGACGTCGCCAGCGAGGTCCTCGAAGACTGGCAACTCGAACCCACCGCCCCCGACTGGGCCGGCGGGGTGCGCGCGACCTGGACGCCCGGCGAGGCCTCGGCGCAACGCCGGCTCGGCGAATTCCTCAAAATCGGCATCGCCGGCTATGCCGGCGATCGCGACCGGCCGGACCGCGACGGCACCTCCGGCCTGTCGCCGCATCTGCGGTTCGGCGAAATCAGCCCGCGCCAGGTCTGGCACGCGGCGCGCTTTGCCGCCGCCGAGCGGCCGGCCATTGCCGGCGACGTCGACAAGTTCCTCAATGAACTGGGCTGGCGCGAGTTCTGCCGGCACCTGTTGTTCGACGTGCCTGACCTTGCCGCACGAAACCTGCAATCCCCCTTCGACACGTTTCCATGGCGGACCGACCGCACGGCGATCAGGGCGTGGCAGCGCGGGCAGACCGGCTATCCCATCGTCGACGCCGGCATGCGCCAGCTGTGGCACACCGGCGCGATGCACAACCGGGTCCGGATGGTGGTGGCGTCGTTCCTGGTCAAACACCTCCTGATCGACTGGCGTGAGGGCGAGCGCTGGTTCTGGGACACGCTGGTCGATGCGGATCCCGCCAGCAATCCGGCCAACTGGCAGTGGGTCGCCGGTTCAGGCGCCGACGCCGCCCCCTACTTCCGGGTATTCAACCCGATCCTGCAGGGCGAGAAGTTCGATCCCGACGGGAGTTATGTCCGACGCTGGGTTCCCGAACTGGCACGGCTGCCGGCGGCCCTGATCCACCTGCCCTGGACTGCGACCCCACTGGAGCTTGCCGCCGCCGGGGTGGTCCTTGGCAAGACCTACCCAAGCCCCATCGTCGACCACAAGGCGGGGCGCGAACGGGCGCTGGCCGCTTACGCGCGGGTGCGAAACGCCTGACCTTCTACTGCGCGCAGAATCTGTTATCCTCAGAACTTCATAACCTCGGGGGATGACATGAACGACGACACACCGATGATGGAGCAGGCGGCCGGCGCCGTAAGCAACGCGGTCGAAGCGACCAAGGAAGCCGCGACGACCGCGGTCAAGAAGGTCAAGAAAGCCGCCAAGCGGATCGTGAAGAAAGTGAAGAAGGCCGCGAAGAAATCCAAGAAAACTGCAAAGAAGGCCGCCAAGAAAACGTCGAAGAAGGCTGCGAAGAAGTCGGCCAAGAAGGCGAAGAAAGCCGCGCCCAAGAAGGCGGCCAAGAAGAAAAAGAAAGCCAAGAAGTCGAAGCGCTGATCATCCGACACGGCTTATTGTTTGAGCATGATCTTATCCGAAAACCGGTATCCACTTTTCGGGATCATGCTCTAAGCTAAAACCTCCGGCCGTGCGGCCGGAGGCTTTTGTTTCGGTTTCGCGAAAACGTCAGCGCGCGCGGTTGACCAGGAACACCGCCGCGGCGCAGGCCACCATGCCGGCGATGGCCACCGCATCGAGCCGCTCGCCGAACAGCACATAGGCCATCAGCGCCGTGGTTGCCGGCACGAGATAGAACAGACTGGCGACCTGGCTCGCCGCGTGGCGGCGGATCAGCCAGTACAACAGCCCGATCGATCCGATCGACAACATCACCGCGAGCCAGATCACCGACAGCACGAACTCGCTGGTCCAGTGCACCACGCGGGTCTCGAACAGCAACGCGCCGAGCGCGTAGAGCGCGAGCGCCGCGATGAATTGCACGAGGTTGCCACTTCGCCAGTCGATGCCGCCGCAGAAGCGCTTCTGATAGAGCGTGCCGAGCGTGATGCTGACCAGCGAGACGCCCGACGCCAGCCATCCCCAGCCGGCGTCGCCGGTCAGCGGACGGTTGTGCAGGATCAGCGCCGCGCCGAACAGGCCGAGCAACAGCCCGCTCCATTGCAGCGGCGTGACCCGTTCGCCGAGCCAGCGGTTGGCCAGCGTCGAGGTCAGGATCGGCTGCAGGCCCGGGATCAGTGCCGACAGCCCCGCCGGGATCGAGTGCGCGATCGCCACCGCGGTGCCGGCGAGATAGAAGCCGTGCACCAGGAGGCCGGCGACAATGCTGTGGCCGATGCCTGCTCGGTCAGGCCATCGCGGCCGCCAGATCAGGACGACGATGGCCATCAGCGCCACCACCACAACCATCCGGATCGCGAGATAGGTCAGCGGCTCGGAGCCTGCCAGCACATATTTGGTACCGATGAAACCGGTGCTCCACAGCACCACGAATATCGCCGGCGCCGCGCGCGCGGCCATGCGTTCAAAATCACAATTCATTTGCTGCCTGAGTGCCCGATCATATGCTATGCGGCAAGGATCAATTGCGCGGGACCACCCGCCAGTGCACGCAGGTCTTTGAAAATCCGGGGTACCCGCGGCGTCGTCACGTTTCAAGGATTGTTCCGATGCAGTTGCAGTTCGCCACGGTTGATGTGTTCACCGCCGACCGCTTCAGCGGCAATCCCCTCGCCGTGGTGCTGAACGCGCAGGGGCTGTCGACCGCGCAGATGCAGGCCATCGCCGCCGAGTTCAATCTGGCGGAAACCACCTTCGTGCTGCCGCCCAGGGACGGTGCCAACACCGCCGAGGTGCGGATCTTCACCCCGCGCCACGAGATGCCGTTTGCCGGCCATCCCAATGTCGGCACCGCGTTCGTGCTGGGGCGCGCCGGCACGAGCTACGGCAAGCCCGTGGCCGGCGACCGCGTGGTGTTCGAGGAAAAGGCCGGGCTGGTCCCGATCACGCTACTCAGGGATGGCACGAGGGTGGTCGGCGCGCGGCTGGCCTCGCCGCAGCGGCTGGAAGTCGGCGAAACGGTGACAGCCGAGCTGATTGCCTCGGCCTGTTCGCTGTCGGTCCATGACATCGACGTCAGTAACCATCGGCCCTGCATCGCCTCGTGCGGCGCGGCCTTCATCCTGGCTGAACTGAAAAGCCATGCCGCGCTCGAGAAGTCGCTGCCGCGCGCCGACGTGTTCAATCAGCAAGTCGCAAGACTTCCGGCAACCAGCATCCTGCTCTACACCCAGGTCGGTGAGGAAAACATCGACATTCGCGCCCGGATGTTCGCGCCCCACCACGGCATTCCGGAAGACCCGGCCACCGGCAGCGCCAATGTCGCGCTGATCGGCCTGCTGGCCAGGCTGCGGCCGGAGCAGGACCTGCACCTGGCGAAGCGAATTGCGCAGGGCGTCGAGATGGGACGTCCGAGCCTGCTGGAGGCCGAGGCCGACAAGAAAAACGGCGTGGTGACGGCCACATTCATCGGCGGTCGTTGCGTGCCGGTGATGTCGGGGACGATCGAACTGGACTGAGCCGCGGATCGTAGGGGGCTAACCCACCCCACAAGATTGTCCTCCCAACTAATCCCTACGGGCAATTCACCATCCACGGGATGCCGAACTGGTCGACGCACATGCCGAACCGTGTGGCAAAGAACGTCTGGCCGATCGGCATGGTGACGGCGCCGCCTTCGGCCAGCGCGTGGAATTTGCGCTCGGCGTCCGCGGGATCGTCGATCTGCAATGACACCGAAAATCCCTGTGGCTTGTGAAAGCGGCCGGGAGGCGCGTCGGAGGCCATCAGGGTTTGGCGGCCGATATTGAGCTTGGCATGCAGGATTTTCTTCTGCCATTCGGCCGGCACCTGCTCGGAAGCCGGCGTGCCCTCGTGGGTCAGCATCGCCTCGACCTCGCCACCGAGCGCCCGCGCGTAGTAGGTGAACGCCGCTTCGCAGTTGCCGTCGTAGAACAGATATGGATTGACCTGCATGATGGGCTCCCTTCGAGTGAGGTCTGACATGGATAGCTGGGTCGTAGGCATGATGTTTACGACCTGGGTCGTAGGCATGATGTTTACTAACTAGTTCTCGGTGAGCGTCTTTAAAGTGCCGAGACCGACCGCAAAATCCTTGCCGACCATGTTGTCCATGTTGATGAACACATGCATGATCTTGCCGATGAATTTGGCGGGACCGTACATCCGCCAGGTCACACGGGTACGGTCGCCCTGTGGCAGCATGGTGAATTCGGCGGTGTTGTGGGCTTCGAACGGGACAAAGAAATCGAGCTTGATGACGATCCGGTTCGGCGACGCCGTATCGATGATCTCCATGCGGCCTTTTCCCACATTCCTGTTGCCTTCCCAGCCGTAGACGGCGCCCTTCCCGCTCGCCGCGCCGCCAAAGCTGCGCTGCATCGAAGGGTCCTTGTGTTCGTACGGCGACCACGATCCCCATCGATGGAAATCATTGATCAGCGGGAAGATCTGCTCCGGCGGGGCCTGGATGTCGATCTCGCGCTGGACGCTGAAGGTATCGGGCTTGGTCGCGGCAAGGATCAGCACCGCCGCAATGGCGAGCGCGAGAATGACGGCGATGACAGCAATGACTTCGAACATGGATGGCTCCGTTGTTGAGATGGATGCGTCGGTTCAGTCGATGCCAGGGAATAGCAGGCACAGCCAGTGCCTGGACGGCAGCAAGGCCGCCAGACCGCCGTGGCGCAAATAAACTTCACCCAGGAGGATGACGAGGGCCAGCGGTGGAAACAGCAGTGCCAGGCCGCTCAACAGACGGTGAACGTGGAGTGCCGCATACGCCAGCGGCGACCGGTTGGAAATCGTTGACATGGCTTTCGTCCCTGCGGGTTTCTGTGATCCGTACTCCAAGGACGAACAGCGGAACGCAGCGACGACACCGGTTCTGGATTTTTCGAAAACATTTTTGTGAAGCGCGCGGCATGGCTGGATCAGGTGGTGGCTTTTCGCGAAGCCGCGCCGCTGTCGCGGATCAGGCGGTCGATATGCATGCGGATGTGGGCCGCTTCCGCCGTGGTGTTGGCCAGCGCAATGGCGCGGTCGAAGGCGACGCGGGCCTCGTCGTTGCGGCCGAGCTGCATCAGGAACGCGCCCTTGGCGCCGAAGAAATGAAAATAGTTCGACAGCCGCGGCGCCAGCGGCTCGATCAAGGCGAGCGCCGCTTCGGGGCCTTGCACCTTGGAGACGGCGACCGCGCGGTTGAGCGTGACCACCGGCGACGGCTGCATCACCTCGAGCGCGCCGTACAACAGAGCGATCTGCAACCAGTCGGTATCCTCGGGCCTCGGGGCGCGCGCATGCAGTGCGGCGATCGCCGCCTGGATCTGATAGGGACCGCTGTCGCGGTGGCGCATCGCCTTGTCGATCAGCGCCAGCCCCTCGGCGATCATCTTCTGATTCCACAGCGTGCGATCCTGGTCGTCCAAGAGCACGATGGCGCCTGCTGAATCGAAACGGGCCGGCGCGCGGGCGTGCTGCAGTAGCAACAGCGCGGTCAGGCCCATGACTTCCGGCTCGGCCTGGAACAGCCGCAGCAGCAGCCGGGCCAGCCGGATCGCCTCTTCGCACAGCGGCGCGCGGATTTCGGCGGCATCGCCGCTGGCCGAATAGCCCTCGTTGAAGATCAGGTAGATCATGGCGGCGACCGCGGTGAGCCGCTCCGCGCGCTCCACCGCGCCCGGGGTTTCGAACGCCACCCCCGCCTCGGCGACGCGGGCCTTGGCGCGGGTGATGCGTTGCTCCATGGCCGCCTCGCCGACCAGAAAGGCGCGCGCAATCTGCTTGACCGACAGGCCCGAGACGATACGCAGCGCCAGCGCGATCTGCTGGGTCGCGGGCAGATCGGGATGGCAGCAGATGAACAGAAGCCGCAGGATGTCGTCGCGATAGTGCGAGCCGTCGAGCCGTTCGGCGATCTCGGCCTCGGCGTCGCCGGTCTCGGATATGACGTCCTCGGCGGGCAGCGGTTCCTGCTTGCTGGTGCGCCTGATGTCGTCGATGGCAACGTTGCGCCCGACCATGATCAGCCACGCCGCGGGATCGCGCGGCGGGCCGTTCTGCGGCCAGCTTTTCAGGGCGCGCAGGCAGGCGTTCTGGAACGCCTCCTCCGCGGTGTCGAGGTTGCGGAAATAGCGCAGCAGCGCGCCGAGCGCCTGGGGACGCGCCGAAGTCAGCGCATTGTCGATCCAGGCGACGTCGGTCATGTCGGCAGGCTTCCGGGGTTGAGCAGGCCGACGGGGCGAATCTCATAGGCGCCGCCGGGATTGGCGCGGCCGAGATCGCGCGCGAACTCCAGCGCTTCATCGAGGTTCTTGCAGTCGACCACATAAAAGCCGAGCAGCTGCTCCTTGGTCTCGGCGAACGGTCCGTCGATCACCAGCGGCGGATCTTCCTTGCGCAGCGTGGTCGCCGACGTGGTCGGCAACAGCCGGGCCACGGGACCGAGCCGGCCCTCCTTGGCGAGCTTCTGCTGCACCACCGCGAGCTTACCCATCACCGCGGCGTCTTGCTCGGCGGTCCAGGAACCGACGGTATCTTCATCATGGTAGCAAAGGATGGCATAGAGCATCGGAAGCGGTCCTCCTCCTGTTCAAGACGAACGAGTATGCCCGGCACCGACACGGAACCGGGAAAATTTTCGGTCAAGATCCGGCATGCGGAGCGGCGCTCCGGGGTTCGCCGGGACCGGCGGTTATCGCGGCGCACCCGCGCACATCACCTCGATGGCGCCGGTCACGATCGCTTCCAGGTCCTTGCGCGGCACCCGGGCCCGGGCGCGGATCGCAAGCGTGTGGATGGTGGCGGAAGCGAGCTGTGCCAGCATCCTGGGATCGGCGGTCCGGGGCAATTCGCCCTTCTCGATGGCGGCGCGGAAACACGCGGCAAAAGCCCGGTCGAGTTCCTGCAGGCCTTCCAGCACGTAGGCGCGGATTTCCGGATCGGCGACCGCCTCCGACGCCGCCGTCATCACCGTGAAGCAGCCGCGCGGTCCCTCCTCGCCCGACAGATAGATCTCGAGCGCAACCGCATACATCTGGCGCAGCCGCTCGCGGATCGGCGCTTCGATCCGGAAGATTTCGGTCATCGCCGCCCGGGCGTCGGCGCGGTAGCGGGCGTAGCTCTTGATGTAGAGCTCGCGCTTGTCGCCGAAGGCGCCGTACAGGCTCGGCCGGTTCATCCCGGTGGCGGCGCTGAGATCGTCGAGCGAGGTCGCGGCAAAGCCGCCTTTGCGGAACAGGTCCAGCGCCTTGCCGAGGGCCTGCTCCGGCTCATAGGCGCGCGGCCGGCCGCGCCGCTTCGGCTCGGTGGCGGAAGCGGCGGCCGGTTTCACCGTCGATGATGGGTTTTTACTTTTTTGTACCATTTCGCAAAAAATTCCTTGACCAAGTTTATATTATGCGGAACAGTATAAAAATCAACCCAGCGGCCGGAATGGCCCACATCCGCCAAGGAGGCATCCATGGACCTGTATTTCTCGCCCCTCGCCTGCTCGATGGCGACCCGCATTGCGCTTTACGAGACCGGCGCCAGCGCCACCTACCTCGAGGTCGATCCCAAGACCAAACGGGTGCAGCAGGACGGCTCGGATTTCCATGCGGTATATTCGCTCGGCCTGGTGCCGACGCTGCGCACCGACGGCGGCGAAGTGCTGACCGAGAATGCCGCCATCCTGCAATATATCGCCGACCGCTTCCCCGATGCCGGCATTGCCGGCAACGGCCTTGAGCGCAGCCGGCTGCACCAGTGGCTGTGTTTCATCGGCACCGAACTGCACAAGGGCCTGTTCGTGCCGCTGCTGTCCAAGACCGCGCCGGCGGAGATGAAGGCCTACACGCTGGAGCGAGGCCTGTCGCGGCTCGACTACCTCGACAAATACCTCGCAGGCCGCGAATTCCTGCTCGAGCATTTCAGCGTCGCCGACGCCTATCTCGTCACCGTGATCAACTGGACCATGGCGACGCCGCCGATCGATCTGGCGAAATGGCCCAACATCAAGGCCTATTACGAGCGCACCCGCAAGCGCCCGAGCGTTGCCAGGGCAATTGCCGAAGAGTTCGAATTGTACCGGGCTGAACTGGCGCGTCACAAGGCGGCGGCGTAACGGCAGGCGAATAGCGAATAGGGAACAGTGAGCAGCGATTGGAGTTTTCTATTCGCTATTCGCCACTCGCTATTCGCTCCTTCAAAACGGACTTTCGCCCAACCCCGCCACGTCCGCCGGCCGCGGTCCGGGCGCGGCCCAGTGGAAGCGGCGGTCTTTCTCGGCAATGGCGACATCGTTGATGCTGGCCTCGCGCCGGCGCATCAGGCCGTGCGCGTCGAATTCCCACTGCTCGTTACCATAGGAGCGATGCCACTGCCCGGCATCGTCATGCCATTCATACTGGAAGCGCACCGCGATGCGGTTGCCGTCGAATGCCCACAGGTCCTTGATCAGGCGATAGTCGTGCTCCCTGGCCCATTTGCGGGTCAGGAAGGCGACGATGGCGGCCCTGCCCTCGAAGAATTCCGCGCGATTGCGCCAGCGGCTGTCCTCGGTATAGGCCAGCGCGACGCGCTCCGGGTCGCGCGAATTCCAGGCGTCTTCGGCCATGCGGGCCTTCTGGGCGGCGGTCTCCCTGGTGAACGGCGGCAGCGGCGGACGCGACATCGGGACTCTCCAGCGTGAACGATGCGCGACTGTACCGCGCCGCAGCGGCGAGGCGATCTCAACAGTTCGTCAGACCCGGTCGGCTTTCATCGCCATTCGCAGCGCTTTCGGGATCGGCCTCGCCTGCCCGCCGGAGATGAACGCGACCTTGACCTTGGCTTCGAGCAGCAGTACGTCGCCGCGCCGCACCTCCTGGCCCAGCGTAATCGATGCGCCCCTGACCTCGAGCGGTTTGGTGACGATTTCCAGCAAATCGTCCATCCGCGCCGGTTTTAGAAATTCCAGCTGCATCGACCGCACCACGAAGGCAAATCCCGGCGCCTCGGTTTCGGCTTCCGCGAACAGCGCGCGCTGGTCGGCGCCGAGCAGCCGCAGATAGTTGCTGCGCCCGCGCTCCATGAAACGCAAATAGTTGGCGTGATAGACGATGCCGCTAAAATCCGTGTCCTCATAATAGACCCGGACCTGCATGCGATGCCGGCCGTCGTGGATGGCGCCGTCGAGATGGGCGGTCAGTAGCGGCTCCGTCATCACAAGACCGCGCCCCCCGCCAGCGGCAGGACGTGATCACGCGTGAGCGGCGCCAGCACGATCGACGCCGGCGCCGCCGGATCGATCCACAGCGCCTCGGCGATCTCCGCCTGCGGCACCACGGGGCCGCGAACGTTCACCGCGTAGACGCTGGCCCGCACCCGCCAGCCCGGCTCGTTCGCAGCAACACAGTCGAACTCGCCGAGCGGGCGTGCCGATCCCGGCACCATCCGGCAGCCCAGTTCCTCGCCAAGTTCGCGCTCCAGCGCCGCCAGATCGTCTTCGCCGGCGTCGCGCTTGCCGCCGGGCTGCATGAAAGCCTGCGTGCCGCGCTTGCGCACCACCAGCATACGGCCCCGCTCGTCGCGGATCAGCGCCGCCACCACGCTGATGATGTTGTCGCTCATGCGCTATTACTCCTCGTCCTGCCCGAACAAGCCGAACTGCGCCGGATCGCGCGACGGCTCGGCAAGGCCGAGATGCTTGAAGGCGTGCGAGGTGAGCAGCCGTCCCCGTGGCGTGCGCTGCAGGTAGCCGCACTGGATCAAAAACGGCTCGATGATGTCCTCGATGGCGTCGCGCGGCTCCGACAATGCCGCCGCCATGGTCTCGACCCCGACCGGGCCGCCGCCGTAGTTCATCGCAATCGTGGTGAGGTAGCGCCGGTCCATGGCGTCGAGGCCGGCGGCATCGACTTCCAGCGCGCTCAGCGCATGGTCGGCGATACGGCGGTCGATGGCATCGGCGTCGGCGGCCGAGGCGAAGTCGCGCACCCGGCGCAGCAACCGGCCGGCGATGCGCGGCGTGCCGCGGGCGCGGCGGGCGATCTCGTTGGCTCCGTCAGGCGTCATGCCGATCTGCAGCACGCGGGCGCCACGGGTGACGATCTTTTCCAGCTCCGCCTCGGTATAGAAATTCAGCCGCACCGGAATCCCAAAGCGGTCGCGCAGTGGATTGGTGAGGAGGCCGGCGCGGGTGGTGGCGCCGACCAGAGTGAATTTCGCGAGCTCGATCTTGACCGAGCGCGCCGCCGGGCCCTCGCCGATGATGAGATCGAGCTGGAAATCCTCCATCGCCGGATAGAGCACTTCTTCCACGGCCGGGCTGAGGCGATGGATCTCGTCGATGAACAGCACGTCGCGCTCTTCGAGGTTGGTGAGCAAGGCCGCGAGGTCGCCGGCCTTGGCGATGACGGGACCCGAGGTGGCGCGAAACCCGACGCCGAGTTCGCGCGCCACGATCTGCGCCAGCGTGGTCTTGCCGAGGCCCGGGGGACCGACGAACAGTACGTGATCGAGCGCCTCGTGGCGCTTTCGCGCGGCATCGATGAAGATCTGCAAATTGGCGCGGGCCTGCTGCTGGCCGACGAATTCGGACAACCGTTGCGGGCGCAGCGCGGTGTCGCCGACATCGTCGGCGCGGCGCTCGGGGGTGACGATGCGCGGGGACGTGCTCACTTCGCCAGTTCCTTCAGGCCCAGCCGGATCAGTTGCGCGGTTTCGGCCTTTTCACCGGCGATGCGCGAGGCGCCGGCGATGGCAGCGGCAGCCTGCGGCTGGCCGTAGCCGAGATTGACCAGCGCCGAAATGGCGTCGGTGACCGGGCGCGGCGCGCGCTGGTCGTCGAGCGCGCCGGACAGGTGCACCAGCGCCGGATCGACACTGGAAAACGCCGGCACCTTGTCCTTCAATTCGGTGACGATGCGCTCGGCCACTTTCGGGCCGACACCCGGCGTGCGGGTCACCGCGGCCTTGTCGCGCAGCGCAATGGCGTTGGCAAGATCGGCAGGCGGCAGCGTCGAGAGTACCGCCAGCGCCACCTTGGCGCCGACGCCCTGCACGGTCTGCAGCAGCCGGAACCATTCGCGCTCGATGTCGGTGCGAAATCCGAACAACTTGATCTGGTCCTCGCGCACATAGGTCTCGATCGACAGCACCGCGGCTTCGCCCGGCGACGGCAGCGCCTGCAGCGTGCGCGCCGAACAGTGCACCTGGTAGCCGACGCCGCCGACGTCGAGGATCACGTAATCCTCGCCGTAGCTGTCGATCAGGCCCTTGAGCTTGCCGATCATGAGCGAGCCTCCGCGGCAGACAAGCACGAGGCGCCTCTGCTCCCCTCCCCCTTGCGGGGAGGGGTCGGGGGTGGGGGTATCAAGCGCACGACCTTGAGGTTACCCCCCTCCCCAACCCTCCCCCGCAAGGGGGGAGGGAGCGCGCTGTGCGCGGCGCAAGTTCGTGCCATCACGATTACGATCATCCGCCGGCCACCTTCAGCCGAAGCGCGGCGCTTCCGCGATGATGGGCGTGGGTGATGGCCACGGCCAAGGCGTCGGCGGCGTCGGGGGATTGCGGGTCGGCCTTGGGCAGCAGGATTTTCAGCATCATCAAAATCTGGTTCTTGTCGGCGTGGCCGGCGCCGACCACGGTCTTCTTGACCTGGTTGGGAGCATATTCTGCCACCGTGATGCCGGCCATGGCCGGCGCCAGCATGGCGACCCCGCGGGCCTGGCCGAGCTTCAGCGTGGCGGCGCCGTCCTTGTTGACGAAGGTCTGCTCCACCGCGGCCTCGAGCGGCATGAAATCGGCGAGCACCCGGGCCAGGCCCTGATGGATCGCCAGGAGCCGGCTCGCCAGCGGCAGGCCGTCGGAAGGCTCGACCGATCCGCAGCCGACGAATATCAGCCGGTTGCCCTCGGTCTCGATCACACCCCAGCCGGTCCGGCGCAGCCCCGGATCGATGCCAAGGATGCGGACGGACGTGCAAATCGGCGGGTGGGTCATGGGGCAGTGATAACGCCACAGGACCGTGAACGAAACAACAACAGAGCGGAGAAACAACGTCATCCCCGCGAAAGCCCGCTTGCGCGGGCGACGACGGCTCGGCGCGATTAGCCGCCCATTTTCGCCACGAGGGCGTCGGAAACCTCGAAATTGGCGAACACGTTCTGGACGTCGTCGTGCTCGTTGAGCAGGTCGATCAGTTTCAACAGCTTTTCGCCGGTCTCGTCGTCGACCGGAACGGTGTTCTGCGGCTTCCAGGTCAGTGCCGACTTGCGGGCTTCGCCGAATTTGGCCTCCAGCGCCTTGGCGACCTCGCGAAACGTCTCCTGCGAGGCATAGATCTCGTGGCCGGCTTCGGTGGACAGCACGTCGTCGGCGCCGGCCTCGATGGCCGCATCCAGCATGGCGTCGTCGGAGGCGACGGCGGCGTCGTATTCGATGATGCCGAGCCGGTCGAACATGAAGGCGACCGATCCGGTTTCGCCGAGATTGCCGCCGGACTTGGTGAAATAGGAACGGATGTCGGAGGCGGCGCGGTTGCGGTTGTCGGTCAGCGCCTCGACGATGACGGCGACGCCGCCGGGGCCATACCCCTCGTAGCGGATCTCGTCGTAGTTCTCGCCGTCATTGCCGATGGCTTTCTTGACCGCACGCTCGATGGAATCCTTCGACATGTTTTCCTGGCGCGCCGAGATGATCGCCGCCCGCAGCCGGGCGTTCATCGCCGGATCGGGCTGGCCCATCTTGGCGGCCACGGTGATTTCCCGCGCCAGTTTTGAGAACAGCTTCGACTTCTGGGCATCCTGCCTGCCCTTGCGATGCATGATGTTCTTGAATTGGGAATGTCCGGCCATGCGGGGGTCTTTCAGGTCTGGTCGTTCTTGGTGATTCTTGGGGTTTGCGCGGGGGCGCGGCGTTATAGGCCGTGGCCGCGTCAAAATCAAAAAATCTGCCTGTTTTTTGGTACCTTAGTAGCATTCTGGGGCGGTCGGGAGGCGTCATTAACCGGCATTTCATGCCCGGATGGGAGGATACAAGCCGAAATTGCACCCTCCCCCAGGAAACCTCATGGCATTCGCCCTGTTTCGGAAACGGCCGCCGGAACCCGCCCCGCCGGCACCCGCCGCGCCAGCGCCAGTGACCGCTACGGCCGAAGTACCGGATACGTCCGACGCCGGTTCGGCCAAGGAGATCCTTGAACTGCTCGAACTGGAACTCGGCGCCCTGGTGCGCCAACTCGAGCGCGCCGCCACTTCGGTGGCCGGCGGCGCCCAGTCGACCGCCGTCACCCTGTCCACCATTCGCCAGCGCACCGACGCCCTGACCAACCGCACCAGTGCCGCCCAGACCACCGCGACCACGTTCGCGCAGGCCGCCGACAAATTCACCGATTCGGCGCAGGGCATCGGATCGCAGGTGCGCGACGCCAGCCGGCTTGCCGACGAAGCGGGTGCGGCGGCGCGCGAAGCCAGCCTCAATGTCGATCGCCTGCGCGAATCCTCCGCCGCGATCGGCAATGTGGTCAACCTGATCGCGCAGATCGCCAAGCAGACCACCATGCTGGCGCTGAACTCGACCATCGAGGCTGCCCGCGCCGGCGCCGCCGGACGCGGTTTCGCCGTGGTCGCCACCGAAGTGAAGGCGCTGGCGGTGCAGACCCAGCAGGCCACCGAAGAAATCCGAAAGAAGATCGACGTGCTGCAAAAGGACGCCGCCAGTTCGGTCGAGGCGGTGCACCGGATTTCCACCGCCATCGAGGCGATCCGTCCGGTGTTCGAACACGTCAACGGCGCAGTGGCCGAGCAGAACCAGACCACCAGCGAGATGTCCGACAACGCCACCTCGGCGTCGCACTTCATCGTCTCGGTCGGCGACAGCGCCGCGGAAATCGACAGCGCCACCCGGGAGGCCGAGGCCCATGGCCGCAGCGTCGCCGAGGCTGGCCAGGCGGTGACGACCTTTGCCCAGAGACTGAAAACGCGCTGCGCGGTGCTGCTGGGGCAAGGCGATCGCGAGGACGAGCGACGGCGCGAGCGGCTGCCGTGCCATCTCGCCATCGAACTGCAAAACGGCGCCACCACGGTCCGCGCGCCGGTCTATGAAATCTCACAGGATGGCGTCCTGATTTCGGGGCCGGAGGCCAAGACGCTGCGTCCGAACCAGATCCTCGCCGCCAGCCTCGACGGCATCGGCCCCTGCCGGATTCGGATCACCGATCAGGCCGCCGCCGGCGCCCATGCGCGCTTCGAGGCGCCCGATGCGGGCTTGCGCGAGCGGATCGAAGACCGGCTGTGGGCGATCCGCGACGAAAACACCGAATTCGTCACCCGCGCCATGGACGCCGGCACAGCACTGACGAAGATTTTCAGCGACGCGGTGACAACCGGCGCGATCTCGATCGAAGACCTGTTCGACACCGACTATGTCGAGATCACCGGCTCCAATCCGCTGCAGCATCGCACCAAATTCCTCGGCTGGGCGGATCGCGCGCTGCCGGATTTCCAGGAAACCTTCCTGAAGAAGGATCCGCGCATGGCGTTCTGCGTCGCGATCGACCGCAACGGTTATCTGCCAGTGCACAACAAGCTCTATTCCCAGCCGCAGCGCCCCGGCGATGTCGCCTTCAACACCGCCAACAGCCGCAACCGCCGCATCTTCAACGACCCGGCCGGGCTTGCCGCCGGCCGCAACACCCGCTCCTATTTGATCCAGAGCTACGCCCGCGACATGGGCAACGGCACCACCGTGATGATGCGCGAGATCGACGTTCCGATCCGGGTCAAGGGCCGGCACTGGGGCGGCTTTCGCACGGCGTACAAGCTGTAGCTTTGCGTGAGCATGATCTAATCCGAAAACCGGTATCCACTTTTCGGGATCATGCTCTAGCGCAGGCTGGCCGGCAGATCGAAGCCCTTGTATTCCCGGTGCAGCATCGCCTTGACGGCCGGCATATCGACAGAGGCGCCCTGCTCCGGCATGGGATCGCGATCCGCCTTGACGAAATCGGGCGGCGAGCCGGGCAATCTGTAGAGATTGAAGTTATTGCGGCGTACGGCGAAATCGGCCTGCAGATAGCCTTCCACCATCATCACGCCGGCGGGGGCCAGATAGAACCCGTCTTCACGAAACCGTCCGAGAACGGTGAACGTGGTCGATCCCTTGCGCACCCCGCTGCGCCGACTACTGAGCTTGACGAGCTCGGTTTCCCGGCCATCAACGTTCACATAGACGCGGCGCAGCGGCAATTCGGAGGCTTCCTGTGTCACCACGCTGACCAGCACCAGCACCCGTTTTCCCAGCGCCTTGTATTCTTCGGCGTCCTGCGGCCAGCTGAAATCCACCGCCGATCCCCGCGCAGCACCGCTCGGCGATATCTGCAGGGTTTTGATCGCCGATTTCTCCAGCCGTTCGGTCATGTCGGCCGGTGAAACCGCACCCTGCGAGACCGGCCCTTTGCTCAGGGTCTGGGCGCATGCCGCATGGGACACAAGAAGCGCGAGCATCCAGGTAAAAGTCTTGCGCATGGCCGCTCTCTTTACCTGCCCGGTTGGTTCAGATCCAGAACCCCGGCAGCGCCGGCTCGAGCCGCCCACCAAGCCGTACCGGCGCGATCCGCAGCGCGAGGCCAGTCTTGTCGTCGGTCTCGACCGCGACGCCGCTCATGGTCGCGGTGCCGTTCGCCGGCTCGAACCGCGCCGATGAAATGCCGGTGGTGAAGCGGCGCAGCGGCTCGTCCTTCTGCATGCCGATGATGAAATCGTAGTCGCCGGTCATGCCGGCGTCGGTCATGTAGGCGGTGCCGGCCGGGCAGGATCTGGTGATCCGCGGTCGGGACATGGGTGTGGGTGCCGACCACGAGGCTGGCGCGGCCGTCGCAGAAAAAGCCCATGCCCTGCTTTTCGCTGGAGGCTTCGCCGTGAAAATCGACCACGATGGCGTCGGCGGCCTCGATCAGCGGACAGGCATCGAGTTCGCGGCCGATGGCGCTGAACGGATCGTTGAGCGGGTCCATGAACACCCGGCCCATGGCATTGATGACCAGTGCCCTCATGGCATTCTTGGTTTCGATCAGGGCGGCGCCGCGGCCGGGGGTGTGGCGCGGAAAATTCAGCGGGCGCACCAGGCGTGGCGCGCGCTCGATGAATACCAGCGCCTCCTTCTGGTTCCAGGCATGGTTGCCGAGCGTCACCGCGTCGGCGCCGGCGTCGATGAAATCGTTGTAGATCGCCTCGGTGATGCCGAAGCCGCCGGCGGCGTTCTCGCCATTGACGATGACGAGGTCGAGCTTCCAGTCGCTTATCGTGCCGGGCAGATGCTCTGATATCGCGGTGCGTCCGGTCTTGCCGACCACATCGCCGATGAAAAGAATGCGCAAATCAACCGCTCCGGAAATCGATGGTTGCGACCTCCGTTAGCACATAATCCAGCCTGACGTCGTGCGGCAGGCTCGGAATGGTGTCGATTTCCTGCACTGCGAAGGCAAGGCCCAGGGCAACCACCGGCTTCAAGGCCCGCAATTGCGCCAGCGACCGGTCATAGTGGCCGGCGCCGTAGCCGATCCGATGGCCGGCGCGGTCGAAGGCCGCCAGCGGCACCAGCAGGATATCCGGAGCGACGGTCGCCGATTGCGGCGACGGCTCCATGATGCCGAGCTGTCCGCGCAGCAATTGGGAATCCGCGGTCCATTCGCGGAACAGCAGCGGCTGGTCGCGCCCGGCGACAACCGGCAACGCCAACGTCGCGCCCAGCGCCGCCAGGCGCCGCATCAGCGGGATCGGATCGATCTCGCATTTGATCGGCCAATAGCCCGACACGATGGCGCCACTTCTGATCTCGACCGGAAACGCGCGCGCCGCGACCGCCTCGGCGGCGGCCGCCCGCGCGGCGGTGCTCATGGCGACGCGCCGGGCCAGCGCCGCGGCGCGCAGGTCGTTCTTGGATGCCGGCGTGGAAGTGGACATGCGGTTCTGTGATGAGCAAGAACTGGATTGCGTCGTCGCAAGGGCTCCTCGCAATGACGACTTTGGCGTCCGTAACCCGCGGCGTAAACCCTAAAAGTCTTCCGGACAGGGATCGACGATCCTCCACAGGTCCTCACCGTTCTTGATCTTCTTCATCTCGGTGGTGAGGCCGCCGTTGCGCTTGATCCACTCTTTGACCGGCTGCGGATAGTACGACATCAGGTCGGAGGTGCCTTCATAGCTCGTCACCTTGATGCCGAAGGTGAAGGCCTTGTCGTAATAGGCCTGGTGGAAGCCGAGGCTGGCGCGCGGGGTGACGCAGATCCGGTTGATCGGCACGATGCCGAACACCATGGTGCAGGCCGAGTTGCAAATGCCGTCGATGATGACGCGCTCGTGGCGATCGCGGATGCGCTCGTACCGGGCCTTGTATTCGGTGACATAGCCGCCGTGATCGCGCGTGATGTGCAGATCGGCCCGCGCCGGGCTTACGGCACACAACAGCAGCACCAGGAAGGGGAACAGCGTGATGCGCATGGACGAAGGGAAGCCCCGGGTCGGAATGGGTGGTGATGCGGATGCCGGAGGGCACCAGACCGGAAGACTCTGGCGGGACTGTGTTGTCATTCCGTTAAGCATCGCCAGGGGGCGAAAAAACGGCGGGATGCCCCGGGTTCAAGGCCGTCCCGACGGAAGCGGCGGCCAGTAGCCCTGCCCGCCCAATTCTGATAATCGAGGCCGGCCGCAGGTCAGTTCGAGCCGTTTCGGTCCGGGCTGGCCACAGCTGGCGACTTCGATGGGCCCTAACCCATTGAAAATATTGATGCACTCGTAGCTCAGCTGGATAGAGCATCGGATTTCGATTCCGAGGGTCGGGAGTTCGAATCTCTCCGAGTGCGCCACTTCCAAGCCAGCGGGTGGTGAAACGAATTTTCAGGACCTGGTTTCGCCAAGGATCTCGCTGATCGAGAACTCACGGCCGTAGATCACGCCGGTGTCCGCGTGCACGGCCGCCATCGGCAGCCAGTTGAGATAGTCGGTGACGGCAATGATGGAATCGAACTTGCAGTCGAGTGCACGCCAGATCGCCGTCATGGAAGAATGCGAGCCAGGCATGGTCCTGGTTGCCGGCGATCGATTTGATCTGGCCGACCACGATGCGCAGACACGGCTCCGACACGCCCGAGGCTGCGAGCAGCGCATATTTCAGGATGGCGAAATCCTCGCAGTCGCCCGTGAGCTGCGCCAACGTCACAGCCGGCGTCTGCCAGACGTCAACGCCGGGCGCCTCGGCCTGGTAGCGAATAGCGGCGTTCACATGGGCATTCCACGCCCCCATGTCGGCACCGGGCGACAAGGCGGCATCGCGCAGCGGCCCACAAGCGAGCTGCGTGCGCACCCCGCGCCATTTCGCCAGGACCGGATCATCTGCGGCGGCCGCCAGCAGTCGAAAGCCCGCGAAGGCGAGCTCGGGGGTAGCCGTGGTCATGCACCTGCCTCTCGATGTCTCGGGCGAGCACAAGGCCTTATAGCAGGCCTAGAGATTGCCTTGCCAGCCGCAGGCTTCCGCGATGATCCCGATCGCATGGATGCGCAGAGGCGGCCACACGAATGGACCCCGGTGGTTGGCTATCCCGGCTATGCCCGATCTGGTTGCACTGCTAGCGTAGGCGACAGCCCTCGGGAGGTTCCCTGAATGCCGCCGCGCTACCGCCCCGATGTCGACGGCCTCAGGGCTTTCGCCGTCATGGCGGTGATCCTGTTTCACGCTTTCCCGAACGTGCTGCCCGGCGGCTTCGTCGGCGTCGATATTTTCTTTGTCATCTCGGGGTATTTGATCACCCAGCTTCTGCTCGGCGATCTTGGCGAAAACAACTTCAGCGCCGCCAACTTCTATCGTCGGCGCATCCGGCGAATATTTCCGGCGCTGATTGTCGTGCTGATCGCAGTTGATGCGGTCGGCTGGCATTTCCTGATTCCCGAGCAACTGACGTCGCTGTCGAAAGACACCGTTGCCAGCGCGCTGTTTTCCGCCAATCTCATGCTGCTGTCGGAAAGCGGTTATTTCGATATCGCCGCGCACCTCAAGCCACTGCTGCATTTGTGGTCGCTCGGCATCGAGGAGCAGTTCTATCTGGCGTGGCCATGGATCCTGTGGGCGTTGCCGCGACGATGGTTGACGCCGGCGATCGCGCTGATGATGGCCGGATCGTTTGCGCTCAATGTTTCGATGGTGGACGGCCATCCATCCGCGGCGTTTTATCTGCCTTTCACCCGGGCGTGGGAGCTGTTGGCCGGCGCGATCGTGGCGCGTGCCCCGCCCTTGACAGGGCGGCCCGGCAATGCGGCGGCGTTGACGGGCCTTGCCCTGATCGAAGTGTGCCTGTTCGGTTTCGACGCCCAGACCACCTTCCCCGGCTGGGCGGCCGTTGTGCCGGTTTGCGGGGCGGTGATGGTGGTGCTGGCTGAACAAAGCCTGTTCAATCGCGTGGTGCTGTCCCACCCGGTCATGGTCCGGACCGGACTGATCAGCTATCCGATGTACCTGTGGCACTGGCCGATCCTGGTGTTCGGGGAAATGTACCAGCTGAGGCCGCTCACCGACCTTGAAAACGGCCTCGCGATCGGCGTCACGTTTCTGCTGGCGTGGCTGACCTGGCGATGGCTGGAACGGCCGATCAGGTCGCGAGGGCTCGCGGCGGTCAGGCCTCTGGTCGCGACCATGGCCGCCATCGCTGCCGCCGCACTTGCGCCGGCACTCGGCTACGCGCCGCCGCTGCCGGTGGAGATCGCGGAACTGATGAAGGTTAGCCCGACCGCCGAAGGGCAGCGCACGCACGAATGCATGCTTTCCGACCTCGACCCCACGCCCTTTTCACCCGACTGCGTCGACAGCAAGCGGCCGCTGATCGCGGTCTGGGGCGACTCCACCGCCGGCGCGCTGATGCCCGGGTGGCGCAAGCTGCAGGAAAGCAGCAGTTTCGGCATCGCGCAATTCACCGTGAGCGCGTGCCAGCCGCTGCTGTTCCAGGTCGAGCGCATGAGCCGGCAGTGCCTCGAACGCAACCGGCAGATTGTCGAGTTGATATCTGCCAGCGCCCCCGATGTCGTCATGTTGCAAGCCAGCTGGGACGCCGAACAGGCGGTGGCGAAGCTGGGTCTTACGGTCGAGGCGCTTCGTTCGCGCGGTGTTGCAAGGATCGTCGTCATGGGCCGGATGCCGATCTGGCGCGGCGGCTTGCCGGCCATCGTCGCGGCGCACTTCCGCCGCACCGGCAAGATCCTGCCCGAGCGAACCACCGAATACGTCGAGGCCGATCTCGCCGCCGACCGCAAGCTGCGGGCCTTGGCCGCGTCGCTGGGCGTCGACTATATTTCGCCCCGTGACCTGTTGTGTGATGCCGCGGGCTGCATCACCCGGGTCGGCGACACCCTCATTGCTTTCGATAGCGTCCATCTGACGATCCCCGGCGCGGAGTTTTTCGCCAAACTGATCGCGCCGCAGTTAGGAATCGATCGTTCAGCGCCGCGGACTTCCGGAGATGCGGAAAACCACGCCGCCGGAGGTACATCAAAGCCATGATGCGGCAGGCGCGGCGAACTGGAATGGGCACCCTCCTGATCGGAGGTTGGGTGTCCAGCTGACCCGACGGGCGCACCAATCCTGCCGCCGATCGAGCTTGCGCCAACGGTCTACTGCGGCACCTCTCGTACCACCGGCCCCCTGGGCGCGGGCGCCGCCGGGACCGGGGCCTTCGGCGCCTCGGTTGTCGTGGCCTGATTGGAGGCACCGGGTTTCGGCCCGTAGATGACGACGCTGGCCATCACCAGCAGGGCAATGATGGTACCCAGGATGCCGGCGATTTTCTGCGAGTTCATATGAAATCCCCTTGCTAACCTTCAGCGCCCTCGGGCCCCGCCCTCGCCCGGGTTACCGAGAAGTTACCACAGACCAGCGGCCGGATGCACGGCTCCCGGAACCGGCGAAAAGGGCCGATCATTGACCGAGCCCCGGTGCTGACGCGCCGGATCGGTGCCCAAATCGCCAGCGCATGGCAGGGTTCGGTCCCACCCCGGAGGCAGGGTAAATCTTTGGTAACCAAAAGATTTGGAACCAGCCGCCCGTTAGCCTTCCGCAAAGCTACTCCATATTAACATAGCGGAGCAGAGGATCGCACCGTGTCTGTAAAAGAGTTTCTCAAGCAGCGGGCTGTCAACGTCATCGTCGGCGGGCAGTACACGCTTTCGAACTGGTTTGACGCGCAGGGCAAGCCGCGCACCTTCGCGTGCCGGACCACCCGCGTTTCGCCGTTCCGGATGATGGTCAGCGTTCCGGTGGTCGGCAAGGTGGGAGACCGGATCTCGACCTATTTCGGCGATTTCGGCAAACTCCAGGGCGAAATCAGCGACACCATGGCCGGGGGCTTTCTGCTCGAGCTCGAGATGACCCGGCCGATGCGCGAGAAAATGTCGAGCAAGCTCACCTGGCTCGAAATGCGCCAGAAGGATGCCACCATCCGCGACGTCCGGAAGAATGCGCGCATCATCCCGGCCAATTCGCACTCGACCCTGACTTTCGCCGACGGCACCAGCCGCGGCTGCTTTATCATCGACATATCGGTTTCCGGCGCCGCGGTCTCGGCGGACGTGCAGCCGGAGATCGGCATGCCGCTGGCGATCGGAGCCTGTGTCGGCCGCGTGGTGCGGGTCTTTCCCGAAGGCTTCGCCGTCCAGTTCGTCGAACAGCAGAACCGCGACGATCTCGAGCGGCGCATCGCGCGGGCGCCGCAGCCCTCTTCCGGAGGCGTCGTCAGGACTGCGCCGCGCGCCGATGACGCGAGGCCCATGTTGCGCCCTTCTCCGGCCGCGACCGATCCCCTGCTGCAACGGGCGCGTCATGCCGGTTGACGCGTAAAACCGTTACGGAGGCGCGCGCCGAAGAGCTCGGTCGTAGGCACGATGTTTACGACCTAGGTCGTAGGCATGATGTTTACGACCTATCGCCCCGGCAGCGGCTGGAACTTGCGGTCGACGCGGCTGGCGGCCTGGCTGATATCGAGCAGCGAACGCCGCCCCTCGTTCATGAAGGCGGCGGAGCGCTTGTTGAAACTTACGATCAGTTCGCGCATCGACTTTACGCCCTGATACAGCTCATCGCCGCCACTGGTCAGGCCCGGCATCACATCGCCGATCTTGCCGACGGCGCCGTCGACTTTCGTCATGGCATTGCTGAAGCTGACGGCGACGCCATCGGCCTTGCGCAGCACGCTGTCGATGGTGTCGGCCTTGACCACGAGCGAGGCGGTATAGGTCTGGAAGCCGGTTAGCGCATCCTTGACCGCCGCCTGGTTAGTGACGATGAGCCGGTCGACGCTTTGCAGGGTTTCCCGGACCGTGACGATTTCGGTGAGATCGGCATTCAAGGTGGGAACGCCGTCGGCGTCCAGCGGCGGCGGCGGTGCCGCGGCGGCGCCGCCGACGAGAGAGATGGCGGCGACCCCGGTCAATCCCTGGAATTCCAGGCCGACCACCGTATCCTTGCGGATCGGAGCACTGTTTTCCACCGTGGTGAGGGCGACGATCCGGCGGGGGTTTTCCAGCTTGAGCGAGACAACTTGGCCAACCAGCACGCCGTCGAAATTGACGTTGCCGCCCTGGTGCAAACCGCTGGCCGAGCCCTCAAAAATGATGCGGAGCGGGCCGCGATCGGCGACGGCATGGATCTTCTGGCGGACCAGAACACCCGCCAGCCCCACGGCCATCGCCGCGAGCGCAATCGATCCAATCGCCAGGTTGCTGCCTCGCAGCTTCATTGCCAAAATCCAGCCGGAATGCGCGTCAACGAACAGGGATATTGCGCGACTTTACGGCCAAAACAAGCATGTCGGTACCGGAAAACACGCCGGCGCCCGGCACCTCGCCGGCTGGTCCCGACCAAGGTGCCAGCCCCGCTCTGCCGCCTGAGCTATTCCGCGTTGCACCGAAGGCCGTCGGGATTCGCGCCAACGGCTCTGAATGCGCGCAACTGGCTTCCGCCCGCGGATTCGAACCGCGCAAATCCGGTTAACAGCCGGACGCCCTCACCGAGATGGCTCGACGGAAAAACTGATGATGGGGACACCTGGCAACGCGTCTCCGTGATGGTGCCTGAGTGTCGTTCCGCCCGACATCCTCCGCCTTTTCGGGGCGGCGCTTCTACTAAGTTAGCTTCTCAGGCCAAAATCTTGCGGCGCACAGGCCGGCGGACACCGCTGCCCGCCGGCCACCCATTACTTCTCGAGCACGGCGTCCCAATAGAGGAAGTCGCGCCAGGTCTCATGCAGGAAGTTCGGCGGGAACAACCGCTGCGCCACCATCAGGTCGTGCATGTCCGGTTCGCGCGGCATCCGGATCGGCTTGATCCGCATGCGGTCCTTGCGGGCATTGCAAGGGCTGCAGGCTGCCACGATGTTCTCCCACGAGGTCCGGCCGCCGTCGGCCCTGGGAACCACGTGATCGAAGGTCAAGCCGCCTCCCAGATGCTGTTCGCCGCAATACTGGCAGCGAAAGCGATCGCGCAGGAAGACGTTGAACCGGGTAAAGGCGACGCTGGACGGGGGTCGCACATAGTCGCGCAGCGCGATCACCGACG
This sequence comes from uncultured Alphaproteobacteria bacterium, assembly GCA_963710235.1. Classification (GTDB taxonomy): domain Bacteria; phylum Pseudomonadota; class Alphaproteobacteria; order Rhizobiales; family Xanthobacteraceae; genus Bradyrhizobium. Next base: position 633,404 of record CAVPZI010000001.1, read on the forward strand.
GCAACCGCATGGTGGTCGAGGGGCTGCGCACGACCCGGTCGTACTCGGTGACCACGATGTGGGACCCCTTGACCACCGACCTGATGGCGTCCTCCCAGTGGAACAGCGATAGCGGAAAATAGTTCAGCGGCTGGAAATCCGCGTTGAGCACCAGCGCGGGATGGGCGGCAAACATCGTCGTTACTCCTGCGTTGGCGTTGGGTTGAGTTAAATGGTCGGTGTGGCTGGATTTGAACCAGCGGCCCCTTCGATCCGAACGAAGTGCGCTGACCGGACTGCGCTACACACCATTGGACTGGCGCCCCGTAGGGAAATCAAATCCCTCTGTGTTATTGTTTGAGCGTGATCTTGTCCGAAAACCGGTATCCACCCTCGGATCAAGTCCGAGGGCATGCTTTTCGGGATCACGCTGTAGACAGCCGGCAGCCATCCTCACCAGATAAATCACGGAGCCATTGAATTGGAGAACCTGGTCGGAATCGAACCGACGTATGACGCGGGTTAAGAATCCGCCGCTGGACCTACTCAGCTACAGGTTCGTGAAGGTAAATTCAGACAGATCTGGTGCACCTTCGTGGTTCTGCCCCACGGACCTCCCGGTTATCGGCCGGACGCTCTGCTGCTGAGCTAAAGGTGCGAATTGGTGCGGACGGAGGGACTCGAACCCACACTCCGAAGAACTGGTTTCTGAAACCAGGGCGTCTTCCATTCCGCCACGTCCGCGAACTCGATCGTTGGTTTCGGCGTCGCGCACGCCAGCATCCAGAAATTGACAAAAGCCGGCATCGCTGCCGGCAAAAAATACAAAATCGTCGCTGCCGGAAACCACCGTTTGCCGCTCCACCAAAGGAGACCGGTACCGGATCAGCGGGCTGCCTTATGTCCGTGCAGGGGCAACCGTCCTGAATTCAACATCATCTTGCGTCGTCGGGCGGCCGGCGGTCGTCCGCCGGCTTGGTTCGGTTGAGGTAATCGAGATAGAGCTGGCGCGCCTTCGCCTCGGTCACGCCACGACGCGCAACGACAATGCGCACAAAGGCGCGCGCCACCGGCGAGGATAAAATCCTCTGGCGATCGTGGATTCCCAATCTGGTGGTGTCGGTGCGGGACATCTCGCCCTCTCTGCCTGTTCGGCAGAGGGTGGATGCCCGTCTGCCTGCTATGCTGTTGCGGCTATTCCGGTCGGATCGAGATGATTGCGACCCAGATCTTCGCGACCAAAGGGATAGCCCGGACCTTGCATCGTCACCGACATGCGCGACCAGTCGCACGGCCGAATAAACGGCAGCGCGGCGGCGGCTTTCGCGGCGGTATGTGAGCGCATGCTCGACATGATACGGTCCTTTGAGCGCCGGCGAATTCCGGCACAAAGTCAGTCAGGGGCGCTCGTATGCGCAGAGAATTGCGAATCCGTCAAGGGTGCGCGGCGGTGAAACACTGCCGTGCGACCGGTGACGAGATTGGTGAAGTTCGTAATATTCCAGCGTTGCCAAGCATTTCGATATCGCGCGCGGTGCGCGGCAACAGCCTGAAATTTTTGCAAAATGCGCCGCAAATCTTACGACGACGGGCGCCTGCCCGGATCGTGAAGACGCGCCTGGCTCAGCGCAAAACGCTCAGCGCAACGTCGGTCCGAAGAAATTGAACTGCGGCGCCTGGGCGTACACGACCGGTCCCTGGCCGTAAGCCAAGACCGGCTGTCGAACCTGGCGTTTGGCGACCTTGCGCTTCGGCGGCACTTTCAATTCCGGTTTCACCGCTTCGGGAGCCTTCAGGTCTGACGGTGCAGCCTGGGCCAAAGCCTCGAGCGCCGGGGCCTTTGCCGGCGCGGCGGCAATCGCCACCGGCGGTACGATGGTCGGGATGCTGGTATCGATGACAATCCGTTCCGGGAGTTTCTGGTCGGTGTGGATGCGCACGACCGGCCTTTGCACGTCGCTGGCCGCGGCGGTTTCGACCGGCTTCGGCAAATAGACATTGAGCAGGAGCAGCAGCGCGAGCAGCGTTCCGCCGACATAAAGGAAGTACCGCGCCACAGGCATTGTGAACCCTGCTCCACCCGCGCAACCCGCGGACCACCCTGCTAACCAACAATCGTCCGAATAGTTCCTGTGTGACTCCGCTGCGCCACGAAAGGTTCATTGCGCCGAGCCTGCAAATGACCAGATGTGGTGAACGAAACCAAAAATCCAGACGATGAAATAAAATTGAAACAGACCGATCCGGCCGGCCGTGCCGACCTGCGTCAATCCGCCGTCCGCAACCGCCGCATCGTGAATTCGATGCTGCCATCCGGCAGTTCGCGCCAGCGCTCGACCTCGCTCATATAGGCCTGCTTCGGGAACCGATCGAGAAACGCCCGCGCGGTCCGCCGCGCCGCCTCGCGCGGCAGGGTAAACTGTTCGCGGACGAACCCGTCATCGGGCCGCAGCCGCGCCCGCCGTTCGGCCATGCGGTCGGCGAGATCCCGGGGCGAGCCTGGCATCGCTGGTACTCCACAAAGCGACCCTGCTCAGATCGTGACGGCCGCGGCCGCGATCAAGACGGCCGCGAAAAAATCAGCCATTGCCCCGTTCGCGGCCGCAACAAAAGAAGGGGCGCGCCGAATATCCGACGCGCCCCTTCCCGTAATCTCGCTGGTCCAGGCGCCGAGGGCGCCCTTTTGCCAGAACTCGACAGCGCGAGCCTAGCGGGCGGCCTCAGCGAGGTGACAGCGTTTCGAGTGAGACACTGGATCACCTCCTTTCGTTGTTGACGGAGCCCTCAGTATAGGAACGATTTCCCCACCTGTGAAGGGGTGGGCAAAACCGTCAGGTCATGCTGCCGGGCATGAAGCAGCGGATGGTGAGCCCGAGGTAGCCGTGCAGCGGCCACACCATGGTACGGCCGATCCGGTTGGGCTGCGTGATCACGGCCTCGTCGGGCACGTCGACCCATTCGCCATCGAGTCGCACCCGGTAATGACCGCTCGCGGACTGCCAATCCACATCGCTGACCGCAGTGCCGTCGGCGTCCGAACAGCACGGGCCCTTGCCGCTTTTCAGGCCGTCGAACCAGGCCTTCATCTCCGGATTGGCGCCGGCGTATTGGCCCACATCGCGGGCCTGCCCGCGTTGCGGCCATGGCCCCAGCAGCGGCACGGCCAGCGCCAGGCTCAGCGCCAGGCTGAAAATCCCGCTGCCGCGGCGGCGCGTTGGACCGATCCGCGGTTTGTCGCTGTCACAATCGTCCTCGTCAGGTGAGCACGGCGCATCGGCGCCGGATCTGCTCCAGCCGCTCACTTGTTTCTCGCTCCAGGCCCCCTCCGGCCAGTAGCGACAAGGATGCATTTAGCGGGCCAACTTTGCCGGATACTCCGCCGGCGGGGTCGACGCCCGGAATTGGCGCCTGGCGCTCTCCCCGCAAGGTGCGGCATCCGGTGCTGCCAACCTGTCAAGTTGACGCCGCTCTATCGACTTTGGCATAACAGGTCGGGCGCTCTGCAGGCGGGACACCTGCAACCGGGACACGATGAAGAACGGGCTATATTCTATCCACGTCAGCCTGCTCGATGGCCGGTCGGGCAAGGGCAGCGGTGTGATTTTGTTTCGCAACGGCCAGATTCTGGGCGGCGACGCCTACCTGTATTATACCGGCAGCTACACCAGCAGCGGCGACACCTTCAAGGGCGAAGTCCTGGTCCAGCGTCATACCTCGAGCCCCGACGTGAACCCGCTGTTCGGCGGACCGAATCCGGTAGGTATCGGGGTCACCGGGACGTTCACAGACACCTCGGCGGTCATGAACGGAACGGCGCTGGTCGGCAAGGCGAGCCAGATTTTCCGGGCGACGCTGCGCAAACTGGCGGACAGCGATTGAGAAGCGAACAGGGAGCAGCGAATAGACTGGCTCCTTGTCGCTACTCGCCAATCCCCCCTATTCCGCCGCTAATTCCATCGGAGCCACCCGTGGCAGCACGATCTGGATCCAGGTGCCCTCGCCGGGCGCGGAGTTGAGGTTGATCCGACCGCCGAGGCGGTTGGTCACGATGCTGTAGACGATATGCAGACCAAGCCCGGTTCCGCCCTGGTCGCGCCGGGTGGTGAAGAACGGATCGAACGCCCTGCGGCGAACGTCGGGGCTCATGCCGCAGCCGTCGTCGGTGAACAGGATCTCGACGTGATCGTCGCCGGCCGCCTTCGCCTTGATCTTGACCGCGCCGCCACCCCCGCCGGGGAACGCGTGCGCCACCGAATTGAAGAACAGGTTGGTGAGCACCTGGCCATAGGGTCCGGGAAAGCTGTTCATCATCAGGTTGGGTTCGCAGTCCACCGACAGTGCCAGGTTCTGCTTGCGCAGCGCCGGCTTCAGACTCATCACCACCTGTTCGGTCAGATCCGCAAGGTCGAACACGCGCTGGTCGGAGTAATTGCGGTCGGCGGCCACCTGCTTGAACGACTGGATCAATTCGGCGGCGCGGTTGAGATTGGCCACCAGCTGCGCGGCGGCATCGCGGTTGGACTCGACAAAATCGTTGAGACTGGAGCGGCGCAGCTCGCCGCGCGCGACTTCTTCCGCGAACATGGCAATCTTGCGTTCCAGCGACGAGGCGACGGTGAGGCTGATTCCCACCGGGTTGTTGACCTCGTGGGCGACGCCCGCCACCAGCCGGCCCAGGGCCGCGAGCTTCTCGGCCTCGATCAGGGAGTTCTGGGTTTCGCGCAGGTTGCGCAGCGCCGCCTCGGCGGCGTCCTTGGCCTTGCGCATTTCCAGCTCGCCGCGCTTGCGCTCGCCGATATCGAGCGCAACGGTGACGATCCTCTCGATCTCGCCACCGGCATTGCGCAGCGGCAGCTTGTTGACCAGCCATTGCCGCATCGCGCCGGCAGAATCGAGGTATTCCTCCTCGTAGAAGCCGAGATCCTTGCCGGCGGCCAGCACCCGCCGGTCGTTCTCGTCGGTTTTCCTGGCGCCATAGCGCGACATCAGGTCGGCGGTGGTGCGGCCGATCGCGTCGCTGGGCTCGATGCCGAAGATGCCGGCCATGTAGCGGTTCATCAAGACGTAACGCAGTTGCGTGTCCTTGACGTTGATCACGGCGGGCACGGTGTCGATGACCTGTTGCAGCAGACGGCGCCCTTCCTCGATGGCGGCCTCGGCGCGTTTCTGGTCAGTGATGTCGCGAACCGTTCCCTCGTAGCGGGTGACCTTGCCGGCGTCGTCGCGCACCGCGGTGGCGCTGTCGGAAAGCCAGAGGATCGAACCGTGGCGCTGGCGGACCTGGTACTCGAACTCGCGGACCATGCCGTCGCGCTCCATGCGCAACTGGTATTCGGCGCGCGCGGAGGGGTCGACATAGATGGTGCGCGCGATGTCCAGCGTGGCCCGGATCAGTTCCTCCGGCGTCTCGTAGCCCATCATCCGCGCCAGCGCCGGATTGGCATTGAGCAGCGCCCCGCCCGGCGTCGTGACATAGATGCCGTCCACCGAGCCCTCGAACAGCTTGCGGTAGCTCTCCTCGGCGAGACGCTGTTCGGCCAGCGCGTGCACCGCCGCCTCGCGCGCGGCATCGGCATCGACCAGGGTGCGCCGGAACACCTCGGCAGCGCGCGCAATATCGCCAATCTCGTTGCTGATGTCGGTGGCGGGGATGGCGGTGTGCTGCCGGCCCGCGGCCAGCGCCCGGATCGAGGCGGCGATCGCCGCCAGCGGCCGCACCGTGCGGCGCACCACGAACACCGCCGCAACCAGTCCGATCAGAACGCCCGCGGTGCCGAGCACGATGCTCTGCCACTTGGTTTCGGCCAGAGTCCGGGCGAAGTCGCGCGACAGCACCCGGCCGCGCCGCGCGCTCAGCTCGCGCAACAGCTCGGTGACGCGCCCGATCAGGCGGCCTTCGGTCCCCAGCACCTCCCTGTCGAGGTCGGCGATTTCGCCCTCGGTCCGCGAGATCGCGATGATGGCGTCGGCGTAGGAATCGACGGCAGCGCGAACCGGCGGCCCAACGATGGTCTGCGACCGCATGTCCTGCGCCGATCGTTCGGCGCCGACCGGATCGTGCGCCAGCAAGGCCGACGCGACCTGGTTCTGGGCGCGAAACAGCGCCCTGGCGACGCCGCGGTCGGGTTCGTCGGCGATCGCCGATTCGAACCGGTCGCGCAGCGGCGGCAGGGCCGCGATCAGCGAGGCGCGGCGCCCGATCAGCGCCGACACCCGGTCGATGCCCTCGCGATAGGAGGTCAGCCGGGCGCTGACGCCGTCGATCATGTCCTGTTGTTCGGGCGCCAGTTCCAGCCGGGTCTTCTTCAACAGCTCACCGAGCGAAGCCGCCGCCTGCGACACCCGGTCGGGCTGGGCATCCGGGTCGGTCACCACGTCCCGGGCGGCAAGGCGCAGCCCGGTGAGGCGGCGGTCGATTTCCTCGGCGAGGTCGCCGACGGTCTGCAGCCGCTGCAATTCAGCGAAAGTGGTGTCAAGATGACGGACCGCAACCACGCTGGCGGTTGAGGTGATCATGATGATGGCCAGCACCAGCAGGAAGCCGCCGAAGGTGAGCTGGCCAATCGACAGCGAGAACCCGCCTGCCCGCTGGAAGATGGCCTTGAATACTGCTGGCATGGTGGTTGGGACCGGCTCCAATCAGGCCCAATATACCCCGACTTTCACACGTGAGGGAACCTGCCCCGGGGCGGTTGCGGCAGCCATGAACCCGGCCCGGCTGGTGCTTGATTCGCGGCTGCCGGCAGCCGGCCCGGGGTCGGTGAGGTCCGGGCGGCGTTTCCTCAGTCCGCGGTGATGCCGGCTTCCTTCACCACCTTCGCCCACAAGGCGACGTCGTCCTTGACGATGATGCCGAACTGGTCCAGCGGCGCGCTCCTGGCGTCGCAACCGGCGGTGTCGAGACGCTGCCGGACGTCGGTCGAAGCCAATGTGGTTTCCAGCGCCGTGCTGATGCGATCGACCACGGCGCGCGGCGTACCGGCCGGTACCACGACGCCGAACCACGGCGTCACCTGTGCCTCGGGGTAGCCCTGTTCGGCCATGGTCGGCACGTCCGGGAAATACTTCGAGCGGCCGTCGCTGATGGCGCCGATCACCCGGATCGAGCCGCTCTGCACCTGTGCCATGGTCTGGTTGGCGGAGAAGAAGGTCGAGGTGATCAGTCCGCTGGTGATGTCGGGCACCATCTGCGGATAACCGCGATAGCCGATGCCGGTGACGTCGATGCCGGCGAGCCGCTTGAACAGCTCGAAGCCGAGATGCGCCGTCGAGCCCTTGCCAGGATGGCTGTAGTTCAAGACGCCGGGCTTTTGCCGTGCCAGCGCGACGTATTCGGCGACATTTTTCACCGGCAGGGCGGCGGGAACGATGAAGAAATTGGGCGCCCGGCACACCTGGCCGATCGGGATGTAATCGCGGACCGGGTCCCAGCGCAGCTTGCTGTCCAGCGCCGGGCTGGCACTGAAGAAGGTCGTCACCAGCAGCCATGTGTAGCCGTCCGGCGCCGCACGCGCGACCTCCTCGGCGGCGATCGAGCCGTTGGCGCCGGATTTGGATTCCACGACGATGGTGCCATTCCATTGCGCCGCCATGTTCTGCGCGATGATGCGCGCGAATACGTCAGTGACGCTGCCCGGCGCATAGGGCACCACGATCCGCACCGGACGCGACGGAAAAATCTCCTGGGCATAGGTGTGGCTCGGCACCGCTGACAGCGCCAGCCATGCACCGATGGCCGCGGCAAGGCTGCGCCGGTTCGCCCGCATGACTTTCCTCCCGTCACTCCACGGCTCTTCGGCCGGATTGGAGCGCAGGATGCAGGCAATCGGGGCCGCCAGCAAGGGCGCCAGCGCGCAGCTCCTGCCCACGGCTCACGGAACCGAACCCGCCTTGATCAGCGATGATCGTCGCGCCGGTATGGTCATCGCGGCCACGCCGGCGACGACGCAGCCGAGCCCCGCCCACGCCGTCGGGCTCAGGCTTTCGCCGAGAAACAACACTCCCAGCGCAACGCCGATCGGCACCCGCAGATAGGCCTGCGCCGTGGTGCCGACCGAGCCCAGTGTCTGCACCAGGCGGAAGTAGATCACGAACGCCAGCGCGGTTGAAAATACCGCAAGAGCGAGCAGCGCCAGCACTGATCCTGGCGACGGTGCCAGCGTCCAGGGCCGGTCGACCACGAGGCTGAGCGGAACCAGGATCGCCGCGCCGCACAACATCGAGCCGGCGGCCGGCGCCATCGGATCGAGAGCCTTGAAGCCACGGCCGAAGATCGCGGCCCCTGCGTAGCAGATGGTGGCCAGGACGATGGCAAGCTGGGCAGTGATCTCGTCGCCGAGCCCGTTCAGCGCCCCGACGCCGACAATGAGACAGATGCCGGCCATGCCCGCCAGTACGCCGAACAGTTTTCGCGCCGTGGCCGGTTCGTGGCCGGTGCCTGCCAGGGTCAGGAGAAACGCGAAAATCGGCGACGTCGAGTTCAGGATGGTGGCGAGCCCGGCGTCGAGGGAACGCTCGGCCCAGGCGATCAGCGTGAACGGGATCACGCTGTTGAGACAGGCCTGAAACAGGAATCGCCGCCAGGTCGCGGCATCCCGCGGAAGGCCGAGGCCGCGCCATCGCAGCATCGCCAGCAGCAGCACGCCGGCGATCGAGGTCCGCGCGGCGATCAGGGTGATCGGCGGAATGGTCGCAACGCCGAGCTTGATGAAGCTGTAGGATGCGCCCCATAATGTCGCCAATAGCGCCAGCAGCGCGAGTTCGACGAGGTGATTTGCGGTTCGTGCGGGTTCCATACGCGAACCCTACCCGGCGCGCGGGGCCCGATGCTTCGTCCGCGGACGAACTGTTGAAATGGGAAGACTTGCGATGAAACACTGGTTCGAAGCGACGACCATGCTGTTGGTGGGTCTCGGCATCGCGACCGTCGTGCCCGCCGGCGCCAGGGCGCAGGCCGCCGACCCGTTGGCCGGAGGCGCGCTGTACGACGACGTCAAGCACTACGAACAGTTCGGCATCCATCGCTATGGCAGCGCCGGCGCCAACGGGGCGCTGGACTGGCTCGCCGGCCGGCTTCGGGCCGCGGGCCTGAAGGTCGAAGAGCAGCCGTTTACAATGGAGCGGCAATACTTCCTCGACCAGGCCGCCCTGACGGTCAACGCAAAAACGATTCCGGTGCTACCGCAATGGTGGATACCCGGGGACAAGGCAAGCTTCGAACTCACCGCGCCAATCGCGCGCGACGGCGATGCCGCCGGCAAGTTCGTGCGGCTGCACCTCTCCTATGACCAGGGCGCCTATCTCAACAAAAGCCATCGCGATGCGATTGCCGGCGCGCTGGCGCGCAAGCCCGCGGCGGTCCTCTTGACCATCGGCCATCCCAGCGGCGAGATTTTTACCTACAACGTCGCCCAGTCCGACACGCCATGGCCGGTGCCGGTGATCCTGGTCGCGCCCAAGGACGAGCCGCTGCTGGATGCGGCCGAACAGGCCGGCTCGCCGGTGAGCGTCTCCGTGAAGGGCCGTTATGAAAACAACGTGGCCGGGCGCAACGTGATCGGGCGGCTCGATCGCGGCAAGGATCGCACCATCGTCGTCTCCACCCCGGTGACCAGCTGGTTCACCAGCACCTGCGAACGCGGCCCCGGCATAGCCGCGTTTCTCGCCAGCGCAAGCCTTGCCGCCACGTCGCTGCCCAACGCCAATTTCGTCTTCGTCGGAACGACGGGCCACGAGATCGGCCACGGCGGCATGGAATACTTCATCCACGACAAGGCGCCGAAGCCCGATGCGAGCATCAGCTGGATTCACTACGGCGCATCGCTGGGCTGTTACCGCCGGACACGCGAGGGCGACCGCTGGATCATTACGCCCGAAGTCGACGCACAGGCCCGCGGCATCGGCATCAGCGACAGCCTGGTGGCGACGGTGGAAAAGCCGTTCCACGACATCGCGGCCACGCGATTCGTCGGCAAAAACGCCGCGATCGGCGAACTGCGCGAAATTCAGGGCAAGGGCTATCCGGATTTTGTCGGCATGTTCGGCCTGCATCCGTTGTTCCACACGCCGCAGGACAGCGCCGCGATGACCGGACCGGCAGCTTTGGAGCCGGTAATGCGGGCGTTCGCGGCAACGCTGACGGAGATCAGCAACAAGCCGAAGGATTGAGTCACCACGGGTTCAGGGCGCATCGATCTCGAACAACTCGCCGTCATAGCCGGCTTCGGCGGGAATCCGCAGCCGCCGCTTGTCGCCATCCCTGGTCATGACCGGCATCACCGTGACGATCGGCTGCTTACGCGCATCTTCCAGCGCGGCGGCGACGCTCGGCTGTTTGCCTAATTTGATCAGGTTACGGGTGGTGGGAAACGGCAGCTTGAAGCGGCCGTTGTTGCCGCCTTCGAGCGCCTCGCGCGGCGACACCCAGACCGAGTCGGTGGATTCCTTGCCGTCGTGGGCGCCGACCTGATCCTTCGGCGCCTGCGCCAGGAAGAACCAGGTGTCGAAGCGTTTCGGCATTTTCTCCGGCGTGATCCAGTGCGCATAGGGCACGAGATGATCGAGCGCCAGCACGAGATCGTGCTGCAGCAGGATCTGCGCGAAGGTCGCCTCGCCGGCGCACAGCGGCGCGCGATGCGATGCGGCGATGTCGCCGGCCGTGACGGCCTCGATCAGGCGGTCCGATCCGCGCCGCCGCGCCAGCAGGATGCCGCTTTCCTCAAAAGTTTCGCGGATGGCGGCGATGCGGAAATTCAGCGTCGCCGCGTCAAGGCCGCCGCTGCCGGCATAAAGCTCCGGTCGCGCAATGATGTCCTGGTCGCCGGCATCGATGCTGCCGCCGGGAAACACCAGCGCGCCGGATGCGAAGTCGATTTCATAATGGCGCACCATCATGAAGACTTCGATGGCGTCGACCCCGCTGCCCTCTCGCAACAACAGGATGGTGGACGCGGGGCGCACGGTGCCGGCGGCTGGGTTGGTCATCGCGAAGTATTCTCGCTGCGCAATGACGGCCTACTCCGCGGCGCTCGATTGCGGCTGCAGATTGGCGCGCTTGTCGAACCGCGCCACCCGCGACAGCAGGTAGTCGACCTCGGCCCTGGCGGTCGGCGTAATGCCCGAGCCGGGCTTGCGCTGGGCCATCGAGGCGATGATGCCGCGCTTCTGCAGCACGTATTTGCGCACGGCGAGACCGGCGCCCGGCTGCTGCTCGTAGCGGATCAGCGGCAGATGGGCGTCGAACAGATTATGGGCGGCGTCGCGGTCGCCCTGCTTCGACAGCCGCACCACATCGATCAAGAGTTCCGGGAAAGCATAACCGGTCATGGCGCCGTCGGCACCGCGCTCCATTTCGAAATCCAGGAACAGGCCGCCATTGCCGGTCAGAATCGACAGCGGCCGCAGCGAGCCATCCTTCTGGAAGCCGCGCAGCGACGAGATCTTCTCCAGCCCCGGCCAGTCCTCGTGCTTGAGCATGACGCAAGATTTCGAATCCATGACGATCTTGCGGATGATGGCGGGGGTCATCACCACGGTCAGCGTCAACGGATAGTCCTGCAGCACCCAGGGAATGTCGTCGCCGATCGCCTCTTCGGCCTGCTTGAAGTAAGTCGTGATCTGGTCGTCGGTGCGCAGCGTCGGCGGCGGCGCGATCATCACCGCGGCCGCTCCTGCGTCCATCGACTTGCGCGCCAGTGCACGCATGGAGGCAAAACCCGGCGCGGAGACGCCGACGATGACCTGCAGGTTCTTGGCGCGCCTGACAAAACGCAGCGCAACCGCCTCGGACTCCGCCGCTTCCAGCTTCGGCGCCTCGCCCAGGATGCCGAGCACGGTGACGCCGTCGCAGCCGACCTCGGTATAAAAATCGGCAAGCCGGTCGATGGATGCGTCGTCGATGCGGCCGTCGTCGTGGAATGGGGTCGGCGCAATCGCGAAGGTGCCCGCGGCCTTGTGGGTGAGTTTCATGGTTTCTCCTTGAAGTCCGGTGCTGGCCGGTATGTCAGAACCGCCTGGCCGACTTCTTGATATCATCCTCGGAGAAGAAAATCTCCCTGGCGTGCTCGACGATATCCTGCGCCTTCCAGCCGGTATGGGGCGGTTTCCAGCCTTCCTGTTCCATCATCCGCATCTCGCGTACGCCGCGCGGGCCGGAAACGCCTAATATCTTGCCGGTCTGGTCCCCCGACAAATCGCTGACCATGTAGAGCACGGCCGGCGCGATGCCGTCGGGTCCCAACGCCATGCCCGGATTCTCGATATAGCGCGGCAGATCGGCGGTCATCCGGGTCAGCGCGCCCGGCGCCAGGCACCACAGCCGGATGTTGTATTTGCGGCCCTCGATGGCCAGCACATTGGTGAGACCGAAAATGCCCCCCTTGGCGGCGCCGTAATTGGTCTGGCCGAAATTGCCTATCAGCCCCGAGGTGGACGAGGTATTGACGATGACGCCGCCGCCATTGTCCTTCATCCAGCGGAACACCGGCTGGGTGACGCAGAAGGTGCCTTTAAGATGGACTTTCAGCACCTTGTCCCAGGCGGCCTCGGTGGCCTTGGCAAAGGTCTGGTCGAGCAGGATGCCGGCATTGTTGACCAGGATATCGACCTTGCCGAAGGCCTTGATGGCATCGTCGAACACCGACTGCCCGCCCGGCATGGTGGAGATATCGGCGCCATTGGCCACGGCGCGACCGCCCTCCGCCTTGATGGCATTGACCACCTGCTGGGCCATCGAGACGTCGGCGCCGCTGCCGTCACGCGGGCCGCCGAGATCGTTGACCACCACGGACGCGCCCTCGCGCGCGAACAGTTTTGCGTAAGCCTCGCCGAGACCGCCGCCGGCCCCGGTGATGATCGCCACCTTGCCATCGAGTAAGCCCATGGTGTTTTCTCCCGTCGGTTTTTCTCGTCATGGCCGGGCTTGTCCCGGCCATCCACGTCTTGAACGCGCAAAAGACGTGGATGCCCGGCACAAGGCCGGGCATGACGAATTTATTTATGCGAGCACCGTTTTGCCGCTCTTGATCACCGTGACACCGCGCGCCTTCACCCTGGCTTCGAACGAGACCACGTTGCCGTCCTTCCACATCTCCATGGTCACGGTCTCGCCGGGATAGACCGGCGCGGAAAAACGCACTGCGTGCTGTTTGAATGCCGAGGGATCGTAGTCGGCATAGGTCTGCAGCACGCCACGGCAGGTCAGGCCATAGGTGCACATGCCGTGCAGGATCGGGCGCGGGAAGCCGGCGCGCTTGGCGAATTCGGGATCGCTGTGCAGCGGGTTGCGGTCGCCGCAGAGCCGGTAGACCAGCGCCTGGTCCGGCCGGGTAGTGATCTCGATGGTCTTGTCGGGTGTGCGGGTCGGCACCTTGTGCGGCTCCGGCTGGCCGTCCGACGGACCGCCAAAACCGCCGTCGCCGCGGGCGAACTGCGATGCCAGCAAGGTTGCCAGCGCCTCGCCCTTATCGTCGCGCAGCACGGTCTGGCGGATGATCACCGCGCCCTTGTCCTTGCCCTTGTCAAAGACGCCGACGACGCTGACGTCGGCGGTGATGTTGGCCGCCGCCGGCAACGCCTTGTGAAAGGTGATGTCGCGCTCGCCGTCGACCACCATCAGGCGGTTGGTATCGATATGGCCGGGCGCAGCCCCCCACGCCGCCACCGACGCGAAGGTCGGCACCACCTTCAGCGGACGTTCGGTGTAGTAAGCCTCGTTGACGAAAGCGAGTTCCTTCTCGTCCATCGGATCGGCGCCCATTCCGATGCCATAGGCGTAGAGCATCACCTCGCGGTCGGTCCAGGCGTATTTCTGCCCGAACTTTTTCAGGCCCATCACCTCGTCGTACTTGATCGGCATCAATGGGTTTCCCTTATGCCAGCGTGAAGAAGGGCAGCGGCGCGCCGTCGGTAGGCTTGAACACCAATTTCACCTTCTGGCCGATCTTGAGCGTGTCCATGTCGCAGTCGACGAAATTGGTCAGCAGCGACGGGCCTTCATTCAGGGTAACATAGCCGATCGCATACGGACCGGTGGCGGATTTGCGCATCAGGCTGAAGCTGTAGATGGTGCCCTCGCCCGAACTCTCCTCCCACACGGTCTGGTCGGAAAAACAGAACGGACAGATCGAACGCGGAAAATAATGCGGCTCGCCGCAGGCGGTGCAGCGCTTGATCAGCAGCTTGCCTTTGGCGGCGGCGTCCCAGAACTCCCTGGTTTCGGGATTGCCCTGCGGTGCCGGATATTTGACTTTGCTGTCCATCACGCACGCTCCAGGATGCAGGTCGAGGCGGCATGGCGCACGCCGAGCAGGCCGCCGGTGCCGTGCACCAGCGCCAGATCGCAATTGGGCACCTGCACTTTCGGATGCGCCTCGCCGCGCAGCTGACGCACCGCCTCGATGATCTTGGTCATGCCGCCGCGGTTGACCGGATGGTTGTTGCAGAGCCCGCCGCCATCGGTATTCCATGGCAATTTGCCCACGCCAGAGATCAGGTTGCCGTCGGCGACGAACTTGCCGCCCTCGCCTTTCTCGCAGAAGCCGAGATCTTCGAGCTGCATCACCACGGTGATGGTGAAGCTGTCGTAGATCGAGGCGTATTTGATGTCCTTCGGCGTAACGCCGGCCTCGGCGAAAGCCGGCGGCGCCGACCACACCCCGGCGGAATAGGTCAGGTCGAGTTCGCGGCCGCCGTATGGGCCTTTCAGCGCCTCGCCGGCGCCGATCATCCGCACCAGCGGCTTGTTCAGGCTGCGCGCGATTTCTTCTGTGGTGACGATGATCGCGCCGCCGCCATCGGTGACCACGCAGCAATCCAGCCGGTGCAGCGGATCGGAGATCATCGGCGAGTTGACGACATCCTCGACGGTGACGACGTCGCGCAGCATGGCGTGCTCATTCCACTGCGCGTGATGTGACGCGGCAACCTTGACCCACGCCAGTTGTTCGCTGGTGGTGCCGAACTCATGCATGTGGCGCATGGCGCACATGCCGTAGATGTTGTGCGTGGTGGCGCCGTACGCCGCCTCGAAATCGGCCTCTGCGCCGCTGGCGCGCGGCGGCATGGCGCCGGTGCGCGGCTTGCCGGCCAGCGTGATCAGCGCAATCGAGCAGCGCCCGGCGGCAATGGCCTCGGCGGCATGGCCGAGATGGATCAGATAGGAACAGCCGCCGGTATCGGTGGAGTCGAGGTGGCGCACCTTCAGGCCGAGATAATCGGCCATCGCCATCACCCCGCCTGGGGCATCGCCGGCGCAGAAATAGCCGTCGATATCGGCCTTGGTTAGCCCGGCATCATCAAGCGCGCCGCGGGCGACTTCGGCGTGCAGCTGTGCGGTGGATTTATCCGGCGCGTGCCGGGTCGGATGCTCGTAGATCCCGGCGAGCCAGGCCTTGCCCTTGATACCCAATACCACTCTCCGCTGGCGTTTCGTCCCAGCGTTTTTCTGGCCTGTCGGGGCGGGCTTGGCAAGCGGCGATAATATTCCGCAAGGCGAGACGAAGCGCCCTATTCCGCCGCGATCTGCCGCGGCGCCGGTGGCGGGTTGACGAGATCCGCGGCCAGTTGGGCGTAGCGCAGCTTGGCGTCTTCCACCGACTTGGCCTTAACCGGTCCGTAACCGCGGATCCGATCCGGCAGCGAGAGCAATTCAATAGCCGTATCGAGGTTCAATGGCGACAGCAGGCCCAGCACGGTGGCCACATCCTTCTCGTAGCCCGCGATCAGGTCGCGTTCGAGCTTGCGGTCGGCGCCATAGCCGAAAATATCGAACGGCGTTCCGCGCAGCGCCCGCATCTTCGCCAACAGCCGCAGCACCGGCAGCATCCAGGCGCCGAACGCGCGCTTGCGCGGCCGTCCGGCCGCGTCGAGGCCTCCGGCCAGGATCGGCGGCGCGAGGTTGAAGTTGATCCTGAAATCACCGTCGAATTGATCGCGGATCTGCTTTTCAAAGCGGCCGTCGGTATAGAGCCGCGCCACTTCGTATTCGTCCTTGTAGGCGAGCAGCTTGGCATAATTGATCGCCACCGCGCGCGGCAGCGCATCGCCGAAGCCGCCCTTGGTCGCGGCATCGCGCACCTGCGCCACCAAGCCACGGTAGCGGTCCGCCAGCGCCGCGCTCTGATAATCGGTCAGCAAGGCAGAGCGATGGGCGATGATCTCGTCCAGCGACATCGCATCGAGGGTTTTGGGCGCCAACGTCTCGTCGGCGCCTTTCAGCATTGCGGCGAGTCGCGCCGGATCGGCCGCGGCAAGGCGTCCGAGCTGGAACGCCTGGGTGTTCATCTTGATCGAAACGCCGTTGAGTTCGATGGCCTGCTCGATCGACGTGGCCTGCAGCGGCAGCAGGCCCTGCTGATAGGCAAAGCCCATCATCATCATATTGGTGGCGATGGAATCGCCGAGCAGGGTTTCGGCGGCCTTGGTGAAATCGAGGAAGGTGGAATCCTTGCGCAACGCGGTCTCCAGCACGGTGTTGACCTTGCGGTTCTGGAAGTTGAAGTCGCGGTTGAGGATGAAATCGGCGATCGGAATGAGGTGGGTGTTGATGACGCCGGTGGTGCGGCTGGATTCGCACAGCGAGATGGTTTCCTTGGCGATCGCCACCACCTCGTCGGCGGCGATGACCAGATCGGCGGTGCCGGTAACGATCCGGGAACAGGTGACGTCGTCGGTATGCTGCGACAGCCGCACGTGGCTCAGCACCGCGCCGCCCTTTTGCGCGAGGCCCGACATATCCAGGATCATGCTGGCCTTGCCCTCGATATGGGCGGCCATGCCGAGCAGCGCGCCGATGGTCAGGACGCCGGTGCCGCCGACGCCGCCGACCGCGACGTTATAGGGCCGCTCCAGCGACGGATGTGACGCCGGCTCCGGCAATGCGCCGATGCTGCCGAGATCGACCGGCGCGCGCTTGCGCAAGGCGCCGCCATTGACGGTGACGAAGGACGGGCAAAAGCCCTTGACGCAGGAAAAGTCCTTGTTGCAGCTCGACTGGTTGATGGTGCGCTTGCGGCCGAGTTCGGTCTCCAGCGGCTCCACCGAAATGCAGTTCGACTGCACCGAGCAGTCGCCGCAGCCCTCGCAGACCGCGGCATTGATGATGACGCGCTTGGCCGGATCTTCCAGCGTTCCGCGCTTGCGGCGGCGACGTTTTTCCGCGGCACAGGTCTGCACGAACACGATGGCCGAGGCGCCCTTGACCTGGCGCAGCGTCTTCATCACCGCATCGAGTTCGTCGCGATGGGCGAGCTTGGTGCCCGGCGCGATTTCGGAGGCCGGATAGGCGTCCGGGGTTTCCGAGACCAGGTAGATGTCGCGGATGCCCTCGCTGTGCAGCTGGAAGGTGATGCGCTGCGGCGACAGGTCGCCGTCGTGGCGCTGGCCGCCGGTCATCGCCACCGCGTCGTTGTAGAGGATCTTGTAGGTGATGTTGGCCTTTGAGGCGACGGCCTGGCGGATCGCAAGGCTGCCGGAATGGAAGTAGGTGCCGTCGCCAAGGTTGGCGAAGATGTGCTCTTCACTGGTGAACGGCGCGATCCCGGTCCATGGCACGCCCTCGCCGCCCATATGGGTGAAGGTCTCGGTGTTGCGGTCCATCCACAGCGCCATGAAGTGGCAGCCGATGCCGGCCAGCGCGCGGCTGCCTTCCGGCACCTTGGTCGAGGTGTTGTGCGGGCAGCCCGAGCAGAAATACGGGGTGCGGGTGATCGGCGCCACCGCCTGCATCTGGGTGGCCTGGCGGCCGTTGAACCAGTCGGCCTTGGCGCGCAGCATTTGCGCGACTTCCGGATTGAGATTGAGCCGCAGCAGCCGCTCGGTCAGCGAGGTCGCAACCGAGGCGACGCTGAGTTCCTCGGCAAACGGCAAAAAGCGCTTGTCGTGCTCGTCCATCTTGCCGACGATGCGCGGGCGGACGTCGTCGCGCCAGTTGAACAGCTCCTGCTTGACCTGGTTCTCGACGATCTCGCGCCGCTCTTCGACGATGAAGATTTCCTCAAGGCCAACGGCGAACTGCCGCACGCCCTCAGGCTCCAGCGGCCACGGCATGCCGATCTTGTAGAGACGGAGGCCAATCTTGGCGGCGACCTGCTCGGTGATGCCGAGTTCGCGCAGCGCCTGGCGGACATCCTCGTAGCTCTTGCCCGAGGCCATGATGCCGAACCGCGCGTTCGGCGAATCCATGGTGACGCGGTTGACCTTGTTGGCGCGGGCAAACGCGATGGCGGCAAAGCCCTTGTAATCCTGCAGCCGCCGGTCCTGGGCGAAGCGGTCGTCGGGCCAGCGCAGGTTGAGACCGCCCGGCGGGATCTCGAAATCGGGGGGAATGATGAACGGCGTCATCTCGTCGGTGAGGTCGATCTCCGCGGTGGTTTCCACGGTCTCGGTGATCACCTTCATGCCGACCCAGCAGCCGGAATAGCGCGACATCGCAATGCCGAGCAGTCCCATCTCGATCATCTCGTGAATGCTGGACGGATAGAGATACGGCATCAGCGCCGAGATGAAGGCGTGGTCCGACTGATGCGGCACCGTGGAGGATTTGGCGCCGTGGTCGTCGCCGGCGAGGCACAGCACGCCGCCGTTTTTGGCCGAGCCCGCGGCGTTGCCGTGGCGGAACACGTCGCCGCAGCGGTCGACGCCGGGTCCCTTGCCGTACCAGATGCCGACCACCCCGTCGTACTTGGCGCCCGGCGAGAGGTTGAGCTGTTGCGATCCCCAGATCGCGGTGGCGGCGAGATCTTCGTTCACGCCGGGCTGGAATTTGACGTTGTATTCGGCAAGGTGTTTGCGTGCCGCCACCAGCTGCTGATCGTAGCCGCCGAGCGGCGAACCGCGGTAACCGGTGACCAGGCCGGCGGTGTTGAGGCCGGCGGCGCGGTCGCGGCGGATCTGGGCCATGGGCAGCCGGACCAGCGCCTGGATCCCGGTCAGGAACACGTGCCCGGAACCCTGGGTATATTTCTGGTCTAGGCTGATCGGACCCTGGTTGATTCCCATTCCACCCTCATCGTTACCTGCAACATGCACGATACCTGCAAAATGCATGCGGCCGCTGCGGCTGTTTTTTAGCTAATGGCTAAATTTGTTGGCGCCACTGTATGTCGGTTTCCGCCGCCAAGGCACCACAAATCTGAGCAAGGGAGCCCCGCGCGTGCAGAACGCAATTTCGTTCCGAGCGGCGCGGCGAGGCTTTTCGCGTTATGTCGCCGCGAGGCGTCGTGACGAAAGGACGTGACTTCCGCGGGCGCGTCGAATCTGGGCTATAACGCGCGGGAAGGAGACGCGCCGGTGCAAAGACAGGATTTCGCCATCGGCGCGATTCTTAACGCGATTCTTAACGCGATTCTTGGCGCCATGCTGTTGTGCACTGCGCTCGTCGGTGGCACGGCCCGATCGAGCCAGGATCCCGATCCGGCATCGCCGGTCATCATCGCGCAAGGCAAGGCGCTTGCCGACGCCGCGGACTGTGCCGGTTGCCACACCGCGGACCCGGCAAAACCGTTTGCCGGCGGCAAGCGGATCGACACGCCGTTCGGGGCGATCTATTCGCCGAACCTGACACCGGATCGCGACAGCGGGATCGGGGCATGGAGCGATGACGATTTTTATCGCGCGCTGCATGACGGAATTGCCCCGAACGGTTCGCGCTACTACCCCGCCTTCCCGTACCCAAATTTCACGAAGCTCAGGCGCGACGACGTGCTTGCCATCAAGGCCTGGCTGGCGACGCTGCCGCCGGTCAGCAACAAGCCGCCGCCGCCGCAATTGCGCTGGCCGCTGAATTATCGCGTGATCATGCGCGGCTGGAATTTGCTGTTCTTTCGGCCGGGTACGTTCGAAGAAAATTCGCAACGCTCGCAGGCGTGGAATCGCGGCGCTTACCTGGTCGAAGGCGCCGGACACTGCGGCGCCTGTCATACGCCGAAAAACGCTCTCGGTGCCGACAAGCGAAACCAATTGTTTGGCGGCAGCCCGATCGGCGGCTGGTTCGCGCCGCGCCTCGACGCAGCCCCGCGCAGCGGACTGAAATCATGGAGCGCCGACGATATCGCCGAATATCTGCAGAGCGGCCGCAACGGCCGCAACCATGCCGCCGGCCCGATGGCGGAGGTCGTGGTCAATTCGACCGCCAGGATGAGCGAACAGGACATCAAGGCGATCGCGGTCTATCTGAAAGACCTGCCGGCGGGCGCGCCGGAGCCCGCGGTCACTCCGCCACCGCCGCCGCAAATGGACGAGGGTGCGGCGATCTACAAGCGCGCCTGTATTGCCTGCCACGAGGCCGACGGCTCAGGCTCCCCGCGAATTTATCCACCGTTGCCCGGCAACGCCAACCTGCAATCCGCCGATCCCGCGAGCACCCTGCGCATCATCCTCGATGGCGCACAGACCCTGACCACCGCGCGCGCACCCAACACCGGGTCGATGCCCGCCTACCGCAGCAAGCTGACCGACCAGCAGGTCGCCGCCGTCGCCGATTATATCCGCAATTCATGGGGCAATGCCGCACCCGCGGTGCTACCGGGTCAGGTGGTCGCGGCGCGGGTCGCGCCCTGGCCTTGACCCTGCAAATCCGCAAGAATTTGTGGCCGGCGCTGATCGCGCAGTCGTGAAGTTCCCACGGGCAATCATCAAGCTCTAGGTTTCGGCCTGGTGCGGAATCACGGCGCGAAACTGAATGCCGTGAAGACGGACCGTTGGGCACATCCCGTAGTGGTTGGCGCCGAACACTTTGATCCGATGCTCCAGTTCGTCTTTCCCGATATTCACCGGGATGTCGCAGATCGCCGCACAGACATGGCGCGAGTTTCGTGCTTTAAAAACTGCTTGCCGCTCCTTCCGGGAACCCGTTGGAGAAACATCAGGAAATAGCTTTCTGCGGGGTGGAAACAGTCCGAAACATGATTGTGGCAGGGGAACCCTTGGTGCGGCTCGCGGTTGACCCGAACGGTCAAAGGAGGACGCACCATGGCCTATCCACGCAACCCGAACGATCCTTATCGGAGCGATCTTACAAACGACGAATTCCGCAACGCGGCTTCGTTGGATAGTGAATTGCAGCCCGATCCCGAACTTGCCGAGGGTCCCGCCTCCGGCGGCCGGATCACCCTGTTTGCGATCGCCATCGCGATCGTGCTGGGCGCGGTATTTTACGGGCTGAACAACACCTCGGTTGCTCCGAACAGCAACAACACTTCAGCACAATCGACGCCGGCGACACCGGCAAATCCGACCACGGCCCAGAACTCAACGCCGCCGGTTGCACCGGGCGTTCGTGATGTGACGCCGCGTCGTAACACCGAGCCCGGCACCACTACCGGTGCGGCGACCACCACCTCGCCGCAGCCGCCCTCTGCCACTCCGACCGGTGCCGATCTGAATCGTTCCGGCAACCCGCCTGTCAACAACGACGCGCAGCCGAAGACCAAATAGCAGGTCGAAGCAAATAGCCGTCCGAAAGAAGGTTGAATCAAAACGCGGCGAGCTTGACGGCCCGCCGCGTTTTTTGTTCCGCGCAAGCGTGCCTTTCAGCCGGCGAACATTTTGTTCAATTCAGCCCCGGAATGCCCATTGCCCAATTCCGTGAACGATCCCTTGTCGGCGATCTCGCGGGCGGCGCGCATGAAGCCGCCCCATGCCGCACGGGCCAGCGAGCCGCCGACGCTGATGCGGCGGACACCGAGGTCGGCCACTTCGGCAACGGTGAGGCCTGGCCAGCCGAGCAGCAGATTGACCGGCTTGGGGTGCACGGCCTTGACCACCGCTTCGATCTGCGGCTTCGACCTGATGCCAGGCGCATAGAGGCAGTCCGCGCCAGCCTCGGCATAGGCGTTGAGCCGGTCGATCACCATGGTCAGATCGTCCTGACCGACCAGAAAACCCTCGCAGCGCCCAACCAGCATGGTGCCAGAGTCCTCCGCATCGATGGCGGCGCGCGCCGCCTTGATGCGCTCGATGGCAAACGCACGCTCGTAGAGCGGCTCGGCCTTGTCGCCGGTGGAATCCTCGATCGACAGCCCGGCGACGCCGGTCTTCACCGCGCGCGCCACATTGACCGCGACCTTTTCCGGCTTGTGGGCGAAGCCGCCCTCGAAATCGGCATTGACCGGCAGATCGACGGCGTTGCACAGCGCGGTCAGGTGCTCCAGCACGTCCTCGACGGTGACCCGGTTGTCGGGCCGGCCGATCGACCACGCATAGCCGGCGCTGGTCGAGGCGACCGCCTTGTAGCCCATGATCTGCAGCGCCCGTGCGCTGCCGACGTCCCAGGGATTCGGCAATACGAAGCAACCGCTCTCGTGCAGGCGTCGAAAGCTGGCGCGCTTTTCACTGGCTGATACCGGCATGTTTCTCTCCGCTGCCTTGATGTTGTTTGATCGCACAAAGATGATAATTAGCCTCCGAACACCTTGCTAGGTCGTAGGCATGATGTTTACGACCTAGTGCGCGTCGTGTCTGGCTCGGCTGTCGCCCGGCGCTTCTGCACGCTCGTTCATGCCATAATCGCGGACCACGCCGGCGATACGCAACCGGTAGTCCTGGAAGATCTGCGCCCGCCCCTTGCCCTGGGTGGCGCGGTGTTGTGCCGTGTTGCGCCACGCCGCGACCGCCTCCTCATCACGAAAGAATGACAGCGACACCAGCTTGCCGGGCTCGGAAAGGCTTTCGAACCGCTCGACCGAAATGAAGCCGTCGATGGTCTCCAGGATCGGCCGCAGTTCGGCCGCGAGGTCGAAGTATTTCTGCCGGTGTTCCGGCTTCGGCCAGACTTCGAAGATCACCGCGATCATGATTGGTCTCCCTTATCGTTATCGAACCTGTGACGCCACCGGTCGCAGGAACGTCCGTTCCTCAGCCAGAATGAATTTATGTTCTGCCGCAAACTTGAAAATCGACGCGCCCTCTTCGTCCAACAGCAGCCGTGCCCGATAGCTTTCGTAAGCGGCCAGACTCTCGAACGAAATCAGCGCATAGGCAATGTTATTGGTGCCTTCATGGGGCATCCAGTAGCCCTGAAGGTCGCCGCCGCAGCGGGGAATGGTGGCCGACCAGCGCCTGGCATAGGTCTCAAACAGGTCGCGCTTGAACGGATCGAGCTGGTAGCGGATGAAGACAGTGATGGTCATGGCAGCCTCCTTTGGCGTTGGAGGCGACACTAGCCGGTCGACCGGCGCGGATGTTTCGGCGCTAGCCGAAATGTGGCGACGGTAGCGGCCGGCCCACTGCGCAAGACAGTTACGCGCGCCAACTTTCATTTGCCGATGGTGCAGGGCTGGGTCGGCGAGCGGGTATCGCAAACCTTGACGTTGTCGAGGAAGGTTGCCCATGCCGCGGTCTGGGCGGCCGACGGCTCGAACTTGTAGGCCTTCTGCACCAGGTAGAAGCTCTCACTGCCCTGCACGCCCTTGAACCAGGTCAGCTCCGGCTTGCCGGTTTGCTTGTTGAGCGGGCATTTCTGGGTCCAGGTCTGGGTCGGATAGAGGTTCTCGATCCCCTCCTTCACCTTGACGAAGGTGCTGCCCGGACATGCATCGGCCCACAGCTTCTCCACGCGGGCGCGGTATTGCGCCGGCGTCACCCCGCGCAAGTTGAAGAAGATCTGCACCGTCACCATCTCGGTCCAGTTATCCACGGTCTCGGCCTCTGGCACCATTTCCGAAATCATCTCGCGGGCGGACTTGTCGTGGTAGCCGACCTTGTAGCCCTTGGGCATCGTCACCAGGAGGTTCTCGTTTTCCAATGCGCGCGCGGGCGCACCGATCAGAACCGCGGCGACCAAAACGGCAACTGGAAAAATCAAACGGCACATCGGCAAGCTACCTTCGAAGTTGAAGCCATGGTTCGGCATAGCATTGTCGCGCGCCAACGTCACATGGCGATGGCAGCAGGCGGCTTCGCGTCCGGTCCGGATCGACAATAGCGGCGACGCCGCCTACACTCGGAAGGTCGAGACCAGTGCAACGGGGGATCAACCCTCGGGCAGCTCCCGGGAGGAACCAGGTCGTGCGAAAGATCGTCATCTTCGTGATCGCCATGGCATGCGCGACTCCGGTCGTGCTGCGGGCCGAGGTGGTCACATTTAATGTGCTCGAACGCGTGCCGGCATTTGCCGGGCGCAATTTTGGCGACGTCGGCGCCTTTGAGCGGATCACGGCCCGCGCCACCATCGCGCTCGATCCTGCAGACGACCGCAACGCCGTCATCACCGACCTCAATCTGGCGCCGCGCACGGCGCAAGGCCGCGTCGAAGCCATCGCCGACGTCGTGATCTTGCGCCCGGCCGATCCCACCCATGGCAACGGCACGTTGCTGCTCGACGTGCCCAACCGCGGGCGCAAGCTCGCACCGCAACTGTTCGACGACTCGCCGCAGCCCGGCGCCAACAACGCGCAGAATGCCGGGGACGCCGGCATCGGCTTCCTGCATCGCCAGGGTTTTACCATGGTCTGGGTCGGCTGGCAGGCCGACATTCCGTCGAAACCGGGCCAGCTGGCGCTGGCGGCGCCGGTCCTCAAGGGCATCACCGGACCGGCCCGCGAAGAGTTCATCTTCGACAACACCACCAACCCGGCGCGCGCGACACTGACCTGGCCGGCAGCGGATCCCGCCAACCTTGCCATCACGGTCCGCACCGCATGGCCCGACGAGCGGCACACGCCGCCGGGACTTTCGGTCCGCGCGGTCGACCCGACCACGCTCGAGATCATGCGGCCGGATGGCTTCGATGCCGGCGCGCTCTACGAGGTCACCTACACGGCGCGCGATCCCGTACCGCTGGGCATGGGATACGCCGCCGTGCGCGATGTGGTGAGCTTCCTGCGCTACGACTTCAGCGCGGCCAATCCGCTTTTGTCAGGATTGCATCCGTCGGTGACGCGCGCGATCGGCTTCGGCGTCTCGCAATCCGGGCGCTTCCTGCGCGATTTTCTCTATCTCGGATTCAATCAGGACACGTCAGGACGCACCGTGTTCGATGGACTGATGCCGCATGTCGGCGGCACCCGGCGGATGGCCACCAACGTGCGGTTCGGCCAGCCCGGCCGCAATCCGCGCCATCCGCAGGACCCGGCGTGGCCTGCCGACCTGTTCCCGTTCACCTATGCCACGCTGAGCGATCCGCTTTCCGGCCGCACCGACGGCTTGCTGCGCCGCTGTTCGCTGTCGGCCACCTGCCCCAAGGTGATGCAGACCGACAGCGAGCACGAATGGTGGGCCTCGCATGCCTCGCTGCTGGTGACCGACCTCAAGGGCAATCACCTCGACCTGCCGGACAATGTGCGTGCCTACATGATATCAGGCACACCCCATTTCGCCGAACCGACCGACGTCATGCGCAAGACGCTGCCGGCGATGGCGCTGCCGCAAAATCCGATGCATTCGGGTGCGCCGATGCGGGCGCTGCTGACCGATCTCGACAGCTGGATCCGCGACGGCGTCACGCCGCCGGCCAGCCGGGTGCCGATGCGCGCCCAGGGAACACTGGTAGCAGCCGAAGGCGCGGTGCCGACCAACATCCCGGGCCTGCCTTATGGCGGCCGCTACACCCCGGCCGCGTTTTCCGACCAGAGCGTACTGCCGGCCAGGGAGCTCGGACGCTATCCGGTGTTCGTGCCGCGCGCCGATTCCGACGGCATGGCAATCGCCGGCGTGCACATGCTGGCGCTGGCGGTGCCGCGGGCGACCTACACCGGATGGAATCCGCGCGCGCCAGGCTTCGGGCCCACGCTCTATCCCCTGCAGGGCGCCGTGGTGCCGTTCGCACCGACCGAGGCGGCGCGGAAGGACGCCAACGACCCACGCCCGTCGCTGGCCGCCCGTTACGCCGACAACGACGCCTATGTCGCCGCGGTGCGGCGCGAAGCCGCCCGCGCCGTCGCCGAGCGGTTGCTGCTGCCGGAGGACGCGGAGCGCTCGATCGAGGCCGCGCGGCTGGACAAGCTGGCGAAGCTCGGGCCGTGAATCGTTGTTGCGCCCGCGGTTAAACCCAGCCGCCTCGCGCCATGATCGCGGCGCACAGCAGGATGATTACAATACTGCCCAGTTCGCCGTGAATGATCGCGGTGACCAGCCGCAACTTCCTGGCGCTGATGGCCGGCACCTGCCCGACCCGCAGCGACTTGTTCCATGACAGGAATTCGACGGTCGGGATGATCGATAACAGTCCGATGGTGATGAACACCGCGAACTTGGTCATGAAGGCGTGGCTGTGGAAATAATAGTCCGAGCCCTTCTCGAAAAAGAACACCCGCAACAACCCGACGATCAGCAGCGCTCCGGCGGCGATGCCGAGCACCATGTCGGCAATCTGCAGCCGGCGCGCCGACGCCAGCGTCAATTCGGTGCGGATCAGCACGAACTCGACCGCGAGCGCCGCCACCAGGGTGAAGGCGCAGACGTGGTGCAGGAAGGCGAAGAGAGTGGACATGGCGCGGGTCTCCGGTTTTTGCCCGGGAATGTAGGCCGCGGAGGTTCGAGCGCAAGGCGGATCGCGTTTGCAGAGTGCGCAGCATGGCCTATCGATTTCGTCCCGCGAGGATCCCTCCGGCCGGTTCCCTCGGTCTCCACGATCCGTCCAAACCCCTCCTACAAGCCACTATCGCGTGAAGCATGCAAACGGCGCGTCACATCAACTTCATCGGTGCATCGCCGACCAGGCGAAGGTCAATCCCGCCGATGAGCGCCGAGCGCTGCGCGTCTGCGGCGCTGATGGCGGCTTCGATCTGCCGCAACGTGCTAATGTTCGAACCTAGCGAGACGATTCCGCCGAGCACCAGCGCGATCGATCCGAGCGCGGTAAGCTCACCCAGTCCGAACAGACCGAGCACCGCGATCAACAGCAATGCGCCGCCGCCGCCAATGGCAATCCTGGACGCCAGAATGAACTTGCGGCATCGCGCGGCGGTCTCGGCCAGCGCTTCGATCCGATCCTCGATCTCGGAAATCACGTCAGTCGGATCGTCGTCGGTCATCGGTTTGGCGAATTGCGGGCGCTGCTACGCTTGTTGCTCACAACGGCAAGTTATCATGCTTCTTTGCCGGCATTTCCACCTTCTTGTCCCGCAGCATCGCCAGCGCCCTTGCAATGCGACGCCGCGTCGAATGCGGCATGATGACGTCGTCGATGTAGCCGCGCTCGGCGGCGACGAAGGGCGATAAAAACCGGTCCTCATATTCCCTGGTGCGGGCGGCGATTTTTTCGGCGTCGCCGATGTCGGAACGGAAGATGATTTCCACCGCGCCCTTGGCGCCCATCACGGCGATCTGCGCGGTCGGCCAGGCATAGTTCATGTCGGCGCCGATTTCCTTCGAGGCCATGACGTCGAAGGCGCCGCCATAGGCCTTGCGGGTGATCACCGTGACCAGCGGTACGGTGCATTGCGAATAGGCGAACAGCAACTTGGCGCCGTGCTTGATCAGGCCGCCATATTCCTGCGCGGTGCCGGGCAGAAAGCCCGGCACGTCGACGAAGGTGACGATCGGAATGTTGAAGGCGTCGCAGAACCGCACGAAGCGCGCCGCCTTGCGCGAGGCGTCACTGTCCAGCACGCCGGCCAGCACCATCGGCTGATTGGCGACGAAGCCGACGGTACGGCCGGCAATGCGGCCGAATCCGGTGACGATGTTCCTGGCGAAGGTTTCGGAGATTTCGAAGAAGTCGCCCTCGTCCACTACCTTCAGGATCAGTTCCTTGATGTCGTAGGGCTTGTTCGGATTGTCGGGGATCAGCGTGTCCAGCGACAGGTCGACGCGCTCGATGTCGTCGAAGCTCGGCCATTCCGGCACGCCGTCGGCGTTGTTGGATGGCAGGAAGTCGATCAGCCGGCGCATCTGCAGCAGCGTCTCGACGTCGTTCTCGAAGGCGCCGTCCGCGATCGAGGAGCGCGTGGCGTGGACCGAGGCGCCGCCGAGTTCTTCCGCGGTGACGACCTCGTTGGTGACGGTCTTCACCACATCGGGACCGGTGACGAACATGTAGCTGGTGTTCTTCACCATGAAGATGAAGTCGGTCATGGCCGGCGAATAGACGTCGCCGCCGGCGCACGGCCCCATGATGACCGAGATCTGCGGGATCACGCCCGAGGCGATGACGTTGCGGCGGAACACATAGGAATAGCCGGCCAGTGCGGCGACGCCTTCCTGGATCCGGGCGCCGCCGGCGTCGTAGAGCCCGATGATCGGCGCCCTCGCCTTCATCGCCATGTCCTGGATCTTTACGATTTTTTGCGCGTGGGTCTCGGAAAGCGAACCGCCGAATACGGTAAAGTCCTTGGCGAACACGAAAGTCTTGCGGCCGTTGACGGTGCCCCAGCCGGTGACCACGCCGTCGCCCGGCACCCTGGATTTCTCCATGCCGAATTCCACCGAGCGATGCTCGACGAACATGTCGAATTCCTCGAACGAGCCCTTGTCGAGCAACAGCTCGATGCGCTCGCGGGCGGTCAGCTTGCCGCGGGCGTGCTGCGCCTCGATGCGCTTTTCGCCGCCGCCGAGCTTGGCGCCGGCGCGCCGGTCCTCGAGGGTTTCCAGGATATCTTTCATGTGTCTCAGCCCGTGGTGTTGGCGCCGCGTTGCCGCGGCAAGCGCCGCAGGACTCGGGTTCTAACACGGGGTTTTCGACGGTGGAAACGCCGTTGCTCGGCCGATCCGGCCATGGCCCCGGGGCGAGAAGCGCCCTATATCCGGGGGCCGCAGCGGGAGACGATGGCATGACGGATCCGACGACCACCGAGGCCACAGGCGCCGCCACCGGCGCTGTACGCGCCCTGCTGCGGATCGAAGGGCTGGCGCTGCTTTGCGCCGCAACGGCGCTGTACTGGGCTTCCGGGGCTTCGTGGTGGCTGTTCGCGGTGCTGTTCCTGGCGCCCGACCTGAGTTTTGCCGGTTATCTCGCCGGCCCGCGATCGGGTGCGATGGCTTACAACGCCCTTCATGCCACCATCGCCCCGCTGCTGCTGGCGATCGGCGGCCTTGTCATGCCGTGGCCGATGGCGGCAGCGGTGGCGCTGATCTGGCTGGCGCATATCGGCTTCGACCGCGCGCTCGGCTACGGCCTGAAATACGCCGCCGGATTTGGCTTTACCCATCTCGGCCGCATCGGGCCCAAGGCCAATTGACCAGCCAATTGACCGCTACGGCTCGCCCGGCCTGAACGGCGGCTCCTTGCCCGGTGGCGTCGATTGCTCGGCCATCGCCAGCATCATCGCCACCATGACGTAGTTGCCCGCCACCGCGGTGAGGTCGACGATCTGCTGATCGCTGAAAATCCGCCGGGCCCGCGCGAAGGTTTGGTCGGACACCTGCTTCGCCGTGGTCAGTTCGGTGACGAAATCGAACACCATCGCCTCGTCCTCGGCCATGCCGGAGGGGCGGGCGTTGGCCTTCAGCTCGGCAATGATGTCGGGCTTGAGCCCGGCCTTCTGCGCCAGCGGCGCGTGCGCGAACCATTCCACCTGCGAACGCCACCGCCGGGCGATGATGAGGATGGCGAACTCGTTGAGCCGGATCGGGACCGAGGTTTCCCAGCGCAGGTAATGAAACAGGTCCAGCAACCGCTGACCCAGTACCGGGCTGCGCAGCAGCGGATTATAAGGACCGCCCAGTCCGATACTGGAGACCTTGACCACCTCGTCGCCGAGCGGCCGTTGCGCGGCGTCGAGTTGCTCGAGAGTGAGTTGTGGAAAGCGCGCAGCCATGTTGTCTCCCACGGATTTTTTGTCCGGGGACAGTATTCGAGCG
The DNA here is from genome assembly GCA_963710235.1 of uncultured Alphaproteobacteria bacterium. Taxonomy (GTDB): domain Bacteria; phylum Pseudomonadota; class Alphaproteobacteria; order Rhizobiales; family Xanthobacteraceae; genus Bradyrhizobium. The sequence goes on from CAVPZI010000001.1 coordinate 663,119, forward strand.
GCATCGCGCGCGCCAGTAGCGAGGATTACTTCACGCGGCCCGACAGTTTCAGCACGAACACCAGCACCTCGGCGACCGCCTTGTAGAGCTCCGCCGGAATCTCCTCGCCAAGGTCGACGTTGGACAGCGCGCCGGCCAGCACTTCGTTTTCCTCGATCGGAATATCGTGGGATTTGGCGACCTCGATGATTTTGGCCCCGATCGAGCCCTTGCCCTTGGCGACCACCCGCGGCGCGCCGGTCCGGTCATAATGCAGCGCGACCGCAATCGGGTTTTTGGCCGGCGGGCTCATAACGCGCGGTCCAGAAAATGCCCGGCCGCGGCCGGCGCCGGTTGCATCGGCGCGCCGTCCTGGACCACGATGTCGCCGGGTTTCAGCTCGGCGCGCGCCAGCGCCTGGCTGAGCTGCGCCGTGCCGGCGCGCAGCTGGGCGGCGGTCGCCGGCCGCTCTGCCCACATCCGCACCGAGGTCTTTTCACCGTTGAGCGAGATCAAGGCATGCACCGGTCCCGCCGGCTCGACGTCGAGGGAAAATCGCGCGCGCCAGACCCGCCTGGCGGCGTCGGGGGCGTTGCCGCCGCCATCCCGGGAAATTTCGAATTGCGCAACCGCGGTACCCTGCGGCGTCGCGAACGGAATCTCGAAATTCCAGCGCGGTGTGACGGGATCGAGCCGCGCCACATTGCTGTCGACGCGGTCCGGCAATGAGGCGACCTGCAAAAGAGTTTGCCGCGCGATCGCGCCATCGGTATCGGCAAGCAGATGATGGAGCGCGGTCTCCGCCGGCGAATTCGACACCAGCGTGGCCGGCATCACCGGCTGCGCCGCCGGCAACGCGCCGCCGATCGGCGGCGGCGGCGGCACGTTGCTGCGCGCGAGCGCGGCGTCGTCGATGGTCCGCGGCCGCATTCCCGTTGCCGCCGGCAGCAGCGAGAGCATCAGGCTGTCGTCGAACACCAGCCCCGCGCTGCTCATCGCAACGGACGGACCGACCTGCAGGGTCTGCTGCAGCAGGCTCAGCGCCTCGGTATTGGCAGCGGCCCGCGCTGCCACATTGGCCGGCGTCAGTGGCATCGCAATGATCTGGGCGCCGAGGCCGATATCCGCGGCCGGTTGCGGGACCGGCTGTTCAGCGAGGCCGGCCATTGCGGCCATGCCCGGCACAAGCTGTGGTGCCGGTGCTGATGGTGCCAATGTTGGCGCTTCGGATGCGAGAATAACCGGCTGCAAGGTTCCGAGGATCGCAGGCTGTGGCCCCTGCTCCGGTACGAGGGCTGGCGCGGTGGTTCGCGGAACAACCGCCGGCGATGTCGTGCCCTGGGTCGCAAGCGTACCCTGGGTCGCAGGCGTACCCGAGGTTACTGGCACGCCCGCGCCTTGCGTCGTCGCGGCGCCGCCCAGCGAGGTGGTCAGCACCTGACGCAACACGATCAGCGCCGCCTTGAGATCGGGCGTCGCGGCCCCGGAAGCCGATCCAGGCGCCGAACCGGACGCGAGATGGGCCTCCAGAAACAGTCCGGAATTCACGAAACGCCTGCCTGACGTCGGCGCCAGTCAGGTTCGGGTCCAGGCTGGTTTGCTGCGCCAGTACCTGCGCCACCGCCTGCTGTACCTGCGGCGGCAGGTTATCGAGCCCGGCGGCGACATTCAGGTTGGCGAACAGCGGCGCCAGACTGGCCTGCTGGGTCGCGGCATTTTCCGCAGCGATCGACACCGCCACCTGTTCCTGCGGCGTGAGCTGGTTGACTGGCCCCGTGACCGCGACAGCCGGCTGGGCCTGGATCGAGGCGGTGGCGGACGGCGCCAGCGTGACCTGGTCGGGCGAACCCGCAGAACCACGCGCGTTATTGGGCCCCTGGCTGGTGGACGAGTCCGCCGTGGGGGTGACCACGGCAAGCTGGATGCTGTCGGCGGTCTGCGAGACGGCCAGCTGCAGCGACTGGCCGGCCTGCAGCGGCACTTGCGTGAGGACATCGATGGATTGGCTGCCGATGGCAATGCGCACCTGGTCGTTGCCGAGCAGCTGCAGCACCCGCGCGCTGATGACGCTGCCGGGCTGCAGCACCACATCCGCCGTCACGCCCGGGGCGGAGACGGGGGAAACGCTCTGGTTGATGAGGATCGGCATCGATTTGCTTCGCCTGACGTGTCCAGGCGAAGCTAGCCAAGTGTCCTTAACCTCTCGTTAACCGGCGCGCGGATGCAGCGCGTCGAGCACCTGCGCCGCGGCGGCGAAATCGACCAGGCGCGCGGCGCGGCGGGCCGCGACTTCCCCGTCCTGGCCCCATTGCTCGCTGTTCCAGTCCTCGTCGACGTGCGCCGCGCGCCAGACCTGATCCTGGTCGAGCACGCGATGGAACAGCGCCAGCGCCAGCAGCGCCGAGCCGGTCAGCGTGGTCAGGATATGGACGGCGGCCACCGACCAGGGATCATTCGGCAGCGCCGCCCGCGCCGCGGCAACGGCCGGTTCGGGCTGGCGCACATGCACGATGCCCTGCGCCAGAATGAAATGGGCGCCGAGGCTGTCCGCGGCCCAGTACAGCACCGGGTCCCAATGCCGGGCTTCGCGTTCGACCAGCGCCTCGGGATGGCTGGCGCGGTAAAACAGCATGTCGGTCTCGAAATATTTTGCCACGTCGTCGGCGACGGCCCCGACGCGATCCTCGACGGCGTCGACGACGCTGTTGGCAAGCCGCGTCAGCGGCATGGTTACGGGACTGATGATGTCCTGTTGCGCGGCCCATTCGGCGGCGATCGCCTCGGCAATCTGCGAGATTCGGCGCCGCCAGGAACTTGCGCGATGGCGTACGCACCGGCTTGCCGTCAAGGGAGATGGCAAAACCGTCGGCGGTGGCGGTCACGGCCGCGGCGGTGTAAAACCGCTTGCGTTGCGGCCCGCGCGTCGACTGCCGCACCGCCTCTTCAGGATCGAGCGGCGACTGTCCAAATACCTCGTCAAACAACTCACGCATGGTGGCTTTGCTCTGGCTGCATCAGCAAGTATCTACGCCAAGGATATGATAAGTGCGAGGGTGAAACATTCCGGCATCCCAACCATGCTCGCGAAGATATTGGCCGCAATCCCGACCCTGGTTGCCTCTCTTGGAACAACGCCGCTGGAGGCGGGTTTTCGCTCGCCGGAATCCCTGGTCCGGAATGTCTATGCCTATTACGGCAACGGCTCGGCGGATTTTTCCGGCGGTCTGCCGCACGACAGCACCACCGCGCAGCAGTTCTTCGACCAGGGGCTGCGCAACGGCTGGGCTTCCGCAAAGCCACCCTACGATTTCCTGGTGCAATCGGCGTCGTGGAAACTCGGCGGCATTTCCATCGCGGTGACCCGCCGGCAATACGACAAGACCTATGTCGCGGTCGCCTTTCGCAATAACGGCCGCGCCGTCACCCTCAACTACCTTGTCGTCAACGGGCCCGATGGCTGGGTGATCATCGACGTCGAGAGCCCGCACGATTCCCTGCGCTCGTTCCTGACGCAATTCAACCGCTAAGGCCGATCAGTTGGCGCAGGAGCGGGTATAGACCTCGCGATCACCGGCATTGAGGCCGGCCGCGTAGGCTTGCTGCCGGCAATTGGCGGCGCGGTCGTGGAAGGAACCGCGCGGCAAAATCTGGTTATGCGGCTTCGGCAATTCGTCCATCTTGGGCGGCCTGGTCAGGCTGAGGTCCGGCTGCGTCGGCAGCGGCGGCAATGGCGGAGCCACGGGAGGCGCGCCCGGCACAATCTGGGCCGACGCGACGCTGCCGGCGCCGAGCGCCATCGCACCAACCAACACCACCATGATCAACTTGCGGGCCATATCCCCCATGTCGTGATGCGCGGGCCAAACCGCAACCTTATTCTTCGGGCGCGTTTTCGATCGGATCGAAGCGGTCGGCTTCGAGACCCAACAGGTTCCACGACTGCAGCATGTGCGGCGGTAACGGTGCCGTGACATCGATGAAGCCGCCGCGCGGATGCGGAATCACGATGCGGCGCGCCAGCAGATGCAGCCGGTTCTGCAGCCCGCCGGGCAGTTGCCAGTTCTCCTTGCTGAAATATTTCGGGTCGCCGACGATGGCATGGCCGATATGGGCCATGTGCGCCCGCAACTGATGGGTGCGCCCGGTCACCGGCTTCAGCGACACCCAGGCAAGCTTGGTCGCCGAGGTCTCGACCACCGCGTAATAGGTCACCGCGTGGCTGGCGCCCTCGTCGCCGTGGGCGGCGACCCGCATGATGGTGTCGTCCTCGCTTTCTTCCTTGGCGAGGTAGGTGGAAATCCGCCCCTGCTTCGGCTTCGGCACCCCGGCCACCAGCGCCCAGTAGATCTTGCGCGCCGAGCGCTCGCGAAAGGCCCCGGTCAACGCGGTGGCGGCAAAGCGGGTCTTGGCGATCAACAGACACCCCGACGTCTCCTTGTCGAGCCGATGCACCAGGCGGGGCTTCTGGCCCTTGGCGTCGCGCATCACTTCCAGCATCTGGTCGACATGGCGCGTGGTGCCGGACCCGCCCTGCACCGCGAGGCCGGCCGGCTTGTTCAGCACCATCACGTCGGCATCCTCGAACAGGATCATGTCCTTGAGGGCGACAAGTGTCTTGGTCGCGGCTTCCGACAGCGCGCCGCCGGTTTTCGGCGCGTCGAGTTTCAGCGGCGGAATGCGGACGTTCTGCCCCTCCTCCAGCCGGTCCTTGCTGTCGGCGCGCTTGCCGTTGACCCGCAACTCGCCTTTGCGGACGATGCGCTGGATGTGGGAAAACGACAGGCCGGGAAACCGCGCCTCGAGAAAGCGGTCGACCCGCATGTTGTTCTCATCCGGCGTGACCACCACGGTCTGGACCTTGGTGGGCAGCGGCGGCGGTTCGGCGACAACCTTGGCGGGCTGCTCGACAACCGCTGCCGGCCGGGTCGATGCGCGATGACGATGTTGGAAACCGCGGCGGCGGCCGGCGCCCGGGCGATGGCCCTGGGGCCGCGCGCCTTTCGGTCGATCGCCGCGCGGGCCTTTGGACTTCGCCAGCGGTCTCTTGACGCGACGACTCATGATGATCTGGGCTCCGTGATGAGCCAATGGCGTAGCGTAAAAGCCCTCAGGCGTCACGGCGAAATCGGTGTCAATCGGGCTCCGGATCGGTCATCATGGAGACCCGTCAAAGGGCCAAAAAATACCAGCAGGAAACGTCCAAGATGTCATTGCCAAAATCTGTTTCGCTGGCCGTCGCGATCGTGGTCGCGGTTGCTGCCTCAGCCTTCGCGCAGAGCGGGCCGATGCCCGCAGAAGTGGCGAAGCAGTTGCAGGAGATCGGCCGCATCGTCAGCCCGCCGAAAACCGCGCCGCTCTTTGCACCGATGCAGGAGAAGGAGCCGTATCAGGGCGTCAAGGTCGAGCGCGATGCCAAATACGGCCCGGCCGACCGCAATCGACTCGATATCTTCATGCCCGAACAGGCCTCAGGCCCGAGACCGGTGCTGGTCTTCGTCCACGGCGGCGCCTTTGTCGGCGGCGACAAGCATCCCCCCGGCAGCCCGTTCTACGACAATGTCATGCTGTGGGCGGTCAAGAACGGGTTTGTCGGGGTCAACATCACCTACCGGCTGGCGCCGCAGGCCCCCTGGCCGGCCGGCGCGGAGGATGTCGGTAGCGCCGTGCAGTGGGTTTCGCAGCAAATCCGCGAACGCGGCGGCGACCCATCGCGTATCTACCTGATGGGACATTCCGCCGGCGCCATCCACGCCGCAAGCTATGTTTCGCACCCTGAATTTCACAAGGTGCAAGGCGGCGGTCTCGCCGGGGCAATTTTCGTCTCGGGCATCTACGACCTGACCGCGGGGCCGGTCGGCGATCCGGAGCGCGCCTATTACGGTACGGACACCGCGCGCTATGCCGAGCAATCCTCGTTGCGCGGGCTGCTCGCAACCCGCATCCCGCTGATGCTGGCCTCGGCGGAACTCGACCCGCCCAGTTTCGTACAGCAATTCGAATTGCTCAAGGAAGCGGCCTGCAAGCGGTCGGTCGGCTGTGCCCATGCGTATTTCGTGCCGCAACACAGCCACATGTCGGAGGTGTATTCCATCAATACCGCCGAGGATCGCCTGACCAGTCAAATCCTGGACTTCGTCAAAACCGGAAAATAGCGCGGCTGCTGATGCTACTGCGTCGAGACAAGGCCTATCGACGTGGCCCGCCACGCTCTTTCCGCAGCTTCGCCCAATACTCCAGCCGTTTCCTGATCTCGCGCTCAAAACCGCGCTCGGGCGGGTCATAGAAGGTCTGCCGCCCCATCGCCTCCGGGAAATAGTCCTGGCCGGAAAATGCCTCCGGGGTGTCGTGGTCGTATTGATAGCCCTCGCCATAACCCTCCGACTTCATCAGCCGGGTCGGCGAATTGAGGATGTGCTTGGGCGGCAGCAGCGAGCCGTTTTCCTTCGCCGCGCGCATCGCCGCGCCGAAGGCGGTATAGGCGGCGTTGGATTTCGGCGCGGTGGCGAGATAGATCACCGCCTGCGCGATCGCCAGTTCGCCTTCCGGATGCCCGAGAAAATCATAGGCGTCCTTGGCGGCGTTGCAGATCGCCAGCGCCTGCGGATCCGCCAGCCCAATGTCTTCGATCGCCATCCGGACCACGCGCCGGGCCAGGAACAGCGGATCCTCGCCGGCGTCCATCATCCGCGCCAGGTAGTACAGCGCGGCATCGGGATCGGAGCCGCGCACCGACTTGTGCAGCGCCGAGATCAGGTTGTAGTGGCCGTCGGCCGATTTGTCGTAGATCGGGGCGCGGCGCTGCAGCACGCCCTGCAATTGCTCGGCATCGAACGTCTCGCCTTCGCGCGCCGCGCGCCAGACCTCTTCGGCCAGCGTCAGCGCGGCGCGGCCGTCGCCGTCGGCCATCCGCACCAGCACGGCGCGGGCCTCGGCGTCGAGCGGCAGCTTCCGGCCCTCGATCGCTTCGGCGTGGGCGTAGAGCTTTTCGATCGCGGCTGGATCGAGCGAATGAAACACCAGCACCCGCGCCCGCGACAACAGCGCGGCGTTGAGTTCGAACGACGGATTTTCGGTGGTGGCCCCGACCAGCACCACGGTGCCGTCCTCCATGACCGGCAGAAACGAATCCTGCTGGGCGCGGTTGAAGCGATGCACCTCGTCGACGAACAGCAAGGTCCCGGTGCCCATCTCGCGGCGGGCGCGCGCGGCATCGAATGCCTTCTTCAGATCGGCGACGCCGGAAAACACCGCCGACAGCTGTTCGAAATGCAGTTCGGTGGCGTCGGCCAGCAGCCGCGCCACCGTGGTCTTGCCGGTACCGGGCGGGCCCCAGAAGATCAGCGAGCCCAGCGTTCGGGTCTCGAGCATGCGCGTCAATGCGCCGTCCGGTCCGAGGATGTGGTCCTGGCCGACCACTTCCGACAATTGCCGCGGACGCAGGCGATCGGCCAGCGGACGCGGCGCATCCTGCTCCAGCCCCGCCGCGGCGAACAGGTTGGCCGCTTCGCGTGGGCGCTTCGGGCTCATCCGCCGAGCGTGACGTTGATCTGCTGGCCGCCGCGCACCACCGTAATGCGCCACAGCCGGCTCGGATCGCGGGTGGCGCGCGCGAGATCGCTGGCCCTGGCGATCTTCTGATTGTTCACCTGCAGAATGATATCGCCTTTCTGAAAACCGACATTGGCCGCGCTGCGTCGTCGGCGACCAGATCGGTCACCACCGCCCCCTGCGTTGCCGCGTCGACATGCAGTTGTTCGGCCAGCGCCGGAGAGATGTCGACCACCTTGGCGCCCTGGAACGGCGAGCGCGCCGTCAAGGTGACCACCTCGGGGGTGATCAAACCGATACCGACAAGGGGCTTGCCGGGGCCGCCCGGCGTTAACGCGTCGGTTGACGTCGCCGTTTGCCTGGGCCCCGGGGTTACCACCGAAGCCGTCACAGGCGACTTGAAAAAGATTTCAGCACCCGGCAGCGACCCGTAGACCACCGGCTCCTGCTGTCGCGCCGTCGATTTCAGGACGTCCTCGCGGACAGTACGGAACAGAAAGCCGACCTCGAGGCCGGGCCGTTCAAGGTTGGCGAGCAGCGCCGACGTAAAGGGACTGTTGCGGCCATTGCCGTCGTTCGCCGTGGTGCCGTCCTTGGCGGCATACGCGACCAGAATACTGCCGGTCGGCTCGACGCGGGTGAACCCGCGCTCGACGGCGCGCGTCGGGATGCTGCGCTGCATGCGGTTGGCGAACGGATTGTTGCGGCAAGCGTCGAGGATGACGAGGCCGAGTTGCGAGGCGCCTGACACGATGGGAAAGATGCTGCGCAGCGCCACCGCCTCCTGCTGGACCGAGGTATCGGTCTGCAATTGGGCATCGACCGGCAACAGCCAGTTCTCGCCGCCAATCTCGATGCCGTGGCCGGCGAAAAACACCACGGCCAGTTCAGAACCGCGCGCCGACCTGGCAAAGTCCCGCAAGGCCAGCCGCATATCGTCGAAACTGCCATTGCTGACCCGGCGAACCGAAAAGCCAAGCCGGGTCAGCGAGGCCGCGATGTCGGCGGCGTCGTTGACCGGGTTCGGCAGCGCCGGCACACCCTGGTAAGCGGAATTGCCGATCACCAGCGCAACGCGGGCCTCCGCGCGCGCATCAGCGCTGCCGAACACCACCGCCAATAGCAGCAGCCAAGGCAACAGCGCCAGGGCGGGCGGCCTCGTTCGTGCCGGGATCGGATGGTCGGTCATGTCATTGGGCCGTCAGCCGCGAAAGACAAAGGAGAGCTGCTGGTTGCCGCGCTGGAAGGTAATCTCCCAGCTGCGAACCTGCTGCGCCGTCACTTTCTGCAAATCGCTGGTCCTGGTGATCTTCTGATCGTTCACCGCGAGGATAATATCCCCCTTCTGGAATACGTTAGCCGCCATACCGCCATCGGCGATATCGATCACCACCACCCCTTCGGTGCCGGAGTCGATATGCAGTTCATCGGCTACCGCCGGCGAGATATTGGCCACCTTGGCGCCCTGGAACGGCGAGCGCGTCTTCAAGGTGATCTCGTCCCGGCCAGTGTCCGGCGCGGTCTCGAGCGCAACGGTCAGCCTGATCGGCTTGCCGTCACGCTGCACATCGATCTGCGCCGTGCCGCCGAGCTGGCGGGTGGCGAAGCGATAGTCGAACGCATTGATATCGTCGATCGGCTGGCCGTCGACCGCCACGATCAGGTCGGACAGTTTGAGGCCTGCGCGTGACGCCGGACTGTTCGGCGTGACATTGGCGACCAGCGCACCGTTCGGCAGCTTGAGCCCGAGCGTCTCGGCGATCTCCGGCGTCACCGACTGCAGCCGGGCGCCAAGCCAGGGCCGCTTGACCGCCCTGCCGCCGCTCTTGGCGGAGGCCACCACCACCCGCACCATGTTCGCCGGAATCGCAAAGCCGATGCCCTGCGAACCGCCCGAGCGCGAAAAGATCGCGGTGTTGATGCCGACCAGCCGCCCGGTCATGTCGACCAGCGCGCCGCCGGAATTACCCGGGTTGATGGCGGCATCGGTCTGGATGAAGAACTGATAGTCGGTGATGCCGACCTGGGTGCGCGCCAGCGCCGAAACGATGCCATGGGTCACGGTCTGGCCAACGCCGAACGGATTGCCGATCGCCAGCACCACGTCGCCGACCTGCAGCTCGTCGGAATTGGAAAAATCCAGCGTCGGAAATTTCTCCTTGGTGTCCTTCAGCCGCAGCACGGCAAGATCGCTGTGGCTGTCCTTGAGGACGATTTCGGCCTCGAATTCGCGCTTGTCGGACAGCGACACCTTGACCTGGTCGGCGCCCTCGATGACGTGGTTGTTGGTCACCACCAGACCGGACGGATCCACCATGACGCCGGAGCCGAGCGAGCGCTGCATCTGCTCCGGCTGCTGGCCGGGCGTGCCGAAGAAGCGGCGGAAGATCGGATCGTCGAGCAGCGGATTGCGGTTCTGGATCACTTTTGCGGCATAGACATTGACCACCGCCGGCTGCACCCGCTGCACGATCGGCGCATAGGACAGTTTCAATTCGTTCGGCGAGATCGGGACCCGGCGGTCCTGGGCTGCCGCCGGACCGGAGGGGTCAAACAGGATGACGGCAACAACGGCGAGTGGCACAGCGGCGTGAAAATGTCGGAACATACCGGTCCTCTTGAGGAAATCGCCGGAATATAGGCCGTTCGTCGCGCCAATAGAAGGGACCGGCGGCGCTTTATGCGCGGCATTTCCCACCACCTCCGGCGCCATTTCGGCCACGATCATCGGCCTTGGGGCCGCCCGTTTTCGCGACCGTCCCATGCGTTTGTCACATGACGACAATCATATAAATATGTTGCGCGAAAGTGACACGTGAAACCCGCTCCTCACGATATGTTTGGCGAATGGTTCATGCTGCGTCGCGTCCATGTCATGGACCAAACTTAGTTTGCCGACGAAGCTCTTGAGGGCGAACGGTAGTTTCGTGTTTTCCAATCGTCGGGTGTGTACGTGCAGACGCAGAGCAGCCAGCCAAAAGCCCGGCTTCCTTCGACGCACAAAACGCGCAACGAAGCGAGATGCGGGATGACAGGGTGCCATCTCGGGTCTAACATCATGGGCAATGGACGCAGGCCCGCACGCATCAACCGGGGAAAGTCTATGATCAAGCATCACATCGGCATCAGGAGCCTGGTGCTCGGCAGCGCGGCGGCTTTCGCAACGCTCAGTGTCGCACAGGCCGCCGATCTTCCGCTCAAGGCCAAGCCGGTCGAATACGTCAAGATCTGCTCGGGCTACGGCGCCGGCTTCTGGTACATTCCCGGCACCGATACCTGTCTCAAGATCGGCGGCGGCATCCGGGTCGGGACCACCTTCAATGGTGCGGCGTGGGACGTGCCGTTCTTTCAAGGCGGCGCCGGTGCCTCCAATGCGTATGGCCGCAACTACTTCGCGACGCGAACGCGGGTCTATACCCAGTTCGATACCCGCACCCAGACCGAATACGGCGTGCTGCGCACCTATGCCAACCTCCTGATGGACTGGACCCAGGGCACCTCCGCCATCGCCGGCGGCAATATCGTCGAAGTCGACGCGGCGTTCATCCAGTTCGCCGGTTTCACATTCGGCAAGGCGGTGTCGGAGTTCGATCCGCAGTGGGCGCTGTCGAAGCCGATCATCGGCACCACCACCGGCGCGCTGTCCGGTTCGCACAACGATACCGGCATCCCGCAACTGGCCTACACCCGCGAATTCGGCAACGGCGTGTCGGGCACCCTCTCGCTCGAAGACGGCCAGCCCTACCGCTCGGCGGGTGTCGTCAACACGTCACAGACCGGCGCCAACGCCTTCATCGGTCCGTTCGGCGCGACCACGCTGCCGGGCGGCACCATCGGCGTGAACAACTTCCCGGGCAATGCCCAGATCGGCGACCACGTGCCCGACGTGCTCGGCAACCTGCGTCTCGACCAGGCCTGGGGCACCTTGCATTTCGGCGCCGCGGCGCACGAAGTGCACGGCACCTATTACTCCCCGGCCGACAGCTCTACCGGGCATCCGAGCGCGACCTGGGGCTATGCGGTGATCGGCGCGTTCGAACTGAAGAACCTGCCGACCGGCTCGGGCGACAGTCTCAAGTTCCAGACCAGCTACGCCAACGGCGCCGCCAAATATATCTTCGGCGGCGCCTGGGACACCGCGGGCGCCGGCCGCCTGGCCAAGGTCAACGGCAGCACCCTGGGATTCGGCTATGTGCTCGACGGCGTCTACGCCACCGGCACCAACATCACCAAGAGCGACGCCTGGCAGGCCGCCGGCTTCTACGAGCACTACTGGAATCCGGCCTGGCGCACCTCGGTGTTCGCCTCCTACAGCCACATCGGCTATGGCGCTGGCGGCGACGCGCTGCTGCTCGCGGAGGCCAATGGCGGGCGGCTGACCACCGGCACCACCGCGGCCACCGGCAACTTCAGCGTTGCGCTGGGCGAGATCGGCACGCGGACCGCCTGGATGCCGGTCAAGGACCTGACGCTGGCGATCGAGCTCACCTATGTGCGGCTTTATCAGCACCTCAACGGCACCTTCGTTACCTCGGGCACGGCGATTCCCGGCTACCCGGCCGGCTCGACCTTCACGCTTGCGGACCAGAATCTGTACACCGGCGCCGTCGAAATCCGGCGCAATTTCTGAGCATTACCGGCGAAGCTCCCGTCACGCCATTGATTGCTTCCCGAACCTCCGGCATGCCCCGCCGGAGGTTCTTTCGCGTCCGATTGCCGCTCTTGCAATTGAGCTGCCCACAGGACTAGTAGCATCCGCATCGGTCTCGCACCGACTTCGCCACGGAATTGGGAGCGCCGCCATGAAAGCCGTCGGTTACAAAAAATCCTTGCCCATTGACGCTTTGGACGCGCTGATCGATTTCGAGACCGCAAGATCCGAGCCGCGCGGCCGCGATATCAGCGTGGCGGTGAAGGCGATTTCCGCCAACCCTGTCGATTACAAGGTGCGCAAGCGCGCCGCGCCGCCCGAGGGCCAAACCAAGATCCTGGGCTACGACGCCGCCGGCATCGTCGACGCGGTCGGCCCCGAGGTGACCCTGTTCAAGCCCGGCGACGAGGTGTTCTACGCCGGCTCGATCCTGCGCCAGGGCACCAACTCGGAATTTCATCTGGTCGACGAGCGCATCGTCGGCAAAAAGCCAAAAACCCTGTCGTTCGCGCAGGCCGCGGCGTTGCCGCTGACCTCGATCACGGCGTGGGAATTGCTGTTCGACCGGCTCGGCGTCGTGCCCGGCAAGAGCGTCGATCCGCGTACGCTGTTGATCACCGGCGGCGCCGGTGGCGTCGGCTCGATCCTGATCCAGCTGGCGCGGCGCCTGACCGGGCTCACCGTGGTGGCCACGGCGACGCGGCCGGAATCGCAAAAATGGTGCCTCGATCTCGGCGCCCATGCGGTGATCGATCACGCCAAGCCCATGAAGGAGCAGATCGAAAAACTCAAACTGCCGCCGGTGGCGCTGGTCGCGAGCCTCACCTTCACCGAGCAGCACTACAAGGCGATCGCGGAGTTCATCGCGCCGCAAGGCAAGTTCGGCCTGATCGACGATCCGCCGGAATTCACCGTCTCTGCCTTCAAGGGCAAGGCGGTCTCGATCCACTGGGAATCGATGTTCACCCGTTCCTCATTCCAGACCGCCGACATGATCGGCCAGCATCATCTGTTGAACGACGTTGCCGACATGATCGACAAGGGCGTGCTGCGCACCACGCTGGACCAGAGCTTTGGCGCCATCAACGCCGCCAACCTGAAAAAGGCGCATGCCCTGCTGGAGTCGGGCAAATCGCGCGGCAAGATCGTGCTCGAGGGCTGGTAGGGATCACGCGGGCGCAACACCTTCGACGAAAATCAGCCGGCGCTCCAGCGCCGTCGCGCGCACCTTCAACGCCTCGGCGTATTCCGGTGAGGCGTACCACTCGCGCAGCCGCGCCATCGATGGAAATTCGACGATGATGATGGTCTTCGGCGGCGGGCCGCCCTCGACGGCCTCGGCGGCGCCGCCGCGGACCAGATAGCGCCCGCCATAGTGCGCGATCGCTTTTGCCGCGATGGTTCGATAGGTCTCCCACCCGACCGGATCGCGCGGTTCGACTTCGGATATGACATAGGCCGACATTCGCTGCCTCCGCTGTCCCATCCATCTAATAGGGTGGCGGCTTGCGGGCGCGCTGCGCGCGGGCGGCCTCGATCCACCAGGCGAGATCGTCGGCAAAGCGCGGGAACAGGCGTTCAAGCTGCTTGCCCGCTTCCCCGATCGGCTTTCCCTGCTCGGAGAGAGCTTGCGAGATCGGCCCGACCGCGAGGGTGGTCGATACCACCACCATGCCCATCTCCGACAGGGTGCCGTGCCAGGCCGTCGCCGCCCGCGCCCCCGAAAGCCGCCCGGCCGAGTAGCTGGCAATGGCGACGGGGCGCCAGAACCATTCCTCCAGAAAGTGATCCGTCAGATTCTTCAGGCCGGGCTGAACTCCCCAGTTGTATTCCCCCGTGATGAAAACGAAACCGTCCGCGGCACGAATTTTCTGTGCCAGGTCTTCCATCGCCGCAGGCGCCGTGCCCTTCGGATATTCCTTGTACATCCGCTCCAGGATCGGCAGACCGACCATCTTGGCGTCAATCAGTTCGGCGTCGCTGCCACGGTCACGCAAACCGTTGACGACAAAATCGGCGAGCCGGATGCCCATGCGGTCGAAACGATAGGAGCCGTAAAGGACAAGGATGCGATCGGCCATCGATTCGATGCTCCGGAGGATGGATTGACTGGCGTGCGGAATGTCGCACGTTCGGAGCAGATCGTCAGCTACTTGTCGGCACCGTCGACGAACGCGGCTTCGACGACGTCGCCGATCGGTTGCCAGGTCGAGCCGTCGAATTGCACCAGCCGCATCTGCTTGATCGGGCGGAAGTCGGTCCCGGCGGTATTGAGCGTGATGCCGGGCAGCGTCACCGAACCCTGATACGCCTTCAGCGATGCGGCGTGGCGCATCACGTTGTCGCGCGACAGATCGTTGCCGCATTCGCGCAGCACATGAACCAGGGTCTCCGCCGCGGCATAACCGAACACCGCGTTGGCGTCGGCCTTGTCGCCGTCGGGATAATACTGGTCCATGAACGACGACCACGCCTTCATGGCCGGATCGTCCTTCCAGGCGGGATCGCTGGCGTCCTTGAGAAACGAGGTCGAGATCACTCCGGAGGCATTGGCAAGGCCGGCCGGCCGCAGCGCGCTGGCGATCGAGGCCGAGGCATTGGCGAGCAGGATGACGGGGCGCCAGTCGAGCTCGGCGGCCCGGCGCAACACCCGCGCCGCAAAGGCCGGCGCCCCGGCGAACACCAGGATCTCCGCCCCGGAACGTTTCAGGATATTGACCTGGGTATCGACCGAGGTGTCGGCGACCTCGAAGGTGGTATCGGCGACGATCTTTTTGGCCCAGTCGCCGAGCCCTTCCTGCAGGCCGCGAAACAGGTCCCGGCCGAACTGGTCGTTCTGCCACAGCACCGCGATCCTGCGGTTCGGATAGTCGGCCTGGATATAGTTGGCGTAGATGCGCCCCTCGGCGCGATAGGTCGGCTGCCACCCCATGGTCCAGGGAAACGCCCTGGGATTGGCCCACGCCGCGTCGCCCGAGGCCACGAACAGCTGCGGGACCCTGCCCTGGTTCAGGTAGGTCCGGGTCACCAGATTGTCCGGGGTCCCGAACGATCCGAACATCAGCAGCACGTGGTCGGTCTCGACCAGCTTGCGGGTCTGCGCGCGCGCCTCGTCGGTATCCGAACTGTCGTCATAGGAAAACAATTTGACCTTGCGGCCATTGATGCCGCCCTGGTCGTTGATCATGTCGAAATAGGCCGCCTCGGCCCTGCCGATGGTGCCGAAGGCCGCCAGCGGACCGGTGTAGGGCATCAGGCTGCCGATACGGATCTCGGTGTCGCTGACACCGGGCTGCGCCACTTCCGCGCCGCTCAGCGGCCGCGAGGACAACGCGGCAACGGCGAGCATGGAAGCCAGAATTGCGTTTCTTGTTGCCCTCATCTCACGCGTCCGTGAACTGATCCCCGGGCCCGCCGTCATTGGCCCAGATCCGACCTATAACACGATGGTTTGGCGACAAGTTGGCGCCGTCAGTTCCGTCGCTGCGCGGAGCGAAGCGACGAAGCCGGCCAATAAAAAAGCGGCGCACCCGGCGCCGCTTTTTCGAAGACTTGATTTGAACCCAATTACGCCGCTTCGGCGCTGTCCTGGGCCGGGCCGGAGTTGAGGCCCTTGGCATCGACGTCGCGGTCAACGAACTCGATCACTGCCATCGGCGCGTTGTCGCCGTAGCGGAAGCCGGCCTTGATGATGCGGGTATAGCCGCCATTGCGGTCCCTGTAGCGGGTCGCCAGCGTATCGAACAGCTTGCGGACCTGGTCCTGGTCGCGCATCTCGCTGATCGCCTGGCGGCGCATGGCGAGACCGCCCTTCTTGCCAAGCGTGACCAGCTTCTCGACGATCGGGCGCAATTCCTTGGCCTTGGGCAGCGTGGTGACGATCTGCTCGTGCTTGATCAGCGCCGCGCACATGTTGGCGAACATGGCACGCCGATGCTCGGCGGTGCGGTTGAGTTTGCGATGAACCTTGCCGTGACGCATGATCTATTCCTTGATTTCTGTTGCCGCGACGGTTCGCCGGACATGTTGCTCAGGTGGGCCGCCTGCGTTCGCCCGAAAGGTGATGGCCGAGTTGCGGCCATCACGCGATTGCTGCGATCAGTAGTGATCCTCGAAGCGCTTGGCCAGTTCGTCGATGTTTTCCGGCGGCCAGCCCGGCACTTCCATGCCGAGATGCAGACCCATCTGGGCCAGCACTTCCTTGATCTCGTTCAGCGACTTGCGGCCGAAGTTCGGGGTGCGGAGCATTTCCGCTTCCGACTTCTGCACCAGGTCGCCGATGTAGACGATGTTGTCGTTCTTCAGGCAGTTGGCAGAACGCACCGACAATTCCAGTTCGTCGACCTTCTTGAGGAACGCCGGGTTGAATGCGAGGTCGGGAATGACCTCCTGGGTGACTTCCTTGCGCGGCTCTTCGAAGTTGACGAACACGTTGAGCTGATCCTGCAGGATCCGCGCCGCGTAGGCCACCGCGTCATCCGGCGAGATGGCGCCGTTGGTCTCGATGGTCATGGTGAGCTTGTCGTAGTCGAGGATCTGGCCCTCGCGGGTGTTCTCGACCTTGTAGGAGACCTTGCGCACCGGGGAGAACAGGCTGTCGACCGGGATCAGGCCGATCGGCGCGTCTTCCGGGCGGTTGCGCTCGGCGGCGACGTAGCCCTTGCCGGCGGCAACGGTGAATTCCATGCGGATCTCGGCGCCGTCGTCCAGGGTGCAGATCTGCAGGTCCGGATTGAGCACGGTGATGTCGCCCACGGTCTGGATGTCGCCTGCGGTGACGCTGCCCGGCCCCTGCTTCTTCACGACCATGCGCTTGGGGCCTTCGCCCTGCATCTTGATCGAGATGTCCTTGATGTTCAGCACGATGTCGGTGACGTCCTCGCGCACGCCGGCGATCGAGGAGAACTCATGCAGCACGCCGTCGATGTGCACCGACTGCACCGCGGCGCCCTGCAGCGAGGACAACAGGATGCGGCGCAGCGCGTTGCCGAGCGTCTGGCCGAAGCCACGCTCGAGCGGCTCGGCAACCAGGGTTGCAAAGCGGTTGGGATCGCTGCCAGGGGTTACCTGGAGCTTGTTCGGTCGAATGAGTTCCTGCCAATTTTTCTGGATCGTCACTGTTTCACCCATCCCTGCCGGTTCAAACGTCAATCACCGGCGTTGGAGATCGCGGATCAGTCCGCGCTGTAAAATCAAAAAGCCATCGCGGGCGGCCAGGCCGTCCGCGGTCGAAAAATCAGACCCGCCGGCGCTTGCGGGGACGGCAGCCATTGTGCGGGATCGTGGTGACGTCGCGGATCGATGTCACCGTGAAGCCCGCCGCCTGCAGCGCGCGAAGCGCCGATTCACGGCCCGAACCCGGACCTGCGACTTCCACTTCCAGGGTGCGCATGCCGTGTTCCTGCGCCTTCTTGGAAACGTCCTCGGCGGCAACCTGCGCCGCGTAGGGTGTCGACTTGCGCGACCCCTTGAAGCCCATCGTCCCCGCCGACGACCAGGCAATGGTGTTGCCCTGCGCGTCGGTGATGGTGATGGTGGTATTGTTGAACGACGAATTCACGTGCGCGATGCCGGATGCGATGTTCTTGCGTTCACGGCGGCGGACGCGTGCGGCTTCCTTGCCCATTCTCAACCTTTCCTACGATCTCAAACGCCGCCGTAATGCCAGCGGCTACACCTCAAAGAAGCGAGTGACGAATAGCCAAAAGTAAGGAGCGTCCCCTACTCGCTACTCGCTACTCCCTGTTCGCTTGCTTACTTCTTCTTGCCGGCAATCGACTTGGCCGGTCCCTTGCGCGTGCGCGCGTTGGTATGGGTGCGCTGACCGCGCACCGGCAGACCGCGGCGATGCCGCAGGCCGCGATAGCAGCCGAGATCCATCAGCCGCTTGATGTTCATGCCGGTCTCGCGACGCAGATCGCCCTCGACCATATAGTCGCGGTCGATCACTTCGCGGATTTGCAGCACTTCCTGATCGCTCAACTGCGCCACGCGGCGATCGAGCGGAATCTTGACCTTCTCCATGATGTCGGCCGCGTTCTTCTGGCCGATGCCATGGATGTACTGGAGCGCGATCAGCACGCGCTTGTTGGTCGGGATGTTCACGCCGGCAATACGGGCCACAGACTTCACTCCTGTCGCCGGGCCATGTGGGCCGGCTGTGTTTCGAAATTTCTCGGGCAGGTGTCCACAAACGCGAACACGACGCCCTTCCCCTTGGTGCTTCGGGGCCCGGCATCGTCTGAAAACTATCCGACGGGATACCGGCCTTATTAAAGGATTCAACTTGGTTTCGTCAACCGCCTCTAGCCTTTAGCTCGCCTTTTCGTGACCTTTTTGGCGGTTTTTCCCGCCACCTTGGTGGCCCGGCCCGCGGGCTTGGCCGATGCCCGCCGAATCGGCTTTTTCGCCCTCTTTGGCGCCGATTTGGCGGCTTTTTTAGGGGCTGGCGCTGCGCTGCCCGCCGATTTGGCGCCCTTGCGGGCGGCCGCCCTCGCGCCGGCCACAGGCTTGGCCGCAGCGGCCCTGCCAGGCGGCTTCTGGGCTCCCTTTTTGGCCGCGTCGGCGGCCATGATCGCCGCCAGGACATGGTTTATTTCGCGGGTCACGTGTTCGATGGTCATCATGCCGTCGATGGTGACGAGTTTGCGCTTTTCCGAATAGTAGTGGACCAGCGGCTCGGTCAGGGTGCGGTAGCTCGCCAGCCGCTTCGACAGCACTTCCGGGGTATCGTCGATTCGCACCTCTTCGCCGCGCTCGCGCATTTGGGCAACCCGGGCCTCGACCCGCGCCAACAGCGCGCTCTCGTTGACACGCAGTTCCACCACGGCGTCGAGCTTCAGCCGCTTCGATTTCAACAGCCGGTCAAGCGCCTCGGCCTGCGGCACGGTGCGCGGAAAGCCGTCGAGAATGAACCCCCTGGCGGCATCCGGCAGCTCGATGCGGTCGGAAATGATGCTGATGACGATGTCGTCCGGCACCAGCGCACCGCTGGCCATGATGTCCTTGGCCTTGAGCCCGATCGGCGTTTGCGCCGCCACCGCGGCGCGCAGCATCTCCCCGGTGGAGAGTTGAACGATGCCGTGCTTGTGAACCAGTCGCTGCGCTTGCGTTCCCTTGCCCGCCCCCGGCGGCCCGAGAAGGATCAGTCTCATTTTCGGCGGCCCCTCAACTTCGATTTCCTGATCAGCCCTTCATATTGATGGGCGAGCAGATAGCCCTGCACCTGCGCGACCGTATCCATGGTCACGCTGACGACGATCAGGAGCGAGGTGCCGCCGAAGTAGAACGGCACCGAGGCGTATGAAATCAGGATCTCGGGGATCAGGCAGACGATCGCGAGATAGCAGGCGCCGAGCACCGTGATTCGCGACAGCACGAAATCGATGTATTCGGCGGTGCGCTCGCCCGGGCGAATGCCGGGGATGAAGCCGCCATGCTTCTTCAGGTTGTCGGCGGTCTCGGTCGGATTGAACACGATCGCCGTATAGAAGAAGGCGAAGAACACGATCAGGGCGAGATAAAGAAACAGAAACAAGGGACGGCCATGGCCGAGCTGCGTGGTCAGCCACTGGAACCACTCCGGCCCCTTGCCGGCGTTGAAATTCGCCACCGTGGTCGGCAGCAGCAGCAGCGATGAGGCGAAGATCGGCGGAATCACGCCCGAGGTATTGAGCTTGAGCGGCAGATGCGAGGATTGTCCCTCGAACATCTTGTTGCCGACCTGGCGCTTCGGATACTGGATCAGGAGCCGGCGCTGGGCGCGCTCCATGAACACGATGAAGGCGATCACCGCCACCGCCATCACGATCACCACCAGGATCAGCCCGGTGGACAGTGCGCCCTGACGGCCGAGTTCGAGCATGCTGGCGAGCGCCGACGGCAACTCGGCGACGATGCCGGACAGGATGATCAGGGAAATGCCGTTACCGATGCCGCGCGAGGTGATCTGCTCGCCGAGCCACATCAGGAACATGGTGCCGCCGCTCAGCGTAATGGCGGTGGAGAGGCGGAAGAACAGGCCGGGATCGGAGACGACATTGCCGGCGCCCTCGAGCCCGACCGCGATGCCGTAGGACTGGAACGCGGCCAGCAGCACCGTGAGATAGCGGGTGTACTGGTTGAGCATCTTGCGGCCCGACTCGCCCTCCTTCTTGAGGGCTTCGAGCGTCGGCGACACCGTGGTCAACAGCTGGATGATGATCGAGGCCGAGATGTAGGGCATGATGTTCAGGGCAAAGATCGCCATGCGGTGGATGCCGCCGCCGGCGAACATGTTGAACATGCCGAGAATGCCGCCCGCCTGGGTCTTGAAAACCTGGTCCCAGATGTTGGGATCGATGCCGGGCAGCGGGATGTAGGTGCCGAGCCGATAGACCAGAAGCGCGCCCAGGGTGAACCAGATCCGCTTCTTCAGTTCTTCGGCCTTGCCGAGCGCCGAGAAGTTGAGGTTTGCCGCCAGTTGTTCCGCTGCAGAGACCATGTTTGGCTTTCTCCCGCGCCCCTCGCCGTGTCATTTCCCGGGAAGTCCGGGAAATCAGCTGACGCCGCCCAGTATCTGGGGCCCGGCCGTCGATAAATCCAACCGGTTCGGCGAACCGGACGGCGCGATGACGCAGATGTTACGCCGCCGCGCCTTCGTCCTTCTTGGCCGGCGCCAGGATCTTCACCGTCCCGCCGGCCTTCTCGACCGCCGCGATGGCGGACTTCGAAGCGCCATGCACCTCGATGGTCAGCTTGGCCTTGATTTCGCCGCGCCCGAGCAGCCGGACGCCGCCCTTGGCGCGCCGCAGCGCCCCGGACTTGATCAGCGATTCGGCGTTGATGGTCTCCTTGGCATCGAGCGTCTTGGCGTCGATGGCGGACTGAATACGGTCGAGATTGATCTCGGCGTACTCGACCCGGAAGATGTTGTTGAAGCCGCGCTTGGGCAGGCGCCGGTGCAGCGGCATCTGGCCACCCTCGAAACCCTTGATGCGCACGCCGGAGCGCGCGGTCTGGCCCTTGCCGCCGCGGCCGGAAGTCTTGCCCTTGCCGGAGCCGATGCCGCGGCCGACCCGCATGCGCTTCTTGCGCGAGCCGGCATTGTCGGCGATATCGCTGAGCTTCATGGTTAGCTTCCTTTATCCTTGGCGCATGATCGGACTGAAAACCGCTGTGCGGCTTTCGGGATCACACCCCGCACTTATTTCCCGTCGACGACGCGGACGAGGTGTTGGACCTTGCTGATCATGCCGCGAACCTCAGGGGTATCCTTGAGTTCGGCGACGCGACCGATCTTGTTGAGCTTGAGGCCGATCAGCGTCGCGCGCTGCGAGTGATGGCGGCGGATCGCGCTGCCGGTCTGCTCGACCTTGATCATCTTTGCGGCCTTGGCCATCGGTTGGACTCCAAAAGTAGCGTGTTATTCGGCGACCATCTCGGCGTCGCCGCCGACGCGGCGCGACTGCAGGGTCGACACCTTGATGTTGCGGCGGGCGGCCACCGAGCGCGGCAAATCCTGGTGCTTGAGGGCATCGAACGTCGCCCGAACCATGTTGTAGGGGTTCGATGAGCCGATCGATTTCGCCACCACGTCCTGGATGCCGAGGGTTTCGAACACCGCGCGCATCGGGCCGCCGGCGATGATGCCGGTACCGGCCGGCGCCGCGCGCAGATACACCCTGCCCGCACCGTGGCGGCCGGCGATATCGTGATGCAGCGTGCGGCCTTCGCGCAGCGCGACCCGGGTCAGGTTGCGCTTGGCCAATTCGGTGGCCTTGCGGATCGCTTCCGGAACTTCGCGCGCCTTGCCGTGGCCGAACCCGACCCGGCCCTTCTGGTCGCCGATGACGACCAGCGCCGCAAAGCCGAAGCGCTTGCCGCCCTTGACCACCTTCGCCACCCGGTTGATGTGGACGAGCTTGTCGACGAACTCACTGTCGCGCTCTTCCCGGCCACCCCGGTGGCCTCCACCGCGTTCGCGTTCACCTGCCATGGTGTTTTCCAATCCTTGAGAAGCTCTCGCTTCAGTCCTTCGTGTCCGTTCAAAATAACCCGGCGCCGTTCGACGCCGTTAGAAACTCAATCCGCTCTCGCGGGCCGCATCGGCCAGCGCCTTGACGCGGCCGTGGTAGAGATAGCCGCCGCGGTCGAAGACCACTTCCTTGACGCCGTTCTTGACCGCGCGCTCGGCGAGCAGCTTGCCGACCGCCTTGGCCGCATCGACGTTGGCGCCGGTATTGCCGGCCTCGCGCATCGACTTTTCCAGCGACGACGCCGACGCCAGCGTCTCGCCCTTCAGGTCGTCGATGACCTGGGCATAGATGTGCTTCGACGAGCGAAAGATCGACAGCCGCGGCCGACCGTTGGCGGTCCGGCGCAACGACAGCCGAACGCGTTGCTTGCGCCGGGCATTCGTGACCTTGAGTTTCGACATGACCGGCTCCGTTACTTCTTCTTGCCTTCCTTGCGGAAGATAAATTCGTCGGTGTAGCGCACGCCCTTGCCCTTGTAGGGCTCCGGCGGGCGGTAGCTGCGGATTTCCGCGGCAACCTGGCCGACGCGCTGGGAATCATTCCCGGTAATGACGATTTCGGTCGGCTTCGGCACCGTGATCGCGATCCCCTCGGGGATCGCGTAGACGACGTCGTGGCTGTAGCCCAGCGCCAGCTGCAGGGTCTTGCCCTGCAGGGCGGCGCGATAGCCGACCCCGGTGATGTCGAGCTTCTTCTCGAAGCCCTTGGTGACGCCTTCGACCAGGTTGGCGATCTGCGCCCGCGCGGTGCCGTATAGCGCCCGCGCCCGGTTGGTCTCGACGCGCGGCGCGACCTTGATGACGCCCTTGTCGAACGATACCTCGACGTCGTCGTGCACCAGGAACGCCAACTGGCCTTTCGGCCCCTTCATCTTGACGGTCTGCCCCTCGACGGTCGCGGTGACACCCGATGGGACGGTGACGGGTCGTTTGCCAACACGTGACATGACTAATTCCCTTCTCAGAACACCGTGAAGAGAATCTCGCCGCCCACATTCGCGTCGCGCGCGTCGTGGTCGGCCATGATCCCCTTGGGCGTCGATAAAACCGAAATGCCGAGCCCGTTGTTGACGCGCGGCAGGTTCTTCACCGACGCGTAAACCCGGCGGCCCGGCTTGGAAACCCGCTCGATCTCGCGGATCACCGGCTCGCCTTCGAAATACTTCAGCTCGATCTCGAGCTCGCTGCGGCCCGAGGCGTGCTCGACGCTGGCGTAGCCACGGATGTAGCCCTCGCTCTTGAGCACTTCGAGCACGTTGGCGCGCATCTTGGAGCCCGGGGTCGAAACCTTGGGCTTGGCGCGCATCTGCGCATTGCGGATACGGGTGATCAGATCGCTGATCGGATCGTGCGTTGACATCTTCCGACCCTCCCTTACCAGCTGGACTTCACGAGGCCGGGAACCAGGCCCTTGGAGCCGAGTTCACGCAGCGCGATACGGCTGAGCTTGTTCTTGCGATAGACCGAGCGCGGACGTCCGGTCATCTCGCAGCGGTTGCGAATCCGGGTCGCCGACGAATTGCGCGGCAACTCGGCGAGCTTCAGCGTCGCCGCGAACCGCTCTTCCATCGGCTTCTTCTTGTCGGCGATGATGGCCTTGAGCTTGGCGCGCTTGGGCGCCGCGTTCTTGGTCATCCGCTTGCGACGGTTGTTCTTCTCGATCGAACTCTTCTTTGCCATGCTTGGCTCCTGGGTTTCCGCGTTTGAGGTGCTTGTCAGCAACTCACTGCCGGAACGGGAAATTGAAAGCGGTCAACAGCGCGCGCGCCTCGTCGTCGGTGCGCGCGGTGGTGCAAACGGTGACGTCCATACCCCACGTCTCCCCCATCTTGTCGAAGTCGATTTCGGGGAAAATGATGTGCTCCTTGATGCCGAGCGAGTAGTTGCCGCGGCCATCGAAGCTCTTGGGGTTGAGGCCGCGGAAATCGCGGACACGCGGCAGCGCGACGTTGATCAGGCGGTCGATGAACTCGTACATCTTGGCCTTGCGCAGCGTCACCTTGGCGCCGATCGGCTGGTTTTCACGCAGCTTGAAGGTCGCGATGGCGACGCGCGAATAGGTCACGATCGGCTTCTGGCCGGCGATCAGCGCCAGGTCGGCAGCGGCGGTCTCGGCCTTCTTGCGGTCGTTGACTGCCTCGCCGACGCCCATATTGAGCACAACCTTGTCGAGCCGGGGCACCTGCATGACATTGGCATAACCGAACTGCTCGGTCAGCTTGCCGCGGATTTCCCGGTCGAACTGCGCGCGCAAGCGCGGAACGTATGCGGTCTCAGCCATCGATCTCTGCTCCCGAGCGTTTGGCGATGCGTACCTTGGTGCCATCCGCCTAAATCTTGAAGCCTACGCGGGTCGGCTTGCCGTCCTTGCCGACGATCGCAATGTTGGACAGGTGGATCGGCGCCTCTTTCGAGATGATGCCGCCCTCCTGGGCCTGGGTCTGCTTCTGGTGCCGCTTGACGAGATTGACGCCGCGCACCAGCGCCTTGTTGTCGTCGGGACGCACCTCGAACACTTCGCCGGTACGGCCCTTGTCACGACCGTTCAGCACCACGACCTTGTCGCCTTTCCGGATCTTGGCAGCCATCACAGCACCTCCGGCGCGAGCGAAATGATCTTCATGTGGTTCTTGGCGCGCAGTTCGCGCGGCACCGGCCCGAAGATGCGGGTGCCGACCGGCTCGGACTGATTGTTGATCAGCACGGCGGCGTTGCGGTCGAAGCGGATCACCGAGCCGTCGGGCCGGCGGATGTCCTTGCGGACCCGCACCACCACGGCCTTCATGACGTCGCCCTTCTTCACCTTCCCGCGCGGGATGGCTTCCTTGATCGACACCACGATAACGTCGCCAACGGTGGCATAGCGGCGCTTGGAGCCCCCAAGCACCTTGATGCACATGACACGGCGTGCGCCTGAATTATCGGCCACGTCGAGGTTGGTCTGCATCTGAATCATTGATGCACCTCGTCCTCTTTCTGATGCGCAAAGTTGCGCCTAAAATATCCCAAGGTCAGCCCGGCAAAGCCGGACCGGCGTCAGGCGGTTTTCTTCTGCTCGCCCCGGACCACGGTCCAGCGCTTGAGCTTCGAGATCGGCTTGCTCTCCTCGATCCACACCATGTCGCCCGGCTTGAACTGGTTGTTCTCGTCGTGCGCGTGATAGTTCTTCGAGCGGCGAATGGTCTTCTTGTAGATCGGGTGGGTAAAGCGGCGATCGACGCGCACCACAACCGTCTTGGCTTGCTTGTCGCTGACGACCACGCCCTGCAGCGTACGTTTCGGCATCGGGAGCCCCTTACTTCGTCTTGGCGTCGCGCTTCTGCGCGGCGATGGTCTTGATGCGGGCGATATCGCGGCGGGCTTCACGCAGCCGCGAGGTGTTTTCCAGCTGCCCGGTGGCGCGCTGGAAACGCAGATTGAAGCGCTCCTTCTTCAGATTGAGGACGGCGTCGTCCATCTGATCGGGGCTCATTGCACGGATATCGGCGGTTTTCATTTCGGCCATGACAAACATCCCTATTCCGCAATGCGCGCGACGAAGCGCGTCTTGATCGGCAGCTTGGCGGCGGCGAGCGACAGCGCCTCCTTGGCGGTCTGCACCGCGACGCCGTCGATTTCGAAAATCACCCGGCCGGGCTTGACCCGGGCAACCCACAATTCCGGCGTACCCTTGCCCGAACCCATGCGCACTTCGGCCGGCTTCTTCGACACCGGCACGTCCGGGAACACGCGGATCCAGACCCGCCCGGCGCGCTTCATGTGCCGGGTCAGCGCCCGCCGCGCGGCTTCGATCTGGCGCGCGGTGAGCCGCTCGGGCGCCATCGCCTTCAGGCCGAACTGACCGAACGACAGGGTCGCGCCCGAAGTCGCGGTACCGTAAATCCGGCCCTTGTGCGCCTTGCGGAACTTGGTCTTCTTTGGTTGCATCATGGCTTACGCCCTCAAACCTTCCCTATTGACGCTCAGGCGGCATCGCGGCGCGGCCGCGAACTGTCGCCCTCGGCCATCCGCTTGTCCTGGGCCATCGGATCGTGCTCGAGGATTTCGCCCTTGAAGATCCAGACCTTGACGCCGCAGGTACCGAACGTGGTGAACGCGGTGGCAACGCCGTAATCGACGTCGGCGCGCAGCGTGTGCAGCGGCACGCGGCCTTCGCGGTACCACTCCATGCGGGCGATTTCAGCGCCGCCGAGACGACCCGAGCAGTTGATGCGGATGCCTTCGGCACCGAGCCGCATCGCCGACTGCACGGCGCGCTTCATGGCGCGGCGGAACGCGACGCGGCGCTCGAGCTGCTGCGCGATCGATTCGGCGACCAGGGTGGCATCGAGCTCCGGTTTGCGGATTTCGACGATGTTGATGACGACGTCGGAAGCGGTGATGTCGGCGACCTTCTTGCGCAGCTTGTCGATGTCGGCGCCCTTCTTGCCGATCACGACGCCGGGGCGCGCCGAATGGATCGTCACCCGGCACTTCTTGTGCGGACGCTCGATCACGATCCGGGCCACCGCCGCCTGCTTCAATTCCTTGTGCAGGATCTCGCGGATCTTGACGTCCTCGTGCAGCAGCTTGCCGTACTCGTTCTTGCCGGCATACCAGCGCGAATCCCACGTCCGGTTGATGCCGAGGCGCAGTCCGATTGGATTGATCTTCTGACCCATCGTTGTCTCCCGCGCCTTACGATGCGCTCGCTTCAACCTGACGAACCACGATCGTCAGCTGAGCGAATGGTTTGAACACACGGCCCGAACGGCCACGGCCGCGCGGTGCGAAACGCTTCATCACGATACCCTTGCCGACATGGGCCTCGGAGACGATCAGGTCGTCGACCTCGAGGTCATGGTTGTTTTCGGCGTTGGCGATCGCCGACTCCAGGCACTTCTTGACGTCGACCGCGATCCGCTTGCGCGAGAACTGCAGGTCGGCGAGCGCGGCGGCGGCCTTGCGGCCGCGGATCAGCTGCGCAACCAGGTTGAGCTTCTGCGGGCTGACCCGCAGCATGCGGGCGACCGCCTTGGCCTCGTTGTCCGGCAGGCTCCGTTCGCGCTTCGATTTGCTCATAACTTAGTCCTCAAGCCTGCTGCTTTAAGCCTTCTTGGCTTTCTTATCGCCCGAATGGCCGTGGAAGGTCCGGGTCGGCGAAAACTCGCCGAACTTGTGACCGACCATTTCCTCGTTGATCGACACCGGCACATGCTTCTGGCCGTTGTAGACGCCGAAGGTGAGACCGACGAACTGCGGCAAGATCGTCGAGCGGCGGCTCCAGATCTTGATGACGTCGTGACGGCCGGACGAGCGGGCGGCATCTGCCTTCTTGAGCAGGGAGCCCTCGACGAACGGGCCTTTCCAGACTGAACGAACCATGTCCGGCGATCCTTACTTCTGCTTCCGCTTGTGGCGGCTGATGAGAATGAACTTGTTGGTCGACTTGTTCGAACGCGTCTTCTTGCCCTTGGTCGGCTTGCCCCACGGGGTCACCGGATGGCGACCGCCGGAGGTGCGGCCTTCGCCGCCGCCGTGCGGATGGTCGACCGGGTTCATGGTGACGCCGCGGTTGTGCGGCTTCTTGCCCAACCAGCGGTTACGACCGGCCTTGCCGATCGAGATGTTCATGTGGTCCGGATTGGACACTGCGCCGATAGTGGCGGTGCAGCGGCCGTGAACCAGGCGCTGCTCGCCGGAATTCAGCCGGACGATGACGTAGTCATGGTCGCGGCCGACCAGCTGGGCATAGGTTCCGGCCGAACGGGCGATCTGGCCGCCCTTGCCGATCTTGAGCTCGACGTTGTGAACGATGGTGCCGATCGGCATGTTGCCGAGCGGCATGACATTGCCCGGCTTGACGTCGACATGGCTGCCGGCAACCACGGTGTCGCCGACCGCGATGCGCTGCGGCGCCAGGATGTAGGCCTGGGTGCCGTCGGTATATTTCAAGAGCGCGATGAAGGCGGTGCGGTTCGGATCGTATTCCAGCCGCTCGACGGTCGCCGGCATGTCGACCTTGGTGCGCTTGAAGTCGACGACGCGGTAGGCCTGCTTGTGGCCACCGCCGCGGAAACGCACCACCATGCGGCCGGTGTTGTTGCGGCCGCCGCTGGAGGTCTTGCCCTCGGTCAACGCCTTGACCGGCTTGCCCTTGTAGAGCGCGGAACGATCGACCATCACCAGCTGGCGCTGGCCTGGCGTCGTCGGGTTGAATTTTTTCAGTGCCATCGTCGTATCCGCCTTATAGCCCGGTGGTGACGTCGATGCGGTGGCCCTCTTCGAGGGTCACCACCGCACGCTTCACATCCGACTGGGAACCGAACTGGCCGCGGAAGACTTTCGTCTTGCCCTTGCGAACCATCGTGTTCACGCTCTTCACCTTGACGTCGAACAGCTTCTCGACGGCTTCCTTGATCTGCGGCTTGGTCGCCTTGTTCGCCACCTTGAACACGACCTTGTTGTGCTCGGAGGCGACGGTGGCCTTTTCGGTCACCACTGGCGCAACGATCACGTCGTAATGGCGCGGGTCGATGGTCTTCATTTGAAGCGCGCCTCCAACGCATCGAGCGCCGCCTTGGTCAGGACCAGCTTCTGACGGCGCAGAATGTCATAGACGTTGATGCCCTGGATCGGCAGCACGTCGATATTCGGGATGTTGCGGGCGGCCGCGGCGAAACCATTGTGGACTTCGGCGCCGTCGATGATCAGCGCATTGGTCAGGCCGAGACCGGAGAAGTGACCGACCAGCGCCTTGGTCTTGGCGGCCTCGAGGGTCGCCGATTTCGATCACGACCAGGCCGCCGTCTTTGGCTTTCGCCGACAGCGCATGGCGCAGCGCCAGGGCACGAACCTTCTTGGGCAGGTCGATGGCATGGGAGCGAACCACCGGACCGAAGGCACGTCCACCGCCGCGGAACTGCGGCACCCGGGCCGAACCATGGCGGGCACCGCCAGTGCCCTTCTGCTTGTACATCTTCTTGCCGGTGCGCCAGACGTCGGCGCGGCCCTGCGACTTGTGGGTACCGGCCTGGCGCTTGGCGAGCTGCCAGTTGACGCAGCGCTGGATGATGTCCTTGCGCGGCTCGAGGCCGAAAATGGCATCCGACAGCTCGACCGAGCCGGCGTCCTTGCCCTCAAGCGTGGTGACGTTCAGTTTCATCTCACGCTCCTTCCTGTGCCGGTGCTTCCGCAGCGGTGGCGCCGTCGCCGGCGAGCCGGAACTTGCCCGGCTTCGGCGCGTCCTTCGGCAAGGCCTTCTTGACGGCATCGCGCACCGCGATCCAGCCGCCCTTGGAACCAGGCACCGCGCCTTCGACCAGGATCAGGCCGCGCTCGACGTCGGTCTGGACCACGCGCAGGTTGAGCGTGGTAATGCGATCGACACCCATGTGACCGGGCATCTTCTTGTTCTTGAAGGTCTTGCCGGGATCTTGCCGACCGCCGGTCGAACCGATCGAACGGTGCGAGACCGAGACACCGTGGGTGGCGCGCAGGCCGCCGAAATTCCAGCGCTTGATGCCGCCGGCAAAACCCTTGCCGACCGAGGTGCCGGTAACGTCGACGAACTGGCCGACCACGAAATGATCGGCCTGGATTTCAGCGCCGACCGGGATCAGCGCGTCTTCCGAGACGCGGAACTCCGTTACCTTGCGCTTGGGCTCGACCTTGGACACCGCGAACTGGCCGCGTTCCGCCTTCGGCAGATACACGGTCTTGCGGGTGCCGGAGCCGAGCTGCAGCGCGACGTAGCCGTTCTTCTCGCTGGTGCGATGACCGAGTACCTGGCAATTGCCCAACTTGAGCACGGTCACAGGGATATGTTCGCCGGTCTCCGTAAAGACCCGCGTCATCCCGACCTTTTGTGCGATCACTCCGGAGCGCATCGGCGTGCTTCCTGTTCTTTCTGTCCGCTAACTTCGGACGGGAGCTAAAAAAATTAGAGCTTGATCTCGACGTCGACACCGGCGGCCAGGTCGAGCTTCATCAAGGCATCGACGGTCTGCGGGGTCGGATCGACAATATCGAGAAGGCGCTTGTGGGTGCGCATCTCGAATTGCTCGCGGCTCTTCTTGTCGACGTGCGGCGAACGGTTGACGGTGAACTTCTCGATGCGGGTCGGCAGCGGGATCGGCCCGCGTACCTGGGCACCGGTCCGCTTCGCCGTGTTCACGATCTCGCGGGTCGACGAATCGAGAATCCGATGGTCGAACGCCTTGAGACGAATGCGAATATTCTGGCCGTTCATTGCCGCTGTCTTTCTTTGTCGTCGTATCCGCGAAGGGTGAGCGGCGAGCAGCGAATTTCGCCGCCCGCCATTCCCTGTTCGCCGTTCTTACTCGATGATGCTTGCGACGACGCCGGCACCGACGGTGCGGCCGCCTTCACGGATCGCGAAACGCAGCTTCTCTTCCATGGCGATCGGCACGATCAGGTGCACTTCCATGGCGATGTTGTCGCCCGGCATCACCATTTCGGTGCCTTCCGGCAGATGCACGACACCGGTCACGTCGGTGGTGCGGAAGTAGAACTGCGGACGGTAGTTGGTGAAGAACGGCGTGTGACGACCACCCTCCTCCTTGGTCAGGATGTAGGCCTCGGCCTTGAACTTGGTGTGCGGCTTCACCGAACCCGGCTTCGCCAGCACCTGGCCGCGCTCGACTTCCTCACGCTTGGTACCGCGCAGCAGCGCGCCGATGTTGTCGCCGGCCTGGCCCTGATCCAGCAGCTTGCGGAACATTTCGACGCCGGTGACGATGGTCTTCTGGGTGGCGCGGAGTCCGACGATCTCGATTTCCTCGCCGACCTTGACGACGCCGCGCTCGACACGGCCGGTCACCACGGTGCCGCGGCCTGAGATCGAGAACACGTCTTCCACCGGCATCAGGAACGGCTGGTCGATCGGACGCTCCGGCTGCGGGATGTAGGAGTCGACCGCCTTCATCAGCTCCAGGATGGCGTCGTGGCCGAGCTTGGGGTCCTTGCCCTCGAGCGCCGCCAGCGCCGAACCCTTGATGATCGGAATGTCGTCGCCCGGGAACTCGTACTTCGAAAGCAGTTCGCGGACTTCCATCTCGACCAGTTCGAGCAGTTCCGGATCGTCGACCATGTCGCACTTGTTGAGGAACACCACCAGCGCCGGAACGCCGACCTGGCGGGCCAACAGGATGTGCTCGCGGGTCTGCGGCATCGGGCCGTCGGCCGCCGACACCACCAGGATGCCGCCGTCCATCTGCGCCGCGCCGGTGATCATGTTCTTCACATAGTCGGCGTGACCGGGGCAATCGACGTGGGCGTAATGCCGGTTCGCAGTCTCATATTCGACGTGAGCGGTCGAGATCGTGATGCCGCGCGCCTTCTCTTCCGGCGCCTTGTCGATCTGGTCGTAGGCGGTGAACGTGGCACCGCCCGTTTCCGCCAGCACCTTGGTGATCGCCGCGGTCAGGGACGTCTTGCCGTGGTCGACGTGACCGATCGTCCCGATGTTGCAATGCGGCTTGGTACGTTCAAACTTTGCTTTGGCCATGACACTTCTCTCCGTTCAGTCGTTGACAGTCATCAACGACAATCAGGCAAACTTCTTCTGGACTTCCGCCGACACGTTAGCCGGCGCTTCCGCGTAGTGGTCGAACTGCATCGTAAAGGTCGCCCGACCCTGGCTCATCGAGCGCAGGTTATTGACGTACCCGAACATGTTCATGAGCGGCACCATCGCGTTGATGACGTTGGCGTTGCCGCGCATGTCCTGCCCCTGGATCTGGCCGCGCCGCGAATTCAGGTCGCCGATGACCGAGCCGGTATAGTCTTCCGGCGTCACCACCTCGACCTTCATGATCGGCTCGAGCAGAACGGACTTGCCCTTCTGCAGCGCCTCGCGGAATGCCGCGCGCGACGCGATTTCGAAGGCCAGCGCCGACGAGTCGACGTCGTGGTACTTGCCGTCCACCAGTTGCACCTTGACGTCGACGACCGGGAAGCCGGCGACCACGCCCGAACCCATGACGCTGTTGAGGCCCTTTTCGACGCCGGGGATGTATTCCTTCGGCACCGCGCCGCCGACGATCTTGGATTCGAACTCGTAGCCCTTGCCGGGCTCGTTCGGCTCGACCACGATCGACACTTCGGCGAACTGACCGGTACCGCCGGTCTGCTTCTTGTGGGTGTACTTGACCTCGGCGCGCTTGGTGACGCGCTCGCGGAATGCCACCTGCGGCGCGCCGATGTTGGCATCGACCTTGTAGGTCCGGCGCAGGATGTCGACCTTGATGTCGAGATGCAGTTCACCCATGCCCTTCAGGATAGTCTGGCCGGACTCCTGGTCGGTCGAGACCCGGAACGACGGATCTTCCGCGGCGAGCTTGGCCAGCGCGACGCCGAGCTTTTCCTGGTCGGCCTTCGATTTCGGCTCGATCGCGATTTCGATGACGGGCTCCGGGAATTCCATCTTTTCGAGGATCACCGGCTTGTTGGGATCGCACAGCGTGTCACCGGTGCGCGCTTCCTTGAGGCCGGCCAGCGCGACGATGTCGCCGGCATAGGCTTCCTTGATGTCTTCGCGGTTGTTGGCGTGCATCAACAGCATGCGGCCGATCCGCTCCTTGCGGTCACGCGTCGAATTGATGACGCCGGTACCGGAAAGCAGCGTGCCGGAATAGATGCGACAGAAGGTGATGGTGCCGACGAACGGATCGTCCATGATCTTGAACGCCAGCAATGCCAGCGGCTCTTTGTCATTCGGAAGCCGAACGACTTCGTTGCCGTCTTCATCGAGACCCTTGATGGCGGGCACGTCGACCGGCGACGGCAGATAATCAACCACCGCGTCAAGCAACGGCTGCACGCCCTTGTTCTTGAACGCCGAGCCGCACAGCACCGGGAAGAACGCGCCGGTCAGCACCGCCTTGCGGATCATCCGCTTCAACGTCGCCTCATCGGGCTCCTTGCCATCGAGGTAAGCCGAAAGAACCTCGTCATCGAGCTCGACGGCGGCTTCCAGCAGCTTCTCGCGATATTCCTTGGCCTTCTCGACCATGTCCGCAGGAATATCGATGTCGACGAACTTGGCGTCGAGCTTCTCTTCCTCCCAGACCACGCCCTTCATGCGGACG
Source organism: uncultured Alphaproteobacteria bacterium (assembly GCA_963710235.1). GTDB lineage: Bacteria > Pseudomonadota > Alphaproteobacteria > Rhizobiales > Xanthobacteraceae > Bradyrhizobium. Next base: position 696,402 of record CAVPZI010000001.1, read on the forward strand.
AGATCGACCAGGCCCTTGAAGTTGTTCTCGGAGCCGATCGGAAGCTGGATCGCAATCGGCTTGGCGCCGAGGCGATCGATGATGTCCTGCATGCACTTGTAGAAGTCGGCGCCGGTCTTATCCATCTTGTTGGCGAAGACGATGCGCGGAACCTTGTACTTGTCGCCCTGGCGCCAGACCGTCTCGGTCTGTGGTTCAACGCCCTGGTTGGAATCGAGCACGCATACCGCGCCGTCGAGCACGCGCAGCGAACGCTCGACTTCGATGGTGAAGTCAACGTGGCCGGGGGTGTCGATAATGTTGAGGCGCTTGCCTTCCCAGAACGCGGTGGTCGCGGCGGAGGTGATGGTAATGCCACGCTCCTGCTCCTGCTCCATCCAGTCCATCGTCGCGGCACCTTCGTGCACTTCGCCGATCTTGTGGCTCTTGCCGGTGTAATAAAGGATGCGCTCGGTGGTGGTGGTCTTGCCGGCATCAATATGCGCCATGATACCGAAGTTGCGGTAGTCCTCTATGGCATGAACGCGGGGCATGGGTTGTTCCTTAAATTCCGTTGTTTCGCCGTTACCAGCGATAGTGCGAGAAGGCGCGGTTGGCTTCCGCCATCCGGTGCACGTCTTCACGCTTCTTGACGGCGTTCCCCCTGCCATTCGACGCGTCGAGCAGCTCGGCCGAGAGCCGCTCCGTCATCGTTTTTTCGTTGCGGTCGCGGGCCGCGGTAATGATCCAGCGAATCCCGAGCGCCTGCCGGCGCACCGAGCGCACTTCCACCGGCACCTGGTAGGTGGCGCCGCCGACCCGGCGCGAACGCACTTCGATGGTCGGCATGACGTTTTCCAGCGCCTGCTCGAAAACCGGCAGCGGGCCCTGCTTGGTCTTGGTCTCGATCATCTCGAGCGCACCATAGACGATGCTTTCGGCGGCCGACTTCTTGCCGTCATACATGATCGAGTTCATGAACTTCGTGATGATGATGTTCCCGAACTTCGGATCCGGGTTCACTTCACGCTTTTCAGCAGAATGGCGACGAGACATCTGATCTGTTCCCGATTATTTCGGACGCTTGGCGCCGTACTTCGAACGGCGCTGCTTACGGTTCTTGACGCCCTGGGTATCGAGGACGCCGCGGAGAATGTGGTAGCGCACGCCCGGCAAATCCTTGACGCGGCCGCCGCGGATCATGACCACGGAGTGTTCCTGAAGGTTGTGGCCCTCGCCCGGGATGTACCCGATGACTTCGAAGCCATTGGTCAGGCGCACCTTGGCGACCTTGCGAAGCGCCGAGTTCGGCTTCTTCGGGGTCGTGGTGTAGACGCGGGTGCATACGCCGCGCTTCTGCGGCGACTGCTGCAGCGCCGGAACCTTCTTGCGCGACTTCTGCACTTCGCGCGGCTGTGCGATCAGCTGGTTGATCGTCGGCATCTTGGCCTTCACCCTTTAGTTCGCGCGAGACCGTGATCGGCTTCGCAAAATTGGTTCGGGACGCTTGTCCCCGCTATTCACAGCGCGCGAACACTTCGCGCAAAGCGAAATCGCGCCAACCATTCATTGCTGAATGGAAAGCGCTTGTACGCCACAGAGGACCGCGATCGTTACCGACCAGCTTGCGCCGATCGGCCCACCGAGGTCATGCATCCGACATCAATCTCTCAAGATCACGCTCAAGAGAACGAAGTTCGTTCTGGCATTTGCCTAGCTATAAGCGACAGCGTTTGAGCGTCATTGGTCGAGGCTGGTGCCCGTCCCGATCCCGAAAGAAATTCTCAAGGGAGAAGAAGGGTGATCCGTTCCGACGTTGGCGAAGCTCACCGCCTGTCGTTGAGTGCGCGGGTTTTATAAGCGCCGCATAGTCAAGTCAAGGCTAAAACCACAGCGGCAGAAGCACTTCCGACGCCGCACGAAACGCCGCAAAACCGATGCGGAAAACCGCGCGAACCGTCGGCATTGCGGTCTGGACGAAGTCATCCGACGCCCCAAGCGACTCGTCTCAAGCACAGACCCTCACGGCGTACCTTCGGCGTCGCCGTCTCGTTGCTACCCATATGGGGAACCGGGGCGCATTTCGCCAGCGAGTCGGCGAATCAGGCCAAATCTTAATATTATCCGGGTGTAATTAACAAAAAACCAGTCAGGACGACGCCGCCATGCTGACTCTCTTCGGCCGCGGCAGCCACGATCCGGCGCGGAGCCGGTTTCGCAACTGGCGCAGGACTTGGTAGCCGCGCTGCCGGCCGGCTTCCAGGGCAAAACTGAGGGATTGGCCGGCGCCGACATCGACCAGCAAATCCACCATGGTCCGGCGCCCCGACCACAGCTGGGCCATAAAACTGCCCTCGGCGGAGCAGGAATCGATGGTCTCGATGCCGGGCATCGCGAACAGCTCTTCGGTAATCTTGTCGATCAAGAGCGCACCGGGCGAGTATTTGCCGTAGTCGGCATTGAACGCGGTCTTCCAGGTGTAGCCGGTCGAGCCGCAATACATCACGACCTGCGCCGCGATCGCCTTGCCGTCGAGGCGCAACAGCGCCACCGAGGCGTTCTGCCGCTCGGACAGATCGCCGACCAGGCGCCGGACAAACGCGGCGTCGGCGGGATCGCACAGCAAGGCGGTGCCCTGGGCGCCCTTCCAGCTTGAGGCTTCGAGCTCAAGGAACAACTCGAAGGCGTCGCGGACCCGGACGGGATCCCTGTCATTGACCACGTCGACGGGGCCGAGCGCGGACAGCCTATTCCAGTCCTGCCGCAGCTTCTTGCGCGTCGAGCCGCTTTTCTTGACGCCGAGATCCCGGGTCGCGACCGGCCGCGCGCCCTGCGCCAGCTTGAGCTGGGCGCTGCCGTGGGCGGCCAAAGCGGCGACAAGGGCCGCATAGCTCGGCGATTCCGCGTCGAGGTCTTTCAGGCTGAGCACGTTGGGCAGTGACGGATCCTGCTCGATGGCGCGGAAGAACGCTACCATCACCTCGGCGACATATTCGGGATCGACCACCGGGCTGGAAAGAAACGCGTAGTTGTACGGCAGCGCTTCCAGAAGCATCGGCCACAACGGCGCAACCCGGCGCTGCTGCAGCGCCCAGGCGCCGACCAGCTTGCGCGGCTCCGCAGCCGTCTCAAACGCCAGCAGCATCCGGATATCGGCAAACCCGGTATCGCAGGCCGCGCGCAACGCCACCGGATTCATGAACACATTCGACGACGCGCGGCGGGTCAGGTCCTGCCACGCGGCCTCGATGTCCAAATCTGGTGAACAAATGGTTACCGAGATCATGGAATAAATGCCTTGCAGGGCCTTGCCGCAGCGCGGCGATCTTGTTCCGCCGGCGTTGCTTTTCGGTTAAATCGATTGCGTATTCGCCGCCGGATTGACGTATTTCCTTCAGGCTTTGTTTGCCTTTGCGCCGCAATGTTGCCGCTGCGAACAGAGGCACGGCATGCGCTACACAGACATTGCGATCGTCGGCGGCGGCCTCGCCGGCTCGATAACCGCAGCCATGCTCGGCCGCGCCGGAATTCCTGCGGTCCTGATCGATCCGCATGTGACGTATCCGCCCGACCTGCGCTGCGAAAAACTCGGCGGCAGCCAGGTCGACCTGCTGCGCAAGACCGGCCTTGCCGAAGCCGTGTTGCCGGCGACCACACATGACGACAAGGTCTGGATTTCGCGGTTCGGCCATCTGGTCGACAAACGGCCCAGCGACCAGTACGGCATTCTGTACGACACGCTGGTCAACACCATTCGCAAGGCCATTCCGCCAAGCGTCGAAATCATTCACGCCAAGGCGCTGTCGGTCTCGACCAGCGACGAGCGCCAGCGCGTGGTGCTGTCGGACGACCAGACGATATCGGCGCGCCTGATCGTGCTGGCCAACGGCCTCAACATCGGACTGCGCCATCTCGTCGGCATCGAGCGCAGGATCGTCAGCGAGTGCCACTCCAACACCATCGCGTTCGACCTCGAACCGGTCGGACGCGCCGCCTTCGACTTTCCGGCGCTGACCTATTATCCCGAGCACACCAGCGACCGCATGGCCTATCTGACGCTGTTTCCGGTCGGAAGCGCGATGCGCGCCAACCTTTCGATCTATCGCAACATGGACGATCCGTGGCTGCGCCAGTTCCGCCAGGCGCCGGAAGCGACCATGCTGGCGATGATGCCGGCACTGCGCTGGATGGCCGGCGAGTTCAAGGTTACCGGCCCGATCAAGATCCGGCCGGCCGATCTCTATGTGACGGAGGGCCATCGCCAGGCCGGCATCGTGCTGGTCGGCGACGCCTTCATGACCTCCTGCCCCGCCGCCGGCACCGGCACCGACAAGGTATTCACCGACGTCGAGCGCCTCTGCAACGTCTACATTCCGGCCTGGCTCGCCCACGACGGCATGGGCGCCGAGAAAATCGAAGCGTTCTATGACGATCCGGTCAAGGCCGCCTGCGACGCGTGGTCGACGGCGAAGGCGTATCATCTGCGGTCGCTGACGCTGGACAACGGCGTGAAGTGGCGGGCGCAGCGCTGGGCGCGGTTTCTGGTGCGGCTTGGACAGGGCATCGCGCGGCGGATGCGCGGAAAAGCGGACGCCGGACCGCTTCAGGAAAACTCAGTTGCGCAGGACAAACCTGTGGACGCCGCCCTTCAGCGCCAGGTGGCCTGAATTTCCTGGCCCGAGCTTCGCCTCAGGTCAATCGGCCTCTCGGGTTCCCCTACTCGATCACCACCGCGAGCTGGCTGATCAGGCAGGCGACCTCTTCCAGTTCGGCCTCGTCATGGTGATCCACCACATCCGCCAGGCGCTCGACGCATTGGTCGTAGCTGAAGGACGCAATCGCGTTGCGATCGAATGACGCCGACTGCAGGCTCAAATTCGATTCCATAACCGCACTCCATTGTACCGGCCGGACAAAATTACCCGCGCCGGCGTGGAGCCGCACCTGACGATTCCGTTAGATTCAGAAACATACAGCAACGAACCCCAGTCAGTGGGGCGCAAAGACCGGGGTCCGCTGACGCCGTCCCATTTGGAAAAGGAGAAGTCGGGACCGCGCCTGACAATTACGTCCCAACAGTAAGGCGGGTTCGGGATTTGCCGAGCACGTTGACGTGAAACCTGAGGGAGAAGCCTGGTTTTTACGGCCAAAGGCCGGCGGGGACAGGCTGTTTGAACTGGAGCGGATGGAGGGAATCGAACCCACCCCTGCGGTTTGGAAAACCGCTGCTCGACCTTCGAGCTGCATCCGCGAAGTGAAGACCAGCATTGCTGACCCGGCGTTAATTCTTTCTGATCGCGATCATGGAGTCCGCGGTCACGAAACCGTGAGAGGGCCGCGCTTACTCCTCCTCGTCGTCGTCCTCATCCTCTCTCATCGTCCTCGCTCTCTCATCTTCGTCGCCTTCATCCTTGCTGGCCGCGACCGCCGCATGCGCCGTGCCCTGGTCGTCCCACAGCTTGGCGTAGATGCCGCCTTTCGCCAGCAACTCGGCGTGTGAGCCGCGCTCGATCGCCTTGCCGCCACTGATGACGATGATCTCGTCCATCTCCACCACCGAGGTCAGGCGGTGGGTCGAGAAGATCATGGTGCAGCCCTTGGCGACGTTCAGCAGCGTGCGATTGATGGCGGCTTCGGTGGTCTGGTCCAGCGCGGAGGTGGCTTCATCCAGCAGCAGCACCGACGGATTGCGGACGATGGCGCGCGCAATGGCGATGCGCTGGCGCTGGCCGCCCGACAGGGTGTCGCCGCGCTCGCCGACCGGGGTGTCGTATTTCTGCGGCAGGCTCATGATGTAGCGGTGGATCTCGGCCTTGCGCGCCGCCTGCTCGACTTCCTCGTCGGTGGCATTCTCCTTGCCGAGCCGGATGTTCTCGCGGATCGACATGTTGAACAGCATGTTTTCCTGGAACACCACCGCCATGCTGCGGCGCAAAGATTCCCGCGTCACCTTTCGGATATCGACGCCGTCGATGGTCACCCTGCCCTCGTCCGGCACGTAGAGCCGCAGGATCAGGTTGAGCAGCGTGCTCTTGCCCGACCCGCTGGGGCCGACGATGGCGATACTCTTGCCGACCTTGAGCCTGAGGCTGAGATTGTCCAGCACCGGCTTCTGGGCGCCCTCATACTGGAAGGTGACGTGGTCGAAGGTGATGTCGTTGGTGATGCGCGGCAGGTCCGGCGCGCCGGGCCGGTCGGCGCCGCGCGTCGGCTCGTCGAGCAGTTCCTGGATGTGGCGCACCGCCGCCGCCGACGAAATCGACACCGGAATGAAATGCATGATGTGGGCGATATTGTACGACACCTCCCAGAACGCGCTTTCGAAGGTCACGAAGGTGCCGACTGTGATCTGGCCCTTGGTGGCGAGATAGGCGCCGATCGCCAGCACCACGAGATGCAGCAGCAGCACCGAAATAGTGACGGTGCGCTCCACCATGGTGGACAGGAACGTCGCCGCGGCGATTTTCCGGCGCGCGTCGTCGTTGCGCAGCGTGAACCAGCCCAGCGTGCGGCGCTGCAGGCTGAACGCCTTGATCACCGCCTGTGCCGCGATGTTCTCCTGCACCATGCCCAATAGCGACGATTCGTTGAGCTTCTGCTCGTAGTTGGCCTGCACCGCCTTCGGGGTCAGGATGCGCGGCCCGATCAGCGTGATCGGAAACACCAGGAGCGACACCACGGCGAGTTGCCAGTTCAGCACCAGCATCAGGATGATGCCGGCGATCAGTTCGGCGAACGGCAGCGCCGCGCTGTTGGCGAAACCCTTGATCGATCCTTCGAACGCCGACAGGTCGATGGAGAACCGCGACAGGATTTCGCCGCGCCGGGTGCGGGCGAAATACGCCGACGGCAGGTTCTGGACGTGCTCGAACAGCCGCTCCCGCACGTCGGAGATCAGCGACGCGGCAAGCTTGGCGTCCCAGCGCTCGTACCAGACCGCGACAATCGAGGTGGTGATGCCCGCCACCGCCAGTACCGACAGGATGATGACCAGCGCCCGAAAATCCTCCTCGCCGAGCGCATCGTCGATCAGGTATTTCAGGCTGAGCGGCATGATGACGTTGAACAGCGTCTCGACCAGCACGCCGAAGCCGACGAACGTCAATATCTTGGCGTGCTTCTTCAGGAACGGACGGATGAAGCCGTAGATGGTGGCGAGCGCGCCGGCGGCCTCGCGCGCGGTAAAGACGACGAGGTCCTCGTCGTCCTCATCGTCCTCGATGTCCTCCGCGTCGTCGTCATCCTCGCCGTCCTCGTCACCGTGGTCCGATGGCGACGCTGCCCTGCCGGCAGGTGGCGGTTTTGTGACGGCCGACTTGGTGCTTCCCGGCAGGCTGGTGCCGACACGAACCGCGATCTCTTCGTCAAGCGGCGAGGAAGCCTGGTCGGCCGCGACATCGGGCGCGTCGGCCGCCGATGCTGGCTTCGATGGTTCGGGTACCTTGGGCGCCATGTCTAAAACCGTTGCTGCACGGCCGCATGACCGCAAACGCGACGACCGCAGCCGGGCGCCACCCGACATGATCCGGAACATGATCGGAGAAGCTAGATACCGGTTTTCTTCATCATACTCTAGTCTTGCCGCATCACAGCAAGACTAGTCGGCATCGACCTTGTCGAAGAACGAATAGCGCAGGCTGTCGGAGTCCGCGTACCAGTGGCCCGGCCCCTTGTCGGCGGCCAGCGTGGCCGCCCACACCGCGTCGGTGCAATCGTTGCGGTGCATGGCGAGATCAAAGCCGTTGCCGAAGAACAGCTCCGACCACTCCCACCAGGTGCCGAGCTTCTTCACGCCGCGCAACAGGTCGTAACGGTCGATCACCGCCGGCGCCATGTCCGAGGTGACCGAACCGAATACGACGCCGGTTTTGACCACGCGGTTCAGTTCGCGGATCGCCTTGACCACCTGACGCTCCCCGACGTGGCAGAGGCTGGTCTCGAACACGAAGTCGAATTGCGCGTCCTTGAACGGCATGTCGACGATCGATCCGAGCTTGTTGAACTTGCGCAGCGCCTTCGGCGTCCGGGCGTGGATCGCGCGGTTGTTCTCGATGCCCCAGGCATCGATGCCGCGCTCGCGCAGCGCGCCGACCAGTTCGCCGCTCGCCGAACCGGCCACCAGCAGCTTGTAGCCCCGCGCCCGGTTCCAGACGATCTTGATCAGGTCGGCCAGGTAAGCCGGATCGGTGAATTGCTGCCAGACCTCGCTGTAACGGCCAACGCCGCGGTACTTCTCGAAATATTCGCGGTCGATCCTGTCGGCGGCCGGATTGCCGGAGTTGTCCTGTCCGCGAGCACGGCGCAGTTTCATCATCTCGGTGACGATGATGTCGGTGGCGGCATCGGAGGAATTGAGCAGGCCGTTCAGCGTCGAGTCGAACAGGTAATCTCCGACCACCACCAGGCCGGGATGCTGCTTCGGGTCGGGCCGATGGTTGGTCATGACGTCACGGGCCGGCAGGCCGCCGGGGATGGCGTTGACCGACGACAGCCAGCGGTGGGCCTTGCCTTCCATGAAATGAGCGCGGGCATCGCCGAACGATTTTGGCAGCGATTTCAGCGCAGCGTCGATCAGTTCGGCATCGGTGAGGTTGGCGAACGCCAGCGCGTCGGAGCCGGCGATCAGCCAGTTCAGCACGCCGTGGCGGCCGACATCGTGGCGGGCGCCCTCGTTGTAGACGCAGCAGCCGCCGAACGCTTCCGACATGAACCAGGCGCCCGGAATCTTCTCGCCCCAGAACGGGGTGTCGAACAGGATCGAAATCCGAAGGTAATGCGCCGGCCGGTCGAAATAGGCGACGTGCCTGACCATCGACTTGCGCAGCTGCTCGCCGTCCCATCGCATGGTCGAGAGCCAGCTGTGCGGCAGGCACATCACCACAAGGTCGAAGTCGCGGGTTTCCGGTCCCTTGCCGTTCATCATGTTGAGCTGGTAGCGGCCCTGCGTGGTCTTGCCGACCTGGAGGACGCGGTGGTTGAGCTGGATGTCGGCATCGACCTCGGACTGCAGGCACTCGATCAATTGCTCGTTGCCATTCTGGATCGAATACAGGCCGATATAGCCGTCGACATCCATGACGAAATTCTTCAGCGCATTGAGGCCATTGGTGTTGTGGCATTCGGTGGCGATGTCGGAGCGCGCCATCACCTTGAAGAACCGCTTGGCGGTCGGATCCTTGACCTCGCGGTCGAGCAGTTCCTCGGCGTTGATGTGGGCCCAGGGGTGCTCGTTGTCGTGGGCGCCGACGCCTTCGTAATATTCGCTCGGCGACACCATGGAGGCGCAGAGCCTGCGGAACCCCTCGATCGCCTCGGCGGTCGATGCGCCGTATTTGCGGCGCATGCCGGGCACGTCATGCAGCAGTTCGCCGTCCAGCATCACCTGCTCGGCATCCATCGGAATGGTCTGCAGGCCGAAATGCTGGATCATTTCGCGCAGCGGATCCGGCCCGGTCATGGAGTAGTCGTAGATCTCGGCGACGCCGGCTTCGTACATCGCCGGCGCGGTGTCGAACTTGCGGGTGACGATCTTGCCGCCGAGCCGGTCGGACGCCTCGAAGATGGTGATGCGGCACAGCGCACCGAGCTTCTTCTTCAGGTACCAAGCGCTCATCAGCCCGCCGGGGCCGCCGCCAACAATCGCAAGATCAAGCATGGGGTTTCCGTCGCCTCGCGGGCCTGCCGGGTTCCGGGAGACGCCTTTAAGTCTAAGTTACCTTACCAAAAGCGCTTTTCAGCCTGAAGGAAAGATGAACAAACGACGATTTGGGCACACTGTGTCCGAAAAATAACAAAGGGCCGGCTGGCGCCGGCCCTTTGCCTAACATCATGAATTGGCGCGGTTATTCCGCCGGCGGCAGCGCCAGCGGCTCGACTTCGGGGGCGGCCGGAACGATGGTCGCCTGCTTGTCGCGCTCGTCCAGGATCATCTTGTCGCGCTTGACCGCGACTTCGCGGATCTTGGCCATCGAGGCGCCGGTTCCGGCCGGAATCAGCCGGCCGACGATGACGTTCTCCTTGAGGCCTTCCAGCGGATCCACCTTGCCGTTGACGGCGGCTTCGGTGAGCACGCGGGTGGTCTCCTGGAACGAGGCCGCCGAGAAGAACGAGCGGGTCTGCAGGCTCGCCTTGGTGATGCCGAGCAGCACCGGGGTTCCGGTCGCCGGCTTCTTGCCCTCTTCCTTGGCCTTGGCGTTGAGCTGGTCGAATTCGATCTTGTCGATCTGCTCGCCCGAAATCATGTCGGTCTCGCCCTGATCGGTGATCTCGACCTTCTGCAGCATCTGACGGACAATCACCTCGATGTGCTTGTCGTTGATCAGCACGCCCTGCAGGCGGTAGACCTCCTGGATTTCGTTGACCAGATAGGCCGCGAGTTCCTCGATGCCCTTGATCGCCAGAATGTCGTGCGGCGCCGGATTGCCTTCGACGATGAAATCGCCCTTTTCGACGATGTCGCCATCCTGCAGATGGATGTGCTTGCCCTTCGGAATGAGGTACTCGCGGGTCTCCTCGTTCTTGTCCATCGGCTCGATCGAGATCCGGCGCTTGTTCTTGTAGTCGCGGCCGAACCGGATGGTGCCGGCGATTTCCGCGATGATGGCGGCGTCCTTCGGCTTGCGGGCCTCGAACAGTTCCGCCACCCGCGGCAGACCGCCGGTGATGTCGCGGGTCTTGGCGCTCTCGGTGGAGATACGGGCGAGGATATCGCCGGTCTTCACCTTGGCGCCGACGTCGACCGACAGGATGGCGTCGACCGACAGCATGTAGCGGGCCTCGCCGCCACGCGCGAGCTTGAGGATCTTGCCGTCCTTGCCCTTGATGACGATGGCCGGCCGCAGATCGCCGCCGCCCCTCGTCGAGCGCCAGTCGATGACGATACGCTTGGCGATACCGGTGGATTCGTCCAGCGTCTCCGAGATCGACTGGCCTTCGACCAGATCCTCGAAGCCGATGGTGCCCTCGACCTCGGTCAGAACCGGCCGGGTATAGGGATCCCATTCGGCGATGCGCTGGCCACGCTTGACCATGTCGCCTTCATCGACGCGCATCCGCGCGCCGTACTGAATGCGATGCGTCGCCCGCTCGGTGCCGTCGGCGTCGGTCACCGCCACCACCATGTTGCGGACCATGGCGACCAGATGGCCCTCGCCGTTCTTGGCGATGGCCTTGTTCTTGATCGTCACCTTGCCGTCGAAGTTCGACTCGATGAACGACTGCTCGTTGATCTGCGCCGCGCCGCCGATGTGGAAGGTGCGCATGGTCAGCTGGGTGCCGGGCTCGCCGATCGACTGCGCCGCGATCACGCCGACCGCCTCGCCGTGGTTGACCGGGGTGCCGCGGGCCAGATCGCGGCCATAGCACTTGCCGCAGATGCCGTTGACCAGTTCGCAGGTCAGGGCCGAGCGGATCTTCACTTCCTGGATGCCGGCCTGCTGGATGGCATCGACGTGCTGCTCTTCCATCAGCGTGCCGCGCTTGACCACGACCTTGTTGGTCACCGGATCGCGCAGATCCTCGCCGTTGGTACGGCCGAGAATGCGCGACGCCAGCGACGCCACCACGGTGCCGGCATCGACGATGGCGCGCATCTTGATGCCGAGCTTGGTGCCGCAATCATCCGCCGTGATGATGCAGTCCTGCGCCACGTCGACCAGACGCCGCGTCAGGTAGCCCGAGTTCGCGGTCTTCAACGCGGTGTCCGCGAGGCCCTTGCGGGCGCCGTGGGTCGAGTTGAAGTATTCGAGCACCGACAGGCCTTCCTTGAAGTTGGAAATGATCGGCGTCTCGATGATCTCGCCGGACGGCTTGGCCATCAGACCGCGCATGCCGGCGAGCTGGCGCATCTGGTCCTGCGAACCGCGGGCGCCGGAGTTCGACATCATGAAGATCGAGTTGATCTGCGCCTCGCCGCCCTTCGGATTCTTCTTCACCGCGGAGATCTCGGTCATCATGTCTTCCGAGATCTTCTTGGTGCACTTCGACCAGGCGTCGACCACCTTGTTGTACTTCTCACCGTGGGTGATCAGGCCGTCGTTGTACTGCTGCTCGAATTCCTTGGCGAGCGCGCGGGTGTCCTCGACGATCTTCCACTTCGACGCTGGCACCACCATGTCGTCCTTGCCGAACGAAATGCCGGCCTTGAACGCATTGTAGAAGCCGAGCGCCATGATGCGGTCGCAGAAGATCACCGTCTCCTTCTGGCCGCAGTGGCGATAGACCTGGTCGATGACGCCGGAGATTTCTTTCTTGGTCATCAGCTTGTTGATGACGTCGAACGGCATCTTCGGCGACTTCGGCAGCACCTGGCCGAGCATGGCGCGGCCGGCCGTGGTCTCGTACCAGCGGCTGACGCGCTTGCCGTTTTCGTCCATGCCTTCCCAGCGGTATTTGATCTTGGTGTGGAGGTGGATCACCTTGGAATGCAGGGCGTGTTCGATCTCGGCCATTTCGCCGTACAGCTTGCCCTCGCCCGGCAGTCCTTCACGCAGCACCGAGAGATAGTACAGGCCGAGCACGATGTCCTGGCTCGGCACGATGATCGGCTGGCCGTTGGCCGGGTGCAGGATGTTGTTGGTCGACATCATCAGCACGCGCGCTTCGAGCTGCGCTTCCAGCGACAGCGGAACGTGCACGGCCATCTGGTCGCCGTCGAAGTCGGCGTTGAACGCCGAGCACACCAGGGGATGCAGCTGGATCGCCTTGCCCTCGATCAGCACCGGCTCGAACGCCTGGATGCCGAGGCGATGCAGCGTCGGCGCGCGGTTCAACAGCACCGGATGCTCGCGGATCACCTCGTCGAGGATATCCCAGACCTCGGGACGCTCTTTTTCGACCAGCTTCTTGGCCTGCTTGACCGTGGTCGACAGACCCTTGGCGTCGAGCCGCGAATAGATGAACGGCTTGAACAGCTCGAGCGCCATCTTCTTCGGCAGGCCGCACTGATGCAGCCGCAGTTCGGGACCGACCACGATGACCGAGCGGCCGGAATAGTCGACGCGCTTGCCGAGCAGATTCTGCCGGAACCGGCCCTGCTTGCCCTTCAGCATGTCGGCGAGCGACTTCAATGGACGCTTGTTGGCGCCGGTGATGACGCGGCCGCGGCGACCGTTGTCGAACAGGGCGTCGACCGCCTCCTGCAGCATGCGCTTTTCGTTGCGGATGATGATGTCAGGCGCGCGCAGCTCCATCAGCCGCTTCAAACGATTGTTGCGGTTGATGACGCGGCGGTAGAGATCATTGAGGTCGGACGTGGCAAAACGGCCGCCGTCGAGCGGCACCAGCGGACGCAGGTCCGGCGGGATCACCGGCACCACGGTGAGGATCATCCATTCCGGCTTGTTGCCGGAATAACGAAACGCCTCGACGATCTTCAGCCTCTTGGCGAGCTTCTTGTGCTTGATGTCGGATTCAGTCTCCTGCATCTCGACGCGCAGGCTGGCCTCGAGCTTCTCGAGCTCGAGCCCCTTGAGCAGTTCGCGGATCGCCTCGGCGCCGATCATGGCGGTGAAGGAGTCCTGACCGTATTCGTCCTGCGCCTTCAGGTACTCGTCTTCGGACAAGAGCTGACGGTCCTTGAGCGCGGTGAGACCCGGCTCGAGCACGACGTAGTATTCGAAGTACAGAATCCGCTCGAGATCCTTCAGCGTCATGTCGAGCAATAGCCCGATGCGCGACGGCAGCGACTTCAAAAACCAGATGTGGGCGACGGGGGCGGCCAGTTCGATATGGCCCATGCGCTCGCGCCGGACCCGCGACAGCGTCACTTCGACCGAGCACTTCTCGCAGATGATGCCCTTGTACTTCATGCGCTTGTACTTGCCGCACAGGCACTCGTAGTCCTTGATCGGCCCGAAGATGCGGGCGCAGAACAGGCCGTCGCGCTCCGGCTTGAAGGTGCGGTAGTTGATGGTTTCCGGCTTCTTGATCTCGCCGTACGACCACGACAGAATCTTCTCCGGTGACGCGATCGAAATCCGGATCTGGTCGAACACCTGGGCGGGCGTCGTCGGATTGAAAAGATTCATAATTTCTTGGTTCATCGTCTTCTCCTCGCGTGCCAGTCGTCACCGGCAGCAAATTCGAAACACTTCATTTCGTCGCGCCCTGCCCAACGTCCGGGCCGGGCGCGGATGCCCGGCCAATTTGCGTGAAGACGCGCTTCGCGCTTTTGGCCGGGCATAACGCTTGAGTCTTACTCGGCGGCCTCGGAGGTCGGCCCGGCACCGACCTTCGAATTGTGCAGGTCGACGTTGAGACCGAGCGAACGCATTTCCTTGACCAGCACGTTGAACGATTCCGGGATACCGGCCTCGAAGGTGTCGTCGCCGCGCACGATGGCCTCGTACACCTTGGTACGGCCGGCGACGTCGTCCGACTTCACGGTCAGCATTTCCTGCAAGGTGTACGCCGCGCCATAAGCCTCGAGCGCCCACACTTCCATTTCGCCGAACCGCTGGCCGCCGAACTGCGCCTTGCCGCCCAGCGGCTGCTGGGTGACGAGCGAGTACGGACCGATCGAACGGGCGTGGATCTTGTCGTCGACCAGATGGTGCAGCTTGAGCATGTAGATGTAGCCCATGGTCACCTTGCGATCGAACTGATCGCCGGTACGGCCGTCATAGACGGTCGACTGGCCGGAAGCGTCGAAGCCCGCAAGCTTCAGCATCTCCTCGATGTCGTGCTCCTTGGCGCCGTCAAACACCGGCGTGGCAATCGGCACGCCGTGGCTCAGGTTGCGGCCAAGCTCGACCAGTTCGCCTTCGTTCAGCGACTTGATGGTCTCGTCGTCGCCATAGACCTTCTTCAGCAACTCACGCAGCGGCTTGAGATCCTGGCGCTGGTAGAACGCATCGATGGTCTGGCCGATCTTCTTGCCCATGCCGGCGCAAGCCCAGCCGAGATGGGTTTCGAGGATCTGGCCGACGTTCATCCGGCTCGGCACGCCGAGCGGATTGAGCACGATGTCGGCGTGGGTGCCGTCCTCGAGGAACGGCATGTCCTCGATCGGAACGATCTTCGACACCACGCCCTTGTTGCCGTGACGGCCGGCCATCTTGTCGCCGGGCTGGATCTTGCGCTTCACCGCGACGAAGACCTTGACCATCTTCATCACGCCGGGCGGCAGTTCATCGCCGCGCTGCAGCTTTTCGACCTTGTCGAGGAAGCGTTGTTCGAGGCCCTTCTTCGATTCGTCGTACTGCTTCCGCATCGCCTCGATTTCGGCCATCAGCTTGTCGTTGGGCGAGGCGAACATCCACCACTGCGAACGCGGATGCTCGTCGAGCACCGCGCGGGTGATCTTGGTGTCCTTCTTGAAGCCCTTCGGACCGGCGATGCCCTGGCGGTTCTCCAGAAGCTCGGCCAGACGGCCGTAGACGTTGCGGTCGAGGATCGCCTGCTCGTCGTCGCGGTCCTTGGCGAGACGCTCGATCTCTTCCCGCTCGATCGCCAGGGCGCGCTCGTCCTTGTCGACGCCGTGGCGGTTGAAGACCCGGACTTCGACGATGGTACCCTGCACGCCCGGAGGCACGCGCAGCGAGGTATCGCGGACGTCGGAGGCCTTTTCGCCGAAGATGGCGCGCAGCAGCTTTTCTTCCGGCGTCATCGGGCTTTCGCCCTTCGGCGTGATCTTGCCGACCAGGATGTCGCCCGCGCGCACCTCGGCACCGATGTAGACGATGCCGGCCTCGTCGAGGTTCTTCAGCGCTTCTTCCGAGACGTTGGGAATGTCGCGGGTGATTTCCTCTGGGCCCAACTTGGTGTCGCGGGCCATCACTTCGAATTCCTCGATGTGGATCGAGGTGAAGATGTCGTCCTTCACGATCCGCTCGGAGAGCAGGATCGAAGTCTTCGAAGTTGTAGCCGTTCCACGGCATGAACGCGACCAGCACATTGCGGCCGAGCGCGAGCTCGCCGAGATCGGTCGAGGGACCGTCGGCGATGATGTCGCCCTTGGCGACCTGGTCGCCGACCTTCACCAGCGGACGCTGGTTGATGCAGGTCGACTGGTTGGAACGCTGGTACTTCATCAGCCGGTAGATATCGACGCCCGACTTCGACGGATCGAGGTCGTCGGTGGCGCGGATCACGATACGGGTGGCGTCGATCTGGTCGATGACGCCGGTGCGGCGCGCCGCGATGGCGGCCCCCGAATCGCGGGCCACCACGCCTTCCATGCCGGTGCCGACAAACGGCGCCTCGGCGCGCACCAGCGGCACGGCCTGACGCTGCATATTGGAGCCCATCAGGGCGCGGTTGGCGTCGTCGTTCTCGAGGAACGGGATCAGCGCCGCCGCCACCGAAACCAGCTGCTTCGGCGACACGTCCATGTAGTCGACCTTGTCGGCCGTGATCATCAGCACGTCGCCGGCATGGCGGCACACGATCAGATCATCGGTGAAGCGTCCCCTGGCGTCGAGCGCCACGTTGGCCTGGGCGACGTGGTAGCGGCCCTCTTCCATCGCCGACAGGTACACCACCTCGTCGGTGACGCGGCCGTCCTTGACCTTGCGGTACGGCGTCTCGACGAAGCCGTATTTGTTGACGCGGGCGAACGTCGCCAGCGAGTTGATCAGGCCGATGTTCGGGCCTTCCGGGGTCTCAATCGGGCAGATCCGGCCGTAATGGGTCGGATGCACGTCGCGCACCTCGAAGCCGGCGCGCTCGCGGGTCAGGCCGCCCGGGCCCAACGCCGAGAGGCGGCGCTTGTGGGTGATTTCCGACAGCGGGTTGGTCTGGTCCATGAACTGGGACAGCTGCGACGAGCCGAAGAACTCGCGCACCGCGGCGGCCGCCGGCTTGGCGTTGATCAGGTCCTGCGGCATCACGGTGTCGATGTCGACGCTGGACATGCGCTCCTTGATGGCGCGCTCCATGCGCAGCAGGCCGATGCGGTACTGGTTCTCCATCAGTTCGCCGACCGAGCGCACGCGCCGGTTGCCGAGATGGTCGATGTCGTCGATCTCGCCCTTGCCATCGCGCAGGTCGACCAGGGTCTTGATCACCGCCAGGATGTCTTCCTTGCGCAGCGTGCGATGGGTATCGGGCGCGTCGAGTTCGAGGCGCATGTTCATCTTGACGCGGCCGACCGCGGACAGGTCGTAGCGCTCGCTGTCGAAGAACAGCGACTGGAACATGTTCTGCGCCGAATCGATCGTCGGCGGCTCGCCGGGACGCATCACGCGGTAGATGTCGAACAGCGCGTCCTCGCGCGTCATGTTCTTGTCGGCATTGAGCGTGTTGCGGATATAGGCGCCGACATTGACATGGTCGATGTCGAGCAACGGCAGTTCCTTGTAGCCGTGCTCGTTGAGGCCCTTGAGCGACTTCTCGGTGATCTCCTCGCCGGCTTCGGCGTAGATCTCACCGGTCTTCGGATTGACGAGGTCCTCGGCGAGATAGTTGCCGACCAGTTCCTCATCCGACATGCGCAGCGCCTTGAGGCCCTTTTCCTGCAGCTGACGGGCGCCGCGAACGGTGAGCTTCTTGCCGGCTTCCAGCACCACCTTGCCGCTATCGGCGTCGATCAGGTCGTTGATGGTCGAGTAGCCGCGGAAACGGGTGGCGTCGAACGGCACCCGCCAGCCATCCTTGGTGCGCTTGTAGGCGATCTTCTTGTAGAACGTGGAGAGGATCTCCTCGCCGTCCAGACCGAGCGCGAACATCAGCGACGTCACCGGAATCTTGCGGCGGCGGTCGATGCGCGCGAATACGATGTCCTTGGCGTCGAACTCGATGTCGAGCCAGGAGCCGCGGTACGGAATTACGCGGGCGGCAAACAGCAGCTTGCCGGACGAGTGGGTCTTGCCCTTGTCGTGATCGAAGAACACGCCCGGCGAACGGTGCATCTGCGAGACGATGACGCGCTCGGTGCCGTTGACGACGAAGGTGCCGTTCATGGTCATGAGCGGGATGTCGCCCATGTAGACGTCCTGCTCCTTGATGTCCTTGACCGAGCGGGCGCCGGTTTCCTCGTCGATATCGAACACGATCAGGCGCAGCGTCACCTTCAGCGGCGCGGCATAGGTCATGCCGCGCTGGCGGCACTCGTCGACGTCGTATTTCGGCGGCTCGAATTCGTAGCGCACGAATTCCAGCATCGAGGTATTGGAGAAGTCCGAGATCGGGAACACCGAACGGAACACCGCCTGCAGACCTTCGTCGAGGCGGCCGCCGACCGGTTCGTCGACCATCAGGAATTGGTCATAGGACGCCTTCTGAACCTCGATGAGATTCGGCATTTCGGCCACTTCCTTGATGTGACCGAAGAATTTGCGAACGCGTTTGCGACCGGTAAACGTCTGCTGCGCCATCGTGGCCTCTCATTTCGTCGCCCGTCAGGGGCGAACCTTCCGAAGCGCGATTGGCATCGCCCCCGGGTTTAAACTCGACACGTCTCAAATCCAGAAGCCGGATGTCAGGATTTTAATCCCAAGCCCAAACCTTTGAATCGCAGAACGCAAAACGACGTGCGGGGCGCCTGACTGCACCCGCCCGTCGAACTCACCTTGTCACGGACCGAAAAAGCCCGAAATTGCCTATCTCCCAACGGCTTAGGCAGAAACGTTGCCGTTCCCGACGCCAAACCGTGCTTTCGTGCTGCCGCCCCGATATGGGATGGCAATCGTGGAGATTCGAGGGGTGTTCCCGACAAATCCCCACACATTTCTGTGTATTGCTACAAGGTTCCGGGTATCCGGATACCCCGTGATGACCGGGCCAAAGCGCGAAAGCGCATAGGTCCCGGCCAGCAACGTCTCTCTTGTTGCGATCCCCGGGTCTCGCGAGTGCTCGCCCGGGGATTTCGCTCAAGCAAGCTTCGCTTACTTGAGCTCAACCTTGGCGCCAGCCTTCTCGAGCTGGGCCTTGACCTTCTCGGCTTCGTCCTTGTTGACGCCTTCCTTGACGGCCTTCGGCGCGCCCTCGACGAGGTCCTTGGCTTCCTTGAGGCCGAGGCCGGTGATGGCGCGGACTTCCTTGATGACCTCGATCTTCTTTTCGCCGGCGGCAGCGAGCACCACCGTGAACTCGGTCTTTTCCTCGACGGCAGCCGCGGCACCGCCACCACCACCCGGAGCGGCCACCGCAACGGCGGCGGCAGCGGACACGCCCCACTTTTCTTCGAGCAGCTTGGCAAGCTCGGCAGCCTCGAGGACCGTGAGGCCCGACAAGTCGTCAACAATCTTCTGTAAGTCAGCCATTGATCTGTTTCCTTAAGCGTATCGGTTCGAACCAGGTTTGATGTGCGAGGGCCGTCAGGCCGCTTCGCTCTTTGAGGCATAGGCCTGAACCACCCGCGCAAGCTTGGCCGCGGGGGCAGTGGTGAGCTGAGCGATCTTGGTCGCCGGCGCCACCAGGAGGCCGAGGAGCTTTGCGCGCAGTTCATCGAGGGACGGCAGGGCGGCAAGCGCCTTTACGCCGTTCACATCCAGGACGGTTTTGCCCATCGAGCCGCCGAGTATGACGAACTGCTCGTTCGTCTTGGCGAATTCGATGGCAACCTTCGGCGCCGCTACCGGATCGTTTGAAGTCGCGATCACGGTCGGCCCCTTCAGCAGGGAGCCGATGGCAACGACGTCGGTGCCTTCAAGAGCAATTTTGGCGAGCCGGTTCTTCGAGACCTTCACCGATGCGCCCGCCTGCTTCATCTGCGTACGCAGCTTCTGCATCTGGACCACGGTGAGGCCGGAATAGTGAGCCACGACCGCGACGCTGGTGGTCTTGAACAGACCGTTCAGCGCTTCGACCGCCTCTTTTTTTGCCGCTTTTTCCACAGCAAGCTCTCTCCGGTTGGCGGCCTTTGCCTCAAGGCAGGACCGCCGGGTTGCACCCATCGTCCCGCCCGAAAACCTGACCTCGGGACAAAGTCCCTGGGACACGCCGGGCAAGACGACATTGAAAAGCCTGCCCTCCCGAACCGAACTGGCCCGGGGTGTCGAGGTTCGAACCAAATCCGCTGACCGTCGCAAAATGCGACGTGAGCGAAATCCGGTCTTCACCCGTCTGTGCAGGCCATGCGATTAAGCCGTTGTCGAAACGATGAAGTTTCAGCGCGGGCGCCTGCAGTCTTGGACAGGATCGGAATCACAGGGCGGCCATCCGGCTGCCCAAGGACCCCTGCCCACATCCGTCCCTCAAAGCGTCGGGTCCCCTCCTTCGAGCAATCCATACGGATATACCTGAAGGAATGGTCTCCTATCGATTTGGGTTTTCGGAATGCGAGCACAGACGTGCCAGCAACGGCCAGCACGTCCGGAAACGGTTCTTTAACGAGTTTTTTCGGCGGGTTCAAGGGGTATTTTGGAGGATTTTTGCGCAGCGCCCGTCGTGGCGATCCCCGGATTACGCGCTTCGCGCTCCATCCAGGCTACACGCCTTCATTCTGCTTCACCCGATGCGGCAGCGGCTTGCCGGCGAAAAACGCCTCCAGATTGGCGATCACGCAGTCCTGCATGGCGACGTGGGATTCGAGGGTGTGGCCGCCGACATGCGGGGTGAGGACCACGTTGGGGAACGCGGTGAGCGCGTCCGGAGCGTGCGGCTCCTGCTCGTAGACGTCGAGCGCGGCGCCGGCGATGGTCTGGTCGGCCAACGCCGCGATGAGCGCCTGCTCGTCGATCACCGAGCCGCGTGAAATGTTGACGACATAACCGTTCTTGCCGAGCTTGCGCAGCATCTCGGCGCCGATGGCGTGGTTGGTCTCGGCGCCGGCGCGAACCGCTATGATCAGCACGTCGCACCACTGCACCAGGGCCTCGAGCTTCGGAACATAGCGATAAGGCACGTCGTGCCGGCTGCGGCTGTGATAGGCGACCTCGGTCTCGAACGCAGCGGCGCGTGCCGCGATCTTGCGGCCGATCGCGCCCATGCCGTAGATGCCGATGCGCCGGCCCGGATTGCCCGGCTGCGGGCTCATCAGCGGCGACGGTTTGGCGCCGGACCAGCTGCCGCTGCGGACATAATTGTCGGCCGGCAACAGCCTCCGCGTCACCGCCAGCATCAGCGTCATCGCCAGATCGGCGACCGCCGCCGAGTTGGCGGCGGGACTGTGGCCGACCACGATGCCGCGTTCGGCCGCCGCCTCGAAATCGACCGCGTCGTAGCCGGTGCCGTAACAGATGATCGCGCCCAGGGCCGGCAACGAGGCCATCTGCTCGCGCGTCAGGCCCTTGGCGCCTGAAATGATGATGGCGCGAATACCCTTGAGCTGCTCGGTGGTGAAATTCTCGACGGGCGATTTGCCCTGGCCGTCCAGGAGGTCGAAGCGCTGTCCGATCCGCACCATCATCGCCTTCGGGAAGCGCGAGGCGACCAAAACCTGTTCCGGCATCGAGGCGTTTCCCACGAGATCATGATGCGATCAGATAGAATCGCATCATGATCTCATCTTTCTTGTTCGAGCATGATCTTTTCGGAAAACCGGTTTCCACTTTTCCGGATCATGCTCTCGGCAAAAATGAAGGGCGAAACCGGTTGTCCCGATTTCGCCCCTGTCGCTCGTTGGCCGTTTCCGGGCGGCTAGTGGAGCAGCGTTCCCGGCTCGACCTTGACGCCCGGACCCATGGTGGAGGAAACCGCCACGCGCTGGATGTAGGTGCCCTTCGAGCCCGCCGGCTTGGCCTTGGCCACCGCGTCGGCCAGCGCCCTGATGTTTTCGACCAGCTTCTCCTCGGTGAACGAAGCCTTGCCGATGCCGGCCTGCACGATGCCGGCTTTCTCGACCCGGAACTCTACCGAACCGCCCTTGGCGCCCTTGACGGCGGTGGTGACGTCCATGGTCACCGTGCCGATCTTCGGATTCGGCATCATGCCGCGCGGACCGAGCACCTTACCGAGGCGACCGACCAGCGGCATCATGTCCGGCGTGGCGATGCAGCGATCGAAATCGATCTGACCGCCCTGCACCTTCTCGACCAGGTCTTCCGCGCCGACCACGTCGGCGCCCGCCGCCTTGGCTTCCTCGGCCTTGGCGCCGCGCGCAAACACGCCGACCCGCAAGGTGCGGCCGGTGCCGTTGGGCAGCGTGACCACGCCGCGCACCATCTGGTCGGCGTGACGCGGATCGACGCCGAGATTGATGGCGATTTCAACGGTCTCGTCGAACTTCGACTTGGCGCGTTCCTTCACCATCTTGATGGCGTCGGCGAGCGGATAGAGCTTTTCGCGATCGACACCCTCGCGGGCCTTCTTCAAACGTTTTCCAATTGCCATGACCGTTACCCCGCCACCTCGACGCCCATCGAACGGGCTGAGCCCTCGACCATCTTCATGGCCGATTCAATGGTGTCGCAATTCAGATCCTTCATCTTGGTTTCGGCGATCTCGCGCACCTGCGCCTTGGTCACCGCGCCGGCCTTGTCGCGCCCCGGCGCCTTGGAGCCGGAGGTGATCTTGGCCGCCTTCTTGATGAAGTAGGACATCGGCGGCGTCTTCAGCTCGAACGTGAAGGAACGATCCGCAAAGATCGTGATCACCACCGGTATCGGGGCGTTCTTTTCTTCCTTCTGCGTCTGGGCGTTGAACGCCTTGCAGAATTCCATGATGTTGAGGCCGCGCTGACCAAGCGCGGGTCCGATCGGGGGCGAAGGATTCGCCGCACCGGCCGGCACCTGCAATTTCAGGTATCCGGTCACTTTCTTTGCCATCTGCTACTCCTCATGTTGCGGCCGGAGGATTCCGGCGGCTTCTCAAGGACCGTGGTGCGGTTCAATGGATGACTGGCGATCATCCATCTCCTCCCACGGCATCTTCCCCCTCCCCCGCACTTGCGGGAAAAGGCAACGGTCAGACCTTCTCGACCTGACCAAATTCCAGTTCGACCGGCGTGGCGCGACCGAAGATCGACACCGCTACCTTCACGCGCGAGCGCGCCTCGTCGATTTCCTCGACCACACCGGAGAACGACGCGAACGGCCCATCGGCCACCCGCACGTTCTCGCCGATCTCGAACGACACCGACGCCTTCGGCCGCTCCACGCCTTCCTGCACCTGGTGCAGGATGCGCATGGCCTCGGCCTCGGTGATCGGCATCGGCTTGTTCTCGGCGCCGAGGAAGCCGGTCACCTTGGGCGTGTTCTTGATCAGGTGGAACGCCTCGTCGGTGAGGTTCATCTTGACCAGCACATACCCCGGGAAGAATTTCCGCTCGGCATCGACCTTGCGGCCGCGGCGCACTTCGGTGACCTTTTCGGTCGGAACCAGCACCTGCTCGAACAGTTCCTCGAGCCCGCGCTGCTTGGATTGCTCGCGAATCGACTCGGCGACCTTCTTCTCGAAGTTCGAGTAAGCGTGGACGATGTACCAGCGCATGCTCATGGTTCAAATTCCGCGCGGCTGCATCAGTGGATCTGCAGCAAAAGGGTGACGAGATAGCGGATGATCTGATCCGCGGCGAAGAAGAAGATCGAAGCCAGCGCCACCATCACGAACACCATGATGGTGGTGATCATGGTTTCGCGGCGCGACGGCCAGGTGACCTTGGCGGTCTCGGTACGCACTTCCTGCAGGAACTTGAACGGGCTGAAAGCCATCGTTGGTGATCCACGTCCCAATGACCGGACGATGTTAGACTACAAGGAATCCGAACAGCCCTCTTGCGCCCAACCCTTTTGCAAGGATGAGCCGCCAAGCGGGCTCTTTTGTTTCGGGAAATCAAAGCCGCGTCGGATATCCACACTCAGCGGGCCGACAGCGAGTGGCGCTTGGTACTGCGGACCGGGCTAAAGGTCAATATCGCAACCCTGCGGGGGTACCGAAGCGTGCAGCGCACCCAGAGCGGCACCATGGCGTGGCAGCCAATGATCCACTAACATCAGTTCAAGGCCAGCTGATGGCCAACCAATATCGGTGCCGCAAAGGCTTTTTCTGGGAGGAATTGATGAACGTTCGCAAGCTGTTATGTGCGCTCGCCGGCGTCGCGGCGATGGCTACGCCGATCCCGGCGTTGGCGCAGACCCAACTGCGCATGGTCTGGTACTCGGACGGCAACGAGGGCGAGGTCATTACCGACCTCCTGAAGCGGTTCGAAGCCAAAAATCCCGGACATCAAGGTCACCATCGACCAGGTGCCGTTCAAGGCGATCAACGAGACGCTGCCGGTACAACTCGCCGCCGGCGAAGGTCCCGACATGGCGCGGGTGGTCGATCTCGGCGGCGTGTCGCGCTACATGCTCGATCTGCGGCCCGTACCTGAAAGACGCGCCCTATTGGGAGAAGAATTTCGGTCCGTTCCTGACCTGGATGCGCGAACCGGGCAACACCACCGCCATTCCCGGCTTCATGACCCAACTGACCGTCACCGGTCCCTTCGTCAACAAGACCCTGTTCGACCAGGCCGGCGTCAAGATGCCGGGCGACAAGGCGACCTGGGAAGACTGGGCCAAGGCGACGAAGCAGGTTGCCGACAAGGTCCAGGCGCCGTTCCCCATCGCCGTCGACCGTTCCGGGCATCGCTTCCTGGGCATGGCGATTTCCGAAGGCGCCAAGCTTTTCGACGACAAGGGCAATCCCGCCGTCGATCGACGACGGCTTCAAGCGCGCCGCGGAAATGGTGGTCGGCTGGCACGCCTCCGGCGTAATGTCGAAGGAGCTGTGGGGCTCGGTCTCGGGCGCGACCTATCGCGGCGCCAATGACGAGTTCAAGAATGCCCAGGTCGTGATGTACATGTCCGGCTCCTGGCAGATCGCGCAATTCGACAAGACCATCGGCAATGCGTTCGACTGGGTCGCAGTCCCCACCCCGTGCGGACCCGGCGGCTGCACCGGCATGCCCGGCGGCGCCGCGCTGGTCGGCATCAAGACCACCAAGAATCCGCAGGCCGTCGCCAAGGTGATGGATTACCTGTCGAGCGAAGAGGTGCTGTCGGAGTTCTACAGCCGCACGCTGTTCGTCCCGGGCCACCTCGGCCTGTCGGCCAAGGGCGTGAGCTATCCGACCGCGAGCCCGCTGGCCAAGGCGGCGCTCGGCGTCTTCACCAAGGAAGTCGGCAACATCTCGCCGGCGGCCTACCAGCTGCAGGGCTATCCTTTCAACCGCATCATCTTCAATGCGGTGATCAGCCGGATCGGCCAGGTCGTGGCCGGCGAATCGAAAACCGACGAGGCCTACAAGCGGATCGAAGCCGACGTCACCCAGCAGATCGCCGAACGCAAGAAATAAGGACACCACCGCCTTGGCTGTCGTCACCGACCGCGATGCTGGTTAACCGGCTCCGGGCCTGATGTCGGGGCTGTGGACGATCCTTGCCAAACTGACCGATGCGCCGATGCGCGCGCTGCAGGCGCTGATCGGCCAGCGCAACATGCCCTACATGTTCCTGCTGCCGAACCTCGCCTTCTTCGGCATCTTCGTGTTCGTGCCGCTCGGCATCAACGTCTGGTATTCGGTGACGGGCGGCGCGGCGCTGTTTCTCGGCCAGCGTCCCTATGTCGGCGCCGCAGCAATACGCCTATCTGTTCGATTGCGGCTCCTATCTCGACCCGTCGAGCTGCCGCGAGGATCATTTCTGGCGCGGCGTCCAGAACACGCTGGTGTTCACCTTCTTCCAGGTGACCATGATGGTGCTGTTCTCGCTGGTCACCGCGCTGGTGCTGAACTGAAGATCAGGGGACGAGGCTTTTTCCGCGCGGTGTATTTCTTCCCGGTGCTGCTGTCGCCCGTCGTCGTCGCCCTGATCTGGAAATGGATCCTGCAGCGCGACGGCCTGATCAATGCCGGCATCACCTCGCTCGGCGGCCAGAAGATCCTGTTCTTCGTCGATCCGAGCTGGGCGATGTTCTGGGCGGTGTTCGTCTCGATCTGGGCGCATATGGGCTTCTACACGCTGATCCTGCTCGCCGGGCTGCAGGCGATTCCCGCCGATCTCTACGAGGCGGCGGAAATGGACGCGACGCCGGCGATGCGCGTGCTGTGGCGCATCACGCTGCCGTTGCTGTGGCCCAACCTGATGGTCGTGATCGTGCTGTCGCTGATCAAGGCGGTGCAGACCTTCGACGAGGTCTTCGTACTGACCGGCGGCGGGCCGGGCTCGGCGACGCTGATGATCGTGCAATACATCTACGAGACCGCCTTCGCCAACCAGGTGCAGAATTTCGGCCTCGCCAGCGCCGCCTCGGTGGTTCTCGGCGTGGTGCTGTTCATCCTGACGCTGATCCAGCTCGGCCTGATCGCAGCGAGGCAAAACCGCATGAGCGTCGATCGGCGGTGCTGACCAAGACGCGTGGCGCGCAGGCGGCTGCACTGGACCGACTATGCCGCCTATGCCTATCTCGCGATCGGCGTCGTGCTGATGTTCGGCCCGGTGCTGTGGCTGGCGCTGTCGTCGTTCAAGACCCAGGCCGGGCTTGCTGGAATTTCCGCCGACCCTGCTGCCGATGTCGCAGAAGGAAGCCGCGGTGCAGGGTTACGACAAGCCGCTGCCGCTGTTCACCGTCACGCTGCCGGACGGCACGAAGAAAGTGATGGCGCAGGCCCGGCGCATCGGGCTGCAGGCGCAGATGGTCGATCCCGCCGATCCCGGCCAAGCCGATCAACGTCGCGATCGACAAGCGCGAACCGCTGCGCGAGCTGACGTTCGCCACCAGCAACTACACCGAGCCGCTGCGGCAAGTTCGATTTCCTGCGCTATCTCGGCAATTCGGTGTTCGTCACCATCGTTGCCACCATCATCACGCTGCTGATCAACTCGATGGCGGCGTTCGCGCTCTCGATCTATGAATTTCCCGGCCGCAATGCCGCGATGCTGACCATCATCGGCACGCTGATGATCCCGATCACGGTCATCCTCGTGCCGGTCTATCTGGTGGTGACCTCGCTCGGCCTGATCAATTCGCTGTGGGCGGTGATCCTGCCGGGTGCGGCGACGCCGACCGGCGTGTTCCTGCTGCGCCAATACATGATGACCCTGCCGCGCGACCTGATCGAGGCGGCGCGCATGGACAAGGCGTCGGAATGGCAGATCTATACCCGCATCGTGCTGCCGCTGTCGCTGCCGGCGCTGGCCGTGCTTGCGATCTTCTCGGTGATGTGGCGCTGGAACGAATTCCTGTGGCCGCTGGCGGTGCTGACCAAGAGCGAGAGCTACACCCTGCAGATCGGGCTCAATGCGTTCCAGGGCGAACTGCAGGTGCAGTGGCATTATCTGCTGGCGATGACCATGCTGACGCTGCTGCCGGTATCGCTGGTGTTCGTGTTCCTGCAACGCTTCATCACCACCGGCATCGCCAACACCGGCATGAAATAGGGATCGGACGCGATGGCGCACCTCGAACTTCGCGACGTCAAGAAGTCCTACGGCAGCGTCGACGTCATTCACGGCGTCGATCTCGAGGTGAAGGACGGCGAATTCGTCGTGTTCGTCGGCCCCTCCGGTTGCGGCAAGTCGACGCTGCTGCGGATGATCGCGGGGCTCGAGGAGATTACCGGCGGCGACGTCAAGATCGACGGCGCGGTGGTCAACACGCATCCCGGCCTCCGAGCGCGGCCTCGCCATGGTGTTCCAGTCCTACGCGCTGTATCCGCATATGAGCGTCTACAAGAACATGGCGTTCGGGCTCGAGAACATGGGCCTGCCGAAGGCCGAGATCGAGAAGCGGGTCAGCAGCGCCGCGACGTTGCTGCGCCTGACCGAATATCTGCAGCGCAAGCCGAAGGCGTTGTCCGGCGGCCAGCGCCAGCGCGTCGCGATCGGCCGCGCCATCGTCCGCAATCCGAAGATCTGCCTGTTCGACGAGCCGCTGTCGAACCTCGACGCCGAACTGCGCGTTGCCATGCGCAAGGAATTGTCGGCGCTGCATGCCGATCTCGGCGGCACCATGATCTACGTCACCCACGACCAGGTCGAGGCGATGACACTGGCCAACCGCATCGTGGTGCTGCGCGCCGGCCGCATCGAACAGGTCGGCGCGCCGCTCGAGCTCTACAACCGCCCCGACAACCTCTTCGTCGCGACCTTCATCGGCTCGCCGAAGATGAATGTGGTCGAGGCTGATGTCGCTTCGGTCAGCGGACCGAACGCCGAACTGTCGCTGCCGGGAGGCCGCAAATTGCCGCTGTCGTTCGGCGGCGACGGCTGAACATGTGGGCAGAAAGTCTCGTTCGGGATCCGTCCCGAACACATCGACGTCGCCGCCGACGGCGAACTGGAAATGAGCGTCGATCTCGCCGAACAACTGGGCGGCGAGACCTATTTCTACGCCACCGGCAACGGACTGCCGCAATTCACCATCCGCGAGACCGGTCAGGCCGGCCGCAACCGTGGCGACGCGGTGCGGTTGCGCCCGCGCCGCGAATGCATCCATCTTTTTGCCGAAGATGGCACGGCGATCCAGCACGGCGCCGTCGCGGCAAGGTCCCCGGGCTGATAAACCTACGGCCAGCCAATTCCCGAAAGCGAAGCAAATGCCTGAAAGCAATCAAACACGTTACGGTCTCATCGGCTGCGGCATGATGGGGCAGGAGCATCTGCGCAACATTGCGATGCTGTCGGGTGTCGAAGTCGCGGTCGATCTTCGAGCCCGATCCCGGCATGCAGGCGATCAGCCGGACGCTGGCGCCGAAAGCCCGCATGGTGACGCGGATCGAGGACGTGCTTGAAACGCCCGGGCTCGATGCCGTGGTCATCACCAGCCCCAACCATTGCCATGCCGCACAGATCGAAATGATCGTGGCCAAGAGTTCGGCGCCGATTTTGGTGGAGAAGCCGGTCTGCGTTTCGGTGGCAGAGGCGAGGGTGCTGGAGGGCTTGGTTGCGCGAGACCAGAGTGCCGATCTGGGTCGGCATGGAATATCGCTACATGCCGGCGATCACCAAAATGATCGAGCGCTGATTGAAGGGCAGCCTGCGTCCGGGCGCGCCCATCATGCTGTCGGTACGCGAGCATCGCTATCCGTTCCTGCCCAAGGTCGGCGACTGGAATCGGTTCTCGAAGAATACCGGCGGCACGCTGGTCGAGAAATGCTGTCACTTCTTCGATCTGATGCGCCTCATCATGAAGGCCAATCCTGATCAGGCTGTTTGCGTCCGGCAGCATGAACCACAATCATCGCGACGAGGTCTATGACGGCAGCCGTCAGACATCATCGACAACGCCTATGTCGTGCTGGATTTTCCCAACCAGCGGCGCGCCATGCTCGAATTGTGCATGTTTGCCGAGGCGTCCGAATACCAGGAAGAAATCATCGCGGTCAGCCCGCTCGGCAAGATCCATGCCACGTTCCCGGCCCGTCGCGGTTCTGGCCGGAAGACGTCATGGGTCCGCAGCCCACCGCTGAACTGGTGATCGAGCACCGCGAGCCGCGGCGCCGCGACGTTTCCGACATTCCCGTCGACCCGCTCTGCTGGAGGCCGGCGACCACAACGGCTCGACCTTCTACCAGCATGAGAAATTTCTCGCCGTGGTGCGCGGCACCGGCAAGGTCGAGGTGACGCTGAAGGACGGCATCAACGCGGCGCTGATCGGCCTTGCCGCGGAGCATTCGGCCGCAAGCGGGAAGATGGTCGATTTGACGGCGGGGCCATATCGGTTGGCGCGGTGAACCGTGGTGCGGTTGAGGGCTTGGTTCCGGCGGGCGTTCAGTGCCCCATGCCCGGCATCACCTTGCCATTGTAGATTTCGGGGTTGGGCGGACCTCGACACTCAACACGCCTGACAACCCGCGCTCCGCTCGCGCCAGCGCATGATCGACCAGCGTATAGTTGCCTGGCACCTGGGTTTTGAATTCCGTAATGACAGCGCCGCCCGGCGCCACACTGACCGTCTGAATTCCCTCGAGCGGTGGAGTTCGAAGTCCACCCATCGTGTAAACCTTGTCGAAGATCTCTCCGATGACGTGGAATGAGGATGTGTAGTTCGGCCCACCGACACCAAAGAAAATCCGCACCGTTTCGCCGACCTTGGCCTGTAGCGGATGGAGTCGTGACAGCGCTCCGACAGAGCCGTTGAAGACGAAGTATTCCGGGCGTTCGTTCAGGAGCTTTTCCACGCTGAACTCGGCGCTGCCACGCTGACCGTAGGGCATATCGGAATAGATTTCGCCCTGCATGACGTAGAACTCGCGGTCCACCAGCGGCATGCCACCCTCAGGCTCCACAAGGATCATGCCGTACATGCCGTTCGCAATGTGCTCCGCGACCATCGGGGTTGCGCAGTGATAGACATAAAGGCCCGGCACCAGCGCCTTCCATGTCATCGATTTTTCCTGACCGGGGTCAACCTGAAGTGCAGCCGCGCCCCCGCCCGGGCCGATCGCGGCGTGAAAATCGACCGAGTGGATCATTGAGCTGTCGGCGGAATTCTTCAGATGAATGTCGACGGTGTCGCCGACACGCACCCGGATGAGGGGGCCCGGCACCTTGCCGTTGAAGGTCCAGTAGCCGAACGTCGTCGCCTCCGCGAGCCGACCTTCGAGCTCAACGCTCAACAGATCGACACGAACGGTTTGCGGGTCGCGCTTGCCGATCGGCGGCGGCACGTCCGTCGGCTCTCGCGAGATATCGGCTTCCACAACCGTCTGGGGCGGCGGACGCGGGGTGACGAGGAGTTGACCTTGCATGCCGGCGAGCCGATGGCCGGGCACGCCGCAGAAATAGACGAAGTCTCCGGACTTGTCGGCGCGGAATGCGATCGTCGTGCTGGCACCTTTTCCGGTAACGCGCGGCGACGCCGTATTCTGGTCGGGGAAGACGATATCATGCTCCGCCCCTTCACCATTGATCAGCGTAAGTTGAACCACCTGCCCCTCGACGGCGGTCAGGATCGGATTGACCTTGCCGTCGATCTCGCCACCCTGGCCGATATAAGCCATGCGCCCTTCCGCGATTCCCGAACGCAGGGTGAATCGCGCGTCGGGAATGTAGGTGGCGTCGGGGCTAAGTGCGGCCTGGGTCGGGGCCGGCTGGGGTGTAGCCGTCGCCGGCAAAGGCTGCTGCGTGGCCACCGCCGCGGGCTGCGCGCCTGCTGCGAGATAGGCAATCACGTCGGCCCTGTCATGATCGTTCTTAAGGCCGGGAAACGGCATCTTGTTGCCCGGCACGACCTTCGCCGGATCGGCCAGGTATTGGTCGAGCGTCTTTGGGTCCCACACAATGCCAGCCGATTTCATGGCAGCCGAATAATTGTAGCCGGCCTCCGTTCCCGCCTTGCGGCCGATAACGCCGGCCAGCGACGGACCGAGCATGTTCTTGCCGGGGTCGATGGAATGGCAGGCTTGGCATTTCCTGAAGACCAGACGGCCTGCTGACGCATCACCCGTGGTCGGCTCTGCGTTGGAGGCGGGTGGCGCAGGTGATTGCCTCGTCGTTGCGCTCGGGGATGGGGGATTGTTCGCTGCCATTTGCTCATGCGCGGGCGCTGACGGTGTCGCAGTCGGTGCTGGTGTCGCGGGCGGCGATGGTGCGGCTGCGTTCGCGGACAGCGTTGGGGCCGGCGCGGGATTTTGAATGGCCTGCGGCTGCACAGGCGCCTGCTTCGGTTGTGCGATTTCCCGACCAGGTTGCTTGGCGCCGCCACCCTGTTGCGAAGGCGGGGTCGTCGCGGTCGCAACGACCGATGGCTTGCCCCGATCTTGAGCTTGATCCGACGAGGTGGCAGGTGTCGCATTGGTCGATGAAGACCAGTGAGAGCCCAACAAGATTCCGCCGAAAATCACGGCTAGCCCGACGATGAGAATGGACCATTCTTGCCAGACTGCGCGAATGCGTTCCCACACCATCTTGAAAACCCGCTTCTTTTTCCGTGCGGCCGCACGTTATGACCAAGCGTATACGGATGGATTGCATCGCTGGCGTTGACCTGGATCAACGGGTCTCAGCTCCGGTGTCAAAAGGCGAAATGCTGAAGAGGATCGAGATGGCGCGCCACTTCGCCAAGGGCGCCGACCTAGGGCTGAAGAAGGGGCGTCCGTTCCTTCGAGGCCGAACTCGACAAACGGAAAGCGAACAAAACTGTCAAACCTGATCGAGAATTGTGTCGAACCCGGCCGCGTCCGGCGGTGAAATGAATGAGAATCGTGTATGATATCAGCAATTTGTATGGCAGGAGTGGCAGGGCTCGAACCTGCGACCCCCGGTTTTGGAGACCGGTGCTCTACCAATTGAGCTACACTCCTACAGGCCGCCTCTATAGCGAAGCCTTTGCCGCTCGTCACGTCCCCTGTTGGGTGGATTTGGAGGGGGCGCCCGGCCCGAGGCGCTGGCCCAAAATCCGCCCCTCAGCTGATCGTGGCGCCGCCGTCGATGACGATGGTCTGGCCGGTCAGAAAATTGCCGGAGGCGGCGGCGAGGAACACGGCGGCGCCGGCGATTTCGTCGGGCTCGCCGATGCGCAACAAGGGTGAGCGGGCGGTGGAGGCTTTCAGCGTCTCCGGATCGTCCCACAGCGCCTTGGCGAAGTCGGTCTTGACCAGGCCCGGCGCGATGCAGTTCACCCGGATGTTGTGCCTGCCATATTCGCAGGCGAGGTTGCGCGCGAGCTGCATGTCGGCGGCCTTGGAGATCGCGTAGGCGCCGAGCACGGTCGAGCCCTTCAGGCCGCCGATCGAGGAGACGATGGTGATCGAGCCGTCCCGGCGCTCGATCATCTGCGGCACCACCAGACTGATCAGCCAGTGGTTGGCGACGATGTTGTTGTCGAGAATCTTGCGAAATTGGTCATCGGAAATGCCGGCCTGCGGTCCGTAATAGGGATTGGAAGCGGCGTTGCAGACCAGGGTGTCGATCCTGCCGAACACCCGGTTGGTTTCCTCGACCAGATTTTTCAGGTCGTCCTTGGTGGAGATGTTGGCGGCGACCGCCAGCGCGACCTC
This sequence comes from uncultured Alphaproteobacteria bacterium, assembly GCA_963710235.1. GTDB lineage: Bacteria > Pseudomonadota > Alphaproteobacteria > Rhizobiales > Xanthobacteraceae > Bradyrhizobium. The sequence continues at coordinate 729,184 of CAVPZI010000001.1, forward strand.
CCTGCCGGCCTTGTGGTTGATCAGCTTCGCCACTTGATCGCAGGCCTGCTGCTTGCGCGAAGAGATTACCACTTTGGCGCCATGTTCGGCCATGCGCTCGGCGATGGCGCGGCCGATGCCCTTCGAGGAGCCGGTGATGACGGCGACTTTTCCGGTCATGTCGAACAAGGTCATGCGCTCTCCCCCTTTTGATCCGGCGGTTGCGCCGGCTTTTCGTTGGCAGTCCAGACTACGCAAGCTTGGTCGCGCTCGCCAGTTCCGGTCCGGCCGGCTGGTGCATCGCGTTGTGCGACGGATCCGCGATCCAGGGCTGCTGGTTGACCATCGGAATCCGCCAGCCGGAATGGCCGGCGCTGACGAGGTGGTCGAGGCGCGTGATCGAGCAATTGTCGATGGTGAAGGCCAGACCGCGTTCGGGATTGTCGAGTGCGAGACCAATCGCCGCCTTGATGGTGCCGCCGTGGGCGACCGCGATGACGTCCTGGCCGGCGTGGGTTTGATTGATCCGATCGATCGTGGCGCGAACACGGTTATACAGATCCATGAAACTTTCACCGCCCGGCGCCGGATCGTCGATCGGCGCGAACCAGTAGCTGCCGACCGCGATCGGCCGGCTCGCCATGAAGTCGGCACGGTTGAGGCCTTGCCATTCGCCGAGATGCTGTTCGGCCAGCGCCGCTTCGTGCGGCATGTGATCCGGCCTCGGAAATCCCTCGGCCCAGATCGCTTCCGCGGTCTGGTGGGTACGCTTCAGGTTGCTGGCGACCCAGGCGGCGTTGCGCGGCAGCACCTTGCCGACCGCGGCGAACACCACACGGTCGGATGTGTCGCAGCCGAGATCCTTCTGCCCGTAGATGCAGCCGCCGTCCTCGCGTACCGGTGCATGACGCACCCACCACCAGCGGGTCGCGACCACGCCTGTGGGAACCGGGTACTGCTGGAGGAACGCCGGTTTGGCGGGATTGGACATCGCGAAGACCCTTCAATACTGTTTCATGTCGCTGTACGTCAGTGCGCGCATGGCCTCAAGTCACACTTCGCGCATCGTGGGTGCGCAACAGCCTTGAATTCCATGTGGCGGCAAGCGCCTCAAATATAGCCAGGGAGAAAACCATGGGCCGCCTCGAGGGCAAATCGGTCGTCATCACCGGCGCCGGCAGCGGCATCGGCCGCGCCGCGTCGCTGCTGTTCACCAAGGAAGGCGCCAAGCTGATCGCGGTGGACCGCAGCGAAGGAGTCAAGGAGACGGTCGAGATGGTCCGCAAGGCCGGCGGAGTCGCCGAGGCCGTCGTCGCCGATGCCGGATCGGAAAAGGACGTGCAGGCCTTCATCGACAAGGCGGTGACGACAAACGGCAGGCTCGATGCGATCTGGGCCAATGCCGGCATCAGCGGCGGGCTGGTGCCGCTCTCCGAACAGAGCGTCGAACACTGGCAGGAGATCCTGCGCATCAACCTGATCGGACCGTTCCTGGCGATCAAATACGCCATGCCGCACATGATCGCACAGAAATACGGATCGATCGTCTGCACCGCATCGGTGGCGGGCCTGAAGTCCGGCGCCAGCGGCCATCCGTATGCGGCGAGCAAAGCCGGCGTCATCAGCCTGGTGCAGACTACCGCTTACTCACTGTCGGGCACAGGCGTTCGGATCAACGCGGTGTGTCCCGGCCTGATCGAGACCGGCATGACCAAGCCGATCTTCGACAACGCCAAATCGCGCGGCACCGAAGGCAAGATTGGCCAGCTCAATCCGCTCAAACGCGCCGGCCAGCCGCACGAACTGGCCGCGATGGGGCTGTTCCTCGCCAGCGACGACGCGTCCTATGTCAACGGCCAGGCGATCCCGGTGGATGGCGGGCTGACGGCATCGATGCCGTATGCGGGGAAGCCGGTTTAGGTGGGCCGGGGCGCCTAGGGCTCTTTCTTGCCCACAAGCCGTCGCGCAAGACGAAACATGGCATAGATGGCCAGGCCCGATGGCGTGAGTACCAGCAACGCCATCGCCATCCACATGATGAGCCCCATAAAGAGGTCATCAGCCGCATCGGGATCAATTAGGCGCGCGATCCCGTGAGCACCGCCAAAGAATACCGGGACAGCAATAACGAATGCAAACAAGACGACCAACGGTGCTGCAGCAAGCCAGGCATTCGAGATAGAGCGCTGTATCGCCTGCAGGGCTTTCATCGTTGACATCATGTCCGTCAGGGAAAGCGCGCTCTTGAGAGCGCGCATCGTTTGCGACGCGCACGGTCCGTTGGTCTTCGCGCGCTGGCAGAAGGTTCAGAGACGTCCGGAACGGCCGGTCCTGCGGATTTCAGGCTCGCACCCGGGTCGGCCTTTTTGCCGACCAAAGGGGCCGTCCCAGGATGACCGCAAAACGAGAAAGGCGCGACCGGCAGATCGCGCCTTCCTTCCTGGTTACTTCGCCCCCGCCTTCTGCGCGTATTCCCATGATGCCTTCGACAGCGGCTTGGTGCGTTTGGCGGATTCCATCGCCTTGGCGCTCGCGGCGGTGCCGTCGCGGATGCGGCCGGCGATTCCCTGGGTGATGCCGGCGAGACGAAACAGGTTGTAGGAATAGTACCAGTTGAGGTCCGGCACGCTCGGGCGGCCGGTGGCCTGGCAGTAGATTTCCGCGGCCTCGTCCATGGTCGGAATGTTGAGCGCGGCGAAATCGACGGCAGCAAGGCCCGGCATGGTCCATTGCATCAACAGATAAGTGAAGTCGGCCATCGGATCGCCCAATGTCGACAGCTCCCAATCCAGCACCGCCTGCACCCGCGGTTCGGTCGCATGAAACACCATGTTGTCGATGCGGTAGTCGCCGTGCACCACCGATACCCGCTCCTGCACCGGCACCGTCTGCGGCAGCCACTCGATCAGCCGGTCCATCTCGGGAATGGTTTCGGTTTCGGAGGCACGGTATTGCTTGGTCCAGCGGTCGACCTGACGGGCGAAATAATTGCCGGGCCGGCCGAAGTCGCCGAGCCCGATCGCTTCGGGATCGTAGGAATGCAGTTTTGCCAGGGTGCGGATCTTGTCGGTGAAGATCGCCCGGCGTTTTTCGCGCGGCTCGCCGGGCAATGTCGGATCCCAGAAGATCCGTCCCTCTTCCATCGACATGATGTAGAACGCGGCCCCGATCACCGCGTCGTCGGTGCACAGCGCATAGGCTTTCGCCACCGGAAAGCCCTGCTTGCCCAGCGCCGCGATCACCTTGAATTCGCGGTCGACCGCGTGTGCCGAGGGCAGCAGTTTGCCGAACGGCTTGCGCCGCATCACGTAGGAACGGTCGGGGGTGTCGAGGCGGTAGGTCGGATTGGACTGGCCGCCCTTGAACTGCAGCACGGTCAGCGGACCGCGAAAACCCTCGACGTTGTCGCGCATCCACCCTTCGAGGCGCACTTCATCGAACCGATGGCGCTCCTCGACCGGCCGCGTGCCTGAATATTCGTCGTCCCGCCGTACGCCTTCGACCACCGCAGCGCTCCCCCGGGTTTGCTGGGGAGCGCTACCGGTGCTCCCTCAATGCTTGACGGGGGAGTTTGCATACTTCCGAAGTTCAAGTCTAGCAATGGCCCGGTTGTGGACTTCGTCCGGGCCGTCGGCCAGGCGCATGGTCCGCATCGAGGCATAGTCCCGGGCCAGGCCGGCATCGTCGGAGACGCCGGCGGCGCCGAACGCCTGGATGGCGTGGTCGATGATCTTCAGCGCCATGTTGGGCGCCGCCACCTTGATCATGGCGATCTCGAGCTGCGCGGTCTTGTTGCCGACCTTGTCCATCATGTCGGCTGCCTTCAGGCACAGCAGGCGGTTCATCTCGATGTCGGTGCGGGCCTCGGCGATGCGCTGTTCCCAGATCGAATATTCGATGATCTTGCGGCCGAACGCGGTGCGCGACGACAGCCGCTTGACCATCTTCTCCAGCGCCTCCTCGGCCTTGCCGATGGTGCGCATGCAGTGATGGATGCGGCCGGGACCGAGCCGGCCCTGGGCGATTTCGAACCCCCTGCCCTCGCCAAGCAGGATGTTGCTGGCCGGGACCCGAACGTTGTCGAGCAGCACCTGGGCGTGGCCATGGGGCGCGTCGTCGAAGCCGAACACCGGCAGCATCTTCTCGACCTTGACGCCCTTGGTGTTGCGCGGCACCAGGATCTGCGACTGCTGCTGGTGTTTTGGCGCCGACGGATCGGTCTTGCCCATAACGATCATGATTTCGCAGCGCGGGTCACCGACCCCCGACGACCACCATTTGCGGCCGTTGATGACGTAGTGGTCGCCGTCGCGCTGAATCGAGGTCTCGATGTTGGTGGCGTCCGACGATGCCACCGCGGGCTCGGTCATCAAAAACGCCGAGCGGATCTTGCCGTCCATCAAGGGGCGCAGCCAGGTCTTCTTGTGCTCCCTGGTGCCGTAACGCATCAGCACTTCCATGTTGCCGGTGTCCGGCGCGGAGCAGTTGAATACTTCCGAGGCCCAACCGATGTGGCCCATCTGCTCGGCCAGCGGCGCATATTCCAGATTGGTCAATCCCGCGCCGCGGAATTCGTCGTCCTCATGCGCCGAGGGCGGCATGAACATGTTCCACAGCCCTTCGGCGTGGGCCTTCTTCTTCAATTCCTCGACGACCGGGATCACCTTCCAGCGCTCGCCCTCGGCGTCCTGCTGCTTGTAGACCGGCACCGCGGGACGAACATGCTTGTGCATGAACGATTCCACGCGATTGAGCCATTCGCGCTGGCGATCCGACATGTTGAAGTCCATGGGGCGTTCCTCACCTGGTTGGCAGAATTGTTGGCGGCACTGTCTCCCCGCCCTCGCTCATCCGCAAGACAATTTAAGGAGGCGGTCGACACATCGATCCTCCTGCAGAGCTTGCCGGCGCGGGCGCATTGACATTTCGCCGCCGTAAAACCATAGTTTCATACACGCGTTTGAAAAGCAAGACGCGACCGTGCGGGGTTCTACGATGCCGTCAGACCAGACCCGGACCGCGATCCTGAACGCCGCCGAGCGGCTCTATGCCGATCGCGGCTTCGGCGACGTGACCCTGCGCGACATCGTTGCCGCGGCCGACGTCAACCTGGCGGCGGTGAATTACCATTTCGGCTCCAAGGACGAACTGATCGCCGAATTGTATGTCAGCCGCAGCCTCGTCACCAACCGCGAGCGCCTCAACGAACTGAAGGCCGCCGAACTCGCCGGCGGCGGCCGCGCCGGCATCGATGCGGTGCTGCGGGCGCTGGTGGGACCGCCGCTGCGCGGCTGTCTCGGTCCCAACCGCCAGCGCTCTGACGCGGCGCGTTTCATGATCCGCGCCTCGATCGAATCGGTGCCGGCGATCCGCCGGATCCGCAACCGCGAGATCGACCACTTAAGGCGGTTTGCCGCGGCGATGCGCCGGTCGCTGCCCGGCCACAGCGACGCCGACATCTACTGGGGGCTGCATTTCGCGCTCGCCATGGCGCACCAGACCATCCGCGAAGGCGAACGGCTGGAAAAACTCTCCGAAGGGCTGTGCGATCTCAATGACGTAGCCGGGATCGTCGAGCGGATCGTCGCGGTCTGCGCGGCCGCGCTGACCGATCGGCCGGCGAAGGCCGGCCCTGACGACAGGCGCGACGAACGCGCCGCCAGGCAACGCAGCCGTTAACCACGTATTTCTCCGAAGCCCGCCGGCGGCTCGAGATGCAACAGCGGGAACCCGGGCCCGCGCATGTTTTCGCCGCAATCTTCGCCGAAACGTTAAGGTGCAGGTAGAGCGGGCACAGTAGCCTTCGTGTGTTTCGAACGGCCCCATCGAACCTTTCGGTTCGTGCAAACATCTTTTGCTTTGGGCTTCGCGGGGATCACGGGATGAACCGACGCTTCCGGGCGCTGAGCTGGTTTTTCGCCTTCGCCATCCTCGCCGCGCTTTCGACCCATGCGGCGGCACTGGCACACCCCAAGAAGGTTCAGAAGCGCGCGGATGCCAAATCCGTCGCCAAGTCCGATGTCAAGACGACTGCCAAATCCGATACCAAGTCGGGCAAGCCGCACGTCGCGGCAAAGAAGACCGTAAAGTCGAAGACCGCGAAGTCGAAGACCGCGAAGTCGAAAATCGCGAAGTCGAAAGAGAAGTCGCAGGACAGACCCTCGAAAGACTTGCCTTCAAAAGACTTGCCTTCAAAAGACGAGGCGGCCGACAAGGCCACCACGTCAACGGACACCCCCGACCCGGAAACTCCGCGGCTATCGCCCGACCTTGCGGCGGTGAAGCAGGCGTTCGACCTGATCCGCAGGGGCAAGACCAGTGACGCAACGGCGCTCGAGCCATCGATCGGCGATCCGGTGGCGCGGAAGCTGGTCGAATGGCAGATCCTGCATCATCCCGACGGGCGGGCCGGCTTCAGCCGCTATGCCGCATTCATCGCCGACAATCCATCCTGGCCGGCCATGCGCCTGTTCCGGCGGCGCGCCGAAGCACGGCTGTGGCAGGAACGCAGCGGTGCGGCCATCGTGGCGCCCTTTGTCGGTGTGCAGCCGGTGAGCGGTCGCGGGCAATTTGCCCTGGCGCGGGTGCTGCTGGCGCAGGACGACCGCAGCAGCGCCGAACGCCTGGTACGCGCCGCCTGGCGGTCGCAGGAATTGACCGAGCGGGTCGAGACCGAGGCGTATGAGACGTTCCACGACCTCCTGACCCGCGACGACCATCGGGCGCGGATGGACAAGCGGATCGGCGCCAAGGATTATTCCGCGGCGATGCGCGCCGCACATCATCTCGGCGACGACGACATCGCCATCGTCAAGGCCTGCGCCGCCGTCACCGGCGGCGCCAGCAAGGCGCTCGACCTGCTCGACGCGGTGGCCGCCGACGCGCGCCAGGATCTCGGCTACACCCTGTGCCGCGCGCGCTTCATGATGCGCAAGGAGCGCTATGCCGACGCGGCGCGGGTGATGCTGGCCGCGTCGCCTGCCACCAGGGACTTCCAGGAAACCGATGAATGGTGGCGCGAGCGGCGTGTGGTGGCGCGAAAGCTGCTCGATCTCGGCGATTTCCGCACCGCCTATGAAGTGGTGCGCGAAGCCGCCCTTCCCGCCAACGAAAATTACCAGGCCGAGGCGCGCTTCCTGCCGGGCTGGATCGCGCTGCGCTATCTCGATGAGCCGGCGACGGCGCGCGAACTGTTTGCCCATATCGATGACGGGTCGACCAACCCTATCGTGATTGCGCGCGCCAATTACTGGCGCGGCCGCGCCGCCGAGGCTATCGGCGAGACCAGGTCGATGCGCGGCTTCTTCGAGGCGGCCGCCAGCCATCCGACCGCCTATTATGGCCAGCTTGCGCGGGCAAAACTCGGCCTCAACAATTTCGAACTGCGCCAGCCGCCGCAGCCGGACCTGTGCCGCGGCGCGGCGTTCATGGACGAACGCGTGCACGCCGCCGAGATGCTCTATGCCATCGGCGAGCGCGACCTGGTGCGGAGCTTCGTCACTGATTTGGCCGAAGAGAGCGCGGACCCGGCCGTGCTGGTGGCGCTCGGCGAACTCGCCTACCTGCGCAACGATGCACCGGCCATGCTCAACATCGGCAAGTCGGCGCTGGCGCGAGGCCTGGCGCTCGACTTCTACGCCTTCCCCGACATCGGGATACCCCAGCACGGCCCGGCCGGTCCGCCGATCGACCGCAGCGTGGTCTACTCGGTAGCGCGCACCGAAAGCGCGTTCGACCAGCGCGACAGGTCGCCAGCCAAGGCCGTCGGCTTGATGCAGGTCACCCCGGAAGCCGCGCGTGACACCGCCAAGCGGATCGGCCTCGCCTATGATTGGGACCGGCTGGTGTCCGACCCGGTCTACAACACCCAGATGGGCGCCGGCGAACTTGCGGCGCTGCTGCGCGAATATCGCGGCTCGCATATCATGACGTTTGCCGGCTACAATGCCGGCCGCGGCCGGGTCCGGGATTGGATCAAGCAGTACGGCGATCCGCGCGACCCCAGGGTCGACCCGGTCGACTGGGTGGAACGGATCCCGTTCTCCGAAACCCGCAACTACGTCCAGCGCGTGATGGAGAATCTTCTGGTCTATCGCGTCCGCTTCGCCAGCGACGCGCCGGCCCAGCCGGCGCCCGATCGGCCGCAGGCCACCAAGGTGGAAGCCGACGCCGCGCCGCGGTGATCTCTCCGTCATTGCGCGGAGCTCTCTTGTCCGCCGAAGCCCGCTTTCGGGCGAAGGCGGATGCGACGAAGCAATCCGGTCCTTCTGCGTTGCACTGGATTGCTTCGCTTCGCTCGCAATGACGCGGATAGTCCGTTCGTGATGGCCATAATAAGCCCGCCACCTTCAAAAAAACGCAACCATGCCATACTAGTCTGAACCTTCGGACGATGCCGTCCTGTCGCGGCGCCCGAACGGGAGGCCGGCATGGGTGGCGAACTGGTGCTTGTCACGGGCGGATCGGGCTTCATCGGCGCCCATTGCATCCTGCAACTGCTCGACCGGGGATTTCGGGTGCGAACCACGGTGCGTTCGCTGGATCGCGAGGCACAGGTGCGCGCCATGCTGAACGCCGGCGGCAACGCCGGCGACGGCCTCTCGTTCGCCGCCGCCGACCTGATGTCCGATACCGGCTGGCCGCAGGCGGTGGCCGGTTGCGATTTCGTGCTTCACGTCGCCTCGCCGTTCCCGCTCGGCGTGCCCAGGAACGACGACGAACTGATCATCCCGGCGCGCGACGGCGCGTTGCGGCTGCTGCGGGCGGCGCGCGACGCCGGCGTCAAGCGCGTGGTGCTGACCTCGTCCTTTGCCGCCATCGGCTATGGGCACCGGCCGACGGATCGGCCGTTTTCGGAAACCGACTGGACCGATCTCGGCGGCGGCGGCACCACCGCCTATGTGAAATCCAAGACGCTGGCGGAACGCGCGGCATGGGATTTCGTCGGCCGCGAAAGCGGCGCACCGGAGCTCGCGGTGGTCAATCCGGTCGCGGTGTTCGGTCCCGTGCTCGGGCCTGATTATTCGACCTCGATCCAGCTGGTGCAACGCATGCTGGACGGCAAGATGCCGGGGTGTCCGCGACTGTCGTTCGGCATCGTCGACGTGCGGGACGTCGCCGACCTGCACCTGCGAGCCATGACCAACCCCGCCGCCAAGGGCGAACGGTTCCTCGCCGTTGCCGGCGACTTCATGACGATCCAGGAAATCGCGGTCGTGCTGAAAGCGCGGCTCGGCGCCGCCGCGGCGCGGGTCCCGACCCGGGTGCTGCCCGACTGGCTGCTGCGGCTGATCGCGCTGGTCGATCCATCGGTCCGGCAAATCGTCCCTGAACTCGGCAAGCTCAAGAACGCCACCAACGCCAAGGCCAAGCGCCTCCTCGGCTGGAAACCGAGGTCGCGCGAGGACGCCATCCTCGCCACCGGCGAAAGCCTGATTGAGCTGGGGCTATTACAGAACAAGTAAGTCGGCTGCGTAGGATGGGTTGAGCCAACGGGTCCGGCCTTCGGCCGGCCCGATGATAAACTCCGCGAAACCCATCATCGCGTGGCGCGCCGTATCAGCGTGATGGGTTTCGCAAGGGCTCAATCCATCCTACCGTCGGGACCTCACCGCACCACCCGCTCGCGCCCGTACAGCAGCAGCATCAGGACGATGATGACGCCGTAGATGATCTGGCGGCCGAATTCGGCGATCTGCATCACCGACAGGATCGACTGCAAGAGGGTGATGAGGATAGTGCCGGCGATGGTGCCGAGGTAGCTGCCGCGTCCGCCCAGGATCGAGGTGCCGCCGAGCACCACCGCGGCGATGGACGGCAACAAATACGCGTCGCCCATGGATTGCGCGGCCTTGCCGGCATAGCCGGCCAGCAGCACGCCGCCGAACGCCGACAGCGCGCCGCACAGCGCAAACGCGATCATCACCACCCGCTGGGTGGCGACGCCGGAAAGATAGGCCGCGGTTTCTTTGTTGCCGATGCCGTAGACGGCGCGGCCGAAGGTGGTGCGCTTGAGCAGAAACACCGCCAGCAAGCCTGTGATCAGCCAGACGATGGCCGCATTGGGCACACCAAGGATGGTGCCGGCCGCGAGATAGCGCATCGCGGCGGAAGCGCTGTCGCCCGGGGCAAAGCCGCCGGTATAGGCGACCATCAGGCCCTGGGCCACGGCGTTGACCGCCAGCGTGATGATCATCGAGGGAATGCGCAGATAAGCGACGCCGACGCCGTTGACGAAGCCGATCACCAGGCCGCACAGCACGCCGACCGGAATCGCCAATACCTCGCCGGTGGCGCCGTGCGCCGCGGTGGCGGAAGCCATCATGGCGCCCAGCGTCACGGTCCACGGCACCGACAGATCGATCTGGCCCAGCAAAATCACCAGCATCATGCCGGTGGCGATGATGCCGAGGAAAGCGCCGACCTTGAGTTGCTGCAAGAGGTATTCCGGCGAAAGGAAATTCGACGAATAGAAACTGCCAAGCGCCAATAGCAGCACGATGCAGCCGAACGCGGTGACCACGGGCACATCGATGCGCTGCCGCCAGCCGTCGGCGCGACGCTGCCATGTCGTGGTGGCTTCGCTCATCCGGCGCCTCATGAGAACAGCTCCAGCCGGTTGCGCACCTGGAACAGGCGCGCCGAACCAATCGAGACCGCGAGCAGCAGCACCACGCCCTGGAACAGCGGCTGCCACAACGGATCGAAATCGAACACGAACAACAGGTCGCCGATGGCACGGAACGCCAGCGCGCCGAAAATGGCGCCCACCGCGCTGCCACGGCCGCCGAACAGCGACACCCCGCCGAGCACCACCGCGGCGATGGAATACAGCGTATAGGTGTTGCCGTTGGCGAGCGAGGCTTCGCCCGAATCCGTGAAGAAGGTCAGGAACAGGCCGCCGACCGAGGCGAGCACGCCCGCCAGCACGTAGGCCAGGAATTTGGCACGGCGGATCGGCATGCCGGACATGTAGGCGGCCAATTCGGAAGAGCCGACGGCGTAGACGGTGCGGCCGAGCACCGAGCGCGAAAACGGCAGCCAGACCAGAACCACGACGCCGACCAGCACCACCACGCTGGTGGGGATGAGATCGAACAGCTTGCCGGTCAGCGCGTCGGCAAACGCCGCATTGAAATCGTCCGACGAACCGGGATACGGCCGGATCCACAACGCGATGCCGAAATAGACCGCGCCGGTGGCGATGGTGGTGACGATCGGTTGCAGCCGGCCGAAAATCACGATCATGGCGTTGACGGCGCCGCAGGCCGCACCGATCGCGAGCACGGCGATGACGCCGAACGCGGTTTCAGCCGCCGAGCCGGCCACCAGGTAGGACGCCACGCAGTTGCACAGGATGAAGATCATGCCGACCGACAGATCAATGCCCGAGGTCAGCACCACCAGCGTCTGCGCCATGGCGACCAGCGCCAGCAGCACGCCCTTGTTGGCGACGGTCTGCACCACATTGGCGGTGAAGCCGGCGGGATGGTTGAAGATGTAGAGACTGAACATGGCGATGAAGATCGCCAGCGCCGTCAGCGTGCCGCGCTGCTCCGCCAGGTGAAAGCGCCAGTCCTTCATGCGTCCGCCGGAGCGTGTCGCTCCGTTTCCCCGCCAGCCATGTCGATGTTGAGCGCCGAGGAGATCAGCGCGCGTTCGGTAATCCCGGTCCCGGTCAGCGTACGCTTGATGCTGCCGTCGTACAGCACCAGTACCCGGTCGCAACAGCCGATCAGTTCGTCATAATCGGTCGAATACAGCACGATGGCGGCGCCGTCGTCGGCGAGCTTGCGCAGCAATTGGTAGATTTCCTGCTTGGTGCCGACGTCGATGCCGCGGGTGGGGTCGTTGAGCAGGATGATGCGGGGTTTGCGCATCAGCCATTTGGCGATCACCAGTTTTTGCTGGTTGCCGCCGGACAAGGAGCCGGCCGGCGCCGCCACGCCGTCGGTGCGGATCGCGAGCAGCCTGATCATGGCGTCGACGGCGTCGCGCTCGGCGTCGCGATCGATGATGCCGCCCCTGGCCAGTTCCGATAAGGCGGCAAACGACAGGTTGTCGCGCACCGACATCTGCAGCATCAGTCCTTCGGTCTTGCGATCCTCGGGGATCAGCGCCATGGCGATGCCTTCGGCCTTGGCGGCGCGGGGCGAGCCGATGCTGACTGGCTTGCCGTCGATCAGGATCTCGCCGCTGGTGCCGCGCAGCACACCGAACAGCGCCAGCAGCAGCTCGCGCTGGCCCTGCCCGTCCAGCCCGCCGAGGCCGACGACCTCGCCGCGGTGAATGGCAAAGGAGATATCGTTGAGCCGCGGCGCCCAGGACAAATGGCGCACCTCCATGACCGGCACGGCCGCGTGCATGGCCTCGGCCGGCTTGGGCGGAAACACATGGCTGTATTCGCGGCCGATCATCATCTCGACCACTTCGTTGTCGCTCTTGCTGCCGGCCGTAAACGTCGCGATCTTGCGGCCGTTGCGGAACACCGAGCAGTCGTCGGCGAGTTCGGCGATCTCGTGCATGCGGTGCGAAATATAGACCAGCGCGATGCCTTCGGCGCGCAGCCGCTTCAGCACATCGAACACCCGCGCCACGTCGGCGGCCGCCAGCGCCGAGGTGGCCTCGTCGAGGATCAGAATGCGCGGCTGGCGCGACAGCGCCTTGGCGATTTCGATGATCTGGCGGCGCGACAGCGGCAGATCCCTGACCTGCGCCATCGGATGAATGTCCTCGCCGCCGGCGCGCGCCAGCGCCGCTTCGGCCAGCCGCCGTTGCGCTTTGCGGTCGATCAGGCCGAACCGGCCCGGCGGATTGGAGGCAATGATGTTGTCGGCGACGGTGAGATCGGGGATCAGCGACAGTTCCTGGAAGATGCAGACGATGCCGGCGGCATTGGCCGCGGCCGGGTTCGGAAAACTCACCTCCGCCCCTTCGAGTTGCATGCGGCCCTCGTCGGGGACGACCACGCCGGACATCACCTTGATCAGGGTGGATTTGCCGGCGCCGTTCTCGCCCAGGATGGCGTGCACCCTCCCGGCCGTAACGTCGAGGTCGGCTTTTTCCAGCGCCCGCACGCCGCCATAGCGCTTGGAAATTCCTTCCATGCGGAACAGCGGGGTTTGGCTTTCCATCACACCATCCTTGAACGCCATCGCCGCGGGAAATTCCCGCGGCGACGGTCGGCCCAAACCTGAGCCTTACTTGTTTTCCTTGGATTGTCCCATGATTTCCTGCGCCGAGAAATTGATGCCGCAGGTCGGGAAGGAGTTGCCGACAAAGAAGTTGTCGGACTGGGCGGAATAATAGTCCTGGCCGTCCTTGAAGTTGGGATCCTCGGCAATCGCCAGCGGCAGCTTGATCGACTGCGGCACCACCTTGCCCTGCAGGGCGTCGATCGCCGTCCTCATGGCGACCGCGACCTGGGCGGGTCCGGTTCCGGCCGACGAGCACTTGAGGCCCGCTCCGGCTTCCTTGGCGCAGAACTTGCGGAAGCCGTTTTCGGTTTCGCCGCCGAACGGAACGAACGGATGCTTGGCGTCGATCATCGCCTGCACCACGCCGGTGTCACCGCCCTGCGCGGTGATGCCGTCGAACTTCTTCTGCACCGCGATGGCGTCGGCGGTGGCCTTTTGCGCTGTCGCGTCGTCCCACTTGCCGACCACCTCGACCACGTCCCACTTCTTGCCCGACTTGTCGAACGTCTCGTGGATGCCGTTGTGACGGTCGGTGTCGACCGAGGTACCGGCGACGCCGCGTACTTCGAGGATCTTGCCGCCATTAGGAATGTGCTTGACCAGCCAGTTCGCCCACAGCACGCCGAGCCCCTTCTGGTCGACGTTGACGTTGATGGCGTCCTGGGTGTCGAGGATGTTGTCGAAGGCGACCAGCACCACGCCGGCATCCTTGGCTCGCTTGATGACGGGCGCAAACGCCTTCGGATTCTGCGCATTGACGACGATGGCGTCGAAGCCGGAGTCGATGAAGTTGTTGATCGCGGAAATCTGCGCGGCGACGTCCTCGCCGGTCGATACCACCTTGAACTCCTTGAGGTTCTTGGCCACTTCCGGCTGTGCGGCATAGGCCTTGGCGGTCTGGATCATCTGGATGCGCCAGGTGTTGGCGATGAAGCCGTTGGCCAGCGCCACGCGATAGGGACCCTTCTTGGCGGCAAACTTGAAGAATTTGGTATCCGCCGACCAGGGCGCATAGCAGCCGGGATCGACGGACGGCCCGGCAACGATTTGCGGACCGGCGGCATTCGCCGCCGAGCCGAACGCAAACGACGCCAGCGCCAGCGCGGCGACGGCACAGCTCGATATCAGGTTCATTTTCATGGTGGTGTCCTCCCTTTGAAACCGATTGCTTCGGCAAGGAGATAGACGTCGTGCAACGCACAACGCCAAACCGGCAAAGCGCTGATCGTTGTCAGCTCTCGGTTTTGCCGGCCGTTCTCTCCCGGGATCGGAAGCTAGGTTCGAATGCAACCGCTGTCAAATCTGGTATGACAAATGGGGTGGAGCACCGGCAAAGGGAACACTCGATCTCCGTTAGCGGCGGGGCGAATCGGACATAAGCCTCGGTGACGATGACGGAGAGATGCTGCACGAGTTGCTGTGACAACTCGACCCGTTCAGCATCCGACAGGTGCTCAGAGCCGCAGATCCTCGCGCGGTTTAGGCTGGCGGCCTGCCTCACCTCTCACACCCACCCGCCATCCACCACATATTGCTGGTTGGTTTTCGGATCTCGCCGGTCGCCGAACGTAATGCGGCGATGTCGGCGAGATCGGCCTGCTCGAAGTGAACGCGCTGGCCCTGCGCCGGGTTCTATGCCTTCGTGACGACGCGAAAGCGCTTGGACCCCAAACGACCGAATACAGAAGCGGATGTTTGTCGATCCGGCAGTGGTCCCAGGTCGTAAACATCATGCCTACGACCCAGGTCGTAAACATCATGCCTACGACCTAGCGCTCCCTTGGCGCCGCGCCGGGACCCGGCAGCCCCCCCGGTGGACATTTGCCGAGAATGATCATGCCCAGGACCTCGTCCTTGGTGACATCGCTGACACGGGCGGAGCCGACCAACCGACCATTCTTCATGACATAGATGCGGTCGGCGAGGTCGAACACGTCGTGGACATCATGGCTGATGAGGAAGATGCCGATGCCTTCCCGTTTCAGCGTGAGAGTGAGATCGCCGACCTGCTTGGTCTCAGCAGGGCCAAGCGCCGCCGTCGGTTCGTCCATGATCAGTATCCGTGCATCAAAATGGATGGCGCGGGCGATCGCAACAGACTGACGCTGGCCTCCTGAAAGTGCGCGGACCGGATCCTTGAAGCGGCGGAAATGCGGGTTGAGCCGGGCCATGACCTTGCGGGTCTGACTTTCCATCGCAGCGTCGTCGAGCGTACCCCAGCGGGTAAGGATCTCGCGGCCAAGGAAAATATTGGCGGCAGCATCAACGTTGTCGGCCAGCGCCAGGGTTTGGTAGATTGTCTCGATGCCATATGTCTTGGCGTCACGGGGAGACGCGATACGGGCTTTTTCGCCGTTGACCCAAATCTCGCCGCTTTCAGCCGGATAGGCGCCTGAAAGGATCTTGATCAGGGTCGATTTGCCGGCCCCATTATGGCCGAGGAGCCCGACCACTTCGCCCTCATGCAGTTGCACCGAGACGTCGTCTACCGCCTTGATGCCGCCAAAGGCGATGGAAATGTTCCGCATATCGACAAGCGGTGTTTTGGTCGCGTGGGTTTCCATGGAAGTCTCCCTCACTTCACGTGGCGGCGATAGATGGTATCGATCCAGACGGCGGCGACGAGCACCAGTCCGACGACAATATTTTGCAGCGGCGCGTCAACGCCGAGCAACACCATGCCGGATTGCAGCGACTGCATCACCACCGCCCCAAGTATGGCGCCGTAGATCGTGCCGGTGCCGCCGGTCAACGAGGTGCCACCAATGACCGCGGAGGCGATCGTGTAGAGTTCGTCCAGCGTGCCGGTGGCGTTGGTTGCCGACTGCAAGCGGGCGGTGGAAATGCAGGCGGAGACGCCGGCAAGAAGCCCCATCAGAGCGAAGACTCCGGTGAGGACACGCCTGGTATTGATGCCGGAGAGTTCGGCGGCTTCCGGGTTGCCGCCGATGGCGAAAACATAGCGGCCGAAGCGGGTGCGATTGGTGAGGAACGTCATGGCCAGGCCGACGGCAAGCGCGATCAACACGGGTATGGCGAAGCCGTGGGCGACTTCGGGCAAGGGCGCATCCTCGGGAACTCCGGCGGCGGCCTGCATCTGGCGCACCACGCCGACCGGCAGCGGATAGGCATTGACCACCAGCACTGCGCCGAGGATCGCGATCGACACCAGCGCCGCGATCACCGCTTCGGCCCAGAGCGGTCGGACCGGGAAGCCAAAGCCCTGGCGGCGGCGGCGCGCGGTGATGAGGAGGGCGATCGCCAAAACCACCGCGACAATGCCGATCGCCCAGCTGGCGTTGGCCCCGATCGCACCTTCGATGCCGCCGCCGATCGGCTTGAAGCGGCTGTCAAGCGGGGCGACAGTCTGGCCCGTCGTCACCCACCAGGCCGCACCACGCCAGATCAGCAAGCCACCCAGCGTCACGATGAAGGAGGAGACGCCAAGATAGGCAATGACTGCGCCTTGCAGCGCGCCAATAGCTGTGCCGACCAGCAGCCCGACGACCGTTGCGACGACCCAGGTAAGGGGATGATCGAAACCCCAGAGCTGCGGCAAAATCGCGGCCTGCGTCACGCCGATGATCATTCCAGTGAAGCCGAGGATCGAACCGACGGAGAGATCAATGTTGCGGGTAACAATGACCAGCACCATGCCCGTCGCCATAACGGCGACCGAGGAGGACTGAACCGAGAGGTTCCATAGATTGCGCGGGGTCAGAAATCCGCCCTCGGTGAGCGTGTCAAAGCCGACCCAGATGATGGCCACGGCGGCGAGCATGCCGACCAGCCTCAGATCGAGTTCGAGCTTGCGGAAGAGGTTACCCATAACGGGAGATTCCGGCGGAGAACAAGTGGCGATATCGGGGCCGGGGCCGGCCTCTCCCTTGGCCATCGTCCCCGGGTCAGTCGTTGCCGGGCGATCATCGCGCGTCCCCGCCACAGCCAGAGGCTCGGTGTCCGGCCGAACTGGATCCAGCTTCGAGCGAAACGCACGGCACGCGCAACGCCGCGTCCGCGATCACTGAGCAAGAACGGGAGGTGCCGGTCGTCCGGCACCTCCCGCGCGTATCATATCACTTGCAGACCGAAACCGACCCGGCCTTGACGCCCTGGCAGACGGCTTCCTTGGTGATCCAGCCGGCAGCAATCACGACGGACAGGTTATCCTTGGTGATCGCGACCGGCTTCAGAAGCCGGGCGGTCATCTTCTGCTTTTTCGGGCCGTCGGAGAACGTGGTCGAGCCGGGGATGTCCGAAAGCTTCTTGCCACCGGCCAGCGCGATGGCAATTTCAGCTGCGCTCTTGCCGAGCTCGCGGGCATCCTTCCACACCGATACAGTCTGGGTGCCAAGTGCCACGCGGTTCAGCGCGGCCTTGTCACCATCCTGTCCGGACACCGGAACGGAACCAGCCAGGCCTTGTGCCGAAAGCGCCGCAACAACGCCACCGGCGGTGCCGTCATTGGAGGCGACGACCGCATCGACCTTGTTGTTATTCTTGGTCAGGATCTGTTCCATGTTCTTCTGGGCGTTGGCGGGCAGCCACTTGTCGGTATAGGCCTCGCCGACATTCTTGATGTCACCCTTGTCGATAGCAGCCTTCAGGACCTCCATCTGGCCGGCGAAGAGGAAGTCGGCGTTCGGATCGGTCGAAGAGCCCTTGATGAAGGCGTAACTGCCCTTGGGCTTGGCGGCATGCACGGCGCGGGCCTGCATGCGGCCCACTTCCTTGTTGTCGAAGGTAATGTAGAAGGCGCTCGGGATCTCGATCAGGCGGTCGTAACCGACGACCGGGATGCCTTCCTGGGTGGCTTTTTCAATCGCGGGACGGATGGCGTCGGAATCCTGGGCAAGGACGATCAGGGCTTTGGCGCCCTTGGTGATGAGGCTTTCGATATCGGTCAGCTGCTTGCCCGGGTTCGACTGAGCGTCGGCGGAGATATAACTGCCACCGGCCTTTTCGATCGCGGCCTTGATGGCGGCCTCGTCGGTCTTCCAGCGCTCTTCCTGAAAGTTCGACCAGGAGACACCGATGACCGGCTTGTCCGCGGCCAATGCGCCGTTGGCGGCCACAAGCGCGAGCGCGCTGGCGGCGAAAACAGTGGAAATGATCTTCATGGTATTCCTCCGTGGTTGGCCCCATTGGGCGGTTGTTTAGAGTGGAAAGTGGCCTCATCGCTCTCGATCGGCGATTTGAAAGGTCTCGATCAGTCGTTGCCCGCTTCAGACGAAACGGTTGACAAGGGACTCCAGGTATTCCTGGCGCCCCGAACGCGGTTGAGGATCGAGGCCCTGCGTCAGGGCCGCGTCGGCGACTTCTGCCAGAGATCGCTGACCAGAAAGGACGGCCTGTGCCTCCGGCGATCGCCAGGGCGCATAACGCTCGGCGACAGGTCCGGTCAGCGTGCCCGCCTCCAGCATTTCGGCCGCGGCGATCAAGGCGCGGGCGCAGGCATCCATCGAGCCGACATGGGCATGGATCAGATCGTCCGGATCGATCGACTGCCGGCGGATCTTGGCGTCGAAATTGAGCCCGCCGGTCGTGAACCCGCCAGCCCTGAGCAACTCGTGGAAGCACAGCGCCATCTCCGGTACGTTCATCGCGAACTGGTCGGTATCCCAACCCAGAAGATCGTCGCCGCGATTGATGTCGAGCGACCCGAAGACGCCAAATGCATTGGCAAGCGCGATCTCGTGCTGGAATGAATGGCCAGCCAGGATGGCGTGGTTCTGTTCGAGGTTGAGCTTGACTTCCTTGGTCAGGCCATAGCGCTCGAGGAAGGCGTAGCAGGTCGCAACGTCGAAATCATACTGGTGCTTGGTCGGTTCCTTCGGCTTCGGCTCGATCAGAATCGGCCCCTCGAACCCGATCTTGTGCTTGTGTTCCACCACCATGCTGACAAAGCGGCCGAGCTGGTCCAGCTCCTGCTTCATGTCGGTATTGAGCAAGGTCTCGTAGCCTTCACGGCCGCCCCATAAGACATAGTTCTGCCCACCGAGCCGGTGAGTCGTCTCCAGCGCGGCGCGCACCTGACCGGCCGCATAGGCGAACACATCCGGATCCGGGTTGGTCGCCGCGCCTGCCATATAGCGGCGGTTCGAGAAAAGGTTCGCGGTGCCCCAGAGCAGCCGCACCTTCGACGTCGCCATCTTTTCCTGGAAGATGCCGGCGATGACGTCGAGATTGTAGATCGACTCCTGCAGGGTTGCGCCCTCCGGCGCCGCGTCGACGTCATGGAAGGTGAAGAACGGCACGTCCAGCAGGCGGAACAGTTCGAAGGCGACATCGGCTTTGGCCTTGGCGAGGTCAAGCGCGTCTCCGCCGTGGTGCCAGGGTCTAAGGAATGTCTCGCCACCAAAGGGGTCGCTGCCCGGCCAGCAGAAGGAGTGCCAGTAACAAACGGCAAAGCGCAGGTGATCCTCGAGCCGCTTGCCCGCAACGATGCGGTTCTTGTCGTACCAGCGAAAAGCATGCGGGGTTTCGGCGGACGCCCCGCCAAAGCTGACCGGTACGGCCGTGTCGAAAAAACGAGGGGATGGGCTGCTCAATGGAGGACCTCCTTCAGGGCGGGGTAGAGCTTTGACCACTGCGTGTAGGACGCTTCGTAAGCCGCGACCTGCGCAGGCCGTGGCAAGAAGGTCGCCAGTCGACGCGGACGCGTACAAACGGCGGCCGGGGCTTCCCCCGTATCGGCCAATCGCCCGAGCCGGGCGGCGCCCAATGCCGCGCCCACTTCGCCTTCCTCGACGCGGTGGACCGGCAGACCCAGGACGTCCGCAACGATCTGCGTCCAGAGCGGCGACCGCGAGCCACCGCCGACCAGATCGACTTCGCTGAGATGTGTGCCAGCGGCTGCCAAGGCCACAAGATTGTCCCGGGCGGCGAAGGCAACGCCTTCCAGCACGGCCTGTACGATGTGGGATCGGTTTGTATCGGCTCTGAGCCCGACAAAGGCGCCGCTCGCCTTGGCGTCATTCAAGGGCGTGCGTTCACCCGAAAGATAAGGAAGGAACTTGACGGGGCTCGGGGAATCCACCGCGGTCCCGAGCGGTTCCAGCACGTCGGCCTCGTGAGCTCCCAGCACCGCGGCCAGCCAGGCCAGCGACGCCGCGGCCGATAGCATGACCCCCATCTGATGCCAGATCCCGGGAAGAGCATGGCAGAAAGCATGCACGGCCGAGGCCGCATTGGGCGCAAATCGATCGGTAACGGCGAACAGCACGCCCGACGTGCCGAGCGACAGAAACGCCTGACCCGGCGCGATCGCCCCGAGGCCGATCGCGCTCGCCGCGCAGTCGCCGGCGCCGCCTGCCACGACAACCCCGGGCTTCATGCCCCATCGCGCCGTCAAGCTCGCGGACAGCTGCCCGCAGGGCTCGCTGCCTTCGACAAGGCTCGGCATCTGTGCCAGCGACATGCCACACGCCGCCAGAATCTCTTCCGACCATTGCCGCCGGCCGACATTAAGCCAGAGCGTGCCGGAAGCGTCCGACATGTCCTCGACCATGGCGCCGGTCAGGCGAAAGCGAACATAGGCCTTGGGCAACAGCACCTTCGCCGTTCGCCGGAAGATCTCGGGTTCGTGTTTGGCAACCCAAAGCAGCTTGGGGGCAGTGAAGCCGGGCATGGCCAGATTGCCGGCAATCGCGTGCAGCGTCGGCAGGCGTGCTTCGAGCTCGCGACATTCAACGTGGGAGCGACCGTCATTCCACAGGATCGCCGGGCGCAGCGGCGTACCAGCCGCATCGAGCAAAGTCGCGCCATGCATCTGACCGGAGAGACCGATACCTCGAACGGCGGCGACGGCGACCGGATGGGTCGATGCCAGTTCATCAACCGCTCCGATGGTGGCTTCGACCCAGGCGTCCGGATTTTGCTCCGACCACAGCGGATAGGGGTGCGATACGTCGAGGGCGCGCGCGGCAATGGCCACGACGCTACCATCCGCGTCGACAAGCACCGCCTTGACACTGGATGTGCCGATATCGAGCCCAAGATACACGCCTGTCATCCTCCCCGATGATCCGGCCGACGTTTTGAACACGCCTTGTCTGGCCTGGATCCAACGCTCCACTGCGCATCGACACGAACAGCCCTCACCGCGCGGTTCTCGGCTAGGCCATGTTGTCCCGCATGATGATGTCGATGCGGATTTTCTCCTGTTCGGCCAGAATGGGTTCTGGCCTCACCAATGCCAGCAACACGCGGACGAACGATCGTGCCTCATGTTCTGGATCCCGAACGATCGCGGCATCCATGACGCCGCAGAGCAGGAGGCGGCGGGTGAAATTGGTCAGATCGTGGCCGATGAAGACGGTCTCGTTCGCCAGTCCGCTGTCGATAAGGGCCTTGGCAACGCCCTGTGCACCGGCACCAACATTGCAGAGTCCAACCATATCCGGGCGAGCACTTAGACGCCTCACTGTGAGGTTTGTGTCGGAGTCGGATTGGGCGTGGACGCGCTCATGGCAGCGGTGTTAGCCTAAATAAAAGAGGTACGCAACTCAAATTCTGAAGGCGTGGCAATCGTGGTTTTGGGAAAACAGTCTCAAGTGCTTTCGTTCATTACGTCGCGCCCCACTCGTCGATCTTGCGCTCGGCCTCCTTGATATCGATGAAGGCAGGTTTCGAACCCTGCGCCGCAAATCGCCGGACTATCGCCTCCACCGATACCGCTGCCGCCGCCGGTTACGACTACGGTCTTGTCTGCCAAATCCGGATAAATCGCCCCAATCATGCACCTATCGCCATTGCCGCGTCACCCCCTGATACCTTCACCTTTTTGGCTACCTACCACGCGGGCCGCGTATATCCATCAGAAGATGAGTAGCGCACCTCAAAAATCCGGGATAGGATACCGGCAACGACAAAAAAGATCTCTTGAACGATTTCCTGAACGATCACTTGGGAGGCAAGCATGAAGATGTTGAAGCGCGCCGCGCACGCGGCGGCCATATTGTTGCTGACGGTGGGCGCTGCTGCGGCGCAAACAACCATCAAATGGTTGCATCTTGAGGTCAACCCGGCGCTGGTGAAGATCTGGGACGACGCCGCGCGCGACTTCGAATCCAAGCATCCCGGCGTCAAGATCGAGCTGCAATTCCTCGAGAACGAGGCCTACAAGGCCAAGCTGCCGAGCATGCTGCAATCGAAAGACCGGCCGCAGATCATCTACAGCTGGGCCGGCGGCGTTTTGAAATCGCAGGTCGAGGCCGGCGTGCTCGAAGACATCGCGCCGGCGCTCGCGGGCTACAAGGACAATTTGTCGCCGGCCGCGGTCAACGCCTTCACGCTCGACGGCAAGATCTATGGCGTTCCGTTCGCGCAGTCGCAAACCGGCTTCTTCTACAACAAGGAATTGATGGCCAAGGCCGGCCTCGACGGCGCCAAGATCAAGACCTGGGACGACCTGCTCGACGCGGTGAAGAAGCTGAAAGCCGCCGGCGTCACGCCGCTGGTGGTGGGCGGCGCCGACAAATGGCCGCTGCATTTCTACTGGACCAACCTCGCGGTCCGGGTCGGCGGCAAGGCGGCCTTCGAGGCCGCGCTGCGCGACCAGAACGGCGGCTTTGCCGGCGAAACCTTCGTCAAGTCCGGACAGCTGTTCAAGCAACTGGTCGACCTGCAGCCGTTCCAGAACGGCTTCCTCGGCTTCAAGAACCCGCAAGCGGTCGGCGCCTTCGGCGACGGAAAGGCGGCGATGACGCTGGCGATCTCCTCGAGTTACCACCAGCAGCGCGCGCTCGCCGCCGACAAGAAGGGCATCAGCGACGACAACCTCGGCTGGTTCGACTTCCCGACGGTGCCCGGCGGCAAGGGCGATCCCACCGATACGCTCGGCGGCATCAACGGCTGGCTCGTCACCAAGGGCGCGCCGAAAGAGACCGTCGAGTTCCTGAAGAGTTTCGTTTCGCTGGAGGTCGAGAAGAAAGAGGCCGCCGGCAACTTCCTGATCCCGGTCTACAAGGGCGCCGACGAAGGCCTCGCCAGTCCGCTGATGCGCACGGTGGCACAGAACCTCGCGAAGTCGAAATATCACCAGAATTACTACGACCAGAGCCTCGGCCCGTCCGTCGGCCGCGTCGTCAACGACGTCACCGCCGAAATCGCCGGCGGCACCATGACGCCGGAAGACGCCGCCAAGGCGATCGAGGCCGCATTCAAGCAGGGCAATTGATGGGTGCTCGCTTCTTCCGTGATGACGACGTGCGATCCCTCCCCCTTGTGGGGAGGGTCGGCCGAACGAAGCGAAGGACGGGGTGGGCGTTGCCACACGTGCCGCCCTTGCTGCTTGCCCCCACCCGACCGGCCACCCACGGTCGAACTTCGTTCGACCGGACCACAAGGGGGTGGGATAAGGAAGAGATGCGGCAACCAGTCGCCTCACATACGACCCTGCCTGCCCCCTTCGCATGACTACGTTGCCCAATCACGTCACCCTTGCTCGGCCGATGCGCTCGCTCGCCGGGTTCCGGCCGTTCGAATCCGGCAAGCTCACGGTGGTGCTGCTGTTTCTGCCGCCGGCGCTGTTGTTGTTCACGCTGTTTGTGGTGATGCCGGTGGTCGAGGCGGCGTGGTATTCGGGCTTCAACTGGAACGGATTCGGCAGCCCGAAGAACTGGATCGGTTTCGACAACTACCGCTTCGTATTCGACACCCGCGCCTTCGGGCTCGCCTTTCGCAACAACATCCTGATCATCCTGGTGTCGCTTTTGGTGCAGCTGCCGCTGGCGCTGTCGCTGGCACTGATCCTGGCGCAAAAATTTCGCGGCGCGGTGGCGCTGCGCATGCTGTTCTTCCTGCCGTATATCCTGGCCGAAATTGCCACCGGGCTGATCTTCTCCTTTGTCTATGACGGCGACTACGGCCTGCTCGCCGCCATCTACCGGCTGTTCGGCGCCACCGCGCCGCATCTCTTGGCGAGCCCGCAGACCTCGATGCTGGCGATCCTGATCGTGATCGTGTGGAAATATTTCGGCTTCCACATGATGCTGTTCATCGCCGCCCTGCAGGGCATGGACCAGACGCTGGTGGAAGCCGGCAAGATCGACGGCGCAACGCGCATGCAGAACCTGCGCCATATCGTGATCCCCCTGCTCTACCCCACCATCCGGCTCTCGGCGTTCTTCGCCATCGTCGGCTCGCTGCAGCTGTTCGACCTGATCATGCCGCTGACTCGGGGCGGACCTGCGGACTCCTCGCACACCATGGTGAGCTTTCTCTACACGTTCGGCGTGATGCGGATGCGGGTCGGTTTCGGCAGCGCTGTCGGCGTCATCCTGTTTTGCATCTGCGTCACCTTCGCTTTCACCTACAAACGCTGGTTCATGCGCGATGAGTGACACAGCCGCATTTTCCGAAACCGGGTTCGACCTGACCGCGCTCTACAAGGCGCTGTTCCTCGCCGTCGTCGCGGTGTTCGTCGCGACACCCTTGATCGCGACGGTGCTCGGCGGTTTCAAGTCGATCGGCGAACTGCGCACCAACCCGTTCGGCCTGCCCCACGTCTGGGAATGGGAGAACTACGGCGGCATTCTTCTCTCGAAGCGCTACTGGCAGCTGCTCGGAAATTCGCTGATCATCTCGTCCATGACCGTGGTGCTGACCTTGATCGCCGCCTCGATGGCCGCGTTCGTGTTCGCGCAAATCAAATTCTACGGCTCGACCATGCTGATGAGCTACATCACCATGGGGCTGTTGTTTCCCGCCGCGACCGCGATCCTGCCGCTGTTCATCAAGGTGCGCGACCTCGGCCTGCTTGACTCGTATTTCGGCGTTGTGCTGCCGCAGGTCGCGTTTGCGCTGGCGATGAGCATTCTGTTGTTGCGCCGCTTCTTCAAGGACATTCCGTTCGAACTGCTGGAGGCGGCGCTGGTCGATGGCTGCAGCTATATCGACTTCTTTCGTTATGTGACGCTGCCGCTGTCGCGCCCGATCCTGGCCACCGTCGGCACCATCGTGTTCGTCAACAGCTGGAACTCATACCTCATTCCGCTGATCATGCTGAACAGCGACGAGCTCTATCCGTGGCCGCTTGGCATCATGGTGTACCAGGGCGAATATTCGTCGGAGTGGCACCTGATCCTGGCCTTCGTCACCCTGACCATCCTGCCGACCATCATCCTGTTCCTGTTCGCGCAAAAACACATCGTCGCCGGCCTCACGGCGGGAGCCGTCAAGGGCTGAGCTTCGGAACCAACTTACGAACCAAGACTATCGAAACGGAGTTTTCATGAGAAAAGTCGGCATCGGCGTCATCGGCTGCGGCGTCATCAGCAAGGCCTACATGACCGCCATGAAGCAGTTTGCCAATATCGAGCTGCGCGCGGTGGCCGACATGCGTTCCCCCGCCGCCGAGGCGCGCGGCAAGGAGTTCGGCGTTCCCGGCATGCGGGTCGACCAGATGCTCAAGCGCGACGACATCGAGATCGTCGTCAACCTGACGGTGCCGCTGGCCCACACTGACGTCAGCCTCGCGGCCTTGAACGCCGGCAAGCATGTCCATTCGGAAAAGCCCTTGGGTGTCAACATGGTCGAGGCGCGCAAGGTGATGGATCTCGCCGCGCAGCGCAACCTGCGGGTCGGCTGCGCGCCGGATACCTTCCTCGGCGGCGGTCACCAGACCGTGCGCAAGCTGATCGACGATGGCGCCATCGGTACGCCGGTGGGCGGCACCGCGTTCTTCATGTGCCCCGGACACGAACGCTGGCACCCGGCGCCGGGCTTCTACTACCTGCGCGGCGGCGGGCCGATGCTGGACATGGGCCCGTATTACATCACCGACCTCGTGCAGCTGCTCGGCCCGATCGCCTCGGTGATGGGTTCGGCGACGAGGCCGCGCCAGGAACGGCTGATCACCAGCCAGCCGCTGAACGGCACCAAAATTCCGGTCGAGGTCTCAACCCACGTCACCGGCACGCTCGAATTCGTCTCGGGCGCCGCGGTCGCCATCACCATGAGTTTCGACGTGCCCAAGCACAAGCACGTCCCGATCGAGATCTACGGCACGGCCGGCAGCCTGCTGGTGCCCGATCCCAACCGTTTCGGCGGCGAGGTCAGCCTCGCCAAGACCGGCGGCGAGTGGGAGGTGCAGCCCCACAGCCACGGCAACACCGAAGGCGAATTCCGCTCGATCGGCGTCGCCGACATGGCGGCGGCCATTGTCGACAACCGGCCGCACCGCGCCAGCGGCGCGCTGGCGCTGCACGTGCTGGAAGCCATGGAGGCGTTCCAGGTCTCCTCGGACGAGGGCCGCCGCGTCAAACTCGAAACCACCGTCGAGCGTCCGGCGCCGCTTCCGCCCGGACTTGCCACCGGTCAAATCAGTTAAAAAGGACAGAAGAAAATGCGCAAGGCGATGATCGTATGGGGCGGCTGGGCCGGACATGATCCGGATCTGTGCGCGTCGATGATACGGAGCTGGCTCACGGCTGAAGGCTTCGAGGTTCGGGTGGAAACCAAAACCGAGGCGTTCCTCGATCCGGCGCTCAAGGACATGTCGCTGGTCATTCCGATCTATACCATGTCAAAAATTGAGAAGGCCGAGGCGCAGGCGCTGTGCGAAGCCGTCAAGGGCGGCGTCGGCCTCGCCGGCCATCACGGCGGCATGGGCGACGCGTTCCGGGATTCGGTGGACTACCAGTTCATGTGCGGCGGCCAGTGGGTGGCGCATCCCGGCAACATCATCGACTACAAGGTCGACGTCACCAAGCGCGAAGATCCGATCATGGCGGGCATCGACAGCTTCGAGCATCGATCCGAACAGTATTACATGCATATCGATCCGGCCATCGAGGTGCTGGCCACGACCACCTTCAATGCCGATCACGCGCCGTGGATCGATGGCGTGGTGATGCCGGTGGTGTGGAAGAAGCGTTTCGGCCAGGGCCGGGTGTTCTATTCGTCGCTGGGGCATCGGGCCTATGAACTCGATGTCCCCGAAATCCGGACGCTGATGACCCGCGGCATGCTGTGGGCGGCGCGATGAGCTCACTGGGCGAACGCATGGGCGAACGGCTGCCAAGGCGAAGGGCAACGCTCGAGGACGTCGCCCGGGAAGCCGGCGTGTCGCTGGCGACGGCGGACCGCGTCGTCAACCAGCGCGACGGCGTGCGCGAGCAGACCGTCGCGCGGGTCGAACTCGCGGTCGCCAAGCTCGGCTACCGGGCCAACGCCGCCGCCATGCGCCTCGCCCGCAACGAGAGCTACCGTTTCGCCTTTATCCTGCCGTCGAACGCCAACAGCTTCATGTCCAACCTGTCGGTGCAGGTGGAGCGGGCCTGCGACTGGCTGGCCAGCCAGAACGCCTATCTCGACATCATGCATGTCGACGTGTTCGACCCCAACGCGCTGGCCGCCGCATTGGAGCAACTGCCGCCGGCCTATCACGGCGTCGCCACCGTGGCGCTCGACCATACAAGGGTACGCGCCGCCATCGATGACCTGGTCAGCCGCGGCGTCCATGTGGTGACGCTGGTGTCGGACGCGCCCTCCTCGCGGCGCGCGCATTATGTCGGCGTCGACAACTCGGCGGCCGGCCGCACCGCCGCCTCCCTGATGGGGCGCTTTCTCGGCAGCCGCAAAGGCAAGATCGGCGTCATCGTCGGTTCGATGTCGCTGCGCGACCATGCCGAGCGGCATTTTGGATTTCTCCAGGTGTTATTAAGCGAATTTCCCGACCTGGTGGCGCTGCCGGCCCGCGAAGGCCGCGACGACAGCGGCCAGAACCGCACCCTCACCGCGGCGCTGCTGCGCGAACATCCCGACCTGATCGGCCTCTACAATGCCGGCGCCGGCAATGACGGCATCGCCGAAGTGCTGGAAACCTCAAAGCGCTCGAAAGACATCATCTGGATCGCGCACGAGCTGACGGCCGACACCAGGCGCTTCCTGCTCAGCGGTCTCACCGACGCCATCATCAACCAGGATCCCGGCCACGAAGCGCGCTCCGCCGCGCGGGTACTCTTGGCATATTGTTTCGGCGAACCGATCAATCCCGACCAGGAACGGATCCGGATCGAGATTTTCGTGCGGGACAATTTGCCGTAGGTCTTGGTCAATGACTTTGACCCGTCATTGCGAGCGAAGCGAAGCAATCCAGAAAGCAAAAAAGGAAGACTGGATTGCTTCCGCCTTCGCTCTTCGAGCTTCGGCGGACGCGGTCGTCGCAAGCGCTCCCCCCAATGGCGGTCCAAGCTCATTGCAACGCGGCGCTATTCCAAGCCTTTTGAATGAAGAACGGCGGCCGCCGTCAGAGCGACCAGTCCTTGATTTCCCATACCGGCCGGCCGCGGAGCTCTCCGCCGGTCTGCAGGAACGCCGAGGCCGCAGGCTTCTGACCGATGTGATCGTAGGCGGCCTTGGCGACGTCACCGCCGAGCGCGACGATCTCCCGTGCCTTGGAAGCCACGAGCTCCTGCTGGTAGATCGCCTTGGTCGTCGACAGCCCGACCAGAGTCTTGACGTCGCCCTCGGTGACCCAGTTCCAGCCGCGGCGCCGCCACAACATGGTTGGTACCCAGGCCGTCTGGGACGCGCGATCGCCGGGCCAGTTCTCGCCGCCGATATCGACGACCTGCTCCGGCTTCATGGCGACCAGCGCCTCGGTCGCCCGGGCGAGCGCCACCAGCAGCGCCGTGACCACCTTCGGGTTTTCCTTCAGGAAGGTCTGGCGCACCACCCACCAGATCCGGTGCGGATAATAAGCGTCGGGCGCAAATGGCGTTTTGGCGAAGCTCGCAATGGTCAGCCCGGCACCGCTGCCTTCCGGTCCTTCATAGGCGGCGCCGGTCTTGCCGTCGTTGCGCAGCAGCGTGACCAGCGCGCCCGACGCCTCGGCGGCGCCGGCCAGCGGATCCAGGCTCAGCACGGCATCGACGCCGGCCGGGGCACTGCCGAGTTCGGTCAGCGCATTGATGTTGCGAACGGTGATGCCGAGAGCCTTCGGATCGGGTGTGCCGAACTGCGCCTGCAACATCCGCACCAGCACCAGGTGCAGGTCGGAGCCCAGGATGGTGAGCACCGTTTTTCCCTTCAGGCCGTCCAGGTTCTTGATCGGCGAACCCTTGGGCACCTGCAGCGGGAATGTGTTGCCGCCGCCGATGATCGCGATCGGGACGACCGGGTCGCCGCTGGTCAGTGCGCGGATGCAGGGCGTCGAACCGAGATTGCCGAACTGCAGCTGACCGGCGGAGATGCCTTGCAGCATCCGGAGCAATACCGGGAAATTCAGATACTCGGCATCGATCTCGCCGGCGCCCAGCTCTTTGGCCGCCTGCTCCAGCAGCTTTTCCCTCTGCAGGCGGTAGACCAGCGGCGCCTGATCGTTCGACAAGCCAACCCCGATGCTCAGCTTGAGTGCCTCGGCGAAGGCCGGGCTCACGCGGCACAGCGGGAGTGTCGCGAGCGCGGCGCCGGTGGCCAGAAGCGTACGTCTTGTCTGCATGATATCCTCCCTCGATTTGTTATCTTCTCAGTCTTGCTCTTTCAGTTTTCTTCGGCGATCGCCTGGGCGGCTTCGTCGCGAATGATCGACCACAGCTGCTCGACCAGTTCGGCGACCTGCGGTGTGTTGCGGAGCGCCGCGCGGGGCCGCGGCAAGGTGATGTCGATGACGGCCTTGATCCGGCCGGGCCGGCGCGCCAGCACGACCACGCGATCGGCGAGCAGCACGGCCTCGTCGATGCCGTGCGTCACGAATACGACGGTCGGTCGCCTGGCGGTGTCGCCGCCATCGCCCCACAGCCGCAGCAATTCATCCTGCAGGATGATGCGGGTCTGCAGGTCAACCGCGGCCAGCGGCTCGTCCATCAGCCAGACCCGGGGATCGTTCGCCAGCAGGCGGGCCAGCGCGCATCGCTGCCGCATCCCGCCCGACAGTTCGTGCGGATAGCGGTCTTCGAAACCGGCGAGACCGACCAGGTCGGCGAGACCGCGGGCGCGCTCACGCCGCGGCGCCGCCGGCACGCCGCGGGCGAACGGACCGAATTCGATGTTGCCGAGAACGGTTCGCCAGGGAAACAACGCGTAGTCCTGGAACATCACCCCGCGCTCCGGACCTGGCGCTGCGATCGGCGCACCATCGAACAGCACCTGCCCTGTCGTCGGCTTGAGGAATCCCGCGGCGAGCGACAGCAAGGTGGACTTGCCGCACCCCGACGGACCGATGATGCTGAGAAACTCGCCCGGCCGCACGTCGAGATCGACTTCGCGCAGGGCCTCGACGACGGCATTGCTGCGCGGCGCTGCGAACGATTTGCCAACGCGGTTGAAGCGGATAATCGGCGGCGCGGTCATGGCATCCATGGCATCAGCCTTTTCTGGGCCCGTCGCAGGCCGGCATCGATCAGGAAACTGACGATGCCGATGACAAGCATGTAGAGAACGAGGGCATCGACATCGCGGCGCACGTACAGCGTATCAACCATCAGCTGACCGATGCCCGCGACGGAACGCCTCGCCGTGGAAACCTTGATGCCGATGGCGAGTTCAGCTGCGATGATCGAGCCCCAGGCGAACGCCATGGCGATGCGGGCACCGGTGAAGACGAACGGCAAGGCGTCGGGAAGGATCACCGAGCGGACGACCAGGGACCGGCTGGCGCCGAGCGATTCCGCGGCCTGCACCAGGGCGCGCGGAATCCGCCGTGCCGCCTCGCTGGTGTTGACGATGAACGGAAACACCGCCGCATAGGCGACGACGAACAACGCCGCGTCGCCGCGTATGCCCAGCCACAGGATCGCCATCGGTATCCAGGCGATCGGCGCCACGCCGCGCAGCCCGTCCAGCACCGGCCGCACCGTGCGGTCGAGTATCGGCACGGTGCCGACGGCGAGGCCGAGCGGAATGCCGACCAGTGCCGCGATGGAAAATCCGATCAGCACGCGCTGCAGGCTGCTGCCGAGCGCGCGGGCGAGCGTGCCGTCCGCCGTGAGCGCGACACCGGCGCGCAGGATGCCGCTTGGCAGCGGCACTGCGCCTTGCGCATGAGCCGCGCGGACGGCGACCTCCCAGGCGATCGTCACGGCGACCACCACCGCCAACACCAGAGCTGTGCGCGCCGACGCCGTCATCGCGACGGCATCCATCGCAGGACGGCGCCTTGCAGCGCGCGCAGCGCCGTATCCAGCAGGTAGCCGATCACGCCGATGACGACGATGGTGGCCATCACGCCTTCCATCGAGAAAAATTCCTGGAAGTACTGCACCCGATAGCCGAGGCCGGTGCCGGCGCCGACCAACTCGCCGGCGACCATGGCGACCCAGCCGACGCCGAGCGACAGCCGGGCCCCGGCAAAAATCGCCGGCAGGGCCGCCGGCAACACCACGCCTAATATCACCAACCGGCGCGACGCACCCAGCATCTCGGCGGCACGGATCAGCCTGGGATCGACGCGGCGGATGCCATCCCGGGCATTGACGAAGATCGGGAACAGCGAGGCGTAGAAGATCAGGAACATGGGTACGCCCTCGCCAACGCCGAACAGCAGGATAGCGATCGGAATCCACGCGATGGCGCTGATTGGGCGCAGGAACTCGGCGACCGGCTCGACGACGGCGTCGACCGGCTCGAACCGGGCGCAGAGCAGCGCGAGGGCAAGGCCGGTCGCCGCGCCGGCGCCGAATCCGCCGGCCAGGTGAACGAGGCTGGCGACAATGTCATCGACAAGATCGGTCTGCGCCAGGCCGGCCAGTGCGGTGCCGATCACACCGAGTGGCGGGACCAGCGTCGGGTTATGCGCGATCAGGCTGGCCAGCTGCCAGGCCAACGCCAGGCCGGCGAAACCGGCCAGGGGCTCGATCATGCCGCGCGCCATTTGCCAGTGCGCACGCGTCATGAAGCCGCAAGCTCCGCGGCCAGGGTAACCGGGCCCGCTGTGGCATCGACACGCACCGCCAGCAGATCGCCCGCGAACGGTTCGGCCTTCAGCCGCTCGGTGCCCAGGAACCTGCGCTGCGACGTCACGAACAGCGTGCGCCCGTCGGCGCCGCCCAGCATCGGCATGGTCGGCCGCGACACCGGCAGTTCAACAACTGTGTCGAGTCCGCCATCGGGCCGCCGCCGCTCGATCCGCGACCCGCCGACCACCGCGATCCAGACGCAGCCGTCGCTGTCGACGCAGGCGCCGTCCGGATGCTCGCCGTCTTCAAACCTGACGAACGGACGCGATGCGCCGGCTTCGCAGGTTGCGGGATCGTATGGCCTCGCTTCGACAACACCGCTGCGAGTATCGGCGAAATAGGCAGTGCGGCCGTCGGGAGAAAAGCAGATCGCGTTCGGAATCCGCACCTCGCTGCGGGTGCGGGTGACGCGGCCGTCAAGCTCCAGTCGATACAGTGCGCCGATCGGTGTGCCAGCCCCGGTCTTGTCCATGGTGCCGAACCAGAGCCGGCCCTTGCCGTCCGGCTTGCCGTCGTTCAGGCGCGTGCGCGGATCGTCGGCTTCGACGGCAACCAGGCGATCGCCAAGTCCGTGGGCGGCATCGAAAGCGTAGAGACCGTCCTCGAGGCCGAGCAACAGGCCACCGCCGGCACGACCGGCGACCAGACCCGGCATCAAAGGCAGGCTCCACTCACCCTGCCGGCCGCTATGCGGCGACAAGGACAACAGCCGCTGGCCCTGGATATCGATCCACCACAGCGCGTCGTCGCGGCAATCCCAGAATGGCGCCTCGCCGGTGACGGCGTTGGCCTGATGGACGGGCAAGAGCGCGGTGGCCGGAATGCGGACGATCGCCATCTCAGTTTCCCTTGCGGAAGCGCGCCGGAATTTGTCCGCGCGTATCGGTCTGAACGGCGATCAACTGGCCCGACGCCGGCGCCTGCGCCGACAGGCCCGGCGGCAGCCGGATCCAGGTCGAGGTCACGTACAGCACCGACAGGTCATCGTCGCCAAAGGCACAGTTGATCGGCATCGGCACCGGCAGGATGATCTCCTGCACCATCCGGCCCGAGGGATCGAAACGGCGGATGCGCCAGCCGCCGAGGCACGTCACCCACAAATGATCCTCGGCATCGACGGCAATGCCGCACGGTTGCCCGGGAACATCGGCCGCTGCGATGAAGACGTGGCGGTTGCTGATCGTCCCGGTGTCGAGATCATGGTCATACCGGATCACGGCGTACTCGGCCGCGTCGGTGAAATAGAGCCGCTTGCCGCTGGTGTCGAACACCACGTTCTTGGGCATGCCGACCCTCTCGACCCGGCGATGCACGGTGCAGATCCGGATCGATGGCATAGATGCTGCCGCGGCCGACCTCGTGGTTGACCGCCATGGTGCCGGCCCAGAACCGCCCGCGCGGATCGACGCCCGCGGTGTTGAAGCGGTTGTCCGGCCGGTCGCCCTCCGGATCGATCAAACTCCGGGTGGCGCCCGACTCCGGATCAAGCAGGAACAAGCCTTGCTGGCCACAACATACCAGCCGGTCCTGGTCATCGAAGGCGATGCCTGCGGTGAGATGCGGCAGTTCCAGCCTTCCGGCGCTGCGGTTCGACGGCTCATACCAGCGCAGCGCCGGCGCCAGCACGTCGACCCAGTAAAGTCGGTGTTGTCGTTCGTTCCACACCGGATTCTCGCCGACAAAATCGCGTCCGGTGGAAAGCACCGTCACGCCGTCGGAGATCGGCTCGGGTCTTGCCGTCACCGCGGGTGCGGCGAAGCGCATGCCGATATGGCCCGAGGCGGCGCGCGCGCTGGCGGCCAGGATGCGTCCGGTCTCGTGCAGATCTTCGGCAGAGAGTTGATCGGTCTCGAACAGGCAGGCGAGCGCGGCGATCGGATAACCGGTCTCGTCGAGGATGGCGGAGGCGGCGCCGGCGCGGCCGGACACCTGTTCGCGCGGCATCACCGCATAGCCCAGCGCCTTGGCCACGGCGAGATCGGCGCGCAGCCGGTCCATCGCCGGGGTGGCCGGAGGTTCGGTGAGGCGGGCGAGAAAAGCTTCACTGCGCTCCTTCGGAAGTGCAGCGAGCAACGCCCGGCCCGCGGCGGTATCGATCGCGCGGGCGCGCGGCCAGAACCGGACCAGGCGGCCATAGGATGGATCGGCGTCCTCGAAATCGAGCACGAACACGTCTTCGTCGTCGAGCACCATGACGCAGATGGTCCGCTGCAGCCGGCGCGCGACGCGCGACAGTTCGGGCTTGGCGGCGCGGATGATGCTGCTCTGGTCGAGGGTGCGGCGCGACAGTTCCAGCACGCGCATGCCGACGTGATAGGTGCGGGTGCGGTCGTCGTAGCGCACCAGCCGCCGGCTCGCCAACGCCGCCAGCAGCCGATGCAGCGACGCGCGCGGAATCCCGACGCTCTTTTCCAGGTCCCTGAAGCGCGGCGGCGAGGCTGCGGTCCCGATCGCCTGCAACAGGTCGAGGCCACGCAGCAGCGCCTGCGCGCCCGGGACATCGGCATCGGGCTCGGGGGCGCCGTCGAGATCGGTTGCTGCGGGTTTCCCCATTTGACCACTTATCCTGAGACGATCGGTTGACAGTACGGAGTATTGTCTCATAATGTGGAACAAACTGGAAGACGAAATTTCAAGGTCCCATGGAACGCGCCAGGTTGCTCATCATCCAGTCCGTTGCCGCATTCACCGTTCCGGTGTCCGACAAGACGGTGTGGATTTTGCTCGAGCTCAAATTCGAGGGCGGCCCGTCAGGCTGGGGCGAAGCGACGCTTTCGGGCGCGGAAGAAGCCGTGCTCGCGGAAATTCGCCACGCCAACACCCTGCTCGCCGGCAAGACTCTCGCCGGTCCGGCCGAAGCGCTGTCGGCGCTGCGCACGGCGAACGCGGCGCAGCCGCGCATGATCGTGATGCGCGCGGTGGAACAGGCCCTGCTCGATGCGCTGGCGCGCCAGTCCGGCCTGTCCTTGGCGGCGCTGCTCGGCGGGCCGGAGCGGCGCGCGATTCCGGTCTACGCCAACATCAACCGCGGCATCGCCGATCGGTCGCCTGCGGGCTTCGCGGCGCGCGCGCGCGAGGTGGTGACGCAAGAGCATTATCGTGCCGTGAAGATCGCGCCGTTCGACGGCCTCAACTGGTCGCGCTGCGACCATGCCAGCGGCACGCGGCTATTGACCGCCGGCATCGCGCGGATCGCCGCGGTGAAAGAGGCCATCGGCCGCGACACCGCGCTACTGGTCGACTGCCACTCGCGGCTGTCACCGGTGATGGCCCGCACCGTGCTGCGCGAAGCCGGCGACGATGGTCTCTATTGGCTCGAGGAGCCGCTCGACGAGCAGGCCTTCGATTCGCACACCGCGCGGGCGCTGCGAAGCTTTGCCAACGATCGCGGCATCCGGATCGCCGGCGGCGAGCAGCTTGCCTCGATGGAGAGCGCGCGCGATTTCCTGGCGCACGGCGCCTGCGACGCGATCCTGCCCGACATCCGCTGGACCGGCATTCGGACCGGCATGGCGATGCTGGAACTGGCGGCGGCCTCGGGCGTCGGCGTCAGCCTGCACAACCCGGTCGGACCGGTGCTCGACGGCATCAGCATCCAGGTCGCCGCGGCGCTGCCCAGTCTTCTCATCCTCGAACGGCAGGTTCGCGAGAGTCCGTTGTTCGATGCGGTGCGCGGCGGACCGCAGGCGCTCGTCGACGGCGCCATCACCATTGACGGCGCGCCCGGCTTCGGACCGGAGCCGGATCGGGCGGTGCTCGATCGTTGCACCCGTGAAAGCTTCAACCGTCCTGCCAGTCTCGCCGGCATGACCGGCGCCGGACGAAACGCATGAGCGCGCCATTGCCGACATCGACCAAAGCCGCTTTGCATGCCGACTTCACCGGCCGGCGCGTCCTCATTACCGGCGGCAGCCGCGGCATCGCCGGCGCCATCGCGCGCGCCTTTGCGTCTAGCGGCGCGCAGATCGCGCTGAACTATTGCAAGGAAGCCGACGTGCGTGCCGGGTTTCCCGACGCGGCGGAGCGGATGGCCGCGGGCTTGCGGGCAGACGGCGTGACCGTCGCGGAAATCGAGGGCGACCTCACCCGGCACGGCGCGGCAGCGGCGCTGGCCGATCGCGCGCTGGCCGAGCTCGGCGGCATCGATATCGCGGTGCTGAGCGCGTCGGTGCAGATCCACAAGGATTTCCTCGACCAGAGCGAGACCGACATCGCGCTGCAGCTGCAGATCAACCTGGTTTCGAACATCCAGCTGTTGCAGCGGCTGATCCCGCCGATGCGCCACGCCGGCTGGGGCCGTATCATCTCGATCGGCAGCGTCCAGGAGATCGCGCCGTCAGGCGAAATGCCTATCTATGCCATGACCAAGGCCGCGCAGGAGAATCTCGTCCGCAATCTCGCGGTGCAGAATGCGCGCTACGGTGTCACCGTCAACAATATCGCACCGGGCCTGGTGCAGACCGACCGCAACGCGTTCCGCCGCCAGGATCCGGCGGCCTGGGACGCCATCGCGCGCGGCGCCAACCCGATGGGACGCGCCGGCCAGCCGGAGGATATCGCCGGCGCCGCGCTGTTCCTGGCCTCGGACGCCGCTTCCTTCGTCACCGGCTGCACCATCGAGGCGGCCGGCGGCTCGCATATTCCATGGGCGCGCCTCGATCCATCGCAACCCATGGCGCGCACCGCGCGCGCGCTTCACACCGACTGACCAACACGCCAAAGGCTCTCACAAAAAGGCTCTTGCAAGAGGCCGCTACACCCCAGGGAGGATACGCCATGATTACCCGCCGCACCTTCAACGGCCTTGCCGTCTCGGCGCTTGCGCTCGGGACCGGTGCGCCGGTCACCGCATTCGGCCAGTCGCCCGCCAATGTGGCGCGCAACAAGACGCTGATCATTGCCGCCCAGGTCGAGGCGCCGGTCTACCGCAGTGTCGGCCAAGCCAACCCCTACGCGATCAACAACGAGGATTTCCGGGTTTCGATCGTCAACATGTTCGAACCCTTGTTCTATTACAATTCGAACAAGAACGAAGTCATTCCGTGGGTCGCCAGCTCCCTGGAGAACGCCCCGGATTTCCTGAGCTTCACGGTGAAGCTGCGCGACGGCGTGACCTGGAGCGATGGGACGCCGTTTACCGCCGACGACGTGGTCTACACGCTGGACATGCTGGCGGCGAACGGCCGCGGCAAGAAGGACCTGACCCAGTCAAGCGGCGTTGCCGACGCCGTCAAGGCGGTGACGAAAATCGACCCGCTTACCGTCAAAATCGATCTGGCCAAGCCCGATCCGCGGTTTGCCTTCAAATACCTGATCAACTATTTCGATATCGGCCTGCAATGGTTGCCGGCCCATATCTGGAAGGACGTCGCCGACCCCGCCTCCTTCAGCTTCTTCGACCTCGCCAAGGGCTGGCCGGTCACGACAGGTCCGTGGAAGGTCAGCCGCTTCACGGACAACCAGGTGTTCATGGACCGGCGGCCGGAGTGGTGGGCGGTCAAGGCCGGCCTTGCCCCGATGCCGGTCATGGAGCGCGTCATCGTCATCCCCGGCGGCACCCGCGACCGCATGGCGCAGCTGATCGCCGGCAACCAGGTCGACATCGTCAACGACATCCAGATCAGCGAAGTGGTCAAGCAGCTCGTCACCAAGAACCCGAAGATCAGGACCTTCACCGAAGACCAGCCGCCCTACGGCGCCAAAGACTGGTGGCCGACCTCGCTCTATTTCAACCACAAGTCCGGCAAGTGGGCCGACCTCAACGTCCGCCGCGCCATCAACCACTATCTCGACCGCAAGCAGCTGATCGACACCGCCTATGCCGGCGCCAGCGAACCCAAATACGATCCGTTCCCGGGCTTCGGCTCGCTCAAGCCCTATATCGACGCCATCAGGCCGTCGGCGGACAAATACGGCATCGGCCATTTCGACAAGGCCAAGGGCGACGAACTGATGCAGCAGGCGGGCTATGCCAAGAACGCCTCCGGTATCTGGGAAAAGGACAGCAAGCCGCTCGCTGCCGTGATCGAGGCGATCCCGGTGCTCAACGCCATCGGCCCCGTGGTGGCGCAGCAGCTCAAGAACAACGGCATCGACGCCAGTTTCCGCTCGACGCCGGAAAGCCGTGCCATCATGCGCGACGGCAAGTTCGACCTGTGTCTGTTCGGGCATCGCGGCTCGATCAGCGATCCCTACGCCACGCTGGAGAACTACCACAGCCGCAACGCCTACGAGATCGGCCGGCCGATCCTGCTGCCGGCGCGCTGGTCCAATGCCGACTACGACAAGATCGTCGACGAGGCCGCCAAGATCCCGCCCAACGATCCGCGCCTGCTCGAGGCGGTGAAGGCGGCGATGGAAATCTGGATGCGCGAATGCGTCGAGGCGCCGATCTCGGAATGGTACCACCGCGTGCCGATGAACCAGACCTACTGGACCGGTTGGCCGAGCGAGAAGGATCCCTACATGCAGCCGTCGTTCTGGTACACCTCCGGCAGCTTCGGCTACGTGCTGCCCCGCCTGAAGGCGATCGCGTGACGGCCATGCTGCCAGGACTAAAGTTGCCAAGCCTGAAGCTGCCAAGGCTGATCCTGCGTCGCGTTGTCATGGTGCTGGCGGTGGTCTGGGCCGCCGGCACCATCAACTTCTTCATTCCGCGCATCGCGCCGAAGAATCCCATCGCCGAAAAACTGACCGCGATGGCCGGCACCTCCGGCGTCGATCCGACCAAGATCAAGGAGATGGCCGAAGCCTTCAACGTCAAATTTGGCCTCGATCAGCCGCTATGGGCGCAGTACCTGAAATATCTGCACGACGTCTTCACCTTCGACTTCGGCCAGTCGATCACGCAATATCCGGCGCGGGTCTCCGACCTGATCGGTGCGGCGATGCCGTGGACGCTCGGGCTGATGATCAGCACCACTCTGATTTCGTTCGTGCTCGGCACCCTGCTCGGCGCCGCCGCGGCGTGGCGGCGCGACAACCGCATCCTGCAGGTGCTGTCGCCGCTGATGATGGTGTTTTCGGCGATCCCGTTCT
The DNA here is from genome assembly GCA_963710235.1 of uncultured Alphaproteobacteria bacterium. GTDB lineage: Bacteria > Pseudomonadota > Alphaproteobacteria > Rhizobiales > Xanthobacteraceae > Bradyrhizobium. The sequence continues at coordinate 768,299 of CAVPZI010000001.1, forward strand.
ACCTGATCGGGCTGATGCTGATCTATTTTCTCGCCGCCAAGCTCGAATGGTTTCCTCTGTCGGGCGGCTACGGCATCGTATCGATCCCGGAATGGTCGTGGGATTTCGCGCTCGAAGTGCTCTATCACTCGCTGCTGCCGGCCCTGTCAATTGTCATCGCCTCGATCGGCACCTGGGCCATCGGCATGCGCGGCATGATGGTCACCGTCGAGGGCGAAGACTACATGACCTTCGCCGAGGCCAAGGGGCTGCGGCCCGGCCGGCTGTTCTACCGCTACGGCGTGCGCAACGCCATCCTGCCGCAGGTCACCGCACTGGCGCTGTATTTCGGCCAGGTGGTGACCGGCGCCGTGCTGGTGGAAATCGTGTTCTCCTATCCGGGCGTCGGCTCGCTGCTGCTCGAACTCGATCAAGCTCTATGATTTCCCGACCATTTACGGGATCGTCTTCATCCTGACCCTGACGGTGGCGCTGTCGATGCTGCTGGTGGACCTGATCTACCCGCTGCTCGATCCCCGCGTCCGGCTGGAGGGCTAGCGATGACCGACCGCGTCATGCAGATCGCCGAAGAGCCCGATTGGGGCTCGCTGCGCGGCAAGCTTCTCGCCTGCAGCCGCTATCTCGGCCGCAACCCCTCGCTGCTGATGGGCCTGGCATTGCTGCTCGCGCTCGGGCTGTTTTCCGCGCTCGGCCGCGTCTTCATCGACGTGAGACTCGCCGCACCACTGTCGGCGCCGCCGGCGCTGCCACCCGGCGAAGCGCTGCTGCTCGGCTCCGATCCGCAGGGGCGCAATCTGTTGGCCGTGATGATCGAAGGCACCTGGCTGACCATCCGCACCGGTGTCATCGCCGGCGCGCTCGGCGTGGTGGTCGGCAGCGGCATCGGTTTCATCAGCGCCTATTTCGGCGGGCTGGTCGACCGCGCCATCACCTGGTGCGTCGACGTGCTCCTGACCGTGCCCGCGATCCTGTTCCTGGTAATGATTTCGGCGGTGGTGCAGACCGGCCTCACCTCGATCGGCATGGCGCTGATCGTGGCGGCGCTGGCGTGGCGAAGGCCGGCGCGGCAGGTGCGCAGCCAGATGCTGGTGATGCGCTCCTCGGGATACGTCGACATGGCCAAGCTGTCGGGCTCCGGACCGATGCGCATCATCTTCCTGGAAATCGCGCCGAACCTGCTGCCGTTCCTGGTCTCGTCCTTTGTCACCGCGGTGTCGGCGGCGATCCTGGCCAGCGTCGGCCTCGAAGCCATGGGCCTCGGTCCGCAGAACGAGCCGACGCTCGGCATGACCATTTTCTGGATCATGGAATTCTCGGCGTTCCTGCGCGGCCTATGGTGGTGGATCCTGCCGCCGGTGGTGATCCTGATCGTGCTGTTCGTCGGGCTTTATCTGGTCAATGCCGGGCTCGATGAGCTGGCCAACCCGCGCATGCGGCGGAAGGCCTGACATGGCGCTGCTCACGGTCCGCGGTCTTTCGATCGACTTCTTCACCGCCACCAAGGTGGTGCATGCGGTGCGCGACGTCTCCTTCGGGGTCGAGGCCGGCGAGCGCGTCGGCCTGGTCGGCGAATCCGGCTCCGGCAAGACCACCACGGCGCTGGCGCTGATGCGCGCCATCCATTCGCCCGGGCGCATCACCGCGGGCACCGCGCGGCTCGGCGACATCGACCTTCTGGCGCTCAAGGGCCGCGAGATCCGCGAGGCCCGGCTGCGCCACATTTCCTATGTGCCGCAGGGCGCGATGAACGCCCTCAACCCGGTGCTGCGCATCGGCGAGCAGATCCTCGACGGCGTGATCGATCACGGCGTTGTTCTCAGCAAGGAGCAGCAGCGCGCGTTGGTCGCCGAGGTGCTGACCAGCGTCGGGTTGCCTGAAGCCGTCGCGGCGCGCTATCCGCATCAGCTCTCCGGCGGCATGAAGCAGCGCGCCTGCATCGCCATTGCCATTGTGCTGAAGCCGCGCCTGATCATTGCCGACGAGCCGACCAGCGCGCTCGACGTCATCACCCAAAGGCTGGTGATGAAAACACTGTGCAGCGTGCAGGAACGGATCGGCTGCGGCCTGATCCTGATCGGTCACGACATGGGACTGATGGCCCAGGTCGCCGACCGCATGATCGTGATGCAGGATGGCCGAATCGCCGAAGACGCACCGGTCGGCGAGCTGTTCCGGGCGCCGCGGCATCCCTATTCACGCATGCTGATCGACAGCGTGCCGTCGCTCGGCGAGCGCAGTCCGGCCGAACCCAGCAAGATCGCTCCGACGGCGCCGGCCGCACAGCCGCTGCTGGTGTTCGACCGCGTCAGCAAGACCTTCGGCGGCGGACTTTTCTCCGGACCGGCCAAGACCGCGCTGGCGCCGTGCAGCTTTCGCCTCGGCGGCGACGAGCCGCGCATCGTCGCAATCGTCGGGCAGTCCGGCTCCGGCAAGACCACGCTGGCGCGGATCATCCTGGGCTTCGAGAGCCCGACCTCCGGCGAGGTCCGCTACCGCGGCGAGGATCTGGCGCGGATGCCGGCGGCGGCCTCGCAACAATTCCGTCGCGAAGTGCAGGCGATCTTCCAGGACCCATACGGCTCGTTCAACCCGTTCTACAAGGTCGATCGCACGCTGGCGCAGCCGCTCGTGACGTTCGGCCTCGCCGCCGGCCGCCGCGCCATCTACGCCGCGATGGAGCAGGCCTGCAGCGCGGTCGGCCTCAATGCCGGCGAAATCCTCGGTCGGTTTCCGCATGAATTGTCCGGTGGCCAGCGCCAGCGGCTGATGGTGGCGCGGGCGCTGCTGCTGCGGCCAAAACTGATCGTCGCCGACGAACCGGTGTCGATGGTCGACGCGTCGTTGCGCATGACCATTCTGGCCAACATGCAGCAGCTCAAGACCGAACACGGCATCTCGGTGGTGTACATCACCCACGATCTCGCCACCGCCTACCACGTCGCCGACTATGTGCTGGTGCTGCATGAAGGCCACATCGTCGAGGCCGGCGCAGCCAGTGAGGTGATCGAGCATCCGGCGCATCCGTATACGCAGAGCCTGGTCGACGCGATCCCGTGGCCGGACCCGGCGCGGCGCTGGCCCGAACTCGATCCGGACATGCGCGCCGGATGGTCGGCCGCGTCGGTCATCCGCAACCCGGTCAGCGGATTTCAGCTCGAGGCGGTCTGAGGCGCGCGCTCACACCTCCATCGCCACCCACACCCCGCCGCCGGCGCTCGAACGCAGCGCGGCTTCCACCATGGCGACGCCGGCAAAGCCATCGTCGATGGTTGGAAACGTCACCGCCGGATCGACTGCCGTGTTGTGGCGGCGGGCGATGATGGCGGCGGCCGCCTCGGTGTAGATGGTGGCGAAGGCTTCGAGATAGCCTTCGGGGTGGCCGGCTGGAATCCGGTTGACGCGCGCGCCGTCGGCATTCATCGCCCCGGTGCCGCGATGGATCAATCGCGGCGCCTCGCCGAGCGGCGACCAGGTCAGCCGGTTCGGCTCATCCTGGCGCCAGTCGAGACCGCCCTTCTCGCCGAATACCCGCAGCCGCAGCCCGTTGTCGTTGCCGGGCGCCACCTGGCTCGCCCACAAGGCGCCGCGGGCGCCGCCCGCGTAGCGCAGCAGGATCTGCACATTGTCATCGAGGCGGCGGCCGGGCACGAAGGTGGTGATCTCGGCGAGAATCCGCTCCGGCATCATGCCGGTGACGAAGTGCGCCAGTTGATACGCATGAGTGCCGATATCTCCGATGCAACCGCCGGCGCCCGAGCGCGCTGGATCGGTGCGCCATTCGGCCTGCTTCTGGCCGGTGGCCTCGAGCGGCCCGCTCAGCCAGTCCTGCGGATATTCGGCCTGGACGATCCTGATCCGCGCCGAGTTCGCCATCCCGCACCATGGCGCGGGCATGACGGACCAGCGGATAGCCGGTGTAGTTATAGGTCACGGCGAAGATCCGCCCGCTGGCGCGCGCCTTGTCGCGCAGCCGGCGCGCCTCCTCCAGAGTCGCGGTCAACGGCTTGTCGCAGATGATGTGAATGCCCGCATCGAGAAAGGCCTCGGCGACTGGCGCGTGCATGTGGTTCGGGGTGACGATGGCGACCGCCTCGATGCCGTCGCCGCGTTTGGCTTCGGCCTGCGCCATCACGCGAAAATCCGGATAGGAACGATCGGGCGAGAGCCCGATCGCCGCGGCCGACCGCATCGCCTTGTCGGGCGAAGCGGCCAGTGCGCCGGCGACGAGTTCATAACGGTCGTCAAGGCGCGCGGCGATGCGGTGTACGGCACCGATGAAGGCGCCCTCGCCGCCGCCCACCATGCCCAGTCGAATGCGTGGCTCGGCCATGTCGTGCTCCCTCAGGCGAGGCCCAGCATGCGCCGGGCCTGCTGGTCGTCGGCGCTGCCGCCGGCAAAGTCGTCGAACGCCTTGTCGGTGACGCGGATGATGTGATCGCGGATGAAGCTGGCGCCCTCGCGCGCGCCGTCTTCGGCGTTCTTCAGGCAGCACTCCCATTCCAGCACCGCCCAGCGGTCGTAGCCGATGGCGGCCATCCGGGAAAAAATCCCCCTGAAATCGACCTGGCCGTCGCCCAGCGAGCGGAAGCGGCCGGCGCGATCGAGCCACGGCTGAAAACCGGAGTAGACGCCTTGCCGGCCGGTGCGGGTTGAACTCGGCGTCCTTGACATGGAAGGCGCGGATGCGCTCGGCATAGATGTCGATAAAGGCGAGATAGTCGAGCTGCTGCAGGGCGAAGTGCGACGGATCGTAGTTGATCGCGCAGCGCGGATGGTTGCCGGTGCGCTCCAAAAACATCTCGAAGGTGGCGCCGTCGAACACGTCTTCGCCGGGGTGGATTTCATAGCAGAGGTCGACGCCGGCTTCGTCATAGGCGTCGAGGATCGGCCGCCAGCGCCGCGCCAGTTCGTCGAACGCGGTCTCGATCAGGCCCGGCGGCCGCTGCGGCCATGGATACAGGAATGGCCACGCCAGCGCGCCGGTGAAGCTGACGCTGCCGGTCAGGCCAAGCCGGCGCGACGCCTGCGCCGCCTTCTTCATCTGATTCACGGCCCAGGCTTGCCGCTCCGCGGGCTTACCCTTCACCGCCGCTGGCGCGAACGCGTCGAAAGCTTCATCATAGGCCGGATGTACGGCGACGAGCTGTCCCTGCAGATGGGTCGACAGTTCGGTGATGGCGAGCCCGTGCTGCTTGGCGACGCCGGCGATCTCGTCGCAATAGGTCTGCGACGCTGCCGCCTTGTCGAGATCGATCATGCGCGGATCGAAGGTCGGGATCTGCACGCCCTTGTAGCCGAGGCCGGCGGCCCAGCCGCAAATGGCATCAAAGCTGTTGAACGGCGGGGCGTCGCCGGCGAACTGGGCGAGGAATATCGCCGGTCCCTTCATGGTGGCGGGCATTTTTGTTCTTCCTTTCAAAGTAGAAGGCGGCGCTTGCAGGCTGCGAACAGGTCGGTTGTCGGCCAGCAAATGCATCTCATTTTCGATGGCCGCTAGGGTTTCGACCGGCAACCGCGTCTAGTGTGGCTAAGGCAGCCAGGCTCGTCCGCCGGCGGAGATCGTGATGCGGACAGCACGCGGGTCCGGCGTGCGGGCGCCACGGGCAAGCGCGACCAACCGGTCTCGCCTGTCCGTACGCAACCGTTTGGAGCTCAGAACGGCGAATCTGCAAAGTAGAAGTCCTTGGCGTTGTCCTTGGTCACCAAAGTCGCGTTGAGAATGTAACTGCCGCGGACCGGAATCTTGCCGACGAGGCCCGCCGCCGTCACATCCATCGCCACCGCCACCATGGAAGGCGAATAGAGCACGTCGACCGGGATCATGGGATCGCCGTCCATCACTTTCTTGACCATGTCCTTCATGCCGGCGCCGCCGACGACGAACTTGATGTCCGTGCGTTTGGACTGCTTGATGGCTTCCAGCACGCCGACCGACATGTCGTCGTCCTGGCACCAGACGGCGTCGATCTTGGCGTGCTTGGTCAGGAAGTCCTGCATCACCTTGAAGGCGTCGTCACGGCTCCAGTTGCCGAACTGGCTGTCGATCACCTTAATGTCGGTTCCCTTGATGCCGTCGTTGAAGGCATTGACACGCTGTTCATCGATGACGATGGGCAAACCGCGGATCACCACGATATCGCCCTTGGCGTTCAGTCGCTGCTTGATATAGGCGGCGGCGACCCGGCCAAGTTCCGGGTTATTGCCAGCGACATAAAGATCCTGGATGGTCGGGTCACGTAGCGCGCGGTCGACCACCGTGATGAAAGCGCCCTTGGATTTAACCTTGCGGATCGGATCGGTCAGTTCGTCCGAATTGTGCGGCAGCACCACCAGCGCGTTGATTCCCTGTGTGGTCAGGTCTTCCAGGGCATTGGCCTGCGCCGCGCCGTCAGGCGACGTCTTCACGATCACCTTCAGGCCGGGATATTGCTTTTCGAGCGCCTTGGCCTCCTGCTGGGCGTGGAACACGACGCCGCCTGTCCAGCCGTGGTCGGCGGCGGGGATGGAAACGCCGATGGTGTACTTTTGCTGGGCGTTGGCCGCGCCGGTAGACAGCGTCATCAGGCCCGTTAGTGCAGCAGCCGCGAGTAGCTTCTTCATAGGTCATCTCCCTGTTCGACAAGCCATTGATTGTTGCTGCGAGGCGGCTTTTGACCTCGTTATCCTCATCTTGTGCGGGACAGGCTTCGCTGCACCAGCATCGCGATCACGATGATGGCGCCCTGCACCGCTCCGATAAGGTATTCGCTGACGAAATTGGACAATACCATGATGTTGCCGATGGCCTCAAGAATCAGTGCACCGCAGATCGTTCCCCAGATCCGACCGACGCCACCGCGCAGCCGCGTGCCGCCAACTACCACTGCGGTGATCGCCTGCAGCTCCCACAGCAGCCCGGTGGTTGACGTAGTCGATCCCAACCGCGGCACATAGACCAGCACGGCAATCGCGACGCAAAGTCCTTGCAGCACGAAGGTCAAGGTGCGCACCCGCGTGACGTTGATTCCGGAGTAGCGCGCGACGTCTTCGTTGGACCCCACGGCCATGACATGGCGCCCGAACGCAGTGCGGTAAAGAATGAAGGAACCCAGCGCCGCAACGCCGACAATCACGAGGATCGGTATCGGCAAGCCGGCTATCTCTCCGAAGTAGACCGGCCGGTAGACCGCACGCAGGTCCTGCGACTTCATCGCGATCGAACCTCCCTGGGCCAGCCAGGTCACCAGTGAGCGAAAGATTCCCATGGTACCGAGGGTGACGATGAAGGGCTCGATGCGCCCGAGCGTGGTCGTCAGTCCGTTGGCGAGACCGCAAAGGGCTCCGACCACAAGCGCCACCGCCATGCCGCAGGCGATCGCCAATACCGGATTTTCGATGAAACCGGCGTTGAGGAACAGGATCATGACGCCGGACACGAATGCCGCCATGGATCCGACCGACAGGTCGAGCCCGCCCGCCGTGATCACCAGGGTAGCGCCAACGGCTATGGTGGCGATGAAGGCGCTGCGGGTCAGCACATTGGCGAGATTGTCGATACTGAGAAAGCGGTCGCTGACCAGTGCGCCGAGAACGAGTAACGCTGCCAGCGCCGCGAACGGCGCGATGGCGGTGAGATCAACGCGATCGCGCAACGACGGCCTAGTCGGGTCAGCCGCTTCGCTCATACCGCCCCCACCGCCGCGACCTTGGCGCGAACGCCGGTCGCATGCACGACAATTTCGTCCTCGGTCATGGCGTCGCCTTCGACCTCGCCAACGATCCGTCCAGCGCGCATGATGAGGATGCGGTGACAAAGGCCGATCAGCTCGTTCATTTCCGAGGAAATGATGATGAGGGATTTTCCCCTGGCGCAAAGCGCCGCGATGAAACGGTAGACCTGGCTTTTGGCGCCGATGTCGATACCGCGCGTCGGTTCGTCGATGACGACGATGTCCGGATCGAGCAGCATCATCTTGGCAAGCAGGAGCTTCTGCTGGTTGCCGCCGGACAGTTCGCCCGCCAGGCCGTTCTTGTTGCCGAGCCGGATGTCGAAATCCGTGATCGCGCCTTCCAGCGCTCTTGCTTCCTTGTCGCGGTCGAGCAGCGGGCCGCGGGAAAAACGGTCAAGCGCCGCCAGGGTGAGGTTGACCGTCAGGTTTTCGAGCAGCAGCAGTCCCTTGCCCTTGCGGTCTTCGGTCAGATAGACGATACCGGCGTTCATGCCGGCACGCGCGTTGCGCAGGCGCACAAGCTGGCCGGCGATCCTGATTTCGCCGCGGCCGGCGCGCAGACCGAGCAGTCCTTCGAACAACTCGGTGCGCCCCGCGCCGATCAGGCCGGCAAAGCCCAGTATTTCCCCCTTCCGCGCCTCGAAGGAAGCGTCGGCGACATGACCGGGGACGCTGAATCCTTCGACGTGGAGAATCGGCGGCCCACCCGGTGGCGGGATGGATGCAGGGTAAAGCTGCAACAAATCGCGTCCCACCATCATCCGCGCCATGTCGACCGGCTCGAGTTCGCTGGCCGGCCGGGTCGCGATATGTTTGCCATCACGCAGCACCGTGACACGGTCGGCGATGGCTTTCACCTCCTCCAGGCGGTGCGAGATATAAAGAACGGCCACACCCCTGGCCTTGAGATCCAGGATCAGGCGATGCAGCGCCAGCGTTTCGACAGGGGTCAGTGACGCGGTCGGCTCGTCGAAGATGACCATCTTGTGGGGCGCGAGCAACGCCCGGGCGATCTGCACCAATTGCCGTTGCGCGATGGAAAGACGTTCGACCACCGCCCGCGGCGAAACCTCGAGGCCGAGCGCGCGCATGCCATCGCGCGCGCGCCGATTCATTTCGCGATCGTCGAGCACGACGCCACGCCGCAGTTCCCGCCCCAGAAACATGTTCTGAGCGACGGTGAGATCCGGCGCGAGCAGAATTTCCTGATGCACCAGGACGACGCCGTGCTGCTCGGCATCGACCGGGCTGTTGAACACCACCGCCAGCGGCCCGATGCGAATGGAACCGCGCGTCGGGGCGAGATGACCGGATAGGATCTTCATCAACGTGGATTTACCGGCGCCGTTCTCGCCGATGACGGCGTGGATCTCGCCGGGCGCGAATTCAAGGGTGATGTCGCTCAGGACCTCGATAGGCCCGAAGGAACGCGACAGACCGGACGTTGCGAGCCCAGCATCGGTCATCGCCGCACGCATCCGCAGCACAGCAAGGGCATCAGGAAGATGCCGCGATCACCCTCAAGCGTGTCACCCCACCTCCGCACAGGCGTTTCTGCTCCCGCATGACTGGATGGTCGCTGAATCATCTGCCACCCGTCCGACACAGTACCCCCAGTTCTCGCGCAGACAAGACGCCTGCGAATGCGCGCCCGAGATTCGTTCAATTTGACTGGCCACAATGATGGTTTGAGCGAAACCCATCATTCGCGGCAACGTGGCACGCCGGCGCGGACGATTCCGTTCGGCCCGATCACCGATCTCGAGTTTCCAGGCAGCATTGATGTCTGGCCGTCGACGCTGATCCTGGTGGTCAAGGAAGCCTGACCAACGACACGTTGCGCGGTTGCGGGCATCTTGTCCTCCTTTTTATACTTTCGGTCCGCGCCAGTATGACGCGGCCTCCTGATCCGGCAATGCCTGCGGCCGCTCGATCCGCGAGCCGATTTTTGTCGACCCGCCATGGGCGCCGGCCTCCAGGATCGCGTGCATGACTTCAAGCACATGGGCGGCAAGGCCGCCGGATGCGCGATGCGGCGTGCCATGCAGCACTGAGCTCGCGAGATCGGCGACGCCGAGGCAGCGATAGTTGGCGCGGTCGGGCGTTGAAGCGGGCCAGGCCGGCGAGCGCCAGTTCGGCTTGCCATAGGGTCTGTCAGCGGAATCCAGCACCTGCCATTCGCCGCCGCGCTCGGTGATCTCCACCGTGCCACCGAAGAAATTCGGATCCGGCACCCGCAGCGAGCCTTCGGTGCCGTAAAGCTCGATGGGCGGATGGCCATGCCGCCACACGTCCCAGCTCATCGAGAATGTGATGTCGACACCGGAGACGAAATGCAGCAGCGCCAGCAGCGTAGTCGGGGTCTCGACCGCGATGCGTTCGCCCTTGTGAGGACCCTCGGCGGTAACGACACGTTCGCTAAATCCGGTGGACGACAACGCCTGCACGCTTTCGATCGGGCCGAGCAGATTGCAAAGGGCTGCGAGATAATACGGTCCCATGTCCAGTACCGGGCCGCCGCCGGGCTTGAAATAGAATTCCGGATTGGGATGCCAATGCTCCATGCCATGGGACATCAGGGTGCAGGAGCCTGACAGGATGCGCCCGACCTTGCCGCCATCGACGGTCTCGCGCGCCAGACGGCCGCCGGCGCCAAGGAAGGTATCGGGTGCGCAGCCGAGCCTGAGTCCGCGGCGCTCCGCCTCCTGCACCAGCCGCGGCCCGTCTGCCGCCTCGGCGCACAGCGGCTTTTCCGAAAACACGTGCTTGCCGGCGGTCAGCGCCGCGTGGCTGACCTCGAAATGGGCGTTGGGCGTCGTCAGGTTCACCACCACGTCGACATCAGCATCGCGCATCAACTCCGCGATGGTCAGCGCGCGAATGCCGAACTTGGCGGCCTGGCCGCGGGCGTGGTCGGGTATGAGGTCGGCGCAGGCCACCAGCCGCAGGTCGGTATAGGAAGCGGCATTCTGCATGTAGATGGTCGAGATCACCCCGCAGCCGACAACGCCGATACCAAGTTGCTTCATCGCTTAAGTCCTCAGCGCCAGGATGCCACGGTGGCGAAGGCGCGACGCGCGAACCGCGCCACGTCGTTGGGCTTGTCGTGCTCGGCGACGAATTGCGTCACACCGATCTCCTTCAGCACCGGCACCAGCTTCGACCAGTCGAACACCCCAAACCCGGGATCGGCCCAGCCGTCCTCATCCACGCACTGGCCCTGCGGCGCGAGGTCCTTGACATGAACGGCTTTGATGCGGCCGGCGTAGCGCTTCAATTCCGTCACCGGATCGGCGCCGCCCCGCACCAGCCATGCCAGATCGGTCTGCCACAGCATGTCGGGCGCTTCCTGCAGCAGGATGTCGAGGTAATGTCGCCCATCGCTCGCCTTGGCAAATTCCCAGTTGTGGTTGTGCCAGCCGAACTTCAGGCCCTCGCCGGTGACGACCTTGCCGATGCGATTGAGTTCGCGCCCAAGCGCAGTCCATTCGGCCTCGCCGCCGTCACGCTCGCCGGGCGGCGGCGCCGGCGCGTAGACCGTGGCAATGCCGAGATCCTTGCAGAGCCGCGTCGCCGCCACCGGGTCGGCGCGCAGCCGGTCGAGGCCGACATGCGCTGTTGGCGCCGACATGCCGTGGCTCTCGAGCTGGCGCTTCAACCGGGGCGGATCGTTGAAAAGTCCGCCGTAGGGTTCGACTCTTTTATAACCGAGCCCGGCCAGGAGCTCGAATTGCGCCTCGAGCGGTTCGAGCGAACGCGCCGAGAAGAGCTGAAACGAAAGGCCGTCGAGAGGTGCCATGTTCTATCCAGTCGATTACGAAGTTACAGTCGCCGGCCGGTGGCGGCGTCGAACAGGTTGAGCTTGTCGGCGGGCAGCCGCAGCATGAGTTTGTCACCGACCGCCGCCGGAATGTCCGCCGGCAGCCGCATCGACAGCGGCCGGCCACCGAGCCGAAGCCAGGCCAATTGATCGCTGCCCATCGGTTCGATGATCTCGATGGCGGCTGCAAGGTCGCCCCCGGTCTCGACGTGTTCGGGGCGAACGCCAAGTTCGATCGGCGCGCCGTCCGCAGGCCCGGCATCGAAGGCATAACCGTTGAGCGGAATGCAGGTTTCACCGGCAACGAAGCAAGGCAGGCCGTCGCGCGTCGCGAACGCGCCGGGCATGAAATTCATCGCCGGCGAGCCGACAAAGGACGCCACGAAGCGATTGGCCGGACGGCGATAGATGTCGTTGGGCGTGCCGAGTTGCTGGATGACGCGGTCCTTCATGACGGCGATGCGATCGGCCAGGGTCAGCGCCTCGATCTGGTCGTGGGTGACATAGATCATGGTGGCCGCCAGCCGCTGGTGCAGCCGCTTGATCTCGACCCGCAGTTCGGCACGCAACTGGGCGTCGAGATTGGAGAGCGGTTCGTCGAACAGATAGACCCCGGCGTCGCGCACCAGGGCGCGACCGATGGCGACGCGCTGGCGCTGGCCGCCGGACAGCTCCGCCGGGCGGCGGTCGAGCAGCTCGGTGATCTGCAGCGTCGCGGCGGCGGCCTCGACGCGCCGCTTGATTTCGACGGCCGGCATGCCGGCGACCTTGACGCCGAACGACAAGTTGCCACGCACCGTCATGCGCGGATACAGCGCATAGGACTGGAACACCATGGCGATGCCGCGGTCCTTCGGCTCTTCCCAGGTGACGTTCCGGCCGCCGATCCAGATCTGCCCCGCCTCAAGATCGATCAGGCCGGCGATGGCGTTCAACAAGGTCGACTTGCCGCAGCCCGAGGGACCGAGCAGCACGATGAATTCCGATTGCGCCACTTCGAGGTCGAGTTTCTCCAGCACGCGCACCGTGCCGTAGGAAATCTCGGCCCCGCGTATCGAAACGTCGCAACGCTTGTTCATGACTACCCCTTCACCGCGCCGGCGGCGATGCCGCGCACGAACCAGCGCCCTGACGTAAAGTACACCACAAGGGGAACCAGCGCCGTGAGAATGGTGGCCGCCATGTCGACATTATAGGCGCGCTCGCCCTGGGTCGAGTTGACGATGTTGTTGAGCTGCACGGTCATCGGCAGGTTTTCGCGGCCGGCGAATACCAGGCCCAGGATGAAATCGTTCCAGATGCCGGTCACCTGCAGGATGATCGCGACCACCAGCATCGGCGTCGCCATCGGCAGCATCACCGACCAGAAGATGCGCAGGAAGCCGGCGCCGTCGATCCGCGCCGCACGGAACAGCTCCGGCGGCAGGGAGGCAAAGTAGTTGCGGAACAACAGCGTCATGGTCGGCAAACCGAAAATGGTATGGATGACGACGATGCCCGGAATCGAATTGTTGATACCGACAAAGGAAAACACCCGCACCAGCGGATAGATGAAGATCTGGTAGGGCACGAACGCCACCACCATCAGGGTACCGAACAACAGCCCGGCGCCGCGCACCCTCCAGAATGACAGCGTATAGCCGGTAAGAGATCCCACCGCGATCGATACCAGCACCGACGGAATGAGGATCTTGACCGAGTTGAAGAACCCGACGCGGATACCGGTGCAGTTCAGTCCGGTACAGGCCGAGGACCACGCCTTGATCCATGGCTCGAACGTCGGCGCGTGCGGCACCGCCAGGATCGATCCGGCCCGCAGCTCGTCCATGGTCTTCAGGGAGGTCACCCCCATCACGTAGAGCGGCGTGAGGAAAAACAGCGCCGTCAGCGCCACGAAGACGTAGAGACCGACGCGGCCCGGCGTGGTGCGGCGCGGCCGCGCCCCTTCGGGCTGCACTTGCAGCTGCGACAAGGCAAGCGCGGTCATGCCAGTTGCCTCCGGGGGCGCGATCGATGCTGCCAATACAGCCACGGCGCCACTACCGCCGCCACGGTGATCAGCATCGAGGTCGCCGCCGCGGTGGCGAGACCGAGATTGCCGCGCTCGAACAGATGGTCCATGACGAACTTGGCCGGCACCTCCGAGGCGAGACCCGGACCGCCATTGGTCATCGCCACGATCAGATCGTAGAGCCGCACCACGCTGGTGGCGAGCAGCACCGCGGCGGTGGCAAAACTCGGCCCCAGCATCGGGGTCACAATGGACAGATACACCCGCCAGCGCGGCAGCCCGTCGATCCGCGTCGCCTTCCAGATCTCCTCATCAATGCCGCGCAGACCGGCCAGCATGATGGCCATTACGAGGCCCGAGGCGTGCCACACCGCGGCGAACACCAGCGTGTAGACGACGCGATCCTGGCGCACGATCCAGTCGAAGTGGAACCAGCCGAGCCCAAGGTCGCGCCCGATCTTCTCGATGCCGAGGCTGGGATTGAGCAGCCATTGCCAGACCAGACCCGTGACGATGAAGGACATCGAAAACGGATAAAGAAAGATCGAGCGCAGCAGGTTTTCCGAGCGCAGCCGCTGATCGATGGCGACCGCGAGCAGAAATCCGAGCAGGAGGCTGACCAAAAGGAACAAGGTGCCGAACACCGCCAGATTGAACACCGAGACCTGCCAGCGCTCGTTGCCGAGCAGCGACAGATATTGACGCAGCCCGACAAAGGTCGAATTGGGCAGCATCCGCGAGGCGGTGAACGAAATCCACACCGTCCACGCAGTGCAGCCCAGATAGACCACGACGAGCACCAGCATTGCCGGCGACAGCGCCAGCGCAGCGGCGAGCCGCGACGCCACGCGACCTTTTACGATCGCCATCCGGATCATCCCTCGCCCGTCGGGCCGGCGATCGCCGGCCTCAGTATGGCTGCTTCAGCACCTCGGCGACCTTGGTCACGAAGGCGTCCGAAGCCATCGACGGGTTGTTCCAGTATTGCGAGATCACGTCCTCGATCGCCCCCGTCATCGCCGGCGGCGACAGCAATTCCTGGGCGGCGATCTGGTGGTTCTTGTCCGCCAGCATCTTCTCGGCTTTCTGCGCGCACATGTCGAGGGAGCTGACATCGACATCGAGGCGCACCGGGATCGAACCCTTCTTCTCGGAAAAGCGGATCTGGGTCTCGGGATCGAGCATCGACTTGGCGAGCGCGATCTGGGCAGTCTGCTGGGCCGGATCCTTCAGCTTAGGAAACGCGAATACGTCCCCGCCCATCACATAACCGCCCTCACTGGTCAGGATGGTGCAGCCGAAATCCTTGCCGGCGGTCTGGCCTGCCGCGGCGAATTCGCCCTTGGCCCAATCGCCCATGATCTGCATGCCGGCCTTGCCCTGGATCACGAGGCTGGTGGCATCGTTCCAGTTGCGGCCCGGCGCGCCGGAATCGACATAGGCGCGCAGCTTGCCGTAGGTTTCGGCCACCGCCTTGAATTGCGGACTGGCGGCCGCCGCGGCGTCGCGCTTGCCGTAGATCGAGGTCCACAGCGCGCTGCCGCCCTTGCCGATCAGCACGGCGTTGAACAGGTTGCGCTCCCAGACCTTCTGCCCGGAGAAAGCCAACGGGATCAGGCCCGCGGCCTTGACCTTGTCGAGCACCGGGAACACATCGTCCCAGTTGGTCGGCTCGGCCGCACCGGCCTTGGCCAGCGCCGCCTTCGACAGCCAGAGCCAGTTCTGGCCGTGGATGTCGACCGGCACCGCATAGACTTTGCCGTTGCGCGTGATCGCATTCATGATCGCCGCCGGCATGATGCTCTTCCACTTCTGCTCGGTGGCCAACTGGTCGACGTCGCGCAGCAGGTCGTTTTCGACGAGGTCGTCGAACTGCTTGCCGGTGTTGAACTGCATGGCTGCGGGCGGCGTGCCGCCGACGGTGCGGTTGATGGCGGCGGTGCGGGCGTTGACGCCGCCTGCGATCGCCGTGTCCATCCAGCTGCCGCCGGCCTTGGTGAACTGGTCGGCAAAGACTTTTACCGCGGCGGATTCGCCGCCCGACGTCCACCAGTGAATGACTTCGGTCTTCACCGCCTGTGCATGCGCGACATCGGTGATCGCAACCGCCGGCAAACCAACGGCAAGCGCCGTCAAGCAAATCGTGAGCTTCATGTCCTGTCCTCCCCTGGCGCGCGCCGTCGTGATCGCGACGCGCATGATTTCCGGTCGATAATTTGTAATCGATTACATTTTTCTGTAGAATGCCACAGGCGGCGCCCGAGTCAACCCTGGATCAGGGACATCGGGCGGTGGCAGACAGAACATTTGAGACAGAGAGTTCTTCAGCGGCGATGGAGAAGCAGCTTCGCAAACCGAGGATCGGCGACGTCGCCAGGCGCGCCGGAGTCTCCACCGCGACCGTCAGCCGGGCGCTGGCGACGCCCGAACGGGTCAAGCCGAAGACCCGCGAGGCGGTGACTCGCGCGGTGCGCGAAACCGGTTATGTGCTCAACGTCGCCGCCCGCAACCTGCGCACCAGCCGCACCCACGCCGTGCTGGCCATCGTGCCGGATATCTCCAACACCTTCTTCTCGCAGGTGCTGCGCGGCATCTCCGACACGCTGCGCCGGCACGGCTACAGCCTGGTCATTGCCGACACCGGAAACGATCCCGAGCGCGAGCTCGATCACGCCGATTTCATCCAGGCCGGCCGGGTCGACGGCGTGCTGCTGCTCAACGGCCGGCTGCTCTCGCCTCACAACGCCAGGCGCCGCCATGACGTCCCCACCGTCAGCCTGTGCGAGCGGATCGCCAACTCGAAACTGCCTTTGGTCGAGACCGCCAACCGCGAGGCGGCGCGCGCCATGACCGAGTGCCTGCTCGAGCAGGGTCACCGCCGCATCGGCTACGTCACCGGCCCGCCATCCAACGTGCTCGACCACGACCGCTTCAGCGGCTACCGCGACGCGCTCGCGGGGCGCGGCATTGCCCACGATCCGGAACTGGTGCAGCCCGGCGATTTTTCCATTGCCGCCGGCGAAGCCGCCGCGGCCGCGTATCTGGCGCTGCCACAACTGCCCGATGCGGTATTTGCCTGCAGCGACACCATGGCGATGGGCCTGATCCGCGGCTTCATCGCGGCCGGCGTCGCGGTGCCCGGTGATATCTCGGTGGCGGGCTTCGACGACATCGAGTTTGCCGCCGCCTATACCCCTGCCCTCACCACCGTGCGCCAGTCGCGCGGCGAAATCGGCGCCCAGGCCGCCGCCATGCTGGTCGACCTGATCGAGGGACGGCAACCCCAAAGCCGCGAGGTGCGCCTGCCGGCGGAGATCGTGATGCGGGACAGCACGCGGGCGCGGTGAGCGCGCCGCGCGCGGTGGTATTGCAAATTAAACCTGAAAGCGCCGAACCCGTTGCCATTGCGGCACGTCCACTGGAAAGCGAGTGAATCACTCGCGAGCCGGAGGAGACCCAGATGAGCGTCAAGCAATCCATCCATGTCCTGTGCGCGCTCGGCCTCTTCTGCGCCGCCGCCGGTCAGGCGATGGCCGACCCGCCGGGATCCAAGACCGGCAAGGTATTCCCAACCGTCACGGCGGGGCAGCCCCGGGATGGCCATGAGCCGAGCGGCGAAGTCAGGAGGCCGTACGGCGTCGTGACCATGCATCAAGGGTCGGAAGAGAGTGTGGGTACGTTCAAGTGGTGCTGGTCGCATGGGCGCAGGTATCCCTGTCATTAGGCCGACCTGTCCTGCGACCCGAGGGGGAGTTGTCGGCAAATTTCCATAGCGCAATTCGCTTTGGAGAGATTGCTGCTGAAGCATGAGACTCCGCTAGCGTTGCCGCTGATGCTCAAGCAACGGCAGCCGACCGCAACCGTGGAGGACCCGGCGGGTTAGCGGCGCGCAACCTGCGCACCAGCCACACCCCCCTACGGTGCCGGCGATCGTGCCGGACATCTCAGCTTCTTCGCGCCGGTACTGCGCGGCATCTCGGGACAGCACCCGGGCGCGGTGCTGGATAGCGCTTGATCGCGTGTCGCAGCCGGTTTGCCAGGTCGCCCGCCATCGCCGTCTCGACAAAGCCACGCCCGCGAAGCAATCTTGGGAAACGCACGAGGGGGAACCGTCGATGCCGCTGACGCGGGGCAAAATTGTCGGACACGACAGCGAAAGGCTGGCGTTCGGGTTCACGATGCAGAGCGGCGACGAGACCGTCGAATGCCAGATCAGCGACGCGGCGATGGATGAGCTTGCCGGCGTCAAGGGCACGCAGAGCATTGCGAGACAGGCCCAATTCGTCAGCCACCGCGACGCCATCGAGCAGATTGCGTCCGACCTTTTTGACGGTTCCACACGCGTGAAAGGCGCCGTGATCCGGATTTTCACCAAGCATGTTCAGCAGCGCTGAAACAGCGCCGCCACAAAGCCGCCCTTGCGACGCCAAGATTGCAAATCAGTGTCCCAATTCGGCGCAAGACAGGGGGGACACTGAATGCGCGGGGACGATCGGCCTTCGGCCACGGGGTATACGTTTCACTTTCAGATATCGAGCGGCAACTCTAGACGGGCGTGCAGCGCCAGGATACAGGCGTCCAACGCCGATGATGCCGCCATCATCTTCCGGCTGAACTGGCCGGCCATCGAGGCGATGGCGCGGGAGAATCTCGCGGAGGGCGCGGACAATTTTGTCGTAGAGATTTCCGCGCCTGGGTAGCGATGTCATGCGGCGTCGCAATCGCCTTGCGTCCATGCGCGACGCAAATCACCGGCTGAGATCGTCATACGGGGGAGCTCAAGCGTTGACGCCAGGCTGTAGAGTGAGCTCGCGGATCAGTAGCTCTTCGGCAATTCGAGCACCTTCTCGGCAATGAAGCTGAGGATCAGCTGTTCGGTAATCGGCGCCAGTCGGGTGATCGCGACTTCGCGGAACAGGCGCTCGACGTGATATTCCTTGGCATAACCAAAGCCGCCATGGGTCGCGATCGCCTGCCAGGCAGCATCGTGACCAGCGCGGGCGCCGAGGAATTTGGCGGCGTTGGCTTCGGCGCCGCACGGCTTGTCGCGATCGTAGAGCCAGGCGGCCCGCATCGCCATCTGCCAGGCCGATTCCAGATACATCCAGTTTTCGGCCAGCGGATGCTGGATGCCCTGATTTTGTCCGATCGGCCGATCGAAAACGACTCGTTCCCTGGCATACTTCGCCGCGCGACGCAGCGCGTCCTGGCCGATCCCGATCGCTTCGACCGCGATCAGGATGCGCTCGGGATTGAGGCTGTGCAGGATATAGGAAAAGCCCTTGCCCTCCTCGCCGATACGATCGGATTCCGGAATGAACAGGCCGTCGATGAAGATGGCATTGGAATCCACCGCCTTGCGGCCCATTTTCGCAATCCGGTGGACATCGATCTTGGCGCGATCGAGATCGGTATAGAAGATCGTGATGCCGTCGGTCGGCCGCGCGCAATCCTCGTACCGGGTAGTCCGGGCCAGCAGCATGATCTTGTTGGCGACCTGCGCGGTCGAGGTCCAGACCTTCTGGCCGTGCACGAGGTAGCCGCCGGCAACTTTCTGCGCGAAGGTCTTGATCCGGGTGGTGTCGAGGCCGGCATCGGGTTCGGTGAAACCGAAACAGCATTGGTCTTCGCCGGCGACCAGCCGCGGAACCCAGCGTGCCTTCTGCTCCGCGGTACCTTTCACCACGATCGGATGCGGCCCGAACAGATTGATGTGTACCGCCGAGGCCGCCGACATCCCGCCGCCGTGGCTCGCCACCTCATGCATCATGATCGCGGCCTCGGTCACGCCCAGACCGGAGCCGCCGCATTGTTCCGGCATGGTGATGCCGAGCCAGCCGGCGTCGGCCATGGCGCGATGGAATTCGAACGGGAACTTGCCGTCGTCGTCGCGCGCCAGCCAGTAGTCGTCACCAAAGCGCGTAACGACCGAGCGCACGCCGTCGCGAATCGCGGCATGGTCGTCAGTCGGCTCGAACGCGTTGACCGCCACAGAACTCATGAAGGAACGTCCTCTCCGACCGAGGCGAGCGCGCGTTCCGCCGCAACCAGATGCGGCATGTCGTACATCTTGCCGTCGATGCCGGATGCCTTCGCGAACTCGTAGTCGCTGTCGGCGGGTATGAACAGAATGGAGCGCAATCTCATGCGGGACGCCTCATCAGCCCGGTGCTGCGGCAACGGTCAATCGTGAAAACCGGACAGCTCGCGTTGCGAACGAAAGACGGGCATTTATCCGAATGGGCAGCAGCGCGCTTGTCCGAATGAAAACCGAGAGTCCCGGAACTGCCTGAAACACTGGAGCGGGTGAAGGGAATCGAACCCTCGTATTCAGCTTGGAAGGCTGCTGCTCTACCATTGAGCTACACCCGCGTCGGGCGATGCAGTATCACGCCGTGATGCCGGCCTCAACCCACGGGCAAGCTCCCAATCGGGTGCCGAGGCGGTGTTTACCTTCGGTCGATGCCCCGAATTGTTCCAAAGCCCCCGCCTCGGCCGGCGGGTCTATGCAGCCTCACCTTTTCCGGGCAGATCCCGTCAGACCCGCAGACGGCCGTTGCGCCAGCGCGCCAGGGTGCCGGCACCAGCCTGCATGATGGCGCCGGACAGCCAGGCGCACCCGATCACCACCGCCACGTCGAACGGCGGGGATTCGTCGAAGATGATTCCGATCACCGACAGCAGGGCCGCCATCGCCGTCAGGAAAGTGCCGGCAGCACCAAACAGCTCGGCGGGGTCCGCCGTCGGCGCCTGTCCGGCCCGAACCGGGCGGGTGCGAAGCCCGGGGATATCGACGCCGAGATAAAAGCCAGCCATGCCCATCAGCGACATCGCCGTGATCATGGCCGGCGTGCCGAGAGCGCCGGCATTGGTTCGCAGCGTATAGGCCGCGACGAACAGGCCGCACAGCGCACCCGCCACGGCAAGGCCGATCCGCTCGATGACGTATGCGGTTCGGCTGACCGCGCTGCGGCGCCGCCTGATGAAGTTGATCTCGTGTCGCATGACCTGCTCCTGCCGATGCGCGTGCGCACTCAAGAAGACCAGGAGATGAGGGCGGATATTCGCGGATACAACCGGTTTCCGCTTCACGCGGCTCTCACAATCGGGTGTCGTGACGACGCCGTGACCGCGTTCAGGCGGAGGATCCGACGCCCGAGGGAATTGACATCGGCAAATCCCTGGCCCGTTTTCTGGCGGCCAGAATCCCATCTACCGACCAGGCGCCGGCGCCGTGCAGCATCAGCAGCAGCATGCCGCCTGCGATGGCGAGGTCTTTTTCAAATTGCAGCAGTTCGTTGCGGTTGGCAAAGTTGTTGTGAAACAGGATCGCGGTCGCTGCACAAAATAGTGCCAGCGCCAGGGCGCCTGCCCGCGCGTACCAGCCCGCGGCGATGGCAAGTCCGGCCACCACCTGCAGGACGATGGTCGCGACCAGCACATAGCGAGGAACGCCGAGCCTGGCCATGCCGACGGCGGCGGTTTCGAAATTCAGCACCAGGAAAACGCCTTCGTGAACGAAGATCATGGCCAGCAGCAACCGGCCGACGAGCGTGATCAGATTTCCGAACATCGATGTTACTCCGAGAGAGTTCGTCCCCCGGGCGGAGGGAAACCACCGCGCCCCTTCCCTTTGCGGGACCGCATGATTCCGCCGGGTGGGCAAAGCGACTTACCCACCCGGCGTCACCCTTTCAGTTGCTCGCCGACTTGGCGCTGATGGCCTTCTGCAGGTCTTCGCGCTCCTCGCAGCCGCCGGGACACAGCTTGGCCAGCGCGTCGAGCTGCTCCTTGGCCTTCGCCATATTGCCGGTCTCCACATAGAGCTCGCCGAGATATTCGCGGGCCGCCTTGTGGTCCGGCTGCATCTCCAGCGCCTTGGTGTAATAGGTCAGCGAGGTTTTGAAGTCGCCGGTCTTGCGCAGCGCAAAACCGAGCAGGTTGTAGACGTCGGCCTGCTGGACGTCCTCGGCGAGATCGCGCAGTTCGGTGAGCGCCGCCGCATAGTCCTTGGCCTTGAGCTTGGCGCGCACCGAGGTCAGATCCGGCGCGTCGGTCGACGACATGTTGTCGACGGCGAAGGCCGGCGCCGGGGCCAGCCCCGGCGCAAGGCCGAGGCCGACCAGAAGCGTCAGGCCGCTCAGGGTGGAGAGCAGTTTCTTGTTCATGACGGGTTTCTCCTTAAGGTCATCAGGACACAATCAGGATTGGACGACGGGTGCGAAGGCATAGGCATCGCCGTCCTTGACGAAGGTGCCGGCGCCCGGGAACGGGAAATGCGCGCCGCAGATCTGCATCTTGTCGGCGATGACCTGATCGATCAGCTTGCGGCGCGTGGTGATGGCCAATGGGCCGTCCTGGTCGTAGGCGCCCTGCCAATCCGGATGCGGCGCCAGCAGCGCGGGCACGTACATGGTGTCATTCGACACCATCAACTGGTCCTTGCCCGAGGTGACCAGGAAGGCGGAATGACCGGGGGTGTGGCCGGGCGCCGAGATCAGGCGAACGCCGGGGGCGATCTCCGCGTTGCTCTCGACCAGCTTCCAGTTCTTCCAGGTCGGGAAATTCTCGGCGATACGCTTGCCGGCGGCCTTGCGGCCTTCGGCCAGTTTCTCGACCCGGCCGGATTCGGTCCACCAGTTGTATTCGGCGCCGTTGACGATCAGTTCGGCATTGGGGAACACGGGCGCGTTGGTGCCCTTCTGCATCAATCCCCAGACATGGTCGGGATGGAAATGCGACACCAGGATGGTGGAGATCTGGCTGTGGTCGATGCCGGCGGCCTTCATGTTGGCCGGCAGGTTGGTGGCGTTGGCCTGCCACTGCCCGACGCCGGAACCGGCATCGACCATGACGTGTTTGTCGCCGATCTTGAGCACGATCACGGTGAGCGGGATCGGCATGAATTCGGTGGTGAGACCGGCCTTGGCCAGCGCCGCCTTGGTTTCCTCCACCGAGGCATTCTTGATGAAGGTCGGATCGTGCGGCTTGCGCCAGATGCCGTCGTAAACGGCGGTGACCTCGATCGAACCGACCTTGTACTTGTAGAAGCCCGTGGTCGGCTCCAGCGGCATTTCGGCATGCGCCGGCGCGATGAAGTTGACCTTGCTGGAGAGCCCGAAGGCGGCGCCGAGCGCAGCGGATGCCAGGAGACCCCGGCGAGACATGTTCAGCATTTGACGTCCTCCTCGATTCCAATTGGATTTCGGAGCGCAAGGCGTGGATCCGGCCTTGCGTCCAGTCAGGGAGACCGGAGCCGTCAGCGATTTATTCTGGGGTGGAGTAAAATAGTTGAGAGGGCATCTGGAGGGACCCCAGGAGGCCACAAAAGCCCCCCGGAATTTAATTAACCTTTTTCCTGGGATCGGGAATAAATCGGCAGCCAGACCGGTCTGGCGTAAGGTCAGACCTCACCATGACCATCGACGACCAAGGCAGCCAGCCGGATGACACAACAGATTGCCGTTATGAACCCTGGGGGGCGAAGCTTGCCCGATGGGCTTGCCGCTTTCGCGCCGGAGCGGATCATTTCGCAGGTCGCGCAATTCGGATTTCGTCTCGCCATGGCCGGCCATCGCGCCGTGGCCAGGCTGGCGCTGAAGAGCCGCGCCCTGGAAGCCGCCGCACCCGTGACGCTTGTCGCCGAACGGCTCGTGACATCCGCGCAGCCGGTCGCGGCGGCCGATACGCTGGCGCGATTCCAGCGCGACATCGTGCCCCAGCTCGACGCCGCCTATAATTTCGCGCGCTTCCTCAGCCGCGACGCCGACGCCGCCCAGGACATCGTGCAGGAAGCTTTCCTGCGCGCCTATCGCGGCTTTCACGGCTACCAGGGCGGCGACTCGAGGGCCTGGATCTTCGC
This sequence comes from uncultured Alphaproteobacteria bacterium, assembly GCA_963710235.1. Lineage (GTDB taxonomy): Bacteria > Pseudomonadota > Alphaproteobacteria > Rhizobiales > Xanthobacteraceae > Bradyrhizobium. The sequence continues at coordinate 791,701 of CAVPZI010000001.1, forward strand.
CATCGTGCGCAACTGCTATCACAACTGGCTCATCGATCGCCGGCGCAAGGCGGCCCATGAAGTCGACGTTCATGGCGACGATGATGGGCAAGAAAACGCCATCGACAACGTGGCCTCCGATCAAGACAGCCCGGAGACGGCGCTGCTGCGCCGTGCCGAATCCGGCGCGGTCCGCAGTGCGCTCAACCAGTTGCCGCGCTCGTTGCGCGAAATCCTGGTGCTGCGCGAGCTCGAAGGCCTGTCGTATCGGCAGATCGCGGAGATTGCGGCGCTGCCGATCGGCACCGTGATGTCGCGCCTTGCCCGCGCGCGAACCCGGTTCGAAAGCGTCTGGCGCCAGCAACCCGATCAGGAACTGCCGACATGAGCGGCGCCGAATCCGACTGCTCGCATTGGGAGCTGATGCTGCACGGCTTCATGGACGGCGAACTCGACGCCGCCCATTCGCTGGAGCTGGAGCGGCACCTTGCAACCTGTCGCCATTGTAGCGGACAACTCGAGAGGTTTCAGGCCTTGAAGCAGGTGGTGTCGCAGAAAGGCGTGCGGTGGCGGGCGCCGGATCATGTCCGCGCCCAGGTTCTGGCGGCAATCGCGCAGGAAGCCGCGCGCGGGGTGCAGCCGCAAGGCTCGGTGTGGGACAATATTTTCCAATCGATCCGGCAGTGGCTGTTCGTGCCCTCCCTCGCCGCGCTCGCCGCCAGCCTGTTCCTGGTGCTGGGGCCGCTGCAGAACCGCTCTTCCGTTCAGGAGGAAGTGGTCTCGAGCCACGTGCGCTCGATGCTGGCCAGTCATCTCACCGACGTCGCCACCTCGGACCAGCACACCGTCAAGCCGTGGTTCAACGGCAAGATCGATTTCTCGCCGCCGGTGGTCGACCTCGCGCCGCAAGGCTTTCCGCTGGTGGGCGGCCGGCTCGATTACATCGAGGGACGCGTGGTCGCTGCGCTGGTCTACAAGCGCCGCGGCCATCTCATCAATGTGTTCGTCTGGCCGGCGCCGCCGGGCGGCACCACCGCGACCTCGCGCGACGGCTATACCATCGAGAACTGGAGCAAGGACGGCCTGACCTTCTGGGCCGTCTCCGACGCCGCCGGCGACGAGATCAAGGGTTTTCGCGAGGCGTTTCTGCAGCAGACGGGGAAGTAACGAAGGGCTCCGTTCACGTTCCCGGCACGGAGGCGGTACGGCAGGCGCCATTCGCCGTCCAGATTCACGCCAGGTAACCGGAAACGCCGTCCCACAATAACTTCACTGCCGTCACGACCAGCAACCCGTGGCAGAGCCGATAAATCTGACGCTGGTCCAGCGAACCGTGAAGCCGCCAGCCCAGCCATACGCCGCCGGGAATGGCGAACAGGCAAAACGCCATCAAGGTCCAGACGCCGGCGGTCGGCTTCACCAGCAGCAGCCACGGCACGGCCTTGGTGGCGTTGCCGACGGTGAAGAACAGGCTGGTGGTTCCAGCGTAGATTTCCTTGCTGAGACCGAGGGGCAAAAGATACATCGCCAGCGGCGGTCCGCCCGAATGCGCCACCATGGTGGTTACCCCCGAAGCGAGACCGGCAGCGACCGCCCTCGGCGTCGAACGCGGCCGGGCCGACATCTCCGCGCCTCCGGCAAGCCACAGGCCGACAAAAATCAGGGTGGTCGCCGCCATCACGATCGCGATGGCGCGGTGGTCGAGAAAGCGGAACACCAGATAGCCGAAGGCGATGCCGGTCACGAGTCCCGGCAACAGCCGCGCCAGGTCCGGCTTCGACCATGTCGATGGCTTCCAGTAGAGCAGTGCGAACAGATCCATCGCGATGAACAAGGGCGCCAGCAGGCCGCCGGCGGTGACCGGGTCCATCACCATCGACAACAGCGGAATGCCGACAATGGAGAAGCCGCCGCCGAATGCTCCCTTCATGAAGCAGATCAGGAATACGCCGGCAAAGGCGACCAGGACCGTGGCAAGCGTCAGCTCAGCCGGGGAGGCCGTCATAATATCCTCCCCTGGTCGGAAAGCCTGACGAAACCGCAGACCGCATCTTCGATCTGGGAACGCACGAGGCCGATGTCCCGCAGTTCGCGGTCGCTCAGTTCGCGAAGGCTCGCGATGTCGGCGCGACGGACGAAATAGCGCGCGAACCCGTACCAGCAGGCGCTGAAAAGCCGTGAGAGTGCGTCGGGCCGCTTCGCGACCTCCGACCGCGCGATCGTAGCAAGGGTCGTAGACATCTCTGGTCTCCAGTGGCTGCTCCGGGGCAAAGCGACGCCGTCGGCGCCAGCGCTCGTCGGAGCGGGCCGCGTGTCCCGGTGCAATCGGGTTGATGCAGGCAGAATGTTCCGATATAAATCTCGGATCAAGTGGAACATTGTCCTCGGTGCAATAAATGTCGAAGTCCGAATATGTAAAGCTGGCCGACACCATCGCCGCGGAAATAGCCGACGGAACGCTGCGGCCGGGCGACCGCCTGCCTCCCCAGCGCAATTTTGCCTACCAGCGCCAGATCGCCGTCTCGACGGCGAGCCGCGTTTACGCCGAGTTGTTACGCCGCGGCCTTGTGGTCGGCGAAGTCGGCAGGGGCACCTTCATCTCGGGCGATGCCGGGCGCGGCGTTGCAGCGCCCAGCGAGCCGCGCGGCGTCCGGATCGACCTCGAGTTCAATTACCCGTTGCTTCCCGACCAGATCGCGCTGATCGCCAAAAGCCTGAATGGCCTGGAGAAACCCGCAGCGCTCGACGCCGCACTGAGACAGGGGACCAGCGTCGGGACGCCGGCGGTCCGGAACGCTGCCGCCGCGTACCTGTCGCAGGGCGCGTGGCCCGCTGCCCCCGACCAACTCGTGTTCACCGGCAATGGACGGCAGAGCATTGCCGCGGCGCTCGCCGCAGTTGTTCCGATCGGCGGCCGCTGCGGCGTGGAGGCTTTGAGCTACCCCTTCATCAAGAGCATCGCCGTGCGGCTCGGTATTTCGCTGGTGCCGCTGGCGATGGACGAAGGCGGCGTACGGCCTGACTCGGTGCAAAAGGCGCACCGCGAGGCCCATCTGTCGGCCATCTACGTCCAGCCGGCGATCCACAATCCGTTGGGCATGACGATGACCGCGGCGCGGCGCGCCGATCTGCTGCGTGTTGTCGAAAAGCTCAGCCTTCCGATCATCGAGGACAATGTCTATGGCTTCCTCGACGATGAGCCGCCGCTGGCCGCACTGGCGCCGGACAGCTGTATTGTCATCGACAGTCTCTCCAAGAAGGTCGCGCCGGGCCTGACGCTGGGTTTCATCGTGCCGCCGCGGCGGCTGCGTGAAAGCATGACGGCCTCGGTGCGTTCGGGCGGATGGACCGCATCGGGATTTGCGTTCGCGGCCGCGCAGCGAATGATGGCCGACGGCACCGTTGCCGAGCTGACACGGCTGAAGCGCCTCGATGCGCGCGCGCGTCAGAAGCTGGCGGCCGATCGTCTCGCCGGCTTCGAAATCCAGGCCAACGAAAAAAGCTATCATCTGTGGCTGACGCTGCCGGCGCACTGGCGCTCGCAGACCTTCGTCGCTGCCGCAACCAGGCGCGACATCGCGCTGACGCCCTCGACGACCTTCGCCGCCACACCGGGCCACGCGCCGAACGCCGTCAGGCTGGCGCTGGCATCTCCGCCAATGGATCAGCTCGATACCGGCCTGCGCACACTGGCGGCGATGCTGAACGCCAGGGAGGACGATTTCGATTCCACCGAATGAGCGAGGTGCGGCGGTTTACTGGCGGCATTCGAAACTGGCGGCATCTTCCGGATTGCCCTGCCCCTTGAACTGGGCATGTTGGGGCCAGGCGCAAAGCGGGCGACTGCGACCGGGAAAAGCCGGACCGGTGGCCACGACGGAATCCGGCGCCTTGCCCTCCTCCACCCAATTCACCACGGCGCCGAGGAAATCGAAATGATCGAGCGTGGCACCGGTGGAGCAGTGGCCCATCCCCGGCACGAAATAAAGCCGGCTCGACGCCTCCCGCACCTTGTCCATCCCGCCGGAATCCGCGGCCATGCGCTGATAATAACCGAGGGTGTCGAGCGCCGAGAACCAGGGATCGCTCCAACCATGAAAGAACAGCATCTTGCCGCCATGGCCAAAGAAGCTCGTCAGGTTGGTCCAGTAGGCGGTGTTGGTCAGTCGCTCGGTGCCGCTCGCGACAACCGCGTCCTCGATTTGATCGACATCGATGCTATCCCGGCTGGGTGGTCCCACCGGGCTGCGCGCGCCGGTGCTTAAAATGCCCGGAATGGCAACGCCTTCGGCGGCGACGCCGCTATCCCACGGAAAAGCCGGATAGACCTGGGAGCCGCGCGAATTCTTCGGTCCCGCGAAGGCTTTCTTCAAAGCAAGGACTTGTTGCGGCGAGAGGCACGAGTCGGTCTTGGCGCCACTGCAGCTGAGCACCGCAGGATCGAACTGGCAGGCGTTGCCGTCGAAGATCATACCATCCTTGATGCCGTCTTTGGCATCGCAGGCATCGAGAATGGCTTGCGTAATCAGCTTCCTGTCAGCGGCGGAGAACGCCTTGTCAGGCTCCGGCTTGCCTGAAGCATCCTTGGGCGCGATCTCGGTGAAGGCGACGTTGGCCCAGGCCAGGCCGATATTGGAATGGCCCGTGCGCATGGCAGGATCGCCAGCGACGATGCCGTCGAATTCCTGGGGATAGCGCGCCGAGGCCAACATGCCTTCGCGGCCCCCGGTTGAGCATCCTGCGAAATAGGAATGCCTCGGAGACTGGCCGTAATAACGCGCGATGATGGCCTTGGCGGCAAGGGTCACTTTTCCGACCGACGCATTGGAAAAATTCAGCGCGGCTTCCTGGTCCTTCATGAACGAGCCATCGAACACCGCGCCCTGATGCCCGCTGTCGGTGGAGACCACGGCAAAGCCACGCGCCAAGGCGGGCACGTCGCCGGTGGCCTGTGCGCCGAGCGGGGGCCGCACCGAGCCATTCAACCCACCGCCGCCCTGAAACAGGAACCGTCCGTTCCAGCGATCGGGCAGCGCGATGGAAAACCCGATCGCATAAGGTTTGCCGTCGACACCGACGCGCTGATCGATCACCCCATCCGCGCGGCAGTATGACGGGATGCCGACGGTCGCGGTCTCGGGCGCTGGCGGTCGCAGTTGTACCGTTCCCGGCGGCGCATCGGGCACCTCTTGCGCCTGATTGATGACGATGGTGGTGCCCTGAATCTTCAGCGCGGCCAGATCTGCACACTTGAGCGAGGGCGTGGCGTCGGAGGCCATGTCGCTGGAGCCCTCTGCGTTCGCCGGTGAGATCGCTCCGACGGCGATGAATGCGACGATCAGATTGACCATCGCGCACGCATGACCAGCGTTTCTTGTCCGCTTCATGTGTCCCTCCCGACATCGCCGAATTCGCTGGCGCTCTCTCAAGACTAGTCCCACCAGGACTCCCGATCCACTGCCACGCGTATGCAGCGATCCGCCGCCTGCATGGCACATCGCTTCCGGCGAAGCGGCCTTCTCGGCCGCACCGACCAGCGCCGGCGCCAGCCCTCCTCGTCGCCTTCCTTGTGGAGCCGATCGCCAGCGCAGCGCCGGCGGCCCACCCGTCGCGCTCTCGGGACCGAAGCGGCGGCTCGTCGCACCTGAAAAAATGCCGGGCGGCCGAACTCCGAAACAGCCCTCCCGCGCTCCAAAGCAAACGGCCCAGGAACCGAAATTCCTGAGCCGTTTCAATATGGTGGGGGAAGAAGGACTCGAACCTTCGAAGTCATAAGACGGCTGATTTACAGTCAGCTCCCTTTGCCACTCGGGACACTCCCCCAGAACGCCATCGTACCACGGCCACCGGGACGGTGGTCGGGCGGCCATGGATGACGTTAAAAACGCGTGCCCGCTATCGGGCTCCCGGTCGGCGCGTTTATGGGCGAAGCGGGGTGGCAAAGTCAACCAAAGCCGGCCTTAATATCCTTAATCGCTGGCGGGGGTTGGGGGCGCTTTCAAGACCCGAAATTGCCATTATCCGGAACCCGTGGGACAACGCCGCCATGAGCGATCGCGATCGAAAACCGCGCTTTCCCCGCGCCCCCGGCAAGGATTTCGGCAGAGGTCCCGGCAAGGGTTCCGGGAAGGGCTTTGGCAAGGGTCGCTCTGCCGGCCGCAGGCCGGAACGGCGCGACCGCGAAGCATCATCCGACGGTCCGGCAATTCTGTACGGCTGGCACACGGTGGTGGCGGCGCTCAACAATCCGCAGCGCCGGATCCGCAAGCTGCTGCTGACCGAGAACGCCGCGCGCCGGCTCGCCGACGAGCATATCGACACCCACGTCACCCCGGAAATCGTGCGACCGGACCAGATCGACCATCGGCTCGGCCCCGACGCGGTGCACCAGGGTCTGCTGGCGGAAGCCGATCCCCTGCCCTCGCCGGATCTCGACAGCCTGGCGCAGGACGGCATGGTGCTGGTGCTCGACCAGATCACCGATCCGCACAATGTCGGGGCCATCCTGCGCTCGGCGGCGGCGTTCGCGGTCAAGGCCATCGTCACCACCGCGCGGCACAGCCCCGAAGCCACCGGAGTGCTGGCGAAATCCGCCTCCGGCGCGCTCGAGCTGGTACCGTTCGTCACCGTGCAGAACCTTGCGCGCGCGCTCATCGGGTTGAACGACGCCGGCTTTCTCACCGTCGGCCTCGACAGCGAAGGCAGCGAAAACCTGGGCTCGGTGCAATTGCGCCAGCCGCTGGCGCTGGTGCTGGGTGCCGAAGGCAAGGGGCTGCGCCAGCTCACCCGCGAGACCTGCAGCGTGGTCGCAAGGCTCGACATGCCCGGCGAAATCAAGAGCCTCAACGTCTCCAATGCCGCGGTGCTGGCGCTGTATATCGGCGCCAGCCGCCTGGGACTGATGGGCTGAATACACAAACGAAAAAGCCCGCTCGCGAGTGATCGCGAACGGGCGCTCGTCGTTAGTTAGATCAGGTCAGTAGTAGCGGCGCAGCCCGCGCTGCCCGTAGTAGCGCGACGCGCCGCGATAGCCGTAACCCATGCCGTAATGCTGCGCGTAGCGATGCGGCGCGTAGCCGTAACGATAGTTCATGCGCGTGGCATAGCCGCCGTAATAGGCGCGGTGCGGACGGTAATAATGCTGCTGGTAGCCGTAGCCCGCGGGGCCTTCCATGGCGGGCATGCCGTATTCGCCGCCATTAGAATAAGCCTCGCCGGTCTGGTAGCCACCCGACACCGAGCTTTCCTGATAGGTCGGAACCGGCGCTAACATGCCCGGACCGCCATAGGTCGGGCCCTGGTTGGCATAGAAATATTGAGGCTCCGGCACGGGCAGCATCTCGTAGGCCGCGACGCCGTAGCCACAGCCGTGGCCACAGCCCCCTCCGTAGCCATAGCCCTGGCCGTAGCCATAGGCTTGACCGTAGCCATAGCCCTGCCCGTAGCCATAGCCCCCGCCGCACGGGCTGCCGCACGGCGACGCGCAGGAGGTGAACAGACCCCCGCCGCACGACGAGCCGCACGAAGTGAACAGACCCCCGCCGCAGGCCAACGCCGGCGCGGCACTGACGGTGACCAATGCGGCCGCCGCTACCAATCCTGTAATCAAATGACGCATTACGCTCTCCTGTAGCTGTTTTCTTGTTCGGTGGTGGACGCTTGGGTTCAAAAGCACTTCGGTATCGTGCGTTCGTTTCTGCTTTGGTCACTGCTCTAGTTTCTTTTGGGCCGGCGGAAATCCTGCGAAGGCGATCCACCCTGCGGCGAACCGTAGTAGCCATCCGGCGCGCCCTGGATGATCGGCGGCGGATAGGGCGGGATCACCGGCGCGGGCTGCGGCACCGGCGGCGCCGATTGCGCCGACCAGGACTGATGGAAATCCTCAGCCCGTTTGGGCAATTTGCGATTGGTGGGCGGTTCGATTTCGAGGCGCCCATAGGCCGGCCGCATGCCGGCGCTCGGATAATAATGGCCGACACGGGGATCGGGATCGATATAGCGGCCGCCATAGATGGTCGGCTGCACCTGTTCGTTGCGGCCAAGCCCCCACTCGCCTTCAATCACGGCGTACGAAGCGTCGACGCCGTTGATGATGATGGGCACCCCGGGGCGGCCCGGAATCACGACATCGAAGCCGCCGCCGGCAAATGCCGGCAACGTGGTCCCGATCCAGATGAGCAGTACCTTGACCGCGCGCATCGAAAATTCCCGCATCCTAAGGCCGCACATTAACCGAAGCCGCGCCGGCAAAGGTTAAGGCCTCGGCCCAATCTGGCGGTAAGCCTAACGCGTAAGGATTGCGGGCCGGTCAATTGCGACAGACCGGGATATGGAAATGTTAACGGCGGCGGCGACGGGCGGCCTTAGGGTGGGTTTTGCCGCCTCCCCTCCGCTACCGCTCAACAAGCGAAGGCGGAAGGCGTAACCCACCACATGGGAAACGATGCGTGTCGTCGATCCGGCCAACCCTACAGCCAGGCCCAACCCAGCATCAGGTTGACCGCGCAGGCCACGAGCAACGCGATCGCCAACGCGACGCGCACGCCATCCCCACCCGATTTTGCCAACGTCTGCATGGCCGGACCATCCGGCGATTCCACCGGCGGAGTCTCGGGCTATATTTTTCGCCGCCAGCGGCGGGATTTATGAATCATTTACGACTCGGGGACCGACGCGATGGAACCGGCGTCCAGCGCCGCAGCGCCTTTGCCGCCCGATCCGGAGCAGCGCGTTTTTCGCTTTGCCCGGCAATGGCTTGCAAATTCGCCGCGGCCGTCTTGTCGCCGCGCGGCGGCGCTGCTAGCTGTCTCTGCGATGCCGGTTTAGCTCAGCGGTAGAGCAGCGGTTTTGTAAACCGAAGGTCGGGAGTTCAATCCTCTCAACCGGCACCATGTATCCGACGAGCTGGCGGCCGAGTCGGAGAACACCCTCCCGCTACATCTTGCCCCGCTTGACCTACCGACCTTTCCTTGCGCTCTACACCGGCGCGCTGTGCGGCCTCGTGGCGTGGTTTGCGGTGAATGCTGCGACCAGCGTCAGCCGACGACGACGGGCTCGGCTTCAATCACCTTAAGCCGAAGGTGGAGTTCAGTCGCGAACGTGCGGGTGATGACGATATCTGTCGTCGGCGAGAGAATTCGAAAACAAAGTATCGCGCCGCTTCCATCTATGGGAAGGAGTAGTCAGCATCAGATGCAGCTCGAGCTGCTTTTGCCTGTTCCGCCGCCACGCCAGCATCAAGCGTGCAAGCATTCCGTGATCGGCGCGATCACACCTGGACGCGGGAAGCGAAAGAATCCGCTTTCTGCCCATGATGGTCATGATGTTCAGATAGCCCAGCATGTTGGTCCTCCGAGTCTCGCCACGGCCATGTCCCGGCGCATCGTCGCGTGAACCCGTTTGAAGCCCGGCGCCGTCGTCACCGGCGTTAGCCTGGCGTTATAGGGGCGTTATATTTTGCCCCCGGGGGCGTGGCGTCCTTGGACGGAAGCCACCACCAGCTGGCAATCGCCCGACATTACGAAGGCTGCGCAATCAATGCCGGAAGATCTTGTCTGAGCACGTCGAAGCACCCCTCAGCCGCCGAGCATCTGACGGGGCGAGGTAAGAGCCCGCGGTGATCGCACGTTTTCGCAGGCAATAGCCCTGCCCTGAGCCGGTCAGCGCTTTGCTGTTCGCTTCGGCGCGGTCCGTTCCCGCCTGACCGCGACCCGGCGCGCGGCGGCCAGTGCGGCCTGGGCCCACGCCACCAGTTCGTCGGGTTCGTCGAACAACCGCTCCGGCGCGCGCCAGAACGACAGGTCGATGGTATGGCCGCCCTTTTGGTAGTTCAGGGGCGGCGCGGCCGCGGCTTCCCTGAACATCTCCCGGTTCTCTTCATCGACCCGGAAGTAGAACACGTTCTCGGTCACCATGCGGAACATCACGCCGTCGCAAAACACGCCGGTCTTGCCGAACATGCGCCGCATGCTGACGCGGCCGATCGGGGCGAGCAGTTCGCCCAGGAACTCGGCATAGCTGTCGCTGGCCACCATCCTTGATCCCCGAAGGTTCGAACTTCAATACTGCGCCGGTGCCGCGGCCGGTCAAGGGTACTTTACCGATCGTTAGCCATACTCGCTGGCAGCCGGAACGCCTGCCGCCGCCAGCCATTATGTGTTGACCCATAGCGATGGAGTGCCGGCGATGAACGATCTCATTGTCAAGCTTGACCGCAACATCGACGAGGTGCTGCTCAACCTCGGCACCATCGTGCTGCGGCTTTCCAGCCCCCAGCTGACCCGAAGCCGCGAGGAGCGCCAGGCGCTGGTCCAATCGGTCAATCAGTTCTCGCTGTGCGCGGTCCATTCCAAGGATCCACGGGTGCAGGAAATGGCGGGCGCGTTGCGCGAGACGCTGAAGCCGCGGCTGCGGCTGGTCGCCAGCCGGGCGTAGCGCAGGAGCGCCAACGCGCGTCAGGATATCGCAATCGATGTGAACTGTTTCATAGCTCCGCCAGAGCACCTGGGCGATAAGTGGATCTTTCGAACTTCGAGGAAAAATTCGTCCGATGCCCGAAAGCCCGAATACCCCAGCCAGCCCCGACCGACCGGCGCTGCGGATGCTGGCGGTTTGCCTGGGCTACGGGTTGATCATGGCCCTCATCCTTGTCTCGGTGAGGCTCAATTCCGGGCACACCACGCCTAAATCGGAGGCAAGCCGGATGGAGCCTGTCGGTTCGCCGCAACCGCTGCTCCGGATGTCGGACGTGTTGCGGCAAGGCAGCCGGGTACGCGTGTCACATGGGCACGGCAGGCCCGATCAGAGCCCGATCCGCAGCTGACGCGCGAGAACAACCCGCCCGCGGCGGGCTGTTCGTCGCGGATTTTGAAGAACGATCAGACGACCTTGAGGTTCGGCGACGTCGCCGCGGTCATCGGCTTCATGGCGGTGGTGAAAAAGCTCTGGTACATCTCGCCGATCTTCTGCGACTGCGCCACGAACGTCTCGTAGGCGGACTTCATGTGGTCGGCGGTGAGCTGCATCGCCTGGTCGGGTGCCTTCACCGCGGCGAGCTTCTCGAAATACGCCTTGTTGGCCTCGAACGCGGCCTTGGCATAGTCGGCGTGAGCGGTGGAGATGGCGGTCAGCTTTTCGTAAATCGGAGCGAAATCGGTCATTGGAAAAATCCTTGAGGACCCGCCGAGGCCGTCCCCGGTCAGTCCATGACGGGTATAAGGCTTTTGCGACGGCAATGACAGGAAAATTGTGCAGTGCAGTACGGGCGCCGCCCGAATCGGCCGGTCAGCAGCCGGTATAGCGCCGGTCGGGATTGCGCAATTCGTCGAGATAAGCCCGGCCGTAAGCCGCCAGTAGACGCCGGTCGGTCTCGCCCATCGCAGACAGAGTCGCGATATAGCGGCTGACTTTTTCCCGCGAAGCCGCGAGAAACTCCGAATCCATCTCGTCGCCGCCGTAAGCCGCGATAATGCTGTCGACAATCCCCGGCATCAGCCCCGCTCTGCACCGCAATAGCCGCAGTGCATCATTTCGCGACAGGCGAGTCAATCCGTGGGCAGCGGAGGTAAAATATGGCGCAAAATTCACCAGTTCGGGAGGACCCGACCCACCGGCAGGCTCCGCCTAATCGGGATCAGAGCGGCTGCTCGGCCAGCGCCGCCTGCTCCAGTCCGACGCTGACGCACACCTTCTTGCGCGGAAGGTTGCGCATGGCGCCCGTGACGCGCAGCACCTTGCCGGCGGTGCACGAGCCGTCATTGACGTAAGCGCTTTGATAGGGGGCGAGCGACAACGGCTCGGTCTTCAGAATGGTCTGGGCGGCGCATGGCAGTGCCGCCGCGGACAACATCAGACCTAACACGAATGCACGCATCTTCACTTCCCACCGCCTGCGGGGCCTCAACGCGAGTGATATCCTAAAGTTCCGACAGCTGCCCGACATTTTTTTGACACTCCGAAGATGATCGCGTTTCCACGTCGGCCATCCACTTCATGCAAGAAAAAGGCCGGCTCTCCGCCGGCCTTTTGAAAAGCAAGCAAGAAAAAAGGCCGGCTTCCCGCCGGCCTTTCGAATTGACGTTTCGGGATCGGGATTTTGGCGCGCCGTGCCCTCCGTATCCGATCAGTATTTTGCCACGACCGGGCCACCCCAGCCAAACCGGTAGTTCAGGCCGGCCTTGACGGTGTGTTCATCGTCGCGGAAGCGGGCGCCGACCACGTCGGCAGGCCCGGCGGTGAAGGTCGTGCTGCCGAAATTATAGTACTGGTATTCCAGTTTGGCAGACCAGTTCGGCGCGAACATGTATTCGAGCCCGCCGCCGACGGTATAGCCGTCGCGGTGGTTGCCGGTAACGGCGAACGCCTGCGGCACGCCGGCGATGCTGACGCCGAGGTTGTTGTTGTCCTTCCAGGCGTAACCGCCCTTGGCGTAGAGCAGCGCCGGCCCCCAGGTATAGCCAAAGCGGCCGGTAACCGATCCAAGCTGGTTGCTGTTGGCGGTTACCAGGCTGCCGCTGCCGGGGAACAGCACGCCGTTGTTGTTGTTGGCCAGCCAGCTGTACTGGGCCTCGGCGCCCACCACCCAGTTCGGGGCGAACTGATAGTCGACGCCGCCCTGCACGCCGCCCATGAAGCGACCGCCGGTGCCCTGAATGTTGCTGTCGCCGCCAAAGGCGCCGCCGAGGTGGCCGCCGATGTAGAAACCGGTCCAGTTGTAGACCACCGCGGGCGCGGTATAGGCGGGGGCCTTGGTGTACGGCCGCGGCGGCAGGTCGGCGGCCACAGCGCCGCCTGCAAACGCCAGCAGGGCAGCGGTACTCAACAAAAGCTTTTTCATCAGAAGATCCCCTGTTATCAACGCGACCCTCTTGAAACAACGTGGCATCAATTTGGTTGCCTGGCGGCAATGCCGAAGCAGTGATCGTTCGCAACTGTGACGAAGCCGCAACAGTGCCGGTTCCCCTATAATTAGGGAGTCCTGGTCAGGGTTTCCAGTTCGGGGAACGGCGCATAGGTCAGGCCGGCGCACGCATCGCCGGGGCTCTCAATCATCCGATCCAGACGTCCGTCGACATAGGCGACGGCGTGCTCGCGGACGCCGCGATAGCTGCCGTCGGACTCGCGCACATTATAGCGCAGGCAACTGACAAAGCGCAGCCGCCCGCCAATGGTGCGCTGGACCGGTTCGGCCATTTGCGCCTCGCGGATACCCGCCGGATTGTTGATATAGGTCCTAAGGAAAGACATCAGCTCGACCCGGTAATTGACCGGATAGGGCTGGTTGGCCACCCCGCGGTCGTCGGTATAGCTGATAAGGCTGTCGCCGCCGCCCGCGCAGGCGGCGAGCAGGACTGGCAGCAGCAGTGCCGCGCGTGTGGCAAGGGTCCCCAACTGGCGCTCGTCCCTCGATCGTGGCTGAGGCGAAACCCTTAGACCGTCTCGCAACGAAATGGAATTCGCAACTCGGTTATCACAAGCCCGCCAGGCATGAACGTCGCTTCAGCTGGCGCATCAAAGCAGCTCCGGCCCGCGGCCATTGGGGAAGCAATGGACACGGGCCGGGCCTGGTCTCCGGGGTCACGGCTGCTGATGGGGTTTCAGACCGCGACCCCGAAGCAATCAGCCGCGCCTGGTCGCGGCGCCCGGCTGCTTGATCGTGACCTTCGAGACCTTGCTGGTCTTGTAAGCCGAAAGCCTGCCGGTCTTGTGCGCGGAAATCTTGTTGGCCTTGTAGGCCGAGACCTTGCCGGCCTTGTTGGCGCTCAGGTGCGAACGATGATGGCGGTGATACCGGTAGTGATGGTGGGTCATCGCGGCGTTGGCATGGCGCACGCTGGGCTTGACCTGAAGTTTGTTGGCTTGCAGCTTGGCCTCGGGCGCCACCGGCTTGGTAATCGGCGCGGTTTCGGTCTTGGTGCCGGCGGCCATGGCCGGAGCGGCAAGCATGGAAGCTGCGATCAGCGCGGCGGAAATTTTCTTCAACATGGTCGTCTCCTGTGTTGTCACGATCACGAAGGGACCGGTCGGGATGGCCGGGCTTGTCGATCATCGCGACAATCCTAGTCGGCGTGCACTGAACCCAGCCTGAAGCGCGGCAATGGGTTTCGTTCATCTGCATGACATCCCGGTCATGTAGCGCCGCCAGGTGCCAGCGACGCCGGTCGCATGCCGTCGGGCGCGTGCGGCAAACCGGATGCGGCCGTCAAATAGCTTCAAAAAGCCGCGGAATGTTCGCACCCTGCAGGTGTTTCAATGGAGGAACTTTCGTGCCAGATTGTTGCGCGAGCGAAAAGAACAGGAGCGACGCATGAGCAACTTCGTGATCAAGCTGACGGTTCTTGCAGCGTTTTCGATGGCGCTGGTTGCCGCGCCCTGGTCGAGGCCGGCCCTCGCCAACGGCAGCGACAGCCCCGCCCCGCCGGCCTCCGACAGCACCAAGACGACCAAGGAAAAGAAGAAGAAGACCAGCGAGAATCGTTCGAGCATCGACGATCCGGCCTTTATCAACGGCTACCGCGCGGCCTATGCGACGATCTACGATCGTGGCGATTACGCGGCCGCGATCGCGCAACTGAAGACGCTCGGCCATGATGACCGCGCCGATGTCGCCAACCTGATCGGCTACTCTTATCGCAAGCTCGGCAATTATCAGGTCTCCCAGCTCTGGTACGAGCGCGCGCTCAAGGCCGACCCGAACCATGTGCGGACCTGGCAATATTATGGGTTGTGGCAGATCGAACAGGGCAACCGCGATCAGGCGCAATACCACCTGAACCGGATCGGCGCGATCTGCGGCACCGATTGCCCCGAATACAAGTCGCTGGCCGCGGCGCTGGAAAAGGCGCCAGGGACCGGCCTTGTCTACTGACGTTCGAATCGGTCCGTTCAAGGCCGGCGCAGCCCCGTTAGGTTGTGCCGGTATCATCTTATCCGAAGCGAACGGCCGCCTGACGCGACGCGACACGAACCCGGGTGGGTCCCGCGCTTTAAAAGCTCGACCGAAGGAACAAACGCCAACGAACGTGGTTGGCAGTCACCAAGTCGTGCGCTTGGCAACCTGACTGGAGGGAGACTCTATGGAAAAGAAAATTGCCGGACTGCTGGGAGCGGTGGCGACGCTCGGGACATTCACCGCCGCGCAAGCCGCGCCGCCGGTTGCCAATCCCGCCCCGGCCGAGATTTTGAACGCCAACTCATTTGCCGACCTGCTGGAGCCGATCCCCAACGCCGTCAACCTGCTTCAGATCGTCGACGACGCCGGGCCGATCCCGACCGCCAACGAAAACATCCAGCAAGCCCAGTACTACTACCACCATCACCACCACCATCATCACCACCACGCCTACGTGCCGCGCATCGTCGTGGTTCCCCCGCGCTATCGTCACCACCATCACCACCATCACCACCATCATCACAGCTACTATCGCCGCGATTATTGAAGGCGGCGATCGCCGCGCGTTGACGAACGGGCCCCTCGCGGGGCCCGTTGCGGTTTCGGCGGATAGCGGCTACGGCTTGCGCGACTTCTCCTTTGCCGCGCGGTGCAGGTGCCGGTAGGTGCCGTCGAACACGGTGTCGGTTGTCGACGTCCATTCGGTCCCCCCCGCCAGTTTCGGCCGGTTGGTGTAGATGCGCCGGGCCTGCAGTTCGCGCTCGGCCGCCTCCTCCTCGTTCATCTTTTCCAGTTCGAACGGGGCTTCCTCGGGGATGACGATGATCTGCGCGAACGGCTCGTTCGGCCTGAAGATGTGGGTGCGTCCCTCCGCCGGAGACTTGAACACGGTGAAGAACATCATCGGCCACCAGTTGCGCACCAATGCCGGCACCGCGATCGGAACGGTATCGGTCCGGTCGGTGTAGAATCGCGGATGCGGCTCGGTGCGGATCGCAAACCCCTTCTCGACCTTGAGATCGAGCAGGATCTGGTAGGTGTAGAAATTGTCGCCGAAATTGCGGAATGGCGGCCATTGCACGCCGCCGTCGGGCGCTGGTCCGAAATCGCCCTCCAGCCGCAACTTGCCGTCTTTGGTGGTGACGTGCAACTCGTTGTCGTAAGGATAAAACAGCTCGATGCCGTATTGGGCGCCCTCCGAAAACGGCACGCAGTGCCAGACCTGCTCGTGCGAACCGTCGACCCGCGGTTCGCGCTGGCCGGCCCAGCCGGGAATCTCGAGCCTGGTGCGCCGCGGCGCCAGCCGCGGCTCGTTCAGACGGTATTTGACCTTGTCCATGCTTGATTTCCCCCAAACCGGATTTCTCGCCAACCATATCCTTAACGGGCGCGCGGCGTAACGGTTGCAGGCGCGCGTTGCGGGATTTTGCCGTTTGCCGCCCCACCGAGCCGCCGACGCAGACCGGCGCCGGCGGGCGTGCCGTCTCGACAAGCGCGGCCAAGGTCTGTAGATGACCCCCGCGCACGCGATCCGGCCTGGTGCGGCTTGAGCGGCACGGCGCCGCGATCCCAGGACTGCTCAAGTCTGCTTTCAAGTCTGCTTTCAAGTCTGCTTTCAAGGCTGCTTTCAATGACCCCGTCCAAGCGATATGACCGGATCGCCTTTGTCGCCTCATCCGGCGCCGAAGCCCAGCAGGCGCTCACGCAGCTGGTGCAGGCCTACGGCAATTGCGCCCCGGCCGATGCCGATGTCGTGGTAGCGCTCGGCGGCGACGGGTTGATGCTGCAGACCCTGCATCAGCACATGCGCTCTGGCAAACCGATCTACGGCATGCACCGCGGCACCGTCGGCTTCCTGATGAACGAGTTCAGCACCCACGACCTGCACGCCCGCCTCGGTGCTGCGCGCGACAACCTCATCCATCCGCTATTGATGCGCGCCACCGACGTCCACGGCGTCGTGCATGTGCATCACGCCATCAACGAGGTATCGCTGTTTCGCCAGACCCATCAGGCGGCGCGGCTGCGCATCCTGATCGACGAACGCGAACGCATGGCGGAATTGATCGCGGACGGCATCATGGTGGCGACCCCGGCAGGATCGACCGCCTACAATCTGTCGGCGCAAGGGCCGATCCTGCCGATCAACGCTGCGCTGCTGGCACTGACGCCGATCAGCGCGTTCCGGCCGCGGCGCTGGCGCGGCGCGCTGCTGCCCAACACCGCCTTCGTCGTCATCGAGGTGCTGGAGGGCGACAAGCGTCCGGTGGCGGCGGTAGCCGACCACGACGAGGCCCGCGACGTCCGGCGGGTCGAGGTGCTGTCGGACAAGACCATCTCGATGCGGATGCTGTTCGACCCGGGCCACAGCCTGGAAGAGCGGATCCTGAGCGAGCAATTCGGCTACTGACGGCAGCACCGGCGGCCGCCGCGGCGCCCCTCCCCGCAAAACAGCAGGGAGTGGCGGGCGGAGCAACCATTCGTTAACGGCCGCAGGCTATGGTTAACGACGGGTATACCGATTTTGTCGGACCGCGCTTAGAGCTCAACCATGTATCGCATCGATTTCAACAAGTTGCGATTTCTCGTGTGCGACGACAATCCGCACATGCGGCGGATTTTGCGCACGCTACTGCATTCGTTCGGCGCCCGCGAAGTCTATGAAAGCGAAGACGGCGCCACCGCGCTCGAAATGTACAGCCACTACGTGCCGGATATCGTCATCACCGACTGGTCGATGCCGATCTTCGATGGCCTCGAACTTGCCCAGATGATCCGCCAGCCCGATTCCAAGGGCAATCCCTACGCCCCGATCATCATGCTGACCGGTCATTCGGAAAAACGCCGCGTCACGCTGGCGCGCGACGCCGGCGTCACCGAATTCCTGGCCAAGCCGATTTCGGCCAAGGCGCTGTATCAGCGCGTCCTCAACGTGGTCGCCAGCCCGCGGCCGTTCATCAAGACCAAGAACTATTTCGGGCCGGACCGCCGGCGCAACAACACCACGACCTATATCGGCGAAGAGCGTCGCATCGGCGGCGAAGTGGAAATCATGCAGCAGCCCTCGCTGCTCGACAAAGCCCGCGTGGCGGGCTAGCGCGGCCGGAGAACCCATCCTATCATGGCAAAACGAGACAAGCCGCCGGCGCTGCAGGTCAAGACGTTCGCGACCCATCACGTCATTACCCAGCCCAACCCGCTGCGCCGGGTAATCCGGCAGGTCGACGAAAAGGATGCCGACGATCCGGTGGCGCGCGCCGAGAAGGCGCTGGCCGGCCTGTCCGGCGAGTTCGACAAGTGGATGTCGGTCGAATGCGACCGGCTCGCCGCGGCCCACACCGGCATTCTCAAGCACGGCTATAACAAGGCCACCAGCGATGAACTTTTCCGCGCCGCCCATGACATCAAGGGCGACGCCGCCACGTTCGGCTATCCTACCGCCGCAGCCGCCGCCGACAGCCTGTGCCGCATCCTCGAGCACGCGCCGGATCTCAACAAGGTGCCGGGCGACCTGATCACCCATCACATCAACGCCATCGTGGCGATCGTGCGCGAGAATTCACGCAGCGATGCGATCAACACCGCCAACGAACTGAGCCGGCGCCTGCGCGGCGTGGCGGACGAATACCTCACCATCGTCAATCGCGACCGTCCCGAGCACCTCGAAGCCATTCTCGCCCCGAGCATCGTCCCGGGGGAGTAAGGCGCACGCTGCTTCGCAGGATCGTTTGAGCACTTGCGAAACGCATCGCGGCGGTGCATGCGATATCGATGGGTTTCGCTTCCGCTCAACCCATCCTACGTTCTCCGTCAAATCACGCCGCGATCAGGTCGAGCGGCGCCACCGCCGCTTCCATCGCCAGTTCGTCGCAGAACACGCGGGCTTCCTCGCGCGCCAATTCGGTGGCGAAGCGCCGCAACAGCACCAGGAGCGGCTCGGACGCCACCGCGTCGGTTTCGCACATGGTCAGCACCCGCTCGACCATGCGGCGACGCAGCCGGGTCGCGCCGCCGACGGTACCGACGAAACCGATCTGGTCGCGGGCCTCGAGCGCAGCGCGAAACGCCGGGAAGGTGGATTCCGGCAATCCGGCCCGCGTCAACAGCGCGTTCAGGCTGGCGCCGCCGCCCTCATAGATCAGCGCCGAGACCCGGCGTTGCGGCAGGCCCGACAGCTCCACCAGCGCCTCGTCGAACAGTTCGAGATTGCCCGACAGCAGCGCGCGCAGGATCAACCCGACCGTGAGCTGACCGGCGGCACGCAGATGCCGTACCAGGGCGCGCATCTCCTCGCCGCGCGAGCGCGCCGCGATGTTGACGGTGGAGCGGTCCATCGCCTCGCCGGCCAATCGTTCGGCGCGATCGGCGCTGAGCCAGTGCCGCGCCACCACGAACTGGGTCAGCGTGTCGGTCAGTTTGGCGACCAGCGCCAGCCGGGTCGCGGCAGGCAGGTCTTCCAGCACCAGCATCAATTCGCGAATGGCCGCCAGATGGCCGTGGCGCTCGACGATGCGATCCCAGGAAAACGGCGCCAGCTCCGCATAGGCGTTTTCGATCAGTTCGAGCGCCGCCGCCGGCGAGCCAACCTCGGCAATCGCCGCGCATACCGAGGCGGGCAGATGATAGCGGCGGGCGATGGCGCATTGAATTTCGCTGTTGCCGGTCGCGACCAGGTCGACCAGATCGGCGTCGACCAACAGCGGCGAATGTTCCAGCACCGGCAGCGCCACCGAGACCTGGTCGACGGCCAGCGCCTCGACGATAGCGGCCGGCGCCGCGGGACTGCGCGCGAACACTTCGGCCATGGCCTGGCGCACCAGCGGCGAAGGATCGTCGAGTTGCATCAACAGCGCGCCTTCGGCGGCGGCGCGATCGTCCGCCGACAGATCGGAGAGCAACCAGGCCCGCGCCAGCGAGCGCGTTGCCTCGGCGCGTTCGCCCGCCGGAGCGGTCCGTACCCAACTGATAAACTGCCGAACGATCATGGCCCTGCCGGCTTACGCAACTTGAACGGCACCGTGACGGGCGCCAGTGTCATAGAAAATAAACCACGCCGCTTAACAAAGGGTTCACCATAACTGACTGGGTTTATTGACGTTTTGTTAAGTGTAAAAAGCAATGCCTCGTTAATATCTGGCGCGGTGCGCTGCCCAAAGCAAAACAGAAGGGAAGACTGGATTGCTTCGCGGGGCAATCCAGTCTTCGTTGTGACGATGTAGAACTTAGCTGGAGAATGTGCCGGCGCGATCGCTGAACAGATCGAGCGGCCGCGGCGCGCCTGATGGCGCCGCGGATGCCGTCGTCAGCGACGAACGATTGCCCCACAATTCCTGCACCGCCGGCGAAATCGGTACCGCGCGGTCGCCACCCTGGAACAGCGAGCGGAAGATCGGGTCGCTTTGCGGCGGCGACGACGCCGCGTTGGGCGAAGTGGAGGTCGCAGTCACCGGCGTGACCGCGCGGGCATCCGGAAAGCTCGAGAGATATGCGGCATTGTCGATCGGTGCCGGCGCTGACGTCGGCGTCGCGCTGGCCAGCGCGATTTTGGCCGGCATGACATTCGGCTGGGTCACGCCGGCGGCAGCCAGGGCCGTGCGCGTCGCCTGGGAATTGGCGGCGCCGGCATAGCGCGAGGTCAGCACCGAATAGACCTCCGAAACGCTGCGCGGCTTGCCGCTGCGGTCGTAGAAGATCGAGCGGTTCGCGGCGGCCGCGTTGGGAAACAGTTTTGCGCCGGAAGCGTTCGGATTGTCTTCGGCACTGTTGATCAGCCTGGCGGCGCCGCCGACCCCCATGAAATGCGCCATGTAGAGTTCGCCGTCGGTCGGACGGCGGCCGATCTTGCCGGTCAGGCTGAAACTGTTGGACTGGGTCAGCACCCCCGCCATCGCAGCACTGGCCACCGGATCGTTGCGCAGCTTGAGCACCGCGGCGCGCGTGGTCGGATCGCTGACGGAATAACTGCCGTCCGCCGACTTGGTGATGGCATCGGCATAGTTGCCGTAACCGAACTGGGCGCCGGCTTCCTTCACCGTGCCGAGCCAGGTCTGGTCGATGAATTGATAAAGTCCCTTGGCCGACGACGTCGAGGCCGCGGCGGTCGGGTTGAGGTCGGATTCCATCTTCGCGGTGGCAACCAGGTATTCGAAGCTGGCGCCCGTGGAATTCGACGCCTGCTTGATCGCGCCGGCAATCCTGCTGCGCGAGGGATCGGCTACAGCCGTGGCGTTTGATGCGTCGACCGACATATGGGTGGGTGCCCGTTCCCCGCGAAACGACCGCGCTTAGATTGGGCAACGTGGATGATTATGGTTAATGGCGCCTTAACAATTATGGCGCCTGCGGCACGCGGTCACGAGCTCGGGCCATAAACCCTGGCCGGATCGAACACCCTGTCGGCGTCGACAAAGGACAATCGGGTGACGTCACCCTTGCCGGTGGCAACCGTCCGGTAGAAGCACGAGCGCCGGCCGGTGTGGCACGCCGCCCCGCCGGACTGTTCGACCCGGATCCAGACCGCATCCTGGTCGCAATCGAGCCGCATCTCGACCACCCGCTGGACGTGACCGGAGCTCTCGCCCTTGCGCCACAGCGCCCCGCGCGACCGGCTGAAGTACCAGGCCTCGCCGCTGGCGATGGTCTTGCGCAGGGCCTCGTCGTTCATGTGCGCGACCATCAGCACCTCGCCGCTGCCGGCGTCGGTGGTGACGCAGGTCAAAAGACCCGCAGCATCGAATTTCGGGCGCAACTCGAGCCCTTCTTCGACGTCATTGACGGTGGCTGGCGATGGTGTTGACACGGGCAATCCCCTCGCAATTGGACGAGGGCTAGCGCGGCTGCCCTCGGATCATCGACATGAAACGGGCCTGCTCCGCCGGATTGTCGCGGAACATGCCGGTGTAGCGGCTGGTGAAGGTCAGCGCGCCCTGCTTGCCGATGCCGCGCACCGACATGCAGGTGTGCTCGGCCTCGACCATCACGGCGACGCCGCGCGGCTTGAGCACTTCATCGACCGCGGCGGCGACCTGGGCCGTCAAATGCTCCTGGGTCTGCAGGCGATGGGCGAAGATATCGACCAGGCGCGCCAGCTTCGACAGGCCCACTACCCGCTCGACCGGCGTATAGGCGATATGGGCCTTGCCGTAGAACGGCATCACGTGATGTTCGCAATGCGAGGTGAAGCTGATGTCGCGGATCAGCACGAAATCGTCGTAGCCCGCGGTCTCGCCGAAGGTGCGGTTGAGCACTTCGGCGGGGCACTGATGATAGCCCTGGAACAGCTCGTCATAGGCCTCGACCACCCGGCGCGGCGTGTCCAGGAGACCCTCGCGGGCGGTATCCTCGCCGATATAGGCCAGCAGCGTCTGCACGGCGTGCTCGGCCTCGGCACGCGACGGCCGCGGCTGATCCGGGTTGACGGCAGCCGCAAGGAATTCCGCGGGGTCGAGTTCGGCCGGGCGAAACTCCTGGCTCTTGGCGTCGGTGGGCTTGCCCCCGCGCAACGGCTTGATCACTGCGTCCATCTTTGCTCCGTTCGACCGGTCCTTGAAAGCTGACCGGAGTGTCACCGGCAGACGGGGCGGCAGAGCCGCCGGACGCCTGGGTCCGTCACGATATCACGAGCCCCACCGGATTGAATTGCGCTATTGGCGCGATCCGAACAACCGCCGGGCATTCTCATTTCCTGCCTGCGACCCTATATAAGGCCGTGTTCCGCCACCGCCAAGGGCACTTACGCGCCTACCTGCCAAGGTGCTTACCTAAGGAACACCAGGGCGGCCGGCGGAAACTCAGGTCTCGGATCCATGCTGAACGACATCTACAACAAGCGCATCATCGAACTCGCCGGCAATATTCCCCGGCTCGGCCGCCTGCCCGCCCCCGACGCCAGCGCCACCGCCCACTCCAAGCTGTGCGGCTCGACCGTGAAGGTCGACCTCAAGATGGACGGTCCCGTGGTGACCGATTTCGCCCACGACGTGAAGGCCTGCGCGCTCGGCCAGGCCTCATCCTCGATCATGGCGAGCCACGTGGTCGGCTCGACCGCGACCGAACTGCGCGACCTGCGCGAGACCGTGCGCAAGATGCTGAAAGAAAACGGCGCGCCGCCGCGAGGCAAGTGGGCCGACATCGGCTTTCTCGAGCCGGTGCGCGACTACAAGGCGCGCCACGCCTCGACCCTGCTGACCTTCGATGCCGTAGTCGATGCGATCGGCCAGATCGAGGCCAAGGCCGCGCAGCCGGCGCCCGCGCAAGGCTGACCGGCGAATACGTTTTGCGGCGAACCTATTGATGCTGGGCCGGCGCCGCAACCACGACGCCGCCGGTCGGAACCAGCGCTTCGGCGGTCTTGGTAGATTTTTCCGGCAGCCGGATCTTGCCGTCATCGGCGGCGCTGCTGACGAAGCGGTCCTGGGTCGGTTTTGAAATCAGCGCGACCGCCGCACCATCGCGTGGCGGCAGCACATCGGCGACGGCGTCGGTGGTGACGAGGTTGGTCAGCCGCAGTTCCGACGGCGATAGTTCGTGCAGATCTTCCCACGGCGGTACACTGAGCGCGAGCGACAAGAGGTCACCGCTGCCGCCCATGTCGAAGGTGAACTTGGCGAGACGGCCGATATCGCGCTCCACGATCATCATATCCTGCGCACTGTAGCTCGCGGCCCTGGCGTCGTCGGCCCGGTCGCCCATCCAGATCTGATGCACCCGCACATGGGCGCCATCCGGCACGTAGCGCACCTTGCCGGACAAGAGCAGGAATACGCACATCGATTCGCAGTAGGCCGAAGGCTCCACGCCAGCCCGGTCGCCGGATACGGTGTGGGTCTCGATCCTGGCGCCGACCGTGGTCAACAGACCGATATCGCGCCAGCGCCGCCCCAGCGCGATGGCGTCGTTGACCGAGCCGCCGCTGGAATCCAACACCACCGTGGTGCCCTTGAGGTTGCGATCCCGGGCAAACTCGTCAAAGTCCCTTGGCGTATCCGCCGTGACGATGCCGACCGCCTCAATCCAGCCGGCCGAGGCGCCATTCATCGCGCCGGTATTCGCTCCGTGGCAATGCGGCTGGCACGCCACCCAGGCAAAGCGCATCGGCATCTTACGCTCTTCGAGTTCGGTACCGGCAAACGCCGGGGCGAGCGCGGCCACGATGCCGGGCAAGGCAATACACAAGGCGGCGGTGCCGCTACAGCATCCAGCCGCGAAATCCAGACCACTTCACGAGCCTCAAATTGATTCCTTCCCCGCGCCCCAAACCGAGCAGTGGCCTCCGGATCAAACACGACGAGCCTGTCATGCAAGCGTTATGAAAAAGGTAACTTTGAGAAATTCCGGCGTCCATACAACTTTTGCTGCGGCTGCGCAGAAAGCATGCGATATTCCGCGAGGTGTGTCGCATTTGCCCGGATGGGCCGGTTCCATGCCCGGGAACCCCGCAAATCTACGCACACGGTTTTAGCAAATCGCCCATGAAACACCCATCGAATTGTCCCGGTTGCGCCCGCGCGGTTGCGCGATTGCCGCGCAATGCCGGACGCGGCGCGATCTGGATTTACCGGCACACCCTGTCGCCGCTGGTCGGCTACAATTGCCGCCATCTGCCGACCTGCTCGGTCTACGGCGACGAGGCGATCGAGCGATTCGGTTTGTGGGGCGGCGGCTGGATGACGCTGGCGCGGCTGCTGCGCTGCCAGCCCTGGGGGACCTCCGGGATCGACAACGTACCCGAGAGCATCCCACCCGGCGCACGCTGGTATCTGCCATGGCGTTTCGGACGATGGCGCAGCGTCAATGCGCCGGAGAGCGGAATGAACTCGAGCCTCGAATTGAAAGCCTCCTGCTGCAGCGCAGCCAGATCTATTGCACTGCTTTCAAACTAAATACGCATTGCTGGTGATCGGGAACCGCCGCATCGTCAAGGGATTGATCCGCTGCTTTCGTCTGGGAGGCACAATCAATGCGCTGGAAGATACATCATCCGGAGCACGATCCCCGGCACGTCGATTTGCTGGCGGTGTTTGCGCTGCTGGTCCTGATCGTCGCGGCATTCAAATTTTACGAGGGCAGTCCGGAGCCTCCCGCCACGACCGCGTTTATCGTGCCGAGCCAGAGTGTGCATTGGTGAGCGAAGCGCGACGGCTCAGTGGACCTTGATCGCCAGCAGCAGGTTGGATTCATAAGGTCGCCACCGATAGCCGATGCCGAAATCCATCGGCTGGCTGGTGCGAAACAGCTCGGCATATTTCGGCTGGTATCTTCCGGGGAATTCAGCGATCGGGCCGGCATAGCGGCCGAACGGAAAGAACCGCCATTTCTTCGGATCGTAATAGGCCAGCGGCACGCCTGAATCGTCCTGGATCATGGTGGCGCTGTGATCGAGCAGGAAATCGCGCACCGTCGAGAAGCTGGGCGAATGCAGCAGATAGGATGCGCTCTTGATCAGGCTGTTGCCGGGCGCCAGCGCGTCGCAAAACTTCAGGAAGCCCGTAACCTTGACGCCGTCATTGGCGAGATTGGTGCTGAAATAATACAGCGTCTTCTCGCCGCCCTCGCTGCCCTTGAAGACGATCTTGACGCCCTGGGTCAGATTCCTGCCGGCGGTGGTATAGGGCAGCACCGCGCCCTTGTCGTCGAGCGTGACCAGGTTGACGCCGTGGATGGTCTTGCCCGAACGCGCCAGGAATACGTACAGCAGCGGCAAGGTGCCGTTGAGCTGACCGGCGTGCAAATCCGTCTTCATCATCTTGGTAATGAAGAAACTGAAGGTCAGGATCGTGCTCAGCGACCGCTCGACCTGGTAGAGCGATTGACCGGTACCCCCGCGCGGCAGTCTGGTCAGATCGGGCACCAGGCCCACCGGCTCGAGCGCGCTCAGCACGTAGGTGGTCGCCTTCGGATAGAACGCGTCCGCGTAGAGGAAATCCGGGCCGCTGAACATGTAGAACATGGTCGGTCGCGGCGCCGCCAGGTTGGCGGCCGCCCAGGTCCGGATTTTCGAGATCTGGCGTTGTTCGAGTTGCCCGAACGCGGTGTCGAAGAACTTTGCGTGGTGCTGCCAGTCGGGATCCCTGGTCAACGGCGCGAGCGGCGATTCCGCCGACGGCGCCATGCCGGCGAGGAAGCGCGCGGTGTCATTGGCCGTCACCGTCTCGGCGCCACGCGCCGGCAGCGCGGCCACCAGCCAAAGGCCTGCCATCACCGCCGCCACTCTTGCCATGACCTTGCCGGGCTGAAGCATATTTAGTCGCGGCCTGCGGATGCAGCGCTGCTGTCATCGGTCCGCTTGTGGAAGATGGCGTAAATCGCCAGGCCGGAAATCATAATCAAAATACCCAAAAACGACTGCAACGGCCGCTCGGTCAAGAGATAGTACATCATGAACAGGGTCACGAGCAGGAAAAGCACCGGCGTGACCGGATATCCCCAGGCGCGGTACGGTCGCGGCAAATCGGCGCGCGTGATCCGCAACTTGATGACCCCGAGCACGGTGAAGAACGAACAGAACAACAGGCTGAACTGGATCAGGTCGAGCACCGCCTCGAAGCTCTCGGACAACAGCATCAGGCTGGATATCGCGAGCTGAAACAGGATGGCGTAGGCCGGCGCGCCGCGGGTCGAACGGCGCGCAAACACCCGCAGCACCGGAATATCCTCGCCCATGGTCATCATCACGCGCGGGCCGATCCACATCATCGCGCTGATCGAGGACACGAGCCCGATACAGATCATGGCGGCGACGATGCGCCCGCCGACCTCGCCGAAAATGTAGCTGCCCGAGACGCGGGCCACATCGAGCTGGCCGGCGAGCTTGTCGATCGGCGCGGTGTAGAGGAACACGGCATTGAGCGCGACATAGAGCACCAGCACGACCAGCGTGCCGGTCAGAAGCGCGCGCGGCAGGCTCCGCTGCGGGGTGCGCATCTCGCCGATGATATAGGTCGCGGCGTTCCAGCCGGAAAACGCATACATCACGAAGACAAGCCCGATCGCGAACGGCGCGCTGGCGACATGGCCCCAATCGGCGGCGGAAGGCGCGAACGAGACCGGCTGCGGGGTGCCGATCAGGAAGCCCGCCGCCAGGAAGCCTACGATCAACGCGACCTTGAGACTGGTGGCGATCAACTGAAAAGTGCTGCTGTGCCGCACGCCCGCCAGCTGGACCAGCGATACCAGCCAGACCACGCCGATCGCGAGCAGCAGCGGCGGTGCACCTGGAATCACCGCCTTGGCGTATTGCCCGAAGGCCATGGCGGCCAGCGCGACCGGCGCCGCGAAACCAACCGTCGCCGACACCCAGCCGGCGAGAAATCCGAACGCGGGATGATAGGCACGCGCCAGGAAATTGTATTCGCCGCTCGAGCGCGGAAACATGGCGCCGAGTTCGCTATACGAAAACACCCCGCACAGGGCGACGATGCCGCCGACCACCCACAGCAGCAGGATCGAAAATCCCGACGGAATGTCCTTGACCTGAAATCCAAGGCTGGTGAACACGCCGACGCCGACCATGTCGGCAACGACGATGGCGGTCGCCACCACCACCGAGACCGTCGACCCGGTTCCGGAAACCCGGCCGGGGGACGCCGGGCTCTCCGTGTCGAATGCTGCCATCGGGTCAAAATCTCGGCGCTGCGCGTGGCATTTATTGTGCGGGCTGACCCTCCGCAATTCAAGTAGCGTTAACCGTGATTTAAATCACGCTCTAAATTGGTATTATGGCACCGTTGATTGGCCCTCGTAGGACTACCGACCGGAACGGAAACGCCAGCGGACTCACAATCAGGACACGATTCCGTGCTTCCAATATCATCCGGGAGTGGGGAAACTTCCCGGGCCGGCCGTCATCACCACGGGTTTTCCGCTGTCGATGGAGGTTGGGCGCGACATTGGGGCATCGGGTGGATGGTCGGAACCGATTCAACGTTCCTGACGCATAATCGAACAGGCCAAACCACGGGGACGCTGCCGGGCTCGGCGCGTCGCGAGCGGTCTGTGACCCTGAAGGGCCGCGTCGGGCTGCGCGGCCTGGCTGCCTTGGCTGCGCTGATTCCGCTCTCCATCGTTCTTGCGCAATGCAGCCGGTCGCCGAACACGGCGGCACTGGCCGCCAATGCCAGCGCTTCCGCCGGCGACACCTTCGACGAACGTTTCCCGGTGACCACCTTCAACGACCGTTTCCAGGCCGCACAGTCGACCTCCGTGGCGCCGCAACCCGCACCGAGCCGCAAGTCCGCGCCGACCGCCCAGCCCGCCACCTATCAGGTGGCGTCGCTCGCCCCGCAGGTGCCCTATCAACGGCCGACCCTCAAGGAAGACCTGACCACCCTGGTCAGCCTGAAATCCTCGGCGTTCCCCTACAGCGGCGAGAACCCCCACACCGAACAGCCGTTCCTGAATGTTTCAAGCGGCGGACGCCGCGGCCATCGCGGCCTCGGCGGCCGTGTCTTCTGGCAGGACGAGACCTTCAACGACAACCGCGTCCTGGTTCACGTTCCCAGGCATTTCGATGTCCGCAAACCGGGTGTGATCGTGGTGTTCTTCCATGGCAACGGCGCGACGCTGGAGCGCGACGTGCGCGACCGGCAACTGGTGCCGGAGCAGATTACCGAGTCCGGGGTCAACGCCGTACTGCTGGCGCCGCAGCTGGCGGTCAATGCCGCCAATTCCAGCGCCGGCAAATTCTGGCAGCCCGGCGGCTTCAAGCGTTTCCTGGCCGAGTCGGCCGACCATCTCGCCGGCCTCACCGGCGACCCCGGCGCCGCCAAGAGCTTCGCCAACATGCCGGTGGTGATCGTCGGCTACAGCGGCGGCTTCGTGCCGACGGCCTATAGCCTCGACGTCGGCGGCGTCGGCAACCGCGTCCGCGGGGTGTTCCTGCTCGATGCGGTTTATGGCGAACTGGACAAGTTCGCCTCTTGGATCGAGAACAACCGCTCCGCCTTCTTCGTCAGTTCCTATACCCGCGGCACCAAGCGGCACGACGACGAACTGATGCACATGCTGCGGGAAAAAGGCATCGCGATTTCCGAGGACATGGACGAGCCGCTCAAGCCCGGCAGCGTGGTGTTCGTCGAGACGCCCGACGGCGTCACCCACCGCGACTACGTCACCCGCGCCTGGACCGAAAATCCCGTCAAGGAAGTCCTGGTCAAGATGGCCGAGACGCCGGCGCTGTCTCGGGTCGCAGCGAGCACCGCTCGTCGATAGCCGCCGACCCTGCATGGACAGCACACGGCGTTCGCAAGCAGTTCCAGCACAAGATCTGTTCGGTGGCGCGCAAGCGCGCGCGCCGGGTGTTGCCTTGAAGAAGCGCCGACCGCTCACCTCACGATAAAGTTCGCGTGCGTGTGAACACGAAACGGCAATCATGCTTTGAGGGAATCATGCCCGAATGGCACGGCACCTTGTTGTTTGAGCATGATCTTATCCGAAAACCGGTGTCCACTTTCCGGGATCATGCTCTGGGCGCATCGTCGGGGACCAGCCGTGCAGGAAGGACTCTACAAGGTAGACTTTCATACCGTTCACGGCAGTGGCAGCGGCGTGATCTGTGCCATCGGCGGCAAGCTGCGCGGCGGCAACTCGGCCTTCGCGTTTCTCGGCAACTACAACTGCGATGGCGAAACGATTTCGGCGAAGGTCTCCACCCAGCGGCACAATTTCGACCCCGGCTTCAAGCCGCTATTCGGCACCGACCAGATCACGCTGACGCTGAAGGGGGTCGCCTGTGGCGACATGGAGTCGATTTCGAGGGCTCGGCGCTGCAACTGCCGGGCGTCGCCTTCCGCGCGGCGCTCACATTGATCGGGGATTGACAAGTCAGACGAGCTTGCCCGCCGCGATTCGACGCGTGCCCAGTACCGCGATGACCGCCAGTGCGACAAAACCCGTCGACACATAGCCGGCGGCATAGGGCAGATCGCGGGCATAGAGCATTCCGCCGATCGCGGAACCGAGCGCCTGGCCGATATAAAGCACCGAGGTGTTGAGCGATACCGACGCGGTGCCCAGCGCCGGCGCCGCACCCACCAGGCGCACCTGTTGCATTGAATTGGTCGAGGCGAATCCCAGCCCCCAGACCGCCACACCGATGGTCATCGCGATCAGGCTGCCGGCGCCGATCGCCCAGACCCCGATGCCGGTCAGCATCACGGCCGTGAACAACAGCGAGGTCTTGTAGCCGCCCCAGGCGTCAACGATGCGGCTTGCGATCAGAAGGCCGACGATGCCGCACACGCCATAGACGGCGAACACCAAGGCGACCACGTCGGGGTCCGCGCCGGTCAGCTGCCGGAGCAACGGCGCCATGAACGTCAGGATCACGAGTTGACCGGACATCTGCAGCGTCGTGATCAGCAGCAGCAGCAGGATCAGCGGATTGCGGCCGAGATCGGTCCAGGTCTTCAGGTCGACCGGCGTGCCGATCAGCCCGCGCGGCAGGCGCCAGGCCAGCAGCAGAAAACTCAACCCTGCCATCGCGCCGATGCCACCATAGGCCGTGCGCCAGCCGTAGCGGCCGGCGACGAACGTCACCAGCGGCAGACCGACTGCGGCCGCCAGCGACCAGCCGAGAAACACATAGGCGATGGTGCCGCCGCGTTTCTCGGGCGGTGTGATCATGCCGACGGTGCCCGCGGCCTGCGGCGTGAACAACGAGCCGATCGCCAGCATGACCAGGCGGATCGCCAGCAGGACCGCGTAGTCGGGCGCGAACGCGGAGGCGAGATTGGTCGCCGCGAACACCAGCAGCGTACCACCCAGCAACAGGCGGCGTTCGATCCGGCTGGTCAGCCATGCGGTCAGCGGCGAACCGATGCACAGCATCACGGCGCCGAAAGTAATCAGCAGCCCCGCCGCGCGGATGCCGACGCCGAGCCCGGAGGAAAGTTCGCTCAGCATGCCCGCCGGCGCCAGCACGGAGGTACCAGTGACAAAATTGCCGAGCATCAGGGCGGTAGGAGCAAACGAGCGGGACACCGCCGGCGTATAACACGACCTGGATACAATCCCATCAAAATATGCCGGCGAAGATTTATTGCCCGGCCAGAGCTTCAGCCGGATAGCCGCTGTCGTCGCGCACGTCGAAGCCGGCCCCTTGCACGGTGACGGCCCGGTGCAGCGATTGCAGCGGATCTGACGGCGCTGCAAGACCGAGCTGCTTGCGCAGCAGCGGCCGAAAATCCTCAATCTCGGGATCGTCGCTCAGGGCGTTGTCCTCGAACTCCTCGATCCTGTCGCGCAACACCGCCCGCATGGCGGCGAGGTCGCCGTTGCCACCACGCAGGATGTCCTCCCAATACGGATGCGCGACGACAAGTTCGAGACATTCCTGCAGATTCGCGGCGATGATGCCGGCCTGCCCCTCAGAGGTGCCGAACAGCACATGGCGCGACGCGCCGACCAGCGCATAGACACAGCCGGAATTTCGTTGCGCCACGATATCGAACGGTTTCAGCGGCGCGGTATCGAACCAGACATGGCCGCCCTCGTCCTCGTCCCGCACCTCGAAATCGAACGCCAGCAGCATGACGCGGGCCTGCCGGTTGGCGCGAAGGAGTTTTGGTGTCAGTGTCATGTCGATGAACCTCCTGAAAGGCTATTGCCGGCGTAGGGCCGAAAGCTTATCGGCGATTGGTTGCGCTTGCCTGACAGGGCGTTCAATGCCGCATCCGGAATTGTCCGAAACCATCGGTCCGGTCGGCCGGACGGAATCGATTTTTTTGAAATTGCCCGGTTGCGATGCCCGAATCCGC
Organism: uncultured Alphaproteobacteria bacterium; assembly: GCA_963710235.1. Classification (GTDB taxonomy): domain Bacteria; phylum Pseudomonadota; class Alphaproteobacteria; order Rhizobiales; family Xanthobacteraceae; genus Bradyrhizobium. The sequence goes on from CAVPZI010000001.1 coordinate 823,324, forward strand.
TGCTATACCGCTGTTCCCGCTTACCTGCGCCCGTTCGCAGGAGTGAGCCACAGGAGACGACCATGCCCGACAAGAATGCGCCGGCCTCGGGATTCCAGTTCGGCCTCGCCAACCTCACCCCGGTCGATTTGAACAAGATCACGCTCACCTTCCCCGACGGCGCGCAGCGCGAGTTCGGCAAGGGCATCACCGGTCTCGATATCGCAAAGGGCATTTCGCCGTCGCTGGCCAAGCGCACGGTGGCGATGGCGCTCGACGGGGTGGTTTCGGATCTCGGCGATCCGATCGACCGCAATGCCAAAATCGAGTTCATCAACCGCGACGACCCGCGCGCGCTGGAACTGATCCGGCACGATGCCGCGCACGTACTGGCCGAAGCCGTCCAGACGCTGTGGCCGGGCACCCAGGTCACGATTGGCCCGGTGATCGAAAACGGGTTCTATTACGACTTCTTCCGCAACGAGCCGTTCACGCCGGAGGATTTCGCGCCGATCGAAAAGAAGATGCGCGAGATCATCGCCCGCGACAAACCCTTCACCAAGGACGTCTGGGATCGCGAAAAGACCAAGCAGGTGTTCCGCGACAAGGGCGAAGCGTTCAAGGTCGAACTGGTCGACACCATTCCCGGCAGCGAGCCGATCAAGATCTACCACCAGGGCGACTGGTTCGACCTGTGCCGCGGCCCCCACATGACGTCCACCGGCAAGATCGGCAATGCGTTCAAGCTGATGAAGGTGGCCGGCGCCTATTGGCGCGGCGACAGCAACAATCCGATGCTGACGCGGATCTACGGCACGGCGTTCGCCAAACAGGAAGAACTCGACGCCTATCTCAAGCAGATCGAAGAAGCCGAGAAGCGCGATCACCGCAAGCTCGGCCGCGAGCTCGACCTGTTCCACTTCCAGGAAGAAGGCCCCGGCGTGGTGTTCTGGCACCCCAAGGGCTGGACGATATTCCAGGCGCTGATCGCCTATATGCGCCGGCGCCTCACCGGCGACTACAACGAGGTCAACGCGCCGCAGATCCTCGACAAGGTGCTGTGGGAAACCTCGGGCCATTGGGACTGGTACCGCGAAAACATGTTCGCGGCACAATCCGCCGGCGACGAGGCAGAGGACAAGCGCTGGTTCGCGCTCAAGCCGATGAACTGCCCCGGCCACATCCAGATCTTCAAGCATGGCCTGAAGAGTTATCGTGACCTGCCGCTGCGGCTGGCCGAGTTCGGCATGGTGCATCGCTATGAGCCGTCCGGCGCGATGCACGGCCTGATGCGGGTGCGCGGCTTCACCCAGGACGATGCGCACGTGTTCTGCACCGAGGCGCAGCTCGCCGACGAGTGCCTGAAGATCAACGAGCTGATCCTGTCGACCTATTCGGATTTCGGCTTCGGCGACATCGTCGTCAAACTGTCGACGCGGCCGGAGAAGCGCGTCGGCACCGACGAGAGCTGGGACCATGCCGAACGGGTCATGGCGACGGTATTGTCTGAGATCGAGGCGCAGTCCGGCGGTCGCATCAAAACCGCGATCAACCCCGGTGAAGGCGCGTTCTACGGACCGAAGTTCGAATACGTGCTGCGCGACGCCATCGGCCGCGACTGGCAGTGCGGCACCACCCAGGTCGACCTCAACCTGCCGGAGCGGTTCGGCGCGTTCTACATCGACGCCGACGGCTCGAAGAAGACGCCGATCATGGTGCACCGGGCGATCTGCGGTTCGATGGAGCGCTTCATCGGCATCCTGATCGAGCATTTCGCCGGCAGCTTCCCGCTCTGGCTGGCGCCGATCCAGGCAGTCGTCACCACCATCACGTCGGAAGGCGACGAGTACGCCAAGGTAGTCGCCGCTGCGGCGCGGCGTGCCGGGCTGCGGGTCGAGATCGATCTGCGCAACGAGAAGATCAACTACAAGGTCCGCGAACATTCGCTGGCCAAAATCCCGGCCTTGCTGGTGGTCGGCAAGAAGGAAGCCGAGACCCATTCGGTCTCGATCCGCCGGCTCGGCAGCGAAGGCCAGAAGGTGATGCCGACCAGCGAGGCGATCGCCGCGTTGGTCGAGGAGGCGACGCCGCCCGATGTGAAGCGGACGCGCAGCTGAATAACGCGCTATCCCCGCACCGGAAACGGCGCGTTGGGGTCGATGTTGATGCAGAAGCTCACGGCCAGCGACGGCATCCGGTTCTCGTGGGCCTGGCCGCCGCCGCTGTTGCCGATACTGGCAGCGCCGAGCACCGCATCGGCGGCGCCGGTGCCGTAGAGATCGGCGGTGAACGGCGTGTTGGACGGCACGACGACGCCGGACGAGCGTCCCAGCACCACCTCGGCCGAGGGCGTGTTGCCGATGCCGGAGGTCGAAATCGCGTCGGCCATCAGCGCATGACCGTGGGCCGGCATTTCGGTGTCGGTCAGCGTGTGGACTTCCTCGCCGCCAAACTGTCCGATGGGGTTGCTGCCGCCGAAGCCGAACGGCACGCGGCCGCGCAGATCGGGCAGCCCAAACATTCGCATTCCGTCCCCGCCATAGGTGATCCCGAGCAGCGAGAACAGTGCCTGGTTCTGCATGATCGGCAGTTGCTGGCCATCGCACAATGCCCATCCCGGCGGCGGCGCGTTGAACGCGCAGATCGCGATCTCACCGAGCATCGGCGATTGCGGGGCCGGCGCGCCGCCAGACGACGGCACGACGCCTTCCATCGCGATACAGAAGTTCAGCGTCAAGTAAGGCTGCAGGTTGTTGTGCGGCCGGCCCGCGCCATTGGGCACGATGGCGCCCGACGCCAGGGCGATCTCGGCATTGCGCGGATTGGCGCTGTAGAAATTGGCGACGTTGTCGGTCTTTTCCCGCGCCACCCAGGCGCGGGCCAACTGATCGCCGCCGGGGCCGGCAACAGTCGCCTGATCGCTCACCGCGTTGAAAGAATGGCCATGGCTCGGCAACTGGCTCTCGGTCAACGTCACCGTCGCGGTGCCGCCGCTAGAGCCAAGCGGATAGGCGCTTCGCCCCGGCCCCTGCCCCGCGCCGACCGGAATGCCCTGCAGATTGGGCAGCATGAAGAACGTGGCGTTGTTGCCGCCATAGGTGCTGCCGATGGCCTGAAACAGCGGCACGTTCTGGACGATCGCCAGTCGCTGGCCATGACAAAAGGCAAAACCCTGGGGCGCGAAATTGAACCCGAAAATGCTGATCTGGCCGATATACGCCACGGCAACGCCTCCTACGGGGTGGCGCCCTACAGCGCGATGCAGAAACTGAACGTGAGATAAGGCTTGATGTTGCTGTGCGGCTCGCCGCCACCCGCATTGCCAATGGTGACGGCATGAAGCGGCGTCTGGTGACCGGACGGCGAATAGGCAGGGGTCTGGAGTTCACCCGATGCGGCCTGTCCGCCGAGAGCCGACAATAGTGCGTTGGTGGCGGGAACCGCGGTGGTGCCTTGCCCGGCCACCGCGCCTACCCGATGGCTGTGGCCCGGAAGCTGTGCAACGGTGAGTTCGACCTGTTCCATTCCGACGGCCTCGCCGAGCTGATACGGCGACAGTCCGCGGCCGTGGCCCTGACCGAGCGGCGCGCGGCCGCGCAGGTCCGGCAGCGCAAAGCTATCCTTGCCGTCGCCGCCATAGCTGGTTCCGATCGCGGCGAACAGCTCCGCATGGTCGGCCACCGACAACAAGCTGCCGTCGCAGGGCGCGAAGCCGGCCGGCACGGCGCTGCCGGCAAAGATCATGATCTGACCGACGAACGGTCCTGACATCGCGCCCCCTCCCGACCCCGCATCCGAGGCCTCATTGAAACATCCCCGGGTTGCACAATGCAATCAATTCCCACCTTCACAATCGATCTAATTGTCGTCCGGACGGCTCGTTGATGGCGGCGCCATGTGCTAAGCGGTCGCCAAATCATCCCGATGAAAGACTTGTCCCGTGACCGACGCCATCGAACTGTTGAAAATCCGCCGCTCGGTAAAGCCGCGCGAAATGAGCGGCCCCGGCCCCTCGGCCGCCGAGCTCGAAACCATTCTCACCATCGGCGCCCGGGTACCGGATCACGGAAAACTGACGCCGTGGCGCTTCATCGTGTTCGAAGGTGAGGCCCGCGCCCGCGCCGGCGAGATCATCGCCAGGGTGTTTGCGCGAAAGAATCCGCAGGCGCCGCCCGCGGACATCGAGATCGAGAAGCGCCGGCTGATGGATGCCCCGCTGGTGATCGCGGTGGTGAGCTTCACCAAACCGCATCCCAAGGTGCCGCCCTGGGAGCAGGAACTCTCCGCCGGCGCCAGCGCCATGAACATCGTCACGGCCGCCACCGCGCTCGGCTACGGCGCCAACTGGCTGACCGGCTGGTTTGCGTTCGACCGCGACGTCCTCGACGGGCTTGGGCTGAAGGCCGACGAGAAGATCGCCGGTTTTGTCCATATCGGCACGCCGTCAAAGCCCAGCGAAGACCGGCCGCGTCCGGCGCTCGCCGAGATCGTCACGCGGTTCTGACGCCGACATCTCGTGTGCAATCAGCGCGCGCTTAATGCGCGACGACCTCAATCTCGCCGTCGACGCCGTTGACCACGTTGAAGGGCCGCTCGAACACCTTGCCTTCGTTCTTGGCAATGGCGCGATACTCGCCCTCGGACAGCACGACGCGGGGAAACGCGCCGATCGATTCCTTGATGACGTCGCCGCCGGGCGTGATCACCGACCACGCGGTGTTGGCCAGCGCCTCGCCACCCTTGTCGCTGACCAGCTTCAGGGTGATCACCGCGGCGCGGTGGGTGATGATGACGTCGGTCAGCTTGCTGGCCTGCACGCGAATGTCCGAGCGCACCACCGAGTTGGCGTCGCCGTAGTTGGAGATGATGTAGTAGGTGCCCTCCGGCAGCAGCACCACGTCGCCGGCGGCAACCGACGGCACCATCGGTGCGCGCTCGCCGACCTCGAACTGGCTGCCCTTGTAGATCGAGAATGAAATCTGGTTCTGCGGGATCTTGGAGGTGCCGACGCGGCCCTCGATCCGCAGGCCGCCCGCAGGCAGCAGGAACGACTCGCGGTCGGTGTCGGCTTTCAGGGTCACCGGCCGCACCGCGCTGACCAGACCAAGGCTAACGTGAACGACGTAGCTGCCAGGCGGCAGCACGATGTTCGGCGTCGCGCCGCGTTCCTCGCGAATCAGCTTGAAGGTTCCGGTCTCATCCGGCCGGTCGGCGAACACCCGCCAGATCAGCCCGTTGTTGATGACCGGCAGGTCCTTGCCGTAGCGCGCCGTCAGCGCCAGCACGCCCTGGCCCGGTGTCGACGCGGTCGCCGGCGGCAGCGCCGGAACCGGCGGCGCCACATTGCCGACCGGCGGCTGGGTCAGCGGCGCCGGCAGACTGGGCGCGGATCCCGGCCCCGAGGGCGGCGCCAGGCTGATCGCCGGCCCGGAAGGAACGTCCGGTACCAGACCGGGTGGAACCGGCGGCGGCCGATCGCTGAACATCTGCGCTGAAACCGGAGGTGTGACCGACAAGGCCAGCAGGCAGGCCACCGCCAGCGTCAGGCGGCCGCCCCGCCGGAATCGGTCATTCTCATGGCGCCTTGCAGTCATCAGCCATGCTTTTCACTGAAAACGCGGCAAATTCAAGCCTCCACCCCCGCCCGCGAGTCGTCACAGCCGCGAAAAACCACTTAAAAAAACAACGCCATAGCCGCTTCCGCCACAGCCGGTCATAATTTCCGCCGGGCTCGGGGCGCATCCACGCGTAAACCATGGTTGCGATCCGGTCGGCTGCATCCTTGTATTGTTCAACGATGCGGTTTCTCCTTAGGCGAAGCATGGGTGTCCGCTGGTCCAGGCCCAACGGCCGGCTGCGGGCACAGCCCGGCGTCACGGCGAACACGCGTTGAGGAGTTTGGTTTTTGTGCTGGAGAGTCTGATGGGGGGCGGCCCGAACGGGGCTAATGGCGGCGACAAGGTCGGGTTGGGCAGTATCAGGCGCCCGATCATCGGCCTCGCGCTCGGCGGCGGCGCTGCGCGCGGTTTCGCCCATATCGGCATCGTCCGCACTCTGGTCGCCCATGGCATCGTACCCAACGTCGTGGTCGGCACCTCAATTGGCGCGGTGGTCGGTGGTTCCTATGCCGCGGGTCATCTCGATACCCTGGAGGAATGGGCGCGCAGCCTGCAGCCGCGCAATATCTTCGGCTATCTCGACATTCGCCTCAACGGATCGGGCCTGATCGGCGGCGACAAGCTCGCCGCGCAGCTCGAAGTGGCGTTGGGCCGGACCAACATCGAAGAGCTGCCGCTCAAATTCGCCACCGTGGCGACCGAGGTGCGAACCGGCCACGAGATCTGGCTGACCCATGGCAGCATGGTCAATGCGATGCGGGCCTCCTATGCCCTGCCCGGGATCTTCGCCCCGGTGCTGGTCGGCGACCGCTGGCTGGTAGACGGCGCGCTGGTCAACCCGGTGCCGGTGTCGGCCGCGCGCGCGCTCGGTGCCGAAATCGTCATCGCCGCCAATCTCTCCAGCGACGTCTTCGCCCACTCGACCACGATCTACGCCCATGGCGCCGCCGCGGCCGAGCCCGAGGTTGCCGTCGAGGCCACCCCGCCGAAGCGCGGTTTCGGCAAGTTCTTCTCGCCCGAGCGCACCATGAAGCGTGAATTTTTCGGCGGCGGCGGACGCCCCGGCATCTCGACCGTGATGGTCGACGCCTTCAACATCATGCAGGACCGTATCACCCGGGCCCGGCTCGCCGGCGATCCGCCCGACCTGTTGATTTCGCCGCGGGTCGGCCAGATCGGCTGGTTCGACTTCCACCGCGCCGGCGACCTGATCGCGCACGGGGAACGCGCGGCCGAACGCGCCATCGAATCGATCCAGGAGGCGATCCAGATTCTCGCGCCCGGGGCGAACGGGGCTCCGGCGATCACGGCCGGGAAGAAGCCTTAAGCGGTCTTGATATATTCGCGCAGCGCTTCCTGTTCTTTCTCGTATTCCATGACGCGCCGCTTGACGATGTCGCCGATCGAAATCAGGCCGACCACCTTGTCGTTCTCGATCACCGGCAGATGGCGGAATTTGCCCGACGTCATCATCTCCATGATCGCGCCGACCGTATCGGACTGCCTGCAGGTGACCACCTTGCGGGTCATCACCGCATCGACCGTCTCGTCGAGCACCGCGGCGCCGCGCTCGCCGAGCACGCGGACAATGTCGCGCTCCGACAGGATGCCTTCCAGGCGATGGTCGCTCATGACCAGGACGGCGCCGATACGGCGTTCCGCCAGAATCTTCGACGGCCGCCGAAAGCCTGGCGGTCGGTTCAACGCTGAGAATTTGATGGCCTTTGGCATCGAGAATTGCACGTACCGTCATTGTCGCCTCCCGGAAATCGATCGCGCCCGGCAATCAGCGCGATGTTTCGTTTCTGAGCCTTCAACCAACAGCTAATCGTCGATTTCGTTCAGGGTCGCTCGGGCGTCCCTGTGCCGATTGCACTTGAATGCAGCGCATCATGCCGGGGGCGCGAAGCAGCGAATCGACCTCGCGCGCGCGGTCTCACAATCCACAGCGATGATGGATCAATTTGTCCGGCCCTGCAAGGCGTGACGATCAGCCGCGATCGGACAGGTCGGGCGGCGAAACATCCGCAGCCTCAAAGCGCGCACGCGGTATGGGGTCGAACAGCGAAAACAGCACGAGGCCGGCGAAAAAGCCGCCGATATGCGCCTGCCACGCCACGCTGGCACCTTCGGAACCGATGGCGATCGACCCAACCCCGAACACGATGTTGACGCCGAACCAGACCGCGAGAAAGGCTATCACGCGGGGATCGCGCAAGGCCTGCATCAGGGGCAGCGCCGGCACCTGCGCGGCGGCGTCGGCATCGCCGCGACTGAACGACAGGAAGCTGCCGCGCACGAACGCGAACCGGATCGCCGCGGCCATCGTCCCCGATACCGACGCCGACGCCCCGATCATCGGCGCGATCGCGTGCTCGTGGGTGAGAAGATGCGCCAGCGCGCCGGCAATGGCGGTAGCCGCCATGAAGAGGAAGAACCTGGCCGTGCCGAACCGGCGCGCCACCGCGCTGCCGAACGGCAGCAGCCACAGCACGTTGAAACCGATATGGCTGAGATTGGCATGCAGCAGCGAATAGGTCAGAAAGCTCCAGACCTCGGCGCCGGCGCCGCCCGGAAACGGCGTCGCCAACAGCGTCGCGTCGTAGCGCTTGGGAATGAAGCCGAACACGTCGATGGTCCAGGCTTCGAGATCCGGCGGCAGCAGCACCCGCAAATGAATGACAGCCAATAGCGCGATATACGCCGTCAACGCGCCCGGCAGCGTCAGGATCGGTTCGTGCGGGCGATCGGGCGGAAGTTCCGGCGGCGATTCCAAGGGGTCAATGGCCTAAAACGAGGCTCAATCGAGCGATGCGCCCCAATAGGCGGCTTGGCGCCGAGGCGCAAGTAGGACGTTCTGCCTTTTCGGCCTGCTCTTCTATGGTGACGCAAACATCGGTTCGGCGAGCCCGACGGTGGCGACACGCAATGCGAACAAGCCGCCCGCCAGCGGCTCGCGTCGTTTCCGGTCCGCTGCCAGCGGATAGCTCGCGGAGGTCACAAACAGCGTATCGAGGTCGCGACCGCCGAGACAAACACAGGTCGGATAGGTGACCGGAAGCCGGACCACGATATCGACGGTCCCATTCGGCGTGTAGCGGACCACGCTTGCGCCTTCGAAGGATGCATTCCAGATACAGCCTTCGACGTCGGCGCATGCGCCGTCGGGACGCGCCGGACCGCTGCCGAATTCGACCAACGGCCGCCGGTTGCCGAGATGGCCGGATGCGATGTCGAAATCGAACTGCCAGAGCACGTAGCGCCTTGTGTCGGCAAAATAGAACCGGCGATCGTCGGGACTGAAGGCGATGGCGTTCGGCACGATGATGTCGCCGAAATGCGCGGTAACTGCTCCAGCCGCGCCGATGCTGAACAGCGTGCCGGCGGGGATGAACTGCGTATCGTGCATGGAGCCAACCCAGAAACGCCCGGCCCGGTCGCAGCGTCCATCGTTGAGGCGATGGGTGGCCGCATCCCAGCGCGGCGCCATCAACCGCGCGCCGACGCCGCGATCCGCATCCCAGGCGAACAACCCCTGCTCGGTCGCAAGCACGAGGCCGCCCTCGGCGCGAAGGCCGATGCTTCCCAATCGGCGGAACGGCAGCTGATGGGTGCGGTGAACGCCAGCCGGCCACCACAACTCGTGGAGCACGGCCCGCAATACGTCGACCCACCACAGCCGTTCGCTGCGCGGACACCAGATGACGCTCTCGCCCAACAGATCGCGGGTCTCGACGACGCATTCCATCGCGGCGTTCAATTCAACGTACCGATGATCTCGATCTTTCCATCGACAGCCTTGCCAAGAAAACTCGGCCGGCGCAGCGAAATTTGCATCGCGACATGTTTCTTCCCTCGGTTTTCGTTTCTTGTGACGAGGATTGTGCGGGCGCCACGCAAACAGCGTCAAATACCAAAAATGGCTTGAAACATAACATGGTGTTAAGTCGGACTTCGCGGCTCGCGAAAACGAAAAAGGGGCGGCCTGAGAAGCCGCCCCTTCGTCCTTGCCGGTCTTTTGCGCGCGGGCATCCCCACCCCTCCCCGCGCGACGACCGAACCTGTTTGCAGCCGCCCTGTGATCGCGTCCCGCACCGGCCCCCTGGAGAAAAAGCCGGTGGAGCGCCGCGGACACTACGCGTTACGGAGCCGGAGCCAACAACATCGTTAATTTAACGTTAACGCGACAAAGACCCGGCCAGGACCGGCATAAAGCCGCCCACGGCATGGACGCTGCAATGCCCCTCCTGCAGAAACAAACAGGAGGCGCGTGCCTGAAAGCGGGACAGATCTGTCCCCCGTTCGGGCGCGTGCCAGGCAGGGTCCATCATGAAGCATCCGTCCAGCCGCGCGTTCTTCGCTTATTGGGACGACAGGCGCGGCAGCGAGCGCGCGCCCGACCGCAGCGATATCGAACCGGAACCGTTGCGCGAACTGCTCGGCGATATCTTCGTGCTGTCCTATGATCCGGAGGGCGGCCATCCGTTTCGCGTTGCCGGAACCCGGGTTTGCGCCCTGCTCGGCCGCGACCTCAAAGGCGAAGGTTTCCCTCGCCTGTTCGTGCCCGACGGCCGCCGCGAGATCGAGGATCTGATCGCCATCGTCGCCGAAGAACTGCTTGCCGTCGTCGCCGGCGTCACCGCCAGCGCCGCCGACGGCACCAAGGTGCCACTGGAATTGCTGCTGCTGCCGTTCAATACCCGCGCCCATACCCCGCTCAGCCTCACCGGGCTTTTGGCGCCGCTCGGCGCCGAACACGCCATGCTGACGGATTTCAATCTCACATCGTGGCGTACCCTCAACCCTCCACCGCGGCGCTTCGATCCCCGAGAGCTGCGCAAGTGGTCGGTGGCGCGCGGCTTCATGGTCTATGAGGGCCTGCGCTGAACTGACGTCCCTATCGCTTCCGCAAGCGTTGACAGCCACTGCCGCAGTGTTCAGGTTGCCGCGCTGGTCCGTCGGGGGGAGGATGCGAAACCGCTGGGGCATTCTTGCCGTCCTGTTCGCGGTGCGCGCGACCATGGCGTTCCAGTTCCAAAGCGTCGCCGCGGTCGCTCCGCTGCTCAGCCATGACTTAAACGTCAGTCTTGCCGACATCGGAATTCTGATCGGACTTTATTTCGCGCCAGGCGCCGCCATCGCGCTGCCCGGCGGCGCAATCGGGCACCGGTTCGGCGACAAGGCGACTGTCATCGCGGGCCTGGTGCTGATGTTTGCCGGTGGCCTTGCGATGGCCTGCGCACCGACGTGGAGTGCGCAGATCGTCGGCCGGCTGGTCGCGGGCACCGGTGGCGTGCTGCTCAATGTCCAGATGACCAAGATGGTGACCGACTGGTTCGCCGGCCGGGAAATCGCCACCGCGATGGCGATCTTCGTCAATTCATGGCCCGCCGGCCTTGCGATCGCGCTGCTGGCGCTGCCGCCGCTCGGCGCGGGCTATGGCGTGGCCGCGGTCGATCTCGCGGTCACGGCGTTGATCGCGTGCAGCATGGTGGCGCTTGCGGTCTGGTATCGGTCGCCGCCGGAATCCTCAGGTACCACGACGGCTGCGGGCGCCCGTCCCGATCGCAAGGCTCTCATGGCGGTCATCACGGCTGGAACGATCTGGGGCTTTTTCAACGTCGGCGTTGCGATGATCTTCAGCTTCGGTCCCACGATGCTGGTGCAGCGCGGCTGGTCGATCACCGCGGCGGGATCGGCCACCAGCATCGTGCTGTGGCTGGTCACGCTGTCGGTACCGCTGGGCGGGGTGCTGGCGGACAGGACCAGACGCCCTGACCAGGTCCTGGTCGGCGGCAGCCTGATTTTTGCGGTGCTGATGATCGCAACACCGCGAAGCAGCGCCGTGGTAGCCACGCTGGCCGTCCTTGGGCTCGCGTCCGGACTGGCGGTCGGACCGATCATGAGCCTGCCGGCGCGCGTACTTCTGCCCGCGACGCGGGCGATCGGCATGGGCGTGTTCTACACCGTCTACTACGTCGACATGATGCTTGGCGCGGCGATCGGCGGCTGGTGCGCCAAGTGGGCCGGTGACGCCGGCGCGGCATTCGACTTCGGCGCGGCCCTGCTGCTGGCCTGCCCGGTGCTGTTCTGGGTTTTCAACCGCGTATCGGGCGCGAAGCCGAAACTTGCCTAGATCACCTACTGTGCGGTGCCGACCCATCCGCTGAGCCACATGTCCGGAAGGCCGATCACGTGGTCGGAATGCAGATGGGTGATGAAATGAGCGGTGATCGAGCCCAGCGGAATCTTCTACTGGAACAGTCGAATGGTGGACCCCTGGCCGAGGTCGAAAATCAGCCTTTCCGGCCCGGCCTCGACCAGTGTCGACGCGCTGAAGGCGGACAGACGCGGTGTCGGCGTTCCAGTCCCCAGCAGGGTCACCTTGATTTCGGCGGCTTCGCCCAGGCCAATCCGGGAAAAGACCACCAGCGCGGCGATCGTCACCGCCAGTGTTGAAGTCGGCCGCATGTTTTCCCCTCTTGGTAATTTGATCGGCCACTTTGCCGCATAGCAGTCCCTGCTAACGCCCCATTAACCCTGATCGCCGTAGGGTTGTCCGATCCCGATCGGTGCAGCAATGGCGTTGGCGCAGAAAAAATCGATTCTTCCATCCACGGCCGAGCGGCGACGCTTTCAGCGGGTGAAGATTCATCTGCTCGGCCGTTACATGCTGCCCGACCGCCGCGAGTTTCCTTGCCAGGTCATTAACATGTCGCCCGGCGGCCTTGCCATGCTGGCGCCGGGCATCGGCAACGTTGGCGACCGGGTGATTGCCTACCTCGACCATATCGGGCGGGTCGAGGGCAAGATCACCCGGATTATCGACAACGGTTTTGCCATGAGCGTCGGCGCCACGCCGCGCAAGCGGGACAAGCTGGCGGCGCAGCTGACCTGGCTCGCCAACCGCGACATCCTCAACCTGCCGGAAGACCGCCGGCACGACCGTATCGTGCCGCGCAACCCGATCGCCGCGCTCACCCTGGAGGACGGCAGCCAGATGAGCTGCCGGATCATCGACCTGTCGCTGTCCGGTGCGGCGATTGCGGCGGAAAACCGCCCGCCGCTGGATTCCCACGTATCGCTGGGCCGGGTCCAGTCCCGGGTGGTCCGCCATCTCGAAGAAGGCTTCGCGCTCGAGTTCGTTCACGAGCAGATGGCCGAGACACTCGAAGACAGCATTAGCGCCCGGTAAACGGGCGCGACCGGCAAATCCCCGATTTCCCTGCGCCTTGAGGGCCGTTTTCGCCGGCGCTAAGTCCGCCGAACGGCATCCTGCGCATGACTTGGCGGTTAATGCGGGGGCGGTTTCGATCGAAATCCCTGCGGTTCCACAGGGTTTGCGCGCTTAACGTTCAAATTTTAATCAATTGCGACAAGTTCAAATTTTAGTCGAATTCGATTCAAGTATAAATTTAATTAGCCTCTAGTTTTCCAAGTATTCGCTTCAATTGTACTTGCTTGACTTAGCGCCAGCTCAAAACCTCTGTGCGAAACATGGCCCCAACAAGAAAACGGGGGCCACAATGTTTGGGATCAAGGGACAGGGTATGGGATTGGCGCTTGCCGCCGTCCTGTTGGGGATGTCGGCGCCGGCAAGCGCCGGTGACGAGCGAGTTCTTTATGCGAGCCTTGGCGACGTGACGCGGGCGCCGATCGGTTGGGTGGAATATTGCACCGAGAATACCGACGAATGTCGCGGCGCGGCCACCGAGCCACGCGACATCGTCATCACGCAGACCGCCTGGAAGGATCTTTCCAAGGTCAACCGCTGGGTCAATGAGACCATCAAGCCGATGACCGACATGGATCATTGGGGCGTGATCGAGAAATGGTCGCTGCCGACCGACGGCTACGGTGACTGCGAAGACTACGTGCTCTTGAAGCGCAAGCTTCTGATGGACGCCGGCTGGCCGCGTGAAGCCCTGCTGATCACGGTGGTGCGCGACCGGAAGGGCGAAGGCCATGCGGTGCTGACGGTGAAGACCGACAAGGGCGAGTACATTCTCGACAACCAGAATGAGAATGTCGTGGCGTGGACCGAGACCGGCTACCGGTTCGTGAAGCGTCAGTCGCAGAGCGACCCGAATCTATGGGTTGCGCTCGGCGACGGCCGTGCCGCCATCGCCACCGCCAGCGCCCGCGAACACTAACGACTATCAGGAGATACGCGACCCGGTCACATCCCCACCCCTCCCCGTCCCAGACCGGATCGCGCGCGGCCAGCCCTCCCCCAAGGGCTGGCCGCAACTTTTTTTGCGCCGATGTGAAATGGATCACAGTTGGGCTTTTGTGCCTGGGGCATTGTGCACCGCACCGGATGGCGTGAGCCGATTTCAATATCCGGGCTGGGCAAGGTCGCCGGCGGTATACTGCGCCTGGCGGCCTTGTTTTTTTGCGCGCTACCCGCGCCGAACTGAACCTTTCCCGCAAAGCGAATTCGGCGGCCGTTTGATTCGACGGCAAGTCGCCCACCCCGATCCCGTTTTAGGATCGCGCGCCGAAATCGTCAGCCGCACACCTGGACCGGGTGCACCCGCCAGCCGTATCGCGTGTGAATGCGTCGCGGGACGATGACGCAGCCGCCGTCGTCCTCGTAATAGTCATAGGGATAGGCATCGGGGCCATAATAAGGGTAGCCGTAGAGACCGAGCCCCACACCCGCGCCGAACGCCAGGCCGCGGCCATGGAAGCCATGGTGAAAGCCACCAAGGCCGCCGTGGAAGCCACCGAAGCCGCCGTGGAAGCCGCCCCCGTGGAAGCCACCGCCGCCATGGAATCCGCCGCCACCACCACCATGGCCGCCGCCGCCGCGCGCCGACGCGACGGTCGGCGACAGCAGGCCGACCATTGCCAACGCCAATAACGCGAACATCGATTTCCGCAACATGACCGTCCTCCTCCGTCCATCGCCCCGCGTAACCAGAACCCCTTCGGGGCGGCAATATTTCGGTGTACGCTGCCGAGAGCGCTTCAATCGCTCGGAAGTGATGGGCCGGATAGCCGTAATGGAACCATTTTTGGTCGGCACGCTTGAAGTTCAAGCAAAGCGTGAGGCGTTGGCGAATGTTTGAGCCATGCGGAAGCTGATCGCCTTCGACGACGAAACCGCCGGCCAACTGACCCAGCTTGGCCGCGACCGGATGGCCACGCTGCAGGAACTCGCCGATGAGGCATTTGCCGACCTGCTCAAGAAGCACGGTATTCCCATCGACCTGAAAGATGCGCTGCGCAAAAGTGCCAGGGTCTCGGCCAAGGCCACGCGAGAGAAATCATGAACCCCGATCCCGACCCGTTCGAACAAGGCCAGCGCGCCGCCCGGGAAAACCTTCCGGCGGCGGCCAACCCCTATCAGGACGGCAGCGAACAGCATTCGTTGTGGGCGGCGGGACATGAGCAGGTCGCCGGCGAGGAAGAGGCGGACGAGAAAGAGAGCGATTGAGATGGTGTTCGGCTGACTGGCGTCAGCCGATCTTCTTCACGCCCCTTTTGAAACGTGGCCCGTTGCCGGCATAGAATTTCGCGGCACTTCCCATCGCCTCGACCTGCGCCGGATCAAGGGTACGGATCACCCGCGCCGGGGCGCCAATGATCAGCGAATGCTCGGGAAACTGCTTGCCCTCGGTGATGATCGCACCGGCGCCGACGATGCTGCCGCGGCCGATCCGCGCCCCGTTCATGACGATCGACCCCATGCCGATCAGCGCGCCGTCCTCGACGGTGCAGCCATGCAGGATGACGTTATGCCCAATGGTGCAACCCTTGCCGATGGTCAGCGGAAAGCCCTTGTCGGTGTGACAGGTACTGTTGTCCTGCACGTTGGAGCCTTCGCCGATCTCGATCCATTCATTGTCGCCGCGCAGCACCGCGCCGAACCAGACGCTTGCCGAACTCAAGAGCCGCACCCTGCCGATCACCACGGCGGTGTCGGCGATGAAGTAGTTATCGTCGCTGGGAAGTTCGGGCGCCTGCCCGTCGAGTTCGTAGATCGCCATGCCGGTGTTCCAAATTCAAAGTTCGTGATGTTTCGGTGGATAGCTGTAGCGAACTTCACATTTGGATGCACCATTTCGATGGTCAAAGCGGCTTGGCGATTTACCGGCTCGCCGTCGCCCGCGCTCCGCAACCGTTGCAAGATTTCAGGGTAAACTTCAGCGAGACGCGGACGGGATCGTCTCAGGGGTTGAGCCGCTCACCGGGGTTATTCGCTTCTCCCGACCACTCAGGGCTTCCAGGAGTTCATCGGCCGAGAAGGGCTTGATCAGGACGGCGACACCCTGCCCGGCAATCGAGTCCACCGTTTGCAATCGGGTGTCGCCGGTCATCACGGTGGCCGGTACGTTCCGACCAAGGGCGGCCCGCAGACGCCTGATGGTCTCGATACCATCGGACGAGCCACGCAGGTTGTAGTCGCATAGCAGCACATCCGGGCGCAAGCCCTGCTCTCTGACCAGGGTCAAAGCTTCCGCCGCCGTTGCAACGATGGTGGCGTCAATTCCTCTCGTCTTCAACAGTCTGCCGATCGCCGAGCGCACGGACGCCTCGTCCTCGATGGCGAGAACGTGGCCGAGGAAGGCAACGTCATGAGGATGGATCGGCGGCGCGGCTTCCGGCATCCCGGCACCGGATCGACCGCGCGGAACCTCGACGAAAAACCGGGTACCCTTCCCGGGGATTGAGCGCACCTCGACCCTGTGATCCAGGATTTCGCCGAGCCGCTTCACGATCGCAAGGCCCAACCCGAAGCCGCCTCGCTCCGCGCTGCCGGTTCCCTGATAGTACTCATCGAATATATGCGGGATCTGGTCTTCGGTGATCCCGACACCGCTGTCCCAGACCTCGATGCGAACATTGTCGCCGGCTCGCCGGCATCCCAGCAGAATTCGTCCCCTGTCAGTGTATCGCACCGCGTTCGACAACAGGTTGCGAATCATCTCCACGAGCATGCGCTTGTCGCTGCGGATGATGAGCGCGGAACGGACGATGTGCAGCCGGAGTTCTCTTTCCTGCACAAGCGCGCCGAAGTCTCCAGTGAGCGGCTCGAAGATTTCGTTCAGCGAAAACTCGCTCACGGATGGACGCAAGGTTCCGGCTTCCAGCCTGTTTACGTCGAGCAGGCTCGACAGGATGCCGGTCATGGTGTCCAGTGATTGGCCGATTCCGGCGACAAGCTTGCGTGCCTCGCCGCCGGGATGGTGCGGCTCAAGCGCGGCCTGCAGCAGTTTCAGGGTCTGCAACGGCTGTCGCAAGTCATGGCTTGCGGCGGCCAGAAAGCTCGATTTGGCGCGATCGGCCAATTCTGCCGTTTTCCACGCCAGCGAAAGCTCTTCCTCGAAACGTTTGCGCTCGGTAACATCCGTCATCAGCCCATTGACGCGCGCAGGTTTGCCGGCCGAATCGAACTGGACAATCGCAATCTTTTCCAGCCTGACTTCAGCACCATCCGGCCGCCGGTAGCGGAATGCGATCGAAGCCGAAGGCTGGTCCGGACGGGCACCTTCGAGGCACGTTACCAGCCGCGGCTGGTCTTCGGGATGTATATGTTGCCGCCATTCAGTCTCGCGAAGAACTTTTTGCGAGTCGAGACCGAGGATTCCGGTCGCATTCTGGCTGAAGCGTATTTCATCGGCAGCCACGTCCCACTCGAAGGCCATGACGCTGCCGACCCTCAACGCCTCCTGCAATCGGGCTTCCCTCTCCAGAATCGCGCTCTCGTGAACCCTCCGCTCGCTGAACAAGGCCGCCAGAACCAGGGCGCCGAGTGATACTGCCAGGATGGTGGCCTGGGCCCCCAGCACACGCTGTTCGACCGACAGGTCCAGGTCTCCGAAAATGCCGATTGCGAAAATTGTCGTCCAGACAACCGTGATCGCAAAGATGAACGTAGCAACCGCGGTGAACGCCGGACGAAGCCGGGATGCGAGCCAGAGCAGAAGCGGGCAGAGCGCGCCGATCGCCAACTCCATGGTCCAGGGCTCATTGGGCAGGAATACCAGCAGCGCGCAGACGAGGGACACCACGGCAAGCGCCAAAACGCCTTCCACGATCTCGCGCCGCGGCGGGAAGCTGCGAACCAGCGACGCCAGCCCGATCGCGAGGGGCGCCACTGTAATGGTCCCGATGGCGTCAGATGAGAACCAGTGAAGCCAGATCGCCAGCGGTGACGCGGTTGACGGGTGAAACAGCACAAAACCTACGGTACCAGGAATTCCCGACAGGCTCGCGCCGGCAGCAGCCGCGACAAACAGTGCCAGAACCCTTCGCAGTTGGTCCAGCTCGAACGGGGAGCCGCAAAAGCGACGGATCAGGCCTGCGACGATAATGGCGTCACCCGCATTCGCGACCGCAAAGAACAGCGAGCTCGATAGATTGCGATCGCCGAGCAAATTGGCCGCGATCGTCGATACCACCACCGCGACGATGACGGTCGACCGAGCCCCGGAACCGAGGGCGATCAAGATCCCTGAAGCCACTCCGGCAGGGGGCCAGAATACCGCAACACCATCGGGCCCCAGCAGTGCAAGGCTCAGCCGCGCGGCGAGGAAATATGCCAGCGCCACTCCGATGGTCGAAATGACGCTTGCAACGCTCGGGAGCGGATGGCGAGCCGAAATGACCGCCTGTTTTGCGGCAGTGTCCGGTATCCCACCCACTCGCCAAAATGCCAAGATCGCCTCGCGGCCGGAGCTTTGCACAGTTGCCGCCACAGCGGCAGTGCCGGTGACTATAGGTCGCATCTGCACTAACGCCACTGCATTGAAGCGGAGTTTCCAATGCAATTAAAAACGCCGGTAACTCAGCGCGAAGTGAGGATCTAAGGTCCTGGCGGTAGCAGGGTGCGATTGAAGGTATCCAACCCGCGGAACTGGATGGCCGTTTCGCGCGGGCGGTGCCGTTAGCCGACGCCGAATTGATGCGCAAATTTCCTGGTCAGGCGCGAGAGCAGCGCCGTTCAGGCCAGCACGCCTACGGCGCGCAGCGTCATCACCACAAACGTTCCGGACATCAGGCTCCAGAACCCGGCGAGCACAGTGGCCATCATCACGAATTCGAAACGGCGGCGTTCGATCCGCCGCCCGAGCAAGGTGTTGCGCATGATGATGAAGGGGGCCGCGAAAACCAGGAACGGCACGGCGGCGAAGGTCTTCGGCGCTACCCCCTGCTGCAGCAGGCCGAAACTGGCCGGCCGCTGCACCATCGCCTGGTATCCGCTGGCGAGGGCGCCCGCCACCGCGAACCCGAGGCAGAGCGACAACAGGGAACTCAACGCATCCGGCGACATTTGAAATCTTCCGCTACACGCAACCGACCGGGCAACGCATCGCAAAATGCGCGGCCGTGCGCCACCTTATCCTTAAGGAAAGGTTAATGGCGCGGGCCGGAACTGCCGGGGATGCATGGCTCGGCTGGTCCTGGGGCCTGCGAAATCATGCGGAAACCTCAAATCCGGTGGCATATTCGGGATCAATTCGCACATCTCCTCCCCGAGCGTCCCATCCGCATGAGCCTCACTCCATGACCCTGCTTTGGCCCGCGCCGAAAGCAACGCGCCGGTGGCGCACCCTGCGCCGCGGTCACTTCATTCCTATCGCGTTGTCGGGGCTGATCGCGACCTTCGGGGTCGCGCTGGTGGCGTACTTGTTGTGGCCGACCTGGACGACCGACACCGCCAACGATCCGGGGCGGTTGCCGGTCAGCGTCGGCTCAATGCTGTTCAACGTGCCGGCCCATGCCTTCCGGATGAAGGTCCAGAAGCATACCGGTCCGCAGGAACGCGTCGACCTGTTCTTCCTGTATCCTTCGCTCGAAGCCCCGGAAGCGCCGAAGCATGTCAGCGCCGATACCGTCGAGGACGCGGTCCAGCCGATCGACCGGATCTTTCTTTCCATCGCGGCCCATCATGACGCGATGGCGCCGGAAATTCGCCTGCGCACGATCTATCCGCGCTACCTCGATGCGGCCTCGTCCACCGCGCAGGACGGCCTCACTGTCAGCGCATTCCGTGACGGCTCACCCTATTCAGGCGAAGATCTTTTCGTCGCCGCCATGCCTGACCTGGCAGCACGCTGCACCCGCAACGCCTCGACGCCCGGCATGTGCCTCAGCGAACGCCGCGTCGGCGGGGCCGACCTGACGTTTCGCTTTCCGCGCGCCTGGCTGGCGCAATGGCGCGACGCCGCCGGTGCGATGGACCGGTTGACGGCGCAACTGGGCAGTCCGAAGGGGTGAGCGCGAGGCGACGCCTCAGCCGTCGTCGACCAGATCGTCTTCCAGGATGGCCATCTGGAACTGGAACGAGCGATCGTCGTCCTCGTCGTCGACGAACAGCACGCCGATGAATTCCTCGCCGATATAGACCTCGGCCGAGTCGTCCTTCTTGGGTCGCGGCACTACGCGGATCTTCTGGTTGCCGAACAGGCGTTTGAGATAGGCGTCGAGTTTCCTGACTTCCTGAACGTCCACGACCGTCTCCAATGCAAGTTATGTCGCGCCCAGCTTTAGTGCGGAATGCCGGGCGCGGCTAGACGTTTGTGCCGGATTTTTGCACAGCCGGTGGAAAGGAAATTCACAGCCCCAATTCAGAGCCCTATGGCGTTGATCATCTGGTCCATGGTGCGCGACGGCTCGGCGCAGCCGGCCTCGCCCACCACCTTGGCCGGAACGCCCGCCACCGTGACGTTATGCGGTACCGGCTTCACCACCACGGAGCCGGCGGCGATCCGGGCGCAGTGTCCGACTTCGATATTGCCCAAAATCTTCGCGCCCGCGCCGATCATCACGCCGCGCCGGATCTTTGGATGCCGGTCCTCGTTCTCCTTGCCAGTGCCGCCGAGGGTGACGCCGTGCAGGATCGAGACGTCGTCTTCGATGACCGCGGTTTCGCCAACCACGAAGCCGGTGGCGTGATCGAGGAAGATGCCGCGGCCGATCCTGGCTGCCGGATTGATGTCGGTCTGGAATACCGCCGACGCGCGGCTCTGCAGATAGTTGGCAAAATCCTTGCGGCCCTTGTGATAGAGCCAGTGCGCCAGGCGATGGGTCTGGATGGCGTGAAAGCCCTTGAAGTACAGCAACGGATCGATGAAGCGCGACGTCGCCGGATCGCGATCGTACACCGCGACCAGATCGGCGCGGAAGGCGTTGCCGAGATCGGGCTCGTCGCGCAGCGCCTCGTCATAGGTCTGGCGGATCAGATCGCCCGACAACGCCGAATGATCGAGCCGCTCGGCGATTCGATGAATCACCGCATCTTCCAGCCGCTCGTGATGCAGCACCGTCGAATAGATGAACGATGCCAGTTCCGGTTCGCGGCGAACGATGTCTTCCGCCTCGGTGCGGATGCGGTCCCAGATCGGATCGAGCGCCGCCAGCTTCGGGTTCTGCGGATTGACGTGATGCACTGCCATGCTGCTCTCGCAAGTTCGATTGCACAAACGCACCTATAGCATAACGGCGTGCGCCCTGTCCCGTTCGGCCGGCGGCAAGGTGAATCTCGGGGCTACCCGGCTGTGCAGGCTAACGCGTTGAAGACACGCGCATTCCCGGCACTAACCGACGCCCGCCTCAACTCGCGGCGTTGATGAGAAGTGGTCGGCAATTTCGCCAAAACAAGATGGCGGGCGCGGATAAATCACGCCCTTCGGGTCAGGAATTCCAGCACGCCCGCCTTGTAGACGCGGTCGCCCACCGCCCGCATGTGGTCACGGTCGGGAATATCCAGCACCTGCGAGCCGGGGATGATGGCTCCGAGGGCAGACGCGGAGCCTGCAATTTCGTCTGCCGTGCCGACCGCGATCAGCACCGGCACTTTGATGCTGGCGGCTTCGTCTTTGGTCATCAGCCGCCGCGAGCCGCGCAGGCAGGCGGCCAGCGCCCGGCGATCCGACCGGGTCTGGTCGGCGAAGGCGCGGAAGGTCCGCGCCACCGGATCGGTGACGTCATCGAGCGAGTCTGCCTCCAGCGCGTGAGCGACATTTTCGCCGGGGCCGCCGCCGATGATCACGCCGAGGCCGATGCCGCCCAGTATGGCCGAGCGCACCCGCGGTGCCTGGGTTTGCGCCAGATAGGCGGTCATCCGCCCGCCCAGCGAATAGCCCATGATGTCGGCACGCTCGAGGTCGAGATGATCCATCAGCGCGCGCACGTCACCGGCCATGGTGCCGATATGATAATCCTCCGAATCGTAGAGCTTGCTGGAATCGCCGTGGCCGCGGTTGTCGAGCGCGATGACGCGACGGCCATCCTTGCGCAGTTCGGACACCCAGGTCGGATAGACCCAGTTGACGTTCTTGCTCGAGGCAAAGCCGTGCACCAGCACGATCGGATCGCCCTCGCCCTCATCCAGATAGGCAATTTCGACGTCGCCGTTGTGAAAGCTCGGCATGGATTGTCCCGCATATGTCTTGAGGATTTTCAGTTTGACGGAGGACCCCGGCGCCGTCCGGCGAGGTCATGCTCCCGGCATGGTTGGGCCTAGAGCGCCATCTCGACAGCGCTCTGGATTCTTGTATGCGCATGCCCCCTCGGATCGGGCCCGAGGGCATGCTTTTCGGAAAAACCGGTGCCCACCCTCGGATCAAGTCCGGGGGCATGCTTTTCCGGATCATGCGTGAGCTATCGCCCCCGCAGCCGCCGCCGATCGCCGCCGCGCCGCAGCCGCTTCGCCTTAGAGCGCACCAGCCACGACTGGGTCAAGCGCTCCGTGGTGGCCTTGATCGAGGACAACAAGCCGAACAGCGCCACGAAGGCGCCGAATATCCACAGCGTCAGATTGAACGCACCGGCCACCAGCAGCAGCGCGCCGCGCCCGAGCAGCTTGAGGATGGCGCGGCTCTGGCCACCCTTCGAACTCGACCAGCCGCGCCGCCCGCGCCACGTCTTGCGGGCTTTCGGCGATCCGCAGCGTATCGAGGGCGCCGCGCGTGCCGGCCTTTTCGCCGATCCGTCCGACATCCTTGGCAAGCCGAACCAGGCCGCCGGCCTTCTCGGCGTTGAAGGCGGCCCTCACCGCGCTGATGGTCTTGCCGGGCCGCATCACCGAGGCGTTGGCCACGGCTTCCTGCAGCATCGGCGCGTTGACCACGCCGCGCGCAGAGCGGCTGGCCCACTCGGTGAGGCCTTCGCCGATCCGTCCGACCTTGCGGGCATCCTTCACCAGGGTGAGGCCGGCGCGCACCGGCGCCACCCCGCCGACCGAAACATAGGTCGCGGCCGTGACCGCCAGGCCCGCGGCGGCGAGGCCCAGCACCAGCCTGTCGGTTTCCTCGCCGGTGGCGAGGTGCTTGCCTTCGCGAACCACGTCGCGGATGTCGCCGAACACGAACAGATCGCCTGCCACGGTGCCGGACATGCTGGCGACGTCGTCGGCGTTGCCGGTGACGAGGCCGGTGGCGAATCGTCTGGCAAAATGCGAGGTGGAATTTTCCTCGGCAACCGCCGCGATCACCCGTTGCGAAAGCTCGGAAGAAATTGCGATGTTCTTCGCGGCGGCCAATTCGACGAAACTGCTGGCGAGGTCGGCATCCTGGGACGCCAGCGCCGCCTCGATATTTCGCTCGATCGTGCCCTGGTCGTTCCGCAGGGCCGAATCAAGCCTGACGTCGGAAAGGGCCGGCGGATCGTCCTGCGCCGCCAGCACCGCGCCGGCGTCGCGCGCGTGCGGCCACAGCATGGCGCACGCGATCGCGCATACCGCCAGACCCGTCAGGGCCGAGTCCAATCTCCGTGCCGAAAATGGGCCAAGCCCCATGGTCGAAAATCCTCGCGAAAACCTCATCATCCCGCTTCAATCATGTGGTGTGCCCTTTTATGGACACAACGGCCCCGACGAAAGAAGGGCTTTTCCAAGACGACAGGATTGTGTCGAATTTGCATGGGCAGGTGCCGTTCAAGCGCTCTAGGAATCCGCATCGGCCACCATTATGGTGCGCCGCATTCTCGTGGTGCGGCGGCGTGCCTATTGGGCTCAAGTCCGGAGCGGGTCCGGCTCACAGACGACCACAGGTAATCGCAATGTCCGATCACGTCGTTCCTCACTTCCACAATGACGCCGGTGTTCCGATCATCGAGATCGGTTCGCAGGAGT
Source organism: uncultured Alphaproteobacteria bacterium (assembly GCA_963710235.1). Taxonomy (GTDB): domain Bacteria; phylum Pseudomonadota; class Alphaproteobacteria; order Rhizobiales; family Xanthobacteraceae; genus Bradyrhizobium. The sequence goes on from CAVPZI010000001.1 coordinate 847,006, forward strand.
TCATGTGCGTGGGCGCCAACCCGCCTTTCGACCACCCGCACGTTTTTCTCGACCTCGGCAATGATAACGAGATCATCTGCCCGTATTGCTCGACCCTGTATCGCTACGCCGCGGATCTGAAGCCCGGTGAAGCCCGTCCGCCGGAATGCGTCGTAAAGGACAAGGCCGCCTGATCCGTCCGTGGCCCCGTCTCGCACCGTCGTCGTTGCTGGTGCCGGGATTGGCGGACTGACGGCGGCGCTGGCGCTGGCCCGGCAAGGGTTTCGCATCGTCGTGCTGGAGAAGGCGGAGCGGCTCGAGGAAGCCGGTGCCGGGCTGCAACTGTCGCCGAACGCGAGCCGGGTACTGATCGATCTCGGCCTGCAGCCGCGCCTCGCCGGGCGCGCCGTCACGCCGGATGCCATCAGCCTGATGAGCCGGCGCAGCGGCGGCGAAATCGCCCGGCTGCCGCTGGGCGAGGCCGCGAGCTTTCGCACCGGCGCGCCCTACTGGATCATGCACCGGGCCGATCTGCAGTCGGCGCTGCTGGCGGAAGTCGGCGCGCATCCTGACATCGAGCTGCGGCTCGGCTGGCAGTTCGAGGACGCGGTGACCCACTCCAAGGGCATCACGGTCGGCCAGCGCAGCGGCATGTCGCGCCAGCAGCAAACCGCGCTGGCGCTGATCGGCGCCGACGGCGTCTGGTCCCAGGTGCGCCACCAGCTGTTTCCCGAAACGCAGCCGCAGTTCTCGGGGCTGATCGCCTGGCGCGGGACCATCGACGCCAGCCAGTTGCCGCGCGGCCTCGCGGCGCAGCGGGTGCAGCTCTGGATGGGGCGGAATGCGCATGTTGTCGCCTATCCGATGTCCGGCGGGCGACAGATCAATGTCGTGGCGATCCTGCCCGGAACCTGGAACAGGCCGGGATGGAGCGAGCCCGGCAACGCCGGCGACATCAAAAGCCAGTTTTCATCGCAATGGCCGCCTTCGGCACGGATGATGATCGGCGCCGTCGACGATTGGCGCCGCTGGGCGCTGTTTACGATCCGTGACGGCGGGGTGTGGAACTCAGGGCCGATGGCGCTGCTCGGTGATGCCGCGCACGCCATGCTGCCGTTCGCCGCGCAGGGCGCCGCCATGGCGATCGAGGACGCCGCGGTGCTGGCCAAATATCTTGGCGAGTATCGGTCGGACAACGCCGCCGACAGTGCCAGCGCCGTCAGCGCGGCACTGCAACGCTATGCCGGGGCGCGCCGCTCCCGCGTCGCGCGGGTGCAGCGCCATGCCCGGCAGTCCGGACGGATTTATCACCTCGGCGGACCGGCGGCGCTGGCGCGCGATCTTGTCATCCGACTAAGCGGCGCCCGGCAACTGCTGGCACGCCAGGACTGGATTTACGACTGGCGGGCTTGAGAGAGTGAGTAGCGAATAGCCAATAGCAGGAGCATTATCTTTTCGCGCGGCCCTGCTTCACTAAAACGCGTCGGGCCGCGGGGCGAGTGCACGGTCTATCGGTGCATCCCGTGACCGTGGTGCCAACGGGTCTGGCAATTTTTCCCCCGGTTTTTCCGACACCGCGACGCAGTTGTTACGACGCCAGACTTCGTCCGCGAGCTTGGTTGACGCCCGGGTCGAGATGTAGTCGTTCCGATAGGCCATCTCGGAAATGACCGGACCGGCGGTGCCGGTCTCGGCCTTGGCCATCAGGCCTTGCAGTTCCGCGGCGCGCGCCGCCAATGCCTTGCGCGTCCCCTGCAGTTGCTTGCAATCATAGTTGTCGTATTTTGCCGGATCGGCAAAGGCGCTGGTGACGGTGTCGGACATATCGGCGCAACCGCCGAGGCCGACGCCGAGCCCACCCAGCAGCAGCAGCAGCAGCGCAACCGCACGGCTGACGGTTGAGGCATGGTGGCGGCGATCGATCATGAGGCGTTGCTAAACCGAACCCATTGAAGTTGCGTAAAGCCGACTGTTGGCCGCATTGAGGCCTCCGCGGCAGCCGCCCGCGGAAACGAGAATTTCGCAATCTTTCAACGACTTGAGTGCCCCGCCGGACCTGTGTCGCTGCGCTGCGCCGGCTACGCCGGCGCGGAAAGCCGGCGATAGGCCATTCCGGTCAGGGACCCCAGCAAGCTCCAGAACAACAGGCTGGTGATGGTGACCGCAACCACGAACTGGTGCAACAGGGTTTCCGGCACGTCCGTATGGGCGTCGGCCAATTGCGGCGCGCCGAAAAGATGCGGCAAAACGATCAGGCAAAACCCCAAGACCGCGGCCCATACCGATCGCCGCAACAGGATCAGGCCGAGACCCGAAGCCGTTGCCGCGGCGGTGACGATCCACCAGACTTGGCGGAGCTCCAGCGCGGCGGCCGGAACGCCCGGCAATTCCGGCGGCAGCCCAAGGCCGGGCGCCACGGTAAAGACCACGAAACCGCTCAAGCCCCACAGCAGGCCTTCATGCCAGCCGACGGCCGGGCCGCGCAGCGCGTAGATACCGGCGAGCAGCAGCGCAAATCCTATTCCGGTCAGAATATTGGCGGCTGCCGTGAAAGCCTGGCGCTGCCATCCATCGGCAGGTTTCCATGCGGCGGCGTCATGGTCATGATCGGCACGTCCTGCTGCGGCATGTTCATGGGTGGCACGCTCGCCCGGGGTGGCGGCCGTCGGCGTGGCGCCGGCTTCCGGCTCGTCGTGTTCGTAGGTCTCGGCCTTCAGGATCAGTGGCACGGTGCCGAACTGCTGGACCACGGTGACGGCAGCGCCGGTAACAAGCCCGCTCAGAACCGCGGAAAACACGATGGAACGAAAGACCGACATGTCCAATCAGTGGCAGGGAAACGCATTTGAATGCCGGACATCGTGCGCGGCGTTATGGATGGCGTCGACATGGGAAAAGCCGACCACGCCGACGATGAACAGGCCGAGCGCCATGGCCAGAACGGCCTGGAAAACCACGCTCACGTCCTTGCGGGCAATCGACAGGTCGGCGGTATGAGACTGCTGCACGGCGGGGATCTCCCTATAACGAGGGCGTTTTTAGCCGAAGCAGGGGCCGCGCGCCATTGCTAATTTCAGATCGGCCAATTGCCGATCTGCCGGCGCACGTCCCGGCTGGTGAGGTGAAAATTGATCCCGGGCGCGACATTTTCCCGGACGATCTTGGCTGCGGCTGCGGCCCGGAACGCGCTTTCGTGGCGGCGAAAAAACGCTTCGCAATCGACCGGCTCCGGGCAAAAGCGCAGCAGCGTCCCGAACGCCGCCCGGTGCACCATGCAGAAGCCGCGGTGCCGGTCGGGCTCGAACGCCAGCGCGTCGATGTCATCGCGCCATGTCATGGGATCCGTGCCATCTCGACCAGGCCAGGCTGTGGGCTCGCATTCGGCGAAGCATAACCCCACTTTGCTTTGTGGCGCGCCCTCGATTATGCAAGGTAGCGCGCTGCCGCGCGGGCCGCATTCCCGTTCGCGCGACAGCATGCCCGGGTGCCGATCAGGCAGCCGAACGCGGACGTGGCGGAACTGGTAGACGCAAGGGACTTAAAATCCCTCGATGGCAACGTCGTGTGGGTTCGAGTCCCACCGCCCGCACCAAGGCGCAACTCAGGCACGCGCGAGGCTTGGTTCAGACACTCTTAACCTGGATCGCCGAGATTCTTATCGTCGAAATGCGCGATTTGCGGGGGCCTCATGACAGCGACTTCTGCAATTGCGCCGTCGATCGCAAATTCCCTGATTTAGCTGATTTCCGGTGGTTCCAGCGGACTCCCGGCCCCGATAACCGCGAGCGCGAACTCCGCTTCCCTTTCGCCCAAGACATCGCCTGACGACCCCCCGCGGCGTTCGTCACCCTGTCAGATCGGGCCAAGGCGGCAGTGGCCGCGCGCGCCGATTCCGACCGGGCCGCCGCCGACCGTTTACAGGCCTTCGTCGAGGCGCAACATGCCAACCCGGGCACCGAGCCCACGCGCGCACAACCGACCAACGGCGCGAAGGTTCAGGCGATCGTCGCGCAGATCACGACGCTCGCCGATGTCAATGAGCCGCAGCCGTTCCAGGCCTTCACGCCGACAAAGAGCCTGTCGAACAGCGTGACCTATGACGGCTTCACGCTGACGCTCGATACCAATGCCAGCACGCAATTCTATGGGATCGAGCTCAGCGGCAACGGCGTCCAGGCCTTCAGCAAGCATTTCGGACCAAGTGCCGGGGCCGGCGGAGGCAACGCATTGCCGCCGGGTGTCACGATCAGCACGGGCATCGCCGACAACAACGAGGCGATCGACGCCATCACGATCACGCAAAACGTCGCGACGGCGGACAGCGCCTCGGTATCTTCGTCATCCGCCGGCTCGATCAATGCGAGCGAAGTGAACGCCCGGTCGTCGTCGATAACGTTCCTGGTCAATTATGCGACCGGCGAAATCGGCGTGCAGCAATCGGCCGTGTCGGTGTCGGCGCAATCGATCAAGGTTGCCTCGCCAGGATCGACACTTTCGACGCTGGCGTGCACGACCTCGCGGTGTGCTGAACTTTCGCGCGCTGCGGTCGAGCCCAAAGCCGACCTCCCCGATGTCATCGCTTCAGCCGCATTTTTAAGTTCACCCCTTCAAATAAATATCGCCCTCACCCCGGTTGAACGTCCGGGTGACAATCCGCGACCCAATTCCAGTTGATGGCCGCAACCATTTGCTGCCGGCGAAACGCATGCATCGGCATCCATTTTTGCAACGCGCTCGGCCGCGTGATGCCCGACGCGCTGGAAAAGCTGAAGCAGGAGGCGCCGAAGCCGGCGTCGCGCGGCAACGGGCCTGACCCCGGTTGCCGGCCATCGGCTTTGCCATGACTGTTTTGCCCGCGTTCGCCGTTGCGGTTATATATGGCATATGCCGCGGTGGCGGATGCGGGCAACAACGTGGCGGAGTTGAAGATGGCCGACGATGATAATGATCCGTTGAGCGACGACGACAATGCGGCGCTTGACGACTTCGACGAGCTCTGTGACCGCCTGTTCCAGGTCGTGTCTCAATTCGCCGACGAAGAGGGCGTCGACGACGAACTGCTGCCGCTGTTGTTGTTGCGGCTTTCGGTGACCACGCGCATGATGGCTTACGTCGGATCGGTCGCCAAACCGTCCGGCGGCGGACTGAAGCTCGCACTCGACCGTTATCGCCGCGAGACCGACGACCTCATTCGCGATGCCAAGAAGGACGCCGACCGCAGCGTCGCTGCCATGAAGGCAGCGTTGGACGCCGCCGGGTCGGACCAGGACGACAACGAGGACGAGGCCTGAGAGCGCTCTATTCCGGCGGTACCCGGCAGCTGATGATGCAGTGCAGACCCGCCGGGAGGTAATCAACCTTCACCTGTCCGTCGAAGGCGAGCAGCGCGGAACCGAGCAGCCGGGTGCCGAAGCCGGTCTTTTGCGGCACGCTGACCGGCGGCCCGTTGTTCTCGTCCCAGATCACGCTGAGCCGGTCGGCGACCATCCGCCACGAAACCTGCAGGAAGCCTGCGGGTGTCGACAGCGCGCCGTACTTCGCGGCGTTGGTGGCGAGTTCGTGAAACATCAGCCCGAGGCTGACCGCGAGCTTGGGGGGAATGTGCAGCGGGTTGCCGAGCAGCGTAACCCGCGCCTCGCCATAGGGAGCCGTTTCCAGCCGCAGCAGTTCGGCGATGTCGCAGCCGCCGTGGTCGGATCTGACGACCAGATCGTCGGTGGCGCCCAGTGCCCGCAAACGATCGTCCACCGCCGCCCACATCTGCGGATGGTCGCGCAGCACCTGGTGGACCACCGCATGCACCGACGCCAGCGAGTTCTTCAGGCGGTGCGACAGCTCGCCTACGACGAGTTTTCGATAGGCCTCTTCCTTGCGCAACTGATCCGACATGTCGCGATAATAGAGGGCGACAGAACGGTAGTGCTGGCCGCCCCAGATGATCAGGCTCGAGACCACAGTGTAGATCGCCAGTAGCGCGATCCGCGCCAAACCGGTCGGAGCATCGGCGAAATCAACTGCCGTGCCAAGGATGGCGCCGACAATCGCCGCCGCGATGCCGAAGTGAACGCCGCCGAATACCGTCGTCAGCAACGCCGCCGGGTAGTACAGCGAAAACGGGACATCGGCCCGGATGAAGGAGATGCCCCAACGCGCCGCGGTCGCCATCGCCAGGCAGGCAATGACAAATCCATAGGAGGCCATCGGCGCCGCGTCGCGCTCGCCCCACCAGACCCTCTTGAACTGTTTCAGCCACGCCAAGCGCCGACCTCCCTGCTCGCTTTCCACCCAGCTTACTCAATCATTCCGGGAGGCCGCGGTTCATTGCGCAGTTGCGAAATGTCGAATCTTCAGCCAGCAGAGCAGGCCATTTGGGGTTTACGAAGGCGAGCCCGAAATCGAGGCAAAAACGCCGGCCTGAATGCAATTCAGGCTTGGCTGGCGTTTCACCCCGGTCGTTTGCATGCGCGCCAAGCGACGACGCGGCTTGCGCTTTTCGCGATGGCGAGGCTAACGTGCCTGCACAATCCGGCGAGACAAACTTCATGACCCGCGTCGCGGTCGGCGGCTTTCTGCACGAGACCAACACTTTTGCGCCGACCCCGGCGACCTATGCCGATTTCGTTCATGGCGGCGGTTGGCCGGCCATGGCGCTGGGTGTGAGCGTGCTCGAGACCATGCGCGACATCAATGTCGGCCTCGCCGGATTCGCCGACCAGGCCCGGGCCGAGGGCTGGGAGCTGGTCCCGACCATCGCCTGTGCCGCGAGCCCCTGCGCCCATGTCACCCAGGATGCCTATGAACGCATTGCCAAGGTATTGATTGACGGCATTGCGGCCGCCGGCCGGATCGACGCGGTCTATCTTGATTTGCATGGCGCCATGGTGTCCGAGCATCTCGACGATGGCGAAGGCGAAATTCTCGCCCGCGTGCGCCGGGTGATCGGCAACGAGCTGCCACTGGTGGTCAGCCTCGATCTGCATGCCAATGTCACGCACCAGATGATCGCGCATGCCGACGCGCTGATCGCCTATCGCACCTATCCGCATATCGACATGGCCGACACCGGCCGCGCCGCGGCGCGTCATTTAAAGCTATTGCTGCAGTCTCAGCGCAAATTTACCAAGGCGTTCCGGCAACTGCCGTTCCTGATTCCGATCAGCTGGCAATGCACAGGCGATGAGCCCTGCAAGAGCATCTATGCCGCCCTCGTCCGGCTGCAAAGCGATACGGTGCCAACGCTGTCGTTTGCGCCGGGCTTTCCGGCAGCGGATTTTCCCGACTGCGGCCCCAGCGTGTTCGCCTATGGCGCGACGCAGGCGGACGCCGATGCCGCGGCGGATGCGATCGCCGCGCTGGTGATCAGCCACGAAAATGATTTCGACGGTCGCATCTTCACGCCTGATGAGGGCGTCCGCCTGGCGATGGATCTGGCAGCGCACGCCACGAGGCCAGTCATCATCGCCGACACCCAGGACAATCCCGGCGCCGGCGGCGATTCCGACACCACCGGCATGCTGCGCGCGCTGGTGCGCAACAAGGCGACGCGCGCCGCCATCGGCGTGATCCACGATCCCGCCTCGGCCAGGGCCGCGCACGTGGCCGGCGAAGGCGCGACCGTCACACTGGCGCTGGGCGGCAAATCGGGCATTTCAGGCGATGCGCCATATCAAGCGAGTTTCGTCGTCGAAAAACTGTCCGACGGAAACTTCACAGCCCCCGGTCCCTACTACGGCGGCCGCGACATGGAGATGGGGCCGTCGGCCTGCCTGCGGATCGGCGATGTGCGCGTGGTGGTCGGAAGCCACAAGGCGCAGCTCGCCGACCAGGCGATGTATCGCTTTGTCGGCATCGAGCCGACCGCCCAGGCCATTCTGGTCAACAAGAGCTCGGTGCATTTCCGCGCCGATTTCGGACCGATCGCCGAACAGATCATCATCTGCGCAGCGCCCGGTGCGATGCCCGCCGACACCGCGGCGTTACCATGGACGCGGTTGCGCCCGGGTATGCGCATCAGGCCGAACGGCGCCGCCTTCGTTCCGGCAAACTCGCGCCTGACTTCATCCGCCAACGGATAACCCAACCATGCCCACCATCGCGCGCATCGAGAACTTCGCCGACGAATTGACCGCGATCCGCCGCGATCTGCATGCCCATCCGGAGATCGGCTTCGAGGAAGTCCGCACCTCCGGCATCGTCGCCGACAAGCTCACGCAATGGGGCATCGAGGTGCACCGCGGCATCGGTCGCACCGGCGTGGTCGGCGTACTCAAGGGCAAGGGAGGCGGCAAGAGGCGGATCGGGCTGCGCGCCGACATGGACGCGCTGCCGATGGACGAGAACACCAACCTGCCGTGGCGCTCGACCAATCCCGGCCGCTTTCACGGCTGCGGCCACGACGGCCACACCACCATGCTGCTCGGCACCGCGCGCTATCTCGCCGAGACCCGCGATTTCGACGGCACCGTGCATTTCATTTTCCAGCCCGCCGAGGAAGGCCTCGGCGGCGCCCGCGCCATGGTCGCCGACGGACTGTTCGACCGGTTTCCCTGCGACGAAATCTACGGACTGCACAATGCGACCGATCTGAACCTTGGCCAGGTCGCGGTGCTGCCCGGGCCGGCGATGGCCGGCGCCGATTTCTTCGACATCGTCATCCGCGGCCGCGGCGGCCACGGCGCCATGCCGCATCAGGCACAGGACCCGATCATGATCGCGGCGACGCTGGCCCAGGCGCTGCAGACCATCGTCAGCCGCAACGTCGATCCGTTACAGGCGGTGGTGCTGTCGGTGACCCAACTTCACGCCGGTTCGGCCGACAACGTCATTCCCGCCGAAGCCAGGTTGGGCGGCACCGTGCGCGGATTTTCCGACAAGACCCGCGCCATGGTTCGCGAGCGGATGCGTACCATTTGCGCCGGCATCGCCGCCACCTTTCAGGTCGAGATCGAGGCCGATATCCGCGACACCTTCACCGTCCTGGTCAACCAGGAAGAACAGAGCAACATCGTCGCCGAGGTTGCCCGCGCGATCGTCGGCGACGACAACGTCGCCACCGCGCTGCAGCCGCGGATGGGCAGCGAGGATTTCTCCGACATGCTGCACGCGGTGCCGGGCGCCTATTTCTGGGTCGGTCATGACGGCACCGTGCCGGTGCACAACCCGGGCTATGTGCTCGACGACAAGATCCTGCCGATCGGTGCCAGCGTGTTCGCCCGCATCATCGAAACCCGGATGCCGGTGGCCGGGAGCTAAAGACAATCTGCATGTTGGGTGGAATTTCAAGGATGAGCTCTTCGCTGCACGACCTCAGCGCCGTGGACATGATCGCCGGCTACCGCGCCAAACAATTCTCGCCGAGCGAGGTGATGGAAGGCGTGCTGGCGCATATTGCCGTGTGGGAGCCGCACATCCAGGCGCTGTACGCCTTTGATCCGGACGGCGCACGCGCGGCCGCCAAGGCATCCACTGAACGCTGGCACAAGGGGGCACCGGTCGGACCGCTGGACGGCGTCCCCGTCACGATCAAGGAAAACATCGCAACCAAGGGCGTGCCGGTGCCGCTGGGCGCGGCGACCAACAAGCTGGTGCCGGCGGCGGCGGATGCGCCGCCGTCGGCGCGGCTGCGCGAAGCGGGAGCAGTGATCTTCTCCAAGACCACCATGCCGGACTACGGCATGCTGTCGTCGGGTCTTTCGAGCTTCCACCCCCTCACCCGCAATCCCTGGGATCTCAGCAAAAACCCCGGCGGCTCCAGCGCCGGCGCCGGCGCCGCCGGTGCCGCCGGTTACGGTCCGCTGCATGTCGGCACCGACATCGGCGGATCGCTGCGGCTGCCGGCCTGCTGGTGCGGCCTGGTGGCGCTCAAACCCAGTCTCGGACGCATTCCGATCGATCCGCCCTACGTCGGCCGCGTTGCCGGACCGATGACCCGCACGGTCAGGGATGCGGCGTTGATGATGAGCGTGTTGTCACTGCCCGACAGCCGCGACGGCATGAGCCTGCCGCCAGACGAGATCGACTGGCGTTCGCTCGATATCGATCTCAAGGGGTTAAGGATCGGCCTCAACCTCGATCTCGGCTTCGCGCTGCCGCTGGAAGACGCGGTGCGCGACACCGTCGTCAAGGCGGCGCGCGCGTTCGAGGCTGCCGGCGCCATCGTCACCGACGTCCCGCCGGTCATGACGCGCGAGCTGCTCGACGGTCTCGACTACTTCTGGCGGGCGCGATCGTGGGACGACCTCGAAAAGCTCAGCCCGTCGGAGCGCGCCAGGGCGCTGCCCTATATCTACAAGTGGGCCGAATCCGGCGCCAGGCTCTCGGGCGTCGACGTAGTCAGGGGATTCAACGCCACCATGGCGATCCGCGCTGCCGCGGCGAAGCAATTCGCCGATATCGACTATCTGATCTCGCCGGTCTCGCCGGTGGTGAAATTCGCCGCCGAATGGGCGTCCCCGATCAACGATCCGTACAAGCCGTTCGAGCACATCGGCTACACGGTGGCGTGGAACATGTCGGAACAGCCGGCGGTGTCGATCAACGGCGGTTACGACGCCGCCGGTTTCCCGATCGGCGTGCAGATCGTCGGCCGCCGCTTCGACGACATCGGCGTCTTGCGGATGGCGAAGGCGTTCGAGGCCCTGCGCGGCCCGCAAAAACCATGGCCGTCGCCGCCGACGGCGTAAAGGTTCGCGAAAGCAACGAAACGTTTCCACCGTCATTGCGAGCGAAGCGAAGCAATCCAGAAAGCAACAAGAAAGCGCTGGATTGCTTCGTCGCAAGAACTCCTCGCAATGACGAACTAAACCGGAGGAAATACCCATGGCCTACGAGACGATCAAATACGAGGTCGAGGAGCAGATCCTGACCATCACGCTGAACCGGCCCGACAAGCTCAACGCCTTCAACGCCGCCATGCAGCGCGAGTTGATCGACGCGTTCGACCAGGCCGACCGCGATGATGGAATCCGCGCCGTCATCGTCACCGGCGCCGGCCGCGGCTTCTGCGCCGGGGCCGATCTTTCCTCCGGCGCCGACACCTTCGATCGCGATGCCAAGCGCGGCCCGGTCAAGCGGCTCGCCAATGGCGCCGTCGATTACAGCGATCCCAACGCACGCGACGGCGGCGGCCAGGTGACGCTGCGGATCTTCAAGTGTTTGAAGCCGGTGATCGGCGCCATCAACGGTGCCGCGGTCGGTATCGGTGTCACCATGCAGCTTGCGATGGATATTCGCATCGCCTCGGAAGACGCGCGGTTCGGTTTCGTTTTCTCCCAGCGCGGCATCGTGCCGGAAGCCGCCTCAAGCTGGTTCCTGCCGCGCATCGTCGGCATCAGCCAGGCACTCGAATGGTGCTATACCGGGCGGGTGTTTCCGGCGCAGGAAGCGCTGGCCGGCCGGCTCGTCAGCAAGGTGGTTGCACCGGACCAGTTGCTGCCGACCGCGCGCGCGCTCGCGCGTGAGATCGCCGACAAGACCGCGCCGGTTTCGATTGCGCTGATCCGCCAGATGATGTGGCGCATGCTCGGCGCCGACGACCCGATGGAGGCCCACAAGGTCGACAGCCGCGGCATCTACGCCCGCGGCCGTTCCGACGACGTCAAGGAAGGCGTGGTGTCGTTTCTGGAAAAGCGCCCGGCGAAATTCACCAATAGGGTCTCAAAGGACATGCCGGATTATTTCCCGTGGTGGGAAGAGCGGGAGTATCAATGAGCGATCGCGCGGTTTGCTTGACCGGTGCGGCCCGGGAAGGCGTCGTGCTGCTGCACGGAATAGCCCGGACATCGAGATCGTTTCGCCGCATGCAGCAGGCGCTCGAGGCGCAGGGCTTTGCCACGCTCAATCTCGGCTACGCCAGCCGCAAAAGACCGCTTCAGGCGCTGGCCGAGAATATCCATCCTCACATCGCGAACTTTGCCGGCAAGCTCGACGGCCCGCTGCACTTCGTCGGTCATTCCATGGGCGGGCTGCTGACGCGGGTATACCTCGCCAGATATCGGCCGCCGCATCCCGGTCGCGTGGTGATGCTCGGCACCCCGAACCGGGGCAGCGAAATCGCCGACCGGTTGCTTGGTTTTGCCGCCTATCGCGCCTACTTCGGCCCGGCCGGGCAGCAGCTCACGACATCGCGCGATCCGGCAACCGCCGCGCTGCTGCCAGCCATCGACTATCCCGTCGGCGTCATCGCGGGAAACCGTTCCGCTGATCCGTTCGCTTCCGCCTTCTGGCTGCCGCGGCCGAACGATGGACGGGTGTCGGTGGAAAATACCAAACTCGACGGCATGGCCGGCCATGTCGTCATCCGCGCCGCGCATCCCTGGCTGATGCGAAACCGCCAGGCGATCGAGCAGACCATCGCGTTTCTACGAGATGGCCGATTCAAGACCCCATAGACGCGTTCCGAGGAGTCACTGCATCGTCAACGCCACCCGCCCGATCGCCTTGCGATCGATCAACAGCCGCATCGCCGCAACATGATCCTGCAGTGGCAGACGGTGCGAAATGTGGGGGCGAAGCCTGCCGCCCTCCGCCCACTCGACCAGCGCCCTGGTGCGCGCCGCCCCCAGCGCCGGATTTTTCCGGGCAGCCTCGCCGGCGCGAACGCCAAGCACGCTGGCGCCCTTGATCAGCACCAAGTTGGTTTTGGCGAGGCCAATACCGCCGGTGAAGCCTATCACCAGTAGGCGTCCGCCCCAGGCGATGCAGCGCAGGCTCTGCTCGAAGACGTCGCCGCCGACCGGATCGAACACCACCTCGACGCCGCGCCCGTCGGTAATGCGCTTGACCGCGTCGCGAAACGGTTCGCGGCCGTAGAGCACGGCATGATCGGCGCCCTTCGCCCGCGCCGCCGCCAGTTTTTCCTCGCTGGACGCCGCCGCAATCACCACGGCGCCGAGCAGCTTGCCGAGTTCGACCGCGGCGAGGCCAACGCCGCCGCCGGCGCCATGAACCAGCAGGATTTCGCCAGGCGCCAGCTGCGCGCGATCCGCCAGGGCGTGATAGGCGGTGCCGTGGGCGGCGAGAAACGTAGCACCTTCGGCATAATCGAAGCCCAAAGGCAGCGGCGTCAGTTGCGACGGCGCGACAACCACCTCCTCGGCATAGGCGCCGTGCCGCTGCTTGACGATCACCTTGTCGCCGACCGCGATGCCGTCGATGTCGGCGGCAACCTCGACCACATCGCCGGCCGCTTCGACGCCGGGAACGAACGGCAGCTCCGGCTTGAGCTGATACGCCCCCGCCGTCATCAATATGTCCGGGAAGTTGATGCCGGCGGCGCGAAGGGCGACGCGCACCTGGCCAGCGGCCAGCGGCGCCGAAGCAAACGGTTCCAGGCGCAGGCTTTCCGGCGGCCCCAATGCCCGACAGAACACCGCCTTCGGCATCAGGCCGCGCTCGCCTTTTGGCGCTGCAGCGCCTCGCGGATCAGCGGCAGCCGGTCGTTGCCGAAATACATGTCGATCTTGTCGACGAAAATCGTCGGCGACCCGAAGCCGCCCCGCGCCATCACCTCCTCGGTGTTGGCCTTGAGCTGGTCCTTGATCGCCTGTTCGCCGATCCCGGCCAGAAATTTCTGCGGATCGACGCCGACGCGCCGGCAGATCCCGGTCAGCACGTCCTCCTGGGAAATGTCCTGGTCGTCGCCCCAATAGGCCTCGAATACCGCACGCGCGAACGGCACCATCTGGTTGCCGAGCCAGATGCAGCCGCGCATCGCCTTGACACTGTTCACCGGAAACACGCTCGGCGGCATCTTGATGGCAAGCCTGGCGGAACGCGCCCAGTCGGCGAGATCCTTCTTCATGTAGCGCGCCTTGGGCACGACAGGCTTGTCGCGGGACGCATAGACGCTGGGGTTGACGCTGTTGAAGATGCCGCCGACCAGGATCGGCCGCCATGAAATCTCGACGCCGAATTCGTGTGCCAACGGCTGGATGTTGTGGAAGGCGAGATAGGTCCACGGACTGGAGCAGTCGAAAAAGAATTCGATCATGAATGTTTCCTTGTTTACTGCTGCTGTTGCAAATGCGCCGGCGCGTCGACGCCGAACATGATCTTGCGGGCCTGCTCGTCCATCGGCGCTTGCGCCACCTTGCCGACCGCGAGGCCGGCCTGCAGTTGTGGGCGCGCCCGCAGCAAAGCGTACCAGCGCTTGATGTTGGGGAACTGGTCCAGCGTCATTCCCTGCGCCTTGTGGGTCATGATCCAGGGAAAACACGCCATGTCGGCGATGGAATAATCGCCGGCGACATAGTCGCGCCCTTCGCCGAGATGACCGTCAAGGACGCCGTAAAGCCGCTTCGCCTCGCGGCTGTAGCGGTCGATGGCATAGGGGATCTTCTCCGGCGCATAGAGCAGGAAATGGCCGTTCTGCCCCAGCATCGGCCCGAGCCCGCCCATCTGCCACATCAGCCACTGCATCACCTCGAAGCGCGCCCGCAGCGCCGTGGGCATGAATTTGCCGGCCTTCTCGGCGAGATAGATCAGGATCGCGCCGCTTTCGAACATCACCACCGGCTCGCCGCCGTCGGCTGGGGCACGGTCGACGATGGCCGGCATCCGGCCATTCGGGCTCAGCTTCAGGAATTCCGGCTTGTGCTGGTCGCCGCGGTCGAGCTGCATCGAATGCACGGTGTACGGCAGGTCAGCCTCTTCCAGCATGATGGTGATTTTCCAGCCGTTCGGGGTCGGCGCATAATAGAGGTCGATCACGGGCGGCCTGCCTCCGGTCGGCTGTTTCGGCGATCCTACGCCGGCATTCGAAGGCGCGCCAATGCCAAGATCTGCGACCGGGTACTCCGCCAGGTACTGCACCATGTACGCCGCCGCCGGGACATGGCAAATAGAGGCCAAATCAAAAACCTTCCGGGAGGACCGACATGCTGTTTCCCACCACGATCGCCGGCTCGCTGCCGAAGCCGGAATGGCTGGCCGAACCCAACAAATTATGGGCGCCGTGGAAATCCCAGGGCGACGAACTGAGCCGGGCCAAGCGCGACGCCACGCTGCTGGCGATCAAGCTGCAGGAAGATGCCGGCGTCGACATCGTCACCGAGGGCGAACAGGCGCGGCAGCATTTCGTCCACGGCTTTCTCGAGAACATCGAAGGCATCGATTTCGCCCACAAGGTGGAGATGGGAATCCGCAAGGACCGCTACAAAGCCATGGTGCCGCAGGTGGTGGCGCCACTGCGGCTCAAAGGTCGCGTTCACGCCTTCGAGGCCCGCGCCGCCCGCGCCCACACTGCACATCAATTGAAGTTCACCCTGCCGGGGCCGATGACCATCATCGACACCATTTCGGACAGCCATTACGGCGACCGGATCAAGATGGCGTTTGCCTTTGCCGACCTGCTCAACGAGGAAGCGAGAGCCCTCGAGGCCGACGGCGTCGACGTCATCCAGTTCGATGAACCCGCCTTCAACGTCTACATGGACGAGGTGAACGACTGGGGCATCGAGGCGCTGGAACGCGCCGCGAAGGGCCTCACTTGTGCCACCGCGGTCCACATCTGCTACGGCTACGGCATCAAGGCCAACACCGACTGGAAGCAGACGCTGGGCGGGCAGTGGCGCCAGTACGAGCAGATTTTCCCGGTGATTTCCAAGAGCCCGATCCAGCAGGTGGCGATCGAGTGCCGCAATTCGCGGGTGCCGCTCGAATTGCTCGGCCTGCTCGACGGCAAGGTGGTGCAGGCCGGCGTGATCGATGTCGCCAGCGACACCGTCGAGACGCCGGAGGACGTCGCCAGGGTAATCGAAGACGTCATGCAATTCGTGCCGAAGCAGAACATCGTCGCCACCACCAACTGCGGCATGGCGCCGATGCACCGAGACATCGCGCAAGCCAAGTTGAAGGCTCTCGGCGCCGGCGCCAAGCTGGCGCGGCAGCGGTTCGGGTAGTTTTGGTTGTTGTCGCCCCTGCCTGCCTTCATCCCCGGACTTGATCCGGGGGTCCATCTTTTCTTGCAAAGAAACTTTTGAAGATGGTGGCTGGATGAAGTCCGGCCATGACGATGATGTTCGGAACTTGTTCGGAACTACTTCGCCAATCCCGGCGCCACGCGAAGTTTCCACAAATTCCAGATGCGGTCGATGACGACGAGGTTAGTGGCATCGGCTTTGACGCCCTCCGCCGGTGTCAGGTAGTTCGGCTCGCCACCGAGAGCCACCGCCTGGGCCTGCAGCCTCGCATTGACGTCGGCGTAATAGGCGCGGAACACCGCGATTTTTACCGCCGATCCGACCGTGACGTCGCCATGGCCACGCATCAGCACCACCGGCTTGTCGCCAAGCGCTGACGCCAGAGACTTGCCGATCGCCGGATTGCGCACCAGCATGTCGGTATCGCCAAAATCCTTGCGGATGTCCCACACCGGCGCGCCGGCGGCAAGGAACGCCGAGTTGTGATACACCGGCCGCAACGGCACCTGGCTGATCGTGAACGGCACCACGCCGGGCGAATGGGTGTGGACCACCGACATGACGTCCGGCCGCGCCTTGTAGATTTCAGCGTGGATGAAGCGTTCCAGAAACACCGACCGGCCGCGCGCGTCCACGGCATTGCCGTCGAGGTCGAACTCCATGATGTCGTCCGCCGTCACCAGCGCCGGCGCCAGCGAACGCGCCATCAGGAAATGGCTGGGGTTGCCGGGATGGCGGGCGCTGACATGGCCGAAACCGTCGAGCACGCCGAAGTCGGCGAGCACGCGGCTGCCGACCACGATGTCATCGATCAATGCCGGATCGACGCCCGGAACCGGACTGGTTTGGGCGCGAGCATCGGCCAGACCGAACAGGGCGGCAAGCGCGACAACGAGACCGAATCGTATCTGCATACTTGCAACTCCCCTTCCGATCAGGTCTCTCGATCGAACACAGTCGTCGAAGACCTCCATCTGGGCCGGCGACTGAACGGATTCAGGACAGCCGCCCAACTGCGCAATGGCATCGACGATAATCATCGGAACCTGAGATTGCGAGGGCATTCCGGCGCCACGCGGCGGCCGGTCTGGCACATCTACTTGACGGTAAGGTACTTTTGCCTTACAAAAAACGATCTGCAAAAAGGCCATGCCATGACCACGCTCACCGTTACCGCTAAAGGACAAGTCACGCTGCGCAAGGATCTCCTGGAGCATCTAGGGGTCCATCCCGGCGAGAAGATTACCATAGACAAACTTCCTGACGGTCGGATCGAAGTGAAAGCGGCCCGAGCGACGGGGAAGATTTCGGATGCCTTCAACTTCTTGAAGAAAGGCGACGGTCCATCGTTATCGATCGAGGAGATGAACAAGATCGCGGCTCGGGGCTGGGCCGGCAAGAGATGAAGATCACGGCCGATACCAACGTGCTGGTTCGGGCCCTTGCCGGCGACGACGAACGGCAAAGCAAGATCGCCCAGGCGGAGTTGAAGAGGGCAGAGTTGATCGCACTGACACTGCCGGCGCTGTGCGAACTGGTCTGGGTATTGTCCCAAGGCTACAAGATTTCGACGAGCGAAATCAGCGAAGCGGTCCGGCGCTTGATGAATGCCGCGAATGTCGTGGCGAACCGCCCGGCGGTGGAAGCCGGATTGGCTCACCTGGACGCCGGTGGCGATTTTGCCGACGGCGTGATCGCCTATGAGGGAAGCTGGCTCGGCGCGGAAAGCTTCGTCTCCTTTGACAAGAAGGCCGTGAAGCTCGTCGAAGCGCAAGGTGCCTCAGCGCGGCTGCTGGGTTAGAGACTCTAACCCATCTGCGCGAGCCGAGACATGCTCCTGCCGTCCTACGCCGCGCCGTCGCGGATCGGCGGTAGGAACGCCAGCGCGGTATCCCAGGGAAAGAAGATCCAGGTGTCCTGCGACACCTCTGTAATGAAGGTATCGACCAGCGGCCGGCCCATCGGCTTGGCGTAGACCGTGGCAAAATGGGCGTCGGGCAGCATCTCGCGCACCATCCGTCCGGTCTTGCCGGTATCGACCAGGTCGTCGACGATCAACAGCCCCTTGCCGGTGCCGCCCCCGAGCTTGGCGGTATCCGCCGAGATGGTCTTGAGTATCGTGAGATTGCCCTGCTTGGTGTGGTCGTAGCTCGCGATGCAGACCGTATCTATGACGCGGACGCCGAGTTCGCGGGCGACGATCGCCGCCGGCACCAGGCCGCCGCGGGTAATGGCGATCACCGCGTGAAACGGGCCGACCTCGTTGAGCCGCCAGGTCAGCGCCCGGCAATCGCGGTGGAACTGATCCCACGATACCGGGAAGGGCTTGCCCGCCCGCTCCTGCGCGCTCAGTTCCGGGGACTCTGCAGCCATCCTTGTCTCCTATAGTTTGCGTATGACGAAAGTGCCGGTCGCGGTGGCGACGATCTTGTCGTTCTGCCACAGCTCGGCGCTGCCATGGCACATCTCGCGACCGCGCATCACGACGCGGCCAAAGCCCTTGACGGGCCCGAGCGCGGCCGGCCGGTGAAACTGCACGTTGAGATTCACCGTGGGGGAAAACTGGCCGGCGTCGAGCGTCGCCGCCAGCGCAGTCCCCATGGTGTCGTCGAGCATCGCCGCGAGAAAACCGCCCTGGACGTTGCCGGCCGGGTTGAGAAACTTTTCCACCGCTTCGAATTGGGTTTTGATGGTGCCGCGCTCGCCGTCGATCTCGACAAACTCGAGCCCGAGCGTCTTGGCGCACGGCGGCGGTGGCGCATTGCCGTCGACCATCTTCCAGAAGAACGAATTCTTGTCCAAAAAACTTTCTCCTACCGCGCGACGTTGAGCCCGGCCAGCATCTCCTTGACCGCGGCCATCGCCGCGGCGAGCTTGTCCGGATCGCGCGAGCGGACCACGAGGTTGGTGTTCGGCTTCTTGTCCTCGTCGGTGAACGGATAGCTGCCGATGATGGTGTCGGGATGGGCCAGCGCGATGGCGCGCAACGGGCCGCCGATGTCGCCTTCACGCGCGTTGGCGCGAACCGAGTCCGACAGCATCCGCACCCCGGATTTCAGCTTCGGGGCGACGATGTCCATCATCGCCTGCATGATGGTCGGCACCCCCGCCATGACGATGACGTTGCCGATCCAGAAGCCCGGCGCCAGGATAGTGGCGCTCTGGATCAGGTCGGCTCCATCCGGAATCCGGGCCATGCGCAGCCGGGCTTCGTTCAGGTCGGCACCGAAGCGTTCGCGAAACCGCGCCACCACTTCGGGATGATGGTCGATGCCGACGCCGAACGCCTTGGCGACGCTGTCGGCGGTGATGTCGTCATGGGTCGGCCCGATGCCGCCTGTGGTAAAGACGTAGGTGTAGCGATCGCGTAGCGCGTTCAGCGCGGCGATGATGTCGGGCTCATCGTCGGAGACGACGCGGACCTCCTTGAGGTCGATGCCGATATTGGTGAGATATTCGGCGATGAAGCCGATGTTCTTGTCCTTGGTGCGTCCGGACAGGATTTCGTCGCCGATCACCAGAATGCCTGCGGTGACGATCTCGCTCATAACCTCTCCTCGCGTACTACCTGACGCTTCCTGCCCAAGGCACCCTCGCCCACCCAAGGCATTGATGTCACGCGGAAATGCTGCCGAAATGGGCACCCCCGCGCCGGTTTTTCAGGCAACATCCCGACCACTCCCGTCAAATGCTCCCGATGAATGCATATCGCGCTGGCCCGGCCCTTGCTACCATCCCTTTCAGTCATGCACTGTCCTGCATGGTCGGGGAAAGCAGTCAGGGTATATGGCAGTCGCGTTCGACGAAATGAACGGGTCCGCGGGCGATCTTCGCCCGGCCTACGAAGAACTCTCCCGCTGGCTCAAGGAGACGCCTCCCGACGCTCTGGAGTATCGCCGCCAGGAAGCCGAACTGTTGTTCCGCCGGATCGGCATTACCTTCGCCGTCTATGGCGACGCCGAAGCCCAGGAGCGGCTGATTCCGTTCGACGTGATCCCCCGGATCCTGTCGGGCAAGGAATGGACGCTGATGGAGAGGGGCCTGAAACAGCGGGTCCGCGCCCTGAACATGTTCCTGCGCGACATCTATCACGGCCGCGACATCCTGCGTGCCAATGTCATCCCCGACGACCTCGTGTTCCAGAACCCGGTGTTCCGGCCGGAAATGAACGGCCAGGCCGTGCCCCACGATGTCTATGTCCACATCGCCGGGATCGATATCGTCCGGGTCGATCCGGATAATTTCTATGTGCTGGAGGACAACGCCCGCACCCCCTCGGGGGTGTCGTACATGCTGGAAAACCGTGAAATCATGATGCGGCTGTTTCCGGACCTGTTCGCCCGGCACCGTGTCGCGCCTGTGGAAAAGTACCCCGACGAGTTGCTCTCGGCGCTGCGCTCGGTGGCGCCCTTGAGCGCCACGGCGGAACCCACGGTGACGCTGATGACGCCCGGGGTGTACAATTCCGCCTATTACGAGCATTCGTTCCTGGCCGACAAGCTCGGCATCGAACTGGTCGAGGGCCGCGACCTCATCGTCAAGAACGATGAGGTGTTCATGCGAACCACCGAAGGCCTCAAGCGCGTCGACGTGATCTACCGCCGGGTCGACGACGATTTCCTCGACCCCCTGACCTTCCGACCGGATTCGGCGCTCGGCGTGCCCGGGCTGATGTCTGCCTACATGGCCGGCAACGTGACGCTGGCCAACGCGGTCGGCACCGGCATCGCCGACGACAAAGCGGTGTACAGCTACATGCCGGATATCGTGAAGTTCTATCTCGGCGAGGAGCCGATCCTGAAGAACGTGCCGACCTGGCGCTGCCGCGAACCGGCTGACCTCGCCTATGTCCTCGACCATCTCTCTGAACTGGTGGTCAAGGAAGTGCACGGCTCCGGCGGCTACGGCATGCTGATCGGCCCCGCCGCCACCAAGGCCACCATCGAAGCCTTCCGCGACAAGCTCAAGCGCGAGCCCGAAGGCTTCATCGCCCAGCCGACGCTGGCGCTCTCGACCTGCCCGACCTGCACCGCCTCCGGTCTGGCGCCACGCCACGTCGACCTGCGGCCGTTCGTGCTGACCGGGCGCGACCGCGTCACCATCGTGCCGGGCGGCCTGACCCGGGTGGCCATGAAGGAGGGGTCGCTGGTGGTCAATTCCAGCCAGGGCGGCGGCACCAAGGACACGTGGATTCTGGATGACTAGACTTCGCGCCGCGACGGGCACAACGACGAACGAGTAACATTGCCGCATGCTGTCACGCACTGCCGAGAACCTGTACTGGCTGGCCCGTTACGTCGAGCGCGCGGAGTATCTGGCACGCACCATCGAGGCGACGCTGCGCGTCACCGCGCTGCCGAGCGCCTATATCGGCCACACCAATGAATGGGATTCGGCGCTGTTGACCGCGGGCGTCAGCGCCAGCTTCTACAGCATCTACGACGCAGCCGACGAAACCAATGTGGTGGAGTACCTGTCGTTCTCGCCGGCCAACCCCTCCTCGATCCGCAACTGCATCGAAAACGCCCGGCTGAATTCGCGTTCGGTGCGCACCGCGCTGACCAGCGAGATGTGGGACACCATCAACAGCGCCTGGATCGAACTGCAGGAAGTCTGGGGCAAGGGCACCAAGACCCGCGAGGAGCTGACCCGCTTCCTGCGCTTCGTGCAGGAGATCTCGTTGCGGTTCGACGGCTCGGCCTACCGGACCATGCTGCGCAACGACGCCTACTGGTTCTCGCGGCTCGGATTGCATCTCGAGCGCGCCGACAACACCGCCCGCATTCTCGACGTCAAATACCACGTGCTGCTGCCCGAGGAAGAACATGTCGGCGGCCCGCTCGACTATTACCAGTGGACCTCGATCCTGCGCTCGGTGTCGGCGTTGACCGCCTATCACTGGGTCTATCGCGAAACCCTGAAGCCGTGGCTGATCGCCGACCTGTTGATCCTGAACGATTCACTGCCGCGCTCGCTGGCGTCCTGCTACGGCAACCTGGTGCGCAACCTCGACCAGATCGGCGTCGCCTATGGCCGCCAGGGCGCGGCACAGCGCCATGCCCGCGGGGTGCGCAATCGCCTCGAGCACAGCCACATGGACGACATTTTCCAGCGCGGCGTGCACGAATTCATCCAGGAATTCATTGCCGATAACGGCCGACTCGGCGAAATCATCTCCAGGCAGTACCTGACCTGAGCTAGCCTGCGTCGCCTCCCCGCCGTCAACATTCGGAACTGCCATGCGTCTGCGAATTGCCCATACCACCACCTACCGCTACGAGCCGCCAGCCTCCGGCGTGATCCAGGTGCTGCGCATGACGCCCGGCAGCCACGACGGCCAGTATGTCGCCGAGTGGCAGATCGACGTCTCCACCGACAGCCGTCTCGACATGCATTACGATGCGTTCGGCAACGTCACCCACGTGCTGACCTATGGCGCGATTTCCGACCTGACCATCAGCGTCGAAGGCCTGATCGAGACCCACGATACCGGCGGCGTGCTTCGGGGCACCGAGGAGCGTTTCCCGCCGAGCCTGTTCCTGCGCGCAACCTCGCTTACCGAGGTCAATCCGGCGATGGCGGCGTTCGGTCGTGAATTGCGCTCGGAATCCGACGGCGACGTGCTGGGTTTCCTGCATGCGTTGATGATGCAGATCAACGAACACATGACGTTCGACACCGATCCCACCAATACCGGGACTTCGGCCGCGGAGGCGTTCGCGCTCAAGCGCGGGGTATGCCAGGACTACGCCCATGTCTTCATTGCCTGCGCCCGCTCGGGCGGCGTGCCGGCGCGCTTCGTCGCCGGGCACTTCCTGCGTTCCGACGGCATGGTCAACCAGCAGGCCGGCCACGCCTGGGCGGAAGCGTTCGTCCCCGATCTCGGCTGGGTCGGGTTCGATCCGGCCAACGGCATCTGCACCACCGACGCCCATGCCCGCGTCGCCATCGGCCTCGACTATCTCGGCGCCGCACCGGTTCGCGGCACCCGCTACGGCGGCGGCATGGAAACCCTGTCGGTGGCGGTGAAAGTCGACCAGGCCGGCGGCCGGCAGGGCCAGTCGCAGAGCCAGTCCTGAACCGAGGGCGACGTTCTCAGCCTCAATACGCGCAGGTGCGGTAATTCGATGCCTCGCAGGCCTGCGCCATCGCCCGCGCCTCTGCGAGTTGTTCCGGCGTCATCGCGCCGGATACTTCGCGCAGTTCGGTTGCGGCCTTGGCCTCGCCGTGCGCGGCGGCGAAACTGAACCACATGTGCGCCCGGGTCGGGCTTCGACGCACCCCCTGGCCCCTGCGGTACATCACCCCCAACAGATGCTGCGCCTTGGCGTTGCCGGCGACGGCAAGGGCGTGAAATACCCGCGTCGCCGGCACGTAATCGCCGCGGTTGTAGGCGGCCATGCCGTCTTCCCACGGACCCGCCAGCGCGACGGCGGCCGCAATAAACTGCATCGCGACAACCGCGCCGATTGCCATCCTCCATCTCGTCATGCGCCTCTCCATGTGACCGGCCGATGCGGATCCGACGGCGCGGGTGGGATGTCCAATTGGGGCTGGACGACCCCTTGAAATTGATTAGTAGTTTCACGCCGATCATGCCGATAATCTTGGGGTCGGATCAAGGGACCGGGAATGACTTATTGCTGCGGCGTGCTGGTACGGGAGGGCCTGGTCCTGATCGCGGATACGCGGACCAATGCCGGGCTCGACAACATCTCGACCTTCCGCAAGCTCCACGTCTTCAACCAGCCCGGCGAGCGGATCATGGCGATCGCTTCCGCCGGCAATCTCGCCATCAGCCAGTCGGTGCTCTCGACGCTGAGCGAGGGCATGGTGGATGCAGCCTCGGGCGAGGTCGAAACGCTGATGAATGCGCCGACCCTGTTCCAGGCGGCCCAGCGCATCGGCCGCGCCATCCGTCACGTCCACGCTACCGAGGGCGTCGCGCTGCAATCGGAAGAAATCAATTTCGACGTCTCGTTCCTGTTCGCCGGCCAGATCAAGGGCTCGCGGATGCGGCTGTTCATGGTCTATCCGGCCGGCAACTTCATCGAATGCACCACCGATACGCCATACCTGCAGATCGGCGAGCACAAATACGGCAAGCCGGTGCTGGACCGCGCCATTCATTACGACGTCGAACTCTACGAGGCGCTCAAGACCAGCCTGATCTCGATGGACTCCACCATGCGCTCCAATCTCGGCGTCGGCTTGCCGATCGACGTGCTGGTGGTGCGAACCGACATCTGCGACGCCGACCTCAACCACCGCATCGAGGCCGGCGAGCCCTATTTTCACGATCTGCGTTCGCGCTGGTCGGCGGCGTTGCGTGCGGCCCACCAGAACATTCCGCGCCCACCCTACAAGAAAGAAAGCTGAATGCGCGACTTGTAGGATGGGTTGAGCCCTTGCAAAACCCATCACCACGACAAAGACCATGATGGGTATCGCTTCGCTCAACCCATCCTACGAATGATCATCAAAGTATCGCCACCAAGCAGGGAAGAAACACACATGGCAGACAAGATCGCAATCGTGACCGGCGCGGGCTCCGGCGTCGGACGGGCGTCGTCGCTGGCGCTGATGAACGCCGGCTTCACCGTGGTGCTCGCCGGACGGCGCGCCGATATGCTGGCGGAAACCGCCAAGCTCGGCGTGTCCGGCAAAAGCCTGGCGGTGCCGACCGACCTTACCGACCCGGGCTCGATCGCCGCGCTGTTCGCCAAGACCATGGAGGTCTACGGCCGGCTCGACCTGTTGTTCAACAATGCCGGCATGGGCACTCCGGCGATGCCGCTGGAAGACATCAGCCTCGCGCAATGGAAGGCCGTGGTCGACACCAACCTCAGCGCGCCGTTCCTGTGCACCCAGCACGCGTTCCGGATCATGAAGGACCAGACCCCGAAGGGCGGCCGCATCATCAACAACGGCTCGATCTCGGCGCACACGCCGCGGCCGTTCTCCTCGCCCTATACCTCGACCAAGCACGCCATCACCGGCCTCACCAAGGCCACCGCGCTCGACGGCCGCGCCTACGACATCGCCTGCGGCCAGGTCGACATCGGCAACGCCACCACGCCGATGACCGAGCGCATGGTCGACGGCGTGCTGCAGCCGGACGGCCGCAAGATGCCCGAGCCGCGCATGGACGTCTCGGCGGTCGGCAACGCCGTGGTCTACATGGCGACCTTGCCGCCGGACGCCAATGTGCTGTTCATGACGGTGATGGCGACCAAGATGCCGTTCGTGGGACGCGGGTAGCACCGGGCATCGGCCCCTCACCGTCTTTGCGAGCCGACGGGACGGCGCAAAGCGCCGCCCGATGACAGGCTCCGCGAAGCAATCCAGAAGCAACAAGCAAGACTGGATTGCTTCGTCGCAAGGGCTCCTCGCAATGACGGGGTTGGCCCCCGTTGCATCGCGCCCCGGCCCTGCCATACCCGCCGCGGGCACCGGGGTGACATGCTGCAATTGCAATCGGCGTTCGGTGTGCTGGCGCTATTCAAGGCGAGACGCCGCCGTGCAGCGGTTCAAGATGCCATCCGGCGAGATGTCTCGATCGTGAGTTGGTTCCATCTGGACTATCGAATTTCGATAGTGCAATTCGACAGCCGATCGATTTGGCCGGGCGACGGAGGTTCCCATGACAATGGATCGGCGCCATCTGCTGGGTGCGGCAGCACTCTCCGTACTTTCGGCGACACTTCCCGAGCGGGCCAGCGCCCAACCTTTCGGCGGCGCATCGGCGACTTCGCAAGGTGCGGCGGATCACACCCTCCGCATCGGCAACGGCCTGGTCGAACTGGCGCCGGATCGCATCATTTCCACCACCACCTATAACGGCCAGTTTCCGGGGCCGCTGCTGCGCTTCAAGGAAGGCCGGCAGGCCGTTGTCGATATCCACAACGACACCGATACGCCGGAGCAGTTGCACTGGCATGGGCAAACCATCCCGGTCGATGTCGACGGCGCCGCCGAAGAAGGAACGCCGTTCATTCCGGCGCATGGTATGCGCCGCATTGCCTTCACGCCGGGACCGGCGGGATTGCGATTCTATCATACGCACGTTGTGCCCGGTGCCGATCTGTCCGGAGGGCAATACGGCGGACAGGTCGGCACGGTCTACATCGAACCGAAACGCGAACCGGGCCGCTATGACCGCGAAGTGTTCCTGATGCTCAAGGAGTTCCAGCCGGCGCTCAGTCGCGGCGGCGACATGGCGATGGATTTTCTTAGTCCCGCAACGCGGGTCAAGGCGCTCGAAGAATCCGGTGAGGCCGCCATGCGCGCCTCGCTGTCCAAGGGCATGCCGCACGGCTTCGAGGTCGGCTACAGCCTGTTCTCGATCAATGGACGGATGCTGGGCCATGGCGATCCAATCCGGGTGAAGACAGGCGAGCGTGTCCTGTTTCACGTCGTGAACGGCAGCGCGACTGAAATCCGCAGTCTCGCCCTGCCCGGCCATGTTTTTGACGTGGTCGCATTGGACGGAAACCCGGTGCCAACGCCGCATTCGGTGCCGGTGCTGTGGCTCGGGACCGCAGAACGCATATCGGCGGTGGTCGAGATGAATCATCCCGGCGTATGGGTGATGGGCGATCTCGCCGACGACGACCGCAGCAGAGGCATGGGCATCGTGGTCGAGTATGCCGGCAAGACCGGCAAGCCGAAATGGACCAGGCCCGCGCCGTTTAAATGGGACTATACCCGGTTCGGAACGCCCGCTGCCGAGGGCCGGCCGGCGCCGGATGAAACCATCGAGATGACATTTGCCAAGAACAATGCCGCCAACCAGGGCTTCAACGAGTGGCGCATCAACGGCGTGGGGTTCTCGATGGAGAACATGCAGCCGATGTTTCATCTGCACCAGGGAAAGCGCTATCGGCTGCGCATGAGCAATGCCAGCGACGACATCCATCCGGTGCATCTGCATCGGCACAGCTTCGAACTGACGCGAATAGCCGGAAAAGCCACCGCCGGGATCATGAAGGATGTCGTCATGCTCGGCGGCTACCAGCAGGCAGAAGTGGACTTTGTGGCTGACAATCCCGGCAAGACCCTGTTCCACTGCCACCAACAACTGCATATGGACTTCGGGTTCATGGCGCTGTTCGATTACGCCTAACGTCGGATTGCCCAACATCGGCCCGACGGCGGCCGTGGCGCCGGGCTTGAAGTCGATCTTGTCGGGCACGCTGTCAAGCTGCCTGATGGGCACGATCATCGGCGTGACAATATGAGGCGAAACAAGCGCAGAAATGGTGATGACCGAATATAGGCTGCATTACTTTCCGGAATCCGGAAACAGTTACAAGCTCGCGCTGATGCTGACGCTATGCGGGCAGGAGTTTGAACCGATCTGGACCGATTTCGGTGGCGGCGTCACGCGAACGCCGGAATGGCGGCGGAGCGTCAACGAGATGGGCGAAATTCCCGTGCTGGAGCAATCGGGATCGCGTCTGACCCAGACGGCGCCGATCCTGTTGCAACTGGCGGAGCGATATGGCCGGTTTCACGGCGAAGGCGACAACGAGCGGTTTGAAGTCCTGCGCTGGTTGTTCTGGGACAACCACAAGCTCACGAGCTACATGGCGACGTACCGCTTCCAGCGTGCGTTCACGCCTTCGCCCGATGCGCAGGTGCTGGGTTTCCTGCGCAGCCGTCTCGATGGATTTCTTGCCATTGCGGAAGCGCATCTGGCCGATCGGCCGTTCGTGATCGGCGATCGGCCAACGGTGGCCGACCTCTCGATGGTCGGCTATCTGTTCTTTCCAAAAGAGGAAACCGGCTACGATCTGGCGACGACGCATCCGGCGGTCCGTGCATGGCTTGATCGAATAGCCGCGCTGCCGGGCTGGCGCGCGCCGTATGACCTGCTGCCGGGAAAGCGTCTGCCCTGCTACGCTTAAGCAGACTGCGACTGCATTACGATGCCAGTTCGACCGTACGAAACTCCGCCGGCAGGATCACTTCGAGCAATTCGCAATTGTCGGAATAATCCAGAATGAGATGCCGGATTCGCGGCGGCTGGGTCCAGCAGCTGCCCTGCTGCATCAGGGTCTCGCCCTGCCCTTCCATGTAGGTCTTGACCCAGCCGTTGAGCACATAAACCATCTGAAACTCGACGTCGTGGAAATGCAGCTTGGAAACCTCTTTCGGATTGCACGGCCCGAGCAGCCGGATCACATGGGCCTGCGCCAGGCCATGGGTGGCGGCGGCGATGCCGAGGTCGCGGTATTGCGCGTAGCTGCGCAGGCCGTTGGTTTGAAAGTCCTGCTCGCGATAATGGCTGACGGCGACGCGCTGCCGGGGGCGACGCGGTCTTGCGGCGACGGTTCTCGCCTTCGACTTGACAGTTTTGCGCGCGGTAGTCTTCGCAACCGGGCGCGCGGCTGATTTTTTCTTCGCGGCGGTCTTCACCGCGGCGCGTGACACCGCGGAGCTCGATTTCGGCTTGGATTTCGCTTTGGCCATCTTGCGCCTCCCTTGCCGCGCCGGATGGATCCGGTCGCATGCAAGGCAGGTTAGCCGCTGCCGGGCGCAGCGGCAATTCACGAGACGCGGCTTTGCCGTATCAGTGCAGGCGAAACACGCCGTCGACGGCGCGCAGTTCGGCAGGCTTGATCAGCTTGGAGTGCGCGACGGTGACGGCGACCAGCGGTCCCTCGAGCTTCGCTTCCCAGAACGCCAGAAAATCCTTCAGCGCCGGAAATTTCGGGAACAGGTCGTAGTTCTGCCAGACATAGGTTTGCAGCAATGAGCGATGATCCGGCATCCGGTAAAGGATCTGCGCCGTCGTCAGTCCGTAACCCATCACCTGCTTCCGGAAATCCTCCGAAGCAACACCACCTGCACTTCTCGAAACCATGACAGCCTCCATGGATAGAGCGCATTCAACAAAAGTGGCTTCCGGTTTTGTGTTCGAACTTGCCCTATGCTTCCTCAACGACCGCGCTGGTGCCGCGAACCGGCTTCCACTTCGCATGACAGCGCGATGCATGAAATGTGACGTATCCAGTCAACCCATCTCAAGCCTAAAAGTTTAATGTTCTGTTGAAATTTGCAGCGTTGGCAGCGGCTTACCGCAAGTGCTAATACTAGGCTCCGCGGCCGTTAAGCATGCTTATTGATATTGGCAGACGTCATATTTGAGTGCCAAAATATCTGCTAGAAGGCCTTGCCCAACCGCCCGGTTCGGCTTATGTCCAGCACGGTCGCGCTGGCACTCGCTGGCATCGACTGCCAATCTCTCAAAATTATCGAACATCTTCAGAAACTTAGGAGGACTGCATGAAATTCCGTCCGCTTCACGACCGCGTTGTGGTCAAGCGCATCGACGCAGAAGAGAAGACCGCTGGCGGCATCATCATTCCGGACAGTGCCAAGGAAAAGCCCTCGCAGGGCGAAATCACCGCCGTTGGCCCGGGTGGCCGCGACGAAGCCGGCAAGCTGATCCCGATCGACCTCAAGGTTGGCGACCGCGTGCTGTTCGGCAAGTGGTCCGGCACCGAGGTCAAGCTCGACGGCCAGGAGCTGTTGATCATGAAGGAAAGCGACATCATGGGCGTTCTCACCGATCTGCCCGCCACCAAGAAGAAGGCCGCTTAAGCGCCTGCTCCCACCTGAACAGTCTCAAGGAATCCCAAACATGGCTAGCAAAGAAGTTAAATTCGGCGTCGACGCCCGTGACAAGATGCTGCGCGGCGTCGATATCCTCAACAACGCGGTCCGGGTGACGCTCGGCCCCAAGGGCCGCAACGTCGTGCTCGACAAGTCGTTCGGCGCGCCGCGCATCACCAAGGACGGCGTCACCGTCGCCAAGGAAATCGAGCTTGAGGACAAGTTCGAGAACATGGGCGCCCAGATGGTGCGCGAAGTCGCCTCCAAGTCCGCTGACGCGGCCGGCGACGGCACCACCACCGCAACCGTGCTGGCCGCGGCCATCGTCCGTGAAGGCGCCAAGTCGGTTGCCGCCGGCATGAACCCGATGGACCTGAAGCGCGGTATCGACCTGGCGGTGGAAGCCGTGGTCGCCGACCTCGTCAAGAACTCCAAGAAGGTCACCTCGAACGAGGAAATTGCCCAGGTCGGCACCATCTCGGCCAATGGCGACGCGGAAATCGGCAAGTTCCTCGCCGATGCCATGAAGAAGGTCGGCAACGAGGGCGTCATCACGGTTGAAGAAGCCAAGTCGCTCGAGACCGAACTCGACGTCGTCGAAGGCATGCAGTTCGACCGCGGCTACATCTCGCCCTACTTCGTCACCAACGCCGACAAGATGCGCGTTGAAATGGACGACGCCTACATCCTGATCAACGAGAAGAAGCTCTCCAGCCTGAACGAACTGCTTCCGCTCCTGGAAGCCGTGGTGCAGACCGGCAAGCCGCTGGTGATCGTCGCCGAAGACGTCGAAGGCGAAGCGCTGGCCACCCTCGTCGTCAACCGCCTGCGTGGCGGCCTCAAGGTCGCGGCCGTCAAGGCTCCGGGCTTCGGCGACCGCCGCAAGGCCATGCTGCAGGACATCGCCGTCCTGACCGGTGGCCAGGCGATCTCGGAAGACCTCGGCATCAAGCTCGAGAACGTCACGCTCGCCATGCTCGGTCGCGCCAAGAAGGTAATGATCGACAAGGAGAACACCACCATCGTCAACGGCGCCGGCAAGAAGGCCGACATCGAAGCCCGCGTTTCGCAGATCAAGGCGCAGATCGAGGAAACCACCTCGGACTACGACCGCGAGAAGCTGCAGGAGCGTCTGGCCAAGCTCGCCGGCGGCGTCGCGGTGATCCGCGTCGGCGGCGCGACCGAAGTCGAAGTCAAGGAGCGCAAGGATCGCGTTGATGACGCGATGCATGCGACCCGTGCGGCGGTCGAGGAAGGCATCGTGCCGGGCGGCGGCGTCGCCCTGCTGCGTGCCTCCGAGCAGCTGAAGAAGATCAGGACCCAGAACGACGACCAGAAGACCGGTGTCGAGATCGTCCGCAAGGCGCTCAGCATGCCGGCCCGCCAGATCGCCATCAACGCAGGCGAGGACGGTTCCGTCATCGTCGGCAAGATCCTCGAGAAGGACCAGTACTCCTACGGGTTCGACTCGCAGACCGGCGAATACGGCAACCTGGTCACCAAGGGCATCATCGACCCGACCAAGGTGGTCCGTGCGGCGATCCAGAACGCAGCCTCGGTTGCGGGTCTCCTGATCACCACCGAAGCCATGATCGCCGAACTGCCGAAGAAGAACGCTCCGGCCGGCGGCGGCATGCCCCCGGGCGGCGGCATGGGCGGCATGGACTTCTAAGCGGTCCATCTCGCTTCAGGCGACATCAAAATGCAAAACCCCGGCAGCGATGCCGGGGTTTTTGTTTTTGGCAGCTTCATTCCGCGTGCCGCGCAGCAGCCGCAACGGCAGGCAGCCGTCCTCGCCCCCACTCAATCCTTGAACGGGTCGAACTCGTTCTCCCCCGCCATTGCCACCGCGAACGGCTGCAGCGTGTGCACCACCTTGACCGAGCCGGCATGCTCGGCAAGCACCTCCGGCAGGCGACGATACGCCATCGGGCTCTCGTCGAGGTCGGCGCCGACCAGGGTGACGCCGCGCGACTGCAGCCACGCATCCATCTCAGTGCGGGTGAAACGGCGCTTGGCTTCCTTGCGCCCGAACAGACGGCCGGCGCCATGCACGGTCGAATACAGCGACGCCCTGGCTTCCGGCGAATCGACGCCTTCGATGACCACGGCGTCGTCCCCCATCGATCCCCCGACAAAGCCGCGCTGGCCGGGAAACGCCGGCGTCGCGCCCTTGCGAACCACCCACAGGTCCCGGCCGTCGTGGGTTTCTCGCCAGGCATAGTTGTGGTGGTTATGCACCTTGTCGGTCACCGTCCCGCCGATGATCTTGCGGACCCGTTCGATCACCCATTCGCGGCCGGCATAGGCGTATCGCCCCGCCAGCTGCATGGCGGCAATGTAGCGTCGTCCGATTTCGCTGTCCTCGTCGATCACCGCCGGCGGCACGTTCATGCCATCCTTGCCGCCCGCGGCCTTGAGATACCGCGTTGCGCTGGTATGACCGAGGCCCCGGCTGCCGAAGTGGACGCCGATCCAGACCAGCCCCGCCTCGTCGCGCATCAGGTCGACGTAGTGATTGCCCGACCCGACGGTGCCGAGCTGGGAAACCGCCTTGGTGCGGTACGCCCCCATGTCGGATTCGCGCCAGGCGTCGCCGTCGTCGAACAATTCATGCTCGACGCGTTCGTCGTTGCTGCGCCCGACGCCGAACGAAATGACGCGGCGAACATCCTTGATGATGTCGCCGACTTTGCCGGCGATATCGTCAAAGCGGGTATCGAGACGCACCGCCATGTTGCCGCAGCCGATGTCGAAACCGACGCCGGAGATGCTGATCTGCTTCTCGTAGGCAATGACGCCGCCGACCGGCTGGGCATAGCCGAGGTGGCCGTCGGCGCAGATCACGCCCGCCACGGCATTTCCCACCGCCATGCAGTTGCGCATCTGGGCGATCGTCGCATCGTCATGGCTGCCGAACACCTTCAGCGGGCTATTCTGGTACTGCGCGGCCTGCGGCGCAATCGCCACGTCAGCCGCAACGGCTTCCACCTCGCGCGCCAGACGCTCCTTGCGCGCGGCGTCACGGAACGTGCACCACAGCGGCATCGGACGCTGGCCCGGCCGGTCGATCTTCGCGTTGGGATCGAGCCCGGCCTCGATGGCCAGGGCCCGCGCGCGCTCCTGATACGGATCGGATCGCATGTGCTGTCCTTCCTCGCTCAAGGTCACTGCAATTTCCTGATTTGTAAAGCTATGCCCTGTTGCATGCTTCCAATTTTGACAAACATCGAAGGGCCGCCCGTTGGCGACCCTTCCTGTTACGCGGCTTCCGTCGGCTTGAAGCGCACCAGCTTGGTGAGCAGGGCGTCGAGGCCCTGGCCGTCGCCGGCGTGGAAGTCGATCCGGCCGACCTTCTCGACCAGGCGCTCGAGGGACTCGAGCTCCTTGAGCCGCAACAGCAGCGGGTTGTCTTCCATCAGCTTCGCGGTGTTCAGAAGAGACCGCGTCGCCGCGGTCTCTTCCTGACGGCGGATCAGGTTGGCCTTCGCCACCCGCTCCGCTTCCACCACCTTGTTCACCAGCTCCCGGATCTCGCCGGGAAGGATGACGTCCTTCACGCCGAGTTCGGTTACCTCGACACCCGAGTCCGCGACGCGCGCGCGGACGTAGTCGCGAAGCTCGGCGTCGAGCGCCGCCTTCGCCGACAGCACCTCGTCGAGGGTGCGGCCGGCGACGGACTCGCGGATGGCGAACTGCACCAAGCGGTACAGCCACGCATCCACGTCCGGCACGGTTGCCGCGGCGCGCTCCGGATCGGCGATCCGGCGGAACGCCGTCAAGGTCACGCGCAGCGCGATGCGATCCCTGGTCAGCATCTCCTGCGCGGTGATCTCGACCGCCTGCGGACGAAGATCGAGGCGCTTCACCTCGATCTTGCGGCCGACGATCCAGAACGCGTGCCGGCCCGGCGCCAGCCGCTCCACCAGCCGGCCCTCGACGTAGAGAAGACCGGCTTCGTGGTTCTCGACCACCGCTTCCGTCACCACCGTCGAGCGCGTGCGCTCGATCATCGCCAGATGCCGGGCGCTGACGCGGGGATCGCCGCTCACGTCGATGCGCTCGACTGTGACGTGGGTTGCGACCTTCCAGTAGACGCGCGCCTGCCACGGCGACAGCAGCTGCACCGGACGCCCGTCGAGGCTGACGAGGGCGATTTCGTTCGCCTTGGTCTCGACCAGTTCGAACAGTTCCGCGGCGAGATCCGGCCGTGCGGCGTTCAGCACGGCGTAGCGCTCCGCCGGAAACTCGGCGCGAACCACCTTGAACGCCTCGAGCGTCAGCGCGCGCCGCGGGTCGAACAGGCGGTGGCGGCCCGGTTCGAGCACGCGCTCGAGCCGGCCGTCGCGCGTCACCAGGGCGCGCTCGCCGTCCGCTACCGTTACATGCAACATCAACAGATGCCGCGTCATGACACGTCTCCATCATTGGCGTTCCGGCACCACGCCGGAAAGCGGACTTCGTTTCAAGAAAGTGGGGACGCGAACGCGGCTTCCTGAAAGATCGGCGGGCCGCGGCTTGAGCTTGCGCGACGACGGGCGCACGCGCGCGATCGCCCGGCAGTTGCCGGTCGTTCGCACGGTGTTCCCGGCATCGACGCAAGCGATATCCACCGCGGCGCAAAGCCGGCCTTGCAGTGTCTAGGTTCGGACGAAAGGCCTTGCGGCGATGCGGCCGGACTGCGACTGAAGCGCGCGTCCGGTCCCCTTCAATGGGAAATTCAGTTTTTCAGGCTGAATCGGAGCGCTGGAACGGGATTCGAACCCGCGTCAGGATGATTAATAGTCATCTGCTCTACCACTGAGCTATCCTTTCTCGGTGCAACAGACCGGAATCGAACCGGACCTTCGGGTCTTCCCCGATGCTCTCCATGAGCTACCTGCCGCGTCTTCATTCGGCGGAACACGAAACCGAGAAACCGGCCCGCGCCAGTCGGGATCTCAACGAGCCCGAACCCATGGCCTAGTGAAGAAGCGGGCTGATAAACCAGATGCTGTTCCATTGCAAGTGTTGTTGTGTGATTTTTTCAAGACAGAGGATCACGTGTCGTTCGTGACACAGTGAGGGCGTGCGTTAGCCGCGCGACAAACTAAGAAAAACTCAGCAGCACTACTGTCAATGTAAAGTTAGGGTGCTTCTTTTGAATGTGATGGCGGTGAGTGATCCCTCCCCCTTGTGGGGAGGGTCGGCCGAGCCTGGACGATGCAAAGCATCGTCCAGAAGCGGAGGCCGGAGTGGGGGTCGCCACAACGGAAGCCTCACTTGTGGCGACCCCCACCCGACCAGCCTTCGGCTGGCCACCCTCCCCACAAGGGGGAGGATAAGAGAGATCGACGTTACCGCCGAACTAGAAATTTCCGCACGACGACCCAAGACCGCCGAGAATATCGTGGCACGTATCGCCGGTATCGGGATCGATCCAGGTATGCGGGTCGGGCGCGCGGCGCTCGCGCGTGGTGCGCTGGTAGCGCCAGCCGTAGCTGGCCATGCATCGCTTGTACGGCGGCGAGGTCACGGCGCCGTTCATGACCGGGCCCAGTTGCTGATCGCACGCGGCTCCGGCGGCCTGCAGGTCGGCGTCGCTCTTGCCATGTCGTGACGTATAGACCGAGGTGTCGGCATGGGCGGTCAGTGCGGTGCCCAATAGCAGCGCGGCCGCGGCGATGAGGCGTTTCATCGGAAGTCTCCATTTCGGTTGATGCTTGCCTACGTGCGTCGCGCGCGGCCGGGGGATCGGTTCGAAATGGGTCGATTACAAATTGGTAAGCGGCAGAACCTGCCGCATCAGCCGTTGAAAACACGTTCAAAACAAGAGAGGCCCGGCAGTTTGCCAGACCTTCCTACGTTCTAAGATGCTAAGCGAGCGGTAACCGCTGCCGCGTCAGCCTCAATCCAGCTTGGCCACCACCGCGAGCCGCTTCACCCGCTGGCTGCGGAAGGCTTCCAGGAATGCGTTGTAGTCCTTGAACGAGACGCAGCCGTTGGAGTCGCCGTTGGGGCCGAGCATGTAGGTGTGGGCCAACAGGCCGGAGCGGCCATAGATCGCCCGCTCGCCGCCCACCGGGTTGAGGCGGAGCGCCGGCACGCCGTGGAACAGCGATTCCCGCAGCTTGAGGTCATAGAGATGCGGCGGCGTCGGTCCGCGCATCCGCTCGCTGACGAAGCGCGCATCGTCGAGCCGGGAGCCGAGGCCGGAGTGCGCCTCGAGCTTGGTGCCGTCGGGCATGTAGACCATGTGCGCGGAGATATCGTAGACCGCGGTCGAACGATCGTAGGGCGGCGACGGAGTGTCCGCGGCGTCGTGTCCATCACTCATGACGCCGCCGTCGGGCGCGGCATAGGCGTATACCGGCCCAGAGGGTTCGCGCTTGCCGAACAGCTTGTCGAAAATGCTGGTGGGCTTGATCGAGGCGGTGGACGCCACGGCCGTGGCCTTGGTGGCCTGGGCAACTTCTCGGGCGCTGGGACCTTTACTTGGCAACGCTTTCGCCTCGGCCGGGCGCGGCGCCGGCACCGGGACCGTGATGCTTGCGACCTGACGCACGGTCGGCGCCGGAGCCGGCGTCGCTGCCGGCGCATCGATCTGCGGTTTCGTCAGCGCGGCCTGCACACGTGAGGATTTCTCGACCTGCAGGACCGGCGCGTCCGGCTCACGCGGCGCCAGCGGAAAGCGGTCGGTGAATGTGGTGGAATCCGGTTCGGGGGTATAGGCCGCGGTCAGCAGCGCAACGGTAGAGGTTCGCTTCGCGGCGACGTGAACCTTTGGTGCGCCAACCGGCTCGATGCCCGAGGCCGTGATGGTTGGATAGACGCTGGCCCCGAACACATTGCTGTAGACGGTCCATAGACAGCCCAGCACGACCAGCGCCAGCGCGCTGCCGCCGAACATGTTCAGAGGAACGGATTGCCGGGATGATTTTCCGCGGCGACGAGCTGCGGGATCCTTGAACGCGCCGGTACTCTTACGCATACGCCTTACGCCAGAACAGTTTCACTTCCACCTCTTCGCGCCGTGCCGGGTTCCAACTCCAGCGCAGCATTTCGCAGAGGCCCGAAGCGTCATTAAGGCGAGTTTTAGTTAAATGCGGATTAAGTGAAGAAAGATCTGATGCCTGCTGTGGCGGTGACCGATTTTGATACAACCTGGCCGCAGATCCTCGCAAAAACTGCGCTTGATCGGGGATTTTCGCGACCCCAATCTGCGCGCAAGGCTCACCCCGCAAAACCACCTAAGGAGTTTTACATGGCCGCCAACGACCGACCTGTCGTTACTAGGCACGGCGACGAGAACCGCAAAACGGCGCAATCCGGCGGCATGTCGCTGATCACAGGCGTCGGGCCGCAGCATACCCCGGCGACCCGGCTGTGGTTCGGCAAGGCCAGCAACGCCCCGGGCTTCCGTTCGCTGCCACATCATCACGGCGAGGCCGAAACCGGCGCCTATCTGCTGTCGGGGCGGGCCCGGATTTATTTCGGCGAGAATTTTAAGGAGTATGTCGAAATGGCGGCAGGCGATTTCATGTTCGTGCCGCCGTACCTGCCGCATCTCGAGGCCAACATGAGCACCACGGAAGAACTGTGGTGGCTGGCGTGCCGCACGCCGGAAAACATCGTGGTCAATCTGCCCGATGTTCCGGACGCTTCGCTCGCGGGTTATCGGCGGGTGTGAGTTCGTCATGGCCGGGCCCTCGTCCCGGCCATCCACGTCTTGCTTGCGGCGCGTCATTAAAGACGTGGATGCCCGGGACAAGCCCGGGCATGACGAGAATGTATCAGCCGTAGATCAGCTTCGGATACCAGTCGGTGCCGCGGCCTTCCGGCGTGACATCGAGAATGGTCCAGATCGGCATCAGGTCCGGCGCGCCGCGCGGATCCTGGCCGGGATCGGCCGATGCCCCATTCATCTCGCCGCCCCAGAAATGCCGGATGGCGCCACCCCGGCGCGTGAACACGTTGAAGGCGGCATCGTCGCCGCCGTCTTTGGTCACCGCGCGATAGTCGCGGCTGAACTCGCCTGAGGTGTCGGAGAACAACGGCAGATGATGCCAGCCGCGCTCGCGCTTGAACGCCATCAATCGCTCGATCGGCGACCGCGCGATCACCGCCAGCGCAACGCGCTGCTGAATGTCCGGCACCTCGCCGTCCCAGGCGCTGAGCAGCGACGTGCACATCGGACACGGCTTTTCGCGCTGCGGGCCGAACATGTAGCTGTAGGTCACGAGCGTGTTCTTGTCGCCGAACAGGCCAGCGAAATCGACCGGCCCGTTTTCGCCGACAAAGGCATAGGGTTTCGTGACCTCGCCGCCCGGCGGCAGCTTGCGGCGCTGCTCGGCCACCCGCTCGATATGGCGG
The DNA here is from genome assembly GCA_963710235.1 of uncultured Alphaproteobacteria bacterium. Classification (GTDB taxonomy): domain Bacteria; phylum Pseudomonadota; class Alphaproteobacteria; order Rhizobiales; family Xanthobacteraceae; genus Bradyrhizobium. Next base: position 884,877 of record CAVPZI010000001.1, read on the forward strand.
CGCAGTTCGATTTCCTCGGCGAGCAGCGCGGTGCGCGCCTGGCGATAAGCCTCGCTCTCGTTGGGATAGCGAAAGCCGGAGGCCTTCGCGAGTTCGGCGGCGGGTTTCAGGGTGGAACTGGTCATGGCATCACCTCATCGGAATGATTGAAAACGTCTCCCCTGGGCAAGACGTTCCAGCAGGGGCCGGTCCGACACCACCGGAACGGTTTTTTGCAGATTTTTGTGCGGCGTTCGGGATTACGGCGACGCGGTCAGTTCCGGCGGCGGCGAACGGTCGAACACATCGCCTCTGGCACTGTCGAGCAGGTCGAGTTCGTAGCTCTCGATCGTGAGCGCGCCGCGCTTGCGCAGCGGCCGGCCGACATTCTCGACCCGCGCGAAAGCCTCGGCCAGTTCCGGGTGGCCGCCTGCCCTCACCTCGTCGACGAACAACAGCTTGCCCTTCAGCGCCGCCGGATCGGGCTCGGGCATGTTGACCCAGCGGATGCGCTGGGTGCGCTGGGCGACGCAGGTGCCCTTCGGCAGATAGAACGCCAGCCAGCCGGTGGTGCCGTAATCCGGCGCCAGCACGCAGGTGGCGCCGCCGCGAATTCGAGCCGCCTCGATCTCGATGGCGAGATCGCGCCAGCCGACGCCGATGCTGCGCACCGTGGCGTCGCGGCGGAAGCCAGTCAGCACGCCGGTGTTGGCCTGCAGCACCAGGGCGGCGAACATCACGATGCCGGTGGGGCCGGCCCAGCGCAGACAGAAATCCACCACGCGCTGCTGGCGCACGTTCCACCGCGTATTGTTGCAGGCGGCCGCAGCGGCCAGGGCAAAGGCCGGATACACCGGCGCGAACCAGTTGGCTTCGACGCGGCTGTGCAACGAATGCCAGACGAAATACAGCGTGATGGTCCAGAACACCGAATTGATCAGGCCGCGCGACGCCGAGGCGCCGCCGTCGCGCCGCCATAGCGCATAGAGCCCCATGGCGCCGAGAACGAACACCAGCGGCGTCGCAAACGCGATCTGGGTCGGGATCAGTTCGCCGATGAACGCCGGCTTGAAATCCTCGATCCGGGCGCGGCCCAGCTGCTTGATGAACGACACCCACTGGTGGTCGGCATTCCACTTGATGACGGGCCAGAACATCGCCAGCGAGACAATTGCTCCAAGGATCGGCCAGGGCGAGATCAGCCAGCGCCGCAGTTTCGGCACCGCGATCAGCCAGATCAGGATCGCCGGGCCGAAGAACAGCGCGGTATATTTCGACAGCAGTGCCGCGCCGACCGCGGCACCGACCGCCAGCCACCAGACGCCGCGACCGGTCGCCAGCACCTTGGCCAGTGCATACAGCACGAAGCTTGATGCCACCAGCAGCGGCGCATCCGGCGTCACAATCATGGTGCCGACCGCGGCCATCATGGTGGCGTTGAGCAGGACGGTGGCGGTGGAAGCGACGCGGCGGCCGCCGAACAGGATTTCGGCGGTGCGATACACCGCCCAGCTCATCGGCAACGCCAGCAGCACCGACACCAGCCGGACACCAAGTTCGGTGTCGCCCGCGATCAGGGTGCCGAGGCGGATAACCAGCGCCACCATCGGCGGATGATCGTAATAGCCGCCGGCGAGATGCTGCGACCACATCCAGTAATAGGCTTCGTCGAACGACAACGGGGTGACGGCCGCGGCCACGAGCCGCAGCAACACCAGCGCGACAACCGTCAGGATGGTGCCGCGGGCTTGCCGCAAGGCGTCAAAACTCATCGAAGATTTATCGCTTGCGCCAGACGAACAGACCGGACATTGCGTAATTCCATACCACGCCCATCAGCGCCCCCGCCGCCCCGGCCAGCCACCAGATCGGCCGCTGGTCGTACACCGAGAAGGCGACGCCGACATTGGCGACGAGGCCGACGCTGCACACGAGGTAGAACAGCAACAGGCCGCGCAGCACACCGAGGCCTCTCAGGCGTTGGTCGCGATAGGTCAAAAAATTGTTCAGGATGAAATTGCTGGTCATCGCCACCAGCGCCGCGAACCCCTGCGCTTCCGGGAACGGCACGGCAAAGCCCTTGAGCGCGATATAGAGCGTAATGAAATGCACCAGCACGCCGATCGAGCCGACCAGCGCGAACAACAGAAAGCGCAACGACACCGCGTCGTTGGTCAGCTTGGCCAGTACCAGGCCGAGAAAATCCAGCGCCACCATGGAATCGAGCTTGCTCTCGCCATGCAGCCGCGCCCCGAAAGTATAGGGAATTTCCTTGACCCGCAGGCTGCCGCGCGCGGTGGCGACCACGTCGAGCAGGATCTTGAAGCCCTGGGTCGAGAGCTGTGGCGCCAGTTGCTCGAAGCACTCGCGCCGGATCATGAAAAATCCGCTCATCGGGTCGGCGATCTCGACCCGCAGTACCCGCTGCGCCACCCCGGTGGCCAGCGCGCTGGCCCCGGCGCGCTGCTTGTTGAAACTGTCGGCACTGCCGCCTTCGATATAGCGGCTGCCGATCACGAGATCGGCTTCGCCGCCCTGCAGCAGCTTGAGCATCTGCGGCAGCCGGGTTTCGTCGTGCTGCAGGTCGGCGTCGATCACGGCGGCGCAAGGCGCGCTCGAGGCCAGAATTCCCTCGATGCAGGCGCCGGACAGGCCGCGCCGCCCGACCCGGCGGATGCAGCGGGCGCGGCCGTCGTCGCGCGACAGCTTGCGCAGCACCTCCGTGGTGCCGTCGGGCGAATTGTCGTCGACAAAAATCGCTTCCCAGGCAATCCCCCGCAGCGCGGCGTCCAGCCGGTGGAACAACGTCGTGACGTTGTCACGCTCGTTGAAGGTCGGAATGATTACCGAAAGCTGCAGCGGGCTTTCGGCCTGCGGCGCACTTGCGGCCTGCACGGGCTTTGCCGGGGCGGACTGGAGGGCTTCATTCATGGCGCAGCATATATCCGGGGCGCCGGGCGATGCCAAGCGGCCCCGAAAAGCTGCCAAAATTCTTCCAAATGAAGAGAAATCGGCCAAAACAGGCCTTAAAATGCCAACGACCACCAACAACATGGCGCGCGTACATCCGGCGCAGCCGAGCTATTGAGTGGTCGTCCCAGCGCCGGAGCTATGAAGCATCGACGTCGCCGTTGGATGCAACATAGGGATGAATGGGGCGGAACGCAAGGGAAACGTTTGAAGGGCCTCGGGAGGCGTCAAATCCGCGTCGACGGCGTCGAGCGCGCCGTGGCATGATTTGGCCAGTTAAATCGGGAGCTCGACAATGACCAGGCTGTCCGGATTATTCGCTTTCGCCGCCCCGTCGGCGCTGGCGCTGCTGGTGGCCGGCGCGCTGTCGGCAATTCCGGCCGCCGCCGACACCGCGGCGGTCGATGCGGCCACCGCCGCAGTGCTGGCCGACGCCAAGGTCATCAAGACCCTCGAAGCCATCAAGGCCGACGACGCGCGCGCGCTCGAGGAACAGAAGCGTATTACCGAAATTCCGGCCCCGCCCTACAAGGAGAAGGTCCGTGGCGAATATATCCTGAAGCGCTTTCAGGAGCTGGGTTTCAAGGACGCCGCGGTCGACAGCGAGGGCAATGTGATCGCACTGCGCAAGGGCAGCGCCGGTATGCCGAAGCTGGTGATATCGGCACACCAGGACACGGTTTTCGCCGAAGGGACCGACGTCACGGTCAAGGAGAAGGACGGCAAGATCCTGGCGCCCGGCATCGGTGACGATGCGCGCGGGCTCGCCGCACTGCTCTCGCTGATGCAGAGCCTGAACGCGAACCAGGTCGTAACCGTCGGCGATATCCTGTTCGTCGCCACCGTCGGCGAGGAAGAGCTCGGCAATCTGCGCGGGGTCAAGGCCCTGTTCCGTGACCACAAGGACATCGACGGCTTCATCTCGATCGACGGGCTCGGCATCACCCGCGTGGTCAACCAGGCCACCGGCAGCCACCGCTACGAGTTCATCTTCAAGGGCCCCGGCGGCCACAGTTTCCAGGAATTCGGCTTGCCGAGCGCCACCCACGCCATGGGACGCGCGATCGCCAAGATTTCCGACCTGCAAACCCCGTCAGATCCGAAGACCACCTTCACCGTCGGCACGGTGAGCGGCGGCACCTCGGTCAATGCCATTGCCGCCGAGGCGCGGATGGCAGTCGACATGCGTTCGAATTCCACCGAGGAATTGCTGAAGCTGGAGGCGCGCCTGCTCGCCCTCGTCAAGGACGCGGTGGCCGAGGAAAACAAGCGCTGGAATTCCGACAAGATGGCGCTCGAGATCAAGCTGATCGGCGACCGGCCGGCGGGTATCGTTGCCGAGGACTCGCCGATCGTGCAGGCCACGCAACGCGCCGTCACCGTGCTGACCCGGGCGCCGCGCGTGACCTTCGCCGGCTCCAGCACCGATTCCAATCTGGCGATGTCCTTAGGCATTCCGGCGGTAACCATCGGCGGCGGCGGCGAAGGCGGCAACTGGCATTCGCGCAACGAATGGTACCGGCCGGTCGACGCCTGGATGGGCCCGCAGAATGCCCTGCTCACCATGCTGGTGCTGACCGGCGTCGATGGCGTCACCAGGCCGATACTGGCGACGCGGCGTTAGATGGCGCCCGGTGCCGGTCATGTCCGAATTGAATGGTTTCCACTACCTCGGCGCGAGACATGAATTGGACAGCGTCCCGTTGTTGCTGCTGCATGGCAGCAGCGGGCACGAAAGCGATCTTATTCCGTTGGCCGAATTGATTGCGCCGGACAGACCATACATCTCGATAAGGGGCGGCCTTGCCTGGGAGAACGGATTCGCTTTTTTCAGAAGAAATGCGGATCGAACCCTCGACTATGATGATCTCGACTATCAGACGCAACGCCTGTGCAGTTTTTTGGCGGCCGCGCTGGAGAAGCAACTCTTCAAGCACAACCCGGTCCTGTTCGGCTTCTCCAATGGAGCAATTGCAGCTGCGTCGATCCTGTTGCATAAACCACAGCTCGCATCGGGCGCCATCCTGGCTCGACCGCTTTCACCAGCACCAGCCGCCTCATTCCCGAACATGAAGGGTCTCCCGGTTCTCATTACCGCCGGTGAATTTGACCAACGCCGCGCACCGGCCGACGTCAGACTTGTGACGGCTCAATTCGAGAGCAGCGGCGCGATCGTCACAACGCACCTGCTGCCCACGGGGCATGAATTACATCGCGATGAGGTGGGCCTCATTCGGAATTGGATTGACACTCAATTCGCAGCCAAGGCGGCGCTGTAGGCCAGCCTGCATCCAGAAACATGCTGGCGCGGCGTTGCCGGAACGAATTCGTCGTGACGGACTGTCGCGCGCGTGCCCCGGCGGATAGTCAGGGATTGTCGAGCAAAGTGTTTTTGATCAGTGCGGCGGCACCGCGGTTCCAGGAATAATCCGCGCCGATGCGCAGGTCGCTCTGCCGCGCCAGCACCAGGGCGCCGCTGTGGGCGTCGCGAATCCGGAATCCCACCGTGTATTCGGTCCGGCTGATCCGCGTCAGGACGCCGACAAAGGATTGATCGGCGCCCAGCTTCAGCGCAATGGCGGCTTCGCAGCCGTTGCAGTTTCGCAGCGCGCGCGATTTCACGGCCTCGCCCTCGGCGCCCGCGACGTCGACCAGGCCATAGCGCCCGGAGCCCGCAATGAGCCGCCTCGCCTCGCTGGTGGCCCGATCCAGCTGCGCGAGGTCGGAGCTGGCATCGCCGGCGAGGCCGCCCCCGGCGCTTTTGTCGTCGAGTTCGAAATCGAACACCGCGATCTTGACCGGATCGGCGAAGGCCGGTGGCGACCCGCACCAGACCAGCGCGGCGGCGACACACAATCGGGCACTGCGAGAGATTATGCGCGATTTCATCGGGACATCTCCCTTTCTTACAGGCGAGGCTAGCTTCGCCCGCGGCGCTCACGGGGGCAGAAGCGTTGCGATGTCGTCAAAGATGAAAGCTTCGGCCCGGCGCCAGGCTTCGTCGGTGTCGCCGCGAAAGGTGAAGAGCCTCTCGCGCACGATCCGCCCATCCCTCACGTCGATCACCTGGATTTTCGCGTTTTGCACCAGGGTGCTCATCTTGTGGACGCCGCCCACCAGCACGATGTCGGCGCCGGCCTGGCGGGCCGCCGCCATCAGATCGCCTGGTGTCACGTCTGCGAGTGAGCATGGGCCCTGGCCGCATGCCGGAGTGACCAGGCGGAAGTGGCTGGATTGCCCGAGATCGCGCTTGAGGTCTCGCATAAAGGCGGCGAGCCGCGCTTCATGCTCCCGGCGCTGGTCGCGCACCTCCCCCGAGGTATCGACATAGCCAAAGTCGATCACCGCGATGGCGGTTGGCGGCTTTTCGGTAACCTCCCCGGCCCTCCCCCACGCGGACACGAGGCATAGGCACGTCGCCAGCGCTGGAGCAAACAAATGACGCATGTCGCAGACCCCCCTGGTTTCGCTGCCACGTTGGGACGATGCCGGCCCGGGCGAAAGCGAATGGGTCCCGGCGGTGGCCGGGCAAATTGCCCGATCTTTTGCCCGGCCCTTCCAGCCGGCGGGCTCCGGCCCTAGGCTGGGCGTTGCGCACGCCGTTGATCGAAACCCCTTGCAAAGGTGGTTCGCCCATGCCCGCGTCCAGGCTTGATCTGAAGTTTCGGCTGGCTTTGCGCGTCGTCGCATTGGCGGCGTTGTGTTTCGCCGCCGCCGCGGCTTACCTGCTGTTTCAGACCGACCGCTCCGCGCAGGCGCGGGCGGACTGGATTGCCGAGGTGGTCGCCAGGGACCTGTCACTGCAGCAGGGCCAGATTCACTGGATCAGGGGCGCACCCGCCCGGTTCCCTGATCTGGAGAGGATCGCGACGGCGATCATGGCCCCCGGCCTTTGTATCGCCTATCGCGCGCAGAATGGCGAGATTCTTCAGCGGTTGTGCAGCGGCGCCGCGCCCGGCGACGCCGATGCGCCGAAACTGTTCACCCACCTCTACCAGGGACTGTTCGGGGGGGACCGCGAGTCGGCGCGGCCCGTCATGTTCAGCGATCAGGCGCGGGGCGAGGCCGTGGCGTCGATCGATTGGCAAAGCCTCGCCGGTCAAAGCTGGCGGGAGACGAGCCGCCTCGTCACCGTCATGGCCGCCGTTCTGCTCGGACTGTGCATCCTGGTCTACGCAGCACTGGCGCGAGCCTTGCGGCCAACCCGGGTGATCCGCGCCGGGCTGGCGCACCTCGCCGCCGGCGATCTGTCGGCGCGGCTGCCGTCGTTCGATCTGGCCGAGCTGTCGGCGGTCGGCCATGTGTTCAATGATCTGGCCTCCACGCTTCAGACCACGCTGGTGGAGCGCAACGCCCTGACCAGACGGCTGATCGCGGTGCAGGACGAGGAACGCCAGCACCTGGCGCGTGAACTGCATGACGAGTTCGGCCAGTGCCTGGCCGCGATCGCCGCGGTCGCGGCCTCCGTCGGCCACACCGCGCGGCAGCAGTGTCCGGCGCTGATCCCCGAGTGCTTGAGTATCGCCCGCACCGCCGCACACATGATGGACGCGCTGCGTGGCGCACTGTTGCGGCTGCGGCCGCCGGATGTCGACCAGCTCGGCCTCGCCGCCAGCCTTGAAGGCCTCGTCGCCGGATGGAATACGCGGTGCGGCGGCCACACGCGTTTCGCAATCGCGCTGTCGGGCGATTTCGACGCGCTGCCGCCGGATTTTTCGGCCAGCCTCTACAGGATCGCGCAGGAGGCCATCACCAACGCGGCAAAACACGCGCAGGCGTCGCAGGTGACACTTCGGCTTTGCATGCAGGAGGCCGTCGGCGCCGGTGCGCGCACGCAGATCGAACTCACCGTCGGCGATGACGGCAAGGCGGACGCCGATCTCGCGGCCGGATCAGGCATGGGACTGCTCGGCATGCGCGAGCGCATCATGGCGCTCGGCGGCCAATTGAGCATGGAAAATGCGCACCCTGGTCTCACGCTTCGCGCGCAAATTCCGCTCCCGGCCGCAACGGGCCCGCGCGAAACGAGGGATGCCGCGTGAGTGCCGGCGCCACCATTCTCCTGGTCGACGATCACGCCATCGTTCGTGAAGGCTATCGCTCGCTGCTGCAAAAACAGCCGCGGCTGCAGGTCGTGGCCGAGGCGGGCGATGGCGCCGAGGCGTATCGGCTGTTCAAGGAGCTAAGACCCGACCTCGTCATCATGGACCTGACCATGCCGGGTTTCGGCGGCGTTGAAACCATCCGGCGGATTCGGCAGTGGGACGCCGTCGCCCGCATCCTGGTCCTTACCATGCATCAGAATGCCGCCTACGCCGTGCAGGCGATCCGGGCAGGCGCCAGGGGCTATGTCACCAAAAGCAGTCCGCCGGAAATGCTGGTGCGCGCTGCCTTCGAGGTGCTGCAGGGCGCCATCGCGCTCAGCGCCGACATCGAACATGAGCTGGCGCGAAGCCGTGTCGCCGACACGGCAGCCGCGACCGACGTGCTGACGCCCCGGGAGTTCGAGATCCTGCGCATGCTGCTGGCGGAGAAGTCGACCGAGGACATCGCCGAAACGCTTCACCTCAGCGCCAAAACGGTGGCGAACACGCGCTACCTGATCAAATCCAAGCTTGGCGTCGCCTCCGACATCGAACTTGTGCTGCTGGCGCTGCGGCAGGGCATTCTGGGCGAAGCAGGCCGCATGGAACAGGACGCGCGCGGTTCCTGATGAACGCTTACCCGCCGCTGGACGAGCGTCATCTGATTGGACGGCTACTTCGACGCGGCCTTACGCCGGACGAAGGCGGTGACGATGTCCTGTTCCGCCACGGCGATGGCCTGGTTGGCCGTCGTCATATGCTCGCCAGCATCGACGTTCGGCGATTGCATGGTCAGGTATTCCACCAGCGCCACCCGGAAACTCTGCCGCTCCGAGGGGCACGCGCGCGCCACGCGGGCGATGAAATCCTGTTCCGACAGGCCCTTGTTGCCGTCCCGACCATATTCCTGGGCGATACAATTCCAGTAGGTGTCCCGCCCCGACACCGCCAGCTTGAGCGCATCATTGAGCTCGTCAGCGACCGCGACGGAAGCCGTCATCGCCATAACCGCAGCCAGGATCATCCGCATCGTGTTCTCCGTTTTCGGCATCCTAGCCCGAATGCTCGCCACGCGTAAACGCGCGCACGATCTGGTCAATTACAGTTGATGTGAATAGACTTGCGTTCGCCAAGTCCTTCCCTCTTTCGCGACGAGACCGCCAGTGAGCAAGAAACCACAGACGTCTTCCAAGGGCGCCGGCAAGATCCACATCGGCATCGGCGGCTGGACCTTTGCGCCCTGGCGCGGGGTGTTTTATCCGGACAAGCTGGCGCAGGCCAAGGAACTCAGCTACGCGGCGTCGAAACTCACATCGATCGAGATCAACGGCACCTTCTACGGCTCGCAGAAGCCGGAGAGCTTTCGCAAATGGGCGCGCGAGGTCCCCGACGGTTTCGTGTTTTCGCTCAAGGGACCACGTTTCGCCACCAACCGCCGTATCCTGGCGGAGGCCGGCGACAGCGTGAAGCGGTTCTACAATTCCGGGGTGCTGGAACTCGGCGACCGGCTCGGCCCGGTGCTGTGGCAATTCGCGCCGACCAAGAAATTCGACGAGGCCGATTTCGGCAAGTTCCTGGAGCTGCTGCCGCGTCAGCTCGAGGGGCGCGCCCTTCGGCACGTGGTCGAGGTCCGTCACGACAGTTTTTGCGTGCCGGGTTTTGTCGCGCTGCTGCGCCAGCACGAAATTCCTGTGGTGTTCTCCGAACACGCCAAGTATCCGGCCATCTCCGACGTCGCCTCTGATTTCGTCTATGCCCGGCTGCAGAAGGGCAATGACGACATCACTACCTGCTATCCGCCGAAGGCGCTGGATGCGTGGGCCAAGCGGCTGCAGCTATGGGCCAGCGGCGGCGAGCCCGACGACCTGCCCCGCGTCGACAAGACACCGGCCAAAAAGCAGCCGCGCGACGTTTTCGCCTACGTAATCCACGAGGGCAAGGTGCGGGCGCCGCACGGCGCGATGGAATTAATCGCGCGGCTGGATTGAACCCCCCGCCGTTCAATCCAGTTTGATGCCGGCGTCGCGGATCAGCTTGCCCCAGGTCGCGTGTTCGGAAGCCACGAAACCATCGATCCTGTCATCCGGCATGTCCAGGACTTCGCCGCCGCTCTTCTCAAAGCGCTCCTTGAGGTCGGGCAGCGAGGCGCGGAGTTCCCGGCGCAGCCGCGCGAGCACGTCCGGTGGTGTCTTCGCCGGAGCGAAGATACCGAGCCAGGAATCGACATCGAGTCCGGACACGCCGACTTCCGACAGCGTCGGCACATCGGGCAGCTGCGGGCTGCGTTTCGACGACAGCACGGCGATGCCCCTGGCCTGCCCCGACTGCAGGTACGGCAGGCCGGCGGCGATCGAATCGAAGAACAGGTCGATGCGGCCCGCCAGCAGGTCGGTGAATGCCGGCGGCGAACCCTTGTAGGGCACCTCGAGCAGCTTGACGCCCGCGGCTTTCATGAAGGCCGCGGCCACAAGCTGCTGCCCGGTACCGACGCCGGCGGTTGCGACCGTGATCGACCCCGGGCTGGCCTTTGCCGCGGCCACAATGTCCTGCAGGCTGGATTGCGGCAACTCCTTGCGCGCGACCATCACATAGCCGAACTTGTAGACCAGCGCGACCGGCACGAAATCCTTCAGCGGATCGTAACCCAGCTTCGAATACAGCGCCGGGTTGAACGCCATGTTGGAGAGGCCGCCGACCAGCAGCGTGTAGCCGTCGGGCTCGCTTTGCGCCGCAGCCTGCGTACCGACCACGGTGCCGGCGCCCGGCTTGTTTTCGACGAAGAACGCCTGCCCCATCCGCCTGGAAAGCACATCGGCGAGATAGCGCCCGACCAGGTCGTAGCTGCCGCCGGGACCGATCGGCACGATGATCTTGACCTGATGATCGGGATAGCCGGTTTGCGCCGGTGCCGCCGCAACGCCGAAGCCCACCCATACGCAGGCGCCGGCAATGCTTGCCCGCACGGACCGAGCCAATATCTTCCCCACGCTGCCGTCCCTCCCTAACCCCGACCGTTACACCGGCCTTCCATGCGCAACCATCCGGCATGCCGCGCATCATTGCAACATGCCCATCTCGAACTATTATTGCGATCGACGACCAACCAGGGACGGAAATCCGGATGGCACGCAAGCGGCTCTACACCATCGGCTATGAACAGACCCCGGCCAAAGCGGTGCTGGACGAACTGGCGCAGGCCGGCGTGAAACTGCTGGTCGACGTGCGCGCGGTCGCCGCCTCCCGCCGGCCCGGCTTTTCCAAGAAGCAGCTCGCCGCCGGCCTCGACGAACGCGGCATTGCCTACCTGCACCTGCGCGGGCTCGGTACACCGAAGGAAGGCCGCGAGGCCGCGCGCAGCGGCCAATATGAGACGATGCAGCGGATCTATGCGGCCCATCTGAAAACGTCGCAGGCCAAAGAGGAACTCGACGAGCTCTCGTCGCTGGTACAGAAATCCGGCCCGGTCTGCATCCTGTGCTATGAGCGCGATCACCGCCACTGCCACCGGCGATTCATCGCCGAGATCATCGAAAAGCGCGACGGCGCCAAAATCGAGAATCTGGTGGCGCCGCAGGTGTAGGGAAATAACCACTGTCATCGTCTGACTCTGACCGATCGAGCCCATTCCGTAGCCCGAATATCGCCTTGAACCTAATTGGCTAGCCCCGGAGCGACCATGCCCGCCCAAACCTGCGAGCGACGCATCAAGCCGGCGGTGAGCTACGAGACCGGGCGGCTCATCATTCTATTGCTCGGTCTGGCGTCGACCCTGTTCTTCTTGGGGTTCGCGCTCACCGATTTTCCCGGCGGCGCCTACCAGTTCGTCGATTGGGCAAACCTGCTGGTTTCCGGAGGACGCGCCACGCCGGATCTTGCGCAGCGCGACATCGGCTACCCGCTGCTGCTGGTGCTCTCCGGTTATCCGTTCACGCACTCATTGATCGGCATCACGCTGATCAATGCGGCGTTCGCGCTGCTGATACCGCTGCTGGTCCATGGCATCATCGGACCAAAATGGCCGGCGCTGGCATTTGTTGCCGCGCTCGCGACCATTCTTTCGGCTGCCCCTTACGTCCTCATGAAGTTCATCCATCATGACCATGCCTATCTGTTTTTTACCCTGTTGACGCTCTATCTCGGTGTCAGGTTCCTGCGGCGGGAGCAGTACCGCTACCTCTATTTCATGACGCTCGCGGCAATAGCGGCGAGCCTCACCCGTCCGGCGGGCAATCTGTTTTTTCTTGTGGCGATCGGCTTTGTGGCTGCGGCGCTGCCGAGGCGGTGGCCGCACTATGCAGCCTGCATCGTGCTGTTCGCCGCGGCAATCGGCGGCTACGCGCTGCATCGGCACAAGGTGGGCCTGGACGATCCGAAGGACAGCTATACCGGCCGGCAGATTTTCTACAATCCATATGTCAACAGTCGCGAGTTCGGCATTCGCATCGGCTCCGAACTCGGGCCGGCAACGGCGCGGCTGATCGCCTCCTTGCGGGCCGGACTGACGGCTCACCCGGTCGATTCCCAGTTTTTTCAGGACTGGCTCACGGGACAGCACTTTCCGAAGGAGGCGGCGGATCGCTACTTCCGGGGGCGCACGGTGGACGAACTGGTGGACCGCGTCCTGACCCACCCGCATTATGATTTCTTCGAGCTGCTTTGCCTGTTCGAGCCGGACGATCGGGTGTTCCGTGACGCGGCCATCGAGATCGTGGTACACCACCCCTTCTATGCCGTGGCCTACACCGCCAGAAACCTGGTGCTTTTCTTCGGCACCGACGGCTTTGGTCATTCCCGTTACGGGATGGAGGATCAAGGCCTGGTCCGCACCGGGACATATTTCCCTCTGTTGTCATGGTTCGGCACCGTCGTGGACGCCGGTCACCTGCCCGCCCCGTCGGCTGGCGCGAAATGGCTGATACTGCTGTACCGAATTTGGCATGCCGGATTTCTGCTGCTGATCGGTGCGACCTTCATCCTAGCCATCGCCGGGGTGGCAGGCACCTGGTTCGCCGAACGTGACGCAAGATTGACGAGCTGGTTCTCGGGGCTGGTGGCGCTCTACAACGGCGTCGTCGTGTGCGCGATTGTGGAACCGGTATCGCGCTATCATTTCCCGGTGATGCCCGAGCAGATCATCTGCGCCGCGTTCGGTGCACTCGTGCTGGGCCAGTTCGCCTCGTCCTGGCGGCGGCGAGCCGATGGTGCGACGCAGTTCCCGCGCAACCCAACGCTTCCGAAGACATCAAAGCCAGCCCTTTAGCCGCGGCTTCAAGCCAGCCGCCACACCGCCTGCTTCTGTTCATAGCCGCGGATCGGGACGTTGCCGATCAGTACCGCGTCGCTGCAGCTCTCGCCGAGCGCGTCGCGAACCGCGGCCGAGATCAGCAACTGCGAACCGAACTCCTTGTTCAGCGCCTCGAGCCGCGCCGCGAAGTTCACGGTGTCGCCGATCACGGTGTATTCCTTGCGGCGCGGCGAGCCGACATTGCCCGCGACCACTTCGCCCATGTGGATGCCGATGCCGATCCTCAGCCGCCAGTCGTTGCCGGCATTGTTCTCCCCCATCGCCGTCAGCATTTCCCGCGCAGCGGCAACGGCGCGTTGCGCGGCCTGCTGGTCCTCGATCGGCGCGCCGAACAGCGCCAGGAAGCCGTCGCCGAGAAACTTGTTCACGATTCCGGAATGCCGGTCCAGAATCTCGACCAGCACGGCGAATGCGTCGTCAAGCCGCGCCACCACTTCAGTCGGCGTGCGCTCCCGCGCCGCGCCGGTAAAGTTGCGAAAATCGACGAACATGATGGCGGCATGGCGAGTTTCGCTGGTGACGCCACTGCCCGAGGCCAGCAGCCGCTCCACCACCTGCGGCGATACGTGCTGGCCGAACAGGTTGGTGACCCGGTCTCGCGCCGTCGCCGCCGCGATCGAGGTCTCGAACTGGCGCCGCAACTGCATCCCGACCGCGCCGGCGAGCACGCCGCACAACAGGATGAGAACGCTGCGCACCAGATGATAGCCAAAATCGGGCGGCGGCTCGCCGGCGAAATTCGCCGGATGATAGAACATCGCCATGCCGAACAGCTCGACCGCGGCGACGAGGCCGGTGAAGGTCGAGAGCCAGAAATCGAGCCGCAGCGTCGAGAGGATGATGAAGATGAAGTAGACCAGGGGCGGCGCGAAGCCGAGCGCCTGTTCGGGACCCATGCCGTTCATGTCCAGGTAGAGTCCGACGCTGGGCATGCTGGTTTCGATCAGGGCGCTGAGATAGCGGCGCACATAGGGGATATCGCCGCCGTGCGTCAGCCGGTGGGCGAGCTGCCGCAGCACCCACAGTTCGAACAGCACGAACGGAATCACGGTCGCCAGCAACGGCTGGATCGCGAAGGTGCCGTGCCAGATCCGTTCGACATTGGCAGGCGCGAACAGATAGGCCGTCAGTATCACCGCGACCAGCAGGGTGGCCGTCACGATCAGCGCCTTGACGCGCAGCCGCTCGGTCAGCAGAATTTCGCGGGTCAGGGCATGGCGAAAATCGGACTGCAGTCCCGATCGCCCGGATGGCCTCGGCGCCGTGAACCTTTCCAGCATCCCCATCCCGCGCCCTCCTCCGGCCCGCATCAATCCAGCGTACGACGGAATCGGGTCACGGCGATAGTCATCGCCACCAGCATCAGGACCACCAGCATGACGGCGTCGTATCGCAGGTTCGTCAAGCTCGCGCCCTTCAGCATGATGGCACGGACAATGCGAATGTAGTGCGTCAGCGGCAGGCCCTCGCCGATATATTGCGCCCACACCGGCATGCCGGCGAACGGAAACATGAAACCGGACAGCAGGATGCTCGGCAGGAAGAACATCATCGACAGCTGCATCGCCTGCAGCTGGTTCTGCACGATGGTGGAGAAGGTGTAGCCGATCGCGAGGTTGGTGGTGATGAACAGGGTCGAGAGCAGCGCCAGCATGATCAGGCTGCCATAAATCGGCACGCCGAACATGAACACGCCGATGCCGATGATCAGCGTCGCCTGGATGAAGCCGACCAGCACATAGGGCACGATCTTGCCGACCATCACCTCGACCGGGGTGATCGGCATCGACAGCAGGTTTTCCATGGTGCCGCGTTCGATCTCGCGGGTCACCGACAGTGCGGTGAAAATCAGCATGGTCATGGTCAGGATGGTGCCGACGAGGCCCGGCACGATATTGAGCCGCGACGAGGCCGCCGGGTTGTAGCGGGCGTGGGCGCGGAATTCGAACGGCAGCGCCGGCGGATCGCCGACGAACAGGTCGTGGTCAAGCGCGGTCTGGGTCAATTGACCGAGCGCACCGAGCGCCGAACTCGCCGCCACCGGATCGGTGGCGTCGGCCGCAACCAGAATGGCGGGATGGTCGCCGCGGCGCACCGCGCGCTCGAAGCCGCGCGGGATCTCGATACCGAACAGCACCTTGCCCGACTTTAGCAGGGCGTCGAACTCGGCTTCGGTCTCTACCACCTCGGTGAAACGGAAATAGGCGGTGTTCTCCAGCGCCTTGAGCACCGAACGGGCGAGATCGCTGGTCTCCTGCAACAGCACCGCGCTCGGCAGGTGGTGCGGCGTGGTGTTGATGGCAAAGCCGAACAGCACGAGCTGCATCACCGGCAGCATCACGATCATGGCGAACGACACCCGGTCGCGGCGCAGCTGGATGAACTCCTTCAGCAGCATCGCGTAGCTGCGGCGCCAGAACCCGAACCTCCGCTCCGGCAGCTCGCCGGCATGACCCGTCGTATCCGCCGCGCTCATTGGAAATTGTCCTTCGAACGGGTCATCAACTCGATGAAAACGTCTTCGAGTGACGGCTCGCTGTGCTGCCAGTGCAGGTCCGACCGATCGCGATAAGGCGCAATGGTATTTTCCAGCGCGGCCTGGTCGCGCCCGGACACATGCAGGCTGGTGCCGAACGGCGCCACCATGTCGATGCCGGGCTTGCCGGCGAGTGCAGCGGTGAGATCGTTGAGGTCGCCGCCGGTGACGGTGTAGGTGGTGAGCGCCGATTTCGCGATCACCTCATCCACGGTGCCGTGCGCCAACAGATGGCCATAAGCGATATAGGCGATCTCGTGGCAGCGCTCGGCCTCGTCCATGTAGTGGGTCGAGACCAGCACGGTCAGGCCGTTGGCGGCGAGCGCGTGGATCTCGTTCCAGAATTCGCGCCGCGCCTTGGGATCGACGCCGGCAGTCGGCTCGTCCAGCAGCAGCAGATGCGGATTGGGCAGCGTGCAGGCGCCGAGCGCCAGCCGCTGCTTCCAGCCGCCGGAGAGGTCGCCGGCAAGCTGTTCCTCGCGACCGTTGAGGCCAAGCCGCCTGATCATGTCGCGCGCGGCACCGCGGGGATCGCGCACGCCATAAAGGCGCGCGACGAATTCGAGGTTCTCGCGCACCGACAGATCCTGGTAGAGGCTGAAACGCTGCGTCATGTAGCCGACCCGGCGCTTGATCTTGTCGGCCTCGCGGCGGATGTCGTAGCCGAGGCACTTGCCCTCACCGCTGTCCGGCGTCAGGAGCCCGCACAGCATGCGGATGGTGGTGGTCTTGCCGGAGCCGTTGGGGCCGAGAAAGCCGTAGATCGAGCCGCGCTTGACCTGCATCGACAGGTCATGCACCACCTCGCGGCCGCCGAACGACTTCGACAGCCCGTTGACCTCGATGGCGATGTCGCTGGCGGCGGTCATCGTGTTGCCGCCACCGGTGTCTTGCCGTTGAAAAACACGCTGATCGGCTGGCCGACGCGCAGGCTGTCGGGCCGGCTCGGCCGCGCCTGGATCAGGTAGACAAGCTTGTTGCGCTCATCGAGGCTGTAGATGACCGGCGGGGTATACTCGGCCGAGGTGGCGATGAAGTAGATCTTGGCGGTGAGATCGGCGGCGCAATTGTCGCAGGTGACACGCACTTCGTCACCGATCGCAAGCTTCGGCAGCTCCGTCTCCGGCACGAAAAAACGGATCTTCATGTTGCCCGGCGGCATGATCGACACCACCGGGCGCTGCGCCGGCACCGTTTCGCCTTCGCGGAAATAGATCTGCTGGATGGTGCCCGGGACCGGCGCGAAGCCGCCGCGCCGCATCAGGCGGGTCTGCGAGGTGTTGACCCGCGCCTCGGCCACGCGTAGCGCCGAAACCGCGGAGTTGAGCGTGGCCTGGGTCCCCGAGCCGGTCTTGCTGAGCGACTGGGCGCGGTCGAAGGTTTGCTGGGCGTTGGCCAGCGTCGCCTTGTTCTGGTTCAGATCTGCCTGCTGCAGGTCGTCGTCCACGGCATAGAGCGGCGCGCCGGCCTTGACGATGTCGCCCTCGCGCACGTCGAGCCGGGTGACGCGGCCGGACTTGTCGGGGCTGACGAAAATCATGTCGGCTTCGACCCAGCCCTGAAAGCCGGGATTTTTGTTTTCGTTGCAGGCCGCCAGCGTGGCCGCGAACAGCAGCCCGCCCAGCAGGCGCAGGAGCGTCCGAGGCAAAATCATGTCGGCCTCCGTTCGTCGAAGATCAGATCGAGATGAACCTTCAGCATCGCCATGGCGTCGAGCGGGGCGTGCTTGCCGAACAGTCCCTGCCAGATCACCGCCACCATGGCGGGCGCGACCACGATCTGCGGAAAGCGCACCAGCGCCTCATTTTTGATTTCGCCGCGCGCGATGCCGTACTCGATCAGCTTGCGCATGCCGGCCATGCCGCGCTCCACCACCTCGCGGTAGTAGAACTCGGCCAGGGTCGGAAACCGCGCACCCTCTGCCATGATCAGGCGCACGATGTCGCCGCGCCGGGTCAGCGCCACCTCGCGCACGAAGGTTTCGGCGAACGCCTCCAGAATGGCACGGGCCGACCCGCCCGCCGCCGGCAGCGTCATCAGCCGCCCGATCAGGGGCACCAGCGCGGTCCGCACCAATTCCTGGAACAGCGCCTCCTTGTCGGTGAAGTGCAGGTAGATGGTGCCCTTGGCGACCCCCGCCCGCTTGGCAACGTCGTCGAGCCGGGTGGCGGCAAAGCCGCGGGCGATGAATTCGTCGAGCCCCGCATCAATGATCGCCTGACGCCGCTCCGCCGCCCGTTGGGCCCGGCTGGAAGCGGGTTTGGGTGCCGCCAGTGCGGCGGCCGGTCCCGTCGATGGAGGCGGGGCCTGCCCGGCCGAAGCGGGCTTTTTGCCGGCTCGGCCATTGGCCGACCGTCGGCGCGGCTGGTCCTGCCCATTCGGCTGATTTTGCGATTTGGAGCGACCCTGTGTCATGACTCAATTATGACTGACCAGTCAGTCATAATCAAGCAAGAACCGGCATGCGGCACGGTGCCGCAAGCCCGCGCAGTTCCGGAAATGGCCGGTCCACCCGCCCCAACCTGACATGGAACCGGACCCCGCCGCCGGGGCCGGTGTTATGCTGGCATAATGACCAGCATGACGATGAGGGCGTTCCGCTCGCTGCTCGTGGTTGTCGCCGTCATCGCGGCGCTGCTGTTCACTGCTGCCGGCACCGTGCACTACTGGCAGGCATGGATCTTTCTCGCGGTCTATCTGGTTTCGTCGCTCGTCATCACGCTCGATCTGGTCAAGACCAATCCGAAGCTCTTGGAGCGGCGGATGCGCGGCGGTCCATTTGCCGAAAAGAAGACCAGCCAGAAAATCATCATGGCGCTGACCTCGCTCGGCTTCGTCGCGCTGATCATCGTGCCCGCGCTCGACCGCCGACTAGCGTGGTCGCACATGCCTTCCTTCGTGGTCCTGGCAGGCGACGCGCTGGTGGTGCTCGGCTTTGTCGCGGTTTATTTCGTGTTCAGGGCCAACAGCTTTGCGGCCGCCACCATCGAACTGGCTCCCGACCAGCAAGTCATCTCGACCGGCCCCTACGCGTGGGTTCGTCACCCGATGTATGCCGGTGGCCTGGTCCTGCTGGCCGGTATCCCGATTGCGCTCGCTTCGTGGTGGGGATTGCTGGTGCTGGCCGCGATGCTGCCGGCGCTGATCTGGCGGATGATCGACGAGGAAAATTTCCTCACCCGGAGTTTGCCGGGTTATGGCGGATACCTGGCCAAGGTGCGGTATCGGCTGGTGCCGGGGATCTGGTAGTGTCTCGCGCTAACTGTGAAACTTTAGTCCGTCAACGATCTTGTCGATCACCTTGCGTTCGGCACGCATCGCAAGCCCGACCAGATTGAGCTCGCCGCGGATCACGGCCTTCACCGCCTCGCGGTTGGCTGCATCGTGGGTAGTCTTGAACATTTCCTCGGTGTAGACCGCGGGCTTGACGTCCCGCGCCAGAGCGCGTTCCAGCGCGCGGGTCAGCGCCGGCCGGTCCGCGCCATAGATCAGGACCGGCTGGCCGATCAGCGACAGATACTGAGTGCCGGAACCGTCCTCATAGGGATCGCCGATGCATCCCGGAAACGCCGCGGCAATGCCGCTGCACAGGAACGATGCGACATTGAGCTTTTGCCAGACCTCGAGGTCGGTCCGGATCACCACCGCGATCTTGGTATCGAATTGCATGACGACAGGATAACCGATCAGCCCTTGGCGTCACAGGCCCAGGCGCGGATCACGCATTCCTTCCCGCCGAATTCGTAGCATTTTCGAGTGGCTTCGTTCAGCGAGTTCGAGATCTGCGGCTTGACCGCGTAGCCGTGGGCGCCGCAGGGATCGGCCATATCGATCGAAAGCGCCGCGCAGGCCCGTCGCATCGTCACCGTGGCGCAGTCGCCCTTGCATTGCTTGCGCGCCTCGGCGATCGCCAGGTCCTCGCCGGCATAGTCGATCGCCTGGCCGTAGGCGCCGCACTGGCCGATCGCGAAGGCACCCGCGGCGCGCGCCGACAGGGCGAGTGGCGGTCCGCTCATCACGGAAATCATGGTAAGAACAATCATCGCGCGACGGCGCGCGGCAGCAATCAGCGTCAAGATCCCCTCCCCGAGACAAGCCGCGCGAAACTATCCCGACGGATGTTTCAACTTGGTGAACGAGATGAATATCCCTGGATCACTGCGGATGAAACGTCGGAACGAAAGCTGGAATCATTGCCACACTCTCACGCACGCCGGGCTTCCTCGAGCGCCTGCGGCGTATCAATGTCGAGAAAGGCGCCGTGGCCCTCGACCGCAACCTCCGCGACCGCTTCGCCGTGACGCGCGATCAGGTGCCGCGCGCCGGTATCGCCGTCGAGTGTCATCAGTTCACTGAAAAAACGCCGCGACCACAACACCGGATTGCCGCGCCGGCCGTCGTTGACCGGCACCGCGATCAGATGGCCGCGCTCCGGCGCAAAGGCTTCGATCAGCCGATCGATCAGGCGGGCATCGATCAGCGGCATGTCGCCGAGACAAACCACCGCGCCATCGGCCACCGCCGGCACCGCGGCGATGCCGGCCTTGACCGAACTGGCGAGGCCATCGGCGAAATCCGGGTTGCGCACGAACTTCACCTTCAGCCCCGACAGTGCCTTTTCGACCTGGTCGCCCTGATGCCCGGTCACGACGATCACGCCCTGTGCTTTCGAGGCCAGCGCCTGTTCGGTCACGATCTGCACCAGCGGTTTGCCGCCGAGTTCGGCCAACAGCTTGTTGGGCCCGCCCATCCGGGTCGAGCGGCCAGCCGCCAATATCACGGCGGCGACGTGACGATTGCCGTCGGTGGCCAGGGGCACGCGCGGCTGCGGCCGGGTCACGATCTCCATCAATAAGCCGCCGACGCCCATCCCGGTGAGATCCGAACGGGTCACGTTGAGGCCGGCAAGCAGGCGCATCAGCACCCAGTCAAAGCCGTTTTCCACCGGTGAGCGCGCACAGCCCGGGGCACCAAGCACCGATACGCCGCCGGCGTTGCCGATCAGGAGCAGGTTACCCGGGTCGACCGGCATGCCGAAATGCAGGATAGTGCCGCCGACATGCTCGATCGCCGCCGGGATCACGTCGCGCCGGTCGGCAATGGCGGAGGCGCCGAACACGATCACGAGCTCGGCGCCGAGACCGAGCAATTCCTCGATCGACGCCGCCAGCGCGGTCTCGTCGTGCGGCACCCTTCGCTCGGCGATGATGGAGGCTCCGGCCGGGGCAAGCCGCTCCGCGGTCACCCGCAGGGTCTTCTCCACCACCTTGGGCGCCAGCCCAGGCAGCAAGGTCGAGACCACGCCGACCCGCTTGACGCGATAGGGCGCGATCCGCATCGCCCCCCCGCGCGCCGCCTCGACCGCGGCATCGCAAAGCTTCGCTTCGACGCCGAATGGAATCAACTTGACCGTGGCGATCATTTCGCCCTCGACTACCGGCTTGAACGCCGCCAGGGTGGCAAACGTAATCGCCTCGTCGACATTGTTGATGCGGTCGACCTTTTCGCGATCCACCACCAGCACGCCGGCCTTGGCCGCGAACAGATTGGCCCGGCCGGTAAAGGCACGCTCGACGCTAACGCCGTCGCCGGCCACCGCCTGGGCGATGCTGGCCGCGGCGACGTCTTCCGAGACGTCGCCGTCCTCAAGCCGAACCACCACGATTTCCCTGACGTTGGCGCGCTGCAGCGCCTCGACCTCTGCCGCGCCGATGGTCGTGCCCTTCTTGAGCACCAGCGCGCCCTGGCGCAGCGTGTGGACCGTGACCCCACCCATCGCATCCGCCGGACTGGCGGGACCGAATTTCATGCTGCGTTCTCTTTCGCCGCGGTCTCTTTCGGCAGCCGCAACTGAGCGGTGATCTCCGCCATGATCGCCACCGCGATCTCGGAGGGCGATACCGCGCCGATGGGCAGCCCGATCGGCGCATGAATCCTGCCAATGTCGGCGTCGGTGGCGCCCTGTGCCTTCAGCCTTTCGCCCCGCTTGGCGTGAGTTTTCCGCGAGCCCAGCGCGCCTATATAGAAACAGTCGCGCTCGAACGCATGCAGCAGCGCCGGATCGTCGATCTTGGGATCGTGGGTCACCGCGACAAACGCGGTGTAGTGGTCGACATGCAGCGGCGGCAGCGCCACGTCCGGCCATTCCGCGATCAACGCCACATCAGGAAACCGTTCCGGGCTCGCGAACGCGGTGCGCGGGTCGACCACGGTCACATCGTAGTCCAACGAACGCGCCAGCGGCGCCAGGGCCTGACTGATATGAACGGCGCCCACAATGACCAGCTTTGCGGTCGGCGCGTAGACGTTGAGAAACAGCTTCTTGCCGTCGGCCTCGATCATCGCGCTTTTGCCCATGCGCAGCTGCTTTGCCAGTTCAGCCTGCAACGGGTCGGCCGCTATGTCGCTGGCCTTGACGATCCGCTGCGCGCCATCGCCGACATCGGTGACCACGATCACCGGACGCCGCGCGGCGCGCTCGACGTTGACTTCTTCGAGAACTTCAAGCTTCACGACTTACCAGCTTTCTCGCCGACCTTCTCGACGAACACCCGGATGGTACCGCCGCAGGACAATCCGACATTCCACGCGGTCTCGTCGGCGACGCCGAATTCGAGCATTTTGGGCTGGCCGCTGGCGATCACGTCCAGCGCCTCGGTGACCACGGCGCCTTCGACGCAGCCGCCGGAGACCGAGCCCAGAAAGGTGCCGTCGTCGTTGATGACCAGGCTGGAGCCCGCCGGCCGCGGCGCCGAACCCCAGGTTTCCACCACGGTCGCCAGGGCAACGCCGTGGCCGGCCTTCTGCCAATCCTCTGCCGCCTTCAGAATGTCTTCGTCGCGATTGAGCATGGGGCCTTTCCTTCCGGTGCAGACTTCGAAGCGGGGACGTCAGGCCGCGGGACGGATCAGGCTGCGGTGGTGCGGCGGCGGCGCCGACGACAATGCGCCAATCAGCCCCTGGATTGAACTCAAATTATGCACCGGGCGGAATTCGTCAACGTGCGGCAGCATCATTTTGATGCCCTGGGCCTTGGCCTCGAAGCCGCCGAACCGCAACAGCGGGTTGAGCCAGATCAGGCGGCGACATGACCGATGCAGCCGGTCCATCTCGAACGCCAGTTTGGCGTCGGCTTCCCGCTCCAGCCCGTCGGAGATCAACAGCACGATGGCACCCTGACCCAGCACCCGGCGGCCCCACAGCTTGTTGAACGCGTGCAGCGAGGTGGCGATCCGGGTTCCGCCAGCCCAGTCTTCCACCGACGACGAACAGCTCGCCAGCGCCTCGTCGGGATCGCGGGCCCGCAGCGCCCGCGTCACATTGGTGAGGCGGGTGCCGAACAGAAACACCGAGACGCGCTTGCGGGCATCGGTGACGGCGTGGAGGAAATGCAGGAACAGCCGGGTGTATTCGCTCATCGAGCCGGAAATATCGAGCAAGGCGACGATCGGCGCCGGTTTGTCGATCAGCCCGAGGCGGCGGATGTCGACGATGTCGCCGCCGGTTCGCAGGCTGCTGCGCAGCGTCCGGCGCAGATCGAGCCGCAAACCGCGCGGGTCGGGTTGAAAACGGCGGGTGCGCAACTCGGCCTGCGGCAGCTTCATCTGCGCGATGGCGCGGGTGACCTCGGCGATTTCGGCCGCGCTCATCTGGGCAAAGTCTTTTTTCTGCAGGATTTCCTTGTCGGAGACCGAGAGTCTTATCTCCCGCTCCTGCGGCTGCTCCACCTCCGACATCGACGGCTGTGCCAGCGCCTCCTGCACCCGGCGCGAGGCCGGTGGTGGCTTGCGCCTGGCCTGTTCCGGCAACGGAATCGAATCCAGCAGGTGCTTCCACTCCTCGGCGGCGCGGAAGAACAGGTCGAAGGCCTGGGCGAACACCAGCGCATGCTCGTGACGCTTGACGAAAATCGCCTCAAGCGTCGTGAAGACGTCGGCCCGCCTGCCGATATCGATCACCTGCAGCGCGTTGAGCGCGTCGATCACCGCCCCCGGCCCGACCGGCAGCCCCGCGGCCCGCAGCGCCCGGGCAAAGCCAACCACATTGTCGGCGATCTGGCCGGTGGGAGGGTTGAGGTGATCAATCGTCATGCGTGTCGCTTGAAGTGCCGACCGAAGAACCCGCGACGGCCGGCGGTGGGGTCGCTTCGCCGCCCGCGGCAAGGCAACAGGCTAGGTCGTAAACATCATGCCTACGACCTAGTTTTCGGTCGTGGCTTCCTTGAGAACCTTCTGCAGACCATCGCCCTGCATCCGCGCGATGTCGTCCTGGTATTTCAAAAGCGCGCCCAGCGTATCGCCGACCACCTGGGGGGTCAGCGAGCGGGCGTCGAGCTCGGTCAGCGCGGTAGCCCAGTCGATGGTTTCGGCGACGCCCGGCGATTTGTAGAAATCCTGCTGGCGCAGCGCCTGGACGAACGAAACCACCTGTTGCGACAGCTTAGCCGAGATGCCCGGCACACGCGACTTGACGATCGCAAGCTCGCGCTCGGCGGAGGGATAATCGACCCAGTGATAGAGACAGCGGCGCTTCAGCGCATCGTGGATTTCGCGGGTACGGTTCGACGTGACAATGACAATCGGCGGCGCCGGCGCCTTGACGGTGCCGAATTCGGGGATCGTCACCTGGAAATCGCTGAGGATTTCCAGAAGGTAGGCCTCGAACGCCTCGTCGGCGCGGTCGAGTTCGTCGATCAGGAGCACCGGCGCGCCGGCGACGTCCGGCTCCAGCGCCTGCAACAGTGGCCGCTTGATCAGGTAACGATCGGCAAAGATATCGCTGGAGAGCTGGTCGCGGTCGGTATCGCCCGCCGCTTCGGCCAGCCGGATCGCGATCATCTGCGAGGCGCTGTTCCACTCGTAGACGGCGGAAGCGACGTCGAGCCCTTCATAGCACTGCAACCGGATCAGCTTGCGGCCCAGTGCCGCCGACAGCACCTTGGCGATCTCGGTCTTGCCGACGCCGGCCTCGCCCTCCAGAAACAACGGCCGGCCCATCCGCAGCGACAGGAACACCACCGTCGCCAGCGAGCGCTCGGCAAGATAGCCGCGCGCGGTCAGCATTTCGAGGGTGGCATCGACCGAGGTGGGCAGCGCCGATGTCGCACTCATAGGAAGGCCGTTCCCGATGCCGCGCGGATTGATGCCACAGGACTCGATATAACAAGAATCCGCAACGTCACGCCTTGCCGTTGGCGGCATCGACGGCGCGACGTGTCAGCACACCGATCAGATGCGCGCGATATTCGGCGCTGCCGTGCAGATCGCTGTTGAGACCGTCCGCCGGCACGCTGAGGCCGTCGAGCGCCTTGGCCGAGAAACGCTTCTTCAGCGCCTCTTCGAACGCGGTGACGCGGAACACGCCTTCCGAACCGGCGCCGGTCACCGCGACGCGCACGTCCGACGGCCGCTTGGCGACGAACACGCCGACCAGCGCATAGCGCGAGGCCTGGTTGCGGAATTTGATATAGGCAGCTTTTTTCGCCACCGGGAACATGACCCTGGTGATGATTTCGTCGCTCTCGAGCGCCGTGGTGAACAGGCCCTGGAAAAATTCCTCCGGCTTGAGGCGGCGCTTGTTGGTGACGATGGTGGCGCCGAGCGCCATGCACGCCGCCGGGTAGTCGGCGGTCGGATCGTTGTTGGCGAGCGAACCGCCGATGGTGCCGCGGTGACGAACCGCGGGATCGCCGATCAGGCCGGCGAGTTCCGCGAGGGCCGGGATCGCCTCACCGACGATAGCGGAGTTCGCCACGTCGGCATGGCTGGCAGTAGCCCCGATCACCAGCGAACGGCCTTTCATTTCGATGCCGTCGAGCCCCTCGATATGGGACAGATCGACCAGATGCGGCGGACTGGCAAGGCGCTGCTTCATGACAGGCACCAGGGTGTGACCACCGGCGATCAGCTTGGCGTCTTCATTCTTGATCAGGAGATTGGCAGCCTGCCGCACGGTCGCGGGGCGATGATATTTGAATTCGTACATGAACGGTCCTTCGAAATCGGCTGAAGCGAACTCTTGTGATTTGCAATTTGGTTACGCGAGATCTGAATTCGCCATCGCCTTGGCGCCCGCGGCGATCGACAGCACGATGTTCTGGTAGCCGGTGCAGCGGCAGAGATTGCCCTCGAGCTCTTCGCGAATGGTGTGATCCGAGAGGTCGTGCCCTTTGCGGTGCACCATATCTACCGCGGTCATGATCATGCCCGGGGTGCAGAAGCCGCATTGCAGGCCGTGATGCTCGCGGAACGCCTCCTGCATCGGATGCAGCGGCGCGCCGTCGGGGGCGAGACCCTCGATGGTCTTGACCTCATGGCCATCCGCCATGACGGCCAGCGTGGTGCAGGATTTGACCGCCTTGCCATCGAGATGCACGACGCAGGCGCCGCATTGCGACGTATCGCACCCCACATGGGTGCCGGTCAGCCGCAGATTCTCGCGCAGGAACTGCACCAGCAGGGTGCGCGGGTCGATGTTGGCGTTCACGGGGTTACCGTTCACGATCATGGAGATTTTGGCCATCAGCACTCTCTGTCATCTGCGCCACTGCATATTGGCGGAGCAGTCATTTAAAATCATTCCAACGCCATAATATGGGTCACGGCGGCAATGGGCAACCTCGCGGCGCGCTGGAGCGCCATGATAAATCAGGCTTTTCAGACCTCTCCCTGAACGGCCTTGGCGAAATTCGCGAAAAACTCATCGGCCAGTTTCTTGGCCGAACCGTTGATCAGGCGCTGCCCAAGCTGGGCCAGCTTGCCGCCGATCTGGGCTTCAACGTTGTAGCTGAGCAAGGTGCCGCCATCCTTGTCGGTCAGGGCGACCACCGCGCCGCCCTTGGCAAAGCCGGCAACGCCGCCCTCGCCTTCACCGGAGATCTTGTAGCCGTTCGGAGGGTCGAGATCGCTCAGCATGACCTTGCCTTTGAAGCGGGCCGACACCGGCCCGACCTTCATCTTGGCGACGGCGCGAAAGCCGCCATCGTCGGTGGCCTCAAGCTCTTCGCATCCGGGAATGCAGACTTTCAGCACCGCGGGATCGTTGAGCTTGGTCCACACCGTTTCGCGGGGCGCGGCAAGCTGGACCTCGCCGGTCATCGTCATGGCCATGAGGTAATGCTCCTGAAAGAACCCACCGACTTGCTGCTTCGGCGGCAAACCTCAAGTAAAGCAGGCTCAGGCCAAAGGAAAGGGCCGACGGCGGGGCAAGGGATGCAATTTCGCGGCGCGGCAAGCCGCGGGACCGGCGAAGCCATTGGCAGAACACACCTGGAATGGTTAGGGTCCCATGCACCATGAGTACGTCCCTGTCGCCTCTTTTGGACCCTATGTTGTCGAGCGCCGCCATGCGCGGCGTCCGTGATGATGCCTATCTGCCGCAAATGCTGGATTTCGAAGCCGCCCCGACGCGCGGCAAAGCGGCCGCCGGCGTCGTTCCCAAGACCGCGGTGGCGCCGTTTGGCGCAGCCTGCCGGGCGGAGCTTTTCAATCTGGCCGAAGCGGGCACCCGCTCCGGCAATCTGGCCATCCCCCTGGTCAAGGCCCGCACGTCCCAGGTCGCCAGGGGCGACGCTGCCGACACCGCGACCATGCTGGGACTGCGCGCCGCGCTCGACGCAAAATAGAAGACCTAAGGAGAATTGCGATGCCGATGATCGACGCCGACGGTTGCCTGCTCAACGTCTCGGTCGAGGGGCGCGACGGCGGTCCGACGCTAATGCTGTCCAATTCGCTCGGCACCACGCTACAGATGTGGGAGCCGCAAATGGCCAACCTGACAAAACTGTTCCGGGTGATTCGCTATGACCGGCGCGGCCACGGCAAATCCGGCGTGCCGCCCGGTCCCTATTCCATGGAGCGTTTCGGCCGCGACGTGCTGGCGATCCTCGACGATCTCAACATCGAGAAAATACACTGGTGCGGATTGTCGATGGGCGGCATGGTCGGGCAATGGCTCGGCGCCAACGCGCCCAATCGCATCGGCAAGCTGATCCTCTCCAACACCAGTTGCCATTATCCGGATCCGACCAACTGGCACAACCGCATCAAGATGGTGAAGGAAGGCGGCATGGCGGCCGTTGCCGATACCGTGATCGCCGGCTGGCTGACTGCGGATTTCCGCGAGCGCGAGCCGCGGATTGCCGAACACCTGAAATCCATGCTGCTGGCGACACCGGTGCAGGGTTATCTTGCCTGCTGCGAGGCGCTCAGCACCCTCGACCAGCGCGCGCTGTTGCCGCGCATCACGAGCCCGACGCTGGTGATCGCCGGCCGCCACGACATGGCGACGCCGGTTGCAGCGGGCGAATTCATCCGCAGCCAGATCCCCGGCGCCAGCCTCACCATTCTTGACGCCGCCCACATTTCCAATGTCGAGCAGTCGGACGCCTTCACCGACGCCGTCATCGGCTTTCTGACTCAGCGGTAGGGCAAAAAGCCAAACTGAAGGAAGCCGCCGCGATCGTTCAGGAACTCGGGCTGCTCAAGGGATAGGTCGCAGGCGCTTGCGGCAACCGGTGCGCCGCTTCGGTTTCGCGCCAAACCGGCCGCTCGACCAGCATGACGACGGCCGTGCCGAGCAGCAGCAGAAATTCGGTGGCGTGCAGCCGGAGTGCTGCGGTCTCACCGACTTGCGACGCCATCACCATGCTGGCGAAGCTGATCAGGCTGCCGATGCCGAGCGCCAGGGCCAGCGCCTCGTCGCATCCGCCGGTCTTGCGGATCGAGGCACGGGTAATCAGCGTCACGAACAGCGCGAAAAACGCCACCACCGTCAGCTTGCCGAGGGCCAGCAGCCAAGCCAGGCGGACCATGCCCAGCGCGGTCAGCTGCAGGTGATCGCTCATGAACAGCGCCAGTGAAATGTTAGGCTGGTCGTAAAGGCCGTGGATCGGTGAAATCATGATCCGGAAGGCGACGATGGTCCAGGTCGGGATGAAGTAGGACGCCAGTAGCGCACCGTTGAAGGTGCTGATCCGCCAGTTGGTATCCATTGCGCTTCCCGCCGGGTCGCCGCAGCACCCCCGGAATGGGGTGCGGCGTCGGCGCGAGGTAACTCCGCTAAACTGTGACCGGCAATCTAAACCCTTTGTTTACCTTAACGGGTTCCCGGAACCCGGCGCGCGGAAGCTTTGAGGCGATGACCCCGCAAAAAAGAAAAATCCCGCCTTGCGGCGGGACTTTCCCTTGAAACTCACGGATTCACGGGAGCGCTAGCGGTCTGCCCTCTGACCGGGGTTCTGACCCTGACGGTTGGGATCCTGCTGCTGCTGCTGACCGGGCTTCTGACCCGCACCCTGCTGCTGGCCGGGCTTCTGGCCTGGGTTCTGGTTCTGTTGACCCGGCTTCTGGTTCGGGTTGTTCTGGTTCTGATTGGTCATTCTGGGAACTCCCTTGTTGAATGATTCAACGCCGGACAACCGCCATTCTCGCAAATGGTTGCAGGAACCCGCCATTTTCCTGGTGATCACATCGGGTGCCGGACCGGAGCAGTCCCGGGGCGCTGTTGCCGCCCCCGGTTCCCACTGTTAAGAAACGCGAGGACGCGACGTTCCGGCTGCCGGGGCCATCGCCGCGTCATCCAACCAGCGGCAGCGCATGGACTATTTCGCCCAGCAACTGATCAACGGCATCGTGCTCGGCTCGATTTATGGCCTGATCGCGATCGGCTACACGATGGTCTACGGCATCGTCGGCATGATCAATTTTGCTCATGGCGACATCTTCATGATCGGCGGCTTTATCGCCCTGATCTCGTTTTTGATCCTGGTTTCGATCGGGCTGACCGTGGTGCCCGTGATCCTCCTGATCGTGCTTCTGGTGTCGATGGCGATCACCGCGCTGTACGGCTGGACGGTGGAGCGCATCGCCTACCGGCCGCTGCGCCACTCGTTCCGCCTCGCCCCCATGCTGTCGGCCATCGGCATGTCGTTCGTGCTGACCAATTACTCCCAGGTGGCGCAGGGCGCCCGGGTCAAGCCGGTGCCGCCGATCATCACCGGCGGCTACACTCTCTATGAGGGCGGCGGCTTCGTGGTGCGGCTGTCGAACGTGCAGATCATCGTGGTTATCACCACCATCGTGCTGCTCACGCTGTTCACCTGGCTTGTGGCCAGGACCAGACTCGGACGCGACATGCGGGCCTGCGAACAGGACCAGACCATGGCGGCCCTGCTCGGCGTCGACGTCGACCGCACCATCTCGATGACATTCGTGATCGGCGCCGCGCTCGCCGCCGTCGCCGGCATGATGTACCTGTTGTATTACGGCCTGGTGGATTTCTTCATGGGATTCGTCGCCGGCATCAAGGCCTTTACCGCGGCAGTGCTCGGCGGCATCGGTTCGCTGCCGGGCGCGATGCTGGGCGGGCTTTTGATCGGCCTGATCGAAACCCTGTGGTCGGCGTATTTCTCGGTGGAGTACAAGGACGTCGCGGCGTTCTCGATCCTGATCATCGTGCTGATTTTCCTTCCGACCGGCCTGTTGGGCCGGCCGGAAGTCGAAAAAGTTTGACGGCGGCGACGTGGCAACCGACGCCTCACTCCCAACCATGTCGCGCGGTCCTGGCATCGCATTCATCCTCAAGAAGGCCGTGATCAGCGCACTGGTGGCGCTGGTGCTGTTCTCGCTGATGATCGGCATTCGCACCGAGGCCGGTCCCACCGGGCAATTGATCTGGTGGACCCGCTTCGGCAACCTCGCCGCCCTGGTCGCGATCGTGTTCGGCGGCAGCATTGTCGTCGAACTGCTGCGGCAGTGGCTCGGTCCGGTCGATACCGCCAGGATCATTCCGCCGGCGGCCCAAGGCATCCTCGCCGTACTGCGCCGCTTCGTCGCGCCGGCGCTGCTGGCGTTCACGTTCCTGGTGCCGGTGATCTTCTACGACCAGCGTTACATCCTCGATCTCGGCATTCTGGTGCTGACCTACGTGATGCTCGGCTGGGGGCTGAACGTGGTGGTCGGCCTCGCCGGCCTGCTCGATCTCGGCTACGTCGCGTTCTACGCCGTCGGCGCCTATTCCTACGCCCTGCTCGCCACCAATTTTGGCCTGTCGTTCTGGGTCTGCCTGCCGCTGGCCGGTATCCTCGCCGCGTTCTGGGGCGTGCTGCTGGGCTTTCCGGTGCTGCGGCTGCGCGGCGACTATCTGGCAATCGTCACCCTGGCGTTCGGCGAAATCATCCGCCTCGTCATCATCAACTGGCAAAGCCTGACCGGTGGTCCGAACGGCGTCAGCGGCATTCCCCGGCCTTCGTTCTTTGGTATTCCGCTGACGCCGGGCGACGACGGGCTGGCTGCCAGACTCGGCATCGAATTCTCGCCGACCCATCGCATCGTGTTCCTGTTCTACCTGATCCTCGGCCTCGCGCTGCTCACCAACTGGGTGACGATCCGGCTGCGCCGGCTGCCGATCGGCCGCGCCTGGGAGGCGCTGCGCGAGGACGAGGTCGCCTGCCGCGCGCTCGGCATCAACACCACCACGACAAAACTGACGGCGTTCGCCACCGGCGCCATGTTCGGCGGTTTTGCCGGTGCGTTCTTCGCCACCCGGCAAGGTTTCATCAGCCCTGAAATCCTTCACCTTCCAGGAATCGGCCCTGGTGCTCGCCATCGTCGTGCTCGGCGGCATGGGCTCGCAGCTTGGCGTGGCACTGGCGGCGCTGACCATGATCGGCGGCTTCGAACTGTTTCGGGGTCTCGAGCAATACCGCATGCTGGTGTTCGGCATCGCCATGGTGGTGCTGATGATCTGGCGGCCACGCGGATTGATCGGCCATCGCGCGCCCACCGTGTTCCTGCAGCGCAGCCAGGCGATCTCCTCCGACCTCGTCAAGGAAGGTCACGGATGAGCGGCGGCCAGAATACTCTCAATGATATTCCCGGTGACATTCTCAAGGTCGATCAGCTGTCGATGCGTTTCGGCGGCATCGTCGCGGTCAACGACCTCAGTTTTACGGCGCAGCGCCGCAAGATTACCGCACTGATCGGGCCGAACGGCGCCGGCAAGACCACCGTGTTCAATTGCATCACCGGTTTCTACAAGCCGACATCGGGCGCGATGCGCGTAACCCATGATGACGGCCGCCATATCCAGCTCGAGCGCCTGAACGACTTCCGGATTTCCAAACTGGCCAGGGTGGCGCGCACCTTCCAGAACATCCGGCTGTTTCCCGGCATGACGGCGCTGGAAAATCTTATGGTGGCGCAGCACAACGTGCTGATGCGCGCGTCCGGTTTTACCGTGCTCGGGCTGTTCGGCGTGCCGAGCTACCGCGCCACGGAAAAGCACGCCATCGATCTGGCGCGCAGCTGGCTCAACCGCATCGGCCTGCTGGAGCGCGCCGACGATGCCGCCGGCAACCTGCCGTATGGCGACCAGCGGCGGCTGGAAATCGCCCGAGCCATGTGCACCGAACCAGCCCTGCTGTGTCTCGACGAACCCGCCGCCGGACTGAACGCGCGCGAAAGCGCTGCCTTGAGTGAACTGCTGCTGTCGATACGCCTCGATCACGGCACCTCGATCCTCCTGATCGAGCACGACATGTCGGTGGTGATGGAGATTTCCGATCACGTGGTGGTGCTGGATTACGGCGTCAAAATCGCCGACGGCTCACCGCAGGCCGTCCGCGACAACCCCAAGGTGGTCGCGGCCTATCTCGGCGCCGACGAAGAAGAAGCCATTGCGGTGATGGAGGGCGGCACGTGACCGCGCCGGCCACACCCCTGCTCGCGGTCCGCGGCCTGCGCGCGGCCTACGGCAAGATCGAGGCGCTGAAGGGGGTCGATCTCGAGGTCGCCAGCGGTGAAATCGTGGCGCTGATCGGCTCCAACGGAGCCGGCAAGTCGACGCTAATGATGACGATTTTCGGCAAACCGCGGGCCCGGTCCGGCCGGGTGGAATTCGATGGCGCGGACATCACGCAACTGCCGACCCATCAGATCGCCCAGTTGCGCATTGCCCAGGCGCCGGAAGGTCGCCGGATTTTTCCGCGCATGAGCGTCGCGGAAAACCTGCAGATGGGCGCCGACGCCACCGATGCAACCGAGGCGGACCGTGCCACCAGCCTGGAACGGGTGTTCAAGCTGTTTCCCCGCCTGCAGGAGCGCCTGACCCAGCGCGGCGGCACCCTGTCGGGGGGCGAGCAGCAGATGCTGGCCATCGGCCGCGCGCTGATGAGCCGCCCTCGCCTCTTGCTGCTGGATGAGCCTTCGCTTGGCCTCGCCCCGCTGATCGCGCGACAGATTTTCGATGCGATCCGCACCCTGAACCGGCAGGACGGCCTGACCGTCCTGATCGTCGAACAGAACGCCAACCACGCCCTGCGGCTGGCCCACCGCGGTTATGTCATGGTCAACGGCCTGATCACGCTCGCCGGCAGCGGCGCGGAACTGCTGCAGCGCCCGGAAATCCGCTCTGCCTATCTCGAAGGCGGCCGGCGGGCCTAATCGGGCGGCCAAGTGCCGCGCCGGGGCCCAAAATTGCCCCCAAAATTGCCGATGACTTGCGATCGATTTCAGCGGACAATAGCCGTGATTTGTAGCCCGGCGGAACCGCCGGGTTCGGCCCGTCAACGATCATCGCGAGGGATTAATCGTATGAAACCATTGAAACTCATTGGCCTGGCATTGGGCGCATCGTTGGCGCTGTCGACAGCAGCGCTTGCAGAGGACATCACGATCGCGGTGGCCGGCCCGATGACCGGGGGGAATCCGCGTTCGGGCGCCAGATGAAGAACGGCGCCGAACAGGCAGTGGCGGACTTCAACGCCGCCGGCGGCGTCATGGGCAAGAAGCTGGCACTCGACGTCGAGGACGATGCCTGCGATCCCAAGCAGGCCCGCTCCGTGGCTGAAAAAATCGCCAGTGCGAAGATTCCGTTCGTCGCCGGTCACTACTGCTCGTCGTCGTCGATCCCGGCGTCGGAAGCCTATGCCGACGGCAACGTGTTGCAGATTACGCCGGCCTCGACCAACCCGCTCTACACCGAGCGCAAACTCTGGAACGTAGCGCGGGTATGCGGTCGCGACGACCAGCAGGGCCTGGTTGCAGCCGACTACATCGTGAAGAATTACAAGGGCAAGAACGTCGCCATCCTCAACGACAAGACCACCTACGGCAAGGGCCTCGCCGACGAAACCAAGAAGGCGCTCAACAAGGCCGGCTTCACCGAGAAGCTGTTCGAGTCCTACAACAAGGGCGACAAGGATTTTAATGCCATCGTCTCGCGCTTGAAGCTCGAGAAGATCGACCTGGTCTTTGTCGGCGGCTATCATCAGGAATCCGGTTTGATCCTGCGCCAGATGCGCGATCAGGGCCTGCAGACCGTGCTGATGGCGGGCGATGCCCTGGCCGACAAGGAGTTCGCGTCGATCACCGGTCCGGCCGGCGAAGGCACCCTGTTCACCTTCGGTCCCGACCCGCGCAACAAGCCGACCGCCAAGGCGATCGTCGAAAAGTTCAGGGCCAAGAACATCGATCCGGAAGGCTACACGCTCTATACCTATGCCGCGATGCAGGTCTGGACGCAGGCTGTGGCGAAAGCCGGCACCACCGATCCGAAGAAGGTCATGGCCGCCATCAAGGCCGGCTCATGGGATACCGTAATCGGCAAAATGGAGTTCGACGCCAAGGGCGACATCAAGGTGATCGACTACGTGGTCTACAAGTGGGACTCCAAGGGCAACTACACCGAGGTCAACCCGAAGGGGTCGTAGCTTCCGCGACATCGACGTAACAATCAATGCCCCGGTTCGCCGGGGCATTTTTTGTCGTGCGAGGCGGGTTGCCCATGCCAGGGGGCCGTCAACTACCCGATGTTCTGCAACGCCGGAAATGTTTCCAGAAGCCAGATGCTGACATTGGATACCGCGCCGGTCAGAAATCCGATCCCGGTGAGCACCATCAGCACCCCCATGGCGCGCTCGACGTTGACGAGATGGCGTTTCATCCGCGTCAGCAACGATGAGAACTGCTCGACCATCAGCGCCGCCAGCAAGAACGGAATCCCGAGCCCGGCGGAATAGACCGCGAGCAGGGCCGCGCCTTTGGCCACCGTGGCCTCGGCGGCGGCGACCGACAGGATGGCTGCCAGAATCGGCCCGATGCAGGGCGTCCACCCGAACGCGAACGCGAGGCCCATCAAATAGGCGCCCCACAGCCCGACCGGTTTGGCCATGGCCAGGCGCCCCTCCCGCATCAGAAAACCGATCCGTGTCAGTCCGAGGAAGTGCAGACCCATCAGGATGATGACCACGCCGGCGATAATGGAGAGCTGCGCTGACCAGGCCCGGATCAGGCTGCCGATCAGGCTCGCACTGGCGCCAAGTGCCACGAACACCGTGGAGAAGCCGAGCACGAACATGACAGCCGAGATGGTTACCGCGCGCCGTGAGGCGGCATCCGGCTCGTCGTTGGCGACATGTTCGATGGTCGCGCCGGTAAGATAGATCAGATACGGCGGCACCAGCGGCAGCACGCAGGGCGACAGGAAGCTGACCAGGCCGGCGATCAGTGCGGCGGGGAACGAGACATCATGAATCATGGTGGTGCTAATTGCACCGCGACCACGCCCGGACGCAAGGCCTGCCGGTCACCTCCCCGCGTTGTGATCGTGCCGTGAACGCCTTGACCGGATCGCCGGCGTACAGTCATCTCGGATCAACCGAGATCAGCCCGGGGACCGATCCTTGAACGACCTGCTCACCGACATTGCCGGCGTCCGCGTCGGCCACGCTGACGATGCCGATCTCGCTTCGGGGGTGACTGCGGTGATTTTCGATCGCCCCGCAGTGGCTGCAATGGATGTGCGCGGCGGCGGTCCCGGCATCCGCGAGGGGGTGCTGCTCGATCTCGCCAACACCGTGGAACGGGTCGACGCCATCGCCCTGTCGGGCGGTTCGGCATTCGGCCTGGAAGCCGGCGGCGGGGTGCAGGCGTGGCTCGCCGAACAAGGGCGCGGCTATGAGGTGCGCGGCGCAATCATTCCGATCGTACCCGGCGCGATCGTGTTCGATCTGTTGAACGGCGGCGACAAGAAATGGGGCCGGTTTGCGCCGTACCGGGATCTCGGCTACACCGCGGCGGCGGCCGCCAGCATGCGCTTCGCCCAGGGTACCATCGGTGCCGGGTTCGGCGCCACCACCGCGAATTTCAAGGGCGGCGTCGGCTCGGCGTCCGCGGTCATATCGGGCGGCGTGCGCGTCGCGGCGTTGGCGGTCGTCAACGCGGTCGGCAGCGTTACCGTCGGCGACGGGCCGTGGTTCTGGGCGGCGCCGTTCGAAATCGACAAGGAGTTTGGCGGGCACGGGCTGCCATCGTCGTTCACACCGCAGATGCTGGCGATGCGGCTGAAGGGAGGTCCTGAGGCGACAGCGGTGGAAAATACCACGCTGGCGGTGGTCGTGACCGACGCCTCGCTCACCAAGCCGCAGGCCAAGCGACTCGCGATGATCGCGCAGACCGGATTTGCCCACGCCATCTATCCGGTCCATGCGCCGATGGACGGCGACGTGGTGTTCGCCGCCGCAACCGGCGAACACCCGATCGATCCGCTGATCGGCCTCACCGAACTCGGCATGGCCGCCGCCAACGTGGTCGCGCGGTCAATCACCCGCGGCGTTCATGCGGCAACAGCGCTGCCATTTCCAGGCGCCTTGCCCGCTTGGAAAGATCGTTTCTAAAACATTTTCAAGCCACGTGGCCACCGGTTCTCGTCAAGAAAATGCGACAAACGCAAGCGCGATCGAAAATTCGATGGCTCGCGTCGCAACCAAATGGAGGAAAGAGAGTTAGGGTTCAGGCCACCGGGGCGGCGCACGATGACATCCACAGCCATTCGCGGTCTGCTTTACAATCCGGAGAAGCGCGAACTCTCCGTGACTTTCTTCACCGGCCGCCGCTATGTCTACGCGAACGTGCCACCAGAGGTTTTCGAGACCTTCAGGAATGCCGCGTCACGCGGCGCGTTCTTCAGCAACGAAATCCGCGATCGCTATGCCTATCGTGCCACCACGCGGTCATCAGACGTTAAGCGAGAGCGATGCAGCCGCCGAGGTTGAAATCGCCTGGGCCTGGCGCTGGATCATCTGCTCGATCAGATTGTAGGACGAGGTTGCGCTGGAAGTCGACGTGCCGCTGGTCGGCGCCGACGTCATCGTGACCTTGGAACCGTCGGCGTAGGTCATCGTCGTCGTGGTGGTGCCGTCGCTGTTGGTCGTTGAGGTGCTGGAGGCGCCCGACAGCGCCTGCATCAACGGGTCCGTGCTGCCGTCCGCGGAGGCGCCCGAACTGCTCGAATCGCCCGAACTTGCCATGTGGTGGTGATGATGATGACCGGCGCCCTTCAGTGCCGACGACAATTCGTCGATGCTCACCGAGCCGTTGCCATCCTTATCCAGCTTGCCGAAAACGTCGTCAGCCTGGGCAAGGTTGGTGCCGCCGGCGCCGAGCGCGTTCTCGAATTCCGTCTTGCTGATCGAGCCGTCGCCATTGCCGTCGAGCAGCGAAAACAGGTCGTTCAGCGCGGTGGACTGGCTGGTCGCGGCGGATATTGTCGACGTGCTGGACGACTGGCCCTGGGCATCGAGCAGCGCGCCCATGGTTGTGGACGACAGGCAGCCGCTGGACGATGAAGAACCGCCGGAAGAGGACGGCGCCGTCGAGTTGCTTGGCGTGACTGAACCGGTGAGATCGAAGGCGTTCTGCGTCAAGCCGGTCGTCGCCGCGCCGGGCGAAGACTTCGACGTGGTCAGCGATTGCAAGAGCCCGAGCGCGGAAGAAGCGGCGGCAATTAGCATGACTAAACTCCCGGATACACCGCAACAGAGCGGCCCCATTCCCCGCCTCCGGTTCAGCAAGCTGCGTGCCAGAGAAAAAACATCGATAAAACAAAGACCTTGATCGCGGCGATGGCATCGATTTCCCGGCAAATGATGCCGCCGCGGCAGAACTTGCCGCCCGCAACCGGTCTGCATTGCCCCTGTGCGTGACCCATGTTACGCGGGAAGCTCCGCTGCGAATTCATCCAATGGAACTGCCGATGTCCCAGTCCGTCGCGCCCCGCCCGCTGGTGATCGCACCGTCGATCCTGGCGTCGGACTTCTCGAAACTCGGCGAAGAGGTCCGTGCCGTCGACCAGGCCGGCGCCGACTGGATCCATCTCGACGTCATGGACGGGCATTTCGTGCCGAACATTTCCTACGGTCCCGACGTCATCAAGGCGATGCGGCCGCACACCAGGAAGATCTTCGACGCCCATCTGATGATTTCGCCGTGCGATCCCTACCTCGAAGCCTTCGCGAAGGCCGGCTGCGACCACATCACCGTTCACGCCGAGGCCGGTCCGCACCTGCATCGCTCGCTGCAGGCGATCCGCGCGCTCGGCAAGAAAGCCGGCGTCTCGCTCAATCCGGGTACGCCGATCACGGCGATCGAATATGTCATCGACATGATCGATCTGGTGCTGGTGATGTCGGTCAATCCCGGCTTCGGCGGCCAGGCCTTCATTGCCTCGGCGCTGGGCAAGATCAGCGACCTCAGGGCGATGACCGCCGGACGCCCGATTGACATCGAGGTCGACGGCGGCGTCTCGGCCGCGGTTTCCGGGCAGTTGGCGGCGGCGGGCGCCAACGCCTTCGTTGCCGGGTCCGCGGTGTTCAAGGGCGGCACCATGGCGGCCTACAAGGCCAATATCGACGGCATCAGGAATGCCGCGGCATTGGCGCGCGGGGAAGCGGTCTAACGGAAAATCGGACGGAGTAAGTCGACCTAGGCCGTAAACATCATGCCTACGACCTAGGCCGGCACCCCATTCGGGTTTCCGCCATTTGCCCGGTCCCGCGTTGCCAGCCGCGTCGGGCGCACCACCGTGACGCTGCACCTTGCCTCGGCCGCCACCTTCGAAGACACGCTGCCGAGCAGCGCGCGCATCATCGAGCTCTGTCGCGCACCGATGATGACATGATCGACCTGGTTGACCTCGGCAAATTCCAGGATCGCCGTTGCCGGGTCGATCGCCTCGAGCACGTGCACCGTCAGTCGGTTCTCGGCGAGCTTGAGCGGCGACGCCCAGTGCCGAAGCGCGACCATCCGATCGATGTGCTTGTTGTTGCCCTGCGCGTCGAGCGTCCTGTCGATGGTAATGCGACCGAGTTTGAGCACGTTCAGGCACGCCAGCCGTGCAGACGGCAGCGTCGCCAGAATGCGCTGGGCGGTGACGCGCAACGCCTCGTTCAGCGCGGCCAAGTCCTCACCGGTATCGAGAGCAACCGCGACGATCGGCGCCGTGGCGAGTTGCGCGGCGAGATCGGATTTCGGCCTGGGCTGCGTCAGGTTGCCATTGAAGCGGCGGCGCAGCACCGTGCTGATCGGATCGTGCCTGACACGCTCGGATCGCGTGGTAAGTTTAACCTGGTCGGGATGTGACAGCTCGAATGCCAGTTGCGACACGGTGGGGTGGCGCCAGACCGGCTCGATCTCCAGGCAGTGCAGCACGATCTCCTGCAGCCAGGGCGGATAATCCGGCCTGAGCTTGCGCGGAGGATGCGGATCGCGCCACAGCCGCCGCCGCATTCCGCGCAAGGTTTCGGTTTCGCCAAACGGTCGTACGCCCGTGGTGAAGAAGTACAGCAGAACGCCGAGCGAAAACAGATCACTGCGCGGATCGTCCCGCACCCCGAGCAGCCGTTCCGGCGCCATGTACGGCGCGGTGCCGTAGGGCAGCCGGAATTCTTCCTGCAGCAGGTCGGGCAGCTGGTTGTGGTGGGACAGTCCGAAATCGATCAGAACCACGTCGCCACTCGGGCGAAACATGATGCTGCTCGGCTTGATATCGTGATGGATGACGTTCTGGCGGTGCAGATCGGCCAGCGCTGCCGCAATTTTTCCGACGATGCCCCTCGCCTCCTCGAAGCTCAGCGGCAGATCGGGAAGCCGGCTGTACAGCGTCCTGCCCGGGATTCGTTCGATCACGACGTAAGGCTGCCGAACGAAATCGCCGGTGCCGAAACAGGCCGGCACGTGTGGTCCCGACAGACGCGGGATAATCATCTGCTCCATCTCGAAACTGACGATGGCCTCGGGATCCTCGCCTTCGGAGACCCGGGGCACCTTCATCAGCAGCGGCACCGCAATGTCGGCGTGGGTCACACTCCATAAGGTCGCCATGCCACCGCGGTGAACGCATTCACCGATCGTGAACCCATCGATGACCGTGCCGGATACGATCGAAGATCGGACCATGGTTCACCTGCCCTCGGCCAGGCGGTCGGCCAGCCACAGCGGGAGACCGTTTTCGCGGATCCGGGCCGCCGCCGCCTCGACGTCGTAGGGTACCCGGCAATAAGCGATTTCCCGCGCTTTTGTATCGAGCATGGCAAAGCAGGCCGCCGGATTGCCGTCGCGGGGTTGCCCCACCGACCCGAGCACGACCAGCCATTGTCGTCCCGGCAGCAATTGGACCGGAACGTCGGCGGTCGGAACGAAACTCGTCATCTTCCCGGCCGACGACATCGAATAGAGCGCCGGCTTGTGGATATGGCCGCAGAAGGTAACGTGCATCGCGGTCGCAATGATGCTGCGCGCGGCGTCCGCGGTGCCTTGCACATAGCGCCAGCGCGCCGGATGGCTGGCTTCGGAATGAAGGTAGAGGCGATCGTCCTCCTGCGCGGTGAGCGGCAATGCGGTCAAAAAACGCCGTTGTTCCGCGCCCAGCCTGCCGCGGGTCCACTCGATGGCGGCTTGCGCTTCCGGATTGAATGTTCCGGCGGGGGACCCGACGGCCTGGTCGTGGTTGCCGAGCACCGCCGTGGCCCCGCCGTCGACCAGGCTCATTACCGTGTCGACGGTCCATTCCGGATCCGCGCCGTAGCCGACATAGTCGCCGAGCAGGATGAACCGCTCCGCGCCGCGCGCGCGCGCGACGTCGAGGCATGCGCTCAGCGCCTGCCGGTTGGCGTGAACATCGGCAAAGATCGCCAGCAGCACGATTTCCTCCACCCCAACCCTATCGGTTCAGGCTTGTGCCAGATTTGATGGATGTCAAACAGGGCAGCGCCGGAGGCGCGCCATCATGCCGAAGACGGGGAGTGGGCACGGCGTTTGGGAGCGATCCGAGAGGAGCGACGCCGATCTCGCGCGGGAGGCCGACTTAGCGCTTGCGCGGCGTTTCCAGGCCCTTGAGCAGCAACGCCAGCAACGCGTCGATCCGCGCCGGCAGCGCCGGATCGTTCCATTCCTCGGAATGAGCCGGATGATGAAAACGGATGGTGGCGTCGAAAACAGCGCGCGCCGTGGCCTTGACGTCGGCGACCTGAAAGACGCCCTGCTTCACGCCGTCTGACAGAATGTGCGCAACCTGGTCGACGAGGCCGTCCTTGTGCGCCTTCACCACCTTGCAGGCCTCTTGCGCCAGCGTCAGATAGGTCGCGAACATCTCGGGATCGTCGCAGACCTTCTTGTGCTTGATGGCAAACATCGTGCGCAACCAGCGCTCCAGCCTGGCCGGCGCCGGTCCGGAATCTTCGGCAATCTTCGCTAGCGGCGCGTTGACGCGGTCGAGCCAGCGCTTGGCCACCGCCTCGCGTAGTGAGGCCTTGCTTGGAAAATGCCGGTAGACGCTGCCGTGGCTCACATCGAGCGCCCGGGCAACGTCCACCACCGTGGCCTTCGCCAGGCCGAAGCGACGCAGCACCTCCTCGGTGGCTTCGAGAATCCGCTCCGGGGTCAAAACCACTGCCTCGTTCATCGATGCACCATGTGCTGTTCGCTGGCTTTAGCGGGCGATTTTTGCGGCCTGAGCGGCCAGGTGGCGGGCCACGCTTCGGTTGAGCCAGCGGTGGATATGTGCGGTTAGATATAAGATCTCGATCGCCATGGCATAGTCCTCTGAAGATGCGGAACCCGCGATCGATCGGTCGGGGATCCCGTGTAGCGGTAACTTGAAACGACATACTCGCGGTATGTCGGTGTCCAAAACAACATATCATATCTCGCTGACAGATTTCAATATCTGTCAGTCAATAGTTCGTGATGTGACAGGTCGAACATCGGCTTGCCACCCCCAACGGTCCGCCGGCCGAGGTTTGTCTCGGGCGGACCCGTCTGCTAAAGCGCGGCGTAATCCCCCAGAAATCAGGATTGTCGATGATCCCTCGCTATACCCGCCCGGAAATGGCCGCCATCTGGGAGCCGCAGACCCGGTTTCGGATCTGGTTCGAGATCGAGGCCCATGCGGCCGATGCGCTGGCGGAATTGGGGACAATTCCGAAGGACGCGGCCAGGACCATCTGGGCCAAGGTCAAAGACGCCACCTTCAATGTCGAGCGGATCGACGAGATCGAGCGCGAGACCAAGCACGACGTCATCGCCTTTCTCACGCATCTGGCCGAGATCGTCGGTCCGGAGGCGCGATTCGTGCACCAGGGCATGACCTCGTCGGATGTGCTCGATACCTGCCTCAACGTGCAGCTCTCGCGGGCTGCCGACCTGCTGATCGCCGACATTGACAAGGTGCTGGCCGCGCTGAAGAAGCGCGCCTTCGAGCACAAGATGACGCCGACCATCGGCCGCTCCCACGGCATCCATGCCGAACCGGTGACGTTCGGCCTGAAGCTCGCTTACGCCTATGCCGAATTCAGCCGTGCCCGCGACCGGCTAAAGCTCGCGCGCCAGGAAGTCGCGACCTGCGCCATCTCTGGCGCGGTCGGCACCTTCGCCCAGATCGACCCGCGGGTGGAAGAACACGTCGCCAAGGCAATGGGGCTGAAGCCGGAGCCGATCTCGACCCAGGTCATCCCGCGCGACCGCCATGCAATGTACTTTGCCACCCTCGGCGTGATCGCGTCGTCGGTGGAGCGACTTGCTACCGAAATCCGGCATCTGCAGCGCACCGAAGTGCTCGAGGCCGAGGAATTCTTCTCCGAGGGCCAGAAGGGCTCCTCGGCGATGCCGCACAAGCGCAATCCGGTGCTGAGCGAAAACCTCACCGGCCTGTCCCGCATGGTGCGCGCCTATGTCACCCCGGCCCTGGAGAACGTGGTGCTGTGGCACGAGCGCGACATCTCGCATTCTTCCGCCGAGCGGATGTTCGGCCCCGACGCCACGGTAACGCTCGACTTTGCGCTCAACCGCCTCGCCGGCCTGATCGACAAGCTGCTGATCTATCCGGAGAACATGCAGAAGAATCTCGATCGCCTCGGCGGCCTCGTGCATTCGCAGCGGCTGTTGATCGCGCTGACGCAGAAAGGCGCCAGCCGCGAAGACGCCTATAAATTCGTACAGCGCAACGCGATGCCGGTATGGCGCGGCGAAGGCGATTTCCAGACGTTGTTGAAGAAGGATCCCGACGTAAAAAAATATCTTACCGACGCCGAGATCGCCGAACAGTTCGACCTCGGCTACCATTTCAAGCACGTCGATACGATTTTCCGGCGCGTATTCGGCGATAGCTGATGCCGCTCTTCAAGGCGGCCCGCCGCCGGCCATCCGCGGCACCACGGTGTCACGTCTGATGAAGTGATGGTACAGCGCCGCCAGAACGTGGATGCTGACCAGCGCGATCAGCACATAGGCCATGTAGATGTGCCAATTCTCGAAGATATCGGCGGTCGCCTTGTCGGTCGACGTAAACTGCGGCACGC
Organism: uncultured Alphaproteobacteria bacterium; assembly: GCA_963710235.1. Taxonomy (GTDB): domain Bacteria; phylum Pseudomonadota; class Alphaproteobacteria; order Rhizobiales; family Xanthobacteraceae; genus Bradyrhizobium. Next base: position 928,382 of record CAVPZI010000001.1, read on the forward strand.
GAAACAGCCCGAACCAACTGGCATAATCCGGCTTGTGCGCGCCGGAATGGGCCCAGCCCAATAGCGCCACCGCGATGGTGATGAGGTACAGCGCCCAATGATTGACGCGGGCCAGGACGCGCTCCCAGCGCGGCGCATCCGGCGGCGGCGCCGGGACCGGATTGATGGCGCGCCAGATCAGCCGGATCGCCATCACGAGCAGCACGACGTAGCCGATATCGGCGTGGATGGAACGGTGAAAAAACCGGTCCGGCCGCGGCGCCAGGTGGTTCATCCACCAGCCATAGGCCAGCATGCCGATGACGACCAGACCGAGAATCCAGTGGAAGGCGCGGGAGACGATGCCCCAACTGAACGGCGTATTGCGAAGCATGGACAGCGAGCATCCTTCCGACATTGACCTGCGCCAAAGGCCACGAGTTGGTCGTCCAGACAAGCAAACCCGGCGATGATACGCCGCCATGCGGGCTGGAACAGCTCCAGATTCCCGATCCCGGTATCACCCCTGGCCGCGCGCCACCGCCGCCGGCAAGGCAATTCCGCGGCAAGATGTATTGAGGTATGATCGCGCCGTGACTTCGAACGTGACGATTCTGGTATTCGATACCGGCCTTGGCGGTCTCACGGTACTGCGCGAGATCGTCAAGGCGCGGCCGGACGTGCATTATGTCTATGTTGCCGACGACGCGTTCTTTCCCTATGGCCAGCACAGCGAAGAGGTCGTCATCGCGCGGGCGGTGCCGCTGATCGGCGAGATGATCAAGGCGCATGCGCCGGATCTCGTGGTGATTGCCTGCAACACCGTCTCAACGCTGGTGATGACCCATCTGCGCGCCGCCTACCGGGTGCCGTTCGTCGGGACCGTTCCCGCCATCAAGCCGGCCTGCGCGCGCTCAGTCAGCAAACGGGTGTCGGTGCTCGGCACCAGGGGCACCGTGAAGCGCGAATACACCCAGGCGCTGATCCGGGATTTTGGCCAGGGCTGCGAGGTCACGCTGATAGGATCGGCCGCCCTGGCCTCGCTGGCCGAGGCGGCCCTGAACGGCGAAACCATCAGCGATGGCGATATCGCGGCGGAGATCGCCCCCTGCTTTGTCGCCGACGGCGGCAATGACGCGTTGCGCACCGACACCGTGGTGCTGGCCTGCACGCACTACCCGCTGCTGCTGGACCGGCTGACGGCGCTGGCGCCGTGGCCGGTGGAGTGGATCGATCCCGCGCCGGCGATCGCGCGGCGGGTGTCGGATCTGCTCGGCCCGCGCCGCGGCGACATCGGCCGTGCCGGCGCCGAGATGATTTTCACCTCCGGACGACGGCCCGCCGCGACCGACGCGCTGGTGCCGTTCTTCGGCGGCAGAATTCCGGCCTGACCAGGCCGCGACATCGGCTTTTCCTGCCGCGATCTTATCCTTTTTGTTTGAGCATGATCTTTTCGGAAAACCGGTTTCCACTTTTCCGGATCATGCTCTAGTTTCAGCGAGTTTCTCAGCGACGAACGGGACCACCGGCATTGACCACTCCGACGCCAGCGCCGCTCAACCGCCTCCGCCAGCTTTGGCGGGAGAAGCGCCCGACATTCGGGGCCATCGCGACAATTCCCAGCATTCAAACCGTCCAGATCATGGCCCGTTCGGGCCTCGACTGGATCATTGTCGATCTTGAACACGGCCCGATCGATCTCGGCTCCGCGCACGGCATGATCGTCGCCACCTCCGGCACGCCCTGCGTGCCACTGGCGCAAATCGCCGCCAATGAGCCCTGGCTCGCCAAGGCCCCGATGGACATCGGCGCGCTGGGAATCAATTTTCCGATGATCTGTAGCGCCAGACAGGCCGAGCAGGCGGTGCGCAGCGTGCGCTATCCGCCGCGCGGCGACCGACTGTGGGGACCGTTTCACGCCCCGTTCCGTTGGGGCGTCTCGATGCCCGACTATATGGCCACCGCCGACGACGACATGATCTGCATGATCACCATCGAGCACGTCGAGGCGGTCGAGCGCATCGACGAGATCATGGCGACACCCGGCATCGACGTCGCCGTGATCGGGCCCGGCGACCTCGCCACCAGCATCAACAAGCGTGGTCGCCCGGATGATCCCGAGGTTAAGGCGCTGATGGCGCGGGCCGAGGCCGGCATTCTGAAAAGCGGGGTGCCGATCGGCGGGGTGGCCCGAACCGCCGAGCAGGCCAACCAGATGATCGAGCGCGGTTATCTGGCACTGGCGCTCGGCTTCGACTGGTCGCTGTTCCAGCGCGGGATCGCCGCCAGTTTCGAGGGAATCAAGCGCTGACGCGGGCGCCGAACCGCCGAAAACGCCTGCAATTTATACCGTCTTTGAACCTGACCGGCCATCGCCAACTCTACCGCTGGCACCAACCGGCGGCTGTCACGCCCGCCGGTTCGTGCTAGATCAGTGTGCCGGCAAGCGATTTTCCGCGGTCCGGTTGGTTGCGGAGACCCATTCGACCGATGCGCGGAACAGTTCGAAAGATATCGCTGCTGCGCCGTCTGATCATCGATCTGATGCGGGCCGCGTTGCGCGTGCCGTTTGTTTCGCTGCGGCGAACCCTCAACGTTCGGACCCTGGCCGAGGCGCGGGCGGCGGCTCCGGAGTGTCCCGGCTGGGCGGCGATCTTTGCCAAGGCCTTCAGCCTGGTGGCCAAGGACCAACCGGCGCTGCGCACGCTGTTCATCGACTGGCCGTGGGCGCACTTCTACGTGCTGCCGCGCAGCGTCGGCATGGTCGCCATCGCGCGCGAGCTGGACGGCGAGGATTGCGTGCTGCCACAGAAGGTATCCGCCCCGGACGAGATGTCGCTGACCGAGGTCGACGCCCTGGTCCGGCACGCCAAGTCGGCACCGATCGACGAGGTACCCGCGTTTCGGAAAATCCTGCGCGCGACCCGGCTGCCGATGCCGTTGCGGCGGCTGCTCTGGAGGATCGGGCTCAGCGTCGGACGCCAGCGGGCCAATTATTTCGGCAGTTTCGGCATCACCTCGGTGGCCGCGTTCGGTGCCGGCGAACTGCACGCGCTCAGTCCGGGGCCTTATATCATCAGCTACGGGACGCTGCGGGCGGACCAGACCATCGACGTGGTGATCCGCTGGGACCACCGCGTCACCGACGCTGCGCTGATCGCGAACGCGCTGACCCGGCTCGAACAGGTGCTGAATACCCAGATCGCCGCCGAATTGCTGGCTGACCGGGCCGAGCCGGCGCCCAAGACCGTCCGGGCGGCGGTAACCTGAGGTTTTGCGGGCTTTCAGGTTTCGCCGAAACCGGCGAAAAGGCCGGTTTTGAGCCTCGAAACCGGCCTCTTTCAGTTTGACAGGCCGGCGGATTCTTCCTAGAACCTCCGTGCTCGCGGGCCGGTTTCGGCCCGCGTTGCGTTTCGCGACCCGTGGTCTTGCCTTTAGCTTAAGGGCGGACCTGTCGGCCCCGGGAAATCCCGGTGCACAGGAGGGCGCGTTTCCTCATTCTCCAACTGTTCAAACGAGGACGCGATGACCAAGCGCAGTGAGGCGAAGTTCAAGATCGATCGCCGTATGGGCCAGAATATCTGGGGCCGCCCGAAGAGCCCCGTCAACCGCCGCGAATACGGCCCCGGCCAGCACGGCCAGCGCCGCAAGGGCAAGCTTTCCGACTTCGGCGTGCAGTTGCGCGCCAAGCAGAAGCTGAAGGGTTATTACGCCAATATCTCCGAGCGCCAGTTCCACGGCATCTATGTCGAAGCCGGCCGGATGAAGGGCGACACCGGTGAAAACCTGATCGGCCTCTTGGAGAGCCGCCTCGACACGGTGGTGTACCGCGCCAAGTTCGTCGCCACGATGTTTGCCGCCCGCCAGTTCATCAACCACGGCCACGTCAAGGTGAACGGCCGCCGCGTCAATATCTCGAGCTACAAGCTCAAGATCGGCGACCTGGTCGAAGTCAAGGAAGCCTCCAAGCAGCTCGCCGTGGTGCTCGAAGCCGCTCAGCTCGCCGAGCGCGATGTGCCCGACTACGTCGAGACCGATCACGGCAAGATGACCGCCAAGTTCCTGCGCATCCCGCATCTGTCGGACGTGCCGTTCGCCGTGCAGATGGAGCCGCATCTGATCGTCGAATTCTATTCGCGCTGATTGATTGCTCGGATCGCGCTGACATCAAGGCCCCGGTTTTGCCGGGGCCTTTTTCGTGTAAAACTGCATCGACGCCTTCCGCCAAGAGAGTTCGCCATGGCCTACACCCCTGCCCGGCCCGATCCGAAACAAGCGCCTGTCCGCATCAATCTATTATCGGACACCCAGACCCGGCCGACGCCGGCCATGCGCGAGGCGATGGCGCGCGCCGAGGTCGGCGACGAACAGATCGGCGACGATCCCACCGTCAACCTTTTGTGCGAACGCACTGCCGAACTGCTCGGCAAGGAAGCGGCGGTATTCCTGCCCTCCGGCACCATGTGCAATGTATCGGCGACGCTGACCCATTGCCGGCCCGGCGACGAAATCCTCGCCCACGAAACCGCGCATCTGATTTCCCGCGAGGGCGGCGCCCACGCCGCCCTCGGTGGCTTTCAGGTGACGCGGCTCGGCGGCGCCGACGGACAGTTCAGCCCCGAAACATTTCGCACCGCGCTGCATCCGCGCTCGCGCTACGAACCGCCGCAGACCGTGGTCAGCGCCGAGCAAACCGCCAATATCGGCGGCGGCACCATCTGGAAGAAGGCCGCCCTCGACGAGGTGGTCAAGATCGCCAAGGCCAACGGTCTCAACACGCACATGGACGGCGCACGGCTGCTGAACGCCTGCGTCGCCACCGGCATCGGCGCCCGCGACATGGCTGCGGGATGGGATTCGGCGTGGATCGATTTCTCCAAGGGGCTCGGCGCCCCGATCGGCGCTGTCATCGCCGGCTCGCACGGCTTTATCGACGAGGTCTGGCGCTGGAAGCAGCGCCTTGGCGGCTCGATGCGCCAGGCCGGGATCTGCGCCGCCGCCTGCGTCCATGCCCTCGACCATCACGTCGACCGGCTGGCCGACGACCATGCCAACGCCCGCGCGCTGGCGCGGGGGCTGGCGCAAATCCCGGCATGGACGTGCAGCAGCCGGAAACCAACCTGGTGTTCTTCAATCCCGCCGGGGCCGGCGTGGAGGGTGCCAAGATGGTGGCGGCGCTGCGTCAGCGCGGCGTTCTGCTCGCCATGATGGATGGCCGGATCCGCGCCTGCACCCATCTCGACGTCTCCGCCGCAATGATCGAGGAGACGCTTGGACTGATCCGGGACATCGTCCGGGCTGCGTAAACTAGATCAGCAGCAACCGTCCATCAAAGTTTCCGCGCCGCGATCAGATTCCAGCGGTGAAAGAATTTGATCCGGCCGGCGTCGATGGACAATCCGATGCCCGCCGACTTGCCTGCCTCCGCCAACTCCCGCACCACCGTGCGCAACGGCGCCACCCGCGCCGGGTCATTGACGATGCCCATCCACTCCTCGAACTCGCGCGGCTTGTCCCAGCTCGTGGTGGCGTCGATCGAAAAGCCCGCGGCCGCGATCAGCGAGGCCAGTTCCGCCGCCGGCAACATCCTTGTATGGGACGGATCGCGCAGGATCTCGATGGCGTTCTGCAGCTCGGATTCGGCGGCAATCGCCGAGCTCACCACGTCGGCGACCACGAAGCTGCCGCCGGGCCGCAGCACCCGGGATACCTCGGCGAATACCTGCGCCGGCTGGTCGAAATGATGCACCGACAACCGCGTCACCACGGCATCGAAGCTTAAGTCGGCAAACGGCATCTGCGCGGCGTTGCCTTCGCGAAACGAGACATTGTGGCGAGCCGCCGCGGCGCAGCGCTGTGCCGCCTTCTCAAGCATCACCGGCGTCAGATCGAAGGCCACCACCTCGCGCGCGGTTGCGGCGATTGCGGCGCTGAGGATGCCCGGGCCGCAGGCGACGTCGAGAACCGCTCCCTTGGCGCCGTCGCCCATGGCTTCGACGATGCGCTGCGCCAGCGCGGCATCGGTAATGGCCGGCGCCATGGAGAACGTCTCGGCCTGGCGGGTGAATTCATCGCGAACGCGTTGTGCATGATCCGGCATGGGCGGCCCTCCCTTGTCTGCCGGCGTCAGCTCACCGCGCCAGTCTGATTCTCGATGGTTCTTCCGCCGTGCCACTCTCGAATGCATCGTAGACCAGCTTGCGCAACTCCCACTGAATCCGCCCCCGCTGCGACGGGGTCTGGGCCATGAAGATCACGAACATATCGTCCTTGGGATCGATCCAGAAAAATGTTCCGGCAACGCCGTCCCACCGGTATTCGCCGACCGGCCCCGGCTCGCTTGCCAGCAGCCTGGTGCGCACCGCAAAGCCATAGCCGAAACCGCTGGCGTCGCCCGGAAAGTAATAGCGGTCGCGCGCAATTCCGCTTTGCGGTCCGACATGATCGGTAGTCATCAAGGCGACGGTCTCGGCGCGGAGATAGCGCCGGCCTTCCAGTTCGCCACCGTTGAGCAGCATCTGGGCGAATCTGGCGTAGTCCGTGATGGTGCCAACCATCCCGGCGCCCCCGGATTGCGAGCGGCGAACCTGTCGCGGGTCCCGGATGCCGACCACGGGCAGGATGTCGCGATCGTTCGGCATCGGCTCGGCGATCCGCGCGTAGTTGGCCTCGTCGGTGACGTAGAATGCGGTCTCGGTCATCTGCAGCGGATCCAGCAATCGCTCGCGTTCGAACTGCAGCAGCGATTTTCCGGAAACCACCTCGACCACGCGGCCGAGAATGTCGGTGGAATGGCCATAGTCCCACAGCGTGCCCGGCTGTTCGGCCAGCGGCACCTGGGCAATGCGGTCGGCCAGTTCGGCATTGTCGAAATCGCCGTTGAAGAGATCGGCCGCGGCATAGCGCATGCGCGCCGGATCGTCGCCATAGATCCCGTAAGTGATCCCCGAGGTATGCTGCAGCAGATCCCGGATGGTGATTGAGCGGCGCAGCGGTTCGAGCGTCAGCGTCGGATGGCCGCCGGCGTCGAGCCGGTCGATGCCGACCCTGGCGTCGGCAAAGGCCGGAATGTGTTTCTCGAGCGGATCGTCGAGCTTCAGCTTGCCGTCCTCGACCAGCATCATGATCGCCACGCTGGTGATCGGCTTCGACATCGAATAGAGCCGAAAGATCGTGTTCGCGGTCATCGGCCGCTTGCCGACCGTGTCGCGTACCCCGAAACTCTCGGAATACACCGGCTTGCCATGCTGCTGGATCAGCATGATGGCGCCGGGGATCTTGCCGGTCACGATTTCATGGCGGATGTAGTCGCTGATCCGCTCCAGTTTCGAAGCGGACGGAGCCGAAGGGGAAGGTGCCGGAGACTCCGCACCGACGGAGCCGATGCAGGCCACGCCGAAGGCGAACAGGAGGGCACACGCGGCCACGGCGCTTCGCCTCAGGGCCAAGCGGTCAGTTCTCCATCGCCTCATAGATCAACTTCTTTACTTCCCGCTGAATGCGTTGGCGTTCTGACGGAGTCTGCTCCAGCAGCAGGAAAAACATGTCCTGCCTTGGATCGACGACGAAGTAGCAGCCGCTGGCGCCGTCCCATTTCAGTTCACCGAGCGAACCCGGGGGTGGAGGCTTGGCGTTGCCGGGATCGGTGCGTACGCCGAAACCGAGGCTGAAGCCGAAACCATCGCCTGGAAAATAGAAGAAATCGCGCCCGACCCCCGATCCCGGCCCAATCTGGTCCGAGGTCATCAGCCTGAAGCTCTCGGGGCTCAGATAGCGTTTGCCGTCGAGGGCGCCGCCGCCCAGCACCATTCGCACAAATTGGGTGAGGTCGGCCAGCGTCGAAACCATGCCGCCGCCGCCGGATTCCCATTTCATCGGCTTTTCGGGATAGCTCTCAAACCCGACCCGAAAGTCGCTGTCGTTGGGCATCGGCTTGGCGATGAGGTCGAACTTGCTGCGGTCGGTGACGTAGAAACCGGTGTCGGTCATGCCGAGCGGGTCCAGCAGTTTTTCCTTCTCGAACTGCAGCAACGTTTTGCCGGTGACGGCCTCGATGACGCTGCCGAGAACGTCGGTGGAGTGGCCGTAGTCCCACAGCGTGCCTGGCTGTTCGGCCAGCGGCAATTGCGCGATGCGCTCGGTGAATTCCGCGGTGGTCGGATCGCCGGCGTAGATGGTGTGCTCCTGGTAGGTCTTGCGGACCAGGCTGTCGCCATAGAAGCCGTAGGTGATGCCGGAGGTCTGCCGCATCAGATCCTTGATCGTGATCGGGCGTTCGAGCGGCACCAGTTCAAGCGCCTTGCTGCCGTCGTCGAGCTTTTTTTCAACGCCGACTTTGGCGTTGGCGAACGACGGAATATATTTCGACAGCGGATCGTCGAGCTTCAGCTTGCCCTCGTCGATCAGCATCATCGCCGCCACGCTGGTGATCGGCTTGGTCATGGAATACAGGCGGAAGATGGTATGGGACGTAATCGGCTGCCTGGTGGCGACATCGCGCACGCCGAAACTTTCCGAATAGACCGGCTTGCCATGCTGCTCGATCAGCAGGATGGCGCCCGGAATCTTGCCGGTGGCTATCTCATTGCGGAAAAATTCGCCGATCCGCGCCAGCTTCTGCGGCGAGAAATGCGCGCCGGCGGGGATATCGAACGTGCCCTCGGCCAGGGTCGGAACCGGCAACGCAGCGACCGCCAGCCATGCCACGCACAACGATGATCGCACCAGACACCGCCAATTCATCGCTCCGCCTTCCCGCCGCTCCAGGCCAAGTGTAGCCGCCGGGCCGCGTCACGCAAGGGGACCGGCCTGGGCCAGTTCCCTGGCGTGCAACGAGGCACTCTGATCCGAAAAACAGCAAAAGATGACGTGGTCGGGCCCAGACGGCGCTGCCAGCGCCTCGAGGGTCGCCGTGACGGCAATCCGGGCCGCACGATCGGCGGGAAAGCGATAGACTCCGGTGGAGATCGCCGGGAACGCGAGCGATGCGAGGGCGTGACTGCGGCACAGCTCGATCGACCGGCAATAACAGGACGCCAGTGCGGCGTCCTCGCCCGCGCCGCCGCCATGCCAGACCGGACCGACGGCATGAATCACATGCCGTGCCGGAAGATCATATCCCCGGGTGATTTTGGCGTCCCCGGTTTCGCAGCCGCGCAAGCCGCGGCATTCTTCGAGAAGCTGCGGACCGGCGGCTCGATGAATCGCCCCGTCAACACCGCCACCGCCGAGCAGCGAGGTATTGGCGGCATTGACGATGGCGTCGACGTTCAACGTGGTGATGTCGGCGACGATGACTTCGAAGCGCACCGACGCTCTCATCTTGTCCTTTTGTTTGGGCATGATCTGTTCGGAAAACCGGTTTCCACTTTTCCGGATCATGCCCTAATCGGCTTTCACACAGCGCGACATGGCTGGCACAGTAGATCCGGTTCGCGTCGATTTCCCGTCCCGGATCGCGTAGACGTTTTTTTCGTCCTTGTTGGACTGGGCGCGAAACCGGTCCGCACCATCCCTGGCGTAACGACTGGTCATGACATGGGAAAATGCCTTGTATTCCGTGACCAGCTCGATTTCTCCCGCCGCAGTGACCGACGCCGCGATCATCGTGTTGTCGTCCTTGAGCGAACCGATGTCACGCCGTATCACGAGCGCCGTGCCCTCGCGCACGAAGCTGTAATGGGCGTTGTCGTTCGTGGAGGTTGCTGGCAATCGACGGCCCAGCTTCCGAGCAGGCCCCATTGCTCCGCGACATCGGCCGGGACCGCAACAACCGAACCGGCGAATGAAACGCCGATGGCTGCCAGAAGCAGCAGGTATGTGCGCCGCGATTTTATCCTGATCAACTTCCACGCTCCGGCTCTGGCGTCCGAACCGGAGAACAATGTACCGGCGTCCAATCATGACGCAAGGCATCCGCACCGGCCTGTGGCCGGTGTGGGGCGGCAGTCCAGCCTCAGCTGGCCGGTGCGTTGACGGTGACGCCCTTGTCGGCGAGCAGCTGCTGCAATTCACCGGCCTGGAACATCTCGCGGATGATGTCGCAACCGCCGACGAACTCGCCCTTGACGTAGAGCTGAGGGATGGTCGGCCAGTTGGAGTAGGTCTTGATGCCGTTGCGCAGATCAGCCGATTCGAGGACGTTCAGGCCCTTGTAGCCGACACCGACGTGATCCAGAATCTGAACCACCTGCCCTGAGAACCCGCACTGCGGAAACTGCGGCGTGCCCTTCATAAACAGCACCACGTCGTTCGACTTCACTTCGTTCTCGATAAATTGTTCAATGCTCATGATGCGTCCTTTGCGGCACAGCCCGCGGGCCGTCAGCCCGACGGGTCTGTCATATCTGCAATATATGTAGCGCAAACCATTGTGCACCCCAAGGAAAATGCCAAGTAAAATGACAGGGAGCCGGCCGTTGGGCGGTTAAAAAGCGCCCCACCCGGCCGCTGGCCATAGCCTGCAGGCTTCAAAATCATAGCCATCGATAGCCTTTTAACTCGGACGGGATGTCCTATTTAGGACAGGCCGTCCTGTGGAACCCACCGCCGGGGGTAGCGTTCTCTCCAAAACCGGAGAATTTCGTGACGAATATTGCTTCCGCCGCAGCGCCCCGCGCTGCCCCTGGCCCGTCATTGTTCTCCGATTCCGGCTCGCTGGCCCGAAGACTGCGCGAAGCGTTCCTTGCCGTCCGCGATGAGACGGAACGTCGGGCCGCGCCGCTGTCAGCCGAAGATCAACTGGTGCAGTCGATGCCCGACGCCAGCCCGACGAAGTGGCACCGCGCCCATACCACCTGGTTTTTCGAGCAGTTCCTGCTCGGCGAGCATTGTCCAGGCTACCAGCCCTACCATCCGGATTACGCTTATCTCTTCAATTCCTACTATGTCAGCGCCGGCCCCCGGCACGCCCGGGCCCAGCGCGGTCACCTGACCCGCCCCGGCGCCGACGAAGTCACGGCCTACCGCAAGCATGTCGACGCCGCGGTGACCAGGTTCTTCGAGGTGACCGATGAAGGAACGCTGGCGGCGCTGGTGCCGCTGCTCGAGGTCGGCTTCAACCACGAACAGCAGCATCAGGAATTGATGCTCACCGACATCCTGCACGCCTTTGCGCAGAATCCGATCCCGCCGGCCTACGACCCGGCCTGGAGCTTTCCCGCCTGCAGCCGTGGCGGGGAGGAATGGGTTGCCCTCACCGAGGGCATCCACTCCATCGGGCATCCCGGTGACAGCTTTCACTTCGACAATGAGAAACCGGCGCACCGTGCGCTGGTCGGTCCGGTCAAGCTGAAACGCAATCTCGTCACCAACGGCGAATGGCTCGCCTTCATGCAGGACGGCGGCTATTCGGCGGCGACGCTGTGGCTGATGGACGGCTTTGCCGCCGCCGGCAACGAGGAATGGCAGGCGCCCGGTCACTGGCGCAAAGTCGACGGCGAGTGGCAGGTGATGACATTAGGCGGATTGCGCCCGCTCGATCCGGCAAGCCCGGTGTGCCACGTCAGCTATTACGAGGCCGATGCGTTCGCGCGCTGGAGCGGCAAGCATCTGCCGACCGAAATGGAATGGGAGGTCGCCGCGCGCGCCGGACAGCTGAACGACGCCTTCGGCATTGTCTGGCAATGGACCCGCAGCGCCTACGCCCCCTACCCGGGCTACCGCGCCATCGAGGGCGCGCTCGGCGAATACAACGGCAAGTTCATGGTCAATCAACTGGTACTGCGCGGCTCGTCGCTTGCAACGCCGGACGGACATAGCCGTATCTCATATCGAAACTTCTTCTACCCACATCACCGCTGGCAATTCACGGGACTACGCCTCGCCGACTACGGCAGCTGATTTTCCTCAACATTCAACCGCGCCGGGACGCGCGATCTGGGAGACTGTCATGAACGTGCACGCTGCCGCATTGGCGAAGGCGCATCGGTTCGACGAGCAGACGTCGGCGTTCGCGCATGACGTGATCGGGGGCCTGTCGCAGCAGCCGAAGCGGCTGTCGCCGAAATATTTCTACGACGTTACCGGTTCCGAATTGTTCGAACAGATTACGCGACTGCCGGAATACTATCCGACCCGCACCGAGCTCGACATCCTTCGCCAGCGCAGCGCCGATATCAAGGCGACGCTGCCGAAGCGGGCGGCGCTGGTCGAGTTCGGCGCCGGCTCGACCACCAAGGTCCGGCTGTTGCTGAACCAATGCGAATTCGGGGCCTATGTGCCGGTCGACATTTCGGGGGACTTCCTCAACACCCAGGCGCGGGGATTGCGGCAGGATTTCCCCGCCCTCAATGTCTACCCGGTGACGGCGGATTTCAGCGCCCCGTTTGCCTTGCCGGATCAGGTCAGGCCGATGCCGAAAGTCGGATTCTTTCCCGGCTCCACGCTCGGCAATTTCGAGCCGCATGAGGCCTGCGCGTTCCTGCGCAGCGCCGGTGAGATTCTCGGCCGCGGCGCACAGCTCTTGATTGGCGTCGACCTCGAAAAGGACGAACGCCGGCTCCATGCGGCTTACAACGACGATGCCGGCGTGACCGCGCGCTTCAATCTCAACGTGCTGGTGCGCATTAACCGCGAACTCGGCGGTAATTTCGACGTTTCGGCGTTCACCCACCGGGCGATCTACAATCGCGAGCGCCACCGGATTGAAATGCACCTTATCAGCCGAACCCAACAGACCGTGCGGGTGCTCGGCAACAGCTTCGCGTTCCGTCCCGGCGAAAGCATTCATACCGAGAACAGCTACAAATACAGCATCGACCGCTTCACCGCCCTGGCGCGCGGCTCGGGCTGGACGCCGCGCGCTTCATGGACCGACGTCGACAAGCTGTTTTCGGTTCACGAACTGGTGGCTTCCGGCTGAGACGCCTTCGCACCAAGCGAGATTGCCTCCCAGGCCGCGACGATCAGCAGGACGGCGGTGGCCGCCGCCGACAGCGTCAGAGGCGTCAAACGGTACCCGAACGGCGCCAGCATGACGAACAAGCCGATGCCGGCCAGGTGCGATGGTTGCAGATGGCCGCGGATGTTGCGCTTGAACGCAATCACGCCGGTGAGATAGATGAGCGGCCCGCCGACGATGCTGAGAACTTCGCGGATGCCGCACTGCCCGTCGGGATGGGCCAGCAGCAGATCATCGCCAACCGCCGATACCACGATGCCGGCGACAATCGGCAAGTGCAGATAGGTATAGGCCAGGCGGGCGAAGCGGCCGGTATCCGCGGCCCTGGAGATGTGCTGCGAGCCGGCTTCGGCGCCGATGTGGAAGTAGACCCACCACATCGCGATGCTGCCGATCAGCGCCACCAGAACTGCGGCGAAGCTGGTTGCGGTCCAGGCCGCCTCCGCAAACGTCGCCCCGGTCACCACGACGGATTCGCCGAGCGCAATGATGATGAACCCGGCGCAGCGCTCGGCCATATGACCGCCCTCCACGACCCAATCCAGGGTTGGTGAGGCGCCCAGCACCGGGATCCGGAACCGCATCGCCGGACCGGCATACTCGATCAGCAGCGCGATAAGCCACAGGCCGATGCGCAGATTCCCGCCGGCAATTCCGCCGGCAATCCAGAACACCGCGCCCGCGCCGAGCCAGGACAGAATGCGAATGAAATTGCGATGGTGAGCGGTTTCGGATGGCGGCACCGACCACAGAAAGAACAGCGAGCGCCCCACCTGCATGGCGGAATAGGCCAACGCAAAGGCCAGCCCGCGGCCTTCGAACGCCTTGGGGATCGATGTGGAGAGCAACAGCCCGGCGGTCATCAGAGCGAACAGCATCAGGCGGACCGCGGTCTGTTCGGGGTCGAGCCAGTTGGTGATCCAGGCGGTGAAAACCCACACCCACCACACCGCCAGCATCAGGATCGCGGTCTCGAGCGCGCCCAGCGGGGTGAAGTTGGCCAAGAGAAAATGCGAGATCTGGGTAATCGCGTAAACGAACACCAGGTCGAAAAACAGCTCTACGGTTGTGACGCGGTGGTGACCTTCGGGCCGACGCTCCCGCAGCAAGGTTCGGCTCGACCGCGCCAAAAAGATTCCCCCGCTATTACCTTATTGTTTGAGCATGATCTTATCCGAAAACCGGTATCCACCGCCGGATCAAGTCGGGGGGCATGCTTTTCGGGATCATGCTCTGTGTCAGCTTTCCGGGACACCGGTCTGCAGCGCCAGGGCGTGCAACACGCCGCCCATCTGGCCCTTCAGCGACTGATAAACGATCTGGTGCTGCTGAACGCGGGATTTGCCCCGGAACGAGGCGGAGATCACGGTGGCTGCGTAATGGTCGCCATCGCCGGCAAGATCCCGGATCGTCACCTCGGCGTCGGGAATGGCGGCCTTGATCATGGTTTCGATATCGTGGGCGTCCATCGGCATCCAAATCATCTCCTCAACCGCCGTTACGAATTGCGGCCGCCGCCGGCGCCTGACCCTACCGCCGCCGCCGCGCGGCGTCACCGCCTTGAATATACCCCTCAGGCCCCCCTTTCAAAGCCCGTTTGGAGCGCACAATTTAGCGAGAGCGCATTGGAAAGCGTCATTGCAGAGCAGGTTCACCATGAAACTTCCCGGCCCGGACCATCCCATCACCATCACCAAAAACCCCCACCGCATCCGCGTCACCGCCGATGGCGTAGTCATCGCCGAGACCACCCACGCCTTGACCCTGAAAGAAGCAAGCTACCCCGCGGTGCAGTATATTCCCCGCGCCGACGCCAAACTGGAACTGCTGGCGCGTAGCGACCGGGTGACGCACTGCCCCTACAAGGGCGATGCGAATTATTTCAGCGTCAATGCCCCCGGCAAGGTCATCGAGAACTCGATCTGGACCTATGAGAAGCCGTTCCCGGCCATGACCGAGATAACCGGTCACCTGGCGTTCTATCCCGACAAGGTCAAAATCGAAGAGTTGCCCGGTTAGGCCCAGACCCGTCAAGCCAAAGCTTGAACGGCCGATTGGTCTCGGCCAAACTGGCCAACGCTGGACGTCGCCGCTCGAACGGTGACGCATTGGGGATGCGCCATGTCGGACCGCAACGCCGCGCTGGACCGCGCCAGGACCTTCATCACGGTGCTGGTGCTGGCGAACCATTCGGTGGTCGGCTATACGCAATTCGGCCGCTTCTATCCCAACCACTACCTGTGGTCGACGGCGCCGATCGTCGATAGCCAGCGCTGGGGCGGCTTCAATGCCCTGACGCTGTTCAACGACGCCTTCTTCATGGCGCTGATGTTCCTGCTGTCGGGCCTGTTCGTCTGGCCCAGCCTGAAGCGCAAGGGCATCGCGCATTTCCTGCGCGACCGCGCCTTGCGGCTCGGGCTGCCGTTCCTTGCCGCGATCTTCATTCTTATGCCGATCGCCTATTACGCGTCGTTCCGGCTGACCGGCAAGGATCTCGGCTTCTTCGAATTCTACGTCGCCAACTTCCAGCAGGGCATCTGGTTCGATGGACCGGGCTGGTTCATCTGGTTCCTGCTGCTGCTGGATCTGCTGGCGATCCCGATCTACCTGTTCGCGCCGGCCCTGGTCGATGCGATCAGCCGGCTGTCGCGCAGATCCTGTCAACTCCCGGCCCTGTTCGCCTCGGTGCTGATCGTGGCGGCGGCGATCGCCTACGTTCCGATGCTGTTCCATTTCGGCGCGGTGCGCTGGTTCAACCTTGGACCGTTGCAGGTGCAGGCGAGCCGCGTCGTGCTGTACGGGGTGTTCTTCCTTGCCGGCATCGGCATCGGCGCGGTCAACATCGACGAGGGCGTGCTGTCGCGAACCGGCGACCTGATGCGGCGCTGGTATCTCTGGTTCGTCGCCGCCGCCGTGGCCTTCGGCCTATTGGCCTTCCTGGTCAACTTCAGGCGGATGCGGCTGAGCAATCTGCCCGGTGCGCCACCGTTCTGGTGGCAGTCCAGCTACGGCATCATCTACGCGGTCGCCTGCTCCCTGATCTGCCTTGCGGTGCTGGCACTGTTTCTGCGCTTCGGACAGCGCGAGAAGAACATGTTCGATCCGCTGCGCGAAGATGCCTATGGCATCTACGTGCTGCACTACATCCCCTGCCTGTGGCTGCAATATTCGCTGCTGACCGCGCCGCTGACGGCGATTCCGAAGGCGCTGATCGTGTTTTGCGGAACGCTGGCCATCAGCTGGGCGGTGACCGCGGCACTGCGGACGCTACCCGGGGTGAAGCGGGTGTTGTAGCCGAACCTACGCGTCCTTACCCGCCATATAGCCGGGCAGCCAGCTCTCGAACGCGTGGGTCAGCGCCTTGACGTGAACGGCGCGCTCGCCGGCCACCGCGAGTTGGTCGCCACCGGTCACGCCGATCTGGACGCACGGCACCTCGACCGCCTTCAGCTTGGTGAGAACCCCCAGCAGCTGCGTCTCCGGCACGGTGACGACGTAGCGGCCCTGGTCCTCGCCAAACCACCACGCATGCGGCACGATCGCCTCGGGCGAGGCGTCGAGCTTGGCGCCGATGGCGCCCGCGATGGCCATTTCGGCCAACGCGATCAATAACCCTCCGTCGGACAGATCATGCACCGCGGTCGCGGTGCCGGAGTGGATCATGCCGCGCACCACGTTGCCGTTGCGCTTCTCGGCGGCCAGATCGACCGGCGGCGGGGCGCCCGCCTCGCGGCCGCAGATGTCGCGCAGATAGACCGACTGGCCGAGCCAGCCATGGGTCTCGCCGATCAACAGGATCGCCTCGCCGGCGTCTTTGAACGCCAGCGTCGCCGATCTGGTGAAATCGTCCAGCACCCCGACGCCGCCGATCGACGGCGTCGGCAGAATGCCGCGGCCGTTGGTTTCGTTGTAGAGCGAGACGTTGCCGGACACGACCGGGAAATCCAGCGCGGTGCAGGCTTCGGAGATGCCTTTCAGGCAGCCGACGAGCTGTCCCATGATCTCGGGCCGCTCCGGGTTGCCGAAATTGAGATTGTCGGTGATGGCCAGCGGCCGACCGCCAACAGCGGTGATGTTGCGCCAGGCTTCCGCCACCGCCTGCTTGCCGCCCTCGAGCGGATCGGCCTCGCAATAGCGCGGCGTGACGTCGACGGTGAGCGCGAGCCCCTTCGGGCCGTCATCGATGCGCACCACCGCGGCATCGCCGCCGGGACGCTGCACGGTATTGCCGAGAATGACGTGATCGTACTGTTCCCAGACCCAGCGCTTCGAACACAGTTCCGGCGTGGCGATCAGCTTTTCCAGCGCATCGGCCAGCGCCATCGGCGCCTTCACTTCGCGAGCATGGATCACCGGCAGCCGGGCGGACGCGACATGCGGGCGATCGTACAGCGGTGCTTCGTCGCCGAGCTCCTTGATCGGCAGATCGGCCATCACACAGCCTTCGTGCTTGACCACGAAGCGCTTGCTCGGCGTGGTGTAGCCGACCACCGCGAAATCCAGGCCCCATTTTCTGAAAATGGCCTCGGCCTGCTTTTCCTTCTCGGGCTTGAGCACCATGAGCATGCGCTCCTGGCTTTCCGACAGCATCATCTCGTAGGCGCTCATGCCGGTCTCGCGCGTGGGTACCGCATCGAGATCGAGGTCGACGCCGAGATCGCCCTTGGCGCCCATCTCCACCGCCGAACAGGTCAGTCCCGCCGCGCCCATGTCCTGGATCGCGATCACGCAATCGGCGGCCATGATTTCAAGGCAGGCTTCCAGCAGGAGTTTTTCGGCAAACGGATCGCCGACCTGCACGGTGGGGCGCTTCTCGGCGGAATCCTCGTCGAACTCGGCCGACGCCATCGAGGCGCCATGGATGCCGTCGCGGCCGGTCTTGGAGCCGAGATAGACGATCGGCATGTTGACCCCGGAGGCGGCGGCATAAAAGATCTTGTCGGCGTCGGCGAGGCCGACTGCCATGGCGTTGACCAGGATATTTCCGTCATAGCGGGTGTGGAAACGCACCTGCCCGCCCACCGTCGGCACCCCGAACGAATTGCCGTAGCCGCCGACGCCGGCTACGACGCCGGAAACCAGATGGCGGGTCTTCGGATGTTCCGGCGCGCCGAAGCTCAGCGCGTTGAGGCAGGCGATCGGCCGCGCGCCCATGGTGAAGACGTCGCGCAGGATGCCGCCAACGCCGGTGGTTGCCCCCTGGTAGGGCTCGATGTAGCTCGGGTGGTTGTGGCTCTCCATCTTGAACACGATGGCCTGGCCGTCGCCGATGTCGATCACGCCCGCATTCTCGCCGGGTCCCTGGATCACCCATGGCGCCTTGGTCGGCAGGCCGCGCAGATGCAACCGCGAGGATTTGTAGGAACAGTGCTCGTTCCACATCGCCGAGAAGATCCCGAGTTCGGTAAAACTCGGCACCCGTCCGATCAACTTGAGAATGAGCTCGTACTCGTCGGGCTTGAGACCATGGCTGGCGGCGAGTTCCGGGGTGATCTGGGGTTCGTTGCGGGTCATGTAGTTCCTGGCGCGGTGGACGTCATGCGATTAGGCCGACCCGCCCGACATGTAAACCGGATGTTCCGGAGCCTTGTTGAAAGCGGGGGAGACAGCTTTCAACCCGCCGCCGAACCCGCTACCGTCAGTTGCACGTGCGCGGGTTCATTTCAGCCGCTTTTGGCTACGATTTTCAATCAATACATCGAACATGGGGGGTTTTCATGCGCGTTCAACAGCCGGTTCGTGACCGCAACATGTCATTGTGGCAATCGGCGGTGCGCCAGACGCTCGCCAACCGCGGCGACCTCGCCGACGGTGACAGGCAACTGGCCGAATACGGCGTTTCACTGCACGCCCAATCCGAACAAACCGGCACCGCTCTCCCCCGGCCGCGCCGCCGTCGCCGACCGAGAGCCAATCGAAGGTCGGCTCCATCGGCAATATCGCCCAGACCTCCAAAGCCGCCTTCGAGGCGCTCAAGGCGCATCAGAACAACGATAGCGGCACGTTCAGCTCGCTTTTCGCGTCGATGCACGATCTGGTCATGAGGTACAGCAGCTGGGATATCGCCGGCTGGGTCCAGTGCGGCTGGTATTATCTGAAGTATTATGTGCTGGCGCATCTGCCGCCGACCTACAACGACTGGCAGTCCCATGCCCCTGCGGATCCCAATTTCGGCGTCATCGACTACAGGCTGCCGAAAAACAGCCGGGTTCTGATGATCGGCGACTGGGGTACCCATATGGCCGACAACGCCGCGCTGCTGCGCCAGGCGCTGAAGAAGTTCAATCCCGACGTCATCATTCATCTGGGCGATGTCTATTATTCCGGCACCGTCGAGGAATGCACCGCGAACGTTCTCGACGTGCTGGACGGGATCATCGCCGACATCAAGCCGAAACGGCGGCCGGCGTTCTTCGCAATTCCAGGCAACCACGACTACTATTCGGGAGGCTCGGGCTTCTATCGCATGATCAGCAAGGTCAATTCCGGTGTCGCCAACTGCACGCAGCAGGCCAGCTATTTCTGCCTGCGCACCGAGGACGACAAGTGGCAGTTTCTCGCCATGGACACCGGCTACGGCGACCGCAACCCGATCGAACAGCAGGCCCCCGCCCTCCAGGTGCATGAAGGCCTGTGGCATATCGACAAGCTGGAGCATTTTCCCGGCTCGACGGTCCTTTTGTCACATCACCAGTTGATATCGGCAAAGGAAACCCTGAACGCCGGTACGCGGCCCTACCTCAACGAGAATCTCTACGCGACCTTCAAGCCATATCTCGACCGCATCGCGGCGTGGTTCTGGGGCCATGAGCACAACTTCATCGTGTTCGACAACGACCTGGAAATTCAGCCGGGCGACAAGCCGCTGAAGAAAGGACGCCTGCTGGGTTGCAGCGCCTACGAGGAAACCGAGCACGAGGACCCTTACACGGTTCGCTACGCCGCAGCCAGGTTCATCCCGAACATGAAGCGACTGTCCGTCTCCAAATACAGAACCGACCTGCAGAAATTCTACAACCACGCGTTTGCGGTGTTCGACGTCGCGCCCGACAAGATGACCGTCAGCTATTACGAATATCCGAGTTGGGGCGTGGTCGGCGGGCCGGCCTCGGACCCTCCCATTGGTAAATATTTGTATCAGGAGGATGTGTCGCCGGCCCGATGAGATCGGCTTGCGCCACCGCCACAGAGGCGATGGCCATTTGCGCATGGCGGCCGGATCGGGTTTAACCCATCCCCGGTCGATCCTGAGGAGTTCAAGCCGTGAATATCGCGCCGCCCAAATCCGCCCCACGTCGCCCCGACAGGGTGGTCGCCACCGAGGGCGAATTCAAGGGATGGAGCACCTGGAGCCGGGATTCGTTCGAATCCAACAATGGCCCGTTCTGGTACCGGCGCGAGGCCGACGGCCGGGTCCGCTGCGCGTTCCGGGTCGAGAAGAAACATCTCAACGGCATGGGCAACGTCCATGGCGGTTGCTTCATGACGTTCGCGGATTTTTGCCTGTTCGCCATCGCCGGGCGCGAGTTGCAGGGCCCCGGCGTGACGGTTTCGTTCAGTTGCGAGTTCCTCGACGCCGCGCGCGAGGGCGACCTGATCGAATGCGACGGCGAAATGACGCGCGTCGGTGGTTCGCTGATCTTCCTGCGCGGCATGCTGAAATCCGGCGAGCGATCGCTTTTATCGTTTTCCGGCACCATCAAGCGGGTGAAGAAACGCCTACCGGCCGCGGCGAGCGCAGAAGCGAAGTAGCTTTCGGTCGCAGGCCGCGGCGCTTACGCCGCGCGTTGCAGATGGGCCACCAACCCCGCGAACAGGCCGCGGCCGTCGGTACAGCCCATGATCGGCTCGACGTGGTTTTCCGGATGCGGCATCATGCCGAGTACGTTGCCAGCCTCATTGACGATGCCGGCGATGGATTGCGCGGCGCCGTTGACGTTGGAGCGCGCATCGACTTCGCCGGTGGCGGAACAGTAGCGGTACAGCACCCGCCCATCGCCCTCGAGGCGCTTGAGGGTTTCCGCGTCCGCTTCGTAATTGCCTTCGCCGTGGGCGATCGGCACCCGGATCACCTGCCCCGCATTGTAGCCGCGGGTGAACGGCGTGTCGGAGCGTTCCACCCGCAGATGCACGTCATGGCAGATGAATTTCAGCCGCGCATTGCGCATCAGCACGCCCGGCAGGAGACCCGACTCGCACAGGATCTGGAAGCCGTTGCAGACCCCGAGCACCAGGCCGCCCTGGGCGGCAAAAGCCCGCACCGCGTCCATGACCGGCGCCCGCGCCGCGATGGCGCCACAACGCAGATAATCGCCGTAGGAGAAGCCACCGGGCACCACGACGAGGTCGATGCCTTTGGGCAACGCGGTCTCCGCGTGCCAGACCATTTCAGGCTCAAAGCCGGAAATCAGTTTCAGCGCCCGCGCCATGTCGCGTTCGCGGTTGATGCCGGGAAACACCAGGACAGCAGATTTCATTGGATCCACCTCAGTAGCGCAATGTCGGCAGTCACGCGTTCCATTTTGAATCGGGGTACCAGTTCGAGCATCTTGTCGCGAAGTGACTGCGGCGGATTGATCCTGCCGATAAAACACCAGCAGAAAGCCGACGTCGTTATCGGCAGCGACGACGACGACATTGCCGCCCTTCATCGCCGCCTCGTCAAAGCAAACCGCCCGGCCCGGCAAGCCGCCAACCGAAACATCGAAGATCGGGCAGGCAAGAGACGGCATCTGCGCCGCGGCGCCCTTTTGACCTGTTGTCCCGAGAGGAACGCTGCGGAGCGCTTCAAAGATCGCGGCTTCATCCCTGGCGCCGGTCTGCCAATCGTCGGGGGATATGAAGAAACCGGTAATCGTCGGCTCCCCCTCACACATCACCTCGAGCGGGCAGGCGTAGGCAAAGCGGGCGTGAACGTCGCCCCTGACTTCTCTCTTGAGGTCGGAAAGATTCAGGACAAACGAACGCAGCTGATCGCCGCAACTTTCCAGAAGGCCGACGTCGTGTACCCGCAGGACTTCGCAGGTGGGCTGCGGCGTCTGCGCGCCGGCATCCGAAAGCAAGGTTGCCGAAGCCAGACTGGCGACGACGGTGGCGGCGAACTTCACCCCAGAACCTCGACCCGATAATTCTCGATCACGGTATTGGCCAACAGCTTGTCGGCGGCATCCTTCAGCGCCGCCTCGGCCTTGACCTTGTCGGCGCCCGACAGTTCGATGTCGAACACCTTGCCCTGGCGCACGCTGGCGACGCCATCGACGCCGAGCGATTTCAGCGCCCCCTCGATGGCCTTGCCCTGCGGGTCGAGAATGCCGGACTTCAACGTGACGGTAACGCGCGCTTTCACTTAAGACCTCAGCTCTTCACCAGCACCGGGCCGGAGCCCGCCGGCCGCTCGTTTTCCATCAGGATGCCGAGCCGCTTTGCCACTTCGGTATAGGCCTCGAGCACGCCGCCGAGGTCGCGGCGGAAGCGGTCCTTGTCGAGCTTCTCGTTCGACTTGATGTCCCATAACCGGCACGAATCCGGCGAGATCTCGTCGGCGACGATGATGCGCATCATCTCGTTCTCGAACAGCCGGCCGCATTCCATCTTGAAATCGACCAGGCGGATGCCGATGCCCAGAAACAGCCCGGTAAGGAAGTCGTTGACGCGAATTGCCAACGCCATGATGTCGTCGATTTCCTGCGGCGTCGCCCAGCCGAATGCGGTGATGTGCTCTTCGGAGACCATCGGGTCGTTGAGCTGGTCGTTCTTGTAGTAGAATTCGATGATCGAGCGCGGCAGCTGGGTGCCCTCCTCGATGCCGAGCCGCTGCGACAGCGAGCCCGCCGCCACGTTCCGCACCACCACCTCGAGCGGCACGATCTCGACCTCGCGAATCAGCTGTTCGCGCATGTTGAGCCGGCGGATGAAGTGGGTCGGCACCCCGATGTCGTTCAGGTGCTGGAACAGGAACTCGGAAATCCGGTTGTTGAGGACGCCCTTGCCCTCGATGATCTGGTGTTTTTTGGCGTTGAACGCGGTCGCATCGTCCTTGAAGTGCTGAATCAGGGTTCCCGGCTCCGGTCCTTCGTAAAGCACCTTGGCCTTGCCTTCATAAATGCGGCGTCGACGGCTCATTGGGATGTACCGTGTGTTGTTGAAATCCATGAATTGGGTTGCTCCGACTGACAGGGCGACCACGACGGAGCTGCCGTGAAGGCCAAGGGAAACAGAACGAGAACCGGCCTGACCGCAGGCTAGCCGATTGGCCTGATCAGCACAATCGATCCGGCCTGTTTGGGTTAAGTTTTACCCGCGCCGGGGAGGTTAACATCGGCTTCGCGCCCCTGCGACCTCCGATCCGTTGTTTTGGCGTCCGCCCCTGTTATGTAGGTGTCAAACCGGCATCGGCAACGGCGCGGCAATCACCTTCCAGGCATCCAGGCGGAGCCCGAATCAATGACGACGTTTGACAAGCGCGAAGAAGGCTTCGAGAAGCAGTTCGCCATCGAGGAAGAGCAGAAATTCAAGGCCGAATCCCGCCGCAACAGGCTCACGGGATTGTGGGTCGCGGAAAAACTCGGCCTTAGCGGCGATGCCGCGACCGCCTACGCCAAGGAAGTCGCCGCGGCGGGATTCGAGCAAGCCGACGGTGTGGTGCGCAAAGCGACCACGGATCTCGCCGCCAAGGGCGTTACCGTCAGCGAACAGCAGATTTGCCAGAAGCTGGAGATGTTCTTCGCCGAGGCGCTGGCGCAGGTGAAGTCGGGTACATAGTGGTGTAACGGCAGCGCGCTCGCGCTGCTCCTGGCGAAGGAATAATCACCGCCACCCCAATCCCGGCGCGACGTGCTCGAGGATCGCCTCGATCACATGGGCGTTGTAGTCGACGCCGAGCTGATTGGGCACCGTCAGCAGCAGCGTGTCGGCTTCCGCGATCGCCTCGTCCTGCTTGAGCTGGTCGATCAGCGCATCCGGTTCCGCGGCGTAGCTGCGGCCGAAGATGGCACGCTCGCTGCCGCCGAGGAATCCGACCTGATCCTCGTTGTCACCGTCGCGGCCGAAATACATCCGATCGCGGTCGTCGGTGAGCGCGAAGATGCTGCGGCTGACCGACACCCGCGGCGTGCGCGCGTGTCCGGCCGCCGTCCATGCCGCCTTGTAGAGCCGGATCTGTTCGGCCTGCTGGACGTGAAACGGTTTTCCGCTTTCGTCGATCTTGAGCGTCGAGCTCTGCAGGTTCATGCCGAGCGTGGCCGCCCATTCCGCGGTCGCGTTGGTGCCGGCGCCCCACCAGATGCGCTCGCGCAGGCCTTCGGAATGCGGCTCGAGGCGAAGCGCTCCGGGCGGGTTGGGAAACATCGGACTAGGATTGGGCCTGGCAAAACCCTCGCCGCGCAGCACGTCGAGAAAGACCTGGGTGTGGTGCCGCGCCATGTCGGCGTCGGTCGTGCCCTCCGGCGGCACGTAACCGAAATAGCGAAAGCCGTCGATCACCTGCTCCGGCGAGCCGCGGCTGATGCCGAGTTGCAGGCGGCCGCCGGAAATCAGGTCGGCGGCGCCGGCATCCTCCGCCATGTAAAGCGGGTTTTCGTAGCGCATATCGATGACCGCGGTGCCGATCTCGATTCGCTTCGTGCGCGCACCGACCGCCGCCAGCAGCGGAAATGGCGAGGCCAGCTGGCGGGCGAAATGATGCACCCGGAAATAGGCGCCGTCCGCGCCGAGCGATTCGGCCGCGACCGCAAGATCGATCGATTGCAGCAGCGCGTCCGCGGCGGAACGTGTCTGCGACTGCGGCGACGGGGTCCAGTGGCCGAAGGAGAGGAAGCCGATGTTTTTCATGGAGACCGTATATAGTACAAGTCGGTCGGCAGGCTACGGCTGAGGGCGCGTCGCCCTACTCTTCCTTAAACCCGTACTCCTGGATATTCCCCGTTGCGCCGTAGTACTTGAACGGCAGGAACTTGCCCGACATGGTGATCTTGACGCGATCGCCCTTGGGGTTGGCGACGCGTTCCAGCGCCATGTCGAAATCGATCGCCGACATGATGCCGTCGCCGAACTCCTCCTCGATCAGCGCCTTCCAGGCCGGACCGTTGATCATCACCAGTTCGTAAAGCCGGTAGATCAACGGATCGGTCGGCGGCATTGGCGTGCCTTCGCCGCGCATCGGGATTTCGTTGAGCATGGCGGTCTCGGATTTCGACAGGCCGAACAGTTCGGCGGCGTTGGCGGCCTGCGGTTTGGTCAGCTTCATGTGGCCGAGGATGGCGCTGACGATCAGCACGTCGGAGAAGCCGCCGATTTTCTCGCAGATGTGTTTCCAGCTCCAGCCGTTGTCGCGCTTGATGTCGAGCAGTTTTTCGGTGAGGTCGGATCGCTTCATCGTATTTCTCCTGGATAGGGCGACACAAAGCCTATCGCGCGATCCCCGACGTGGCACCCCTTCAATAAGGCCGGAGCGATGAAGTTTTGCGCGGGCATCGCCCAAGAATTGAGCGCATTGGGCGCGTTTGCCCGCAAGCGGGGCGAGGATAGAGTCTACTCCGCCACCGCCGCTTCCAGCCGCCGCAGCACCGCGGCGACATCGCTCGTCACTTCGTTTGCCTTCAGCGCCACCACCCGGTAGCCCCGCGCCTCGAGCCAGGCTGACCGGTCGGCGCGGTCCCTGGCGATCACCTCGCTCTCGTCGGGATTGACCAGTTCGATCGCGGTGCGTTTCACGAACGAGACGAAGTCGGGGATGTGGCGGCCGACCGGGGTTTGCCGCTTGAAGGTACCTGCGAAGCGGCGGTCGGTGGTGAGCGCCTGCCACAGGATCCGTTCGGCGTCGGTGGGATTGCGGCGCAAGAGCCGCGCCAGGCCGCGCACGGTGCCGCTTTCCGAGGAGGCTCCCTGGCCGTGTTCGGCGAGCAGCGCGCGGAGCCGGGTCGCCTGTTCGCCGTCGAGCACCCCGCCCTTGGCCGGGCCCTTGCGGCCCTCGGCGATCGCCATCACCACCCCGTGCAGGGTGTGCATGTCCTGCTTGGTCGGCTCCATGCGGGTAAAGATGTTGCGCAGGTTGACCAGCATGGTGTCGCGCTTTTCCGCCGGGCGCAGGAATTCGACCCGGTCGAGCTCGCGCACCAGGTTGTCGAAGAACGCCTGCATCTGGTGCTGCGAGGCGCGTTCGGAGCGTTCCGGCATGGCGAACGGCAGCGCGCCCTGCGTCGCCAGCTTGAACCATTCGTAGCCGGTCAGCAGCACCGCCTGGGCGAGGTTGAGCGAGGCGAACGCCGGATTGACCGGGAAGGTGACGATGCGGTCGGCAAGCGCCACTTCCTCGTTCTGCAGGCCGTAGCGCTCGCGGCCGAACAGGATGCCGACCGTGCCGCCGCGTTCGATCTGCGTGACGATCTCGCGCGCCGCCAGTTCCGGCCCGACCACCGGCTTGGCCTGGTCGTGGGCCCGCGCCGTGGTGGCAAACAACAGCGCGCAGTCGCCGACCGCCTGCTGCACGGTGTCGAACAGCTCGACCTTGTCGAGGATATGGTCGGCGCCGGCGGCCGCGCGCTGCGCGTGCAGGTTGGGCCAGCCGTCACGCGGGTTGACGATACGCAGCCGGGTCAGGCCAAAATTGCCCATGGCGCGCGCCGCCATGCCGATGTTCTCGCCGAGCTGCGGCTCGACCAGGATCACAACCGGGCCGGCAAGGTCGCTCATGGCCTTGGTCTTGTCGGTGCCGGACATTCACTTCACTTTCTGATTCAAGCCCTGAAGAAATTGAATCAACCCGTGAAGGTGTTGATTCAAGTTCTCAAGCCCGCCTGATCTTCCAATCGGACAAATATCTCAAGCGAAATAACAGGCTTAGCGGCGTCATTTCAGGGCCGCTGGCAGATCTGTTTTATTTCGCTTCGGTTTCGACTAAGCTCTCAAGCACAAACAAAACGAACCCGAAAGCCTACGGGCACGGGGCAAAAACCAGGGCTGGGGAGGCGAGGCTTCGATGCGCGGCAGATGGTCGTTGGCAATCGCCGGAATTGTGCTGATTTTGGCCGGCAGCTTGTTAGCCTACGTGACGCAGACCTCGGGCGGCATCCGGATCCAGGACGTGCGCTTTGCCGGCGCCAAGGGCAACACCATGAGCGCCCTGCTCTACGTCCCGCCGAATGCCACCGCGCAGACCCCGGCGCCCGGCGTCCTCGCGGTCCACGGCTACATCAATTCGCGGGAAACCCAGGACGGTTTTGCCATCGAATTCGCCCGCCGCGGCTATGTGGTGCTGGCGCTGGACCAGACCGGCCACGGCTACAGCGACCCGCCGGCGTTCGCGAACGGGTTTGGCGGACCTGACGGCCTCGCCCACCTGCGCAGCCTCGACATCGTCGACAAAAACAATATCGGCCTCGAGGGACACTCGATGGGCGGCTGGACCATCCTGGCCGCCGCCACCGCCATGCCGAACGACTACAAGGCGATGGTGCTGGAAGGCTCCTCCACCGGCAAGCCGTTCGCCGCCGACGGCACGCCGACCTGGCCACGCAACCTGGCGCTGGTATTCGCGCAATACGAGGAGTTTTCCACCCTGATGTGGGGCGTCGAGCGCGCCCGGGATGTCACCCAAAGCCCCAAGCTCGAGGCGCTGTTCGGCACCTCAGGCCCGGTCGAGCCCGGCAAGGTCTATGGCGACATCGCGCAGGGCACCGCGCGGGTGCTGTACACCCCGGCCATAACCCATCCGGCCGAGCACATCTCGGACGAGGCCATCGGCTACAGCCTCGACTGGTTCGCCAAGACGCTGCAGGGCGGCACGCCGCGCCCGGCCGACGACCAGATCTGGTTGCGCAAGGAGGTTGGCACGCTGATCGCGCTACTTGGTTTTGTCGCGCTTCTGATCGGCGTGTTCGACGGCCTGCTGGAGGCCAAAATGTTCTCACGCCTGGTGCTGCCGGAGCCGGTCGACGGCACCAGGCCTGCGCCGGCCGGGCCGCGCGACGGCCGCTGGCTCGCGGCCTTGCTGCTCTCGGCGCTGATCCCCGCGCTCACTTACTATCCGGCTTTCACGCTGGCCGGCAATTATGTGAAGGCCTCGCCCGGCCTGCCGCAGGGCATCACCAACCAGATCGTGGTCTGGGCCCTGGTCAATGCGGCGATTGCGCTGGTGCTGATGCCGCTGGCGCCAAAACGGGCGCGCCGCTCGGGGATCGTCGGGTCGTCGATCCTGATCGCGGTTGCGACCATCATCGCGGGTTACGCGGCGCTGTGGCTGGCCGACCTCGCCTTCAAGGTCGACTTCCGGTTCTGGATCGTGGCGCTGAAGCTTTTGAGCGGCAAGCAGGCGCTGATGTTCCTGATCTATATCATTCCGGTGACCGCGTTCTTCGTGATCGCGCTGCATGTGATGCACCGAAATTTTTCCACCATGAGCGCCGGCCGCGGCGCGATCTACCTCACCAATATCTGCGCGCTGGCGCTGGGTTTTGTCGCGCTCTTGGCGCTGCAATACGGCGCGCTGTTCGTGACCGGCCACCTGATCGATCCGGCGCCGACGCTGATTACGTCGATTCCGCTCAATACCATCGTCGCGATCCAGTTCGTACCGCTGCTGGCGGTCGTCGCCGTGATCGCGACTTTTACCTGGCGCCGCACCGGGACGAGCCTGCCAGGGGCGCTGATCTGCGGCATGCTGGTGACCTGGTACGTGGTAGCGGGGACTGCGACCCAGGCAGCGTTCTAGCGGGCTCGGCCGGAGAGGCAAATCGGGTCTGAAACCGGCCCGGACTGCCCAGCCATTCGCCTTCCACCCTCCCCGCCGCGATGCTATAGGGCCTGAACGGAGCGGCGGCGTTCGCTTCGCCCCCCGCAGACCCTCTCAAGGTAAGGCCCGATCCCCCATGGCAAAAATCAAGGTGACCAACCCCGTCGTCGAACTCGATGGCGACGAGATGACCCGGATCATCTGGCAATACATCAAGGACAAGCTGATCACCCCGTTCCTTGATATCGACCTGATGTATTTCGACCTTGGGATGGAATACCGCGACAAGACCAACGATCAGGTCACCATCGATGCCGCCAACGCCATCAAGAAGGTCGGTGTCGGCGTCAAATGCGCCACCATCACCCCGGACGAAGCCCGGGTGAAGGAATTCGGCCTCAAGGAAATGTGGAAGTCGCCGAACGGCACCATCCGCAACATCCTCGGCGGCGTCGTGTTCCGCGAACCGATCATCTGCAAGAACGTGCCCCGCCTAGTGCCGGGCTGGACCAAACCGATCATCATCGGCCGCCATGCCTTCGGCGACCAGTACCGCGCCACCGACTTCAAGTTTCCCGGCAAGGGCACGCTGACGATGAAGTTCGTCGGCGAAGACGGCAAGGTCATCGAACGCGAAGTCTACAGGTCGCCCGGTGCCGGCATCGCGCTTGCGATGTACAACCTTGACGATTCCATCGCGGACTTCGCCCGCGCCTCGTTCAACATGGGCCTCGCCAAGAACTATGCGGTTTACCTGTCGACCAAGAACACCATCCTCAAGGTCTATGACGGGCGCTTCAAGGACATCTTCCAGGACATCTACGACAGCGAATTCAAGGCCCAGTTCGAGGCCAAGAAGATCACCTACGAACACCGCCTGATCGACGACATGGTGGCCGCCGCGATGAAGTGGTCCGGCGGTTACGTCTGGGCCTGCAAGAACTATGACGGCGACGTGCAGTCCGACACCGTGGCGCAAGGCTATGGCTCGCTCGGCCTGATGACCTCGGTGCTGATGACCCCCGATGGCAAGACCGTCGAGGCCGAGGCCGCCCACGGCACGGTGACGCGGCATTACCGCGAGCACCAAAAGGGCAAGGAGACCTCGACCAACTCCATCGCCTCGATCTTCGCCTGGACCCGGGGTCTCACGCACCGCGCCAAGCTCGACAACAACGAGGCGCTGGCCAAGTTCGCAGAGACCATGGAGAAGGTCTGCGTCGACACCGTCGAGGCCGGCAACATGACCAAGGATCTGGCACTTCTGGTCGGTGCCGACCAGCGCTGGCTCTCCACCACGGGTTTCCTCGACAAGGTCGCGGAAAACCTCACCAAGGCGATGGCCTGATTACCGATGTAACGAATTCGGCGGCTCGTCGCCGGATTCAAGCCATAAGTTTGGGAGCAACCTGCGTTTGGAAAAACTCAGGGAGTTCCCGAACCAATGACCTTACGTGCCATCAAGACCCTTACGCCGTTGCTCGGCTTCGTCCTGCAGGCGTCTGCCGCCTCCGCGCAGCTTCCGAATTCGATCGCCGAGCCCGGCGCAACGCCGGTCTTGCAGGTGCACGCCGAAGGCGCGCAGGTCTACGAGTGCAAGGCCGACGGCACCGGCAAGCTGATCTGGACCTTTCGCGAGCCGATCGCGACGCTGTTTGCCGACGGCAAAACCGTCGGCCGCCATTCTGCCGGGCCCATCTGGGAACACAGCGATAGCAGCGCCGTGGCCGGAAAGGTCGTGGGCAGCGCGCCGGGCGCGGGACCGGCCGACATTCCGTGGCTGAAGCTCGAGGTGGCGTCGCGGCGCGGCAGCGGCGTTCTTAGCGACGTCACCACGGTGCAGCGGATCAACACCCGGGGCGGAAAGGTCGATGGCGCCTGCGACGGCGCTGGCACTTATCGCAGCGTGCCCTATGCGGCGGATTACGTCTTCTTTCGCCAGCGCTGAGCCGTCCCCGTGTGTGCGCACGCAGCGCTGCTGCTGGCGAACCGGACTTTCGTATCTGCGGCGTCTGTGAAACGCTGTCCCGCGGGGCGGCCCGTCGGGCCGGGTACGCGGGGGTCTCATTGCAATGGCGGTCGGAGTTTCTGGGTTGCCGCGCATCCTGCTGATCAATCCCAACAGTTCGGATGCGACCACCGCGATGATGGTCGGCATCGCCCGAGGCGTGGTGCCCGAGACCATTTCGGTGGTGGGCGCGACCGCGACGCGAAGCCCGCCGATGATCGTGACCGCGGAGGCGCTGGCGGCTGCCGCCGACGAAGTGATCGAGATCGGAATGCGCGAGGCCGGCGCCATGGCCGGCGTCATCGTCGGCGCGTTCGGCGATCCGGGCCTTGACCCGTTGCAGCGGCAGCTGCCGATCCCGGTGGTCGGCATCTGCGAGGCCTCGATGCTGGAAGCCGCGACCGACGGCCGCCGCTTCGGCGTTGCCACCACCACGCCGGATCTCGTAGCGGCGATCGGCCAGCGGGCGCGCGACTATGGCGTGGAGCACCTGTTCACCGGCATCCGGCTGACCGCGGGTGATCCGCATGCCGTCACCGCCGATGCGGCGTGGCTGCGCGACGCGCTCGCCGCAGCGGTCGCCCAATGCTTCGACGAGGACGGCGCCGATTCGGTGATCATCGGCGGCGGACCGCTCGGCCAGGCCGCCGAAGATCTGGCGAAAATCTTAGCGCGCCCGATTATCGCGCCGATCCCGGCTGCGGCCCGGCGGGTGCTGGCATTGATGGCCGTTCAGCGAACTAACACCCGGGCCCAATAAGCGAATCAGACTTTTGTTCTTGATATGTTCTTTTAACTCGAGTAAGCTTCCGGCCTGATACGGGGCGCGGCAGCCATGATCGGCTATATCACCATCGGTTCGCTGGACACGGCGCGGTCGAAGACCTTCTACGATGCGGTGCTCGCGGTGGTCGGCTGGAGGCCATTCGCCGACTACGGCGATTATATCGGCTATGGGCCCGATGGGGCGGACGCCGGCCAGACCATCTGGATCTGCAAACCGTTCGACCGCAAGCCGGCACGGGCCGGCAACGGCATCATGATCGGCTTTCAGGCTACGACCAAGGAACAGGTCCACGCCTTCCATGCCGCCGCGATGGCGTCCCACGGCAGCGACGAAGGCGGACCCGGACCGCGGCCTGATTACGGCCCGAACTGGTATGCTGCTTATCTGCGCGATCCGACCGGCAACAAGCTTTCGATCGTGTGCAGGAATCCGGCCTGATGCTCGCGCCCGCGGGGCACAGACCATCGAGCGTTCATCATCGTGCGCCGATGAACCGCTTGATGCGCCGCCAGTAAAACCCCGGCACGAAGTCGGCGGATAAATGCGAGAGCAGTACGCGCGTGTCGCGCGGAATCACACGCACCGTAGCCATGAAATTCATCACACCACCGTGGAAGCCCCTCCAACGCAATATCACCGGGACCAGCAATCGGCTCTTCACCAGCAAAACGTACCTGTTCATTCCACTGACCCCATCCCAAAGGACCGGCTGTTTCGGCCACCACCCGGGCGCTGGCTGTACTAAGCGCCAGCCATGGCCTTTTCGATCGCCGACAGCGCCACGTCGGCCTTGGAGCCGTCGGGCCCGCCGGCCTGCGCCATGTCGGGACGGCCGCCGCCGCCCTTGCCGCCGAGCGCCTCGGAGGCGACGCGAACCAGATCGACGGCATTGAAACGCTTGACCAGGTCGGCGGTCACGCCAACCACGACACCGGCCTTGCCGTCCTCGGTGACGCCGACGATGGCGACCACGCCGGAACCGAGCTGTTTCTTGCCATCATCGGCGAGGCTCTTGAGATCCTTCATCTCGACGCCTTCGACCGCGCGGGCCATCAGCCTGGTATCGCCGACATGGCGCACGCCGTTGGCGCCCGCCGCGGCCGAACCACCCGGCGCGGCGCCGCCGCCCATCGCCAGCTTCTTGCGCGCCTCCGACAGATCGCGCTCGAGCTTCTTGCGCTCTTCCATCAACGCGGCGATGCGCGCCGGCATGTCTTCCACCGTGGTGCGCAATTCGCCGGCGGCGCTCCTGGCCAGCGCCATGGTGTCGTTGGCGTGATGCCGGGCATGGTTGCCGGTCAAAGCCTCGATGCGGCGCACGCCGGAGGAGACCGCGCTCTCGCCAGTTACCGAGATCAGCCCGATGTCGCCGGTGCGCCGGACATGGGTGCCGCCGCACAATTCCACCGACCAGCCGAGCGCATTGCTGCCGTGCGCGCGCGCACTCCGGCCCATCGACACCACGCGAACCTCGTCGCCATATTTTTCTCCGAACAAGGCGCGTGCGCCGGCATCGCGGGCGTCATCCACCGCCATCAGCCGCGTCGTGACCTCGTCGTTCTCCAGCACCACGTCGTTGGCGATGTCCTCGACGCGACGAAGCTCCTCCGCGGTGATGGGTTTCGGATGCACGAAGTCGAAACGCAGCCGATCGGGCGCGACCATCGAGCCGCGCTGCGCGATGTGATCGCCGAGCACCTGGCGCAGCGCTTCGTGCAGCAGATGGGTGGCGGAATGGTGGGCGCGGATCGACGCCCGCCGCGCATGATCGACCTCGAGCAGCAGCGCGCTGCCGGGTTTCAACGTGCCCTGCTCGACGGTGCCGAGGTGCACGAACAGGTCGCCGGCGCGTTTGTGGGTGTCGGTAACGCGGAACGTGACGCCGTCACCGCTGAGCAGGCCGGTATCGCCGACCTGGCCTCCGGACTCGGCGTAAAACGGCGTCTGGTTGAGCACGACGGCGCCGCCCTCGCCGGCCTTGAGGCTGTCGACCTCCTTGCCGTCCTTCACCAGTGCGGCGACCACGCCCTCGGCGGTTTCGGTCTCGTAGCCGAGAAACTCCGGCGCGCCGAGCTTTTCGCGCAGCGAGAACCAGACGGTCTCGGTCGCGGTGTCGCCGGAGCCGGACCACGCGGCGCGGGCCTTGGCGCGCTGGCGATCCATGGCGTCGGTGAACGAGGCGATATCGACCGAAATGCCGCGGTTGCGCAGCGCGTCCTGGGTCAGATCGAGCGGAAAGCCGTAGGTGTCGTAGAGCGTGAAGGCGGTATCGCCGTCGAACATGTCGCCTTGTTTCAGCGAATTGCTTTTCTCGTCTAGGATCGACAGCCCGCGTTCCAGCGTCTTGCGGAACCGGGTCTCTTCCAGCCGCAGCGTTTCCTCGATCAGGTTTTCGGCGCGCACCAGTTCGGGATAGGCCTGGCCCATCTCGCGCACCAGCGCCCATACCAGGCGATGCATCAAGGGATCCCTGGCGCCGAGCAGCTGGGCGTGGCGCATGGCGCGGCGCATGATCCGGCGCAGCACATAGCCGCGGCCCTCGTTGGACGGCAACACGCCGTCGGCGATCAGGAACGATGACGCCCGCAGATGGTCGGCGATGACGCGCAGCGAGGCCTTCTGCTCGCCGTGCGGATCGACGTGGGTCAGCTCGGCGATGGCGCGGATCAGGGCCACGAACAGGTCGATGTCGTAATTGTCGTGCTTGCCCTGCAACACGGCGGCGACCCGTTCCAGCCCCGCGCCGGTATCGATCGACGGCTTCGGCAGCGGATTGCGTGCCCCGCCCTCGAGCTGTTCGAACTGCATGAACACGAGATTCCAGATCTCGATGAAGCGGTCACCGTCCTGTTCCGCTGATCCCGGCGGCCCGCCCCAGATCTTGTCGCCGTGGTCGTAGAAGATTTCCGAACAGGGCCCGCACGGGCCGGTATCGCCCATCTGCCAGAAATTGTCCGAGCCCGCGATGCGGATGATGCGGGAGTCCGGCAGGCCCGCGATCTTCTTCCAGAGGTTGAAGGCCTCGTCGTCGTCGATGTAGACCGTCGCCGTCAGCTTGTCCTTCGGCAGGCCGAATTCCTTGGTGACCAGGTTCCAGGCGAGCTCGATCGCGCGGTCCTTGAAGTAGTCGCCGAACGAAAAATTGCCGAGCATCTCGAAAAAGGTGTGATGCCGGGCGGTGTAGCCGACATTGTCGAGATCATTGTGCTTGCCGCCGGCGCGGACGCATTTCTGCGAGGTGGTGGCGCGCTGGTACGGCCGCTTCTCGACCCCGGTGAAGACGTTCTTGAACTGCACCATGCCGGCATTGGTGAACATCAGGGTCGGATCGTTGCGCGGCACCAGCGGCGACGACGGCACGATGGCGTGCCCGTTGGCCGCGAAATAATTCAGAAACGTCGATCTGATCTCGTTAACGCCGCTCATGTCAGTCCCATCGGCCCATCGCGCCTGGCCGGCCGCAACCCTGCCGCGCCCGGCGCAGTGCTTTTAGACGCCGGGGGTGGCGCTGTCCAGAAACTGTGCATTTAGATCAGACGCTTGCCGCAGCCGCGCAAAGCTTTTTCAGGGCTCTGGCGCAAGATTCGTTGATAGTTGCTGCGGTTGCGTTGACAGGCTTGGGAAAGCCGTGTTTCCCTCCTATCTGTTGAGGTAGTCACGTCGGGAGAGATCGGCTGATGCCGGCGCCGAAGGAGCAACCGCCCCGGAAACTCTCAGGCAAACGGACCACGTGACTAGATGACATCTGGAAAGAGGCGCTAAACGAATCGCTTGAAGGTTCGATTGCGTCCGCCGACGGGATAATACTCTCAGGCACAGCGACAGATGGGGCTTCGATTGGTTTTCGGGGAATTTACCCCGGGAACCGCGAGGGCCCTGTGATGCTTGCGCGCGACGAAAATCTCTCCCTGGATTCAACTCTGAGACGTACCCCCCTGCATGCTCTGCATGTCGCACGCGGTGGCAAGATGGTGCCGTTCGCCGGCTACGATATGCCGGTGCAATACCCCACCGGCGTGCTCAAGGAGCATCTTCATAGCCGCAGTAATGCCGGCCTGTTCGACGTCTCCCACATGGGCCAGATCGAACTGCGCGCCAAATCCGGCAAGGTCGAGGATGCGGCAGTGGCGCTGGAGCGACTGGTGCCGCAGGACATTCTGGGGCTTGCGCCAGGCCGGCAACGCTACGCGCAATTCACCAACGACCGCGGCGGTATCCTCGATGACCTGATGGTCGCCAATTTCGGCGGCCACCTGTTCCTGGTGGTCAATGCCGCCTGCAAGGCCGACGACACCGCGCACCTCACTGCACAACTTTCGGACATCTGTGTCATCGAACCGCTCGCGGAGCGGGCGCTGATCGCGTTGCAGGGACCGGCGGCTGAAGCGGTGCTGGCGAAATTCTGTGCAGAGGCGCCGACGATGCGCTTCATGGATGCCGGACCGCATCGGGTCAACGGCATCGACTGCTTCGTCTCGCGTTCCGGCTATACCGGCGAAGACGGCTTTGAGATTTCGGTTCCCGCCGATCGGGCCGAAGCCTTGGCGAGCGCGCTGCTGGACCAGACGGACGTACTGCCGATCGGGCTCGGCGCCCGCGACAGCCTGCGGCTCGAAGCCGGGCTCTGCCTGTACGGCCACGATATCGACACCACCACTACGCCGGTTGAGGCCGCGCTGCAGTGGTCGATCCAGAAGAGCCGGCGAAGCGGCGCCCGTGCCGGCGGCTTTGCCGGCGCGGCAACCATTCTCGCTCAGCTCGAGCGGGGCGCACCCCGCCAGCGGGTCGGGCTCAAGCCGGAAGGGCGGGCGCCGGTGCGCGAAGGCGCGCCGCTGTTTCTGGGCCGCGACGATGCGACAGCGGCGGGATCGGTCAGTTCCGGCGGTTTCGGGCCGAGCGTCGCGGCGCCGGTGGCGATGGGCTACCTGCCGGCCGGCCATGCCGCGGCGGGAAGCCAGGTATTTACGGAACTGCGCGGGGTGCGGCTGCCGATGCGCGTGACGCCGCTGCCCTTCGTCGCCAGCACCTATAAACGCTAGGGGAATTTTCATGACCACCCTGTTCACCACCGATCACGAATGGCTCCGTATCGAGGGCGATGTCGCCACCGTCGGCGTCACCGACTACGCCCAGTCGCAGCTCGGCGACGTGGTGTTCGTCGAACTGCCGAAGGTCGGCCGGGCGCTGAAGAGGGCCGAGGCCGCCGCCGTGGTCGAATCGGTCAAAGCGGCTTCCGACGTCTACGCGCCGATTTCCGGCGACGTGCTCGAGGTCAACGAGGCCGTCGCCGCCGACCCGTCGCTGGTGAATTCCGACGCCGGCGGCAAGGCCTGGTTCTTCAAGCTGAAGATCGCCGACAAAAGCGAACTCGACGGCCTGATGGATGAAGCCGCCTACAAAGCCCACACCGCCTGACGAGGACACCGCATGAACGCGCACCCCACCCGCACAACTGACGTCGCGACCAATTTCGCGCGCCGCCATATCGGCCCCTCGCCGCGCGACATCGAGGCGATGCTGGCTGTGGTCGGCGCCAAAAGCCTCGCGGCGCTGATGAGCGAGACCCTGCCGTCGTCGATCCGGCAGCAGAAGCCGCTGGACCTTGGCCCGGCGCTTGGCGAGCCTGAAGCCCTGGCGCACATGCGCGAGCTTGCGGCGCAGAACCAAGTGTTCACCTCGCTGATCGGGCAAGGCTATAGCGGCACCCTGCTGCCGGCGGTGATCCAGCGCAACATCCTGGAGAATCCGGCGTGGTATACTGCCTACACGCCTTATCAGCCCGAGATCAGCCAAGGCCGGCTGGAGGCGCTGTTCAACTTCCAGACCATGATCTGCGACCTCACCGGGCTCGACGTCGCCAACGCCTCGCTGCTCGACGAGGCCACCGCCGCCGCCGAAGCGATGGCGCTGGCCGAGCGAGCCGCAACGGTGAAGAGCAAATGCTTCTTCGTCGACCATGAGGTGCATCCGCAGACGCTGGCGGTGCTGCGCACCCGCGCCGAGCCGCTGGGCTGGACGCTCACGATCGGTGATCCGCTGGTCGATCTGGACCGGAGCGAGGTGTTCGGAGCGCTGCTGCAATATCCCGCCAGTTCCGGGGCGGTGCGCGACCTCCGCCCGGCCATCGCAACGCTGCGCGGCAAAGGCGGGCTCGCGGTGGTCGCGGCCGATCCGCTGGCGCTGACGCTATTGGCATCGCCCGGCGAACTCGGCGCCGATATCGCGGTCGGCTCGGCGCAGCGTTTCGGGGTGCCGATGGGATATGGCGGCCCGCATGCCGCCTACATGGCGGTGCGCGATGCGTTGAAGCGCTCGCTGCCCGGGCGCATCGTCGGGCTGTCGGTGGATTCGCGCGGCCAGCCGGCCTATCGATTGGCGCTACAGACCCGCGAGCAGCATATCCGCCGCGAAAAGGCCACCTCCAACATCTGCACCGCGCAGGTGCTGCTGGCGGTGATCGCCTCGATGTACGCGGTCTATCACGGGCCGGAGGGGCTGACGCAGATTGCCCGCACGGTGCACCGCCGCGCGGCGGTGCTGGCGGCAGGCTTGCGCAAGCTCGGCTTTGCGCCGCGTGCAGAGGCGTTTTTCGACACCGTGACGGTGGATGCCCGCGGCCGGCTGAACGAAATCACGGTGCGGGCGCGCGGCGAGAATATCAACTTGCGGATCGGCGACGGCACGCTGGGCATCGCGCTCGACGAGACCACGACGCCCGATATCGTCGAGGCGGTATGGCGCGCCTTCGGCGGCAAGCTCGCCTATGGGGAGGTCGAGACCGCCGCGCGCGACACGCTGCCCACAGAACTGACCCGCAGCAGCGGCTTTCTCGCCCATCCGGTGTTTCACGCCTATCGCTCGGAAACCGAATTGCTGCGCTACATGCGCAAGCTCGCCGACCGGGATCTCGCGCTCGACCGCGCCATGATTCCGCTGGGCTCCTGCACCATGAAGCTCAACGCCACCACCGAAATGATTCCGCTGACCTGGCCTGAATTTGGCGCGCTGCACCCGTTCGCGCCCGCCGACCAGGCCAAGGGCTACCAGGCGCTGTTTGCCCGGCTGGAACAATGGCTGATCGACATCACCGGCTATGACGCGATCTCGCTGCAGCCCAATTCCGGCGCGCAAGGCGAATATGCCGGCCTGCTGGCGATCCGCGGCTATCACATGTCGCGCGGCGAGGCGCACCGCAAGGTGTGCCTGATCCCCTCCTCCGCCCACGGCACCAATCCGGCCTCCGCCAGCATGGTCGGCATGGACGTGGTGGTCGTTGCCTGCGACGCGCGCGGCGACGTCGACGTCGAAGACCTGAGGGCAAAGGCGGCCCAGCACGGCAAGAACCTTGCAGCCGTGATGATCACCTATCCGTCCACCCACGGCGTGTTCGAAGAGCATATCCGCGAGATCTGCGACATCGTGCATGGCCATGGCGGACAGGTCTATCTCGACGGCGCCAACCTGAATGCGCAGGTCGGGCTGGCGCGGCCCGGCGACTACGGCGCCGACGTCAGCCATCTCAACCTGCACAAGACGTTCTGCATTCCCCATGGCGGCGGCGGCCCGGGCATGGGGCCGATCGGCGTCAAGGCGCACTTAAAACCGTTCCTGCCGGGACATTGTGCCACCGATGGTGCAGTGCCATCGCCGATCGGGCCGGTGTCGGCGGCGCCGTACGGCTCGGCGTCGATCCTTACGATTTCCTACATCTACATCCTGATGATGGGCGGCTCAGGGCTGACCCGCGCCACCGAAATCGCCGTGCTCAACGCCAATTACATCGCGACCAGGCTCGATGCGCATTTTCCGGTGCTGTACCGCAATGCCAAGGGGCGCGTCGCGCATGAATGCATCGTCGATCCACGGCCGCTGAAAACATCCAGCGGCGTCACCGTCGATGACATCGCCAAGCGGCTGATCGACTATGGCTTTCACGCCCCGACCATGAGCTTTCCGGTGCCGGGCACGCTGATGATCGAGCCCACCGAATCCGAATCCAAGGCCGAGATCGACCGGTTCTGCGCGGCGATGATCGCGATCCGGCGCGAGATCGCCGAGATCGAGAGCGGGCGCTGGAAGGTCGAGGCGTCGCCGCTGCGCCATGCCCCGCACACCGTGCACGACATCGCCGACGACGAATGGAAACGGGCCTATTCGCGCAGCGAGGGCTGCTTCCCGGCGGGCAGTTCGCGCACCGACAAATACTGGTGCCCGGTGGGCCGGGTCGACAATGTCTATGGCGACCGCAACCTGGTGTGCTCGTGCCCGCCGGTGGCGGATTATGCGCAGGCGGCGGAGTAGCGGGCACGGCGAAAACGCAAATGGCCGGGCAAACGCCCGGCCATCACGAACTTTCTCAGGCCCTCTGCCCAAACTCACTCTTCCACCGACTCCTCGTCGCCTTCGGCGTCGCGCTCGGGCGAGCCAGCCAGAATCTGTTCGGCGATCAATCCGGAGTTCTGCCGGATCGCGGCCTCGATCTTGGCGGTCATGTCGGGATTGGCCTTGAGGAACGCCTTGGAGTTCTCGCGGCCCTGCCCCAACCGCTGGCTGTCATAGGAGAACCAGGCGCCACTCTTTTCGACGATGCCGGCCTTGACGCCGAGATCGAGGATCTCGCCCATCTTGGAGACGCCCTCGCCATACATGATGTCGAATTCGACCTGCTTGAACGGCGGCGCCAGCTTGTTCTTCACCACCTTGACACGGGTCTGGTTGCCGACCACCTCGTCGCGCTCCTTGATGGCGCCGATGCGGCGGATGTCGAGGCGCACCGAGGCGTAGAATTTCAGCGCGTTGCCGCCGGTGGTGGTTTCCGGCGAGCCGTACATCACCCCGATCTTCATCCGGATCTGGTTGATGAAGATCACCATGGTGTTGGATTTGTTGATCGATGCGGTGAGCTTGCGCAGCGCCTGGCTCATCAGCCGCGCCTGCAATCCGGGCAAGGCATCGCCCATCTCGCCTTCCAGCTCGGCGCGCGGCACCAGTGCCGCCACCGAATCCACCACCAGCACGTCGACCGCGCCGGAGCGCACCAGGGTGTCGCAGATTTCCAGCGCCTGCTCGCCGGTATCGGGCTGCGAGATCAGCAGTTCGTCGATGTTGACGCCGAGCTTTCTGGCATAGACCGGGTCGAGCGCGTGTTCGGCGTCGATGAAGGCGCAGATGCCGCCCTTCTTCTGGCCCTCCGCCACGGTGTGCAGCGCCAGGGTGGTTTTGCCTGACGATTCAGGGCCATAGATCTCAACCACGCGGCCTCTCGGCAGCCCGCCGACGCCCAGCGCAATGTCCAGCCCGAGCGAACCCGACGAAATGGTCTCGACATCCATGGAGCGGTCGTTCTTGCCGAGCTTCATCACCGAGCCCTTGCCGAACTGGCGCTCGATCTGGGAGAGCGCGGCCGACAGGGCCTTGGTCTTGTCCATGGAAGATCCTTCGACGATACGCAGGGCAGAGGCGGACATGGGTCGTGCTCCTTATGAACGGGATTCGCCAGAGGGACAAACCACGGCGACTCGATGGAACTAATGTACCCTATTTGTTCTAGGTTCGCAATATGTTCTTTTCGCCAGCCGGGTACTGGCCTGTTTCGACCCCTGGTGGCCTAGTTTGAATTCGGCTAGTGGCCTGATTTGAAGTGTGACCTGCATCACGGCAGCCTCGCCCCCCCCGCCCGGCATAGTCCGCTCACAACAACGGCTCACAGCGCCACAGCAACGGAGCAGGACCATGATCGACAACAATCACGAGCTTACTATTGGTGAACTTACGCCTGAACGGTGGATCTGGATTTGGACCTATGGAAATGATCAACCAAATCATGCAGATGCTTCAGACGAGCGCGAACCCCGCCCCCCCGACGCAAAGCGGCCCGGCCCAGCAGTTCCAGCAAGCAATGAATAATCTGGAGCATTCGGCGGGCTGATCTGCCCAGCTTCGTAGTTTGTGAAGAGGCCGCCTCAGTTGGCGGCCTCATCCTTCCCAGCCTGTCGCTTTACGCGCTTAAGCAGCAAGCTTAGTTGATCCTCCAAGTCCTGATAGCTCTCCATAGAAAGCTGCTTTGAAATGTGATCGTGACGGTGCCCTCGGGCAGGTTGAAGACCTCTTGAACAGGCTTCGACAAAATTCAATCGACGCGCTTATCCAGAAGCTTGGACGTTTCAGATTGCTGAACATCCAACGGCGCGGGGGTATCAAGGCCTTATGGTCCCCCCGACACACACGGCTCGGAATCGGCGCTCCCATTGGGCGCGTCACCACTCTCTGGCTTTGCGTCAGGTGCTGCTGGCGGCGCCGGCAAGCCCCAGCTTGATCGAGCACTGAAATGTAGCGGCCGCCTCATTGGTCATCCGGGTGCTCCGGCCTGCCTCGAATTCCGCCCGCTACCGGACAGACGAAAACCGGGAATGACCTTATCATCGTTGCGGTCTGGTCCGGATATCGCTCCGTTGCGCCCATGGATCGCTACGACTGGTATTTCCAGATCTCTCACTGATCTGGCTTGCCGTCCTGCTCAGCGGCGGCGTGTATGTGCTGCTCAGGTGACGAGTGGCTCAAGACGGCCTTGGTTCAGCTCCCTGCCCTGTCTTCCGCGAACAGCGCTCCCAGCAGCTGGACAAGCTGCTGCTGGCCCGGGCCGCGTCGGTTCAGGAAAGCTGCGACGTCGATCTCGTCGGTGCGGCTGCCGTAACCTGGTCCGCGCATGTCACCGCGGATCCGTTCATGCTCGACGAAGATGCGGCTCGCGTCGGTGTCGAACACCAGGCGCCAGCAATCCTCGTCGGCGCCTTCGCTGCGTTGGTAGAGTGGTTTTCTCAATTGGGGCATCCGACACTCCATTTCGTGTGCCTGCAGGATTTTCAGGCGGATATAGCGGCGAGCCAGGGCACCGCGCGCCGCGCCGCGGCCGATGCGTCGCTCTCGGTTGCAAACACCATCCCCGAGCAGCAATGCAACGGCGTCCAGCCGCCACGATCTTCCGGATCCCGGCGGAATTCCTCGAAGCCATAGCTCGCGTCCGGGCGGGAGAACAGATCGACGCGGCGGTCGCGCTCGAAGTTCTCGATACTACCCCAGGACCAGCCAGGATTTGTCGAGACGCTCGGACACATCAGCTCCGCAAGCCCAGGCTCCGATGCGCTTCTTGCGGCGTCATCGCGCTGATCGCCGCTTCGTCATAGCCCAATTGACGCAACCTATCCTTTTGCGCCAGCGTGATCATGAACGATAGCTGCACGGCCTCGTCATGGCTCGTCATGGGTGGCTGCCGCGGCTCATCCGTCATATTTCGCTACATGCGATGCGCCGACGGCGATCCGGGCGGCGGAGCAATCACGCTTTCGCTTCGCTCTGCAGCCGGTCGAATTCGGTGGAGGCATAGACCCGGCCGTCCGGCGTGGTGATCTGCACGTCCCAGCATCCGTCCGCGATCAGTTCCGAGGCCTTCTTCACGGCGGCGGCGGTCGTATCGCGTCGCAGCGAAACGCTGCCCGAGGTATCGGTTCCCTGGATAAAGAACGACATGGCGTCTCCCTGATTTGCCATCAGCCTATCACGGCTTCAGGCAGGTGCCAGTCCTTAACGGGTGGTGCTGGAACCGGTCGGCTCTGCCCGGTCCAGGGAGGATTACGAGTGTTGCCGCAACGAATAAAGTTGTACGATTCGCAAGATGTTGCCGGCGCCACGGGCCGGCCTGTGGCGTTCCGCGTTCCCGGTTCGTTGAAGAGGGAGCACCATGCCGACCCCGACCTGCACCCAGTTTCAAACCACCAAACTGCCATGCCTGAAGTGCGGCGACTTGATGGGCCTGACCCTCATCGAGCCCGGCGGCCGTCCCAATTTCGAACTGCGCACCTATTCCTGCGTCCGCTGCGAGACCGGCGAGAGTTTCTTGATGGGGATCAAGCCCGCTGAATCAGCCGATCTGTCCGCAAGACCGTTGCCCGCCGCGCCATTGGCTTGAGCCCCACGGCGCGCCACTGACTGTCCGGATTGATCGCGCCGGGCGCGGAATTCGACCGGTTGCGGTCGCGGAATTGCCACAGAAATTGCCGTTGGTGTCGGCGTTGCAACCACCGGGTTTTCCTTTCATGCGTGCCGCCGGCAGTGTTCCGTCGCCTGTTTCTCCTGAGTGCAACCACTGCGCCGAGACGATGAAGTTCGTCGGCAAGCTGCCTCGCGTCGCGCTTCGGCCGGAGTTGCGGGTATTCCGCTGCCATGGCTGCAACCGCGTGATCTCCGAAGAAGTGCACGCGGCCTGATCCGCCTGGCATGGCCGGCCCACCGGAACCGTCGACGGCCTCAGGCATTGGCCACCTGGAAGGGCGATACGAATGCACCCGGCGGCAAGACTGGCTTTTGAACGCACCATGCGCGAATTCGCACGCTGGCACGGCGTTGCGTGCGACGAGCGATCGCCGGCGCCAGCCTGGTGGTGGCAGCCGGCGCTTGCGGTGTTGCGGCAACAGGAACCAATGCCCGCACGGTGGTCGGAACAGTTCGGACTGCCGTCGCCATCGACCTATGCGGCCGGGGCGCAGGCGTTGCTGAGCCTTCTCGCCGGGCAGACTCTGCTGCCATGGCCGGATGATTTCCCGCGCCGGTTCGTGCCGAAAGACGCGGCGTCTCGGGATAGAGCGGAATGACTTATCTTCGAATCGTCATCCCGCTCTATCCTGTT
The DNA here is from genome assembly GCA_963710235.1 of uncultured Alphaproteobacteria bacterium. Lineage (GTDB taxonomy): Bacteria > Pseudomonadota > Alphaproteobacteria > Rhizobiales > Xanthobacteraceae > Bradyrhizobium. Next base: position 972,466 of record CAVPZI010000001.1, read on the forward strand.
ATTTGCGCATGATCTTGCCCGAAAACCGGTACCCGCCCCCGGGTCAAGCCCGGGGGGCATGCTTTTCGGGATCACGCGTCAAGGCTAGTTGGCGGTGCTGCCGGTCTTGGTGCGGGGCTTGGCCTGGGTGCTCTTCCCGGCCTTCGGCGTGTCGGCCGAGCGCACGTCGCCCCACGGATCGGAACTGGCCTTGGCATCGGGGATCTTGTGGAGCGAATCCTTGTAGGCCTTTTCCTGGACCTTCTCCTGCTCGATCTGTTCCTGGGTTTTGCCCGGGGTTTCCGGAATGATGTTGATGTTGGGCATCTGGGCGTAAGCCGGCGTGGCCAGCAAGCCGATCAGCGCGGCCGCGCGGAAGATTTTCATCGGTCCATCCTTGGGTTTCCGGCGGGGTTATATCACTGCGGCCGGATCGCCGCCAAGCAGGCGCAGTGCCGCATCGCGCAACCCCATCGCCTTCCCGCTCTAGAGATGATCCGACTTGCAGGATTTCGGCAGCCAGTCGTCCCAGATCGGACCGCATTTGGTGCAGCCGTTCAGCACGAGACCCAACGCAATGATGCCGGCAATGATCGCCAATCGCCTGAACATGGACGCCCCACAGATACGAGGCGATCATACCCGGTCAATCCAGGCATTTTCAAGCCACGCGGCGGATGGCGGTTTGCCTGCGCGGAACCGGCGACCTCGTAGACAAATCTACCTACAACCTCGGTCGTAGACAGGATCTACCTACGACCTAGACTGCGGCGTGCGACCCCGGCCGGCGGTCGATCCAGCAAGCGGGCAGGAAAACGGCGATCATGCAGTCGGGACAGCAAGCGGAATTCGACATCGATGAAGCGAGGCGGGTTCTGCGCGACGTTTTCGCGCCGTGGGTACTGGATCTCGGGCTGTCGGTGGAAAGCATCGCAATCACCCCGCCGCCGGATGCCGCCGCCGACTGGCAGCCCGGCGCGGTGCTGCGGATGGGCTTTTCCGACCGGCTGTGCCGCCATGGCGGCATCGTCTGCGGCCAGGCCCTGATGGCGCTGGCGGACACCGCGATGGTGATCGCCATCCTGGCCGCGAACCGTGGCTTTCGCCCGATGACCACGGTAGACCAGACCACCCATTTCCTCAAAGCCGTGACCGCGGACGACGTTGTGGCGGACGCCCGCGTGGTTCGGCTGGGGCGCACCATGAGCTTCGGCCGGGTCACGCTGTCCGCCGCCACCGACATCAAGCCGGTGGCGATGGTCTCGAGCGCCTTCGCGATGCTCTAAAACGCCGATTATTTGCCGAGGATTTTTTCGGCGGCGTTGACGATGCTGATGTTCGGGTTGGCGGCGCAGAAGGCGCCGAATTTCTTGGCGTTGGCGACGAACACCTCGGTGTCGATGATCGCCTCGTCCTCGTCGCCCTTGTACCAGCCGTCCATCCAGGTCAGCACCATCTTGATCTCGTCCTCGCCGCCCTCGATGAACTGCTTGCAGCTTAAGGTCGACAGATCGAGCACCACGGCATGGGCGGGAGCCTGTGACAGCAAAAGCGTGGCAGCAAACAAAGCGGCACCCGTGATCTTCATGGCCAACCCCCAAAATGTTGCAGAATATTGCGGTATCAGCATGATCAGAATTTCGCGACGCGCTCAAGACGGGAAATTCGGTAGCCGCCAAAATAGGCGCGCCTTCGCCACAGGGTCATTGCCCGGCGCGACATCGTAAACGGAATCTGAATGTGGCCCGCGGCGCAGCGAGGGTTGAGTTAATTTGTCCGCAATTGCGGGTGGATATGTTCAGACAAGGACAACGAGGCGTGGAACACGACCATGATCGAGAACAGGGCAGTACCGAGGCGCAGGGTCCTCAAGCGCGGATCGATCGCGTTCAGCGGCGGCGGCATCGACTGCACCGTCAGAAACCTGTCGTCGCAGGGCGCCGGCCTCGACGTCGCGAGCCTGATCCGCCTGCCGTCGAGTTTCACGCTGGTGATCGAAACCGATCGGTTCGTGCGCCGCTGCCACCCGGTGTGGCGCAAGGAGCGCCGGGTCGGTGTCGCGTTCGATTGAGCAAGATGGCGAATAGGGAATAGCGAATAGCGAATAGAAAACGCGCCTGTCGCTATGCCCCTGCTTACTATTCGCTACTCCCTATTCGCCTCTTCCGACGCCAGAAAAACATCCCCAACAACACCAGCGCGACCAGCACCACCGCGGCGACCGCCGCCTTGCCCCACAACCGGCCGCCGGGCCGGTCGATGGTGCGCGACCACAGCGACGGCGCTTCGCCTGTTCGCGGCAGGCGAAAGGCCACCAGGCTGTCGCCGAGCGAAGTCCCGATTTCGGAATGACCGCCGGCAGCGATCACCACATACTGCTCGCCCTGCCAGGCATAGGTCATCGGATTGGCGATGCCGGGCACCGGGAGCCGGCCCTGCCAAAGCTCCGCGCCGGTCCCGGCATCGAGCGCGCGCAGGTAGGCGTCCGCCGCACCGGTAAAGATGAGGCCACCGGCGGTAACCAGCACGCTGCTGACCAGCGGCGTGCCCCACGCGACGGCCAGTCCCAGCGGCGCCCGGTCCTCGCCGGTCCCGACCGGCGAATGCCAGAGAATTTTGCCCGCTTTCAGGTCCACCGCTACTGTTTCGCCCCACGGCGGCTTGTTGCAGAGGATGCCGAGCGGCGACATCGCCACCGCGCGCGTCATCGCATATGGCGCGCCGCGCTGCGGCCCGAAATCAACGCCGCGCGGCGGCTTGAAGTTGGTCGCGTCCTCGCGCGGAATCAGCTTGACGATGTGCACCACCCGCGAGGTGTTGGCATAAAGGATCTGGTGGACCGGATCGAAGCCGATGCCGCCCCAGTTGACGCCGCCGCCGGTCATCGGAAACAGCACCGTGCCCTGGAGCGATGGCGGCGTGTAAAGCCCCTCGTTCCGCGCCGCCTCGAGCTGGGCGCGACAGGCGGCGCGATCGCCCAACGCATTGAGACCGAAGGCGTCGTCCGGCGATATTTGTTGCGGCACCAGCACGGGCAGATGGGTGGGAAACGGCTGGGTCGGCGACAATTGCTCGCCGGCCACGCCGCCTTGCGGCACCGGCCGCTCCTCCACCGGCCATATTGGTTTGCCGGTGGCCCGGTCGAGCACGAACAGAAATCCCTGCTTGGTCGGCTGGATGACGACGTCGCGGAGACCCTCGCCGGTGTCGATGCGGGCCAGCGTGGGCTGAGCCGGCATATCGTAATCCCAGACGTCGTGATGGACCGCCTGGAACGACCACACGAGGTCACCGGTCTCGGCGCGCAGCACCACCACGGAGTTGGCATGTTCGTCGTTGCCGGGGCGCTTGCCGCCGAAGAAATCCGGACTGGGCGAAGAGGTCGGCAGAAACACGAGGCCAAGCGCGTCGTCCACCGACATCGGCGCCCAGACGTTGGCCTCACCGGCCTCGATCCCGTCATGAAGCAGGGGATCCCACGACCAGCGTGGCTGGCCGGTGCGCGCATCGAAGGCGCGAACCGTGCCGAGCGGCGCATCGACGCGGACATTGTCGGCCATCGACGATCCGACCACCACCACGCCGCGGCTGACCACTGGCGGCGACGTGATCTGAACCTCGCCGGGCCACACCAGCGGTTTGCCGGCATCGAGCTTGACCTCCCCGCCGGCGCCAAAATCGGCGCACGGCACGCCGGTGCCAGCATCGAGCGCGATGACGCGGGCGTCATTGGTGCCCATGAAGATGCGCGAACGGCAGGCGGCGCCGTCGGCCGCCGCGTCATCGCGCCAGTACGCGACGCCGCGGCAGACGTAGCGGTTGGCGGGGCGCTGGGTGGTGGAAATCTTCGGATCGAACCGCCATTTCTGCGCGCCGGTGCCGGGATTGAGCGCGATTACCTCGTTGAACGGCGAGCAGAACACGAGGCTGTTCTCGACCAGCAGCGGCGTCGCCTCGAACTTGGTGCGCGCCATCAGTTCGGGCGCGCGGCCCGTGAGGTCGCCGGTGTGGAATTCCCAGCCCTGCACCAGGTTGCCGACATTGGCAGGCGTGATCTTGTCGAGCGGCGAGAAGCGCGTGCCGCCGGCGTCGCCGCCCCAATGCTCCCAGGCGCGCGCGGGGGTCGCGATGAGGAACAGGAGGCTCAACAGGCGAAGGAGCGTCTTCATGCCGGTGCCGGAACGATGGTGGACCCGCATTGCTCGTAGCATCGGCGCTGCGCGTTGGCACGTGCCGCGACATCACCTGTTGAAAAATTGATTGTGATGCATCAGCCCCGTCATTGCGAGAGCTCTCTTGTCCGCTGAAGCCCGCCTTCGGGCGAAGGCGGATGCGACGAAGCAATCCAGTCTTGCTTATTGCTTTCTGGATTGTTTCCGCCTTCGCTCTTCGAGCTTCGGCGGACGCAGTCGCGGAGCCTGTCATCGGGCGCGCGTTCGCGCGACCCGTTGGCTCGCAATGACGTGGATGGGTTGGTTGTCTTGCTCGATGCCACGACGTTCGTCGGCCCCGGCCATCCACGCAACCGCGCTCAATACCGTCCGCGGCCGCCATACATGCCGCCGCCGCGACCAAAGCCGCCGATACCGATGCCGACGCCACCACCCATCATCGGGACCGGTTCGTCGTAGACCGGCGGCGGACGGTGAACCACGACGACGTCTTCGTCGTAGCCGCGTCCGTGCCGCGGTTTTGCGACGACCCGTTTCGGCGGATTGGGCTCGGTGTGCCTGGGCGGCAGGTCGACCTTTTGCAGCGAGGGCGCCGTCCCCGGCGCGCCGCACGGACAGGTCAGCGCGGCATTGCTGGGCGCCGCCGTCGTCACCGGCACAACGACCGGGGTCGCCAGCGCGACCGCGTCGATCGGACGGTTGCGCGTCCGCTCTTCGAGCTTGCGCGCGGTGGCCGTCAGGTCGCTGTCGGGGTAAGCCTGCAGAAAGGCGCGATAGGCGGCGGGGGTGTTGCTGAGCACGGCGTTATTCCAGGCCTGCATCCGGCGCTGCCGATCGAGCCAGGTCCGTGCCTGCGCCCCGAACGGCGACTGCGCGAACAGCGCGACAAACGCCTCATAGGATTCCGCGGTGCCGTCCGCCACCACCATCTCGTTAGCGGCCGCGGCCTCCTTGCCCTGCAATTCCTTGCGCCAGTCGTCCACCGTGCGCCTGGCAGCAATTGGCTTGGCGGCGCCATCGCCCTGCGGTCCGAAGAAGCTGAAGCCGCTGGTCAGCGAGGAAGAATCCCACGGCGTCTGCCGGCCCGAGGTGGCCTGGTTGACCGCCACGCGCACCCGCTTGAACGCCTCCTCGATGGACAGCCCGGGCTCCCGCGCCGTCTTCAACAGCGCCGCGGTGTACGGACTGTCGGCGCCATCGCCGTCTTCGGCTTCGGCGCCGGGCGAGGTCGAATAGGAGACGAAAGTGCCGGCGGCGCCAATCCTGGCATCGACGACGGCGAGGCCGTGGCCGGCGGTCTGGTTGATGCCGGGGAACGGATTGTTGCGGCAGGCGTCGAGCAGGACGATCCGGGTCTTGCTCGGCACCGAGTTCAGCGTGTTGAGCACGTCGTTGAGCCGCACCGCCTGCAGCGGCACATCGGCTTCGCGCTTCGGATCGAGATCGACCGGGATCAGGTAGTTCTCGCCGTCGATCTGCATGCCGTGGCCGGCGTAGAACACCAGTGCGACGGTATCGGGACCCTTGGCCGCCATGCTGGCGGCGAATTCGCTGAGTTTTTGGCGCAGCGCGTCCCGGGTGAGATCGGGGGCCGACAGCACCTCGAAACCGGCGTCGCCCAGCAGTTGCGAGATCGCCTTGGCATCATTGGCCGGATTGGGCAGCGGCGTCACCGCGCGATAGGCCGATTGACCGATCACCAGCGCCAGCCGGTTCTCGGCGCAGGCGGCCTGGCAGCCCCACAAGATCGCAGCGGCGACAACAGCATGGCGAAGGACAGAACGAAACATGACGTCGCCTCCTAAGGTCGGTTCCCGGCATCCCCGGTCGCACATGGAACACGTCGCCGTTGCGGCGTCGGAGAATTCATCATCGCCGGCGCATGCAACGTTGCTGCGACGTTCCGCTTGTTGGTGTGGATCGCGGCGGCGGCGGTTCAAGCCGCGACGCCACACACCCGTTACTTCGGCTTCTTGGCCGAATCCGCCGGCACCACGCCGCCCCACGGGTCGTACTTTGCCTTGGAGTCGGGAATTCGTTCCAGCGCTGCCTTGTAGTCCCGGTCGGCCGCTGCGGCACGCTTGGCGGCGTTGGGGTCCACCTTGGTCTCCTCGCCGGAGCCCTTGTGTTTGAATTGGGCCATTGCTGGCGCCGCGACCAAGCCCAGCGTCAGTGTCGCCGCTACCGTTGCCATGAAGATTTTCATGGTTCTTTCTCCCCGACTTCCCACCCAACCATCCCGCCGTCGGATCACGCCAATGCCCCGACCGATCGCGCGGATATCCCGGATAATAGCCTACCCTACGGCCGGTTTGAACGGCAATTGACCGATCGGGGCGCAGGCCGCAAACCCTGCGGACCCTGCGCGGCGGCCACCTGAAGAACGACAGGCCGTGGGGTGTCTCCCGAAGCTCCGCTCGAGCGTAGGGAGAGTGGCGCCATGTGGTAGGTCAATTTTCACATGGTGAACCGCCCGTTAAGACTACCGCGCAAATTGTCGTTGCAAACCAACCCTCTGTTGGAATGTTTCGTTTAGCTTCGGGCTCCTGCGGCTGCAGCGCGACGCCGTGCGGGCGGCGAGCCGCGAACAGGGATTCGGGGACGTGGTCGAGATTGCCAATCCAGCAGCGGGCGATCGCAAGCCGGCACGCGAGGCGGTTTTTCCGCGCCCGCGTGCGGAAACTTCGCCGGCTGCCGGAACACCCTTGCCGCTCACCGCACTTGCGGCCGAGCACTGGCAGGAACTGGCCGGGCGCGCGGTCGAGCCGAACGGCTATTATCTGCCCGGTTGGGAACTGGCGGTGAACGCCTCGGCGCCGGGCCGCAGCGGCGCGTCGGCGCTGTGCGCCTGGCGCGAAGCCGAGCCGGGAAAAGCCCGCCTGATCGGTCTGTTGCCCGTGGTGTCGCTGTGGCGCGCGGGCAAGATTCCCCTGCCCGCGCTCGTCAGCGCCGACCCTTATGGCACCCTCGGTACCCCCCTGATCGATCGCGACCTGGCGCACGACGCGGTCGCCGCCCTGCTGCACCAGGCGCGCGGCGCCGGGGCGCACGCGCTTCTCCTGCGCGACATGTCGCTCGATGGCGCCGTGATGAAGAGCTTTACCGAGGTGCTCGGCCGCGCCGGCCTCAAGCCGCGCATCCTGAAATCCCATGCCCGCGCCTGCCTCGACGCCACGCGCGACGCCGACGAATTGCTGCGCGAGGCGCTGGGTACCAAGAAGCTCAAGGAACTGCGCCGCCAGCGCCACCGGCTGGCCGAGCACGGCGAAGTTTCGTTCGAGGTGGCGCGGACGCCTGCAGAGGTGGCCGCCGCGCTCGAGGCGTTTCTGGTGCTCGAGGCCTCCGGCTGGAAGGGACGGCGCGGCACCGCGCTGATCCAGCAGCCGGGCGACGCCGCCTTCATCCGCCGCGCCACGCGCGACCTTGCCGAAACCGCCCAGTGCGAGATCGTGACGCTGCGCGCTGGCACCACGGCGGTTGCCGCCGCCATCGTGGCCCGGCACCAGGACCGCGCGTTCTATTTCAAACTTGGCGTCGACGAGCGGTTCGCAAAACTTTCCCCCGGCGTGCAGCTGACGCTGGATCTCACCCGGCACCTGTGCGCCGATCCAAACAATCGCCAGCGCGGATTCCACCGCCGGGGCCGGCCACCCGATGATCGACCCGATCTGGCGCGGGCGCCTAAGCCTCGGCGACGTGCTGATCCCGCTGCGGCGGAACGATCCGGTGGTGGCGCTGATCGACGCGGCGCTGAAACTGCATGGCTGGGCGCGGGAGACGGCGCGGCAGGCGGTGCGAGGGATGCGGCGTCGGGATAAGCATTGAGTTTGTCTGACTGCAAGATGGCGGGCGCACCAGGTTAAGCCAGGCGTCATTGTCGTTTTCATCAACGGTCGGGCGTACAGGTAACCCCCCTGACACATCTCTGCCTTTCGGTGCAGGTATTGACGCAGTTCAGCCTGTCCGAGGTGGATTTATCTGGTTCGCCGCAACGGCGAAGGCACGAACTGAGGTTTAGCACGCATGCCCGACAGCTCTGGGCGGACGGCGGCCGGGACGGTGTGGTTCGGCCGGTCTGCGCAAAGGCAACGATCGGAAACGGGGCTCCACAAAATATCAGCAGCGCAGCCGCGATTGCAGCGATCGAAGCATGCTTCATGACATCCCCCATCGGCGCGATATCGGCGCCTTGATCCATGTCCGAGGGCGCTATGGCGGATCCCGTCGCCCTGGGGCGGCTGCAGGCGCGAACTTGCTGTTCAAGGTAAATAGTTTGGCCAGCAGCGTTACGCCGTCGGCGTCGATGATGGCGAGCGGTTTGAGTTGCCTGAGTTCCTTGTCCTCGACCAGTTTGTCCCAACGATTGTCGAGGATCAGCCAGCGTTTGTCGTACCGGACGACGAGAACGGCATGATCGGCACGGACGGCGTTGTCATGGACGAGCGCCATGCGCACGTCTTCGGAACGCACCCCGGCCTGCCGCAGCGCCACGTATTTGGCGAGGGCGTAATCCTCGCAGTCGCCGTGGCCGGTTTCGAAGGCTCCTTTTTTGTTGACGAAGGGCGCGGTCCACTGATCCGCAACGCCCCATTGGCTCCTGTCGGGTTCATAATCGATCAGGGCATTGATGACCGCGTTGATCAGGGCAATTTTTGCCAGATCTTCCTGACTTGCGGCTTCCTTGACGACCTCGGCGAATTTCCGATTGGTCGAGGTGCATTGGTCGAGGTTGGCCTGGCATTTTGCCAGTTTCGGCAGCTCCGACAAAATATCAGCCTTGACCTGTCGCCATTTGTCCTTGTTCATGCCGTCGGGCGCGGCAAATTCCACCATGCCGAACGGATGATCCGCCGGGTCGCTGGCAGGGCGCAATTCGATGGCGCTCGCCCCCTGTGCCGATGGCACCAGCGCCAAAACAAAGGCAACAGCGATCGTTCTGAACATCGGACGCGTCCTTCCACGAGCGCGGCGGCGTGGCAGGCTACGGCTGAAGCCGGCTGTCCGGCAATTGGCCTTAGGGACAGTGATGTCCGGCAATGGGATCTTCCGGCCGCGACGACGGCGAAACGCCAAAGTCCATCATTGCGAGGAGCCAAACCGCCCCGCCGCGCCCTACTCCACCGGCGCCATGGCGTTGATCTCCGCCGAGACCTGGCGGATGGCGCGGGCGAGTTGTTCGGCGGGCTGGGCACCGGACACCGCGTATTTGTTGGCGAAGACGAAGGTCGGCACGCCGGAGATGCCCTTGTCGGCGGCGTCCCTGGCCTGCGCCGAGATCAGCGCCACGTCCTCGTCTGTGGCAAGGCGCCGGCGCATCTCAGCCGCGTCGAGGCCGCAATCGGCCGCCGCCTGCACCAGCACTTCGGTGTCGGTGAGATCGCCGCCATCGCGGAAATACAGTTCCATCAGCCGCTGCTTGATGGCGGCGGCCTTGCCTTCGGGCTCCGCCCAGTGGATCAGGCGGTGGCAGTCGATGGTGTTGGGCTGGCGCTTGACGAGGTCAGGCCGGTAGACCAGCCCCTCCTCGCCGGCGGCGGCGACCACGCGCCCGGCGATGCCCTTGTAGGCGTCGACCGAACCGAACTTGGCTTCAAGATAGGCGTTGCGGTCGATGCCTTCGCGCGGCACCCACGGGTTGAGGAAATACGGCCGCCAGTGCACGTCGACGGGCACATCGGACGCCAGCGCCAGCGCATTCTCGATGCGGCGCTTGCCGATGTAACACCACGGGCACACGACGTCGGAGACGATATCGATCTGCAGCGGCTTGGTTGCGCTCATGCGTGTTTCCCCCGGGCAGGCTTCATTGCTTGCAAACAAAGCGAAATTACCGGCTCACGGGGTGCGGACAAGATGTGCCAGCGCCGGTCCAGACCTGCCGGCAACGCGCGGCTCAAGGCCCTTCCACACGATCAGGTGATTTGACAGCCTAATCACCGGCCAAAAGCAAAGGGTCGAAACGCTTCCGCTTCGACCCTCTTTCACATTTCGCTGGAACAGTAAAACTTAGATAGCGCCGGTGCCGGCGACATCAATGCTCGCCCGTCCGCTTGGCTTCCTCGATCGCCGCTTCGTGGTACCAGCCGCTGCCGCAACTCGCCTCGTTGACGCGTGGCGTGGTGGCGTCGACGGTGGCGCCGGATCCGTTCTGGCGCGGCCCGATCGCGGCGCGACCGCCGACCGGAAACTGAAAGATCTTGGCAGTCGCCTGCCCAAAGTTGGTATTCATCTTCGTCTCTCTTGTTGAATCTGAGTTGGGACTCGTTACTCAACAATAACAGATCTGCTCGTTGCTCGTTCAATCTGATGAGACAAAAGTCATCAAATGGCTAGGATTTGGGCATTTCTGCTTTTGCTTGCCGGCGCAGCACGCTCAAGGTGATAAATGCTTGGGCTATTCACAGCGTTGCGCCATCCCGTTAATTTTTTGCTGAATCTTGCCGGCCGATGACGCGATTTTAGCCGATGGAAAATACCGCCGTTCGATTGCCGGGTAATGAGGCGCGCGCAAACCCTTATTAGACAGGCCTCCTGACCCACCTCGCGGCGCGGCAAAATACCCGCGCGGCTTTGCCGCACCCCAAAAAGCGATCATCGGCTTTCCCCGGGAGTCCGGCCGGGCCGGGCTGCGCCGGGCCCGCGGCCGGCCGCCGGCGCCGACTGGCACACAAAATGCTTAGATTTTGTCGGCCGGTGGGCCGGCCAAACCGCCGGTGGCCGGCCCGCTTTGGGATTCTCACCCTTCGCATCGTCAACTCAAGAGAGACAGCATGACAAAATATAAGCTCGAGTACATTTGGCTCGACGGGTACACGCCAGTCCCAAATCTTCGCGGAAAAACCCAGATCAAGGAATTCGCCAGCTTCCCGACCCTCGAGCAGCTTCCGCTGTGGGGCTTCGACGGCAGCTCGACGCTGCAGGCGGAAGGCCGAAGCTCGGACTGCGTGCTGAAGCCGGTCGCGGTCTATCCGGACGGCGCGCGCACCAACGGCGCGCTGGTGATGTGCGAAGTCATGATGCCGGACGGCGTCACGCCGCACGCGACCAACACGCGCGCCACCATTCTCGACGACGAAGGCGCGTGGTTCGGCTTCGAGCAGGAATATTTCTTCTACAAGGACGGCCGTCCGCTCGGCTTCCCGACGGCGGGTTATCCGGCGCCGCAGGGCCCCTATTACACCGGCGTCGGCTACAGCGAACGTTGGCGACGTCGCCCGCAAGATGGTCGAGGAGCATCTCGACCTGTGTCTCGCGGCCGGTATCAACCATGAAGGCATCAACGCCGAAGTGGCGAAGGGCCAGTGGGAATTCCAGATCTTCGGCAAGGGCTCCAAGCGCGCCGCCGACGAAATGTGGATGGCCCGCTACCTGATGCTGCGTCTCACCGAGAAGTATGGCGTCGACATCGAGTTCCACTGCAAGCCGCTCGGCGACACCGACTGGAACGGCTCGGGCATGCATGCCAACTTCTCGACCAGGTACATGCGCGAAGTCGGCGGCAAGGGCTACTTCGAGGCGCTGATGGCGGCGTTCGAGAAGAATCTCATGGACCACATCGCGGTCTACGGCCCGGACAACGACAAGCGCCTGACCGGCAAGCACGAGACCGCGCCCTGGAACAAGTTCAGCTACGGCGTGGCCGACCGCGGCGCTTCGATCCGCGTGCCGCACTCGTTCATCAAGAACGACTACAAGGGCTATCTCGAAGACCGCCGCCCGAACTCGCAAGGCGACCCCTACGCCATCGCTTCGCAGATCCTCAAGACCGTTGCCGAGGTTCCGACCGGCGCCAAGGCCAGCGCAGCCGCTTAAAGCCGATTTCACGGCCCGGACTTGATTGTCCGGGCCGTGATTCGATCGGCGATCATCTTTCAAGCACCCGCAATACTTGAGCCATGAGTTACCCCTTTTGGCTTGGGTTAGAGCCGAGGCGGAAGAGTCGTGACTTCCCCTCGGCTTGTCTTGTTTTGAATCTGTAGGATGGGTTGAGCGGCAGCCAAACCCATTACCCAGGCGCGATGTCTAAGTTCGTCACGCCCGGGCTTCGTCCCGTCCCGGGCATCCACGACTTGACGGCATCGCAACAAGAAAGGCGTGGATGGCCGGGACTGCGCCCGGCCATGACGATGTTGAGAGTCAGTGTTCCCTCAACCCATCCTAACAAATCACGCAGCCGCTTCATCCAGCTTCGCCATCATGGCGCGGAGCTTTTCCGCGGTGAAATCGTCGGCCGGAAAGAACGTTTCCACCGCGATTTCGGACAGCGTGATGTCGACCGGGGTGCCGAAGATCATCGTCGTTGAAATGAAGCTCAGCACGTCGTCGCGAAGCCGCATCTTGAACGGGATCGCAACGCTGTCGGCCATCAGCGGCGCCGAGCGCGCCGGGATCGGATAGGCCTTGAGATCGTGATAGAGTTTGACCAACTCCGGATCCGCGGTGGCCTCGCATTGGCGATGCAGCCGCTCCAGGAGATGGGCGCACCAGTCACCGAGATTGACGGTGCGCGGCGCCAGTCCCTCCGGGTGAAAACTCAATCGCAGCACGTTGAGGGGCTGCTGCTCGAGCAGCCGCGGCGCGATGCCCTCCAGCAGCGGCGCCACCATGCGGTTGGCCGACACCAGGTTCCAGTGGCGGTCGACCGCCAGCGCCGGATTGGGCTCGTGGGCCTTGAGCACGAGGTCGATGGCCTGCCGCGCCGATTTCAGCGCAGGATCGTCAAGTGCACGCTGGGGAAACGCAGGGGCAAATCCCGCCGCCACCAGCAGAACGTTGCGCTCGCGCAGCGGCACGTCGAGCCGCTCGGCCAGCCGCAGCACCATGTCGCGCGACGGCGCGGCGCGGCCAGTCTCGACGAAACTGAGGTGACGCGCCGAAATCTCGGCGTCGCCGGCAAGATCGAGCTGGCTGAGATGGCGGCGCTGCCGCCACTCGCGCAGATGTTCACCGACATGGGCCGGGTGCGGCCGGGCGGAGGATGAGGTGGCTAGCTGTGGGCTCATGGTGAAAATCTACCATGCACGTTTCGTGGCTTCCATTACCTCACGGGTAATCGAAATGGGTACGCGCCGGGGTCATGTTCGTCGTCACAGGAGATGAACCATGACGACCCCGTCCCGCCCCGATACCACGTCCGCCGCCATCTCGTGGCTGCTCAACCTCGCCACCCGGATGCTGGCGAGTTCGCTCAACATGCCCGAGCCGCTGGTGTATTCGACCGGCGTCTTCGTCTACGCGCAGGTGCAGGCGGTCGAACACCGCGCTGCCCGCACGCTCTGCCCGGTGCGGTTGCTGCGCCGGCTGCGGGCGCTGGTTCGGCGGCCGTGACGCGCAGGTCCCTGCCGACGGAGGAATGTTCCGGATCGCTCAGGCGGCTACGGAGGCTTGTGTGGTCTGGTTGTCCGGCACGGTCACCATCGTCCGGAATTTGGTCCTCGGCCGCGCGGACACGTGTTTCCTGGCGGCGTGGCCGTTCAGGGACTTGCCGTTCAAAGACCTGGTTTGCCGGGCCTTGCCTTGCTGGACGTTGCGCTTTTGCTCGGCCTTGCGCCGGGCCTTCTTGCGGGCTTTGGCCAGCTTCTCGGCCTTCCGCTTCGCCTTCTTCTCGGCTTTTCGCTCGGCCTTGAGCTTCAATCGCAGCCTTTCGGCCCGCGCCTCGGCGCGTTGCTTCCTGCGCTTCTTTTCGCAGGCGTCGCACTTGCAGCCGATCGGCTTGAGGTAGGCCTTGAAGTAATCGGTGCCGTAATCGTAGTTGATCTCTTCGCCGGGCTCGATGTTCTTGATGGCGCGGATCACCACCCGGCGCTTGCGGGCGCTGACGTCGGATTCGGCGTTCGGCCTGCAGGCGTGGTTGATGTAGCGGGCGATGTTCTTGCGCACCGAGCCATCGATGGTCCAGCGGCCGTTGAGCTCGAACAGATACTTGTTCTCGATGTTGTCGTGCTTCGGGTTTTTGGAATCCAAGAGCGGACCAAAATAGCGGACGATCTTGGCGCCCTTCTTGATCGGCTGGGTGGCGAACAGGCCGAGCCCGGTGCGGGAACGGCCGACGCGGTAAGGCTTTTTGGACGACAGGACAGGCATGATGGGCAGGAACTGACACGCGGGTTGGAGGCTGAGGGGCGGCGGATCGCAGTGCGGCAGTTCTAGATCGATTCCGCGGCCGTGTCAGTCCCTTCGCTGCAGTGTTCTGAACCTTCCCCAGATTACGGCCGTCCAATCATCGTCATGCCCAGGGAATGAGCTTGTGACAGGACCCGTCATGTCGCGTGTGAAGGTTTTCCCGCTGCAATTCGCCAATTCGGCCCTTTGCGGCGTCATCGTGGCGTTGCTGGCTGACCCGTGTGGCGCGGCGCCGGCCACGAAGCCCGTGTTCAGCAGCATCTACACCTCGATTGCCGCGAAGCAATGCCGTCACACCTCGCTGTTGAAGATCGATGGCGCCGACTACGCCTCCGACCATATGTGCCCGGGCCTCGGTGGCCTGAAAGTCCTGCGCCAGGAGGACGACCTGCGCCAGACGGTATCGGTCGGCCGCAGCCGGGCCGAGGCGGCCGGGGAACCGGCGGCGGCGCAGGGATTCGGCCAGTTCAACTCCACCGCCGACACCATCGAGTGGCGGCTTGCCGACGGCAGGCCGTTCGCGATCATCCAGCGCTGGTATGTGGCCGACGCCGAGGCGCCGGAAAAGAACGGCCGGCCGCAATCGAAGCAGATCCTGATCGTGACCCGGTTGCCGCCGGGCCCGGTGTGCCACGTCGCGGAGATCGAGGTGAAGGGCAATCCCAACGCCAACCAAGCGGCGCGCAAGGCCGCCGACGAAACCGCGCGAGACTACCAATGCGGCAAGACTGACGATGGCAAGAGGTGATTGTAGCAGCGCGCCGATCCGCCATCCGAAGCAGATCAGGACGGCCGGTCGAGACTTGCGGTCAGCATCGCTTCGAGCAGCGTCCGGACGTCGGTCGCCGCCGGCATCCGGTTCAGCACATCGGACAGACGGTCGTCGAGCAGCAGCATCGTAAAACCGTGAACCAGCGACCACGCCCGCGCGATGGCGGCGCCCTGCTGCAGCGACAGCGCGGCGGCTGAAATATGCTCGTGGCGGCTGGCGCCGATGGCGCCGGCCAGTCCCGCGAACGAGGCGTTGGCGGCCTCGTGCAGCGCCGGCCGGGTCATGTCCAGCCGCTCGGTGCGGAACATCAGCCCGTACATGCCGGGGTGGGCCTGGGCATAGGCGACGTAGGCCCACGCCCGCGCCCTGGCGTTCTCCGGCGAGCCGCCCATCTGCGGCGCCGCGGCCATCGCGGCATTGAAGTTGCGAAAGCCGATGGCGGCGAGATCGCTGATCAGGCCGACGAGGTCGCCGAAATGATGCGCCGGCGCGGCATGGGATACCCCGGCCTCGCGCGCCACCGCGCGCAGCGTCAGCCCCTGCAGGCCGTCGCGTTCGAGCACGGTCTCGGCGGCCTTGAGCAGGGCGTCGCGCAGCGCGCCATGGTGATAGGGCGAGGCGTCAGTTGCGCGCTTTGCTGTTCGGGGCGAACCCGTCCTGCGAGAAGTCGCCGAGCTGCGGCGTGCCGCGCGGGTCGGGGTCTTGTCCGGCGATCTGGTGGCCATAACCGCCTTATAGATCGGCATTTTTACACCGTAAAGATGCGACCCGGCACCGGCTCCGCAGCGACGCCGAAAGGCAGACATAATTTCATGAGTATTATCAGTAGTTTATATGACTACAAAGCATTCAATGTTGACGCTGTAAAGATTTTTCTTGACGGGACCTCCGAACCGGCCTATGGGATCTTTCCAATGTAAAGATAAGCCAGCGAGAATTAACATGGCCGTCTTCCTGATATTGGCCCCGTTCGGTGCCTTTGGAGTTCTGATGCTGGTGGCCTCGGCGGCCGTGAGCCTGTTCGCGGCCGCGGCGCTGTGCCTCGGCATCGTCGCCTATGACGCGATCCGCGGCGGCTCGGTCAAACTGTTCATGGTGGGCGCGGTGATCGTGTTCGGCGCGCTCGGCTGCTACGTCACCCTGGTCGACGGCAACTGGAGCGGCGTCGCCATCCGTCTCGCCGTCGACGGCGGTTTCCTCGCCATCGCGCTGCTGTCGATCGCGATCCGCCTGCCCTTCACGCTGCAATATGCCCGCGAAGCGGTCGAGCACGAGATCACGCTGCTGCCGAGCTTCATGCGCGCCAACTACATCCTCACCTGGGTCTGGACCGGCGCCATCGTGCTGATGCTGATCGCCGACATCCTGATGATCTACCTGCCCAGCCTGCCGCTGTGGATCGGCCTCGCCGCCGCGTTTGCCGCCCGCAACAGCGCGGTGTATTTTACCCGGTGGTACCCGCGGTACCGTCGTGCCAAGTACGGCGCGCCGGCCGCCGCCGCGAAATCCTGACCGGAACCAAGCCCGCAAGGAATCGCACCATGAAGGACGTCTTCGCCCGGCTCGCCAGCGATTTCCTTTCCACCATCATATTCCTGGTGATCCTGCTCGCGACCGACAACGTGGCGCTGGCGACGTCGGTCGCCATCGCCGGCGCCATCGCGCAACTGATCTACGCCCGCATCAAGGGTGTGCACCTCGGCTTCATGACCTATGCCAGCCTGGCGCTGGTGATCGTGCTCGGCAGCGCCACGCTGTTGACCAGCGATCCCGGTTCGTGCTGGCGAAGCCGAGCATCGCGCATTTCGCCGTCGGCGCGGTGATGCTCAAGCGCGGCTGGATGCTGCGCTACCTGCCGCCGATCGTGGTCGAAACCATTCCCGATTACGTCACGCTGGCCGGCTATGCCTGGGCGGCGCTGATGTTCGCGCTCGGCGCCGGCACCATCGCGGTGGCGATGACCGGCGACCTCAAGCTGTGGACGATCTACGTTTCCGGCGTCGCGGTCGGCGCCAAGGTGGTGGCCTTCGCCGTGCAGTACGTCGCGTTCCGCTTTCTGATCAAGGGCCGGATCCGGGCCGCCAGGGCCGCGGCGGCGTCGTAAGGACGAGCGCCGCTCGGGCCCGAAGCTAGGTCGTAGGACCTAGATCACCTTCACCTGGTGCGGGTTGCGCGCCGGATCGCGCCAGAACGCATCGCCTTCGTATTTGCGCACCAGATCGCCCGGCAGCACGGTCTTGCGGCCGGTGGATTCCACCTTGCGGCCGACCTTGTGCAGGCCCGGCGTGCCGAGCCGGCGGTCGAACTCCTCGGCGTCGAATTCGATGTTCTTGAAATCATGCGCGAACGGCTTCTCGCCGATGAAATCGTACACCGCGGCGATCGCCGCTTCCGGCTTGGTGGTCAGCGTCTCGTAGGTCAGCGCCAGCAGGCAACCGGCCTGTTCGCCGCAAAACGCCTCGCGCAGCGCGTTCCAGGCAAAGCCGACCATGCCGTTGGGGCCGGCCAGCCCCTCGACCCGGGAATACACCGTGCCGCCCGGCTCGAAACTGAAGATGCCCGACGGCTGGAACTTGTTCTTGCGGATCAGCCGTTCGACCGAATCCAGGATCCACGGCATGTCGCGGACGCAGCAGATCACTTTCGCGCGCGGGAAAAGATCGGTCAGCAGCGGCAGCCGGGCGCACCAGTTGCGGTTGGTGTCGAACACCACGTCGCCCTTGGGCACATCGGCGTAATAGGCCGAGAAAATGCTCTGCAGCAGCGCCTTGCGCTGGGCATCGGTGATGAAGATCGAGGTCTCGTTGCTCATGCTCATGTTGCGCAGCATGGCGTCGACCAGCGAGCCGACCGGACCGGTCATGCCGGCGCGAAAGCGCGGGTTCTGGCGCAGGATCGCCGACAGCAATGTCGACCCCGCGCGCGGCAGTCCGGAGATGAAGTGGATGTTGCCTTGCATGATCCCCAAAGAAGCCCTGGTTGAACGGATCCCGGTCACCGCCTTAGTGCAAGTGGACGGAGCTGGCAAGTACGGCCAGAAGCTGCTGCGGGTTCATGCCGGCGAGCGTCACGCTGTCGTCGTGGTCGAGCGTGATCACCGCGTTGTCGTGGGCGTCGGCGGAAACCAGCGCGGCGAGCTGTCCCACCGTCTGCACGCCGGCGAAATGGTCGAGTTCGATGGTGTCGTGCCGGGCATCGAAGTGGTCGATGGTCTTCGCCCCCATGCCGGGCTGGAACACGAAGTTGTCGCCGGGCGCGACCGGCGGATTTGGGGCCGGCGTGGCTGGCGGCGGGTTCGCCGGCGCCGCCGGTTGCGATGCCGGCGGATCGTAGACCAGCGTGCCGCCATTGCCGTCGGAGGCAAAGCTGAAGGCGCTGTTGAAATTGCTGAAGGCCAGGTGCGCGGAATTGGTGCCGTCGCTGACGGTGAGCACGCCACCGACGTAGCTCTCGGTGAAATGGCTCGACGTGTGGTCGATCCCGGCGAGATCGATCACATCGGAATGCGCGGCATCCGGCGCGGTGCCGTTGAAGCCGGCGATGGTGCCGGCAAAACTTCCGGGGGCGTCGAGCTTGAGCTCGCCGGTGCCGCCGTCGAAGGTGACGGTGGTCCCGCTCGTGACCGAACCACCGAATTCAAGCGTCGCGCCCGCGCCGATATGGAAGTCGCCGGTGCCGTTCACCGCGCTGATGAAATCGAGCGTGTGGCCGCTGGCGGAGGCGACCACCGTCCCGGACACCGTGCCGCCCACCGAGACCAGGCCGTAGCCGCCGAACGTGGCGCCACTGGCGACGTCGATCGAGAGTGCGGTTTGCAGGCTGCCGCCGTCGAGATGGAAGGTGCCCGCGGTCAGCGTCAACCCGCCGCTCAGCATCAGGATCCCGGTATCGTCGATCGTGGCATGCGCATCGTTGACCGTCAGATTGTGGGCTTGGGCCTCGGCCTCCGCCGGGACAACACTCGCCTCGGTGACCGGAATGTTCGGGAACGTGAGCGGAATGTTTGGGAAACTGGATTGTATTGGCACAACAATGGGCGTGAACAACGCGCCGTGAATGATCGAGATCGTATAAGGCGTGCTTGCGCCGGTCGCGATGGTGACATCGTTGGCCGACGTCGGGATGGCCGTTGAATCCCAATTCGCCGAAATGTCCCAGTCGCCGCCGCTGACGTTGCTCCAGGCGGCCGCGGCGCCGGTGATCGTCGTGGTGCCATGGACCGGATCGAGCGTGAAATGCAGATCGGCCGCGAAATTCGTGCCGGCATTGGTGACGTCGATGCTCACCGAGCTGCCGCCCGCATCGGTCAAGGTCAGCACGCCGTTGAGGAAGGATCTCGGCCGTGGCCTGGAAGTTGTCGATGACGATGGCGTTTTTCAACGCCCCGTTCGCGGCATCGATCTCGAGCGTCGCCTGGGCCGGGTTGACCAGGGTGATGGCGCCGAAGCCCGCCCCTGCGCCCACCACATCCAGCGTCCCCTTCTGGAGCAGGATGCCGCCGGTGAACGTGCTGTTGCCCGACAGAACCAGCGTGCCCTGCCCGTTGACGACCAGCGAACCCGCGCCGAGTTCGAGCGTATGGTCGTTGGATCCGGTCATGTCGGCGATCGCGTCGCTGATCACGATGGTTTGTCCCGCGCCGGGCGCGAAGGTGACGCTCTGCTGGCCTTGCAGGAAGAGACCGCTGCCCAGCCCCGAGCCCGTCGTTACCGGACCGGGAAAATAAGAGTGGTTGTTACCGCCTGTGACCTGGTTGTTCGATGCGCCACCGCCGCCCGCGAAGGTCAGCGATCCGCCTTGCTGAACGAAGACGGCGCCACCCGCACCGAGGCCCGCGCCGCCATACCCGGCATAACTGTAGCTGGCGCCGGCGCCGAAACCGCCCGCAACAATACCGGCAGTCCGGACGTAGTGCGGATGGGCCACGGTGCTCACGCCGCTGCCGCCGCCGAACCCTCCAACGCCGCCAAGGCTGCCATAGGGCCGGCCGCCGCTGCCGCCGCCGCCGCCAAAGCCGCCCGCACCGCCATTCGCCGCATAGACGCCGTTGTAACGCGAATAGAAGCCGCCACCGCCACCACCCCCGAACCCGCCGGCGCCCCCCGCTGAAGGGCTGCCTGCGCTGCCGCCGATCCCGCCGCCGCCACCGCCACTCAACGCCTGGCCATATCCCCGGAAAGAGTCCGGCGCGGCACCGCCGCCGCCATTGGCGCCGCCCTGACCGTTGCCGAAATATGTCACCGGGTTGTTGGCGGCGGCGGCAGCGCCAATCACGATGCCCTGGCCGCCCCCGCGATAGTGATAGTCAGCCGCCGTTGCGCTGAGGCCAATTCCGCCGCCGCCGTACCGGGCTGCCCCACCCAGGCCGCCGCCGCCGCCGACCTGTCCAGAATAGACGCTGCCACCGCCGATCGCCTGATTGGACGCGAAGCTCACGTTGTCGAGCGTCACCGCGCCGGCTGAAGCGATGAAAAGTCCACCGCCCAGTCCCGCGCCGCCACCGCCGCCACCAAAGCCGGCACCGCCGACCGTCGTGGCGTTGATGATGCTGAGATCGTCGATCTCGACGTTGCCCGCGTAGACGAACAGGCCCGGCAGACCATGGGCGTCGAGGGTGTGGCCATTGCCCTGGATGGTGACCGATGATCCCGCCGCGAGGTTGAAGGCCGGCAGTTGGGCGCTGAGCTGCAGATTGCCGACGATGTTGAACGTGTAGTGCGCGCCCGGCTGCGCGTTGACGCCGGTGAGATCGATGTCAGCGATCGCGGTTGCGAGATCGGCCGCCGACGTGATGGTAAAGGTGTTCGGCACCGGCACGGGCGTGAGGTTGACCGCCGCCGATGGCACGCTCGTGGGGATGCCCGGAACCGTTTCGGTTGCGGAAATGCTGTGCGGCCGCCGGTGAGCTGCTCTATCGCGCTGTAGATATCGAATTGACCGTTGGCACCGACCGTGCCCGTGCCGATCGCCGTTGTGGTGTTATGGTCGGCATAAAGCGTGATCGTGCTTCCGGCATCACCGGTGCCCTTCACTTCGACACGACCGGTCGGATCGGGGACCGACAGAACCGAGTTGATGTGAGGCGGCGGCGCTCCAACCAGCACGTTGACGGCCACCGCCGGCCCGGTGTGACCCAGGCTGTCGGTCTGTGTCACCGCGATCTGGTGGGAGCCCGGAGTAAACAACTGCGGATCCGCCGGCGACGATGTCACGTCGAATTGGCCGGTGGTCGCATCGACAGTGCCGGTGCCGATCACGGTGCTGCCAAGCATCAGCGTGATGGTGTCACCGGCCTGGCCGTTACCGGTAAGTTCGATCGTCCCGCCATAGGCGGCGATGCCGACCTGGGCGACGCCGGTCACCGCGGCGGGATCGACGTAGACGGTCAAACCGGCCGAAAGCGCGCTGACGTCAGCGCCCGCCGCATCGGTTGCCGTCAACGTGTGGCTGCCGTCGCTGAGCAGCACGGAGGTTTGCACCCTGAACGTGCCGTCAGGAGCGACGCTGCCGGTCCCGATCGCTGTCGCGCCGCCATCGGCATACAGCTTGATGGTATCACCAGCCTCACCGGTTCCGGAGACGAAGAACTGGTGGCTCGCGTCCAGCGGCTGCGGCCGCGGCTGTCCGTTGATCTGTCCGATGGCCGAACCAATCACTGGCGCGATCGGCGCCACGTGAAACGGGCTGCTGGCGGCGGAGAGAGCGCCTGTCAAACCGGCGCCGTCGGTATCGCTCACCTTGATGGTGTGGAGGCCGCCGGAAATACTTGTCGTAAAATCGTAAGCACCCGTCAGCGCGTCCGCCACCACCGAACCCAACGGTGTGGCCGAACCGTCGACAAAGAAATTGATGGTATCGCCCGCCTCGCCTGAGCCCGTGATCTCGACCTGCTGCGGTCCGATCGGATTGACGGCCGAGATCGCCGGCACGCTCGGCACCACGCTCACGGTGAATGCGGTGGAAGACGGGCTGGTCTGGCTGGCGTTGGTCGCTGTCGCCGTCAAGGTGTAGACGCCGTCCGCGAATGTCGCGGACGTGGAGAAGTCGAAATGACCGCCGGCATCGGCCTGGTGCGTCCCGACGACGGTATTGCCCTGGTAGATCGTGACGGTGCTCAACGCGGACACGCTGCCCTTGACCTCGACCGTGCCGCCGTTGACGGGTTGCCCGACGATCGAAATGTTGGTCGGCGCGTTCGGCGTGACATCGAGGGAAACGCCCGATGATATCGCGCTGGCCAGACCGGCGCTGTCGGTTTCCGTCGCGGTGATCGTATGCGTGCCGGCCAGGATGCCGGCGAAGAGGTCGAAATGGCCGGATGGATCGATGACGACGCTGGAGGCCAATACCGTGGTGCCGCCATCGGCGAACAGCCTGATCGTATCGCCGACTTTGGCGGTACCCTGCACCTCGATTTGCTGCGGCGTGCCGGGAACGTTGGCAACCGAACTGATCACCGGCGTCGCCGGCAGCACATTGACGGTGAAGGGCGACGAAACCGGACTGGTGAAATTGAGGGAATTGGTGACCGTGGCGGTCAGGTGATGGATGCCATCGGCGAACGGCACGAGGGTGGTGATGTCGAAAGTTCCGCTCGAGTCGATCGTGCCCAAATAGACCGGCGTGGTTCCACCATCGGCAAAAACCGTGAGGATCTCATTCGCCTCGCCGGTACCCTGGACCTCGATGGTTCCGCCGTTGACGGGCTGGCCGACCAGCGTGGCGATCGCAGGCGAGGATGGATCGACGTCAACGGGCAATACGTTCGAGACGCCGCTGACCAAGCCTGCCGAGTTGACGGTAACGGCCGTCAGCGTATGCACACCGTCGGTGAAGGTTGCCGAAGTGGCGAAGCTGAACTGACCGGTGTTGCTGTCGATGCCGCCGGTGCCGACGACCGTCGTGCCGCCGTCCGCGAACAGCCAGATGGTCTCGCCGGCTTCACCGCTGCCGGATACCGTGATGTGGCCGCCGTTGACCGGCTGGCCGACCAGCCCGGAGAGCGTGGGCGCGGTCGGCTTGACGTCGACTGTGAATCCGGCCGAGAGCAGGCTGGTAAAGCCCTGGCCATTGGTCTGGGTCGCCGTGAAGGTGTGGTGGCCATCGGCCAGCGCCGGCGTGATGATATCGAAATTGCCGTCGCCATCGGTTGTTGTCGTCGCGAATACCGTCGGACTGCCATCGAGGTAAAGCTTGACGGTCTCGATGGCTCCGCCGGTGCCTTTCAGTTCGACGGTGTCGCCGTTGAGCGGATTGCTGGCGATCAGTGTCGTGATTGCCGGCGGATGCGGGAGGACGTTGACGGGGAAGTCGGCGGAAGTCTGCGTCGACGCGCCGGCCGTTACCATCGCCTGGAACAGGTAGCGACCGTCGGCGAGCGCCGACGTCGTGATGTCGAAATGACCGCTGCTGTCGGCCGTCCCCGTGCCGATCACGGTCGCGCTGCCATCGACGATAATCGAGACGGTGCTTTGCGGCGCGGCTGTGCCCTGAAGCCGCGCCCCGCCGCCACCGACGGGTTGCCCGACAAGCGTCGTAATGGCGAACGGAACGCTGTCCGTCAGCAGCACGCCGCCGGCAATGGCGGTGATGCCAAAGTGGACGAACGACATGTCGACGCCGGGATTGAAATGCAGCGCCGCCGTATGGAGGCCGTCGGAAACGGTGACGATGTTGTTGAGCCCCATCGTCGCGGTCGCATTGGCGCCGAAGCCGACAAACTCGATGGCATCGCCGGGATTGAAACCGTTGATCTGGTTGGAGGGGGTGTCGCCGGGTTCGATGATCAAGGTCGCGCCGGCATTGGGCATGAACGAGATGACGCCGCTGCCCGCCGCAGTCGCCGAGTTGAGCTCGATGGTGCTGCTGCCGTCCAGCACCATGCCGCCGGTCAACGAATTTGCGCTCGACACAATCAGCATCGAAGTGCCTGAAGCACGCAGCGTTCCGCTGCCGCTAATGGCGTTTGTCAGCGTGTAATGGGCCGAGCCCGCGACCTCGAAAGAGTCATTGACGAGAGTACCCGTCGGCAGCGTTACCGCCCCGGATCCAGATATCTCGATCGTCGTTCCGGTAATGGCGCCCGACAACACGACACTGCCCGGACCCGCAATGTTGATGATGCCGCTTCCGCCGCCGGCGATCGAATCCGAAATGGTCAGTGTCTGGCCTAGCGCCGGCGCAAGATTTACCGTCTGTGAAGCCGTGAACAATCCGGTGCCGATGCCAAGGCCGGAACTACCCGGTCCGACGGAGCCATAACGTGATGCGAAGCCTGCCCCGCCCAATCCGCCGACCGCACTATTGCCTGAGATCGAACCGCCGCCGAGCGTCAGCGATCCCCCAGCCGCAACAAAGATACCGCCGCCCAGTCCGGCGCCACCGCCACCGCCGCCATAGGCAAAATACGAAGCGCCCCCTCCGTTGCCGGCGCCGTAGCCTCCCGAACCGCCCCCAATATAAGCGTGCAAACCAATTGCCAGGCTGCCGCCGCCGCCTCCGCCAAGTCCACCGGAGTTGCCCAGAACATCACGACCGCCCGCATACCTGGCCCCGCTGCCACCCGAGTATGGCGACCTGGAATCGACGAAGCCCCCGCCGCCGGCGTTGCTGACACTGGCGGGACCACGATAACGGCCACTAGCCCCTCTGCCTCCTGCGCCGCCGGTCGCGGTACTATGGGTAACGATCACGTTGTCGAGCGTCGCGGAAGCGCCTGATCCGACAAACAGGCCGCCGCCGGCGCCGAGGCCGCCGCCGCCGCCACCCGCATTATATCCGGCGCCTCCTGCGCCGCCGGTTTCGACGGTGCGCTCGATCTCAAGATTCGACAGCGTCAGACTGCCGGACTGCAGGTAGATGCCGCTGAATGTGCCGCCGCCGTCGATGAAGTGGCCTGCGCCGTTGATGGTCAGCGTGTCACCCGTTCCAAGGGCGATCGTCGGCAGATTGGCCGTCAGCGCGATGTTGCCGGTCAGATCGATGACGTAGTTGGTGTTGGTCGCCGCCAAAAGTCCGCCGGAACTGATCGCCTGGAAGGCGTCCGCCAAAGCGGCGCCCGATGAAACGTTGAAGTTCGGTTGCGCATGGGCTGTCAGGACGGTGCTGCCGCCCGGCCCTGTCGTCGCAAACTTGAAATCAGCGCCGGCGCCGTTGGTGGCGCCGTCAAGAAGATGGCCGTCGGTATGGATGGTCAGCGTGTCGCCGGCCGCGAGGTTGAAGGCCGCCAGATTCGGCGTGAGTGGCACGTCGGCGGTCAGATTGATGACGTAGTCCGTATTGGGGCTCGAAAGCAGATCGCCCGAGTTGATAACCGAGGACACTGCGACCAGATCAGTTGCCGACGCGACGTTGAACGTAGGCACCGCATTGCCGGTCAGGACGGTGCTGCCGCCCGGGCCTGTCGCGGCAAAGGTGAAATTGGTGGTCGTGCCGTTGGTGGCGCCGTCAAGCAGATGGCCGTTGGTATCGATCGTCAGCGTGTCGCCCACGGCAAGCTTGATCGCGGGCAGCCCCGCCGTCGCCGCCACATCGGCGGTGAGATTGATCACGTAGCCGGTATTGACGGATGAGAAGAAGCCGCCGACGTCGATGGCATTGACGACGCTGGTCAGATCGGAAGCGGTTGCGACGTTAAACGTCGGCATCGAGTTGCCGGACAGTATCGTATCGCCGCCGCCGGCCGGAGCAGAAAAAATGAAAGTATTGCCAGCGCTGGTCGCGCCATCGAAGGCGTGCCCGGCCAGATTGACCGTGAGCGTGTCACCGGCGGCAAGATTAACTGCCGGCAGCCCCCCGGTAGCGGGCACGTCGGCGGTCAGGTTGATGACGTAAGCTGTATTGGAATATGAAAAGTAGTTGCCGGCATCGATGGTGTTGAGCACGGCCGTGAGCGTGGCCAGCGAGCCAACGCTGAAAGTCGGTATCGCACCCGTCGATCAACGTGGTGCTCCCGCCCGGGCCTGTCGCCGCAAAGACGAAATTGGTGCCGGCGCCGTTGGTGGCGCCATCATAAAGATGGCCATTGGTATCGACCGTCAGCGTCGAACCGCTGGCAAGCGCAATCAGCGGCAGACCTGCGGTCGCCGGCACGTCGGCGGTCAGATTGATGACGTAGTCAGTGCTGGCGCTCGAAAGAAAATTGTCGATGGTGGTGACGACGTTCGCCAAATCGGTTGCCGAGGCGACGTTGAACGTTGGCACGGCGCCGCCGGTCAGGACGGTGCTGCCACCCGGGCCTGTCGCCGCATAGGTGAAATTGCCGCCGGCGCCGTTGGTGGCGCCGTCGAAAAGATGGCCGTTGGTTTCGATCGTCAGCGTGTCGCCGGCGTCAAGATGGATCGCCGGTATCCCGCCGCTTGCCGCCACATCGGCGGTGAGATTGATGACATAGTTGATGCCGCCGAGCAGACCGATCGCATCGCCATCGATGGCAAAGGCGGCCCCGGCAAGATCCGACGCCGATCCCACGTTGTAAAAGGGCTTTACGGTCAGCGTCCCGGAACCGGTGTCGGTAACGGTCTGGCTGCCAAAAAAGGCGCCGGACAGGGTGACATTGCCCGGCCCGGAAATGTTGATCGCCTGGCTTCCCGAGTCGAAGCCGCCGGAAAGCGTGACATCTCCCGGCCCGGAAATATTGATGGTGCCGTTGCCCCCGCCAATCGAATTGGCAACGGTGAGCGTTTGACCGGTGGGCGGGGCGAAAGTGATCGTGCTGCTGCCATCGAGCCAGATGGCGGCACCGAGGTCCGCCGTATCTCCGGAGAATGAACCGGCGCCGAGCGTCAAGGAACTGCCGGAAACGACAACGATCGCGCCGCCGACTCTCCCCGGCGCATGATTGTCGCTGAAAATGACGTTGGACAGCGTGGCGGAAGTGCCCGACCAGACGCCCAGCCCGCTGCCGTAGTCGTTACTCGTGTGCGAGATGGTCAGGTTGCTGAGCGACAGGCTGCCGGATTGCAGATTGAAGGCAGCGTAGGTGGCGGCGCCGTTCAGCGCGCCGCTGACTGTGTTGCCGTTGCCGACAATCGACAGGGTGTCGCCGCTGGCCAGGTTGATCGCCGGCAAATTCGCCGTCAGGGCGATCGGGCCGGTCAGGTCGATCTCATAGCTGGTGTTGGCGAGCGAATAGACACCGCCGACGTCGATCTCGGCGATGAGCGCGGCGAGTTGCGCCGCCGTACTCGCGGTGAACACCGGGATGTCGTGCAGCCGCACGTTGGTACCGCCTGTGCCATCGGCAACAAGGATCGGTGCGTCCAACGCCAGATTTTGCGACGGATCGAAATGCAGCGTGCCGAGCGTCGCGCCGCCGGATGAAAGCAACGCATAATTGTTGCCGCCAAGCGAACTGATACTGGCCGCGGTGATCCCGCCGAGGTCGATGACGTCGCCGTCCGCCATGCCGAAGAACGTCGTGGTGGGGACGCCGCTGGCGATTTTCAGCACCGCGTCAGGCACACTGAAGGTGATATGGCCGGACCCCGTCACCGCGCCGCCGATCACGGCCGCTCTGCTCGCAATCTCGATGTTGCCGTTGTCGACAACCGCCTTGACGCTGCCACCGGCGAGGTCGAGCGTGCCGCCGCTATTGACGGTCGTGGTGCCGCTGACCGAACCGCCACTGAAGACTTCGAGCGTGGCGCCCGAGGTGACGGTGGTGCCGCCGGTGTAGGTATTTGCCGCGGTGAAGGTGACGCTGCCGCCGCCGATGACAACGGAGCCGGTATTGCCGGCGCCGCCGTCGGCGATGACGCCGGCGATCGTCGAAACATGGCCTGACGATGCGGACAGCGTCAGGCTGTGGTTGCCCTCGACGAGAATGCCATAGCCCGGCGTATTGGCAACCGACAGGTCCTTGAGGGTGACGCCGGCGGAATTGTCGGTGAAGCCGAGGTGGGTGTTGGCGCCGTCGAGGGTGAAACCCGCGCCGTCGATGAGCAGCGTGCTGCCGGTGTTGAGGTTGATGGTCGCAAGCTGGCCGCCAAACGACGACGGCAGCGAGATGTTGCCGGTGAAGGTGACGGTGTAGGCGGTGCTCGCGAGGGAGAAATCCGCGCCACCCTGGCTGACAGCGGCGAGCGCCGTATTGAGGTCCGTCGCCGAGGCGACCGGGAACGCGGTCTGGATCAGATCGACGATGGTCCCGCCATGGCTGTCCGACAGCACGCCGAATTGCAGGTCGAAGGTCTGTGTCGGATCGAAATTCAGCGTGCCGACCGGCGTGCCGCCGGAATTCTTCAGCGTAAGGACATTGTTGGCGCCGAGGAGAAGCCCGGTGGCCGCAACGCCGCGCAGGTCGATGGTGTCGCCGCGGCAAACCCATTGATCGTGGTGGAAGGCAGGCCGCCGGTGAACAGCGCGGTCGTGGTGTAGCCGTCGCCGAAGGTGAGCGTGCCGCTGCCGGACAACGAGGCGAAAGTGACGGTGCCATTGGTGTTGAGCGTGATCGCGTGTTGTCGACAACCCTGCGGAGAAGGTGCTGGCGGCAGAGACGTTCATGGTGCCGCTTTCGGTGACGGCCTGGCTGAACGTGGTCGCTGCATTGACGTTGAGCGTGCCGTTGACGTTCATGACATCGCCGAAGGCACCGCCGGCATTCAAATTCAACGTACCGAGGACGGTGACGACATTGGTGCCGACCGTGCCGCCGCCATCGACATCGAGGGTCGCACCGGCACGGATGATGGTGACGCCGTAATAGGTGTTGGCGGCGGTGAAATGCACCACGCCGGGGCCGCCGATCTCGACGTTGCCGTTGCCGGAACTGTTGCCGGTGCCGCCGCTGCCGGTCTGGTCGGCGATGACATTCGCAACCGTCAGCGAATCGCCGAGTGCCGGCGCAAAGAGGATGGTCTGATTGCCCTGGATGAAAATGCCGGCGCCGAGCCCGAGGCCGCCGGTTTCATCCTGGTTCGAACCCGTCTGCACCCCCGGCCGCAAAGGCGCCGGACAGCGAGCCGCCGGCGAAGGTCAGCGATCCGCCCTACTCGACAAAGATGGCGCCGCCGGCGCCAAGCCCGCCGCCGCCGCCGCCAAAGGCGCCGCCGCCGTGGCCGGCGCCGAATCCGCCGGCGCCGCCGGTTACGCCCCTTCCGCCGCCACCGCCGAACCCGCCGGCGCCGCCGTTTCCGCCACCGCCATTTTGGGTTTCTCCCGCCCCGCCGCCGCCGCCACCGAAGCCACCGTTGCCTCCGGAAGTGGTGGTATACGTCGGGCCGTCATTTCCGATAAGCCCCGCGCCGCCGCCCTGACCGAAGCCGCCATTCTGGGCCGGATTATTGACGCCGAAGCCGGCTGGGATGCCCTGATGCGAACCGATATGACCGTCGTAGTTTCGAATGAGGTAGCCAGTACTTTGCGGTTGGCTGCCCTTCGCGGTGGTTGCGTAGCCGCTATGTCCCGGGACCGCCAGCCCCAGCGTGCCACCGGCCTGGCCACCGTAGACGGTGGCGTCGACAAATGGGCGAGTCGTGATTTGAGCCGCTTGTGAGATGGCGTAAGTATAGGTCTTGGCAAACTGGGTCAGGTATTGCGTGTGATTGCCGCTACGACCCGACGTCCCCATGCCGCCGCCGCCACCGCCGAACATGGTGGTGGTAAAGTTGTTGCCGTTGCTGGTGCTTGCGCCACCGTTGCCGCCAAACGCTGAGTTCGCCGGTGAAATTGACGCTGTCGAGCGAGACCGTGGCACTCGCGCCAATGAACAGGCCGCCGCCGAAACCGGCACCACCGCCGCCCCCGGCATGCCGCCGTCGCCGCCGGTCGCCCGCGCATTGTCGATATTCAGATTGTCGATCGCGACATTGCCGCCAAAAACAAACAGGCCGCGAAAGGTGTTGGCGCCATCGAGCGAGAAACCGCCGCCATCGATCATGAGTGGTTCGCAGGCGAGATTGATCGCCGACAGATTGGTTCCGAGCGTGGTGATCGAAATATTGTTCGCGAACTGGATCGAATAGTGGCCGAAGCCGTCCGCCGAACCGGTCAGGCTGACGGCGAGCAACGCGGCGTCGAGTCGGCCGCGTCATGACCATGAAGACAGCGGGCGAATGATAGCGTGCCGGTGCCGGCGCCGTCGTAACCGTGAAACCGAAGTTCGGCCCGCTGAAATGCAGATGGCGGTACGGTGCCGTCGTGACCGTCAGCACGCCGTTCGCGTCGAAGGAGGTGTCGAGAAGGCCGGGATCCCACCCGACCAGATCGATCGCGTCGTTCGTCGCATTGAAACCTGTGATGGTCCCGGCGAAATTCGCGGGATCGTCGATCTTGATCGTGGCCGACCCGCCGCTGAAGGTGACGGTCTGGCCGGCCGCAGGCGCTGGAGCCGAATTCGACCGTGCCGTTGTCACCGACCGACACCGCGCCGGTGCCGTTGACGGTGCCTGCCAGCATCAGCGTGCCGCCGCCCTCGACCTTCAGGGCGCCCTTATTGGTGACGTTGCCGGTGAAATCGAGCGTGCCCGACTCGGCATCGATGGTGCCGCTGTTGGCGAACGCGTCGCTGATGTCCGTGGTGACGCTGCCGGTCTTGACGTAGGTGCCGGCGACATTGACCGAACCGCTGCCGGCGCTGGAGGAGATGTTGAACGCGGTACCGGCATCCGTGAAGGTGACACCGGCGTCGATGATCAACCGGGCGCCGTTGTTGAGATGCAGCGTATCGCCGGTAAAGGCGCCGGTGTGGGCGGAGCCGTGCAGTTCGAGCGTGCTGCCGTCGAGCGTGAAGGTCTCGTTGTTGGCATCGAAGAAGGTCGCCGGGCCGTTGACGAGGGTCGTGCCGCTGCCGTTTTCCGTGCCGCCGGTGAAGGTCGCGCCATTGGCATCGGTCAGCGTGCCGGTACCGGACAGCGTTGCGCCGGACTGGGTCAGGCTGTTGATGGTTTCGGAAACCCCGCCGAGGTCAATGCTTGCGGGAAGCACGAATTCATTGGTGACGGCGACGTTGACGGTGACGGAGGCCGTGGTCAGGCTGCCGTCGGTCGCGGACACCGTAAAGCTCGCAGCCGGGTTCTGCGTGCCGTCGTTGACGAAAATCACCGAGCCCGCGGCCAGTTGCGCTCGGTAAAGCTCGAGATCGTCACGCCGGGCGCGCTCGACAGCGCCACATGGCCGTGCGTCGTGCTGCCGATGTTGAACGTCAGCGGGCCCGTGCTGTTGTCGACGTCGGTGACGTTGAGGTCGGCGGTGGTGATGGTCGTGGACAGTCCTTGCAGCAGCGCGACCGAATGGTCGCCTGAAAGCACCGGCGCATCGTCGGTGCCCGTGATCGTGATGGTCACGACCTGCGCGGCGCCATCCGTGGCGGTCACCGTGAAGGTGTCGGTCAGCGTTGCGCCGGCGTTGAGGGCCTGAACCGCGGTATTGTTGTTCTTCAGCTTGTAGATCCACACGCCGGCCGACGTCATGGTCCAGGTGCCATAGCCGCCCGTGCTGGTCGTTGCCGTCGCTACCGCAACGAAGGTGTCGGCCGGCTTGTTGACGTCGATAAGGGTCAGTCTGCCGCTTGCGGTCGGCGATCCCGCCGTGGCGTTGTTGATTCCCCCCGCCTCGGTCACCGAACCGGTACTGGTACCCGATATCGACGCGGCGTCGTTGCTACCGAGGATCTTGATCATGACGGACGACGTCATACCGTCCGC
This sequence comes from uncultured Alphaproteobacteria bacterium, assembly GCA_963710235.1. GTDB lineage: Bacteria > Pseudomonadota > Alphaproteobacteria > Rhizobiales > Xanthobacteraceae > Bradyrhizobium. The sequence continues at coordinate 1,004,154 of CAVPZI010000001.1, forward strand.
ACTCTTCACGGTGAACCTGTCGGTATAAATCTGCCCGCCACTAAATTCGTCATGCGCCGAAGTCGCGACATAGGTCCAGGCGCCATCGGCCGCTACGGTGAAAGTGCCGTACAGCCCCGTCGTGTCGGCCTGCGCCACAAAGGTCTCCGGGTCGTCGACGTCGTTTATGGTCAGCGTGCCGCCGGTGGACAGCCCGACATCGGTTTCGGTCAGGTTGACCATCTCCGCCGGCACGACCGCCGTATCGTTGGCGCCATCGATGGTGACCGTCACGATTTGCGCGGTGCCGTCGATGGTCGTCACGGTAAAAGTATCGGTCAGGCTTGCGCCGGCGTTGAGCGCCTGAACCGCGGCATTGTTGTTGTCGAGATTGTAGGTCCAGACGCCGGCCGACGTCATGGTCCAGGTGCCGTAGCCGCCGGTGCTCGTCGACGGGCGTCTCCGACCGCCGTGAACATGTCGGCCGGATTGTCGGCGTCGGTGTCGGTCAGCGTACCGCTCACCGTCGGCGATCCCAGCGTAGTGTTTTGGCGCCGCCCGCCTCCAGCACCGCGCCGGTGCTGGTGCCCGATATCGACGCGGCGTCGTTGCTGCCGAGGATTCGACGGTGACGGATGTGATGGTGCCGTCCGCGCTCGATACCGAGAACGTTTCGGTATAGGTCTGCCCGGCAATGAATTCGTTGTGCGCCGAACCCGTCGACAAGGTCCACGCGCCGTCGGTCCCGATGACGAATGTGCCGTAATGCCCGACCGTGCCGCCCTGCGCGACAAAGGTCTCCCGGGCTATCGATATCGCCGACGCTCAGCGTGCCGCCGGTCGACAGCACCGCATTGGTTTCCGCCAGGTTGACGGTATCCGACGACAACACCGCCGCATCGTTGGTGCCGGCGATGGTGATGGTGACCAGTTGCGGGGTGCCATCGATGGTGGTCACCGTGAAGCTGTCGTTCAGCGTGCCGCCGACATTGAGCGCCTGAACCGCCGGGTGTGCGTTGTTGAGCGTATAGATCCAGACGCCGGCCGACGTCACGGTGTAGTGCCGTAGTGACCGTCGCCGCTCGCTGCCGTCAAGACGGGGGTAAAGGTGTTCGGCCGGATTGTCGATGTCGGCTGTCCGTCAGCGTACCGGTGGCGGTCGGCGTTCCCGCAACGGCATTGTTGACGCCGCCGGCTTCGGTCACCGGGCCACTGCTGGTGCCGGACACCACGGCCGCGTCGTTGGTGCCGGGGATTTGACGGTAACGGAGGTGGGGGTGCCGTCCGCGCTCGATACCGAGAAGGTGTCGGTATAGGTGTGGCCGGCGACAAATTCGTCATGCGCCGAGCTGGTGACATAGGTCCAGGCGCCGTCGGTCCCGATCGCGAAAGTGCCGTAACTGCCCGGGCGTGGCTTGCGCGACAAAGGTGTTGGGCTGTCGACATCGTGGATGGCCAGCGTGCCGCCGGTGGACAGCGCCGCATTGGTTTCCGCCAGGTTGACGGTATCCGACGACAACACCGCCGCATCGTTGGCGCCGGCGATGGTGATGGTGACCAGTTGCGGCGGTGCCATCGATGGTGGTCACCGTGAAGGTGTCGGTCAGCGTTCCGCCGGCGTTGAGCGCCTGGACCGCGCCGTTGCCGTTGTCGAGCGTGTATTTCCAGACGCCGGCCGACGTCATGGTCCAGGTGCCGTAATGGCCGTCGCTCGCCGTGGCCGCCCGACCGCGGTAAAAGTGTTGGCCGGATTGTCGATGTCGCTGTCGGTCAGCGTGCCGGTTGCGGCCGGACTTCCCAGCTAGCGTTGCCAACGCCGCTCGATTCAAGCACCGAGCCGATGCTGGTGCCCAACACGATGGCCGGATCGTTGACTGCGGTGATGGTGATGTTCACGGTCGCCGTGCCGAATTCGCCTGCCCGTCATTGGCCTTGTAGGTAAAGCTGTCGGCGCCGTTATAGTTCGCGTCCGGCGCATAGGTGAACGAGCCATCCGCGTTCAGGGTGAGCGCGCCATGCGCAGGCCCGGCGACCAGGATCGCGCCAGTGCGTCGCCCTCGGCATCGGTATCGTTGCCGAGCACACCCGCGGCCGGCACCGTCAACGGCGTATCTTCGTCCGTGACGTAGCCTTCCACGGCGGCGACCGGCGCGTCGTTGCTGCCAGTGATGGTGATCGTCACGTTCTGCGGCGCGCTGTCCGTGGTGCCGTCGTTGACCACCACGGCATAAAGAGCGTGAGGATCTGGCCCTGCTTCAGGAAGTCGAGGCTTGCGGCGCCGGGCTGATAGTTCCAGGCGATATGGGCGACGCCGCCGTTGGAGGGATGTCCGCCGCCGGAATTGTCGACCGAGAATGCGCCGGCATCGATCAGCGACAGCGCACCCGAAGGCAGCGTGAAGGCGTGGCCGTCCAGGGTGACCGCCGGCGTGCCGGCGATCGAGGCGATCAGCGTGTCGCCGACGTCGAGATCCGTGACCGCAAGCGCGCCCGTCAGCGAAATGACCTGGGCATGCGCATCGGCCGCCTCGCCGACCGTTGCCGCCACACCGGCGGCAATCACCGGCCCGTCATTGGTGCCGGTGATATCGATCGACAGGGTCTGCGGGGCGCTGCTGACAAGGCCGTCGCTGACGTCGACCGTATAGCTCAGAACCAGATGCTGGCCTTCGCGCAGGAAGTCCAGATCGGGGGCCGCGGCATCGTAGCTCCAGCCGATACCGGCAATGCCGCCATTGGTGGTCACGCCGGGTTGGAACGTCAGGGCATTGGCAATCAACGATGCCGCCCAACCGGCAGAGCGAACGCGGCGCCGTCGAGGGTCACGGCCGGCGCGTGGAGGATCGAAGCCGTCAGCGTGTCGCCGACGTCGAGATCGGTCACCGCCAAGGTGCCGCTGAGCGCGATGTGCTGCGCGGCGGCGTTGACGTCTTCCGCCGCTATTGCCGATGCCAGCCACAACCGCGCGTCTTCGCTGCCGGTGATGGTGACGGCGACGTTGCGGGTCGCCGATCCGCCATGGCCATCGCCGATCGTCACCGCATAGGTCTCGATGACGGTCTGTCCGGCGCGCAGGAACTGGATGGCGCTGTCGTCGACCAGATATTGCCACTTTACCGCGCCGCCGAGGCCATTGACGGTGTCGGTCGTCAATTGCGGGCTCAGGGTCCCGAGCGCGATGCCGCCGGCATGGCCGGTGCTGCTGACCAGGCCGGCCGCGACGAAATGCGTGTCGCTCAGATCGACATCGATGAAGTCGATGGTGCCGCTGACATGCAGTTGCCCATGCGGATCGACGGCGACATCCTCGGTCACCGCACCGTGGTCTGGGCAGTCACGACAACAGGTGCATCATTGACCGCCGTCACGGTGATGTCGACGGTGGATTCCAGGTATCATGGCCGGCGTTCGCCGTGCCGTCGGGATCCTGCACCGTCACGGTCAGCGTGCGGGTCAGCGTTGACGGACTGTTGCCGGCGTCGACGTAAGTGACGGTGCGCAGCGCGGCTTCGAAATCCGCAACCGTCGGCGCCTGGCCGGCTCTGGCGGTCAAGGTCAGCGCACCGCTGGCCGGGTCGAACGCGCCCTCAATGAGCGCCGTGTTCGCGAACGACAGCACGTCTTCGCCGGGCCGGAAATTGCCGGTAATTCTGACCGTCGCTGACGACATTGTCGTGCTGTCGAGGTCGGACAGGGTCAGCCCCGGCACCACCGTGACCGGTGTCTGCTCGACCGCCGCCAATGGCGCCGGTCCGGCATGGAGATCCAGCAGCGGCGCGTGTGACCGCAATGCCCGTCGTCAGCGTGGTCGCAGCGGGCAATCCCGGGGTGCCATCGTTGGCAGGATGGCAGGGGCCGTCGCTCCGCAAAATCCTCGAACGGGTTGTGGCGCAAATCCGTCGGGCTTGAACCCGAGCGAGCCGAATCCGAGACCGTGGAAGTCGCTCGGCGGCGAAGACGAACCATGCACACCGAGCGCGCCAGGCGTCACGCTGCCGGGCGCCTTGAGCCCCAGGATGTCGTTGAGCTCATCGAGCTCGGCGGCCCTGTCGGCGTCGGTCTTTGCCTGTTCGTTGGCGGCAAATTGCGAAAGGCCGTTCGGCTTCAGCGCCACCTGCCGCCGTCGCTGCTGATGGTCGCGATCGGGTTGCCGTCCCGATCGAAAGCGGTCGCCTGGTGCAGCCCGTCATCCTGGTGGAAAATCGACAGCGTGACCGCGCCGTCATTCGAGCGATACCGCCGCCGCCGGCGGAGCCGGTGATCCTTGCCGAGCCGACCGGCGTACCGATCCGCATGTCACCGGAATGGGCGATGTTGCCGGAGGCGAAACTGAACGATCCCTGGACGAGATCGAAGACTTCCAGGTTGGCGCTGCCATGCGTGTCATAGCTGAATTCGCTCAGCACCAGACGGGAATCATGCCCGATCTGGAACGCGCTGCCGTCGTTGAAGACCAGGCCCGCCATGCCGTCGCCGGCGGTCTGGACCACGTCGCCCTTCAGCAGCACGTCGCCGTTGTTGAGGGTGATGGCAACGCCGTTGCGAATCACCGAAACAAACCCATCGATCCGGGCGGCGTGCCCGATCACCTGCGTCGCCGGCTGCGGCGCTTCCGGGGCGGCGTATTGTCCGGGATGGACGGGACCGGCCAGCGCTGCGACAACATCGCCGCTCAGCGTGGCGCCATCCGGCGTCACCAGCGCGGGTGGGTTTTCCGAATTGAAATAGCCCGCAACGACATGAATCTTGCCGTCGGGCCCGACCAGCCGAGGTCATCGCCGGCCCGCTTGAACTCGGCATGGAACAGCAGATGCGCATCCAGAACCGTGGTGCCGGGGCGTTGCAAATCGGCGGTCAAACCCTCGCCCGGCGTGCCCGACGAAAAATGCGCGGTACCCGATCCCCATTTTGCTCATCCGGCGACATGACAAACGGTGCCGGATCGAACGAATTCAATTTCATGGAAACGGAGCCAGACGATCAAACGACACGCCTGGGTTCAAATGCGACGACGAGCACAACCAGCACATCACGACTCCCTGACCTCCGTTTGTTCCTGTTGCTTGTTCATGTTGGTTAACGAGTTGTCGCGGCGTGGCACCAACGTGTCCTGACGGTCAGGTCCGAATCGACGAAGCTCAGTCAGAGCCGTGCGGATAGGACGAGATCTATCGGGACGTTCCCTGGGAGTCCTGCCGCCGAGGGCGGCATTTCTGACTTTTTTCTGACTTTTGGGACTTGGCGCGGTAAGAGATACTGCCGCGACGTCCAATGGCTCTCGACCGAGACATGATTGATGCGTTTTGCAGGGTTCGAGCTGGATCAAGCGCGCGGCGAACTGCGCGGGTCCGATGGCGAGGTCCTGAAGCTGCGGCCGAAGACGTTTACCATGCTGGAGCTGTTCGCGACCAACGCCGGCCGCATCCTCAGCAAGGAAGAGCTGATGGACGCGGTGTGGCCGAACGTCCACGTGGCCGAGGACAGCCTGTTCAAATGCATCCGCGAGATCCGGACGGCCCTTGGCGACGACGAGCGCCAATTGATCAAGTTGATGTCCGGCCGCGGCTATCTGTTCGACGCCGACGTGATTCGCGCGCCGGCAACGCCGGCCTGACGCCCGCCGAGATCTGACCTGAATCCGGCCATCCAGCGAAAATTACGTTCCGGCCGAGGCCGCTACGCCGGCGCGACGGTTCGGCCGACGCACGGTCGTGGCGCTGGCGGCCGCAGCGGCAGGCGTCGTCATGATCGGGCTGGCCATTGCGGCGACAATGGTCGCATCGGGACGTATTGCCGGAAGGGGACCCGTCACCGTTGCGGTGATGCCGATCACGGCCGACGGCGACCTGGCCGCCATCGCGGCCGATGTAACCACACGCCTGAGCGACGGGCTGGCAAAGATCGACAATGTCCGGGTGGTGGCACCGCAAGCTGCGACCCAGGATTCGGCGCGGCCGGCCGGACTTCGTCGTCTCCGGCGAACTCGCGGAAACACGAGCGGATCGTGGCAGGTGCAGGCGCGCATGATCCGCACGACGACCGGCGAAGTCGTGTGGACCACGCCGGTGTCGGTCGCGACCGATGACAATGATTTGACGCTGCAACAATCCCGGCTGGCCGCAAGCATCGGCCAGCCTTTGGCGCAGCGGATCAATGCACTCATCAATTCAGACGCAAAACCGAACGACAGTCCAACATCCTCCGGCAGCGCCGGCGTGGCGATCGGGCAGGCCCTGGCGTCCATCACGCAGACGACGCGGGAGCGTTTCGCGGCGTCGCAGGAGATGCTGGAGAAAGCCCTCCACGACGACCCTGGAAATGTCGACCTCGCGGTCGCGCTTGCCGGACTTCAGCTGCGCGGCGTCCAGATGGTCTGGTTCACACCGGGCGAAAGCGCCGCGGTCGAGACCCGTGCGCGCGCGATCCTGGAGAGCGGCCTGAAGCGCAAGCCCAGTTATCTTCCGGTGCTCGAAGCCTATTGCCGCTTCCTCAACGCCACCAACGCGTTCGTCGAAAGCCTGGTGGCCTGCGCGCGGGTGTTGAGCTTCGATCCCTGGAACGGCATCGCGCTGTTCAATATCGGGATGGGTCAGATTCAGTTGGGACGTTTCGACGAAGGACTGGCGACGTTCAAGGAGGCCGATCGTTTCGACACGCCGCCGGCCTCGCGCTGGACCTGGAAACTCGGTGCGGGGCTGACCTATGTGCTGATGGGCAATTGCGAAGACGCCTTGCCGTGGCTGCAACGCTCGATCGCCATCACCCCGGCCACGGGACGCAGCCACATGATGCTATCCGCGTGCTATCAGCGATTGGGGCGGCCGGCCGAGGCAAGGGCCGCGATGGAAAAGGCGATGACACTCCGGCCCGGCTCGAACCTTGGCAATGTCGTGTTGCCACCCAAGAACGAAAGCGCGGCGTATCAGGCGGCGATTGTATGGATCAACCGCGCCCTGGTCGCCGCGGGATTGCCCGAGCGCTGACGTTGGCTTCGACACCGGGCGTTGCGCATGCCCGGCGTTCAGGCGCCGGCAGGCCTACAGGTAGGCGTAGAAGATGACGCCGTTGACCGCGCTGGCGGTCATCAGCAGCGCCACCACGATGGCATTTATTCTGGCGGCCTGGGTGATCATCGCGTGGTTTTCCGAATCGTGCTTCCGTGATGCCCATTGGAGCAGGAAGCTTTGAGCCGTCACCGGTTTTCTTTTTGGCGTGCTCCCTTGCGGGCCGCGACAGAATTGAGTCCGGCACGGAAGCGTGCGATGCGTCGATCAGGCGCGAATCATCCGACGAATTGCCGTTGAGGCCGCCATGCCCGCGCCGTAGATTCTACTGTTGGCGCATGTCCTTGTCGGCGAACCGGATCCACTTCGCCGGGACATGCGCTAAGATGCGGCATTGCGAATCGCAGGCCTGTTTCGAACACAAACCATTCCGGTTTCAGGCGGCATATCGAGGGGACAACAGATGTCGGTGGATGGAAACTGGAACGTCACCATGAGCACGCCGCTGGGCGAACGCCAGGCCACGCTGGTTTTGAAGTCGTCGGGCGCAACGTTGACCGGCACCCAGGCCGCCGAGGGCGATTCCGCCGAGATCTTCGACGGCACCGTGAATGGCAGCGACGTGGCCTGGAAGGTATCGATCACCAACCCGATGCCGCTGACGCTGGAATTCGCCGGCAAGGTCGACGGCGGCACCATGTCAGGCGAAATGACCATCAACCCGATGGGCAGTTTCCCGTTCACGGGGACGAAGGCGTAAGCGCCGCGGGGCGAAGCCCACTGCCGTCATCCGCGGGCTGACCGTATCCATCTCCAAGAGGATGGAGGCCGGCAAATCGGCCATGACGAGTGAGGGACGCGCCCTCACCCCAAATTCAATTCCTTGAAGAAGTCGTTGCCCTTGTCGTCGATGATGATGAAGGCCGGAAAATCGACGACCTCGATGCGCCAGATCGCTTCCATGCCGAGTTCGGGATATTCCACCACCTCGACCTTCTTGATGCAGTGCTCGGCGAGGTTGGCCGCCGCGCCCCCGATCGAGCCGAGATAGAAGCCGCCGTGCTTCTTGCAGGCCTCGCGCACCGCGACCGCGCGGTTGCCCTTGGCGACCATCACCATGGAGCCGCCGGCGGCCTGGAACTGGTCGACAAAGGAATCGATCCGTCCGGCCGTGGTCGGCCCGAACGCGCCGGAGGCGTAGCCGTCCGGCGTCTTGGCCGGACCGGCATAATACACCGGGTGGTTCTTGAAATAATCCGGCAGTGGTTCGCCCTTCTCCAGCCGCTCGCGCAGCTTGGCGTGCGCGGAATTGCGCGCCACGATCATGGTGCCGGTCAGCGACAGCCGGGTCTTGATCGGATGCTTTGAAAGCGTGGCCAGAATGTCCTGCATCGGCTGGTTGAGGTCGATCTTGACCACCTCGCCGCCCAGCGCCTGCTCTACCGCCGGCAGATACTGCGCCGGGTTGTGCTCGAGCTCCTCGAGGTAGACGCCGTCACGCGTAATCTTGCCGAGCACCTGGCGGTCGGCCGAGCACGACACGCCAAGGCCGATGGGGAGCGAGGCGCCGTGGCGCGGCAGCCGGATCACCCGCACGTCATGGCAGAAATACTTGCCGCCGAACTGGGCGCCGACGCCGAGCGACTGCGTCATCTTGAGGATTTCCTGCTCCATCTCGAGATCGCGGAAGGCGTTGCCGTCGGCCGAGCCGTGGGTCGGCAGCGCGTCGAGATAGCGCGCGGACGCAAGCTTCACGGTCTTCATGCACAGCTCGGCCGACGTGCCGCCGATCACGATGGCGAGATGATAGGGCGGGCATGCCGCGGTGCCCAATGTCAGCACCTTCTCCTTGAGGAACGCCAGCAGGCGATCTTTTGTCAGCACCGACGGCGTGGCCTGGAACAGAAAACTCTTGTTGGCGCTGCCGCCGCCCTTGGCCATGAACATGAACTTGTAGGCGTCATCGCCCTCGGCATAGATCTCGCACTGCGCCGGCATGTTGTTGGCGGTGTTTTTCTCCTCATACATCGACAGCGGCGCCACCTGCGAATAGCGCAGGTTGCGGCGCAGATAGGCGTCGCGCGCGCCCTCGCTCAATGCCGCCTCGTCGTCGCCGTCGGTAATGACGCGCGCGCCCTTCTTGCCCATGATGATGGCGGTGCCGGTGTCCTGGCACATCGGCAGCACGCCGCCGGCGGCGATGTTGGCGTTCTTCAGGAAATCGAAGGCGACGAACTTGTCGTTGTCGCTGGCTTCCTTGTCGTCGAGGATGTTGCGCAACTGGCGCAGATGCCCCGGCCGCAAATAGTGGTTGATATCGCCGAACGCCGCCTCCGACAGCGCCCGCAGCGCCTCGCGCGACACCACCAGCATGTCCTTGCCCAGAACCTTCTCGACCCGGACGCCCTCGGTGGTGATCTTCTTGTACGGCGCGGTATCGGCGCCGAGCGGAAACAGCGGGGTGTGCTTGTAGGGCGGGACGGGTTTGGGATCGGGGAAGGCGGTGGGGGCGTTCATGGGGCGGACCTCACGGGCAAGGGGCTGGCCCTATCTAGGCGCTTTTGGCTGGCCTTTGAAGCCTGCAAAACGCTGCCGCGACATGCCACAGGACCGGCCACGCGGCTTTGCCGCGTGGGCCGATTTCCGGCATGATCGAGCCGATGCCCCGAGGCGGGCCGACAAGAAAACCCGAGGAAACCATGCGGATCATCGGCCCGTTGATGCGGATTTGCGCCCTCGCCTGCCTCGTCGCCGCGATCGAGCCCCCCAGCCAGCGCGGCCGACGGCTATCCGTCGCGGCCGGTCCGCATCCTGGTGCCGTTCGCGCCGGGCGGCGGCACCGACCTGATCACGCGGACGCTGGCCGATATCATCGCGACGGAATGGAAATCGACCATCGTGATCGAGAACCGGCCCGGCGGCGGCACCACCATCGCCACCCTGGCGGCGCTGTCGGCGCCGGCGGACGGCTACACCCTGGTCGCCGCCTCCAACAGCTTCATCGTCTCGCCGATGATCATGCCGCAGATGCCCTATCATTGGGACCGCGACTTCGCCGCGGTGTCGCTGTTCGCGGTCTCGCCGCACATCCTGGTGGTCAATCCGAAAGTGCCGGCGCGCACGCTCGACGAATTCGTCGCCTGGGCCAGGGCGCAAAACGGCAAGGCCACCTTCGCGTCATTCGGCAGCGGATCGTCGAACCATCTCGGCTTCGAGGTGCTGAAGCAGAAGCTCGGCATCGATGTCATCCATGTCCCCTACAAAGGCAGCGCGCCGGCCATGAACGACCTCGTCGCCGGGCATGTCGACGCCATGCTCGGTGATCTGCAGAACGTCTCCGAACAGCTCAAGGGCGGCACGCTGCGGCCGATCGCGGTCGCCAACGAGAGCCGGCTGCCGTCGATGCCGCAGGTGCCGACGCTCACAGAACTGGGCGTCAAGGGGTTCACCTCGAAATCGTGGTTCGGCGCCATCGTCCGCAGGGAGACGCCGCCGGAGATCGTCGGCAAATGGAGCGAGGCGTTCGCGCAAGCCTTGAAACGCCCTGACGTCCAGCAACGGCTGGGGGGTCTCGGAATCCAGCTGGTCGGCTCGACGCCGATGGAAATGCAGGCGTTTCTGAAATCGGAAGCCGCGAAAGCGGAAGACGCGGTCAGGAGGTCGGGCGCCAGGATGGAGTGAAGCGAGTGCATCCGTTTCGGCCGCGCTTGTGCATCGGCCGATCCCGATATAACCTGAGGTTGCAATGCTTGGTACCGTCAACACGATCGAGGGAAAGCATGAGAACCAAATCCATTTTGTCATTTGCAATTGCGCTCGGGGCGATGGTCCTCGCCTCCACCGCGGTGGAAGCCGTCGGCGTCGGCAAGACCTGCGGCGGCTTCGTCGGGATTCAATGCGACAAGGGCCTGTTCTGCGAGCACAAGGCCGGCGCGTGCTTCTTCGCCGACTTTTCCGGGACCTGCGTGAGGGTACCGCGCTTCTGCAATTTCATTTTCCGGCCGGTGTGCGGCTGCGACGGCAAGACCTACAGCAATGATTGCGCACGCGAAGCCGCCAGGGTGTCGAAGAGCCACAACGGCAAGTGCACATAGCGACCAGGATCCGCGCGATGCGCTGACCTGACGGGGCCGGTTCGGGGCCGGCCCCGTTCGTGCACGTTCCACATCCGCGTCGACGGGCGCGAAACATCGCGCGCGGGCACGCGCCGTCCATTTGAACCTTCCCTCCCCCTGCCCCCACCAAGCAAGGTTCACAGCCGTGAACCTTCCTCATCCACGCAGGGGTCACGGGAATGAATTCCGCCATGTCGATCGACCACGGCGCCGCCGTGCTGCTGGCGGCGCGGGACCAGCGACCCGGTCTTGCCACGGTGATGGTTGCGCTGCCGACGCTGTTTGTCATAGTTGGGGCAGTCGCGTTCGCGATCGCGGTCAGCATCCACGGATTCTGACCGCCGATACCGGCGGCCTTGCGCGAACCGCCGGCGCAGGCTTCAATGGCGCGGGGGAATTGCATGCCAAAAATCCGCTTCAAGATTTCGTCGTTCACCATGCGCCGGGCGGTTATCGCCACGGCACTGCTGACGCCGGTGATGTTCGGCGCCGGCCTGTCGCCGGCGCGGGCCGACCGCTGCGACGACCTCGCCGTCCAGCTCAAGAGCCAGATCGACGGTCTCACCATCGGCAAGACCAAGGCCAACGTGATCTATCTGGAACATCCGGCGGCCAAGCAGGTCCGGCTCGGCTGCTTCAGCAAGAACGTCACCAACTCACTGTACGCCGCCTCCGACAACCGCAAGCCGTCGCCGGCATTTCTCAGTTTCGTCGCCAGCGCCGCCGCCGTCATCTTCACCATCCCGAAATCCGATATGCTGGCCGGCACCACCCGCTGCGCCAGGCGAATGGGCTTTTTCCGCGGCGACGACATCAAGACCCGCTACCGCCGCCTCGACATCGAATGCACCCGCACCAAGACCAGTTCGGCGATTTCGATTTCGCGCGCGCAGGGTGAATGAGCGCGTAATCCTGATTTGTTCGAGCATCGATCTATGGACGAACGAGATTCGTTCGTCCTGGAAAACCGGTTTCCACTTTTCCGGATCATGCTCAAGATCGTTAGCCTTTTAACGATCTCGCTCGGGCACCGGTAACCGTGACACGAGTTTGGCCGGGTTCGGAACAGATTGCCGCGGCGGATTCATCACTCGTTTGCCGGCCGCTGCGCACACTCTCATCGCAAGATCCAGAAAAGGATAGTTTTCGATGAGTATTTCGAGTGTCAGCGCGTCGCCACCGACGCCGCCTCCGCAGCCGGTCCAGGCCAGGCCTCCGGACCCGACCCCGCAGGATGATTCGCGCAACGACACCCCGCCGCCGCAGGCAGCACTGCCGCCGGGCCAGGGCACCCGGGTCAACATCATCGCCTGACCGGGCTATCGAACGTAACGCCAAGGCCCCGCATCATGCGGGGCTTTTTGCTGTGCACCCGGGTTTTCAACCAGCCTCCGTCGGCGCTGCAGGCGAAGCCTCGCCGAACCATCGCCATCAATCCGACACAGCATTTTACGAAAGTTTTCGGCGGAGTTAGCGATGTCCGAGATGCGAACCTTCACCGGCGGCTGCCATTGCGGGCTGGTGCGCTTCGAGTGCACCGCCGATCTCGCCATGGTGACGGCGTGCAACTGCTCGATCTGCACCAAAAAAGGCCTGCATTTCACCTTCGTGGCGCCGACCAGCTTTCAGCTGCGGGCCGGCCATGACAACCTGAAGGACTACCTGTTCAACAAGCACGCGATCCGGCACCAGCTCTGCATCGACTGCGGCGTCGACGTGTTCGCGCGCGGCGCCAAGCCCGACGGCACCGAGGTGGTGGCGCTGAACGTCAGCTGCATCGACGGCATCGAGCTCGCGAAGCTGACGATGACGCCGGTCGACGGGCGCAACCGGTAGACCAATGCGGAATCTCAGAGATCCAGCGCCTTGTAGCGGCGGAAAATGCCGTCCTCGTTGAAGGCAATGCGCCGTTCGCTGTTGAGATAGGCTGTTATGTTCGGCCGGCCGGCGACGCGGTCATGCAATTCCACCAGGCCCGGAATCCGGCGCTCGAACGCCTTCATGCGCCGCGGAAACGCGTAGCGCAGTCCCTCCACGATCTGGAACAGCGACAGGTCGACATAGCACAGCCGCCGGCCGGTGAGGTACGAACCGCCGCTGTCTTCGAGCAGCCGCTCGAAATAGCCGAGATATTTCGGCACACGTTCTTTCCAGAATTCGGCGCTGCGCTTTCTGGCCGGCGCGCGCTGGTCTTCGTAGTACAGCGAAGGGCCGAGCGGATGATGGGTGTCATGAATTTCCAGCACGAAATCGGCGATCGTCAGCTGCAATTGATGCACCCACAGGCGTCCCGCCTCGGCCTTCGGCGCCAGACCGTGGCGCGGGCCGAGATAGAGCAGGATATTGGCGGTCTGGGCGATCACCAGCCGGCCGGCCTTCAGGAACGGCGGCGCGAACGGCGGCGTTCCCCGGCGCGCCGCCATCATTTTCATCATCGCCGCCATGTCGTGCCGGGCGACATCAGCGTAGTCCGCACCTGCGTCCTCGAGCGCGAGGCGGACGTATTCGCCGCGTCCCTGAATGCTGGGCCAGTAATAGAGTTCGTAACGCATGCGTGGACCTTTCAGCGGCGGGGTGGCGGTACACGGCAGCTTGCGGACGAAGCTCCGATGCCAAGGCTAGCCATCGGCCGACCCGCCGTCAAAGGGGACGCCATATTCGGACGCGAGACGTTCGAGGTCCTGCATGGTGCGTGGCGACAGCGAAATTCCGTTGGCCTGGTTGCGTCGGTAAGCCCGATCTCCCCGTTCTCCGGGAAGCAGGATGTCGATGGCTTCGTCTTCGCGCGGCAGGCCTTTGATCGCGCGGGCGAGCCGGCCGACCTCCTCGACAAAACGCGTCATGTCGCCAAGCGAAGCGATATCGATGGCCAGCACCAGCGCATTCTGCCGATGCCTTGTCTTGCTGCCGGTGCCCTCGAGCGCGTCCGCCAGTATCGGATTCGAGGCGAGGATGCTGGTCAGGATTTCGATCATCAGCGACAGACCGGATCCCTTCGGTCCGGCCACAGGCAGCGGCGTCACCGCGCGCGACGAATCCGTGGTGCGAACGCCGTCCTTGTCCACCGCGCTATCGGCCGGAACCGGTTCGCCGTTGCGCGCCAATTGCGCCAGCTTGCCCAGCGATATCGCCGCCGTGCCCATGTCGAAAACGATCGGAGACCCCTCGCCCCCGGTGCCGCGATCGACATCGGGCTGGTCGAGACGCCGGCGCGGCGGGCGCCGTGATAGATCATGTTGGGTGGGGATGCCGCGAACGCGATCGCGAGCGCTCCCGCGGCCGCAGCCCGCTGGGTGTAGAAGCCGAGCGCTGCGGTGTGCGTGGTGGCGCGCACCAGGGTGATGTTCGCGCCCGACACCCTCGCCTTGCGCACCGCATCGTCCATGGCAAGGGTCATGGCCACCGGACCCGCGGCACGATCGGCGTCGAGCACGCAGATCAGCGCCCGCTCGCTCGCATAGCGCATGACGGGACGCGGGTTCATTTCGCCTGACTTGATCATGTCGAGATAGCGCGGCAGGCGGGTCACGCCGTGGCTCGGCACGCCGCGCAGGTCGGCCCACACCAGAACCTCGGCTACGGTTTGCGCATGTTCGTCGCGCAGGCCGGCCGCGCACATCACGCTGCCGGCAAAGCGCGTGAGCGAAGCGGCGTCGATCGGGGCGGCGCGTTTGGTCACGACGGCATCTCAGAAGGAATGAATTTCTTCAGCCAGGCGCTCACCGTCGCTACGACCACGGGATTTTCCTCGGAGAAAAGGAAGTGGTCGGTCTGCGCAAAGAGATGCAAGTCGGTCGGCTGGCCGGCGAACTTGAAGAGATCGATCGACTGCTCGGTCGGCGTCACGGTATCGACCGAGGGATGGATCAAGAGCAGCGGGCGGGGCGCGATCCGGCCGACCACGTCGTTGGCCCTGAAAGTGTACATGCTTTCGACGACGTCGAATGGAAACTCCAGGATCGAGCCCGGCGACAGGTTGCCGCGCAGCGCCGGCGCGATCGGCACGATATCGAAGCGCGGGACCATCAGCTGTTCGCCGCGGGCACGCCTGGCCCGGCCTTCTTCCATCATGGCGGAGAAACGCGCCCAGGCGTGCGGATCGGAATGCTGGGCACGGAATTTCTTTTCGCCGTCGCCCCAGCCGCCGCTCGAGATGCAGGCGGCGACGCGCGTGTCGACGGCGGCGGCATAGACCGCGACCGCCGCGCCGAAACTGTGCCCCATCAGGCCGATCTTCGCCTTGTCGATTCCTTCCAGGGTTTGCAGGAAGGTGATGGCGCAGCTGGTGTCCTCGACCTGCTCCATGCAGATGACCCGGCCGCGCGGGCCTTCACTTTCGCCGCAACCACGCATGTCGAAGCGCATGACGATGTAGCCGAGGTCGGCCAGCAGCGTCGCGGCGACCTTGGCAAAGCCGCCGTCCTTGTTGCTGCCAAAGCCGTGCATGACCAGAAACGCGGGCCTGGGCGGTTTGCCGGCCGCATCCGCCGGGCGATGCAATATTCCGGAAAGCCGATAGCTTCCGGATTGGAACGAGACCTTTTCCTGCATCGCCGAACACCCCGCGTGTGATAGATTGCCAAAGCTTCGGCACCGGGGAAACCGCCCCATTCCGCCCATTCCATACATTTTCGCAGGCAAAAATCCATCTGTAAGGTGCGATAGGTGAGATGACGACAACGAAAGCGAATTTTCTGGACGTCGAGCTCGCAGAGCGCACCTCGGTTCGGCGGGCGCGCGTCGCCGTCACATCGCTGGTGATCGCCGGCTGGACCGGCCGCGACAAGGCCGCGGTCGAGAAACACATCCGTGAACTGGAAGAACTCGGCATCGCGCGGCCCGCGCGCACGCCGATCTATTATCGCGCCTCGGCCAAACGGCTGACCACTGCCGACTGCATCGAGGTCACCGGCACCGCTTCCAGCGGCGAAGTGGAATTCGTGCTGGCGCAGTGGGATGGGCAGCTCTGGGTCGGGGTCGGATCCGACCATACCGATCGCGAGGTCGAAAAATACAACATCACCGTTTCAAAGCAGATGTGCGACAAGCCGATCGGGACGACGTTCTGGAAATTCGAGGATCTCGCCGGCCACTGGGACAGCCTGGTGCTGCGATCGTTCATCCACGAGAACGGCCGGCGCATCCTGTACCAGGAAGGCACGCTGGCAGGCATGCTGGACCCGAAGACGCTGATCGCCAATCGCGACGCGGCGGGGCGCCTGGATGACGGCACGCTGATGTTCTGCGGCACCTTTGCCGCCCGCGGCGGCATCCGGCCATCCAACAGGTTCGAATGCGAGATCGACGATCCCGTTCTCAAGCGATCGATCGCGCACGGCTACGACATCGAAACCCTGCCGGTAGCTGGGCTGATGCGCCGCGCGACCGCGGAGGTGAGCCGGCGCCCAACTCGGGTTTACCCGAGTTGGGCATTTCAAACGCGCCTGTCCGTCTCCGTATCGACGGTCTGAACTCAGTTCACCGCGAAGCAGTACAGCAAACCGTCACCACCGGTGGAGATCAGATCCTTCTGGCTGCAGCCGCCATCCGGTCCGCGCGACGGATGCGAGCTGTTCCAGGATTTCGAGGCGTCGTCGTCACGCAAGCCCTGCCGGTCGGCATGGCCGAGCATCGCCGAACCCTGCGTGCTGCTCGTCCAGTTCTTGCAGGTACGGTCCTCGCCGGCCGCGAACGCGGTGCCGTCGCCCTGCGATCCGGTCAGGATGTCGTGGCGATTCGGGGTATCGCCGCGGCCATTGGTGAGGTCGCCCTTTTCGCTGAGCCCGGTCTGCTTGGTCAGGTTGTTGGTACCGTGAAGTTCGGCGACATCCTTGGCGATGACGACGCCCTTGGCGTTCTGCCACGGCCCCTTGCCGATGCGGTCGCGCGCGTTGACGGCGGCCTGGCCGTCAACCGCCTGGGTCGACAGGTAGGCATGCCAGGTCTTGGCGCCGGCGCCGGCAGCCTGGGCCAGCGTCTGGCAATGGTTGTCGGCGCCGGCGAGGCCACCCAGATTGGCGCCGTTGCCGATCCCGACGCTGCTGACGAAGAAGCTGGTATTGGCCGATTGCGCCCGGGCGATATCGGCCGCCACCAGCGCGAACGAGGCCGCCGTTGCGGCCAGACACAGGCGAGAAACGATCGCGGGAAGTTTTGGCATCGAATCCTCCGATTGGTTTTTGTTCACGAAATGGGCGATAGCCCGGATACCGGAATATCAACACGCAGTGTTGCAGGTTATTCCGTTTCGGCCTCGCCGATGGCCGCAACCGATACTCCGCAAAAAAAGGCGCCGCGGATCGAACCGCGGCGCCTTTCTTGATTTATCGATCGGTCAGGACGCCTGCTGGATGCCGGAAAGCTCCCAGCTTGCGCCGCGCGGCCGCACGAAGGTCCAGACCTCGGTAGCCTCGGTGGGCCTGTCGCTGCCGCCGACCATCTGGCCGGTGGTGCGATCCAGGGTCTTGTCGACCATGGAAAACCGCATCGCCACGCTGGCGTAGTCGGTATCGCCCTCGCGCCAGGCTTCCGACAGGTCGCCTTGCAGCAGCTTGGTGTCGGAGACCTTGTTGATCTGGTTCCGAGCCTTGTTGGCGGTCAGATCCTCGTTGAGGTACGACACCATTTCCGGGGTCGCCAGGGTATGCAGCCTGGCAACATCCTCGTTTGACCATGCCGCCTGGATCTCGCCGAGCAGCCGCTCGAAGGCCTCATAGTCGGCGGGAGCGATTTCAAGCGGCGCGCTGCCGGATCCCAGGCCGAAACCGGATGCGGCGGATCGGAAACTGGCGCCCGGCGCGGCGCCGGGTCCCGGTACCGGACCCGCATAGGCGGAGGCGGTCGCGTTGCGGCGCTGCCACCACGACATTGCCAAACGCACCACGAGAACGATCAGACCGATCTGCAGCAGCAGCCCGAAGATCGACGACAGGCCACCCAGTCCGCTGAACATTCCGCCGCCGAACAGCATGCCCAACAGTCCGGCTCCCAAAAAGCCGGCGGCAAGACCGCCGAGCAGACCCCGGCCCGGCCGGTTGAAGAAGCCGCCACCGGCATTTCCGGGTGCGTTGAAGCCGGTACCGCCCGGCTGGGTGATGGTGCGGTTGAACGGCTGCGCCGTCATCGGCGCCGTCGCCGTCGGCGGCGGCGCGGAAAATGTCCGGGCTCCGCGCGAACCGAAACTGCCGCCGCCCCCGACGCGCGCATCGGCCGGCGACAGTGCCAGCAGCAACGGCAACGCCAACGACAGGACAACGGCGATGGCCCGGACCATGCCGAACGTGCGTTGTGATAAATTCATGGTTATTCCCTTTGAGCCCCGGCAGGGGGAAGCGCCCATAAGGTGGGCACGGTTGGCCGAATGTGAAGCCATTATGGGGAACCGGGGCTGCGGCCCTCGGTCGCGCCCTGCGTCAATTAGCCTATCCCGGCGTTGCGCTGCGCTGCAAAAGTTACGATGCCGTCATGGTTTCCTTGACCTTGGCGACCAGGGCGCTGAGCGCAAACGGCTTGGCCAGAAAGGCGAACTGTTCGTTTTCCGGCAGGCTCTTTTCAAAGGCTTCTTCGGCGTAACCCGAGACAAAGATGATCTTGAGATCGGGATTGCGGGCGCGCATTTCCTTCAGCAGCGTCGGTCCGTCCATCTCCGGCATGACGACGTCGGAGACGACGAGATCGACGGCGCCGCTCCTCTCGTCCAGCGCTTCCATCGCCTCGATGCCGTTGGAGGCCTCGATCACGCTGTAGCCGCGGGAACGCAGGCCGCGGGCGTTCAACGACCGCAGGCCTTCCTCGTCCTCGACCAGGAGGATGGTGCCCTGCCCGGTCAGATCGGCGCGCGGCTTGGCTTCGCCCGATGGCGAAGCGGCGGCGCCATTGGTCGCCACCTGCTCCGCGGGCAGTTCCTTCTCCTGGTGGTGGCGCGGCAGGAAGATCCGGAATGAGGTGCCTTTGTCGGCTTCCGAATCGACGTAGACGAAGCCGCCCGTCTGCTTGACGATACCGTAGACCGTCGAGAGCCCGAGCCCGGTGCCCTTGCCGACTTCCTTGGTGGAGAAGAACGGCTCGAAAATCTTGTCGACGATATCGGCGGGAATCCCGGTACCGGTGTCGGTGACATCGATCCGCACGTAATCCGCCGGCGGCATGCCCTTGTAGGACAGTTTTGCCGCTTCTTCCGCGGACACGTTGGCGGTCCGCACCGTCAGCTTGCCGCCGGCCGGCATCGCGTCCCGCGCGTTGACGGCAAGATTGACGATGACCTGTTCGAACTGCGAGACGTCGACCTTGACCGGCCAGAGGTCGCGGCCATGCACGAGGTCGAGCTTGACCTTTTCGCCGATCAGCCGGCGCAGCAGCATGGTGAGATCGGAGAGTGCGTCGCCGAGATGCAGCACCTGCGGCCGCAGGGTCTGGCGCCGCGAGAACGCCAGCAATTGCCGGACCAGCGTCGCGGCCCGGGTGGCATTCTGCTTGATCTGCATGATGTCCTGGAACGACGGATCGGTCGGCTTGTGCGCGTTCAGCAGGAAGTCGTTGGCCATCATGATCGCCGACAGCACGTTGTTGAAATCGTGGGCGATGCCGCCGGCGAGCTGACCGACCATGTCCATCTTCTGCGACTGGTTGATCTGGTTCTCCAGCGTGCGACGCTCGGTGGTCTCCAGCATGTAGACGATGGCGGCCTCGGTATCGCGCTCGTCCTCCTCCACCGCGGTGACGAAGAACTGCCCCCAGCGCTCCCTGGCGCCCTCCAGCATGGCCTCGACCGGCGCGACGTCGCCCTGTCCTTCGGCGGCGTGGCCGATGGCGGCGGTCAACAGGCCGCGGTCGCGGTCGCTGACCGCCGCCAGGATCGACTTGTTGACGGCGCCGGCAGGGCTCAGGCTCTGCGCCAGCTTGGCGAAGCGGGCATTGGCGCGCACCACATTGCCCGCCCGGTCCACGGTGGCGATCGCCATCGGGGTATGGTCGAAGAAGCGCATGAAGCGGACTTCGGCGGCCCGCTGCGGGTCGGGACGCTCGTCGCGCGCCCGGCTGATCACCAGCGTGCGCGACGAGCCGGGGGTGCCGTCGGCACCGAACGCCAGTTTGTGATAGAGCCGCACCGGCATGGTCTTGCCGTTGCGCATCCGCAGGTCGATGTCGAACACTTCGGTCTTGACCTCGCCGGGCACCGGCACGATCGAGGTCAGGAGCGAGGCGCCATCGCCGGACACGATGTCGGCGAGCTTCAACCCGCCGGAGCCGATCTCGGCAAGATCGTGATCCAGCCAGTTGGCGAGCGTGGCATTGACATAGACGATGTCGCCGGCCGGATTGACCGAGAAGAAACCGCACGGCGCGTGATCGAGGTACTCGATGGCGTGCTGCAGCTCCTGAAACACGTCCTCCTGGCGTTCGCGGTCGCGGGTGATGTCGGCGATCGACCACACTGCGTAGCGGGCCTGGCGCTTGTTCTGGCCGAGCGGGCGGACCCGCATCCGCAGCCAGCGGCCCTGCGACCCGTCGGCGCCGCCGATGCGGACCTCCTCCTGCTGGCGCTTGCCCTCGCGCGCCGCCTTGAGCAGGCGAAACACCGCTTCGGAAACATCGGGGTTGCCGATGAAGACGCGCTCCACCGGACGCACGTCCTGGGAACTCTCCGCGCCGGTGAGCGCGAGATAGGCGGCGTTGGCATAGACCACGTGGCCGCGGGAATCGGTGACCGCGAGGCCGTCGAAGGCGTGATATGCGATCAGCCGCACGATCGAATCGTCGGCGGCACGGTCGGCGAAACGGACGATGCCGGCCGCGAAGGCGAACAGGGTGAACAGCCCGATCATCGCCAGCAGCGCCAGCAAGGCCAGGATGTACGGTTGCGCCTGGGCCCGGCCCAGCGTCATGAACGCCACCGCGGCCGCGACAATCGCACCGGCGACCACGAGCACCAGAACGATGCTGCCGCCGCGCCGGCCGGCGTCATGCACCGCCATCGGTTCAAGGGCCAGATCGTGGTCGGTGTCGGTGGCCATGAGGGGGTAAAGAACCTGTTGAAAATGGATGTGGCGCGGCCCCTGAGTGCCTGAATCGGACCCGCGAGTGCAAGCACATCATGGGGCAATTCCGGCCATTCCCCGCATTTCCGGCGGGGTCTGGCCGGAATTCCGTAACATATCAGGTGCGGCGTCCGGAAATACCACGCTTGAGGCCCATCACGTAGCCGATGATTTCGGCGACCGCCTGGTAGTGTTCCACCGGGATTTCATCGTCGATTTCCACGGTGGCATGGAGGGCGCGGGCCAGCGGCACGTTCTCGACGATGGGAATGTCGTGGGCCTTGGCGACCTCCCGGATCTTGAGCGCGATGGCGTCGATGCCCTTGGCGACGCAGACCGGTGCCGGCATGCCGCGTTCGTAGCTGAGCGCCACCGCATAGTGGGTCGGGTTGGTGATGATCACCGACGCCTTGGGCACCGCGGCCATCATGCGCTTCTTCATGCGGGCGTGGCGCAGCTGCCTGATCCGGCCCTTGATGTGGGGGTCGCCTTCGGACTGCTTGTACTCGTCCTTGACCTCCTGCAGCGACATCTTCTGCCGCTCGTACCATTGCCGGTACTGAAACATGAAGTCGGCGATGGCGACCACCGCGAGCATCGCCACTACGGCCCCCATCAACTGCAGCGTCAGCGTCCGGGTCGTGCCCATCAGCATGGCCGGGTCGAACTTGATCATCGCGTCGAGACGATGGCGTTCCGGCCACAGCACCGCGAACATGACGACGCCAAGCGCGATCAGCTTGAACAGGCCCTTGAAAAAGTTCGCCGCCGCCTGCTTGCCGAACAGCCGCTTGGCGCCGGCCAGCGGCGAAATCTTGCTGAATTTGGGGATCAGTGAATCCGTCGACCATACCGTGCGGTGCTGGATCATGTTGCCCGCGACCGCCGCGATGGCCAGCAACAGGAACGGCACGCCGAGCGCAGCCAGCAGCATGTAGCACAGCGATCGCGCCAGTGAGACCAGGCCGGCCTGATCGAATGAGATCATCCAGGAATTGGCGATCAGGTTGCGCAGCGGCATCTGGATCCCGCTGCCGACCGACGCCGAAAACGACGATATTATCAGCGTCGCGCCGGCAATCAGGAACCAGGTGTTGACTTCCTGGCTCTTGGCGACGTCGCCGCGTTCATGGGCGTCGTCCAGCCGTTTTTGCGTAGGGTCTTGTGTTTTCTCTGAATCGTTGTCATCGGCCATGGTTCAGGCTTCCCTCACGACCTGGGCATCAGGTCGTGCATGACACCGATGAAATAATCCATGAAGGTGCCCATCATCGTGGTCAGCACCGCGGCAAAGATCAGGAAGCCGGCAAAAATCGACAATGGTACGCCGACGAAATAGACCTGCATCTGCGGCATCAGGCGCGCCAGCACGCCGAGCCCGATGTTGAAGACGAGGCCGAATACCAGGAACGGCGCCGCAAGCTGCACGCCGATCTTGAAGGCGGTGGCGAAGGCCTGGGTGGCCAGTGCGGCGACGTCGCCGCTCGGCATGAATTCGCCCGGCGCAAAAATCCGGTAGCTGTCGTTGAGCGCCGCAATGACCAGATAGTGGGTGTCGGTGGCGAACAGCAGCGCCAGGCCGAGCATGGTGAGGAAGTTTCCGATCACCACGCCCTGCTGACCCTGGGTCGGGTCGACGGATGTGACGAAGCCGAGACCAAGCTGCTGGGCGATCACGGCGCCGGCGGCCTGCAGCGCCGAAAGCGTCACCCGCGCGGTCGCCCCAAGCACGATGCCGATGACGATCTCATGCAGCATCAGCACCAGGAGCGGCGTCAGCGACCCCATGTCGACGTGATAGGCCGCGCGGTGCAGCGGCAGCAGGATCAGGGTCAGCATCAGTGCGACCGCGAGCTTGACCCGGGTCGGAATATTGGTCTCGCCGAAACCCGGCAGCAGCATCACCATGGCGCCGATGCGGGCGAACACCAGCATGAAGGCGGCGGCGAGGGCCGGCAGAAGCGAGACGTCGATGCGCATGGTGGTTTCGGACTGTGCATCAGCCACCGATGATTCGCGACGAAATCCGCATCATATGGCCGTGAAGCGCGTCCGCCATGAATGGCAGCGCCAAAACCAGGGTGACGAAAATCGCGAGAATCTTCGGCACGAAAACCAGGGTCTGCTCCTGGATCTGGGTCAGGGCCTGAACCAGCGAGACCAGCACGCCGACCACGAGACCGACCACCATCAGGGGCGACGAAACCAGCACGATGGTCCAGATCGCATCGCGCGCGACGTCGAGAGTTTCAGCGCCGGTCATTTCAGTTCCTTGCAGTTCGCGACAACGCCACGGGATCAGATCGGCATCTTCATGATGTCTTCATAGGACTGGATGACGCGGTCGCGCACCGAAACCAGCGTCGATACCGCGACGTCGGTCTCCGCCACGGCGGTCACCACGTCCATCACGTTGGCCTTGCCGGAAGCCATCGCGACGGTCTGCGCGTCGGACTTGCGGCCGGCGTCCATGACGCTGCCCAGCGCATCCTTGAGGATCGCGCCAAACGACGGACCGCCGGATTCGGCAGAGCGGCCAAGCCCGCCGGCGGGACTGGTCAGCTTGGCGAGGCTTGCATAGGCGTTGGCGGCGGAAACGGGCGATGCCATGGTTTAGGTTTCCCTGTTCAGGATTTGAGGATGTCGAGCGTGCGTTGAACCATCCGGCGCGTGGCGCTGATGATATTGAGGTTGGCTTCGTAGGATCGCTGCGCATCCCGCATGTCGGTCATTTCGATCAGCGAATTGACGTTGGGATACTTGACGTTGCCGCTGATGTCGGCGGCGGGATTGTTCGGTTCGTATTTGACGCGGAACGCTGAGTTGTCGGGCCTGACCGGGCCGAGCGCGACCACTTTCGCATCCAGCGTGCGATCCAGCGCCGAGGTGAATGTCGGCACCTTGCGGCGATACGGATCGCCGCCAGGAGTGATCGCCGTCGACTCGGCATTGGCGATGTTTTCCGAGATCACCCGCATCCGCGCGGCCTGCGCGCGCAGGCCGGACGTCGATATTCCCATCGATCTGGCGAAATCGCCGCTGTCGTCTGCCATGATATCGTCCTTGCGTGCCTATCTCTTGTTTTCGGAAAACCGGTTTCCACCTTCCGGATCATGCTCCAGGCGGCCTCAGGCCTTGCCGATCGCCGTCTTGAGAAGATGCAGGCTCTTGCTGTAGAGCGAGGTCGCCGCGGCGTAATCCATCTGGTTGGCCGAGGCCTTGAGCATTTCGTCCTCCAGATTGACGGCGTTGCCGGCGGGCCGGGTCTGGAACTGCAATTTGTTGTTGACCTGGAAGTTCTCGACGCCGCCGGTCTGGACCAGATGGCTGCTGCTGGTGAGCATCATGTGCAGCGACCCCATCGGGCCGCCGGGGGCCGGGGCGCCGCTGCGGTCGAACTTCGGTTCCACCAGGTCGCGCGGCCGGAAATTCGGGGTGTCGGAATTGGAGACGTTTTCGGCGAGCACCCGCTGGCGCTCCTGATGCCACTGCATCTTGGTCCGCAACGCGGACAATGCCGGAAGATCGGTGATGGCCATCGCTCAGGGTCTCCGCTCTCGCCTCCGCCGCGGCGCACCGCCCGGGCTAGGCAGAATTTGCCGCCCTTATGGTTAACAACCGGTTAAGGACGGCCGAATCGCGGCCAGCGGGAACGCAATTGATGGCGGGAAAACCCGGTCACGATCCGCGTTCAATCGCTTTTTCGCCCCGATTGCCCCATTAACCATCGAGCTCATTGGCGGACCGGGGAACAGAAGTCGTTTTGGCTCCGCCAATTTATGGTTTAATAAGATATGTCGGATGGCGGCTTTTGCCGCCGGATATTAAGGATTGGCGCGGGACCTAACGTTGCGTTCGGTGTTTGCCATCGCGTTCTCGATCGGTGTCGGACTGTTCCGGAACGTGATGCAGGCGCTTCTGCCGGGGACAAAGCATGCAGGCTCTTACCTTCTTTCTTGCGTTCGTGGCCGTTCTGGCCCTGATCGGCGCGGCAGCCTGGCTGGTACGCCGATTCGCCGGTAACCGGCTCGGCGCCAACGCCAACCGCAGCCGGATGCCCCGATTGGCGGTGATCGACGCCGCCGCGGTGGACGGCCGCAGGCGCCTGGTGCTGGTGCGGCGCGACAATGTCGAGCACCTGCTGATGATCGGCGGCCCGACCGATATCGTCGTGGAACCCAACATCGTGCGCGCCTCGCCGGCGCGCGATTCGGTGCCGCCGCGTCCGGCCGGGGGCGAGTTGCCGCGGATTCCGCCGCACGCCGAGGCAGGGATCCGACCGGACGCCGAGCCCGGTTACGACCAATCCGAACCGCATATCCCCGAGCCGCCGCCGCGGCCCGCGCGGCCGGCCTTCGCCGACGAGATGCGCCGTCCGGCTGCGCCAGCCATCGCCGAGCGCCGCAGCGATCCGTTGATGTCCGGCTTCGTCCCCGAGCCCCTGAGCCGCCCGGAACCCCGTCCTGAGCCGCGGGAACCGCGCATCGAGGCACCGCCGGCGCGCCCGACACGCAGCGAACCTCCGATGATGCCCCGCGCGCCGCGCCCGGCCGAGCCGGCGCCGGCGCGAGCGCCCGCGATGCGGGCGGAACGGACCGCGCCCCCGCCGGTACCGCCGGCTGCTCCGGCCAATGTGTCTTCGGCGGCGGACCAGAACCTCGCCGACATGGCGCAGCGCCTAGAGGCTGCACTGCGCCGCCCGGCCGGCGACGTCAGGGCGGAGCCGGCAGAGCCGCGGGTCGGTGCTCCTCCGGTGGCGCCCGAACCGCCATCGGGCCGGCCGGCGCCGCGGCCATCGGCTGACATCCCCGCACCGCGGAACGAAGCGCCTGCGGCGGCGAAGACCGGCTTCGAGAATCTCGAAGACGAGATGGCGTCTCTGCTGGGCCGTCCAAAGACCCCTTCGTGAGACCGGCGAAGAGCCCGCGTAGAGTTTTATTTTTCCTTATTCTGATTGCCGCCGGATCGCTGGCCGATCCGGCGTTGGCGCAGGACATCAGCATCAACCTGGGCGGCCAGGGCAATAACGGCGTCACCGAACGGGCGATCCAGCTGATCGCGCTGTTGACGGTGCTTTCGATCGCGCCGTCAATCCTGATCATGATGACGTCGTTTACCCGGATCGTGGTGGTGCTGTCGCTGCTGCGCACCGCGCTCGGCACCGCAACCGCGCCGCCCAACTCGGTCATCATCGCGCTGGCGATGTTTCTGACCGCCTTCGTGATGGGGCCGGTGCTGCAGAAATCCTACGACGATGGCATCCAGCCGCTGGTCGCCAACCAGATCACGGTCGAACAGGCGCTGGAGCGCGCCGCGGTGCCGCTGCGCGGCTTCATGCAGAGGAACGTTCGCGAGAAGGACCTGAAACTTTTCATGGACCTGTCCGGCGAACCGCCGCCGGCGACGCCCGATGCGATGTCGCTGCGGATCCTGATGCCGGCTTTCATGATTTCCGAATTGAAGCGCGCCTTCGAAATCGGCTTCCTGCTGTTCCTGCCGTTCCTGATCATCGACCTCGTCGTCGCCTCGGTGCTGATGTCGATGGGCATGATGATGCTGCCGCCGGTGGTGGTATCGCTGCCGTTCAAGCTGATTTTCTTCGTGCTGGTCGACGGCTGGTCGCTGGTGGCGGGCAGCCTGGTGCAAAGCTACGGCGGGTAGATCGGGATGACCTATCTTCGAATCGTCATACCGCTTTAACACGTTGTTTGCGCATGATGTGGCCCGAGAACCAGGACCACTTCTATCGCGTCAGCGGGACCTGGCGGACCCCGGCAATCGCCGGCAGCGCCCCGGTCGGCGACGGATCGGCGTTCGCCGTTCCGGGCGGCATGGCCTTGCCGTTGTTGTCGGGGAAGCGCTGCTTCATGTCGCGAAGAAAGCCGTCGAGTGTATCGACACTGGCGGCCATCTTGGCGATCTGGGCGAAATCGGCGTTGTTGCCGGTCGCCGGCTTGCTCGCCGCCTCCATGATCGCGCGATCCTTCTCGCCGCTCATCAGAGGCGCGTACTTCTCGCGAAATCGCGCCAGCCCGAGCGAATCCTCGGCCAGCGAATAGCCGAGCACCGCGCGGACCACGTCGCCTTTCTCCTGGGCGTTGAGCGGCTTGAAATCGCGCCAGCGCTCGCCGTAATACAGCTCGATCTGTTCGGACGCCTCGCGCCAGCGGCGCGCCGCCCAGTAGATATCCGAGCGCAGCCGAATCGCCTCGCGGCCGCCGACATTGGCGATGATATCGAGCGCGAGATCGCGGCGCCCGATATCGCTCTCCGCCCTTGCTTCCAGCAGCAGGCGCTGCTGGCGCAACTCGCCGGCGAGATCGTTGATCCGGGTCGAACGCAGCGCGGCGATGGCGTGATCGGGCTTGCGGTTCATCAGGTAGACCGTGGCCAGGCGCGAGGCGACCTGCGCGCGCGCCGCGCCCTCGAGCCGGTGATCGACCTGGTACTGCAGGAGCTCGCTGGCCTGGTCGAGCAGGTCGACGGCGACCAGCCGATCGGCCAGACGGCGGATCACTTCATCGCCGCGGCGTCCGATCGGGGTCAGTTCGCGATATTCATAGAACAGCGCCAGGGCATCGATGAGCGGAAGATCGTCGCCCTTCTGGGTGAGGAAGATCTGCGAGAACAGCGTCGCGGCCGCGTCCTGCATCTGCCGCGACGGTTCGGAATCCGGCTGCATTTTCGTCGTGATCCGCGCCGCCGCCAGCGCTTCGCCGTAGCGGCCGACCTTGGCATAGATCCGCGCCAGCATCTGCAGCGTCCTGATTTCGATATTGTCGCCCCGCCACACCACCGCGAGAGCTTCCAGATCGTGCAGCGCGTCGTCCGGGGTGATTTCGCCGCGCTTCTGCAGCAGCGCGATTTCGTCCAGTCTGGCCTCGCTCGCGGCCTGGCGATCCGACGACGCCGCGACCTCGTGATACTTGCCGAGCGCGTCCTTGTCGTGTCCCAGCGCTTCGTCGAGTTCTCGCCTGCATCACCAGGATCGGAGGCTTCATGTCCGGCGGGATCTGCAACAGCTCAAGTTCGCCGCCGCGATCCGCAGCACCGGCATAGTCCTTGGTCTCCAGCGACGCACGCATCGCGTCGGACACCACGATGCGCTGCAGATCGGGCGGCAGCGAGGTCACGGTCAACTCGATGTCCTTGAATTTCTCGCGCGCCTCGGCCCATTTTTGCTGCCGCACATAGGCAAGCGCCTTCCAGAGTTGCGCGTCGTAGTTGGCCGCGATCACCGGATTGGCGAGGTCCTTCAGCCCGTCCTCGGGGCGGCCGATCAGGATATTGGCGATGGCGTGGGTCATCAGCGCGGCGGGGAAATCCTGTCCGGGCTTTTCGTCCTCGAGCACGAGATCGAGCACGGCCTTGGCTTCGTAATACATGCCGCACGCCATGTAGAAGCGGGCAAGTTCGAGACGCGCCGGCGTGACCTGCTTGCCGGTGGCCAGCGAATCGGCGCTGACGAGTTCGCCCAGCCGCCCGACGAACGGTTGCTGCTGGTTCCTGCGCCACTCGGCCACGTTGAAGATCGGGCGGACCGCCATCGAGGCGCGCTGCGGAACGGCGGTCGCCGACGACAGCGTCAGGCCGCCCGGCCGGCTCAGGGTGATCTTTTCGGCCCCAACATCGGCAACGATCTCGTCGGAATTCGGCGCAATGACCACGCCGTGGATCGACTCAAGCAGGGAGAATTCGACGAAATCCTGGCGCTTCACGAAGCCGCGCGCGGGCGGCGCCGCCGTGATCACCATCAACGCGTCGCCCGCGTCGGGGTCGACCAGCCGATGCAGCACACCGGGATGGGAGATCGGCACGGCAACCGTGGCGTTGGCGGGGTCGGAGATGTCGCGCAGCGCGACCAGCGGCTGCGCCGGCGTCTGCATCGAATCGGCCAGTATCGCCACCCAGTTCTTGCCGGTGCCGGCCTCGTCGCCACCCCGCAATGAGGCGAGTTGCGGCCGGTTGAGCCGGATGCGGATCGCCTGCCCCTTCGGCAACGCGATCTGCCTGACATCCGCGACCAGCGAGCCACCTGCCCGGCGGATCGGCTCGATGTCGATCGGATCGACGGAATCGAAAACCAGCCAGGCGACATCGGCGCGACGGAACAGGGCCGCGGGCACCGGCTGGGCAAATGAAAAATTCAGCCGCAGGCTGTCGCTGCTGCGCTGGGCGTCGATCGAGCCGGGGTTGCCCGCCGGCTCCGCCGCGATGGTGGCAATCGCAGTTCCCTTGCTGGGCAGCGCGGCGTTCGGGACTTCCTTCGCGGGTGTCGTCGCGACCGGTTCACCCGATGCCGTTGGCGGCTTCGCCGGGAGATCGGACCTGACCGGCAACGCCGGCTTTGCCACCGGGTCAGCCTTGGCTGATGGCTCTGCCTTGACCGTCGGCTCGACCCTGGCCATCGGCTCAGCCTTCGCCATCGGCTCAGGCTTGGACATCAGATCGGCTTTCGCGCTTGCTTCAGGCCTGGCTGGCAGATCAGCCTTGGTTTCCATCTTGGCCTGCCGTGCAATCAACTCCGACGTTGGCGGCGTGATCTCGCTGGACTGCCGCGACGCTTCACCCGCGGGCTTGGTCGGAGCCTTGCCGGCCTGCGCGGGCGGCTTCGACAGGATCGACGGCTTTTCCGGCTGCTGGAAGCCGATATCGACGATGTAGTTTCTTTCCTCGCGGAACGAGTGGACGTCGACGTCGCCGATCAAGGCGACTTCGACCGTGGAAGCCTCGCCCTCGGTTTTCTGGTTGATCGAGGCCACGTTCGACGGCGCCGCCAGCTTGGCGTCGGCCAGATCGAAGTTCAGCACCGAGTTGAACTTCACGGCCAGCATCTTCTCGCTCAGCATGGTATTGACGCCGGTGCCTTCGGGCAGTTCGAAGACGTAGCGAACGAAGGTCGGCTGCACCGAGGCGCGAACGCGGATCGGCGGTCGCTTTTGGGCTTCCTCGGTGGCGCGCTGAATACGCAGCGCACGCTCCGCGGCCCGGGCGCGTTCCGATAATTCGCGGATCACTTCCGGCGGCAGACTGGGGGGCAGGCCTTTCCAGCTATCGGGCAGCAGGTCGACGAACATCCGTTCGCCCGCCGCCATCGCGTTGACCGTAACCCTGCGCGACAGCGCCAGGCGAATCGCCATGCCGTCGGGATCGCGCCTTGCCGAACCGACGTAATCAGGCGCGGCGTCGCTTAGCTTCTCGACCGGGACGTCGACCGGCTGCTTGAAGCGAATGACGAGGATCGATCCGGCCGTGGTGACCTCGGACTCGACATCCTCGTTGAGCTTGACGATCAGCCGGGCATAGCCGCCGGCTGTCGAAAGCGTAGCCTCGCCCCTCACGGGGTCGGCAAGGCACGCGGCTGAAGTCAGCGATACCACAAGGATCAGGCCGGCGGCGACGCACACGCCACGGCGCAGGCAGCCCGCCGCCACCCGCAACCAAGCGCGAGCTTGCGACCCATGTACAGCGGCAGCCGTTCGCGCCATTCTGGAATGTCTTTCAGCCCAATCAGCCCGGATCGGTGACCGACCTTCAGCCCCTAAGTTCGTATCCAGGACAGAATTTAGAATCCGCGCTTTAAGGACTTGTTAAGATTGGTCGACTTTCAAGCCAATTGGGCGAAGCCGGGCACAATGAATAACTCAAATAAAAACAACGCCTTGAGCGATTTATGCGGCTGATGGAGCGAGTATTTTTTTACCCGCCTGGAGGCATTTGCGAACGTGCTGCTCGGGCTTGGGATGCTCGCGGACCAGCCGCGACACCACCCTATGATCCGTCCTCGCGCGCTTCGAAGAGGTGGGCGATCGTACGCAAGATCCCGTCTTCTGCCGCCGCGCCGACCAGACACAGGGCGGACGGCAAGCCATCGTCACGCTTTGCCCCGGGCACCGAGATGGCGCAAAGATCGAGCGGGTTAACGAAATAGGTGTAGGTACCCATGATCGTGTTGCGGGACATAGGCTCCTGCAACATCTCCTCGATCGTGAATATTGTCGGCACCGTCGGGACGACCAGGGCGGCGAATCCCTCAAGCGCAACCGTTGCCACGCGTTGCAGCCGCTTGATCTCATAGAGAGCCTCAAACGCATCCCTGGCGGTGTAAGCGAAGCTCGGTTCGATAGAGGCCCGCACGGATGGGTGGACGGCATCCGGCTGCTTCACAATGACGTCGCCGTAGTCGTACAAACGTTCGGCGACAAAAGCGGACTGAAACACGAGCCGGCCGGCGGATTCAAAAGGGCCAAAGTCAATCTCTGTAAGCGAGAACCCCAGAACTTTCAGGCGATCGAGATTGCTTGCGAAAGCGGACGCGGAGTGATCGTCGCCAAAAAACCTGAGGTCGTCGTGCCGCGGGATTGCAAGAGCGCGCGACGTCAAGGGTCGATTGGAAAGGTCGATTTGGCCGGCATCGACGCGGCTGAATGGATCTTGGGAGTCGTAACCGGCGATCAGTTCGAGAATCTCGTAGGCATCGGCGCAACGTTGCGTGAAGATCGGTATGCAATCGAATATACGGCTATTGTAGAGGAGGCCGCGCGAACTCACGAGGCCAATGGTAGGTTTCAGGCCGATAATGCCGTTGCAGGCTGCCGGCACGCGCCCGGAACCGCCGGTGTCACTGCCCAGCGAGAACGAGACGATGTCACGGGCAACGGCGACGGCAGAGCCGGAACTCGATCCGCCGGGAATGTAGGCGCCATCAATCGCGTTGCGGCAGAGAGGCTCGGGGCTACGCGTGCCACTCAGTCCGGTAGCAAACTGGTCCATGGTGTTCTTCCCGATCAGAACTGCTCCGGCTTCCTCAAGAAGGCGGACCGATGCGGCAGTCTCCCTGGGCATGATCGCGAGCGCAGGACAATTGCTCGTCGTTGCCATGCCTGCAACGTGGATGTTGTCCTTGACTGCGAAGGTCAGACCAAGCAACGGGATCTGCTCGCCGGCATCGGCGCGTCGTTGCAGGACTTCCGCACGTCGCACAGCTACCTGCTCCGGCACCAGCGCCGTGAATATTCCAGCTCCCGAGAACTCCCTGGCACGTCGGCAACTTTCCGCAACGACGGTGCTCGGCTTCACGCCAGCGCGCATTGCCTCGCGGACCGATGCGAAGGTGAAAGAGAATGTGGAGAGATCGGTCATGAAATGCGGATCATAGCTCGTCTGCCGTAGCAGGGACGACGGCGCCGCAGGCAGTCACGCGGCGACCCCAAGCAAATCGAGCACCGTGAACGCCAGGATCTTCGTGGCGGCAACCGCCTTGTCGATGTGGATGTACTCGTTGATCGGTGGCCAGCCGTCCTCGCCCGGTCCGAAGGTGATCGCAGCATGGCCTCTCTCGGAGAAGCGGATGGTGTCGTTGAAGGCGTTTTTGCGATAGACCGCAGGCGTTTCCCCGAGCACGCGTCGATAAGAACGGCTGAGTGCCGCTGTCGGGTTTGCAGACTCGTCCTGTTCGAGCGTGCCGTTTACGAACAGTGCGCCGGGAAACGGCCGCGCCGTTGCCTTCAGATCAGGGTCGGCCGCGATGCACCCGTCGATCACGGCCTGGATATCCGCCATGACGCTTTCGGGCGACATCCCCGGCAGGATTCCAACGATGGCAATCACGGCGTGACAGTGATCCGGCGTGAATTGCATCTCCCGTCTGACCCCGCCGCCCACCCTGATGAGTGCGGCCATTGGCGGGGTACCCCCCGCCAACTTCGCCGGGGTGTGCGTGAACGTCATCGTCTCGAATGCCGTAAGCAGGCGCGTCATCTTGGCTATTGCATTGATGCCGGTATCGGGCCGCCACAGGTGGGTCTTGACGCCTCGCGTTTCGACCTGAACAAGAAAGTTGCCGCCATTGGCGATAGCGATGCCCATACCCCAGCTACCGCCCGGCCTGGACCAGCCGGTCGGTTCGCAGACGATGGTGTAGTTGGCATCGAGACCGCATTCATCCAGCAGGAAGATCGAACCGTCGGGCCCGTTCTTCTCTTCGTCGGCGGTGTAGACGCATTTGAGCGTGCCGCGCAGTGTCACACCGGCTTCGCGGATCGCCTGCGCGGCCAGTAGCGTACAGGCCAGATTGCCGCGTGTGTCGGAAGTTCCGCGGGCATAGAGCTTGTCACCATGGCGCGTCGGTCGGAAAGGATGGCCACCCGTCATCGTCCAGGCGTCCCAGTCGCCGGCGGGATAGGTGTCCAGATGGTCGTTGAGTATCAGCGACGGCCCGCCAGCGGCGCCTTCGAGAATACCGATCACATTGGGTCGTCCGTCGCGTTTGGTCGGAAGGGAAACTTCAAATCCCATTTTCTTGAGCTTGTCGGCAACGAACAGGGCAGCGCCCTCCTCGCGGCCCGACGGCTCATCGGGATCGAGCGGATTCTCCGCCTCCGGTTGGCCGGCCGGTACAAGTTCGCAGGTTAGATCGAGCCAGGCTTTCTCGGTGATGCGATCGATTATGCGCCTTTCGATTTCCGTCATCACTGTTCGTTCGAGCACATTGGCGGTCGGCGGCATTTCGATCTCCGAGACTTGGCTCCCGGGCTCAACGCAAGGTATGTGCCAAGCCTGCAGCCAATTTCCTTTCGGCTGATGAAACGGGAGAATGGTCGAATATTCAGTGCAATGGGCGTCAGTCCGCGGCTTATGCCGCAGTGTCAGAAAATTTCTTTCATTCTCGATTTGGAAGCTCGATGGGCAGCGACGGCCTCAACGTGATGGGACCCGGCCGGCCTGCCGCGCTAGTCTTCAGTCGCCGAGGCCGCGGCCGACAACAGATCAACCCGACGAATTACGAGCAGGCCGCGCCGCTGGCTCAGCACGTCGGCTTTCTGCAGCCGATTGAGGCTGATCGTGACCCATTGTCGAGTGCCGCCGATCAGGTTCGCGATCTCGGCATGGGTGAAAGACGCCGCGATCACGACACCTCCGCCCGCCCTCTCCTCGCTAAAGCCGTAGGTGTGGGCAAGGTGAAGCAGGACCTGGGCCAGGCGCTGCGTCAGCGAACGCGTGCCAAGCATCTGCGCCAGAGAGGAATAGCACCGCGCCTTGAACACAAGAGCGTCGATGATGCCAAGCGCGAGGTCGGGCACCTCGCGTGCAAGGTCCCGCAAGCCTGGACCCGGAAGCCGCGTGACGACGCTCTGTCTGGCCGCAACGGCCGTCCACATGTGAACTCCGCCGCCAAAAACGTCCGGGCCACCGACGAAGTTGCCAGGCAGCCAATACGCAAGGGTAATCTCCCGGCCGGAAGGCGCGGTGTAGAAACTTCGGATGAGGCCGCTTTCGATGATCACGATGCCGTCGTGAGGATCACCTTGCTGAAAGATCGTCTCACCAAGTCGATAGGTTCGCGCTTCACCATGAGCCTTGACGCGTTCGCGCGCGGCCGGCGGAAGACGCTCGATCAGGCTCTGCTGACGCGGGACGAGTTCGTCATCCTCCGCGAGCAGAATTCCGGCCGTCTCGTCGCCAATACCGGACATGAGCGCTAAAACACCAAAGCGGTTACGGGGGATGAAGTTCGATGCTCTGTGCAGCCACGCTGCCAACTTCGGTTGGAAGAGAGCCTAGAACTTGCCGGAACCATCACAAACTAACCGCGAAGGTAAGCAATTGCCACGGCTGTTATTCCGGGTCCGGCCCGGCACAAGTTTTGCTCGATAATCTCCATCGAAAATCGGGACCGCTACGAACTTCCGGCGTTGATGGAGCGTTGGGTATGCCGCGGAGACGTATTTCCAGCGACTTGAAACGTGATATCGTTGCTTTTGCCGGCGGCGGTCTTGCAGCGCTGATTTTCGCCTTGCTGTCATTCTACGTGCGTTGAACGGCAGCGCGGCCTTCGCGCACTGGAGCGCGTCGTATTCGTCGTGCTGGTCAGAGGATTGACGCAAGCGATTCCCCGTGAAGATCGATGCTGAGACCATCGAGCGCCAGATCGTTGAGCTCACCACCCATCGCCTTGATGCTTTCCTCGCGGATCAGGGACATCAGTCCCCGGCGCAGCGCCAAAAATTCAGACGACATCATCATCGACTGTTGTCGCGGCCGTTCCAGCGGAATGGCGATCTCGGCCTTGATGGTGCCGGGCCGCGCAGTCATGCAGTAAACCCGATCCGACAGAAAGATCGCCTCGTCGATGTCGTGGGTGACGAACAGTACCGAGATCTTCAGGCGCTGCCACATGTTGGTGAGGATTTGCTGCATGATCACCCGGGTCTGCGCATCGAGCGCTCCAAACGGCTCGTCCAGCAGCAGCACCTTGGGTCCGGTGGCTAGCGCGCGGACGATGCCGACGCGCTGCTTCATGCCGCCGGACAGGCTGTCGGGATATTTGTTCTCAAAGGCCGTGAGCCCTGCGAGGCCGAGCAGCGTGCGCGCGGCGCGATCGCGGCTCGATTTATCGAGGTGCTTCATCTTCAGGCCGAACTCGACGTTGCCCTTGACGGTTTTCCAGGGAAACAGCGAATACTGCTGGAATACCATGCCGCGATCGGCGCTGGGACCGTCGATCGGCTCGCCGTCCAGCGCGACATCGCCCTCCGTGGGTTTCAGGAAGCCGGCGACCGCATTGAGCACGGTCGACTTCCCGCAGCCGGACGGTCCGACGATGGAGACGAATTCACCGGGATTGACGTGGATCGACGCGTCGCAGACCGCCTCGACCGGGCCGTCGAGGGTGGGATAGCTCAATCCGAAATTTCGGACGTCGATACGGCCGGTCGAAGGTTGCTTGGCAACAACGGCGCTCATGATCGTTTCCATGGCATTACGAGTTCGGCCCAGTCCCCGGATCAGCGCGCTCGATCCGAGACCCAGCACGCCGATGCAAATCATGCCGAGCGCGATGTCCTGGTATTGCACCAGCGAGTAAGCCTCCCAGGTGAAGTAACCGATACCGAACTGGCCGGAGATCATCTCCGCGGCAATCAGCGACACCCAGGCGACGCCCATGCCGACGGTGAGGCCGGTGAAGATGTGCGGCAGCGAGGCGGGGAAATACACTTCGCGAAAGATCGACATCTCGCGTGCGCCAAGGCATTGCGAGGCCCGCACCAGCACCGGATCCACCAGTGTCATGCCGTGCAGCGTATTGACCAGGATCGGAAAGAACGAGCCGAGAAAGGTGATGAAAACGATGCTTTGCTCGTTGGTCGGCCACAACATGATGGCCATCGGCACCCAGGCGATGGCGGGGATCGGCCGCAGGATTTCCGTTACCGGAAACACGATCTCGTGGATCAGCTTGAAGCGCCCCATCACCAACCCGAGCGGCACCGCAACGACCGCAGCCAGCGAGAAGCCGATCAGGATCCGGCGGCAGCTCAGCATCACATGCATGTAGAATTTCGAATCGTGGATCGCTCGCGTCAGGCTGTCATAGACCGCCGCCGGCGAGGGCACGTTGGTGAAGCGGACAAAGAACACCACGCGGTAGGTGGTCAGCAGGTGCCATGCGAGCAGAAACAGCGCCAGCGAGACCGCGCCGATCAGCGTGGCCCGCAGGCCCGCGCGGTTGAGCAACAGCCAGCGCCGGAGGTAGGTCACGAAATCGGTGGTTCGGGCAGCCGGCAGAACTCTCCACCTGGGCCACCGACGGCGGCGGAACGGTAATCTCCGGGCCGGCCGCAGGCTGCACGTTTCGCCGAAGTGCGGTGCTTTCCAAACTTAACCTCCGCTAACCACCGATTTGAGCGCCTCGTCGAAGCTGAGCACCTTGCCGTTGATCTTGGCGGCGTAGGCTTCGGCGTCCTTCTTCAGGAGGAAGGGCGCGATATCGGTCTTGTCGGCGGGGACGGCGAAGTAGGCTTGGTCGGCGAACAGCTTGATGCCGCGGGTGGTATCGAAGACATAGGCGACGTTGATCTTCTTGCCCTTGGCCTTGATGTCGGCGTAGGCGCCAAGGGTGCAGGTGGCGCTGGAGAAAGGCTCGATGCCCTCGCCGTCGATCCAGACTTCGCCGGCCTTGCGGGGGTCGCCAATCGGCTTCTTGCAGAACTTGTCGGTGCCGGATATCTCGTAGTTCTTGGTGCTGTTCAATTCGGCCTCGTAATCCAGCTTCAGCTCGGCGTAGGCCTTGCGAATGTAGCTGTCGTCGACCCACTTCTTCGGGTCGAACTCCTTCATCCGACCGAGATTCTGCAGCACCTTGACGTCCGTTACCGCGGCATCAACCAGCGCCGGCTTGATGGTGGGATCGGTGGTCATGTTGCCGCTCGGACCGAGGAAGATATAGACGACTTCCTTGTTGATTCCGGTCCACTCCTGGATTTTTTCCGCGGCGAGTTTTGGGTCTGCGCGCAGCCATGCATTGGCTGCGATGACCGCCTTGATGTAGGCAACCACCACATCCGGATATTTTTCGGCGAAATCAGTGCGCACCACGACACCGTGCCAGGTCGGCAGGTTGGTCTCGACGCCGTCGAAGATCTTGCGGGCGAAGCCACGGAACGGCAACAATTCGGCGAATGGCACAAAGTCGGCGTGGGCGTCGATCTTCTTTTCCTGCAAATTGGTGGAGCCGACCTCAGGGGTCTGGCTCACCAACTGGAAGTAATCGGCGGGCCAGTTCTTGTCCTGCATCGCCTTCAGCATCATGCCATGCGCCGCCGAGCCGAACGGGACGCTGACCAGCTTGCCCTTGAGGTCAGACAATTCGTAATACGGCGAGTCTTTGTGAACGACGAGGCCATTGCCGGAGCCGTCGAGGCTGTAAGCGCTGACGGCAATGAGCCGGCTCTTGCTTTCCGGATTGCTCTCGAACGTGAACCCGTTCACCACCAGCGGATAATCGCCCATCATGCCGAACTGCAGTTTGTTCGCCATCATGCCGTTGGTCACCGGCGGTCCGGAAGTGAAGTTCTGCCACTCGAATTCAAACTTGATATTGGCGTATTTGCCGTCCTTCGGCAGATACTTCTCCAGCAGGTGAAGCTGACGGATGATGGTTCCGGTGGTGGCGGTATTGGTGGTGGTATCCTGGGTGCCGATCCCGATCGTTACGGTGGTCTGTGCGAACCCGGGAGTTGCACAGGCCAACATCACCGCCGCAACCGCGGCGGAAATGCGATGGGTAAATCCTGGATCGCGAACCATGGCAGACCTCTCGTTGGTTGATGCACTCGGGTTGGCCCCCGGTTTTCGGCATCCTTTGTCGAGGTGGCCAGCGGCGCAAACACCGTCGTACGCAAGCGGTCGATTAGTTGCCGCGAAAAGCCGCCCTGCCCAGCCGTTGAGCAGATTGGCCGAAAAGCGCCGAATCCGTAGGCATCGACTCAATCGCCCTGGCCTTTCATCTCCCGCAGCAGGTCCGGTCGGCGCACCACGATTCGGGATTTCCGCGACGTGACAACGTCCCTGTCCTGCAGACGCTTGAGACTGATTGTCACCCATTGGCGGGTCGCGCCCACCATGTGGGCCAGATCGGCATGGGTGAAGGCGGCGCCGATCAGGATACCCTCGGGATCCTCGACGCCATAGAGCTCGGTCAGATGCAGCAACAAATGCGCCAGGCGTTCGGTGATCGACCGGGTGCCGAGCATTTGCGCCAGCGCAGAGTAGCATTTTCCCTTGAACGTCAGCCCTTCGATCAAGCCCACGGCGAGGTTGGGTACTTCGACCACCAACGCGCGCAACTCCTTGCCCGGCAGTTGCACTACGCTGGAATTGGAAGTGGCGACACCGGACCACTGATGCACGCCACCGCCGAAAACTTCAGGCCCACCCACGAAATTACCGGGATTCCAGTAAGCCAGCGTGATCTCGCGCCCGGAGGGTGCCGTGTAAAACACCCTGATA
This sequence comes from uncultured Alphaproteobacteria bacterium, assembly GCA_963710235.1. GTDB lineage: Bacteria > Pseudomonadota > Alphaproteobacteria > Rhizobiales > Xanthobacteraceae > Bradyrhizobium. Next base: position 1,043,078 of record CAVPZI010000001.1, read on the forward strand.
CGGCCGGTCTCGATCAGATAGATGCCGTCGTGCTTCGCACCTTGATTGAACAGAGTCTGACCGCGATAGAGCACCCTGCGGCGGCCATGCCTGAGAACGGTTTCACGTTCGAGCACCGACAGCGATTCGAACAGCGACGGCGGGCCGCCGAGCGATCGCGCACTTTCGGTCAGCAGCAGCGATTGTCCGGCCGGCGCCGCGGCACGAGACAACCTGGTCCCCGGGCTCGACGCCGCTTGGGCTGCCGCATAAACTTGCATCGCGCGCTCCAGACTTTAAAAATTCATCCAAAGACGCAGCAAGCCTCGTGCCAAGTGATGCTTTTCCCTTGGGTTTTTCCCAGTTCATGATCAGGGAGGACGAGCGGTGACCGTGACCGCTAGGCCGGTTGCAGGCCCAGCAAGAGCTGCCAGGGATAAATCCCGCGCGCATGGCCGTCGGAGAAGGCGATATTGATGGCGTAATCGCCGATCGGAGCCACCACGGTAATGGCAATGCCGTCGAAGGCATCCGGAAAAATACCGTCAATCCGCGCACGGGTACAGTGGGCACATTTACAAGCCGCACGCAGACGGCCGGCAGCCAGGCGAATCGTCTCGCCTCCTGCCATCGTCAAATCGAGAAAATCCAGCTGATCGCTGACAGCGACATGCGTCGGCGCGGCAATCGGCTTCGCCAGCAAACCGGACATTGGCGTTCTCCAATTGCCGAACTGAACCATCGCTCGACCGTTAGCGACAGCAATTTATTGCCGCAAAAATCGTTTTCCCAAGATGACAATACCGCAGGCAATTCCTTGCTTGTGATCATCGCACTGTCCGAGCACGGTCGCGACATCGATGACTCACGCGGGAAGCGAGACCATGAGCGCATTCAATAAGGAAAAGGTTCTTTCGGTTCGGCATTGGACCGATACGCTGTTCAGCTTCACGGCCACCCGCAACTCCGGCTTTCGCTTCCAGAACGGACAGTTTGCGATGATTGGCCTCGAAGTCGACGGCCGCCCGCTGCTCCGAGCCTACAGCATGGCCAGCGCCAATCACGAAGAGGCGCTGGAGTTTTTCAGCATCAAAGTCGCGGACGGACCGCTGACTTCGCGGCTGCAGAAGATCAAGGAAGGCGATACCATTCTGGTCGGCCGCAAGGCCACCGGTACGCTGATTACCGACAACCTTATTCCAGGGAAACGGCTGTTATTGCTTTCCACCGGCACTGGTCTCGCGCCGTTCGCCAGCCTCATCAAGGATCCCGACGTCTACGACAGATTCGAGACCATTGTCCTGGTACATGGGTGCCGGCAGATCTCGGAACTGGCCTATGGAGAACGACTGGTGGCGACGCTTGGCGAGGATGAGGTGTTCGGTCCCTTGATCCGCGAGCAGTTCGTCTACTACCCCACGGTAACCCGCGAGCCGTTCCGCAACCGCGGCCGCATTACCGACCTGATCGCCTCGGATCAATTGTTCCACGACATCGGCCTGCCGCCGCTCGACATCGAGACCGACCGCGTCATGTTATGCGGCAGCCCCGGTATGCTGGAGGACTTGCGCCAGACGTTCGAGGCGCACGCTTTTACCGAGGGTAACCACAGCCAGCCGGGGCACTTCGTGATCGAAAGAGCGTTCGTCGAGCGGTAACGCCTGCATTTCCCTGACAACTAATTGCTATCGCCGCCCCCGCCGCCGCCTATTCTGGTTGGAACGGAACTTGCTACGAACCAGGCAAAGGAATGAGCGATGGCGATGGACGAAATTGTCGATGGGCTTTCTGAGGTCTCTTGCGACGTCCTGGTGATTGGCGGTGGAACTGCTGGGCCGATGGCGGCGCTGAAGGCCAAACTGAAGAATCCCAAGGCCAATGTGGTCCTGCTGGAAAAGGCCAACGTCAAACGGTCGGGCGCGATTTCCATGGGTATGGACGGGCTCAACAACGCCGTCATCCCCGGCTATGCGACGCCGGAGCAGTACACCAAGGAAATCACCATCGCCAATGACGGCATCGTGGACCAGAAAGCGGTCTACAAATACGCGCAACGCTGCTACTCGATCATCGAGGAGCTCGACAGCTTCGGTATCCGCTTCCTGAAGAACGAGAACGGCGACTTCGCGGTCAAAAAGGTGCATCACATCGGCACCTACGTGCTGCCGATGCCCAACGGCGAAACCGTCAAGAAGGCGATCTACCGGCAACTGCGCCGCGCCCGCATCCTGATTTCGAACCGTTACATGGCGACCCGCCTCCTGACCGGCAGCGACGGCCGCATTGCCGGGGCCATAAGCGTCAATACCCGCACCGCCGAGATTTTGGTCATCAAGGCCAAGGCGGTGATCCTGTGCATGGGTGCCGCGGGGCGACTTGGGCTGCCAACTTCCGGCTACATGTTCGGCACCTACGAGAACGCAGCGAATTCCGGCGACGGTTATGCGATGGCCTATCACGCAGGTGCAGCGCTGGCGAACCTCGAATGTTTTCAGATCAACCCGCTGATCAAGGACTACAATGGCCCGGCCTGCGCCTATGTCGCCGGTCCGTTCGGCGCCTACACCGCCAACAATGAAGGCTCGCGGTTCATCGAATGTGACTACTGGTCCGGCCAGATGATGCTCGAATTCTATAACGAGTTGCAGTCTGGCAAGGGGCCGGTGTTCCTGAAACTGAACCATCTCCACGAAAACACCATCAGCGAGATCGAGACCACGCTGCACAAGGTGGAACGTCCGACCCGCGGCCTGTTTCACGAGGGCCGCGGCACCGACTACCGTCAGGAGCCGATCGAGATGCATATCTCCGAGATCGGTTTCTGCTCCGGCCACAGCGCATCAGGCGTATTCGTCGACGACTTCGCGCGCACCACGGTGCCGGGCCTGTACGCCGCTGGAGACATGGCGAGTGTGCCGCACAACTATATGCTCGGCGCCTTCACCAACGGCTCGGTGGCCGGCGAGCACGCGATGGAATATGCCGACAATACCGACTTTGCCGCATTCGATGCCACCGACATCGCCAGGGAACGGGACCGCGTAATGGCGCCGACCAAGCGCGAGGACGGCATTCCCCCGAACCAGATCGAATACAAGGCGCGGCGGATGGTAAACGACTATCTGCAACCGCCGAAGGTCACGCGAAAATTCGAGCTCGGCCAGAAGCGACTCGCCGAAGTCCGCGAGGACATGGAGACCCAAATGATCGCGCGCAATTCGCACGAACTGCTCCGCGCGCTGGAAACGCAATCGATCATCGATTGCGCCGACATGGCGGCTCATGCCTCGTTGTACCGCACCGAAAGCCGCTGGGGCCTCTATCACATGCGGACGGATTATCCGGAAAAGAACAACGAGGACTGGTTCTGCCACACGTTGCTGCGCAAGCAGGACGGCAGGATGTCGAGCGAGAAGCGCGCGGTCGAGCCCTACATCGTTCCGATCGCCGACGACGAAAAGGATCTCTACGACAAGCAGCGCATTCGCGCCTCGGCCTGAAGTTCTCAACCGTTCTCCAGCCTGGAACAAACAAATGCCTCTCGCCAGCTACCAGACCTCCGTTCCCGTCGTCGTTGACGACGCCAAATGCATCGCCGACAAGGGCTGCACCGTCTGCGTCGACGTCTGCCCGCTCGACGTCCTGCGCATCAGCGACATGACCGGCAAGGCCTACATGGCCTATGACGAATGCTGGTATTGCATGCCGTGCGAGGCGGATTGTCCGACCGGCGCAGTCAAGGTCAACATCCCCTACCTGTTGAGGTGAGTCATGGCGGGACCGTTCGAATCCTATGACGATCTCAACGATGTCGACGACCGTCTGCATGCTGCCGATCCCGGCGAACGCCGGGTCGCGATCATCGCGCTCGGCCATTCCGGCGACCCGGCTGCGGTCAAGCATCTCGATGGGATGACGGCAGATCCCGATCCCGGCGTAAGGCAGCAGACCGCCATCGCGCTCGGTGAATTCGACGGCCCTGAGACGGCAGCAGCGCTTGCCAAGCTCGTGGTCGATCCCGAACAGGCGGTGGCGGGTGCGGCGGCCGACGCCATGGCGGAACTGAAGGATCCAGCCAGCGCGGACGCCATCCTGCCGCTGGTAAGCCATTCCCACGCCTTCGTGCGGATGGCAGCGCTACGCGCGCTGAAGGAACTGCGGCGCAAGGATTCGCTCAAACCCGCGCTGGATGCCTTGCGCGATACCGATGCATCGGTCCGGGTCCAGTCGATCGGGGTGATCGGCTTTCTCAAGCTCGAAGAATCAATTCCGGCCCTGACCGCCTCGACCTCCGATGCCGACCCGCATGTGCGCCGCGCCGCGGTCAGCGCGCTGGCGTTTTCGCATTTGAAACCCGCCGCGGAATCGATCACCCGCGCGCTGGCTGACAGCGACTGGATGGTGCGGGAGATCGCCGCCGAGACACTCGGAACCAATGTCAACGGCAGCCTGGCCGCTGACGCGCTTATCAGCATCCTCGGCGACGAGTTCTGGCAGGTGCGGCTGAAGGCGGTGCGCAGCCTCGGCAAGATGAAGGCGGCCCGCGCGGTGCCGTCGATCGGCGCCTGCATCGTGCATCCGCAGGCCAATCTACGCAAGGAAGGCGCCGCGGCGCTCGGCGAAATCGCCGATCCCGCCGGCGCGCCGTTCCTGAAGCTGGTGCTCGACGACGCCGACCCCGAGGTGCGCAAGAATGCTCGTTGGGCCATGCAGCAAATTGCAGTGAAAAGAGCCGCTACCTCGCCATCTCGATGGCCGAACCCCGCGACCAGCCCGGAATTGCTGTAATCTGATGCGGTCACTGCGGGAGTTTCAAAAGACGGTTGGCGCCGATTCCGATGGAGCTCGAGTTCAATTGATTACGGCGCAAGATGCGCCCGCAAGCGGCACCTGCAAATCGACACCATGTCTGCCTATTTGGAACAACCCGCACTCACGACCATCATTCTCGCCGCTTTGTTTGGGGGAATCGTTCGCGGCTATTCGGGATTTGGATTCGCGTTAGCCGCGATGCCGATTTTGACCGTCGCCGTATCGCCGGTCCTGGCGGTTCCGGTGGTCTTCCCTCTCGAGCTTGCGGTCGGGCTCGTAACCCTGCCGATGGAACATCAAAATGTCGAACCACGCGTGCTCAAATGGCTTGCGTTGGGTGCGGTGATCGGCACGCCACTGGGAGTGACAGTCCTCGTGCTGATGCCGACAGATATCATGCGCCTGCTGCTGGGTCTGGCCGTCGGCGCGGCCGTGCTGCGGGCCTGGAACAGCGAGGCGACGGCTACGATACAAGGCAACACAAAACTGGCATCGATTGGATTTCTGTCGGGGTGTCTGAATGGCGGCACCGGCATGAGCGGGCCTCCCGTCATCGTGTCGCTGCTGGGAAGCGATATGCCGATGCACAAGGCGCGCGCCACACTGATTGCATTCATCGCCATGAGCGCGGGCTTCGGCGTCTGCGTTTGCGCATTCAACGGCGTCTACTCGACCAAAAGCCTTGTTGTCAGCCTGATCATGTCGCCCGCCGTTGCCGCGGGCTGCTTCATTGGCGTGCTGGCCTTCTCCCGCCTTCCCCGACACCTCTACCGGCCAATTTCGCTGTCCTTGCTGACGCTCGCGATGGTGATCGCGATCGCCGTCGCCGGACGTGCCTTGGCGGAGCGACTTGGCTGATAACAAATTCGGCGCTGCACCGTTCGACGATGCACCGGCGGGGCTGCGACAGCGCACGAGCAGCTCAGCAGGGTCGATCGCCCAGTATGGTCGCACGATGAACCCGCCGCGGCGCAGGCCAGTAGTCGGCAACCGGATAGTGCGCCGTCATCCGGTTATCCCAGAAAATCACGTCATTCCGGGTCCACCGATGCCGATAGGTGAACTCCGGGCGGATCATATGGGCAAAGAGCAGAGCCAACAAAGAAGCGCTCTCCTCCTCACGCAGTTCCAGGATGCGCGTTGTGAAGCCTTCATTGATGAACAAGCCCTTTTCACCGGATTCCGGGTGCGTCCGGACCACCGGGTGGATGACCGGCGGGTGAGATCGCACCGCCGCTTCCCATCGCTCGTGCGCCTCCGGTCCTGGATAATCTTCAGCGCGAAACAGCTTGCGAAAGTCGTGCTCGGCGGTCAGGCCATCCAGCAGCCGCTGAACGGGCTTCGACAGAGATTCGAACGCCGCTGCGCTGTTCGCCCAAATGGTGTCGCCGCCGACTGGCGGACACTCGACGCAATGCAAGATCGAACCGAGCGGCGGCGTCTGAATGAACGTGACGTCCGTGTGCCAGACCGCTCGTTCCGGCGGATGGTCCTGATCGACGTGCAGCACCATGATCTCCGGAAAGCCCGGGTGATTGGGAGAAATCGGATTGACATGCAGCTCGCCGAATCGTGCTGCAAAGTCTCGCTGCCCTGCCGGGGAAAAGGCCTGACCGTGGAACACAAGGACCTTATGCTTCAACAGTGCATCCTGGAGCAGCCGTACGGTCTTGCCGTCAAGATTGCCTGTAAGGTCGATGCCATCGACCGCCACGCCGATTTGTGGACTGAGGGGGACGAATGTAATGCCGGCGGGGGCCGTTCTGGTATATTCCGCCAAGGCGTTCATGGCAGCCTCCTCCCTTTGATCGCTGTTTCCGATGAGTATCGCGTCAAGAATTGCTTTACACGTTCCGTCGCCGGCGCCGTGAAGAACCGTTCCGGAGTGTTGACCTCGACGACATGACCGTGATCCAGGAATACGATGCGATCAGCCACTTCGCGGGCAAAACTCATTTCATGCGTTACGATGAGCATGGTCATCCCCTCCCCGACCAGCGCGCGCATCACGTCGAGAACCTCTCCGACAAGCTCGGGATCGAGAGCGCTGGTCGGCTCATCGAACAGCAGAAGGCTTGGCTTCATCGCAAGGGCACGCGCAATGCCTACCCGCTGCTTTTGGCCGCCGGACAATCGTGCCGGGTAGGTGTCGGCCTTATCCAGGAGACCAACCTTTTTAAGGAGAAGTTGGGCTTCGTCACGCACCTCCGACGTCCGGCGCCGCTGAACGTGAACGGGGCCGGCCATCACGTTTTGCACCACCGTCAAATGCGGCCAGAGGGCGAAATGCTGAAATACCATACCGATGCGGGTGCGAATCTCCGCGAGTTCGCGATCGGACATCCATCGATTGCCCGACCGTATTCCGATCGGCTGGCCCGATAACAGGATGACTCCCGCGTCCGGAGGCTCGAGCCAATTTATACATCTTAGCAGCGTCGACTTCCCTGAGCCGGATGGTCCGAGAACGCAGACGGTTTCGCCGCGCCGGACCGTCAGGTCGACGTCCGCCAGCACTTTCTGGTCCCCGAAAAACTTGGAAACGCCGCGGATCGCCAGCACCTGCTCGCGTGTGTCGCCGACGTCAACGGGAGCCGCGCTCATCGCCGAACCGCCGCTCGGCGATCGATCATGGCAACCCCGGATTCAACCAGCATTGTCAGGCTCCAATAAAGGAGAAACGCCGCTATGAATGCGGCAAAGGGCGTGTAGTAGGTCGATTGGATGTAGGACGCGGCGAAGGTCAGTTCAGGTACCGTGATGATCATCAGGAAGGCGCTGTCCTTGATGATCTGGACGACCTGGTTGCCAATCAAAGGCGCCGCGGCGAACGCAAGCGGCGCGAGAATGATGTGCCGGAACAGCCGGAAATGCGAAAAGCCGAATGCATGACCGGCCTCAATCGAATCGAAAGACAGTCCAGCCCAGGCGCTTCGCAAAATCTCAGCCATATAGGCCGTATTGTAGACGACAAGCGCCAGCAATCCCGTATTCCAGCCGCTCATCCGAATTCCAAGCGCCGGCAACCCGTAATAGAGCAGATAGGCAAACAGCAGGAACGGAATGCAGCGCATCGTGTCGACATATCCCTGCGAAATCCTGGCCAGGATCGGTGAGCGCGCGCGCAGCATCGCCGCCAGAACGGTCCCGAGAGCAAGCGCCGCAGCCGCGGTGACGACTGTCAAAACGATGGTGTGCGCGAATCCATCGACGAGCAGGTCGCGATGTTGCCAAACGATCGCAAGATCCCGATTCATGCCGGAGCCGTCCTTTGCCGCACCTCGATCACTCGCTGCAATTTCACGAAGACAAGGACAAAAGCGCTGTAAAGCACGAAAGCCACCAGAAACGGCGGCAACGGGTCATAGGTCTCGGCGCCGATGCGTACGGCCGCTCGCGTGATGTCAACCACCCCGACAACGGCGATCGCCGGACTGGCTTTGATGAGCAAGGTCATTTCGTTTACCAATCCGGGCAGGCATGTGCGAAAGATCTGCGGCAGGATGATCAAGAAAAAACGTTGCCTCGTCTGCATGCCGATCGACTTCGCAGCCTCAATCTGCTCGCGAGGGAATTGTTCAAGTGCCGCCCGCCACACCTCGCTGTTGAAAACGGCGGTATTGAGCGTCAGTGTCAGCAGCGCGGCGGCGACGGGACTGACGGGAACGCCTGCTGTCGGCAACACGAAGAAGAAAAGCAGCATTGTCGTCACCGCGGGTGTCCCGCGCAGCAGGCTGACGATGACAACGGCAATCTGATTGGGGCCGCGAACTTTCGCCCAGCGCACGAGAGCCAGACCAAGACCGAGCGGAAGGCCGAGCAGGATGCTGGTCAACGACAGCAGGACTGTCGTTGACGCCCCCCACAACAGACTGATCAGGTTACCGGCAGTCATGGCTCGGGCAGTTCTTGCCGCGGACTAGAATTCGGACATCCAGTAGAGCGGCAGGTCGTCGAACGACTTGCCAAACCACTTCTTTTGCAGCGTCGCGAGTTCGCCACTTTCGCGGGCTTGAGCGAGGAAAGTGTTCAGGAACGCCAGCACGCCGGCATTGCCCTTCTTCACGGCCCAGGCGGGCATGACCCTGCCGGAGACGGCATGGCCAAGTTCGAAAACGGCAGGCTTTTCCTTGGTCAGCTCAGTCAGATTGATAAACGTGTTGATCACATAGTCGATGCGACCATTGGCCAGATCCTGATAAGCATCCGGAAAGGACGCATACTCGGTCATCTTGCCGAGCTTGCCATTTGACTTGTCGAGCTGGGCCTGCAGTTCGGGAAGACGTTCCTTCATGACGCTACCGACCTGAAGGCCGAAAGGTTTTCCGTTCAAATCGGCGATGGATTTGATGTTTTGGTCACCCTTGCGGGTGGCGTAGTAGTTCGAGTTGTCAGCCAACGGCATGGTGAAATCGAGCGTCGGTTGCCGCTCCTTCGTAATCGCCGCGGCGGTTAGTGCGACGTCGTATTTGCCGGTGCTGACACCGGCCAACAGGCCCGGCCATGGGATGATTTCCTGGCGAACCTCGAACGGCGCAAACTTGCGCAGCAGATCAAGCAGTTCATTGTCGAAGCCGGTCGGCTTGCCATCCTTGATAAACTCGAACGGCCGAAAATCATCCTCCGTAACAACGACCATGTAGCCACGCTGCTTGATCTCCGCCAGCGTGGCAGCTCGGCTCGCACCCGGCCAACCCAGCAAGGCGAGCGTGATTGCCACTGCGAAAATTGCCATTTGACGTTGCCGGATCATCAACCGTGTGACGTGCATCTTCATTTGTCTATCCTTCTTGCAAGCGACGAGAGGGCGGCATTACGGAAGCGGAGCGTTCGTCGTACGCCAACCGGCGAAGCGGTTCGGCGCTTGTTACTCAGGCCAGGGATGTTCAGGCCAAGGATGTTTGGGCCGCAGAGGTCATTCAGCGTCGTCGCAACGCACCAGGCTGCCTCGGTCATTCCTGCAAGCACGCGCTTGCCGGCGCTGGAGAAGGATCCTTTATGGGTGCGGTCGCCGCGGATCGACATGGATGCCTGGCTCATGCAGAGGTTAGCTGTCCAGGTATCGCAAGAGCCGTGCCAACCGGTTTCACGGCAAAAAGGTGCCGATTTGACCGTGGTTCCGGACGCCCGCGCGCGTGCAATGTTGAGGCGTTGCGGCCGGTTAGGCCACAATGGTCTGCAAATTGCCAAACCGGCTGATTGCCCGGCGCATGGGCATTTGGTGACGGCCCTCTCGAATTTCGGCCGTCAAATTATGCATTTGGCTGAGGCCACGGGAGTCCCCTGGCGGCCAGCAAGCTCCGCTAATTGCGATTTTGCGGCAACGGCTTGCCCTCGATTTTGGGCAGATCGGCGGTGGAGGTGGACTTGTCCGATCCGGCCCGCCGGGCGAGTTCGACGGTAAGCCGCTCGGCGGCTTCCGGTGACATCAGCCCGAGAATGTCGGACATCTTGCGGGGCGCGATCTGCGAGGCAATCTCGAACAGCACCGGCATCTCGAGCCGATCGAACACCTTGGCCGCGTCCTTCGGCTTCATGCCCTCGTACATGGTGATGATGCCCTTGAAGCGCGCCGCATCCAATTCGGTTTTCTGCGAGGTCTCGGTCGCGATCTTGGATTCGACGGACTTCATCTCCTCGACGCGCGATTCAATGCGCTTCTCGGCGGCCTTCAGCAGGCTTTCGCGGATGTCGATCTCCCGGGCCCGCGCTTCGAGTTCCTGCCGCCGCGCCTGCAGTCGCTCCAGAACCGCACGCTCGGAGGCGGATACCGCCGGCGCCGGCTCGGCGGAATTGGTCTCCGGGGCGCGAGCCGCTTCCGGCGGACTGACCTGCGGTTTGGCGGCCTCCTCCTTCCTGGGCTCTTCCTTCTTGGCTTCGACCGAGCCGGTGATATCCGCAGGCTCGACCGGCTTCTTCCCGGTCGGGAAGTTGAAATTGTCTTCGGCCCAGGAGCGCTGCGTCGCGTCGGGCCTGTAGTCGAACACGTAGCCGCCATCGACAACAAGGCCGGCGACCTTCAGCACGGCGAGGCCGAAGATCGCCACCAGCACCACTGGAATGACGCGAATGTCCCGAAGCAGGTTCATGCGGCGAGGCCGTCGGATCTTCTGCGTTCGGTGAACGCCTGGGCCGCCTCCAGCAGCGACTTGGCCGGCGACGGGCTCGGGGCTTCCGCCCCGCTCGGGCGGGCCGCGACCGCGATTTTCGACAACCGCCGCAGCACGCTGTCGGTTTCCGCCAGTTGCCGTCTGAGCTGCTCCGACATGTCGCCGGCGGTCGCGATCTTGTTGCCGAGATGCTCGTTGACGTCGCGCACCGTGTGCTTGAGGCTTCCGATGGCGCGTTCGGCGATTTCGGTGGCGGTGATCAGTTCGCCGATCGTCGCCTTCAGCGAATGCTCATCGGCCTTCAGCAGTTTCAGCCGCTTGTTGAGCAGCATGCAGTAGCCGATGGTGAGCAGAAGCAGCAGCCGCAACCAGACTCTCGATCACAATTCCGACTGAATGACTCACTGTGCCTCCATCAATTTGGTTTGTTCGTCGGCTTTCTCGAACATCGCGAAGGTGGTGTTCGGTTTGCGCAACGGCTTACTGACGCGGATCGCAACGCGATCCCCGACCCGGCCCATCCGGCCCTCGGTCAGGGTCACGCTGCCGCAACGCACCGCCACCAGCGCGTCGGCGCGCATTTCGAGCGGCAGCGTATCGCCGACCTTGAGCTGCATCAGCTGCTTGAGCGGAATTTCGGCCTCGTACAGCACCGCATCGACCGAAATCGACGCCTGTGCGATTTCCGTCGCCAGATGGCCTTCCCAGATCGGATCGCGGCCGAACTTCTCACCCATGAACATCTGCATGAGCACGGCGCGGATCGGTTCGATGGTGGCGTAGGGCAGCAGCAATTCAATGTTGCCGCCGCGGTCTTCCATGTCGATGTGCAGCCGCACCAGGATGGCGGCATTGGCGGGCCGGCTGATGGCGGCGAACCGCGGATTGGTCTCCAGCCGGTCGATCTTGAAGGACACCGGCGACAGCGGGCGAAACGCCTGCTCGGCATCGGCGAGCACGACCTCGACCAGGCGCTTGACCAGGTTGGTTTCGATGGTGGTGTAGGGACGGCCTTCGATGCGCAGCGACGCCTGGCCGCGACGCCCGCCGAGCAGCACGTCGATCATCGAATAGATCAGGCTGGAGTCCACGGTCGCCAGACCGAAGTTCTCCCATTCCTCGGCCTTGAATACGCTCAGCACCGCCGGCAGCGGGATCGAATTCATGTAGTCGCCGAAGCGGACCGAGGTGATGCGATCGAGCGAGACTTCGACGTTGTCGGAGGTGAAATTGCGCAGGCTGGTCGTCATCAGCCGCACCAGGCGGTCGAACACGATTTCGAGCATCGGCAGACGCTCGTAGGACACCATCGCCGAATCGATGATGGCGCGGATGCCGGAATTTTCGTCGAGGTTGACTTCGCCGACGCTGAAGCCAAGGAGATTGTCGATCTCCTCCTGCGACAGGACGCGCTCGCCGCCGCTCTTGGCGCCGTTGTCGCGGCCGCCATCGTCGACCATGGCGGCCCACTGCTCCGCCATCGTACCCGAAAGCTCGTTGGCGGCAGCGGCTTTCGCCGCCTCCTCGGGATCCTCCGAAAGCATGGAGGCTTCCCATTGGGCGGCAATTGCGTCCTGGTCGTCCTGCGCGTTGGCCATGGGCTAGATCGGTCCCGTCACTGAACGACGATTTCCTTGAACAGCACGGCGGTGACCTGGTTGGGCGCAATCGCGGCATTGACGCGCTTGGTGAGCTCCTCGCGCAGGCGGAACAGCCCGGCGGAACCGGCCAGATCGCCCGCCCGCAGCTCGCGCAAATAGGTTTGAAAGATGTCGGTGACCCGCGGCAGCGTCGGCTTGATCACCTCGATCTGCTTCTCTTCCTTGACCTCGAGCACCAGCTTGACCTTGAGGTACTGCACGCGCTCGCCGGGCACGCCGACGAGGTTGACCAGCATGTCCGGTACTTCGATGAAATTCGGCGGTTTCGGCGCGGCTACGGCCTCGGCGTGCTGCTCCTCGGCGTGACCGCGAAAGAAGAAGAACCAGGTGCCGCCACCGGCAACGACGAGCAGTACCGCGACCGCGATAATGATCAATTTGAGTTTGCTCTTGGGAGCGGCGACTTCCTCGGATTTCGCGCCGCCCTCTTCCTGATCGCCATCTGCCATCGCCTGCCCGCCCCAATCCGGGATGAACTCGATGCTGCCAGACTGGCGATGTGACGCGATACGAATTGCCGCTGGCGCACGAGCGCCCTGTTGGTCGACGCTAGGTCGCAATGGTTAATGGAATCTTTCTTTTGAAAACCGGCTAGGAAAATTTTGCCGGCAAATATGGTCAACAAGACCTTATTGCCGCCCCCGGCAATCCGCGAAAATCGAGCAAGCTACTGAAAAATAGTCATTTTCCGGATTGGCACGGGTTTCGCTGAGTAATCCTCGAACCGCGGCTTGGGAGAGCCTGGCGGTTTGCTCGATCCGCGATCGGCCTGGGAGGGCGGAACGCGGATCCTACCAGGGGAGAACTACCGATGGAGAACATGCTCCTCGTCGGACTTTCGCGGCAGATGACGCTCGAGCGCCAGATCGACGTCGTCGCCAACAACGTCGCCAACACCAATACCAACGGCTTCAAGGCCGACAAACCGCTGTTCCAGGAATACCTGGCGTCGAACGCCAGCGAGGACGAGTTTTCACGGGCCGATCGGCGGGTGAGCTTCGTCGTCGACCGCGGCACCTACCGCGACTTCTCGCAAGGCGCGACCGAAGAAACCAAAAATCCACTCGATGTCGCCATCGACGGCAACGGCTTCCTGGTGGTGCAGACCCCGGCCGGCGAACGCTATACCCGCAACGGCGGGCTCCAGATCAATACCCAGGGCCAGCTGGTGACCGCTTCCGGCCTTCCGGTGCTCGGCACCGGTGGCCCGATCGTGTTCCAGCCCGGTGACAAGGAAGTCAGCATCGCCGACGACGGCGGCGTCAGCGTCCGCCAAGGCCTCAGCCCGGCCGACTCGCTGCGCGGCAAGCTGCGCGTGGTCAGCTTCGCCCAGGCCCAGAGCCTGCTGAAGGAAGGTTCGAACCTCTATTCCGCGGGAGCAGGTGCCAACCCGCAACCGGCCACCAACATCAAGGTGCGCCAGGGCTACATCGAAAAATCCAACGTCAACGCGGTGGCCGAGATGAGCCACATGATCGAGGTCACCCGCGCCTACACCCAAATGGCGACGATGCTGCAGAATCAGAGCGACCTGCACAAATCCGCGATCGAAAAACTGGCCGATGTTCCGGCCTAGGTCGTAAACATCATGCCTACGACCTAGGTCGTAAACATCATGCCTACGACCTAGAGCCTGCCCCGGCAGCCTCGTGATCTGAATTTTTGAACTGAGCGTGATCGTTTCGAAACACAGCTACCCGACGTTCGGGATCGCGCTCAAAGGAGACTAACCCATGCGTGCACTTTTCACCGCGGCGACCGGGATGGCGGCCCAGGAACTCAACGTCCAGGTCATCTCCAACAACATCGCCAACATGCGCACCACCGGTTTCAAGAAGCAGACCGCGTCGTTTCAGGACCTGATCTACGATCATGTGCGGCGCGTCGGCGCGCAGGCGTCGGACCAGGGCACGATCCTGCCGGTCGGCGTCGACATCGGCGGCGGCGTCAAGACCGTGGGCACACCGCGGTTGATGACCCAGGGCACACTGTCTCCGACCGGCGGCGATCTCGACCTCGCGGTACGCGGCGAAGGCTTCTTCAAGATCCAGATGCCGGACGGCACCTTCAGCTATACCCGCGACGGTTCGTTCACGACCGACAACACTGGCCGCATCGTCACATCGAATGGCAATCCGTTGCAGCCGACCATCACCCTCCCGACCGGCGCATCCGGCATCACCATTAACACGCAGGGCCAGGTCACGGTGACGGTGCCGGGAACGACCACCCCGACGCTGTTGGGCCAGATCGGGCTGACCCGCTTCATCAACAAGGCCGGCCTGCAGCCGACCGGCGACAACCTGTTCACGGAAACGCCGGCATCCGGTCCACCACAGGACGGCCTCGCCAATGCCGACGGCTACGGCGATATCCAGCAGCAGAACCTCGAGCAAGCCAACGTCGAGGTGGTTTCGGAAATGTCCGATCTGATCGCGGCGCAGCGCGCCTACGAAATGAATTCGAAGGTCGTGAGCGCAGCCGATCAAATGCTGCAAACGACGGCCGCCCTGTTCCGCTGAGGAGATAGATGATGACTTTCCGCTCGCTTCTCCTGCTCGGCATGCTGATCGCCGCCGGTTCCGGCCCGGCGCCGGCCCAAAGCCTCGACGACGCCATCTCGAGCCCGGTGCTGCGCGCCGAAGTCAACGTCACCGGCGACGTGGTCCGGATCGGCGACGTCATCGACAACGCCGGCCCGGCGGCGCCGATCGCCATCTATCGCGCGCCGGATCTCGGCACCTCCGGCAAACTGCCGGTGGCGCAGGTGCTCGCCGCGTTGCGCGCGCATCGGGTGATCGGGGTCGAGACCCACGACATCAAGGAAATTTCGGTGACGCGGCTGGCGCGCACGCTGGAGGCAAAGGACATCGAGAGCCAGGTCGCCTCGGCGCTGGAACATCGCGGTGGCCTCGGCGACGCCGCCAATCTGTCGCTCACCTTCGATCGCGACGTGCAGACCATGCGGCTCGATGCGTCGAATACCGGCGCCATGCAGCTGGTTGCCAACCGGTTCGAGCCGCGCGGCGGCCGCTTCGATCTCACCTTCGAAATAGGCAACGACGCCGGCCTCGCCGTGACCCGGCTGCGCTTTACCGGCACCGCCATCGAGACCGTCGAAGCCGCGGTGCTGGCGCGCGGTGTCGAACGCGGCGAAATCCTGAAATCCTCCGATGTGATCGTCGAGCGCCGCCCGAAGGCCGAGGTCGGCAACGACTTCGCCGGCCGCAATCGCGCGGTCGGAATGCAGGCACGGCGGCAATTGCGTTCCGGCCAGGCGCTGCGGATGGCCGATCTCGCCAAGGCGGATCTCGTGCAACGCGATCAGCCGGTGATGCTGGTCTACCAGTCGGCCGGGCTCTATCTCACCATCCGCGGCAAGGCGCTGGAGGGCGGCACCGAAGGCGATGTGGTGAGCGTCCTGAACCTGCAATCGAAGCGCACGGTTTCCGGCATCGTGACCGGCCGTGGCCAGGTCAGCGTCACCGTGCCGACACCAACCGCGCCGCCCCCGTCGGATGCGAGCGCCACATCCGACGCAAGCGCCACCACCGGCACGGCTGGCAACACAGCAGCCGTCTCGGTCGCCACCAACGACAACGCAACCGTATCCCGAAAAGCCGAGTAACGTACATGTTCATGTTCAAGTTCGTTCCGCATAACCGCCTCGTTCTCAGCGTCGCCCTGCTCGCCACCGCCAGCCTCGCCAGCGGTTGTTCCGGGATCGACCGCTTGGCCGCGATCGGCGAGAAGCCGGCGCTGACGGCGATCGACAATCCGACCACGGCGCCGGGCTACAAGCCGGTGCAGATGCCGATGCCGAAGCCCGAAGCGGTGTCCTACAACGCCAACTCGTTGTGGCGGAACGGTTCGCGGGCGTTCTTCAAGGACCAGCGCGCCGCCCGGATCGGCGACATCCTCACCGTCACCGTCAACATCACCGACAAGGCCAATATCGCCAACGAAACCCAGCGCAGCCGCACCAGCAAGGAAGATTCCGGTGTCACCGATTTCGCCGGCAGCAAATTGCTGACGGGTGCCGCCGCCTCGGTGATGCCGGGACGGATTCTGACCGCGGACTCCACGGCTTCCACCGACGGCAAGGGCTCGGTACAGCGCCAGGAGGCGTTGCAGACCAACGTCGCCGCGGTCGTCACCCAGGTGCTGCCGAACGGCAACCTGGTGGTCGAGGGCAAGCAGGAGATCCGGGTCAATTTCGAAATCCGCGAACTGATCGTCGCCGGCATCGTGCGGCCGGAAGACATCCAGAGTGACAACACCATCGACTCCAGCAAGATCGCCCAGGCCCGCATCGCCTATGGCGGACGCGGCCAGATCTCGGACGTCCAGCAACCGCGCTACGGCCAACAGGTACTCGACGTGCTGCTGCCGTTCTGATCGCCTCACAGAGCTCCCACACCAAATCGCGAACCTAGGCGCGACAAGGTGTTCCACGCGGCCTCCGTCAGCTCCCCTGGCGGAGGCCGCAGCTTTTTACGCAGTACCCGGCACCGTGAACGCGCCCGGGGCCTCTCCGCAAGGTGGCACACGGTTGATCATCCAGAGCCGGCAGTGTTAGAAGCGGCGCACGATTGCGAGGAAAGCGAATGCGAAACGTAGTGACCGCGTTTTATGCTGACGTGCTCAAGCGACTTATCGCCAGCGGGACGATATCGCGAGCCGACAGCATCCTTGTTGTTTGCGGAGGCCCGCTGGATGAAGGCGTTCTCCGCGAGGTTGGTTTCACCGACTTCACGCTCACGAATATTGCCTCCGACATGGCGAACCACCGGCAAGACGCTGAAAATCTCGGCTACGACGACGGAAGTTTCGACGTCGTTATCGTCCATGCCGGTTTGCACCATTGCCATTCGCCGCACCGCGGTTTGCTCGAAATGTACCGCGTCGCCCGCAAATGCGCCGTGGCTTTCGAGGCCCGCGAAAGCCTGTTGATGCGAGCGGCGGTACGGTTGGCGCTCACCGAAGCCTACGAAACCAGCGCGATCTTGCCGGACGGAAGCGGCGGCGTCGCCAACACTGCCACGCCAAATTACATTTACCGCTGGACCGAGCGCGAGGTCAGGAAAACGATTGCCAGCTACGACCCTGCCCGCGTCCCGCAGATCAGCTTTTTCTATGATCTGCGCCTTCCGATCCAGCGCTTCACGCAGACCGGCAACCACATCATGCGCGTTATCGGCCTCATGCTTGAGCCTCTGTCTCGCCTGTTCGCGCAAATCGCCCCGAAACAGTGCAATGAGTTCGCGTTCGCTGTTTCCAAGAGCGGTCCCCTGCATCGCTGGATCAAATGATCCGAATAACGCAATTTGCAGACAATCGCCGGCATAACTGTCTTTGCCACAACCTGATTTGAGTTGGCGCCAAATCCCCGGGAACCGGCGCTGATGCAAAATTACCCTATGGTAAAAAATCCAGCAACGCTTTCGGCGTCAGGCAGACGTGATGCGCGCCGGCTTCAACCAGTTCTTCCCTGCTGCCATAACCATAGGTCACGCCGATGGCCGTCATCCGGTTGTTCCTCGCCCCGATCATGTCGTGGCGCCGGTCCCCGATCATGACGGCGCCCGCCGGGTCCTCGCCGGTTTGATCGAGCGCATAGCGCAGGAGTTCGGTCTTGTCGGTGCGCGTGCCATCCAGTTCGGATCCGAACGCGCGTTCGAAATATGGCCTGATCTCGAAATGGTCGACGATCCGATCGACATAGACGGCGGGCTTGCTGCTCGCCACAAACAGGCGGCGACCGGAACGGTGCAGGACGGCAAGCAGGTCGTGAATGTCGGGATAGACGTCGTTCTCGTAAATCCCGATCTCGGAGAACCGCTGCCGATACAATTTCAAGGCCAGTTCAGCCTGGTCATCCCTGCCGGTAAGCATCTTCAGCGAGGGCAACAACGGCGGGCCGATGCACCACGTCAATTCATCTTCCGCCGGCGCATGATGGCCGAGTTCGATGAGGGCGTAGCGGATCGAACGGGTAATTCCGATTTTGGGATCGGTCAGCGTTCCATCGAGATCGAAATAGATCGCGTTCATGATCAGGCCCGAAACTCCGCCGTGACGATTCCGATGCCGGACAGATCCATCGTCACCCTGTCGCCGGCATTGAGCCATATCGTCTGCACCAGGCTTCCGGTCAGCACGATTTCGCCGGCATGAAGGGCTTTGCCGCCGGCGGCCAGATGATTGGCCAGCCAGGCCAGCGCGTTGTGCGGGTGACCCAGCACGTCGGCGCCGGCGCCGCGCGCGACCTCGGCGCCGTTGATCAGGGCGCGGCCGCCCAGCGTCAGCAAATCCGGCGCCGAGGACCGCGGCACCGATTGGCCGAACACGCAGCCGGCAGCGAAGAAATCATCGGCCACCAATGTCGGGCCGCCGATCCTGCGCCAGTCGGCGTAGCGATCGTCGACGATCTCGATGGAAGGCAGATAGGCCTCGATCGCCGGCGCGACGCTGTCGGCGGTGAACGGCGCGCTTGACGGTTTGAGGTCGCGACCGAGCCGCACGCCGATTTCGCATTCGACGCCGACGCGGACGTAATCGCCATGGCGCAACACGGCGCCGCTGCGGTGGACACCCTTCTCGAACACCCCGCCGGCGCAGGGATGCGGAATGTTGAGATATTGCTGCATCACCGCGCTGGTGCACCCGATCTTGTGGCCGACCAGCGGCCCGAAATCCGCGACCAACAGATCGTGAACCGCGTCCTGGACCTCGTATCCCGCAGCTTCGGCTGGCGGAATGATCTCTGCAGGCAACGAGGCGAGCGGGGTGCGGCTTCGCCGCGCCGCAGCGATCAGCTTCGCAGCGGCAGCAATTCCATTCATGGATGATCCTTTTTTATTCAGCGCCGCTCGCGTCCACGGTCGACAGCATCGATTTCCGGCCGCACAATGCCGCTTCGACAGGCGCTCTGGCAAGCAGGCGCCGCGATGCAACGACAACAAGTTCGGCCGACCAGCCGGCCAAGGCGACCAGGCTCAGGGAACTGGCGATGCTGAAATTCGAGCCCCAGGATCAGCATGAGCAGGAATTGCTCAAGAACATCCTGCGCAGCCACTTTGCGTTCGCGAATGCCGAGATCGTAGAAACGATTCAATCGGACGTCGAATATATCGACGTGGCGTCCGGCGACACGCTGTTCCGGCAAGGCGATCTCAGCGACGATGTCTATTTTGTCCTGTCCGGCCGGCTGCGTGCGCTGAAAGAAGAAGAACCGGGCGCGATCAGCGTGCTTGGCGAGATTGCCCGCGGGGAAACCATCGGCGAACTCGCCATGTTCACCGGGGAGCCACGCTCCGCCTCGATCGTCGCGTTACGCAATTCCCTGGTGGTCAAGGTGACGCGCGCGGCCATCGAGGCCACCATAGCCAAGGATCCGCAGATCGGATTGCAGATGACGCGCCTCGTGATCGAGCGGTTTCGCCGGCGCGAGCGCGAGCGCCACGTACCGGTGGTGCCGGTGAACGTGTGCATCCTCCCGATCACGCCGGGATTAGATGCCGCCGCGTTCGCGGCAGACCTGCGGGCCGCACAGACGCCGGCCGACCGGCCGGTCGTCGTCATCACGGCCGACGACATCGCCTTGCGGTTTGGCACCGAGGCCGAAAGCCCGATCTGGCGGCCTTACGGCGCGGTCGCGGAATTCGTCGACCGGATCGAGGCGGAGAGCCGCGCGATCTATCTGGCCGCAGATGGCAGCGACACTGCGTGGACCCGATTCTGCCTGCAGCACGCCGACGAAATCGTGCTGCTCGCAGACGCGGAGGGCGACGGCCGCCTGTCCGACCTCGAGCGGCGCTGCTTTGCCGACAAGGCGCCGCTGTCGATCGCCCGGCAGACCCTGGTGCTGTTGCACAAGGCCACCGCGAAGACCCCGCAGGCCACCGCCCGCTGGCTCGATGTTCGCCACGTCGCGCGGCATGTTCATATCCGGCCGGAGCTTGCCCGCGACATGCGCCGAATCGGGCGGGTCATATCCGGACGCGGCATCGGCCTCGTATTGGCCGGCGGCGGCGCCAAGGGCTTTGCCCATGTCGGGGTGATGAGGGCGCTCGAGGAGGCCGGCATCGAGGTCGATTTCGTCGGCGGCACGTCGATCGGCGCCGTCATGGGCATGGTGCTGGCGCTCGACCTCGACGCCGGAAAAATCGCCGCCGCCGTGCACAAGGCGTTCCTGCGCCATCCCCAGGGCAATATTACCGGCGACTACAATCTCATTCCGCTGGTGTCGCTGATCAAGGGCCTGCGCAGCCACAGCGCGATGGCCACGGCGGTCCGCGATGCGGCCGGTGCCGATATCGACACCGAAGATACCTGGAAAACGTTCTTCGCCATCGCATCGAACTTTTCCACCGGAGCCGAGACGATACTGTCCCGCGGCAGCCTGACCCGTAACGTGATTGCGAGCTACGCCGTCCCGGGCGCCCTGCCGCCGGTGTTCATCGGCGGCAACATGATGTTCGACGGTGGAACGTTCAACAACTTCCCGGCCGACGTGATGGCCCAGCTCGGCGCCGGCAGGATCATCGGTGTCGACCTGTCGACCGATCACGGCCGGACGTTCGACTTCGATCACCTCCCCGGAACGCTGGCGCTGTTGCGCGACAAGCTGCGGCCCCGCGCCAAACAGCTCTACCGGTTGCCCAGCGTGCCGGAAACGCTGCTTGAATCGTCCTTCATCACGTCGATTCCGAAGCAAAAGGCGGTGCGCAAGTTCGTCGATCTGCTGTTGCAACCGCCGATTGCCGACATCGGCCTATTGGACTGGAAGCACTATGACGAGGTCGTCGCCATCGGCTACAGCCACGCCAGGGACGTGATTGCCGGATTGCCGGCCGAAAAGCTGGAATTGCTTCGCTAGACCCTATTCGGCAAGCGGGCGTTCCGGTTGTTTTCCGCCCAGTGCCCGCAGGGCGTTGACTATCACCGCGACATCGATCACCTCCTGAAGCAAGGCGCCTTGAACCGGTGTGATATGGCCGAGTGCCGCGGCGACCATGCCGAGCAGCGACAGTCCAATCCCCGCAGCGACACTTTCGAGAGCGATCAGGCGCGAGCGGCGCGCGATCTCTATCGCCGGCACGATACGATCGAGATGATCGACCAGAAGCACGACATCGGCCGCCTCGGCCGACGCTGCCGTTCCTCGCGCGCCCATGGCTACCCCGATATCGGCTGCGGCGAGCGCCGGCGCGTCATTCACACCGTCGCCGACCATCATGACCGGACCGTTCTTCCGCTCCGTCAGCACAACCAGCACCTTCTGATCCGGCGTCAACTCCGACCTTACGGCGTCGATTCCGAGGCCGGTGGCGACAGCTTCCGCAACCTCGCGCCGGTCTCCGGTCGCGAGAATGATCCGCTGGACTCCCAATTTTCGAAGCGCCTGCAGAAGGACCTTCGTGCCAACGCGCAATTCATCGGCGAGCACGATCTCGCCGGCCATCTTGCCCTCAATCGCAACAGCGACGATGACGGCGCCCACTTTCCGTGACCGATCAGGCGACCCCGTTGCCGCCTTGGACAATCTGGATCTGACAAAGCGGATGCCGCCGACCACCATGGCCAGCCCGTCAACGCTGCCCTCGATGCCCTCGCCCGCTGTCTCGGTCACATTGGACGGGGTCGAGAGATGAAGCTTGCGCGCGTGCGCCTCGGTCACAAGTGTTTGAGCGATGATGTGCTTCGACGCCTGGTCCAGTGATGCGGCAAGTCGTAACAAATCTTCGGGAGCGAAATGATCGTGGACGTTGACCGATACGACCCGTGCCCTGCCGTCGGTCAGCGTTCCGGTCTTATCGATGACGAGCGAGTACACGCGCCCCAGCGCCTCGATGGCCTTTCCGCCCTTAATCAGGATGCCAAATCGCGCCGCGCGTGAGAGGCCCGACACGATGGCGACCGGCACCGCCAGAATAAGCGGGCACGGCGTTGCCACCACGAGAACGGCGACGGCGCGAATGGGGTCACCGGTTAAGTACCAGGCCATACCCGCGATCAAGACGGTCACACCGAGAAAAAGCATGGCAAACCGGTCGGCAAGCCGTGACATCGGCGCCTTGGAGCGCTGCGCTTCCTCGACCAGCCTGATAATGCCGGCATAGGTGCTGTCAGCGGCGTGATGCGATGCGGTGAGGTCGAAAGCTTCGCCGGCGTTGGTAGATCCACTCATCACCTCGTCGCCGGTTCGCTGTTGAACCGGGATCGCCTCACCCGTCAGCGCCGATTGATCCAGGATTGCGACACCGCCGGCGACAGTTCCATCAACCGGGACAACATCCCCCTGTCTGATCAGCAGCCGGTCGCCGGGCACGATTTCATCAAGATCGACTTCTTCAAGCACGCCATCGCGATGCCTGACAGCCGTGCGAGGTACTCTTGCCAGGATCGCCGTCATCTCGCGGCGCGCGTGACGCTCAGCGAAGGCCTCGAGATACTGGCCTCCCGAATACATCAACGCGACAACGACTGCCGCCAGGTTTTCGCCAACCGCCAATGCTCCCGCCATCGACAGGGCGGCTACGATATCAAGGCCGACCTCCCCACGTCTCAGGCTTGAGGCAATTTCATAAAGCAGCGCGAGCAGGACGGGCACCGTGAAGGCGGCCCACATCCATCCCTGCCATGCTTGCAAACCAAGCAACGGCGCAGCAAAACCAGACAGGAGACCGAAAGCCGGTAGCGTAAGAAGAAATGACCGAACAATGAAATCAGAACGCATGGTCAAAGGCCTCGATCATGGCACATATCGGGATTTCGAACCGGGCGCGGAAACCCGCATCAGAATGATCGCGGCGGAGCGTCCGATTTCCTTGACCAACCGAAGCCGGAGCTTCGGAAGATTACGAGGGCGAGATCGCAGAGAGTAGCCTGCTATCAGCAATCCGGCGACTCATCTGCCGAACAGGGCGCTGGGCTGAAGCCGCGCGGAATATCCGAATGTTGGCAACCAAAACAAACGGGCGCCGCCGGCGCGCCGCGCGGAGGGACGGGCAAAACCACCGATTTCAGCAATGGGGCCGTTGGTCCAGAGCCACAAGCCTGGCCTTCACAAACCCGGGTTACGCCTCACGCCGGACACGAGCGACTCGCTCGCATCGTCTCCGCACGATGATCCCGGCCTTTCGCATCAAGCTCCGAGCAGACCTACTCGTCGCGATAGACCTTCTCGCGCTTCTCGTGGCGCTCCTGCGCCTCGACCGACAGCGTGGCGATCGGGCGGGCTTCCAGCCGTTTCAGCGAAATCGGCTCGCCGGTTTCTTCGCAATAGCCGTAGGTGTTGTCGTCGATGCGCTGCAGTGCCGCATCGATCTTGGAGATCAGCTTGCGCTGGCGGTCGCGGGCGCGCAACTCGATGGCGCGATCGGTTTCCGAGGAGGCCCGGTCCGCAAGGTCGGGATGATTGACGTTCTCTTCCTGAAGTGTCTGCAGCGTGTTCCGCGACTCCTTCAGAATCTCGTCCTTCCAGGCCAGCAGCTTGGCTCGAAAATAATCGCGCTGGCGATCGTTCATGAAAGGCTCTTTTTCGGAGGGTCGATAATTCTTCAACTTTTCCAAGGGCCGATCCATCTGTCCGTGCAAGGCGCCGGAAACGGTCCGGCGCGCCGCAGCTTATATAGCGGTGCCATGTGACAGACAATATCGCCCGCCACGACAAGCCCGGGCACCCGCCGGGCCGCCCTCCGGACCAGGCCTGCCAAACAAGCCGGCAGGTCCGAACGGCGTCGAAACCGAGCCGGAAGGCCGCAGAACCGACCGGCTTTCTGGAACTGGCTGCCTTCCAGAATTGGCCAGCCTTCCAGAATTGGCCAGCCTTCTAGATGACTTTAGAATTGGCCAGCCTTGGCCAGTTCGACCTCGACCCGCAGTTCGATCTCCGAAAGCACGGCGTCGAGGCCGGGGTCACCGGACGAGGATTTCAGCTCGGCGGCGGCGGCACGCAACCGCGCCACCGTGGAGGCGTCAAACGAGCCGGATAACAGCCCTATCTTGAGGTCATCCAGGACATCCAGCGCGCCCCTGCCGCGCCGCACCGAGCGCTTGCGGCGCTCCACCGGGTCTTCCTCGATACCCTGCATGGCCAGCAGCGCGTCCAGATTGGCCGCGGGTTTGGGGGCGATCGCCGGGCGGCTTTCGGAGGTGGCCTGCGGATCCGGCAGCGAAAAGCCGGTCGAACTGGTGCGCCGCGGACTTGCCGCGGGGGAGCCGAGCGTGGTGCCGTTGGGTCCGTAAATTCGCATTGCGTGTTCCGCCGCATCTTCGGGGAATGAAGCGCATGAGGCCGCAGAGCCCCGCTGCTACGCCACCCGCAAGGTGGAACTTCGCCGCTTATGGTTAACGGAACGTAAATGGCCCGGCAAAATCTGCCGCCGGCGGCAACTTCGCCATCGCGGCGGCCCCGGGCCAGACTGGTTGTCGAAATAAATTACTCAATAATATCATTAGCTTGATGCGAAATTATGAGGTGGCATGACGCTCGCATAGTCAATGCCGGTCGAGCTTTATGGGAGTGAAGCTTGGGCCAGCCAAACCTCAGCGGGGAGCAGAGGATGCCGAGTGTTACCTGGGTGAGAGCCTTGCAGTTGATCAGTGCGGCGATTCTCGCGCTGACGCTGTCGGTGATCTGCGCGCATGCGACGTCGCGGATCAAGGATCTCGCCAATATCGAAGGCGTCCGCCAGAACCAGCTGATCGGCTATGGGCTCGTGGTCGGCCTCAACGGCTCCGGCGACACCCTGAACAACATCCCCTTCACCAAGCAGTCGCTGCAGGCGATGCTCGAGCGCATGGGCGTCAATATCCGCGGCGCCACCATCCGCACCGGCAACGTCGCCGCGGTCATGGTCACCGGGAACCTGCCGCCGTTCGGCACCCAGGGCACCCGGATGGACGTCACGGTCTCGGCGCTCGGCGACGCCAAGAACCTGCAGGGCGGCACCCTGCTGGTCACCCCCCTGCTCGGCGCCGACGGCAACGTCTACGCGGTGGCCCAGGGCTCGCTGGCGATCGGCGGCTTCCAGGCCGAAGGGGCGGCCGCCAGCATTACCAAGGGCGTACCGACGGTCGGCCGCATCGCCAACGGCGCCATCATCGAGCGCGAAATCGAGTTCGCGCTCAACCGGCTGCCCAATGTGCGGCTGGCACTGCGCAACCCCGATTTCACCACCGCCAAACGCATCGCCGCCGCGGTCAACGATTTCCTCGGCACCAAGACCGCGGAGCCGCTCGACCCCTCGACCGTGCAGATGTCGATCCCGCCCGAATTCAAGGGCAACGTCGTCGCCATGCTCACCGAAATCGAACAGCTGCAGGTCGATCCGGATCTTGCCGCCAAGATCATCATCGACGAACGGTCGGGTATCATCGTGATGGGACGCGACGTCCGGGTTGCCACGGTCGCGGTCGCCCAGGGCAATCTCACGGTCACGATCTCCGAAAGTCCACAGGTCAGCCAGCCCAATCCGCAGTCGCGCGGACGAACCGTGGTGACGCCAAACACGAAAGTCGGCGTCAGCGAGGACGGCAAGAAGCTGGCGCTGGTCAA
Organism: uncultured Alphaproteobacteria bacterium; assembly: GCA_963710235.1. GTDB lineage: Bacteria > Pseudomonadota > Alphaproteobacteria > Rhizobiales > Xanthobacteraceae > Bradyrhizobium. The sequence goes on from CAVPZI010000001.1 coordinate 1,069,204, forward strand.
GGACGGCGTGTCGCTGCAGCAACTGGTCGACGGCCTCAACGGGCTCGGCATCGGACCGCGCGACCTGATCGGCATCCTGCAGGCGATCAAGGCCGCAGGCGCGATCCAGGCCGACATCGAGGTGATGTGATGATCCGCAGCCTCAACATGCCCGCCAACGTCGTGCCGCCAATGCTCAATGGCCGCCCGGACATCCAGCTGGCCGACGCCCTCACCAAGGTGTCGCCCGCGGCCCAGGCCAAGGCCAAAACCCAGTCGCAGGATTTCGAGGCGGTGTTCCTGAACTCGATGTTCTCGCAGATGACCGCCGGCCTCAAGGGCGACGGCCCGTTCGGCGACACCGTCGGCACCGGCGTCTGGCGTTCGATGCTGACGGACCAGTACGCCAGGGCATTCGCCAAAGCCGGCGGCATCGGAATTTCCAACGAGGTCTATCGCACCCTCATCCTGCAACAGGCCAAAAGCGCCCACTAGGTCGCAAAGGTATTCGCCATGAACCGACAAGCCCAGGCCCAGCCCGCTCCCCAGGCCGTCCCGGCCGCGCCGCAGCCGGCAAGGACGCCCGCCGAGGCCCGCAAGCTCGCCGAAGGCCTGATGGAGGTCATGAACGCGCTGCTCGGTGTGATCGAGCACGAGACGGCGCTGGTGCGCGCCGGCAACGTCCGCGAAGCCATCAGGCTCGAGCCGAAAAAAACCGAATTGTCCCGTCGCTACATCGCCACGATCCTGGTCCTGAAAGCCAGCCAGCAGTATCTGACCCAGACGACACCCGAACTGCTCTCCGCCCTGCACCGTCATCACGACGTCTTTCGCGCCATGCTGCAGGTCAACCTGACCGTGCTGGCGACGGCCCATGCGGTATCCGAAGGCATCGTGCGCGGCGTCAATGTCGAGATGCAGCGCCGTAACATCCCGCAGACCTATACCGCCTCGGGGGTTCGCGCAGCGCCGGGTCCGCGGAACAGGACGCCGATCGTCATCAACCGCTCGCTCTGAGCGCTGCCGCGCCGGGGCATTGGCACGGGCGCACCCGCCGGAGCGCGCCAAGCCCGGCGCGATCCGTCTCATTTTAATCAAATGCCGGCGTGGAACTAAGTTCGGCATTTAGGGGCAATCGGCATAATCGGTTCCGGAGGGGTTGGGATTAGAACTTGATGGAGGCCAGGAGGCTGCCATGGGTGCCGATTTCAGCATCAAACCGGTGGGGGCATCGGTCGCGACGCCGTTCATCCAGCCTGCGCCTGAAGCGGCGCGGAATGCTGTGCAGACGCAGTTGCCCGCAAGCCAGAGCGTGACGGCCGCAGGCGCCGCGGTAAGCGCCAATCTGACCCCGGGCTATATTCCGCTCGATGATGTCACGCACAACGTCGTCATCGACAGCGCCGCCGCGACCATTGTCTATCAGGTGGTGGACGCCGCGACCAACGAGGTCGTCAGCCAGTATCCGGACCAGTCGCGGCTGCGCGCGCGGGCCTATTTCCGCGCGCTCGACGCCGCGAAGCTCGCCAACAAGAGCCTGGCGACAGACCGCCGTATCTGATTGCCGCCGCGCTCAGCGCTGGGCATAGGCGGTGTTCAGGGTCGTGCCGCCGGTAGCGGGGTCGATCACCACCGTCTTGACCTGGGCGTGGCCGTTCTTCTGCAGCGTGAACTTCGAATTGCCGATCTTGAACGCGCCGTCCTTGATCAGCACGTCCTGATATTTGACGTCCGAGCCGCTCGAGTACCTTACCTTGGCCCTGAAGCCGACAACGTTCGTGATATCGAACTCGAATTTCGTGTTGTCGGCATACTTGCCCTCCCAATTGCCGGTATAGGCCGTCGGGTCGACATTGGTGTACTTGGTCTTGGTCGTCGGCGTGTTCGTGGCGTAGGCCGACGACAGAATGCTCATGATGTCTGACATCGCGTTCCCTGCGGTTCACGTGCGGAACGTAGCGCAGGCAGCTGGTCCAGCACCTCCTCACGATCCCCGGCATATCCCGGAAATATCGAGAACAAATGCTGCCCGAGCATTAGGCCGTGCGGCAGTTAACGCCTCGTTAAGCCGGGAAGCTTTTTGCCCGCGACAATCAGACCCGGCCGCTGAGGCCGGCGGCGATATTGCGGTTGATGTCGATCAGCGGCTGCAGCCTGCTCGATCTCCGGCTTGATCTGCAGCGCCGCGCACTGCGTCATGACGAAGATCCCGATATTGGCGATGTTCTGCCGGATGCCGACTGTTCGGGATTGGTATCGCTCAGCGCGTCGCTGACGAAGATCGACCAGAGCTTGCGGTTGAACAGCAGCGCCCTGGTCAGGCCGGAGTCGGTCTCATTCCAGTTGATTCATAACATCCTGAAGCTGTCGTGCCGCCTTCAGTAGCGCTTGCGCTTCGATGTCACGCGGTGATGCGGTATTTTGTGCGGTGCGAGCATAAGCCTGAGCAGCATGCGACATGTATACTACCTCAACAGGTCTTCTTCCCGCTTGATCAGCGGGCGCAGTTCTCTGAGCGCTTTATAGAGATTGCCGCTTAAAATAAGATTACTCACCACCTCAATCTTCGGTCTCTGAAACTTGGCACCGCTTCAATGAGTTCCTTGATGAAACCCAGGTATAAATCCCTGGTAGTTCGGAATATCGTTTTCCAGATACATCATCTGAACGCAGAGATAGATTCGCTTCACCGGCGTGTTGGCGGTCTCCGCGGTCAGGATGTCCTTCTCGCGCAGGATCGGCGCGTCGCCGTCGATCAGGAAGGCGGTCCTGGTGTCGGAATTGGTGATGACGCTTTGACCGATGACGATCCGCTCGAACGGCTTCAACTCGACTCGCAGCGGCATACCGGTCTCCTTGTTGGCTTGTTCGCACGACGACGGCTACCTCAAGTGCGCGACTCCATCGACCCCAATCCGATGCGATGTTATGCGCGGCCCGGCAGCATCCATCCAGCTTAAAAATAGGGCGCCAAAAAGAATAATTGCAACCCCCTCCTGTTATCCACCGAATCAGGAGGCCGCAAAACGCAAAAGCGGCGGGGTCTGCCCCGCCGCCGCGTCGTCCGATCGGATCGGCGAATTTACTGCAGCAGCTTGAGCACGCTCTGCTGGGACTGGTTGGCCAGCGCCAGCGCGGACACCGCGATCGACTGCCGGGTCGACAGCGCCTGGCTGTTGGCGGCTTCCTCGTTGGTGTCGGCGAGCGTCAGGTTCGACGAGCCGGTCTGCAGCACGTTGATCAGGTCCTTGGAGAAGGACTGGCGGATCTGCACGATCGACAGGTTCGAGCCCAGCGACGACGCCACCGCGCGCAAGGTGGTGCTGGCGGCGTTGAGCGCGGTAAGCTGGGCGTTGGCCGAGGCGTTGTCGATGAAGCTCGACGCCCGGGCGTCAGCGTCGGCAGGCCAAGTCCGGCCGGCGTCAGCGCAGTGCCGGTGATGTTGAGCGTCGATTTGCCGGTTTCGTTGAACACCAGCTTCAGCGTGTCGCCGGCCAAGCAGATTGACGCCGTTGAACGACGCATCCTGCGAGGTGGTGGTGATCTGCGCGATGACGTTGTTGTACTGCGCCACCAGGTTGGCGCGGGTGGCTTGCGAGTTGATGTCGGCGACCGGCGGATTGGGATCGGTGAAGTTGAGCTGCGGAGGTCGACGGTGCCGCCGAGTACGCCGCCATCGAGCGTGGAGCCCAGCGTCGACGACGCGTAGTCGTTGCCGGCCGAGATCGTCAGCTGGCCGTTGGCATCGAGCGTCGCGACATGGTTGTTGGCCAGCAGCGCGACGTTGAGCTGCGCCAGGGTTTTGACCGTGCCGTTGGTGCCGTCGCCGAAGGTAATGTTGACCGGCGGCGCCGCCCTTGAAGGACGAGAACGTCAGGGTGGTGCCGCTGATGCCGCCGATGCCGGCGGCGCGGGTCGCGGTGAAGTTGGTGTTGGTGCCGGTATTGCCGGCCAGGCCCAGCGCCACCAGCGCATTGCCGGTGCCGGAAATGGCCAGATCGGCGGCGGTGCCGGTGCTGATCTTCAGGGCGCCGGCGATCGAATTGGGCGGCGATCTGGTTCCGGCGGTTCGGCGACAGCACGTTGGACGCCGAGAATCGAGGCTTTCTGCGCGCCGGTGGCGAGGTCGACCGCGTTAGCACGTCGCTGACTGTGCCGTTCTGCAGATAGACCGTCGAATTGCCGCTGCCGTCGGTGACGACGCCGTTGAGGACGCCCGAGCCGGTCGGAAGGTGATGGCGGCCGGCGCGGCAGCATTCCTGAAGGTGATGGTCTTGCCGTTGACGTTGAGGGTCGAACCGTCCTGCATCAGGGTGCCGAGCGCCGTGGCGGTGATCTGGCGCGACCTGCGGTGACGCTGGCGGTGCCGGCGCCGGTCGGCGGGGTGAGGCCGAGCGCCTTGAGAAGATCGGCCTTGCCGGTGATGCTGAGATCGCTGCCGGTGCCGGTCTTGAGGGTAAGGACGCCGGCGGCGATGGAGGATTGGGTCTGCCCGGCGAGTTGGAGCGCGGCGATGCTCGCGACGTTGCCGCTGATGCACGGCCTGACTTGACGCCGCTGGCGAGGTCGATGGCGTCGGCCAGGTCGTTGAACGTGGCGGCCGGCGCTGCCGCTGGTGCCGATATAGACGATCGAATTGCCGTTGCCGTCGGTGGCGATGATTGCCCGGCGAGGCCGAGCCGGCCGGCAGCACTGCCGCCGCCGGCGGCGTGCCCGCCCGGAAGGTGATGGTCTTGCCGTTGACGGTGAAGGTGTCGCCGTCGACCGGTGCGCGGTTCCCGGCCGATGGTAGGTGGCGCTCGGGACGTCGCTGATCAGGGTCGGCCCGTGGTGAGCGAGGCCGGCGGTGCCGTCGCTGTTCGGCGACCGCGACGCCTGACCAGCGGAACCGAGGTGGCGCCGCCAGCGTGGTGGTCGCCGGTGACCGGGGTGGCGCCGCCGGCGGTGCCGCGGATGACAGCACGTTGCTGCTGGCGCATTGCGCGCTGGCGTAGGTCGTGGTGCCGCGCAGGTCCTCGGGGGTCGCGCCGGAGATGTTGGTGGAGACATTGGACTTGGTCGAGTAGCCGACGGTGGTCTGCAGCGCCTGGTTGGCGATCGATTTGGCGGTATCGACCAGCTTGTTCAGCGAGGTGATGCCGGTGTTGGCGGCCTGCAGGATCTGCACGCCGTTGCCGATGCCGTCGAGCAGGTTGTTGATGTCGCTGGCCCGGCTGTCGAGCCCGGCCGCGGTGAAGTAGTTGGTTGGATTGTCGAGCGCCGAGTTGACCTTCTTGCCGCTGGCAAGCCGGTTCTGGGTTGTCGCCAGCAGGTCCGCGGTCGATTGGAGCGAGAGCAGGTTCTGACGAACCGACGCCGAGAGAACGATGCCTGACATGGTCTAACCTTCCTGTTCCGCGCTGGACGCCGACCTTCAGGTCGAGCGACGCATGGGACGCCTCGGGAGGGCAATTCTGCCGCCGCGACGTTGCCGGTGATGTTTGACGCCTTCTGGAGAGGGACCTCGGTGCACATACACGGGTGCAACCGGATCAACGCGGCCGATTCTCGGCCTACCTCTTTCCTAAACACCGCCAGTATTAGGCAGCACACTTTAAGATATGGTTAACAGCCCCTTAAAATCGGCGGGGACGGATTAAATAACTGAAGAATAAGGCTTTCCGGAAACGCAAAAAAAGCGGCGGGGTTGCCCCCGCCGCCTTCCGGTTCAGGTGGTTTCGCCGATATCAGCGCAGCAGCTGGAGCACGCTCTGCTGCGAGGTGTTGGCGAGCGCCAGCGCGGACACCGCGATCGACTGGCGGGTCGACAGCGCCTGGCTGTTGGCCGCTTCCTCGTTGGTGTCGGCCAGCGTCAGGTTCGACGAGCCGGTCTGCAGCACGCCGATCAGGTCCTTGGAGAAGTCCTGGCGGGTCTGCACGATCGTCAGGTTCGAACCGAGGGCCGACGCTTCGGAGCGCAGCGTGGTGGAGGCGTTGTTCAGGGTGGTCAGCACCTTGTTGGTGGCCGAGTTGTCGATGAAGTCAATGCCGTGCGTCGAAATTCGCCAGGCCGAGGCCCGCCGAATTGTAGGTCACGCCGGTGATGTTCAGCGTCGACCTGCCGGTTTCGTTGAACACCAGCTTCAGCGTGTCGCCGTTCAGCAGGTTGACGCCGTTGAACGAAGCATCCGCGGCGGTCGCGCTGATCTGGTCGAGGATGTTGTTGTACTGGTCGACCAGGTTGGAACGGGTGGTCTGGGCAACCGGATCGGCGACCGGCGCGGTCGCGAACCGAGAAGGTCAGCGAGGTGGTGAGCGTGCCGCCGATGGTGCCACCGGACGGTGGAACCGAGCGTCGACGACGCGTAGTCGTTCGAAGCCGAGATCGTCAGCACGCCGTTGGCGTCGACCGTCGCGGTCAGGTTGTTGGCCTGCAGCGCGACGTTGAGCTGGGTCAAGCGACTTGACCGTGCCGTTGGTGCCGTCGCCGAAGGTGACGTTGACCGCCGTACCGCCATTGAAGGAGGTGAAGGTCAAGGTCTTGCCGCTGACGCCGCCGGTGGCAGCGCCGCGCGAGGCGTTGTACACGGTGCCGGTACCGGTGGAGCCGGTGAGGCCGAGCGCGGAGAGCGCGTTGCCGGTGCCGGAGATGCTGAGGTCGGCAGCCGTGCCGGTGCTGATGTTCAGCGCGCCGGTGACGATCGACGAATTGGTGTCGCCCGCCGTGGTGCTCAGCGTCGCGGTGCCCGAGGTGTTGACGGCGGTCTGCACGCCGGTGGCGAGGTCGACCGCCTTGGTGATGTCCGCAATCGTGGCCGCCTCGAGGTAGACCGTCGAGTTGCCGCTGCCGTCGTTGACGACGTTGCCGCTGAGGCCGGAGCCGGAAGCAATCGCCGTGGTCGGCGGTGTCGCCGCGTTCACGAAGGTGATGATCTTGCCGTTCACGACCAGGGTCGAACCGGCCTGGATCAGGTTGGCAACCGTGGTGCTGCTGGTGCCGCGCTGGGCGCCGACCGTGGTCTGCGTACCGCCGGTCGCGGTGGTGAGGCCGAAGGCCTTGAGGAAGTCGGCCGAGCCGGTCACGCTGAGATCGCCGCCGGTGGAGGTCTTGAGGCTGACCACGCCGGCTGTGATGCTGGAGAGCGTCTGGCCCGCATTCGCCGTGATCGTGCCGGCGTTGTTGAAGGCGACACCGCTTGCCAGGTCGATGGCGTGCAGTACGTCGCCGACGTTCGCGGTCGAGGTCGTCGAGCTGGCGCCGATATAGATCGTCGAGTTGCCGGCGCCGTCGGTGACGAGGTTGCCGGAAATCGCGGAGCCGGTCGGAGCCGTCGTCGGAACCGCACCCGCCTTGAAGGTGATGGTGTGGCCGTCGACGGTGAAGCTCTGACCATCGGCGACGGTCGAGGCGCTGAGGCCGTTCGCGGTGGCGCCGGTGGCTTCGTTCAACAGCGTGGCGGTGGTGATGGCAGCCGGTGTGGAGTTGTCAGTTGTTGACCGCGGTGCCGGCCAGTGTACCGACCGTGCCGCCCAGGGTCAGGCCGCTGGTCGCAGCGGTCGCGCCGCCGGCCGCACCGGAGAACAGCACGTTGCTGAGCGCGGTGGCGTTGGAGAACGTGGTGGTGCCGCGCAGGTCGCTGGCGGTCGCGCCGGCGATCGTGGCGGAAACGTTGGACTTCGTGGTGTAGCCCGCGGGGGTCTGCAGCGCCTGGTTGGCGAGCGATTTGGCGGTATCGACCAGTTTCTTCAGCGAGGTGATGCCAGTGTTGGCGGCCTGCAGGATCTGCACGCCGTTACCGATGCCGTCCAGCAGGTTGTTGATGTCGCTGGCGCGGTTGTCGAGGTTCTGGGCGGTAAAGTAGTTGGTCGGGATTATCGAGAGCCGAGTTCACTTTCTTGCCGGTGGCAAGGCGGTTCTGGGTCAGCGACAACAGCTGAGACGTGCTCTGCAGCGAGATAAGATTCTGGCGGACGGAATTGGAGAGAACAATGCCTGACATGGGTTACTACCTTCCTGGTGCACGCAGATGAACGCGGCCGATCTCGGCCCGCGTCTGATACCTTCAGTATTGGCAGCACATTTTTAAAATATGGTTTACGACCATTTATGAAATCTGGTTTACGGGAGCCTAAAGCGCCGGATCCAGCTAAAGTACTTGGTAAACCAGAACAAATCTGGCCGTTGGAAACACAAAAAAAAGCGGCGGGGTTGCCCCCGCCGCCTTCCGTTCAGGTGGTTTCGCCGATATTAGCGCAGCAGCTGGAGCACGCTCTGCTGCGAGGAGTTGGCGAGCGACAGCGCGGACACCGCGATCGACTGGCGGGTCGACAGCGCCTGGCTGTTGGCCGCTTCCTCGTTGGTGTCGGCCAGCGTCAGGTTCGACGAGCCGGTCTTCAGCACGCTGATGAGGTCCTTGGAGAAGTCCTGGCGGGTCTGAACGACCGTCAGGTTCGAACCGAGGGCCGACGCTTCGGAGCGCAGCGTGGTCGAGGCGTTGTTCAAGGTGGTCAACACCTTGTTGGTGGCCGAGTTGTCGATGAAGTCAACGCCGTGGGTCAAATTCGCCAGGCCGAGGCCGGAGGAATTGTAGGTCACGCCGGTGATGTTCAGGGTCGACTTGCCGGTTTCGTCGAACACCAGCTTCAGGGTGTCGCCGTTCAGCAGGTTGACGCCGTTGAACGAAGCATCCGCGGCCGTCGAGGAGATCTGGTCGAGGATGTTGTTGTACTGGTCGACCAGGTTGGAACGGGTGGTCTGGGCGACCGGATCGGCGACCGGCGCGGTCGGAACCGAGAAGGTCAGTGCGCTGGTGATGGTGCCGCCGATGGTACCACCGGAGACGCTGGAACCGAGCGTCGACGACGCGTAGTCGTTCGAAGCCGAGATCGTCAGCACGCCGTTGGCATCGACGGTCGCGGTCTGGTTGTTGGCCTGCAGCGCGACGTTGAGCTGGGCCAGGGACTTGACCGTGCCGTTGGTGCCGTCGCCGAAGGTGACGTTGACCGCCGTACCGCCGTTGAAGGAGGTGAAGGTCAAGGTCTTGCCGCTGACGCCGCCGGTGGCAGCGCCGCGCGAGGCGTTGTACACGGTGCCGGTACCGGTGGAGCCGGTGAGGCCGAGCGCGGAGAGCGCGTTGCCGGTGCCGGAGATGCTGAGGTCGGCAGCCGTGCCGGTGCTGATGTTCAGCGCGCCGGTGACGATCGAGGACTTGGTGTCGCCAGCCGTCGTGGTCAGGGTCGCTGTACCACTCGTGCTGGAGGCGGTCTGCACGCCGGTGGCAAGGTCGATCGCCTTCGTGATGTCAGCAACCGTGGCCGCCTCGAGGTAGACCGTGGAGTTGCCGCTGCCGTCGGTTACGACGTTGCCGCTGAGGCCGGAGCCGGAAGCAATCGCCGTGGTCGGCGGGGTCGCCGCGTTGACGAAGTTGATGGTCTTGCCATTCACGTTCAGGCTCGAACCGGCCTGGATCAGGTTGGAGACCGTGGTGCTGCTGGTGCCGCGCTGGGCGCCGACCGTGGTCGGAGTACCGCCAGTCGCGGTGGTGAGGCCGAAAGCCTTGAGGAAGTCGGCCGAGCCGGTCACGCTGAGATCGCCACCGGTGGAGGTCTTCAGGCTGACCACGCCAGCTGTGATGCTGGAGAGGGTCTGGCCCGAATTCGCCGTGATGGTGCCGGCGTTGTTGTAAGCGACACCGCTTGCGAGGTCGATGGCATGCAGTACGTCGCCGACGTTCGCGGTCGAGGTCGTGGAGCTGGCGCCGATATAGATGGTCGAGTTGCCGGCGCCATCGGTGACGAGGTTGCCGGAAATCGAGGAGCCAGTCGGAGCCGTCGTCGGAACCGCACCCGCCTTGAAGGTGATGGTGTGGCCGTCAACGGTGAAGCTCTGACCATCGGCGACGGTCGAGGCGCTGAGGCCGTTCGCGGTGGCGCCGGTGGCTTCGTTCAACAGCGTGGCGGTGGTGATGGCAGCCGGTGTGGAGTTGTCGTTGTTGACCGCGGTGCCGGCCAGTGTACCGACCGTGCCGCCGAGGGTCAGGGTGCTGGTCGCAGCGGTCGCGCCGCCGGCCGCACCGGAGAACAGCACGTTGCTGAGCGCGGTGGCGCTTGAGAAAGTGGTGGTGCCGCGCAGGTCGGTGGCGGTCGCGCCGGCGATCGTGGCGGAAACGTTGGACTTCGTGGTGTAGCCCGCGGTGGTCTGCAGCGCCTGGTTGGCGAGCGACTGGGCGGTGGAGACCAGCTTCTGCAGCGAGGTGATGCCGGTGTTGGCAGCCTGCAGGATCTGCACGCCGTTACCGATGCCGTCCAGCAGGTTGTTGATGTCGCTGGCGCGGTTGTCGAGGTTCTGGGCGGTGAAGAAGTTGGTCGGGTTATCGAGAGCCGAGTTCACTTTCTTGCCGGTGGCAAGGCGGTTCTGCGTCTGGGACAGCAGTTCCGAAGTGCACTGCAACGAGATAAGGTTCTGGCGGACGGAATTGGAGAGAACAATGCCTGACATGGGTTACTACCTTACTGGTGTACGCAACAACGATCTTCTTGATCGACGGCGGACCATGGCCCACGGCGTCTAAAATTCCGTAAATGGAAATGTTCGAATAAACCGGCGCGTGTTCATGCATGGCCTTCGCGACAGCGCCACGCGCAGATGCCGCCGTTGAACGATTTCAGGCACAATTGCAGAAGCTTGGCAGTCGTATCCGGCGCCACGGGCACAACGCCGACGCGCGGGTCGATCCCTCGCGGCGATCGAAAACTCAGGGAGTATTAACCACATTCATGAAGAGACGCGAACGACATCAATCGGTCGCGCGTGCGCAATAGGCCTGCCACATGTTGCGATAGGCGCTGCCGACCTCGGCGGCGTAGGCCACGGGGTTGCCCGCCGTCGACGCCGCGATCCGTGCCGGCAAGCCACGACGCAACTCGGCGAGTTCGTCGATCCGGCCCGCGTGCCTGACCGCGATCTCGATATAGCCGTCCAGGCTGTCGGCGACCCAATCCCGCATCCCGACGGCGCTCAGGATGCCGCCTGCCGCACGGCTCGACAGCGCGTCGCCAAGCTTGGCGACCACCGGAACGCCCATCTGCAGGGATTCCCAGGTGCTGGCACCGCCGTTCTGCGGGAACGGATCGAGGAAGATGTCGACGGCGTTCATCGCCTGGAGGTGCTCCGGCCGGGGAGTCTTGCCGAGCAGATCGATCCGGTCGGCCGCAAGACTGTAACGGGCAAAGCGCGCCAACAGGCTGTCGCGCGCCAGCTTGTCGTCGAGTTGTAGATCCTTGATCAGCAGCCGCGAGCCCGGCAGCCGGTTGAGGATTTGCGACCAGGCCTCGGCCGACGCATCGGTGATCTTGCTGATCCGGTTGAACACGCCGAACGTGACAAAGCCGTTTGCCAGTGCCGGCAGCTCGCCGCGGGAAACATCCGGCGGCAGCGGGTCCAGCGTCAGCATGCAGGGCAGATCGTAGATCGTTTCCTGGAACAGGTGGCGCGCTTCCGGCGGAAATCGTCACCGGATCGCAAAACACGTAATCGATCGCCGACAATCCCGGCGGCGTACCATGGCCCCAGCCGTGGGCCTGGATCGGAGCCGGCTTGCGAACAAAAACTCCGAGCCGGTTGCCGCCGGTGTGTCCCGACAGGTCGACCAGGATATCGATCTGGTCCTCGCGGATCTGATCGCTCAGGCGCTCGTCGGTCCACTGCGACGCGTCGCGCCAGCGGTCGGCGATCTGCTGGAACTGGTGCGTCAGGCTGTCCTCGATCGGCGAGCACGAATAGCACACGATCTCGAACGCCGCCTTATCGGCGTATTGCAGCACGGGCTTGAATACCCGCGCGGCGGAATGACTGCGAAAATCCGCCGACACGTAACCGACCACGAGGCGCCGATCCGGATCGCGCACGTTGCGATGCGGCGCCCGCGGAGGCATCGCGATCCTGGCGCCGATCCGCTCCCACCACAGCCGCCGGACATCGCGCTGCTGCTCGAACGTGAGGTCGGCCCTGAAATCCGTGGCAAATATCTTGTTCGAGATCGCGTCCTCGAAGTCCGGCCTGATCGCCAGGGCATCGTCGAATTTGGCGATCGACGCATCGACCTGGCCAAGGGTTCCAAGACATTGCCCCATCAGCGCGTGGGCATGAAACGATCCGGGATCGAGCGACAGCCCGCGTTCGCAACTCGCGATCGCCTCCGAGAACCGCTTCAACTGATACAGCGCGTTGCCGCGACCGACCCAGGCCTCCGCCAAGCCGGGCGCCAGCGCCAGCGCCTGGTCGAAGTCCGCGACCGCCTGCTCGACTTTATTGAGCGCCAGCCATACCGCCGCGCGATTGGCGACGGCTTCCGGGTAATTCGGCCTGATCTCGAGGGCGCGCTGCAGGCTGATGAACGCCTGCTCGAAGTCACGCAGATTGGTCGATACCCCGCCGCGCCCGTTGTGCGCCTCGGGGAAATCGGGATTGATGGCAATCGCCTTGTCGAAGCTGTCCCGCGCCTCGGCGAAGCGGCCGAACTCGCGCAGGATGTTGCCGCGGTTGTTGAACGCTTCCGCGAGGTTCGGATTGAGGGCAACCGCCTGGTCATAGCTGTCCAGGGCTTCGTCGCGACGCCCCAGCGTACGAAACACGCTGGCGCGCACGTTCAACGCCTCGGCATGATTGGGATCGAACGCCAGCGCCTTCTCGAGGCTGTGCAGGGCCTCCTCGTGCCGGCCGAGCTGGTGCAAGACCATGCCGCGGCAGTACCAGGGGGTGTGGAAATCCTTGCCGACCGCAAGCGCCTTGTCGTAATTGGCGAGCGCTTCGTCGGGGCGGCCCAGCATCAGGCAGACATTGCCGAGATTGTTGAGGGCGACCGCGTAGTGCGGATCGAGCGCAATGGCGCGCCGATAGCTCGCGCCGGCCTCTTCGAAACGGCCGAGCGTGAACAGCACCACGCCCCTGTTCAGATGCGCCTTGGCCGAACGCGGCTCGACTTCGGCGGCCTTGCCGAGATGCTGCTCGGCTTCGTGATAGCTGCGCGCGTAATATTGCGACATGCCGAGCAGGTACAGCGCATCGAAATGCCGGGGCGACAGCCGAAGCAGTTGCGACAAGGTGGCCTGCGCGTCGGAAAGCAGCCCGGTATTGTGCAGCTTCACCGCCCGCTCGAACAACTGCGCGACCTCGGCCTTCTGCGCCTTCTTGTCCCGCGCTTGATTGAATGCGCGCGGACCACCGTGCCTGCTCATGGACTGCCTTTCGAATCGCTGCCGCTCACGTTGCCACAATAGCTCAGCCACATGCGGCGATAGGCCTCGGCGACCGCCTCCGCATAAGCTGCCGGATTGCCCGCCGCCGACGTCGCGATGCGGCCGGGCAGCGCGCGGCGCAACGACGCGAGTTCTTCGGTCCTGGACCCCTGCGCCACCGCGATTTCCAGATAACCGCGGGCGTCCTGCGCAACCCAGTCAGTCAATCCGACGGCGGCAACGATGGCGCCGCCTGCGCGACTGGCCAGGCTGTTGCCGAGACTTGCGACCACCGGCACGCCCATCCGCAGGGCTTCCCAGGTGCTGACGCCACCACTCTGTGGAAACGGATCGAGACAGATATCGACCTTGTTGAAAGCCGCCAGGTGATCCAACCGGGACGTCGCGCCCAACAGACTGATGCGTTCCGGCGGCACGCCATGCCGCGCAAAACGCGCCAGTAGATTCTCTCGGACCAAAGCGTCATCGATGGTGTGATCCTTGACGAGCAGTTTCGAACCCGGAAGCCGGTCAAGAATTTGCGCCCAGATCTCGACCGCCGGATCGGATATCTTGCTGATCCGGTTGAACACCCCGAAGGTGACAAAACCGTTCGCGAGCGCGGGAAGCTCCGCGTGGGGCACATCTGCGGGAAGCGGATCCAATGTCAGCATGCAGGGCAGATCGCAGATCGCCTCATGAAAGAGACCGCGAACCTCGGAAGGAATAGCGACCGGATCGGAGAACACGTAGTCGATCGTCGGCAATCCCGGCGGCGTGCAGTGACCCCACCCGTGGGCCTGGATCGGAGCCGGCTTGCGGGCGAGCACACCCAGGCGATGGCCGTTGGTGTGTCCGGACAGATCGATCAGGATATCGATCCCGTCCTGGCGGATCTGATCGGCGAGACGGTCGTCACTCCATTGCGACGCATCGCGCCACCGGTCGGCGCACTGCCGGAATTCATCGGTGATCCAATCATTGATCGGGGAACAGGAATAGCACACGGTCTCGAACCGCGCCTTGTCAGTGTGTTGCAGCACGGGCTTGAAAACCAGCGCCGCCGAGTGATTGCGAAAATCCGACGACAGGTATCCGAGCACGAGGCGGCGGTGCGGATCGCGGATATTGCGATGCGGCTCGCGCGGCGACGCCGCGATCTTCGATCCGATCCGGTCCCACCACACCTTGCGCGCGTCGCGCAGCTCCTCGAAACCGGCATCGGCGAAATCCAGCACAAAGATCCTGAGCGAGATCGCGACATCGAAATCCGGCTTGATGGCCAGGGCTTCGTCAAACCTGGCGATCGCCTCATCGACCCGGCCAAGACTGGCAAGACAAAGTCCCAGCAGGGCGTGGGCGCGGTGTGAGGTTGGTTCGAGCGCCAGCGCCCGTTCAAAGCACGCGATCGCTTCGGAATTTCGCTTGGACTGCTGCAGCGCGTTGCCGCGGCCGATCCAGGCTTCCACCATTCCGGGCGCCAGCGCCAGTGCCCGGTCGAAATCCGACAGCGCTCCATCGAGATCATTCAGATCCAGCTTCGCCCCTGCCAGATTGCAGAGGGCTTCGGCGTAATCGGGCCTGATCGCGAGCGCGCGCTGAAAGCTGGCGACCGCCGCATCGAAGTCGCGCAAATTGTTCAATATCACGCCGCGCCCATTGTGCGCTTCGACGAAATTCGGGTGGATGGCAAGCGCCTTGTCGTAGCTGTCGAGCGCCTCGGTCGGACGCTCCAGCACGCGCAGCGTATTGCCGCGGTTGTTGAGCGCTTCGGCGAAATTCGGATTGATGGCGAGCGCCCGCTCGATGCTCTCGAGAGCTTGCTCCCCGCGCCCCAGCCCGCGAAGCGCGCTGCCGCGGCCGTTCAAGGCGTCGACATAGCCGGGATCGATGGCGAGCGCGCGATCGTAGTCGGCAAGGGCTTCCTCGTGGCGCCCGAGCTGGACCATGACCAGGCCACGATTATACCAGGCGTTGGAAAAATCCGGCTTGATGCCGATCGCCTTGTCGTAATTCTCGATGGCTTCGTCGAACCGGTTCAACATCCGGCAGGCGTTGCCGAGATTGTTCAGCGCGATCGCAGACCGCGGATCCAGGGCGATCGCCCGTTTGTAACCGGCCGCAGCCTCCTCGAAACGCTGCAGCGCATGCAGCGCCGCGCCCCGGTTGAGATGCGCCATCACCGATCGCGGTTCGACGTCGACCGCCTGCCGCAGATAGGCTTCGGATTCCTGGTAGCGGCTAGCCTTGTATTCGAACATGCCGAGCAGGCAGAGCGCGTCGAAATGCCTGGGCGCGAGCTTGAGCAGTTGCTGGCAGACCGCGTGGGCGTCGGGAACCAGGCCGGCTCGCTGCAGCGCCACGGCGCGCTCGAACAGCTGCGCCACCTCGGCCTTCTGTTGCTTCTTGTTTCGGGCATTGTGGAATGCACGCTGGCCGACGTTCTTGTTCATGTGGCACTCTCTCCAGGCTCGCCCGCGCAATAGATCTCCCACATGCTGCGATAGGCCTTGGCGACCTCGCCGGCATAAGCCGCGGGATTGCCTGCCTTCGACGCCGCGATCCGTCCCGGCAACGCGCGCCGCAGTGTCGCGAGTTCGTCGACCCGGGAGGCGCGTGCCACCGCGATCTCGACATACGCCTCGGCGCTGTCCGCCACCCAATCCTGCATGCCGACGCCGCTGAGGATGCCGCCAGCCGCCCGGCTCGGCAGCGCAGTGCCGAGTTTGGCCACCACGGGCACCCCCATCTGCAAGGCCTCCCACGTGCTCGCACCGCCGTTTTGCGGGAACGGGTCGAGCGCGATATCGATATCGTTGAAGGCCTTGAGGTGATCCGGCCGCGACGTCTTGCCGAGCAGGCCAATCCGATCGGCCGCGATGCCATGGCGCACAAAACGCGCCAGCAGGTTGTCGCGCAGCAGCGGCTCTTCAAGGTCGAAATCCTTGACCAGCAGCCTCGAGCCTGGAACGCGGTAGAAAATCCGCGCCCAGACCGCGGCGGCCTGTTCGGATATCTTGCTGCTTCGGTTGAACACGCCGAACGTGATAAATCCGTTTGTCAGCGCCGGAAGCTCCCCGCGTTCGACATCAGCCGGAAGCGGCTGCAGCGTCAACATGCAGGGCAGATCGAATATCTTCTCGCAAAACAGATGTCGAACGTCCGGCGGAATCGTCACCGGATCGCCGAACACGTAATCGATCGTGGGCAATCCGGGGGGCGTTCCGTGGCCCCAGCCGTGGATCTGGATCGGGGCCGGCTTGTGAACGAAGGCGCCGAGGCGGTGGCCTGCGGTGTATCCCGACAGATCGACCAGGATATCGATGCCATCCTGACGGATCTGATCGGCCAGGCGCTGGTCGGTCCATTGCGTGGCATCACGCCAGCGATCGGCGATCTGCTGGAACTCGGCGGTCACCTCGTCCTGGTTCGGATGGCACGAGTAACACACCGTCTCGAAATCCGCCTTGTCGCTGTATTGCAGCGCCGGCCCGAAAACCCGCGCGGCGGAGTGCTCGCGAAAATCCGCCGACACGTATCCCACGACAAGGCGCCGCCGCGGATCGCGAACGTTGCGATGCGGCCCGCGCGGCGGCACGGCGATCCTCGATCCGACCTGCTCCCACCAAACCCGGCGGACATCGCGCTGCTCGGCGAAGGAGACGTCGTCGAGAAAATCCATCGTGAAGATCTTGAGCGTGATGGCTTCGGCGAAATCCGGCCTGATCGCCAGGGCGGCGTCGAAGCTGGCGATCGCTTCCCTGGTCCGGCCAAGGGTGAAAAGGCATTGCCCCAGCAGCACGTGCGCGCGATAGCACTTCGGATCAAGCGA
Source organism: uncultured Alphaproteobacteria bacterium (assembly GCA_963710235.1). GTDB lineage: Bacteria > Pseudomonadota > Alphaproteobacteria > Rhizobiales > Xanthobacteraceae > Bradyrhizobium. Next base: position 1,086,230 of record CAVPZI010000001.1, read on the forward strand.
CAGCGCCCGTTCGCAACATGCGATCGCTTCGGCGTTTTGCCTGGACTGATGCAGCGCGTTGCCGCGGCCGAACCAGGCATCCGCCAGCCCCGGCGATAGCCTGAGCGCGCGGTCGAAATCCGCCACGGCATCCTGGAATCTTTGCAGTTCGAGCCAGACGGCGGCGCGATTGACAAAGACTTCAAGGTAATCGGGCCGCAGCGCGAGCGCGCGTTCGAAGCTTGCAAGCGCCGCGTCGTAGTCGCGCAGGTTGGTCGATACCCCGCCGCGGCCGTTGAGCGCCTCGGCGTAATTGGGATGGATCGCGAGCGCCTTGTCGAAGCTGTCCCGCGCCTCCTCCAGACGACGCAACTCGAACAGGACATTTCCCCGGTTCCTGAAGGCTTCGGCGAAGTTGGGATTGACGGCGACCGCCCGGTCGTAGCTATCCAGCGCGTCGACGGGACGTCCCAGCGCCGCAAGTGCGTTGGCCCGGCCATTAAGCGCCTCGGCGTAGCGCGGATCCAGCGCGAGCGCGCGGTCATGGCTGGCCAGCGCCTCCTCGTAGCGTTGCAGCTGCTGCAAGACCACGCCGCGGTTGTACCAGGCATTGGGGAAATCCGGTTGGACCGCAAGCGCCTTGTCGTAAGTCGCGATCGCATCGTCGTGCCGACCCTGCATCAGGCAAACGTTGCCGAGATTGTTCAGGGCGATCGCATGGCCCGGTTCCAGCGCGATCGCTCGCCGATAACTGGCCGCCGCCTCCTCGAAACGCTGCAAGGCAAACAGCACAACGCCCCTGTGCAGATGCGCCTTGGCGGACCGTGGCTCGAGATCGACGGCCTTGCCGAGCAGCAACTCGGCTTCATGAAAATTCCGCGCCTGATATTCGAATGTACCGAACCGGTACAGCGCGTCGAAATGTTTCGGCGCCAGTTGCAGCAGCTGCCGGTAGACCGCCCTGGAGTCAGGCAGCAGGCCGGTCTTATGCAGCGCGATGGCGCGCTCTAATAACTGCGCCACCTCCGCCTTTTGTTCCTTCTTGCCTCGCGCATTGTGGAATGCGCGCTGACCGACGCTTTTGCTCATGTGGCACTTTCTTGCAAATCACACGCAAGCATAAAGGACGGCCGGCCCAAAGGCGAAGCGGACGGCGGAGGCTGCGGGCGGGAAGCGGGATTATGCCGGCGGCAGATACTTGACGAGGCTCATCTGATAGAGCTGCGACGTGGTCTGATAAGACGCCTGCAACGCGGTCTGCAGCGCCATGATCTTGGTGGCGACTTCGTCGTTGTTAACGCCTTCGATGTGATCCAGCATGGTTTGCGCCATCGTACTGCTCTGGGTCTGGCGATTGGCCGCGGACTGGATCGAGGCCTGGGCGCCGGCAAAGTCGGCCTGGATATCCTGGATGGTCTGGGTGCCGGGAATGGTCGCCAGATTGTTGGCGACGCGCTGGTTGAGCGCGGCGACCACCGCGGAGGCGTTCGGGTTGGTCGCCGACGTCGTCACCGCGGCGAACACCGCGACGTTCTGCAACTCGGTCCGGAGCGCCTGTTCATCGGCGCGGGCGCCGTATTGCACGGTGATCCCGGTATCGATCTCGGCGACCGCGGTGCCGCGGGCCGGGCCGGTGCCGGTTTCGCCCTGGTACCAGATCACGGTATTGGCCGCGGTGCCGGTGACCTGCGCGGTGGCGCCGCCGTTACGAACCACATTCACCGGACTGGTGAGGCCAAGCGATGCAAACGCGGGGTTGGGGTTCGGTCGTCGTCGTGATCGTCAGGTCGTTTGCCGTGCCGGTATGCAGGACGACGGAGCCGTTGACGACGGTCGATGGCGTGAGTGCCGGCGCCGAACATTGCCCGAGAGGCAGTCACATCTTTCCGAGCAGGGCTGATCGAGTTGCTGTCCACCGGAATGTGGCTGTTATCGTTGGGCCCGTGGTAGCGGTGGTGAAGGTCGTCGTTTGCCATTGACGGTAATGGTATCGCCGAGGTTGAAACTTGATGCCGATCGAGTTGGTAGCCGCCGCGCCGTTGAGGAGCGTGTTGCCGGTGACCGCGACTGTGTTCGCTGTTGTTGACCTGGAGTCCGGAACTGCTGTTGTCGAGGTACGACGGGGTCCGCCACGCGAGCCACGTTCACGGGGCTGGTAAGGCCGAAGCGATACAAATGCGGGGTTCGGGTTCGGGGTCGTCGTCGTGATCGTCAGGTTGTTGGCCGTGCCGGTATGCAGGACGACGGACCCGTTGACAACGGTGGATGGCGTCGTGCCGGGACCGACATTACCCGAGAGCGCGTCAATCTTTCCGAGCAGGGCCGTGATGTTGCTGTCCACCGGAATGTGGGTGCCATCGTTGGCGCCCCCGGAGGCCGTGAAGGTCAGGAGCTGGCCATTGACGGTGATGGTATCACCAGCGGAGAAATTCGCCCCGATCGAGTCGGTAGCCGCCGCACCGCTGAGGAGGGTGTTGCCGGTGACCGCGACTGCGTTCTTGTTGTTGACCTGGAGTCCGGTAGTGCTGTTGTCGGCGAACAACGTGGTCCCCCCGACCCGCAACGGCGGCTGGCCGAAGAAATCGTTGCCGGCCTGCTCCGCAGATGCCGCTACCAGCGGACCATTGGCGAGCGCCTTGACCGCCGTGGTGAGCGCGGCGTTCAGATTGGCCGCCGTCGCCGCCGGGGTGGCGCCGATGGCGAAACCGTTGGCAGGCACCGGCGTCGCCGTCGAAGCGGTGAGGTTGATGTCTTCGCTGGTGCCGTCGGGCAGGTTGAAAGTGAACTTCACCGTGTCGCCGTTCTGCGGCGTGGCGGCGCTGAGATCGATGCCCATCGCCAGCGGCGTCGGCGGCGTGGTGGCCGGCGCGCGTTGGCTGGGTGACGGTCGCGCCGGCGATGCTGGTGGAGATCGCGTTCAGCTTCAGCCCGTACGGCGATGCCGGGAGCGGTGCCCGGGATTGGCCGCGAAATCCTCGCCGATCTGGACCGAGGTCGGCGTCGGTTGCGAAAGGATCACCCGTCCCATTCCAGTGGCGCCGACGTCGGCCGCCTGGCGCTCGGCGATGACCTGTTTCAGTCCGGCAATGGCGGCGCCGTTGCCGTTCATGATCTGGTCGGCCGCCGCCACCGGCGCCGTATTGGTGGCGCGGCCGGAGAACAGGTAGCGATCGCCCGACTGGGCGTTGAGCATGTCGACCGAGTCGAAGAAATCCAGCGACGCGGTTTTCTGGCCGGCGGTCTGGCCGGTATTGTCGAGGGTGCTGCCGGCGCTGACCGCGGCGCCCTTCACCTCCGAATTGATGTCGGCGAGCCGCTGCAGCGACAGATTGGCGACATTGATGCGCGTGTTCACGTTGGTCTGGGTATCGGTATAGCTGCTCAGCGCCGCCACCTGGGCGCGGATGCCGATCGCGAGGCTGCGTCCGGTACCGTCCCCCGCATAGGTGGTCGAGATCTTGCCGCTCGACAACTGCTGGGTCAGCGTGTCGAGCTGGCTGCGAAGATTGACAATTCCGGATCCGATGAAGGACGTTCGTCCGCTTACGCCATCGATTGACATGACTGCCTCACATTGACTGCATCAGGGTCTGGTACATCTGGTTGACCGTCGACAGCACCCGCGCGTTGGCGGCGTAGGCGTTCTGCAGCGACAACAGATGTGCCATCTCCTCGTCGATGTTGACGCCGGACGTCGACGTGAATTTTGCCTGCAGGGTGTTGAGCACGACGTTCTGGCCGTCCGAGAGCTGCTGGGCCGATTGGGCCTGGGCGCCCTGCATGCTGGTGAATTGCTGCATGTAGCTCAGCAGCGTGCCCTTGAAGGGCGCGCTGGCGCTGCCGACGCCGGTCTGCGGCGAAAACTGGAACGTGGTGTTGGTGAGCTGCTGGGTGAGGAAATTGGGACGCGTCGAATCGCCGTCCGCGGTCAGCGGCGAGGTGTTGTAAACCACCAGCCGGGACGGGATCGGCGATCAGCCCGCTGTTGACGGTGAGCCGCAGCCGCCAGTCCGGTCAATTGCGAACCGTTGAGCTGATCGCGCCGGTATAGGGCACGCCGTTGTCGGTAAACAGCGGCAACTGCACGCTGCCGCTGGTCAGGGATGTCTGCGGTTGCGGTCACCGAGGCGGAATTGACCGTGGAGAAGCCGGTGTTGTTCAGCACGTTGAGGCTGGTGCTGGTTCCGGTGAATTGCAGGTTGGAGCCGTTCAGCGCGGCGTTGAGCTGCGACACGATCGTGCCGGACGCACCGGAGAAATCAATTCCGAGCACCTTGTCGTTCGGATCGACCGTCGCCGTGTTCGCCAGCGGCAACACCTTGGGATCGTCGACCCGGACGATGGTGACCGTATGCTGGGTGTTGGTGGCCGTATCGGTATAGGTCACGTTGATCTGGTTGCCGCTCTGCAGCCCGGTCAGATCGAGATTGAATCCGGCCTGGGTGCCGGATGTCGTCGCCGTGCCCGGGGTCGTCGTGTCGGACAGCGCGCTGGCGATCGATCCTGCGAACTGGTCGAGCTGGTTCTGGGCCTGCACCAGCGTGGTATCGCGCAACTGCACGTAGGCGGCGATCTGGCCGGACTTGATGGAGTTGGTCAGATCGATCGATCCGCCGTTGGCGTAGCTGAGCTTGATCGAGCGCCAGCTCGCTCTGCGCGGTATTCGGGTTATAGGTGGTATTCGGCGTAACGGTGCCCTGCGCGAGTGAAGGAGAGTGTCGCCGCCGTATTGGTGACCAGCTCGACACCGGAACCGGTCGATGATCGTCACCTGATTGCCGGCGTTGGTGACGACCTTGATGTCCATCAGTTGCGATAGCTGCGTGACGTCCTGATCGCGCTGATCGAGCAGCGCCGCGGTCGCGGCGTCGGTCGACGTGCCGCCCTGCGGATTGGCCCGCAGCTGATTGTTGATGTCGGCAATCTGCTTCATCAGCGCCGTTGGCGGTAGTGACGTCGTCGTTGATGCCGCTCTCGGCGGCGCCGCGCATGGTCTGGATGCCCTGGGACATCGAGTTGAGCTGCTGCGCCATGGTCTGCGCGGCGTTGACCACGCCGATCCGTGCGGATGTGCTGTCGGGGCTGGTACCCAGCGCCTGCACCGCCGTGGTCAGGCTGCTGAAGGCGTTTTCCAGCGTTCCGGTCGAATTCGGATCGCCGTACAGGCTTTGCAGCTGCTGCAGGTAGTCGGAATTGGTCGAGGCGTAGGATGCGCCCGACGTCTCGGTGCGCAACTGGGCCTGGACATAGGAGTCCAGTTGGCGATTGACGCCCAGAACATTGACGCCGACGCCGCTGGCGCCGCTGTTGGTGGCGACCTGATCGATTGATTTGGCGACGTAGCCCGGCGTTTCCGCGTTGGCGACGTTCGACGACACCAACGCCATCGACGCCTGGTTGGCGCGCAGGCCGGACATGGCGATGGAAAGTGCGTCACCGAGACTCATGACATGCTACCGGTCCAGGATTTCACCGCGCGGCGAGTTGCCGCCGCCTATCGAATGACATTCAGGAGGTCCTGAACCATGGTGTTCGCCGTCGTGATCACCTTGGTGTTGGCCGAATAGGCCTGCTGGGTGACGATCAGCTTGGTGAATTCGTCGGCGATGTCGGTATTGGAGGATTCCAGCGACGAACCCGAAATGCTGCCGCCCTTGCCGTACAGCGCCGGCCCCGAATCGTTGGTGGCGGCGAAGGCGCCGCCGTCCAGACGCTGCAGGAAGTTGGCGCCGTTGAAGGTCGCGACGCTGACCGCGGCGAGATCGATGTTGCGGCCGTTGGAATAGGCGCCGACTACGCGGCCCTCATTGTTGACCGAGACGCTTTGCAACTGGCCGGCGGCGAAGCCGTCCTGGTTGAGCTGGTTGACCTGGACGTCGCCGTTGGTGTCGGCGAACTGGGTCAGACCGCCGGTTCCGAAATCCATGGTGACGTTGCCGAGGTTGGTGCCGCTGACCGTCAGATTGGGCAGCGTGATCTGGCCGATCACCGGGTTCATTTCGCCGTTGCTGCCAAAGGTGAAGTTGGTACCGACGTTGACCCAGCCGACCTGTGAGCCGGTCGCGCTCGGATTGGTCTGGTAAAACAAATTCCAGATGTCGGTATGGCCAACCCCGAGGGTTGCGGTGTCGATTTTCGCCCAGCGCAACTGCAGGTTCACCGGCGCGCCGTTGCCGTCATAGGCGGTGGCCGCGCCGCCGCTGACCGACTTCGTCGAGGAAAGCCTGATTATCACTGCCGACCACCGTGCCGGTGCCGACCGTACCGCCGCCATTGCGGATCACGGTGACTGGGCTGTTGAGGCCGAGTGACGCGAAGCCGGGAGAACTGCTGGAGAGATACATATCGTTCGAGGTGCCGGTATGCAACGTGACGGCGCCGCTGGCGACCCCGGAGGGGTTGCTGCCGTTGCCTTCGATCGAATCGATTTGGTTGAGCAGGGTCGTGATGGTCGCACCGTTCAGGTCGAACGCCGTGATGCCAGGTCCACTGGGGGCGGTGGTGGTGGTGCTGGAATTGTAGAACGTGAGGGTCGTGAGGGGGTTGCTGACGCTGGTGCCGACGATGATGGTGTCGCCGGGGGCGAAGTTCGAGGGGGAGATCGAGTTGGAAGGGTTCGGACCGGTGAGCAGCGTAGCGCCGGTGATCGCCCCGGCGACGATGCCTTGTTGTTGACCTGGATACCGGTTTTGAAGTTGTCGGAGAATACCGGCGGTTGCGTGCCCGAGACCTGGGGGTTGGTGCCGAAATCGGCCGGTCGCAGCAATTCCGATCCGGGCACGGAGGTGTCGTGCTTGGTGGTCAGCGGATAGCTGGCGAGGTTGGCACGGTAATCGATCTTGGTGGTCGCCTGCGAGGGCAGGAAGTCGTTCTGGAATTTCAGCACCTGCGGAATGCTGCCCACCGGATTGCCGGTGGTCGAGTCGATCGGGACGCCTTCGAGGTAATATCCCGCGCCATTGACGAGATAGCCGTTCTTGTCGAGCGAAAAGTCGCCGGCCCGGGTGTAGTTGTTGACACCGGTGAAGATCGGATTGTTGTCGGTAAAGCTGCCGGGCTTCTGCACCGCGAAGAAGCCGGCGCCGTTGATGGCCATGTAGGTCGCGACCGGCGCGGACTGCACCGACCCCTGCAGGGTGTTGGTGCTCTGGGATTCGCCGTCACGCTGCCGGCCAGTTGCTGGGTGGCGCCGGTATCCGGAACGAGATCCTCGAAGCTGGTGTCGATCCGCTTGAACGCGGTGGTCTGCGAGTTGGCGATGTTGCCGGAAATGTTTTCCAGCGCGTAGGATTCCGCCTGGAGGCCCGCGACGGAGGTGGTGAGAGCGCCGAAGATACCCATTACATCGTCTCCAACTTCGATCCGGGCGGCCCGCCGGTGTTTGCCAAAATCACAGCCGCAGTTCGAAGGCGATGTCGCAAGCCCTGTGCCAAGATCGATAAGTCAGATAATTCAATGTGTTAAAACAAAAGCCCCGGTCCAGGGACCGGGGCGCAATTGCCTATTTGGGAAATAATTGCCGGGTGCCGGTCGGGGAATCGTCGTCCTAGCTGGCCGATGGCGCCGCCGGATGGAACACCAGCGCAAAACCGTCCATGCAGTAGCGCAATCCGGTCGGCTTCGGGCCGTCGTCAAAGACGTGGCCGAGATGGCCGCCGCAGCGCCGGCAATGAATCTCGGTGCGGGTCATGCCGAAGGTGGTGTCCTTGGTTTCGCCGACCGCGTTCTCCAGCGGCTGATAGAAGCTCGGCCATCCGGTGCCGCTTTCGAACTTGGTCTCCGAGGAGAACAGCGGCAGGTCGCAGCCGGCACAGGCGAAGGTGCCCTTGCGGTGCTCCTTGAGCAGCGGGCTCGAGCCCGGACGCTCGGTGCCTTCCTTGCGCAGGATCTCGTACTGCTGCGGCGTCAGTTGCTTCCTCCACTCGGCATCGGTCTTTTCGATCTCGAATTTTCCGGCGGCCCTCGCCGGCGTCAGGCGCAGCCAGCGGAACGCGGCCAGCGCCGCGAGGCTGGCGGCGGAAGCAAGCAGAATGCGGCGGTCGATCATGATGGCCTCCATGGGCAATGCGGTGGCGTCTGCGCTGAAATACGGGCCGCAGCGGCCAAAGTTACACAGGTCCTGACGGATTTTGCTCACTTTGTTGCGAGGAGGCTGGGCCACCGTCAGCGTCGCCAGGCGGCCGCGGACGCCCGGTTGGGCGCCCCGGCGGCGGGCGGCGGCGCGGGGGCGGCCGGGTGCCGGCCTGACGGTTGGCCTCGGCCAGACGCGCCTGGTGGGCTCGCTCCCGGGCGCGGGCCCGCTCGCGATGGCGGGCCAGCATCCCGGCGGCGGCGGCACTTCCCCGCGTCCAGGCGGCGATCGCCTGCCCGGCAATCCGGCCGGTCCGGCCCCCTGCCCAGACCAGTTCGAACGGCGAAAACAACCGCCAGCGCTCATCCCCCAAGATAATACTGCGTGCGATCAGCTGTCCGGCCATGGCGGTGGTATTCAGCCCCTGGCGGCCAAAGCCGCTCGCCACCCACAGGCCGCGCCGCAATTGCCCGATTTGCGGCATGCCATGGACGGTCAGCCCGGTGGCGCCACCGAACACTTCCGCGATATCGACCTTGCCGAGCCTTGGAAAAATCGTGCCGATGCGGCGTTGGATCGGGCGCATGAAACGCTGCGGCCTCGCCTCCCAGGTGGTTTCCGGGCTCGACCACAATAGCCGGTCACCCCCGACGATCCGGAAATGATCGATGCCGTCACTGTCCGTCACCGATCCCTGAAACGTCATGACCTCGGCGAGCCGCTCGCCGAGCGGCGCGGTCAGCGCTGCATAGCGCCACACCGGCAGCAGCGTCGCCGACAACCGCGGCGACGGCGAGCCGAGATGCACGTTGCCGGCGAGCACGATATGCGAGGCGCGCAACCGCGCCTGCGGCGTCACGATTCGCTTGCGAATGCCGGAAGGATCGATGCTGACCACCGGCGTGTCTTCGAACACCCGCGCGCCCGCCTTCCTGGCCAGCGCCGCAAGGCCATGGAGATATTTCCTGCCGTCGACCTGGAATGCCCGCGGGTAATACACGGCGTGGAAATATCGCCGGGTTCGCAACGCCTCGCGGACGCGGTCGACCTGCCAGCCCTCGACCTCGGTGCCGAAGTCCTCACCCAGCATCTGCAGGCGGCTGATCAGCCGCTCGCCGGCATCGACAGTGGAAACCTCGAGCGCGCCATCGGTCAGCGCAATGCCCGGCATCAACTCTTCGGTGGCGGTGGCGCGAACAAATTCGGCGCCCTCCTTCGAAAGCGACCACAGCTCGCGGGTATCCTCAAATCCGATGCGCGCAATGAGATCATCGATCGGAATGCCGAAGCCCGGCATCACGGTGCCGAGCTGGCGACCGGAGGCATTCCAGCCGACATGGCGGCCTTCAAGGACGGCGACGCTCGCGCCCAGCCGGGCCGCCTCCAGGGCCACCGTCAGTCCGGCCAGCCCGGCCCCGACCACGCAGACCTCCACATCCAGGTCGAAGGTCAGGCGCGGCCGTTCCGGCATCGCCTGCATGAACCGCATGGCGTCATGACCGGGATCGTCTTCGCCGGATGGGTTTGTCGAAATGTCCGTCATGATGTTTTCATAACTGACCGCTCGGGCGCTTGTCACCTTGTCCTGCGCCGGCTTGTCCATTAATCCGCCTGATGAGCCGGCTTAGCCCAAACAAATCGAGACCGCGCATGCGCCGTTTGATGCTGTTGCGTCACGCCAAGACCGAAACCGACGCTCCCAGCGGCAAAGACCACGACCGCCGCCTCGATGACCGGGGTCGATCCGACGCCGCGGACATCGGTGCGTGGCTGGCCCGACAGCGCCACGCCCCGGATCTGGTGCTGGTTTCCACCGCGGTGCGGGCGCGGCAAACCTGGGATATTGTCGATCGCGCGATGAAGGCGGGGGCGCAGCCGCTGGTTGCGGACGTGCCGGAACTCTATGGCGCCGGCCCGTCGCAACTGTTGCATATCATCCACGCCGTCGATGCGCAGGATCCCAAGCGCCTGCTCATCATCGGACACAACCCGGGAATGCACGAACTGGCGCTGGCCCTGATCGGCGGCGGCGATGCCGCCGGGCGCAAGGCGCTCGCCGACAACCTGCCGACCAGCGGCATGACCGTGATCGACTTTCCGATCAAGGACTGGAACGATGCTTCGTTCGGGGGCGGACGGCTCGAATTGTTCGTCAGCCCGAAACTGTTGCGGCAGAGTTAGCCCAAGTCCAGACCGCCGAAGCGGCACGCCGGCAAACCCGGTTTTTGACATCCTGGTTCACCACGGAGGCGCAGATGTTCAAGTCCATTCTCGTCCCGATCGATCTGGCAGACACCGATCTGGCAAAACCCGCCATCGCTACCGCCGCGACGCTGTCGCAAACCTATAGCGGCACGGTCAGGCTGCTGAACGTGCTGCCGATGACCCCGGTCATGCTGGCGGAATATGTCCCGGCGGATTTCGATTCCCAGCAGCGCCAATCGTCCGAGGAAGCGCTCGCCATCGTCGCGGGGGAATCCGGTATCGATGCGCAGCGGATTTCCAGCGTGGTGCGCCAGGGCGGAATCTATCACGAGATTTTGCAGGAGGCGGCGGCGGTCAAGGCCGATCTCATCGTCATGACTTCGCACCGACCGGCGATGCGGACCTATTTCCTCGGTTCCAATGCCGGCCACGTGGTGCGTTACGCCACCTGCTCGGTGCTGGTGGTGCGGCACTGACCCGGTCGACCACGCGGTCTCACGGCAGCACATCGAGGGGAAGATCGCCGAACCGATAGCTGCGCGGCCGGTTGCGCCGGACGAAACCGCCGATCTGCCAGGCGAACAGCGCCGCGAAACCGACGAGAAACAGCGCGCCGGCGAGTTCGCCGGTCAAGAGCGCGCGAGCCAGAAGTCCGGTCATCGCCAGCGCCAGCAGCACCAGCAGCACCACGGCGGCGGCGTAGGTGCCGGGCCTGAGCCCGCTGCACAACACCACGTTGCCGCCTGCCCGCGCCAGCCGTTCATGCAACGCCACGATGAACGTCCGGTATTCGTTGTCCTGCGGCGCCATCAGCGCGGCGGTCTGCCATGAGGTCGAAAGCACACGAATGCGCTGGTGGCCTGCATTCTCGATATCGGCGCGAAACCGCCGCGGTTGCATCCAGATCGGCCGGTAGGACAACCGAACCGACACGATGGTCGGATAAGGCCACGCCCCCGAGCGTCGGCCGACGCGCCATGACACTCCCCCGTCCGTCAGTTCGAATCGATGCGCCGGACCAACCAGCGACGCCCGGTAAACGTAGCCCGGACCTTCATGGTCCTGGCCCAAGTTCGACGCCTCAACGGGTTCGGGCAAATCGATCCATCCTTCGTCAGCAACAAGCCGTGCCCGGCTTGGGCAAGCGGTGTCCGGCTTGCGGGGCGTGCGGATTTCATCTTACAAGCGAACCATGGTTGAAACGACCTACTTCCCGCGCCGCCTGATCCTCGCCGGCGCGATGATTTCAGGTGTGCTTCTGGCGCTTGCCGTGCACATGCTGGGCGCGCGCTACGGTCTCGATCTCGGCGGCCTGTGGCGCTCCGACGTGCGCCAGTTCATGCCGACCGGTGCCGCGCTGGCCTGGTGGCTGATCGCAACGGTGGGCTTCGTCGGCGGCTACTTTACCGCGACGCTGATGCACAGCGCAGTATCCGGGCAAATCCCGCAGCGGATGCGGCAGTTTCTGATCGGGGTCGGCGTGCTGGTACTGGCCGGAGCGGGCCAGGCGGCGTCCGCGCCAAGCCCGATTCCGACCATATCCGGCGTGCTGGCCGGCCTCGCGGCGCTGTGCCTCGGTGCCGTCATGGCTTTCTGCGGCGCCCATTTCGCCTTGCGGAAGGCTTAGGCGCGCGCCATTCACTAAATCAGTTGCCGCGGGAGAAGCCGCGCAGAGCGAGCCGCGCGACGTTTTGTCCCAATCGATTGTGACGGCGCAGAATCAGCCGGCGGCGCGCAGGTTGACCTTGCTCTCGGCCAGCGTGGTCAGCTTTTTGTCGGTTGCCTTCTCCTCGTCCAGCGTCTTTTGCAGAACACCGGCACAGTCGTTGCGGCCAAGCTGCCTGGCCCAGGCGATCAGGCTGCCGTAACGCGTGATCTCATAATGCTCGGCGGCCTGCGCCGCGTTGATCAGCGCGGCGTCCAGCACCAACTTGTCCTCGACTTCGCCGGCCACTTCATCGGCCTCCTTGATGATGCCGTCGATCGCCGGACAGGTGACGGCCTTGATCTCCGCGCCGTGCATCTGGAACACCTGTTCCAGCCGCCTGGCGTGGCCCTTGGTCTCTTCGAGATGGGTCAGAAAGCCCTGCTTCAACTGCGGATCGGTGGCCTTTTCGGCCATTTTCGGCAGCGCCTTCACCAGTTGTTTTTCGGCGTAATAGATGTCCTGCAGCTGGTGGATGAACAGGTCGTCCATGGTCTTGATGTCTTTTGTGAAAAGGCCCATCGCGTGCTTCCTTGCAGTGTTGAACGGCGCCGCGCCGCCGCTTGACAGACGGATATGCCGGCCGTTCGATTGTGGATGCGAGTTAACCGGTCGGATCAGACTATGTTCCTGTCGCAACCGGGCGCCGGCGGTGGAACACGCGCGCCTCGCACCGATGGAACACGAACAGGCAAAAGTCGCCATCGCATCGTGCCGCCGATCTTGCGCGTTCCGCTATATCGCGTGTGACAACCGACCCCATCGACGGCTCAAGACGCGGATGTCAAGTACTGCACAACACATGGTTTTTGCCGTAAGGGTTTGCGTATGGGTAGAGTTGAACGCCGCTTGTCTCCTGTCGCATCAGTCGGCCTTGAACCTGTTACCGCCCTGCCGGGAGGACGAATGCACCGACTGCTGACCGCGCTGCGGCGCGGCTTCAAGGAACAAATCGGCTGGAAGCGGCTCGGTATCGCTGCGAGCCTGCTCATTATCGTATTTGCGATCACCACACTGGTGCGAACCCTCAAAGGCGTGGATGCCGGCGTCATTCTGGTGGCGCTGACCGAAAAATCCGCCGGCCAGATTGCGCTCGCGGCGCTGTGTGTGATCGGGGCCTTCTGCACCCTGACGTTTTATGATTTCTTCGCGCTGCGAACCATCGGCAAGATCCACGTGCCGTACCGGATTGCAGCGCTGTCGAGTTTCACCAGCTACTCGATCGGCCACAACATCGGTGCCACCGTGTTCACCGGCGGCGCCATCCGATTTCGGATCTATTCGGACTACGGATTGAATGCCATCGACGTCGCCAAGATCTGTTTCATTTCGGGACTGACATTCTGGCTTGGCAATGCATTCGTGCTCGGGATCGGCCTCGCCTGGCACCCGCAAGCCGCTTCCGCGATGGACCTGCTGCCGCCGGCAATCAACCGCCTGATCGCGCTTGGCTGCCTTGCCGGCATCGCCGTCTATTTCACCTGGCTGTCGCTCGGCGCGAAACGCCGTGAACTCGGACAGAACGGCTGGAAGGTGGTGCTTCCGTCGTGGCGCCTGACCCTGCTGCAGGTGCTGATCGGCGTGGTCGATCTCGGATTTTGCGCGCTTGCGATGTATCTGTTGATGCCGGCGGAGCCAGGCATCGATTTCATCTCGCTGGCCGTGGTGTTCATCCTGGCGACGCTGTTGGGTTTCGCCAGCCATGCACCGGGAAGCCTCGGCGTGCTGGAATTCGGCATGCTGGTGGCGCTGCCGCAATTCGGCAAGGAGCAATTGCTCGCGACGCTGCTGTTGTTCCGGATCCTGTATTTCCTGATTCCGTTCAGCATCGCCATTACCATCATGGGATCGCGCGAACTCTGGCTCAACGTCATGCTGCCCTGGCAGCAACGTCGCAAGGCCAACGGCACCGGCCCGGCCGCGGCGACGCCGAAACCGACCGTGGTGCCGCAGCCATCGGCCATGCCGCAGCCGGTGAAAAGCCGGAAGATGCAGGGATAGACGCCAGATCATGATGCGATTGCGAGGAATCGCATCATGATCTCATCTTTTGTTTGGGCATGATCTATGGTTGAACGAATTCGTTCAACCTGGAAAACCGGTTTCCACTTTTCCGGATCACGCTCTAACCGGCGACGCCGGCATTTTCGGCTTGAAGGCCGACCGATCGTCAGTCATTGGTCTGAAGATGTCGATCGCCTCCCCGGCCGGGGCCCGCCTGTTCGCCCACCCGCCCTTCCTGCTCTATCTGTGGGCGCGCAGTTTCTCCAGGTTCTCCAGCCAGATCGCGGCGGTTGCCGTCGGCTGGCAGATCTACGAGATGACCGGCAGCGCGTTCGACCTGGGCCTGGTCGGACTGGTTCAGTTCATTCCCGCCGCGGTGCTGGTATTTGCCGCGGGTCATGCCGCCGACCGTTACGATCGAAAGCGCGTGCTGCAGGTTTGCCAGATCGCCGAGGGGCTGGCGGCGGCGTTTCTCGCCTGGGGCAGCTTTGCCGGATGGCTGACGGTCCCGGAAATATTCGCCGCGCTGCTGCTGTTCGGTGCCGCCACCGCATTCGAAAACCCGGCCGCGGCGGCGTTGCTGCCTGACGTCGCGCCGGCAGGGATGGTGCAGCGGGGCACTGCCGTTTCCACCGGCGTGTTTCAGGTGGCGACGATTGCCGGACCGGCATTGGGCGGCTTCGCCTACGCGATCTCTCCCGGCGCTCCCTACGCCATCATGGCCGTGTTCTGGGTGCTGGCGGGGATGCTCAGCGGAATGATCTCGACCCAAGGTTCGCTCAGCGCCAGGGAGCCGCCGACGCTTGCCGCGTTGTTCGCGGGGGTGAAGTTCGTGCGTCACCATCCGGCGATCCTGGGAACGATATCGCTGGATCTGTTTGCCGTGCTGCTCGGCGGTGCCACGGCCCTGTTGCCGATCTATGCCCGCGACATTTTGCAGACCGGGCCATGGGGGCTCGGCGTGCTGCGCGCGGCCCCGGCGGTCGGCTCCCTGCTGATGACCGCCGTGCTGGCCCGCACCTCGATCAATCGCCGGGTGGGAATGCGGATGTTTCAGGCCGTGATCGTGTTCGGCCTCGCAACCATGGTGTTCGCGCTGTCGCAGCTGATCTGGCTCTCGCTCGCCGCACTGGTCGTCATGGGCGCTGCGGATACGGTGAGCGTGGTGATCCGGCTCTCGCTGGTTCAACTGGCGACGCCGGATGAGATGCGCGGCCGGGTCGGCGCGGTGAATTTCCTGTTCATCAACGCTTCGAACCAGCTCGGCCAGTTCGAGAGCGGCCTCACCGCGGCTCTGTTCGGCGCAGTGCCGGCCGCGGCGCTCGGCGGCGCTGGAACGGTCGCGGTGGCGCTGCTTATGGATGAAATTGTTTCCGACGCTGCGCAACGTGGAGCGGCTGGAATGAAACCGATAATCCGGGCAGGCCGCGATATTTCATCCGTTTGAGGCCAGGATGGGCTAAGAGAACGTTGCGCCCTGGGATGCCCCGGTTCCGCCGTCCCTCCTCTTATTTCCGCCCCATCCTTATCGTCAAACCCCGCCATGTCCCGCCTCCGCCCGATCGTATCGCTGATCCGCACCGTGCTGCTGCTCGGATCGCTCGGCGCATGGCCCGCGCCCCATGCCGCCGCACAGACGACGCCCGCTGCCGTGCCGGACGCTCCAATGCAGATTTCGTGGGAAGTTCGCAACCGGTTCCGGCTGTTTCGCGAGGAGCGCGATTTCCTGATCCATGCCGAGACGCTGCGCGGCCACAGCATTCTGGCATCCGAGGATGCACTGGAATTGCAGAGCGACGGCCGCGGCTGGGCGCGCAACATGGTCAACCGGCTGTGCATCGATCTGGCCGGCCGGGTCAGCGAGCCCTGCACCCGCGACAACGTCAAGGAAAGCTACCTGACGCCGACGGAACATCCGGTCACCGTGCGGCTGACCGGCGCGGTCCCGGTCGGCGCGATCTGTGCCTGGTCATTCGACGATGGTGACGGGCCACCGCGGCAATCGACCCTCGATTGCGCCGAGCCGATCAATTTCCGCGCCCGCTACGGCCGCCCGACGGCAGTCGCCGTCGACGTCTCGAGCGGACCGGACGTGCCTTCGCATGTCGCCACCCAGATCATGGTGCGCGACGTTCTGATCGCCGGGCTCGGCGATTCGGTCGGATCCGGCGAGGGCAACCCCGACCGCGCGATCGCGTTGTCGGACGAGGGTTTCTGCTTTCGCTCCTATCTCGGCGGCGGCGGGATCGGTCAGTTCTATCGGCCGAGCCGCGCCGGCTTCAAGGGCGGACGGGCCTGCGAGTCCTACGAGTCGCTGCAGACCTGGCAGCGCCAGGGCGCGCTGTGGTTCAATTCGGCATGTCACCGCTCGCTCTACAGCTACCAGACCCGCGCCGCACTGGCGCTGGCCGCGGAGTATCCGCATATCGCTGTGACCTATCTGCCGTTGGCCTGCAGCGGCGCTACCATCGCCGACGGCCTGTTCAGCGCGCAGCGGGCGCGCGAATGCCCGCTGACAAAATCCGCAACCTCGTGCCAGGGCAGCGTCAACGCGCAACTGTCGGAGCTGCGCGAGGCATTGGCGGCGGCGCAACGGCGCCAGCCGGCGCGCAGGCTCGACCTCATGCTGTTGTCGATCGGCGCCAACGACATCAACTTTTCCGGTCTGGTCGCCGACGTGATCGTCGAAAGCTCCACCGAACGGGTGCTGTTCAAGCGCAGCGGGGTGATCGGATCGGTCGATGATTCCCGCGCTGCGCTCGCCCGCGACCTGCCGCAGGGGTTCGCGAAATTGCGCGAGGCGTTGAAACCGCTGGTCGGCCCCGATCTGTCCCACGTGGTCTATGTGTCATATGCCGATCCGGCGATGGCGGGCGGCGCACCCTGCCCCGGCGGCCGCGCCGGCTTCGATATCCATCCGTCTTTCAATGCCGAACCGCAGCGGCTCCTCAATGTCACGAATTTTGTCGAGAGCGAGTTTCTGCCGCAACTGAAGGCCATCGCGCTGTGCCAGTCCGGCATCCTGTGCCGCGATCCCGGCAACGACCGCATGACCTTCGTCGATGCCCATCAGGCGGCATTTGCCGACCACGGATTTTGCGCCCGTGCCGCCACCGACCCGGAGTTCGATCGCAACTGTTTTTCCGCCAGGGGCGACAGCTTCGACCCCGATATCGTCGCTGCGGCGTCGCAGCCTTTGACCTGCGGCCGCAGCGCCAGCGAATTTCGCGCCTACCTGCCACGCGCGCGCTGGATCCGCGACGCCAACGACAGCTACTTCGCGGCCATGACCTACCCGTCGGGGACGGCCGCGGCGACCCAGCCGGCGGACATTCACGATGCGACATGGGGGGTTCTGTCGGCGGTCTACGGCGGCGCCATCCACCCCACCGCGGAAGGTCACGCCGTGATGGCGGATGCCGCATTGCCGGCGATGACGTCGGTGCTCGGACTTGATGTCGCGGAGTCCCCGGTGACGCAGGAGCAACTGGCGCCCGCGGTCCGGCAATAGAGCGGGATGACCTGCCGATGCGGCCCGTCTCGCTCGCCCATCTCACCGTGCTCGATGCCGACCCCGTCGGCCTGATCGAAGCCGGCAAGGCCGCCGGTTTCAGCGCGGTCGGGTTGCGCGTGGTTGCCCCGCTGGCCTCCGATGCGATCATTCCCGTGGTCGGCGACGCCGCGCTGCAACGCCGGATCAAGCGGAGCCTCGCCGATACGGGAATGCGGATTCTCGACATCGAAGCGGTCTGGCTGAAGCCCGACACCGACGTTGAAGCGCTTC
Organism: uncultured Alphaproteobacteria bacterium; assembly: GCA_963710235.1. Classification (GTDB taxonomy): domain Bacteria; phylum Pseudomonadota; class Alphaproteobacteria; order Rhizobiales; family Xanthobacteraceae; genus Bradyrhizobium. Next base: position 1,103,978 of record CAVPZI010000001.1, read on the forward strand.
GCCCGGCACTGGAACTGGGGGCGGAACTCGGCGCGAAATTCGTGCTGACCGTCGGTTTCGATGCAACCCATGCGCGGCTGATCGAGAACTTCGGTGCCTTCTGCGCGCTCGCCAACAGCTGTGGACTGCGCACCATGCTCGAATTCATCCCCTATGCGAGCATTTCCGACCTGGGGCAGGCGCACGGTCTGCTGCAGGCGGTGCGGCCGGCCAACGCCGGACTGCTGGTCGATGCGCTGCACCTGAGCCGCTCGGGCGGCCATCCGCGCGACATTGCCGCCTACAACTCCCGCCTGTTTTCCTATGTCCATCTTTGCGACGCGCCAGCGACGATCCCTGCAGCGGATGCGTTGCGGACCGAGGCGCGCAGCCACAGACTCTACCCCGGCGAAGGACAGCTCTGGCTCGATGCGTTCCTGGATGCCTTCCCGGCGGACACGCCCATCGGCGTCGAGGCGCCCAACGCCGCTGCGGCCGACTTGCCGTTTCGCCAGCGCGCGCGCCTGGCGGGCGAGGCGACCTTCAATTTGCTGGAGCGACGCGACCGGCCATAATGCGCACCGGCGAAGCGGATCAACTCAGCCGCGGCCGACCGGCGCCTCAACGCGCGGGTGCGGGTCCCTTTTTCGCCGCGACCGGCGGCTTGATCGCCGCAGCCTGCGCCGGCAGGTATTTCGCCAGCACCACGGGATCAAGCGAGGCGATCGTACTGTCCGGGAGCCGATACCACGTTTCATCGCGGCCCAGCAGCGAAATCCCGAAATAGCCCCGCATCGTCAGTGTCTGTCCATCGGGACTGACGGTCATCTTGGCTCGGTAGATCTTGCCGTCGCGCGGATCGAGAACGTTGCCGTCCTCGTATTTCAGTCCGTTGCGCTTCATGTCGCGGATGAAGGAGATGCCCAGCACCGGCGCGTTCTTGCGATCGTCGGTGCATTTCGAACAGATCTGGTTAGGATCGTCGCCCAGCCGGTCGAACGTCTTCGCGATCGCACCCTCGAAAATGCCGTCGTGATCGACCACCAGAAACCAGGCCACCGGCTTGCCGTCTTCCACCTTTTGCCACAGCCCTGCGGCGCTCGGCTCCGCCGCCGCGGCGGGCACGGCAAGTGTCATCGACGCGCATAACATCAGCGCGCACAAGGTGACCGCCGCGGTGCATCCACGTCCGAGGCGACGTCTCAATCGAAGCATGGCCCCTGCATCTTGCATCATGATCACCTGAGAACTGGCTGAGGCATGAACGCACACTATGGCCATTTCACGGTCGGTTCCAGTGTCGCAGCCTCGCGGTCTCGCGCAATTTTTCGCGCTTTCCGCGTGCGCCAACCTTGCGACAACCCGCCGCAGTTTCGTTCAGCCCAATTCTTCCGATCAGTTGACCCCGAGCTTCTTCTGCAGGCTCGATGACGAGGTGGTGTACTGGAACACCAGCCGCTTGTCCGGATAGACGTAGCGGTACGCCTTCTGCGCCATCAGCGCACCCTCGTGGAAACCCGACAGAATGAGCTTGAGCTTGCCCGGATAGGTGTTGATGTCGCCGATCGCAAATATGCCCGGCACATTGGATTCGAACGAAGCAGTCTCGACCGGAATGAGATTGTTCTCGAGCTTGATGCCCCAATTGGCGACCGGTCCGAGCTTCATGGTCAATCCGAAGAACGGCAGCATCGTGTTGCAGTCGACCCTGGAGGTCGCATTGTCATTGCCCTTCACCACCGCGGCGGACAACCGGCCGGCCTCGCCTTCCAGCGATGTGACCTGGCCGATCTTCAGATCCATTTTTCCGGACGCGACCAGCGCACGCATTTGCTCGACGCTGTGCGGGGCGGCACGGAAGTCGTCGCGCCGGTGCAGCAGCGTGACGCGCCGGGCGACCGGATGCAGGTTGAGGGTCCAGTCCAGCGCGGAATCGCCGCCGCCGACGATCAGCAGATCCTTGTCGCGGAATTGCTCCATCTTGCGCACGGCGTAGAATACCGACGTGCCCTCATAAGCCTCGATGCCGGGCACCGGCGGACGCTTCGGCTGAAACGATCCGCCGCCGGCCGAGACCACCACGACCTTGCACTCGAACACCTTGCCGGCATCGGTGGTAACGCGAAAGCCAGGATCGCCTATTTTTTCGATGGTCTCCACCATCTCGTTGAGATGGAAGATGGGGTTGAACGGCTTGATCTGCTCCATCAAGGCATCGGTCAGCCCCTGTCCGGTCACGAACGGGATTCCCGGGATGTCGTAGATCGGCTTTTCGGGATAGAGCTCGGCGCACTGGCCGCCCAGCTTATCGAGGATGTCGACAAGGTGCACTTTCATGTCGAGCAGGCCCAGTTCGAACACGGCAAACAGCCCGCACGGGCCGGCGCCGACAATCAGCACGTCGGTTTTGATCGCTTCGCTCATGATCATTTCTTTTCGGTTGAACCTGCCGGCGGGTAGGGCCGTTGGCCACGGCTGGTCTAGCCAACACCGCGGTTCGAGGAAAGCCATAAATATCAAGCCTGGGCCCGTTGCAACCCCTTGCCCGTGCTGGACAAGTAAGCTGTAAGAGCCCCAGAGAACCGGAGACCCGTTCGTGAACGCTCCCGCCCGCACCGCGCCGACGCCGCTGCTCGACGACTATCCCTACCGTCTCACCGACAATGTGCGCTTCGCCGATCTCGACCCCAACGGGCACGTCAACAACGCGATTTACGCCACCTATTTCGAAACCGGCCGCGTCACGCTGGTGAAGGACCGCAGCCGCGGGCTGATACCGGAGGGGTCGTCCTGGATGCTCGTGCGCCTCGACATCCATTTCCGCGCCGAATTGCGCTGGCCGGGCACCATCGAACTGGGCCTCGGTGTCGCAAAGCTTGGCCGCACCTCGACGACCTTCAAACAGGTGGTATTCTCGGAGGGCCTGTGTATCGCATCGGCCCAATCGGTAACGGTGTTCGTCGACGACCACACCCGCAAGCCGACGCCGTTGACCGATGACGTCATCCGGAATTTTCAACCCTGGATGCTGCGCAATCCCGATCCAGTCTGAAACCCGGCCAGCTCATGCTACCGCGCAACGCGATAAGGTCCCTCGTCACCGCGCTCGCCGCCAGCTGCGCCGCCATTCACGGCGCCTCGGCCGATGATTTTTACCGGGAAGATCTGCGGATTCCGTTTGCCTCCGCCGGCCAGCGCGGCCTCGAGGCCATGCTGCTGCGGCCATCGGGCACGCGGCGCTATCCGCTGGCGCTGATCAGCCACGGCGCGCCGCGCGACGCCGGCGACCGGGCCGGCATGTCGCCCTTCCGCCTTTATGCGCAGGCCATCGAGTTCGCGCGGCGCGGCTTTGCCGCCCTGGTGGTGATGCGGCGCGGCTACGGCAAGTCGGGTGGCAACTATGCCGAGAACTCCGGACCGTGCGGTCACCGCGACTATCTGGCCGCAGCGAAGGCATCGGCCACCGATTTGCGTGCCGCGATCGATGCAATCAGGAACCGGGTCGATGTGACCACCCAGGGCATGATCGCGGTCGGCGTCTCGGCCGGAGGTTTTGCCACCGTTGGGCTGACCGCCGACCCGCCGCCCGGCCTTGTCGCCGCGATCAGCTTTGCCGGCGGGCGGGGATCGCGCGCCGACGACGACGTCTGCGACGAAGATGCGCTGGTGCGGGCATTCGGCGTGCTCGGCAAGACCTCGCGAACGCCCATGCTGTGGGTTTATGCGCAGAACGACAAGTTCTTCGGACCGAGCCTCGCACACCGGCTTTACGCCGAATTCGCGGCGGCCGGCGGCCGCGCGGAATTCACCGACGCGCCGGCATTCGGCAGCGACGGCCACTTTCTGTTTTCGGCGTCAGGGGTACCGGTCTGGACTCCGATGGTCGATCGATTCCTGCGGGCACAGAACCTCGCAACGCGGGACCTGATCGCGGCGCCGGTGACCCCTCTCACCACGCCGTTGGGCCTCAGCAAGAACGGCCGTGACGGTTTTGCCGCCTATCTGCGTGGGGGACCGCACAAGGCTTTCGCCATGTCGGGGAAAGGCGCGTTCGGCTGGCGCAGCGGGCTAAGCTCGGCAAGCGAGGCCCAGCAGGCGGCATTGGCGGCGTGTGCCAGCTACGCACCGGATTGTGCACTCGTCGCGGTTGACGACGAACGCGTCGGCAACGGGACCTCCGGCTCTCGCTGAAGCCGCGGCTCCGGATCGAATTCGGCGGGGCCAAATTTTTCCGTCAATGCCCGGAACCATGCGGATCGTGATGCGTTCGGGCTGTGGTTAGCTTGGGGCGGGCTGCGCTTTAGTATGGGGATTTCAGGGATGGCCGACGCGGAATATCACCGGAAACAAGCTAAAATACTGGCGGGGCTCGCCCTGTCCACATCGGACAGAAAGGAGGCCGCGGGGCTGAGCCTGCTCGCGGCGGAACACATGGTCCAGGCCGAACAGTCGGACAGCCGCACGTCGTTCCAGGGCGCAGCTGGTGGCGACGGCGGCGTGGTGGACGGCACGATAGGCTCGGTAAATTCAGGCGGGCCGGAAAATTGAGTTGGAAAATCAGGCCTGCCGCTCCGGCGTTGAGACCACGAGACCATCAAGCGCGTCGCTCACCTTGATCTGGCACGACAGCCGCGAGTTGGGTCGCACGTCAAAACCGAAGTCGAGCATGTCTTCTTCCATTGGCGTCGGGGCGCCGACCTTTTCACGCCAGGCCTCGTCGACATAGACATGGCAGGTGGCGCAGGCGCAGGCGCCGCCGCATTCGGCCTCGATGCCCGGAATCGCGTTGCGGATGGCTGCTTCCATCACGGTGGCGCCGTTTTCGACGTCGATGGTGCGGGTTTCGCCGGTATGATCAACAAAGTGAATCTTGGCCATGATGCTCGTGCTGCCGGATGGAAGAGGTCGGCTGTCCTATAACGGGTCGGTTCACTTCGCGCCAGCGGTCGGCACGAAAACCCGCCGTCCGGCCCCGGGGACGGCCGGTACCCGGCAGCAATGGCCGGATCAGGATCGGCGCAGGAGGGTGTCGATTTCGGCGCGAACCTCGGCGATGCTGTCGGCGAGCGCGGCCAAAGCTTCCGAGGCGTCGGCGTCGCCCCGCAGCACGACGGCTTCCAGCGTTTCGGCAGCGTCGGCGACATGGAACGCGCCGATCGCGCGCGCCGAACCCTTGAGCGTATGCGCGAGTGCAGCGGCATCGGCGGGCAAGCCGGCCAGGGCTGCGATCAGGCCGGCGGATTGACCGGCGAACATCGCCAGTACCTCCCGCTCGAGGCCGGCGTCGCCAAGCGTCATGCGCCTGAGATGGGCGATGTCGATCGGACCATCGTCGGGAGCGAGCGGCGGCGACGGCATCCAGTTGATCCGTTCCAGATGAAGCGGCATGGCAGTTTTCCGGCAACCCGATGCCGGAACGATCCGGCCGGGAAATTCCGGCCAGCCAATCATCAACTGGTTAATGTAGCGTTGGCTTTCCGCCGCTGGCCGCCGCGACTTCGCCGCTTTTTTGACAAGAAATTGCCCTGAAGTACCTGCGCCTGGCGCAAATCGGAGGTGCGGAAGGGTTTATCCGGCGCCGTTAACGATGATTAAGATTGGATTAATCGCAACCATTTCATTCGCACCGCCAAGCCAATAGGATGTTTGCGGAAGTGGCGGACAAGCCGGGCAATACCAACGGCTTCGTGTCGAGACCGCGCAAGATGCTGGAACCAGCGTGTCCAGGCATGCGGTCACCGGTCGCACACGGCTTCCCGGATGCGTGAAAAGAGGGCGTAGACTGAACATGGCGAACAATCCCAAAAAGGTCAAAGACCCTACCGAAGTGGCGCTATCTGCGATTCAGGAAGCCCTGAACATCAGCGATACGCCAACCGCCGACAGAGATGCGGCCTCGGTCCGTCTTGATGTGGCGCCGATGAAATCCACCGCTCAAACCTATGACGACGACCCGTTCGATACCCGCCCCGGCAACGATCGCCAGGATCGGCCGGCGTTCGAGCCGATCGAAGAGCCGCGCTTCACACGCCGGCCAGCCAATGACGATCGCGAGACCATCGGCCAGATCCTGCAGGCCATTCAGAAGGGGCGCCCGGCCCGAAACGTCTACACCCTTGCCACGCTGTTCGCGGGCGTATGGGTGATCGGCGCCGGACTATTGACCGTCAGCTTCCTGCCCTCGCTGCAGGCCTTCATGGGCCAGGGCGGCGGCGGCACGCTGGCGCTGGCCGGCCTCGTCGCGCTGTTTTTCGCGCCCGTGCTGCTGTTCTATTTCCTGGCCAGCCTTTCCTGGCGCGGCCAGGAACTGCGGATGATCGCCCAGTCGATGGCGCAGGTCGCCATCCGCTTCTCCGAGCCCGAGGGCGCCGCCAGCGATTCCATGGTGACCGTCGGCCAGGCGATCCGCCGCGAAGTCGCGGCCATGGGCGACGGCGTCGAGCGCGCGATCGCGCGCGCCGGCGAACTGGAAACCCTGGTCGCCAATGAAGTATCGGCGCTGGAGCGCGCCTATTCCGACAACGAAGTGCGGATTCGCGCCCTGCTGCAGGATATCGCGCATCAGCGCGACAACCTGGTCGGCCAGGCCGAGCAGGTTCGCAGCGCCATCTCCGGCGTACAGATCGACCTGCGTCACGACATCGCGCTGATCAGCGACGCGATCGCGTCGCGCGTCGACGAGGTCGCGAAAAGCATCACCGGCGCACTGGAAGAGCGCGGCGAACACATTACCCGCGCGCTGGGCAATGCCGGCGACAACATGATCCTGGCGCTTGGCGAGCGCGGCGGCGACCTGCTGGACCGGCTGGAAGAGGCCAGCGCGGAAACCACCCGCGCCGTGCTCGATGCCAGCGAGCGGCTGACCACCAGCCTGAATTTCAAGACCGGCCACGTTCACGACGAGTTCGTCGATCTCGCCGATCGGGTTCACGACATGCTGAACGAGCGGATCGACCGCATCACCAGCGAATTCGAGCAGCGCTCCTCGACCATCGTCGACGGCATTTCCGACCGCACCGAACAGGTGCACGACTCGCTGAAGAATTCCAGCGACAGCCTGCTGCTCGAGCTCGAGCTGCGCAGCGGCGACCTCGTCAGCAAGATCGACGAGGCCGGCAACCGGCTGGCCATCCAAATCCTCTCCAGCGGCGACAAGGCCAGCGACGCGCTCGACGTTACCGTCAACACCCTGGTCGCCAAGGTCATCAGCCAGACCGAGACCGCGCACGACACGCTCAGCCTGCAGATGAGCGCGTTCGATGAACTGGTGAAGGAACAGGGCGCCGAGCTCGCCGAAAAATTCTCGCGCGACAGCGGCACGCTGGGCGCGCTGATCACCCGCCACATCTCGGAATTCGACAGGACCGTCAAAACATTCGGAGGCGAGATCGTCGAACGGATGGGCCAGCGGACCCACGACATCGCCGAAAGCCTCAAGGGTTATGTCGAGAATTTCGACGCCCGCGTGACTTCCAATGGCGGCGAGATCACGGCCGCGCTCGATCAGCGGCTGGGTCAATTCGACACGGCGATGGAATCCCGTGTTTCCAATCTGGATACCTCGCTCGACCGCAGGATCAAGTCGTTCGACGAATTGGTCGATGGCCGCCTCAAGGCCCTGGAACAGAGCTTCGATTTCAAGAGCCAGGTCCGTCACCGAGACCATCGACAACCGCCTCGGCAACCTGTCTTCGACGCTGACCAGCGGCGCCTCGCAGGCCGTCGAGTTGATCGATACACGCCTCACCCATCTGACCACGGCGCTGACCGAGGGCGCGGTGCAGGCAATCCATTCCATCGACTCTCGCCTCAACCACCTCACCTCCTCGTTGACCGACGGCACGACGCAGGCGATCGACGCCATCGATCGCCGGATCGCCAACGTCACCGAAACCATCGATGGCCGCAGCAACCACCTCGCCGACACCATCACGGCGCGGTTCCAGGAAATTCATCAGGGCATCGAACTGCGCGCCGGCGCCGTCGCCACCGACATCGACACCCGGGTCGCCCACTTCGAGGACCTGCTGGGTTCCCGCGTCGAGGCCGTGGCGGGTCGTATCGAAACCAGCGGACGTCAGGCGAGCGATTCCCTGATGGCCCGCGCCGAGGAGCTTTCGCATGGCATCCGGACCCACGTCGAGGACGCCGAGCGCTCGCTGACCACACTGGTGGTGAACACCAGCGAGACCATCCAGGCTGGCGCCCGCGCCGCCCAGGAAACCATGTTCTCGGTTTCGACCGATGTTGGCGCGCAGCTCAAGCTGACTTCGGGCGAAGTCGAGCGCGCGTTGACCGATGCGGGCACAAGTGCCGCCAACTCGATCATGGGCAGCACCCGCGACGCCCAGTCGTCGCTGCTCAATGCGTCCGGCGAGGTCGCGAGCCAGATCAAGTCGTTGTCCGCCGACATCGAGCGCACGCTGTCGGCTGCAGGCAGCGCCACCGCCGACTCCATCGTCAGCGGGGCCCGCGAGGCCCAGTCGACGTTGGTCAACGCCTCCGCCGAAGCGGCAAGCGAGGTCAAGTCGCTGGCTGCCGACGTCGAGCGCACCTTGTCAGCGGCCGGAAACGCAACGGCCAACTCCATCATGACCGGCGCCCGCGACGCACAGGCCATCCTGGTCAGCACCTCCGCCGAGATCGAGCGCACGCTTTCCGCGGCCGGAAGTGCCACCGCCGACTCGGTTGTGACCGGCGCACGCGAGGCCCAGTCCACCCTGGTCGGTGCATCCACCGACGCCGCCAACCAGATCAGGAACCTGTCCGCCGACGTCGAGCGGACGCTTTCCGCCGCCGGCAATGCCACCGCCGCGTCGGTCCTGACCGCCGCCCGTGAGGTCCAGACCACGCTGGTGACCGCGTCCGCAGATGCCTCCAAGCACGTCCAGTCGCTGTCGATCGACGTCGAGCGCACCCTGACCGCCGTCGGCGCAGATACCGCCACGTCGATCCTCAACAGCGCGCGTGAAGCGCAGGGTTCGCTGGCAGCCACATCGGCCGAAGCCGCGAGCCACCTCAAGGCGCTCTCGGCGGATATCGAACGGTCGCTCAACACCGTCACGACCAATGCGGCCGAGACGATCCAGACCAGCGCGCTCAATGCCCAGACCTCGCTGGTTGCCGCATCGAACGAAGTCAGCGCCAAGGTCAAGTCGACCTCTTCCGAGATCGAGCGGGCGGTGTTCGCCGCGGGCTCCGGCTTCGGCACCACCATGACCGGCAAGACCGACGAAATCGTCAGCTACGTGCAGCAACAGACCGATCGCCTGTCGCAGATGATCGACGGCAAGCGCGGATCGCTGGTCGAAGCCCTCGGCAACAAGACCAACATCCTCACCGTCGAAATCGACCGGGTCACCGGCGAAGCGTTGAAGGCGATCGAGTTGCGGGGACAGGCGTTCTCGAAATCGGTCTCGACCAACGGCAATGACGTCGCGCGGACGATCATCTCCGCTGGCGAACAGGCCTCGGGCACGATCAACAAATCACTGAAGGACCTCGAGACCACATCGCGCAGCGCCATCGACCAGTCGCGTCAGGTCTCGATCGCGGCGGTCACCGAAATGCAGGAAACCAGCAAGATCCTGCGCACCGACACGGTCGCGCTGTTCGAACGGCTGCGCGAGGGCAATATCCTGTTGCAGGAAGTGCTGACCGGAGCCCACGACAACCTCAATTCGCTGGAACGGGCGCTGGTCACCCGCGTGGCGGATTTCGTCTCGACCATGAACGACGTCACCGGACGCAATGGTCTTGCGACCCAGACGCTGGAGGACCAGCTGACGGTGTTCACCTCCAAGACCTCGAAGGCCCTGGAAGATCTCGGCTCGCTGTCCAGCCAGTTCGAGAACCACGGCCACGCGCTGGTCGATGCCGCAGCCCTGGTCGAGAAGAGCAACCGCTCGACTACGGCGTCGGTCGCCGAACGCAAGGCCGAGCTCGAATCCCTGGTCACCACCATCGACCTGCGGACCACCGATCTCGACCAGCGGCTCACCCGCTTCACCGGCCTGCTTGATGAATCGCTGGCGGCCGCCGAAGAGCGCGCGCGCGATATCGCAAGGGTCGTGGCGGAAACCGCTGGTGCCGGCTCGGCAGCCATCAGCCGCCAGTTCGAGGCGGTGCGCGCCTCGGCGGAAGAGGAACGCCGCCTGACCGCGCAGACCATGAACGATCTCTACCAGCAGGGCACCGCGGAAGCGGATGCCATGTTCAAGGAGTCCTCGGACAAGTTCGCCTCGATGGTGCAAAGCATGAAGCAGATGGCTTCCGAGATGCATCACGAGCTCGAGGCGACGCGCAACGAACTGCGCCGCGGCGTGCTGGAAATTCCGCAGGAAGCCGCCGAGTTTACCGCGCAGATGCGCAAGGTGATCGTCGACCAGATCGAGGCGCTCGCCGAATTGAACCGGATCGTGGCACGTCACGGCCGCGGACTGGACGTCGCCGGCGGCGGACGTTCGACCTCGCAGCGCGAGGAAGAGCCGATGCTGGCAAGCGCCGGCGCCCGCGGCGAGTCCGTCTCGCGCCAGGCTCCCCGGATGCGCGACAGCGGCAGTGCGTCCAGCCTGCCGCCGCCCGACCTTGGCATGCCCTCGTCGCGCCGCACCGAAGCGCCGCCGGTCAGTCCCGCCAGCGCCGATCAGGGTCGCGACGGCTGGCTGTCGGACCTGCTCGGCCGCGCCGACACCGGCGACAACGACCGCGAACCGCCGCGCGCTCGCGCGCCGACACCACCGCCTGCGGGCGGCGGCAATCCGCTGGAGTTGCTGTCGCTCGACATCGGCCGGCTGATGGACCGCAATCTCGCCGCCGAAATGTGGGATCGCTATCAGCGCGGCGAGCGCAAGGCTTTCAGCAAGCGGCTCTACACGCCGGCCGGGCAGAAGGCGTTCGACGAAGTCGGCCGCAAATATCGCGCCGACCGCGCCTTCAAGCAGACCGTCGACCGCTACATCACCGAGTTCGAGCGATTGCTCGATGAGGTTGCGCGCGACGACCGCGGTGGGGCTGCGCTGCGCAGCCACCTCACCTCGGAAACCGGCCTGGTCTATACCTTGCTGGCCCACGCCGCGGGGCGGTTGGGATAACGGATTGGCGAGCAGCGAAAAGGGAGTAGCGAACAGAGAGATCTGTTCGCTGTTCCATCTTCTTTGCTCGTTGCGCTACTCTCTATTCGCCACTTACTTACGGCTTCTTCTTTTCCCCGGCCGCCGGCCCGGGGCCAGGCGCCGCCGCCGGCGTGGCGTTGCCGCTGGCTCCGAACAGCAAACGGGTCGGATTCTTGTCCAGATTGTTGACCGCCCGGCTGATGTCGCCGAGGGTCCGCCGGCCATCGGCCATCAAGGCCCCCGAGCGCTTGTCGAAATCTTCGGCCAGTTCCCGGATCGACTTGACGGCCTGGAACAATTCGCCGCCCTCCTTGCCGCCGGCCAGGGCATCGAGACCGAGCATGATGTTGTCGGTCTTGCTGATCACGCCGTCGGCCTTCCCCATCACGTTGTCGACCTTGAGCATGATGTCGTCGATCCGCGCCGAGTTGCGCGCCAGGGTCGCGGTGAACGCCTCGACGTTGTGCAGCGAATTCTTGACCGATTCCTGGTTCTCGGCGACGATCTGGTTGATGTTTCGCAAGGTCGCGCGGATCGCCTCGGTGACGTCCTGCAACGCGTTCGGATCGGCGGTCAGCATCGGAACGCCGTCTTCATCCAGCGGAACCGCGGGCGCCGCTACTTCGCCGCCCTTGAGCGAAATCGCCGCCACTCCGGTCAATCCCTGGAATTCGAGGCCGACCAGCGTGTCTTTGCGGATCGGCGCGTTGTTCTCGACCATGGCGAGGGCGACCACGCGACGCGGGTTGTCGACCTTCACCGACATCACCTCGCCCACCCGAATACCATTGAAGTTGACGCTGCCGCCGTTGCGCAAGCCGGCCGCCGGGCCTTCGAAAACAATGCGCAACGGGCTTCGCGCCTTGGTGGTGTGGAGGTTCTGGAACCAGAGAACAAAACCGAACGCCGCGGCAATCACCGCCAGGGTAAATGCCCCGATCAGGACGAAATTCGCCCGCGTTTCCATCGAACCAACTCCAACTCAACTGCCGATGACGGCCCTGGCGCGCTTGCCGTGAAAGTACGCCCTCAGCCAGGGATGCTGCGAGGCCTGCATGTCGGCCATCGATCCTGCCGCAATGATCTTACCGTTCCCTAAAACCGCGATACGGTCGCAGGCTGTATAAAGGCTGTCCAGATCGTGGGTTACCATGAAAACGGTCAGGCCCAAAGTGCGTTGCAGGGTCCGCACCAGCTCATCGAAATCGCCGGCGCCGATCGGGTCCAGGCCCGAGGTCGGCTCGTCGAGGAAAACCAGCTCGGGATCGAGCGCCAGTGCCCGCGCCAACGCCACCCGCTTGATCATGCCGCCGGACAGTTCCGATGGATAACGATCCGCGGCCTCGGGCTTGAGACCCACCATGCCGAGTTTGGCGACGGTGATCTCGTCGAGCAGGCGCTGCGACACGTTGAGATATTCGCGCACCGGAAACTGGATATTCTGCCGCACCGTCAGCGACGAGAACAGCGCCCCCTGCTGGAACAGGATTCCCCACCGCCGTTCGACCCCGCGCCGCCCGGCGGCGCCTGCGGAGTTGAGATCGACGCCGAATACCTCGATGCTTCCGCTGAGCTTGGGCACGAGGCCGATGATGGTGCGCGTGAGCACCGACTTGCCGGCGCCGGAGGGACCAACGAACCCGAGAATTTCGCCGCGTTTGACATCGAGACTGAGGCGATCGAGCACTTTCGTGGTGCCGAACTGCACCGTGACGTCGCGAACCCGGATGATGGCGTCGGGCATCTCGACGGCCATCGCTACATTCCGATCGAGGCAAAGAAGATCGCGAACACGCCATCCATCACGATCACGAAGAATATGCCCTGCACCACCGATGCGGTGGTGTGCTGGCCGAGCGATTCGGCGCTGCCCTCGACCGCCAGTCCCTCGACGCAGGCGACGACCCCGATCACCGCGGCCATCACCGGCGCCTTGATCATGCCGACCGTAAAGTGGTCGATCGAGATCGCGTCGCGAAGGCGGATCAGGAACGCCTCCGGATCGACACCGCCGTACAGCGATGCCACCAGCCCGCCGCCGAACAGCGCGGCGATGTCGCCGAGAAAGGCCAGGATCGGCAGCGCCAGAACCAGCGCCATCATTCGCGGCAGGATCAGGACCTCGATCGGATCGAACCCCATGGTGCGCAGCGCGTCGATCTCCTCGCGCATTTTCATCGAGCCGAGCTCGGCGGTGTAGGCGCTGCCGGAGCGGCCGGCCACCATGATCGCGACCAGCAGCACGCCGATTTCGCGCAACACCAGCACGCCCAGCATGTCGACGACGAAGACGTCGGCGCCGAACTTGCGGAAATGAAAGATACCCTGCTGCGAGATGATGCAGCCGATCAGAAACGTGATCAGCACCACGATCGGGACCGCGTGCCAGCAGACCTGCTCGAGATGGTGCACCGTCGAAGTCAGGCGGAAGCTTCTCGGGCGAACCATGACCCGGCCGGCAGCAGCGAGGACGGCGCCCAGCATGTCGACGAGGCCCAGAACCGTCGTGCCCGCGCCAACCACGCCTTCACCGACCTGACTGAGCAGCCCGAAAAGCGATGCCGAAGCCGCCGGCGGCTCGGGTGCGGCCTTCACCCGGCGCACTTCATCGACCAGACTGGCGTAGTTCGCCGACAGGCCGGCAATGTTGGCCTCGACGCCGCCCTGGGTCAGGCTCCGGCGCAGCCGTTCGATCAGCCAGGCGCCGAAGGTGTCGAGCTTCGATACCTGCGAGACATCGATGAAGATGTTGGGGCGGCTTCCTTTCAGCTTTTCGGCATCGCCGACGATCTGCTCGAGCACGGAAGCAAAGCGGGCGGTCCACGACCCGGCGGCACACAAGGCAAGGCCGTTGCCCCGTGCAATCCGCTCCAATGTCGGGCCGCCGTCCACGATGCCAACTCCTGTGCCGGTTTTCTTACGCGATTTGCGGAGCCGTAGGCTTTTGGGCTAGGCTGCCTAACCAGCCATAATTGGTAGCCCCGGGCAACCCTGCGGTTCAGAATTTGCCAGATTTTAAAATGACTTCCAACAACTCGCCGGACCTTGTCGCCCGAATCGAAAAGTGGCCGATCGCGGGCAGCTTCTCGATCAGCCGCGGCAGCAAGACCGAAGCGGTCGTGGTGGTGGCGGAGATCAGCCAGGGTGGCCATACCGGGCGCGGCGAGTGCGTTCCCTACGCCCGCTATGGCGAGACCGCCGAAGCTACCCTGCAGGCCGTCCTGGCGATGCGGGACGGCCTGCGCAGCGGGATTGACCGGCGGACCCTGCAGGCCGCCATGGGCGCCGGTGCGGCCCGCAACGCGGTGGATTGCGCGCTGCTGGACCTGGAGGCGAAACGCGCGGGCCGGCGGGTCTGGGAATGGCTTGGCCGCCCCGCCCCGCGCCCCTGTACCACGGCCTTTACGATATCGCTGGGTTCCGCGGCGGCGATGGCCGCGGCCACTGCCAAAGCCGCCCATCGGCCGCTCCTCAAGATCAAGCTGGGGGGCGACGGCGACGACGAGCGGATCGCGGCGGTGCGCAGGGCGGCGATGGAATCCGAACTGATCGTCGACGCCAACGAGGCGTGGACGCCTGACAACCTCGAACAAAACCTCGCCGCATGTGCCAAGGCCGGTGTCACCCTGGTCGAGCAGCCGCTCCCCGCCGGAGCGGATGGCGCGCTGGCGCAGATCCGCCGGCCGATCGCGGTCTGCGCCGACGAAAGCGTGCATGACCTCGCGTCGCTGCAGGGCCTGCGTGCACGGTACGATGCCGTCAATATCAAGCTCGACAAGGCCGGGGGCCTGACCGAAGCGCTGACGATGGCGGACGCCGCACAATGGCTCGGACTGCAGGTCATGGTCGGCTGCATGGTCGCAACCTCGCTTTCGATGGCACCGGCGATGCTGCTCGCCCAGAGTGCCCGCTTCGTCGACCTCGACGGCCCGCTGCTGCTGGCCGGCGACCGCGAGAGCGGTTTGCGTTACGATGGCAGCACGGTCTACCCGCCGGATCCGGAGCTGTGGGGTTGATCGAGGCGGTCGTTGGGCAGATCGGCCCGATCGCGTGCCTGCCAGATTACCGCCGCACCGGCCAACGCCACCACCGCCATGGCGTAATAGACGCCGCGGCCGAACTGCCCGTAGATGACGCCTGACAGCATCGCCGCGCAGCTCATGGCAATGCCGATGCCGGCGGTCAGATAGCCCTGCGCGGTCGCCGTGACGTGACCCGGCACGCGGCGGACCAGCAGTTCCATGGTGCCGACCTGGGTCAAACCGTAGGTCAATCCATGCATCGTTTGCACCACCGCCAACAGCGGCACCGGCGGCTCCTGTGCGGTGATCAGCCAGCGCACTACCGCGCAGAGGCCGCCGATCACCATCAGCATCGCGGGCGGCAGGGTAAATCGCGGTGACAGCGCGAAGATTACGATCTCGCCCAGCACGCCGAGCACCCACAGGCTTGCGATTGTCAGCCCGCCGAGGCCTGAACCCTGCCAGGTGATGGCGGCGAAGCTGTAGTAGGCGGCATGGCTGCCCTGGATCAGCGCCGCCGCCACAAGGATGGCGAGGAAACCCGGCTCGCGCAGCAACCCGGCCGCACCGGGCAGCGCGGGTACCGCCTTCGGGGCTTCGAGCGGTTGCAGCCACAGACTGGCGAACGGCGCCGAACCAGGCCACCGCGACGATGACCCAGATCAGGTTCCTGGTGGCGATGATGTCGGCCAGAAGCCCGCCGGCCATGGCGCCGATCACAAACGCCACCGAGCCCCAGACCCGCAGTGGCCCGTATTTGAGACCGTAGCGGACGACGGCCCGCAACGCATAGCCGTCGGTCAGCGGCACCAGCGGCGTCCAAACGCAGGCGGTCAGCGCGAAGACGGCCAACACCACCAGCGGCTCGCGCAGCATGCCCAGGATCGAAAAGCCGAACGCGGTGGCAAATGCGCTCAGGATCATCGCGGCGCGCAGCGACTGACGCCGTTCCGCCAACCCGTCACCCACGGCAGCACCGTGAACCGGGTCAGCGACGGCACCGCGATGATGATGCCGATCAGCGAGGCATCGATTCCGATCGATTTCAGCCACACCGGGAAGAACGGCACGTAGGCGCCGCCGATGACCCAACACCGCGCCGTAGAACAGTTCCAGCCGCCGCGCGAATCGCCTGACAGTGAGCAGCGATGCGATGGGGATTTGTGATTCGGACGGCATCAATTCAATTGCGATTCGCTGCGGATCATGTTGATCGTTACAACAACGCGCTGTGATTTGCGCGACGAGTTTGCCATGGCCGCTGCCGACGAAGCTTTCGCCCTCTCGCCGATATCCGCTCGCGCGACGCTGCCGAGCGAGGCGGATTACGACGCCATCCGCGAGGCCTTCATGGAGACCGCGCGGGGCCGCTGGTTCCTCGGCGAATATGCCAAGCGCAACCGCAATGCCGATACTACCATGGTGCTCGACGCGGTGGCGCGCATCGAGGCGACCATGGCCGCCCAGAAACAGCCGCCCGACAACACCAACGATCTGGCGGATGCACTGGTCCTGATCCGTGGCCTGCTCAGCGAAGCCCGAGCCGACGCCGCCCAGGCGATGTCCGGACCGCAAGCCGAGGAGGCGCTGGCGACGGTCAACAAGGGCACGCGGATCATCCGCGAGATCGCCTGGAGGTTACGCGAATACGGCACCGATGCGCGGATCTGCGACATGCTGGATGCGCAGATCGGCGCGATCGAGGCCAGCCATCACGTCACCATGGCGCCGGACAAGCGCGACGCCGTGCTCGCGGTCTTCGATCTACTGATCCGTCGGATCGGCGAACTCGGCGGCAGCGGCAGCCAACCGCCATCGTCCGGTTTCGAAGCGGCGGCAACACCGCCGGTGCCGCACCGACAAGGCGCCGGTGGAGCAGGCGGAAGTGGCGCCGCCGGCCGAGACCGCGCGCGAAACCCTCGACCTCGCGTCCGATCAGGCTTCGGACCAACCACCGGACGACGACGGCGCGGCGGAGATGACCGAAGAGACCGCGATGGCGGTACTGGACGCCGCGGCCGGCGACATGCCGAATACAGATTTGCGGCAATCCGAAGCCGAGGCCGCCGCACCCTCCCCGACCGACATCGCCCCTACCGTGGTGCTCGACGAAGACGTCGTTAGCGCGGCCGAGGACGAACTCCACGGTTCTCGACGACGAGACCATGCAAGACTTGGCCGTGCTCGACGCGATCGCGCTGGAAATGGCGGAGCCAGAAATGGCCGAACCGGATGAGGCTGGCCCCAGCTGGCCGAACCTGCGCAGATCGTCGAACCGGATTTCGCCGCGCCCGTCGCCGTTGAGCGGGTTACCGCTGAGCCCGTCACCGTCGAACCGGCGCCCGAGACCGCGCTGGCGTCGGAACCGGAAGCCAAAGGCGCCGTCGTCACTGGGTGCGTCGCTGATCGCCAGCGGCATTGTCGTGCGTCCCAGTTCCAGCCATGACGCGCTGGCGCCGATCCGGCGCATGAGCCAGGCCGAGCGGGTCGCGTTCTTTTCGTAAAAATCTCGTGGGTCAGCCGACCAGGCGGGCGTGCATCGGCGCATCGACATTGCCGCCGGACAGCACGATCACGACGTTCTTGTCGCGGGCATCGATGCGGCCCGCCCGCAGCGCCGCGAGTGCGACCGCTCCGCCCGGCTCGACCACCAGCTTCAGCTCGTGGAATGCGAACGCAACCGCGGCGCCGGCTTCCGCGTCGGTTGCCGTGACCCCTTTCGCCAGCAGCCGCTGATTGATGGCAAAGGTCAAGACGCCGGGCATCGACGCCATCAGCGCGTCGCAGATGGTGCGGCCTTGCGCGTGGTGCGGCTGGCGCGATCCGGCGCGCAGCGAGGCGGCGTGATCGTCAAAGCCCTCCGGTTCGGCGCACAACAGCATCGCCTGCGGATAGCGCGCCTTGATCGCGGTGGCGATACCCGCGATCAAGCCACCGCCGGATGCCGGCGCCACGACGATGTCCGGCGCGATACCGAGCGCGGCCATATCCTCGGCGATTTCACGACCGACGGTGCCTTGCCCGGCGATGACCAGCGGATCGTCATAGGGCGGCACCACGGTGGCGCCGCGCTTGCCGGCGATCTCCCGCGCGATGGCTTCGCGATCCTCGCGGTCGCGATCGTACAGCACCACCTCGGCGCCATAGGCCTGGGTTCGTTCGCGCTTGGAGCGGGGTGCGTCGGCCGGCATCACGATGGTGGCCTGCATGCCGAGCAGTTTCGCCGCGGCCGCCACCCCCTGGGCGTGATTGCCGGAGGAAAACGCCACCACGCCGCCGCCACGTCCGCTTTGCGGGATCGCGGACAGCCGGTTGAAAGCACCGCGGAACTTGAATGAACCGGTGCGCTGCAGAACTTCAGGCTTGAGAAAGATCCTGCCGCCGGTGAGCGCGTCGAGGGCCGGCGACGACAACAACGGCGTCCGCACCGCAACGGGCGAAAGCACCCGGGCGGCGGCATCGACGTCCGCGGATGTGACCGGCAAACTCGGCGAGGAATCCGTCATGGCGGTGTTGTAGGCGCGCCTTCGGGGGTCGGCAAGGCGCTCGCGGCGCAGTTCAGGCAGCGAAACGCGGATGGTTCGCGGCGATCGCTTCGCCTTTGAACTCGGAACGTACCTGGCTGATATTATTGACGAATGACTGAGCCGACGCTTCCCAGGTCTGGCTTGCGGCAAAGTTCAGGCAGTCCTGCGGCGACAGCTTGAGGGCGTCGAGGCAGGCCTGCTGCAGTTGTTCGCTCAGGACACCGACCGGGGCCGTCCCGATCACATCGCGCGGACCGGTGACCGGGAACGCCGCCACCGGCACGCCGCTGGCCAGGGCTTCCAGCAGCACCAGGCCGAACGTGTCGGTCCGGGAGGGAAACACAAAGACGTCGGCGGCCGCATAGGCCTGGGCCAGCGCCTCGCCCTGCAGGGAACCGAGAAAGACGGCGTTCGGATAAGTCCGTTGCAGCGCCGCGCGTGCCGGACCGTCGCCGACCACCACCTTGGTGCCAGGCAGATCGAGGTCGAGAAACGCCTCGAGGTTCTTTTCGACCGCCACGCGCCCGACGCACAGAAAAACCGGACGTGGCAGAGCAAGATCGGCCCCGGGGCGGGGATGAAACAGCGAGGCGTCGACACCGCGGGGCCACAGCACCACGTTGGCAAAGCCGCGCGTCCGCAATTCACCGGCCAGCGCCGGCGTCGCCGCCATCACGGCACGGCTGGCGCCATGGAACCAGCGCAGCGCCGACCAGATCCAGGCTTCCGGTATCGGCGCGCGCGCCGAAATGTATTCCGGAAACCGGGTATGAAAACTCGTGGTGAACGGCAAACCGCGCTTGCGGCAATAGCGGCGCACCGCAAGCCCGATCGGCCCCTCGGTTGCGATATGGATATGGTCAGGCCTCTCCGCTTCGATCAGGCGCGCGATCTTCGCCGCTCCTGGCAACGCAAGACGCAAGTCGCGGTAGCTCGGCAGCGCGACGGTACGGAAAGACTGCGGGGTGAGGAAGCGCACCTCGGCGCCGATCGACCGGGCGGCCTGGGCCATCATCGTCAAGGTTCGGACCACGCCGTTGACTTGCGGGTGCCAGGCATCGGTGGCGATCAGAATGCGCATTCAGGCCGCACGCGCCGCCACCGCGGCCACGGGCGCTGCCCGTCGCAACGGATCGGTCCAGGTAATGATTTCGAAGCGGCCATCCTCGTGCTCGGCGAGTGCCGTGCAGCTCTCGACCCAGTCGCCGCAATTCATGTAGCGAATGCCGTGCTCGTCGCGGATGGTGGCATAGTGGATGTGACCGCAGATGACGCCATCGGCGCCGTGGCGCCGGGCTTCCACCGCCAGTGTCTGCTCGAACGCGCCGATATAGTTGACGGCGTTCTTGACCTTGAGCTTGGCCCACTGCGACAGCGACCAGTAGGGTACACCGAACAATTTCCTGAAGAAATTGACGAGACGGTTCATCTGGATGGCGAAATCATAGGCCTTGTCGCCGAGATGGGCGAGCCAGCGCGCGTTCTGCACGACGAGATCAAAGATGTCGCCATGGATCACGAGATAGCGTTTGCCGTCGGCGCCGGCATGCATGGCGGTCTCAACCACATCGATGCCGCCGAAATGCGTGCCGTAGTAGTTCCGCAGGAACTCGTCATGGTTGCCGGGGACATAAATCAGCCGGGCGCCCTTGCGGGCCTTGCGCAGCATCTTCTGCACAAAATCATTGTGGGATTGCGGCCAAAACCAGTTGGACTGCAGTGCCCAACCGTCGACGATGTCGCCGACGAGGTAGATGGTATCGGCATCGTGGGTGCGGAGGAAATCCAGCAAGCGGTCAGCCTGCGAACCGCGCGCTCCGAGATGGACGTCGGAGATAAACAAAGTGCGAAAGCGCCGCTCGGCAGCCTCTTCACTCATCACGTCACTTCCCATGCGCGAGCTGCTAACAATATTTCATGACGGCGCAATGACGTACCGCGTTCACGTGCCACCCGTTGGTTCGGACAAAACACTGCACATAAGCCGAACGGCGCCACCTTGCCTCACGCGACACGAAGGTTAACCAGCTCGTCGGGTTCCGCAGTTCCCATTCGCCCTCCAGCGCGCCGTTTCGTGCGAATCAGAGATCGTGCCGCTGATCGGCTGATACCAATCCAGTGCGACAATCAGGCGACAGGCTGGCGATTTGCGGTTCGGCGCACTTCAATCGAAGGCGTGGAAATGATGGATCGGGCCGTGACCGCGCCCGACATCAAGACGGTCAGCGGCGGCGATCGCCGCAGTGACGAAAGTTTTGGCGCCGCGCACCGCAGTCTCGAGATCTTCGCCTTTGGCGAGACCGGCCGCGATGGCGGATGACAGCGAGCATCCGGTGCCGTGGGTATTCCTGGTCGCAATGCGCGGCGCGGCGAGCGCGATGACGCCGTCGGTCGTAATCAGGTAGTCGATGCTGTCGGCGCCCTGCCCGTGACCGCCCTTGATCAACACCGCACCGACGCCCAGCGCCAGAAGCCGCCTGCCCTGGTCTTCGATTTCGGCCATTCAACCGCAACCGGCGCGTCCAGCAACGCAGCGGCTTCCGGAAGATTTGGCGTAATGATCAGGGCACGCGGGATCAGCAACGTGCGCAACGCCGCGATGGCGTCGGGCGCGAGCAGACGATCTCCCGACGTCGCCACCATTACCGGATCGAGCACCACGTGATTTGGCGACCAGCGCGCCAGTCCGGCGACAATGGCGTCGATCGCGCCGTGCTCCGCTACCATGCCGATCTTGACGGCCCGCACATCGAGGTCGCCGAATACGGCATCGATCTGCGCGGCGATGAAATCCGCCGGCACATGATGGATCGCGGCGACGCCCCGGGTGTTCTGCGCGGTGAGCGCGGTAATCACCGAAGCGCCGTAGACGCCGCACGCCGCGAACGTCTTCAGGTCGGCCTGGATGCCGGCGCCGCCCGACGAATCCGAGCCGGCGATGGTGAGCGCAATGCGGATCGTCATGGTGGGCTCGCGAATGGCTCGCACATCGAGCCAATATCCAGTGCCAGAGCGGGATGACTTATCTTCGACAAGTCGTCCCACTCTATCTCATTGTTTGAGCATGATCTTGTCCGAAAACCGGTATCCACTTTTCGGGATCATGCTTTAGCGCGAGGTGCTATGAGCAGCAAGCCGGCTTGCCAGCAGCGCATGGTTTTTGGCTCTATGGAGCGGCAGCTACAGGAGAAACGCGATGGTTCCCTTCTTCGTCCAGTTCAAGTGCAAGCTTGGCCAGTCCTATGCCGTCGCCAATGCGCTGGCCGAGGCCGAGATTGCCTCCGAGATCTATTCCACCGCGGGGGATTACGATCTGCTGGTTAAGTTCTATGTCGATAACGCCACCGATATCGGCCACTTCGTCAATGAGAAGATCCAGGTCATTCCGGGCATCCAGGATACCCATACCATAATCACCTTCAAGGCGTTCGGCACCACCTGACCCGTCCTGAGGCCTCTGGCTCGTCAGGAGGCTCTCGACCGTCACGAGGCTTTGGCCAGCACGGGCGCGTCCGGATCGGCCTCGTCGTCGGCCATGGTGGCAATCGGAGACATCGGCGTGTCGCGTAGCCGTTTCAGCCCGAGCGCGCGTTCGCGCAGGATGACAAAAATTCCGGCGCCGGCGACGATCACCGCCCCGCCGACCACGGTCCAGGTCGGCACTTCGCCGAAAATCCAGTAGCCGAGCAGGAACGCCCACAACATCGAGGCGTAGTCGAACGATGCCAGGAACGAGGCCGGCGCAAGCCGATAGCTGTCGGTGAACAGCATCTGCCCGAGCCCGCCGGAGATGCCGATGCCGGCCAGAATCAGCAGTTCCGGCAGCGTCGCCGGCAGGCGCCAGCCGAACGGCGCGGTGAGGAGTGCGATCGCCATCACGATCAGGGTCATGAAGATGACGATCGCCGACGAACTCTCCGTCGCGACCAGGCGTCGGATCTGGATGGTGGCGCCGCCGGAGGATACCGCGTTGGTCAGCGCGAAAGCAAGTCCCGCCAGCATCGACGCGGTGAGCGCAGCATGATTGCGCAGATAGGGCGAGAGCATCAGGACGACGCCGCCGAAGCCGGCCACCACCGCCGACCAGCGGTAGACGTGAACCTGCTCGCGCAGGAAGATGGCGGCGAAGATCACCGTGATCAACGGCGCGATGAACGCAATCGCCGTGACGTCGGCGATCGGCAGCCGCGCCAGCGCGCCGAAGGTGCAGAAGGTGCCGCAGACGCTGAACGCGCCGCGGACGAAATGCGCCCGCAACCGGTTGGTCTGCAGGACGCCGCGCAACTCGTGCCGGTATCCGAAGAAAACCACGATCGGGATCAGCGCGAACAGTCCGCGGAAAAAGACCAGTTCGCCGACCGGAAAGTTTCCGCCGAGATAGCGCCCCTGCGCGCCCATCAACGCAAACATCATGGTGCTGGCAAGCTTGAGCGAAACGGCCCTGACGATATTCATTTCGGTTGAGAATCGAGGCGAGCGGTGATGATCGGTACCCAACCACGGCAGGGTGGTTTGCGAAACCCCACCTGCAACATGGCTCGCCCCGTCACCATGCAACCGTGCGGCGGTACCGACGACCTTTCAGGATTTGCCCTTGGCGGGCTTTTTGGGCCGCGGCGGCCCGTCTACTGCGGGCAGCGATTTGAGATAGACCGCCATGGCGGCACGATCGTCGGCGCTCAATTGCGAGGTGTTCTTGATCACGCGAACCATCGAGCCGCCGACGGTATCGCCATCGGGCGTCTGGCCGTTCTCGAGGAAATAGGCGATGTCCTTCTCGGACCAGTCCGCCAGCCCTTTTTGGGTGATGTTCGGCACCCAGCCCTCGCCTTCGGGATTGGGGCCGCCGGCAAAGCGCTGCGCGGCAATGATGCCGCCGAGGAAATTGCGCGGGCTGTGGCATTCGGCGCAGTGGCCAAGACTGTTGATCAGATAGGCGCCGCGATTCCACTGCGCCGAGCGTGACGCATCCGGCGTGAACGGCTTGCCGTCCAGAAACAGAAATTTCCAGATGCCGACATTGCGGCGGATGTTGAACGGGAACGGCACCTGGTGCTCCGGCGCCTTGCCGGATACCGGCGGCAGCGTCTTCAGATAGGCGAACAGGTCGCGCAGATCCTCGAGCCTGGCATGCTGGTACTAGGTGTAGGGAAACGCCGGGAAATAGTGGGTGCCCCGTGGCGAGGTGCCTTTGACCACCGCGGTGACGAAATCGGCTTCGCTCCAGCGGCCGATTCCGTCAGCCATGTCCGGGGAAATATTCGGGACATAGAACGTGCCGAACGGTGACGGGATCGGCAGGCCGCCGCCGAGCCGCATGCGATCCGGCTGAGCTGGTACCGCATGGCAGGAGGAACATCCCCCGGCATTGAACGTTGCGAGTCCGTTGGCGAGGTTTGGCGTATAGGTCGGCAACGCATTGGCCGGTATGACGGCCGGGATCGTGAGCCACCAGAACACCGCCAGGCCCGCGGCGGTAATAACAATAGCTACAAGCAATAATCTTCGCAGCATTCCCGCTTCCCATTCGTCACACGGTTACCTCATAGCGCCAGTATGAAGCACGGTGTAGCCCTTTGCCCGAATGAAATTATGCCGCGTTCGGGGTCAATCTGGGAATAAATCCAAATCGCCCTTGTTCCAATCCTCATCGTCGGCACTTCAACAGGGAGAAAACCATGTCAAAAGCCAGAATGATGTTCGCCACCCTCGCACTGGGAGCCACCGTTGCTTAGCCGGGCCCGCCTTCGCCGAGAAGATGAAGGCGACCCTCGACGGCAAGGCCGAAGTGCCGGCCAATACCTCCGCGGGCAAAGGCACCGCCGATATCGACTACGATGCCGCCACCAAGAAGCTTAGCTGGAAGCTGACCTATTCGGGCCTCTCCGGTCCCGCCACCGCCGCGCATTTCCACGGCCCCGCCGAAGCCGGCAAGAACGCGGGCGTCGCCGTGGCGATCCCCAACGCGACCTCGAGCCCGGCGGAAGGCAGCGCGACGCTGACCGACGCCCAGGCCGCCGACCTGATGGCCGGCAAGTATTATGTCAACGTCCACACCGCGGCCAATCCCGGCGGCGAAATTCGTGGCCAGGTAACCAAATAAGTTACCGACCAGGCCGGCAACCGGCTGAAGTTGCGTTGCAACAAAAAACAGGGGCGAGCGGATCTGCCGTTCGCCCCTTTCGTCTGAAGCCCTATTGGGCGGCTCTTGTCTCGTCTAGCTGTTCTTCTGGCGATAGGTCTCGTGGCAGCCGCCACATGACTTGCCGATGGCCGGCAACCCCGCCTTTAATGTATCGAGATCCTTGACGCTGGCCCTGGCTTGGGTCACGGCCTTGCTGAAGTCGTCTATTTTCGCTGCGAAGCCGGCCTTGTCTTCCCAAACTTTCGCCGACGCGCTGTAGTCGCCGTCCGGCTTCAGGCCCTTGGCGCTATCGGGAAACAGCGTGGGAAACTTCTTAACGGTGTCTTCGAACTGGTTAAATGCCGCATCGACCGTGGCCTGGTCGTAGGGCTTCTCGCCCTTGACCATGGCAGCCAGAGCGCCGGCGTTCTTGCCGTTGCCCTTCATCTGGGCCTGAGCCTGGTTGACGATATCCTGCTGTGCCGCCACTGCACCGACACCAAGCAGCAAAGTTCCCACTACAACCACAGTACGTATCATCGGCGAGCTCTCCATTTCTTCCGGGAAATCCCCAAACGCTTCAAAAGATCACCGCGACGAACGCATCGTAAGCCGCGGCCATCGTCACTACAACACCCCGCATTCCGGTTCATTCCACCGGTCGCGCGCCAAATATCACAGCCGATGCCGCCGCTCGTGTTCACGGATCGCCATCCACACCCGCTCGGGAGTCGCCGGCATGTCGATGTGATCTATCTTATACTCGCGCCACAATCCATCGATGATGGCATTGACCACCGCCGGACAGGATCCGATGGCGCCGGCCTCGCCCGCTCCCTTGACGCCGAGCGGATTGGTCTTGCACGGCACATTGTGGGTCTCGAACGAAATCGGGGCGCCATCCGCCGCCCGCGGCAGGGCATAATCCATGAATGTGCCGGTCACGAGCTGGCCGTCCTTGGGATCGTATACCGCCTGCTCCATCAGCGCCTGGCCGATGCCCTGCATGGTGCCGCCGTGAACCTGCCCCGCCAGCAGAAGCGGATTCAGCGTCACGCCGAAATCATCGACGATGACGTAGTTGACGATGGCGATCTTGCCGGTGCCGGGATCGATCTCGACCTCGACCAGGTGGGTACCGTTCGGGTAAGTGCCGTCGGCGCTGGTGAAGGTCTCGCTGGCGTTGAGCTTCGACGGATCCGGCGCGCGCCCGGCAATGTCGGCAAACGATATCGAACGGTCGGTGCCGGCGACGCGCACCACGCCGTCGCCGATTTCGAGATCGGCCGCGCTGGTCTCAAGCGCTTCGGCGGCAATCTCCTTGAGATTGGTGCCGAGCTTGCGGGCGGCACGGTCGACGCTGACACCGCCGGACGGGATCGACGCCGAGCCGCCGGTGCCGAGACCGGTCGACACCAGTTCGGTATCACCCTGGATGATATGGACGCGCTCCGGTGCAAGTCCGAGTTGATCGGCGATCAATTGCGCATAGGCGGTGTGATGGCCCTGCCCGCTCGACTGGGTGCCGATCCGGATGGTGACATCGCCATTGGGGTCGAGCGCCACATTGGCGGTCTCCTCGCCCATGGTGCCGCAGACCTCGACATAGGTCGCAAGCCCGATGCCGCGAACCAGGCCCTGCTTCCTGGCGGCCTTGGCACGCTTGGCAAAGTCCTTCCAGTTGCCGACTTCCATCGCCCGCTTCATGTGCGCGGTGAAGTCGCCGGAATCGTAGATCTTGCCGGTGGCGGTGGTGTAGGGCATCGCACGCGGCGATATGAAGTTCTTGCGCCGGATCGCGTCCGGCGTCATTCCGAGTTTTCGCGCCGCCGCGTCGACCAGACGCTCGACCACATAGGCCGCCTCCGGGCGTCCCGCCCCGCGATAGGCGTCGACCGGCACCGTGTTGGTGAACACGGTGCGGACCCGACAGTGGAAGGCCTGGATGTCGTACAGGCCCGGCAGCATGCCGGCGCCGCCATGCGGGATATAGGGCCCGAAGGTCGACAGATACGCCCCCATGTCGCCCATCAGATCGGCATCCATGGCGAGAAACGTGCCGTCCTCGGCCAGCGCCATCCGCGCCGTGGTCACGTTGTCGCGCCCCTGCGCATCGCCGACAAAATGATCGGTGCGATCGGCGGCCCATTTCACCGTCTTGCGCAGTTTTCGCGCGGCGACGGCGACCAGGGCGTATTCGCGATACGGAAACAGCTTGGTGCCGAACCCGCCGCCGACATCCGGACATATCACCCGCATCTTTTCGACCGGAATCTTCAGGATGTTCTGGCACAGGATGTCGCGCAGCCGGTGGCTGCCCTGGCTGCCGATGGTCAGGGTCATGTGGTCGCGTTTGGCGTCGTATTCGCAGACCGCTGCGCGGGTCTCCATGTAATTGGTGACGATGCGCGGGTTGACGATTTTGACTTCCGCCACCGCGTGGGCTTTGGCAAAGGCCGCATCGGTCGCTTTCTTGTCGCCGATCGGCACGTCGAACAGCACGTTGCCGGCATGGTCCGGCCAGACCTGCGGCGCGCCGCTCTTGACGGCATTGACGACCCCAACAACCGCCGGCAGCGGCGACCATTTGACCTCGATCGCCTCGATCGGCGTCGCGCGCCTGCTCGACCGTTTCCGCGACCACAAACGCAACCGCGTCGCCGACATGGCGCACCACGTCGCGGGCGAGGATCGGGTAGGGCGGACCGGTGAAAGGATCGGTCTCGAGGTTGAACAGGCAGGGCAGATCGCCGAGATCCGCGACTTCGGCCGCGGTGAAGATCGCGCCGACGCCGGGCAGTCCACGGGCACGGGTCACATCGATGGTGAATTTGGCATGGGCGTGCGGCGAACGCAGCACCAGGGCATGCAGCATGGCCGAAGGCGCATGGTCGTCGGTGTAACGACCCTTGCCGCGAATCAGCGCGTCGTCTTCCTTGCGAAGCACGCTCTGACCGACGCCGAATTTGATGGGAGCCATCATATCTCCGATTGCAGGGTTGATTTACGCCATATTGCAGTGGATTGCGGGCAAGCGCAAAGGGTTTAGCCCCGTACCAGCGACGTGATCCAGCCGCGGCCGAACAGCAGCAGGATCGATAGCGCATAGACCAGCGCGCCGACCACCATCAGCACGCCCAGCGTGGCCTCGTCGCGAAACGCCGGGAGGTGCGCCAATTGCGCCGCAGCAGCGCGCGCCGCGAACCATAGCGCGGCCCCAAGCACAATGCCGGAAACTGCGAATTTGGCCATGGCCCGCACCAAGACGCGATCGAGATCGAGGTGCCCTGCCCGCACCGCGAAGCCGATCACCAGCAGCAGATTGACCCAGGCGCCGGCCGCGGTGGCGAGCGCCAGACCGACCTGCGCCAGTGATCCCATCAGCAGGATCTTCAGGACGACGTTGACCGCGACACCGGTCAGCGCCGCCTTCACCGGGGTCGCGGTATCCTTGCGGGCGTAAAAGGTCGCCACCGCGCTGCGGATCAGCACGAACGGAATGAGGCCGATCGCGTAGGCAGCAAGCGTGGCACCGGCGGCGACCGCATCGGCCCGGGTGAAGGCGCCGCGCGCGAACATCGCGCGCATGATCACGTCCGGCACGGTCAGGAACGCCGCCACGAACGGCACCGAGAACAGCAACGTGAATTCGAACGCCCGACGCTGCGACGCCATCGCGCCGTCGCGGTCGCCCGCGGTCAGCCGGCGCGACATTTCCGGCAGCAGCACGGTACCGATGGCAATGCCGATAACGCCGATCGGCAGCTGGTTCAGCCGGTCGGCATAGTACAGCGCCGACAAGGCCCCCGCCGGCAGGAACGTCGCGATGATGGTATCGGCGAACAAGGCCAGCTGCGTTCCCATCGATCCCAGCGTCGCCGGTCCAAGCGCGCGAAAGAAGCTGCGGACATCCTCGTCCAGCCTGAGGGGGGCGAATTTCGGAAGGCCGCCGTGCAGTGCGAGGTCACCCGCCAGCAGGGCATACTGCAGGAAGCCCGAGATCAGAACGCCCCACGCGGCGGCGTGGCCGGCACCTGGAAAAAATGCCGCCAGCGCCAACGTCGCCATCATCGAAATGTTGAGGAATATCGGCGCCGCCGCGGCGCTGGCAAAGCGGTGCATGACGTTGAGCATGCCGCCATACAGCGTCACCAGCGTGATCAGCAGCAGATAGGGAAAGGTTATCCGCGTCAGCGCGATCGCCAGCCTTCGCTGCTCGGCATCGTCGGTGAAACCGGGCGCCAGGATGCTCATCGCCTGCGGCATGAACAGCCAGGCCGCGGCAAGGAGAACCAGTTGCGAGACAAACAGCAGGGTGAAGATGCGGTCGGCGAACAGTTTGGCCGATGTCTCGCCGTGCGCGCCCTGGACGTGGGCGTAGGCCGGAACGAAGGCGGCGTTGAACGCGCCTTCGGCGAAGATCGCCCGGAAATGGTTCGGCAAGCGCAGCGCCACGAAGAACGCGTCCGCCATCGGCCCGGCGCCGAGGATGGCGGCGAGCATGATATCGCGCGCAAAGCCGGTCAGCCGCGAGAGCAGGGTATAGCCGCCGACGGTGAAAATGCGTCCAAGCATCAGCCGCTTCTACAGCATGCGGCGCTTACCGCAAAACGCCGGACTTCCCCGGTCAGGACGCCAGCGCGTCGCGCACCGCCGCGATGACCCGCTGCTGGGTCGGCTCGTCGAGATAGGCATGCATCGGCAGGCTGATGACGTCGTCGGAAAGCCTTTCGCTCACCGGCAGGCCACCCTCGGCCACCGGATAGCCGCGATAGGCGGTCTGCTGGTGCATCGACTTCACGTAGTAGATCGCGGTCGGAACGCCCTGGGCCTTCAGCGCAGCCGCAAAGCCGTCGCGGTCGCAACCCTGAGGCAGCCGGATGGTGTACTGCGCCCACACCGAACTGCATCCGGGGGCCAGCCGCGGAATCGAGACCAGATTGCCGAGCGCGCGCGCATAACGATCCGCCACCACGTTGCGGGCCGCAATCTCGTCGTCGAAAATCTTCAGCTTCTCGAGCAGAACTGCCGCCTGCACCGTATCGAGCCGGCCGGTCAGTCCGAGCCGGACGTTGTCGTACTTGTCGGAGCCCTGGCCATGGACCCGAACACTGCGCAGGTCGGCGGCGAGCTGCGCGTCATCGGTGAAGATGGCGCCGCCGTCGCCATAGCAACCGAGCGGCTTTGCCGGAAAGAAGCTGGTCGCGGTGACGAGCCCGCAGCTGCCGAGGCGGCGGCCCTGGTAGGTTGCGCCGAATGCCTGCGCCGCGTCGTCAAGCACGAACATCCCCTCGGCGTCCGCGACGGCGCCGATCGAATCGTGATCCGCGCTTTGACCGAACAGATCGACGGGGATGACCGCCTTGGGCCGGAGACCGTGCTGCCGCGCGGTGGCGATGCCCCGCTTCAGCGTGTCGGCGGTCATGTTGAAGGTGGCTTCGTCGACGTCGACGAACACCGGCGTGGCGCCGGTCAAGGCCACCGCCTCGCCGGTGGCGCAGAACGTGAACGATGGACAGATGACCGCGTCGCCACGACCGACCTGCTTGGCCATCAGCACCATCAGCAGGGCGTCAGTGCCGCTGGCGCAGGTCACCACGTGCTTGGCGCCGGCATAGGCGGCGAGCGCGGCCTCGAGCTGCGTCACCTCCGGGCCGTTGATGAACTGGCAATGCTCGAGCACCCGTCCCACAGCCTCATCGATGGATTTGCCGAGCCGCCGCCGCTGCGCGCGAACATCGATGAAGGGGACCGGATCAGGACGCATATGCTGGTTCATGATGCCTTGCAGAAGTTGGGAACGGGAGACCATGGAGAACGAGATATCAGGGTGCACGCACGGCTCTAACCGGCCACGCGGCGCGGTCCCTTACGCGGGGACGCGGCGGCCGGCCTGGCCGGGGTTTCCAGACAACGGATCGCGATTTCGAGGCTGGCGACACCTTCGTCGCCGGTCACGGCGGCGGCGCCGCCGGAGCGCACCGCATGAACGAACGCAATCAGTTCGGCACGCAGCGGCTCGTCATGACCGACCGGCAAATGGCGCATCGAGTAGCTGCCGTCCGGCTTGAACCCGAAGCACTCGGTCACCTGGCGGGTGAGAAGATCGCCCATGACATACTTGCCCCGGGTCGCGACCGTGACGTTGCGCGCCTTGAACGGCGTCAGCCAGTTGGTGTTGATGTGCGCCAACACGCCCGAGGCGGTGCGGAATTGCAGCAGCGCGATATCCTCGCGCTCGGCGACGGCGCTGGAGAGTTGCGGCTGCACCTCGACGATATCGGATTCGGTGAACCAGCGGATCAGGTCGATGTCGTGCACCGCGAGGTCGATCACCACCCCGACATTCGACATCCGCGGCGGGAACGGACCGACCCGGGTGATAGCGATCGAAAGGATATCCTCGTCCTTGATCGCCTGCTTGATGGCGGCGACCGCCGGATTGAACCGCTCGACGTGACCGACCATCAAAGTTACGCCGGCACGACGCGCCGCGTCGACGATGTCGCGACCCTCCTCCACCGTGGAGGCGATCGGCTTTTCGACCAGCACGTGAATGCCACGCGCGATGCAGGTCAACGCGATTTCGTGATGCAGATGGGTCGGAGCGGCGATGGTCACGGCGTCGACGCCGGCCGCAACCAGTTCATCGAGGTTTTCGAACGTTGCGCAGCCGATCATGTCGGTCGCACGGGTGCGATGTTCCGGCATCGGATCGACGATACCCGCCAGCGCGACGCCCGGCAAGCCGGCCAGCACGCGGCCATGGTTGCTGCCCATCACGCCGGCGCCGATCACGCCGACGCGCAGAGCGCGTTCGGTGCCGGCCCGCTCACGCGCCGCAGATGCCTTGGAAACCATGTAGCCAAACCCCAAGAATCAGAAGAATCAATAGTCGCGCGGGATTGTCCCAACCCCGGCGCTGAGTTGTCCTAGCACGTCGTCCTAATTGTGGCGAATGCCGCGGATTTAATACGAAACACGTTTTAATTCAAAGCATTACGAGCACCTGGAAACCGGCCGGCGGACCCGCCCGTCCGGCAGGACCGAGTGCTCACTTGCGCTGATAGTCGTCCTCGATGCGGATGATGTCGTCCTCGCCGAGATAGCTTCCGGTTTGCACCTCGATCAGTTCCAGCAGGATTTTGCCCGGATTTTCCAGCCGATGGGTGGCGCCGATCGGGATGTAGATCGATTCGTTTTCGTGCACGACTTTTACCAGATCGTTGACGGTGACGCGCGCCGCGCCGCGCACCACGATCCAATGCTCGGAACGGTGATGGTGCTTTTGCAGCGAAAGCCGGCCGCCCGGCTTCACGACGATGCGCTTGACCTGATGCCGTTCGCCCATATCGACCGACTGGTACGAACCCCACGGGCGATGAACCTTGAGGTGATCCTCAGTGACCTGCGGCGCCACCGCCTTCAGCTTCGCGACCAGCCGCTTCAATCCGTTGGCGTCCTTCTGCCGCGACACCAGAACCGCGTCCTGCGTCGCCACCACCACCAGATCGTCGACCCCTTCCAGCGCCACCAGCGCCCGGTCGGTCGAGACATTGCAGTTGCGTGAATTCCTCGAACACGGCCGCGCCCTGTGCGGCGTTGCCCTGCTGGTCTTTGCCCGACAGCTCCCATACCGCATGCCATGAGCCGACATCGGACCAGCCGCAGGCGACTGGTACCACCGCCGCATGAGCGGTCTTTTCCATCACCGCATAATCGATCGAGATCGGCTTGGCGTTTCCGAACGCTTCGGGATCCAGGGTGACGAAGCCGAGATCGCGTCCCGCCCTGGTGACCGCGTCGATCACCGTTGCCACGCTGGATGCATCGGCTACGCGGTATTCATCGAGCAGGACCGAGGCGCGAAACATGAAGTTGCCGCTGTTCCAGAAGTAGCCGGCCTTGATGTATTCCGCCGCGGTCGCCGGATCGGGTTTTTCGACGAACTTCGCGACGCACGCAACTCCCCGGATATCGGCTCGCCCGGGCGGATATAGCCGTACTCGGTGGCCGGCCGTTCCGGCTTGACGCCGAAGGTCACGATACGGCCTGCGTCGGCGGCGGCAAGGCCGCTGCGGCACGCGGCAACAAATGCGGCGGTATCCCGAACGACGTGGTCGGCGGCAAGCGCCAGCACCACCGCATTGCCGTCGCGAATCTGCGCGAATGCCGCTCCCGCGACGATCGCCGGACCGGAATCCCGTCGCGCTGGCTCCAGCAGCACGTCGGCCTCCAGGCCGATTTCGGTCAGCTGCTCGAGCACCATGAACCGATAGGCCGTGTTGGTAATCACGATCGGACGTTCAAACAGCGCCGGATCGGAAACCCTTATCAACGTGTCCTGAAACGTCGAACGCGGCCCGAACAGCGGCAGGAACTGCTTCGGCCGCACCTCGCGCGAGGCCGGCCACAGCCGCGTGCCCGCGCCGCCGCACATGATGAGTGGGATAATCCGCTTGTCCATCACTGCTCCCAAAGCTATCATCGTCACACTTTATAATGGCTGCGGTACCACGCAACGAATTCGCGGATACCACTTCGCGATCGGCGTATCCGGCCGAAAGCCGACGTCGCGCATCAGATCTGCCACATCGGCATAGGTCGCTGGTACGTCGCCGGGCTGCATCGGCAGCATTTCCTTGATCGCCGCGCGGCCGAGTTGCTGTTCCAGGACCGCCACCACCTCCATCACCTCTTCCGGCCGGTGATTGCCGATGTTGTAGAGCCGCGCCGGCGCCGCGTCGGAATTTCCTTCCGGCATCGCGGTCGAGGAGCCGCGCCATGACCCGCGTGACATCATCGATATAGGTGAAGTCACGGCGCATCTTGCCATGGTTGAAGAGCTTGATCGGCGTGCCTTCGATAATGGCCTTGGTAAACAGGAACATCGCCATGTCGGGCCGGCCCCACGGTCCGTAAATGGTAAAAAAGCGCAAGCCCGTGGTCGGCAACCGATACAGATGGCTGTAGGAATGCGCCATCAATTCGTTGGCCTTCTTGGTGGCGGCATAAAGGCTGATCGGGTGATCGGCACGATCGTCGACCGAAAACGGCAATTTTGCGTTGGCGCCGTAAACCGAGGATGATGAGGCATACAGCAGGTGACGGCATCCGTAGTGCCGGCATCCCTCCAGCACATTGAGAAAGCCTTCGAGATTGGCGTCGGCATAGGCATGCGGATGATCGATCGAATAGCGCACCCCGGCCTGCGCGGCGAGATGGATCACCTTTTCAAACCGATGTTGCGCAAACAGCGCACCGATGGCCGGCCGATCCGCCAGATTCGCCTGCACGAAACTGAAACGCGGTTCCGCCCTGAGCAGATCGAGACGGGACTGCTTGAGTGCCGGATCGTAATAATCATTCATGTTGTCAAGACCGACGACGTCACGGCCTTCGGCCAGCAGCTGACGCGCCACATGAAAGCCGATAAATCCCGCCGCGCCAGTAACCAGAATTGCTTGATCCGACATCGTGTCCCCAAGGCGCCGAGCCCCAAAAAGGACCCGGCCGCGGCTTCTTTAACCGCCGGCTTGAGGCGGCTGCAATACCCAATCGCGTCGCTTCCGCATGGCCCGATGCAAGATTGGTTGCAAGTTTGGTTGCAAGATCGGCTCCAAAACCATACCAAGGCGGCTGAAGTGCGGCCTTGCTGTCGGGTTGCGCCGATGTGAGGCAATTTCAAGTCCGACGCCGGCCGGCGCCGCATCCTGCCTGCAGCGCGACTACCCTTGGCGACGCGGGCCTGACGTGTCCATGTCCGGGTGGAGTCTCCGATTGGTCCTTAACACGCATGGCGAAATGACCGTCTCAGAATTGCTGCCTGCCTTGTCTGCCATCGTCGTCGCGGCCATCTTGTCTGCGTGCATCATCCTGGCGATCAGGCCGCTATTGCTTCGCCATGCGCTGGCGAAGCCGAACGCCCGGTCATCGCACCAGGTTCCGACTCCGCAAGGTGCTGGAATTGCGGTGATGGTGGCGACGCTCGCGGTCGCAGGCGCCATCATCGCATGGCTCGGTTCGATCGGCGCGGACTTTCCGATCGTGGTGTTCGGCGCGACCGCCTTCATCGCTCTCGTCGGCGCCACTGACGATATCAAAACCATCCAGGTGATACCGCGGTTGATCCTGCAGGCGCTGGCGGTCGCGGCCGTGCTGGTTGCGACCTCGGGCCATCTGCGGATCATTCCGGCCGTTCCAGTCTGGATCGAACAGGCAATTCTGTTCCTGGCCGGCCTGTGGTTCGTCAACCTGGTCAATTTCATGGACGGGATCGACTGGATCACCGTCGCGGAGGTGGTTCCGGTCACCGCGGCGCTGGTCCTGCTCGGCGCGCTCGGAGACCTGCCGCCGGCCGCGACGATCGCGGCCGCTGCACTTGGCGGCGCCACCATCGGATTTGCCCCCTTCAACCGTCCGGTCGCGAAGATTTTCCTCGGTGACGTCGGCAGCCTGCCGATCGGCCTCCTGCTCGGTTGGTGTCTTCTGGAACTGGCCTACCGGGGACACCTCGTCGCCGCGCTGTTGCTGCCGCTGTATTATCTCGCCGACGCCACGGTAACGCTGTTGCGCCGGCTGGCCAGGCGCGAACCGGTTTGGATCGCGCACCGAACGCATTTCTATCAACGTGCCACCGACAACGGCCTTTCGGTGCTGCGCGTGGTGGGCGAGGTGTTCGCGCTCAACGTCGGTCTCGCCGCGCTTGGCGATTGCCTCCACCTTCACGGCTTCGCCGATGATCCGGACCCTGCTGTTGCTGGCGGGAAGCATTGCCGCGGCCCTGCTGATGTGGCGATTTTCACGGCCGCGATAAACTCAGGCGGCCTCCGATCCGAATTCAGGCACCGCGTCTTTGAGCACCGCGCGAATGGTCGATCGGTCGTCCTTCGCGGTCGCCTGCTCCAGGGCTGCAATCCAGTTTCGCAAGGCCTGCATCGGTGGCTCGTTAGGCTTCGCCGCCATCACGCCGGGAATTCCGATCTCGATGGTGGGTTCCTCGGTGGCGAACAGAATTTCGTTCAGCCGTTCTCCCGGCCGCATGCCGGTGAACGCGATCTCGATGTCATAGCCGGGCTGCAGCCCGGAAAGGCGGATCATGCGCTCGGCAAGATCGACGATCTTGACCGGTTGGCCCATGTTGAGCACATACACTGACACGTCCGGACGCACCGGCGTCAGCGCGTGGGTCGCCGCCGTGATCACCAGATCGCACGCCTCGCGGATAGTCATGAAATACCGGACCATGTCGGGATGGGTGACGGTGACCGGCCCGCCGGCCTCGATCTGGGCCTTGAACTTCGGCACCACCGAACCATTCGACGCCAGCACGTTGCCGAACCGCACCGAAATCAGCCGCATCGGCGGTCTGACGCCGGATTGAGCCGCCAGGTCATGATCGAGGGCCTGGCAATACATCTCGGCGAACCGCTTGGTCAGTCCCAGCATCGAGACCGGCTCGATCGCCTTGTCGGTGGAGATCATGACCATGGCCGTGGCGCCTGCGGCCAGCGCCGCGTCGGCGACGTTGACGGTCCCGAAAATATTGGTCTTGACGCCTTCGCTCCAGTCGCGCTCGAGTATAGGCACGTGCTTGAGCGCCGCGGCATGAAACACGATGTCCGGCTTGAACTCACTCATCAACCGCAGGATCCGGTCACGATCGCGTATATCCGCGATGCGGCCGTCGATCACGGTCGGCATGGCCTTGGCGATCAGCGCTTCGTGAATGGCGTATAGCGCGGGTTCGGAGTTCTCGATGATCAGCAGCCGCGCGGCGCCGAATGTAACCAGCCGGTCGCAAATCTCCGAGCCGATCGACCCGCCGCCGCCGGTGACGATCACGGCCTTGCCCTTCGCCAGTGCTTCGAGCCGGCCGTAATCGATTTTTTCGCTGGGGCGCAACAGCAGGTCTTCGACCGCAACCGCGGTCAACCGCGGCACCTCCCCGCTCTCCAGGGACGGCAGCCGGCTGACGATCAGCTTCAGCCGGCGCGCCTGCATCAGGACCGTTTCCGGATGGGCTTCCGGCTCGAACGCCGATGGCGCCATGACGATGCGCGCGATCGACTTGCCGCGCCGCTCGAAATCGCGAACCACATCCTCGACGTCGTCGGCGCCGCCCAGCACGGGAATATTCCGGATCAATTGCCCGCGGTCGGCGCGCGACGGCGACAACAGACCGACCGGCCATAACCGCTTGACGGCGCCGCTTTCGATGCCGCGCAACAGCACCTCGACATCGGCGGTACGGCCGACCAGCAGGGTCGGCGACGCATCCTCGGTCCTGGCGTGATGAATGGCCCTGCTATAGCGGAAATAGCGATAGGCGAACCGCAGCGCGCTCAGGTAAAATATCTCGAGAAACCAGTAGAGCACGATGGTGGTCTTGCCGAGGAAGAACGTGCCATGGACGTTCGGCGCGACGAAGATGTAATCCAGCACCACCAGCGCCACTGCGAGCACCGTCGCCACGCGCAAAATGTTCAGCGCGTCGGGCAGCGAAATAAAACGCCATTTTGTCGTGGTGAGATTGAAAAGGTAACAGACCACGAGGCTGAACGCGACGAAATAGGGCAGGATGATCAGCAATAGCGGCAGGCGATCGAAGAAAGGCTCGCCTTCGAACCGCAGATAGAAGCTGGTCAGCACCGCGAACGTCGTGGCCAGCGCGTCGTGCAGCGCGATCAGCCAATTGCGATAGGTAAAGCTGGACAACCGCGTCATTTCAGTGAGCGCTCACGAGGAAATATCCGGTCCGACAGGTCCCGGCTGTGCTGATAACGCATCTGAAGCTCGCATGCCAGCGCTCACGCCGGGCTGGAACGCGCTGGCGCTGCCGCCGCATCAGTGCGCCTCGCCCGCAATGTCATGCCGCCGGCAATTCCCACGCCCAGCACATACATCCAGCCTTCGTGGAAATCGAACAAATGCGAGTTGAACGCCGAACTGACCATGTTCTGCACCACGACCAGAAGGCCGATCCAGTTTGCCAGGCCATCTCCACGAAACAGCAGCAGATGAACCAGCCACATCGCATATAGCACGACGACCCCGAGTAAGCCCCACTGCATCGCGGCGTTCAGCGTCTGGTTGTGCGGATTTCCGATCACTTCGGCGGCGGCGCCGCTCTGGCCAACGGCTGCGTGCTCGAACAGGCCCCGGGTCGAGCCGGTGCCATGGCCGATCAGCGGCGCTTCGGCAAAAAAGCGGAGCGATTTTCGCCAGAATTCCAGCCGCAGACCGATCGACGTCGCCTGGTTTGATCTTTCGTACTGTTCGTATTGCGAGAATAGGCTGGCAGTCGTTGTCTGCAGACGCGGCGACGCCAGCCAAGCTCCGCATGCAATGACCGCGATGGCGCACAGCATTGTGATGCGGCCTCGCCATTGCAGATGAAGCAGCGCGAAGACGCCCAGCATGACCGGTATCGCGATCAGCGCTGTTCGCGAAACCACCACGAAGGCCATGTTGACGATGAAGCTCGCGGCAACAGCCGCTAGTATCGCCGCCAGCGCGAACCTGCGTTGCCGCAGCAGACTGACGATCGGATAAGCCAGCGCGACCGCACACAGGCCGAATTCCTGGCTTTGATCGATGTAGTTCTTCACCGGAACGCCGTATTCGGCGTCGGCCTTGAGCGCCAATCGCGGATCGAATGCGACGGCCCAGGACAGCAGTCATCAGCATTGTGCAGGATGCCAGGAAGGCAGCGAATACCCAAGGCCGCGCTCGCAGCGTCCGAAATGCTGGAGCAGCAACGGCAACACCAGCAGTTTGGCGGTGGGGCTGATGGCGAGGAGCCGTTCGCCCAAGGCGCATCCGACCACAACGTCCCGATGACGGCGATGCCGAACAGCGCGATCGACAGCGCGGCGGCCGGTTGATTCAGCGAGTCGCAGCAAGCCTGGCGAGGTCGAGCGTCGGGACTAGCACGATGATCCATGCCACCGCGAAGATCGCGACCAGGGATGTCGACCATGGCAGCACCAGCGCGAGGGCGACCGCGATGAAGTCCGCGACCGTGATCCACGCCGCCGGATCGCGCCAGATCCGTAACGTAGCGCCGGCCGGCGAAAGGCGAGGCGCCGAGGCTCACGTCTTGTGCTCGCGGGCGCGATGGACCAGTGACGTGGTGCTGTGCCCGGGCATGATGTCGACCAGCAGCACCTCGCCGCCATTGGCGGCCACGACATCGTGGCCGACCACCTGCTCACGGGTGTAATCGCCGCCCTTGACCAGCACGCTCGGCCTGATCCGCGTGATCAGATTGAGCGGGGTATCCTCTTCGAAGATGACGACAAGATCGACCGCCTCCAGCGCCGCCAGCACCTCGGCGCGGGCGCGTTCAGCCCTGCACCGGGCGGCCCTCGCCTTTCAGGCGTTTGGTCGATGCGTCGCTGTTGAGCCCGACGATCAGCCGGTCACAGGCGCCGCGCGCCGCGGTCAACACCTTGACGTGGCCGGGATGCAGGATATCGAAACAGCCGTTGGTGAACCCGACGCGCAGTCCCTGCTTGCGCCATCCCGACAGCTGCGCATCAAGGTCGCCCGGCGTCGCGACGATCTTTTCCTCGGCGGCGAGAAAGGCATGCGGCAGGATTTTTCGGCGCCATTCCTGCAGCGTCACGATGGCGGTGCCGGTCTTGCTCACCGCCACCGCTGCCGCTGCGCTGGCGGACCGCAGGGCGGCCTCCCAATCCGTTCCCGCCGCGAGAGCCACCGCCAGCATGGCGGCGACCGTGTCGCCCGC
This sequence comes from uncultured Alphaproteobacteria bacterium, assembly GCA_963710235.1. Classification (GTDB taxonomy): domain Bacteria; phylum Pseudomonadota; class Alphaproteobacteria; order Rhizobiales; family Xanthobacteraceae; genus Bradyrhizobium. Next base: position 1,143,496 of record CAVPZI010000001.1, read on the forward strand.
GCCGGAGACGTCGCGCACCTTGACCGGTTGCGCCGGCACATGGATGGGCTCACCGCCGCGCGGCACCAGGTCATGCCGCGCTCCCTCTGCGTCACCAGCATCGCCTCGCAGTCCGCCAGAATCATGGCATCCTGCGCCGAGTCTGCAATCGCAGCCGGCGTTTCGGCGCGGCTGCGGGTGGCCTCGGCGAATTCCTTCTGGTTCGGCGTCAGCAGCGTCGCGCCGCGATAGATCGCGAAATTGAGGCTCTTGGGATCGACGATCACCCGCTTGCCGAGTTTTCGCGCGGCGTCGATGACATTGCGGATCACCCGCGCCGTCAGCACGCCCTTGGCGTAGTCTGACAACAGCACGATATCGGCGCGCTTGAGTTGCGGCAAAATGACGTCGATCAGTTTCTGCTCGATAGTGGCGGAAGCCGGCGCCGCCGTTTCCCAGTCGGCGCGAAGCATATGGGTCGAAAAATGCTCGGAGACGAAGCGCGTCTTGCGCGTCGTCGGCCGCGCCGGATCCGGCACCAACAATGGCTCGATCAGGTTCTCTTTTGCGAGTTCCGCCCGCAGCGTCCTGCCGGCATCATCATCGCCGATCAGGCCGACGAAAATGCAGCGCGCGCCGAGTGCGGCGATATTGCGCGCCACGTTGCCGGCGCCGCCGACGTTGACGACGCTCCGCCGAACCGCGATGACCGGTGCCGGCGCCTCGGGAGAGATCCGCGAGACCTCGCCATAGACGAACTCGTCGAGCATTAGGTCGCCGACGCAAAGCACCGTCTGGCTCGGGATCGCAGTCGACAGCGCCTCAAAATCGAACATTAGAACCCGTATTGTTGGTTACGCGGTCAGCGAAAGCGATCTGCCCGGTCAAGGAAACCCCTGACGTAGAGCGACACCGCCTCCTCCAGCGCCGTGAAGCCGCCATTATAGCCGGCACGGTGCAAACGATCGACGCTGGCCTCCGTGAAGTACTGGTAGCTATCGCGAATGGCCGCCGGCATGTCGATATATTCGATGTTCGGTCTGGCCTCGAGTGCGCCATAGGCCGCCAGCATCAGGTCGCGGAAGCTGCGGGCGGCGCCGGTGCCGACATTGAACAGGCCGCTGACCGATGGCGTCGAGAACAGCCACGTCATGACCCGCACCACGTCATCGACATAGATGAAATCGCGGCGCTGGTCGCCGTCGGCAATGCCCTCGCGATGCGACTTGAACAGCTGCACGGTGCGGCCGGCCCGGATGTCGTCGAAACGCTTGGCCAGCACGCTCATCATCGCGCCCTTGTGGTACTCGTTGGGGCCGAACACGTTGAAGAATTTCAGGCCGGCCCATTGCGGCGGCAGGTTTTCGCCGTTGGCGGCGCGCTGCGCCACCGCGATGTCGAACAGATGCTTGCTCCAGCCGTACAGGTTCATCGGGCGCAGCGTCTTCAGCGCTGCCACCGATCCGTCATCGCGAAATCCCTGGGCGCCGTCGCCATAGGTCGCCGCCGACGAGGCATAGATCAGCGGCACCTGGTTTGCCGTGCACCAGTCGAGCAGCCGCATCGAGATCCGGAAATTGGTTTCGATGACCAGATCGCCGTCGGTTGCCGTGGTCTCGGAGATGGCGCCGAGGTGGAAGATGGCCTCGAGCCTGCGACCGTCCAGCCAGTCCATCAGTTCGGCCGGCGGGACCAGGTCGGCCAGTTGCCGCTTGGCCAGATTGCGCCATTTGCCGTCATGACCGAGCACGTCGCAGACGGCGACGTCGGCGCGGCCGGCGTCGTTCAACGCGGCTACGAGATTCGATCCGATAAAACCGGCGCCCCCGGTCACCAGCAGCATGCTGTTCCAGCCTTGATCATTCCCGGCCAGCTTTGCCCCAGTCCCGCGCGGCAGGCAACTTTCCTGCGCCGCGTGTGGAGAAGTCGCGACATCTCCGGATTGCGCAAGGCGAGGCTGACTTTGACGTCTGCGCCGAGAGGAGATACCGACTGCCTGCCCGTTTCACGTGCGATCGCATTAAGAAATGAATATTGATTCAATATCTCGGACGAAGGTCGAGGCGGATGACACCCGTCCGATCCTGGTCGTGCCGTATATGTGGATCGGCGACTTTGTCCGTGGCCATTCGGTGGTGCGGGTCTTGAAGCAGCGCTGGCCGAACCGGCCGGTCGACCTGTTGACCACGTCGCTGTGCGCCCCGCTGGTGGATTACATGCCCGGGGTGCGTTCCGCCATCGTCTGGGACCTGCCGCGCAGCCGGCTGGCGCTGGCCAGGCAATGGGGCCTGGCGAGGCAATTCAAGGCCGCAGGCTACGGCACCGCCCTGGTGCTGCCGCGGACCTGGAAATCCGCCATCGCGCCGGCGCTGGCGGGCATTCCGGAGCGGGTCGGGTTTGTCGGCGAGGCCCGGTTCGGACTGATCAACCAGTGGCGCTGGGGCGAAAAGGCCCTGCCCCGCTTCATCGACAAGAATGCCGCGCTGGCGCTGCCGGACGGGGCGCCGCTGCCGCCGGAATGGCCGGTGCCGCAGCTGCGGGTTCCCCCGGATCAGGTCAGCCAATGGTGCCAGGCCAACGGGCTCGGAGCCCGGCCCGCCGTCGCGCTGGCGCCGGGCTCGGTCGGCGCCTCCAAGCGCTGGACCTATTATGCCGAGGCCGCGCGCCTGCTGGCCCAGAAAGGCCTGGAGGTCTGGGTGGTCGGCGGTCCCGGCGAAAAGGCGCTGGCGGCGGAGATCGTGGCCGCCGGCGGCCCGCAGGTTCGCGACCTTACCGGCACCGACCTGCGCAACGGCATCCTGGCCATGGCGGCGGCCACCGTGGCGATTTCCAACGATTCCGGGCTGATGCATGTCGCAGCCGCCCTGGGCACGCCGACCATGGGTATTTTCGGCCCCACCAGCCCCTACCACTGGGCGCCGCTCAACGGGCTCGCGGCGACGGTGCAGACCAAAACCGTGGTGCCCTGCCAGCCGTGCCACCGGCCGATCTGCACCCAGAACGACCACCGCTGCATGCGGGATATTCCGGCCGCCGACGTGGTCGCCATCGCCGAGCGCGTGATGGCCGATGCCGGGGCGAACGTCGCGCATTAACTTCGAAGCGCGGCCGGGCCTTGCACGGCGGCGGCGCGGCCAGTACCACAACCGACGTTTCAACCGCCATGGTGGCTCTTGAATAACAAGCCGAACGATCCGATTGCCGCGCATTTCGAGCGCTCGCGCGACGCCATGGCGCGGGCGGCGCAGGATGCCGCGTTGCTGGCCACCGCGCGTGCTATCGCCGAAGCCATCATCGACGCGCTGCAGTCGGGCCACAAGCTGCTGCTGATCGGGAACGGCGGCAGTGCCGCCGACGCCCAGCACATCGCCGCCGAAATCGTCGGCCGCTACAAGCAGGAGCGCGCCGCGCAAGCGGCGATCGCGCTGACCACCGACACCTCGGCGCTCACCGCCATCGCCAACGATTACGGTTTCGAGCAGGTGTTCGCCCGCCAGGTCGAAGGCCTCGGCCGGCGCGGCGACGTCCTGATCGCGCTGACCACCTCGGGCCGTTCGCCGAACATTCTCGCCGCGCTGCGCGCCGCGCGCCGGCTCGGGCTCGTCACGGTCGGCTTCACCGGCACTGCCGGCGCGGCACTGGGCGCGCAGTGCGACCACCTGTTCATTTCGTCGAGCGACGACACGCCGGTGGTTCAGCAAATCCACCTCGCCGCCCTTCACGGCATCTGCGACGCGGTCGAACGCGCCATCATGCCGCACGCAGGCAAGCCATGAGCGACGGCGCCCTGTCACAGAAACCCGCCGCCTTTCTCGATCGCGACGGCGTTCTCAACCATGACGACGGTTATGTCAGTCATCGGGACCGCATCCGATGGATGCCCAATGTCGCGAGCGCCATCCGCCGGCTCAACGACGCCGGCTATTTCGTTTTCCTGTTCACCAACCAGGCCGGGGTCGCGCGGGGCCTCTACACCGAGGACGACCTGAACACGCTGCACGACTGGATGCTCGCCGAACTGACCGCGCAAGGCGCCCGGATCGACGACGTCCGCTACTGCCCGCATCATCCGGAAGGGTCGGTCGAGGGCTATATCGAGGATCACCATTGGCGCAAGCCGAGTCCCGGCATGATCCTCGACCTGATGCAACACTGGCCGGTGCGCCACGCCGGCAGTTTTGTCATCGGCGACCGCGCCACCGACATCGAAGCCGCGACGGCCGTCGGCCTGCCGGGCTTTCTGTTCGCCGGCGGCGACCTCGACGCCTTCGTCGCCGACGTGCTGCGTCAGAGCAGCGTGCGATAGACCCGCGCGATGCCGTCGGCCTCGGCATCGAGGCTGAACATGGTCACCACCCGCGCCCGCGCCCGCGCCCCCATCGCCACCGCCGCCGCGCCATCGCGCATCAACAGCTCGAGCGCAGCGGTGAGCGCCGCGGCGTCGCCCGGCGGCACCAGCCTTCCGGTCATGCCGTCCTCGACCACCAGTTCGGCCGCGCCGGCGCGCGACGCCACCAGTGCTGTGCCGACCGACATCGCCTCGATCAGGGTCAGCCCAAAACCCTCGTTGCGCGAGGTGAACGCGTAGATCGTCAGCAGCCTGTACCAGCGCTCGACCTCTTCGATCGGCACCTCGCCGGTCATGACGATCCGCGATTGCAGGCCCGCGGCCGCGATCCGTGCTTTCAGATCGTTCGCGAACCCGGCCTGATCCGGCGTGATGGCGCCGACGATGATGGCGCTGAAATCCGGATAGCGCGGCAGCAGGCTGCACATCGCCTCGACGAAAACATCGGTGCCCTTTTGCGCCCGCACCCGGCCGAAGCAGCCGATGGCAAAGCGTCCCGGCAGGCCGGATTCGGCGAATGCCGCGGCGCGATCGGGCGGCGGCGCGTAGCGATCGGAGTCCACCCCGTGCATCACCACGGTGGCCTCCCGCTTGAGAAACGACGCCGAGATGGCGCTGGTGGCGATGATCGCATCCATGCGGCGGATCAGCCATCGCGTGATCCAGCTGTGGCGGCGCTGCGCCGCCGAGGTGAACACCAGCTTCAGCGGCCAGCCCAACGCCCTGAGCAAGACGCCTGCGATCATCTCGTTGTTGCGCCGCGCGTGCCAAACCAGCGGCGCGGGGCGGCGCCACAATTTCAGCAGATCCGCGGCGTGGAGGCGCGCGATGCCCGCGGGCGCATCCGGACCGAGCCACGCAGCGGCGAACATTTTCGCCAGCCGTGGCGACACCATGCGGCTGGTCGCGGTCACGCCGGAATAGCGCCAATGCAGGTTGGCGACGATCACCTGAAGTTCTTGCACCTGCAACTCTTGCGCGGGTTGGCTATCGATCGGCAATGACGGCTCCGTTTCGCAAATCCCCCTATACGCAACATTAAGCATAGTGGCCAGTTGGCAGACGTCGAAACCCCCTCTTCACCGTGGCCCGGATAGCCTTGAGCGGGGCGAAATCGGAGACGGGTTGTGTCATGACCGTACTTGTCAGCGGCGGCGCCGGCTATATCGGTAGCCACATGGTTCACGCGCTGGCCGACGCCGGCGAAGCCGTCGTGGTGATCGACAACCTGTCGACCGGTTTCTCGGCGTTCCTGCCCGAAGCGGTGCCGCTGTTCATCGGCGACGCCGCGGACGAAAACCTGGTCGAAGGCGTCATCGCCGCCCACGATGTCGATGCCATCATTCATTTCGCCGGCTCGGTGGTGGTGCCGGACTCGATGCGCGATCCGCTCGGCTATTATCGCAACAATACCATGACCACGCGCAACCTGCTGAATGCGGCGGTCAGGTGCGGCGTCAAGCGCTTCATCTTTTCCTCCACCGCCGCGGTGTACGGCAATCCGGAACGGATGCCGGTGACCGAGGACGCGCCGACCCGGCCGCTGTCACCCTACGGCTCCTCCAAGCTGATGAGCGAAATCATGCTGCATGATTGCGCCGCGGCGCATGCACTGAATTTTGTGGTGTTGCGCTACTTCAACGTCGCCGGCGCCGATCCGCAGGCCCGGATCGGGCTCGCCACGCTCGGCGCCACCCATCTGCTGAAGATCGCCGTCGAAGCCGCCACCGGGCAGCGCGCCAAGATCGATGTGTTCGGCACCGATTATCCGACACCAGACGGCAGCTGCGTGCGGGACTTCATCCACGTCACCGACCTGGTGCAGGCGCACGGCGCTGCGCTTGTCCTACCTGCGCGCCGGCGGCGCCTCGACCACGCTGAATTGCGGCTACGGCCGCGGCTACTCGGTGCTGGAGACGATCGAAGCGGTGCGACGGGTGTCGGGACGCAACTTCGCCGTTCAATACGGCGAACGGCGGCCGGGCGACATCATGACCATGATCGCGGACACCAGCCGCATCCGCGCCACGCTGGACTGGGTGCCGCAGTTCGACGATCTCGACACCATCGCTGCCCATGCGCTGGCGTGGGAGGAAAAACTGCTGCGCGAACGCGGCGGGGAGCGGGCGGTATCGGCCTGACGCGTTGCCGCGCCGCTCCGGCGCGCGTCGCCCGGAGAGGCGTGGGCAGGTACTCATACGCTTTCCAGACAGTCAAATATGTCTAGTTTGGCCGATAGCTCGTCAGAACATGGCGTACGTCCGCGGTGCTGAGCGATGGGATCCGCGTTCTGGCTTTTATTGGATTTCAAGGCATTCCGCGCGAGTGCGCGCTTGTTTGGATTCGATGGTCCGGCGGCGCGACAGGGCTTTTCATCCGTCCTCTGACCAGAACTGAGATGGATGCACGCTCATCAGACCTCGGAGCTTCCACGAATGACCGCTTTGCGCCAACAGCGACCGGTTGCATTGAGCGCGGGCGAATAAGCGATTGGTCGAGTAGCAGCCGCAACTTGTGGATATCGTGGAGTGCCTCAAGGGTCGAACGTCAGGCTGCTTTTGATTTGAATCAAAGCTCGAAATCGTCGTGGGTCTAGCCTGAACTGGCAAGATGAGGTTTTCGATGGCGTTTAGAGACGTCCAACAGCCTGTTGTCAAAGCCGCGGCTGCCCATCCTATTCTCGCATTGGCGGCGATGACACCTAGACCTTCGGAGGACCAGTCGTGCAACTGACCAATCCCATCCATCGGTACGGCGTAGCCCCCCGGTTCCTGCACTGGCTAACGGTCGTCCTGGTCATCGTCGCGTGGACGTTGGGTACCTTCGGCGACGATCTGCCCAAGGGAGCCGCCCGCGATACGGGACTCCTTGTCCACATTTCGGCGGGTCTGGTCATCCTGATGGCGCTCGTCATGCGGGTGGTCTGGCGGGTGGCCGAGCCGCCGCCGCCCCCCGAGCCGAACGAATTCGGCAGATGGCTGGGCGCCCTCGCCGATCCAGCGGCGCGTGTTGCGCATTACACGCTTTACGCGTTGCTGGTTGCGGTTCCGATCGCTGGCATCGTTGCGCAGTTTGCGCGCGGCAACGCGCTGCCGTTGTTCGGACTCGGCGAAATCGCGTCACCTTGGATACGCGACCGCGCCTTTGCGCATAATGTCACGGAAATCCACGAAATCCTCGCCCATGCGCTTGTAATCGTCGCGAGCTTTCATGCCGCCGCGGCACTGATTCATCACTTTGTTTTTCGCGACAATACGCTCATTCGCATGCTTCCCGGCGGCAAGGCTTAGCTCGGCGCGTGGTCTCGAATGTTCAATGAACGGTGACCCTTCGATGGAAGCCGCCGTGCCGCTTCGGCGGCGGCTCGGCTTGGCATTGCTGGTGCTTTACGGCACCGGCATCACGGTGGGCGCCGGCATTTACGTCCTGATCGGCGCCGTGGCTGGCCATGCCGGGGATTACGCCCCGTGGTCGTTCGTGGTCGCGGCTGCCGTCATGGCCCTGACCGTCGCCTCCTACGCCGAACTTTCGGCGCGCTATCCGGTCAGCGCGGGAGAGGCCGCCTATGTCAGGGCGGCGTTTCAATCCCGCGCGCTTGCGACCGCGATCGGTCTGTTGACGGTCGTCACCGGCGTGGTGTCATCCGGTGCCGTGGCATTGGGATCGGCGGGCTATATCCAGCAATTCATCGATCTGCCGCAAGGCCTGATCGTGGTTATCGTTACTGTCCTGCTCGCAGCGGCGGCAGCGTGGGGCATTCTGGAATCGGTCGTGCTGGCAAGCCTGTTCACGCTGATCGAGGTCGGCGGTCTGGTGACCGTCATCCTCGCCGGCTTTCACGCCGACCTTCCGATTGTCGCAACGATAATCCGGTTGCCGCCGCTGAACGCCGTGGCCTTGTCCGGCATCGGTTTCGGCAGCCTGCTCGCGTTCTTCGCCTTCATCGGGTTCGAGGATTTGGCCAATGCCGTGGAAGAGGCAAAGGTCCCGCACCGCAATATCCCCCGCGCCATGGTGCTGACCCTTGGCATCTCGACGGTCCTGTATGTGCTGGTCGCCGCCGTCGCCATCAGCGCCGTATCAGCGGAGAGATTGTCGTCCTCGCCGGCACCGCTCAGTCTAGTGTTTCGGCAAGTCGCCGGTGTCAGTCCGGCGACGATCAGCGCGATTGCCATCGTGGCGACGCTGAACACCATCCTTGCACAGATGACGATGGCGGCTCGGGTCGTCTACGGGCTCGCGCGGGAGGGCGAGTTGCCGGCCCTGTTCGCGCGGGTGCATCACCGTACCGGCACGCCGTTGATCGCTACCGCCTGTATTGCCGCGTTGGTCGTTCCGCTGGCGTTGTTCGTGCCGTTGACGCCACTTGCGGAAGCAACCTCGCTGGCGACGCTGGCGGTGTTCGCGCTGGTCAATCTTGCGCTGCTGCGGCTGCGCTACCGAGGTGTGCGGTCGGACAATCCGCACGCCAACGTTCCCATATGGATACCCGCAATCGGGCTTGTGACCTGCCTCGCCATGATGGCGGGTGCCTTATTCAGATGAACGGAGGAGCGAAGCCTTGGCTAGTATGGATGCTTGTTGCCGCCGAACACCTTCCGCAGGCGTTCTTCGATATGGCCGCTGCTGGCGATGCCCACCATCGCAACATAGAAGGCGACCAATCCCAGGGCGAAATAGGCGGCTACCTCGTGCATCTCGTCAATCCAGGTGGTGCCCCACAGCGTATGTGTCAGCAACATCAGGATCAACGCGAACAAGGGCAGCGCTGCAAGGATCAAGAACATCGATGCGAGCGTCTTGGGAACCCGGTCGGCATTTTGAAACAGCGCCTTGACCCCGCGCGGACTGTAGATGGTCGGCGGAAACTGGGCGTGGTGCGGCCTGATGACGGCCCAAAAGACACCAACAGCCACCAAAGCAGCGATGGAATAACCGATCATGACGTGGGTATGCGGAAATTCCTCGCCGGTGGAATAGGCGATGATCAGCAGGACAAAAAGTACGATGCCCGAAAGCCGGATCAGCAAATCCCAGACCATATCCGGACGCACGGGCATCTCGGCTCTGATATCCTTCATGCGACGGGCCTTTTAGCAGGATAAAGCCAATTTATAAACTTCGCCGATCGATTGGCCTTGACCTACGTCAATTGCGGCCGTGCAAGCGGCGCCGGTGACAAAATCAACCGAAGGCATGCGCCAGCGCATAGGCGGCGGCAGCGGCAAGCCCACCTACCAGCAGCGTCTGTGCGGCGGACTTTGCCTTGTTGATGCCGGTGAAATGCCCCTTGATGCCGCCGAACGCGAGAAGAGCCACGCCCGTAAATCCGACCGAATATGCGAATGCGTCCGAAATGCTCGATGTCAAAATATAGGGCGTCAGCGGAATCATCCCGCCCACGAAATACGAGGCCGCAATCGTTCCGGCGCTGATCGGCGCGCGTTTCGGATCCGGCTCGTCCAACCCAAGCTCAAATCGCATCATGAAGTCGAGCCATCGCTTGCGGTCCGCCGTCACTGCGGTGACTACCGTTGTCAGTGCCTCACGCTGCAAACCGTAGCTGCGGAATATCTCTGTAACCTCGTGCACCTCTTTTTCGCGGAGATTGTCGATTTCCCAGTCTTCGCGGGCCCGCTCGGATCCGTAATGTTCGGCGTCGGTCCGGGCTGCGAGATAACCTCCGAGACCCATCGCGATCGCACCCGCGACGATTTCGGCGAGACCCGCGGTCACGATCACCTTGGTCGAGGAGACGGCGGCGGCCAGCCCCGCCGCCAGTGCGAAAGGAACGGTCAGGCCGTCGGCCATGCCGATCACGACATCGCGTACAGTTTCGGTGGCAGTGAAATGCTTTTCAATATGCGGAACTGCAGGCATTCTGGAGCACCTCGCCGCGGACGGTGTAAACGGGATCGTTGTAGGCGACCAGCCCAACTAGCACGCTTTACCGAAGCGGATTTGCGATACATCAATATCGGCATGCGCCGCTGGCGTCTGAAATGGTTGGACGCATCATCAGACGGATCTTCGCTTGCTGAGAATCAGCGCGCTGAGATCGACGTGTTCGGCACCGACTATCCGACCCCGGATGGCAGCTGCGTGCGCGATTTCATCCATGTCAGCGACCTGCAGCGGCGCTTTTCGGTCATGTTGGATCACTCGGTGATCCAACATGACCGCAAAGCGCAGTAGATTCTTCTGTTGGCGCATGTCCTTGTCGGCGAACCGGATCCACTTCGCCGGGACATGCGCTGGTGCGGGCGCACGGCGCCGCGCTGTCCTGCCTGCGCGCCGGCGGCGCCTCGACCACGCTGAATTGCGGTTACGGCCGCGGCTACTCCGTGCTGGAGACCATCGAAGCGGTGCGGCGGGTCTCAGGGCGCAACTTCGCCGTACAATACGGCGAACGGCGGCCGCGCGACATCATGACCATGATCGCGAACACCAGGCGCATCCGTGCCACACTGGACTGGACCCAGCACTACGACCATCGCGGCGCATGCGCTGGCGTGGGAGGAAAAGCTGCTGCGCGAACGCGACGCCGAGCGGGCGGTATCGGCCTGACGCCTTGCCGGGCCGCCCTCGGGAAGCGGCCCTTCACCGTCCGACGGCTTTGGCGCGGCTGATGGCCGCCTGAAGCTGCGGGCGGGAGTTGCCTTTGCCGCTCTCAACCGCAACGTATTCAGCTACGAGCTTCTATTGGCCACCGTTCAGATACCGCGAGACGGCTTCGCGCTCCCCTGATGGTGCGCGAACCGATGCCGTGGTGCTCAAGCTCCGGGGGAACACTTCCCAGATTGGCTGCCGGCTCAACCGGTCGACGCAACACAGGCGTTAAATCTCTCTGCTGGGGTTTCAAATTGCAAGGTCTCACGTGGCCGTTCGTTGAGCTGACGAGCCACTTTGTTCAGATGGGCTTGCGAATGCACGGACAAGTCGGTGCCCTTCGGAAAGTACTGTCTCAGCAGGCCATTGGTGTTCTCGTTCGACCCGCGCTGCCACGGGCTTTGCGGATCGCAGAAATAAACGTCGATTTTGGTCGCCAGAGTAAATCGTCGATGATCCGTAAGTTCCTTGCCCCGGTCCCAGGTCAGGGATTTATACAGCTCCTTTGGCAGCTTCCTGGCCTGCTTGATGAGCGCGGTGACAACCGTCCGGGTGTCCTTGCCTGCCACCTTGGCCAACATCACGTAACGGGTATGACGCTCGACCAGGGTCGCGATGTAGGTGTTGTTCGGCCCGGACAGCAGATCGCCCTCCCAATGACCAGGCACCGCCCGATCTTCAACCGCCGCCGGTCGCTGACGGATTGAGACGATATCCTTCATATGCCCCCGCCGATCGCCATCCGGGTCAACCGGCCTGGAACGGCGCATCGAGGGCTTCAATCGAAGATAACTCAACAGCTCTTTCTTGAGCACGCCACGTGTCTGTACAAACAAGCTGCGGTAGATCGTCTCGTGTGACACCTGATTACACTCGTCTTCGGGATGCGTTCTCTTCAGCCAGCCGGCTATCTGCTGGGGCGACCAATCCAGTCTGAGCTTCCCCGCCACAGCTCGCCGTAGCCGTGGATTATTTGCCAATTTACAACGTTTTGGACGACGAGCTCGCGCCCAGGCATTCTCGTCTGCAAGTGTCGCTCGGTAGCGCTCACAGCCGCCATTGCGGCTCATTTCCCGGCTCACCGTCGAGGGTGAGCGGCCAAGCAACCTGGCGATCGATCGTGCAGATTGATGGGCCGTAACGCCTCTGGAAATCACCTCGCGTTCCGCGAGCGTCAATGCCAGCCTGGAGCGACGCCGCTCGGCAGGACGAATCCCACCATGCGGAGCCACCAGAAAATAGATCGACGATGACTGCTTACCAAAAGCTCGTCCGATCGCCTTTAGCGACTCTCCACGCTTCCAGCGATCCCATAACTCCGTTTTCTCTGCCGCAGTAAACCCTTTATGAAACTTGTGAGCCATCAAACCACACTCCATCTCTCCTTCAAGATAAAGTGTTGCATCGACCGGTTGAGACCACCGGCTTTTTTCGGACATCGCTGCTTGAGCCAACGTCAGGTTCGCGCCACAAGTGGTCCTTCAACCGGAGAGAATTGGCTCTTAGCCTGTTCAAATCGCTTCCGGGGTCATCTGGATGGCGCCGCATGGGCATTCCTGGGCGCAGATGCCGCAGCCCTTGCAGTAGTCGAGGTTGAACTCGAAACCCATGCCTGGCCCGAGCTTGATCACAGCATTGTCCGGACAGACGCCGTAACAATTGTCGCACTCGAAGCAGTTGCCGCAGGACAGGCATCGCCGCGCCTCATAGAGCGCATTGCTCTCGTCGAGGCCCTTGACCACCTCCTCGAAGGTCGAGGTGCGGCGCGCCAGTTCCAGCAGCGGCTGCAGTGTCTTGGGCGCCTCGCCGTAGTACCAGCTATTGAGCTTGTCGGCGGAGGCGATCTCGTGCTTCGGCGCCGGCGCGTAACTTTCGCCGCGCAGCCAGGCATCGATATGGCGGGCGGCCTTCTTGCCATGGCCGACCGCGACCGTCACGGTGCGTTCCGACGGTACCATGTCGCCGCCGGCAAAAATGCCAGCGACCCCGGTCATCATATTGGGGCCGACCTGGACCACTCCGTCCCTGACCTCGAGGCCGGGAACGCCTTGCAGCAACGACAGATCGACGTCCTGGCCGAGCGCGAGCACGACCGAATCCGCCTGCAGGGATTCGAACTCGCCGGTCGGCTGCGGAAAGCCTTTGTCGTCGAGCGCCATCTTCTCGACCGTGATCGATCCGGCCTCGACGCTCTTGATCGTCGACAGCCACTTCATCATCACGCCCTCTTCGAGCGCCTCCTCGACCTCGAAATCATGCGCCGGCATCCGGTCGCGGGTGCGGCGATAGACGATGACCGCCTCCTCCGCGCCGAGCCGTTTCGCGGTGCGGGCAACATCGAGCGCGGTGTTGCCGCCGCCGTAGACGACGACCCTTCGGCCGAGCAGCGGCTTGTCTTCGCCCTCCATCGAGCGCAGCACAGCAACGGCGTCCAGGACCTTTGCCGCCTCGCCCGCTGGAATATAGGCGCGCCTGGCGATGTGGGCGCCGACGGCCAGGAAGGCCGCATCGAAGCCGCCGTCCGCCATGGCTTCGCCGATATTGGCGACCTTGGCGTTGTAATTGAAGATAACGCCGAGATCGGCGATCCGCCGGACTTCGGCGTCCAGCACATCGCGCGGCAAACGATATTTCGGAATCCCGAACCGCATCATGCCGCCCGGCAGCAGGCCCGGCTTCGTTGATCGTCACGGCGTGGCCGAGTCTCGCCAGCTGATAGGCGGCGGACAGGCCCGACGGCCCCGCGCCCACAATCAGTACCTTCTTGCCCGACGCCGTTGCGGGCGGTTTGAAACGCCAACCGCTCTTGATGGCGAGATCGCCGAGGAATCTCTCCACCGAATTGATCCCGACGGAAGAGTCGAGCACGGCGCGATTGCAGGCGCTCTCGCAGGGGTGATAGCAAACGCGCCCCATGACCGCGGGGAGCGGATTGTTTTCGGTTAATGCGCGCCAGGCCGCTTCATAGTCGCCGCTCTCGGCGTAAGCCAGCCAGCCCTGGATATCCTCGCCCGCGGGGCAGGCATGATTGCACGGCGGCAAGCGGTGAACATATTCGGGCCGCAGCGTGCGCCACGAACCGGTGTGATTGATCAGCGACGTGCCAACGTCGAGTGTGATGGCGAACGGGTGTTCCATGGTCGATGCCCTCACCCCTCCCTGCCGGTCGTGTCGACCAGCCCGTAGTCGGCGATATTCGCGTCACACATCGCCTGCAGCCGCGCGATCCGCGGATCTTCGTGGCCGCCCCTGAACAAATGCGCGAAGCGGCGCTGCAGCTTCAGATAGTCCTGCACCGGAACCTGGCGGCGGATCTTGCGCACCTGCGTGACCTTGCCATGCTCGGCCTCGAAAATCGGATAGAGACCGCATTCGACGGCGAGCCGCGCGAGCCGGATGGTGTCATGCGATGCCGATCCCCAGCCGAGCGGGCAAGGCACGTTGATCTGGATGTAGCGCGCGCCGTGGATCGACATCGCCTTGGTCACCTTGCGCTCGAGATCGTGCAGGTCGGCGACCGTTGCGGTGGCGACATAGGGAATATTGTGCGCGACCGCGATTTTCGGCACGGATTTTCCGGTGCCGAAAACATTGCCGGGCTCCGGACCGAGGGAAGGCGTCGTCGCGGTACGTGCCGTCGGCGGGGTCGCTGACGATCGCTGCACACCCGTGTTCATGTAACCCTCGTTGTCGTAGCAGATGTAGAGCACATCATCGTTGCGCTCGAACATGCCGGACAGGCATTGGAAGCCGATGTCGGTGGTGCCACCGTCGCCGCCTTGCGCGATCACACGTACCTCGGCGCGCTTCTTCACCCGCATCGCCGCCGCGACGCCGGTTGCAACCGCCGCGGCGTTGCCGAACAGCGAGTGTAGCCACGGCAGTTGCCACGATGTTTCCGGGTAAGGCGTAGTGAAGACTTCGAGGCAGCCGGTCGCATTGACGGCGATCAGGTTATTGTTGGTGGCGCGCATCGCCGCATCAATGGCGTAGCGCGCGCCCAGCGCCTCGCCACAACCCTGGCAGGCGCGGTGGCCGCAGGTCAGCGCATTCGATCGCGCCTGCGAAGCCTGCACCGTGCGCTCCGCTTCCGCCACCAGCCGGTTGCCGACGGTAAACGTTCCCTTCTGGTAATATTTGAGCTTCTGCACAGCTTCTTCGGATCCGAGCGTCGCGACGGGCTGGTTCATGGCGTGTTCCTCACTCGGCCGGGCGGCCGGCTTCGGCCAGCTGGCGCAAGATGTTTTCGGCCGTCGGTCCCGACCGACGGTTGTTGCGGGTGCGATGAATCTCGCGGCCGACGACGCGTTCGTTCAGGTCGAGAAAATTGGTGCCTTCCCAGGGCTGCACGCTGGCCTGGCGGAACAGATGGTGCAGCGAGGCGCGTGTGATCGCGCGGCCGCCAAGGCCGGCGACCGAGGAGTGCAGCCGCGGTGCCCGCGGCAGATTGCGCAGCGCGACGTCGACATTGTTGGCGAGCTGTCCGCCCATGCCGACCGCGATGCTCTTTTCGACCACGACCACGTCCTTGGCGCCGGCGAGCGCGTTGCGCAGCGCCTCGACCGGAAACGGCCGGAACGAGACGATGACGACGAGACCGATACGAATGCCATCCTCCCGCATCTCGTCGATGGTGTCCTTGATGGTGCCGCAGACCGAGCCCATCGCGACCACCAGCATGTCGGCGTCGTCAGCGCGATAGCTGCGCAGCAATCCGCCGGATTCGCGGCCGAAGGCTTTGGCGAATTCGCCGGAGAATTCCGGAATGAGTTTTAGTGCCAGGTTCTGTTTGTAATGGGCGAGGAATCGCACTTCGGTAAAGGCTTCGGGCCCGACCATGGCGCCGATCGAGGCGGGCTCGGCGGGATCGAGCACCTGCACGGGATCATAGGGCGGCAGATAGGCATCGACCTGCTGCTGCGTCGGGATATCGATCCGTTCCACCGCATGGGTCAGGATAAAGCCGTCGACGCAGACCATGACCGGCATCGACAATTCCTCGGCAAGCCTGAACGCCTGAATGTGCAGATCGACCGCTTCCTGGTTGGTCTCGGCGAACAGCTGCAGCCATCCCGCGTCGCGCATCGACATTGCGTCGGAATGGTCGTTCCAGATATTGATCGGCGCGCCGATGGCGCGGTTGCCCAGCGTCATCACGATCGGCAGGCCGAGGCCCGAGGCGTTGTAGACCGCCTCCGCCATGAACAGCAGGCCTTGCGAGGCGGTCGCGGTATAGGCGCGAGCGCCCGCGGCGGAAGCGCCGATGGCGACCGACAGGGCCGCGAACTCGCTTTCGACATTGATGTATTCGCAATCGACCAGCGTGCCGTCCTTCACCAGTTCGCCGAGTCCTTCGACGATGTGGGTCTGCGGGGTGATCGGATAGGCGCAGATCACTTCAGGCCGGCACATCGCGATGGCTTCGGCCATCGCGTGCGAGCCTTCCATTTGCTTGAGCATCGGACCGCTCCTTCAGGCTGCGCTTTCGGCGTGTTGCTGCGTCAGGACAAATTCATGCGCTGCTCTTGCGGCAGTCGATATTGGCGGCACCAATCTTGCCCGGGAAAGCCTGCTCGACGGCGCGCTCGACAGCTGTCGAGGCGGACGAATCGCGTCAGCGCTGCAAACGCCCCGAGCAGTGCCGCGTTCGGCACCGGACGGCCGATATGTTTCAGCGCGAATTCGGTGGCCGGCACGATCACGGCATGGCCTCTCGGCAACCGTTCGGCAATTTGCCGGATGTGGAGTTCGGAGAATGTCTTGTTGGTGTTGACCAACAGGTAGCCGTCGGCGCGCAGGCCGGCGAACACGTCGATCACCTTGAACAGCGTCGGATCCTGCACGATCAGGCAGTCCGGCTCCAGGATCGGTTCGCGCAGCCTGATCTCCTTGTCGGCGATGCGGCAAAACGCCACGACGGGCGCTCCCATGCGCTCGGATCCGAAGCTCGGGAATGCCTGGGCGTGCCGCCCCTCGAAGAACGCCGCAACCGAGAGCATCTCGGCGCCGGTGACGACGCCCTGCCCGCCGCGGCCGTGAATTCGCACCTGAAACATTGGCAGTTTCCCCGCGGCCTGTTTCGACCATCCTCACGATAGACGCTTGGCGGGTTGGGCACTTTGCGCTCGATCAATACTCGCCGGAATTCCTTCGCACCGGCTGAACCGAGCGGACGCCCTGTACCACCAGGAGAAGCACGCCCTCCAGGCCCGGTGTGCCTAGGAGACCGGACCGCATGCCGGTGACCGAGGATATGCCGACCCGGCCGCCGTCGCCTTACGCCTCTTCCAAGCTGATGAGCGAAATCATGCTGCATGATTCCGCCGCGGCGCATGCCCTGAACTACGTGGTGCTGCGCTACTTCAACGTCGCCGGCGCCGATCCGCAGGCCCAAATCGGGCTTGCCACCGTTGGCGCCACCCATCTTCTGAAAATCGCGGTCGAAGCCGCGACCGGGCAGCGCGCCAAGATCGACGTGTTCGGCACCGACTATCCGACCCCCGACGAGGTGATCGACTGGTATGGGAAGGGGAAGCCGCTCCGCGCGGGCGGCATCGGCCTGAGGCGTTGGCGGGCCGGCCCGGCGCGCGTCATCCGGACGGCCTGCGTTCTTAAGCCTTTTCCAACCAGTCGAATATTCCGAGTTTGGCCTGATAACGCGTCAGAGCGTCGTGTTCCACGAATGACCGCTTCGCGCCACAAGGGGTCACTGACTTGACCCAGGGTTTGCCTCCGGACTGACGTCTGCCGCCAGAAACGAACTTAAGGTGGAGTTCGCCCACACTATCATCTTCGGCCCGACAGCAACCGCTTCAACCCTTTCCATGCCGGCGCAACGGCAAATTCAACGATCGGAAGTGTGACCGCGCCAATCAACAATCCTAGAACACCTGAGATGGCCGCCCCAACGATCCATTCGAGAGCTCCGGCGGCTGATGGCAACGCGTGGGTCGCGATTTTGGCGGCGGCGTGGAGTGTCGAACTGATTGAAGGCGGGCCGTATGCTTCCAGCCCATGCAGGACGATGCCGCCGCCAACCCAGATCATGGCGGCGGTGCCGACGGCGCTGAGAATTGCCAGGAACACGGGCATCCCGCGAACAAGGGCTCGTCCAAACGCCCGGCCGATACTGGCAAGAACCGAGGCACGGTCGTTGCTGGCAAGGGCCAAACCGAAATCGTCGGCTTTCACGATCAGCGCTACGGCGCCATACACGGCGATGGTGATCCCGATCGCGACGAGCGCCAACACAAGGGCCTGCGTCACGAAGCCGCCAGCCGGAAGCGCCGCCAGAGCGATCGCCATGATCTCTGCCGAAAGGATGAAGTCAGTCTTGATGGCGCTTGCGACTTTCTCGTCCTCCACCGTCTTCGCATTCAACGCGACCGTGCCGAGCTGCGCTTCATGCTGATGCGCACGATGCGGCATGACGGCCTCGAGCACTTTTTCCACACCTTCGTAGCAGAGATAGGCGCCGCCAATCATGAGTAACGGCGTGATCGACCAGGGAAGGAAGTAGCTAAGGCCCAGCGCAACCGGCAAAAGGATCAGGAGTTTGTTGCGAAGTGATCCCGCCGCGATCCTGCCCACGATCGGCAGTTCTCGCTCGGCAGCAAATCCGATCACGTAACCCGGCGTAACCGCAGCATCGTCGATGACGACGCCCGCTGCCTTGGCTCCCGCCTTCGTGGCCTGGCTGGCGACCTTGTCGAGGTGAGCTGCCGCCACCTTTGCGATCGCCGCAACCTCGTCAAGCAGGGCGATCAGTCCGACGCTCATCGATACTTCTCCTTCATCGTTGGTTCTGCCTTTTCAGAGCAAGAGCGGCGATCCGGAGTGAAGGTATTTTCTCAGCGGCATGGTGGGAAGAGATCATCGCCGCGCTGTCGCAGTTCACATTGCTGTTCGCGGTCGCGCGCAACTCGAGCTTCACGCAAGCGTCGCTTTCCACTTCAGCCTAGTGGGTGCCGCGCCAGCAACTTGTTCGACTTCATTTCTGCGAACCCCTCAGGCGTCATCAAATGCAGCGCTTCACGCGCCACAGAGATGCGGATCGGCGTCCGCGTGATGACCTCGCCGTCGACGGCAACGTATTGCTGCGGGACGGCGTCGATCGTCAGCTCCGGGACTCTGATGACCTCAAGGTCGGAAGGGCCGAAGGGCACGCCTAACGCAATCCGCGCCCACTTTCTCGCCAATGCCCACTTGGACGGCCCCTTCAGGATACGGACGACAATCTTGCCGTCGTAGGGGACCGCTTCGTGGGCAACCAAGGCACCGCCCTGATACCCACCGCTTGCAATCAGAACGTCAAATGCCTGGAATGAGGTCTGCTGACCGTTGACCGTGACGATGCAGCGGAACGGCGCAAAGTGCATGAACTTATACGCCGCGACCAGGCCATAGGCGCCCCGGCCTAGCCATTTCTTCAGGCTATGCGGTGTCGCCCGACCGACAATGGCGGGCATGCCGATTGACGATCCGTTGGCAAAGTAATCCTCGTTGATCTTAGCGAGATCGATGTTGGCGACTTTCCCGTTGACCAGCACATCGATGGCGCCTGCCAGGTCGAGCGGGATCCCAAGCGTGCGCGCAAAACTGTTGGCGGTGCCGAGCGGCAGCACGCCAAATACGACGCTGGTGTAGGCAAAGTGATCGACCACCGAACTGATGGTGCCGTCCCCGCCGCCCAGGATGATGAACTTGCGTCCTTTGGCAATTTCCTCCCGAACTATCGCCTGCAGCCTCTCCGCGTTCCGGACGGGATAGGCCGCATCGAGCGTGATTCCTCCCTCTGCGAGTAGCCTCTTGGCTTCCGAATAGGCGCGCGCACCATGTCGCGAGCGCGTGTTCACAACGAGAACCGCTTGACGGCTTCGTTTGATCTCCTCTTCCAACGCAATCTTTTCCGGGCGACAATCGGGCACCGTTGTCGTCCCGCACGAATGCGTTGCTCGGGTCAATTCGCTCACCAGGAAACTCCCTGAAGGATAACTTCAGTTTTAGGAATTCTGGTATCCTGCGCGACGGCTGATACTAGATGAAACAGAACTCAAGTAACCAGTGCGAATGCGGCAGTGTTCGCATGGAACTATTCTCCAATGAACTCCGACCTGCTGAGAACGTGCCCAAGGTATCCGTTCTTTCGCGCGTGAGTGACAGCTTCCGATTGAAACGACAGGGGGAAGTGACGACTGACTCTGGCCGCCCGCAACTTTTCGCAGCACCTTGGCTCACAGACCTCTGATGTTGAGTACCAGTGTTGATATAGATCAATCGTTCAACCCGTGGCCACGTGTCGCTCTGTCGCGTGTCTCAACGGAACCTAGCGCGCCTGATCCCAGGCCCGTCCCTCGACGCCAAGCGGAGCCCTCCATGCGCATTAACGCCATCTCGACCGGAATCAATCCACCGCACGACGTCAACGTCATCATCGAGGTGCCTGTCGGCGGCGATCCGATCAAGTATGAAATGGACAAGGACGCCGGTACGCTGGTGGTCGACCGCTTCCTCTATACGGCGATGCGTTATCCCGGCAATTACGGCTTCATCCCGCATACGCTGTCGGACGACGGCGATCCCTGCGATGTGCTGGTCGCCAATACCCACGCGATCGTGCCCGGCGCGGTCATGAGTGTGCGACCGCTCGGCGTGCTGCTGATGGAGGACGAGGCCGGCGGCGATGAGAAGATCATCGCGGTGCCGTCTTCGAAGCTAACGCAGCACTATGAAAGGGTCAGAAGCTATGGCGACCTGCCCGATATCACGCTGCAGCAGATCCAGCACTTCTTCGAACACTACAAGGATCTCGAGAAGGGCAAATGGGTGAAAGTGCTCCGCTGGGGCGGCGTCGAGGACGCCCACCGGCTGATCATGGAAGGTATTGCGCGCGCCAAAAAGGACTAATTGTGCGCCGGGTGATCAAAATCATCCGCAACAAACCGTTGATCGTTGTTTCACCGATGGTGGTGACAAAGTCGCCGTCAACAACATGCTGCCCGAACGCGCCGACACCTATCGGCGACACCACAAGGCAACACAGTCTCGGAGCGCGAAGGCATCAGCTACGATGAAACCAGGGTCAGGTAGCTAGAGAGCAAGGAATTCGGCGCTATGCATTCATGCGCGGCGCGCACGGTAGAACAGTTAATCTTGGTCACACTTCAGACGGCCTATCATTGATCGACCTCGCCGAGAATCGCCCTCAATCAACATGATCCTTGAAGCGAGACCTTAGGCAAAACCCGGCAACGTGTTCGCCGCCAGAAATGCGTGCCTTGCTTCAGGGAGCGGACTGATCATGGGGTCCGCTCCTGGCACCAGCAACGGACGTCAGGGTCCGGTCAATATGCAGTCCGGCAGGACCGCCTCGGGTTGCGGCGACCGAATCCACGCAGCCACCGGCCAGGCCGCCGTCGCGCCCAGCGCGGCGATGAATTGCCGCCGTTTCATTCATTCTCCCCCACGTCGCATCAAGCGATAGCAGCTTGGTTCGACCATGTCGCAATGCCCAGGGTGGGTCAAAGCCGGAACGGCGCACCCTGGCAAGACCAATTATGGCTTGAAAAACATGGCCATAACGGGCAAGGAGACGGACGTTTCGCTAACACCCTGACATGCCGGCGAAGCATCGCCTGTGCCGTCAATGGAACGCGGATGAACGAACTTCCTCGCAAGATTACCGATGATCCCTATGGCGCGGCGATCCTGATTCGCCGCCTGGTGATGGAGCAGGCTACCGCCTACTGGCGGCGCTATCTTGCGGCCTTTGCCCTGATGGCGGTTTCCGCCGTCACCACGGCGGGATCGGCCTACCTGCTCGGCGAGGTCATCAACAAGGCCTATGTGGAGAAGAACGTCCGCGGCATCGCCGTCCTGTCGCTGATCACCATCGTGATCTTCGCGCTCAAGGGGCTCGCGACCTACGGCCATTCCGTGATCCTGTCGCAGATCTCAAACGCGATATTAGCCAACAACCAGCGAAAACTGTTCGCCAAACTGATGCGCGAAAGCGTCGGCTTTTTTTCGCAGCGCCATTCCTCGGAGTTCCTGGCGCGGTTGACCGCCGGCGCCAATTCGGTGAGCCAGGTGCTCAGCCTGCTGATCAACGCGGTGGGACGCGACCTGCTGTCACTGCTCGCGCTGGTCGTCGTCATGGTGATGCAGGACCCTTATATGGCGGTGTTCGGCTTCCTGGTGGCGCCGCCGGCCATGCTGGTGCTGCGCAAGCTGGTGCGGCGGATCAAGGGTCTGGCGCACAACCAGTTCACCGGCACCGCCGACATTCTCGAAACCATGCAGGAATCGCTGCAGGGGATTCGCACCGTCAAGGCGTTCACGCTGGAACAGACCATGCGCGACCGCATCGATGCCTCGATCGCCGCGGTCGAACACAACGCCAACAAGATGGCGCGGGTCTCCAACCGGGCCAGCCCGCTGATGGAGACGCTGGGCGGCTTCGCCATCGCGGCCTCGCTGATGTATGGCGGCTACCGCGTGGTGGCGATGGGCGCGACGCCGGGCCAGTTCTTCTCGTTCCTGACCGCGTTCCTGCTGGCCTACGAGCCGGCCAAGCGGCTGGCGCGGCTCAACATCGAATTGAACAGCAGCCTGATCGGCGCGCGCATGCTGCTGGAGATCGTCGACAGCCCGGCGACCGAGCCCGCCGACGACGACAAGCCGGCGCTGCAACTCACCGAGGCGCGGGTCGAATTCCGCGACGTCACCTTCGCCTACCGTCCCGACGAGACCGTGCTCGACCGGATGAGTTTTGTCACCGAACCCGGCAAGGTCACCGCCCTGGTCGGTCCATCCGGCGGCGGCAAGTCCACCGTGCTGGCGCTGTTGCTGCGGCTCTATGAAGTGTCGATCGGCGACGTGCTGATCGATGGCCAGGCGATCTCAAACGTGTCGCGGCGATCGCTGCGGCAGCAGACCGCCTATGTCGGGCAGGACGTTTATCTGTTTCGCGGCACCATCCGGGAGAACATCGCCTTCGGCAAGGCCGGTGCCTCCGAAGCAGAAATCGTGTCCGCCGCGAAATCCGCCTGCGCCCATGACTTCATCATGGGTTTCCCGCTCGGCTACGATACCCCGGTGGGCGAGCACGGCACCCAACTGTCCGGCGGCCAGCGCCAGCGCGTCGCCATCGCCCGGGCGCTGGTGAAGAACGCGCCGCTGATCCTGCTGGACGAGGCCACCGCGGCGCTGGATTCCGAATCCGAAAAGCAGGTGCAGGAAGCCATCGAGCACCTGTGCCAGAACCGGACCACCATCGTGATCGCGCACCGGCTGCACACCATCATGCATGCCGACGCCATCCTGGTGGTCGAGGGCGGCCAGATCGTCGAGCGCGGCCGCCATGACGACCTGCTGCGCCGCGACGGCCGCTACGCCTCGTTCTTCCGCCTGCAACACCGCGAATTCACCCCTCTCGCCCCGATCGCCGCGACGGCCTAAGGATTTCACCATGACCGCATCCTTCGTGATCCCCGCCCCGCCGCAGGCCGCGCTCGCGGTGCAGGGCGACAGCAGAACCTTTCCGGTGCGCCGTATCTGGTGCGTCGGGCGCAATTACCTCGAACACATTCGCGAATTGGGCAACGACGAGCGGCAGCCGCCGTTCTTCTTCGCCAAGCATGCCGACATGGCGGTGCCGGACGGCAGCGTGATCCCCTACCCGCCGCTGACCAAGGACATGCAGCACGAGGTCGAGATGGTGGTGGCGCTGAAAAGCGGCGGCCACGACATCCCGGCCGACAAGGCGCTCGACTGCATCTGGGGCTACGGCGTCGGCGTCGACCTCACCCGCCGCGACCTGCAGACCATCTCGCGCAAAAAGGAACAGCCCTGGGAAATCGGCAAGTCGTTCGACGGCTCGGCCCCCTGCGGCGCACTGGCGCCGGCGTCGAAGATCGGTCATCCGGCGAAGGGCAAAATCTGGCTTTCGGTCAACGGC
The DNA here is from genome assembly GCA_963710235.1 of uncultured Alphaproteobacteria bacterium. Taxonomy (GTDB): domain Bacteria; phylum Pseudomonadota; class Alphaproteobacteria; order Rhizobiales; family Xanthobacteraceae; genus Bradyrhizobium. The sequence goes on from CAVPZI010000001.1 coordinate 1,167,390, forward strand.
ACCATGAAGCAGACCGGCGACCTCAACGAGATGATCTGGAACATCCCGGAGATCATCGCAAAACTGTCGCTGCAGGTCACGCTCGCCGCCGGCGACATCATCATGACCGGAACCCCGTCCGGCGTCGCGGCGCTGTCACCCGGCGACAAGATCGAGTGCGGCGTCGATGGCGTGGGGATGCTGAAGGTCGAGATCGGCAAGCCGGCGTAGCTTCCGCGACTGCTAGCCGTTGTGGTGTCTGTGGCCAAAAACCCGGTGGTGGCTCGTCGCATGCCAGAGCATCTGAATTGAGGCCGATGGCCACCAGCGCTGCAGTCACACACTGTTCCAGTCCCAAAACACCTCCGGAAGATCACGCCATGGATTGATGGTCAGCCTGGCATTACTCGTGCAGAAAAATCGATAAGGTTCGCAGCAGTTGTTTATAAGCGCGGGACCCGAGTTTTTGGGCGAGGGCCTTTTCGTGTTGCGCAACAAGTGACCGAAGCCGCTCCAGCAGCGCCGCGCCTGCCGTCGTCAAATGCAGAACGTAATAACGACGATTTGCCGACGATGCGGTGCGGGCCACCAGGCCTCGCTGTTCGAGGCGCTCTACCAGACGTCCCAGACCGGCGCGCTCGATGGAAAGGACCGACGCTATCGCAAGCTGATTGATGCCAGGATTGGTGTTGATGATGCTGAGCACGGAGAATTGCGCGAGGCTTATGTCGAACGGCGCCAACTGCCGGCCGATGTCCTTGAAAACCCATAACTGGGCTCGCCGGATGCGATAGCCCAAATTCTTCGACAGGTCTCCCAGCGCGATATGATCGCCTTGCAAGGGCGCCGACGCCCTGACATTCCTTTTGCGGGCAGAGACTTTTCGCGACTTCACGGATTGTCCAATGAGGCGGGCGTCTTCGGCGGGGCTGGTTGTGCCTCGCCCGCTTTTGGATTTCATCAGAGAACCTCTCGAACAAGCCGGGATCAAGTCTCGAAAATCGATTTGTCCAGGCGCTTTATATCAGACCGCGCAGGTTCGGCCCGAACTAATCACAGCTCCGATTACCCGATCCGGCATCTCTTTGACCGCGCCGCTGAGGATTGCAGGTCAAGGAATGCCGCGGGTGCGGGTAAGTCGATTTTGCCTCGCAGGTGCGAAATGAATTGAGCTTCGATGTCGAGGCTGCACTACGTTTTTGATGTTGACAGGGCTACATGCCCTTGATGTGATAAGCCCGTTAGAACGAAGCTGCCAACCGAAGAGCGGCTCGACGAGGAAACCTCCGTGCTTTCACAATTGGGCTGCGAAAGCGATCGCGCGGCATCGTGCCGAACGAACCGGCAGCGCAGGCTACGGGTCATCGCGTTTGCCTGTCGCTCTCCGGCTCGTCTGCAAAAAAATGCCTCGCGGGCCCGAAACGACAATCATGGACAGTCAATCATCCGGTCGCTCGGAGTGCCTGGCCGGCAGGCCGGTCCGATTGCGCCGCCTGCGGCTCGGCCCGGTCAATATTGAGGAGTTTCTGTTCCATCATCACAGGGGAGATTGACATGAAGCGCTTGTTCCTGGCGTCAACCATCGCCGCAAGTTGGATATCTTTCTCGACGCCGAATGCCCTGGCAAATCCCGGTGTGGTGCCGCGCGGCACCTGTGCCGGCCTGATGGGGCTGCCGCTGCCAAACACACAAATCCTGAGCGCGACCCAAAAGCCGGGCTACTGCAATGTTGTCGGCGTCATCAACAAGCGCGTCAGCGCCCAAGACCCCGATCATTTCACCTATGGGATCGGATTTTCGCTCAACCTGCCTAACACCTGGTTTGGCCGCTTCGAGGTGATGGGCGGCGGCGGCACGGACGGCTCGCTCAACACCGACCCGCAGGGCGCCGCCGGTGTCGAGCTGGCCCAGGGCTGGGCCGTCGCTGTCGACGACGGCGGTCATGAAGACAGGGCCGCCAATGCAGTCGGCGGATACCAGGACGACGATGCCAACGCCGGCGGCAGCGCGCATTTCGGCGTCGATGAGCAGGCCCGTATCGATTACGGCTACAATGCCATCGAGAAAACCGCGACCATATCGAAGTCGATTATCGCTTATTATTATGGACAGCAGGCCACCTTCTCCTACATCATGGGGTGCTCGAACGGCGGCCGTGACGGAATGGTCGCTTCACAGAAATTTCCCTGGCTGTTCGACGGCGTCATATCGCAAAATCCCGGCTTCAATCTGCCCCAGGCCGGGATCGCCGAAGCCTGGAACGAGCAGGCTCTCGCCGCTCTGGCGACGTCGACAGACGTCAACGGACAGCCCTTCATCCCCGATACCTTCCCCTCCCAGGACCTTGAAGTCGCGTCCGCGGCGATCCTCGGCGCTTGCGACGCCCTCGACGGTCTGGTGGATGGAATCATCGATAATTTCCACGCCTGCACCAATAAAAGGATATTCCCGGCATTGGATGCCGTGACCTGCGGCACCGGCGTGCACGGCGGTACGCCGCACGGCGGAACCTGTCTCACCCCCGGCCAGGTCGGCGCGCTGAAAAAGATCTACGCCGGGCCCGTGAACGCGAGCGGCAAGCGGCTCTATTCAAACTGGTTCTGGGATGCCGGGATCTGGGCGCCGCCCACCGCGCCGGGGTTCGGATGGACAGCATGGAATGTCGTCACCAGCCCCGTGCCGCACGTGAACACGGCCGCCAACCTGACCCTCGGCGCCGGCGCGGTTCCGATGATCTTTGTTACGCCCCCGGTCGTGACACCGGTTTCCGGGCCGACCGGCCAGGAAGCCTATCTGTTCCACTTCGACTTCGACAAGGATGCGCCGAAGATCTTCGCCGAGACCAATGAATATCCGCAGAGCTCAATGGACTTCATGACCGGGGTCTCCCTGAACCTGAGACCGTTCAAGAATCGCGGCGGCAAGCTGATCATCTCCTCCTCGGTGAACGACGGTATTTTCTCGGGAGCCTCGATTGCGAGATGGTATCGATTGATGAACCGGAAAATGGGCGGCAAAGCGTCCGATTTCGCCAGGCTCTTCATGGTGCCGAACATGGGTCATTGCGGCGGCGGTCCGGCGACCAACGATTTTGCCGCCAACGAGCTCAGCGCCATCATTGCGTGGGTTGAAAACGGTACAGCCCCGGAACGGATTGTCGCCGCCAACCACAATACGAGTTCGCCGTTTCCAAGCGGCGGACTGTTCGATTTCCGCATCGCGCAGAATTTCCCGGCCAACGGAACACGTCCGCTTTGTCCCTATCCGCAGATCCCGCGGTACAAGGGTGCCGGAATGACCAATGACGCAGCCAATTTCGTCTGCGTCGGAGATCTAAACCGGTTCAAGGTCGATGACAACGACGCCGACGACGACGACGACGGCCTCGACCATAGCAGAGATCACCATTGAGCGTCGGTGCACCGGCGCGCAGGTTCTCCGCTGCGCGCCGGTCGCCGAAATGAATGCGCGAGTTGGCCCGTCAACGGCCGCCTCGTTTTCTACTGGATGTGGCGATCAGTTTCGTTCGCGAGTTGTCCAGACAGCCTCCGGGACTTCCAGCCGCTGTTGTGCCTTGCCGTAAGACCCGGCGGCGCCAGATTACCTCGGCTGGCTGACCGCGCCCGACACTGCAGCGAATACGTGCAAGTCGCATTCCCGCACACCGGAAGAGTTGCTTCGGCAGTGGTCGGGCGCCGCCTGAATTGCGCCGATGGCCGTCGGCTTTACCGTGGTCACGAACGCCGCGAAGCACAGCACTGCGAGAGCGAATGTTGCCGAAACTCATAACCTCTTTCATAACAGCTCCTGTGCATCTTCCATCTCGCGCCGATATGGCGCATCAGCCGGCAGATCTGCCTGCAATCCGGGGGCCGTTGGATTTTCGTCATGGTTGTCCGTCGCGGGCTTCGGCTCCTCGATCCGGAACCAGGCTACATACAGCGCCGGCAAGAACAGCAACGTCAGCAACGTGCCGACGATGATGCCACCCATCATCGCGTAGGCCATCGGCCCCCAGAAAATCTCGCGCGCGATCGGGATCAGCGCGAGACTTGCGGCAGCCGCGGTCAGCATGATCGGCCGCATCCGATGCTGGGTCGCTTCCACCACCGCTTCCCATGCGGGGCGTCCCGCCTTCCTCAGGTCCTCGATCTGCACGATCAGAATGACCGAGTTGCGGATCAGGATGCCAACCAGCGCCAGCACACCCAGGATCGCAACGAATCCGAGCGGCGCACCGCTTGGCAGCAACGCCATGACGACGCCGATCAGGGCCAGTGGGGCCACCGCGAACACCAGGAACAGCCGGTGGACGCTTTGCAGCTGTATCATCAGGATGGTCGCCATGATGAAAAGCATCAGCGGAACGACCGCTTCGATCGGGGCTTGGCTCTTCGCGCTTTCCTCGACCGAGCCCCCGATCGCGATCGAGTATCCGGGCGGCAGTTGTTTTTCGAACGCGGTCAGCTTCGGCGCGAGCTGATCGACGACCGTCTTCGGCTGCACGGTATCGAGGATGCTTGACTTGAGCGTGATGGTGGGAAGCCGCGACCGTCGCCAGATTGTCGGCTGCTCGATCTCGTAGCGCAGCGTGGCCACCGCGCCGAGCGGCACCGACTGGCCGCCGAGGCCTGTCAATTGCAGGTCGCGCAGCGTGTCGATCGATGCGCGTTCCGGCGCGGTCGCGCGGCCCATCACGTTCACCAGGTAAATGCTGTCGCGCAGCTGGGTGATGGAGGAGCCGGCAAAGACGCCGTTCAACGTCGTCGCGATCTCCTCGGAGCTCACACCAAGCTGGCGCGCCTTGTCCTGAAGCACATCGACCTTGACCACGCGCGCCGGCTCCATCCAGTCGAACACGGGGTGATCGAGGTGTGGATTGGCGCGGACGATGGCGGCGAGCGTTTGGGAAAACTCCCTCACCCTGGCGATGTCGGGACCGCTCAGCCGATACTGCACCGGACGCCCGACCGGAGGTCCGACCTCGAGCAGCTTGACGAAGGTATCGGTGCCCGGGAACGTCTTCTTCAGATAGGTTTCGAATTGCCCCTTGAGGCGGTCGCGAGCCTGGATGCCGCCCCGGGTGACGACCACCATCTGGCCGAACCAGGAGTTCGCCGTCTGCAGGTCGAACGACAGGACAAAGCGGGGAGCGCCGGTGCCGACATAGGTCGACCAATGATCGACGCCGGCATTTCCCTGCAGTTGTTCACGTTCGAAGCGAGCGATCTGCGCATTGGTCTCGGTGATCGACGCATTTTGAGGCAGGTTCCAGTCGATGACCAGTTCGGCACGGTCCGACGACGGAAAGAACTGCCGCTGCACGAAACTCATGCCGCCCAGCGCGAGCGCAAAGGCGGCCACCGTGACCCCTATGGTGATCCAGCGGTGATGCATGCAGAGCTCAAGGACATACGCTCGAACATCCGGCGCGGCGCGTCCTTTCCCCGCGTGACGGCCTTTCATGCTGGCCGGCAGGATCGTGACGCCGAGCAAGGGCGTGAACAGCACCGCCACGATCCATGACACGAGCAGCGAGACGGCAATGACCACGAACAGGGTGTAGGTGAACTCGCCGGCGTTGCTGCTGTTGAGGCCAATCGGGATGAAGCCGGCGACGGTGACCAGCGTGCCGGTCAGCATCGGAAAGGCGGTGGAGGTGTAGACGTGGGTCGCGGCCTTCTCCAGGGGATCGCCGACTTCCAGCCGCGCCACCATCATCTCGACCGCGATCATGGCGTCGTCGACCAGAAGGCCGAGCGCGATGATCAGGGCACCGAGCGAAATGCGCTGCAGTGAAATTCCGGCATAGGCCATCACCACGAAGGTGATGGCCAGAACCAGGGGAATCGCGATCGCAACGACCAGGCCGGCGCGCAGTCCGAGGCTCAAGAAGCTGATCCCGAGCACGATGACCACGGCTTCGAACAGCGCCTCCGTGAAGCCCGATACCGCGTGCTCGACCACGACCGGCTGGTCAGCGACGAGATGAGCTCCGAGGCCGACCGGCTGTTCGGCCAGAATCCGGGACATTTCCTGTTTCAGCGCTTCGCCGAATTTCAGCAGGTTCGCGCCCGACTTCATCCCGATCGCGAGGGCGATGGCGGGCTGGCCGTTGAAGCGAAACAGCGTCATCGGCGGATCGGCGTAGCCGCGCGTGATGGTGGCCACGTCGGTCAGGGGGAAGAACCGGCCGTTGACCCGAAGATTGATCGCCTTCAGGCTGTCCTCGGACGCGAACTGGCCGTTGACCCGTACGCTGATGCGCTCCGGCCCCTCCTGCAAGACACCCGAGGGCGCGACGGCATTTTGCGCCTGCAGCGAGGCGACGATGGTACGGGTGTCGAGGCCGAGCGCCGCGATTTTCCGGGTCGAGAATTCCAGGAAGATCATTTCGTCCTGCGCGCCCAGGATGTCGACCTTACCGACATTCGGGACAGTCAGGACTTTTGCGCGAACATCTTCGACCCGATCGCGTAATTGCCGCTGGCTCAAACCGTCGCTGGTGAACGCGTAGATGTTGCCGAACACGTCGCCGAACCGGTCGTTGAAGAACGGCCCGACGACGCCTTGCGGAAAATCGCCCTTGATGTCCGCGACCATGTTTCGCACGCGCGCCCAGGTCGGCGCCACATCGGCGGCCCTGGTGGTGTCGCGCAGGTAAACGAAGACGGTGGTCTGGCCGGCAACGGTAACGCTCTTGGTATAGTCGAGCGATTCCAGCTCTTCGAGCTTCTTCTCGATCCTGTCGGTGACCTGGCGGGTGATTTCCTCAGGCGAGGCGCCCGGCCATTGCGCCCCGATCACCATCGTCTTGATGGTGAAATCCGGATCTTCCTGCCGCCCCAGCTGCAGGTAGGCGAAAAGTCCCGCCACCATGAAGGCGAGCATGAAATACCAGACCAGCGAACGATGGCCGAGTGCCCAGTCGGAGAGGTTGAAGGATTTCATGGCGTGGCGTCCTGATCGATGCGGACATGCTGTCCTGGTTTGAGGCTGTGGATGCCCGCAGTCACGATGCGCGCGCCGGCGGCAAGACCGCTGGTGACGCGGAAGCCGGCCTCGTCCCCCGGAGAGGTCGACCTTGTGCCGCGAAACCGTGCTGGTGGGCGCGTCGATGATCCAGACGAAAGTTTCGGCGTCCTGTTTGAGCACCGCGGACGCGGGCAGCCGGAGAACCGAGCTGTCGCCGTTGCTCAGCCGTGCCGTGATGGTGCTGCCGAGCCGGAAGCTTTCCGGCGGATCGCTCAGGGCGATGCGAACGCGGCGCATCCGGGTCATTGATCGGCTTGCGGCGCGATTTCGCGAATTTGGCCCTGGACCCGGACAGCAGGAAGCAACTGCAAGCTGACGGTGAACGGAAACCGACGGTCAGGGGCACCGGGAAGTCGGCGCCGATATCGACAACAGCCTCGCGGATGTCCGGTCGCGCCACGGTCACGACGCTCTGACCCGGCGAGACGACCTGTCCCACCTCGGCGCTCACGGCTGTGACGACACCGGCGAAATCGGCCTTCACCTCGGCATAACCGAGTTGCTCGATCGCCTTGCTCAGGTTGGCGCGGGCGCGGGCGGTCGATGCCGGGCGCCGGCGCGCACCTGCTCGGCATCATCAAGCGTCTGCCTGGTCGTGGCGCCGGTCTTGATCAGGATCCGTTTCCGCTCTTCGGTCCCGATGGCGTTTTCAAGCTGGGCCTCGGTTTTCGAAGATCGGCTTTCGCCGAGCGCACGGTCAGTTCGAGAGCCGTGGGATCGATGGCCGCCATGGACTGTCCCTCGGCAACCAGGTCTCCGACGTCGACGGGGCGTGCGATCAGGCGTCCCAGCACGCGAAAACCGAGATTGGTCTCGTAGCGGGGCTGGACGGTTCCCACCGCCACCGTATCCCCGGATGCGGCCGGTTGCAGCACGGTGGTCAGCACCGGCCGGACAGGCTCGGGAGCCTTCGCCTCCGGCTGGCATCCAGCCGTCGCCAGCGCCGAAGCGAGGGTGCCTGCGATAACAAAAAACCGGGTCTTCATGATCGATCCTCGCCATAGGTTACCGGCTGGCCGGAGCTCAGCAGCTTGCCGCCGTCGACAACCACGCGGTCTCCAGCCGAAAGCCCCGCCTTGATCCGCACCGCGCCCGCTTCGTAAGCGGTGACGGTCACCGGCCTTCGGTGACGCCGTCTTTGTCCTGGGTCGACGATCCAGACCGCAGGAATTGACCACCGCCGTCAGCACGGTCCACGGCAACCTGATCTCCGTCGCCGGTCTGGTCGCGGTAGAGCCGGTGATGCCGCTTCCGAGCGTCATCGCCGCGGGCGGATCCTGGATCGCGACTTTCACGCGAACCGTATAGGTCCTGGCATCGACGGCAGGGGCTACCTCCCTGACGTAGCCCGTGGCGGTCACGTCAGAACCTGAAACCAGCGCCAGCGACACGCGGCCCCTGTCGACATCGCCCAAGAACATCGATTCAGGAACATCGAACACGGCGTCACGTTCGCCGTCTTGCGCCAGCGTGAAAACCGATTGGGCCGCCTGCACGACTTGCCCGACCTCGAGGCTTCGGGCGGTAATCACCCCGGCGGCGCGGGCGTGCAGTTCGGTGTCGCCAAGCGCCTCGCGGGTCCTTCCCAGCTCCGCTTTCGCCGATTCGAGCGTGCCTTGGGCGGTTCGCAACTGCTCCTGCGCCTGGTCGTAGGCGACGCGGGTGGTGAAGCCGCTCGACAGCAGATCGCTGTGCCGGTCAAAGGTCGCTTGCGCCACGCGCAGCTGGGCCTCTGCCGCGGCCATCGCGGCGGTCGCGGCGTCAAAATCGGCCTGCTGCTCGGCCGGATCGAGCCGGGCCAGAACGTCGCCGGCATCGACGTGGGCGCCGACATCCACCAGGCGCGCGAGCACGCGCCCGCTGACCCGAAAGGAAAGGTCGGCGCGGAAACGGGCCTGGACCTCGCCGGTCAAGGTGAGGCCATCCTGGCCCTGCTGCGGCTGCACGATTTCGGTGTGCACGAATACGGCTCGCTCGGCGGCCGGCGCGGCGCGGTCCTGGCAGGCACCCAACGGCGCCGCCAGCAGCACGAGTGCCAGCGCGGCATTCGAGAGCCTCGAATGGGCCCGGGCGGGCCGAGGGGGGACAAAGTGGCGCACGGTGCTCTCCTGGATAAATCAAACTATACGGTATAGTTTATTTATTGGCTGTCAAGCACGAAATGGGGGCCGGCGTGCTGTTGAATGCGGAATTTACCAGCAGCGGCGCGAGGACGTCCGTCCTGTCCGTCGTCCGCGCCGCCCGCAGCGGCCGGGCTGTTTCCGGAGCGTCCGAAAACGGGTTCGGCGGCACACCTGCGGGACCGGGGAGCGGTGCTGTCGCGGGCTGGCTGGGCGTGGAGCGCATCGTGGTTCGACGCGGCGTGCTGGCGCGGCGGGACGCTACCGCCCTGTTCGCCCTGCCCTCGCGTTCGGTCAGCAAAAACACCAAAGCAAAGGATGAGTGTTCGGGCCCAAACCCATACGCGAGCCGGCCGTCCAGGCTTCTGGCCAAATCGCGAACCAGACCGAGCCCCCGCGCCGGTTTCAACCGCATGGCAAGGGTGCCGTTGTCGGCAATGATGCAATTGACGACCGGGTGCGCCAGCGACAGCTTGACCTTGATCTCTCCGGCCCGGCCGTCGAAGCAGGCATGCCGTGCCGAATTGGTCACCAGTTCGTGGACGGCCATCCCGAGGCGCCAGCACCGCTCCGGCTCGAGCGGCAAGGTGTCGGCCTGAAACGGCAGATGGACGCCGATCGTCTCCAGTTGGGAGCGGGTTATCGCGAGGCAAAGCTTGCGGAGGTATTGTGCGGCGTCGACGAGCGCATCGCCTGCCGGGATCGCGAGAACGCGATGCACGTTGGCCTGCTCCTGAAGCAGTTCGGCGACATTGCCCAGCGCGATCTTGGCTTCCGGATGCTCCGCCCGCACGGCGGCGGCGGCCACCGCATCGATCGCAGAGGCAAGCTGGTTGTTGATCCTGTGGGTCAACTCGCGCACCAGCGTTCGTTCATCCAGGTCGCGCGGATGGTCCACGTTGAAGTCGGTCACGACGATCTCCTATATAAACTATACCGTATAGTTTATATTACTTGCATTTTCGATCGCGCCGTGTCAACTCCGAACCAGATGAGACATAAGCCAATCGCACTATCGTGATCGCAGGGACAATCATGACCACGGACAGAAACCCGAAACGAGCGAAGGCCCGCCTGGGCAGGCCGCCCAAGGACCTCGCCGGCGACGTCAAGAGCCGCATTCTCGATGCCGCTCAGCAGATTTTTCTCAAGCGAGGTTACCAAAGCGCCAGCGTCGACGAGATCGCGGAGATGGCGCCGGCGAGCAAGCCGACAATTTACGCTCACTTCGACGGCAAGGAGGGCCTCTTCGAGGCGGTCATAGCCCGCATCATCACCGGGCTGACGAACTTCGAGGGTTACGAGCCCAGGGGACGCACAGCGACGGACAAGCTCACAAGTATCGGCACCGAACTGGTCGAAAATTCCTCGAGGACACGGTCGGCGTCACCCGCGCCACCATTGCCGAAGCGGAGAGATTCCCGACGTTGAGCCGCCATGTCCATGAAGCAGGCCGAGATCGGGCCGCATCCGCGGTTTCCCACGTCCTGAACAATGCGGCTTACGCGCTTCAGCGCGGCCCCAAGGGGCCGTTCGGCACCAAGCGAAGCCTCACCACCGCGCAGATTTTCATGGACCTCATTCTGCTCCCGATGCTGATGCGGGCCCTGATGGAGAGGACTCGAAACAGCTTCGAAAGGAGGTGCCCGGTTTCGTGCGCGAACGCGTCAACTTTTTCCTGGCAGCCTGTGAAACCGATTGGGGACAGTAAACGCCCTCGCCGCCCTCGATGGTGCCGGGTGCGATCGCAGGGGGGCGGCCTTGCGCTTCGGCGCAGGGGCCGATTCCGGATCATGGTCGACCCGACAGGGTGACTGCAAACAGCCTCCGAGCGCCTCACGCCGCATCTGTGCGAACGCCTCGACTGGATCATGCCGCCCGGCTGCAGCGGACTCTTGACCAGCCTCGTCATCTTGCGGCCCGGTTTCCGCCGCGGCCTTTTCAGGCGGTGCCAGTCCCGGCCAGGCGGTGTCAAACACCACTCGCTCTGGCCATTTATGATCCGAATGGATCCGGATCTGGATGCTTTCACTTAGCGGCGCCCTGAACGGCGGCGCGTCGGCGACATGGCCCGAAAACCACCAGCTTGCGGCGAAAAGCCCGGCGAGAAGAAAGCTACCGACCCAGCCGAGATACTGAAACAGGGGCATGGTCGAGCGAACCTCAGCGCGGATGGGTCTCTTGCAACTCCTGCCGGCAGGCCTCACTGAAATCGCGCAACGGATCCATCTCGTTAATCAGGTCAGGCAGGTCGACGAATGTTCTGTTCGGGGACAGATAGGTTTCGAGGATCAATCGCCCCGCCTTCTCGGCGGCTTCGATCACGGTATCGCTCGAAAGGATTTTCATACGCGCGATAAGAGCGTAGAGGTCGACCAGTTTCGAAACCTCGGACTTGTCGTTGACGAGAGCATCGGCGTACAGCCGCGATGCTTCTTCAATGAAGTTCCGATACAGCTCTTCGCGCCGGGACGTGGCCCGCAAGGTGCGACGGACGCGGTCCCTGCGGCGCTGGGTTACCCAGCCGGTGATAATCGACGCCAGCGTTCCGGATGCCGATCCCGAAAATGATGCAAGGGCGGGAATATATAACATATTCATTTTTCTTCTCCTCCGGAGCGGCCTGATTCAGTCTCTGCTCTTGCTGGCCACCAGTCCGGGGCCCGGTTCGAAAACCGATCGACACGCTTTGCCGAGATCGGTTTTGTTCTGCCTCAAGCAGGTTTCGACCTTCGTGGCGTCGGGGATGTAACTGCCACAGAGTCTGAAGGCGTCGGGCGCACACGCGGCCCTCTGCTCGGGGGTGCCGCGGTTCTCCTGCGCCGAGGCGGTCGTGGCGTAAAGCAACGCCGCCACTACGGCGGTACAAGGACGCGTGGTTTTGGAATTCATGTCGTAACACTCCTCTAATCGATCCGGCGTTTGGTTTCGAACCGGGCCTGCGCGAAAGCCGGGATTCAGCGACCTGCCTCGCTCACAAAAAACTGACGGGGCGCCTGAGCGCTCTGCTTGACAGGCCTGCCCGGCCGTGATTTATATAAACTATACGGTTTAGTTTACTTCGTCAAGCGGGAAATCGAGCCTCTTTCTCCCGCGCTGCGGGGCACGAGCATGTCAGACCCGACCATCCTCGATACTCCGAACTCCTCAAACAGAGAGCATGCAAATGAATTTCCAGAGTCGACCACACCTCACAGCGCATGAGCACCGTCTCCCGTTCGAGTGCGTTGCCCTGCTGCTGCAGGGCGGAGGTGCGTTGGGGGCATACCAGGGAGGCGTCTACGAGGCGCTGGCGGAAGCCGACATCCATCCTGACTGGATCGCCGGCATCTCGATCGGCGCGATCAATGGCGCCATTATTGCGGGCAACCCGCCCCACTCCCGGGTCGATCGGCTGCGCGAGTTCTGGACGCAGGTGACTTCGAGCGCGGCCTGGGATTGGTCAAACAATCCGTTCATGGATTTGGCGCGAAGCGACCACGCCCGCAATCTGCTCAACCAGATGAGCGCCGGTGTTGCTGCCTCGTTCGGCGCAGCCGGGTTCTTCGCCGCGCGCCCGTTGATGCCCTGGCTGCAGCCGGGCGGGACGCTCGGCGCAACCAGCTTCTACGATACCAAATCGCTCAGGGACACGTTGGAACGGCTGGTGGATTTTGATCGCATCAACGCCGGAATGACGCGCTTCAGCGCGGGCGCGGTCAATGTCAGGACCGGCAACTTCGCCTATTTCGACAGCACCACCCATACGATCAGGCCGGAACATGTCATGGCCAGCGGGGCCCTGCCACCCGGCTTTCCGTCAGTCGAGATCGACGGCGAGCAGTACTGGGATGGCGGCCTCGTGTCCAACACGCCGCTGCAATGGGTGATCGAGAACGATCCCCGTCGCAGGGACACGCTCGCATTCCAGGTCGATCTTTGGAACGCGCGGGGGCAGCCTCCGCGCAACATGGCGGAAGTCACCACCCGTCAGAAAGAGATTCAATTTTCCAGCCGGACGCGGGCAAGTACCGACCAGTTCAAGAACGTGCATCGGGTACAACGTGCGCTTGCCGCCCTGCTGCACAGGCTTCCCGACGATCTCGAGGAGAACGATGATCTGAAGATCCTGAAGTCGGTCGCCAGCGAGAAGGTCTACAACATCATTCAACTGATCTACCGCGCCCAGAACTACGAAGGTCACTCCAAGGACTACGAGTTTTCACGTCTGTCGATGCAGGACCATTGGCGAGCCGGGTACCACGACGCATTGCGCACGCTGCGTCATCCCGAGGTCCTGGCTCGCCCGACGAGCCTGGACGGCGTCTTCACGTTCGATCTCGAGCGCGACGGCCGTGAATAGCCAAAGGAGATACGAGAATGCTGGAGAAGGAAATACTGCAACGGGCGTTCGCGATGCCGCTCACGAGCCCCGCCTATCCCCCGGGACCGTACCGGTTCGTCAACCGGGAATACCTGATCATCACCTACCGCACCGATCCGGCGAAGCTGCGCGCAGTGGTGCCCGAGCCGCTTGAACTCGACGGGCAAGCGGCGCTGGTGAAATACGAATTCATCCGCATGCCGGATTCGAACGGTTTCGGCGATTACACCGAGAGCGGTCAGGTGATCCCGGTTTCTTTCCGTGGCCGAAGGGGCAGTTACACCCACTGCATGTTCCTCAACGACGAGGGACCGATCGCCGGCGGTCGCGAACTCTGGGGTTTTCCGAAGAAACTGGCGCAACCGACGCTGCGGACCGAGATCGACGCGCTGGTCGGAACGCTGGATTACGGGCCGCTCCGCGTCGCGACCGGCACGATGGGATACAAACACCGCGAAGCCGACCTGGCACAGGTCAGAGCTTCGCTTGCGGCGCCGAACTTTCTCCTCAAGATCATTCCGCACGTCGACGGCACGCCACGCATCTGCGAACTTGTCGAATACTACCTGGAAGACGTAACGATAAAGGGCGCGTGGACCGGTCCCGCGGCGCTCCACCTGTCGCCCCATGCCCTGGCACCCGTCGCCGACCTGCCGGTCCTCGAGATCGTGTCCGCGATCCACATCCTCGCCGATCTTACGCTTGGCCTCGGCAAGGTTGCGCACGACTATTTGCGAGAGCCGGGCCGGCGACACCTCCACAGCAAGGAAAACAGCCTGGCAGTTTGAACATTCGCGCCGGGAGAAGATCGTGATGAACATCCAGCTGTGGAGAGTAGCACCCTGCCCGCCATCAAGCCGCCTGCCCGAAGACAGGCTAACGCCGAGGGGTAACAACGTGGTCAGAAAATCAGTCGCGGTCGGGCCGGATAGTTCTCAGCCGCGCGAGACCGCCTGCAGGCCCTTGAAGGTCAGCCGCTTGGGGTCCTTGACGCCGGCGAGATAGAACTTGCGGATGAAAGCCGTGACCTGTTCGCGGTCACAGTCGGTCAGGGCGACGATGGCGTCGACCGCAATCCTCTGGGCTTCCATGGGCTTCCTCTCGAAATCAGCAGCCACAACGGCCCAGGGTACAAATAGTGAATTAATTCAACGTTAACCGTGGGTCAGGATCGCCAATTCGCGGACATTCTCGAATACGCGAAACGACGCATATGGCCCGCGACATTTCCGCGCCGGAAGCGTCAAATTCCGGTCCCGCAAACCGCCGCGGCGGGATTCGGCAAGCGCCCGAAATCACGAGAATTTTGTTGACCGGGCCCGATTATTTGTACAGTTGTACAAATCTCATTGGCCGGAGCGAGACCCGTGGCGCGAAACCCGAACATGCGGGAGGCTATCCTCAGCGCGGCCGAACTGTTGTTCTCGACCAACGGCTTCAATGCGGTCTCGATCCGCGACATCGCCCAGGAAGCCGGCGCCAATCCGGGCAGCGTCACCTATCATTTCAAGAGCAAGGACGGCCTGCTGCTGGAGATCTACCGGCGGCACTGCGCCCCGATGAACCAGCGCCGCATCGAGTTGCTGGTTGCGGCCAGGCGCGTGAACGACCTGCAGAACCGGCTCGAGGCCATCGTGCGCGCCTACGTGCAGCCGGCGTTCGTGTCCGGCAGCGACCTGGCCGGCGGCGGCGCGCGCTTCACGCGGCTGCGCGCGGTGATGTCGGCGGAGGGCAATGCCGTGGTCGGACGCATCATCGCCGAGATCTTCGACGACACCACCCATGCCTTCATCGAGGCCATCGAGGACAGCCTGCCGCATCTGCCGCGCCCGACCATCGTCTGGCGCTGCCAGTTCCTGCTCGGCGCGCTGTACTACGCGCTGGTCAGTCCGGAACGGGTCACGCGGCTTTCGCGCGGCGCGGCCGATGGCGCCGACACCGCGCAGGCCATCGAGCAACTGGTTCTGGCCGCGGTGGCGTCGTTCCAGGCCCCCGACGTCAACGAACCGCACGACCCGGCGAAAGTCGGCCTTGATTCAGCAAGACCTGGCGAGGCGCAGCGCAGCGCCAATCAACCCCGGCGGCGCCACAAGCCGGCCGGCGAACGCAATCAGGATGAACAAGATGAAGCGACGTGATTTTCTTATCCAGGCCGCCGGCCTTGGTGCTGCGACAGTGCTGACGAACAGGTCGCTGCATGCGGCGGACGAGGCGACCGCGCCGGCCAAGCCGATTCCCGCCATCGCCGGACCGGACCCGAACACCAAGACGCCGGCCTTCAAGGTGCCGGCGGGTACGGTCGACACCCACACCCACATCTTCGGGCCCAATGCCGAATATCCGTTCTCGCCGAAGCGTCCCTACACCCCGCCGGACGCGCCGCTGCCGATGTTCACGGCGCTGCACGAGAAGATCGGCGTCCACCGTGCCGTGATCGTCAACGCCACCGTGCACGGCTTCGACAGCCGCGTGGTGACCGACGCCATCGCCAAGAGCGAAGGACGCTACCTCGGTGTCACCAACATCAACAGTGAGACGTCGGATGCCGATCTCGCGGCACTCGACAAGGCCGGCATTCGCGGCTGCCGCTTTGCCTTCCTCAAGCGGCTTGGCGGGGTCGGCGACATGGGCGCCTTCCGCAAGCTGGTCGATCGCGCCGCCGCGATCGGCTGGCACGTCGACATCTATCTCGAACCCGGCAGCATCCGCGAATTCACCCCGATCCTGCGCGCGCTGCCGGCGACCTATGTCATCGACCACATGGGCACGATCGATGCCGGCAAGGGCGTCGACGATGCCGAATTCAAGGCCTTGCTCGATCTGCAGGCCAGCGACGAAAAATGCTGGATCAAGATCACCGGGCTGGAACGGGCCTCCGCCGCCGGCGCGCCGTTCCACGACTCGGTGCCGTTTGCCAAGCGCCTGATCGACAACGCGCCCGACCGGGTGCTGTGGGGAACCGACTGGCCGCATCCCAATGTGAAGATCATGCCCAACGACGGCGACATCGTCGATCTCATTCCGCTGTACGCGGCTGATCCGGCGGTCCAGCAAAAGCTGCTGGTGACGAATCCACAGCGGCTGTTCAAATTCCCGACCTGAACGCACGCAGCAATCGATCGGCAATGATGATGGACGCACCGAAACCGACGATTCCCGGCCCGGATCCGCATCCGAAAACTCCGAAATTCCGGCTGCCTCCTCTGGCCTGCGATGCGCACACCCACATCTTCGGTCCGCACCACACATATCCCTACGCGCCGGGCCGGCCGTACACGCCGCCCGATGCGCCGCTCGAGGATTTTCGCGCGCTGCACAAGAAGCTCGGCATCGGCCGCGCCGTGATCGTCAATGCCAGCGTGCACGGCACCGACAACCGCGTCGCGCTCGATGCCATCGCGGTGAGCAACGGGACCTATCGCGCGGTCGCCAATATCGACGGCAGCATCACCGAGCGCGGCCTTGAAGAGCTGCACCAGGGCGGTTTTCGCGGCTGCCGCTTCAACTTCGTGCGCCACCTCGGCGGCGTTCCCGACATGGCCGTGTTCCACCGGATCGTGGCGATGGTGGCGCCGCTGAACTGGCACATCGACCTGCACTTCGATGCGGTCGACCTGCCCGACTATGCCGGCCTTTTGGCCCAGCTGCCGGTGCGCTACGTCATCGACCACATGGGACGGGTCAAGGCGTCGGACGGCCTCGACCAGCTGCCGTTCCGCACGCTGATCGAGCTGATGCAGCGTGACGACAAATGCTGGGTCAAGGTCTGCGGCTGCGAGCGGGTGTCGTCGAGCGGACCGCCGTTCCATGACGCGGTGCCGTTCGCGCGCCGCGTGGTCGAGACCGCGCCGGATCGCGTGCTGTGGGGAACCGACTGGCCGCACCCCAACGTCAAGGTGATGCCCAACGACGGCGATCTGGTCGACCTGATCCCGCTGTTTGCGCCGGAAGCCGCGCTGCAGCACCAGATTCTGGTCGACAACCCGGCGCGGCTGTTCGAATTCGGCAGTTAATGGAATGGCTTTAAGAGAACTGACATGAAGCACCTGCGCACCCTGCTCGGCGACCATCCCCATACGGCAGCACTGAAAAACGGCTCGGTGACTTCCGACCAGGTTGCACTGGACTTCGTCTCCTATTCGCCGACCAACAGGGGCTTCAAGCCCATGGTCCGCGAAGGCGCCTTCGACGTCTCCGAATTGGCGGTCGTCACCTATCTGATGGCAAGGGCCTACAACAAGCCGCTGGTGCTGTTGCCGGCGGTGATGGTCGGACGGTTCGCGCATCGCTATGGGCTCTACAATCCGGCGCAGGGCGAGCTGTCGGTGAACGACCTCAAGGGCAAGCGGGTCGGTATCCGCTCCTTCACCACCACCACCGGCGCCTGGATCAGGGGCATTCTCGCCAACGACTACAAGGTCGATCTCTTGGGCATCCGATGGGTCTCGTTCGAAGAGCCGCATGTCGCCGAATACGTCGATACGACGGAACGCGCGCCGCCCGGCAAGAACATCATCCAGATGCTGCTCGACGGCGAAATCGACGCCGCGATCGGCGAGACCTCGGACGATCCGCGGCTGAAGCCACTGTTCAAGGACCTCAAGGCGGAGGAAAAGACATGGTTCGCCAGGCACGGCGTGATCCCGGTCAATCACCTGGTCGTGGTGTCCGGCTCGCTTGCGGCTTCCGACCCGCAGGCGGTGCGCGAGGTGTTCCGGATGCTCACCGAGTCCAAGAGCAAGGTCGCTGCCGCCGATCCGGATCCGGTTCCGTTCGGCGTTGAGCCGATTCGGAAATCGCTGGAACTGATCATCAGCTACGCCGCCCAGCAAAAGCTCATTCCCCGTGCCTTTACCGTCGACGAACTGTTCGACGACGCGATGCGCGTGCTGCGTTGAAGAGGACCTCGACCATGCTGCCCGAGCCGATCTTCGACATGGCCCATCTCGGCCACCTCGAACTGCTGACGCCGAAGCCGGACGAGAGCCTGAAGTTCTTTGTCGACGTGATGGGAATGACCATCTCGGGCCGCAAGGGAGAATCGGTCTATCTGCGCGGCTGGGACGACTACGAGCGTTACTCGCTGAAGCTGACGGCGTCGAAGACCTCGGGCATGGAACACATGGCGCTGCGGGCACGCAGCCCGCAGGCGCTGGAGCGGCGGGTGGCGGCGCTGAAGGGATCCGGCTTCGAGATCGGCTGGACCGACGGCGATCTCGGCCACGGCCCGGCGTTCCGCTGCCGCGATCCGGACGGCCACATCGTCGAACTGTACTACGAGACCGAATGGTACCAGGCGCCGCCCGAACTGAAGCCGGCGCTGAAGAACCAGGCGCAGCGGTTTCCGGCGCGCGGCGTCAACGTGCGCCGGCTCGATCACCTCAATTGTCTCGCGGTGGACATCAAGGCCAATCGCATCTTCTTCGAAAAATACCTCGGGCTGCGGCTGACCGAGCAGATCGTGCTCAACGACGGCACCGAAGCCGCGATGTGGATGACGATGTCGAACAAGAGCTACGACTTCGCCTATTCGCGCGATCACTCGGGCACCAAAGGCCGCTTCCACCACGTCACCTATGCGCTCGACAGCCGCGAGGACGTGTTGCGCGCCGCCGATATTTTTCTCGAGAACGGTGTCTATATCGAGACCGGCCCGCACAAGCATGCGATCCAGCAGACCTTCTTCCTCTACGTCTACG
The DNA here is from genome assembly GCA_963710235.1 of uncultured Alphaproteobacteria bacterium. Lineage (GTDB taxonomy): Bacteria > Pseudomonadota > Alphaproteobacteria > Rhizobiales > Xanthobacteraceae > Bradyrhizobium. Next base: position 1,186,586 of record CAVPZI010000001.1, read on the forward strand.
AGCCCGGCGGCAACCGGGTCGAGGTCGCCAACGCCGGCGCGCGCCTGATCCTGGCGCCGGACTGGAAGCCGATCGTCTGGACCGAGGAAGAGCGCAAGAAGGGCCAGGCCTGGGGACTGAAGACCATCGAGTTCGTTCCATACGCACGGGACGCCGCCGGTGGAGGCGAAGGGACATTGATATCTTGTAGGATGGGTTGAGCTCTTCGCGAAATCCATCGCACCGCACCGGTGCGATCGGTGGGTTACGCTTCCGCCGCGCTTGTTGGGCTTCGGCGGATGGGGTTCGCTAACCCACCCTACAATTCCCGCGATGCCGTCGCTCACGAATACTGCATCACGCCATCGTCGACCTTGCCGAAGCGCAAGGTGACGATGTCCAGCGCGTAGTTCTGGTACAGCCGCCACGGCCGCTTCGAGCCCTGTTTCGGCAGCTTCGCCACCGAGCGCTGCACATAGCCGGAGGTGAAATCGAGCGACGGCAATTCGGTGATATCGGGATCGACATTGCGCGGCACGCACTGCCTGTAGCCGCGGCGATCCATGTAGTTGATCAGCCGGCAGACATATTCGCAGGTCAGGTCGCATTTCAGCGTCCACGACGCATTGGTGTAGCCGAACGACGACGCCAGATTCGGCACGTCCGAATACATCATGCCCTTGTAGTTCAGCGTCCGGGCAAAATCGACGGCGCGGCCATCGACGCTGACTTGCAGCCCGCCGAGCACCTGCAGATCGAGGCCGGTGGCGGTGACGATGATGTCGGCCTCGAGCTCGCTGCCGTCCTTGAGGCGGATGCCGGTTTTGGTGAAGGTGTCGATGTGGTTGGTCACGACCTGTGCCCTGCCCTGCTTGATCGACTTGAACAGGTCGCCGTCGGGCACCAGACACAGCCGCTGCTGCCACGGATTGTAGCGCGGGGTGAAATGGGTGTTGATGTCGTAGTCCGGCCCCAGCGCCATGCGGACGCCGCCGAGGATCAGTTGCTTGGCGCGGTCCGGCTTGCGGCGGCACAGCTGGAAGAAATACATCCCCCAGAACACGTTGCGCCAGCGGATCACATGATAGGCGAGTCTCGTCGGCAGCCGGGCACGGATCTTGTTGGCCACCGGATCCTGCGCCGGCCGCGACACCACATAGGTCGGCGAGCGCTGCAGCATGGTGACATGGGCGGCGGACTTCGCCAGTTCCGGCACCAGCGTCACCGCGGTGGCGCCGGAGCCGATCACCACCACGCGCTTGCCGGCGTAATCGATGTCTTCCGTCCATTGCTGCGGATGCACGATGCGGCCGGCGAAATCCTGCGTGCCCGAAAATTCCGGGGTGTAGCCGGCCGCGTAATTGTAATAGCCGCTGCACATGAACAGGAAATTGCAGGTGAAGCGCACCACTTCAGGCGCGGCGCCGCCCTCGCCCGTGCCGCGCTCGGCTTCCACGGTCCAGCGCGCCTGCTGCGACGACCACGACGCCCGCTTGACCCGGTGGTGGAAGCGGATTTTTTTGTCGATGCCTTCCTCGGCCGCGGTCTCGCGAACATAGTTCAGGATCTGCGGCCCGTCGGCGATGGCCTTGGGCTCGGTCCATGGTTTGAACGAATACCCTAAGGTGAACATGTCGCTGTCGGAGCGCACCCCGGGATAGCGAAACAGATCCCAGGTGCCGCCGATACAGTCGCGGCCCTCGAGAATGACAAAGCGCTTGCCGGGACAGTTGGTCTGCAGGTGATGACCGGCGCCGATGCCGGACAAACCGGCGCCCACGATCAGCACGTCGAAATGTTCACTCTCGATGGTTTCCATGGTTTGATTAGCGCTCAAGACAGAAGAAAATCAACCTCCGAGGCGGCTGCGACATGTTGCTTCAGCCCCCGGGACGGCGGCGCTGCCGGGTTTGACTCGGCTATACATTGATTGTATTTATTATCGATACTACCATGAATTGACGCCGCTATTTTCCTTCGTTGTTCCGAATACAATTTGAACCAATCAAATTAGGGGGAAACGAAATGAGTAACGTCGATACGACGGACGACGGACTGCCGTCTGCGGCCGAGCCGGTCGCCAATCCGGCCAACAACCGGCAGATCTTCTGGGCCGGATTGTGCTTTCTGATTTTTGCGCTGCTGATGTTTTATATCCTGGTGACGAGCTGGCCGGTGCCGGCAACTACACCGGCGGAAGCCCATCATATCTTCGAGCACTTCCACATCTTCGGCTCCGGACCGCTCGACTGGCCGCCCGACCAGCGGATGTTCCTGACGGTGATTGCGGCCGGCGCGATCGGCAGCCTGATCCACACGCTGACGTCGCTCGGCGATTACATCGGCAACAGGAAGCTCAGCTCGAACTGGCTGTGGTGGTTTGCGCTGCGCATCCCGATCGGCGTCGCGCTGGCGCTGGTTTCCTATCTGCTGCTGCGTGGCGGGCTGATCGTGCCCTCGCAACAAACCTCGGGCGGAAACCAGACCGGACAGTTGAATCCCTATGCCATCGCCGGCTTCGCCGCGCTGGCAGGGATGTTCTCGCGACAGGCGACCGACAAGCTGCGGGAAGTATTCGAGACATTGTTTACCGCGCAAAAGCCGGTCAAGCGGGACGACCCGCTGAGCGCCGGCGCTGCGCTCACGGTCGACCCGGCGAAACTCACCAGGGGTCAGCCCCAGACGCTGACCGTCACCGGCAGCGGATTTGAAAACGGCACCACAGCGACCATCGGCGGCAACAACCGCCCGTTCACCCCGGTGAGCGGCACCCTCGGCAAGATCGCGGCAACCTCGCAGGACGTCGCCAAGGCCGGCAAGCTCGACATCGTCGTCACCAACCCGAACAAGGATGTGTTCAAGGCCACGGTCGATGTCGTCGAGCCGGCCGCCGCCAATCCACCGGCCACTGCTCCCGTGATCTCCGATACCGATCCGAAGCAACTGACCAACGCCAGCCCGAAATCGCTGACGGTGATCGGCCAGGGCTTTCAGGACCATTGCACGGCAACGATCGGCGGCGAAACGCGCGCCGCGGCGTTCACCGACGCCACCCGGATTACCGTGACGCTGCTGGACAAGGATACGGCGACGCCCGGCAGCTTGAAACTGGCCGTGAAAAATCCCGGCGCCGCCAGCCCGGCTTCCAATGGCTTCGATATCGCCGTGACCTGAGCCAGGCGAATGACTCGAGCCGAGCGAACGTGTCAAACGAAAACGCCGGCCCATGAGGCCGGCGTTTTGATTTGCGGTCCGCTCGCCTCAGTACCGGTAATCTTCCTTCTTGAACGGACCTTCCGGCTTCACTCCGATATACTCGGCCTGATCCGGGCGCAGCTCGGTGAGCTTGACGCCGATCTTGGCGAGATGCAGCCGCGCCACCTTCTCGTCCAGCGACTTCGGCAGCACGTAGACTTCCTTCTTGTACTTGCCATCCTTGTTGTTGGCGAACAGCTCGATCTGCGCCAGGGTCTGGTTGGTGAACGACGCCGACATCACGAAGCTCGGATGGCCCATGGCGTTGCCGAGGTTCACGAGGCGGCCTTCCGACAACAGGATGATGCGGTGGTTGTCCGGGAAGGTCGATTTCGTCGACCTGCGGCTTGATGTTGTCCCACTTCAGGTTCTTCAGGTCGGCGATCTGGATCTCGTTGTCGAAGTGGCCGATGTTGCAGACGATGGCGCGGTCCTTCATCGCGCGCATGTGCTCGATGGTGATGATGTCCTTGTTGCCGGTCGCGGTGACGAAGATGTCGGCGCGGGGTGCGGCGTCTTCCATGGTCACGACCTCGTAGCCTTCCATCGCCGCCTGCAGCGCGCAGATCGGATCGACCTCGGACACCATGACGCGGCAGCCGGCCTGGCGCAGCGAGGCCGCCGAGCCCTTGCCGACGTCGCCGAAGCCGGCGACCATCGCCACCTTGCCCGACATCATGACGTCGGTGCCGCGGCGGATGCCGTCGACCAGCAATTCACGGCAGCCATAGAGATTGTCGAATTTCGATTTGGTCACGCTGTCGTTGACGTTGATCGCCGGGAACAGCAGCTTGCCGCTCTTCTCCATGTCGTAGAGGCGATGCACGCCGGTGGTGGTCTCTTCCGAGACGCCCTTGATGTTTTTCGCGATGTCGGCGAACCAGCCCTTCGGCTTCTCTTTCAAGCAGCCTCTTGATCAGCGCGTAAAACACCTCTTCTTCCTCGGACTGCGGATTGTCGAGGAATTTGGTGTCGCCCTGCTCGGCGCGCAGGCCTTGTGCACCAACATGGTGGCGTCGCCGCCGTCATCGAGGATCATGTTCGGGGTGCCGCCGCCGTGCCAGTCGAACAACTTGGCGGTGTAGTCCCAGTATTCGATCAGGCTCTCGCCCTTGACGGCAAACACCGGAATGCCGGCGGCGGCGATCGCCGCCGCAGCGTGATCCTGGGTCGAATAGATGTTGCAGCTGACCCAGCGGATGTCGGCGCCAAGCGCCACCAGGGTCTCGATCAGGACCGCGGTCTGGATCGTCATGTGCAGCGAGCCCGCGATCCGCGCGCCCTTCAAAACCTGTTTCGGGCCGTATTCCTCCCGCGTGGCCATCAGGCCGGGCATCTCGGTCTCGGCCAGCGAAATTTCCTTGCGGCCGAAATCGGCGAGGCCGATGTCCTTGACGATGTAGTCGGTAAAAGCGGGCTTCTTGGCGGTGGCGGTCATGGGGTTTTCCTGATGTCTGTCGATGCCCGGACCGTGTGCCGGGGATCCAAGTCTGGGCCGCGAGACGAAGACGTGGATGGCCGGGACAAAGCCCGGCCATGACGGCTTTAACGTGGCGCAGCGCTACTCACGCAAATATTAAACCGCGCCCCTAGGGCGCGGAACGAGAACGCTTAGACCGCGCCCTTGAGCGCGGAAACGAGGTCGGTCTTCTCCCACGAGAATCCGCCGTCCTTGTCCGGCGCGCGGCCGAAGTGACCGTAGGCGGCGGTGCGGCGGTAGATCGGCCGGTTCAGCTTGAGCGAGCGGCGGATGTTGGTCGGGGTCAGCCGGAACAGTTGCGGCAGCACCTTCTCCAGCTTCTTCTCGTCGACCTTGCCGGTGCCGTGGGTATCGACCAGCACCGACATCGGGTCGGCGACGCCGATCGCATAGGCGACCTGGATGGTGCAGCGCTCGGCAAGACCCGCCGCCACGATGTTCTTGGCGAGGTAGCGCGCGGCATAGGCGGCCGAGCGATCGACCTTGGTCGGGTCCTTGCCGGAAAACGCGCCGCCGCCATGCGGCGCATAACCGCCGTAGGTATCGACGATGATCTTGCGGCCGGTCAGGCCGCAATCGCCGTCCGGTCCGCCGACCACGAAGTTGCCGGTCGGATTGACCAGGAAGTCGGAAGACTTCTGCGGCATCCAGCCCTTGGGCAGCGCCAACTCGACCGCGGTCGAGATCATCTCCTTGATCAGGCCGGGCGAGTATTTCTTGCCGTTGCGGCTCTTTTCATTGTGCTGGGTCGAGACCACGACCTTGGTGCAGCCGACGGCCTTGCCGTCGACATACTTGACCGTGACCTGGCTCTTGGCGTCGGGCTGCAGGTCGAACAACTGGCCGTTGCGGCGCTTGTCGGACAGCACCTTGAGGATCTTGTGCGCGAAGAAGATCGGCGCGGGCATATAGCTGCCCTTCTCGTACACTTCGCTTTCGTTGCAGGCGTAGCCGAACATCATGCCCTGGTCGCCGGCGCCTTCTTCCTCGCCGCTCTTCTTTTTCTTGGCATCGACGCCCATGGCGATGTCGGGCGACTGGCCATGCAGCAGCACCTCGATGTCGGCGCCGTGATAGGAAAAGCCGTTCTGGTCGTAGCCGATATCCTTGACCACATCGCGCGCGATCTGGCTGATCAGTTCGCGGTCGACCACCGACTTGCCGTGGATGGTGCGGAACAGCTGGCCGCGGCCCTCTCCGGCGATCACGATCTTGTTGGTGGTGCACAGCGTCTCGCAACCGAGCCTGGTATTGACCGCGCTGTCGTCGGCGATGCCGAGCTTGACGTCCTTCTCGAGGAAGGCGTCGAGGATGGCGTCGGAGATCTGGTCCGAAACCTTGTCCGGATGTCCCTCGGAAACCGACTCGCTGGTGAAAAGATAAGACGCGCGCATCAAGCAACCCCTTTTCCGCCGGACCCCGGCGGCCTTCGTGTTGGTGTCTGTTTCATGAATTGTCAGTCACGCCGACGCGAGATGACGTAGGATTCATCGTAGAACCACAGGCCGTTGTGCTTGCGCAGAACTTCCCTGGTGGCATCGAGAGTGCGGCCGCTTTGGGTCATTTCCGTCAACCGGTCGTCCTCAATCTGAGCGACATACACTGCCGCATTCCATGCCGCAAAAGCCGTCGAGGTTCCGATCGACCCGGTGACCTCGTTGGGCAGCGCTTCCATATCATAGCGGAAGATCGAACGGTTATCGGCATAAGCGTTAAAATTGAGGTCGCGCCCGGCCGAGCCCAATTCATATTTCACCGCGCGCAATAGCTCATGACGGCTCACAGCGAAAGGGTTTTCTCCGGGCCATACCGCCTCGATGATTTCGAGGCCGGGGTCCTGGCCGTGTGAATGAATTCCTATCAGCCGGCCGCCGGCCCGCAACGCCCGTGCCAACGGGGCGATGATCCGCCTGGCGCGGAAATTTACCGAGGATTTGGCGCGGTAGGGTTGCGAGGCGATGATCAGGTCGAAATTGGCCTCGGCGCGGCCGGGGTGCGGGATGATCTGGTCGAGCAGAAAACGGTGGTCTTCCCGGTACAGCACAATGGCGACCGGGCGCTCATAGACCGGCATGCCCGAGCGCGGGCTGACGCTGGCCCGCCAGTTATTCTCGAGAAATGGCCCAAGTGCCGCGATCTGGGCCTCGAAATCGCCGGACGAGGCCCCGCGCAGCGCCACCTCGTGCCAGATCATGCCGGCGGCGGCGGCAGGAGAAGCCGGGGTCAGCCACGGCGCCTCCGCATAGTACATGTTGGTGAGCACGAACACCGTGGCCGGATGCTCGAACAGCCGGTCCGGCACCTTGTCCAGGGTCAGCCGGACGTCCTCGAGGCTGAGTTCCTTGCCGGCGATGTAGAACGGCATATGCGGGAAGCGCCCATGCATCGAGCGCATCACCCGCGCCAGCACCGTGCCGTCGCCGACCCCGGCATCGAACACCCGCAGCGCCGGCGGCCGCGGGTGAATGCTGCCGAGCTCCAGCGCCACACGGTCGGCGATCACCCGCTTTTCGCTGCAGGTATGGACGAACAGCAGGTATTTCTGGCGATTCTCGAAAAACCGGAAATTGCCGCGCGGGTCACGCCGCTCCGGTGGAACCTCGAGACCCCGCGGCGGCGCCACGCCCTCCGGCGTCGAGGCGGCGATATAGGCCTGGATCCGGTCCAGCGTATCGATGGTGATGCGCTTGCCTTCGCGCAACCGGTGCACCAGCTTGCCGTCATTGACGGCGCGGCGGCCGAAAGTCAACTCCGCCATGTCGCTCTGGCGGCAGAAATCCGAGATCTGGCTGAGCAATTGGTCGTTTTTCACGGAAGGTACTTTTTGGGTGTGGTTTTGGGCAGATTGGGTGGGCAGAGGCCCGCGCGGCGGTTCCTACCACCATCTGCCCACCAATGGAAACGCCCCGGCCTGCGGGCGGCGGCAGCGCCGAGCCGTGTCTCGTAACCGACAAACCGATCTGGTAAGACCCCGCCCGAGCCAGATCATGATGCGATTAAAGGGAATCGCATCATGATCTTATCCTTTTGTTTGAGCATGATCTTTTCGGAAAACCGGTTTCCACTTTTCCGGATCATGCTCCAGCACCAACAGGAAGTTTCATGCGAATTGCGATGATCGGCACCGGCTATGTGGGGCTGGTGTCCGGCGCCTGCTTCGCCGATTTCGGCCACCAGGTTACCTGCGTCGACAAGGACGGCGACAAGATCGCGGCGCTGCGGCGCGGCGAGATCCCGATCTTCGAGCCCGGCCTCGACGCCCTGGTCGCGACCAACGTCAAGGCCGGCCGGCTGGATTTCGCCACCGACCTGACCAGGCCGGTCAGGGAAGCCGACGCGGTGTTCATCGCGGTCGGCACCCCGTCGCGGCGCGGCGACGGCCATGCCGACCTGAGCTACGTCTACGCCGCCGCGCGCGAGATCGCCGGCGCCGTTTCCGGCTTCACCGTCGTCATCACCAAATCGACGGTGCCGGTCGGCACCGGCGACGAGGTCGAGCGGCTGATGCTGGAGACCAATCCCACGGCCGATATCGCGGTCGCCTCCAATCCGGAATTTTTGCGCGAGGGTGCGGCGATCCGCGATTTCAAGTTTCCCGACCGCATCGTGGTCGGCACCTCGGACGAGCGGGCGCGGAAAGTGCTCGGCGAAATCTACCGGCCGCTGTCGCTGAACCAGGCGCCGCTGATGTACACGGCGCGGCGCACCGCCGAACTGATCAAATACGCCGCCAACGCCTTTCTCGCCGCCAAGATCACCTTCATCAACGAGATTGCCGACCTTTCCGAGCGGGTCGGCGCCGACGTCCAGGACGTGGCGCGCGGCATCGGCATGGACAATCGGATCGGCTCGAAATTCCTGCACGCCGGGCCCGGATTCGGCGGCTCGTGTTTCCCGAAGGATACCCGCGCGCTGGTCAAGATCGCGCTCGATCACGACGTGCCGTTGCGGATCGTCGAAGCCGTGCTGGCGGTCAACGACAACCGCAAGCGCGCCATGGCGCGCAAGGTCGCAGACGCGCTGGGCGGCGAATTGCGCGGCAAGACCATCGCCGTGCTCGGCCTCACCTTCAAGCCCGATACCGACGACATGCGCGAGGCGCCGTCGATCCCGCTGGTCACCGGCCTGTTGGACATGGGCGCCAAGGTCCGCGCCTTCGATCCGGTCGGCATGGAGCAGGCCAAGCGCGAACTGCCCGACATCACCTATTGCGCCGACGCCTATGCCTGCGCCGAGGGCGCCGATGCCCTGGTGATCGTCACCGAATGGGTCCAGTTCCGGGCGCTCGACCTCGCGCGGCTGAAGGGCGCGATGAAGCAGCCGATCGTGGTCGATCTGCGCAACATCTACCGGCCGGAAGAAATGGCCGAGCATGGCTTCGTCTATGAGAGCGTCGGCCGCGGCAAGACGTAGGGTCGGCGTGCTTGTCGACGCAGCTTGAACCGCGCAGTGGCGCAGCCACGACAAATCCGGATATCCTGCGCGCGGATAGCCGGTTGAGGACCTGATGCGCCGTTCGAACCTGTTCGCCCTGTCGCTGGTGGCAACCGTGCTGTGGGGGGCGGCGCCGCAGCCAGCGCTGGCGCAAGCCCGCAAGGAACTCGGGCCGCTCTGCACCAGCTTAGCCACCCCCGCCGACAAGCAGATCGACGCCTGCAACAAGATCATCGCGCTGAAAGTATTTTCCGGCGAGGCGCTGGCGACGATCTATTTCTGGCGCGGCGTGGCCTGGACCAAGAAGGGCGATTATACCCAGGTGATCGCCGACACCACCGAGGCGCTGCGGCTGTGGCCCGGACAGGTCGCGCTCTACAATCAGCGCGGCTCGGCCTATTACGACAAGGGCGAGTACGATATCGCGATATCAGACTTCAACGACGCGCTGCGGCTCGGCCCACCCAACGTCACCGTCTTTCACAACCGCGGCAACGCCTACCGGGGCAAAGGCGACTATGCCCGGGCCATTGCGGATTACGACCAGGCCATCAAGCTCGATCCCAAGGTGGCGGGAGCCTATTCCTACCAGAACCGCGGCGAAGCCAAACTGGCGCTCGGCGACCTCGATGGCGCGCTCGCCGACATCAACGAGGCGATCCGTGCCGACCCGACGCTGCCCACCCCGTTGACCAAGCGCGGCGTGTTCTGGCGCACCAAGGGCGACTACGACCGCGCCATCGCCAACTCGACCGAGGCGATCCGGCTCGCCAGGGCCAAGGCGCCGGCCAATGCGATGACGCCGCCGGGCAGCGTGCTGATCTCGGCCTACACCCAGCGCGGCCTCTCCTACGAGGCGAAGGGCGATTACCTGCACGCGCGGGAGGATTTCAACGCAGCACTCGCCGATGTCGCCTCGGACGCCGGCAGCAAATCCAACCAGGCCACCGCGAAAGTGCGGCTCTCCCTGCTGGTCGACGCGACGCCCACAGCGCCCGCTCCGACGACGACGGCGGTGAGCGGCGGCCACCGCGTCGCGCTGGTGATCGGCAACGGCGCCTACGCCCATGTGACGAAACTGGTCAATCCGCCCAACGACGCCCGCGCCGTCGCTAAAAGCCTGCGCGACATCGGCTTCGAGGTCTCCGAGGGTATCGATCTCGACCGCGACGCGATGCAGAAGACCACGCGGGACTTCCTGCGCACCGCCGCGCGGGCGCAGACCGCGCTGGTCTACTATGCCGGCCATGGCGTGCAGTTCGACGGCCGCAACTACCTGGTGCCGGTGGATGTGCAGCTCAAGCCGGGCGGCAACCTGACCGAGGCGATGATCGACATGGACACATCCTGGCCGGTTTAGACGATCAGGTGCGCACCAACATCCTGATCTTCGACGCCTGCCGCACCAATCCGATGGCGCCGCAGGTCGCCTCCTCCGAGGCCGGCCGCGCGGTCGGCGCAGGCTCCGGCCTCGCGGCACCGGCCTCGCTCGGCGCCGGCGCCACCCATGGCGCGGGAACGCTGATCGCGTTTGCCACCGCACCGGGACAGGTGGCGCTCGACGGCGAAGGCTCCAACAGCCCGTTCTCGGCGGCGCTGTCGCGGCACATCGGCACGCCCGGCCTGGAAGTCCAGCAGATGCTGACGCGCGTGCGCGCCGAGGTGGTGGCGGCGACCAAGAGCAAGCAGGTGCCGTGGTCGAATTCTTCGCTGCTGGGCGAGGTGTACTTGGCGGCGAAACAGTGAAGGGGCTTCGTTTCCAGTCACACGCGCCCGCGGCTGGGCCGCCTCCGGACAATAATTCGACCGAGCCATTCACTCTATCTCCGAAGGCCGTTGATAGATTTCGCTTGCTTATTGTTGCTCCGCGCTATGTCCTGACTTCAGCGGAAGGGCCGGACGATCCCGTACTCGACGTTGCGTTCTTCGACCTGGTCGGAAGGTCGTATGTGGTGGACCGCAGTGCGGCCACTGGGTCCGTTCCGTGAGCTGACGCGTGTGCCGACCTCATGCGGGAAGTCGACGGCGATAGTCGAGTATCGCCATACTGCACGGCAGAGCGGGCAGAGCGACTCGTGCGGGTTCGACAACGGCGCATGTCGTCGGACGGCAATGGAAGTGGGCGCGAACCTGGCGACCACCTTCACCGATTGCGGAGCATCTCGAAGGCGCTGACGAGACCGGGACGCAGCAACCCTGCTCGCCGACTTCTGCGGAGACTGTAGCACCGTGTTGCGCGAGAAAGGAGTGATCCCATGACCACCTTGAAGGTCGGCATCTCCACGCTCCGAGGAAATGAAGGCCCGCACCATGGCCGTGGCGCGCGGCGAGCGTCGCGCCGCAGCCAACGAGCCGAAGGTCTGGTTCACTTCGACCGAGTCCTTCGCAAAGGTCCTGTCTGCCGGCAATCGCGAGATGCTGCGCGTCATCGCCGAGAAGGCGCCCGGTTCACTGGATGAGCTGGCGCGGATCACCGGCAAGGCAAAGTCGAACCTGTCACGCACGCTGCGGACCATGGAAGGCTACGGCCTGGTCCGTCTCGAACGTGGCGAACGCTGGTCCGCATTACACCGAAGATCACTCACGACCGCGTAGAACTGGATCTGCCGCTCGACGCTGTCGCGCAGGGCTTGAGCTGAACCCTAAATCAGACGATGCTCGATCAAGGCACTGCGGCAATTCACGGCTGCCGCGTCGTCGCCGCGGGCGCCGGCTGTGACAGATAGGCCAAAAGCTTCATCTCCCGCCTGCCCCGGGTCACGGTATCCAGCACCAGGCCCGACGATACCGACAGCACCGCCACGATCATCAGGCCCATGGACAGTACCGCGGTCGGCAGCCGGGGCACGAGGCCCTCTTCGAGATAGGTGACGATCACGGGAAACGCGAGGCCGAACGACACCAGCGCCAGGAAGACGCCGACCGCGCTGAAGAAACGCAGCGGCTTCTCCGACCGGTACAGTTTCAGGATGGTGCCGAGAATGCGAAATCCGTCGCGCCAGGTGTTGAGCTTGCTGAACGAGCCTTCCGGCCGCGCATAATACGGCGTCTCGACTTCCGCCACCGGCAGCGCCAGCTCGAGCGCATGCACGCTGAGCTCGGTCTCGATCTCAAAACCGTCCGACAGCACCGGAAAGGATTTGACGAAGCGCCGCGAAAATACCCGGTAGCCGGACAAGATGTCCTTGAAGGCCGCGCCGAATACCGCGGCAAGAAAGCCGGTCAGCATCCTGTTGCCGAAGCGGTGACCGGGCCGGTAGGCAGCCGCGGCCTGATCGACACGAAAGCCGACCACCATGTCGAGACGATCGTCGAGGAGGGTGGCGATCATGCGCGGCGAGCTCGCGGCATCGTAGGTGGCGTCGCCGTCCACCAGCAGGTAGATATCGGCGTCGACGTCGGCGAACATCCGCCGCACCACATGGCCCTTGCCCTGGCGGCGCTCGCTGCGCACCTGCGCTCCGGCCTCGCGCGCCACCGCGGCAGTGCGATCGGACGAATTGTTGTCGTAGACATAGATTTCGGCGCCCGGCAGGGCCTTACGAAAATCCGCGACCACGGTGGCGACCGCGGCCTCCTCGTTGTAAGCAGGGCACCAGGACTGCGATCCTTGGGTAGCCTGGATTCATGGCGCTGGGATTCATTGCGACAACCTGGCTGCAGGGACCAACTCGTCCCGCATCACATCACCGAACAGCAAGCTCCACAACGAAAGCATCACCAGCGGAATAAGATAATACGGCGTGAAAATAGGATGGGTCATGAAATAGAGCACACCAACCGCAAGATTTGCGGCGACGAGAGCGGCAAGCCTGCGGTATTCCCGGTCCCGGTCGGCAAAGATGATCGCGGCGGTCCAGGCGACGGTGAGGATCAGCAGCGGGCCTTGCAGATCCCGGAAATATTGCGGCACGATGCTGAAGGTCCAGTCCATCGGCACCGCATCCCCTGGACCATAGGTGGTCGACAACGGGCCGCCGGCATTGACCGTATTCGCCCACAGGGTCGGGGCCATGCCGACCAGGCAGGCAGCGCCGAACAGCGCGCCCTGCAGAAACTGCTCGCTTCGCCGTGCGATGATGAAGGCGATCAGGAAAAACAGACAGTACCCTGTCAGCAGAAACAGGTTGGCGACGCGAAAGTTCACCGACAGGCCGAGTACAAGCCCAAGCAAGGCCGTCAGCACCAGACGTGTTCCAGCCGTGCGTACCTGGAACAGCGACGCGGTCAATAGTCCAGCGAGCGCGCAGACCACCATGGTGGGCGCGATCGAATAGCTGGCCTTGGCCGGGTTGATCATGAAGTAGACGGCCGCGCAGCCGAACACCGACGCGGCGGCGACACGCCCGGGCGCTCGTGCCCGCCAGATCGCCGCCAGCGCACACAGCAGCACGATTGACATCGCCGCGACGTACATCGGCACCACCTGAAATCCGGCCGGGAACGCCGCCAGCACGAACCCGGTGCCCGGCGGGTATTGCAGCACGAGCTTGTGCGTCGCCTCGATTTGCGTGTGGCAGGGCGCCGACAGCGGATTCTGCCAGGTCGGGAAATTGATTTCCTTGAGTTTGTTCGAGACGAAGTGGTCGTCGTCCGAAGTGAAATCGGTGTCGATGCCCTTCACGCCGTGAAGCTGGAACAGATGCGCCTGCTGCAGATAGCAGATGTCGTCATAGACGCCGCGCGCCTCGGTCCAGTGCGACATGACGCGGACGTTGCTGGCGAAGATGATGAGACAGACGCAGGCGCCGAGGATTTTCAGGGATCTTGAGCGATAGCATCCTTACGTCCTCGCTGAGGCCGTCGCTGAACTGTCGCGACACGGATGAACTCTCACTGTCATTGCGAGGAGCTCTTGCGACGAAGCGAATCCAGTCTTCCTTTTGGCTTCTGGATTGCTTCGCTGCGCTCGCAATGACGTGGATGGGCCTCCCTTCGAGACAGGGCGCGCCATCCGGAGCTGGCTGACATCCCCTACTTCCCCCACACCTCGTTGGCAATTTCGACCGCGAGGCGCAGCTTGGCCCACTGCTCTTCCTCGCTCAGGATGTTGCCTTCCTCGGTGGAGGCGAAACCGCATTGCGGCGACACCGCCAATTGCTCGAGCGGGGCGAACTTCGCCGCCTCCTGCAGCCGGCGCTTGATGTCGTCCTTCTTTTCCAGGGCACCGACCTTCGAGGTGATGAGACCGACCACCACGACCTTGTTGCCGCGCGGCAGGAACCGCAGCGGCTCGAAGCCACCGGCGCGATCGGAATCGTATTCGAGGAAATAGCCGTCGTAATTGGTGCCGGCCAGCAGGGTCTCGGCCACCGGCTCGTAACCGCCGGACGAAATCCAGGTCGAGCGGAAATTGCCGCGGCAGACATGGGTGGTGATCACCATGTCGGACGGCCGCTCGGCGATGGCGTAGTTGATGATGCGCGAATAGGTCTCCTGAAGACCGTCCGGATCGTCGCCGCGGGCGCGCGCCTTGTTCAGTTCGTCCTGCGAACAGAGATAGGCCCACACGGTGTCGTCGAACTGCAGGTAGCGGCATCCGGCATCGTAGAACGCCTTCACCGCCTTGCGGTAGGTCTTGGCGAGATCCTCGAAGAAAACCTCGAGGTCCGGATAGACCTCTTTCGAAATCGCCTTGCGGCCGCCGCGGAAATGCAGCACCGCGGGCGACGGGATCGTCATCTTCGGCGTCACATGGGCAATGGTGGCGTGCTTGTTCAGGAACTTGAAGTGATCGAGCATCGGGTGGTCGCTCGGGAAATCGAGCTTGCCGATGACGCGCACCGATTCATGCCGGGTCTCGACGCCGGCGAACTGGATGCCGGTGTCGGGATGGTACAGTTCGCAGCCGGTGAGATGGCGAGAAAGTCGAAATGCCACCACGAGCGGCGGAATTCGCCGTCGGTCGCAAGCTTCAGTCCGGTCGAGGACTGCCGGTGGACGACCTTCTCGATTTCCACGTCCTCGATCTTGCGCAGGTCCTCGGCGGTGATCTCGCCCTTTTCCAGCCTGGCGCGGGCTTCCTTGATTTTCGCCGGGCGCAGCAGGCTGCCGACTTCGTCGGCCCGGAACGGCGGTTTGGTTCTCTGCATGGTCGTTACTCCGAAATCCAGTTTTAAGATGTCCGGCCGGTCGACCGGTGCAGATCATGATGCGATTAAGTGAAATCGCATCATGATCCTATCTTCTTGTTGGAGCATGATCTTTTCGGAAAACCGGTTTCCACTTTTCCGGATCTTGCTTAGTGTTTGCCACCCGCGGCGCCGGCAACGCCCAAAAACCGCTCCAGCACCGCCGGATCGGCCTTCAGCGCGGCACTCGCGGCATCATGCACGATCGTGCCCCGTTCCAATATCACGACCCGGTCGGCGAGCCCGAGAATCTTTTGGGCATTCTGCTCGACAATAATCGAACAAATGCCGCCGGCGCGGGTGATGGTGCCGAGCGCCGACAGCAATTCCTCGACGATAATGGGCGCCAGCCCCTCGGTCGGCTCGTCCAGCAGCAGCACCTGCGGATTGAGCGTCAGCGCCCGGCCGATCGCCAGCATCTGCTGCTCGCCGCCGGAAAGCTGGTTGCCGAAGTTGCCCCGGCGCTCCTTGAGCCTTGGAAACATCTGGTAGATCTTCTCCACCGTCCACGGTCCCGGCTGCGCCACCGCGGTCATGTTCTCTTCCACCGTCAGCGAGCGGAAGATGTTGCGCTCCTGCGGCACCCAGCCGATGCCCGCCCGCGCCCGCTGGTCCGGCCGCATCGAGGTCACGTCTTTTCCGGCCAGCGCAATGGTGCCGCCGAAGCGGCGGGTAACGCCGACGATGGAGTTGATCAGCGTGGTCTTGCCGGTGCCGTTGCGGCCGAGCAGCGCCAGCACCTGGCCTTCCTTGAGGCTGAACGACATCTTCGGCAGCACCACGGCCTCGCCGTAGCCGGCGCGGAGGCTATCGATGACCAACAGATCAGGCATCGGCGCCCTCGCCGAGATAAACCGCCTTGACCCTTGGATCGCGCGCCACCTCATCGGGCGGGCCTTCCACCAGCATGGCGCCCGCCACCAGCACGGAAATGCGGTCGGCGAACGAGAACACCAGGTCCATATCGTGCTCGATCAGGAGCACCGTGACGTCGCGCGGCAGGCCTGCCACCGCGGCGAGGATGTCGTGACGCTCGCTTTCGGGAACGCCCGCCGCCGGCTCGTCGAGCAGCAGCACCCGCGGCCGGGTCGCAATGGCGACCGCGATCTCGAGCAACCGCTGCTTGCCGTAGGGCAAGGTCGCGGTTCGCTCATTCATGACGTCGAGCAGATGAAAACGGGCAGAGGTTTTGCTCGATCTCGGCGTTGACGTCGGCGCGGGTACCGATCCGGCGCCACCAGTCGCTGCCATGGCCGAGGCGTTCGGAGACCGCCAGGCCGATGGTCTCCAGCGGCGTCAGATCGGCGTAGAGCTGGTTGATCTGGAAGGTGCGCGACAGGCCGCGCAACACCCGCGTGTGAACCGGCAGATCGGTGATATCGGCGCCCTCGAGCAGGATGCGGCCGCCATTGGGCTTGAGCACGCCGGTCAACAGGTTGATGACGGTGGTCTTGCCGGCGCCGTTGGGGCCGATCAGCGCGTGGCGTGCACCGGCCTCGACCTTGAGCGACAGGTCGCGGGTGACGGCGAGCCCGCCAAACTGCTTCTCGAGGCCAAAGGTTTCCAGTGCCGTGGTCATGGCGCGTCCCCGGGCACCACGGCCGGCGCCTTCAGGCCGAACTGCCGCATCACGAGCCGCGGCGCCCACAGCGCCCAGCGGTGCATCCGCTCGCGCCCCATCAGCACGATCACCACCAGCACGAGGCCGATCCAGAACTGCCAGTATTGCGGCGTGATGGTCGAGAAAAACTCCTGCAGCATCTTGAACACCACGGCGCCGATCAGCCCGCCGTAGAGATAGCCGGTACCGCCAATCACCAGCACCAGCATCAGGTCGGCCGAGCGCTCGAACGCATATCCGTCCAGTGACGCCAGCGCCGTGGTCTGGGTGAACAGCGCGCCGGCAATGCCGGCATAGCCGGCCGCGATGGTGTAAATCGCGATCAGCCGCCGGTTGACGGGGATGCCGATGGCGGCGGCGCGCAGCGGATTGTTGCGGATCGCGCGCAGCGACAGGCCGAACGGCGAATAGACGATCCGCCGCGCCAGCAGGAACAGCAGGAACAGCACGGTGAGGCTGTACCAGAACCCGACCTTGCCGAACATGTCGAAGGCAAACAGGCCCAATATCGGCTGCATCTCGATGCCCTGCAATCCGTCGGTGCCGCCGGTGATGTTGGAATAGCGCTCCGCCAGGGCTTCCAGCAGCAACGCAATGCCGAGCGTCACCATCAACCGGGTCAGATCGACGCCGCGGATCACCAGGAAACTGGTGACAAAGCCGAGTGCCGTGGCCACGAGGCCGGCAATGAGCAAAGCGAGCACCGGCTCGGGCACGATGCCATGCAGGGAAAGCAACCCTGCGCAGTAGGCGCCGGTGCCGAAGAAGGCGGCGTGGCCGAGCGAGACGATCCCGGCATAGCCGAGGATCAGGTCGAGCGACATCGCGAACAGCGCCAGCCGCAGGATGTCGGTCATGATCAGGTAGCGCGATGGGAACAGGAAGGCGCAGGCAACCACTGCAACCCAGAACACGAACTCGGCCGGGCGCCAGCGTGCCGGGCGCTGCGCATGTTCCATCATGTCGGGAGAGGCTGTCATCGCAAGCTCATCGCGCCGCGGTGCGGCCGAACAGGCCGTTCGGGCGCCAGATCAGGATCACGATCATGATGGTGTAGATCACGAACGGTCCCATTTTCGGCACGTAATATTTGCCGGCGACATCGCCGATGCCGAGCAGCAGCGAAGCCAGAAACGGCCCGGTGATGCTGGAAGAGCCGCCGACGGTGACGACGATCAGGAAGTAGATCATGAATTTCAGCGGGAAATACGGATCGAGCCCGAGAATTTCCGCCGACAGCGCGCCGCCGAGCCCGGCGAGGCCGCAGCCAAAGGCAAACGTGAAGGCGAACACCTGCGGGACGTTGATGCCGAGCCCGGAGGCGGCGCGCGGGTCATCGACCGCCGCGCGCAACCGGCTGCCGAACCGGGTGCGTGCCAGGATCAATTGCAGCGCCGCGGTCAGAAGGCCGCAGATCACGATGATCATCAGCCGGTAGCGGCCGATGCCGACGCCGTAGAAATCGAACTGGCCTTCCAGCACCGCCGGCAGCTTGATGAAGATGCGCGACGATCCCATGATGTAATCGACGCACGCCACCGACATGAAGACGAGGCCGATCGAGAACAGCACCTGGTCGAGGTGGCTGCGGGTGTAGAGGTGACGGTAGAGGCCGCGCTCCAGCACGACACCGATCAGCGCGCTGGCCACGAATGCGATCGGCAACGCGGCGAAGAACGGCCAGCCGGAATTGTTGACCAGCACCGCGCAGGCATAGCCGCCGGCCATGGCGAAGGCGCCGTGGGCCAGATTGACGAAGTTCATCAGCCCGAGGGTGACCGCGAGCCCGCACGCCAGCACGAACAGCAGCATGCCGTAAGCGATGCCGTCAAACAGGATGGTGAGATGGGTCATTCGCGCGATCGGCCGATACTGGAATTAGAGAAACGCCCCAACGCCGGGCGCTCAAGACGTGGATGGCCGGGACATACGCGAAGCTGCGCTTCGCGCTGAGCCCGGCCATGAGATGAAGAGAGCGATGCAGAACGCCCGCTCCCACGCCAAGAATTACTTCTTCATCTTGCCGGGATCCTTGACGTTGTCGAAAGTCTGGAACTCGACGTTGTAGAGTTCGCCATTCACCTTCTCGACCTTGCGGACATAAACGTTCTGGATGATGTCGCGGGTTTCCGGATCGATGGAGATCGGGCCGCGCGGGCTCTCCCACGCCATGCCCTTCATCGCCGCAACCAGCGAATCGCCGTCGGTCTTGCCGCCGTTCTTCTTCAGGGCTTCGTAGATCAGGTGGATGCCGTCATAGCCGCCGACCGCCATGAAGCCCGGGCGGGAGTTGAAGGCCTTCTGGTAGGCCGCGACGAACTCCTTGTTCATCGCGGAGGGGTGCGCGGCGGAATAGATGTGCGAGGTCACGGTGCCAAGCACCGCATCGCCCATGTTGTTGAGCAGGTCGTCGTCGGTGACGTCGCCGGGGCCGATCACCTTGATGCCGCTCTTGTCCAGACCGCGTTCGGCGTATTGCTTCATGAAATTGCCGCCCTGCCCGGCTGGCACGAACACGAAGATCGCATCGGGCTTGGCATCCTTCATGCGCTGCAGGAACGGCGCGAAGTCCGGATTGGCCAGCGGCACCTTGACCTCGTCGAGGATTTCACCGCCGCCGGCGGTGAAATGCTCCTTGAACGAGGCCAGCGCGTCGTTGCCCGGCGCGTAGTCGGAAGTCAGCGTGGCGACCTTCTTGATGCCATTCTTGACCGCCCAGTCGCCGATGATGGTGGAGGACTGCGGCAGTGTGAACGAGGTGCGCACGATATAGGGCGAGCGCTCGGTGATGATGGAGGTACCGGCCGCCATCACCACTTCCGGCACCTTGGCCTGGGTCGCCAGCGGCGCCGCGGCGAGTGCCGCCGGGGTCACGCCGAAGCCGGCGATGATGTTGACCTTGTCGTTGACGATCAATTCCTGGGCGATGCGCTTGGTGTTGTCCGGCAGCGCCGCGTCATCCTTGAGGATGATCTCGATCTTCTTGCCGCCGACGCTGTCGCCGTGCTGCTGCATGTACAGCTTGATGGCGTTGTCGATCTGCTTGCCTGTCGAGGCCTGGCCGCCGGTCATCGGTATGATCAGGCCGATCTTGACGCTGTCCTGCGCCTGCCCCGCGGTGACTGCGGCGCCCCACAGGGCGACGCCGGCAACCGCGGTCAAAACCGTCTTTGTGTGATTGAACATATACCCTCTCCCTCGCGCGATTTTTCGTTCCTCAGCCAAGCGTAACCGGCGCTTCGGCCACCTTAGCTGATATTGTCCCGTCATTGTCCCGCCTTTGGCGTCGCATGACGTCTCAGGTGCACAGCGCGCCGTCAATCGCAACTTTGGATCAGATCGTCGCGCCGGTTGAGCGCGGACGGCCGCCGACCCGGGCGCCGGGCCTCGGCACCGTCCGACATACCCCCGCCCAAGCGTATCAGTATCATAATACCAAAGAAGGTTTTCGCATGCTGGAAATGGCCTCACCCATCGGTCTTGTACAAATGTACAAATTATTAGGGCAGGTCAATAAATAACTCAGCCTTTGCCTAATCGGGCGCGCAGGGCGTTGCGGAGGCACGGGGCAAGGCTCACCCGGGACGCAGGAATTTTGCTATAATGGCCTTGAATGCGCCACGACAGACCCGGATAAGCCGACAGCGCCTGCTGCCAAGCGGCGGCGCTGGCCAAGTTCAAGAGTTCGCCGGCCCATGTGCACAGTGTTCGATCGCGTGTCGGTGATCCTTGCGATCACCGTGATGGCCGGCAGCCTCGGCGGCTGCGGGACCATCAACGGATGGCTGGCCACGGGCCTGGAAGATGTTGTGCCGGTGTGGGCGGGCGGCCTGCCGAGCGACGCCCCGCCGCGGCCGGGAACGGTGAAATACGACGAGTGGATGAAGGAGCGGGACCGGCAACGCCTGGAAGCCGCCGCCTCCAGAAAAGACGACAACGACAAATCGGCGGCCTCGCTCGGCCCGGTTTATTAGGTCGTAAGCATGATGTTTACGACCTGGGTCGTAGGCATGATGTTTACGACCTAATCGACGAACACCACGGTCTTCCTGCCGTTGAGGATCACCCGGTCCTCGAGATGGTAGCGCATCGCCCGCGCCAGCACCCGGCGTTCGATATCGCGGCCCTTGCGGACCAGATCGTCGGGGGTATCGCGATGGCTGATCCGCTCGACGTCCTGGTCGATGATCGGGCCTTCATCCAGCGCGCTGGTGACATAATGCGCGGTCGCACCGATCAGCTTGACCCCGCGCGCATGGGCCTGGTGGTAGGGCTTTGCGCCCTTGAAACCCGGCAGAAAAGAGTGGTGGATGTTGATGCAGCGCCCCGCGAGTTTGTCGGACATCTCGTCGGACAAAATCTGCATGTAGCGCGCCAGCACCACGAGATCGGTGTTGGTCTGCCCGACCAGATTCCAGACCGCCAGTTCCTGTTCGTCCTTGGTGTCCTTGGTCACCGGCAGATAATGAAACGGGATGTCGCCGAAATCGAGATCGCTGTAGGTCTGGCGCGGATGGTTGGAGACGATGGCGGTGGGGATCATCGCCAGTTCGCCGGTGCGCCAGCGATACAGAATATCAGCGAGGCAGTGATCGGACTTGGAGACCAGCAGCATCACGCGCTGCCGGGTGGCGCGGTCCCGCATCCGCCAGTCCATCCTGAAGCGGTCGGCGATGGCGCCGAAGCCGGTTTGCAGCGACGGCAGGCCGACCGCGAGGTCGGCGGCGTTGAAGACCACCCGCATGAAGAAGTGTCCGGTCTCGACGTCGTTGAACTGCTGGGCGTCGAGGATGTTCTGGCCGTTATGAGCCAGAAAGGTCGAAACCGCCGAGACGATCCCGGGGCGATCGGGACAGGACAGCGTCAACACGAATTGATGGTCGGGCATGGCGGGCTTTTGCTGGCTGCGATGGATAAGGGATGGAACCGGTTTGCGGCCCCCCTCTATCACCCGCCACGGCCTTGCGCCAATCCCGGCGGGTGGATCAAGATGACCAAACAACAGGCGATATCAAGCTCCGAGGCAAGATCATGGCTGACAGGCTGAACGGCTATCGCATCCTCATTCTGGAAACCCGCGAGGAGGCGCAGTTCTCCCGTCTTTTGGCCGAACAGGGCGCGGATGTCCTGCAGTGCCCGATGTTCACCATCCACGACGCTCCGGATCCGAAGCCGATCGAGGCCTGGATCCGCCGCTTCATCGAAGCGCCGTGCGATGACCTGGTCCTGATGACCGGCGAAGGCCTGCGCCGGCTGATGAAGGTGGTGCGGCGCCTCGGCCTCGAACGGGATTTCGTCGCCGCTCTGGCCAGGTCCCGCAAATTCGCCCGCGGGCCGAAGCCCGGCCGGGCGCTGCGCGAGATCGGGCTCGAACCCGATGTCACCACCGAAAAGCCGACCTCCGAGGGTATCGCCGAAATGCTTTCGCGGCTCGACCTCAAGGGTCATCGGCTGGCCTTGCAGCTCTATCCCGAAAAGGACCACAGCACCTTGATCGGCGCCATCAAGGCGCAGGGCGCCGAGGTCGACACCGTGCTGCCCTACATCTATGACGCACAAGCCGCCGAGGCCAATATCCTCACCGCGATCGAGGAAATGGCGCAGGGGCGGATCGACGCGATTGCGCTGACCAGTTCAGGCCAGGTGCGCCGCCTGGTCGACGCGGCGCAAGCGCATGGACGTGACGCGCAACTGCGCGCCGGCCTCACGCGCACCCCGATCGCGTCGGTGGGCCCCGTGGTGTCCGACGAACTCAAATCGTTCGGCCTGCACACCGACATCTATCCGGCCAACGACGCATTCTTCATGAAGCCGCTGATCTCAGCCATGGCGGCGGCGCTGGGCAAGAGCGCGCCACGCGCCGCGGCCAAATCGTCGTGACTTGACGCCAGCTTCGCTGCGGACAAGATGCCACCCACCAGGAACAGGTCGGGTGGAAATGCCGAACTTGCCGTTGTCGGAATTGCGCGTCGTGGAAATCGGCTCCAGCGACGCGCTGTGTTATTGCGGCAAGCTGTTCGCCGACTTTGGCGCCGAGGTCATCAAGGTCGAACCGCCGGGCGGCGATGCCGCGCGGCAGATCGCGCCGCTGGTGGAGTGCGGCGAAGGCAAACCCGAGAGTGGATATTTTGCCTGGCTGAATACCAACAAGCGCAGCATCACCGCCGACCTCGACAAGCCCGCGGACACCGCCAGAATTCGCGCGCTGCTGGCGAACCTGCGACCTGCTGCTCGACGCGCGGCATCCGTCCAGCATCCGCCAATCGGCGATATCGCATGACGAACTGCGCCGCAGCGAGCCCGGGCTTGCCATCACCGCGATCTCGTGGTTCGGCGAACACGGACCCTATGCCGACTACGCGGTGACGGAGTCGGTCTGCCGCAGCCTCGCCGGCCTCGTCAAACTGGTCGGGCCGATCGATGGGCCGCCGGTACTGCCGCGCGATGGGCAGATCGCCGTGGTCGCGGGGCTGACCGCGTTCATTCCAAGCCTCGCCGGCCTGTACGGTCGCGCTGCTATGGGCGGCCGACGCTATGCGGTCAGCGCGCACGAGGCGCTGCTGCAGATCAGCGAATTCGATACCGCTCTCGCGCTGGAGTCCGGCTTTACCCGGCCCCGGATCGGCATCAACCGGTTTGGCCGCGGCTTTCCCACCGGAAATTTTGCGACCCGGGAAGGCTGGCTTGGCGTCACCGTGGTGACGCCGGCGCAGTGGGTGGCGTTCTGCAACATGATCGGCCTGCCGGAACTTGGCCCCGACCCGCGCTATTCCTCCACCGCCACGCGTTACCTGCATGCCAGCGAGCTGAACGACATCATCAAACCGGTATTGATGCACCGGACCGCGAAGCAATGGTTCGAGCAGGGCATCGAGCTGCGGTTGCCGCTGGCCATCGTGCCCGACATGAAGGAGCTGCTGGAGCAGCAGGTCCATCGGGCGCGCGGCGCGTTCGCGCCCGTGACCATCGGCAAGGCGTCGTTCGACGCGCCGGTGCTGCCGCAACGCCTGACGGGGTCGCCACCCAGGCCCAACGGGCCGGCGCCGTTCGCGGGCTCCAGCAACACCGACGGCCTGCCGGCGCACCGACGCATCGCCACTCGAGCCGCGACACCGCGGGACCCGCTGCCGCTCACAGGGCTGCGCATCATCGACCTGACCATGGGATGGGCGGGCCCGACCGCGACCCGCCAGATGGGCGACCTTGGCGCCGACGTGATCAAGGTCGAGTCGTGCCAGTACCCGGACTGGTTTCGCGGCACCGATCCGCGGCCGCCCTATCACGCCGAGCGGACCTACGAGAAGACCTATTGGTTTATGATGATGAACCGCAACAAGCGCGGCATCACGCTGGATCTTACGTCCGACGCCGGTCTTGCGCTGTTGAAGCGCCTGTTGGCCGATGCCGACGCGGTAATCGACAATTATGCCGCCGACGTGCTGCCGCGCCTCGGCCTCGATGCCGCGGCAATGCACGCCATCAATCCGCGCCTGGTGGTGGTGACCATGCCGGCCTTCGGCATGAACGGGATCTGGAGCGGCTGTCGCGCCTACGGCTCGACCCTCGAACAGGCGTCGGGTCTGCCGTCGGTGACCGGGCGCGAGGACGATCCGCCGACCATGCTGCACGCGGCGCTGGGCGATCCGATCGGCGGACTGAGCGCTGCCGCGGCGTTGCTGCTCGGCTTCATGCAGCAGAGAAACACCGGCCAGGGTCAGCATATCGACTTGTCCCAGGTCGAGTGCATGCTGCCGCTGGTCGCCCCCTCCATTATCGAACAGTCAGCCACCGGTGTGAGCGGACCACGGATCGGCAACCGGCATCCGGTGTTCGTGCCGCACGGCTGCTTCCCCTGCCTCGGCGAGGATCAGTGGATTACGCTTGCGGCGCGGAGCGACCGGGAATGGCAGGCGCTCTGCCGCGTGATGCATCGAAGCGATCTGTTGTCCGACCCGGCGCTGGCCAGCGCGGACGGCCGCCGCGCCCAGCAAGACCGGATCGAAGTCGCGGTACGGCACTGGACCGCGACGGTGCGGCCGGATCTGGCCATGGTGACCCTGCAGGAGGCCGGCATCCCGGCCGGCGTGGCCCGGCTGCCGATGGACCTGGCCGGCGATCCGCACCTGATGCAGGTCGGTCACTGGCAGCCGGTGGTGCGGCCGTTCATGGGGCCGCACCTGCTGGCGTCGGTTGCCTATCGCGAAGGCGATGCCGCACTGCCGTATGCCATCGAACGCCTGGCGCCGACGCTCGGTCAACATAACAACGAGGTTCTCGGCGGCCTGCTCGGCTTGAGCGATGAGGAGATCGCGGGACTGGCCGCGGCCGGCGTCATCGGCCATGACGCGACATCGAAGACAGGCCAGCCAGGCCGCGCCAGCGCATAACCAAGGCGCGCCAGCGCGGAATATGTGGGCAACATCGGTGGGCGCCGATTTCCGAAGCTGCAGCGGCCGGAATTCCACCGTGTGGCATTTGCGCGCGCGCAATTCAAAGCCGTCGTTTTGGCAAGGGCGGACTTGCGGCTTTCACGGCCATGCACCACAATCAGGGCCATGTGGAGGGTTAACGCCTGCAAGAGCGGCCAATTCTGCCGCGCGACGTTCAAGCCCTTGGCAGATATCGAAGAAAAGCCCAGTTCCAAGGAGGAATGAAATGCATAAACTAATGTTGGCCGCGACCGTTTTGCTGCCGATGCTCGGCGGCGCGGCAATGGCGGAGGATACCGTCAAGCTCGGCTATATCGATCCGTTGTCCGGCGGCGGCGCCAGCGTCGGCGAAGTCGGGCTGAAGACCTACCAGTTCCTCGCCGATGAGGCCAACGCCAAGGGTGGCATCGGCGGCAAGAAGGTCGAGATCGTCCCGCTCGACAACAAGACCAATCCGCAGGAAAGCCTGATCCAGGCGCAGAAGGCGATCGATGCCGGCGTCCGCTACGTCACCCAGGGCAACGGCTCTTCTGTGGCCGGCGCGCTGCTGGACTTCGTCACCAAGTTCAATGAGCGCAATCCCGGCAAGGAAGTGCTGTACTACAATTATGCCGCGGTGGATCCGGTTCTCACCAACGAAAAATGCAGCTTCTGGCATTTCCGCTGGGACGCCAATTCCGACATCAAGATGGAGGCCCTCACCAACTACATGAAGGGCATCGCCACGATCAAGAAAGTCTACCTGATCAACCAGGACTACTCGTTCGGCGAATCGGTGCGCTCGAGCGCGAAGAAGATGCTGGCCGCCAAGCGTCCGGACATCCAGATCGTCGGCGATGAACTGCATCCGCTGCTCAAGATCACCGACTTCGCGCCCTACATTGCCAAGATCAAGGCTTCGGGCGCCGATACCGTGGTGACCGGAAACTGGGGCCAGGATTTCGCGCTGCTGCTGAAGGCCGCCGCGGACGCCGGGCTGAAGGTGGACTGGTATACCTACTATGCGGGTGGCGCCGGCGGCCCGACCGCGATCAAGCAGGCCAACCTGAACGACCAGGTGTTTCAGATCACCGAAGGTCACGCCAACGTCGACAATCCCGGCGGACAGGCGTTCGAAAAAGCCTTCCGCGCCAAGTATGACGGCCAGAGCAATTTCTACCCCCGCGCCGTGAACGAAATGCGGATGTTCGCACTCGCGGCCGACAAGGCCAAATCGCTTGACCCGGTGAAGGTGGCGATGGCGCTCGAGGGCATGCAGTTCGACGTTCTGGACGGCGGCAAGGGCTTCATGCGCAAGGAGGATCACCAGTTCTTCCAGCCGATGTACATCTCGAAGCTGGGCGAGTTGAAGAACAAGGAACCGTTCGACGAAGAAAAGACCGGCTGGGGCTGGAAGACGGTCGCCAAGGTCGACACCGACCAGACCATGGTGCCGACTACCTGCAAGATGGAACGGCCGAACTGATCGTCTCAAGGCAACGCGTTCACTCCGATACAAGGTCGGGGTGAACGCGTCTCTTCATCCGGGGGCCATTCTTCTTTTCGAGGCAGTTCTTCTTTTCGAGGACCACGTATCTTGCTCGAACTGATCGTCATCTCCACGCTTAACGGCGTCCTGTTCGGCATGCTGCTGTTCCTGATGGCGAGTGGCCTCACGGTCATCTTCAGCATGCTCGGCGTGCTGAACTTCGCCCATGCCAGCTTCTACATGCTCGGCGCCTTCTTCGGTTTCCAGATCAGCCGCTGGTTCGGCTTCTGGCCCGCATTGATCGTCGCCCCGGTGCTCGCGGGCGTCATCGGCGCCGGCGTCGAACGTTACGGCCTGCGCCATGTCCACCGGAACGGCCATGTCGCCGAACTGCTGTTCACCTTCGGGCTGGCGTTCGCCATCGAGGAGATCGTGCAGATCATCTGGGGCAAGAGTCCGATGGATTATCGCGTGCCGCCGTCACTCGACTTTCCCGCCTTCACCATCTTCTCCACCAATTATCCCGCCTTCAAGATGTTCATGCTGCTGGTGTCCGTCGTTATCTTCGTCTCGCTGCTGGTGGTGTTGAAGCGAACGCGGATCGGACTGATCGTGCAGGCGGCGCTGACCCATCCGCACATGGTCGGCCACCTCGGCCACAATGTCGGGCGCATCTTCATGCTGGTGTTCGGCGTCGGCACCGCGCTTGCCGCAGTGGCCGGCGTAATCG
Source organism: uncultured Alphaproteobacteria bacterium (assembly GCA_963710235.1). Lineage (GTDB taxonomy): Bacteria > Pseudomonadota > Alphaproteobacteria > Rhizobiales > Xanthobacteraceae > Bradyrhizobium. Next base: position 1,214,113 of record CAVPZI010000001.1, read on the forward strand.
CCGGGCCGGCGCTGGTGACCCAATCCAATATGGCGGGATTGCTCGGTCCCATCCTGTTCGTGGTGGTAGTGGTCGGCGGGCTGGGTTCGCTGCCCGGCGCCTTCGTGGCATCGCTCCTGATCGGACTGCTGCAGACCTTTGCGGTGTCGATGGACGGCTCGCTGGCCGGCGCGTTCGGCCCGCTCGGCCCGGACTATGCCCACAGCTGGCTGTCCGACATCTGGAACGTGACCATTGCCCAGATCGCACCGATCATGCCCTATGTGCTCCTGGTACTGATCCTGATTTTCCGGCCGATGGGCCTCCTGGGGACGCGCGACACATGAGCGAGATCGCCTCCAGCGCCGCGTCCGCGCCGTCGGCCACGGCCGAGAAAGCCAAATTCTATGGCATGTGGATCGCGACCGCGCTGGTGCTGCTGGTGCTGCCGAAAATCTTCTCCTCCGGCGGCTCGCTGACCACTTTCAGCCTGATCGGCATCTCCATCATCTTTTCGCTGTCCTACAACATCCTGCTCGGCCAGACCGGCATGCTGTCGTTCGGTCACGCGGTTTATTACGGCCTCGGCGGTTTCCTGGCGATCCACGCCATCAACATGTTAGGCGCCAACAAGCTGCCGGTCCCGCTGCCGCTGATACCCCTGGTCGGCGGATTGACAGGGCTGTTGTTTGCGATGCTGCTCGGCTGGGTCTCGACCCAGCGCTCGCGGCACCGCGTTTGCCATGATCTCGCTCGGCGTCGCCGAACTGGTGGCGTCATCGGCGCTGATCCTGCGCACCTTCTTCGGCGGCGAAGCCGGCGTCTCCGCCAACCGCACCAAGCTGCTGCGCCTGTTCGGCTATAATTTCGGCCCGCAGATCCAGATCTACTACCTGGTCGCGGCCTGGACGCTGATCGCGGTCATTGCCATGTACGCCCTGACGCGCACGCCGCTCGGCCGGATGTGCAACGCGGTGCGCGACAATCCCGAGCGGGTCCAGTTCGTCGGCTATGATCCGCACGTGGTGCGCTACCTGGCATTCTGCTTTGCCGGGTTTTTCGCCGGCATCGCCGGCTCGCTCGCCGCCATCAACTTCGAGATCGCCAATTCGGCCTATCTCGGCGCCGCGCAGTCCGGCACGGTGCTGTTCGCCACCTATATCGGCGGCATCGGCTTCTTCATCGGCCCCATCGTCGGCGCCGATCTTCGTGACCTTCCTGTCGCTCGGGCTCTCCGACCTCACGCCGGTGTGGCAGCTCTATTTCGGCCTGATCTTCATTGCCGTGGTGATGTTCGCCCCCGGCGGCCTCACCGGCCTGTTGATGAAGCACCGCCCCCTGCTCAAGGCCGGTACCCTGAACAAGGTGCTGCCGAGCTACCTGGTTGCGTTGGTGCCGACGCTGGCCATGGTCACCGGGCTGATGCTCACGATCGAGACCATCGTGCACTACACGGTCTATCCCGGCGAAGACCCCCACATCCGGTCGTTCGGTGTCAGCTTCGACGCCGCAAGCCCGATGATCTGGGCCACCGCGGCGGTGCTCATGGTCGGCGGATTTGTCGTGGCGCGCATCACCTGGCGCCGGATTGCCCATGCCTGGGACGTGGCCTTGAGCGCCGCCCGGGAAAAAGGTGTCGCCGCATGAGCGCCGCCATCGAACTGCGCGGGATCGAAAAGAGTTTCGGCATCACCTCGGTGATCCGCAACGTCAATCTCACCGTGGCACAGGGCGAGCGTCACGCCCTGATCGGCCCGAACGGCGCCGGCAAGTCCACCCTGTTCAACCTGATCTCGGGCTACATGAGGCCGACCGCCGGCAGCATCCTGCTGCGCGATGAGGCGATCTCGCATCTGCCGCCCTACCAGATCAACCGCCGCGGCCTGTCGCGCAGCTTTCAGGTCACCAACGTTTTCGCCAATATGAGCGTCTGGGAAAACATCCGCTGCGCAGTGCTGTGGGCGACCGGCCAGCGTTATGCGTTCTGGAAGAACATCGACAACTTGCCGGAAGTGCGCGAGCGCACGGCGCGAATCCTCGGCGACATCAACCTCACCGCGCGGCGCGACGTGCCGGCGGGCCTGTTGACCTATGCCGAACAGCGCGCGCTGGAAATCGGGATCACCACTGCCGGCGGCGCCGACGTCATCTTGCTGGATGAGCCGACCGCCGGCATGAGCCACGCCGAGACCGAGCGTGCCGTGGCGCTGATCCGTCGCTTGACCGAGGGCCGCACGCTGCTGATCGTCGAACACGACATGAGCGTGGTGTTCGGCCTGGCCGACCGGATCTCGGTGCTGGTGTACGGCCAGATCATCGCCTCGGGAACGCCCGAGGAGATTCGCGGCAACCCCAAGGTCAAGGAAGCCTATCTCGGCGAGGAGGCGGCCTGATGCTCGAGGTCGCGGACCTGCACGCCTATTACGGCAAGAGCCATATCCTGCAGGGCGTCGATATGCATATCGACGCCGGCGAGGTGGTGAGCCTGCTGGGACGCAACGGCGTCGGGCGCTCGACCACGGTCAAGGCGATCATGGGCGAAGTCCCGCCGCAGGGCTCGATCACCTTCAAGGGCATCCCCATCGCCGGCCTGCCGAGCTACAAGATCGCCCATCTCGGCCTCGGTTACGTACCTGAGCACCGCGACATCTTCCCCGGCCTCACGGTGCGGCAGAACCTGATGCTCGGCATCAAGGATCCCAGGCATCCCGGCAAGTGGCGGCTGCAGGACATGCTGGACATGTTCCCCAACCTCGCCGCCCGCGCCGATACCGCCGCCGGCGTGCTGTCCGGCGGCGAGAAGCAGATGCTGACAATTTGTCGCACGCTGATGGGCGATCCCGAACTGGTCATGATCGACGAGCCGACCGAGGGCCTGGCGCCGCTCATCGTCCAGCAGGTCGGCGACCTGATCGCCGAAATCGCCCGCCGCGGCGTCGCCATCCTGCTGGTCGAGCAAAAACTGTCGATCGCGATGCGGATCTCGCACCGGCTCTACGTCATGGGCCACGGCCGGATCGTGTTCGAAGGCACTCCCGCCGAACTCAAGGCCAACCAGGCGGTGCGCAAGGAATGGCTCGAGGTGTGAGGGTTGCCCGGTAGTCCACGAACCAACCCTCGTCATTTCCAGGGCACGCATCCAGCGAATGATGGACCTTGTGATCCCCTAGTCCAGCTGTCGTTAGTCGAATAGGGTGACATGACGGCTCGATATAGGCTCGGCGAAGCGAGCGGAAATCGATCCAAAAAAGACCGCCAGCGGAGGGAATGCGTGGAACATGCTTTGGAAGTACGCGGGGTGTCACTGCGCTTTGGTGGCGTTCGCGCACTCACCGAGGTGAGCTTTGCCGTCAACGACGGCGAACTGTTCTCGATCATCGGACCCAACGGCGCCGGCAAGACCTCGATCGTGAACTGCATCTCGGGCCGCTACCGGCCGACCGAGGGCCAGCTGTTCTATCGCGGGCAGGACATCACGGCGCTCAATCCCAATGCCCGGCCGCGGCTCGGCATCGGCCGCACCTTTCAGAACCTCGCGCTGTTCCATCACATGAGCGTGCTCGACAACATCATGGTCGGTCGTCATCACCTGCTCAAAAACAATTTCATCACCGGATCGCTGTACTGGCTGACCGGCGCCCGGCGCGAGGAGCTCGAACACCGCCGCAAGGTGGAAGAGATCATCGACTTTCTCGACCTGCAGTCGGTGCGCAAGGCGACCGCCGGCACCCTGCCCTACGGCCTGCGCAAGCGTGTCGAACTCGCCCGCGCCATGGCGCTGGAGCCGCGGCTGATCCTGCTCGACGAACCGATGGCCGGCATGAACTTCGAGGAAAAGGAGGACATGGCGCGCTACATCGTCGATCTCAACGAAGAGTTCGGCATGACGGTCGTGATGATCGAGCACGACATGGGCGTGGTGATGGACATCTCCCATCGCGTGATGGTGCTGGATTTCGGCCGCAAGATCGCCGAGGGCGATCCAGCCGCGGTGCTGGCCGACCCCACGTCAAGAGCGCCTATCTTGGTGAAGAAGACGAGGCGCTGGTCGATCCCGATGAGGCCCAGGCGCCGGCGGAGAGCGCGGCATGATGGACTACGCCGGCAGGGTCGCGCAGGCCGATACCTATCCCAAGCTGCTGCGACTCAATGCCAAAGAACATGGCAACGAAATCGCGCTGCGCGAAAAGGACCTCGGGCTCTGGCGCGCGTTCACATGGAACGATTACCAGAGCCGGGTGCACGACTTCGCGCTTGGCATGATCGAACTCGGGCTCGGCCGCGGCGACGTGATCGGCATCATCGGTGACAACCGGCCGGACTGGGTATCCGCCGAAATCGCCAGCCACGCCATCGGCGCCATGTCACTCGGGCTCTATCGCGACGTACTGGAGGAAGAAGCCGCCTATCTGCTCAACTATGGCGGCGCCAGGCTGGTGTTCGCCGAAGACGAAGAGCAGGTCGACAAGCTGCTTGGGCTCGGCGACCGGATCCCGCAGCTCGTTCATATCGTCTATTCCGATCCGCGCGGGATGCGCAAATACGACGACCCGCGCCTGCTCGAAGCCGACAAGCTCGCAGCGATGGGCCGTGAACGCGCCGCCCGCGCCCCCGATCTCTACGACAAAATGGTGGATGCGACCAGGGGCGACGACGTCGCCATCCTGTGCACCACTTCAGGCACCACCTCGAACCCGAAGCTGGCCATGCTGGCCGCAGGAAGGGTGCTGCGGCATTGCGCGACCTACCTGAATTTCGATCCGAAGGGACCGGACGACGAATACGTCTCGGTGCTGCCGCTGCCGTGGATCATGGAACAGGTCTACGCGCTCGGCAAAGGCCTCTTGAGCCGGATGAAGATCAACTTCGTCGAACAGCCCGACACCATGATGAACGATTTTCGCGAGATCGCACCGACCTTCGTGCTGTTCGCGCCGCGGGTCTGGGAATCCATCGCCGCCGATGTGCGCGCCCGGGTGATGGATTCCTCGGCGCTGAAACAGTCGCTGTACGAAATCGGCATGAAGGCCGGCCTGACGGCACTGGCGAAGGGCCAGCACTCCGCGGTCGCCGATACCCTGTTGTTCCGGGCGCTGCGCGACCGTCTCGGCTTCACCCGGCTGCGCTCGGCGGCCACCGGCGGCGCCGCGCTCGGTCCGGACACCTTCAAGTTCTTCCGCGCCATGGGCGTGCCGCTGCGCACGCTGTACGGCCAGACCGAACTGCTCGGCGCCTACACCCTGCATCGCGCGAGCGAAGTCGATCCCGACACCACGGGCGTGGCCATGGCCGACGACATCGAAATCCGGGTGGACAATCCCGACATCCACGGCGTCGGCGAAATCGTGGTGCGGCACCCCAACATGTTCCTCGGCTATTACAAGAGCCCGGAAGCTTCCGCCGCCGACATGCAGGACGGCTGGTTGCGATCCGGTGACGCCGGCTATTTCAACGCCAGCGGCCAACTGGTGGTGATCGACCGCATCAAGGACCTGGCGGAGACCGCGCGGGGCGAGCGCTTCTCTCCGCAATACATCGAGAACAAGCTGAAGTTCTCGCCTTACATCGCCGAGACCGTGGTGCTGGGAGCGGGCCGCGACGTGCTGGCGGCGATGATCTGCATCCGCTTCTCGATCGTTTCGAAATGGGCGGAGAAGAAGCGGATCTCGTTCACCACCTACACCGACCTCGCCTCGCGGCCGGAGGTCTATGCCCTGCTGCGCAAGGAGGTCGAGGCGGTCAACGCCACGCTGCCGCCGGCGCAGCGCATCGCCAAATTCCTGCTGCTCTACAAGGAACTCGACGCCGACGACGGCGAACTGACCCGCACCCGAAAAGTCCGCCGCAGCGTCATCAATGAAAAATACGCTTCCATCATCGACGACATCTATGGCGGCGCGCATGAAATTCCGGTCGATACCGTGATCCGGTTCCAGGACGGCACCACGCAGCGGATCCGTACCACGCTGAAGGTGGTGGATCTGGCGCGGGATGCGGTGGCGGCGGAGGCGGCGGAATGATCAATCGCGCATCAACCCAACAACCGTCATGGCCGGGCATAGTTGTCCGACGGCGCATCCACGCTCTCCTGTGCCCGGCCGTCCACGTCTTCTGGAAGCCAAGACGTGGATGCCCGGGGCGAGCCCGGGCATGACGAACTTGGGTACCCCCGCATGAACGCCCAGCTCCTGATCCAGCTTCTGGTCAACGGCCTCGTGGTCGGCACGCTGTATGGCGTGGTCGCGATGTCGTTTGTGCTGATCTACAAGGCGACGCAAGTGGTGAATTTCGCGCAGGGCGAATTGCTGCTGATCGGGGCCTGGGTGTGCTGGCTGATGCTGACCAAATACCAGCTGCCGTTCTACCTCGGCATGCCGCTGACGCTGGTGTTCATGTTCGTGTTCGGCATCGCCATCCAGATCGTGATCCTGCGGCCGATGATCGGCGAGCCGATCATTTCGGTGATCATGGTGACGATCGCGCTCTCGGAAGTGTTCCAGGCCGCGCTGAAGTGGATTTTCGGCGTCAACCCGCAGCCGTTTCCGCCGATCTTCACCAGCCAGTCGGTCAATATCGCAGGACTCCAGATCCAGACCGTCTACCTCATGAGCCTCGTGGTCTCGGTGGCGATGATGGCCGGCATGGCGTGGTTCTTCCGGGTCTCGAAATACGGCCTCGCCATGCGCGCCACCGCCTTCAACCAGCAGGTCGCCCAGTCACTCGGCATTTCGGTCAAGAGCGTGTTCGCGATGGCGTGGGCGATATCGGCCACCGTCTCGGCGGTGGCCGGCGTGGTGGTCGCCGTGGTCAACGGCGTGTCGTCGGGGCTTTCGGCCTACGGCATCAAGGTGTTTCCGGCGGCGATCCTCGGCGGCCTCGATTCGATCGGCGGCGCGGTGCTCGGCGGCATCATCATCGGCCTGCTGGAGAACTTCGCCCAATTCGTCGACAGCCAATATCTGCACTGGGGCAATCTTTACGAGATCGCGCCGTTCTACGTGCTGATCATCATCCTGATGATCAAGCCGTATGGCCTGTTCGGCACCAAAGACATCGAGCGGATTTAACCCGACATGGCGAGCCAGACCCTGATCCCGGCCGGCGACTACCGCACCACCTATGCGGCGGACACCACCATCTTTCCGACCCGGGCCAGCCGCAACGCCGCCATTGTCGGCATTGTTCTGATTTGTTTCGCGCCGCAGGTGTTCAACGCCTACTGGCTGAGCATCCTGATCCAGATCGGGATCTTCGGCATCGCCGCGCTCGGATTAAACGTCCTGGTCGGTTTTACCGGGCAAATCTCGATCGGCCACGCCGCCTTCTTTCTGTTCGGCGCCTTCACCTCGGCCTATATCTCCAACACGCTGCCGATCCCGGTATTCTTCGCCATCCCGCTGGCCGGCGTGGTCACCGCCCTGGTCGGCCTGATCTTCGGCGTGCCGGCGGCGCGGCTCAAGGGGCTCTACCTCGTCATTGCGACGCTGGCCGCGCAATACATCCTGCTCGATTTCTTTTCCCGCGCCGAATGGTTCACCGGCGGCTCGGTGCCGGCCTCGGCCAATCCGTTCTCGATCTTCGGCTATGCGCTGCGCGGCGACCGGCAATATTTCTACGTCGTGCTGGCCTACGTGCTCGTGAGCTATCTGCTGGTCACCAACCTGATGCGTAGTCGCGACGGCCGCGCGCTGGTGGCGGTGCGCGACCACTATCTGTCCGCGGAGATCATGGGGATCAATCTCACCAAATACCGAACATTATCATTCGGCCTCGCCGCGTTCTTCGCCGGCATCTCGGGCGCGCTGTACGCGCACTACCAGCTGGTGGTATCCAACGAAGGTTTCGGCATCGACCGTTCGATCATCTTTCTGGCGATGGTCATCATCGGCGGCACCGGCTCGATCATGGGTACGCTGATGGGTACCGCCTTCGTGGTGCTGTTGCCGGAATCGATGGAATGGATCAGCGCCAGCCTGAAGGGCAGCGCCATCGATCACGCCTTGCAGCTCAACAACAACCTCACCTTCCTGCGCGAAATAACCATCGGCCTGATCATCATCGCATTCCTGATTTTCGAGCCGGACGGGCTCGCCCACCGCTGGCGGCAGATCAAGACATACTGGAAACTTTACCCGTTTTCACATTGAGGTTGGAACGGGACTGGCTACAATCGCATCCAACGAAACAAACCGGAGGAAACCGACCATGACGATGAAGTCCCTGCTCAGTACCGTGTCCCTGGCCCTGCTGCTCGGCGGCTCGGCCGCCACCGCCCAGGCCCAGATCGCCATCGGCCATCTGGCGGACTATTCCGGCGGCACCTCCGACGTCGGAACGCCGTACGGACAGGGCGTCGCGGACACCTTCGCCTGGGTCAACAAGAACGGCGGCATCGGCGGCAAACAAGCTCAGCGTCGATACCGTCGACTACGGGTATCAGGTGCCGCGCGCCATCGCGCTGTACAAGAAGTGGTCGGGCGGCGACAAGGTCGCGGCGATCATGGGCTGGGGCACCGCCGATACCGAGGCGCTGACCGGCTTCCTCGCCCAGGACAAGATTCCCGACATCTCCGGCTCCTACGCCGCCGCCCTGACCGATCCGGAAGGCACCAGCGGCAAGGCCAAGCCAGCGCCCTACAACTTCTTCTACGGTCCAAGCTACTCGGACGCGGTGCGGGCCGAACTGACCTGGGCGGCCGAGGACTGGAAGGCCAAGGGCAAGCCCGGCAAGCCGAAATTCGTGCACATGGGCGCCAACCATCCCTATCCCAACGCGCCGAAAGCCGCCGGCGAGGCGCTCGCCACCGAACTCGGCTTCGAGGTGCTGCCGCCGCTGGTGTTCGCGCTGACGCCCGGCGATTACAGCGCGCAATGCCTCAGCCTGAAAAGCTCCGGCGCCAACTACGCCTATCTCGGCAACACCGCGGCTTCCAACATCTCCGTCATGAAGGCCTGCAAGACCGCCGGCGTCGACGTCCAGTTCCTCAGCAACGTCTGGGGCATGGACGAAAACGCCGCCAAGACCGCGGGCGACGCCGCCGACGGCGTGATCTTCCCGCTGCGTACGGCGGTCGGCTGGGGCGGCAACGCACCCGGCATGAAGACCGTGATGGAAATCTCCAGGATGAGCGACCCCACCGGCAAGGTTTATCGTCCGGTGCATTACATCGCCGCGGTCTGCACCACGCTGTACATGAAGGAAGCCATCGACTGGGCCGCCAAGAACGGCGGCGTCACCGGCGAGAACGTCGCCAAGGGCTTCTATCAGAAGAAGGACTGGGTGCCGGCCGGCATGGAAGGCGTCTGCAATCCCTCGACCTGGACCGAGAAGGATCACCGGCCGACCCTGAAGGTCGATCTGTACCGGTCCAAGATCTCCGGCCCGACCGACGGCGACATCAACGACCTCATGGGCAAGGGCACCATCAAGCTCGAAAAGGTCAAGACGGTCGAACTGCCGCGCAAGCCGGAATGGTTCGGCTGGTAATTCATCCATCGTTGGATGCGCGGGACAAACCCGCGCATCCAAGACAGGTATCAATGAGTACCGAGACCCAGACAGTCGGCGCCACTCCAGGCACGGTCGCCTCTACCGCGCCGCTGCTCAGCGTGCGCAACATCGAGGTGGTCTATGACAACGTCATCCTGGTGTTGCGTGGCCTCAGCCTGGATGTGCCGCGGGGCGCGATCGTTGCGCTGCTCGGTGCCAACGGCGCCGGCAAATCCACCACGCTGAAGGCGATTTCGGGGCTGCTCAAGACCGAGGACGGCGAAGTTACCCGGGGCGAGATCCGCTTCGACGGCGAGCGCATCAACGGCATCGATCCCGACAAGATCGTGCGCCGCGGCATCTTCCAGGTGATGGAAGGCCGCCGCATCATCGCCGACATGACCTCGCTGGAAAACCTGCGGCTTGGCGCCTTCACCCGCAAGGACAAGGGGGTCGACGCCGACATCGACATGGTGTTCGGCTATTTCCCGCGGCTCAAGGAACGCACCGGCCTCGCCGGCTATCTCTCCGGCGGCGAGCAGCAGATGCTGGCGATCGGCCGGGCGCTGATGGCGCGTCCGAAGATGATCCTGATGGACGAACCGTCGATGGGACTGTCGCCGCTCCTGGTCAAGGAAGTGTTCGCCATCATTCGCCAGATCAACCGCGACCTCGGCGTCACCATCCTTTTGGTGGAGCAGAACGCCCGCGCCGCGCTGTCGGTGGCGAGCCATGGCTACATCATGGAACAGGGCAAGGTCGTGCTCGACGGCACCGCGGAAGAGCTGCGCGACAATGAGGACGTCAAGGAATTCTACCTCGGCGGCGCCGGCGACCAGCGCAAGAGTTTCAAGAATTTGAAAAGCTTCAAGCGCAGGAAGCGATGGCTGTAGATTTATGACCGGCCACTACGACGCCCTCGAAACCCGCGATCCCGCACAACGCGAGGCCGATCTGTTCGCGCGGTTGCCCGATGTCCTGCGCCGGGCGATGGCGGCGCCGGCCTATGCGGAACGTCTCGCCGGCATCGATCCCGAAAGCGTCAGCAGCCGCGTGGCGCTGGCAAACCTTCCGGTGCTGCGCAAATCCGACCTGCCAGCGCTGCACAAGGCGGCGCCGCCGTTCGGCGGGTTCGTTGCCGGCAGGAGCGGCTCGTTCGGCCGCCTGTTCACGTCGCCAGGCCCGATCTTCGAGCCTGAACCCCTCCACGCCGATCCCTGGCGCGGGGCCCGAGCGTTGTTCGCCGCGGGTTTTCGGCGCGGCGATGTGGTCCTGAACACGTTCAGCTATCACCTGACGCCGGGCGGCTTCATTTTCGACTCCGCGGCGCGCGCGCTGGGCTGCGCGGTGATCCCCGCCGGGCCCGGCAACACCGACGCCCAGTTCGAACTGATCGAAGCCTATCGGCCGGTCGCTTACAGCGGCACGCCGGATTTCCTGAAGATCCTGCTCGATACCGCCGCAGCGGCAGGGCGCGATCTGTGCTCGCTGAAACGCGCGCTGGTGTCGGGCGCGGCATTTCCGAAATCGCTGCAGGACGAGATCAGGTCGCGCGGCATCGACGCGTATCAGGCCTATGCCACCGCCGACCTCGGCTTCATCGCCTATGAGAGCCCGGCGCGCGACGGCCTCATTGTCAACGAGGACATCATCCTGGAAATCGTGCGGCCCGGCACCGGCGAGCCGGTACCCGACGGCGATGTCGGCGAGGTCGTGGTGACGTCGCTTGATCCCGACCATCCGTGGCTCCGTCTCGCGCTCGGCGACCTGACGGCGGCTTTGCCGGGCTGGAGCCCTTGCGGACGCACCGGCGCGCGCATCAAGGGATGGATGGGCCGGGCCGACCAGACCACCAAGGTGAAAGGGATGTTCGTGCGGCCGGAACAGGTGGCCGAGATCGGCAGGCAACATCCCGAACTCGGCCGGCTGCGCCTCGTCGTAAGCCGCGACGGCGAAGCCGATGTCATGACACTTAAAGCCGAGTGCGCAACCCCGACTGCCCAACTGCGCGAGGCGGTCACCACGACGCTTCGCAACGTCACCCGGCTCGGCGGCGGCGTCGAGTTCGTTCCACCCGCCACGCTCGCCAACGACGGCAAGGCCATCGCCGACGAACGCGGGTGAAACCGGCAACGAAACCGGCCGTATTTCGTTGGCGAACGATGCAATTCCTGCCCATTTGCGCCTTGTGAGAAACATATTGCAATCTTGTGATCCGTTGAGCTTTGGGATCTGATCCTCTGGATTTTGAGCATGATCTTTTCGGAAAACCGGTGTCCACCCTCGGATCAGGTCCGAGGGCATGCTTTTTCGGGATCATGCAAGGTTGGCCGAATGCGAAAGACGTGGGCGAATTTTGCCGCTTTCGGCTTTGTTTTCGTGCTGGCCGGCTGCGGCCGCGTCGATTCCGGGGCGACCTATTTTCCGGAAATGATCCGCGAGCGGGCGCCGCAACCGGCGGCGCCCGATCCGGCGCCCGATGTCCGGGCGCTACTCCAGAGCAACCTTGCCGCGGTCTTCGTGGCCGCGTCGTCACCGACCAACGTCAGCTTTTCACCACCCAAGCCATCCTTTGCGGAATGGATGACGTGCGTGAAAGCCAGCGTGAGCGGCGCCACCGGCCGCGCCATCGGCATGCAGACCTACCTGGTCAACATCGACCATGGCGTGATCAGCCGCCGGGAACGCGTCGGCGACAGTCACTGGTGCGCGACGGAACGGTACGAACCGCTCTGAGCCATTGCGCGGCATTGCATGGCAGAAATTAACCGTACCTTTACGCGAACAGCCAAACCTCGCCGTCGGTCCGAAGGGCCTGGTAACGAAGCGGGGGGACGCGCGGTCCGGAACCGGCGCAGGCCACCTAAATGTAGCGTTACGTTAAGCTATTTCGAACAAGATCGGCGCCGGCGACGTCGATTCAAACGGGCAGAACAGCATTCGGCGATTGTCTCAGGCACGGGTGTCAACCTCGCGCCTGCGGCGTTGTCGGGCCGGAGTTTCGTGCTAGGCGTCCAATGATCCAATCCAGCCAGGACAAGCAGAAAGAAATCGCGTTCTTCGACGGCCACGCTGCCGCGGACAGCTATGACGTGTTCACGCCCGACAGCAACGAGCGGCTGATCGGCACCTGCACGCGGCTGGCGAAATGGCGGCCTGGCGCGCGGGTCGCCGACCTTGGCTGCGGTTCCGGCGTCTTCACCCACCTGCTGCATCGGCGCGGCTTTGACGCTGTCGGGGTCGATCTCAGTCCGAAGCTTATTGCGCTGGGCCGGCTCAAATACCCGCAGGTGACGTTTCAGGAGGGCGACGTCGAGCATCTGCCGTTCGCTACGGCAAGCCTCGACGGCATCCTGCTCAGCGGGCTGCTGCATCACCTTCCCGACCCCGCGAGTTGCGCGGCCGAGGCGTTCAGGGTGCTGAAACCGGGCGGATCGTTCGTGGCCTTCGATCCCAATCGCATGAACCCGTTCATGTACCTGTATCGCGACCGCTCCTCGCCGCTCTATAGCCCCGTCGGGGTGACCGAGAATGAGAGGCCGGTGCTGGCGCATCGGGTCGCCGCCGTATTCGAGGACGCCGGCTTCAAGGTCGGCACCGATTATATCTCCGACCTGAGCTATCGCTATCTCGCCTCCACAAAACTGCGTTGGCTGTTGCCCGTCTATAACGCCGTCGACCGCGCGGTGTTCGCGCCCGGCTGGATGAAGCCACTGCGTTCATTCGTCCTGACCTATGGTGAAAAGCCGTGACCGTTGCCGCGCTCCCCATCGCACCCGTCCCGAACGAAACCAGGGTCGCCGACCTCACCATCGTCGGCGGCGCCGGCCATGTCGGCATTCCGCTGGTGCTGGCTTTTGCGTCCAAGGGGCTGCGCGTCAATGTCAACGACCTGAACGTCGACAATCTGGCGACGTTGAAGAGCGGCCGCCTGCCCTTCATCGAATACGGTGCCGAAGAATTGTTGACCGCGGCGCTGCGCGCCCGGCGGCTGGATTTCACCAGCAAGGCCGAGCGAGATTTCCGCTTCGGGACCGGTCATCGTCACCATCGGTACCCCGGTCGATGAATTTCTCAATCCGGAACGCCACGTCGTCCAGAACTGCATCGATGCCCTGTTGCCGCATTTGCGCGACGGTCAACTGCTGGTGCTGCGTTCGACGCTCTATCCCGGCACCACCGACGTGGATCAACGATTACCTTTCGCGTCGCGGCCGCAAACTCAAGGTCGCGTTCTGCCCGGAACGGATCGTGCAGGGCTACGGTGTCGAGGAACTGGCCCGGATGCCGCAGATCATCAGCGGCACCACGCCTGAGGCCGCGGAGGAAGCCGCCGCCCTGTTCCGCATCATCGCCCCGGAAATCGTCGCGCTCGATCCGATCGAGGCCGAGTTCGCCAAGCTGTTCGGCAATGCCTATCGCTACATCGAATTCGCCGTGACCAACCAGTTCTATCTGATCGCAAAATCCGCCGGCGTCGACTATCAGCGCATTCTGACGGCGATGAAGCACAATTATCCGCGCGCCAGGAACATCCCGACGCCGGGATATGCGGCCGGGCCGTGCCTGATGAAGGACACCATGCAGTTGACCGCCTTCGCACGCAACGAATTCAGCCTCGGCAATGCCGCGATGCTGGTCAATGAAGGGTTGCCGCTGCATGTCGTCGATGATCTGCGCCGGCGTTACGATCTCGGCAAGATGACGGTCGGCCTGCTGGGCATGGCGTTCAAATCCGAGATCGACGATGTCAGGGCGTCGCTGAGCTATAAATTCAAGAAGGTGCTGAACGGCTACGCCCGCGAGGTTCTGACCACCGATCCGTTCGTGACGGTCGATCCCGATCTCTTGCCGCTCGACGAGGTGATCGCGCGCAGCGACGTGCTGATCCTGTGCACGCCGCACGGCGTTTACCGGACCGCCGACCTGAAGGGCAAGCCGGTGGTCGACATCTGGGGAATGCTCGAGCAGGCGCCGGACTTTTCCGGCTCCACATTGGTGCCGTCGCAATAACTCGCGCACGGCAATCGACCCGACCGGTTGACCTTGCGCCCTCGGCAGGAACAAAGAGCCGCAACGCGATGAATCCATGCATCGACCTGATCATTCCGGTCTACAACGAGGGGGCAAACATCCTTGCCACGCTCGGTGCGCTGGCGCGTGAGGTCAAGACGCCGGCCCGCGTGCTGATCTGCTACGACAGCGAGGACGACGATACCCTGCCCGTGGTGCGCAACAATCCGGACTGCCATGCCGGCCTTCGTGTTGCGTTCGTACGCAATGCCGGTCGCGGCGCGCACAGCGCGGTGCTGGCCGGCTTTGCCGCGAGTTCGGCCCCCATCGTCGTGGTGTATCCGGCCGATGATGATTTCAACGCCGGGATCATCGACCGGATGGCGGCATTGGTGGACGAGGGGTGCGACATCGTTTGCGCCAGCCGTTTCATGCCAGGGGGCACCATGCAGGGCTGCCCGTGGCTGAAGGCGGCGCTGGTGCGCGACCGCGGCGTTGACGCTGCACTACCTGGCGGCGCTTCCGACCAGGGACCCGACCAGCGGTTTCCGGATGTTTTCGCGGCGCGTTATCGAACAAATCGACATCGAGTTCGAATCAAGGCTTTTGCTACAGCATTGAACTCCTGGTGAAGGCCCACCGGCTCGGCTGGCGGATCGGCGAGGTGCCGGCACTCTGGTTCGAACGCCAGCACGGGTCCAGCCGCTTTCGGGTGCTGAAATGGCTACCGGCCTATCTGCGCTGGTACCGCTACGCCTTCGCGACGACGTTTCTGCGGTGTTCACCTGACACGGTCACTCGCAAGCCTTCGCATATCGCCTCGGAGTTGTCCGCGTGAACGAGACCTGGCCCAAGATCAGATCGCGGCGAACCATGACCATCTCGCCCTGGGTCGATATCATCGCGCGCGAGGTCGAATTCGCGCCGGGTCAGCCGGCCCAGCTCTATCACGCCGTCGGCCAGCAGGATTATCTCGCCATCGTGGCGCTGACGCCGGACGGCAGGTTTCCGCTGGTGCGGCAGTATCGGCCGGCGCTGGAAGCGTTCACGCTGGAGCTTCCGGCCGGTCTCGCCGAACCCGGCGAGGACCCCGCCGAGGGTTGCCGGCGCGAGCTGCTCGAGGAGACCGGATACCCGACCCGGTCCATCCACCCGCTGGGGACGGCGGCGGCGTGTTCCGGGCGCCTGAGCAATCGCATCCATTCCTATTTCCTTCGGACCGGCGAGCGCGTCAGCGACTTCGTCCCGGAGCCGGGAATCACGGTCGAACTGGCAACCGCTGCCGAACTGGTCGCCTTGATCAAATCGGGCGAATTCGTTTCGCAAATGCATATCGGCGCGTTGCTGCTGGCCGAGCTGCAGTCGTTCATCGCGTTGAAATAACATCGATCCGAGCCACCGCAGGAGTCTTCGTGATACGGATCGGAATTGTCGGCTGCAATTACGGGCGCCTGGTCCATCTGCCGGCTTTTCGGCTCGACCCGCGTTGCGAGGTCGTCGCGCTGGCCGGCAGCGATGCCGCGCGCACGGCGGAACTGGCGCGTATCGCCGGCATCCCGCGCGCGTTCGGCCACTGGCGCGACCTTGTCGAACATCCGGATATCGATGCCGTGACCATCGCTACACCACCGACGCTACAGCGCGAAATCGCCCTCCGCGCGCTCGAACTGGGCAAGCCGGTATTCGCGGAAAAACCGATGGCCGCCGATCTGGCTGCGGCCGCGGCGATGGCGCGGGCCGCGGCCGTGAGCGGCTGTACGACCGTGCTGGATTTCAATTTCACGGCGATGCTGGCGTGGCGCAAGGCCAAGGCGCTGCTGGATCAGGGCGCGATCGGCCGATTGCGCCACGTCGCGGTAAACTGGAATGTCGAAAACCACGCCACGCGGCTGCGGCTCGACAGCTGGAAATCACGGGGTGAGGACGGCGGCGGTGCGCTCGGAAACTTCGTCAGTCACAGTTTGCACTACCTCGAATGGCTATGCGGCCCGATCAGCGGACTGTCGGCACGGCTGTCAGGCATGGCCGACGCCCCGGCCATGGAGACCCATGCCAGCCTCAGCCTGGCGTTTCACTCGGGCGCCGCAGGAAGTCTCGCCATGAGCTGCGCGTCCTATCTCGGCTCCGGCCATCGCCTCGAGTTTTACGGCGATGACGGCAGCCTGACCCTGATCAACCCCACGCTGGACTATATGCGCGGCTTCGAGCTTCGGCTGGCGCGACGTCCGGCAACCGAATGGACCCTGGTCGAAGTCGATGACCCGGTCGACCACGACTTCCCGGCCGATGGCCGAATAGCACCGGTCTCCCGTCTGGCCGCCGAGTTCCTCGATGCGATTTCGCTGGGCAGGCCGGCCTGGCCCGGATTCGCCGACGGCTATCGCGTGCAAACCTTGCTCGACTCTGCCCGCCGGGCCCATAAGGGCGGCGGCTGGCTCGAGATCGAGTCGGATCCGGCGGAGAAGAAGACGTGAGTTCGATCCTGGTCACCGGCGGCAGCGGCTTCATCGGCTCCGCGCTCGTCAAGGCGCTGGTCAGGGACGGTCACGCCGTGCGGGTGCTCGACGACAACTCGCGCGGTGCGCCGCGGCGGCTCAAACAGGTCGAAGGCGACATCGAATTCATCAGCGGCGACATCCGCGATGCCGCGGCGGTGGCGCGCGCGGTGCGTGGCATGGACGAAGTGCACCATCTCGCTTTCGTCAACGGCACCGAGTTCTTCTACAGCGCGCCTGACCTCGTGCTCGACGTCGGCGTCAAGGGCATGATCAACGTCATCGACGCCTGTCGCAGCGAGGGCGTCCGCTCGCTGGTGCTGGCATCGAGTTCCGAGGTCTATCAGACCCCGCCTCAGGTCCCCACCGACGAGCGTGCCCCCCTGATCGTGCCCGACCCAACCAATCCGCGTTATTCCTACGGCGGCGGCAAGATCATCAGCGAGCTGATGGCGCTCAACTACGGCCGCAAGTTCTTCGATCGCGTGCTGATCTTCCGGCCGCACAACGTTTACGGCCCCGACATGGGCTGGGAACATGTGGTCCCGCAATTCGCGCGGCGGCTCAGGGCAATCGCAGCACAGCGTCCTGAGGGAATATTGCCGTTTGAACTGCAGGGCGACGGCCGGCAGACCCGCAGCTTTTGCCATGTCGATGACCTGGTCGCCGGCGTGCTGGCGATGCGGGCCAAGGGCGAGCATCTCAACATCTACCACATCGGCACCACCGAAGAGATCACCATCGCCGAACTGGCGACCAGGATCGCCACTCTTGCCGGGCGCCAGATCGAATTGATCCATCGCCCCGCGCCGGAAGGTGGTACCGAACGGCGTTGTCCTGACATTGGCAAGCTCGAAAAGCTCGGCTATCGGCCGCGCGTAACGCTGGCACAGGGCCTGCCACCGACCGTCGACTGGTATTGGGCGCACGAGGACCTGGCGCCGACCAGCTGAACCACCGCAGCCGTTTCAAACATTTTTCAGGAGATGTCGCCGTGTTCCCAACCAAAGTGGCCCGTGGCGCCGGCAGCGGCGGCAGTGTTCCGGTCGAATGCTGCCAGATCTGCGGCTTTGAGCCGCTGCAGACGGTTCTGTCGCTCGGCTACATGCCGCCGGTCAACCAGATGGTCCCGATCGGCGAAGTCCAGAAGCAGCAGACCTGGTTTCCGACCAACCTGATGCATTGTTCGAACTGTGAACTGGTGCAGCTCGGCGTCGCCGTCGACCCGGTGATCATCTTCCCGCCCGAATATCCTTACACCAGCGGCATGACCCGGATCCTGCGCGAGAATTTCGCCGATCTTTACGCCGAATCCTCAAAGCTGCTCGATCTGCGCCCGGACGACCTTGCGATCGACATCGGATCGAACGACGGCACGCTGATCTCCAACTTCCAGAAGGGCGGCCACCGGGTTCTCGGCATCGAGCCGACCGACGTAGCCAGGATGGCCAATGCGCGCGGCATCCCGACGCTGCAGCGCTACTTCTCCAAGGAGGTCGCGCAGGAGGTCAGAGAAGAAGCACGGCGCCGCCAGGGTGGTCACCGCCGCCAATTGTTTCGCCCACATCGAGGATGTCCACGCGATCGTCGAGGGCATTGTCGAGATGCTCGCTCCCGAAGGCGTGTTCATCTCCGAATCGCATTACCTGATCGGCCTGCTCGACGATCTGCAATACGACACGGTCTACCACGAGCATCTGCGGCACTATACGGTGGGCAGTCTCGCCCACCTGCTCGACATGCATGGCCTCGAGGTGTTTCACGCCCGGAAGATCCCGACCCATGGCGGATCGATCCGGGTTTACGCCGCGCGCAAGGGCGCTCGCCCGGTCCAGGCCAGCGTGGCGCAGATGCTGGCCGGTGAACCGATCGGCGAAGCGATGCGCAAGCGCCTCGCCACCTTCCGCCACGACGTCATGCTCTCCAAGGAGCGGCTTCACGCGCTGATCCGCGACGTCAAGGAACAGGGCGGGCGCATCTGCGGCATCAGTGCGCCGTCGCGGGCCTCGACGCTGGTGAATTATGTCGGCCTCGATTCCGCTGTCATCGACTATGTCTGCGAGATCGAGGGCTCGCTCAAGATCGGCAAATGCATGCCGGGAACGCTGATTCCCGTGGTCGAGGAAAGCCGCATGTTCGAAGACCAGCCGGACTGTGCCATCATCTTTTCCTGGCACATCGCCGACGAACTGGCGCCAAAACTGCGCGCCAAAGGTTTGCAGGGCAAGCTGATCACGCCGCTGCCGGTGCCTCGGCTGCTTTGAAAACCACTGCCCCATGAGCGAGACCGACACCTCTGAAGCGACGCGGCCGCTGAAGATCGCATGTGTGCTGGTCGCCTGTTGCGCGGTCGCCGTCTTCGCGGCTCGTTCGCTTGGCCGGCCGTTGTGGATGGACGAGCTGCTTACCTTGACGCTGGTTCAGGCCACCAACCTGCCCAAGCTATGGGCCGGTATCGTTGCCGGCATCGACGGCAATCCGCCGCTATATCTGACCGTTGCATGGCTGATCGATCACGCGATACCCCGGGCATTGTCGCCTGCGGCGGTGTTGAAGCTAACCAATGTCGCGATGGCCGTGGCCGCGACGGTTATCCTGTACCGGATTAGCCGGCGTGTTGCCTCGATGCTGGCGTGCTGGATCGGCGTATTTCTGTTCGCGGCGCTGAATGACAACCTCATCTACATTGCACTCGAGCTGCGGGGCTACGCGCTCTACTTTCTGATGGCGGCGCTGGCCATGTTGTTTCAACAGCGATCGATTGAGCGCCGCGGCGCCGGCGATGTCATCACGCTTGGGATGCTGTATTCAGGCCTGACCCTCTCCCACACTTTCGGCATCGTCTACGTCGCCTGTTTCGCAATGGCCGGCTGGCTCAGTCAGGGTAACCGCAGTGAATCCGATTGGCGTCTCATCGCCGCCGCTGTAGCTCCGGCCGTTCTGGTATCGGCATGCTGGGTGCCGTTTTTTCTGCAGCAGAGCGCGGTCGGTCGACCATACCTCTGGTACGGCCGTCCGGGTCTGCCGGACCTGCTCGAGACCCTGTTCGCATCGAAACTAGCGATGTTAGTCGCGGCCGGTGAAATCTATTGCCTGGCGACGGCGGCGCTTCTGGCGATCAGGCGCGGCGAATTCCAGTTTCAAGCTGTCCTGCACGAGGCGCGGTGGCAGCCGATCCGTTACGTGGTCCTGGTGCTCGCCGGCATATCGGGCTTCACACTGGCGGCATGGATCATGTCGGTAACCGTGTTTCCGCTGTTCGTGCCGCGCTATTTCACGCCGCAACTGATCGTCAGCTTTGCGCTTCATGTCGCCTTCGGCGGCTGGCTGGTGCAGCGGGCGACGCGCGGCGCGCGGAGCCGGATCGCGGGTTTCACCGCTGCCGCCACGATTCTGCCGGCAGCGTTGCTCGGCGTCGTGATGCTGCTGAGGTCTCCGGTTCGCGGCGAGGTAGCTTGCGCGACCGAGGCCGGGAGCTATTTCGAGGCTGACTACGTCGGCGGCGATCTGCCGGTGGTCACGGAATCCCCGCACGTCTGGCTGCCGCGCGCGACCTTTGCGGCCCACCACACCGCCTACCTGTTCCCGCTGGACTGGGGCGTGGTGCTGAAATATCCCGAGCGCGCCCGCGGCAACGCGGTGGATTTTCACATCATGGAGAATCTCAAGAGCTGGGCCGCTATCGACCAGATCACATGGACCGACGACATCGTGCGCAGCTACCCGCAATTCCTGGTGATCGAGCAATCCGGGCGCGCCTGGTTTCACAATCTGCTGTTAACGCGGGACGTCACCGCGCAAAAACTCGCGGAAGTGAGCGAAGACGGTCAGTCCTGCACGCTGTGGCGAGTGACCAGCGTCAAAGCCCGGCCCTGAGCGCAACGATTGGCCAGATCCGGGCTTGCCGTTTCGTGATCAGACGTTTCCACGAAATATTTGACGCTTCGCTGTATTCCGTGCAGAACGACCCGATGACGCCGTGCCCACAGCGCCATCGTGCGCCATGACCCCATGCAGCTTCCCGCTCGCACCTCGCAGAATCGGGAACGGCCAGTTCCGCTCATGAAATTGCTCAACCAATTGATCGACCTGATCCCGGTCTCGCGTCCCATGATGGCGAAAATGGCAAGCTTTGCCACCATCGGACTCGGCAATACGTTGATCGATTTCGGCGTGTTTACCTTCGCCTACCAGGTTCTCGGAATACCGCTGGTGCCGTCCAACGTGCTGTCCTGGCTGGTCGCCGTGTCAGGCTCCTACGTCATGAACAGCCTGATCACGTTCCGTGCCGAGTTGGGGCGCGTCCTCAACCGCAAGGGCTATCTCGCGTTCGTCGCATCCGGCATCCTGGGCGTCATCGTGGCGACGTCGGTGCTGGTGATGCTGTCATACTTCATGCCGGTGCTGCTGGCGAAGCTGGCCTCAATCCTCACGGCTTTTGTCGTCAACTTTACCATGGCGCATTTCGTGGTTTTCCGCGCCAAACCGCCCGGCGAAGCCTAGTTCATGATGCGAATCACATCATGAACTCGTCTTACGTTTGAGCAGGATCTTTTCGGAAAATCGATTTCCACCCTCGGATCAAGTCCGAGGGCATGCTTTTCCGGATCCTGCTCTAAAGGTCATTTGATCTCGCTCAAATAGGCCTGATAGGCCAGCCGGATACCGTCCTCCAGCGAGGTGGTTGCGCGCCAGCCCAGCCTGGCAAGGCGGCTGATGTCAAGCAGCTTGCGCGGCGTGCCGTCGGGCCGCGACGGGTCGAAGCTGATATCGCCGCTGTAGCCGACGGTCGCGGCGACCACGCGGGCGAATTCGGCAATGGTGATATCCTTGCCGGTGCCGATATTGACCAACCCATCGTCTGAGTAAGTCTTCACCAGATGGATGCAGGCATCGGCCAGGTCGTCGACATAAAGGAATTCGCGCCGCGGCGTGCCGGTGCCCCAGACCACGACGTTGGAGGCCCCGGAAACCTTCGCCTCGTGAAACCGGCGGATCAGCGCCGCAACGACGTGGCTGTATTCCGGATGATAGTTATCTCCCGGCCCATATAGATTGGTCGGCATCACATTGATGAAGTCGGCAGCCGTACTGGCTGCGGTAAGCTTCGACCATCTTGACGCCGGCAATCTTGGCAATGGCGTAGGGTTCGTTGGTGGCCTCGAGCAGACCGGTCAGCAGCGAGTCTTCACGGAGCGGCTGCGGCGCCAGCTTGGGATAGATGCAGGACGAGCCGAGAAACATCAATTTTTCCGCGCCGATTGACGTGTGCGGCGTGAATGATGTTGGTCGCGATGACCAGATTGTCGTAGATGAATTCCCCGCGCAGGGTGTTGTTGGCGCCGATGCCGCCGACTTTGGCCGCGGCCAGGAACACCACTTGCGGGCGCGCCCTGGCAAACCAGCCGTTGACCGCCGCCTGATCCCTTAAGTCGACTTCGCTGCGCTGGACGGTGAGAAGTTCGACATTTTCCTGCCGCAGCCTGCGTACCAGCGCGCCGCCGACCATTCCCCGATGCCCGGCAACGAAGACCGTTTTGCCTTTCAGCTCAAACGGAATTCTTGCCATTGGCGACCTCCAGCCTGGCGGTCGCCAGATCGCTCGCCACCATCTGCCGAACCAGCTCGGCGAAGCTCGTCCGCGGCTTCCAGCCCAGCTTCTGATGCGCCTTGGAGGCGTCGCCGATCAACAGATCGACTTCGGTCGGGCGAAAATAGCACCGGATCGATGCGAACCACCGTCTTGCCGGACTTCCTGTCGATGCCGGTCTCGTCGATACCCTTGCCATGCCAGTCGATGCTGCGGCCGACTTCGGCGAATGCGATTTCGACAAACTCGCGCACCGAGCGGGTCTCGCCGGTCGCCAGCACGAAATCGTCGGGCTCGTCGGCCTGCAGGATCTTGTGCATGCCCTCGACGTAATCCCTGGCATGTCCCCAGTCGCGCTTGGCCTCGAGATTTCCGAGATACAGGCATTGCTCAAGACCGGTCTCGATCCGGGCGATGCTCCGGGTGATCTTTCGGGTCACGAACGTTTCGCCGCGGATCGGGCTCTCATGGTTGAACAGGATGCCGTTCGAGGCGAACATGCCGTAGGCTTCGCGGTAATTCACCGTGATCCAGTAGCCGTACAGTTTTGCCACCGCATAGGGCGAGCGCGGATAGAACGGCGTGGTCTCCCGCTGCGGCACTTCCTGCACCAGCCCATAAAGCTCGGAGGTGGAAGCCTGATAGAACCGCGTCTGCTTCTCCATGCCGAGAATCCGGATCGCCTCCAGTAGCCGCAGCACGCCGATCGCATCGGCATTGGCGGTATATTCGGGGCTTTCGAAGCTGACACCGACGTGGCTCTGGGCGGCGAGATTGTAGATTTCGGTCGGCCGGATCTGCTGCATCAGCCGAATGAGGTTGGTGGAATCCGTCATGTCGCCATAATGAAGCATGAAACGGCACATTGCCGGCTGTGGGGATCCTGGTAGAGATGGTCGATCCGCGCGGTGTTGAACGACGACGAGCGGCGCTTGATGCCGTGCACGATGTAGCCCAGGCCAAGCAGGTATTCGGCCAGATAGGCGCCGTCCTGGCCGGTGATCCCGGTAATCAGCGCAACCCGAGGCTTTAGATCTGAAACCGCCATGCATACTCCCATCGCAAGTCAAGGATACCGAGATCCCGCCCGCGGACATCTCAAAAGACCTTCGCTGAACCGCCCGCCTGGGGCACCCCTGGGGCCCCGTCCGGACGGATCAAACCCCTATCACGACCCCGTTCCTTCAAGCAAATGGCGCCCCAGCCGGCCCTGGCGACCGGGAAATTAACCTCTTGCGGATGGCGGATGCCCGCAGCGTGCAGTTCCGGTGAAGTGGTCAGCGGGCGTTTCGCGGGCATCGCCCGTTGGCGGGGCTGCGGGAATTCGTGCTAAAAAGACCCCGGGGACAATCCAGGGCGATCGGAAGCCCAAAAGGCGCGACGGCTATTGACGACGTTGCATCTGGCTCGCATCAACCTATCGCATCGAAAGCATCCATGAAGGCCCGTAAACGACTGGTGATCGTGTCCGAATATTATTCGCCCGATCCCAGCACAACCTCGGAAATCATCACGACGATTGCTACGCACCTGGCAAACGGAATTCCGGTGCAGGTGCTTTCGGGAACGGCGGGCTCGGCGTCCGGCGAGATTGCGGGAAAGCCGACCGTG
The DNA here is from genome assembly GCA_963710235.1 of uncultured Alphaproteobacteria bacterium. Classification (GTDB taxonomy): domain Bacteria; phylum Pseudomonadota; class Alphaproteobacteria; order Rhizobiales; family Xanthobacteraceae; genus Bradyrhizobium. Next base: position 1,238,291 of record CAVPZI010000001.1, read on the forward strand.
ATCGAAATCAGCAAGCGTCAAACCGAGAAAGGCGCGCTGCTGAGGCGCGCCATCTCCGAAACGCTGTTTGCGCTGCGAACTTTATTCGCTCTATCTGAGGATGTTGCAGGCCGGCGACGTCGTGCTGACCGTCACCGCGCCCTTCATGCTGCCCTACGCGGTCGCCGGCGCGGCGAGGTTGAAAGGCGCAGCATCGATACTGATCATGCACGATTTTTATCCCGACGTTCTGGTCTTGACCGGACTGCTGAAACCGACATCGTTCTCGAGCCGGATCATTCACCTGCTCAATGCCGGGATGTTTCGCCTGCTCAGCGCTGTCGTCATCATCGGCCGGGAAACCGAACAGCTGCTCAAACGCTACGCCGGCGTCACCCCGGACAAGGTCCACTATATTCCGAACTGGGCTACGCTCGATGTGACGGTCCGGCCCGTGGTCGATGCGGACAAGTTCCGCCGATCGCGCAACGCTGCCTTTGTGGTCGGGCTTTCCGGAAATCTCGGGTTCACCCACGATCCGGATGTGGTGTTCGAAGCGGCACGGCTGCTGCAGCGAGACCCGCGGGTGCATTTCTTGCTGTCGGGATGGGGCGTCGGCTTTGCCCGCCTGCAACAGCTGCAGGCCGATGCCGCGCTTGCAAATATCACCCTGGTCGAACGCGTTCCGACGGCCGATCTCGGCGAACTTCTGGCCGCCGCCGACGCCTGGATCATTCCCTATCGCGCCAACATGGCGGGGGTATCGGTTCCGAGCCGGCTTTACAATCTGCTGGCGGTCGGGCGTCCGATTCTGATCGTGTCCGAAGCCAACGCCGACGCGGCGCAGCTGATCGCCGCGCACGACATCGGCTGGGTCATCGCTCCCGGCGACGCGCCGGGCCTCGCGGCAGCCATCATCAAGGCGGCGTCAGCCAACGGCGCCGAGCAGAGGCGCCAACGTGCCGCCGAGGTCGCCGGTCAGTTCAGCATGGAGGCCGCGATGACGCGGTACAGGGATTGGTAGAGGGCCTGTTGCAGTGCCCGCATTGAGGCCGAACCGATGGCGATGAGCGGTGAAAAGCCGGTCGTGCTGGTGACCGGGGCAACGGGGTTCGTGGGCCGAAACCTGGTGCCGGCACTTGGCCGGAGGCGGTTGGCTGGTTCGGCCAGTGCTGCGGCAACACGCGGGCAATCCGGACGCCGTTACGGTCGATTTCATCGGCCCCCTCACCGACTGGAGCGAGGCATTGTCCGGGGTGGACGCCATCGTTCACCTGGCGGCACGGGTCCATCATCCTCAAGACGAAGGCAACAGCGAGATTTACCGCGCGGTGAATACCGAGGGCACCCTGCGGCTGGCGACCGAGGCGGCGAAGGCCGGCGTCCGTAACTTCATTCACCTCTCGACGATATTGGTCAACGGCAGCAGCACCAATGGGCGTGGGCCGTTCCGGGAAGACGACCAGCCCAATCCGCGCGGGATCTACGGCGAGACCAAAGCTGCCGCGGAAGCCGGCCTCGCGACGATTGCCCGCCACGGCAAGATGAACGTCACCATCATCCGGCCGCCACTGGTCTATGGCGCCGGAGCAGGCGGCAACTTCGCCCTGCTGCAGCGCGCGATCCGGCGCGGGCTGCCGCTGCCGTTCGCATCGATCCAAAACCGTCGGGGATTTCTGGCGCTCGGGAAATCTGATATCGTTCATCGAGTACCGGCTCGCCCATCCGGAAGGCGGGTTCGAGATTTTCCTCGTCGCCGACGACGAGCAGGTTTCGACACCGGAATTCATTCGCGGCATCGCCGCGGCGTGCGGCCGAAAGGCCAGGCTGTTTCCGATGCCGCTACCGGCGCTGGGTTTGCTGGGCGCTCATCAGTGGCCGGCCCGAAATCCGCGACAGCCTGATCGGCTCCATGGAAATCGACACCTCCAAGGCGCGCGCCACCGGCTGGCGTCCGACGCTTCAGCCTCGATCAGGGTCTCGAGGCAGCATGTCGAGAGCCCGTCTCATGAGCCGCGTTCAATCTGCCCAAGCCGCTCAAGTCGGCGGCCAAGCGCATCATCCTGGGCATACCGCTGCTCCGGCGTCAATTGCTTCCGTCGACCGACTACCGGGTGCTTTCCGGCCTCGACGAGGCCCGTGCGCTGCAGGCGCGGTCGGACGGCTGGCTCGTGACGCAAACCGTGGCACGGCAGGAGCGGGCCTATGCCCAATCTGCTCGCGGACATGCACCGCGGAAATGTGCGGCTCGACCTCGAAATCGCGGCGCAGGCGATCGCGGCGACCGGCCTGTCCAACCCGAGCCTGCTGGAAATCGGGTGCGGCAGCGGATACTACGCCGAAGTGCTGGCGACACTCATTCCCGGCGGCGTCCGTTACACCGGCCTGGACTATTCCGCGCCGATGATCGAGCGGGCCAGGCTCGCTATCCGATGTTCGCCTATGAAGTCGGCGACGCCACCCGGCTGCGCCACACCAATGCCGCCTTTGACATCGTTTTCAACGGCGTCTCATTGATGCACATCCTGGATTACGCCGCCGCCATCCGCGAAACCGCGCGGGTCGCCGAGCGCTACTGCATTTTCCATAACGTGCCGGTTTTCGCCGACAATCGTCCGACCATGTTCCTGCAGAAGTATGCCTATGGATCGCGGGTGGTCGAGGTCATATTCGAACAGGCGGAATTTCTCGATCTCTGCAGCAAAGCCGGATTGACCCTGCTGCAGCACTGGGATTGCCTGCCGTACGACGTGTTCGAGCCGACCGGGCATCATTCCACCACAAAGAGCTTTCTGTTTCGGCCGACACACGCGATCCCGCGAGCGCGTGACCCGCCGGCGAAGCAGAAGAAAGCCATCCCATTCGGATCAGGCGCTCAATACGCCCTGCCCCGCACCACCAGGAATGCGCGCCACGTCAGGATATCGATCAGGCGCAAAATCGTCACGGCAACGTTGCGAATCTGTTCAGCATCCGCTGCGACAGGGTCGGCGAACTCAGCCAGCGTTGCGGCTTCGCGGATCGCAGCTCCGCGGAATTCGCCTTGCTTTCAATGCCGAGCAATTCGTCGACGTAAGGCCTGTAGACATGTTGGCGCATCACCGTCGTGAACGGCGCGCGGTGAACCCGGTGGCTGTTGAAGACAAAGCAGCCCCAGGCCCTGCGCAAACCCTGGAAGTGGAAAAAAATCAGCGGCCAGCGACCGTCGATCAGCACCTGGCCGTCGCGGAAGGTGATGTCGTAGCCGCCGACGTTCCATGGCGCGAGATTGGCACCCGGGTTTTCGACGATGGCGACGCCGACAAACCTGATCGGAAACTGATCGAGATAACCCTGGTCCGCGAACCTGCCGCCATCCGCATAGTCAAAGCACCACTCGATGCAGCGTTCGCGCCACCATTTCAGGATCGCCATGCCGCGCCCGTCGTTGCGCACGCCGACCCAGCCGACATTGTAGGTGCCATAGCGTCGCAACCGCTGCAATCTGGGCGTAAAGCGATGCGGAACGATCGCGGCCGCGGCATCGTTCAATTCCCGGTAGATCGGCTCCGGCGATCCGAAGAAATACAGATCGGCGTCGAGATAGGTGATCCATTCCGCCGCGGTTTCGCGCCGCGCCACATACAGCATCCAGCCCGGCGTGCAGGTGAAGTAGTACTCGACAGGCTTTCGTGAAGCCTGGTTGCCGCGGTCTCGCGGGTCGGCGGCCTCGAATGCCGACAATCGAACCGGCAGCATGAACGGAAGCGCGAGCTGTTCGCAGAACCTCGAAGCAGTGGCTCGCTCAGGCAGAGCACCCATAACCGCGCACCCGGCGCGTGGCGCTGCAGCGAGTGATACAGCGCAAGCCCACGCGACAGGTAGTTATGATCGAAGTACGTACAGTAGACCCGATCGGTCATGCGCGGGCCACGATCATGACTTCAGATGCCGGGCAAGAATGCCGGTGAGTTCGCGCATCCGCTCCTGGTAGGTGTGTTCCCGCAGGGTTCGCGCCCTCCCCGCCGCCGCGATTTGCGCGAGCCTTTCCGGTTCGTGCAAGAGGGTGTTGATCTTGTCGACCGCCTCCTCCGGATCGGAATAGACCGCCACCTCGCGATCCGGCTCGAACAGCTCGGCGAGATTGTCTTTCCGCTCGGTCAGCAGCAGGGCTCCCATGCCGGTGGATTCGTAGAGCCGCATGTTGTTGGCATTGTTCCGCGCGATGCCGATATGCCGGTTGACGGTGATCCTGCTGCGCGCCATGACCCGGTACATGTCGAGCCCCCAGACCTCCTGCTGATACCTGTCCCGAATCGGGGATGAGGCGGGCAGGTCGTCCGCGCCATATCCGAAGAACCGGATCGGGGTATGCCGCGCAAGATGCTCAAGCATCGGAATCGCCCATTTGTGCGCCTTGCCGACGCCACCGACAAAGGATACGTCGATGTCCCTCGTCACCCCGCCACATTCGGTCGCGACGCGCGGCTCGAAGCCGAGGCGAAAATACTCCGAGGCAATGCCGGTTGCTGCAACCTCCGGCACGAAATGTGGAAACGACGTCAGGATCAGATCGTAGCCGGCGAGAAAATCCCGCGGCGGCAGCGGCGACGCGATCTGGCCGACGATCAGCCTCACCGCCGGCTTCAACGCCTTCAGCGCGCCGGCCGGAAAAAAACTGAGATCGTGACAATAGAGAATGTCGGGCTTCAGCGCGCGGATTTGCGCCATCACGATGTCGAGCAGCCCCGGAAACGCGGCGAGCACGCGGCCCAGCACGGGAACGCGATAAAACCGGTGCGGGATCGGGAACTTCAGCGACGACGAACCCAGACCATTCTCGCGCCCATGCCGCCTGCAGTGGCACGCAGTTGACGATCAGATCCGAAGCGTCCCAGCCGAGACCCTTCAGATGGCCGGAATAGAAATCCGATGTCCCGAACCGCGCTTCGATCAGCGATTTCAGCTGGTTTTCATAGGGCTCGGATTGCAGCGACGGGCGATCCGCATAGTACCCAGACAGGAATTGTCTGTAGTAGGTATCGACAAGGGCTATTCGCACGAGATGGACCTGGCATGATCGCACGACGATGCCGCGCAGAACGCCACTGCCCTCGACACGCGGGACCAAGGAGCGACGACCGGCATTCAAGCCCGGACCAGTTCGACCAGCAGACTATCGCCGAGCCCCATCGCATCCGCAGCGCGATTGAACGGCGTGACCACAGCGTTGACGATTCGGACGGCGTGGCTGACGAGTTGGTTTTTCCCGCTCCGCGCGGCGGGCGAAGGGGTCGAACCTGAGGCTTCGGATTGCGCCCATGCCGCCGATGCCTGGCCCTCACGGGAGGTCTTCGCAAAGGCCCTGAGCTGAAGCAGCGTCCACACATTGGGCGTGACGGTTCGCGAACTTGCAACGCGGTAGCCCGCCTGCTTTGCGATTTTGGCGAACGATGCGCTGCTATAGTGATGCAAATGATAGGGAATGTGCCAGTTGACCCACTTGCGGCCGGAGATGCGCTTGTTCAGGGAACCGGTGTTGGGAAACGCCAGAACCACCCTACCGTCCGGCCGCAGGCGATCACGGATCAGCCTGAGCAGGGCTACTGGATCCGGAACGTGTTCGATGACCTGACTGAGGGAAATCAAGTCGAAATCGATTCCGGGAATGGGTTGTCGTGAATGCTGCCGATGTGGACGCTCAGACCGAAATGATCCGCGATCGCGCGAACGTTTGGATCCGTCTCAATCCCCCACGGCTCACCGCCCAGGCTGCGGACTTCCAGCAGTGAAACGCAAGATCCACAACCGATATCCAGAACCCGCTGGCCGGGCCTGACCAGGTAGTGGCCTTGATTGTCGGTACCCTCAAGATAACGCTTGCGCGCCGCGCCTGGCAGCAGCACGGCATCGGCCTGATTGCGCAGGGCATCAAAATCTGACGTTCTTTCGGGGGTAGTAGCGGCTGTAGAGTGCCGGAAGGTCGCTCTCGGTCAGAGGCGGCGATGTCACCATCTGGCCGCACCCGGTGCATTTGAGGATCGAGAAGATACCCGGCGCTCCGTATCGATCGTCCCATATCCGGTCGATATAGGGTTGATTTGCCGATCCGCAGGCGATACATGCAGCCATCAGCGCTGCCCGGATGCGGTGGTGAGTGCCGGGGACCAGCGTGTTTTCGTCGTCGACATAGTCATCGGCCTCGAATGGCCGGTCGCATAACACCAGCAGAATTGATCCTTCGTCCACTAGGAAGGTTTCCGTCGCAAAGATGCCCGGCCCGAGGTTGATGAACTCGCCCCGGGTCAACACAATACTCCTGCGCGTGATGCCGTCGAATGCGTCGATTCTGATGCTGCCCCGACATGCAAACCATGAATTGGCTGCACAGCTTGTGGGCGTGACCGCCCCGGGATCGGCCGGCGGCTACGTCGAACAGCCAGAACAGCCGCACCGGCGCGAACGGCGCATGCTTGACGATATCGATAACGCCGAGACCGCCACGATCGTCGTCAAAAAACGCGGCGCGCCCCACGGTCACGCCGGATAAAGGTCCTGCAGATGCGTCGGCAGCTCATCGATCAGGACCGATAAAAGGAACGGATACCATCGGCAACCCTTTCGATTTCGGCGTCGGACATGGTCGCGAACATCGGCAGGCTCAGGATTTTGTCCTGAAGCCGCAGTGTATTAGGCAGGCTGCCGGCGACGCGCGTATTCGCCGCCAGGCCAGGTTGCAGATGGGCCGGAAACGGATAGTGGATTCCCGTCATGATTCCCGCCTTCATCAAATGCTGCCTGAGGGCATCGCGACGGTCTGTCTTGATGACGTAGAGATGATAGGCGTGCCGGCATTCCGGCCGTTCGACCGGCAATTCGGCCGGCAGGCCGGACATAACGTCGGCATATGACTTTGCGATCCGCCGCCTGGCATCGACGTCCTGCGCCAACCCCGACAAGCGCACATTGAGGTAGGCGGCCTGCAATTCGTCGAGGCCGGAACAGCGGCCAAATGGCAGCTCCGAATATTGCGGCGTGCTCCAGCCGTAGGTGCGGAGCTTGCGCACGCGGTCAATGCCGGTGCTGGAGCCGGTCACCGCGCCGCCGTCGCCGAGCGCACCGAGATTTTTGGTCGGGATAGAACGAGAAGCAGCCGAACGTTCCGATGCAACCGACCGGCTTTCCCCGAAATGTCGCGCCCTGGGCCTGGGCGCAATCCTCGATCAGCGCGATGTCTTGCGTGGCAGCCTGACGCGCCAGCTCGCCCAGCTCGGCGGGATGTCCGTAAAGATGCACGGCGAGAATGGCTTTGGTCCGCTGACCGATCGCCGCCGCGACAAGCGCTGTGTCGAGGCAGGCCGTGTCATAGTGAACGTCGACAAACACCGGCGTCGCCGACAGCGCGTGGATCGCAGCTACGCTCGGTCCCGCAGTATGCGAGGGAACGATCACTTCATCGCCGCGCGAAACACCGGCCGCCTGCAAGGCGAAGATCAGCGCGTCGGTGCCGCTGCCAACGCCGGCGGCGGCCGGCGTGCCGACCGAAACGGCCAGGGCTTTCTCGAATTTGTCGACCTCGGAACCGCCGATATAGTAACCCGAATTAATGACTCGCCGCGTCACCGCGATGAGTTCGTCCTCATGCCGTGCGAGGTCGCGACGGGGATCGGCAAGTGGAACTATGTTAGTTTCCATCGGTGTTCAACAAGTTGGTTGCGGCATGATTGCCGGGCTGTTCGTCAGCTGCTCACACCGACTGCGAAATCTCTAACAGGTAGGCGCCATATTCGCTGTTCTTGAAGCGATCGGCGCCGGCAAGCAGCTCCGCCTTGGTGATCCAGCCCTTGCGAAATGCGATCTCCTCAAGACAGGCGATCCGGAGTCCCTGCCGCCGCTGCAGGGTCGCCACGAAGTTTGTCGCGTCCAGCATGGCCGCGCAGGTGCCGGTATCAAGCCAGGCAAAGCCGCGCCCCAGTTGCTCGACATAGAGCTCGCCGCGTTCGAGATAGCGGCGGTTCAGGTCGGTGATCTCCAATTCTCCGCGCGGCGACGGTTTCAGTTGCCGGGCGAATTGCGATGCCCGCCCGTCATAGTAGTACAGGCCGACCACCGCAAAATTCGACTTTGGCGTCTGCGGCTTTTCCTCGAGATCGGTGGCACCGCCATTGCTGTCAAATGTAACAACACCGAAATCCCGCGGGTTCTGGACCGGATAGCTGAATACAGTGGCCCCCGCCGTCCGGCGATCGGCATTGATCAAATGATCCGAGAAGCCTTCGCCGTAAAACACGTTGTCGCCGAGCACCAGCGCGCTGGGTGCCCCGTCGACAAACTGCTCGCCGATCAGAAAGGCTTCCGCCAGCCCGTTGGGGCGATCCTGAACGGCGTATTGCAGGCGAACGCCGAAACCGGAGCCGTCGCCGAGAAGATCGCGAAACATCGGCACATCGCGGGATGTCGAGATGACGAGAATTTCCCGGATATCGCTCAGCAGCAGGGTCGACAGCGAGTAGTAGATCATCGGCTTGTCGTACAGCGGCAGCAATTGCTTGCTGATCGCCGTGGTCATGGGAAACAGGCGGGAGCCGGTACCGCCCGCCAGAACCAGTCCGCGGCGCTGCATCAGCTTGCCCTCCCGAGGCGTTCGCCGCCATATCCCTTGGCCTTGATACGCCGGACCCAGTCGGCGTTGTCCAGATACCACCGCACCGTGGTTTCAAGCCCGGCTCGAAAATCCGTCAGCGGATTCCAGCCGAAAAGCTGCTGCACCAGCGCGCTGCTCATCGCGTAACGCATATCGTGGCCGGGACGATCTGTCACATGGGCAATCGCCATGGAATATTCCGAATTGCGCGGCGCAGCCGGTCCAGGCTGGCGCAAATCGCCTTCACGGTGTCGATATTCATCTGCTCGTGGCCGCCGGCAAAATTGTAGATGCCGCCCGGTTGCCCACGTCCTGCGACTTGCGTCAATCCCCGCGCGACGTCGCCGACGAACATCCAGTCGCGAACCTGTCTTCCTTCGCCGTAGACCGGCATGGACCTTCCCTCGAGCGCCGACGAGATCATGTGCGGGATGAGCTTTTCCGGAAACTGGCGGGGGCCGTAGGTATTCGACGCATGAACGATCGCGGTCGGAAGGCCGAATGTAACGCGATAGCTGCGAACCAGGTGATCGCCGGCCGCCTTGGAGGCCGCGTAGGGTGAATTCGGCGCATAGTTGCTGTCTTCGGTGAACAGGCCCTGCTCGATCGAACCATAGACCTCGTCGGTGGACATCTGCACCAAAAGGAAGTCCGCCGGACGATCGCTTCCCGCCCGCCAGTAGGCCAGGCAGGACTCCAGCAGGTCGTGCACCGCCATGATGTTGGTGCGAAGAAACGGCGCCGCGTCGTCGATCGAGCGATCGACGTGGCTTTCGGCGGCGAGATTGAAAACCATCGACGGGCGGTGCTGATCAAGCAGACCGCGAACCAGCGCGCGGTCACCGATGTCGCCCTTGACAAAGCTGTAACCGGGGTGCCCTGCCACGGATTGCAGGTTGATCTCATCCCCGGCATAGGTCAGCGCGTCGAGATTGATGACGCGATATCCCCCGGCGAGGAGCGATTCCACGAAATGCGAGCCGATGAAGCCGCACCCACCGGTCACCAGGATTGTCTTCATCATACCAATCTGTCGTCAGAACCGCCGCATGCCAAGATTACGATGCCGCCGATGCATTCTTTGCGGCCAGGTAGCGCTCGAAAATCTGAACCTGGTCCGCCACCACCTGGGCGTAGGAGTGGCTTTGCAGTGTGCGCCGCTGCCCCGCCGCGGCGATGGCGGCACGTTCGGCTTCGTGGCGCGAGTAATAGTCGATCAGTTCGAGACACTCGTCGACCGACCTGTAGCAGACAACCTCCTTGCCGGGCTCGAACAGTTCGGCGATGTTGTCCTTCCAGTCAGTGATCAGCAACGCGCCCATGCCGGTCGCTTCGAACAGGCGCATGTTGTTGGCATAATTTTCGGCGATGTCGATGTGCTGGTTGACGGTAATCCTCGATCGGGCCAGTACGCTGAACATGTCGCGCCCCCAGGCTTCACCCTGATAGCGCGACATGATCGGCGAACCCCTCGGTACCGACAACAGCCGGCCCCAGATCCTGATGTCGGTTTCCCGCGCCAACCGATCGATCATCGCGTAGCGCGTTGCGTGATCCGAGGTGATGCTGCCGACAAAAGACAGCGGCACGTCGCGTTCAGCGACCTTCACCTTGCCGAGCACGGCGGGCTGAAAACCAAGCAGGTTCCGCTCGGCGGCGAGGCCGCGTTTGCGATAGTAACTGACAAAATTCGGCAGTGAAGAAATCATCACATCATAGGCGGTATAGGGCTCGTTCTCGGGAAACGGCGAGGCGATCTGCCCGACGACCAGCTTGCAATAGGGACGCAGCCGCTCAAGCACCCGGCTTTCGACCTCGCTGACCGCCTGGTTCAGAATCACATCCGGCGCGATGTCGCGCGCCTGGCGAACGATAATTTCCTCGAGATCGAGATTGCCGGGTTCAATCGGGGAGCGAAGCGGACTCGGCGATCGACGGGCGTACGCCGACAGTCTGCCCTTTCTCCCTGAGCCACGCCGTCTGCATCGGACCGTTATTGACATGAAATTCCCACGCCTCGTGACCCTGCGCCTTGAAATTGCTGGAATAGAAATCGGAACCGGCGAACAGCGTGTCGTTGCGCCGCCGGAGCTGTTCGGCATAAGATTGGCCTGCCAACGCCGATTTCGCACCGAACAGGCGCTTGAAAAACGACTGATCGGGATCATAGAGGCTCTTGAGAAACGGGCCGTAATCCGTGTTGATGATCATCACGCGCATCGTCGTCTCCACTCGACCGCACCAGTGATCACGGCCAGCACCGGCGAACGGACTCGAATTCGTCAAACAGCGCCTGAACCTGCAAAAAGTAGTTCGGCACCGAATTCCGGCTGGCGATGATCCGGCCCTTGGCGACGCGACGCTGCCGCTCGGCAGGATCGTCCACCAGGCGCTTGACTCCGTCGGCGATCGACATTTCATCCCGCGGATTGACGGGCGTCACCGCATCCTCATACAGTTTTTCGATCCCCGGAATGTCGGAAAGCACAACCGGACATCCGAATGCAAACGCCTCCAGCGGCGGCAGATTGTCCGGGCCGAAAAAGGTGACGTAGGTCATGGCAAAAGCGTGCCGGTAGAGTGCCGCGACCTCGTCATAGGACACGAAGCCGCCGAAATGAACCTTGTCGGCGACGCCGAGCCGCTGCGCCTCGGCCTTGACGAAGGCCGCGTTGCCATGATCCGCGCCGGTAAACACCATCGAGAAATCGAGCCCGTGCACCTCCCGCATCGCCTTGAAGCCGTGCAGCAAATTGACGTGGTTCTTGTGCGGCCAGAACTGTGCCGGATAATAGAGATATTCCCCCCTGATGCCGTATTTGGCGCGCAGGTCGGCTTCACTCACTTTCGGCTTTTCCGTCGATGCGGCAGCCTCGACGGCGGGTTGCGGCGTCGGAAAATGAATCACCCGGATGCGGTCGGCCGGCACGCCGAAGAACAGCGTGACCTGAGACTTCGTTTCCTCCGAAGAAGTGATCACGAAGGCGGCGCGCTGCACGGCCTCGGTGTAGCAACCCTCGCGCAGGCGAAACTGTCCCTTGTCGCTCACCTCCGGAAACCACGGCTGCAGGCGATGCTGCAAATCGAAAACATTGAAGATGTAGGGAATGCCGACGTGAATGGGCTCGATGTTGTTGAACCAGAGCAGATCGTAGTTCTTCCTGGTGATATCCTCTTCGAACTCGCGGATCATGTCGGGATTCGGCCAGGTCAGTCGCTGCTCGATGGCCCAATCGACATAGGACTGCACGTGAGGATCGATCTGCCGCGCGGTCCGTCCCACGGATGCCCGCGCCAGCTTGCCGGCGATCCGACGCGCGCCCCGCTTCATCCGCGCCGGGTTGAAAACCGACGCCAGACCGCCGCGCGCTACCGTCTGACCGAGCGAGCTTGCGATCGAGCCGACATCGAACCTGGGCGGACGCGGCCGAGCCCGGACCAGATCGACGGTATGCCGTCCGGGTGCGGCGAGCGCCGCCTCGGCCACGCTCTCGCGAAAGACATACCCGCCGCCGAGCGAGGCGGGCATATCGATGACGCAAAGACCGATTTTCATGACGTTTCCCTGGCGATGCCGTTCAAACGGCGACCGCAACCAGCGCGGCCATCCACTCGCGGGTACTGGCCGGCTGATCGACATCGGGGTAACCGGTCAGCGCCGCGACCCGAAAGCCGTGCGAGCGCAACGCGATATCGAGCTCGAGCGGAAAGAAGTAGCGCATGCCGTGGACTTCCTCGCTATCGGCCTGAACCCGATCGCCCTTCAACTCGATGACCCTGATCGCGATGCGAATGCGCTGATGGTCCGCTTCATGCGTACCGCGGGAATAGCGCAGGAACTTGCTGTCGCCGGCGACGATCTCGCGCATCCGCTCGCCCGGCGGATCTGCAACCACGGCAGGGCCGTACCAGAAATCAGCGACAAACACGCCGCCGTCGCGGAGATTGGCCCGTGCGGTTGCCAGCGCCCCGATCAAATCGTCGTTACTGTTCATATAGCCGAGAACATTGAAGTTCATCAGCACGGCGTCGAACGTCGCGGCGGACCGGTAAGTCCGCGCGTCACCCTGGACGAAGGTGAGCGAACCATTGCCGTCATAAGCGCGTTTGCGCGCCCTGTTCAGCATCGCTTCGGAGAAATCGACACCGGTCACGTCAAAACCGCGCGCCGCGAATTCGACAGCGTGCCTGCCGGTGCCACAGCCAAGATCGAGCACCCTCGAAATCTTTCCGTCGCCGAACCGCTCGACCAGCCGCAGGACGGCATCGCATTCGGCGGCATTGTTCTTGTCGGCATACATGACATCGTAGGCCGACGCATAGTCTTCATTGAAGACGTCCGGTCATGACAATACCGTCCTGACCGCCGCACTAACGGTATCGATCTGCTCGAGCGTAAGGGTGAGCCCGGACGGCACATAGAGGCCGCGTCGCGCCAGACGCTCGGTCACCGGGTAATGCTCGCCGACATGAAGTCCTCGCGCATGGAAGACCGGCTGTTCGTGCATGCCAAGGAACAGCGGCCGCGTCATCACGCCGGCCTTCTGCAGGCGGCCGCGAACTCGACCGCATCGAACGGAACGTCGTCGCTCAGTACCATGCTGTACATCCAGTAGACCGTGCGTATCCAGGCTTTTCGATCGGCAACCGCAATTGCCTGAGATCTTCCAGCCTCTCCTGATATCGCGCGGCCATCCAGCGCTTGTGCGCCAAGTGATCGTCGATCCGCTCCAATTGGGCAAGGCCGATCGCCGCTTGAACGTTGGTAGCCGGTAATTGTGCCCAAGCTCAGTATGGTAAAACCGCCGCCCCGGTATGAAGCAGAGATTGCGCAGCGACCGCAGTCGCCCGGCGAGATCGGCGTCACTGGTGAGCACCATGCCGCCCTCGCCGGTAGTGACGATCTTGTTGGCGTAGAAGCTGAATGTCGAGAGATCGCCGATACCACCGACTCGGCGCCCGCCGACTTCGGCGCCATGCGCTTCCGCTGCATCCTCGATGACCTTCAGATCGTGCCTGCGAGCGATTTCCATCAATCGCGGCATGTCGGCGGGATGGCCGAACATGTGCACCGGCATGATGGCGCGGGTCCGGTCGTGATTTTCGCTTCAACCTGATCGAGATCGAGCGCCCAGGTTTCCGGATCGACATCGACCAGAACCGGAATCGCAGCCCGCTTCGACGATGGCGAGCGAGCACGAGATGATGGTGAACGAGGGCAGAATGATTTCCGAGCCCGGCTCAAGATTGAGCGCGGCAACCGCAATCTGCAAGGCGGTGGTGCCGTTGGAAACGGCGACGCCATGCTCGGCGCCGCAATATTTCGCCCAGGCCTGTTCGAAGGCGGCCAGATAACGGCCTTCCGAGGACACCCAGCCGGTCCGAATGCAATCTTCGACATATTTCGCCTCGGCACCAGCCAAGAGCGGTTCGGAAACCGGGATCATGTCTGTCTTTCTTGAAACAACGTTCAGGACTGCGCGGTAACGGCCGCGCTGCGCCGCCGACCGCGCCCGGCAGTGGAAATGCCCTTGAAACGCGTCTTGTCGCGATCCCCGGCATACGGGCCTTGCTTGATCTCGATCATCTCGACTTCCTCCAGGATTTCGAAGCCGTGGCCGCCGGAGACGAGCAGAATGACATCTCCCAATTCCAGCACGTGGCTGAAGAGATATTTCTGGGCGTCGGAATAGAAATCGACCCGGATTTTGCCGCTGCGAATGAACAGGGCTTCCTGCGTGTAATTGACGCTTCGGGAAATGTGATTGTGCACGTGCGGCTCGATGACCTTGCCGACCGGATGCCGCATGAACCCCATTTGCTGGGACAGCTCGTTGTCCGTGAAGAAGGTGATCCCCGGTTCGCGAAAATGCCGGCGCACGATCATCGCCAGCATCTGGCCGTCGTGCTCGACGCGCACCAGCGGCTCGGTAGAAATCTTGCTGTTTGAGATCATGCGGAACCATCCAATCGGTCGACGAACTGATGCTTCGTATATACAGAGGCGGTCTTGCGACCGCAAATTGCCAGGAGGGCGGGGACCGCCCGCACCGCCGCGCAGCCTGTGATCTTGCATGCAGGCAAATAACGCTGCGTTATCTCCCGAACCCGGTGCGGAGCAGCCGGCCGGCGGAAACCTTCCAGCCTCCGGCCAACTTCCCGGTCTTGCGAATTTCCGCGACGATCGCTTCCAGCGCCTGGTCGCTGTTTCTGGCGAACAGACACTGTCGCGCATCATCGAGACGGGGCGCGAACGCGGCACAAATATCGATCGTCATTGACCAGTTTCTCGAGTTTGATGCGGGCGTCGTCGAAATTCCGCACTTCGATCGCGGCGCCCCTTTCGGCGACACCGGGACTGTAGGGTCCAAAACCTCCAACATCAAGAATGAGAGGCACCACGCCGGTCGCCAGCGCCTCGAGAATGGTCGTGAATTGATCGCGACCGCGACCCGACAATCCGAGAGAACATCTTTCGAGTGAAAATTCGCCGGGGAACGTCAACCTTATGTTCGCCGCCTGTTTCAACCGATCGGCGTCTGCCTTTGGCAGCGGCTCTCCGGGATGTTCCCTCACCCGGATCTCGCGGTCCGGAAATTTCTCCGCCGCCCACAGGATGAGATCCAGCATACCCTGCGCCGCAGCTTCGGTTATCCAGTGCGCCCCATTCTGCAGAAAGAATGCTATGGCCGGTCTTTTCTCGACGTCGCCTTGCGGCTGGCACGCAACGACGTGATTGCCCGTCGCAACGAAGTGCTGCCTCGGATTGTAAGAGGCCAGCATGTCGACGAATTCCTGGCCCCACACCAGCATTTTTCTGTAATTCATATTGCGGAAACCGGGATGCACCACGGGAGCCCAGCCTTGCTGAACGCATATGGTGGGAACGCCCATCGCTTTCGCAGCCTGATTGACCAGTTCGTAGATTGCGGCGTTTCCCTCCGGTACGACGATACAATTAGGGGCAAGCACCTTGAGCGCACGGCGAACCGCGTTGAGCCTGACGATCCACGCCTCGAAAAAGCCGGGCTTGAATTTTTCGCGCAAGATCTCGACTTCCGGCAACGTCATTGCCAGCGTTTCCGGGGTAAGGTCGATGTGCACTCGGGGCAAGTTCTGTTCACGCAAGGTATCGAGCATCTCCGGATGTTCGATGGTCAGGAAGGCATAGGGAACGGCAAGACCTTCGGCGATCGGCTGAAGATAGCGGACGAATTTCGGATGGATGACGAGAAACAACACCCGTGGCCGACCTGCATCACAATCTTCCGTCTGAATTGAGGCCCGCCCATGCAGGCGATAGAAACGGCGCAAAATCCGCGATTTCCGATCGAGCGGCTCACCAAAGCTCGGATGTGAGTTGCGGAAATAGGGAGCTACCTGACGGATCCAGAAGCTCAAGTCACGGTCATCGGGCAAGGCCTCCTGCCTTGCACAAGCGATAAAATAATCATGCAGTTGCTCGTCGGCGAACAGTGCAAAGAACAACTGTCGCTCGACGACGTATCGAATGTCGGAACTGCCGCTCTTGAACACCTTCGGATCGTGCGCGATCATATCGGCGGTGAATTGTTCTATCGCCTCGTTCAGCCGCAAATATCGCGGCAGCATAAACGGATCGAACAGCAGGCTTTCCTGACGCGACAACATTGATCCCTATCCAGGTAACCTGGCTGCGCCTATCCGGACACGACGTCGGACCACGCCAGTGGTTCGCCGCGCTTGAGCGGGCGCGCTGCACGACGCCCCAGCATGTCAGGCAGGTGTTTCGGAGCAAGGCCAAATCCCGGACGAATGGATCGAATATTTTTGGCCGTCAGCTCTTCTCCGGCGGCGATATCCGCCACCACGTACAGCGACCGGCGGAACATGCGGCTGCCGCGCTCTTCCTCGCTGCGCGAATAGTCGATCGCACCTACCGACAGCCACGCATTGCGACAATCGTCGACCAACCGGCGAAACTCGTCCGGCTCCAGACTGAATGCGGCGTCCGGGCCTCCGTCGGCGCGGCGCAGCGTAAAGTGCTTCTCGATTACGTTGCCCCAAGCGCAACGGCGGCAGTGGCGCACGCCGTCCCCGGCGTATGATCCGAGAGGCCGGCGACGACATCGAAGGATTTTGCCAGATCCGCAATCGTCCTGAGATTGGCATTCTGGTATTTTGCCGGATAGGTCGATACGCAGTGCAGCAGGACCAATTCGCTGGCGCCGGCGCCACGCGCGGCGCTGACGGCCTCGCCGATCTCCTCAACGCTGGTCATGCCGGTCGAGATGATCAGCGGCCTTCTCTCACGGGCAACCCGCGCAATGAGCGGCAGGTCGATCGCCTCGAATGACGCAATCTTGTAGGCCGGAACGTCGAGGCTGCTGAGCAGGTCCACCGCCGTCTCGTCGAACGGCGTCGAGAACAGTGCAACGCCGAGCTTTCGGGCCCTGTCCATCAGGGCTGGATGCCACTCATATGGCGTATAGGCTTCGCGGTAGAGTTCGTAGAGCGTGTATCCGTCCCAAAGGCCGCCATGAATGCGAAACTGGGGATCGTCGTGATCGATCGTCAGCGTGTCCGGAGTATAAGTCTGTATCTTGATCGCATCGGTCCCTGTGGCGGCTGCCGCGTCGATCAACTCCAGCGCCCGCTCGAGTTTTCCGCCGTGATTCGCCGAAAGCTCGCAAATGATATAGGGCGGATGGCCCGGGCCGATCTTTCGGCCGGCGATGGTTATCTCGGTGGTCATCGGGCGCGCAACTCAAAAGTTTGCTGGATGACGCGAAAGCCCATTTTTCCGAACATGTCGATCGACGTCGCATTCGTTGGGTTGATGTTGGCCAAAAAGCGGCCACGCGGATGTCTGCGCATCAGAGCCTTGATTGCGGCCGGGCCGAAACCGCGACCGCGCCATCGTGCCAGAATTCCGATGCCGATTTCGTTCGCCGCGGTGAAATAGACTGCCCCGACATACTGCTCCTCGGACTTGATCAAATACCAAAAGTCATATGGGCGGCGGGCGATGAATTGAACATGTTGCTTCCATGTCGGCATCCGGCGATGGCTTATATTGACGTGCGGATCACGTTCCTGAAGCAGTTGAAAGAGAACGTCGGGGGCCGACTTGGGAACACGATAGACGCTTACCAATCCCACCGAAGGCCTTATGGTGCGCTGCTTTTGGCGGATCGTTGGAGATTTTATCAACTCGCCCATCCTCCATCATGCGGCTCTGCGAATTGCCGGCCCAAAAACCCTCGATCAAGCCATTTCACGGCGGGCCCATTCGCTTGATCAAGCTACCGCATGTAGTCAAAAAGCCATTGCCGGCGTTATGTGTCATTTGCAATGAGTGCCGCATGCATCAGTTCGGCCTAAATCCAATCGTCGATCGTATCGATGTCGACAACACGGTATCCGCGGCAGAATGACGGGCACTGAATGCTCCGAAATAATCTGCAACCCGCCCATAAAAGCCGCAGCCCGTCCCCAATAGAATTGCGCGGCATCGTGATAGGCCGGCTCAAGATCCTGAGAGCGCATCGTGATTGCCTGCCGGTCGAACGGTGCGATCCCGCCGTCCGGCGGATCCTAAATGCCCGCTGAATTGGAAAGGCATAATCGGTGACTGAAAAGGCAAAGTCTTTGAGCCGACCTGAGCAGATCCAGTCCTGACGCAAATCGTCCGGATCGAGAAGGAGCGGTCGGATAAATGCAACAGACGAAGTCGGGGGCCTGCCCGTGCCCGGAAAGCCAATTCACCGCGTGGGCCACAACGGTCGTAGGTCCCGGTGTGGTCGTTGGAAAGCTCGGCCGGCCGCACGAACGGAACTTCGGCGCCGAAGGTGCGGGCTACGGCGGCGATCTCGGGGTCGTCGGTCGAGACGATGACCCGATCGAATAGCCCTGCGCGGCCGCGCGCGATCGAGTGCGCGATGATCGGTTTGCCGGCAAACGGCCTGATATTCTTTCGCGGAATTCGCTTGCTTCCGCCCCGCGCGGGAATAACGGCGATGATCATGGATGCATGACTTCGAAGCTTACTGTAGCAGCTCATGCAGATCGCTCGACGACGGCGTCCTGCTGCGCTCGGCGAGCCGTGGGTACAGCGGCAATCGTGAGGGCTCGGCGTAATGGCTTCCGCATTGGGAAACTGGCCCGACCTTGAACCCCATCTCGCGGAATACAGGCTGAAATGCACCGGAATATAGTGGACCTGCACGCCGATCCCTGCAGCGCGCAGCTCGTCGAAGGCGTGCGGCGCGAAATGCCCGAAGCCTCGTCATTCCAGCCGACGGATAGAGGTGCCAGGCGGAAGCGCGTCGGGTCGGTCCCGGAAGCGAAAGCCCGCTATTGGCCAGCGCCGATCGTAGCGATCGGCGAGCGCGGTGCGTCGGGCGACATAATCGTCCAGCCGCCGCATCTGGCTCGCACCGAGCGCCGCATGGAATCGGTCATGCGATAATTCCAGCCGAGCTCGAGGGCCTGGTAGGACCACGGCCCGTCCGGATCGCCCTGCATCAGCTGCGGGATCCCGGGTGGTGCCGTGCGAGCGCAGCCGGTTCATGCGATCGGCGAGCTCGTCGCTGTTGGTCAACGCCGCACCGCCTTCCGCCGAGGTGACGACCTTGACCGGGATGAAAGCTGAATACCGTGATATCGGAATAGCGGCAGTCACCGACCGGAGCGCCGAGATATCTGCCGCCGATGGCGTGAGCTGCATCCTCGACGATCCGGAATCCGTAACGCTCACCCAGAGCGCGCAGGCCTCTCATATCGCAGGAGAGCCCGCGAAATGCACCGGCATGACGATCTTCGGCAGCCGCCGCTCCCGTTCGGCGACCTCCAGCTTCGCCGCCAGCGCATCGATGCTCATATTCCCGGTGCGCAGATCGATGTCGACGAAGTCGACTTGGGCGCCGCAATAGAGCCCGCATAGGCCGAGGCCAGAAACGTGTTCGGCGAGGTCCACAACCAGTCGCCCGGCCCGAGCCCGAGCGCCAGGCATGCGATAGCAATACGTACGTGTTCAGGCCGCCAGGCAAAA
>CAVPZI010000002.1:0-277500 GCA_963710235.1 uncultured Alphaproteobacteria bacterium
CCATCGAGCCGCGCCATGACCTGGGTCGCCAGTTCGAAGCACAGATCCATCCGCATCGAGCGGATATGAAACAGGATGTCGCCCGCCGTCGCGACGGCGTGATGCCGGCCGTGGATCTCGCGGAACGGATGCAGGTCCTTCGGCCTCGGCTCCCCGAACAACCGGTCCCAGGCGTCGGAGGCTATTCCGGTGACGCACGACAACTGCCCGCCGAGGTCGCGGGCGCCCACCGCGCGTACCAGCGCTGCGACATCACCGCACAGCGCCCGCACCACCGCGTCGCAGTCCGGATCCGGCCTGATCGTTACGACGAGAAAGATGGCAGCGCGCGTGAGCTGGGCGAGGACCGGTTGCGGACTGGCGGATGGCACGATTCGCTCCTCATTGGACCGGTCGATCGAAGGCATCGGTCAGCTTGACCAGTTGTCGCGAAACTCGCCGAACAGCGTCAGGCCGCCGCAGGCATAGATCGTCTGTCCGGTGACGTAGCTCGCTTCGTCGGAAGCAAGAAAGGCGAACACGCCCGCGATCTCATCCGCCGTTGCCACGCGTCCGAGCGGAATGTGGGATTCGACCGCGGTGCGCTTGCCGGCGTCGCCGGTCCATGCCGCGTTGAGCGGCGTCTCGACGGCGCCGGGTCCGACCGCGTTGACGCGGATGCCGCGGCGAGCGAATTCGAGCGCCAGCGTCCGCGTCAGGTTGGCGATGCCGGCCTTGCTGATCGAATAAGCCAGATAGCCGGGCTTGGGGATGATCTGATGCACGCTCGAGCAATTGATGATATTGCCGCGATCCCGCGTCACGAAATGCGCCAGCGCCTGCTGCGCGCACAGCACGGCGCCGGTCAGGTTGACGTCGATGATTCGCCGGTAAGTGGCGACATCGAGCGCTTCGCTGGGCGATGGCGCCTGGATGCCGGCGTTGTTGACCAGGCAATCGAGCCGCGGCCAGCGCGACAGCAGTTCTGCGAACATCGCCTTGACATCGGCCTCGACGGCGACGTCGGCGTGCAGCAACAGATGCCGGCTGCCGTCGTAGCCACCCTGGGCGGAAGCGGCCTTTGCCAGCGCCAGGGTTTCGTCGGCGGCCGTGCGCGAACCGACGTAGTTGATGGCGACATGGGCGCCCTCGCGGGCGAACCGGATGGCGACGGCACGTCCGATACCGGACGATGCGCCCGTGACCAGGGCAAATTGCCCGGCAAGCCGGGCCGCGGTTTCCGCCGACATCGATCTCTCCCAACGGTGCGGCGTGATGGCGTCGCGGCGCGCCCGGTCGGCCAAAATCTAGGTTGAACCGGGGTAAAACGGAACCCGCTAATTTGGAACCGGGGGGGCGTAGCCTGCAGGGCCGCCATCTCCACGCGACCGGGAAATGGCCTGCCAGGGCGAGACCGCAATCCCGAGGCGGCCGGCCGGATGCAAAAAAGATCCGCCCGCGTGGAACCAAAGCCTCGTTAATAGATTTAGGTCATCGGGAACCCTCAGGGGGAAGGTTCCCGCGTCGCGCCGTCGTGCGCGTGCGTCACAGCCCTTGTGGGTGCCGGCTTGCCGGGATTAAATCCTTGCCGATTCTTCCGGAATTGCCCCGAACGCTGCCTGGTAAAGGCGGCGTAGATGCAGCTTATCGGTACGCCGCAGCCGTCACGAGGGAAGACCATGGACCTTAACACCGACACCGCGGCAAACGGCGCTGCCCCACATTCCACTCCCAATGGCAGCGCCGCGCATTCCCATGAACTGCTCCGGGCGCTGCTGGCGATGCGCACCGGCGACTTCTCAGTCCGGATGTCGGGCGACCAGCTCGGCATTGAAGGCAAGATTGCCGACACCTTCAACGAAATCGTCGCCGCCAACCAGCGCATGGCGCAGCAGCTCGAGCGCGTCGGCCAGGTGGTGGGCCGCGAAGGCAAGACCCGGCAGCGCGTCAAGTTCAGCCTTTCCAACGGCTCCTGGGCCGACATGGAAAGCTCGGTCAACACCCTGATCGACGATCTCTTGTGGCCGACGCGCGAGGTGACGCGCGCGGTGGCCGCCGTCGCCCAAGGCGACCTGTTGCAGACCGTGCAGCTCGATGTCGACGGCCGCCCGCTCGGCGGCGAATTCCTGCAGTCGGCCAACATCGTCAACACCATGATCAAGCAGCTCTCTGTGTTCACCTCCGAGGTGACGCGCGTGGCGCGCGAGGTCGGCACCGAAGGCAAGCTCGGCGGCCAGGCCCAGGTGCCGGAAGTGACCGGCGTCTGGAAGGACCTCACCGAGAGCGTGAACTCGATGGCCAATAACCTGACCGGCCAGGTTCGCAACATCGCCGAAGTGACTATCGCGGTCGCCAACGGCGACCTGTCGAAGAAGATCACGGTCGACGTACGCGGCGAAATCCTCCAGCTCAAGGAAGCCATCAACACGATGGTGGATCAGTTGCGTTCGTTCGCTTCGGAAGTGACGCGGGTGGCGCGCGAGGTCGGCACCGACGGCAAGCTCGGCGGCCAGGCCATCGTGCCCGGCGTCGCCGGCACCTGGAAGGATTTGACCGACTCGGTCAACGCCATGTGCGGCAACCTCACCGCCCAGGTCCGCAACATCGCCCAGGTCACCACCGCGGTGGCGCGTGGCGACCTGTCGCGCAAGATCACCGTGGACGTGCGCGGCGAAATCCTCGAACTGAAAGACA
Source organism: uncultured Alphaproteobacteria bacterium (assembly GCA_963710235.1). Lineage (GTDB taxonomy): Bacteria > Pseudomonadota > Alphaproteobacteria > Rhizobiales > Xanthobacteraceae > Bradyrhizobium. The sequence goes on from CAVPZI010000002.1 coordinate 2,674, forward strand.
CCATCAACACGATGGTCGATCAGCTCAACGCGTTCGCTTCCGAAGTCACCCGCGTCGCCCGCGAAGTCGGCACCGAAGGCAAGCTCGGCGGCCAGGCCCAGGTGCCTGGTGTGGCCGGCACCTGGAAGGACCTGACCGACAACGTCAACTTCATGGCTTCGAACCTGACGGCGCAGGTCCGCAACATCGCCGACGTGGCCTCGGCGATCGCCGGCGGCGACCTATCGAAGAAAATCACGGTGAACGTGTCGGGTGAAATCCTTCAATTGAAGGAAACCCTCAACACCATGGTCGACCAGCTCAATGCGTTTGCCGGCGAAGTGACGCGCGTGGCGCGCGAGGTCGGCACCGAAGGGCGGCTGGGCGGCCAGGCCAACGTGCTCGGCGTCGCCGGCACCTGGAAGGACCTGACCGAGAGCGTCAACTCGATGGCGTCGAATCTGACGGCGCAGGTCCGCAACATCGCCGAGGTGACCACGGCGGTGGCCAACGGCGACCTGTCGAAGAAGATCACGGTCGACGTGCGCGGCGAAATCCTGGAGCTGAAAGACACCATCAACACCATGGTGGACCAGCTCAACGCCTTTGCCGGCGAAGTGACGCGCGTGGCGCGCGAGGTCGGCACCGAAGGCAAGCTCGGCGGCCAGGCCATGGTGCGCGGCGTCGCCGGCACCTGGAAGGACCTGACCGACTCGGTCAACTCGATGGCCTCCAACCTGACCGGCCAGGTCCGCAATATCGCCGAAGTCGCCACCGCGGTGGCCAAGGGCGACCTGTCGAAGAAGATCACGGTGAACGTGTCGGGCGAAATCCTGCAGTTGAAGGAAACGCTCAACACCATGGTCGACCAGCTCAACGCCTTTGCCGGCGAGGTGACGCGCGTGGCGCGCGAGGTCGGCACCGACGGCAAGCTCGGCGGCCAGGCCGAAGTGCCCGGCGTCGCCGGCACCTGGAAGGACCTCACCGACTCGGTCAACTCGATGGCCGGCAACTTGACGGCGCAGGTCCGCAACATCGCCGAAGTCGCCACCGCCATCGCCGGCGGCGACCTGTCGCGCAAGATCACCGTGGACGTGCGCGGCGAAATCCTTCAGCTGAAGGAAACGCTCAACACCATGGTCGATCAGCTGAATCGTTTCGCCGGCGAAGTCACCCGCGTGGCGCGCGAGGTCGGCACCGAAGGCCGGCTCGGCGGCCAGGCCAACGTGCCGGGCGTCGCCGGCACCTGGAAGGACCTCACCGACTCGGTCAACTCCATGGCCGGCAACCTGACCGCGCAAGTCCGCAACATCGCCGAGGTCACCACCGCGGTGGCGCGCGGCGACCTGTCGCGCAAGATCACCGTGGACGTGAAGGGCGAAATCCTCGAGTTGAAGAACACCATCAACACCATGGTGGACCAGCTCAATGCGTTCGCCTCCGAAGTCACCCGCGTGGCGCGCGAGGTCGGCACCGAGGGCAAGCTCGGCGGCCAGGCCGAAGTGCCCGAGGTCGCCGGCACCTGGAAGGACCTCACCGACAACGTCAACTTCATGGCCTCGAACCTGACGGCCCAGGTGCGCAACATCGCAGAGGTCGCAACCGCAATCGCCGGCGGCGACCTGTCGAAGAAGATCACGGTGGACGTGCGCGGCGAGATCCTGCTGCTCAAGGATACCTTGAACACCATGGTCGAGCAGCTGCGCTCGTTCGCCGCCGAAGTGACGCGCGTGGCGCGCGAAGTCGGCACCGACGGCCGGCTCGGCGGCCAGGCGGTGGTGCCCGGCGTCGGCGGCACCTGGAAGGATCTCACCGACAACGTCAATCTGCTCGCGGCGAACCTTACTACCCAGGTTCGCAACATCGCCGAAGTCACGACAGCCGTGGCGCGCGGCGACCTTTCGCGCAAGATCACCGTGGACGTGAAGGGCGAAATCCTCGAACTGAAGAACACCATCAACACCATGGTGGACCAGCTCAACGCCTTCGCCGGCGAAGTCACCCGCGTCGCCCGCGAGGTCGGCACCGAGGGCAAGCTCGGCGGCCAGGCCCAGGTGCCCGGCGTTGCCGGCACCTGGAAGGACTTGACCGACACCGTGAACTTCATGGCCGCCAACCTGACCGAACAGGTGCGCGGCATCGTCAAGGTGGTGACGGCGGTGGCCAACGGCGACCTGCAGCAGAACCTGACGGTGAAATCCAAGGGCGAGGTGGCGGCACTGGCCGAAACCATCAACAACATGACCGGGACGCTCGCGACCTTCGCCGACCAGGTCACCAGCGTGGCGCGCGAGGTCGGCGTCGAAGGCCGGCTCGGCGGCCAGGCCAACGTGCCCGGCGCCGCCGGCACCTGGAAGGACCTCACCGGCAACGTCAACCTGCTCGCCGCCAACCTGACCTCGCAGGTGCGCGCCATCGCCGAGGTCGCCACCGCGGTGACCAAGGGCGACCTGACCCGCTCGATCCAGGTCGATGCCCGCGGCGAAGTCGCCGAACTCAAAGACAACATCAACACCATGATCGGCAACCTGCGTCTGACCACCGACGTCAATACCGAGCAGGACTGGCTGAAGACCAACCTCGCCAAGTTCACCAACATGCTGCAGGGCCAGCGCGACCTGACCACGGTCGGCCGCTTGCTGCTGACCGAACTGACGCCGCTGGTGAACGCCCATATGGGCGTGATCTACCAGATCGAGAGCGAGGATGCCCCGCAACTGCGGCTGCTTTCGGCCTATGCCGGCGACGGCATCCAGGCCCACAAGCCGGTGCTGCAGTTCGGCGAAGGGCTGATCGGCCAATGCGCCATGGACAAGCGCCAGCGCGTGGTCTCCGACATCCCGGCCGACGCGGCTCCGATCAACTCGGCGCTGATGCGGGTGATGCCGAAGAATATCGTGGTGCTGCCGATCCTGTTCGAAACCCAGGTCAAGGCGGTGATCGAACTGGCGTCGATCACTTCCTTCACCACCTCGCAAATGACGTTCCTGGAGCAGCTCACCGACAGTATCGGCATCGTGCTGAACTCGATCGAAGCCACCATGCAGACCGAAGGCCTGCTCAAGCAGTCGCAGCAGCTCGCCGGCGAACTGCAGACCCAGCAGAAGGAACTGCAGCAGACCAACGAGCAGCTCGAGCAGAAAGCCCAGCAGCTCGCCGAGCAGAACGTCGAGGTCGAGCGCAAGAACCAGGAAATCGAACAGGCCCGTCGCGCGCTGGAGGAAAAGGCCACCGAGCTTTCGCTGACGTCGAAATACAAGTCGGACTTCCTCGCCAACATGTCGCACGAGTTGCGCACGCCGCTGAACTCGATCCTGATCCTCGGCCAGCAGCTCACCGAAAACCCGGACGGCAACCTGACTTCCAAGCAGGTCGAATTCGCCCGCACCATTCATGGCGCCGGAACCGACCTGCTCAACCTGATCAGCGACATTCTCGACCTGTCGAAGATCGAGTCCGGCACCGTGACCGTCGAAGCCGAAGAAATCTTCATGTCCAACCTGCTGGACACCGTCGGACGTCCGTTCCGGCACGAAGCCGACAACCGGCACCTGTCGTTCGACATCAGCGTCGACCCTGGTCTCGGCCGAACCATCGTCACCGACTCCAAGCGGCTGCAGCAGATCCTCAAGAACCTGCTTTCCAATGCCTTCAAGTTCACCGAGCAGGGCGGCGTGCACCTGTCGGTTTCGGCCGCGATCGGCGGCTGGAGCCCGGATCATCCGGTGCTCAGCCAATCCCCGGCGGTGGTCGCCTTCGAGGTGTCCGATACCGGCATCGGCATTCCGCTGGAAAAGCAGAAGATCATCTTCGAGGCGTTCCAGCAGGCCGACGCCGGCACCAGCCGCAAATACGGCGGCACCGGGCTCGGTCTCGCCATCAGCCGCGAACTGGCCAGCCTGCTCGGCGGCGAGATCCACTTGCGCAGCACACCCGGCTCCGGCAGCGCGTTCGTGATTTATCTGCCGCTCAAATATGCCGGCCCGACCGTGGCGCTGCGGCCGGCGCCGGCGGCACAGTCCCTGGGCCAGGCGCAATTGCCGGTGCTGCAGTCCGCGGTGCAGGAAAGCACCATCGAACAGATTCCCGACGACCGGCTGGAGCTGGCGGCGGGCGACACCATCCTCCTGATCGTCGAGGACGACCCGCATTATGCGAGAGTCCTGGTCGACCTGGCCCGCGACAAGGGTTTCAAGGTGCTGGTCGCCTCCCGCGGCGCGCAGGCGCTCGATCTCGCCAAGCAGTTCCAGCCCACCGCGGTTTCGCTCGACGTGTTCCTGCCCGACATGCTCGGCTGGACCGTGCTCAGCCAGTTGAAGCAGAACGCGCTGACCCGGCACATTCCGGTCCAGGTGATTACACTCGACGAAGACCGCCAGCATGCCCTGGCGCGCGGCGCGTTTTCCTTTGTCACCAAGCCGACCACCACGGAAGGAGTGGAAGCCGCGCTGTCGCGGATCCGGGAATACGCCAAGCCGCGCCGCAAGCGGCTGTTGCTGGTCGAGGACAACGCGGCGGAGCGCATCAGCATCAGCGAGCTTTTGGGCCACAGCGACATCGAAATCGTGACCTCCGATACCGGCGCCGGCGCCCTGCAGGCCTTGCGCACCGAGGCCTGCGATTGCGTGGTGCTCGACCTGAAACTGCCCGACATGTCCGGCTTCGAGGTGCTTGAGCAGATCGGCAAGGACGAGGCGCTGTGCGACGTGCCCGTGGTGGTGTTTACCGGCCGCGAACTGTCCGCCGAAGAAGATGCCGAACTGCACACCATGGCGCGCAGCATCGTGGTCAAGGGCGTGGAATCACCGGAACGCCTGCTCGACGAGACCTCGCTGTTCCTGCACCGGGTCATCACCGAACTGCCGGCGGAAAAGCAGCGCATGCTGGAACGGCTGAATAGTTCGGATGAGGATCTGGTCGGCCAGACCGCGCTCCTGGTCGACGACGATGCACGGAATATCTTCGCGCTGTCCAGCGTGCTCGAGCGCCGCGGCATGAAGGTCCTGACCGCCACGACCGGCGCCGAAGCGATCGCGCTGGTGGAATCGAATCCGGAAATCGCCATCGTGCTGATGGATATCATGATGCCGCAGATGGACGGCTATCAGACCATGGGTATCATCCGCGAAAATCCGGCGTTCCGCCGGCTGCCCATCATCGCCCTGACCGCCAAGGCCATGAAGGGAGACCGCGAAAAGTGCCTCGAGGCCGGCGCTTCCGACTATCTCGCCAAGCCGGTCAACACCGAACAGTTGCTACTGGCGTTACGCATGTGGCTGCACCGCTAGCCGGGATGACCGATATGGCGTTGGATGACAAGGTAAACATCCTCTTGGTCGACGACCAGCCGGCCAAGCTGTTGTCCTATGAAGTGATCCTGCGGGAGCTCGGGGAAACCCTGCTGGTGGCTTCGTCGGGCCGCGACGCGCTCGAGTGCCTGCTCAAGAATGACGTCGCCGTGGTGCTGCTCGACGTCTGCATGCCCGAACTCGACGGCTTCGAACTGGCCGCCATGATCCGCGACCATCCCCGGTTCCAGAAGACCGCCATGATCTTCATCTCCGCCATCCAGGTGGCGGATATCGATCACCTGCGCGGCTACGCCATGGGCGCGGTCGACTACGTGCCGGTTCCGGTGATCCCGGAAGTGCTGCGCGCCAAGGTCAAGGTGTTTGCCGAACTGTACCGCAAGACGCGGCAGCTCGAGCGGCTCAACACCGAGCTCGAAGAACGGGTGCGGGCCCGCACCGCCGAGCTCGAAGCCTCGACGGCGCGCCTGCTCGAGAGCGAGCAGCGCCGCAGTCTCGCGATCGCCGCCGGCAACATGGGATCGTGGGACTGGGACTGGGTCAGCGGCGACTGGATCTGGGACGACGGCCAGTATCGGATCTTCGGCGTCGACCCGGACGATTTCGTCGTCAACCTGGCCAACGTGCAGGCGCTGCTGTTCCCGGACGACATCGAAGAACTTGGCAAGGTGGTGCAGCATTTCTCCAACGGTTCGAAGGCGTACGAAACCGAATTCCGGGTCCGCCGGCCCAACGGCGAGGTGCGCTGGTGCATCGGCACCGCGGCCGCAAGCGTCGACAGCAACGATCGCGTCATTCGCGTCAGCGGCGTCACCATCGACATCACCGAGCGCAAGCGCGCCGAGCAGCGCCAGAACCTGTTGTCGCGCGAGGTCGACCACCGCGGCAAGAACGCGCTGGCGCTGGTGCAATCCATTGTCCGGCTGACCCGCGCCGAGAGCATCCGCGACTACAGCAAGGCGGTCGAAGGCCGCATCGCGGCGCTGGCCCGCGTTCATACCATCCTGTCGCTGTCGAGCTGGGAGAGCGCGGAATTGAGCGGATTGATTGCCGAGGAGCTCGCGCCCTTTGCCACCAAGGATGCCCGGGTCACGGCCGTCGGCCCGAAAGTGCGGCTGACTCCCGCGACCGCGCAGACGCTGGCGCTGGCGCTGCACGAACTGGCCACCAATGCCGCCAAATACGGCGCGCTGTCGTCGTTGCAAGGCAGCATCAACCTGACCTGGCAACTGGCCCATGGCCAACTGGAACTGGAGTGGCAGGAAGACGGCGGTCCGACCGTGCAGGCCCCCTCGGCGCGCGGCTTCGGCACCCGCAGCGTCATCGCCAGCATCGAAACCCAGCTTGGCGGCCGGGCGACGTTCGACTGGCGTCCCGCCGGCCTGTGCTGCCGGCTTTCTGTTCCGCTGGGCGAACAGTTTGACAACCCGCTGCCGCTGGCAAAACCCGGCCAGAGCAACGGCGAGGCCGCAGCCTTCGTTTCACATCCGCGGTGGCGGGACCGGGCGTCGAATTAGGACGGTGCGATTGCAGCGCGCTGCCGCTCTTTTGTTGTAGAGCCGGTGGAAGACCTACAAGCCGTCCTTGCAATGACGTTGATGGGCCCGATCAGGCCAAATAAGCCTTACCTTAACCAGTTTACCAAGTTGGCGTTGTTCGCCATGGAATAAAATGGGAGCTTTGCTGAACGACCCGGTGGCGGAATGGCTTACGCGGGGGTGATGCATCGCCTCACATCTTGGTTCGAGTCCAAGCTGGGTCTCCAACGCCTGCGGTCCTGGTCGCGATGACTTGGCAACGCCCGGGCCAAATCCGTCAAGACGCTAGACGCTTACCTTATCGCAGTCGGCAGATCGCGCACGTCCGGAAAACAGCCCCACACGTTTAAGCCGCCGGATCGGCGTCGCGCGATTCTTGTAGAGGTCGGACAAGGCGACCGCGATCCGCTTGGCCTGCGGACGAACCCGCGTCAGGGCGAAGGCGGCGACGTGGCCGCGCAGGGTGGCGGCAACGATGCGGGCGCCGAGCGGCGTCGCGCCGTCGGCGAGCTGCAGTTTATAGCCGTCGGACGGCCACAGCAGGTCGAGGCGTGCGGCGCCATCGAGACGAAGCCGGTCGAGCAGGCGCTCGGTCAGGACATGCCCGGGCGACCCCTGGGTGAAATCGAGATGGTAGGAACTGATCAGCGAGCGATAGGTGGCGCCGCCAAACCCGATGTCGACCGCGGCGAGCTGTTCGCCGACCCACAGGCCGTGCACGCGCAGATGCCCGGACCGGGCCAGACCGGCGATAAAGTCCGCCACCCGGTCCTCCGACAGCACGCTGCTGAACCGGCCCCTGGCGCGCAGCCAGTCGAGCTTCATGGCGATCGCCGATCGCGCCACCGCTTCGCGCTGCCGCGGCTCGGCAATCTCGGCAAAACGCAATTCGCCCAGCGCCGCAAGCCGCTTTGAGCGCCGCTCGACGCTCTTGCGGCGGCGCTGGCGGCCGTCCGCCGTTCGAAGGTCGACGAAGGGCGCCGACATCGAGCCGACATCGGGCGTCATCGGAGCCCCAAGCCCGGCCAGCACGCCATCGGCGCGCAACCGGGTGAAGGCGAACAGATCGACGTCGCGCCAGCGCGAAAACTCGGCGCGGGCCGCTTGCCGCCAGCGCTCGCGACCGTCGCCCGCCTCGGCGAGAATGTCGCCGTACTGGGTCATTGGTTCGCCGATCCACCGGGCGACCCGGGCACCAAGGAAAATCTCGATCTGGATCGGCCACAGCGCGACCAGGCGGCCGGCCTCGCGCACCGTCACCACCCGCGCCGCGCTGGCCGCACCGGCCGCTTCGATCCAGCGGCGGCACCAGGCAAACGACTGAAAGCCCGTCGCCTCCGGCGTGCGCGCCTCGAGGGCGGCCCATTCCGGCGCCAGCGCGTCGATGGCGTCAAGCGACGCTGCGACGTCGACGCGTAACGGGAGCGGGGATGCTGTCACGGGCGCTACTTCACGATCTGATACGGCGTGACATCGGCAAAACCGTCCGCCGAGGCGGGATCGACGCGAAAATCGATGGTCAGCGGCAATCCGGCGCGCCGCGCCTTGGCCACGAGCTTGTGCGCCCCGGCCAGCGCAAACTTGGCGTAGAACGCCGCGCCGTCGGTATCACGCGCCAGCTCGCGCTCGCCCAACAGCGGACGCAGCAGGCCGTTGGCGTAGTCGACCACGTAGCCGGCACGCAGTTCGTCGGTCCAGTGCTCCGTGGTGAGCGAAACATTGACGCAATCGGCGTTGACGACACGGTGCGGACAATTGCGCGGCCAGGTGATCCAGTCGCCGGGATTGAGGTCATGGACTTCGGCCGAGGCGTCGAACGACGGATCGTAGGCGAAATCGGTATCCAGCGCTTTTTTCAGCGCGATCCGTTCCATGGTGCGCCGGGGCAGGAACGGTTCGCGCGCGGGATAGACCCAGACCCGCTTCTGGCCGCGCACCTGCCACAGGCACTGGCCCGGCACGTCGGCGTGGTAGGCGACGTTCATGCGCGGCGACGATACCAGGATGCTCATGGATTGCCTGAAGCTGCGGAATTGCGGTACGCGCCGCTCGATGCCGTCGTACAGCGCGTCGAGCAGATCGGCATGAATGCCGGAGCTCTCGTTGACGCGCTGCAGGTGAACCCAGATATTGCCCCTGGCCACGGCTTGGAGCACGGCGTCGCCGGAAAGGCCGGCCATGTCGCCCTCGCGCCAAAGCCTCGGATCGGTGCCCTGGCGCGGCATGGTGTTGACGTGAAAGCGACTGCGCGGCGTCCGCTCGATCAGCCGGGCCAGCGCCGCGTCGGAAAACAGCGAGCTTTCATGCAGGGAATGACGAAGCCGCATCGGCCGGCGGCCAAACTCCGCCGCGTCATCGCGTCCCAGATCCAGCAATCCTTCCGGCAAGACTTCGCTCCCTGTCATTCGCGCGTATTGGCGCAACCTTGCTTGATGGTGCCGCGGAGCCGGTGCCTCGCGCCGCAAATAAGCTTGTGCTGTCGTGGGAACTTCGGCAACCGTATCGTTGGTTGGTAGTTAACCCGCGTGTAACCACCAGCCGGCTCAAAGTGTGGCCGTCGCGGGCACGGGATCCGACCGGCAAAGGAAAGTGGGACCGCCGACGCGATAAAAACAGCGGTCCCGTGCCGCCCAATTGAAATTGCGGTGGAAGGGGGCTCCCAGCCGCATTTGTGCGACGAGGCGACCGTATCGATTGGCCGCGGCATCGCAACGCAATCCGCGGCTTAACCTAACCGGTCAACCTTACCGGCGGAAACCGCGCCCGGGGCTGGTATTGGCGGCGTTACTTCCTAAATCACGACTATAACTGGAGGGGCCTCAGGAGGCGTATCATGGTCCTGAAAAGCATTTTCACCGCTTGCCTTGGCCTTGCGTTGCTGGCCTGGAGCAGCGCCTCGCCGGCCGACGAATATCGCCCCGACGACTTTCTCAAGCTCGACCTGCCGCAGGCCGTCCTGTCGCCGAAACCGCTGGGACCGCCGGCGCGGTTCGAGCCGGTGCCGGTGGAAGCCAAGGCCGATCCCGCGCTGACGACCCCGACGGCGCGCGTCGCCAAGACGGCGCCAGCGCACGTCGCAAAGACGGTGCCTGCGCATGTGGCGAAAGTGGCGGTGCCTGCGAGGACGGCCAAGTCACATATTACGGTGCCGACCAGACTGGCGCACCGGCATGGCAACCCGCTCGACGCCCAGGCACTCGATACGCGGATTCAGGTCTGGCCGTGCCGGTCGGGCGGCATCTGCAACTGGCGGCATTAACGCGACCTCAGGCGTTACGCAGCAACCGAGAGTCTAAGCCCGAGCGCCTTCAGGACTCTGGCGACGGTCGCGAACTCGGGATTGCCGTCCGGCGATAGCGCCTTGTAGAGATTGGCACGGCCGAGGCCGGCGGCCTGTGCGATGTCGGTCATACCTTTGGCGCGCGCAATATCGCCGAGTGCCGCCTTGAGCAAATCAGGATCGCCATCCTGCAGAACAGCATCAAGATAGGCAGCGATGTCTTCCTTGCTCTCCAGGGTGTCGGCGGCGTCCCAACGGATGGTTTTTCGAGCCATTTCGTCCTCTCTAAACTTCGTGCGCCAATTCAAGGGCACGCGCGATGTCGCGATCCTGGCTTTGTTTGTCGCCGCCACAGAGCAGGATAACAAACGCTTCGCCGCGCCGAACGAAATACACCCGATAGCCAGGGCCGTAGTCGATCCGCATTTCTGACACGCCGCCGCCGACGGGCTTGACGTCACTACAGCGCATGCCGGTCATTTTGGATCACTGCGTGATCCAATATGACCGGTATGCGCCGTAGATTTTACTGTTGACGCATGTCCTTGTCGGCGAACCGGATCCACTTCGCCGGGACATGCGTTAGGATTGCCAAGCGAGAGGCGGCGGATGCGAACGGTGATCCGGGCGCGCGCCTCTCGGTCTTTCAGGCCCGCAAACCAATCGGCGTAAATGTCAGTCTGCCGGACCTCTATCACACGCTCATTGTCTCTTATAGAGGACAATTTGTCAAGACTTCGCCGCGCCAAAATTCGATGCGCCAAAATCAGGTCCGCGACACGCCCTGTATCAAGGCGCCGGGCATTGCCACACGGTGCTCACCCGGCGCCCAACCTCACCCGTCCGATACATCCTCGTCCGCAATTGCGAAGTGCTTTATCCGTTTCGCAACGCTGTCGCCAGGAAAGGATCAGCGGTACTTCTCGAATGCATCGCCATAAAGTCTCGGCAAGGCATTCGACAGCAGCCAGCACCGCATATTGACCCGCAGCCGGGAGCGCCGGATGTTTTCCTTGTTGGGAACCATCACGTTGCCATTCTTGCGGCGGCGCGCCACCCAATCGTTGCGGCCGTCGTCGGCGATGTCGATGATATCGTCCATCCACATGTGATAACCGAACTCGCGGGCCTGGCTATAGCGCACCGCGAAACCCTCGCGATCCTCGCGCACCCAGAGCCGCACCGTGCTGCGGCTCGGCATGCCGGGATCGTCGCAAACGCTGGTCAAGGTACGGCCTTCCGCCAACGCATCGAGCAGTTGATCGGCGAGTTCGGCGGTGTACAGCGTGGGATTTCCGCCAAGCGGCGGACGACCGGTTTCCCGCGCACGGGCGTAGCGCGCGCCAAAGCCCTCACGGTCCTTCTGGATCCAGAGCCGCACCGTGCTGGAAGCCGGCATGTCATCGTCGAGGCAGATGTCGCACAGCGGGCGACCGTTCTCGAGTTCGCGCAGAATCCGCTCCTCGATGTCGGCCGGATAGAGCGGCGCCCGTTTACAGACGGTCCGGCCGAGTTCGCGCGCTTCGGTATAGCGCGCCGCGAAACCATCACGATCGGTGGCGACCCAACCCTGCACCGTAGTGTAGGCCGGGATGCCCTCGTCGTGGCAGACGTCGTGGAGCGATCTGCCGCTCGCCACTTCGCGCAGGATGCGCTCCGCGAGTTCGGCGGTGTAGAGGCTTGCGGGGCCTCTGGTGGTGGCAGCGATTCCGGCTGGCGACGATTGGTTATCTTCGATCTCGAATGTCATGGCGGTTGTCCCTGAGGTTTGATCCAAAGTTACGTCCCTCCCGCCGTGCTTTGAGCACCACATGTTTTGCGCACCGCGGTCAAGAAAAGTTTTGAATCTTCTCCACAGATCAGCTTTTTTCTTTTCCACAGTTCAGCCTCCAGCCTTCGCCCAGCGGGCTTCGGCTCGACAAGTCAGCCCGCAACGCAGGCTTCGGACTCGACAAGCCGGCTAGAGTCACCCAGATGTCGCAAAAGCTTCGGCGAACGGTCAATCGGCGCGGGCAACCTCTGTCGTGATTCGACACGGAGGTTTGCCATGGACGTCGCGCGCCGCGCGTTCACGCGTTCGACACGCCGTCAGTTCCTGAAGGGTTGCGGAGGCGCGGTGGCGCTGACGGGCTTCGGCGGCCTGGCCACCCCCTATCTCAGCCGCGCCGCCGACCGGCCGCTGATCGAAGGCGGACTGCAGTCCGGCGATGTCTCGGTGGATTCGGCTGTCGTGTGGGGACGCGCCGACCGGCCGTCGCGCATGCAGGTGGAGTTCTCCACGGTGGAAAGTTTCGCCAGCGTGTTCGAAGTGCTGACGACCGATGCGCTGCCGGACAGCGACTGCACCGCCAAGCTGCTGGTCGAAGGCCTGCCGCCCGGCCAGGATATTTTCTACCGGACGCGGTTTTGCGACCTCCAGCAACCCTCGATCTTCGGCGACAGCCAGGTCGGCCGCTTCCGAACCGCGCCCACCGGGCCGCGCTCGGTCTCGTTCGTCTGGTCCGGCGATGTCGCAGGACAAGGCTGGGGCATCGATTCCGACCGCGGCGGCATGCGCAGCTTCAGGACCATGCGCGACAACGCCCCGGATTTCTTCATCCATTCCGGCGACAGCATCTATGCCGACTGCCCGATCGATCGTGAGCTGAAATTGCCCAACGGCGAGACCTGGCGCAACGTCACCACCGAAGACAAGTCGGCGGTGGCGCACAGCCTCAAGCAGTTTCGCGGCAACTATAAATACAACCTGCTCGACGAAAATGTGCGGGCATTCAATGCCGCGGTTCCGATCCTGGCGCAGTGGGACGATCACGAGGTCAGCAACGACTGGTCGCCGGCCGGCACCTATGACGAGACCGGCTTTCTCGACGACGGCAAGCCGCAACTGGTGGCGCGCGCCGGCCGCGCCTTTCATGAATTCATGCCGCTGCGGCCGCAACTGGCGCGGGCCGGGCGGGTCTATCGCAAGATCGGCTACGGGCCGCTGCTCGACGTGTTCATGCTGGACATGCGCAGCTACCGCGATTCCAGCTGGAACAAGGGCGACGGGGGCGCCGACGGCTTCATTCTCGGCGCGACGCAACTGGCGTGGCTGAAGCGCGAACTACTGGCGTCCGACGCCACCTGGAAGGTGATTGCCGCGGATCTGCCGATCGGCCTGATCAGCCTCGATGCGATCGCGCTCGGCGACGGGCCGCCGCAGCGGCGCGAGCACGAGATCGCCGATCTGTTGTCGTTCATGAAGCGCGCCGGCATCGGCAACGTGGTGTGGCTGACCGCGGACATGCATTACACCGCGGCGCATCGCTACGACCCGAACCGCGCCGTGTTCCAGGATTTCGATCCGTTCTGGGAGTTCGTCTCCGGTCCGCTGCATGCCGGCACCTGGGGTCCGGGACAACTCGACAACACCTTTGGCCCGGTGGCGATGTACCAGAAGGGCTGCACGCCGGAACAGGGCGAAAACCTGGCGCCGTGTTTCGGCCTGCAGTTCTTCGGCCGGGTCGACATCGACGGGCCGAGCGGGGTGATGACGGTGACGCTGAAGGACGTCGACGACACCGCATTGTGGAGCGTCGCGATCGAACCGCGCCTGGACGCCCGCGAGGGACGGCTGCTGTCGCAGCACATCTGAAAAACACTACAAGCATTTCTCGATCCTGCCGCGCGATGCTGTATATAATCGCAATTCGGACAGCGATTGAGGATGCAAGATGGCGCGTGCGCCGGTGTTGGCGGCGGGAGGCATCGTGACGCAGCGGAACAGTACGCCGCTGATCGCGGTGGTGCGGCTGCGCAAGCGCAATGAATGGGTGCTGCCGAAGGGCAAGCTCGACGACGGCGAAACCGCGCGCGACGCCGCCGCGCGCGAGGTGCTGGAGGAAACCGGACACCGGGTTTCGGTGCACGAGTTTCTCGGCACGCTGGCCTACGAGGCCGGCGGCCGCAGCAAGATCGTGCACTACTGGCGCATGGAAGCGGAGAGCGAGCAGACCGGTGAATTGATGCGCGATGTCAAGGCGGTCGACTGGCTGCCGCTCGATGCGGCGGTGGAGCGGCTGAGTCGAGGTTACGAGCGCGCGTTTCTCGCCGAGGTCGGCCCGCTGGCGCTGGAGGCTGCGGCCAGTCGTGCCGCGCCCACTCCGCGACGACCGGCACAGCGCACGCCGACGGAGCGGCCGAATTCCGCTGAAACTCCCGCGGTGAACAACAACGGCGAGCGGCCGGTCCCGGCGAACGGTGGTGGCAATCCCGTGCCTGCCGGGGAAACAGCGGTGAAAATCGCGGAAGCGGATGCACCGGCGCTGGCGCCGGAGCCTTTCGGACGCGAATACCCGGTGGCGCCGCGTTCGGCGGGCCGGACCCGGACCATGCTGGAGAAGGTGTGGCTCTGGCTGCGCGGCCGATAGGCCCACCGCATCCCCTATGCGACATCGCCTTTCACTCAATCGCGTAGCGGGGAACCTGGAACATTTGCGCGTGGAGGATTACTCGACCTTGATGTTGGCGGCGTGAATCACCTTTGCCCACTTCTCGGTCTCCCCGGCGATGAGCTTGCCGAAATCGGCCGGTGAGCCGACAAAGACCGTGCCATCCAGGTCGGCAACCCGAGCCTTGATCTCCGGATCGGCGAGGCCGGCATTGATTTCCTTGTTCAGCTTGTCGATGATCTCGGCGGGCGTGTTCCTGGGCGCGCCGAAGCCAAAGATGGAGCTCGCCTCATAGCCCGGAACGAACTCGCCAACGGTCGGGATGTCGGGCAGCGCCTCCGAGCGCGTGGCGGCGGTTATTGCCAGAGCGCGCAGCCTGCCGGCTCCTATGTATGGAATCGACTGAGCCGGGTTGGCGAAGAGGGCTTGCACCTGTCCGCCGAGCAGATCGGTGAGGGCGGGTGCCACGCCGCGATAGGGCACGTGCACCATTTCTACGCCCGCCATCATCTTGAACAGTTCGGCTGTGATGTGCGTGATCCCGCCCACGCCGCCTGACCCGTATGAGAGCTTGCCCGGATTCGCTTTGGCATAGACGATGAACTCCGGAAGCGTCCTGGCCGGAACCGACGGGTGTATCGCCAAGACCAGAGCACCGCGCATGAAGCTCGCGACGGGCGCGATGTCGCGGATGAAATTGAAATTGAGTCTATCGTAGAGGGACGCATTGATGGCGTTTGGCGAACCAACCAACAGCAACGTGTAACCGTCGGGGGGCGCATGCACGACCGCTTCGGTGGCGATGTTGCTGCCGGCGCCCGGGCGGTTCTCGATGACGAAGGGGTGGCCGAGCCGTTTCGCCAGCCACTGACCGACCAGGCGCGCGAGGATGTCGTTGGGGCCACCGGCAGCGAAGCCGACGATCACGCGCACTGGCTGCGACGGATAGGTTTCTGCCCAGGTCACGCGCGACACGGCCGGAAGCGCGACTGCACCCGCTGCAATATGGAGGAATTGGCGGCGCAACAGGGGCATGGCATCGTCCTTCCGTCCGAGCTTCGTGACGCACGCTTTTGGGGTCGCGGGTCAACCTGCCCGCGGTAGAGCGAGGATACGGGATGCGCCTATGCGCGTATAATGCTACGTTTTGATACAGCCATATCACTCTTGCAATGGGTCTGCGCCATGCACTTGACCGATCGCACCAGCCTCCGGTTGAAGCTGCACGACCTCCATGTCCTGATGACTGTCGTGCAGGCCGGCAGCATGAGCAAGGCGGCCACACTCCTCAACACAACACAACCGGCGGTTTCCAGATCAATCGCGGTCCTGGAACGTACCGTTGGGGTGCGGCTGCTTGAGCGTAACTCACATGGCATCGAGCCGAACGCTTACGGTCATGCCTTGCTCAATGGCGGAGTGGCCGCATTCGATGACCTGCGTCAGGCGGTGAGGAACATCGAGTTTCTCGCCGACCCCACGGCTGGAGAAGTGCGGATCGGGTGCACCCCCTTACTGGCTGCGAGCTTCGTTTCGGCGGTTATCGATCGGCTCTCCCGGCGCAATCCGCGCATGGGGTTTCATCTCGTGACGGGATATGTGGAGGCGCTGCACCGTGAACTGAGCGGACGTAACGTCGATCTCTTGATCGCACGGAGATTTGGCCCCATCGCGGAAGAACGACTGGGCTTCGAATTTCTCTTTGATGACTCGTCTGTCGTCGCGGCGGGTGCGCAAAGTCCGTGGGCTCGGCGGCGCAGGATCGAGTTTGCCGAACTGTTGAAAGAATCGTGGGTGCTGCCGCCGCCCGGAAGCGAGATTGCGTCGATCGCAATGGAAGCCTTTCGCGCCAACGGCGTCGATCATCCTCGCACCACAGTGGTCACCAATTCTCCCCACGCGCGGATGAGTCTGCTGGCGACCGGGCGCTTTGTCACAATTATCCCGGCTTCCGCATTGAAATTTCCCGCCCTGCGCGCGGAGATCAAGGCCCTCCCCGTTCATCTGCCAAGGCCCAGCGTACCAAACGGAATCATCACCCTGAAGACCCGCACCCTCAGCCCCGTCGCGCAGCTTTTCATCGACTGCGCCCGCGAGGTCGCAAAGACTCCGGAAAAGCGAAAATGAATTACGCCGAGCCGGGTATTGGCCATCGCGTCATTTGCTGCGGTTGCACAAAAGCGGTCGTTATCGGGGCGAAACGGACAAGCAAAGGGTTTATGAGTAGGCGCCCCAATCTCTCCCCGCGCGCGGGGAGATGGTACCCGCCGACATGACAACTTTCGTGGAATCGATCGTCTACCCCACCTTCGGCTCGATCTTCGTCGACCACAGATTGTTGTCGCCGACGTCCTTCAGCGTCACCGTCATCACTTCGGTTAAGCCGTCGATGGCGACGTGGCCGAAGAATTGCAGGCCGTAGGACGGGGCGAGGTTCTGGCCCTGCTCCTTGGTGGGGGCTTTGACATAGACCAGTTGCGGCCCAAACGTGTTGTCGAGGTCGTTGGGGCCGAAGCTGCCGGCGTGGATCGGGCCGGAGACGAATTCCCAGAACGGATCGAAATCCTGGTACTGGGCCTTGTTGGGATCGTAGTAATGCGCCGCGGTGTAGTGTACGTCGGCGGTGAGCCACACCGTGTTGCGGACATTGGCGCGCTTGATGAAGGTGAGGATATCGGCGATCTCGAGTTCGCGGCCACGCGCCGGGCCGTCGCCCTGGGCCACCGCTTCGGCGCCGAATTTCTTGTCGACGTCGTAGACCACGATGAGACTGAGCGGCATGTCGGCGGCGATCACCTTCCAGGTGGCGCGCGAGTTGAGCAATTCGCGCTTCAGCCACGCCACCTGCTGCGGACCCATGAAGTATGAATTCTGCCCATAGGTCTCGTCGAGGTCGGCGCCGTTGGGACCGCGATAGCTGCGCATGTCCAGCATGAAGACGTCGAGCAGCGGACCGTAGGAAATCCTGCGATAGACCCGCCCCGGCTCGATGATCAATTCGCGCATCGGCATGTATTCATGGAACGCACGGCTGGCGCGCGCCGCCAGCTGCATCATGTTCTTGTCGACGTATTTCTTGCGCAGGTGTTCCGCCCGCGTGAGCGGCTCGCCCGGCCACCAGTTGTTGGTGACTTCGTGGTCGTCCCACTGCGAAAACGATGGAACCTCGGCGTAGAGGGCCCGGACGTTCTTGTCCATCAGGTTGTACTTGTAGGCGCCGCGGTATTCCGCCAGGGTTTCGGCGGGCTTGGATTTTTCCTCGGTGACGATGTTCTTCCAGATCTCGCCGTTGGCGAGCTTGATTTCAGCGGGCACCGGACCGTCGGCATAGATATTGTCGCCGGAGTGAATGAAGAAGTCGGGCTTCGATTTCAGCACGGTGGCGTAGCACTTCATGCCACCCCAGGCCTCGTTGATGCCAAAGCCCTGCCCGACCGTGTCGCCGGACCAGGTGAAGGAGACCGAGCGCTTGTCGGCGGGGGCGGTGCGGAAGCGGCCGACCATGGGTTCACCGATCACGGTGGGTTCGGCCAGATCGGCGAACCTGATCCGATAGAAGATATCCTGTCCGGCCGGCAGTTCGTCGAGCAGCGCCTTGGCGGTGAAATCGCTCTCCGGCAGCACGTCGATGAACAGGCTTTTCTGGATGGTCTTGAAGCTTTCGGTGGTGGAGGCTTCCACCATCATCCGCGACGGCCGGTCGGCGCGCGCCCATACGACGCCGCCGTCGGCGCTGACATCGCCGGACTGCACGCCGTGGGTGATCTGCGGCCGGTCGGCGGCGCGACTCAGATACGGCATGGCAATGCCGGCGGCGCCGGTCGCGGCAGTGGTTGCGAGAAAGCGCCGGCGGGACATTCGGATCGTCATGCAAGCCTCCTGAAAAAATGCCGATGAGCGGATCACGCGCATCAAGGTCGTAGGCCTACGACCTAGCAACCGAAGCCGAATTTTGTATGACACCGGTCGCGCTGTCGCCTGGCGCGGATTTTTCACCTGTCACAAAACTGCAATATCAAAACTCGATAGTTACGACCGGTGAAATCCTGGCAGGCTTCGCGCGTTCATCTGCAGAAACGCGCCATGCCGGAAACCGGAGGTGTGCGCGGCTCTCGATGATCCCCAATTTTCCGGCGAGTGGGATTAAACTCGTCCGGATTCGGAGCCCGATTTAGGTCTTTCACGATCTCATGAAACCCATCGTCGACGCCCCATCCGCGCAGCTGTTCGGTCCGCCGAAGCGCATGTCGTCGGATGTCCCGCTGCGGTGCCGGTGCGGCCACATGCGTGGCTTCGCCGGCAACGTCTCCCCATCGATGGGCTTCCGCTTCGTCTGCTACTGCAAGGATTGCCAGGCGTTCGCGCGTTTCCTCGACCGGGATGACGTGCTCGATCCTGCGGGCGGAACGGACATCTTCCACATGCCGCCCGGACGCGTAAAACTCACCGCGGGAGCAGACAGCCTGCGGTGCCTGCGCCTCTCCGACAAGGTCCTGCGCTGGTACAGCGAATGTTGCCGGACGCCGATCGCCAATACTCCCGCTGGACCGGGCTTCCCGGTCATCGGCATGGTTCATTCGTTCATGGACCATGACGCCGACGGTCGTTCCAGGGACGAGGTGCTCGGCCGGCCGCTCTGCCGCATCTTCGAACGCTCGGCCACCGGGCCGCTGCCGCCGAACGCGCCCGGTCCGCCGTCGGTCGGGCTGTTCGCCCGCCGCGCGTCAAAACTGCTCGGCTGGTGGGCGCGCGGGCTCGGTCGGCCGACGCCCTTCTTTGACGACCGCACCAAGGCGCCCCGCGCCGTGCCGCGCGTGCTGACGCCAGGGGAGCGCGCGGCGCTGTCGTGAGTTCGCCGCTACCCGGGGTCGCACGCTAATCCACGTCGTGCATCACGATTCCCATGCCTTTGTCGGCTTCAGGCCGATGCGAACCAAACTTGATTTGAGCGCGGCGATCGGGCAGCCTGACGGCCGTCGACCCGTCGCCGGCCGTTTCGTCCCGCCTCTCGATCAGCCATTCAGCCACGCGGCGGCGCTGGATGCGCATTGATCCGTTCAGGAATTCATCATGGAAAGTATTCAGACCCAGGGCATCCGCATGCCCCGTCTCGGGCTCGGCACCTACCGCATGCAGGGCGACGTCTGCCGCGCCGCGGTGGAAAGCGCGCTCGGCCTCGGCTACCGCCATATCGACACCGCTGAAATGTACGGCAACGAGGACGCGGTCGGCGCCGCGCTCGCCGCCTCCGGCGTGCCGCGCCAGGAGGTGCATGTCACCACCAAGGTCTGGCACGAGAACCTCGCCCCCGACGCGATCCGGAAGGCATTCGACACCAGCCTGAAGAAACTGCGGCTGGACCAGGTCGATCTCTATCTGGTGCACTGGCCGTCGAAGACCATGGACCTCGGCGCAATCTTCGAAACCTTCGCGAAGCTCAAGGAAGAACGCCGGACGCGGGCATATGGCGTTTGCAACTTCAACCTCGCGCTGCTCCGGAAGGTGGTGGAGGAGATCAAGGCGCCGATCGCCTGCAACCAGATCGAATACCATGTGATGCTCGACCAGAGCGCGGTGAAGAAATATCTCGACGC
This sequence comes from uncultured Alphaproteobacteria bacterium, assembly GCA_963710235.1. GTDB lineage: Bacteria > Pseudomonadota > Alphaproteobacteria > Rhizobiales > Xanthobacteraceae > Bradyrhizobium. The sequence goes on from CAVPZI010000002.1 coordinate 22,804, forward strand.
CAGATCGATCCCGATCACCGCCTACGCGCCGCTGGCCCAGGGCCGCGCCGCCTCCAACGAGACGCTGATGGCGATCGGCCGCAAGCACAACGCCAGCGCCGCCCAGGTGGCGCTGAAATGGCTGCTCGACCAGGACGGCGTGATGGCGATCCCCAAAGCCAAGGGCGCCGAGAGCCAAAGGGCCAACCTCGACGCGCTGAAGCTCAGCCTCGACGACGACGACCGCAAGGCCATCGCGGCGCTGCCGAAGAACCAGCGTTTTGTGAATCCGGGCTTTGCGAGCTGGGACTGATCGTCGGCGAGATCACGAAATCAGACGATGCAGGCATGGAAATGACCCCATACGGGGCCATTTCCGATTCCACAGGTCTACGTCCGCTTAGTAGCGGTCGTGGTCGTGGTGATGGCCATGCCTGATGATCACCACCTTGTCGTGATGACGCCAGCCATGCTCGCGCCAGCCGTGATCATGGTCGCGATATTCCGCACGCGCCATACGGTCGCGGTCGCCGTGCCTGACCACCAGGGTTTCAGCGCTTGCGATCGACGGCAACGCGATTCCGACTGCAACCGCGGCGGCGACGATGGTTCCGAACTTCTTCATGATGTCCTCCTCTTCCAGTGACGGAATGAGAACATTGCGCACCCGGGAACGTTCCCGCTGAAAACTAAGAATATTCTGAACAGCTGTTCAGACTGTTCAGAAAAGCAGAAGCCATCCAGGCAGCACCGGAACTCCGCATTTTTGCGCTTAGTTTATCGCCCGAGATGCGCGTCGAAGAACCGTGCCACCTCGCCATTATAATCCTGGCACTCCGGCGAAAACGGCGCGGCATTGAATTGGCCGTGGGACTGGCCCTCGTAAACCAGAAGCTTGGTCTCGACGCCCGACTGGCGCAACTTCTGATCCACGCGCACCGTGTTGGACAAGAACAGGTCGCGGGTACCCGTGGTGAGAATGGTCGGCGGGAAGCCGTGCATGTCGCCATAGATCGGCGACAGCATCGGGTCCTTCAAATCGTGGCCGCCGGCATACAGCGCGGCGGCACGCCCGAGCCAGCCGTTATACGCCACCAGCACGTTGTCGACGAACTGGTTGGTCTGGTAGCTGTCGCCGGTTTCGGTCAGGTCGGACCACGGCGTGCCGGGACCGATGGCGGCGGGCATCGGCAAGCCTTCCGCCCTGGCGCGCAACATCATCGCCAGCGTCAGTCCGCCGCCGGTGGACAGGCCGAACACGGCAATGTTCTGCGGCTTCTGCATCTTCAAAGCGGCACGATAAACCGTCATCGCGTCGTCGAGCGCCGCCGGATACGGATGGTCCGGGGGCATCCGGTAATCCACCGAGATCACCTTGAAGCCGCCATAGCCGGCCATCAATGCGGCCTCGCCGGTCGCCGCCTCGCCGGGACTGTTGGTGTAGCCGCCGCCGTGCACGTGCACCAGAAGACGGTTGGCGTTCGCCGCCGGCACGGTCCTGGGCTGCAGGATGTAGGCGTGAACGCCGTCGATGGTGGTCTCCTGCATGGTCACGCCAAGCTTGTCGCGGATGCCGGCAAGCGGCGGGATCGCGACCCCCGCCCAATAGGAAACGAATTTCTTCCATTCCTCCGGCGTCTTCGGATCGACGTACCAGAAGTTGGCGCGGAACGGATTGGCGATCACCGCCCGCATATCCGGGCTGACGTCATCGGGCACCGGGATCACCTTGCCGGGTGTGGTGCGCGGGCCGGGCTGCGCGTTGGCGGCATTCTCGCTTGCGGCGACCGAAGCAAAGTCCGGCGGTGCTCCCTCGGCCCGGCCGTGAGACGGCATCAGGGCGAACGCGGACAGGGCAACGGCATACGCGCAGACACGGGGCAGACGGACGCGATTGGGCATGCAGATCCTCCGATGTTTCTTATTGGCAATGATGTGTTGTTGCGATCCGTGCGCTACTCGATGATTGCCTGATACACCAGTGCGTTGATGAGCTGGCGATAGTGCCAGCGGGTCGGACCGGGGGCGGCGGAGAGGTAGACCACCACGAGTTCTTCCTTCGGATCGACCCACCAGTCGGTGCCGCTGGCGCCGGGCCAGGTGAACTGTCCGACCGAGCCCATCATGCGAACCACGCCGGGCGTGGCGCGTACCGCGAGCCCGAGGCCGAAGCCGAAGTCGGCGCGGGTCGGGTCGGCATTGCCGACCAGGTTCTTGATATTGGGTCCGAGCTGGTCCGACAGCATGTAGTCGACGGTCCGGGGACCCAGCAGGCGGGCCTCGCCGGAGCGCCCCTTGTTCATCAGCATGGTGGCAAAGCGCAGATAGTCCGATGCGGTGGAGGCGGCGCAGCCGCCGCCGCATTCGAATTTGATCGGCTGGGTCAGTTCGGGGCTGCGCACCTGCGGCTTGCCGGTGTCGGGATCGACCGGCAGCGGCCTCGCGTAGCGCGCGGCCTTGTCGGGCGAGATCGAAAACCCGGTGTCGGTCATCCCGAGCGGCAGGAACAGATTGGCCTGCAGATACTGCCCGAGCCTCTGCCCGCTAATGTGTTCGATGGTCAGCCCGAGCACGTCCAATCCAAAGCCATAGTCCCACACCGTGGCCGGCTGATACAGCAGGGGCAATGAGGCCAGCTTGTCGAGGAACGCCGCGCCGTCATAGTCCCGCGCCGCGTCGCCGCTGCCGGCCGGATAAATCTTGTGCACCACGGTGTTGCCGCGGCCGCCATAGATCAGCCCGGAGGTGTGCCGCATCAGGTCCTGGATGGTGATCTTGCGCACCGCCGGGACGGTCTCGACGGTCGGCTCGCCGTTGTCGCGCACCGCGACGCGCATGTCGGCGAATTTCGGGAAGTACTTCGCCAGCGGCTCGTCCATCAGGATCTTGCCCTGCTCGTACAGCATCAGGGCGCCGACCGCGGTCATCGGCTTGGTCATCGAGGCGATATTGAAGATGGTGTCAGTGGTCATGGCGACATTGGCCGCCTTGTCGCGCCAGCCATAGGCATCGAGTGCCACCAGCTTGCCATGGCGGGCGATGGCGATCACGGCGCCGGGAATCCGGCCGGCCTCGATGTCGGCCTTCAGCGTGGTGCCGATCCGCGCCAGCCGCTCCGAGGACAGCCCGACCTCCTCCGGTTTGGCCCGAGGCAACGGATCGTCGGCAAAGGCGGTCAAGGTGGAAGCCATAAGACCCAGCGTGGCGGCAACAATACGGATCGATGTCATGGACGTCTCCCGGTGCGGACTCTGCGGCCCCTTGCGATCGGCCGCAAGACTAGGGCATCGCCTTGCGGGAAACCAGCGATCCTCGCCTCTTCCGATCGCTGTTGCGACGCGGCATGGATCGCGGGTCGAGAGGCTGGTCCGGCTCCCTTGACCATGCCGATCGCCGCTTGCGCAACCGCAGCGCGAGGATCATCCTCCCGTTTCTAAGAAAAGCAAAATCCGGGGAGACGTCCATGTCCGCAATGTCGCGTCGCGATTTTCTCGCCCTTACAGGTTCTGCTGCAGCCGCATCGCTGTCGGGCGGCCTTGCACCGGCGCAGGCGGCGATGGGCCCCGCCGACAAATTCGATCTCGTCATCAGGGGCGGCGACGTGCTCGACCCGAGCCAGTCGTTGCGCGGCAAGCGCGACATCGGCATCCGCTGGGGCGCCATCGAAGCCATCGAGGCGGAGATACCCGCGGCGCGCGCGCTCAAGACCATCGATGCGTCGGGAAAGCTGGTGACGCCGGGGCTGATCGACCTGCACTGCCACGTCTATCCCTACGGCTCGGCGATCGGGATTCCCGCCGACGAACTGGTGGACCATCAATGCACCACCACGGTGGTGTCGGCGGGCGACGCTGGCGTCAACAACCTGGCGGCACTGCGCCGCTACGTCGTGGCGCAAACCCGGACCCGGATGTATGCCTTCGTGCATATCGCCAACAACGGGCTGTCGGCTTTCCCGGTGGCGGAGCTCTACAACATCGACAACGCCCAGGTCGAAGCCTGCGCCATGGCGCTGGCGGAAAATCCGGACTTCCTGATCGGGGTGAAGGTGCGAATGTCGGAAAACGTCATCTTCAAGCACGGCATCGAACCCTTGAAACGCGCCATCCAGGCCTGCGAGATGTGCGGCTGGCCGGCCAAGATGATGGTGCATATCGGCGGCGTCGAAACCACCGGTCTGATGACCAGCATTCTTGACATGCTGCGGCCCGGCGACATCCTGACCCACGCCTATTCGGGCGCGCCGAACCTGGCCGGGGCCTTCACCAACATCGTCACCGACGGCAAGCTGCTGCCGGCGGCGCTCGCCGCCAAGCAGCGCGGCGTCCTGTTCGACGTCGGCCACGGCGGCGGCAGTTTCGATTTCACCGTGGCGGAGGTGGCGATCCCCGCCGGCTGCACCCCGGATACCATCTCGTCGGACATTCACGTGTTTTCCGGCAACTCGCCGGGGATGCCGTTCCTGCCCTGGGTAATGAGCAAGTTCATGACCATGGGCTTTTCGCTGGAGCAGGTGGTGACCATGGCCACCTCAGCACCGGCGAAGATCATCAACCGCGCGCCGAAGATCGGCACGCTGCAGATCGGCGCGCCCGGCGACGTCGCGATCATGGAACTGGTGGAAGGCCCGGTGTCGTTCGTCGACACCCGCAACAACAAGCGCGACGGCAAGGCGTTCCTGAAACCGATCCAGACCGTGATCAACGGCGTGCCGTTCGGCCGGCCGTATCAATCCCCGTTTGCGGTGAGGTGAGCGGGACCGAGGCAGCTCACGCGCCGCGAAGAATCTCGACAAGCCCTTCCGGATCGGCCGGCAGCCCGTGGCCGCGCCAGGCGATGTGCTGGTCGGAGCGGACCAGCAGCAGCTGGTGCCGGATCACGTCGGGCACATCCGTCGCGACAACGTCGAGCAGCCTGAGCGGCATGGCAACGGCGGCTGCGGCTTTCACCAGACCCGAAACGTCGAGACCGGGATCGAACCGCAGCAGCGTATAATGCGGGCCGAACGCGTCATACAGCGAGCGCCCATCGGCGAGCCAGAAATGCGGCATCCGCGCGCCCGGCACGGTGGACGGCGTGAAGCCGCCCATGGTGTAGGGCGGCGGCCTCTCGGCGTCGTAACAAACGATCGGCGAGCCCTGGTAGAAATAGCCGAAATTCAGCCCGGCACAGCAATATTGCTGGACGTTGAGATCGTAGGCCGACTGGCCGACCGCGGCACGCACCGCATCGCCAGACGGTCCGTCTGCCTCGATGTCGGGCGGAATCGATTTTCGCGCTTTGGCCATGGCGTGGGCGTGGTCCATGGCGAAATGCGACACCTGGGCGGTGATCGGCAGCCGCTCCGCCTCGTAGGCGGTCAGCATCGCTTCGCCGGCCCAGCCCGCCAGATGTGCCGCCAGCGCCTGCGCCAGGTTGGCGGCATCGGCAATGCCGGCATTCATGCCGTAGCCGGCATAGGGTACCCAAAGGTGACAGGCGTCGCCGCAGATGAAGACGCACCGGTCGCGAGCCTTGTCGGTCATCAGCCGGCGGCCGACCCAGTCTTCCCGGCTCAGCAGTTCATATTCGAAATCCTTGTCGACCCGTCGGCCTGCAGGTGCTCGGCGATCGCTGCGGTCATTAGAGCATGATCCGGAAAGGTGGAAACCGGTTTTCCAGGATGAACGAATTCGTTCGTCCATAGATCATGCTCAAACAAAAGGACGAGATCATGATGCGAATTCCCTTCAATCGCATCATGATCTACTGCTCGATCTTGATATTGCCGGCCCGCGCCACCGCCGCCCAGCGCTCCAGATCCGCTGCAATGATGCTGGAAAAATCTTCGGAGGAATTGCCGACCGAGTCGATATTCAACAGTTTCAGCTTCGATACCACGTCCGGCAGCCGGGCGATCCGGACGAACTCGGCTTCCAGCTTGCGGACGATTTCCGGCGGCGCGCCTTCGGCACGAAGATGCCGCTCCACAGCACCGCCTCGACGTCGGCGCCGGCCTCCTTCATGGTCGGCACATCGGGCATCTCCGCCATCCGCTTCGGCGCCGCAACCGCGAGCGCGCGGGCCTGGCCGCCGTTGACCTGGCCCGATACCGGGCCGGCATCGGCAATGGTCGCGGTCACCTCGCCCGCGATCACCGCGACCACGGAATCACCGGTCCCCTTGTAAGGGATCATCTGCAGGGTGGCGCCGGTCTTCTGCTTGAACAGTTCGGTCGCCAGCTGGAACGCGGCGGAGGAGGAGGCATAATTGGCCTTGTCGGGATGCTGTTTGGTGTAGGTGACGAGGTCGGCGACCGACTTGAATTCCGATTTGGCGTTGACCACCAGAATCAGCGGAAACGCGCCGAGTTCGGACACCGGCACGAAATCGCGCAGCGTATCGTATTGCAGTTTGGCATAGACCGCCGGGTTGATCACCATGGCGCCGCTGGCGCCGACCAGCAGCGTGTAACCGTCAGGCTCGGCGCGCGCGACATATTCGGTGGCGACGATCGCGCCGCCGCCGGGCTTGTTCTCGATGATGACCGGCTGGCCGAGGCCTTCCGACAGTTTCTGGCCGACAATCCGCGCGATCAGGTCGTTGCCGCCGCCGGCCGTGAAACCGACGATGATGTGGATCGCCCGGCTGGGATATTTTGCTGGCTCCTCCGCGGCCCGCGCCCCTGAGGCGAGCGCCACCCAACCGAGAGAAAATCCAATCAGCCACAACCTGCCCGGAATTTTCATGGTTTCGACCCTCTATCTTTTTTAAAGCTTCGTGATCTGAACGTGCAGCACGGCGGCCTTGCCGTCGTCGAGCGCCGCAAGGCAGCGATCGATCGCGGCCGCAAGCTGATCGGGCTCCGTCACCTGTTCGCCATGGGCGCCGAAGGCACGGCCGATATCGGAGAAGCGGCGCTGCTCGCCCTGGCGGCCGGCGCTCAGCCGCGACTGGAATGCGTCGGTCTCCGCGGCGACGCCCTTGGGATAGACCCGCTGCACCGCCGACTTGACCGCCTGCCAGCCGCCATTGTCGAGCACCACGGTGAAAATCGGCAGTTCATATTGCTGCGCGACCGAAAAGACCGAGTCGGGCGAGGAGAAATGAAACGAACCGTCGCCGATGATCTGCACCATGCGGCGCTCCGGTTGCGCCAGTTTCATCCCCAGCGCCATACCGCCGCTGAAGCCGAGCCCGCCGCCGGCAAGACCGACATAAGTGCCGGGCTCCGTGCGCACGATCTGCTCCTGCACGAACGGCGCATTGCGGATGGCCTCGTTGAGGACGATGTCGCGCGGCGACAGTTTTTGGTTCAGGACCGAAAACAGAAAAGCCGGGCTGAGCGCGCCGGCGACGCCCTTGTTGGCGCCGACAGCGGCGCGGCGTTTTGCGGCGGCCTCGCGCGCGGGGTGCCAGCTCGCGATGCGCGCGGCGACGCGCTCGCGAAAGGCGTCATCGGCGCGCGCCTCGACCGCCTCGCACACCTGCTGCAATACGGTGGCGCAATCGCCCTGGACCCGGATGTCGGTGGCAAATCCCCACATCGGGAAATCCGACTTTCAGGGGATCGATGTCGATCTGGATCCAGCTGATCGCCGCGACCCGCTCGCGCGGATTGCGGGACAAAAGGCACGTCGGTGTCGAGCAGCAGGCCGACATCGGCCTGCTCCAGCAGACGGCAACGGATCGAAGCCGGCGAAGCACGGCAAATCCTGCGCGATGTTGAGATCGATGGAATTGAATTCGGCGATCCTGATGCCGCAGGCGAGCGCCAGCCGGTCCAGCACCGGCACCGCCTTCGGGTTGCGCCCGAGATAGGCGGTCAGCGCGATCGGATTTTCCGCCGCCATCAACCGCCCGGCGATGGCGTCGACCCGCGCCGGCTCGATGCCGCCGAGGCGCACCTCGCCATAGCGGGCCGCCGGATAGGCCGGCATCGCCGCCTCGTCCCATTCCTCGGCCAGCGTTTCGCGCGGCAGCATCATGTAGACCGGCCCCGGCGGATCGCTGTGCATGAAGGCGTCGGCGCGGGCCAGCGCTTCCTTCACGACGACGCCCGAGGGCAGCGAGTATTCCCATTTGACGTAGGGCCGCACGATGCTGGCGATGTCGAACGGATCCTGGACGAAATGCACATAGGTGTCGCGCGAACCCTTCAGTTCGCCATGGATGCGTGAACGGCGCGCGCCCGGCGAACAGCATCACCGGCAGCCGGTAGCGAAACAGGTTCTGGATTGCCATGCAGGCATTGGCGGTGCCGGCATCGACATGGACGAACACCGCCTGTCCCCTGCCGGTCGCCAGCGCGTATCCGCCGGCCATGTGCACCGCCACCACCTCGTGCGGGCACAGGATGATTTGCGGATGCTTGCGGCCGTCGCGATCCCAGCGGGCGATCTCCTCGATCAGCGACACATGATCGGTGCCGAGATTGGCGAAGATATACTCGACGCCAAGGTCGACCAGGCCTTCGAGAAAATAATGCGCGGCACTGTGGCGGCTCATCTCATGTCCTTGCCTTCATCCCTGGGTTTCCGCGCCGGCTCCGACGCTGCGTTTCAGGATCCGCGACCGCATCGGTCATCGTCCTGCGCTGGCAGCGTCCGAGCCCAGGCGAATTGATCGGGCCGCACCAGGACCAGCGCGGCCTGGTAGAATTCGCGGCCCTCGGCGCCGTATCCCTGATCACCTTGAGCGGAATGCCGAGGGTTTCGGCCGCGTGCCGGAAACGCTCGATGGCGGTTTCCGACGGGCCGAGCTCGAGCAGACTAAATCCCTCGCCGAGTTCCTCGTAAGATATTTTGCCGGACGCGAGCTGCCGCGGTGCCAGATGATGTCCCGGGCGCGCGACAAATTGGTGCGAGCCGATGGCGCTGTTGCGGCCGCCGGGCGGCCCCGCAGACGATGGACGAGCCCTCATAGTTCGGCTCGAACGAATGGACCTCGGAACTGGCGCCGGACTGGCGCGCCGACCATTCGGCCTCGAACGCAACCTTGTCGCGATCGGGACTGAACGCGGCGAGGAATTCCTTGTCGCTATGGATCGCCTTCTCGATGAAATCGCGCGCGGTCGATGCAAACACCGGACGTCGCTCCTCGCCATAGGAATCGAGCAGGCGGTCGCCGGCCCAGCCCTGCAGCGACGCGGCGAGTTTCCAGCCGAGATTGGCGGCGTCTTCGAGGCCGGTGTTAATGCCGTAGCCGCCATAGGGCGGATGGCTGTGCGCGGCGTCGCCGGCGACAAAGATACGCCCGTTTCGATACTGATCGGCGGTGGCGACGCGCAGATCCCAGAAGCCGACATGCTCGAAGGCGACATCGAATTCGGCGCCCACCGCCGCGTGCAGATAGCCGCGGAAATCGAAATTATCCCTGGTGGTACCGATCGGCACCGGAGCATGGAAAAACCAGGTGGTGCCGAGATCGACCCGGCCGAAGAACTGCCAGTAGCCTTTCAGGTCGGGATGCAGCACGTTGTAAAACTGCTTGTTCGGAAAGCGCTCCAGCAGTTTGTGCAGTCCGTCCGAACGAAACACCACCAGCACCATCAGCCGGTCGTGGTCGGAATGGGTCTGGGTGATGCCGGCGGCTTCGCGCACCGTCGAGCGGCTGCCGTCGCACCCGACAACATAACTCGACCGCAAGGTGCGCCGGCCGGCGCCGTCGCGCCCGGCGATCACCACATCCGCGCCGTGTTCGTCCTGCGCGATCCGATCCGCGCTCCAACCGTAGCAGGTCTCGACGCCGCCAACTCGCTGAGACGCTGGCGCAGCACCGCTTCGGTGGCGTATTGCGGCAGCCGTTCGTTATCGGTGAAATAAAACGGCCGCACCAGTTCGCGTTGCAGCCAGTCATAATTGTAGCCGCTGAGCAGCGTGCCATAGGCGGTCATGCCGCCGATGCCATAGTCGCGCGGGATGGTTCGCGCCGCGCGCAGTTGCTGCTCTGCCCCCCAGAAATGGAAATGCTCCAGCGTGCGCTGGGTCAGGTTCTGGCCCTTCGGGATCGGTTGCGGGCGGGTGTAGCGCTCCACGACGGTGCAGCGGATGCCGCGCTGTCCGAGTTCGATGGCGAGACCAAGGCCGACCGGCCCGGCCCCGACGATGATGATTTCCGCGTGGTTGTTCGCAGTCATTTTGTTGGTGTCATTCCCGGTTTTCGCAGCCGCCCGCGGCTGCGAAAGAAAACGCGGTTGAACGACAAATTCAAGCCAAATCTTACAATATGAGATTTTCTTATCACGCGATCGCCTTGCCCTCGGCCTGCCGGGCGCTGATTTGCGACGCCACGGACAGCACTTCCGATCCGATCCGGTCGATCTCCGCCCCCCTTGCCAGACCGCCTGACATGGTGACGCAGACGCTGGCGATCGGCTGGCGGCGGTCGTCGAACACCGGCGCCGCGATACCCACCGCGCCCGGCGTGACCTCGCCATAGGCCACCGCGAAGCCGGCCTTGCGAACCTTCTTCAGGTTGTTCTGCACCTCCTCCGCGCTGTGGCCGAGGCCGACGGATTTGAGATCGTCGAGATTGCGTTCGATCAGCGGCAGCAGCTGGCGTTTGGGCAGGAACGCCATGATCGAGCGCGCGATGGCGCCGCGCCCGAGCGGCATCGGGCGGCCGCGCGGATAGGAGGAGACCGGATTGCGCGCCGAGGATTCCGAGGCGACACACAGGATCTTGTTGCCGTACCAGCGCAGCAGCATCGCGGTGCAGGCGTGGCGTTCGGTCAATTGCTTCAGGTGCGGCAGCCCCTGCAGCACCAGCGCATCGGAGCGGCGGGTCAGGTAGTCCAGCTCGACCACCTTGGGCCCCAAGGTGACGCCGGCGTTGCGGGTCGACATCAGGAAGCCCGCCTGTTTCAGGATTTTCAGATAGCGGTACAGCGTCGGCCGGGAGTAGCCGAGTTCCTTCATCAGGTCCTCGGGCGTCCATTCGAGCCGACTTTCCGAAAACACCTCGAGCACCGCCAGCACCCGCGTCAGGCTGTTGGTCGGCTTCATGCCTTGCGACGCATCTTCCGGCGCTCCATTCCGCATCCGCGCGGCAACGGCCCGGCGCGGCTTGGCCTGCGATCTTCCTGGCAAAATCGGCCTTGAAAAGCCGATCGTTCCCGGCGCAATATGCAGCATAATCTCGCTAAAAGAGATTTTATAGACATTTCCAGGCGCCGGCCAAAAGCCGGGTCGGGGTTGGGGGGAGATCATGCCGACACCGGTTTCAACGGCGCCGTCCGGCGCGCCCTCAAGCGGGACGGTCGACGTGGCCGATTTCATCGACCGGCAGCCGGTCGGCCGGTTTCAGGTCCGGCTGCTGCTGCTCTGCGCCGCGGTGCTGTTCATCGACGGTTTCGACACCCAGGCGATCGGCTATGTCGCGCCGGACCTCGCGCGGGAATGGAAACTGTCCCGCGCCACGCTGGGGCCGGTGTTCAGTGCCGGCCTGTTCGGGCTGATGATCGGCGCGCTGATTTTCGGACCCATCGCCGATCGCATCGGCCGCCGGAAAATCGTCGTGCTCTCGACCGTAGCGTTCGGGGTCGGCACGCTGGTCACGATCTTCGCCCAGGACGTCTATTGGCTGATCGCGCTGCGCTTTCTCACCGGCCTCGGGCTTGGCGGCGCGATGCCCAATGCCATCGCCCTGACCTCGGAGTTCAGTCCGCGCCGCCGCCGCGCCACCATGGTGATGGCGATGTTCTGCGGATTTTCGGTCGGCGCGGCGCTGGGCGGATTGCTGGCCGCGGCATTGATCCCGCAATTCGGCTGGCGTTCGATCTTCCTGATCGGCGGCATCGCGCCGTTGATCTATGCGCCGTTTCTCGCCCGGCTGCTGCCGGAATCGATCCGGTTTCTCGCCCTCACCGGCCGCGATGACGCAACACTTGGCCGGTTGCTGACGGAGGTGGCGCCCACCTCCGCCTTTGCGTCCGGCACGCGCTTCACGGTCCATGAACCGAGGCTCGAGGGCATTCCGGTGGCGCACCTGTTCGACCAGGGCCGCTCCCTCACCACGCTGTTGTTCTGGGTGGTATTCTTCATGAGCCTGCTCGACATCTACCTCTTGTCGAACTGGCTGCCGACCGTGCTCAATGACCTCGGCGCCTCGATTTCGATGGCGGCCTTGATCGGTGCCATGCTGCAGGTCGGCGGCGTGATCGGAACCTTCACGCTGGGCACCCTGGTCGACCGCTTCTCGTTTCGGGCGCTGGCGCTCACTTACCTGATTGCCTCGGTGGCGATCCTGGCGATCGGCTTTGCCGGGCATTCCGCGCCGCTGGTCTCCACCGCGATCTTCTGCGCCGGTTTCACCGTCGTCGGCGGCCAGATCGCGGCGAACGCGCTGGCGGCGACCTATTATCCGACCGCGATGCGCTCGACCGGGGTCGGCTGGGCGCTGGGCATCGGACGGGTCGGATCGATCGTGGGACCGCTCCTCGCCGGTATCATGATCTCCAACCATGTCGGCGTCGAGGCCCTGTTCGCCGCCGCCGCGGTTCCGGCGCTCTGCGCCTGCCTCGCCGCGATGGCACTCGGCCAAATCGCAACCCCGGGCACCCCGGCGGCGCCATAGCGCACCCCAACCGGGGCCCGTGAAGCGGCGGCGCAACGGCAGCATTAATGCTTCTTTACTGGTTGGACCGCATACTGCGCTCTTCGATTAATGCCCGCTAGTCGCCTTGAAATTGCTTCACTACTTGACTTGCAACCGTTGCACTACATCCGGCGGGCGGCCTCCAGGGAAGGTCCCGATACCGTCGCTTAAATAGCGGTTGAAGGCCGGGGCGAACTGGTAGCGCCCGTGGTTCAGGAGCGCATGGGGCGGGACAGTTGCTGATGAAGGCCAGGCGACATTGACCACGAGCATGCGGACCGAGCCGCCGCCCCCCAAGATCCAGACCTATCTGCGCCAATTGACGACGCAGACGCGCGGCCGGCTGCTCGCCGAGATCGAACGGCTCAAGATGTGCGGCGACGATACGCCCGGCTTCGACGTGATCCTGACCGAGTTGCGCAACGAGTTCGGCAAGGCCGGGCAGAACGTTCGCACCGCCAACCCCTCGCCTTTCTTCTTCCAGCCGCTGGAGCCGCTGCTGGTCGAGCGCGCCCCCGAGAGCATCAACGCCGGCCTGATCTCGCGGGGCTCGCTGTCACCGATCTGGGACTGGGTCAGCCTCAACCTGCTGCCGACCATGGCGCGCGACTATTCGCACAACATGAAGCGGATGATCACCGCCAACAACCAGCACGAGATCACCAAGATCGCCAATTCGTTCCAGACCAAGGTGGTCAAGTATCTCGAAAGCACGCTGGTCGCCGGCGGCGGCATCGACCGCATCCGGACGGGGCTCGCGATCTATACCAGTTCACCGGCGGTGTTCGACGATCTCACCAAGATGGTGCGCGTGCTGCTCGCCCGCGACGGGCTGGCGGAATTGAACGAGGCGCTGCCGCCGAAGATCGACAAGCTCGAGGGCAAGGCACTGGCCAATGTCCACGCTTTGCTCAAGGTGTTTGCGGGCAAGCATCCCGACGCCCTGCCGTTCGCGCTCACCATCGTCGCCAATCACCTCAAGACACCGTGGCAGCTGATCCATCTCGCCACCAAGGCGACCAAGAACAAGGATGGCACCGACCCCGTGCCGTCGCCCTATGCGATCGTCGTGCCTATGGTGCTGGACCAGATCGATGAAAAGCGGCTGGTCCTGCGTGGCGTGCTGCGCAACAAGCGCGTGCTGGTCGCCAAGGATCTCCTGGCGGATATCGATGCCACCGAATACGCCCTGCTCGGGCGTCCCGACCTGCTTGGCCACTCCAACTATCGCAAGCAGCTGGAAGGCCTGATGGCCTCGGTCGACGCGCTGGTCGCGGCCGAGGTTCGAAGCCTGCCCGGCAACATCGAGCATGTGCTCGGCGCACGCGGGTCGCGCGGCTCTTCCCTTGCCGGCCGCCTGGCCTCGGCCCTGACCGGCGGCGCGGCCTTCTGCAAGAAGCTGATCGCCCCGTCCTGAAGCGGCGCCGCGCGCTTCAGGCCGCAGATTCAGATCTTGCCTGGATCTTCGGCGTGACCATAGCCGGCGATCCGGCGGCGGACATTCTCGATCTCGGCCTTTGACAGCAGCGGCGGCGTGCCGATCTGCAGGCAGCCGTGATACTGCCGCGCCAGGGTTTCGACCTCGACCGCCAGCCACATCGCCTTGTCGAGCGACGGTCCGATCGCGATCATGCCGTGGTGGGCGAGCAGGCAGGCCAGACGGTCTTCGAGCGCCGCGACGGCATGCCGCGACAATTCGGCGGTGCCGAACGTCGCATACGGCGCGCAGCGGATGGTGTCGCCGCCGGCCACCGCGACCATGTAGTGCAGCGGCGGAATCTGAAGGCCCATGATCGCCAGCGTGGTCGAGTAGGGCGGGTGGGCGTGCACCACCGCGTTGATTTCGGGCCGGGCTTTGAGGATATCGAGATGAAAGCGCCATTCGCTGGACGGACGCTGGCCGGCATCGTGCGCCCCGTCCCATGCCATGAACACGATCTGGTCGGGTTGCATGGCGTCGTAGGGCAGGCTGGTCGGGGTGATCAGCATGCCCTCGCCATGACGCAGGCTGATGTTTCCCGAGGTGCCCTGGTTCAACCCCACCGCGTTCATGCGGCGGCAGGCGTCGATGATGGATTGGCGCTTTTCGCGCTCGCTGGCCGTCAACATTCGATTCCCTTGCCGCCTCAAGCTGCGTTACAAGATAGGCGATACTTCCGTGCGCTTGCCAGCGCAAGTCGTGCATCCAAAGAACGGGGCGACTTACCTGAAAGCCTGTATCGATTTTTTCGGGATCAATGCTGCAAGCCAGTGCTTAGTTGAGCGGCATGACGTTGACCCGGTGACGCGCCGCCCCTACCAAAGATCCGCGTGCGACCCTTGACGTTATGCGACTGCTGGAAGAAACGCATGACCCGAATTCCAACGCTCCACTACAATTCGGCAGATCTGCCCGAGGCCGAGCGGTTTGAGAATTGGAGAATCGCGGTTCCCGTCTATGACGTGTCGCGGCTGGATGCCGCGCCGTTCGAGGCCCTCGTCGATGCCTGGTTCCTCGGCGACATGGTCGTGTCCACCAACATTTTGCCGGCGCTGCGTTTCTTCCGGCCCCGCGAGAAGACCGTGGACGGTTCCGATCAGTTCAGCCTGAACATGCTGCGGCGCGGAACCTGGACCGGAAATCTCGACGGACGCCCGATGTCCGCCGGCCCGGGCCAGATCGTCATGTTCGACCTCACCCACGTCACGGATGTTTCCAGCACCGGCAACGACAATATCACCTTGCGCATCACGCGGGCGCCGCTGGTGGCCGCGGTGCCGCAGCGCAACCTGCACGGATTCATGTTTGAAGGCCCGATCGGCCGCGTGCTGGCCGATCACATGATGCTTCTGGCGCGCCGGCTCCCTGACTTGCCGCAGAGCGAGGCGGCGGCGGTGACCGCTGCCACCATCAGCCTGATTGCGTCCTGCATCGCTTCCTCCGCGGCGCCTGACGAGCAGGTTCCGGACCGCGACATCGAAACCCGCCATCGCGTGTTCCGCTACGTCGACGCCAATATCAGCAAGCCGGACCTTACGGCGGCAACGATCGGCAGGCAGGTCGGGATATCCCGTTCCGTGCTCTACCGGGCCTTCGAACCGCTCGGCGGCATCGCGCAATATGTCCGCGCCCGCCGGCTCGAAGCGGCGCATGTCCTGCTTGAAGACCCGGCGATCGGGAGCCGCATCGCGGAGATCGCGAGCCGCTTCGGCTTCGTCAGCGACGCGCATTTCAGCCGGGCGTTTCGCAGCCGCTACGGCTACAACCCGCGCCGGGCCCGGGGCGGCAAGGAGCACGGGCTCGATGCGCTGGTGGTTGGCAGCGACGCCGCTACCGACCTCTTCAAAGCCTGGGTGGAGCGGATCGGCTGAGCGGCTACGGTGCTCAGGCCGCGACGCTCAACTGGTGAACCTGATGCTCGAACCGGGCGAACTGTCCTGGATCGCAGGGACCCGCCACGCTTCGGTGCTGGAGAAGCCGTAGCAGGCGATCGCACTGATGAAGACTTTCTGAAGCGCAAACAGTGAAGCCGGGCGTTGCCGCATGTGCGAGGGCTGCTCTCGCCCATTTGACAACCGCGCCAACCGGCGCATTGATATCGCTATTGCTCCGACGGCGGACTGACGTTCGTTAGAAATCGGGGCGTCCGAGGGAGGCATCGGTGACACATCATTTGCGTGCGATGCAGCAGATGACCAGTACTGCTGACCGGCCCGAAGTCCCGCAGACCGAGATCCCAGGCGAATAGCAGGCATCGGGGTCAATCAATCGCACCTAATAAACCTTGGAGGTCTTTCATGGCAAAATGGATCCGCTTCGAGAACGATGGCAAAATCGGCTTCGGCACGCTGGACGGCAATTCGATCGCCGTTCACACCGGCGACATGTTCGCGGCCGCGAAGCCGACCGGCGAGACGCTGAAACTCTCCGGGGTCCGGATTTTGACTCCATGCGTTCCTTCGAAGATGGTCTGCCTGTGGAACAACTTCCACCAGCTCGCCGTCAAGAACGATTTCAAGGAGCCGGAAGAGCCGCTCTGGTTCCTGAAAGCCCCCAATTCCTATTGGCCCGGCAATCAGCCAATTCAGCGCCCCGCCACCTATGCCGGAAAAATCATCTACGAGGGGGAGCTCGGCATCGTCATCGGCAGGAAGTGTTTCAACATCAGTGAAGCCGAGGCCGGCGATTACATCTTCGGCTACACCTGCGTCAACGACGTGACCGCGGTCGATCTGTTGCGCAAGGACAAGTCGTTCGAGCAGTGGGCGCGCTCGAAGAGCTTCGATACCTTCGGCGTGTTCGGCCCGGGGATCGAAACCGGCGTCGATCCGATGAAACTGTCGGTCAGGACGATATTGAACGGCAAGGAGCGGCAGAACTATCCGGTCGCCGACATGTTTTTCCCGCCGCACCAACTCGTCGCCGCCGTGTCCAGGGACGTGACCCTGATGCCCGGCGACATTATCTCCTGCGGCACGTCGCTCGGCGCCGGCGCCATGGGCGACGCGCACAACGTGGTCGATATCGTCATTGACGGCGTGGGCAAGCTCACCAGTGTCTTCGACCAGGTGCTGCCGAGCCCGTATCTGCTCGGCGCACCGCCGAAGCAGAAGAAAATCTGCGTCGTTGGCGCCGGGGCAATCGGCGGCCTGCTTGCCGCCAAATTCGCCCTCGCCGGCGAGGATGTCACCGTCATCGATCAGGGCGCGCATCTTGCCG
The DNA here is from genome assembly GCA_963710235.1 of uncultured Alphaproteobacteria bacterium. Classification (GTDB taxonomy): domain Bacteria; phylum Pseudomonadota; class Alphaproteobacteria; order Rhizobiales; family Xanthobacteraceae; genus Bradyrhizobium. Next base: position 40,058 of record CAVPZI010000002.1, read on the forward strand.
CCATCAAGAAGAAGGGCCTTACGCTGGAATGGCATGACGGCAAGATCCAGATTGCCAAAGTGAAGGCCGTCGACAAGGCGGCCGAGGCCGGCAAGCAGGACATCGTCGTTCTCGCGGTAAAGGCGCATTTCCTCGAACAGGTGGTGCGCGACATCGATTCGATGCTCGGTCCCGACACCATCGTGCTGACCGTGCAGAACGGCCTGCCGTGGTGGTACTTCCAGAAGCTCGGCGGCAAATACGACAATCAGCGTTTGGAGAGCCTCGATCCCTCGGGGATTCTCACCAGGAAGATCGATCCCGGCCGTCTGATCGGCTGCGTGGTCTATCCCGCAGCCGCCGCCACCGCGCCGGGCGTGATCCACCATGTCGAGGGTGACCGCTTTCCGATCGGCGAGCTCGACGGCAGCGACACCGAACGCGTGAAAGAGCTGCATGACGTCTTCATCAAGGCCGGGCTGAAATCGCTCGTGCTGAAGGATATCCGTTCGGAAATCTGGCTGAAGGCCTGGGGCAACCTCTCCTTCAACCCGATCTCGGCGTTGACCCACGCCACGCTGGTGGACATCTGCCAGTTCGCCGAGACGCGCGAACTGGCGGCGACGATGATGAAGGAAGCGCAGGACATAGCGCAGAAGCTCGGCGTCACCTTCCGCGTCACCATCGACAAGCGCATCGCCGGCGCCGAAGCCGTCGGCGCACACAAGACGTCGATGCTGCAGGATGTGGAAGCGGGCCGCTCGCTCGAAACCGAGGCGCTGATCGGCTCGATCCTGGAAATGGCAAAGCTGACCAATACGCCGGCGCCCGCGATCGAGGCGGTCTATGCGCTGGTAAAACTCCTGAACAAGGTGATGCTGCTCGAGGGCGGTGGCGTGAAAGTGGAGAAAGCGGTCAAGGCGGCTTAGACCCCTTAGCCCGGATGAGCCAACGGACCCGGTGGGCCGGTCCGATGGTGACATCCGGGGATGCGACAGACCTGGAGGCGGGCCGCGCCACGTTTCCGACTTACGATCTGTCTCTTGGGTTGCGATCGGCGGCGTCCGCGTGCTGAATGCGCCTCGCAACAATCAGGGAACAGGGCAATGACCACCGCGGTGCTTGGCATTATTGGCGGATCCGGGATTTACGATCTGCCGGGGCTGGAGAACGTACGCGACGAGGCCATCGCGAGCCCGTGGGGCGAGCCGTCGTCGGCGGTCCGGCGCGGCACCATGGCCGGGCTGCCCATCGTATTCCTGCCGCGCCACGACAAGGGCCATCGGCTGTCGCCGTCCGATATCAACTACCGGGCCAACATCGACGTGCTCAAGCGCGCCGGCGTCACCGACCTGATTTCGCTGTCGGCCTGCGGCTCGTTCAAGGCCGAGTTGCCGCCGGGCACCTTCGTGCTGGTCGACCAGTTCGTCGATCGCACCCACAAGCGCGAGAACTCGTTCTTCGGCAAAGGCTGTGTCGCCCATGTGTCGATGGCCCATCCGGTCTCGCCACGGCTGCGTATTCATCTGGCCGCGGCCGCCGAGGCCGAGGGCATCGCGTTTTCGCGCGGCGGCACCTACATCTGCATGGAAGGCCCGCAGTTCTCCAGCTACGCCGAGAGCATGACCTACAAGAACCTCGGCTATTCGGTGATCGGCATGACCAACATGCCGGAAGCCAAGCTCGCCCGTGAGGCCGAGATCTGCTACGCCAGCGTCGCCATGGTGACCGATTTCGATTGCTGGCATCCCGACCACGACGCGGTGACGGTGCAGGACATCATCCGGGTGCTGAGCTCGAACGCCGACAAGGCCAAGGCGCTGGTGGCGCGTCTGGCCCGGGATTTTCCGCGCCAGCACGAGCCCTGCCCGATCGGTTCCGACCGCGCGCTGGACACCGCGCTGATCACCGCACCCGATGCGCGCGATCCGGAACTGCTGAAGAAACTCGACGCGGTGGCCGGGCGGGTGCTGCGGGGATAACGGCCGTCACCGCGCCGCGCCCGACGCAAACCATCGTCCCGCGGCCGCCACGCAGGTCTCGAACACGTCGAGCGCGTCGATGCCGCGTGACGCGCCATCCTGCGGCATGAAGATCGGATAGCCGCCGCTCTCTACCGCGCCGACGATCATCAGATTGTCCGGCAGGTGGAAGCCTTCGATGCCGAAATCCGCGGCCGCTTTGCCCAGTTGCCGCCTCATGCGGGATTCAAAATTCTCCGACGTGTTCGAATAGCCGAACACCGGCCTGCCCCTGCCGAGAAACCAGCCGACCTCGATCAGGGTCCCCGCATCCGCCGATGCGCCGCCGAACGGCGTGAGATTGGCGATGATGATGTCGCTTCGCTCCATCATCGCGATATCCTTGGCATAGATGGCCTGCCAGGTCTCGGGCGCCGCGGCGGCCACCCCGGCATCCTCGTTGAGCGGCGGCAGGCCGCGCAGGCCATGGCGGGTGCAGATCTCGACCTTGCGGGCCGCGTGCGCAACCGCATCGGGAAGAAAGACGTCCGGTCCTGCCAGATAGGCGATTGTTGTCATGGTGTGTCTCTTGAAGACGGGTGAGGGCTGCGCTGGGATCCCGTACCAGGCTATGGAAAGCCGTATTGCCGTGCTCTATATGCGCTGGCCCCTGTCCTCACGGCAAGGGTCACAAGGCGCATTGCGGTCCGGGAGCTACCTACATCATGAAGGTCGATGGAAAACACGTCCGCAGTATATGGCTGGAAGACGACGGCTGGACGGTTGCGGCGGTCGACCAGCGGCGGCTGCCCCATGAATTCGTCGTGGCTCGGCTTGGCAGCTGCGAGGCCGCGGCCGACGCGATCCGCACCATGCTGGTGCGCGGAGCGCCGCTGATCGGCGCCACCGCCGCCTACGGCGTGGCGCTGGCGATGCGCGCCGATGCGACCGATGCAGCGCTCGACCAGGCCTATGCGACGCTGATCGCGACCCGGCCGACCGCCGTCAACCTGCGCTGGGCGCTCGAGGCGATGCGCGACGTGTTGCGGCCGTTGCCGCCGGCCGGGCGGGCGAAGGCGGCCTATGCCAAAGCCGGTGAGATCGCCGAGCAGGACGTCGCCATCAACCAGAGCATCGGCCGGCACGGCCTGGCGCTGATCGAGGCGGTCAGGGCCAGAAAGAAGCCCGGCGAGCGGGTCAACGTGCTGACCCACTGCAATGCCGGCTGGCTCGCCACCGTCGACTGGGGCACCGCCACCGCGCCGATCTACCAGGCCCACGACCGCGATCTCGATATCCATGTCTGGGTCGACGAGACCCGGCCGCGCAACCAGGGCGCCTCGCTGACCGCCTGGGAGCTCGGCCATCACGGCGTGCCGCACACCGTGATCCCGGACAACACCGGCGGCCACCTGATGCAGCATGGCCTGGTCGACCTGGTGATCGTCGGCACCGACCGGGTGACCGGCCATGGCGACGTCTGCAACAAGATCGGGACCTATCTGAAGGCGCTCGCCGCCCACGACAATGGCGTGCCGTTCTACGTGGCGCTGCCGTCACCGACCATCGATTTCCGCGTCAGTGACGGCATCCTGCAGATTCCGATCGAGCAGCGCTCCGCCGACGAAGTGACCATGATGACCGGGCGCACCGCGGACGGCCGGATCGAGACGGTGCGGGTGGTCGCCGATGGATCGCCGGTCGCCAACTACGCCTTCGACGTCACCCCGGCGCGGCTGATCACCGGATTGATCACCGAGCGCGGCGTGCTGAAGGCCGATCAGGCGTCGCTGGCGGGCGCGTTTCCGGAACGCCTGGAGTAATGGGAAAGCCGCGGATCCTGCTCAGCGAAGGTTCCAGCCTGTCGGCTCGGGAGGCCGTCACCGCGCTTGGACTTGCCGGCTTTCGTGTCGAGCTTGTTTCGAGCGATCGCTTTTGCCTTGCCCGCTTTTCACGCTTCGTCCATCGCGTCCATCCGGCGCCGTCTTCCGGGACCGATCCGGACGGCTACCTGGCTGCCGTTCTCGACATCATTTCGCGCAGGTCGATCGATGTCCTGCTGCCGGTGCATGAACAAGCCTATCTGTTCGCCGCCGGACGGCGGCGGCTTCCGGCCGGGCTTGGAATTGCGCTGGCCGACTTTGCGGCATTCGAACAGGTGCAAAGCAAGACGGCCCTGGCCGCTTTCCTGTCGCGAATTGGCGTACCGCAGCCGGCGACGGAGATCGTCCACTCGGCGCAAGACTTCGCGTCGGAGCGCCGGTTTCCGTATTTCGTCAAAGGCGCGTTTGGGACGGCGAGCTCGGGCGTCCGGCGGATCGACGATGTCACCCAGCGGGACGCGCTGTCGCGCGAATTGCAACAGCGCGGCGGCTTCGCGGAAGGGGTTGTGGTCCAGGCGGCGGCCAACGGTCCGCTGGAACGCCTGCAGGCGGTGTTCGATCATGGTCGCCTGGTCGCCATCCACATCTACCGGCAGGTTGCGGCAGGACCGGGTGGGGGCGACGTCCTCAAGATCAGCGTGCGGCGACCCGCTGCACGCACGGGTGTCGAAACTATCGGGGCGGCGCTCAGCTGGCACGGCGCGCTGTCGTTCGATTACATCCTCGACGCCGCGACCGGTGTTCCCATGTTTTTCGACGCCAATCCGCGTCTGGTCGAACCGATGAACGCTTACTTGAGCGGGGTCGACCTCGCCGGAGCACTTTTGAGGATATCGCTCGGAGAGCAGCCCGAAGCCCAGCCGGAGGGGAGCGAGGGCGTCACCACCCGACTGGGCCTGATGGGCTTGCTGGATGCCGCGGGCCAACGTAGCCGTCGCCGCGATGTGGTGCGGGAGTTGATCCTGCTGGCGCGCGCCTCAGGTCGCTATCAAGGTTCGATCGAGGAACTGGTACCGCTGGCGAGCGACCCGTTGTGCGTCGTTCCGCTCGCGGTGGTCCTGGCCAGGCTGCTGATATCTCCGACATCTTCCGCCCGGCTAGCCCGCCAAACGATCGACGCCTACAGCCTGTCGCCGATGGCGATCGAACGGCTGCACCAGTGGATGTGACACCCTGCGAGATCAGACCCGCGCTCACTCCGTCGAGCGGCGCAGCTCGGAGGCGCCGACCGGCTCGCTCCTGACCGGCTCGATCTTGCCGATCTCGACGTGCGGGATTTCGACCCTTTGCGTGACCTCGGTATGCCCGGTCACGTCGCCGTGCGAGGCATCGGCGGAGCGGGTCGGCTCGGTCGGATGCAGCGTGCGGGGGCGGGAGATTACCCGCGCCATCAGCATCTGGCCGCCCTGGTGATGGAAATCGCAATAGGCGAAGCTCATGCCCGACACCGAGCCGCGGAAACTGCGCTCGTCGTGCTTGTCGAGGTTAAAGCAGGGCTCGAACGGCAGCCCCTTGATCGAGGCGCAGATCGACTGGCCGCGGACCTGGAGCGTATTGCCGGGCAGGCGCATGTTGCGCGATGGCCCGGCACCGGAGAATTGCACCGCGCCGGCCGCCCCGCCGTCCTCGAACACGCGGCCGGCACCGCGGGTGCCATCGAAACAGTTAAAGGCGAAAACCTTGCCGGCAACGAAACGGCGGGCCTCATCGGCGGTCATCGATCCCGCCATGGCCGGTCCGGCCACCGTGGCAGCCAGAACGGCTCCCAACACATAACGCGCAACCATGAAAAACTCCGACCAACTGAGCGCGGATGATCGACCGAGGTCGTCTTTACCCGCTGCTTACCATACTAACCGTGGCAACATTGGAGCACCTTGGTTGGTAAAGTCTGAACATCGTTAGACAATTTTTACCACGATGCGACCGCGGACCGCGCCTGCGAGCACCCGCGCGCCCGCTGCAATAACTTCATCCATACCGATTTCTTGAGTGATTTCAACGAGTTTTTGGCGGTCGAGATCCCGGGTCAGGCGCCCCCAGGCGGCGTTCCGATGGTTAATCGGGCACATCACCGAATCGATGCCGAGAAGACACACGCCGCGCAAAATGAACGGCGCCACCGATGCCGGCAGGTCCATCCCGGCGGCAAGGCCGCAGGCGGCGATGGCGCCGCCATATTTCGTCATCGACAGCAGGTTGGCCAGCGTGGTCGAGCCGACGCTGTCGATGCCGCCGGCCCAGCGCTCCCTGGCCAGCGGCTTGGCCGGGCCGGACAGTTCCTGGCGGTCGATCACCTCGGCGGCGCCGAGACCCTTGAGATAAGCGGCCTCCGCCACTCGCCCGGTGGAGGCGATGACGTGATAGCCGAGCTTCGACAGCACCGCGATCGCCACCGAACCGACGCCGCCCGCCGCACCCGTGACCACCACCGGACCGTGTTTCGGCGTGATGCCGTGCTTTTCCAGCGCCAGCACGCTGAGCATGGCGGTGAAACCGGCGGTGCCGATCGCCATGGCGTCGCGCGCCGACATGCCTTCGGGCAGGCGGACGAGCCAGTCGCCGTTGACGCGGGCCTTTTCGGCGTAGGCGCCAAGATGGGTCTCACCCAGACCCCAGCCGGTGCAGATCACCTTGTCGCCGGCCTTCCAGTCGGGATGCGACGATTGCAGGACGGTGCCGGCAAAATCGATCCCGGCGATCATCGGAAACCGACGCACCACCGGCGCCTTGCCGGTGACGGCGAGGCCGTCCTTGTAGTTCAGCGTCGACCATTCCACGGATACGGTGACGTTGCCGTCCATCAGTTCGGCTTCGTCGAATTGCGTTATCGCCGCCGTGGTGCCCTTGTCGGCCTTGTCGATCCGGATCGCCTTGAACGTTGCCAACGCCCGCTCCCTGAAAGCTTGTGTGGGGTTGGTTCAGGTTGGACCGATCAGGCCGGCTGTGCAACCGGCCGCGCCACCGGCTGTTCGACGATCGGCAGGTTGATCAGCGCCGACAGCACGCCGAACAGCACCGACAGCCACCAGATCGGCGTATAGGAGCCGAACTTCTCGAACACCACACCGCCGAGCAGCGCGCCGAGGAAGCCGCCGACCTGATGGCTGAAGAACGCGAAGCCATACAGCGTCGCCAGCCAGCGGGTGCCGAACATCAGCGCCACCAGGCTCGAGGTCGGCGGCACCGTCGACAGCCAGGTCAGGCCGCTGATGACGCCGAACGCCAGCGCCGAAAACGTCGTCATCGGCAACAGCACAAAGGCCACCGTGGCCAGCGCCCGGGTGAAATAGATCGCCGACAGGATGTAGCGCTTGGGAAACCGGTTGGAGAGCCAGCCGACGCTGAGCGATCCGACGATGTTGAACAGGCCGATGATGGCGATCACCCAGCCGCCGGTCGATGCCGGCATGCCGCGGTCCACCAGATAGGCCGGCAGATGCATGGTGATGAAGGCGAGCTGGAATCCGCAGGTGAAGAAGCCGAGCACCAGGAGCACGTAGGAGCGATGGCCGAACGCTTCCGACAGCGCCTGCTTGAAGGACTGGCGCTGCGCCACCGGCACGTCGGCGGCGGCGGCCGGCGGCGTCGCCAGCGCCAGCGACAGCGGGATCACCAGCAGCATCAGCATGGCGAACAGCACCAGCGTGGGCTGCCAGCCGACATTGCCGATCAGCCCGACGGTGATCGGCGCGAACACGAATTGCCCGAACGAGCCGGCCGCGGTGCCGGCGCCGAGCGCGATGCCGCGCCACGCCGGCGGCATCAGCTTGCCGAACGCCGACAGCACCAGGTTGAAGGAGCAGCCCGACAGGCCGAAGCCGATGAACAGCCCGGCACCGATGTCCAGTTCCAAAGGCGTCGAGGAATAGCGCATGATCAGGAGGCCAATGGCGTACAGCAGCGCCCCGACGCTGATCACGCGCACCGCGCCGAACTTGTCGGCGATGGCGCCGGCGAACGGCTGGCCGATGCCCCACAACAGGTTCTGCACCGCAAACGCCAGCGCGAACACGTCGCGGCCCCACAGGTACTCGTGGCTCATCGGCTGCATGAAGAAGCCGACGCTGGAGCGCGGCCCGAAGGTCAGCATCCCGATCAGCGAGCCGCAGACCACGATGACCAGCGGGGTGCGCCAGCCGAGCGCGCCCGCCGGAGCCGCATTGCCTTCCATCGCCGCCATGGGTTTTCCCTCATTCTCGGAACTGCGCGACGACCCGAGGGTTGCCGGCGCCTTCGAGATTAATGCATTCGCATGGAAATCCCAAGCCGGTAAGGCGGGAAAATACCGCCGCGCAGGGCAGCGTTGCATCCGCGTCCGGCCTTGCAGCACGGCCCTCATGCCCTGCCCGCGATCGCGTGAAGCTCGACCGTTCCGGGGCGGCGTTGGGGTGCTTTACGGCTTGACCTCGGCCAGCTTGGCGGAGATTTCCGCAGTCTGCGCCGGCGTGCCCCAGCTCGGGGCGTCGCTGCCATCGCCCCAGGCCCGGGGCCGGTAGAAGGTGTGGACGCCGAAGCGGTACATCTTCTTCATCTCGTGCACCCAGGACGGATGCACCCAATAGGCATGGTAGTGGGTCGACCTGTCGACTTCGGGCAGCCACAGCTGGCCGTCGAGGGTGGCCTTGGCGATCTTCCTGGCGCGTTCCCACATGTCGGGTTCGTTGACGACGTCGCGGACGTTGTCGCAGGCAAAGGTGAACTGGCACGCCAGGTGGCGGTTGGCGTTCTGGTAGACCACGCCGCACACCGTGGTGGGATAGAAGCCCGAGAACACCCGGTTCATCACCACCTGCGCCACCGCGATCTGGCCGCGCACCGCTTCACCGCGGGCTTCGAAATAGACCGCATCGGCAAGGCATTTTTCCTGCTTGGCGCGCACCTTCTCGTCGAACAGGCCGAGCCGCTCGGCGGGCGTTTTCACCTTCTGGTCGTCGGCGTTGACCATGCCCTTGTTGGCGACGGTTTCGCCGGCGCTGGACGGATCGGCGGCAGGCAGCGCGGCCATCGGCTTCATGTCGGGATCGGCACCAGGCGGCGTCACGATCAGCGGTTCTTCGCCGGGCTGCCAGCGCTCCATGCCTTCCTGCGACGCGCCGAGCGACGAACTGCCGAAATAAAGGCTCGCGGTCTTGACCGAGAAGCCGTCACGCGGCGGCGCCGGCTCGACGGCGAGGGCGACCGCGCCCTTGGCATCCTCGTGGGTGTCGAGTTCGAGCGACATCGAGACGTCGTATTGCGGCAACGGCGCCGCCTTGAGCGCTTCCGCGAGTTCCGGATCGAGCGGTGGAGGTGTTGCGGCCGGACCTGCCGCGGCGGTCTTCTGGCCCATCACCGACGCGTTGCTCGGGTTCACTTCCAGCTTCGGCGCGTTGTCGGCGGGGGGTGATGGTTCCGGAACGAAGCTGGCGAGGCGATCGCCCTTCAGGGTGCGATCGACGGCCGGAAAATCCGAAGCTGCATAGCGGCGCGGCATTGGCGCCGGCGCCAGCGGATTGCGCGTCAGCGCGCCGGTGACGTCGGCGCTGGCGTTGTCGAGGCTGGCAAGCAGATAGGTGGCGGCCTGCGGCGTCGAGGTGCCGAGCGGGCGGCCGAACGAGAAGGTGGCGACCTGGATGGTCGAGACGGCAGAGGCGAACACGCGTTTCTGCCACCGCTCGGTGACGCCGGGCTGCTGCGCCAGCAACGCGGCGATGTCCTGATAACCGACCTCGGTCGGCATCAATGCGAAGACGCAAAGACCGAGACCGAAGGACGCGCGACGCGCGCCCTTCGGCCGGTTACGCATGACAGACATTGATACGCTCACGCAACACAACACTAACGCAACAGCTACTCACACAGGCGATCGAGGTGCACGTTCCGTACAATTCGACCGAATTTGTTGGTATCGAATTAAAGTTGCGAGCCCGTTAATCCGCGATGCAGGCGTGTCACAGGCAAGCAGGCGTTGCACATCGCGCACAGCGTTCGAAAACCTTGGTAAACAGTGGCTCCAGCAAAGTGGTAAATATCGCGTCAACAGCGACCACGTGACGATTACGGGCGGCGCTTTTTTTGCGAGACGCGCACGGGTTCCGTCGCTGTGCCAACTTCGGACAGCTACGTGGCGTTACGTGGAGGCGCAAGGGTCGCCATGCTTGCGAAGACCACCCCACCGAAGCTGGAAGGCGGGAACGCAAGCAATCCAGTTTTGCTCTGTTGCTACTGGATTGCTTCGCTTCGCTCGCCATGACGTTGAAAGGTCAACGCCTGCCTCGCCGCCCCGCGCATCACGCCTGGCTTGAGATCGCCTTGCCCAAGGCCGCCTGCGCTGCCGCAAGTCGCGCGATCGGCACGCGATACGGCGAGCACGATACGTAGTCGAGCTCGATTTCGTGGCAGAACGCCACCGATGCCGGATCGCCGCCGTGTTCGCCGCAGATGCCGACCTTGAGATCGGGCCGGGTCTTGCGGCCGCGCTCGACGCCGATCTTCACCAGTTCGCCGACGCCGTCGCGGTCGACGCTGACGAACGGATCGATTTCCAGAATCCCCTTGGCGATGTAGATGCCGAGGAATCCGGCGGCGTCGTCGCGGCTGATGCCGTAGGTGGTCTGGGTCAGATCGTTGGTGCCGAACGAGAAGAACTCCGCGGTCTGCGCCACGTCGCCGGCCATCAGGCAGGCGCGCGGCAGCTCGATCATGGTGCCGACCTGGTAGCTCAGCTTGACGCCGGTCTCGCGCCCCACCGCGTGCGCGATTGCGTCGATCCGCGCCTTGACCAGGTCGAACTCCGCCCTGGTCGCGATCAGCGGCACCATCACCTCGAGCCCGACGGCGCTGCCGGTGCGCTTGCCGGCCTCGACCGCGGCCTCGAAAATCGCCCGCGCCTGCATCTCGGCGATCTCCGGATAGGCGATGGCGAGACGGCAGCCGCGGAAACCGAGCATCGGGTTGAATTCGGCGAGCTCGCGGGCGCGGTCGGCGAGGCGGCGCGGATCGGTGTTCATCGCGCGCGCGACTTCCTCGATCTCGGCCTGGGTGTGCGGCAGGAATTCGTGCAGCGGCGGATCGAGCAGCCGGATCGTCACCGGCAGGCCCTTCATGATCTCGAACAGCTCGACGAAGTCGGCGCGCTGCATCGGCAGCAGTTTCGACAGTGCCGAGCGCCGCGCCTGCTCGTCCTCGGCGAGGATCATCTCGCGCACCGTGCGAATCCGCCGTTCCTCGAAGAACATGTGCTCGGTGCGGCACAGGCCGATGCCCTCGGCGCCGAACTTGATCGCGGTGCGGGCATCCTCCGGGGTGTCGGCGTTGACGCGGACGCCGAGCTTGCGGACCTGGTCGGCCCAGCTCATCAGGGTGTTGAACTCGCCCGAAAGTTCCGGCTCGATCATCGGCATCCGCCCGGCCAGCACCTGCCCGATCGACCCGTCGATGGTGATGACGTCGCCGGTCTTGAAGACGCGCCCACCGACGGCCATGGTGCCGCGGCCGTAATCGACGCGAATGTTGCCGCAACCCGACACGCAGGGTTTGCCCATGCCGCGCGCCACCACCGCGGCGTGGGAGGTCATGCCGCCGCGGGTGGTGAGAATGCCTTCGGCGGCGTGCATGCCGTGAATGTCCTCGGGGCTGGTCTCGATCCGCACCAGAATCACCTTGCGCCCGTCGGCCTGCAGCTTGGCGGCCTCGTCGGACGAGAACACGATTTCGCCGGCGGCGGCGCCGGGAGAAGCCGGCAGGCCGGTAGCGATCACGTCGCGGGTCGCCGCGGGATCGATGGTCGGATGCAGCAACTGGTCGAGCGACGCCGGATCGATCCGCGACACCGCGTCCTTCTTCGAGATCAGGCCTTCATTGGCGAGTTCGACCGCAATCCGCAGCGCCGCGCGCGCGGTGCGCTTGCCGCCGCGGGTCTGCAGCATCCACAGCTTGCCCTGCTCGACCGTGAACTCCATGTCCTGCATGTCGCGGTAATGCTTCTCGAGCTGGGTGTAGATCCGGGTCAGTTCCCTGAACGCCTCCGGCATCGCGGTTTCCATCGACGGCTTGTCGGAGCCGGATTCCTGCCGCGCCGCTTCGGTGATGTCCTGCGGGGTGCGGATCCCCGCCACCACGTCCTCGCCCTGGGCATTGATCAGGAATTCGCCGTACAGCTTGCTGTCGCCGGTGGAGGGATTGCGCGTGAAGGCGACGCCGGTCGCCGAGGTCTCGCCCATGTTGCCGAACACCATGGCCTGGACGTTGACCGCGGTACCCCAGGATTCCGGAATATCGTGCAGCCGGCGATAGGTCACCGCGCGGGCGTTCATCCAGGAGGAAAACACCGCGCCGATCGCGCCCCACAATTGCGCGTGCGGATCCTGCGGAAAATCCCTGCCGGTCTCGCGTCCAACCGCGTCCTTGTAACGACGCACCAGTTCGACCCAGTCGTCGGCCTCGAGGTCGGTGTCGAGGCTGTAGCCCTTGCTGTCCTTGAAGGTATCGAGGATGTCCTCGAAATGATGATGCTCGAAGCCGAGCACCACATCGGAATACATGGTGATGAAGCGGCGATAGCTGTCGTAGGCGAAACGGCGGTCGCCCGATTTCGCTGCCAGCGCTTCCACCGTGGTGTCGTTGAGACCGAGATTGAGCACGGTATCCATCATGCCGGGCATCGAGGCGCGGCCGCCGGAACGCACCGAAACCAGCAGCGGATTTTTCGCGTCGCCAAAGCCCTTGCCGGCGAGCTTGCCGACGTGCTCCAGCGCCTTCTCGACCTGGGTCTGCAAATCCTTCGGATAGGATTTGTCGTGGGCGTAGAAATACGTGCAGACCGAAGTGGGAATGGTGAAGCCGGGCGGCACCGGCAGGCCGAGATTGGCCATTTCCGCGAGATTGGCGCCCTTGCCGCCCAAAAGATCGCGCATGGCGGCCGCACCTTCGGCCTTGCCGTCGCCAAAGGTGAAGACCCATTTGCCGGCCTTGAGGGCGGATTTGGCCGGCTCGGCGGCCGGCTTTGTGGCTACCGGTTTCGGCGCGGCCACCGGCATAGCCGGGGCCTTGGCCACCGGCATAGCCGGGGCCTTGGCCACCGGCTTTTGCGGGCTCTTGTTGCCGCCCCGCGCCTTGCGCGCGCCGCCGGCCGTGGTCTTGGCCCGTGCGGCTGCCGATGACTTTGATTTTGCAGCAGCTTTTTTGGTCTTCGAAGCGGTTTTGGCCATGGCTTGCAAACATCCGCGAGAGGGGAACCAGGGGGAAAGGTGGGCGCCTTACACCACGTTTTGGCGGCCAGGCGCAAGCCGCGAAGCCGTCATCCCAGGTGAAACATCTTGAGCACGCCGAGGCCGACCAGGCCGACGAAAATCAGGTAGATCGCCACCACGAAATTGAGCAGCCGCGGCATCAACAGGATCAGGATGCCCGCAATCAGGGCGACGATGGCCGGAATGTGGGCCGAGGTAATGGTCATTGAAAATCTCCGCTGGATGGCCGGTCGAATCGGGCGGAACATATCCTGTGGCGCGGTTCCACGATAGCAGACGCAGATGACGCGATCGGGTTCCGCCGGCCACGGCGCGGTGCCGCAATTTCCGGCACGGAACAGCCAACAAAATCCGGAACGATGCGCCATCCGATGCATTGGCAGGTCATGTGGCTGGAGGCTGATGGCTCGGCGCATGCCGCAGTTTCATCGTAACGGTTCAAGGAGACGACCATGCGCAACAGATACCTCACGATTGCCGCCATCGCCGGCGCGCTCGGCGCACCGGTCGCGGCGCAGGCGCAAAGCGACACCGTGGGCGTCGCCCGCGGCGGCTATGTGGCAGATGCGCCGGTGGTAGCGGTGGCGCCCGACGGCATCGCGGTCGAACAGGTCCCGGCGTTCCGTGAATACGTCGTGCGCGAGCGGGTGCCGGTCTACACGGTACCGGACCGCGTCATCGTCGGCGCCACGCTGCCCGACGTCGGCGTGACCTATTACGATGTGCCGCAGACGTTCGGCGCGACGCCGTATCGCTACACCGTGGTGAACGGCCAGACCGTGCTGGTCGAACCGCGCAGCCGCCGGATCGTTCAGGTCATCAATTAACATAGCGCGAGATCCGTTCAGACGCTGAAGATCGCGGCTGAACGCAGAGAGCCCCGCCCCGAATCCCCGGGGGCGGGGCTTTTTTTCACCCCAGCAGGGTCTGCATGCCGCTGGCCTGCGTCGAGCCGGAGGCCTGCTGCAGCAGCGACATCAGCGATGACGTCGACTTGTAGCTCTGCACGGCGTTGTCGCGCAGCGAGGGCGTCCAGTTGGTGGCCTGCCGCTCCTCGGCGCTCATCGCCGAATAGGCATTGAGAATGCCGATGGAGAGCTGGGTCGGATCGCCGCTGGTCTGGCTCTGCTTCAGCGCGGCGAGGATGCTGGCACGGTTGCGCGAATTCAGTTGCTGCCTGGCGGCGAAGGATTCCTGTCCGGAAAACAACTGGTCCTGGTTCAGCGCGATCGCCGACAGCGAGCGGCTATCGATGCCGGAGAGGTCGGCCAACTGGCCGGTCTTGTCGCTCGCGTCGTAGGTCAACAGCTTGCCGGCCGCGGTGGCCGCGCTGGCCTGCGCGTCGAGGCTGGCGCGGGCCGCCTTGGCGACATCGGAAAAACTTTCCGTGGTGGTGCTGCTGCCGTTCGGATACTGCGCGAGATAGGCCGCGACCGGATCGCCCACGATGCCGGACGGCGCCCTGGACGGATCCTGCTGGGTGGCCTGAACGCCCTGCAGCACCGCGGCGCGTTGCTCGTTCCAGTTCGTGGTGGCCTTTTCCTCCGCGCTGGCGCCATCGAGATAGTTCAGCGCCGCCTGGTAGACTGCACCATAGTCGCCAGTGAGCTTCGTGGTCGCGGCCGCCGGCGCCAGCGCGGCGTTGAAGCGGTTGTCGAGTTCGAACACGGCAACGGTCTGCTCGTCGTTGGTGAACTTGCCGGCATTGTTGGTGGCGACGGCGAACAACGAACGCCGGTCCAGCGACGACAGGTCGACGGTGAGATTGCCGGAGCTGTCGAGCGGGCCGGTCACCTTGGCGGCGGCGTAGAAACCATCGAGGGTGGCGCGCGCCTGCGACGTCACGGCGGAGAAATCCTGGACCGTGGACGCCTTGGCCAATTGCGCCAGCGCGGCGTCGGACAGCGTCAGATTGGTGGCGGAACTGGACGGGAAAGCCGTTGGATCGGTCGCGGCCAGCACGCCGGCCAGCGAGAGCGGTGTCGCCGCGGGGCGGGCATAGGCCGAACCATACTGGCTGTAGGGATTGGTGAGGCCGGTATTGACCGATGTCATGGGCGAAGTCCGCGTGCCAAGGACGGTTAAGAAACCGTTACGGACCAGCACCTTTTCAGCTCATGGTTAATGAGCCGTAAATATTTCAGGATGGGTCGGATATTTCGGGGCGGTCGCAGCTCAGGAGGCAATCCGTCGCGCCAATATCCGTGCCGGCGCACCGTCCGACGCTTCGATATTCAGCGCCGCGAAAACAAACTCGGCGCGATGACCGGCCAGCGATGTATGACCGGTCAGGTGCTCGCAAACCAGGATGCCGCGGCAGAGCAAGGCATTGTGAACCGGCCAATCAAAGCCGGGCTGCCGCAGATGATAAACCAGATCCGGCGTCGCAAAATCGCAGGCCAGGATCTTGATCCTTTTTTCGACCAGCCAATCGGCCGCCTGCACCGAAAGGCTTGGATGTCGTTCATAAGCGTCGGTGCCGACACGGCTGCTCCATCCGGTATCGAGGGCCAGGATATCGCCCGGCTGCAACTCCGGCCGGGCGCGACTCGAGGTCAGCGACGTCGATGACCTGATCCGGCTCAGCGGCAATCCGCCAGACGACGCCGGGTCCGCAAAGCCGGTCCAACGGAATTTCTTCAAACGCCGGCCCGTCCAGAAAATAGTGGCGCGGCGAATCCAGGTGGGTTCCGGCGTGAACCACCATGCTGAACTCGGTCACGTTGAAAGGATCCTGCGGCTGCTGCTTCAGCCTGCGAAAACTGGGTTTTGGGAAAATCGACGCGCAAGGCGTCTGCGCGCCGATCGGATGGGACAGATCAATCCACGGTCCGGATCCCGGCTCGAACCGGGATGGCGGCAATTCGATCCATCCCTTCCAGCCATAGCCGCGCCCATGACAGCCTTCACACATCGTCCGTCCTTCACCCGCGCTCAGACCGCCGTTTCAACCGGCTGCGCCGCACCCGCCCCGACCTGGCGCAACAGGGCATCGAGCGAAATCTTCTCGGTTTTCATCAGCGACGCGCCGATCTCGCGCGCCTTGTTGCCGAACAGCCAATGGCTGTTGCGGGCGAACTTGTCGAGCACGTCATCCCGTGACAACGCCGCCTCGGGCGATCCCGGATGAAAGCGAACATGGCGGCGGTGGACCTTGCCGAGCGACGTCACCTCGATGATGGCCGGGCAATGCTGCGGATAGTCGGAATCCGGATCTTCCGAGGACGTCACGAGTTCGGCAAGACGAAGGATCTCTTCGTCCTTCAGGCGCTCGGGCCGGAATGATTCGACGTCGACGTCGCCATAGAGCAGCGTGGTCGCCACCCCGAACGGCAGGCTGAAACGCGCTTCATGCGGATGGCTCGGCGCCGCCTTGCGATCCTTGGGTTCGGTGACCAGCGTCAGCCCCGGTTCGGCGAGCTGACAGGATATCGAGGTGATCGTCTCCAGCGGCTTGCCGGCATTCCGCAGCTCATCCCTGATCTGCTTGGCGCCCTCGATAAAGGCGTGAAGAAGCTGGCAGCAGGGGTACGGCTTGTAGGCGGTTTCCGGCAAATACCAGCGCTGGCCAAGGCCTTCGGCGGCCCTGGCGAAATCGAGCTCGCCGGTGATGGGCGTGAGAAAGCAATTGAAGAAGCCGAACTTGCCCTCGAACACGCTCGACGGACCGGTAATGCCGGCGACAGCCAGATCGAGGGCGACGACGCCAGAGTGCGCGCCCCACCCGCCATGCAGGATCTTCGAGGTCGAGCCGGTCCGCGTGGCCTCCTGAATGCCGGCGGCGAAGGTGCCGGCGATTCCCAAAGCGTTCACGATATCCTCGACACTGGCTTTGGTCAGCGAACCGATTGCCGCGACGGTGCCGAATGCGCCCAGCAGCGAACTCGTGTGATAGCCGCGTTCGAGAAACCGGTCGCCGCCGACGAAGCCGAGCCGGATCATCACTTCATATCCGACCGTGACCGCGGTCACGACATCGCTCAAAGACATGTTATTGGCCTGGGCCACCGCGAGCACGGCGGGCGTCACAGTCGAACCCGGCCGGGCCAGCGATGAGCCGTGCTTGTCGTCCATTTCCAGTGCCTGGGCGAGGGAGCCGTTGAGCAAAGCGGCCATCTCGGGACGGCTGTGCGAATTGATCCCGAAGATCATGGCCCCCGATTTGACTTTCCACTTCTCCGCGAGGCGCCGGGCGGCCTGCCCGCTTTCCTCGCGCGGGCTGGCGCCGGCAATGCAGACGCCGATGGTATCGACGATGTGGCCGAGAGCCGCCGTTCTGACCGGATCGGGAATATCGTCATGGGTGGTTTCGGCCGCAAACCTGGCCAACACTTCGGCGAGAAAGACCTGGGCGAGCGTCTGATCCATTGTCGAACCCGTTGGTTTCAAGGTTTTGGCTGCCTGCGTGTCGCTGTCAGCGCAGCTTCTGCAATTCGGGCCCGAGTTCGGCGGCTGGAGCGGCGTGGGTTTCCAGGGTCGAAACGATCGCTTCGATCCGGCTCACCGCCTCGGCTGTCAGCACCCGCCCCGCCAGATCGCGGAACTTGTCCTTCAGGACCTTGTCGGGAATCGGATTCTTCCAGTGACCGCTGCGGTAGTGGTGTCCGTCGGTGTATTTTTCTCCTGACCTGGTCGTCACCGTCACGCGCACCGCGCGCATTTCATGGGGTCCCAGCGCATCGAGATCCGGCGCCACGACGACCTCGACCCGATCCGCGAGATTCATGATGGTCGGATCGCGCAGCTTGTCGTCGGTGTACTGATCGATGAAGGCATTGCCTTCGAGCAGCGTCACGGCCGCCGTGTACGGCAGGTTCATCTGCGCGGTAATGGTTTCCGACGGCACGTAGGGCCAGCCGCAATGCTGCTTCACCATCGCGGTGGTCTCGATATAGACCGAGGCCACATCGGCGCCTTTGACGCCATGCCTGGCACGAATGGCGCGCAGCGCATCAACCGAGGCGTGGCTGCTGGCCAGCGACGAGTACTGCTTGAAGCCATTGTGCAGCATCTCGAATTCCCTGCCGAGCCCGTCGGTGGCGTAGCTGAGATCGTATTTCTCGGCGTAGGTCGAACAGAAGCCGCCGTAAGGCGCCTCCAGCACATTGCGCACCCCGGTCAGGCCCTCGCCGGCCAGCATCGCCGCCAGCATGCCGTTTTGCGCCGCCTTGCCGGAATGGAAGCGCTTGGCCATCGCGCCGTATTGCGAGGCCATCAGGCCGGCCGCCTGCGAACCCGCGAGCCCGAGCGCGCTGACGAACTGATCGACATTGAGATTGAGCAGCTTGCCCATGGTGGCGGCGGCCGCAAACGTGCTGGTCAAGCCGCACGGATGAAAACCGCGGTTGAAGGCGTGCGGGCTGACGGTGTTGCCGATCCGGGTGCCGAGTTCGTAGCCCACCACGGTGGCGAGAATGATCTGTTTGCCCGTGAACGGCCCGAAAGCTTCGGCCGCCGCGAGAACCGTCGGCACGACGCCCGCCCCGTAATG
Organism: uncultured Alphaproteobacteria bacterium; assembly: GCA_963710235.1. Lineage (GTDB taxonomy): Bacteria > Pseudomonadota > Alphaproteobacteria > Rhizobiales > Xanthobacteraceae > Bradyrhizobium. The sequence goes on from CAVPZI010000002.1 coordinate 58,605, forward strand.
CGACATCGACTGGTCGTGGCAGTCGTCGAGTTCGTAGCCCTGCGCCGCGGTGCCGTTGATCAGCGCGATGCCGGTCGGATCGGCGCGAAACTTCATGCCCCAGGCGCTGGCGCCCTGCTTCTGGCCGAGCTTCTCGACAACGCGCGACACCGATTTGACCCAAGGGGTGGCCGCACCGAAGACGCCGCATCCGAGGCTGTCCAGGATGCACTGCTTGGCCGACGCAATGACTTCCGCCGGCAAATCCTCATAGCGAAGCTTGACCGCGAACTCCGCGACGGTGCGCGTGGTGGAAGGAACCGTAACCGCCACATTCATGTGTGACTCCCTTGATCGACGATGGAAATTCCTGATCGCGCGCACTGCGCTGTGGATTTACGCATATTTGAGGTTCTGAGCACGTCCGGCACTTTGTTGCTTCGCAAAAAGCGCGGCGCTGCGCCCCGCCAGCCGGCCAAACACCGCCCCGCTCGTCAGCCCGCTCGCCCCCGGATAGTTGAAATAGAAGATGCCGCCGACCATTTCGCCGGCCGCGAACAATCCCGGAATCCGCTCAAGGCCGGTATTCACCACTTCGCCCTCGTTGGTGATCTTGACGCCGCCGAAGGTGAACGTGACGCCACAGGTCACGGCGTAGGCCTCGAACGGCGCGGTGTCGATCTTGCAGGCCCAGTTCGATCGCGGCACTGGAAGTCCCGGAGCGCCGCGGCCGTCCTTCACATTGGGATTGAACGGGACATCGTCCTGCACGGCCGCATTGAATTCGCGAATGGTGCGAAGAAACTGCTCCTTGTCGACCTCCTCGATCTTGTCGGCCAACTGCTCGAGCGTGTCGGCCGCGAATTTTGTCACGTGCCGGGTGCGGTACTCGTCACGCAGCAGGTAATTGGTTTTGGCATCGTAGATCTGCCAGGCGACCTGGCCGGGCTGCTGGAGAACCGCCTGGCCATATTTCGCGTAGGTATAGTTGCGGAAGTCCGCACCTTCGTCGATGAACCGCCGGCCCTCGCTGTTGACGACCACGGCGAACGGATAGCTGTGACGTTGATACTGCGGCGTCAGCGCCAGATCGCCAAAATCCGCAGCATATCGCTCCCAGGCGGTGGCATGGCATCCGGACCAGTGACCGAACGGCTGCGCGCCCAGTTTCAGGGCCATCGCCAGGCCGTCGCCGGTGTTGAACCGGGTGCCGCGCACCTTGGCGAGGTCCCAGCCCGGACCCAGGTACTTGGTGCGCCACTCGGCGTTGGCCTCGAAACCGCCGCAGGCGAGCACCACCGAGGTGGCCCTGAGTTCGATATCCTTGCCGTCCAGCCTGGCGACGACACCATTCACGCCGGCACTGTCGCTGATCAGGTCGCGGACCCAGGCTTCGTAAACGATCTCGACACCGTTTTTCTCGGCGCGCTGATACAGCGAATCGACCAGGCCCGGACCGCCGGCCGCAACCACGATCGTGGCACCGCCCCAGAATTTGAAACGGCCGTTGACGAGAAACGCCTGGCGGCCGAAATTCGGCATGAATCTCACGCCCTGGTCCCTCATCCACAGCAGCGTCTCCTTGCTGCGCTTCACCAGGATCTCGCAGAGATCCGGGTCGGTTCGATACTGGGTGATCCGCGCCATATCGTCGAAAAAATCGGACTCGGTATAGCTGCCGAAATCGCTCACGCTCATTTCCGCGTCGGTCAGATCCGGCGCGAGCGCGCGGATATCGTCGGCGCCTTCATAGACGACGCGCATCAAGCCGTCGGTATAAGATGAATTTCCGCCGCGTTCGTCGCGCGGGGCGCGCTCCAGCAGCAACACGCTGCTGCCCTGCTCGCGGGCCGAAAGGGCTGCGCAAAGCGCCGCGTTGCCGCCTCCGACCACGATGACATCGAACGCCTTTACATCGAAGGTCTTGGCCATGACTTCGCTCATTGCAATGCGGTCCCCATAAATCAGTGGTCACGGCCACCGTTCGCGGCAGCAATATGGGCGATCCGCAGTATTCACGCACAGAATAAGGCGTTATCCTGATGTTAAGAATGGTCATACCGGGACAGCGATGAAACTCCAGCAGCTGCGTTACGTGCTCGAAATCGTCAGGCAGAAGAACCACCTGTCGGCAGCCGCCGAAGCGCTTCACACCTCGCAACCCGGCGTCAGTCGCCAGATTCTCCTGCTCGAGGCCGAACTCGGCTTTGAAATCTTCCAGCGCACCCGCAACCGCATCATCGGACTGACCGAGCCCGGCCGGCTCGTGCTCGATATCGCCAAGCGTGTCGTCACCGACGTCGATGCCCTGCGCTCGGTCAAGGAGGACGTCAATTCGGGCAATTCCGGCGTCTTCACGGTGGCGACGACGCACACCCAGGCGCGTTATGTCCTGCCCATGGTGGTCGAACAATTCGTATCGAAATATCCCGACGTCCAGCTGGTTCTCAAGCAGGGCAACCCGGAGGAAATCTGCAGCCTGGTCGACACCGGCGAGGCGGATCTGGCGATCGGCACCGACACCCAGGTCGAATTTCCAAACCTGGTCAGGCTGCCGTGCTTCTCCCTGCCGCGCTCGGTGGTCGCCAAGGCCGGACATCCAATTCTATCGGTCAAGAACCTGACCCTGCAGGAGGTCGCGGCCTATCCGATCATCTCCTACGACCCGCGCTACAGCGGACGATGGCGCGTCATGAAGGCGTTCAAGAATGCGGGGCTGGAACCGAAAATCATCCTCAGCGCCATCGATGCCGACGTATGCAAGACCTATATCGAACTCGGGCTCGGCATCGGCATCCTGACCACCATCACGTTCGATGCAAACCGCGACACCGGCCTGCGGGCCCGCGCGGCCGATCACCTGTTCGAGGCCAGCACCATTTTCATCAATCTGCGCGCCAATACCTACCTGCGCCCCTACATGCTCGATTTCATCAAGGCGGTGGCGCCGAAGCTGACCTCGAGCGTGGTTCGCAAGGCGCTGGCGGATCGGGAAACGTCGAATTCGCAGAAGTCCTGAATACGCCGCCCGCTCAACTTCCTTTTGCGCCGACCACTGCTTTCTTGAGGGTCAATCGCTCCAGCGCCTTTTCGTCGAGGGTGAGGCCCAATCCCGGCCCCTGGGGGACCGGCACCGCGCCATCCTTGATCGTAAAACCGCTCTCGGCGGCCAGCGGATCGCGGCCCAGCGTTCCCAGCCCGAAAACGAATTCAGCGGCGCCAAACGTCTTCTTTTCGCGGATACTGGCGCAGAATTGCGCGGAAGCCGCCGCCTCGAACTGGGATGCGACCGCGAGCCCGCCGCAATTGATCTGGATGCCGCTGGCATCCGCGATCGCCGATATCTTCCGCGCCACCGACAGCCCGCCGATCTTGTAGAGCTTGATGCAGAACACATCCACCGCGCGCGCATCGGCCAGCGCGATCGCATCCTGGATCGAGAACAGGCTCTCGTCGGCCATCAGCGGAATGCCGCGCGATTGCCGCCTGATTTCGGCCAGCCCCCTGAGGTCGCGGCGATCGATCGGCTGCTCGAGGTAGCCCAGCCCCATCGGGGCCATGCCGTAGATGGCGCTGATGGTGTCGGCGACGGTCCAGCCGGTGTTGGGGTCGACGCCAAGAACGATGCCGTCCCCGAGCGATTTGCGCACCGCCTCGAAATTGGCCACATCGCGACGCCAGCCGCCCTTGCCGGCAGCCTTGAGGCAGACAACCCTGATGCCGTATTCGTCGACCGCGCGCCGTGCTTCGGCGATCATCACGTTGATGTCGTCGGCCAGGCTGACCGACCATTCCAGCGGGATCACGGGCTGGCAACATCCCCCGATCAACTTATGGATCGGCAGGCCAAGCGCCTTGCCCATGGCATCGTGAAGCGCAATGTCGAGAACGGCCCGCGCCGCGGGATTGGCGGCGAGGCGCAGGTCGAACATCTCGGTGATGGCCTCGATATCGAAGATATCGCGGCCGATCAGGTTGGGACCGTAAATGTCGGTGATGGCCGCCACCACGCTGTGGACGGTATCGGCGACGAAATGGCCGGGACTGATCGGCCTGATCTGCGCGCAGCCGACCACGCCACCGGCGTAGATCTTCACGAACACGGGCTTGCCGAGCAGCTCCTTCGGCGGACCGGTGTCATAACTTCCGCTGGAGAACGTCCGCTGCAGCCGAACCGGCAGTTCGGTGACGAAGACCTCGATGCGATCGATCATGGTTGTCATGTCAGGCCGCCGCCGTCGCCACGGACTTGTTGTCCCAGGCCCGGAGCACGATATCGGCGCCTTTTTCCCCGAGCGCAATCGTCGGTGCATTGGTATTCGAAGACGGCACGGTCGGGAACACCGACGAATTCGATCACCCGCAGCCCCTGCATGCCGCGGACCCTCAGATCGGAATCGACGACAGCCAGCTCGTCGTTGCCCATTTTGCAGCTACCGACCACATGCCACGTCGTCGCGGTGGTAAGGCGGATATAGTCGAGGATCTGCTGCTCGGTCTGCACCTCGGGGCCGGGCCGGGTTTCGCGAACCACCAGTCCCTTCAGCGACGGCATCTGAACCAGCCGGCGAACCGCCTTGATGCCCGCCAGCAGTGTCGCGGCATCACGCTCATCCGCAAGGTAATTCGGATCGATGCGCGGATGAACCGCAGGATCGGCGGATTTGATATGAATGTAGCCGCGCGAATGCGGCCGCAGCGCCATGACGCCGATGGTGAATCCGGAGTGCGGGTCCAGTCCGTCCTGCGGCCGGCGCGCGTAGCGGTCCTTGCCGGAAAAGGGCTGCAGCTGCAGCTTGAGATCGGGCTGGTTCTGTCCCGGGCCCGCTTCGCATCACGATGTGGGCGGTGGCGGAGCAGATCGAAAGCAGGCCCTTGCCGAACAGGATGAAGCGCAGGCCTTCCTTCAGTTTCGACAGCGGCCGCTGCAGCACGTCGTTGATCGTGATCGGCTTCGAACATTCGAAGGTCAGCCGGCAATTCGGATGGTCGGACATGTTTTCACCGACGCCCGGAAGCTCGTGCGCCACATCGATCCCGACCGCCTTGAGCACGTCGGTGCGGCCGATGCCCGAAAGCTCGAGGATCTTCGGCGACTGGATCGGCCCCGCCGAAACGATGACTTCCTTGCGGGCCAGGGCCTGCACTGTCTTGCCGTCACGCCGGCACTCGACTCCCACCGCGCGCTTGCCGTCGAGCAGGATCCGGGTGACCAGCGTATCGGTCCAGACTTCGAGATTCGGGCGCCGCCGGGCAGGCTTTAGATATCCCCTGGCGCTGCTGCAGCGAAAGCCGCGCGGCGTGGTCGAATACTGCAGATAGGACGAGCCCTCGTAGTGACCATCGTTGTAATCGTCCACGAGTTCGAAGCCCGCCTCCTGGCTGGCATCGAGGTAGGCGTCGCCAAGCTTGTCGAAATTCTTCAGCTGGTTGACGTGGATCGGTCCGCTCTTGCCGCGCTTGGCCGGATCGCCCGAGGCAAAGCTCTCCATGCGCTTGAAATAGGGCAGCATGTCTTGCCAGCTCCATCCGGCGCACCCCAGGCTGCTCCAGGAATCGTACTCGGCCGGATCGCCTCGAACATAGACATTGCCGTTGATGGAGCTCGATCCGCCGAGCACCCTGCCCCGCGCCCACAGCTGTTCCTTGCCGTTGAGATGGACCTGCTTCTCGGTCATGAACGGCCAGGTGTATTTCTCGTCCTTGAGCAGGTTCACGACCATCAGCGGAATATGGATGTTGATGCTGTTGTCGCGCCCGCCGGCCTCGACCAGCAAGACCCGGTGCTCGCCGGTCGCGCTCAGCCGGTTTGCCAGCACACAGCCTGCCGAGCCCGCGCCGACGACGACGAAATCGAATTGATTTGTGTTCGAAGATGTCATTCCACTACCGCCAAAGCACGCGCAGCCATGGCCCATCGTCGTTGCAGCGCCTGCTGCGCGCACCTTAGAGAAATCGATCGCCAAATATAATAACGATGTGGCGCCCCAGCATGCGCAACACGCATACAGCCGCGGCGGTCAGAATAATATATTCGCATAATGGCCGCCAAACGGGTATTTCCCGGCGCCATGGCTTCGTCCTACCAGACAGCCAGCGCCGGTCAGCACGTGCGCTGCAGCAAGCCCCGAACGTGATGGGTCCGACAGATGCACAGCCACAAGCTCTATATCAACGGCGAATGGGTCGAACCCAATTCGGGTGAGACCTTTCCGAGCTACAATCCGTTCACGCAGGAGCCCTGGGCAAGGATTTCCCAGGCCGACGAGGTCGACGTCAAAAAGGCGGTCGGCGCCGCGGGTAGAGCGTTCGAAACAACCTGGCGGCATACCACCGGCCTCGAGCGCGCGGGGATGATGAACCGGCTGGCCGATCTCCTGGAACAGTCCGCCGACCGGATGGCCCTGCTCGAAAGCACCGACAACGGCAAGGTGATCCGGGAAACCCGGGGGCAGATGATATTCGCGGCCCGCATCTATCGTTTTTTTGCCGGTTATGCCGACAAGATCTGGGGCCGGGTGATTCCGCTCGATCAGAAAAACGTCTTCGACTACGCAACCTACGAACCGCTCGGCGTGATCGCCCTGATCACGGCGTGGAATTCGCCGATGGCGCTATTGGCGAACAAGCTTCCGGCCGCGCTCGCCGCCGGCAACTGCGTCGTCGTCAAGCCGTCCGAGCATGCCTCCGTGACCACGCTGGAATTCTGCTCGCTGATCGAGCAGGCCGGTTTTCCCAAAGGCGTGTTCAATGTCGTGACGGGCGATCGCCGCACCGGAGAGGCGCTGGTTGCCGGCGGCGGCATCGACAAGATCAGCTTTACCGGTGCCGGCCACACCGGCCGCCATATCGCCGCGGCCGCCGGGCGAAACCTGATTCCCGTCGTGATGGAACTGGGCGGCAAGTCGCCGAACATCATTTTCGACGACGCCGATCTCGACAAGGCGACGGTTGGAGCCTTGGCGGGCATCTTCGCCGCGACCGGGCAAACCTGCATTGCCGGATCCCGACTGCTGGTCCAGCGTCCGGTCTACGATGAAATCACCAACCGCCTGGCCCGCCGCGCCGCACAGATCAAGCTCGGCAATCCGATCGACCCCGCAACGGAGATGGGCACCGCTGCGAACGAACCGCAATTCAATACGATCATGAATTTCATCGCGAGCGCAAAGCAGGAAGGCGCGCGATTGGTCACCGGCGGCGGGCCTGCCCGCGACGGCGATCTCGCCAGGGGGCTGTTCGTGCAGCCGACGATTTTCGCCGACGTCGATAACGCCATGAAGCTGGCGCAGGAGGAGATCTTCGGCCCGGTGCTGTCGATCATTCCGTTCGATACGGAAGAAGAAGCCATCGAGATCGCCAACGCGACCCGGTATGGACTGGCGTCGGGCATCTGGACCCGCGACCTCAACCGCATGCACCGGGTGACGCGCGAGATCCGCTCCGGCATGGTGTGGGTCAACACCTATCGCGCCTCCGCCGCGCAGACGCCGTTCGGCGGGCGCAAGGAGAGCGGTTTCGGCCGCGAGCGCGGCGAAAACGGCCTGTTCGAGTTCCTCGCGACCAAGAACGTCATGGTGGATTTCTCCGACGATCCGCGCGATCCGTTCTCGGCCCGCATGTAGCGATGCCCCGATACGCCGATCATCGTCGGCGCCGCGATAACCGCTGCGCATACTCGGAATCGAAATAGTATTTACCCGCAGCGCAATTGACTCCTAGGTTCGAGATCGCGGCAAGTTGCCTTGCCGCGGCCCAAGAATTCCAGGGAGCGAACGTTGAAACCCAGGGCACTGCTTGCGCTCGCGCTGGTCTGGCTTGCCATCGGAGCCGGCAAGTCCCACGCCGAGCGGCCGTTGACGATCGTCGTCGCATATTCGCCGGGCGGCTCGACCGATGTGATTGCAAGGCTGATCGGCGCCCGGCTTCAGGAGAAGCTCGGACGTCCGGTCATCATCGAGGACAAGCCGGGGGCAACGGGCCAGATCGGGACGCGCTACGTCGCAAAAGCCGAACCGGACGGCAATACGCTGCAGATCGCGGCCCAGACCACGCACACCGTTGCGCCTGCGCTCTATGACAAACTCGGCTACGATCCCGTGAAGGATTTCACGCCGATCATCCTGGTCGCCTGGTCGCCGCTGGTTCTGGTCTGCAACCCGGCGCTGCCGGTCTCAAGCGTGAAAGAACTGGTCGAATATCTGAAAAGCAGACCGGGCGAAATCAACTATGCGACCGGCGGTCGCGGCGACGGTTCCCATCTGGCGGCATTGCTGTTCAACAAGCTGGCCGAGGTCAAGTCCGTCGCGGTGCCTTTCCAGGGCGACGGCCAGGCCTTGCCGCAGGTGCTCGGCAACCACGTGCCGTTCATGTTCCTAGGCATACCTCCGGCGTCTTCGGCCATCGCCGCCGGTCAACTGAAAGCGCTCGCGGTCACCAGCAAGGTACGGTCGTCGATCCTTCCCGATGTTCCGACCATCGGAGAGGCGGGCTTGCCGGCCTATGAGGTGGTCAACTGGTGGGGCTTCTTCGGCCCCGCGGGCATGCCGGGCGAACTGGTGGCGAGCCTCAACAAGGCGCTTGGCGAAATCATCAAGGAGCCCGCCTTGCGGGCCAAGCTGAACGCGCTCGGCTATGAACTGACCGGATCGACCCCGGAAGAGTTCAAGAATTACCTCGAAGCCGACACCGCAAAATGGGCGGACTTGATCAAGAGCCAGGGCTTGAAGGTACAGCAGAACTGATTTTGCGAATTGCACCGGCGCCGTCGGCTGGCCAGCAAAATGTTCAAGGGAAGAATCCACCAATGACCATGGCAACGAAAATTTCGGGACTTGTCGGCATCGCCATTGTATTGCTCGTGGCCGGGGTCAAGGAAACCCGCGCCGAACGACCGATATCGATCGTGGTGGGCTATGCCCCGGGCGGCACCACCGACACGATCGCGCGGATCATCGGGGCGCGGCTTTCGGAAAAACTCGGACGCCCCGTCATCATCGAGAACAAGGCCGGCGCCACCGGCCAGCTCGGCTCGCGTTATGTCGCCAAGGCCGAGCCCGACGGCTCCACGATCCAGATCGCCACCCAGACCACGCATGCGGTCGCGCCCAGTCTGTATGGCCATATCGGCTACGATCCGATCAAGGACTTCACCCCGATCATTCTGGCGGCCTGGTCGCCACTGGTTCTGGTGACCAATCCCGCGCTGAAGGTCACCTCCGTGAAGGAGTTGATCGAGTATGTCAAAGCCCGGCCGGGCGAGGTCAATTACGCCACCGGCGGACGCGGCGACGGCTCGCATCTGGCCGCGCTGTTTTTCAACAAGCTTGCCGGCATCACGCCGGTGGCGGTGCCGTTCCAGGGCGAAGGCCCGGCCCTTCCCGCCGTGCTCGGCAATCAGGTGCCTTACATGTTTCTGAGCGCGCCGACCGCGGTCGGGTGTGGTCGGATCCGAACAACTGCGGGGACTGGCGGTCACCAGCAAGGTGCGTGCCTCGATCCTGCCGCAGCTTCCGACACTGCAGGAATCCGGGCTGCCCGGCTACGAGATGGTGAACTGGTGGGGATTTTTCGGTCCCGCCGGAATGACGCCGGCGAGCGTGGAAACGTTGAACAAGGCCATCGCGGAAGTTCTCAAGGAACCCGAGACCCGCCAAAAATTGACGGGCCTGGGATACGAAATAACGGGTTCGACAGCCCAGGAGTTCGGGACCTATGTCGAGCAAGAGAACGTGAAATGGTCCGAGGTCATCAAGAGTCAGGGCTTGACGCCGAACTAGCAGATTATCGCTGAACGCTAATCCTGGATCCTGGAAAAATCGGCGACCGCCCGGGTCGCCGCGCGGATTTCGTTCAACAGCTTCAGGCGATTCTCGCGCACTTTGGCGTCGTCGTCGTTGACCTTGACCTTGTCGAAGAACGCATCCACCGCCGGGCGCAGTTTGGCCATGGCGCTCATCGCCGCGGCGAAGTCTTCCTTCGCTACCGCGGCGCCGGCGTCGGCCCTCGCCTGATCGATGGCCGTAGCGAGCGCCTGCTCTTCTGCCGACGCATAGAGCTTTACGTCGGGCGCACCGTCAAAGCTCCTGCCGTCCTTCTTCTCCTCGATACGCAAGATGTTCGCGGCGCGCTTGACGCCGGCGAGCAGGTTCTTGCCGTCGTCGGTGTCGAGGAATTTGCCGAGCGCCTCGACGCGGCGGACCACCATCAGCAGGTCGTCCTGGCCTTCGAGCGCAAACACCGCGTCGACCAGATCGTGCCGCGCGCCCTGCTCGCGGAGCTGGCCTTCAGGCGATCGGCGAAGAAAGCGAGCAGATCCTTCAGAGGTCGCGGTCTGCCGTCCATGTTGGCGACTACATCGCTGGGGCACGCCAGATATGCGCTCGAATGCGCTTCATCAGCGAAACACTTGCGGTTTGCGCCATCCAAGCATTCGAGCTGGTTCGCGACGGAAATTGCCGTTCCGGTTCCGACAGGTACTCGCCCACCAGTTCGGCGGAGATGTCGAAAAGACACTCCAGCAGCCGCAGGCGGATATTCAATTTGCGATCAGCCTGATCACGCCCAGCGCCGCGCGTCGCAGCGCATAGGGATCTTTGCTTCCCGTCGGCTTCTCATCGATCGCCCAGAAGCCCACCAGCGTATCGATCTTGTCGGCCAGCGCCACCGCAATGCTCACCGGATCGGTGGGCACCCGATCGGCCGGGCCCTGCGGCTTGTAATGTTCCTCGCTCGCCGCGGCGACGGAGGCGTCCTCGCCCTGCGCCTGCGCATAATATTTGCCCATCAGTCCCTGCAGCTCGGGAAATTCACCGACCACCTCAGTTAACAGGTCGGCCTTGGCCAGACTGAGCGGCGCGCTTTGCCTTTTCGACGTCGGCGCCGACCAGCGGCGCGATTTCGGCAACCAGCTGTTCGATACGCTCAATGCGATCGGCCTGGCTGCCGAGTTTTTCGTGAAATACGATGGCGTCGAATTTCTTCAGCCGGGCTTCCAGCTTTGTCTTGAGATCACTCTCGTAGAAAAACTTGGCGTCGGAAAGCCGCGCGCGGATGACGCGCTCGTTGCCGGCGACGATGGCCTTGCCGCCGTCGCTGGCCTCGATATTGGCGGTGAGGATGAACTTGTTGGCGAGCTTGCCGCCCTTCGGATCGCGCACCACAAAGCACTTCTGGTTGTTGCGGATGGTGGCGCGGATCACTTCGCCCGGGATCGACAGGTAATCGCTGTCGAACGATCCCATCAGCACCACGGGCCATTCGACCAGGCCCGAGACCTCATCGAGCAGCACCTGGTCCTCGACCAGTTCGAAGCCCTGGGCGAACGCCAGTTCCCTGGCGTCGGCCAGGATGGTGTCCTTGCGGCGTTGCGGATCGAGCACCACCCTGGCGCTCTGCAGCCTGGCTTCGTAATCCTCGAAGCGGCGCACCTGGATGGCGGCAGGCGCCATAAAGCGATGGCCGAAAGTGGTCTTGCCGGCCTCGATGCCGTCGACGGCGAATTTCACCACCTCGGGCTCTTCGGTCTCGAGGCCGAACGTCGCGAGGATGGAATGCAGCGGCCGCACCCATTGCAGCGCGCCTGGCCTCGCCGAGCGCTCGCCCCAGCGCATCGATTTCGGCCACGGGAAGGTGCGGACGATCACCGGCAGCATGTCGGCCAGCACGTCAAGGGTGGCGCGGCCGGGTTTCTCGATCAGCGCGATATAGAAATCGCCCTTCTTCGGATCGCGCTGGATCCTGGCTTCATCGAGCGACTTCAGCCCGGTGGCCTTGAGAAAGCCCTGCACCGCGGCATCCGGTCCGCCGACCCGTGGCCCCTTGCGCTCTTCCTTGAGATCCGACTGCCGCGCCGGAATGCCGTGCACCGTCAGGGTCAGCCGCCGCGGCGTCACGAACGCCCTGGCGCCTTCATAGACCAGCCCTTCGGCAACCAGCTTGTCGGTGACCATGCGGCGCAGGTCGTCGGCCGCCTTCGCCTGCATCCGCGCGGGAATTTCTTCGGAGAACAGTTCGAGCAGAAGATCGGGCATCTAGGGTTCCTCTCGGCCTGGTTGCGCCGAGGAATGATGGGCCTGGGTGGTCACGCCGCACTGCCGGCTTCGGTGTGGACCCACGCTTCGCCGCAGGCTTTGGCCAGTTCGCGCACGCGCATGATGTAGCTTTGCCGCTCGGTCACCGAGATCACGCCACGGGCGTCGAGCAGGTTGAAGACGTGGCTGGCCTTGATGCACTGGTCATAGGCCGGCAGCGCCATCAGATGCGCCTCGCGCTTGCCGTCCTTCCAGCCGGCGTCGAGATATTTCCGGCAGGCTTCCTCGGCCATCGAAAATTGCTTGAACAGCATGTCGGCGTCGGAAGCCTCGAAATTGTGCCGCGAATATTCCTGCTCGGCCTGCAGGAATACATCGCCATAGCTGACGCGCTCAGTGCCCTCGCGGCCATTAAAATTGAGATCGTAGACCCGGTCGACGCCCTGCACGTACATGGCGAGACGCTCGAGCCCGTAGGTGAGTTCGCCGGCCACCGGCGCGCATTCGACGCCCGCGACCTGCTGGAAGTAGGTGAACTGCGACACTTCCATGCCGTCGCACCAGCATTCCCAGCCAAGTCCCCAGGCGCCCAGCGTCGGGCTCTCCCAATCGTCCTCGACAAAGCGGATATCGTGCAGCGCCTGGTCGATGCCGATGGCGGCGAGCGATTTCAGGTACAGTTCCTGAAGGTCCGGCGGCGACGGCTTGATGATCACCTGGAACTGATAATAGTGCTGCAGCCGGTTGGGGTTCTCACCGTACCGCCCGTCCTTGGGCCGGCGCGACGGCTGGACATAGGCGGCCTTCCACGGCTTCGGACCGAGCGCGCGCAGCGTCGTTGCCGGATGAAACGTGCCGGCCCCCATTTCCATGTCATAGGGCTGCAGGATCACGCAGCCCTGATCGGCCCAGAACCGCTGCAGGGCCAGGATGAAGCCCTGGAACGAACGTTCCGGACGCATGTGCGGGGGCAAAGATTCCATGGATCGATTCGGACAAACGAGGGGGTTGATGGCGCGCGGGACCGTATCGGCGCGGCAACAGGGAATCAAGGCGAGCTGCCGGCTTGGCCGGTCACGAGCGGCGCCTGCCATTCGAGCGATTTCGTTAATACCGCTGTAACCGCTGCGACTAAAGCGGGCCAATGCTTGAGAGTTGTTAGGAATTGGCAGGTTAAGAAGGCCGCGCTGTCGAAACGGGGTCGTAAAGCATAATGCCTACGACCTAGAACTACATGGCTCCAAGCTTGCTCGCCGGCCTTAAGGGTGGTGCCCCACCCTGAGGTCGGCGCAAGTATTTTTGGAAACCCAGGTTTTTCAAGCTGGCCCAGTTATCCCGGCCGGTAGGCACCGGTGACGGGATCACGCCGCAGGGTCGGAATGTCGCCGGAGCGCGCCGCCTCGGCGAGACGCCTCTGCCGCGCCTCTTCCAGTTCCTGATTGACCCGTTGGGCGGTCCGGTATGCCCAGCGAACCACGGCTAAACCACCCAGGGCGCCTGCGAATGCGATCAGCGGCGGCATCGGTCGATCCTTGTCGTTCATCGGTCACGCCCCCGGACATATACTTGCGCAACGCCAGCCGGCCTGCAATCGGGTTTTCCGGGACCAAATGGCGCGGCCAGACGGCCATTGTTCGACATGATCTTGCCCAAAAAACGTTCCCACCCTCGGATCAAGTCCGAAGGCATGCTTTTCGGGATCATGTCTAAAAGCCATATCTGGCCCATATCGCCCGGGTCTCCAGCGCGGAAATCAGCTCGTCCGGCAGGGCGGCGATGCCGTCCAGGGCGACCGCTGTTCCGGCGCCCGATTTGCGCCCCAGCAATCCGGACAACAGCCCGCTGGACGGCGCGATCACGGGCGTCTTGACCTTGTCGCCGTAGCGTGACCGCAGCACCGAGCGCAGGTCGCCGATGGCGTCGCCGAGGCCGAGCCCGACCGAGGTTTCGCCCGCCCAGTATTCTCCGGAAAACAGCACGTCGTCGGCACCTTTCAGCCGCGCCCCCCGGCTCTGCTTCACCAGCGCAATGAAGATGGCGTGGATTTCCCGCTGCAGCGCCTTGAGGCGCGCCACGTCGTCGGGATTCTCCGGCAGGAACGGATCCAGCATCGCCTTATGCTCGCCCGCCGTATAGAGCCGCCGCTCGACGCCGATTTTCCTGATCAGTTCCTGAAATCCGAACGTGCCGCCGACCACGCCGATCGAGCCCAGGATCGAGGACGGGTCGCAGAAAATCTCGTCGCCGGCGCAGGCGATCATGTAGCCGCCCGACGCCGCCACGTCCTCGACGAACACCAAAACCGGCAGTTGCTTTTCCGCCGCCAATTGCCGGATCCGCAGATAGATCTGCCGCGACTGCACCGGCGAGCCGCCCGGCGAGTTGATCACCAGCGCCACCGCCCTGGCGTGCTTCACCGCGAAGGCGCGCTCCAGCGTCCTGGCGACGCCGGCCAGCGTCATGCCGGGCCGCAGCGGCGTCACCGCCCCGATCACGCCGGACAGCCGCACCACCGGCACCACCGCGCCCGTGCGCCGCCACCGCTCCGGCACCAGGTCCGCGAGCCGCTTGATCAGGCTCGTCAGCGGTCGATCACCCGCCTCATCGCTCATTGGCATTTCCTTAAGTTTAACGAAATCTTATCACGCGACTGTCATTGATCCGCGCAGGAACGTGTTTTGCATTCGGCCTTTAACAGGGCTGCGATGGGGCAGCGGAGAACGACATGAAAATCTACCTGCTGATGATGCTGATCGGTAGCCTCCTGGCCGCGATTCATTTCACTTCGACGCCGGATCAGCGTTCGGACACGCTGCCGCGCTAATCACCGCCTGCCCATCCCTGTCGGCAGTCGGCACCACCGTTCACAGCTTTGCCAGCGGCAGGATCGCCCGCCCCGCCAGCACTTCCTGGACATACAAGACTTCCTGATCCGCCGGGTTCCCTGTCCCCGCGGCGGGTTCTGGCGCTTTATTGAGCATCACTCCCGGTTTGAGTATCAAACCTGGATTGAGCATCAATCCTGGATAAATCGCCGCCGGCGCCCTGCCGCCCTTGATGGCGCGAACCAGTACCCGGATGGCGGGTGTCGCCGGATCGCCATGCACCGGCAAAACCGAAACGCTGCCAAAGCCGCGATCGAGCGCCGCAAGAATGTCGGCGAGCCCGTCGGCGCGCCAGATCAGGGTCAGCACGCCGCCGGATTTGAGGATGCGCCGGGCGGCGTGAATCCAGTTCGCCAGCGTCGTCGCCGTTGCGACATGGGCGGTCTCGCGGCTCTTATCCGGCGACGGCCGATGCCGCGCCGGATCGTTGAACGGCGGATTCATCAGCACCCCATCGGCACTGTCGGGCCCGAGCCCCGCGGCGGCAAAATTCTCGGGGCCGGATTCGATGTCCAGCACCACGACCTCCGCCGGCAAGCGATTCAAGGCGGCATTTTCGCGGGCAAGTTCTGCGAGCGTGCGGTCGCGTTCGACCAGCACCATGGCAACATCCGAAACGCGCCGCGCCAGCGCGAGACCGGCAGCGCCGACGCCGGCGCCGAAATCCACCACCCGCGCGCCCGGTTGCGCCGATGTGGCGGCCGCCAGCAGGATCGCATCGTGTCCGGCGCGATGGCCGGTCCTTGGCTGGCGCAGCCGCAACTGGCCGCCAAGAAACCCGTCCTCGGTGAATGAATTCAGCGGCTCAGACATCCGGCCGCAGCTCATGGCCGAGCCCGGCATCGGTGAGAACCTGACGCGCCGCGCGGTTGTCGTCTTCGTGAACCAGGATCCGGCGCGGGATGACCCCGACCGAGCCTTCCAGGATACTCATGTTCTGGTCCAGCACCAGATGATGGATCTCGGCGCCGTCGAGCAGGGCTCCGATCGCCGAAACCAGCACGACATCGTTGGTCCGAACCAGTTCACGCAACTGTGCTTCTCCTCATCCGTCTTCACCCCGCCCGGGCGAAGCACCCGTTGCCCTTGCCGCGCGCGGCGGCACTTTCTATTGTCTGTCGCAAGGAGAGCGCGAATTGAGGCGAAATCGGAACGCTGCTTTCGCCGGCAATACGCGCTAACCTGTTTGAAACAGAGCGTTATCCGACTACCGAGCGGATTTCCACCGCGTCGGAAGCGCTCTTCCCATTCCGGAGGCCCGAGCGTGGCGGTTATTGTTCCTTTCGAGAGCCACCCGAGCGCATCGATAGATCAACTGGTCGGCCTTGTCGCGGCCGACATGGAACGCGTCAACGCCACCATCCTGTCGCGGACCGGCTCGGAAGTCACCATGATCCCCGAGGTGGCCAACCACCTGATTTCTTCGGGCGGCAAACGGCTGCGCCCGATGCTGACGCTGGCGATGGCCCACCTCACCGGCTATTCCGGCGAGGGCCATATCAAGCTCGCGGCTTCGGTCGAGTTCATGCATACCGCGACCCTGCTGCATGACGACGTGGTCGACGAAAGCGAATTGCGCCGCGGCCAGCTGTCGGCACGGATGCTGTGGGGCAACGAGGCCAGCGTGCTGGTCGGCGATTTCCTGCTCGGCCAGGCGTTCCGGATGATGGTCGAGGTCGGCTCGCTGCGGGCGCTCGATATCCTGTCCTCGGCGGCGGCCACCATCGCCGAAGGCGAAGTGATGCAGCTCGCGGCGGCGAAAAACACCGCGACCACCGAAGACGAATATCTGGCGGTGATCCGCGGCAAGACCGCCGAATTGTTCGCCGCCGCCTGCGAGGTCGGTCCGGTTATCGCCAACCGCCGCAAGGCCGAGCAGACCGCCTGCCGTTCGGTCGGCATGAATCTCGGCATCGCGTTCCAGCTCGTCGACGACGTGCTGGACTACGGCGGCAAGGCCGCCAAGCTCGGCAAGAATGTCGGCGACGATTTCCGCGAAGGCAAGATCACGCTGCCGGTGGTGCTGGCGTTCCGCCGCGGCAACGACGCCGAGCGTGCGTTCTGGATCCGCGCGCTGGAGCGCGCCGAAATCGGCGACGGCGACCTCGACCACGCCATCGGCCTGATGACCAAGCATCGCGCGCTGGAAGACACCATCAACCGCGCCCAGCACTACGGCGCCATGGCGGTCGACGCGCTGGCGCTGTTCCCGCCCTCGCCGATGAAGGCCGCGCTGGAGCAGGTGGTGGCGTTCTGCCTGGCGCGGTCGCATTGATGAAGGTTTGTAGGGGGACCCGGCCAAGGGGCTCTTGCGCCGGGCCCACCGGCTGAACTCACCGCACACGATGCTGATAAGTTTCAAAACAGGTTTTCGGGCGGGTCACGACACCAGCCTTCCCGAAGCGAAGTCCCTTCGCCGGGACGATGGATCAGGTCAGGCCGTCATCCGGGATGTCGACACATCCAAAGATGTGATCACGCTTCCGTAGATCGGCCGACCTATCCTCTTATGAACCCCATCAGGTGGCGGCTTCGCGCCGACCCCGTACAGAAGCAAGTACCCGGCGAGCGGATGAGGCAAAAAGGGATTGACTAATTGAAGGCCCATTACATGTAGCCCGGATGGGCCAACGGGTCTGGCGCGGAGCAGCGGCCCGCTACCCCAGCGTCCCGGCGTGCACCCACCACGGCGGGTGATCGAGCTGGATGGCCTGCGCCGCGCGTTGCGCGTCCTGCGCGCTCTGGAATATCGCAAAACAGGTGGCGCCCGACCCCGACATCCGCGCCAGCCGCGCGCCGGTCTGGGCGCGCAGCGCCGACAGCACCTCGCCGATGAGCGGCTGGATGCGCAGCGCCGGCGCCTCGAGATCGTTGACGCCGGCCATCAGGGTTTCGACCCAGTCGTCGAACGACGCATCCGATTCAGGCCAGGCCTGTGCCCGCATCACATCGGCGGCGCCGACCAACAGTTCGCCATTGCGCAGGCCCAGCGCCCGGAACACGTCGCTGGTGGCGACCGGCACCCTGGGATTGACCAGGAGACACGGCAGCTTCGGCAGCTGCAGCGGCTGCAGCGTCTCACCGACGCCGGTCATGATGCACGGCCGTGAGCCAAGGCAAACCGGAACGTCGGCGCCGGTCAGGCGCGCGACTTCGACCAGCCTCGCATCGTCGATAGAAAACCCGTTGGCCCGGGCCAGCAGGCGCAGCGCCGCGGCGGCATCGGCCGAACCGCCGCCGATCCCGGCAGCCACCGGCAATTGCTTGTCGAGCGTGAAACTCCCGGTCTTGAGGCCGGCGATCGACGAGCCCAGCAAGCGCGCCGCCTTGAGCACGAGGTTGTCGGCGGCCTCGCCGCATTCCTGCGCGCGCGGCCCGCTGGCGGCAAGCGTCAGATCGGGGCCAGGGGTCAGGGCAAGGCGATCGGCGCAATCGCAAAACGCCACCACGCTTTCGAGGTCGTGATAGCCGTCGACACGGCGGCCAACCACCCGCAGGGTCAGGTTGACCTTGGCGCGGGCGTCCTCGATCAGCGGAAGCATCGGCAACCCAGCCTTTCGATCAACCGCCCTTGCCGTCTTCCTTCTTCTTGTCGGCGGAGGCGGCCGAGGAAGGCACCTCATCGGGCAGGCCGTTCTGGATCTTGGCCTCGATCTTCGGCAAATCATCCGGATCCGGCTTGAGGTCGCGCGCATGCGCCCACTGGAATTGCGCTTCCAGCCGGCGCCCGACCCGCCAATAGGCATCACCGAGGTGATCGTTGATGGTCGGATCTTCCGCCTTCTGTTCGATGGCCCGCTCCAGCGTCTTTACCGCATCCTCGAAATTGCCGGTCCGGTAATAGGCCCAGCCGAGCGAGTCGATGATGTAGCCGTCGTCCGGGCGCAGTTCGACCGCCCGCTTGATCATCTTCATGGCGTCGTCGAGATTGATGCCCTGATCGATCCAGGAATAGCCGAGATAGTTCAGCACATGCGCCTGCTCGGGCTGCAGCTCGAGCGCCTTCTTCATGTCGACTTCGGCCTTGCCCCACTGCTTGGAGCGCTCCTCGCAGATGCCGCGGAAGTAATAGTTGACCCAGGTCGCCTTGTCGTTGGGGTTCGGCAGGGCGTCGATGCCCTGGCTATAGGTCTTGGCGCAATCGGCGAACTTCTTGCGGCCGCGCTCGATATTGCCGAGCGCCGAGATGGCTTCGAGATCCTTCGGATCGTCCGCCGTCACGCCCTTGAGGATCTTGATCGCCTCGTCGCTGCGGTCGGCGGCATCGAGATCGGTGGCGAGCTGGATCTGCGCGTTGCGCTTCAGCGGCGAACTTGCCGGCACGCGCTCATAGACCTTGATCGCCATCGCCGGCTTCTTCACCGACTCGTAGAGATCCGCCAGCGACAGCAGCGCCAGCGAATGATTGGGCTGCAGATAGAGCGCAAGCTGCAGGTAGACCAGCGCGAGGTCCTCGCCGCCATTGTGGGTCAACTGGGCCCCGATGCCGTAGAGGGCCTCGGCGGCGCCGGCCTGCACGCTGTCGACCAGCGGCGGCAGCTTCTTGCCGGCCCTGGTCTCGCGGAGACCCTCCACCACCAGCGGGTGGCGGGCGAGCTTCTTGTCGAATGCCTGGTAGATCGCCTCCGCCGCCGCCGGACCCTTGTTGCGCGATGTCCAGCGCGCATAGGCGTCAGCCAACCGCACCTGGGTATCGCTGAGCTTGTAGGCCCGCTCGTAGCGGGCGCCGGCGTCCTTTTCCTTGTCCGAGAGTTCGAGGATCAGGCCGGCATGCAGGTCCTTGAAGATCGGGTACCATTCCGGTCCGGTCAGCTTGTCGATATTGGCGATCGCGGTTTTGGTGTCGCCGGCGCCATAGCTGGCCCAGCCCGACAGCAGTGTCGCGACCAGATCGGTGATCGGGCCGCGAATCGACTGAGTGATATTCGGCTGGGCCGCCGCGTATTTCTTCGCCTTGAGGTCGCGGACCCCGAGTACCAGCCGCGCGACCCGGTTTGACTTGTCGGTAACCAGGATGCGTTCGGCGAGCTTGACGGCCTCGTCGATATCGCCATCGGCGAGCGTGGAAATGAAGGCGCGGTCCAGCAGATCGCTGTTCTTCTGATCGCGGTGAAGCGCGGCGCGATAAAACGCCGCCGCCGAACTCGCATCGCGTTCCGCGTTGGCATGCCGTGCGGCAAGCCAGCTGCCCGAGGTGGTCAGGCCTTTCAGATCGCGGCTGGTCGGAAACGGCGCCGAACTGTCGGCCTGGGGAGCCGGAGCCTGCGCCAGAAGCCGACCGGGCAGGCCCAGCAACGTGACGGCCAACGACGCGACTGCGACCGCGGCGGTCATCGAACGGTTGAATCGAATGGGAAACATCACGGTTCGCCTAGCTCCAGATCCTCTAGAAGATTTACGGATATTCACGGATGCGCAACTGAACCGGCGGCATCAAGCCCGACAACAATGCCGCTTTTGGCGTTCAACCGCAAGGATACGGACCGCGATTAGATCGGCGCGTCATCCCGGCCCGGCGCTGAAACAGCTGCCGATTCCGGCCCTCCGATCCCTGACAACGCTTGCAGTATGGCAGCATCGTGGCCGGTCGCGGCATCCCTCACGCAAACGTGGTCACCTCACCTTGACGCGTCCACCGTCACATGGCCTCGTAATTGGGGCCACCGCCGCCCTCCGGCGGAACCCAGGTAATGTTGCCGTTGGGGTCCTTGACGTCGCAGGTTTTGCAATGGACGCAGTTCTGCGCGTTGATCTGGAAGCGCGGACCTGCGGTTTCCTCGACCCATTCATAGACCCCGGCGGGACAATAGCGGTTGGAGGGGCCGGCATAGACATCGTGCTCGGAGGTCTTTTGCAGGTTGATGTCCGCCACCTTGAGATGGACCGGTTGATCCTCTTCGTGGTTGGTGTTGGACAGGAATACCGACGACAGCTTGTCGAACGTCAGCTTGCCGTCCGGCTTGACCGCCGCGATCGGGGCATGGGCTTTGGCCGGATCCAGCGCCTTGCGGTCCGGCTTGGCGTGGCCCAGCGTTCCGAACAGCGAGAACCCGAGCGTGTTGCACCACATGTCGAGCCCGCCCAGCGCCACCCCGATGAGGGTGCCGAACTTCGACCACAGCGGCTTGACGTTGCGAACCCGGTGCAGATCGCGGCCCACCGCCGAACTGCGCCAGGCGTCTTCGTAACTGGCCAGTTCGTCGTTGGCGCGGCCGGCGCCGAGCGCAGCGGCGACATGCTCGGCGGCCAGCATGCCGCTGCCGATGGCATTGTGCACGCCCTTGATGCGCGGCACGTTGACGAAGCCCGCGGCGCAGCCGATCAGCGCGCCGCCGGCGAACGACAGCCTCGGCACCGATTGATAGCCGCCCTCGGTGATGGCGCGCGCGCCGTAGCCGAGCCGCTTGCCGCCTTCGAGCAGCGGGCGAATCGCCGGATGGGTCTTGAAGCGCTGAAACTCGTCGAACGGCGACAGATACGGATCATCGTAATTGAGATGCACGACAAAGCCGACCGCGACCCGGTTGTCGTCGTAATGATACAGGAACGAGCCGCCGCCGGTCCGGTTGTTCAGCGGCCAGCCGAACGAATGCTGGATCAATCCCTTCTGGTGCTTGCCGGGGTCGATCTGCCAGACTTCTTTCAGCCCGATGCCGAATTTCGCCGGCTCGCTGTTGTTGTCGAGGGCGAATTTGGCAATCAGCTGCTTGGTCAGGCTGCCGCGCGCGCCCTCGGCAAACAGCGTGTATTTGCCGCACAGCTCCATGCCGCGGGTGAACGACGCCTTGTGCGAGCCGTCCCTGGCGACGCCCATGTCGCCGGTGGCGATGCCGCGCACCGCACCGTGTTCGTCATACAGCACTTCGACCGCGGCAAAGCCGGGATAGATCTCGACCCCGAGCGCCTCGGCCTTCGGCGCCAGCCAGCGGCAGACATTGCCCAGCGAGCCGATGTAGCAGTGGTGGTTGCTCATCAGCGGCGGCATGAAGATGTTCGGCAGCCGGATCGCGCCACCGGCGCTCATCCAGTAGAACCGGTCGTCCTTGACCGGGGTCTTCAACGGACAATCGGCGTCATCGCGCCAGTCCGGCACCAGCGCGTCGAGCGCCACCGGATCGATCACCGCGCCGGACAGAATGTGGGCGCCGACTTCGGAACCTTTTTCGACCACGACCACCGTCAGATCGGCATTGAGCTGCTTCAGCCGGATCGCCGCGGCCAGGCCCGATGGGCCGGCCCCGACGATGACGACATCGAATTCCATGGACTCGCGGGGCGGCAGCTCTTCGGTGCTCATGCTGTGATCTCAGGACGCTTCCAGAACGTTTCCAGGCGCTGTTGTTTCCGATTTTTCCGCGAAGAACAACACCCGAAATGCCGGCTGGGGCGTTTCGCTGCGGCGCGATCCGTCCTAGATTGCGGCGATGACTCTCAAGATTTCGCCATGACGCCTGATCGCGCTCCCACGTTGCGGGAATTGCTGACCTTTTATCTCGAGGCCGGGGTCGATTGCGCGTTGATGGACGAGCCGGCCAACCGCTTGTCCGACGCTGACGCCGTGCCGGTTCGCGATGCGCCGCCGGCTTTGGCGAGGGCAGCACCGGCGCCGTTGCCGCAACGGCTGCAAGCCGCGGCGCCGGCGCCACGCGGCGACACCGCGCTGGCGCCCGAGGCGATCATTCAATCGGCGCGGGAAGCCGCCCGGGTGGCGCCGTCACTGCAGGAACTGCGCCGGCTCCTGGAAAATTTCGACGGCTGCGCGCTGAAATCCACCGCGACGCGGTTGGTGTTTGCCGACGGCAACCCGCAGGCGCGCATCATGTTCGTCGGCGAGGCGCCGGGCCGCGAGGAGGACATCGAAGGCCTGCCGTTCGTCGGCCGCTCCGGCAAATTGCTGGACCGGATGATCGCGGCGATCGGACTCGACCGGAGCCGGGCCTACATCGCCAACGTGATTCCGTGGCGACCGCCCGGCAACCGCACGCCGACCCCGCAGGAGACGCAGATCTGCCTGCCGTTCGTCCAGCGCCAGATCGAACTGGTCGATCCGGATATCCTGGTGACGTTGGGCAACCCCTCGACCCAGACCCTGCTCGGAACCCGCGAGGGCATCATGCGCACCCGCGGCCGCTGGTTCGACTACGATACCGGCAGCCGCAAGATTCGCGCGCTGGCGACATTCCATCCGGCCTATCTGCTGCGCTCACCATCCTACAAGCGGCTGGCGTGGCAGGATCTGCGCTCGATCGCCAAGGCGCTGCAGGGGGCATCGGCATCCTGAAAGCGGATGCGCCTGCCGATCACCCAAAATTCGAAGAATCAGCGCTTGCGGCGCGGCCGCTTGCCGGCCCGAAACAGACCGCGAAACCATGACGCCAACTCGCGAAGCGGCTGGCGCTGCGGAACGCGCGGCAGCGAACGGGCATAGCGCGGGTTGTCGTGCCGGACCTCGACGAGGTCGTGGATCCGGTAGCACGGCTGGAACATCGGCACGCGTTCGGTATCCGGCATCATGCTTCCCCTGCGTGCGACGGCAACAATGCCATCAGAATGGGTTTTCGCTAACGGCGAACTTCGACGCCGCTAACGGCGAATCCGGGCCCGACGATGTCCCAATCATCGGGTCGGATGATGCTCAATAGTGCTCACTTGCGAAAATTTCATGAAACGGTCGCATCGTCGGCAGCCGGCGCGAATTTACCCGCGAGGTTTTAATACGGTTCCAAGACGTGCAACACTTCCTGGCGGAGAAAACCGTCCCGTGGAAATCCGGCGATGGCAAGCCACGCCACTCGCATCTGCCGACAAGGTCGCTTATGGTTCAAAACCGATGGAGCGGCCGGCGGCGAAAACTTCGGCTTGAACCGTGCCAATTTTGGGAGAACAGCAATGATGAAGTTTCTTGGGGCGGTTGCCATCCTCGCCATGGTGACGGCACCGGCTCTCGCCCATTCAAGGCATCACCGCTACCATCACTACGAGCCCCTGGTTTCCTACCTGCACAATTACGGCCCCGGTCCGATCGCAGGCACCTACGCCTATTACGACGGCCCGCTGCGTGCCAACTGCAAGCAGAGCGCTGCCGCCTATCGCGGTCAGGACGGTCGCGCGCACCCGTGCCATTGAAGACCGGTTTCCCGCATTCCGGGAGAGCCGCTCAAATACCCGCCTGGACTGTTTGCCGGATGCGATCGCACCTGACGGCGTGACTTGTTTTGCCGGCTTGACTTTTTAAGAACAAAGAGGGAACATATTGCCGACAGTCCGCACCCCCCCGGGAGTTTTGCCATGCCAGAACCTGCTCCGACCACCGACCATGATCGCTACGAGCAAGCCTGCAACCAGGCCATCGCGATGTGCGACGGCAATCTGCGCAGCACGATCAAGGCGCTGATCATGGCGAACGAATATCTGGAGGCGGAATTGCAGGAATTGCAGTCCGCGATGTCCGCCGCTGATACGCACCAGACGCTGCCGGCGGCCAGAGGCGAGGCCGCCTAGCCAGCGCATGATCCAGAAAAGTGGATACCGGTTTTCCAGGACGAACGAATTCGTTCGCCCAGAGATCATGCGCAACAAGAATCCGGTGCGGCGTCGGACCCGATCGGGAAAAACGCCATTCATGGGAGGGAACCATGGCCGACATCACCTACTACGTCGCACTGCCGTTCCTTAAGGATGACGCCGGTTCGGCGGTCGCGGGCGCGGCGGAAGAATGTCAGAGTCCTTCAGGCGCAGTCCGCCGCGCCGAGGCGCTGTCAAAGGTTCCGGGCGCCATCGGTGCGCTGGCGTTCAGCCGCACCGGCGATCCCATGATGGGTGAATTTGGCGACGCGCAATTGCTGAAGAAATTCGGCGACGTGCCGGATGATCTGAGCGCGCTTTGAGAATTAACAATTCCGCAGGCCACCCGGAGCCTGTTTCTCGGTTCATCCAGCGGTCAGTTCACGCAGCACCGTGGTGATATCGGTCGGACTGTAGGGCTTTGACACGAAGCGTCCGCCTTCCGGCAGATCCGCCTGCGTCACGCTGAGGTGACCGGACGTCGCGACGATCTTGATCGGCGGCCAGCGACCCCTCACCGCCTGGGCCAGCTTGAGCCCATCCATGGAACCCGGCATCTGGATATCGGTGAACACCACGCTGATGTCGCGGCGGCTTTCCAGGATGGCGATCGCTTCATCGGCGCTGACCGCCTCGACGGCCTCGAAGCCTGCAGCCTGGATCATGTCGACGGCATCCATGCGGAGCAGAAACTCGTCTTCGACGATCAGCACCACGGGTCTTCCGGACCGCCCAAGACCCATGCGTCTTACTCCTTCCGACCCGATAAGCGCCGGAAATTGTTTTCGTTCCCTCAGCCGTACGGAGCAGTGCGGCGGCGATGGCCCCGCGGAACCGGTCGCGCGACGTGACGCTCGGGAGCATGATCCTCCGGGTCAAGCCCGGGGGCATGCTTGTGCGAAAACCCACCCTCGGATCAAGTCCGATGCTTATTCGGGATCATGCTCTAATCGCCGCGGCTGACCCTTCGCTCGGCCTTGCGCAGATACATGGCACGGTCGGCCTGTTCCAGCGCATCGGCGGCAACCGCATCGAGGCCAAGCCATGCGACGCCGGCGGAAGCGCCGGCCGCAATGGTGTGACCGGCGAAATTGAAATGGAGCCTGTCGATGGCGGCTTCCAGCAGCGCCGCTTTGGCCATCGCATCGGCCTCGGTCAGATTCCACAGCAGCAGCACGAATTCATCGCCGCCAAGCCGCCCGATCACGTCCGAGGTACGCACCTGCTGCTGCAGCACCGCTACCACCGCCTTGAGCACCTCGTCACCCGCCGCATGGCCGAAGCCGTCATTGATCGGTTTCAGGCGGTCGACATCGAGTACGATCAGCGCGCCGGTGGCGCGATAGCGGCGGATGTAGGCCATGGCGCGGTCGAGTTCGCGCTCGAAGCCGCGCCGATTGAGCACGCCGAGCAGGAAGTCGGTGTCGGCGCGGGCCTCGAGTTCCGCAATCCTCGTCTGCGCCTCGGCCAATTGCCGCCGCAGCCGCCGGATCGCCAGCGCGGCGTCCGGCGTCGCCGCTGGCTTCGGGTCCGCAGGCGCCCGCTTCGGCTCCGGCAACGCCGTCTTGCCCGGCCGCGATCGCGCCAAGACATCGCCGTCGCGGCGCGCGCTCGGGTTTTGCGGACTGGTCGTGGATTTCTTTGCCATCGGTATGGTGACAAGGCTTGCCGGTCTTTACCAGATGAGGATAGTCCATTCCCGACGCCTTGCCAGCTCAAAGGTCGGTCTTATACTCCGGTATATGTTTTTGGTTTCTCGAAAGAATTGATTGAATGCCCAGCCCTGTCGCGATCATCATGGGAAGCCAGTCCGACTGGGAAACCATGCGTTATACCGCCGAAACGCTTGCATCCCTCGGCGTTGCCTACGACAAGCGCATCGTTTCGGCGCATCGCACGCCGGACCGGCTGTTTGCATTTGCCAAAGGGGCCAAGGCCGCGGGCTTCAAGATCATCATTGCCGGCGCCGGCGGCGCCGCCCATCTGCCCGGCATGACGGCGTCGCTGACGGAACTGCCGGTGTTCGGGGTCCCGATTGAATCCCGGGCGCTTTCCGGCCTTGATTCGCTCTACTCCATCGTTCAGATGCCGGCCGGGATTCCGGTGGGAACCCTGGCCATCGGCAAGCCGGGCGCGATCAACGCCGCCCTGCTCGCGGCCAGCGTGCTGGCGCTCGGCGATGCTGACCTCGCTGCCCGGCTCGAGGCCTGGCGGCAGAACCAAACCGGGGCGGTCAGCGAGCGCCCGGAGGAATCCGCGTGACGGCTTCCAGTCAGGTGAGGCTGAAACCCGGCGACACCATCGGCATTCTCGGCGGCGGGCAACTGGGCCGAATGCTGGCGATGGCGGCGGCCCGCCTTGGCCTGCGCTGCCAGATCTTCTCGCCGGATCCGGATTCGCCGGCCTTCGACGTGGTGCAGCACGCCAGCTGCGCCGAATATGCCGATGTCGAGGCGCTGGAACTGTTCGCCAATGACGTCGACATCATCACCTACGAGTTCGAGAACGTGCCGGCGGCAACGGCGATGATCCTGGGCGCGCGCCGCCCGGTACTGCCCGGCCGGGAAATCCTCGAAACCACCCAGGACCGGCTTGCCGAAAAGGATTTCGTCAAGCGGCTCGGCATCGGCACCGCCGACTATGCCGACGTCGCCTCGGTGCAGGCGCTGCGCGCCGCCATCAGCCGTATCGGGCTGCCCGCCGTGATCAAGACCCGGCGCTTCGGCTATGACGGCAAGGGCCAGGCCATCATCCGCGCCGGCGACGACCCGGATCAGATCTGGGAAGACCTCGCCACCAAATCCGCCATCCTCGAGGCCTTCATCCCGTTCGAACGCGAGATCTCGGTGATCGCCGCGCGCAGCAGCGACGGCCATGTCGAATGCTTCGACGTCACCGAGAACGAACACCGCGATCATATCCTGAAATTCTCGACCGCCCCGGCCGCGATCTCCGACACACTGGCGGCACAGGCCAGGGGCATCGCCGAAAAAATCGCCACCGCGCTGAACTATGTCGGCGTGCTGGCGGTCGAAATGTTCGTGGTGCCGGGCGAAGGCGGCGCGACGCTGCTGGTCAACGAGATCGCGCCGCGGGTGCACAATTCCGGGCACTGGACCCTGGACGGCGCATCGGTTTCCCAGTTCGAGCAGCATATCCGCGCCATTGCCGGCTGGCCGCTCGGCAAACCGGTTCGCCATGGTCCGGTGAAGATGACCAACCTGATCGGCGACGACATCGACGACTACGAAAAATGGCTGACCGTGCCCGGCGCAACCGTGCATCTCTATGGCAAGGGCCCGGCGCGCCCGGGCCGCAAGATGGGCCACGTCACCGAAGTGACGCCCGTCACCGAAGTGACGCCGTCCGGCGCGAAATAGCTGCCCCGCTTCTCAGGACGTGGCGCGGCCCGCTACGATGCCCGCAGGATCAGCGCTGAGCCAGCGATAGATCAGCCCGCCCAAGGCGCCGCCGATCAGCGGCGCCACCCAGAACAGCCAGAGTTGGCCGAG
Source organism: uncultured Alphaproteobacteria bacterium (assembly GCA_963710235.1). Classification (GTDB taxonomy): domain Bacteria; phylum Pseudomonadota; class Alphaproteobacteria; order Rhizobiales; family Xanthobacteraceae; genus Bradyrhizobium. The sequence goes on from CAVPZI010000002.1 coordinate 86,577, forward strand.
CGCCCATCCGCCGACGAACAGCGCCGGACCGGTGCTGCGCGCCGGATTGACCGAGGTGTTGGTGACGGGAATGCTGACCAGGTGGATCATCACCAGCGCGAGCCCGATCGCCAGCGGCGCGAAACCCGCGGGGGCCTTGCCATGGGTAGCGCCCATGATGATGAACAGGAACATCATGGTCATCACCACTTCCATGATGAAGCAGGCGACCAAGCCGTACTGGCCGGGCGAATGCGCACCATAGCCGTTCGACGCGAAGCCCTTGCCGACGTCGAAACCGGCGGCACCACTGGCGATCACATAGAGCAGCGCCGAAGCCGCGACGGCACCGGCGACCTGCGCCACCACATAAGGCACGATCTGCCCGGTCGGGAAACGGCCACCCGCGGCCAGCCCCACCGTGACGGCCGGATTGAGGTGGCACCCGGACACATGGCCGATCGCGTAGGCCATGGTCACCACGCTCAGTCCGAAGGCGAACGAAACGCCGAGCAGGCCGATCCCGCCCTGGGGAAACGCAGCGGCGATGACGGCACTGCCGCATCCCGCAAATGTGAGCCAAAAGGTGCCTATCGCCTCGGCAGCATATTTCTGGGCGTTCATGTGATGTCTCCCTGTAGGTTTCTTGAAGCGCGAAACGCCGGGAACAGCCCCTCGGGAGTTGTCGGACTCCGGAAATCAGGGCCGCGCGCCAGCAATCTCGGCTGATTTTATGGCTTTCCCACGCCCGGAGACCGAACTGGCGGTCCCTGGGGCGCCCTTCAGGCTATGCCGGGCCAATTTGGCCCGGGGGGCGAGGCTGCGCCTCGCGAAGCCGCAGGCGAAGCGAGGTGGACATTGCGGTTTCGATCTGATACATGGGCGCGCTTGAGGTAGAGGGCATGGCCTTTGTCGGCCCTCCGCTTTCTCAGAATTTCAATCCGATTAATGAAAGAGGATGCCGCGTGCAGGTTCTCGTTCGCGATAACAATGTCGATCAAGCCCTCAAGGCGCTGAAGAAGAAGATGCAGCGTGAGGGTATTTTCCGCGAGATGAAGCTCCGCGGTCACTACGAAAAGCCCTCCGAAAAGAAAGCCCGCGAAAAGGCCGAGGCGGTGCGCCGTGCGCGCAAGCTCGCCCGCAAGAAGCTGCAGCGCGAAGGCCTGCTGCCGATGAAGCCGAAGCCGGTGTTCGGCGCCGGTCCGGGCGCGGAGCGCGGCGGTCCCGGTGGCCGTGGCGGCCCCGGTGCAGGACCGCGCGGACCGCGCTGAGCTTTAAGTGTTTCACCGGTTTGAATGCCAAGACGCGGGCCGTTGCGCCCGCGTTATTTTTTGATCGATGCATTTTGCATGGCGGCGGGTTACCAATGCCGGGACAAGCAGCCCCGCGAGATTTCGGCATCCATGGCGAATCCGCTCCTTGAGTATTTTTCCGGAGCATCGCGCCGCCCCGCGCGGGCATTGGCGCTGATCCCGCTCACGGCCATCGCGCTTGGCGCCGCCGGCTGTTCGATCAATCTATCGTCGCTGTCGCCGTCGGCGCCGGAAAAAGAGGAAACGGCGGCGCCGGCACCGGTCCCGCCGACCAGCAGCGTCGGCGCGCTCACCGATACGATCAAGAACGAGCCGAACGATCCGCGCGCCTACAACATGCGCGGCCTGGCGCTGGCCCAGGCCGGCAAGACCGAGGAGGCGCTCGCCGATTTCAATACGGCGATCCGCCTCGACCCGAAATTCGGCCAGGCCTTCGCCAACCGCGCCATGATCTACCGCAAGACCAACCGTATCGATGCGGCGATGGCCGATTACGACCGCGCCATCACCCTCGATGCCAGTTACGCTCCCGCCCATCTTGGCCGCGGCATCGTGCACCGGACGAAGAGCGAGCCCATCGAAGCGCTGGAGGATTTCAACAAGGCGATCAGCCTTCGTCCCGACGTTGCCGACGCCTATTACAACCGCGGCTTGCTGTACCAGAGCGAAAAGCAGCATGAATATGCCATCGCGGATTTCACCTCGGCCAACGGACTGACGCCACAGCAGCCCGAACCGCTGCTTGGCCGCGCTGTCAGCTACCTTGCTTTGGGCAAGGCCAAGGAAGCCGCCGCGGACCTTGACGAGGCTGTGCAGGCCGAACCTCAGAACGGACAGGCGTGGATGACCCGCGGTCTTGCCTATGAGCGGCTGGGCGACAAGGCCAAGGCGGCCAACTGCTATGCCCGCGCCATCAGCCTGCGTCCCAAGGATGAAGCGGCCAGAAGCGGGCTGGCCCGCGTCGGCGGCTGAATTCCTCCTATCGCGGCAGCACCGCGTGAAACACCGACTTGGCGGCGGACAGCATGTCGTCGGCAACCGTGGTGCGCCCCGGCGTCGCCGCTTCGGCGTGCAGATCCAGCGGCCGCGAAGTCGTCGGGATCGAAGCGGTTGGAATGTCCGCCGGGGGCGTCGGTCGCTGCGGATCCTCGACCCGCACCACCGGCACATAGGGCGGCTTGGACTCGCCCGAGGGGGTCGCTACCGTGATCGCCGGCGGCAGCGGCTGCACCGGTTGCGCTGCCGGGGCCGATACCACGCGGGAGGAATCCGCTGCGTGCGGCACCTCGGGCGGACGCGAAGGCTCGCCCGAACCGCGCAGCCGCTCGATGGCCGCGCGGGCCATGTCATTGGCGTCGCGGCGGTCTTCCTGGCTTGGGCCGGCCTCGACCGGCGCCGCCACATTGGCGGTGGCAGCCGTCGGCAGGGCGGTCTTTGCCACGGTCTTTTCCCGTAACGCCCACGGCCGCCGCCGCGCCTCGGCGGGCAGGCTCGCGGTCTCGGTCGGCTTGTCGGCGGCGGCTTTCTCGGCAGCCGCCTTCTCGACGACGACCTTCTGTGGGGCTGCCTTGTCCGGGATTGTCCTGTCGGCAGTTGCCTTCTCGGAGGTGTTCTTCTGGACCTGACCCGGCTCCGGAAGGCTGGCTTGCTCGGCCGGCGTCCCAACGCCCTTGACGTCAAGGCCCTTGACGTCAAGACCTTTGGCGTCGGCTTTCTTTGGATCGACCGTGGAGACCGAAGCCGCCACCGGCGTGTCCGCTGCGGGTTTGGCGGCGATGTAGTGATTAACGATGTAGGCGCCGATGATGGTCGCGACCACCGACGGCAGCACTTCCAGGACAAATTTTGACAGGTATTTCACGATCATACCGACGACTCCGCGCGTCGTCGTTGTCGAGGAACTTTGAGGCTGATTGAGGGATCAATCGCGACGGATCGATGGCAAAGCGCCGATCGGTGCGACAATTCGTTGCGCCGCCGCCCCACCCGATGCAATGGCCGTTCCCATGCCGAGGCGGGCAGCTAAGGAAGTCTTAAGTTTTCAACTCGACTTCCAGGAACACGATTTCAGTTCCGGTTTCATTGAGCACGTCATGCTCGACACCGGCCTTGCGGAAGTAGGACTTGCCGACGCCGAGGGTGGCCTTGCTGCGTTCCCCGCCCGGCGCCACGATGGTCATTTCGCCCGACGTGACCGGGACGATGACATAATCCATTTCATGGATGTGATGCCCGGTGGCGCTGCCCGGCGCCAGCCGCCATTCGGTGACGCGAACTTCCGGCGTATCGATCTGGACGTCCGACTTCGCGCTGATCATGGGTGCAACTCCCTGTTCATGTTGCCTGGAGCGGGATGACTTGTCTTCGAATCGTCATCCCGCTCTATCTTTTTGTTTGAGCATGATCCTGTCCGAAAACCGGTGCCCACTTTTCGGGATCATGCTCTGGGTCGTAAACATCATGCCTACGACCTACGGCACGAACACCATGAAAATGTAGATGGCGAATACCACCAGGTGAACCAGCCCGAACAGGATGTTGGTGCGACCGGTGCCGAAGGTCAGCATGCTGAGAACGAACGTCATCATCAGCAGCACCGTCTTCTGCGCACTGAGTCCCAGCACCAGTTCCTTGTCCAGCACATAGGCGGCCACCGCCACCGCGGGTATCGTCAGCCCGATGGTCGCCAGCGACGACCCGAGCGCCAGATTGATACTCTTTTGCAGATCGTTGTGGCGGGCGGCGGCGACGGCCGAGACGCTCTCCGGCAGCAGGATCAACAGCGCCACCACGATTCCGGCAAAAGCCGGCGGCGCGCCGATCAGCTCGGTGCCGGCATCGACCACCAGCGAGAACTTCTTGGCCAGCAGCACCACGGCCAGCAGCGACACCAGCAGCAGCACGGCGCTGGTCAGCAGCGTCCTGCCGGTGACCTCGGCCTCGCCGCCTGTGCCATTGCCATCCGCAACAAAATAATCCTGATGACGGATGGTCTGGGTATAGAGAAACACGCCGTAGAGCAGCAGGGTGACGATGCTGACAAAGGCCAGTTGGGCGGTCGAATAGACCGGCCCCGCCGTCGTCAGCGTGTAGTTCGGCAGCACCAGGGTGATGGTGGCAAGCACCACCAGCACCGACAGATAGAGGTTGGCGCCGGGAACGCTGAAATCCTGCTCGCGGAATTTCAGCCCGCCAATCAGAATACAGACGCCGACCAGCCCGTTGCAGACGATCATCACCACCGCGAACACGGTATCGCGCGCCAGTGCGGGAACCGCGGTGTCGCCGAGCATGATGGTGGCGATCAGCGCCACCTCGATGATGGTAACCGCCAGCGTCAGCAGCAGGGTGCCATACGGTTCACCGATCCTGTGGGCGATCACCTCGGCATGGTGCACGGCGGCGAACACCGTGCCGAACAGAATCACCAGCAGCACGGCGGCGAACACCAGCCCGGCCAGGGTCGGCGTGTACGACACGCCAAAGCCGGTGGCGGCTGCGAACAATGCGACCGCCAAAGCGGGGAAGATCCAGGAAGACGGCGGCGTCCGGCCGTGTGCGCTCATGCAATCAAATCCCCGGGATTTCCTGAAGCCGATTATGAAGCAAATGACGGCCGCCGTCAGCCTTTTGCGACGTCGATGAATTGACGCGCCGTTTCGAGTGCGCCGAAATTGTCGAGATCATCGTGCCCGCCGCCGGGAAACCGGACGAACTGCTTTGGTTCATTGGCAAGCCCGAACAGGCGCTCACCGAAGGCCAGCGGAATCGTGCGGTCGCTGGCGCCATGCATGATCAATAGAGGAACCCTGACGCGCGCGATGCGCGCGTCGGACTGGAAGCGATCCCGCATCAGCAGGCGCACCGGCGCGAACCAGAATGCCGATGCGGCCACGTCCACGGCCGAAGTATAGGGCGCCTCCAGGATCAGCTTGCCGACCGGATGCTCGGCGGCGATCGCAACCGCAACGCCGGTGCCGAGTGAGAAGCCCCACATCACGATGCGGTCGGCGGTGTAGCGCGCCGCGGTGAACGCGTACGTGGCGGCCGCATCCTGCAGCAGGCCACGCTCGCTCGGCGATCCCGTCGACCCGGCATAGCCGCGATACGACAGGGCGACGACGCCGGCCCCGTCGGCCATCAGGTCATGGAAGCGGCCAAAGAAGCCCGCGAGAAAATCGCCATTGCCATGGAAATACAAAATGACGGGATGACCCGGTCTGGCGGGGAGAAACCAGACAATGACCTTTTCACCGTCCGCCGTCGACAGAATATGCTCTTCGGCGTCCGGGAATCCCGCATCCTGTGGCGTTGTCCGCTTAACCGTCGGAATTGGAAACAGCAACGAGCGCTGAGCGAAGAACAGCACGACGAGACCGCAGGCGTAGCCGACCGAAACGACAATCAGAAGCCACTTCAGAACGGTCATCATGGCCCCCGCGACCGGGGTTTACATCCCCTTGACGATGTTCTCGGTCATCTTCTTGGCGTCGCCGAGCAGCATCATGGTGTTGTCGCGGTAGAACAGCGGGTTGTCGATGCCGGCGTAGCCGGAAGCCAGCGAGCGCTTGATGAACATCACGGTGCCCGCCTTCCAGACCTGCAGCACCGGCATGCCGTAGATCGGCGAGGTCTTGTCGTCCTCAGCGGCGGGGTTGGTGACGTCGTTGGCGCCGATCACGAAGGCGACGTCGGCCTGGGCGAACTCCGAATTGATGTCCTCGAGTTCGAACACCTCGTCATAGGGCACGTTGGCTTCGGCCAGCAGCACGTTCATGTGGCCGGGCATGCGGCCGGCGACCGGATGGATGGCATACTTGACCTCGACGCCTTCCTTCTTGAGCTGGTCGGCCATCTCGCGCAGCGCATGCTGGGCCTGCGCCACCGCCATGCCGTAGCCGGGCACGATGATCACCTTCTGCGCGTTCTTCATGATGAAGGCGGCATCGTCGGCCGAACCGAGCTTGACCGGCCGCGCTTCGCCGCCGGCGCCCGCACCGGCAGCGGCGGTCTCGCCGCCGAAACCGCCGAGAATCACCGAGATGAACGAGCGGTTCATGGCGTGGCACATGATGTAGGACAGGATCGCGCCGGACGAGCCGACCAGCGCGCCGGTGACGATCAGCGCCGAGTTGCCGAGCGTGAAGCCGATGCCGGCGGCGGCCCAGCCCGAATAGGAATTCAGCATCGAGATCACGACCGGCATGTCGGCGCCGCCGATCGGGATGATCAGCAGCGCGCCGAGCGCCAGCGCGATGATGGTGATCAGCCAGAAGTCGAGCGCGCTTCCGGTCAACACCAGGCCGACGATGAACCCCACCAGCGCAATCGCCAGGACGATATTGATGATGTGACGGCCAGGCAGGATGATCGGAGCGCCGCTCATGCGGCCCGACAGTTTGGCGAACGCGATCACCGATCCGGTGAAAGTCAGGGCGCCGATGGCGACACCGAGCGACATTTCAACGAGACTGGCGCCATGGATGTTGCCGGGGGTGCCGATATCGAACGCTTCCGGCGCATAGAACGCGCCGGCGGCGACCAGTACGGCGGCCATGCCGACCAGCGAGTGGAACGCGGCGACCAGTTCCGGCATCGAGGTCATCGGCACCCGCCGGGCGATCACCGCACCGATGCTGCCGCCGATGGCGACGCCGAGCACGACCAGCAGCCAGCCGATGCCGTCGGCCGGCGGATGCACCGCCAGCGTGGTGACGATGGCGATCGCCATGCCGGTCATGCCGAAGAAATTGCCCTGACGGCTCGTGGCCGGACTGGACAGCCCGCGCAACGACAGGATGAACAGGACGCCGGCGACGAGATACAGAAGTGCGGCGAGATTGGCGTTCATCTCAGGTCCCCATTTGTCTTCGGCACGGCGAGGTGCAAGCCGCCTTGGAACATGCCACTCACTTCGACTTCCTCTTGTACATCGCCAGCATGCGCTGGGTGACGAGGAAGCCGCCGAAGATATTCACGCAGGCGAAAATCAGCGCGACGAAGCCGAAACCGCGCGCCCAGGCGCCGCCGCTGCCGACCATCTCGACCCCGACCGCGAGCAGCGCGCCGACCACGATCACCGACGAGATCGCGTTGGTCACGCTCATCAGCGGCGTATGCAGCGCAGGCGTCACCGACCACACCACGAAATAGCCCACGAACACCGCGAGCACGAAAACCGAAAACCGGAACATGAAGGGATCGACGGCCTGCGCGAGATGGTCCATGGCGGCGCTCCTTTAAGCTTTCGGCTGGAAGTTCGGATGAATCACTGCGCCGTCTTTGGTCAGCGCGGTGGCCTTGACCAGTTCATCGTCCCACTTCACCGCCAGCGCCCTGGTCGATTTGTCGACCAGCGTCTCGATGAAGGAGAACAGATTGCGCGCGTAGAGGCTGGACGCCGACGCCGCGACCCGGCCGGCGACGTTGGTATAGCCCACGATCTTGATGCCGCCGACGTCGGCGACTTCGCCGGCCCTGGCACCCTCGACATTGCCGCCGCGCTCGACCGCAAGATCGACCAGCACCGAGCCCGGCTTCATCGACGCCACCATGGCGGCGGTGACCAGGCGCGGCGCCGGGCGGCCCGGAATCAGCGCGGTGGTGATGATGATGTCCTGCTTCTTGATGTGCTCGGCGGTGAGCGCGGCCTGCTTGGCCTGGTATTCTTTCGACATTTCCTTGGCGTAACCGCCCGCGGTCTCGGCCTGCTTGAATTCCTCGTCCTCGACGGCGAGAAACTTGGCGCCGAGGCTCTCGACCTGTTCCTTCACCGCCGGGCGCACGTCGGTGGCGGTGACCACCGCCCCGAGCCGCCGCGCGGTGGCGATCGCCTGCAGGCCGGCGACGCCGACCCCCATCACGAACACCTTCGCCGCCGGCACGGTGCCGGCCGCCGTCATCATCATCGGAAAGGCGCGGCCGAAAGCCTCCGCTGCTTCGATCACCGCGCGGTAGCCGGCGAGGTTGGCCTGGCTGGACAGCACGTCCATCACCTGGGCGCGGGTGATGCGGGGCATCAATTCCATCGCAAAGGCGGCGATGCCGGCATCGGCCATCGCCTTGAGGGCGGCGTCGTTGCCGTAGGGGTCCATGATGGCGATCACCAGCGCGCCGCGCTTGTACTGAGCGAGTTCGGAGGCCTCCGGCCGCCTCACCTTGATGACGATATCGGCGTCCTTGAGCGCATCGGCGCTGACGGTGGCGCCGACCGCGGTGAACTCGGCATCCGGCAGGCCGGATTTGACCCCGGCGCCCGGCTCGACCGCGACATCGACGCCCAGCGCCTTGAACTTCTTCACCGTGTCGGGCGAAGCCGCCACCCGCGGCTCGGACGGATCGATTTCCTTGGCAACGGCGATCTTCATGAGGCCTCCGGCGGCATAGCGCCCGCGCGCGGGAATTTGGCGGTATTCCGCAAGCTAGAACCGGCTTTAGGACCGGAAATGGGAGCAAATCTATCGACAGCGCGCGCCCGGCGGCGCGCGGGGCAGGATCAGGTCAGGAATATCGCCATCATCGCCACGATGAAGATCACGGCGGCGGAGCCGTATTTCACCAGCTTGATGAAGCCCTCATAGGTTTGCTCATGCGCAGGATAATCGTTGCCGTCGGCGGTGGTGTAGGCAACTTCGTTATGGTCCGACATCAGTTTCTCCAGCCGTGTTCGTCAGTTGCCTTGGAATTAGCGTAATCGGCACAGGAGAGCAACGGCAGCGGGCGGCCGGTGGCCCGGCTTTACCGTCTATTCGCGCGAGCCCTGCGGCCAGTTATCCCGGATCCAGCGGGTCAGGCCCTCTTCGTTCACCTCGCCGGCCGCAAGGGCAAGAATCATCGCGGTTGCACTTTCGGGCGGAGCCAGAAAATCGATGTCGTTGAGCCCCAGAAATACGATGATGGCGCCGAAGGCGGCGCGCTTGTTGCCGTCGACAAACGGATGGTTTCGCGCGATGCCGAAGCCATATGCCGCGGCCAGCGCGGCAAGGTCGGTTTCGCCATAAGTAAACTTGTTGATGGGACGGCCCAGCGCCGATTCGAGCATGCCCTGGTCGCGAATGCCGTCCGGGCCTCCGAACAGCGCAAGCTGCTCGGCGTGGAGATCGATCAGGATCTCCACGTCCAGCCAGATCGGCTCGTTCATTTTGCCAGCGCCTTGTACGTATCCGCATAGGTGCTGAACGAACGCCGGGCGATCTCCATCGCCTTGGCATGTTTTGGATTATACGGCGAGAGCTTGATGCCTCGCTCAGTCTGCTCAACGATATGGAGCTTATCGCCTTCCTTCAGCTTGAGCCGGGAAAGGAGGTCTTTGGACAAGATAAGGCCCAGCGAATTGCCGATCTTCTTGATTTGGATGAAATCGCCTTCATCCGTCTTCCGGGGCATCTCGTTCATGGGACCCGTCTCCGTTATTACAATTGTATAACATAAGAATCGCCCACGTTCAACAGATGTTATACGACGCCCCTACCCCATCGTTTCCAGCTCATCGATCATTGCCGCGATCACGGACAGGCCGCCGTCCCAGAATTTCGGGTCCTTGGCGTTCAGACCGAACGGTTTCAGCAGCTCGGAATAATGCCTGGTGCCGCCGGCCGCCAGCATTGCCAGATAGCGCTCGGCGAAGCCTCCTTGCGCGTTTTCGTAGACCGCATAGAGCGAGTTCACCAGGCAGTCGCCGAACGCATAGGCGTAGACATAGAACGGCGAATGGATGAAGTGCGGGATGTACATCCAGAAATTCTCGTAGCCCGGCCTGATGTCGATGGCCGGCCCCAGACTCTCGCCCTGCACGCCGAGCCAGATTTCGCCCAGCCGCTTCGCGGTGAGCTCACCGTTGCGGCGCTCGGTGTGAACCGCGCGCTCGAACGAATAGAACGCGATCTGCCGCACCACGGTGTTGATCATGTCCTCGACCTTGCCGGCGAGCAGCGCTTGGCGCGCCTTGGCATTTTTGGTCTGGGCCAACAGCCGCTTGAAGGTCAGCATCTCGCCGAACACGCTGGCGGTCTCGGCCAGGGTCAAGGGGGTCGGCGCCATCAGCGCGCCGTTGCCGGCCGCCAGCACCTGGTGCACGCCATGGCCGAGTTCATGGGCGAGCGTCATCACGTCGCGCGGCTTGCCCTGGTAGTTCATCAGCACATAGGGATGCGCCGACGGCGTGGTGGGATGGGAGAAGGCGCCCGGCGCCTTGCCCGGCCGCACCGGCGCGTCGATCCAGCGGTCGGTGAAAAACCGTTCGGCGATGCCGGCCATCTGCGGCGAGAACGCGCCATAGGCGGTCAGCACCATCTTCCTGGCCTCGGGCCAGGGAATGGTGTCGGTGACGGCGAACGGCAGCGGCGCGTTGCGGTCCCAATGCGCCAGTTTCTTCTTGCCGAACCAGCGTGCCTTCAGGGCGTAGTAGCGGTGCGACAGGCGCGGATAGGCCGCGCGCACTGACGCCACCAGCGCATCCACCACCTCACGCTCGACCCGGTTGGCGAGGTGACGTGAGTCCGCGACATCGGCAAAGCCGCGCCAGCGATCCGAGATTTCCTTGTCCTTGGCCAGCGTATTGGTGACCAGCGCGAAAGTCCGCTCGTTGGCCTTGAAGGTTTTCGCCAGCGCCTGGCCGGCCGCCTTGCGCTTCTCCGGTGCACGGTCCTGCAGCAGCGTCAGCGTCGGCTCGATTTCCAGCTCTTTCGCCCCGACCTTGAAGCGCAGCGACGAAATGGTCTGGTCGAACATCCGGTTCCAGGCGGCATAGCCGCTGACGGATTTTTCATGAAACAGCTGCTCGACGCGATCCTCGAGCTGGTAGGGCTTGTCCTTGCGGCTGTCCTCGATCCACGGGCGATAGTGGCCGAGTTCAGCGGTCTGCATGGCGCGCTCGATCACCGCATCTTCGACGCGGTTGAGCTCGAGCGCGAAGAACAACAGATGCACCGACGCCGCGGTAATGCGCTCGGAAACGTCGCCGTAGAATTTGGTGATCGCCGGATCGACGCTGTCGCCGGCATGAATCAGCCCGGCATAGGAGCCGAGCCGGCCGGCGAGGTCGTCGATCGCCTCGTAGCGTTTCACGGCCGCGGCAAGCCACGCGCCGCCGCCCTCCTTTGCGGTCTCCTCCGCCAGCTTGCCCTTGTAGTCCTGCTCAAAGGCGATGCAGTCGGCGTCGATCCGGGCGAGATCGCGGGCGATTTCCGGCGCGTCGATGGCGGAATAGAGATCGGCCAGGTTCCATTCCGGCAGCTTGCCTACCCTGGACGCCGCTGCCGGCGGTTTCCTGGTGCTCGACCTTTTCGTGTTCGACGTTTTGCTGCTCGATTTGTGTTGCGGCGACTTGGACTTGGGAGACGAAGAGCGCGCGGCGGCCATCTGGTTCGAACCTGTTTTCATCATTTCACCCAGAACGGCTGCGATGCAGGAGCAAGCGAATCGCAACCCTTAAGGGCTCGTTAATCGGCATCGGCGACAGTGCCCCGATTCGAGACAGATAGTTGTACAGTGCGGGGAACGCCATGGCTGCCACGATTTTGATCGCAGACGACGATGCGGTACAACGCCGGCTGGTCGAAAACATGGTGCAACGCTGCGGCTACGAGGCCATCGTCGTCGAGAGCGGCGACGCGGCCATGGCCCTGCTGACGGCGACCGACGCGCAGGCCGTCGACGCCGTGGTGCTCGATCTGGTGATGCCCGGGCTCGACGGCATGGGCGTGCTGGAGAAGATCCGCGAGGCCGGCCTCAATATTCCCGTCATCGTGCAGACCGCCCACGGCGGCATCGATAACGTGGTGTCGGCGATGCGCGCGGGCGCCCACGACTTCGTGGTGAAGCCGGTCGGTGTCGAGCGGCTGCAGGTGTCGCTGCGCAACGCACTCAACGCCAGCGCGCTGAAGGGCGAACTGCAGCGCATCAAGCACAGCCGCGAAGGCAAGCTGAACTTCGCCGACATCATCACCCGCAGTGCCGCGATGGACGGCGTGCTGCGGATGGCGCGCAAGGCCGCGGCCTCGACCATCCCGGTATTGATCGAAGGCGAATCCGGCGTCGGCAAGGAGATGGTGGCGCGCGCGATCCACGGTACCGGCGAGCGCAGCTCCAAACCGTTTGTCGCGGTCAATTGCGGCGCCATTCCCGACAACCTCCTGGAGTCGATCCTGTTCGGCCACGAAAAGGGCGCCTTCACCGGCGCCACCGAACGGCACACCGGCAAATTCGTCGAAGCTTCGGGCGGTACGCTGTTTCTCGACGAGGTCGGCGAACTGCCGCTGGCCGCCCAGGTCAAACTGCTGCGCGCCCTGCAGGAAGGCGCCGTCGAAGCGGTCGGCGGCCGCAAACCAATGAAAGTCGACGTCCGCATCATTTCGGCGACCAACCGCAGGCTGCTGGACCGCGTCAAGGGCGGACAGTTTCGCGAAGACCTGTTCTATCGCCTCCATGTGCTGCCGCTGACGATCCCGCCGCTGCGGCTGCGCCGCGAGGACATCCCGCATCTCTTGCGGCATTTCCTCGCCCGGTTCTGCGCCGAGGAAAACCGCGCCATCACCGGCATCAGCGGCGAGGCGATGGCACGCCTCACCCAGCTCGAATGGCCCGGCAATATTCGTCAGCTCGAAAACGCCGTCTATCGCGCGGTGGTGATGTGCGATGGCGATCAGCTTGGGCTGGCCGATTTCCCGCAGGCCGTCGCTCATGCGCCACGGGTGGGCGATGAACCGGCGAGTGCGCCGCTGGTGCTGGAAACGGCGTCGCATTCGACCGCGCCGGACATGATGGCCGGTACTGAGATACCTATCGCGCCGATCGCGGGACCCGGCAGCCTGGCCATGCTGACCAACAGCGGCGAGGTTCGCCCGCTCGAAGACATGGAAGCCGAGATCATCCGGTTCGCGATTTCGCACTATCGCGGCCAGATGTCCGAGGTGGCGCGCCGGTTGAAAATCGGACGCTCGACGCTCTATCGCAAGCTCGACGAGGCCGCCGCGAACGAGCCGGCGCCGACGACATCTGAAGCGGCGCGCTGAGACGCGCAACCATCGCGGCCCAGCCGCGTTGAGCCCAGGCGGCTTTTTGAACCGTTGCGGCGCGGTGACACACCAAAGGAAAGTGCGTCGCCAAATCACGCAATTCGTTGCAAATGGAGCCTGTTGAGGTCAGTTTGTCGTGAGGTGCCTTGTGAGGCGCTGGTCGCCTCCGCCGGGCGTGTGTATCGTCTGCGTATGAATCGTGGCGTGCAGGCGTACCAGCAAGGCGCTCCAGCAGAAACAGCGCTTCAGCAGAAGCTGTGACGTGCGAGTTACGGAACTGTTCCATGCCGGGACAGCTTCACACGAGGGGTGTGAGAATGCGAGACACTACCAAGGGCCGGTCTGGTTTTGACCGCGTGCTGATGACCGTCGCCGCGACGTTCGTGACGGTTGCCTCCACGGCCGCTTTCACCCAACTGGCCTTGGCGCAGTCCGCTCCGCCGCGCAACAGTGCCGCGGAACTCGCCATCGACGCCGCGATCCCGCGCCCCGAACCCGCCAACGTTCCGCCGCCGACCGCCGCCGACTTCAAGATGGACCCGACCGCATCGATCCCGGATTCGTCCAAGGCCGCCGTCGCCAAACCCGCCGACACCGCGGTCAAGAAGGATGATGCGGCTGCCGCAACGCCTTCGCCGGCTCCGGTCACGACGGCGCCGTCCAATACTGCGACCACGACACCCGCCACGACCTCCGAACCGACGACGGTTACCGTGAGCCCTGCGGCCGAACCTGCGAAGGATGCTGTCAAGGCGGCGAGCAATGTCGCGCCGGCGGATCAGCCGGTTGCCGACAAGCTGCGCGACCTGCTCAGCACCAAGTCGGCCAAATATTTCGACCGCAAGGCGGAGCGCGCCGCGGTGGAAAAGTTCTACGGCACGCGCGACTACGCGCCGCTGTTCACGCAAGGTGGTGCGGTGTCGCCGCTCGCCAAGAGCGTCACGGCGCGGCTCAAGGATGCCGCCAGCGAAGGCCTCAACGTCGCCGATTATCCGGTGCCGGATTTCACGGCGGCGACCACGCCGGACGCCCAGGCGGAAGCCGAACTGAAGCTCGCCGCCAGCATGCTGGACTATGCCCGGCAGGCCCAGAGCGGCCGGATGCACTGGTCGCAGGTCTCGGCCGACATCCAGTATCCGGAGCATCCGACCGATCCGACCGACGTGCTGGTCAACGTCTCCACCGCCAAGGACGCCTCGGCGGCGCTGGACAGCTACAACCCGCCGCATGACGGCTATCAGAACCTGAAGAAGAAGCTCGCCGAGCTGCGCGGCCAGGGTGAAGGCCCGATGACCACGATCGGCGACGGTCCGGCGCTGAAGTTCACGCCCGCCAAGAAGAACCAGGTGGTGATGCAGGACCCGCGGGTGCCGCAGCTGCGCGCCAAGCTCGGCATTTCGGAAAACGCCGACGACGACCATTACGATGCCAAGGTCGCCGACGCGGTGCGCCGGTTCCAGGAAACCGCCGAACTGAGGCCGACCGGCGTGCTCGACGACCGCACGGTCGCAGCACTGAACAGCCCGAAGCGCGACCGCCAGATCGACACCGTGATCGTCAACATGGAGCGCTGGCGCTGGCTGCCGCGCGAACTCGGCGCGCCGGCGATCGGCAATGCCTACGTCATTCTCAACATTCCGGACTACACGCTGAAGGTCATGCAGAACGGCGCGCAGGTCTGGACCACCAAGGTGGTGACCGGCAAGCCGGGCGTGCACGCCACCCCCCTGCTCACCGAGACGATGAAGTTCATCACCGTCAATCCGACCTGGAACGTGCCGCCGTCGATCATCTACAACGAATACCTGCCGGCCTTGCAGCAGGATCCGACCGTGCTGGAACGCATGGGGCTGAAGCTCGAACGCGCCCGCGACGGCTCGATCCACATTTCGCAGCCGCCCGGCGAAGCCAATGCGCTCGGCCGTATCCGTTTCAATTTCCCGAACAAGTTCCTGGTCTACCAGCACGATACCCCGGACAAGAACCTGTTCGCCAGGGACGAGCGCGCGTTCAGCCACGGCTGCATGCGGGTGCAGAACCCGGATCAGTACGCCTCGGTGCTATTGAACATCACCGAACCGAACGCGCACTACACGCCGGAACGCATCAAGGCCATGTACGGCCACAGCGAAATCGACCTCAAATTCCCGACGCCGATCCCGGTCAACATCACCTACCAGACCGCGTTCGTCGACGATGCCGGCAAGCTGCAGATCCGCAAGGACGTCTATGGCCGCGATGCCACCATGCTGAGCATTCTGAAGAACGCGAGAGGTCGCGATCTGGAGAACGTGGTCGCCCACGCCAACACCAGCTATTCTCACCCCAAGGGTGACATTCCGCAGGGTGTCGCCTTCAACGACGGCTTCGGTGGCTTTGGCAGCGGCGGACCCTCGTTCTTCCAGCGGCTGTTCGGCTCCCCGAGCCCCCCGCCGGCTCAGGTCCAGGACCGCCGCCGCCGGGTATTCACCCGCTAAGGGAGCGCGCCGTTAACGCTCACCGGGCGATTTAGTTGAACAAAAACAAGGCCCCGCCTCCCGGCGGGGCCTTTTGCATTAACCATTGTCCATGGAGGATTTGGCAGTGGGCTATTTTTCGCCACACTCGGCGGGCTAGGTTACTGGCTGACTTGTTAAGGTTGCTTGTTAAGACGATTTGGGTGGGCGTAAATTTCGGTTAACCCTCCCGCGTTAAGACTGCGTTCATCCTCTCTCGCCACTCGGGGTCGTGAGAGAGTTTTTTGACTGATCGTCCTCTTGGGTGGGCTCATACGTGCCGGTTGGTTTCGCACGACGTTCAAAATCGCTGTCGTTATCGCGGGCCGGATTCCATGCCGGACTGACGTCGTTGCTGCTGCTGGCAGGTGCCGGTACGGTTCACGACGCCACCGCGGAAAGCGAGACCCGCACGCTCTCGTTCCACCACACCCATTCCGACGAAGACCTCACCGTCACGTTCAAGCGCAACGGCCGCTACGACGAGGACGCGCTGAAACAGATCAATCACTTCCTTCGCGACTGGCGCAGCCAGGACGAAACCGTGATGGATCGGCATCTGTTCGATATCATCTGGGAAGTCTACCGCGACGTCGACGGCAAGAAGCCGATCCAGATCATTTCCGCCTACCGCTCGCCCGCCACCAACGCCATGCTGCGCCGCCGCTCCACCGGCGTGGCGCGATTCAGCCAGCACATGCTCGGCCACGCCATGGATTTCTTCATCCCGGACGTGCCGCTCGAGCAGATCCGCTTTGCCGGGCTGCGCCTGCAGCGCGGCGGCGTCGGTTTCTACCCGACTTCGGGCTCGCCGTTCGTGCATCTCGACGTCGGCAACATCCGGATGTGGCCGCGGATGACCCACGACCAGTTGGCCCGCGTTTTCCCGGATGGCCGGACCGTCTACCTGCCATCAGACAACAAGCCGTTGCGCGGCTATGACCTCGCGCTCGCCGACATCGAGAAGCGCGGCGGCGACGATGCCTCGACCGTGAAGAAACCGGGCCTGTTCGCCTCGCTGTTCAGGGGCAAGTCCAACGATGACGAGGATGAAGGCGCAGCGTCGCCGGTCCAGGCTTCCAATAGCAAGGCTTCCGATACCAAGGCTTCCGACAGCAAATCGTCCGGCGTGAAGACCGCCGAACTGAAATCAGCGGATCCGGTGCCGATGCCGCGCGCCAAGCCGGTGACGGCCGCCACGTTCCAGCTGGCTTCGGCCGACGTTCAGACAGCGTTACCCGCCAAACCCGTAAAGCAGGCCGCGACGACGCCCCTTGCCGCCAAGACCGAGGCGAAGCCGGATACGGTGACGGATGTGATCACTGCCCGCGGTTTCTGGGGCGACACGCCGGCGACACCGACCCAGGCGACGCCGGCGCAGATCGCCGCCCTTAACGCCCGCAAGGCGCTGGCCGCGGCTACCGATCCGCAGCCGACTTCGAGCGTCCCCGCGTCGACCTTCCAGGCCGCGATGGCCTACGCCCCGCCGCCCTCGCCGGTCGACCGCGCCCATGTCGTCGCCGCCAGTGCACCGATCCCGCGCAGCATGCGGCCGGCTACCGTGGCGCGCAATTCGATGGCGGTGACCGATGTCACCACGGTGGTCGCCAAGGGACCGCAGGGACAGCCCAACGTGGTCGCCAGCGCCACCCGGCTGTCGGCCGACCTCTCGCGCGACAACAATGTCTGGATGCGGGCGATGATCCTGACGCCCAGCCTCGCCACCATGACGTCGACGGTGTTCGGCGACGCCGACCTGACATCGATGCGCGCGCATTTCGTCAAGCCGCTCGCCGCGGTGGCGATGAGCTTCGCGGATGACCCGCAGCTCGGCATGGTCTCTGAGCAGTTTACCGGCCAGGCGGTGGCACGGCTGACGACGATGTCGTTCGTGGTGCAGACGGCGTCGCTGCGCTGAGGCGCGGACGCGTCTTCTTCCAATCCGGATCAGATACGATTCTGCTTCTTCTTCCCTCTCCCCTTGTGAGAGAATTTCGGAAGGGCGTCTGAAAAAACCTCTATATTTCTCAATAAGATAATCGAGCGGTCGTTCCTGTCTGTGTCCCTGTTTGTGTACGTTTTTTAGGCTCCCTGCGCGTGCGTAGGGACGCCCGCCGAGATGGCGATGATTTTCCCGTGATGACGCGATGAGCGCGAAGGGGCTTGCGATGCCGCGTTGCGCCAGATGTGGAACTCGGGTGACACCCCATGCGGCCGGTGGTGTCACTGCGGTCTCTTGGTCGCGACGATCAGCGCCTTATTCTCCCCTACAACCGGCCCATCGCCGAACCGAGCGCGCATGATCCGCTCGACAGCGTCGGTCGCCTCGCCGAGACGAGAGGGGTTTGTCGCCTCGATCGCGATGCGCACCAGCGAACCCTGAACCGATATCACCGCTGCCTCCCGCGCCGATGTCGCTTTCGCTGGCCGCGCGACCCGCTCAACATGAACCTCATGGAAACCGGCTGCGGCCAAGTCCGCGCGAATGGTCGCCTCGTCGCAGTAGTCCGGGTTCCGCAAGGTCTTCGGATCACGTCCCAGCATACCGGCGACCTCGATCGACGCCATCCCTATCAGCGAGTTCGGCATGGCATCATAGTCGTCCCACAGCGCGAACAGGTAGGTCCCGCCGGGTGCAAGGACCCGCAGGGCTTCGCGAAACGAAGCCTGCTTATCAGGGAAAAACATCACGCCGAATTGGCAAATGATCAAATCGAAGGAGGCTTCCGGGAAGGGAAGCTTCATCGCATCGGCCTGCCGCCAGCGGACGCGCTCCATGCCGGGCCTCGCTTTGCCAAGCTCGATCATCTGCTGGTTGAGGTCCGTCGCCGTAATGGCTACGTCCGCCGGAAGTGTTCGTGACAGAGCCTCGGTTACGACACCACTACCCGCCGCCGTCTCCAGAACACGCCGCGGGCAAAGCGCTTTTGCGCGCCCAGCCGCAACCTCCGCGTAGGGGGCAAAGTTCAGAGGAACGAGATAGCGATCATAATATTCCGCCAGCGTCCCCGCGAAGGCGGCAACTCTTTCGTCCGTCATGAACTTGCCCTCGCAATGCCTCCGCTCTTGCCCGCCACCGCGAGCCTACGCCCCGATCGGCACCCGGTCGAGGTGATGCGCGCGTGACGGCTGATCGCCCCTCGATGCGCGCGGAACAATCCCCGACGACGCACGTCTGGGGACCTCTCAGAGACTAAGGCAGCACGGCGTCCACGGTGTTCGGCGACCCCGACCTGACCTCGATGCGCGCGCATTTCGTCAAGCCGCTCGCCGCGGTGGCGATGAGCTTCGCGGATGACCCGCAGCTCGGCATGGTCTCCGACCAGTTTACAGGCCAGGCGGTGGCACGACTGGCGACGATGTCGTTCGTGGTGCAGACGGCGTCGCTGCGCTGAGGCGCGGATTTCAGCGCTTACCTCTCCGCGCGTCATGGCCGGGCTCCGTCCCGGCCATCTACGTCTTTCTTGCTGCGATTTCGTAAAGACGTGGATGCCCGGGACGGAGCCCGGGCATGACGAACTTAGAGTGAGACAGCCGTAGGAATTGTTTCTTCCGATCCGATCCGATCCGAGTGCGCTGCTTCTTCCCTCTCCCCTTGTGGGAGAGGGTGGCTTCGCGAAGCGAAGACGGGTGAGGGGGCGAGGCGTCTCGTTGTGCGGCTCCCCCTCACCCGGCACGGACTTCGTCCGTGCCACCCTCTCCCACAAGGGGAGAGGGTAAGAAAAAATCACAGCATCCCGAGCGCCTGCAAATACGTCTCCAGGATGGTTTCCTGTTCGGCGCGCTCGTTGGCGTCCTGCTTGCGCATGCGCACGATGGTGCGCAGCGCCTTGACGTCGAAGCCGTTGCCCTTGGCCTCGGCGTAGACGTCGCGGATGTCGTCGGAGATGGTCTTCTTCTCTTCTTCCAGCCGCTCGATGCGCTCGACGATGGCCTTGAGCTGGTCCTTGGCGAATTTGGTCGCGGGCTCTTCTTGGAGGGCAGCAGCGGTGGCCATCGGGTACTCCTGGATAAACTGATGCTGGAGAATTGGGTGTCGCGGTGCCTTCTCGCGCGCCGCATCTCCAAATGACACTCAAGAGTGGCGGGTCCGCCGTCAAGGCAGCATCCCGTTCATCCACAGCGACCCACAGGGGAAAACAGCTTCGGGCGGCGCGTGCCGCGGTGATCGGCCCGTCAATGCCCGCCCTGGCTGTTTTTCATGGCGGCAAGCTGTTCGGGCGTGGCGGAACCCTGATGCAGGGTCTTCCAGGTGTCATAGGGCATGCCGTAGACCGCCTCGCGGCTGTCGTCCTTGCTCATCGCGACACCCTTGGCGTCGGCTTCTTCCTTGAGCCAGTTGGACAGGCAATTGCGACAGAAACCCGCGAGATTCATCAGCTCGATATTCTGCACATCGGTACGGGAGCGCAGGTGCTGGACCAGGCGGCGAAATACCGCCGCTTCCAATTCCGTTCTGGTGTTGTCGTCAGTCGCCATGGCATAAGCTCGCTGGGTTCCCACCCTCGGATCAAGTCCGAGGGCATGCTTTTCCGGATCATGCTCTAAAATGGGTGTTGTCACATATTTTGCCATATCGCAGTGCAAAGAGGGCCACGCGGCCGCCAGATTTGGTTCCACAGCCGTTGACAGCCCCCGGCGGGTCACGCGAAATCACCCATGAATTGACCGTACCGACTGCATGATCACACCCGATTCACCGCCACGCATGGCCCTGCCCCGCCGCGCCTCCATCGCCGGTCTGCTGATGGCGCTGGCGCTCGTCCTCGTGTGCCTGGGCAGCCGTCCGGCGGCGGCCGATTTCCGGCTTTGCAACAACACCTCGAGCCGGGTCGGCATTGCGCTCGGCTACAAGGATGCCGAGGGCTGGACCACCGAAGGCTGGTGGAACGTGTCGTCGCGGGCCTGCGAAACCCTGCTGCGCGGAACCCTGGTGGCACGGTTCTATTACATCTACGCCCTTGATTATGACCGCGGCGGCGAGTGGTCGGGACAGGCCTTCATGTGCTCGCGCGACAAGGAATTCACCATCAAGGGCACCGAGAACTGCCTGGCGCGGGGTTTCGACCGCACCGGCTTTTTCGAGGTCGATACCGGCGACCAGCGCGCCTGGACGGTGCAATTGACCGATTCCAACGAACAGCCGGCGCCGCGGCTGCCGGGATTGCCGGCGCAACAGGGCCTGCCCGGGCAAAACGGGCTGCCGGGAGGACTGCCGGCGCTCCGGTCTGCCGCCGGCCGCGCCACCTCCGCCGGCCACGGCGCCCGGGCGCAAGCCATGAGGCGCCTGCGCCGTATCAAGATCCTTGCCACCCTCGGTCCTGCCTCCTCCGACAGCGCCATGATCCGGCGCCTGTTCGAGGCCGGCGCCGACGTGTTCCGGATCAACATGAGCCACACCCCGCACGACAAGATGCGGGAGCTGGTGAAGACCATCCGCAATGTCGAATCGAGCTATGGCCGCCCGATCGGCATCCTGGTCGACCTGCAGGGCCCAAAACTTCGCGTCGGCTCCTTCAAGGACGGATCGATCCAGCTCCACAACGGCGAGACCTTCGTGCTGGATTCCGACAAGACCCCCGGCGACAACACCCGCGTCCAGCTGCCGCATCCCGAAATTCTCGCGGCGCTGAAGGCGGGTCATGCGCTATTGCTCGACGACGGCAAGGTGCGCCTGATCGTCGAGGAGGCCGCGCCGGATCGCGCCGTCACCCGCGTGGTGATCGGCGGCAAGATGTCGGATCGCAAGGGCGTCAGCCTGCCCGACACCGACCTTCCGGTCTCCGCCATGACGCCGAAGGACCGCGCCGACCTCGATGCGGCGCTGGAGACCGGCATCGACTGGGTGGCGCTTTCGTTCGTGCAGCGCGCCGAAGACGTCACCGAGGCCAAGAAAATGATCCGCGGCCGCGCCGCGGTGATGGCGAAGATCGAGAAGCCGCAGGCGATCGAACGGCTCGGCGAAATTCTCGAAGTGTCCGACGCCCTGATGGTGGCGCGCGGCGACCTCGGCGTCGAACTGCCGCTGGAGCGGGTGCCGAGCCTGCAGAAGCAGATGACGCGGATGGCGCGGCGCGCCGGCAAGCCGGTGGTGATCGCGACGCAAATGCTGGAATCGATGATCCAGAGCCCGGTGCCGACCCGCGCCGAAGTGTCCGACGTGGCGACCGCGGTCTATGAGGGCGCCGACGCCATCATGCTGTCGGCGGAATCCGCCGCCGGAAAATTTCCGGTCGAAGCGGTCTCGACCATGAACCGGATCGGCGAAGAGGTGGAGCGCGACCCGACCTACCGCGACGTCATCGCCGCGCAGCGGCCCGAACCGGAATCGACCGCCGGCGACGCCATCGCCGACGCCGCGCGGCAGATCGCCGAAACCCTCGACCTCAGCGCCATCATCTGCTGGACCGATTCCGGATCGACGGCGATGCGGGTGGCGCGCGAGCGCCCCAAGCCGCCGGTGGTGGCGATCACGCCGAACCTCGTCACCGGCCGCAAGCTTTCGGTGGTGTGGGGCGTGCACTGCGTGGTGGCGGAAGACGCCAAGGACCAGGACGACATGGTGGACCGCGCCGGCAGCATCGCGTTTCGCGACGGGTTTGCGAAGGCCGGGCAGCGCGTGATCATCGTCGCGGGCGTGCCGCTGGGGACGCCGGGGACGACCAACATGGTGCGGATTGCGTATGTGGGGCCGAGCAGCGACGCGAATATGTGAGGGGGCGGCGGGAGCCGTAACCGAATCAAGCGATGATCGCATCGCCGCTCTACCTTTGATCGAGAGTATTAGCTTCTATGGGAAGAGCAGGCGAAAAGCAAAAGCGAACGCCGAAGATTAAAGACAGCAATCCGAGCGGTTTAAGGAAGCCCCTCGCGAGCTTGGCGCCGACGAAAATACCGACGCGCTTGATCGTATCGTTGATGAAATGACAAACCGGAAGAAGGACGAGGTCTAGCTGGCGGCAAATCCGCCGCTAGCGCCGACGAAGGCATTCTCATCTAGAATGCTTTGAACGCTAAACTCCCCAAACACTTTGTGGAAGTCATCAAAGCCCAATACTTCTTCTCCCGCCCGCGCAGTTTCCTTCATAACTGTGTCGAGCCGGGCGATATATTCGGCTTTTGTAATTTTTTTCACGAGCAGCCATCTGGCAAGTTGCTCCTGACTGGCCCGCAGATTCTCTTGTATTTGTAGAAGGGCTTCCAGCTTTTGATTGCCAACGGGGTGGCCTAGGCTTGCCGCCTCGATCAAAGCATATAGCTCAGAGCGGGGGTTCGGATCGTCATTCGCGCCGGTGCTAAAGCTCATCAGGCCACTCCCTCTTGATAAGGATAAATTCCCTGAGACTTCAGAAGGTCCCATGGAACCTGGTGGTTGTCGAGAAGACGGGGGTGTCTTGCAGGCGGTTTGTCTAGCTGGCCATTGATCGTTAGCCGGTTGCCCCGGAAGGTTCCGGCCGAAAGCCCCTCCACGATACGTAAAGTGGGACGCGCGGATTTGGGCAAAAGTGAGCGGTAGCTTGATGTTTGCCGCCGAAAGGATGCGGTTGGCCATTTGGTGACACACGCCGTTAACACCATAGACAACGCCTGCGACGCCAAAGGCCAGCAGGCCGGTCACGACGTTGGGTTGGCCGATACAGTCTGCCAGGATAGAGCTTCCTGTTCCATAATGGATATTTAAACCGCCCGTATTGCCGCCCCAACATCCCCAAGAAGCCCCGCACGAACTCGTGACGTAGGTATGGAGAAGCGTTTGCTGCGTCATGGCAAACGCTGTCAGCGTCACGCTCGGAGACAGGGGCACGCAAGTATTCCGTCAAGCAACAATTACGCCAGAAAGGCGCTAAGATCGGGTTACCGGCAATTCCAAGTGGAAACGTGTCTGATTTGCAAGCATTAGACAAGTGGGGTACGGCGCTTCCAATATTCCCTCTTCTTTTTAGGAACAAAAAGAGAATAATCCGCGTGGTCTCGGAATGGCGGCGCGAAAGCCGCTGCATGTTAGTCGCTTGACGCATTCTCATACACATATTATGTGTATGAGAATGACAACACAAAAGAAGCGTACTCTAAATCCTCCAAATAGACACATTACGTTCGGTCGTCTTCTTATGCGACTGCGCCTCGCTGCCCGCATCGAGCGGCAGGCGGACTTTGCAAAGATGATCGGAGCAACGCAGCAGACCGTGAGCCGTTGGGAAGGTGGGCTTTCGCGTCCCCGCGAAAACCAGATTCCTAAGATTGCTAGCGCGTTGGGAGTTGCGCCCGAACAGCTCCTAAAATCGGCGGGCTATGCAGTGCCCACTGTCGTAGCGAGCTTCGACAAGCCCTTCCCGGTCGACGCACTCCCCCCGGAGACGTTTGAGCGGTTGTGCGCCTATCTCTTACAACGGATATACCCGGACGCGGAAGTGCATCAGGCCGGAGGCCGAGGCCACACTCAAGACGGCACCGATGTCATGGTGACGCTCCCGAACGGCACCAAATACTCGTTCCAGTGCAAGCGCGTCGAGGAGTTCGGTCCGCAGAAGGTACACGCGGCGGTCGCCAAGCATACCATAAAGGCCGGAAAGAAGGTTTTGGTACTAAGCCGTGTAGCGAGTCCGCAAACGCGTGAAGCTCTCGCCATGCATAAAGGATGGGAGCTGTGGGACAAGGATGATCTGTCTCTCAAGATCCGGGCCCTATCAAAGCTAGACCAACTCGCCCTAGTCGATATCTTTTTCTCAGGTCGCCGCTTCGAACTTATTGGGATCACGGAAGAAGGCATATGGGAGACCACCGCCGAATTTTTTGCAGCCTTCCAGAACGAGAAAGCGCTTTTCAACCATACCTGGAAGTTGGTGGGGCGCACTGAACCGCTTCAGGAACTCTCCGGCCACCTCAAGGATGACCGAGCACGCATCGTCTTTCTGGTGGGATCGGGCGGATCGGGCAAGTCGCGCGTCTTAAAAGATACCATCGAGAGCTATGCAGCTTCCCACAAGGCGACCACCGTACAATTCCTCACACGCACGGCCGAAGTTACCAAGCGCAGCTTAGAGCAGCTTGGCGAGAAGCCGTCACTACTCGTTGTAGACGATGCCCACGACCGCAGTGATCTGCCGCTTTTGTTCCAGTTCGCCGCAACGACAAGCCATACGAAGCTTGTGCTAGCACTGCGGCCTTATGGCCTGGATCATATGAAGGCGCAGGCAAGCAACTTTTCGCTTATCAACTCCGCGCGCGAGGTGAAGCTGGCGGCTCTATCCAAGGCCGAGGCTCAAGAACTCGCTGAGCAAGTCCTCAAGAAGGAGAACGGACCGCTAGAGGTGGCGAAAGACATTGCAAATCTCACCTACGATTGCCCCTTAGCAACCGTGGTAGGAGCGCAGATTGTTGCGAGAGACAGAAAACATTTTGATCTTGCAAAGAATGAAGATGCGTTCCGTTCAACTCTGTTTGGTAAATTCGAGAGCGTCATCGCCGGCGAACTGGGGCAAAAATCGGATGCCGAGCCCATCAAAAAGCTCCTGCGTGCAATCGCTCTCTTTCAGCCATTCTATCTGGATGACCCGCAACTGCTCAACATCATCCAGCAGTTCGACGGTATCGCACCTCACGACACAAATCGTCTGTTCAAGTTTCTGATTGATGCAGGCGTGTTGTTCAAGCGCGGTGCCCGATATCGACTATCTCCGGATGTCCTCGCCGACTATGTTATCGAGGCCGCTTGTGTTGGCGCCGGGCGTCGATCGACGGGGTATGCCGAGGCCGCCTTCGATCTGGCCGGGGACAAGCTTGCGGAGAACTTGCTTCTCAACTTAGGTAAGCTGGACTGGCGGCTGTCCAATGGCGACGCCAGTAACAGTGATCTCTTGAGCGATGTCTGGGGCAAGCTCAGCCCAAGCTTGGATTACCAAGACCCCCATATTCGTGCCGTAGAGGGGGTTGCCTATTATCAGCCCTTGCGAGCGATCGAGTTCGGCGAGGCCCTCATTCGGCGCGGCGACTTCACCTCCCAGCTCTCCGGTCTCTTCAAATATGCGGCATACAATCTAACCTACGTGGAACGCGCCTGCATGGCCCTGTGGGAGTTGGGGAAAGACAATGCCCGGCAGCTTCACTCGCATCCCGACCATCCCATCCGAATACTGGCTGAACTCTGCGAAGTGGCGCCGGACAAGCCACTCGTATTCAATGAAAAGGTCGTTGAATTTGCCTTGAAGCTGGCAGCCGATCCGACAGCTTGGAATTCTCACTATACGCCCTTGGATATCTTGAAATCGATTTTCCAGACCGAAGGCCATACCACCCACAACCAAAACTACACGCTCACCTTCAAGCCGTTTACCGTGGCACCCAAGGCGGTGGCTTCGCTGAGGAAGCGCGCTGTAACGGCTGTAACTGAGCTTTTAAGCAACGATAATATTAGGATATCCACGCGGGCCGCCGATGCACTGGGTGATGCCCTGCGCTACCCGATGGGAATGTTCAATTCCAAGATCGACAATGCGCTCTACGAGGAGTGGACGGGTATCTTCTGCGAGACAATTGAAGACATTGGCCGGGCGGTTCGGACACACTGCTACGATCCTCTCGTCTTGGTCGGCATCGCCAAGGCGATTTCTTGGCACGAGCAGTACAGCAATACCGATACGTCCAAACACGCCAAGAGGCTGAAGAAGGTCCTTACAGCGTCGCTGGACTACCGCGTGTTCGCGACGCTCAGTGACGGATACGGAATGGACTTTCGGCGCTACAATCCGAAAACCTATCAAGCCGACTGGAATAGGTTTCTTCAATCTCTTGCATCTGAACTCGTAGCTAAGTGCCCAGAGGGCGAGAGCCTCCGACAATTCATCGCCGAGCAGTTAGAGCACATACGGGCGGCGAACCTCGATGCGTCGTCATCTCCTCACGTCTTATATGGAACTTTGCTCAGGGCATCGCCAACGCTTTCCGAAGCGACGATCGCTGATGCGCTCGATGATCCGACTTCTCCGACTGCGCGGTTTGTAGGCGACGCACTACAAACCTTGTGGCTCAAGGATATTGGTGCCGGGCGGAGTGCCATGCAGCTGCTATTGGCATCCTCCAGCTCGGAGTTGCATGGACACGTCGGTAGGGCGCTTGCCATAGACTTTACCCAGCACCCTTATGGTGCAGAGGAGGCCATTGCGCTTGAGCGGCTTGTTTCGTCGGATAATGAATGGACCGTCTTCTTCGCAATTCACGCTTTGCGCTCGGTTTCGCGAGCGAATGCCGAAGAGGCACTACAAATCGTGCGCCGGACGAACATCGGCGCCACCCCCCGGCTCGCAGACGAGTTGCTTTGTCTTTTCGGTTTCGGCGAGGAGTTTCGCTTTGATCTATTGAGCATGGAAGATATCGAGATGCTTCTCGGCAAGCTGATGGATGTTCCTAAGCTCGATGGGCATTGGACCGAGCTGTTTTTGTCCAACACCTCCAAGAGCTTTCCCGATCTGACGTTGGATTTCTTCATCGCCCGTGTGGAACGCGCGGTGTCCACGAACTCTTGGGATTATCGGCCGACAAATCACGGGCCATATGTCCATGTTCCCCTCAAGTTCAAGGAGGCTTCCAACTATGGCGCGCTGCTTGCCAAGACGGTGCAGTGGGTCAGTAACGCCCGCCACGAAAAGGAGCAACGCACCCTGTTCAACTATCGGGCCCGCGAGTTGTTCGAGGCCGCCTTTGGCCAGTTCGATGAAGAGGTCGTTCGGTTCCTTGCGCGATGGTCGGAAACGGCGGACGAGGCAGGGTTCAAAATCATCGCAAACCTTCTGAAGGAGGCACCCCACACCTTCGTCTTTACTCATAAGGACTTTGTGCTCGCGTTGATGACTAGGGCGCAACGTGTTGGGGCCGCGGCCCTCAAATACGCCGGCTCTGCCTTGTACTCCGCATCCGTCAGCGGCGTTCGGCAAGGCTCGCCAGGCGAACCATTCGAGCGCGATGTCGAGTCTAAACAGAAGTGTGAGGAGATCTTGGCAACGCTCTCCAAATTCTCGCCTGCATACGAACTATATGACGGCCTACTCAAACATGCCCAGCGTGAAATCGACAGCTCACTGCGAGAACGTGAAGATTTCGAGGACTAGCCATGGAGAGGTTCGAACTCACCGTTGTGGCACAAGGATCACAGTCCATATTGGTAGCTGTGCTAGTCGTAGCGCTCATCTGCACCACGATCATCGCCATTGCCGCGTTAATTACAGCAGCCAAGCTTTGGCGGGGCACCCCCAACAAACCTTGGCGCGAGCAGGCGGAGACACCCTCAGCCTACGATCTCGGTAAAGACCTCTTCGGCGAGCACGGCAGCGGCCGCAAGGACCTCAGCACGAACCGGAAGGCACTCTTCGACGAGGTGCTGCGTGCCAAGCATCATCGTTGATACCGGGCCTCTCATCGCACTGTTGTGGGAAACCCGCTTTCACGTCCCGCAGAACGTCTGCATCACCCGCTCTTCTTCGCGCGGCGGTTCGGCATAGGCCTTAAAATCGCGGCTGATCGTCGAACGGCCGCGCCAGCACGGCGTTCAATTCCTCGAACGGCGCGAAGTCGCCGTCGACGGCCGCCTCAATGACAGCCTCGATGCGGTGGTTGCGCGGAATGAAGGCGGGATTGATTTGGCGAAGCGCGGTGCCATCCGGCGCCGACGGGCCCCGGTGTTGCCGCCATTGCTCGATCCAGCCGTCGAAGGCCAAAGGTTCAGCGAACATCGCGCGCAGTCCGGCGACATCGCCATCGGCGGCATCGCACAGCCGGCGGAACGCCAGGGTGAAATCGGCCCCGTTCTGCGCCAGCAGCTGATAGAACCCGGCCATCAGCGCTTCGTCTTCGGCGCCATCGGCCAATCCGAATTTCGCGCGCATGCCGCGCATGTAGGCTTCGCCGAACATCGGCGAGAATTGGCTCAGGGCGGCCTTGGCGATCTCGATCGCGGCGGCTTCCTCGTCGGCGAGCAACGGCACCAGGCATTCCGCCAGCCGCGTCAGGTTCCAGAGCGCGATGCGCGGCTGGTTGGCGTAGGCATAGCGCCCGGTCTCGTCGATCGAGGAGAACACGGCGGCCGGATCGTAGGCATCCATGAAGGCGCACGGGCCGTAGTCGATGGTCTCGCCTGATATCGACATGTTGTCGGTGTTCATGACGCCGTGGATGAAACCGACGTGCATCCATTTCGCCACCAGCTCGGCCTGCCGCGCGATCACCTGGGTCAGCAGCGCGCGATAAGGCTCTGCGTCGGAGGCGGCGTCCGGATAGTGCCTGGCGATCACGTGGTCCGCCAGTTGGCGCAGCGCATCGCGGTCGTCGCGCGCGGCGAAGAACTGGAAGGTGCCGATCCGGATATGGCTCGAGGCGACGCGGGTGAGAACGGCGCCGGGCAGCAGGGTCTCGCGCCGGACGTGATCGCCGGTCTCGACCGCGGCGAGCGCGCGCGTGGTGGGAATGCCGAGCGCGGCCATGGCCTCGCTGACGATATATTCGCGCAGCACCGGACCCAGCGCCGCGCGGCCGTCGCCGCGCCGCGAGAACGGCGTCGGGCCGGCGCCCTTCAATTGCAGGTCGCGGCGCACGCCGTCGCGGTCGACCACCTCGCCGAGCAGGATCGCGCGACCGTCGCCGAGCTGGGGCACGAAATTTCCGAACTGGTGTCCGGCATAGGCGGTCGCGATCGGATCGGCGCCTTGCGGAACGGCCTGCCCGGCCAGGAAGCCGATGCCGTCAGACGACGCGAGCCAGTCGGCATCGAGACGCAGCTGCTCCGCCAACGGGGGGTTGAGCCTGATCAGGCGCGGCGACGTCACCGGCGTCGGCGACACGCGCGCGAAGAAGCGATCGGGAAGCGTGGCGTAGCTGTTGTCGAACTGGATCTGCATGGTGCTCATGGATATAGGCTTCGGGGGCGATCGCGGCAATACGGCGGGGAGGCCGCGGTGTTGTGCACTCTCCCCGCGCGCGGGCGGGCAATCGCATATGAAGCGAGTCTGCGGCTCTTTCTTACCCTCCCCTGGAGGAAGGTATCGGGAAATCGAATAAAGCAGGCTTTGGGCGAGCTTGCGCGGGCATTGCGATGTGAGCAAGTCGATCAGATGGTCACAGGTATGGAACGCCCTCTTGGCCACGCCACCGACGAAACGCCGAGCCTTGTTCAAATTGATAACTATTCTCGTTTTCATATACCAGATAGAATAGAGCTTCTCAGAGCCGCCAAACTCCAGCAAGATGCCAAGAATTCGAGAGCGCCAACGCTGCCGGACCGACATTTACACTCTCGTCGATACTACGATTTATTGCCGCCGTCAGCTCATTCATGCGGGGACATTTGGCAAGGGCTGCCTTCCTTCGGTCGGCTTGGTCCAGCCCCAATTAAGGGGGAGGTAGTCACACCGGCATGCGCACTTAGCCAAAGAAAAACCGAGACAATAGCCCCCGACCAACCCCTCGTGATCCTTAGCAGGCCACCATATATTGGCGGCCAGGAATTTGATGCGGTTATATTGGTTGGGCTCGAACAAGGACTCGTGCCGCCGCGAATAATTGATAACGATGCGCTTGCAGCTGCTATCGAACAACAGGTCCTACGGGACATGTATCTATCGATAAGCCGTGCGCGTACTCGATTGATAGTTGCCATTAACCAAGGCGCTCAACCAAATAGCATAGTTGAATTGGCTAAATCTCTATATTAATTTCGGTCGGCACTCTGAGCTAGAGCCGAACGAAAGTATGCGTTCCGGATGGGTTGGTCGTGCAGCGGCCGTATCGCATACCTGGCTCCAAGGCGACTACGTGCATTGGCGCCTGTTCAAACTGCGTAAGATGCTATGATGCCAACCGCCAGATTTTGGAACCTACTGAATAAAAGCTGGGGGCAACATCGGGCGGGCGACTTTTTGTTCGTCGTGATGCTTTTTGCGGCGTCGCCAACGCGCTCCGATCAATCTAAACGGTCTCAACGTCTAGATTGGCCTTTTTCCCGGCGACACTATGCTGCCATCTTTATCTTGCCGATTTGCTTCACCGGACCGACGAGATCGGGAATTACAAGTTTCGGTGAGAAAAACATTATCACTTTGCCGACGTACTGATCTCTCGCGCTGTAGCCGACGCTGTAGGTGATACTTCTAAAGCTAGCGTAGAGCTTCTTAATCGCAGCAACGTTATCGTATGAGACTATCCAATAACGGCTCTTCATTTTTTCGGCGATTAACTTCGCAACGTCGGTGTGATCTTCCGGCTTGTAATAGTCGTAGTACAACTCTCTGCCGCGCTCATAGTACGGCGGGTCGAGATAGACCAGAGCCTTGTCCTGCCACTTCGGAAGTCCGAACTTCAGGAAAGAAATGGCGTCGCTGTGAGTGAGCTTGATCCGTTTTTTCATCTTAGCCACGGATTCGATACGGAATATTAGCTCCTCCGCATTATAGCGCGCGTCGATCTTCCAAGGCCCAGTCTGATCGCGACCGCCTATGATTCCGCCGTTCAGTATGCCTGGCCTATTGGTGCGGTTTAGAAAGAACGTAGCGAATCCAACTCGGACATATTCGTGATCGTCCGGATTTAAAAAGATCTTCTTCTGCCTATCCCATGCGGCGACCGAGAGCCGCGTATTCCTGATGAGCCTGCATAGCTCTTCGGTGTCATTTAGCACGCTTTTCCAGAACGAATAAGAGCCGCGGCTGCTGCTTATTCACAGGTCCGGAAATTAATTGATCGGTCCGGTCAACCATGGTTCTGTTGTCCGGCATGATTTGAAAATCCGGTCGCAGCCATGCGTGGACTTATCTGGATCGAGCCGCGGGTGACGATGACAGCGGGGTTTCCTCATGAGCCAGCCTGTCTATACCGCCGAGGTCGCGCAGCGCGTTCTCGGGCACCTGAGCGACGGCCGTTCGCTGCGCGCGGTGTGCCGGGACGACGGCATGCCCGCGCTCAACACGGTGCTGAAATGGGTGCGCGACGATCACGACGGCTTTGCGGCGCGCTACCGTCAGGCTTGCGAGATCGGCAACGCCCCGCGCGGCCGGCCCTCGCGCTACACGGCCGAGCTCGGCGAACGGATCCTGCGCGAATTGTGGGACGAGCGGTCGCTCGGCGAGATATGCCGCGACCCCGGTATGCCCTCGGTCAGCACGGTGCGGAACTGGACGGTCGATCACCCGGATTTTGCGACCGGCTATCGCCGCTGCAAGGGAGCCGGCCGATTCCGCACCGGCCCCGCGACCCTCTATTCGAAGGAGCTTGCGCAGATCATCATCGGCGAGCTGTGCAGCGGCCGCACCCTGGCCGAGGTGTGCCGCGATCCCGACATGCCCGCGGCAAGCACCGTGCGGCTGTGGGTGATCGAGGACCGCGACGGTTTCGCTGCGGATTATGCCCTGGCGCGCGAGATCGGCGACGACGCCATGATGGCCGAGATCCTTCATATCGTCGACAGCAGGGACGACGACTGGATGCCGGTCTGGAAGCCGAACGGCGAGATCGGATTTGTCCTCGACCCGCAGCGCATCCGCCGCATGGAGCTGCGCGTCGGCGCGCGGAACATGGTGCTGTCGAAAGCAATGCGGCGAAAACACGGTGCGCCGGTGAATCGTTGACGCTGGGATGAGCCGTCATGGTGGCGTTCGCGAACCTTAGGACCGGATCGCACGCTCTGCGTCATCGCCGGGCTTGACCCGGCGATCCATCCCTTTGCAATGACTCTTGCGAAGATTGATGGATACGCGGGTCAAGCCCGCGTATGACGCAGAAAAATCAGATCACAGCAGCGTCGTCTCGAGCGTGATCCTGGTATTCAGCAGCTTGGACACCGGGCAGCCTGCCTTGGCCATCGCCGCCAGTTCCTCGAACTTCTGCTTGGTGGCGCCGGGGATCTTCGCCGTCAAAGCGAGGTGCACCGCGGTGATGGAAAAACCGTCACCGACTTTCTCCAGCGTCACGTCGGCCCTGGTTTCCATCTGTTCGGCGGTGAGTTTCGCCTCGCCGAGAATCAGCGACAGCGCCATGGTGAAACAGGCGGAGTGGGCGGCGCCGATCAGCTCTTCCGGGTTGGAGCCCGGCTTGCCCTCGAACCGGCTGGCGAAGCCGTAGGGGTAATCCTTCAGCGCGCCGCTTTTGGTCGAGATGGCGCCCTTGCCGTCCTTGATGCCGCCCTGCCATTTGGCCGATCCGAACGTGGTGGTCATGCGAAACTCCTTGAAGGGATGGGAAGCTTTAGCGCAGCTGAGATAAGGGGTGTAATCCGCTTGTGCCAGCCGAGCGCTATCGCTTCGCGATAGCGCTCTAGCTTCTTGTTTGCGCATGATCCCCCGGGTCGAGCCCGGGGGCATGCTTTTCGGAAAACCGGTATCCACCCTCGGATCAAGTCCGAGGGCATGCTTTTCCGGATCATGCGCTAGCCTCAGCGCATCGCCGGCTCAGGTGTCGCGCCGGCCGCTGCGATCATGGCCTCGATCTCGGCGATCACGAGATCGGGTTCGGCATTCTGCACCATGTGGCCGAGATGCGGCAGCACGATCAGTTTGGCGCCGGGCACCGCAGCCGCGAACGGGCGGGCGTGGATGCTGGCCGACACCGTCTTGTCGGCATCGCCCGCGATCACCACGGTCGGGATCCGGATCGCGCCATAGCGCGGCGCCTGTTCGATCACCGCCGCCTTCAGCGTCACCAGCTCCCAGGCATTGGCGATGAACTCGCGCGGCCGCAGCAGCAGCGGCGTGGCGGAATTGCGGATGTAATCGTCCGGCATGGCCTGCGGCAGGAACACGCTGCGGGCGCCGGGCCCGGTCAGCAGCAATCCCAGCGGCAGCGTTACCGTGTAGGCCAGCACCGGGCCGATCACCGGCGTGGTGACGATGTTGTTGTAGGCAGCGACGCCGCCGGGCCAGGGGTGCGTGACCGGCGCCAGCATCACCAGACCCGCGAGGCGCTGCGGATAATCCAGCGCCATCCGCGCGCCGAGCACGCCGGCCAGTGAATGCACCACGAGGATGGCGCGGTCGATGCCAAGCTGTTCGAGCACCTGGTCGATCACTTTGGCCTGCATCGCCGGCGTCGAGTTTTCCAGATCGTCGCGCGGTGACCAGCCGTGGCCCGGCCGGTCGATCAGGATCACGCGATGGTTGCGCGCGAGCCGGTCGCCGAGCGGCAGCCGCATCGAGCCGAGATTGGAGCTCGCGCCATGGATCATCACGATGGCCGGCCCCGGGGCGTCGCGCGGCCCGAGATCGACCACGTGCAGCCAGCCATCGGCAATATCGATCATCCTGCCCTGCGCCGGATAGGCGCGCTGCAGGACACCGACACCGGCCTGCGTGACCAGCGCCAGCACCACCAGCGCCGCCACGCCCCAGGCAAAAATCATCGCGATATTCCGAAAGGCTTTGTGCACCTGCAAGCTACGATCCTGCCGGGCCGGGGTTTCGTTGTTAACAGCAACCGATTCTTGTTTTGCGCATGATCCCGGGTCAAGACCGGGGGTATCACATGTGAAAGCTTGGGTACCGCGGCGAGGTAAGAAAGCGCTAGGCCATGCCAAGCCGCCCCAGACCCGGCAGCTTGAGGGCGGGCCGCCGGACATCGACGCCGAGCACGGCGCCGAAAACATTGATCTCGATCCCTTCGACCCAGCCCAGCGTCAGTCCCAGGTAACCGCCTAACGTGGCGCGGATGCCGGTTCCCGACGGCGTCCATCCGACCATTTCGCCGTGGATCGGAAAATCCTTGCCGATTGCGGTCGGCGGCAGCGCCACGCGCAATTCCGGAACCGTGGTCATGACCGCGGCGACGAAGGTATTGGAATTCGGCCCCGGCCAGGCGCGGTAGTCGCCAGAGGCGCGGGGCTGATAGCCGGCGACGGCAGCCTCGATCTTCGGAATCATGGCGGCGGCGGCTGCGCCGTCGGCGGCGGCAACCGTCTCGGGAATATCGCCGAACCATCGCCCGTCGGCGGCAAAGCCATTGACCCGGATCGGCTCGCCCCAGGCGGTGTAGTCATAGCGGGTGTAGCGCGCGGCATTTGGCGGCTTGATGACGATCCAGCTGTGGACCGCGAAGATGCCGCGCCAGCGCACGGTTCGCGCGGCAAATACCCGCACCAGCGCCTCGGGATGGGCCGCGGGCGGCGGCAGCAGGCCGGCGCTGGAGCGATCGGCGCTCTGCCAATCGACCGACCGGTCGCCCAACACATATTTAAGGGCCGACACGCCGATCGGAGCGACGAGCAGCAACAAGATGACAAACACGGGTTTTCTCAAATGTCGGGATCCAGCCGGCGCACCGTCAATATAATCCGGTGCTGCGGCTTTGCCAGAGTTGAGAACGTCGAACCGTCACTCCGGATCGGTCGGATCCTTGTCCTTGTTCGGGCAGGCCCGGATCGTGGAACGCGCCAGCCTGGCATCGGCGATCGACCTGTAGGGTCCGTCGCCGAACCAGATATCGCCGAAGATATAGGGGTTGCTGGTGACGATCTGGCAGCTGTTGGTGGCGCGGTTGCCGACCACCCAATAATAGCCGGGGTCGCCGGCACTGGACGCCGTCGCCATGAGGCCGATGAAGACGCCGGCGAGCAAGAATGATTTCATCGCCGTACTCCTGTGTGAAAGCAGAACGGTGAAGATCAGCCAACGAGGATAGTTCCGTCAGGTCAAATCACATCGGCGGCGGTGGTTAACGGCAGCGCGCCGGATTTGCCTCCATTGCAGCGTTCATGTCCGGAGCATCACGCCGTTTCGCCGCGATGATGTGTCGGAAGTTTGCCGATGGAGCGACGATGTCTTGGCAATTAGGTGCGATTCGAAATGGGTGATTCGAACGCACCAGCATCCATGTTCGTCATGGCCGGGCTCGTCCCGGCCATCCACGTCTTTTCTAACTATCCGCGCGTAAAGACGTGGATGCCCGGGACGAGCCCGGGCATGACGTGCCGAGAGATTGTCCATGAAAGTGAACGATCGCCGTGCCGCAAAGTTCTAGATATCGCGGCCTTCGACCTTTTCGGACAGGCTCTTGACCAGTTCCGGCACCTTTTCGAGATGCGGATTGATGGCGAGCGCCTTGCGGAAGGCGTCGAGCGCGCGCTTGTCGTCGCCAAGTTCCTGCATGATCATGCCGAGGCCGGCCAGGGCGGCGAAATGGCGCGGCTCGCGCACCAGCACCTGCTGGATATCCTGGAGCGAACGGGTGTAGTCGTTTTGCAGATAATACAGCGTCGCGCGCCGATTCCAGCCCTCGATGTAATCGGGCTTGAGCCTGACCACCGCGTCGAGCAGCTTCAGCGCCACGTCCATCTGCTTGGCGTCCATCGCCGCCTTGGCGCGCGTCATCAACAGCGCCGTGGTGTCGCTCGAGGTCTGCGACCACAGCGCCCAGATCCGCGCCTCGACGTGCTTGGAGCTTTCCTCGTCGGGCGCGACCTTGAGCGCGCCGAACAGGAAATCCAGACCCTTGGTCTTGTCGGCGCCGACCTTCGGCAGCTTGGCGGGGGCTTCCGGAATCTTGCGCTGCGCTTTCGGCGGCGCTGGGCGGTCCTGGATTCCCTGGGCGATCGCGGCAACGGGCCCGAGCGCGATCAGCGCGGCGAGCAGAATTCCAAAACCTGACTTGCCGGCGGTCGGGAATCTCGGTGCCATAGCCAAAGTCTAGACACAGAAAATCGCGCTGCAAAGCAGCAAGAATGTCAAAGCGGCGTGATGGCGGGTATTTTCGGTGGACGGAACAGCCGTCCAGCCGCGGATCAGCCTTTGCAGGTCAGCCTTGGCGCGCCTTGAAGCGCTTCTGCACCTTGTTGATCACGTACATCCGGCCCTTGCGGCGGACCAGACGGTTGTTGCGGTGGCGACCGCGCAGCGATTTCAACGAGTTACGGACCTTCATGGCAGCAATCCTGATGTCTCGAAAGGCCGTGTTCGACAGCCGTTACCTTCGGCGCCCGGAAATGGCAAAATGGGCTTTATCCCGCTGGCAGCCCTGCCGCCCGGGACGCGCGGGTTCTAGGCCAAGGGACGGTCAAATGTCAATCCAAAGCGGGCGGAACACCGGTTTTGACAGGTTCCGTGGCCCCCGACCGCCCCGCCCGGCTGGCTTGCCAAATTTGTTATATGATATAATCAATTTAGCCAAGACGGGAATTCAAGCGGTTGCCGGGAGGCCAGGATGCCCAAGCTGAAACTGCCCGATATCGAGAGCGTGGTGGCGATCGACATCCACACCCATGCCGAGGAACCGTGCGGCATGCATGGCGACGACGGCTATGACGACTTCCAGGCCCAGATGGCCGGGTACTTCAAGTCGCCGCACAAGCATCCGCCCACCGTGCCGGAAACCGCGGCCTACTACCGCTCCAAGAAGATCGCCGCGGTGATCTTTCCGGTCGATGCCGAGCGCGAAACCGGCTTCCGCCGCTACAACAATTACGAGATGCTGGAAGTGGCCTCGGAAAATCTCGACGTGCTGATCCCGTTCGTCTCGATCGATCCGCACAAGGGCAAGCTCGGCGTTCGCGAGGCGAAGAAGCTGATCTCCGAATACGGCGTGCGCGGCTTCAAGTTTCACCCGACCATGCAGGGGTTTTATCCGAACGACCGCATGGCCTATCCGCTCTATGAGGCGATCAACGAGGGCGGCGCCATCGCGCTGTTTCACACCGGCCAGACCGGGGTGGGCAGCGGCATGCCAGGGGGCATGGGGATGCGGCTGAAATATTCCAACCCGATGTACATGGACGACGTGGCGGCGGATTTTCCCGATCTCAAGATCATCCTGGCGCATCCCTCGTTCCCCTGGCAGGAAGAGGCGCTGTCGGTGGCGACCCACAAGCCGAACGTCTACATCGACCTGTCCGGCTGGTCGCCGAAATATTTTCCGCCGATTCTGGTGCGCTACATCAACTCGATCCTGCAGGACAAGATGCTGTTCGGCTCGGACTGGCCGGTGATCACGCCGGACCGCTGGATGGCGGATTTCGCCAAGCTCGAGATTCGCGACGACATCAGGCCGAAAGTGCTGAAGGCGAATGCGCGCAGGCTGCTCGGGATTTGAAGCTAATAGCCAACACCGTCATTGCGAGGAGCTCTTGCGACGAAGCAATCCAGCCTTGCTTGTGGCTCCTGGATTGCTTCGCGGAGCCCGTCATCGGGCGCGCATTCGCGCGACCCGTTGGCTCGCAATGACGGAAGGCACGCGAAAACGGGCAGGCAATGTGGAGATTCCTCCCTATTGCCTGCCCGTTGAAGACGTGATCGCTATTGGCTATCCGCGTCCGGCGCCGTCTTAGGACAGCGAGCGATCCCGCCTTCTTCATTGAATAAAACCATCCACCCGCAAAATCGTTCCGCAATCTTTTCGTTCGTCGAGAAACCCGCATGAGCCTTGATTCGGTTCGCAAATTCTTTGCCGAAAAGGCTCCCGACATTGCCGTCATCGAAGCAGAGACCAGTTCGGCGACGGTGGCGCTCGCCGCCGAGGCGTACGGCGTGGAACCCGGCCGGATCGCCAAGACGCTGTCGCTGCGGGTCGCAGATCGCGTGGTGCTGATCGTGACCAGCGGCACGTCACGCATGGACAACAGGAAGGTCAAGGCCTTGCTCGGCGGCAAACCGAAGATGCTGGGCGCCGAAGAGGTGGTCGCCATCACCGGCCACGAGGTCGGCGGGGTCTGTCCGTTCGGATTGAAAACGCCGCTGCAGATCTACTGCGACGTTTCGATGCGGGCCTACGACGAGGTGGTGCCGGCGGCCGGCTCGACCCACAGCGCGGTGCGAATCGCGCCGGCGCGGATGGCTGAGCTGGTGGGCGCCGAGTGGGTCGACGTCTGCCAGGCGCCGGAGTGATGCGACCGGATGCCGACGGTGGCGACGGCCCGCGGCGGTTCATCCGCAACTGGCTGAGGTTCGACGAGACGAAGCCGGTGCGGGTGCGGATGGTATGGAAGCTGATGGCGGCTGTCGCGATGCTGCTCATCGCGAGCGCGGTACTGGCGGTGGTGAGCGGGCTGCAGCACCGTTAAGTTCGTCATGCCCGGGCTTGTCCCGGGCATCCACGTCTTAACTGAAGTGCAGCAAGACAGACGTGGATGGCCGGGACAAGCCCGGCCATGACGGCGTAGGGTTGTCGTCCCTCACTGCACCTTGCCGATTTTCTTCACCGCCGCGATCAGGCGGGCAGAGTCGGCATCGACGAACTTTGAAAATTCCGGGGCGTCCAAATAGGCGACGGGACTGCCGGCCCCGGCAAGTGCTCTGGTCACTTCCGGGCTCTTCACCGCCTGCGCCATGGCCTCGCGCAGCCGCGTCATGATCGGCGCCGGCAAGGCGGCCTGGGCGAACAGGCCGGCCCAGATGTAGAACTCGACATCCGTGTAGCCCAGCTCCTTGAACGTCGGCAGGTCGGGAAAGCTCGCGATCCGCTCACTGCCCCAGTTCGCCAGCACCCGCATCCTGCCGTCGTCGACCTGCTGCTTCAGCGTACCCGGCGCCGACGCCAGCGCCTGCACCGTGCCGCTCAACAGCGCCGTCAGCGCCGGACCGGCGCCGCGAAACGGCACGTGCAGCAGCTTGATGCCGGCCGAGGCCGCGAACATTTCCATCGCCACATGCAGCGTGCCATAGGGCCCGGACGAGCCGTAGGGAATTTCGCCGGGACGTTTTTTGGCGTCGTCGACAAAATCCTGCAGCGTCTTCCACGGCGCCGAGGCCGGCACCGCCAACAGCGTTGGATCCGCAAGGACCCGCGCCACCGGCGAGAACTGTGACATTTCATAGGCCGGCGGACGGTCGAACAGCCGGTCGGCCTCGGGCAGCACCGCCAGCGACGACAGGGTCATCAGCAGCGTATAACCATCAGGCGCGGCACGGGCCGCCTGCGAGTTGCCGACCGACCCGCCGGCGCCGCCCGCCCGGTTGTCGACGATGACGGATTTGCCGAGGATGGGCTCCAGCGCCTGCGCCACCGGCCGCGCCGCCAGATCGGCCTGGCCGCCGGGCGGAAACGGCACGATCATGGTGATATTGCGCGCCGGCCAGGCGGCCTGGGCCAGAGCCGGCGCGGCCAGTACTGGCGCCAACGGCAATGCTGCGGCAGCCTTAAGAATTTCACGGCGATTCATCGTCAGTGTTCTCCCCGGAGATTTTTAGTTATTGGTTGCAAGCCTAACCCGAACCGGCGGCATGGCGATAGTCGCGTGAATCACCGCCGCTTCCCCTTCCCCAACTGCTTCGCCAGATAATCCGCCAGCACCTCGACGCGGGCGGGGCGCGGGCCGCCGGGTGGCGTCACCAGATGCACCGAACCTTCAGTCTGCTTCCAGTCCTTCAGGATGACCTCGACGTCGC
The DNA here is from genome assembly GCA_963710235.1 of uncultured Alphaproteobacteria bacterium. GTDB lineage: Bacteria > Pseudomonadota > Alphaproteobacteria > Rhizobiales > Xanthobacteraceae > Bradyrhizobium. The sequence goes on from CAVPZI010000002.1 coordinate 126,719, forward strand.
CCGAGGCGAGCGCATCGCCAACGATGAATTCGGGCAGATCGGCGATGCCGAGTCCGGCAAGCAGTGCCGGCATCAGCGCCTCGCCGTTGTTGACGCGCAGCGGCCCGGCCGGCCGCACACTGACCTGCTCGCCTTTGGCGTTGGTGTAGTGCCACACGCCCGGCGTCGAGAGATAGCTGTAGCCGAGGCACTGGTGCTGGGCGAGATGCATCGGATGGGTCGGCCGTCCGTGCTGCTTGAGATAGGCGGGAGAGGCCACGGTATAGCGCGGCATCGCGCACAGCCGCCGCGCGATCAGCGACGAATCCGGCAGGCTGGCGATGCGCAGGCCGGCGTCGAACCCCTCCCCGATCAGGTCCACCATGGCATCGCTGAGATGCAGGTCGATCGACACTTCCGGATATTGCGCCAGGAATTCCGGCAGCAGCGGCGCCACCGTCCTGACGCCGAACGTCATCGGCACCGCGAACCGCACCACCCCGCGTGGCGTCACCGACTGCGCCAGCGCTTCGTTCTCCACTGCTTCGCCGTCGAGCAACAGGCGCGTGGCGCGCCCGGATAGTTTTTGCCCGGCGTCGGTCAAGGCCAGGCGCCGCGAGGTGCGGTTGAACAGCCGGGCGCCGAGACGTTCTTCGAGCCGGCTGACCGCCTTCGACACGGTGGCCTTGGACAGCGCCAGCTCGGTCGCGGCTGCCGCAAACGAGCGCATTTCCACCACCTTGGCGAAAATCGCCAGCGCCTCGAAATCCGGGAGTTTGGCCATGGCATCGCACCATATTTGGAAACAATGAGTTTCAATAGTTTCTATTTATGCACCATGTGGGCAGGCATATCCAGATGCCAACGGAAATTGAAACCCCAGGGATTACTGCCATGATCGAACTTCGACCTTTCAACAAACTCGGCGGCGCCGACCACGGCTGGCTGAAAGCAAAACACCACTTCTCGTTCGGCAGCCACTATGACCCCAGCAACATGGGGCTCGGCAGCCTGCGGGTGTGGAACGACGACGAAATCGCGCCCAACACCGGCTTCCCGGCGCACCCACACGCCAACATGGAAATCATCACCTATGTCCGCGAGGGCGCCATCACCCACCAGGACTCACTCGGCAACAAGGGCCGCACCGAAGCCGGCGACGTCCAGGTGATGAGCGCCGGAAGTGGCGTGCGCCACTCCGAATACAACCTCGAGCCGGGCCCGACGCGGATCTTCCAGATCTGGATCGAGCCGACCAAGGACGGCGGACAGCCGTGCTGGGGCGCCAAGCCGTTTCCGAAATCCGACCGCTCCGGCAAGCTCGTCACCATCGCCAGCGGCTTTGAGTCGGACAAGGAAGCATTGCCGATCCGCGCCGATGCGCGGGTGCTGGCCACCACGTTGAAGGCCGGCGAGAGCGCCGAATATCCGCTCGGCGCGGCGCGCAACGGCTACCTGGTGCCGGCGGCGGGCCGCATCGACGTCAACGGCGTCAAGGTCAATGCCCGCGACGGCGTCGCCATCCGCAACGAGGCGACGCTGAAGATCACCGCGCTGGAGGACGCCGAACTGGTGCTGGTGGACGCGGCGTAACGGAACGAACCTCTCGTTCGTCATGCCCGGCGTTATGCCGGGCATCCACGTCTTTCAGCACTCAAGACAGAGAAGACGTGGATGGCCGGGACGAGCCCGGCCATGACGAACTTTAACTCGTCAAACCGATCCTCTAAAACCCCCCGGAGACCGATCATGACCAAAGTTCTCGTGCTGTATTATTCCGCCTATGGCCACATCGAGGCGATGGCCAACGCCGTGGCCGAAGGCGCCCGCGAAGCCGGCGCCAGCGTCGACATCAAGCGCGTGCCCGAACTGGTGCCGCCCGACGTCGCCAAGGCGTCCCACTACAAGGTCGATCAGGCGGCGCCGATCGCCAGGATCGACGACCTCGCCAATTACGACGCCATCATTGTCGGCACCGGCACCCGGTTCGGCCGGATGGCCTCGCAGATGGCGAATTTCCTCGACCAGGCCGGCGGGTTGTGGATGAAGGGCGCGCTGCACGGCAAGGTCGGCGGCGCCTTCACCTCGACGGCGACCCAGCATGGCGGCCAGGAGACCACGCTGTTCTCGATCATCACCAACCTGCTGCATTTCGGCATGACCGTGGTCGGCCTGAATTACGGTTTCCAGGGCCAGATGAAGCTCGATGAAGTGACCGGCGGTTCGCCTTACGGCGCCACCACCATCACCGGCGGCGACGGCAGCCGCCAGCCCAGCGCCAACGAACTCGCCGGTGCCCGTTATCAGGGCAAAGTGATCGCGGAAACGGCGAAGAAGCTGCATGGCTGATGCGCTGGCGACGGCGCTCTTTTTCAGGGCGCCGTCGTCATCGTGGCATTATTTTCGGCTGTCGAAACTGGAAATGCGGGATAGGCTGGTCCGGAACTGAAATCCTATCCCGGAGTCCACCATGCCTATCCTGATCCGCGGCGGCACCGTCGTGAACCACGATTACTCCCGCCGCGCCGATGTGCTCGTCGATGGCAACAAGATCGTCGCCATCGGAGCCAAGCTGGATGCGCCTTCCGGCGCGCAGGTGATCGACGCCGGCGGCTGCTACATCATGCCCGGCGGCATCGACCCGCACACCCATCTCGAATTCGCCTTCATGGGCGGCTTCACCGCCGACGATTTCGAATGGGGCACCAAGGCCGCGCTGTCCGGCGGCACCACCATGATCGTCGACATGTGCATTCCCGACCCCGGGCATTCGATGCTGGCCGCCTATCAGGACTGGCGGCGCAAGTCGGAGAAATCCGCCAGCGACTACGGTTTCCACATGGCGGTGACGTCGTGGTCGAAACAGGTGTTCGACGAGATGGAGACCGTGGTCAAGACCTACGGCATCAACAGCTTCAAGCATTTCCTCGCCTACAAGGGCGCGCTGATGGTCAACGACGACGACATGTACAATTCGTTCGCGCGCTGCGCCCATCTCGGCGCGCTGCCGCTGGTCCACGCCGAGAACGGCGACGTGGTAGCGCGGATGCAGGAGGCGCTGATGGAAAAGGGCGTCACCGGCCCCGAGGGCCACGCCTTCTCGCGCCCGCCGGAAGTGGAAGCCGAGGCCACCAACCGCGCCATCATGATCGCCGACATGACCGGCGCGCCGCTCTATGTGGTGCATACCAGCTGCCGCGAGGCCCATGAGGCGATCGCCCGCGCCCGCGCCGCCGGCAAGCGGGTCTATGGCGAGCCGCTGGTGCAGCATCTCACGCTCGATTCCGGCGAATACGCCAACAAGGACTGGGACCACGCGGCGCAGCGGGTGATGTCGCCGCCGTTCCGCGACAAGGTGCACCAGGACAGCCTGTGGGCCGGGCTGCAATCGGGCTCGCTGCAGGTGGTGGCCAGCGATCACTGCGCCTTCACCACGGCGCAGAAGCGCAACGGGCTGGGCGATTTCCGCAAGATTCCCAACGGCACCGGCGGCCTGGAAGACCGCCTGCCGGTGCTGTGGACCGCGGGCGTCAACACCGGACGGCTGACAAAAGAGGAATTCGTCGCGGTGACGTCGACCAACATCGCCCGCATCCTCAACGTCTATCCGCGCAAGGGCGCGGTGGCGGTGGATTCCGACGCCGACCTCGTGGTGTGGGATCCGAAGGCGACCAAGACCATCACGGCCAAAAAACAGCTCAGCCGCATCGACTACAACGTGTTCGAAGGCTATTCCTGCACCGGCCTGCCGATGGCTGTGCTGTGCGGCGGCAAGGTGGCGTGGCTGAAAGGCGACCTGCGGGCGGAAAGCGGCGACGGCCATTATGTCGAGCGGCCGGCGTTCTCGCCCGTGCATGTGGCGAATTCGACCTGGAAAACCCAGACCGCACCGAAACCGGTGGAACGGGCCGCGATCACGCCATGACTGGCGCCTGGCCGGAACTGCCCTATGCGGCCTGGCGCGACAGCTGCGAGACGCTGCAGCTGTGGACCCAGATCGTCGGCAAGATCCGGCTCGTGCGAACGCCGTGGCTCAATCATTCCTGGCACGTCGCGCTCTACGTGACGCCGCGCGGGCTCACCACGTCGCCGATTCCGGACGGCGCGCGCACGTTCCAGATCGATTTCGATTTCATCGACCACGCGCTGCGGATCGAAACCAGCGACGGCGCCGTGAAGCAGATCGCCCTGCGCCCGCTTTCGGTGGCGCGGTTCTACGAAGCTGTGATGGCCGATCTCGCCGAGCTCGGCATCGCCATCACCATCGACGAGATGCCGAACGAATTGCCGCAGCCGATCCGGTTTTCCCTGGACGAGCAGCACGCGTCCTACGATCCGGATGCGGTCCGGCGCTTCCATCAGGTGCTGGTCAGCGCCGACCGGGTGTTCAAACAATTCCGCACCGCGTTTCTCGGCAAGGCGAGCCCGGTGCATTTCTTCTGGGGCAGTTTCGATCTGGCAGTGACGCGATTTTCCGGCCGCCGCGCGCCGCTTCATCCCGGCGGCGTCCCTCACCTGCTCGATGCGGTCGCGGCCGAGGCCTATTCCCACGAGGTTTCCAGCGCCGGCTTCTGGCCCGGCGGCGGCGCCATCGATTACCCCGCGTTTTACTCCTATGCCTATCCCGAACCGCAAGGCTTTCGCGCCAGCCAGGTCCGGCCGGATGCGGCCTCCTTCAACACCGACCTCGGCGAATTCATCCTGCCTTACGACGCGGTGCGCACCGCTGCAGACCCCGACCAGGCATTGCTTGAATTCCTGCAATCGACCTACGAGGCCGCGGCCAATGCGGCCAAGTGGGACCGCGACGCGCTGGAATGCGCGATGGGCGAGCCGGGCTTGCCGCGAAGGCTGGCGTGACGCCGCGCCCTTCAGCACCTTAAGATCCTGTGCTACAGGTTGCGCCCAGCCGATGCGGCCGCTTCGCTGCGCGCGCATCGCACGATAATGATCAGGGAGGTCGCCGATGATGGATTCGATCAGACGCACCCTGCTGACGTCAGGCGCCGTGGCGACCGCGATGGCGGCGGCGCCGCGCGTGTTCGCAGAAGTGCAAGGAGGAACGGCCATGGGCACCTACCAGAGAGGCGACGTCCGCATCCACTTCGAGGAAACCGGCTCCGGCTTCCCGCTGCTGGTGATTCCCGGCGGCGGATTGAACTCGACCATCGCCAGCCTCAGCGGCCCTTCGTCGCCGTTCAACCCGATGGAAGAGTTCAAGGGCGAGTACCGCTGCATCGCCGCCGACCTGCGCAACGCCGCCGGCGGCCAGTCCTCCGGCCCGCTCGAGGCCGACCGGCCGTGGGATTCCTTCACCGACGATCACCTCGGCCTGATGGATCACCTCGGCATCGACAAGTTCATGGTGCACGGCTTCTGCATCGGCGGCCCGTTCATCTGGAATTTGTTGAAGCGCGCCCCGGATCGCGTCGTCGCCGCGGTGCTGGCGCAGCCGAGCGGATCGCGGCCGGAGATGCGCGACCTGTTCTATGAGAACAACACCAAGGGCTGGGGCGCGGAACTGGTCAAGCGCCGGCCGGAGATCAGCACGGAGACGGTCGACAAATTCCTGACCAGAATGTACCGCAGCAACGCAGACTTCGTGTTCACGGTGACGCGCGATTTCGTAGCCCACTGCCAGACCCCGGTGCTGATCCTGCCCGACGACATCCCGGCGCATCCCTATGCGGTGGCGATGGAGGCGGCGATGCTGGCGCCGAAGGCCGAGGTCAGCATGTTCCCGTGGAAGGAGCCCAAGGAGCGGATTCCGCTGGCGGTGCGCCAGATCCATTCCTTCCTGCGGGCGCACCGGCCGGTGGCGGCTTAGGCACGGCACGTCATACGCGGGGCAGCGTATGTGGAAACGCAGCGCGGCCAAATGCGCATCTGTCGCGCGTCTGACGCATGCACCATGGCGGCGCCGTCGCCGGCCACGTCAACACACGGTTAATTCAAGCCGCATAGAGTGGCGGCCGATCGCTCCCTGCCCATTCCTGCCCGGCTGAATTCATGAAAATCGGTACTCTGCTGACTGCGGCCATCGTCTCGCTTTCGGCCGTCGGCGGCGGCCTTGCCGCCTATATCGCGGCGACGAAATACCAGAGCATGGACAGTATTTCCGATGCGCAGGCCCGCCTGGAGCTGGTCCGGACCATCGGGGATATTCCGCGCTATCTCAATCCGGAACGCGGATACGCCACCGACATCCTGTTCGGAACGGGCGCGGTCGAGGCCAAACAGCGGTCCGATATCGACAAGTTGAGAAAACAGACGGACGCCGCGGTCGAAAAGCTGATCCCGATCCGGAAAATCTCCGTTGCCGCGCTGGACGATGCTCCCGAGATCATCGCCCGGCTCGACGAACTCAAAACGCGGTTTGCGGCCCTGCGCACCGCCGTCGACAAGGCCCTCGACGGTCCGGTGGAGGCGCGCCGCGAGGCCGCAAAGCGGCTCATCAACGACAACAAGGCCTTCAACAGCATCGTCGCCGCGCTGCTGGCCGAACAGGTGCGCAGGCTGGCCGGCCTTAATGGCGCGGCTTACCGCCAGGCGAGCTACGCCAACGCCGCGTGGACCCTGCGCGATATCGGCGGTTTCAACACCAGCGTCTACAAGAGTGTGATCGGCGCCAATCGGGCGGCGACCGAGGCGGAGCGTATCGAACTCGGCCGTTCGCAGAGCCGGGCCGATCAGGTTCTGATTCCGTTTGTGGAGCTGCGCGCCAATCCGGCGACGCCGGCCAACGTCGCCAGGGCCCTGGACCAGATGCAGGACGCTTATGTCGATCGCTTCGGCAAGGAATTGAAACTGGCTCAGGCCGGCGCCGCGAGCGGCCGCTACGAACATGACCTCGCCACCTTCTATGCGGAATCGCAGGGCGCATTGGCCACCATCATCGACGTGCGCGATGCGTTTTATGACAATGCCGCGGAATTGCTTGCCTCCGCCTATGCCGGCGCTCGCCTGAGTTTCCTGGCCGCGCTGCTCGGCCTCATCGTCGTCGTCGCCGCCAGCGTCGGCCTGGTGGTGATGGTGCTGCGCCGGATCTGCCGGCCGATCGTGGACATCACCGCCTGCATGTCGCGCCTTGCCGGCGGCGACGTCTCGGGTGAGATTCCCGCCAGTGACCGCCGCGACGAGATCGGCGCGATGGCCGCCGCCGTCGAGGTCTTCAAGGACAACATGATCAAGGCCGATCGGCTGGCGGCCGAGCAAGCGGCGGAGAACGACAGCAAGATGCGTCGCGCGCGTGCGCTCGACGACCTGACCAGGTCGTTCGAGGCGCGCGTAGGCGAACTGGTGAAGGGCCTGTCGTCTTCGTCCGCCGACATGGAGGTGACGGCCCGCTCGATGTCGTCGACCGCAACCGGCACCAACCGTCAGGCCGGGGTGGTGGCGGAGGCTTCCGAGCAGACCACGACCAACGTGCAGATGGTGGCGAGCGCGACCGAGGAACTGACGTCGTCGATCACGGAAATCAGCCGCCAGGTGGCGCAATCTGCCCAGATTTCGGCGCGCGCCGTCGACGATGCGCGCCGCACCGGCGACACCGCGCAGTCGCTGGCCTCCGGCGCCCAGAAGATCGGCGACGTGGTGACGCTGATCCAGAACATCGCCGCGCAGACCAACCTGTTGGCGCTCAACGCCACCATCGAGGCCGCCCGCGCCGGCGAGGCCGGCAGGGGTTTTGCGGTGGTCGCTTCGGAAGTGAAATCGCTCGCCGGCCAGACCGCAAATGCCACCACGGAAATCTCCGAACAGGTCGCCGCCATTCAAGCGGCGAGCGACCAGACGGTGGCCGCGATCCGCAACGTCGTCGACGTGATCAGCGAGATCGATCAGATCGGCAGCGCCATCGCCGCGGCCATCGAGGAGCAAGGCTCGGCGACCAGGGAAATCGCCCGCAGCGTCCAGCAGGCGGCGCATGGCACGCAGGAAGTCACCTCGAACATTTCAGGCGTCCAGCAGGCGGCCCATGAAACCGGCGCCGCGGCGACGCAGGTGCTCGGCGCCGCCGAGCAGTTGTCGCAGCAATCGAAAGACCTCGCCGGCCAGGTCGATCGCTTTCTCGCCGACGTCCGGGCGGCGTAGCCATGAGCAATTCTGCAATGACCTTCAGCGCGTCGTCCCGGCCTTGAGCCGGGACCCATACGCCGTGTCATCTCGTCTCGGCACTGTGGCCTGCGCCCTCCGTCACCTGCACCGCCAGGGGTCGCGCGACAAACGCATTCGCGTTTGCGCAGGAGTCCCGGCTCAAGGCCGGGACGACCGTAGAGAGATTGTTCGGCTCGCGATAGAAAACGACTGAGCGGACGTCAGCGCTATCCGCACTCCCTTACTTCATCTCCGCCGCTTCGCCGCCGACCGTGGCCGAGCCGGTGCCGCTGCAGCCGGTCTCGCCGTAGCGGATGAATTTCTGGACGCGTTTTCCGGTGTCCACTTCGGCGGTATAGATGTTGCCCTTGCTGTCGAGACTGACCTGATGCAGCCAGTGGAAATCGCCGGCCATGCGGCCGGCGTGTCCGAGCCGGCCCAGTTGCTCGAGGCTCAAGCGGTTGAGGATGTAGATGGTCTGGTTGGTGTTGTCGCCGACATAGAGACAGGTCTGCGCCTTGTCCGGCGAGAAGTTCATCGACACCGCGGTTCCCGGCATCACCGGCTGGGTGTAGGTTAAGGGGCTGACGAAGCGTTCGGTGAGAAAGCCGCATTTGCCGGCGTCGCCATCCGGATTGCTGCACGACCTGCCGAGCGCCGGATCCTTGCCGTCGAACACCTGGATCCGGTCGTTGCCGCGGTCGCAGACATAGATCTTGCCGTCGTCGGCGATCTTCACGCAATGCACCGGGTTGCGGAAGAACGCCGGCTTCCGCTCGCCTTTGGCGGAAGCCTCTGGCCAGGTGCCCTTGGCGGCGGCGCCGGCATCGTCGATCGGGTTGTTGCCATAGGCGCCGAAATGCCCGAGGTACTTGCCGGAATCGGCATCGACGATCAGGATGCGGCGGTTGCCATAGCCGTCGGCGATGTAGAGCCGATTGGTCCTGGGGTCGACCACCATATCGGCCGGCTGGTACAGCATCGGCGTGCCGTTCATGCCGCCATTGGTGTTGTTGCTGTCGGGCCCGGACGGCGTGCCGCCGATCCGCATCTTGAAATTGCCGTTGACGTCGAACTTCAGCACAAAACCGTCGCCGCCGCTCTTGTTGGTGGTCCAGGGAATTTCCTTGGCGCCCGGTTTCGGTGCCGCGGCATTGCCGGCGATCCAGACATTGTCCTTGCTGTCGACATAGATGCCGTGTTCGACGTTCGGCCAGACGCAACCGGCCTCGGTCTTGCATTTGCCGCCCAAAAATCCGGGATCCGCCGGACCACCCCAGGAGCGCATCAGCTTGCCGTCGGCGTCGAACTCCAGCACCGAGGGCGCGGCGCGGCAGCAGTCGGCGCCAAAACCGTTGACCCGCGCGAAGCCCAGCGCATTGGCCGGCTGACCCTTGGCGTCGGTGGCGCCCGACACGGCTTTTTCGAGTCCGACCTCGTCGTCGTTCAACGTGCGCGGCCGGTTGTAGACCCAGACGTGGTCGTGGCTGTCGACATAGAGCCCGCCGACCTGCCCGAGCAGCCAGCTGTGCGGCAGGCGCTGCGGCCAGGTCGGATCGGAAACGAAGCCGGGCGTCTTGCCGGATTTTGATTTGTCGTAGACCCCGGTCTGCTTGAGCAGCATTTCATAGATCGCGCTCTTCTTCAGAGCGGCGGCGTCGTCCGCCAGCGCCGGCGCGGCCAACAGGCCGGCAACCACGCACCACAGCAGTGGTGCGATTTTCATGACGTTTCTCATCCCGAAGCTCTTTCTTTTTGAAGGAGTCTTTTATTTTTCGCGCCGAAAGCTTGGTTGGATTTCACCGGGCTGTCAATTCGCCCGCATCGCGTCGCGCTAATGTTGCGTCGCGTCGAAAGCATGAGCCGAATCCGAGCGGCGGAGGCCTCAGCCCTTGCGGGTGTGGCCCCAGGCCGCGTCCCAGTCCTGGCCCGCGGCATCGACGACGCGGCCGTCGGCCTCGAAGAACTTGTTCGGGACCTGGAAGATCGCCAGCATCAGGCCGCCTTCGGGACACCATGCGACGTGGCGGCTGCCGGTCTCGCGCCAGATGAACTCGCCGGCCCTGGCCTCGATGCCTTGCGCCGGCCCTTCCTTGTCGACCAGGCGGCCTTCCAGCACGAAGGTCTGCTCGATGTTGACATGCTCGTGATCGGGCAGCACGGCGCCGGGCGCGAACCGCATCAGCGCGGTCATCAGGCCGGTCGAGCGGTCGAACAGCAGCGTCTTGGCCTCGCAACCGGGGAAACGCGTCTGCTGCCACTCCATGCTGTCAGGCCGAACCACGTGGGAATGCGTCTCGGCGGCCTGCGGGCCATTCGGCGTCACGGCGTCCATGGCGATGCTCCATCCCTCGGTAATGATGGGTTACGGTAGCAGCTTCGACGGCTTTCGTCAGCCTTACGGCACGATCGCATTGGTCGGCGTCGGCCGGTCGGTGATCTGCTGGCCGAACAGGCTGCCGACCAGTTCGATGGCTAGGCGCGCGGTACGGCCGCGTTCGTCGAGGAACGGATTGAGTTCGACGATATCGAGCGAGCGCACCAGGCCCGAATCGTTCAACAGCTCCATCACCAGATGCGCCTCGCGGTAGGTGGCGCCGCCCGGCACCGTGGTGCCGACCCCGGGCGCCACGTCGGGATCGAGGAAGTCGACGTCGAAGGAGACATGCAGGACGCCATTGCGTGCCTTGACCTTGTCGATCACCTGGCGGATCAGGACGCCGACGCCGAATTCGTCGATCTGGCGCATGTCGGCCATCGCGATCGGGCGCTCGCGCACCAGGTCCCTTTCGAGCTTGTCGATGGAGCGCACGCCGAACAGCGCCAGCTGGTCGGGCTTGATCGAGGCGCGCGGCTCGTTGCCGAGCAGGCTGTCAAGGCCGGGCTCGCCGCACAGAAATGCGCCCGACATGCCGTGCATGTTGCCGGTGATGGTGGTGGCGGGCGTGTTGTAATCGGCATGGGCATCGAGCCACAGCACGAATAGCTCGCGGTCTTGTTCGCGCCAGTGCCGGGCGACGCCGTTGACCGAGCCCATCGAAAGACTGTGGTCGCCGCCGAGGAACAGCGGGATGGCGCCGGAGTGCGCCAGCCCGTAGGCTCGGGCGCTGAGCGCGCGGATCCATGCCGAGATTTCGCGGTAGTGTTTTGTATTCGCCGGCGGTTCTTCGTCGGTCAGAACGAGATCGGCGACCGAGAGATCGCCGTGGTCCTCGACGGCAAAGCCGAGGCTTTCCAATAGCGCGGTGAGCCCGGCGGTGCGCAGCGCCGCCGGCCCCATCAGCGTGCCGCGCTGCGACGCGCCGACTTCGACCGGCGCGCCGAGCAAGGCGATCCTTCGCGGGCCAGGATCGCTCATTCCACGAAGGCTTCGACGACGAGGCGCCGGCCGAGCAGGAAGGCATCGGCGACATGAACCAGCGGGGTGAGGTCGACGTCGGAGGCGCCGCGTCCGATCAAATCGACGAAGCGGCGGTAGATGCCGGGATACTCGGCGTCCTCGGCTTCGACCAGTTCGCGACCGTCATGAAACAGCTTTCGGCCACCCCGTGACAGCAGCAACCGGCCGGCATCGGTGGCGATGTCGATGTCCCAGCTTTGCGGCCCGGTCTGGCGGAAATCAAATTCGGCGCGGATCGGCGTCGCCAGCGGATCAGAGAAGGTCAGGTCGGCGGCGATCGGCGATGCGCAGTTGGAGGGAAAGGAAAGATCGGCGGCGGTCAGAAAGATCGGCCGCGGCAGGATGCGGGTCAGGATCGAGAGCGCGTTGATGCCCGGATCGAACACGCCGAGGCCGCCCGGCTGCCAGATCCAGGCCTGGCCGGGATGCCAGACCCGGACGTCTTCCTTCCAGGTGATGAGGACCGATTGAATCTTGCGGTTCGCGAGAAACCTCCGCGCCGGCTCCACGGCCGCCGCAAAGCGCGAATGCCAGGTCGCAAACAGCGTCTTGCCGGATTGCGCCGCGGCCGCGACCAGCGGCGCGAGTTCGCTGACCGTGGCACCCGGCGGCTTCTCCAGCAGCACGTGCTTGCCGGCGGCAAGGCTGGCTGCGGCCTGGGAGCTGCGCACCTGCGGCGGCGTGCACAGCGCGACCGCATCGATATCGGGCGCCTTCGCCAGCATCTCGTCGAGGGTGGTGAAATGCGCAATGCCGTCGAGCGAGGCGTTGCGGCTGACGATGGCGGCAAGCTCGATCCCGGGGGTGCCTGCAATCGCCGCAAGATGCTGATCCCGCGCGATCTTGCCGAGGCCGACAATGGCAACACGGATGGTCATGGGCTCACCTCTGTGTCATGGGCGGACAACATGCCGCAAGCGATCCAGCGTTCATAGGCGTTCGGGTTCACAGGCTCAAGAACGCTTTGCGCGACGCAGCATTAAGTCGGGGATTTTTGGGGGCATTGAACTTGGCCGCACGCCAGCCTAGCCTCGCAGTCGCACGTGTCGCATTTCTGTTACGGGGCGGGTTCCCCTGCTTGCCGAGTCCCGATGCAAATCACCGCCATCGAAAGCCTTGTGATCTCGCTGCCGTTCGAGATGGGCGGCCCGCACCCCTTGTTCGCCGGTCAGCCCTGGGACCATCTCGACATCCTGGTGGTGAAGGTCGAGACCGAGGACGGCCTCGTCGGCTGGGGCGAGGCGTTCGGACATACCGCCATTCCGGCGACCAAGGCGGCGCTCGACTCGATCGTCGCGCCGCTGCTGGTCGGGCGTGACGCCGCCGACATCAACGCGCTGACCCGCGCGGCGCTGCATGGCACCCACCTGCTCGGCCGCAACGGCCCGTTCGTCTACGCGTTTTCCGGAGTCGAGATCGCGCTGTGGGATCTGCTCGGCAAGCGCTGCGGCCAGCCGCTGTGGCAATTGCTCGGCGGCGGCGCCCGCAACGAATTGCCGGCCTATGCCAGCCTGCTGCATTACGGCGACGACAAGCTGGTGGCGAAAAATACCGCCGCCGCCTGCGCGCAGGGTTATGCGCACATCAAGCTGCACGAAGTCACCCGCGATGCCGTGCTCGCCGCCGAGGCGCCGGCGCCGGCGGCGCGGAGATCATGCTCGACGTCAATTGCGCGTGGCTGCCGCCGGTTGCGCGGGAGATGGCGATTTCGCTGCGCGATGACGGTTTGCGCTGGCTCGAGGAGCCGGTCTGGCCACCCGAGGACGTCGGCGGTCTCGCCGGCGTGCGCAACATCGGTATCCCGATCGCCGCAGGCGAAAACGTCGCCGGCCTGTTCGGCTTCAAGTCGCTGATCGACGCCGAGGCCATTGACATCGCCCAGCCCAGCGTCACGAAAGTCGGCGGCATCGGCGAGATGATCAAGGTGATTCACCTGTGCCAGGCACACGGCATCGAGGTGATGCCGCACTGCCCGTATTTCGGGCCGGGATTCGTCGCCACCATCCACATCGCGGCGGCGCTGTTGGAAAAGCCGCTGATCGAGGTGCTGTGGCTCGAGATGGAAGCCAATCCTTTCGATCCCTGGGTCCGGGTGAAGGACGGCAAGGTTCGCGTGCCGCACGGAGCGGGGCTCGGTTGCGATCCGGATCCCGCCATTCTCAAGCGCTATGCCAGGGGCGCGAGCACGCGCACCGAGAGGAGAGCCACATCATGAAGGTGACCGCGGTCGAAACCCATCCTGTGCTGGTCAAGCTGGACAACCCGATCGGCAGCGCGCTCGGGCGGATCGAGCGGTTCGGCTGCATCCTCGTCACGATAAGGACCGATGCCGGCATCAGCGGCGAGAACCTGATCTTCACGCTGCACGACAGGCGTACCAAAATGCTGCGCCAGATGGTCGACGAACTCGCCGACCTGGTCATCGGCCGCGACGCCGGTCACATCGCCGAGCTCTGGGCGCGGGCCTGGAAGGACATCAACTTCTTCGGCCACAAGGGCGTCCCTGTCATGGCCATCTCCGCGCTCGACGGCGCGCTGTGGGATGCGCTCGGCAAGGCCTCAGGCCTGCCGCTGTATAGGCTACTTGGCGGCGCCAAGACTGTCGTGCCGGCGTATCAGAGCAGCGGGCTGTGGCTGTCAGCCACCACCGATGAGTTGGTAGCCGAAGCTGGACGCTTCATCGCGCAAGGTTTCAAGGCGATGAAGATGCGGCTGGGTTCGCCGGATCCGAAGACCGATATCGCCCGCGTCAGAGCGGTGCGCGAGGCGATCGGCCCCGGCATCAAGCTGATGGCGGACGCCAACCAGGGCCTCAACGAGGCGCAGGCGATCCGGCTCGGCCGCATGCTGGAGGAATTCGACCTGACCTGGTTCGAGGAGCCGCTGCCGGCCTGGGACCTCGAAGGCCTGGCGCGGGTTGCAGCTGCGCTCGACACGCCGATCGCCAGCGGCGAAACCGAATACACCCGCTACGGCTTCCGCCGCATGCTGGAACTGCGCACCGCCGACATCCTGATGCCGGATCTGCAGCGGGTCGGCGGGGTCAGCGAATTCATGCGGGTCGGCCACATGGCCGAAAGCTTTGATGTGGCGGTGTCGAGCCATCTGTTCCCCGAGACCAGCATCCAGGTGCTCGGCGCATTGTCGAACGCCATCTACCTCGAATACATGCCGTGGTTCTCGAAGCTGTATAGCGAGCAACTGGAGTTCAAGGACGGCAACGCCGTAGTGCCGGAACGGCCCGGCTGGGGCTTTACGTTCAATCGCGAGTATATCCGCGGCCTCAGCGAGTAGACGAATTCGCGCATAGACGGCGCCCGCAAAACAGGCAACTTTCCACGCCGGTCAAATCGACGCGGCGGGTCATTTTTCCAACCGCATACTGGACAATCCGGCGATATCAACGTTCAATTGTCATACCAGATTGAGCCCGGCACGAGACCAGACCAATCGGACGCGGACGCCCGCAGCAACGACGGGCGCCGGTAAAACATATTCAGGGAGCAACCAATGATCATTTCACGTCGTCGCGTTTTGCTGGGCAGCGCCGGAGCGTTGGGCGCCGCGGCATTTCCGCTGGCAAGACCCGCCATCGCCCAGTCCGAGCCGATCAAGATCGGCTGGCTGGCCGCCATGACCGGACCGCTTTCGGCGCCGACCGGCGGCTTCAACCGGGGCGTGGTATTCGCGACGGAAGCCATCAACGCGGCGGGCGGGGTCAAGGGCCGCAAGATCGAGATCATCACCCGCGACACCCAGGGCGATCCGACCAAGGCGGTGAACGCCACCCAGGAACTGATCAGCCAGGCCAAGGTTCATGCCATCTGGGGCCCGGTCAATTCCGGCGAAGCGCTGGCCACCACGCCGATCATGGCCCGCGCCAAGATGCCCAATCTGCATCCCTGCGTGGTCGACAGCCTGATGGACACCACCAAATTCCCCAACGCGTTCCGGGTGGCTCCCTCGAACGGCCAGTGGGACGACGCGGTGCGCGGCTACTGCCTCAACGTGGTCAAGGCGAAAAAGATCGCGGTGGTCGGCGACACCACCGGCTACGGCGTCAATGCGGTGAAGGCCTCGGTAGCGGCATTCAAGAAGGATGGCGCCGAGATCGTCTATGAGGCCAATATCGACGCCACCCAGCCCGACGTGACACCCGACATGCTGCGCATGAAAAACGCCGGCGCCGAAGTGATCGTGGTGTGGAGCGTATCGACCGGCGTCGAATCGCGGATGTTCAACACCCGCGCCGCGATGAACTGGGACGTCGCCTTCGTCGGTCACCCGTCGATGGCGTCGGGAGAAATCGCCGGCCTGGTCGACAAGCCCGACAACTGGAAAAAGGTCTATGCCATCGGCTACAAGAGCTGCAGCTATGACGCCGCGGGGAAACTACCGGCCAAGAGCCAGGATCTGGTGGACCGGCTGATCAAGGCCAAGATCCCGCTCAACGACACCCTGTTGTGGTGGATCGCCGGCGGTATCGACGCCATCGAACTGATCGCCAAGGCGGTCGAGACGAGCGGGTCGACGGAAGCCGAGGGAATCGTGAAATACTGGAATACGCTGACGAAATATCCCGGCTATTTCGGCGACTACTCCTTCACCCCGACCCAGCACAACGGCTACCCGACCGACGAAGTGGTGATGTCGGAGTCGAGCACGGCCAAGAACGGCACCTTCGCGCTGGCGCCGGGCTACAGCTGACGGCGCCTCGGCTGGCCTATGAACGGACCGCGACTCTTCCGAGTGTGGCACCTGGATTGCTTCGCTCCGCTCGCAATGACGGGGAGAGGTTGAGCGATAACCTCACCACGTCATTGCGAGGAGCGCTCTTGTCGACGAAGCAATCCAGTCCTTCGGGCGAAGGTCGCGAGAGAGAGGAAGACAATGTCCAGCGTCCTTGTTCTGGTTCGGAGCCTAGAAGATGCTCGGCTCTATCCTCGCATCCGGTCTGGCGGCGGGCGCGATCTACGCGCTCGTCGGCGTCACCTACAACACCATGTTCTCGACCTCCCGGGTGATGAGTTTTACCGCGGGGCAACTTGCCATGCTCGGCGGCGTGTTCGGCTCGTGGTTCATGCTCAAGCTCGGCATGCCGATCGTGGTCGGATTCCTGCTGACCCTGGTCGGCTGCGCCCTGATCGGCGTCATCACCGAATTCGTCGCGGTGCGGCCGGTGCTGAAGAGTCTCGAGCAGCATCTCTATGTGCTCTCGACGCTGGCGCTGGCGCTGATGATCCAGCAGGTGGCGGCGATCAAATGGGGCACCGAACCGCAGCCGTTCCCGCGCCTGATCGGCCTCGGCAGCGGCGTGTTCGACGAAAAATTCTGGCTGCCGGTTGCGGCCTGCGCCCTGACCATCATCGGCCTGGAATATCTGTACCGCCGCACCCTGGTCGGCCGCGCCTTCGTGGCCATCGCCGAGGATAATTTCGCCGCCCGCGCGCTCGGCCTGCCCGAGCGCAACCTGCGCGTCGCCAGTTACGCGCTGGCCGGCGTGATCGGCGGCGTCGCCGGATTTTCCGGCGGCGAACTGCTGCTGGCGTTCTTCGCCAATGGCGCGCTCTTGAATTTCTACGGCTTCGTTCCGGTGGCGCTCGGCGGACTCGGCAACAACCGCGGCGCCATCATCGGCGGGCTGGCGCTCGGGCTGTTCCAGCAGGCGGCGAATTTCCTGGTCGGCGGCATCTTCTCGTCCGTCGCGGTGTTCACCCTGTTCATCATCGTGCTGCTGGTGGCGCCGCAGGGGCTGTTCGGCTCGGCTACGGCGCGGAGGGTGTGATGACCGCGATCCCCGCCGCGCCTTCGAGCCGCGAGAGCGGAGGTTTGCGAACGTTGCTGCCGACGCTGGCGCCGTTCGCCGGCGTGCTCGCGGCCGCGCTGATACTGCCTTTTGTCAGCAACGACTACTGGGCGCTGATCGGCACCCGCGCCGCGATCTACTGGGTGCTGGTCTCCGGCCTCAATCTGGTGGTCGGCTTCGCCGGCCATCTCGCCATCGGCTATGTCGCGCTGCTGACGCTCGGCGCCTACACCACCAGCGTGCTGGTCGCCGGCAATGTCATGCCGCCGGTGCCGGTATTCGTCGCGTTGATGATTGCCGGCGCTGTTGGCGCGGTGTTCGGCGTCATCGTCGGGCTGCCGGCGCTGCGGCTGCGCACGTTTTATTTCGCGATGTCGACGCTCGGCTTCGCCACCATCGTGACGCAGATCGCGCTGGCCTGGCAGAGCGTGACCGGCGGCGGCATCGGCATCACCGGGCCGGAATTTCCCGCACCCTTCAACACCGCCTGGGGCTTCTATTATATCTGCCTGGTCTTCGCCGGCTTCACGACCTGGATGAGCGCCAATGTCGGCCACAGCCGGTTCGGCCGGGCCCTGATCGCGGTCCGCGACGCCGAAGTCGCCGCCGAAGCCACCGGCATTTCCAAGCCGCGGATGCTGATATCGATCTTCCTGTTCGCCGGCGCGCTGGCGGCCTTCGCCGGCGGGCTGTTCGCGACGCTGCAGACCTACATCACGCCGGATGCTTTCACCTTCGACCTGTCGGTCTTGTTTTTCATCGCGATCCTGATCGGCGGCCGCGGTTCGATCCTGGGCCCGCTGCTCGGCACCATCATCCTGACCATCCTGCCGGAGATCGCAGCGCCCCTCGCCGCATGGTCGACCTTCCTCTACGCCGTGCTGCTCTTGGTGATCGTGCTGGCGATGCCCGGCGGCATCGCGGCGCTGCTCGATTTCAAAAGCCGCCGTCCGCTGGCCAGCCATCGCGCGATCGTGCCGCGCCCGGCCGCGCTCGGCGACATCATGCGCAAGAAGGACGCCGGCAAGACCCTCAGCCTGCGCGGGGTGGTGCTGACCTTCGGCAATGTACGCGCCATCGACGGCCTCGATCTCGACGTCGAGCCCGGCAAAATTCACGGCCTGATCGGCCCCAACGGCAGCGGCAAGACCACCACGCTGAACGTGATCTCCGGCTATTACGCCGCCAAGGCCGGAACGCTGGCGCTGGGCTCAGAACCGCTGCCGCCGGGCCAGCCGGCGCTGCGGGCCGCGAGCGGCATCGCCCGCACCTTCCAGACCCCGCGGCTGATCGGCGAGGCTTCGGTGCTGGAAAACGTTATGGTCGGCGGCACCATCGAGGGCCAGGCGACCTTCGTCGAAGCCATGCTGTCGCTGCCGCGCCATCACCGCGACGAGCGCCATCTTGCCGCCAAGGCCCGCGCGCTGCTCGGCGTGGTCGGCCTGGAATCCTTGGGCGACGTTCGCGCCGACCGCCTGCAGCACTCCGAACTGCGCTTCATCGAGATCGCCCGCGCGCTGATGCTGCAACCGGATTTCCTGCTGCTCGATGAGCCGGCCGCGGGTCTCTCCAGTGACGAGATTCAAAGGCTCGGCGTGCTGATCAAGGCGATCAGCGCGCGCGGCACCGGCGTGCTGCTGGTCGAACACCATGCCGATTTGATCTTCGAGATCTGCGACCAGGTCACCGTGCTCAATCTCGGCCGCACCCTCGCCGCCGGGACACCGGCCGAGATTCGTGTCCACAAGGAGGTGGTCAGTGCCTATCTCGGTGGCTGAACCCCTGCTCGCCATTCGCGCGCTCGAGGCCGGGTACGGCAAGATTCGCGTGCTGCACGGCGTCGATCTGACGGTGGCGGCAGGCGAGGTGGTCGCCCTGCTCGGTCCCAACGGCGCCGGCAAAAGCACCCTGCTGCGCGCGGTTTCGGGCTTGTTGCCGGTCACCGCCGGCAAGCTACGCTTCGATGGCCGCGACATGACCAACGCCACGCCGCGCGAAGCGGCGCGGGCCGGCCTCGTCCATGTCATCGAGGGCCATAGGGTTTTCACCCAGATTTCCGTGACCGACAATTTGATGCTGGCGGGCTACGACCTGCCGCGCGGCGAACGCGCGGCGCGGGTCGAGGAGGCGCTGTCGTTCTTTCCCGAGATCGCGGAAAAGCGCCATGAGCGTGGCGGCGCCCTGTCCGGCGGCCAGCAGCAGATGCTGACCGTGGCGCAGGGGCTGGTGCGCCGGCCGCGGCTGTTGATGCTGGATGAACCGTCGGCGGGTTTGTCGCCGGTGCTGGTCGATCGCGTCCTCAACGTGATCGGACAGTTGCGGGCCCAGGGCACCGCCGTGCTGCTGGTCGAGCAATTGCTGGAAAAGGCGCTTCGCACCGCCGACCGCGTCTACGCGCTGGTGCAGGGACAGATCGTGCTGCAGGCGCCGACCAGCGAAGACCATTTGCCGCAGCGGCTCGAACGGGCGTATTTTGGCCACGAGGTCGCGACGGCGTGAGCGTTCGCTCTGCGCCTTGGCCCGGCCATGACGAGCAGACAGGTCGCCCGTGACAAAACAAATCCGTCTGAATGCCTTCGCCATGAACTGCGTCGCGCATCAGTCGCCGGGGCTGTGGACGCATCCACGCGACCGCACCCGCGACTATAACCGCCTGCCGTACTGGATTGATCTGGCAAAAACCCTCGAGCGCGGGCGGTTCGACGGACTGTTCCTGGCCGACGTGCTCGGCGTCTACGACGTGTTCGGCGGCAATCCGGACGCGGCGTTGCGCAACGCCACGCAAGTCCCGGTCAACGATCCCCTGCTCTTGATTTCGGCGATGGCCGCGGTGACGCAGAACCTCGGCTTCGGCGTCACCTGCACGCTGTCCTACGAGCCGCCCTACCCGTTCGCGCGGCGGATGTCGACGCTGGATCATCTCACCGAGGGCCGGATCGGCTGGAACATCGTCACCGGCTACCTCGACAGCGCCGCCCGCGGCGCCGGCAAGGACAAGCAGACCGCCCATGACGACCGCTACGACGTCGCCGACGAATACATGGACGTGGTCTACAAGCTGTGGGAGTCGAGCTGGGAGGACGATGCCGCGCTGCGCGACGCCGCGCGCGGCGTCTTTGTCGATCCGGTCAAGGTGCACCGCGTCCAGCACCACGGCGAAAACTATCGGCTCGATGCCATCCATCTCAGTGAGCCGTCGCCGCAACGCACGCCGGTGCTGTACCAGGCCGGTACCTCGCCGCGCGGGCGGCTGTTCGCCGCCCAGCACGCCGAATGCGTGTTCATGTCGGGTCCATCCGCCAAGGTGATCGCGCCGCGCGTCGCCGCGATCCGCGCCGAAGCCGCCAAAGCCGGCCGCAACGGCGCCGATATCCTGATGTTCAGCATGATGACCGTGGTGTTAGGGCGAACCGAAGCGGAAGCCCAGGCCAAATACGCCGACTACCGCCGCCATGTCAGCCATGAAGGCGCGCTGACCTTGATGTCCGGCTGGACCGGCGTCGATTTCTCGACCTACGACCTCGATCAGGAGGTCCGCCACGTCCAGAACGACGCCGGACGCACCGCCATGGACAACATCACCCGTGCCGATCCGGATCGGGTGTGGACGGTGCGCGAAGTCGCCGAACATGTCGGCATCGGCGGCATCGGGCCTGTCGTGGTCGGCACCGCCGAGCAGGTCGCCGACGCAATCGAGGCCTGGGTCGAGCAGACCGATGTCGACGGACTGAACGTGGCGTTTGCGATTTCACCGGGAGATTTCGAGGATATCGTCGATCTTCTGGTGCCCGAGCTGGTTCGGCGCGGGCGCTACAAGGACGCGTACCAACCGGGGACCTTGCGCGAAAAACTGTTCGGCGCCGGCCACGCGCGGCTTGCGGCACCGCATCCGGCAGCGCGGTATCGGCGTTCGGCGGCCCAATAGGAAACCTCACGGGAAGCTGGACTTCCAGTGAGTTCGTCATGCCCGGGCTTGTCCCGGCCATGACGAAAATTGAATCATGTGCAAGCAGCTGGAGGAGAGGGCCTGCCGAGATTACGGCTAACCCGCCGCCTGATGCTCCATCTCCAGCTCCGCCTTCAGGCTCGCCAGATCCCGATAGATCGAGGCCACCGCCAGCACGCGACCCCCGCGCTTGTATCGCAGCAGGCAATCCTTGCCGGCGATATCGCCGTCGACCGTGATTTCGTCCCACGCCTCGGCGTGGCCGACATAGTTGATCGGCACGTCGTAATGCTGGCTCCAGAAGAACGGCACCGCGTCGAACGCTTCGCGCTGCCCCAGCATGTTGCGCGCCGCGGTCTGGCCCTGGCGTTCCGCCACCACCCAGTGCTCGACGCGGATATTTTCGCCGCTGTGCCGGTCGGGCCAGCGCGCGATATCGCCGGCGGCGTATATTCCGGTCATGCTGGTTTCGAGGAAGGTGTCGACCACGACGCCACGGTCGAGCGTCAGCCCGGCCTGCTCCGCCAGCTTGAGGCGAGGCCGCACCCCGACGCCGACCACCACGATGTCGGCCTCCAGGACGCCGCCGCTCTTGAGCGTCGCGCGCTTGCCGTCGATGGACGTGACGGTGTCACCGAGATGGAAGATGACGCCGTGCTCTTCATGCAGGGCACGAACGAAGTCGCCCATCTGCGGGCCGAGCACCTTTTCCATCGGCCGCGCCTCCAGCCCGACGACGTGAACCTCGATGTCCCGCGCCCGCAAGGCGGCGGCGGCTTCGAGCCCGATGAAGCTGGCGCCGATGACGATGGCACGGCGCGCGCCTTTGGCCAGGGCGATGATGGCGCGGGAATCGGCCACCGAGCGCAGCACGTGGACATGCGGCTGGTCGGCGCCCGGGATCGGCAGCCGCACCGGCTCGGCGCCGGTCGCCAGCAGCAGGCGGTCATACGGAACGGTGTCGCCGCCGGCGAGCACGACATGGCGGGCCCTGGGATCGATGGCCGTGACCTCGGTGCCGAGCCGCAGGTCGATCTTGGCTTCGGCGTAATAGTCTTCCGGCCGCAGCGGCAACCAGTCTTCCGGCGCGCTGCCGGCGAGATAGTCCTTTGACAGGTTCGGCCGGTCGACCGGCGGCGCGGCGTCGCCAGAGAGCATGACGATGCTGCCGGAAAACTCCTGCCGCCGCAGCATTTCCGCTGCGGCAAATCCCGCCGCGCCGCCACCGACGATGACGATGCTGCGTGGCGTATCGACCGGTCCCTGGACGCGCGGCTTCGGCTGATCAAGCTTGTGCCGGACCACCAGCCGTTCGCCGTGCCGTTCGACCTGCCAGACCGCGAGCGGGCTCAACGCCGGCGGGCACGACGCCTCGCCGGTATGCAGATCGAAACAGGCATGGTGCCACGGGCAGCGGATCTGGTCGCCGACCACCAGACCATCCGCCAGCGGTCCGTGGTAGTGGCTGCAATGCGCGTCGATCGCAAAGATCGTGGTGTTGGAGCGGACCAGCAGCACTTCCTCATCGCCGACATGACCGAGCAGCATGTCGCCGCGGAATTCGCTTAAAGTCACGCCTTGCGTCAGATCGGGACCGGCAGGCGGGGTTTGTTCATCAGC
This sequence comes from uncultured Alphaproteobacteria bacterium, assembly GCA_963710235.1. GTDB lineage: Bacteria > Pseudomonadota > Alphaproteobacteria > Rhizobiales > Xanthobacteraceae > Bradyrhizobium. The sequence goes on from CAVPZI010000002.1 coordinate 149,564, forward strand.
CATATGTGTGCTCCCGGGATCATTCAGCGCATGCCTGAACCAGACTGACTGGAGATAGATGCTTCAAGCCGCCATCGGTTCCCGGCAAGGTAGCTGTTGTCTTGTCCGCTGCGGAAGCTATCCTTGAGGCCGCTACCCGGATAGATGAAAACCAGCGGAGACGGGCAAGTCCGGCCATGCCGAAACCAGATGCCAGTCCGCTTCCCTCGCTCAGCGTCCGGATCGACCTGGATCCGGAGGGGCGCATCGGACCCGGCAAGATTGCATTGCTGGAAAGCATCCATGCCTGCGGCTCGATTTCGGCCGCCGGACGCGCGATGGAAATGTCCTACAAGCGCGCCTGGGATCTGGTCGACGAGTTGAACCGGATCTGCGGACAGGCGGCGGTGGAGCGGCAAACCGGCGGCAAGAACGGCGGCGGCGCGGTCCTGACGCCGTTTGGTTTGTCGCTGGTGGCGCGCTACCGGAAAATCGAGCGCGCGGCGGCCGGCGCGGTTCGCAAAGAGTTGATGGCGCTGCGAACCGACATCGGACGCCCGAAAAAGCTGTCTCGCGGTTAACCCGACCGGTTCGGCCGAAATCTCAAGGAGAACATCGTGTCTCATCCCGCCTTGTCGTCCAACAATGTCGCGGTCATCACCGGCGGCGCCTCCGGAATCGGCCTTGCAGCCGCCATGCATTTCGCGCGGATCGGCATGAAAGTCTGCATTGCCGACATCGGCAACGACAGACTTGCCAAGGCCGCCGCAACCATCATCAAGGTTGCCCAAGGCGGCGAGGCCAGCGTGATGACTGCAGTCGCCGATGTCGGCATCATCGGCGACGTCACGCGGCTGGAGTCCGCGGTGCATGCGCGCTTCGGCGGCACCGACGTGCTGATGAACAATGCCGGCATCCAGCCCGGCAGCAAGATGTTCGGACCCGCCGACAACTGGCAGCGCATTCTCGGCGTCAATCTCTGGGGCGTGATCCACGGATCGCAGGCATTCGCGCCGCGCATGATCGAGCGGGCCCGTCCGGGGCTGATCATCAACACCGGATCCAAGCAGGGCATCACCACGCCGCCCGGCGACCCGGCCTACAACGTATCGAAAGCCGGCGTGAAGGCATTCACCGAAGCCCTGCAGCACGAGCTTCGCAGCACCGCCGGTGGCCGGATCAGTGCGCATCTGTTGATCCCGGGCTTCGTGTTCACGGGTCTCACCGCCAAGGGCCGCTCCGAAAAGCCCGACGGCGCCTGGACGCCGGAGCAGACCGTCGACTTCATGATCGAGCGGCTCGGTGCCGGCGATTTCTACATTCTGTGTCCGGACAATGACGTGCCAAGAAGCCTCGACGAGCGGCGCATTCTGTGGGCCGCGGGAGACATCGTCGAAAACCGTCCCGCGCTGTCGCGCTGGCACCCGGATCACGCCAAGGCGTTTGCCGCCTTTGTCGAAAAGAAATAGCGCCGCCCGCATTCCAGTCCGACTGCCAGTTCCGGCGGCGGCGCAGACGGCGACCGCCATCGATCACGGCGCAGTTCATGGCAACCGGTTCGGGCCGCCGGCGCGCGGGCTCAACTCGCGGGCTAATGAAGCCTCGGCCCCTTCAGGAACTTGGCGCGATCGGACGATTTGATCGACACGTCGAAAGTGTCGCCCTCGCGATAGAGGGTGAGCGGCACGTCTACTCCGGCGGGCCCGAGCGCCCAGAATTTCCGGTAGAATTGCATCTGGCTCGAAACCTTCTCGCCCCCCACCGCCAGGATCAGGTCGCCAGCCTTGAGTTCGGCGCGCGCCGCCGGCCCCTTGGCCGCGACGCCGGCGACCACCACCTTGTTGTCGATCTCGGCGGAAAAAACCCCGAGCCACGGCCGCGGCGGCTTGTTGACGCGGCCGAACTTGCGCATGTCGTCGAGAATGGGCTTCAGGAGATCGATCGGCACCACCATGTTGAGATGCTCGTTCTTGCCCTCGCGCACGCGTTCGATCTGCAGCGAGCCGATCCCGATCAGTTCGCCCGCCGCCGAAATCAATCCGGCGCCGCCCCAGTTGGGATGGGCGGGATAGGTGAAAATCGCCTCGTCCAGCGCGTATTCCCAATAACCCGCGAACTCCTGCCGGGCGGCGATGCGGCCGGCGAGCGAGCGGGTGCGGCCGCCGACACCGCCCATCACGATGCGGCTGTCGATGGTGGCCGCGGCGGAAGAACCGAGCGGCAGGGGATCGAGATCGACGTGGCCGAGCGCCTGCACCAGGCCGAAGCCGGTTTCCTGATCGAAGCCGAGCGCGTGGCCCGGCACCACGCGGCCGTCACCGAGGTGCAGCCAGACGGTTTCGGCCTCGGTGATCAGATAGCCGATGGTCAACACCAGACCATCGGCGATCAGCACGCCATTACCGGCGCGCTCGACGCCGAGGGTATCGGCGGTGAAAGCATCGTTCGGAATGATGGAATGCAGGCCGACCACCGAGGAGAGCACACGCTCGAGGTCGAACGCGTAATCTTCAGCGCGCGGTTGCACCGCTGGCGGCACTCTCCATTCGGTCAATGAGGGCATCCGGCTCTCCTGTTCAGGCGGCATTATCTGGCCATCGTTGCGCAACGCGGCAAGACCAACGCGGAATTACTCTGTTAGGAACCCTGCCAAACATAGTCGGAAATCATCGAATGGCAATTGCAACAATCCGTGGTGTCGAGATCGACTACCGGGTGATCTGCGGTACAGGTCCCTGGCTGGCGCTGACGCCGGGCCGCCGGCGCGGCTATGGCGAATTCGTCTCCCTGGCCGACAAGATCGCCGCCCATGGGTTCCGCGTGCTGCTGCACGATCGACGCAATTGTGAAAGGATTGCTGCTGTTCCGCGTCACCGGCGGTGAATTCGCCGCCAGGCGCTGCTGGAGAAATACGATGAGCTGTTCAACCGCGCCGCGCGCGATGGTGGAATGGCCGCGGTTTGCGATACCGAGCATTGGCGCGCGCGGATTGAGCTGCGGCCATCGACCGGGAGGCGTTGCGGGCTATGCCGGCCGGCCGCTTCATCGACATCATGAATTCGTGGAAGCGACGGTTCGCCTCGGGCCTCGACCTGCCGGTGCTCGGAATTAGCGAGCAGCAGCTGCAATCGGTCGCAGTGCCGACCATCGTGATCCCCGGCAATGACCGGATTCACTCCGGACCGACCGGCGTGCACGCCTCAACCTTGATCCCAGGCGCCATCCTGCACCGGCTGCCGATCGCGCTGTCGGACCGCGAACTCATCCCGTTCGAGGAACGGGCGCCGCAGGAGCACGAAATCGCGACTGCGTTTGCGGAGCTGATGAAGCAGGCCGACGCCTCCCCCGCCTTGCGGTAGGACGCCGGCGATTTGCGATCGGGGTCGTCGCGCCAGGCTTAGGCCGGGCTGGCACCCGCCGGTCAGGCCCCCAGCAAAATCAGGCGACCTGTGAATTGTTTCACATGCCGGGCCTTCTCTCGCGCCTATGATCTGCGCATTGGGATGGAGGGAAGACCATGATCAGCACCTATTGGACCCGCAGGAATGTCGCGCTGGCACTGACGATGATCGCCCTCGCCTGCGCCGCGGGCTTGGCGCGGCCGAGGCCGATGGCCGATTCGGGAATGAGCGCCGAATGGCAATGCAGCAAGACGGCTGGCGTCCTGATGACCTGCACCAAAGGCCACGTTTGACATAAGCGCCGCCGCGCACCGTGGCCGGGCGAGTGCGGATAGATCCACAGCAATAAATCCGGGTGAATAAATCCAGGTGTTTGGCCCGTCTTCGCCCTTCGGGCTGCGCCGGGCACGCATCACCTTCGGCTTGACGTGGCTGCGCCACGCGAAGCCGAAGGCGAAGCGTGCTGTGCGTTCCGGCGTCAAACCGGGTCAAGGGCGGACTGCCGGAATCAACCGAGCAACAGGAGCAACGAAGATGCAGACGTCGAATATGCAGCGGCTTTCAATGCAGCAAGTTGTCACGAAAGATGACCAGAACATTTTTCTGGATTCTTATTTCGAGTGCGCGAAACGGCCTCCCGAGAGGCAAGTATTCCTCCGGAGCATTGCGGCGGACGTGTTCAAGCGTAGTTTCACCGCGGCTTACTTCCTGGACAAAAAAATGGTCGGGGGCTTTTGTCTGGTTCTAAAGCCGCCTTTGGTCGAACTCGAATTGTTGCCCGCCGAGGTTCGCAACACCCACCCTCTGCTTCAGGAACATGACGAGCAGGATATGATTTCAATTCCGATGTTGTGGCTTGACAGCCGTTTGAGAGGGGCAAGACACTCCGTGCGCCTTTGGACGGATATGCTGTGTTCGATTTCCAACTCCAGGCGAGACTATCTGCTTTACACCTACCAGACACACGAAAGACGGAACTGGAAATTGTACAAACGCGGCGGCCGCTCCACCAATATATATGAAGGCCTGCTGGCGAACGGCGGACAGGGCGGTGTCGACTATGTTCCGATCAAGAACCTAGCGGCGCCGATTGATTTTCTCAGGAATTTTTCAGGACGACGCGAGATGTCGATGAACTAAGTAACTCCCAACTGGAGTCTGCGCGGAAGGGCGGTCGCTACCAGGGCGCACAGCAAGAGAATTGCTAAATCGACGACGAGCGGCAGGGAGTGCCCAATCGAATAGAGATAGGACGCAAGCAATGGGCCTACCAAAAAGCCCACTGCTTGCGTCGCTCCGATCGCGCCCAGGGCGGCACCGTGCGCGTTGGCGGTGAGTGAGGCGACAGCGGAAACCGACGGCAAAACAAGCGCCAGCGAAACTCCCAGCAGCGCCGGCGCCAATACTGCACCCAACAAGCCATAGTCGAGCAAGGCCGACGCATAGCCTGCACAACCGATCAGCGATCCACCAACGATCAGGCTTCCTGCCCGGTCCGATTTGAATCTTACCATTGATACCTGGGTCAGGATCATCGCTACCGCGATGAGGAAAAATGCATATGACGCGAGCGAAACCGCCGAACTGGCGGAGTAGTGAAACCGGTCTTGAACGATAAATCCCGCAATCTGCATCGCGCCGAGAAATGCGATATGAAAGCAGGAACTCACGACCAGACAACGGATCAATGTCGGTGTAACATTCAAAGGTTCGGCTGCATTCGGCCGCACCGGAAACTCGCTTTTGCGATGCGCGGGAATGACGCCCAATACGATCGCAAGCAAGATCGCTACAATACTGAGGCACCATAAACCGGCCAAAGCTCCAAACGGCGCGAGAAGCCCGACCACACCGGGCCCGATGAGCGACCCCAGGCCAAAAGCGATCGATACCGCCGCCATGCCCCCTACCCGCCCTGCGGCATCGGACCGGTCCGCCAGGTGAGCCTGAGTTGCCGGCAACACGCCCGTGGTAAGAGCGCCATGAAGGGTTCGACAGGCAATCAATCCCGCGAAGATCGAGGTCGCGGATGAACCCGACAATCCGATGCGCAGAATGTAGGCGAGGACCGCCAGCAAACTCCATAGAACGCGAGACCTAGGAGCACCACGGGCAAACGCCCGAATTTATCGCTTGCGCGTCCCCACAGGGGACTGGTCACAAGAACTGCCATGGCCGAAGCGGTGAAAATCAGGCTGCTCTGAACTTCGCTCAGACCGATCGACCGGGAGGTTGGTGGAACGACCGCAAAAACGACTGTTTGTCCCGCACCCACCGCCGATACCGCGGCGAGAAGCAAGGCGGTTGACGGGCTGCGCAACAATCCTTGATCTCGCGGCATGACCAGACCCGGGATGATGATGGACGCGACCAAAGACAGCGACCGTCTCGATATTAACGAGGCGCCCTTCCTTGCGTCGCTTCGGAAATCCGGAAAAACTGAGGAACATCAATACGCCGGCATTTTACGACCTTTTCCCGAGCTACGCAAATCCGCGTGTCAAATCCCTGAGGCGATGCGGCAGCTGCCAGCAAGGCGCTGATGAAGCCGTCGAGGTTGCGTGTCGCCACACACCGGCAACAATCCCTATTGTCGTCATCGCGTGCTGCAGCTCGAAAAGCGCGGCATCCTCGAACGCATCGTCAAGGTTCGAGACGCACCACCGGTGCCGTTCGCCACCGGGTGCCTCGCCCTGGTCGAAGAGCAAATTCCGACCGAGGTCCAGATCGGTGGTCAGGCATGAGCGATCCTCGGGCGGCCCGTCTTCGCCCTTCGGGCTACGCCGGGCACGCTTCGCGTTCGGCTGTGCGTGGCTGCGCCACGCGTAGCCGAGACAGACCGGTCTGAATAGATCCGGGTAAATCGATACAGTTGGCTGGATTGATGGGCGGCCCGTCTTCGCCCTTCGGGCTACGACGCGGCAGCCTTCGCTACGATAGGGCTTGCCAAGCCGAAGCGGGCGTAGCCCGCGAAGGCTGGTGGGCGCGACAGGGATCGAACCTGTGACCCCCTCGATGTCAACGAGGTGCTCTCCCGCTGAGCTACGCGCCCTGAATCTGTCGTCACGGGTCGGGTCCGTATATCGGCTCCAAAGCGGGCAGGCAAGCAGGCTTGCTTGCGAAAAGACCCGTTTTCAAGGCCGTTTTGGCCGGCGAATCAGGCCGCCAGCATCTTGTTCACTTCGCTGACCAATTCGCGCAGGTGAACCGGCTTGGACAGCACCTTGGCGTTTTTCGGCGCCTCGGAATCCGAGTTCAGCGCCACCGCGGCAAACCCGGTAATGAACATGATCTTGATGTCGGGATCGAGTTCGGAGGCCCGGCGGGCCAGCTCGATACCGTCCATCTCCGGCATCACGATATCCGTCAGAAGCATTTCAAACGGCTCCTCGCGCAGCCTCTGATAGGCGGACATCCCGTTGTCGTGGGGCGACACCTGAAAACCGGCGTTTTCCAGCGCCTTGACCAGGAAGCGGCGCATATCGTTGTCGTCTTCGGCGAGGAGGATTTTGTGCATGGCGGCTGGACGTCAAACCCGGATAAGAGGACCGATCCGTACACTTAGCCCGATGGCTGGTAAATTTCGGGTGAAGGCGAACCGCACGCGTGCGTCAGGACTTGAGGGGAGTTTGCGCCGGAACGCCTTTCAAATCAATGAAGGGGCGCGATTTGAATCGTCGGAGAGGTTCCGTGCCGTCCGGGTATTTTTCGCTTGGCAGACCGGTTGCGATTACCGACAATGAAACCTCACAAAACAACGACTTTTCTGGCAGAATCGCTCTTCCGGAAAAGCTCAATTCGAGGGACGACGCCCGACGATGACCAAGCCTGACGGTGAAATGTCGCCCCCTTTCGAGATCCTGGAGCCGGCCGAGTGGCGGGCGCCGATCATCTTCAATTCTCCCCACTCCGGCTCGGTCTATCCGCACGAATTCCTCAATGCGTCCAGGATCGACCTGGCCGCGCTGCGCCGTTCCGAGGATTCGTTCATGGACGAACTGATCGCTCCGCTCAGCGGGCGCGGTTTTCCGGTGGTGCGTGTGCATTTCCCCCGCTCTTATGTCGACGTCAACCGCGAGCCCTACGAACTCGACCCGCGGATGTTCACCGGACGGCTGCCGAGCTTCGCCAACACGCGATCGATGCGGGTGGCCGGCGGTCTCGGCACCATCCCTCGCGTGGTCGGCGACGGGCAGGAAATCTACCGGGAACGCATCGACGTCGATGATGCGCTGGGCCGCATCGAGGCGCTCTACAAGCCCTACCACCGGGCGCTGCGCCGCCTGATCAACAGGGCGCACCAGAGCTTCGGTACGGTGATCGTGGTCGACTGCCATTCCATGCCGTCGGTCGGCGTCTCGCGCGACGAACCGCGCCGGCCGGACGTGGTGATCGGCGACCGCTACGGCACCAGTTGCGCGCCGCAGCTCCCCGACGTGGTCGAGGACACCATGATCGCCTTGGGCTATTCGGTCGGCCGCAACAAGCCGTATGCCGGCGGTTTCATCACCGAGCATTACGGCAATCCGGCCAGCGGACTGCATACCGTCCAGATCGAACTCAACCGCGCGATTTACATGGACGAGCGACGCCGCGAACAGAACGAGCGCTTCGCCCAGGTCAGCGCCGATTTCGCCATTCTGGCCGATGCGCTGGCTGCCGTTTCGTTGAGCGACCTTGGGCCGTTCCAGGCGGCAGCGGAATAGCCGCGTGCAGAACGGCCGCCTTGCATACAACAGGCGCCGGCGCGCCGCGAACGCGCGCAGTTTTGTCTGGCGAAAAGCACCGGGCAAGAAAAAAGGGCCGCTTGCAAGGCAAGCGGCCCAAGTCTAGGGAGGAAACGCCCAAGGAGGGCAGCGATAGCGCGAGGCGCTACCGCACCGCAACAATATGCGACTGCGCTGCACAAAGTGCAAGTGCTTTTGGCCAGTTTCCCATGCAAAATTCGCATGTCAGGTTCCCTGTAGGTGGAGCCCGAATTCGGCGATTTTCCCTTGAATCCTCAATGCGATGAAGGACCGCTCGGGACCCGCACCGTGGCCGGCCGGCGAAAACTTCGGTGGATAACTCGCGAATTCGTGATCGCTGACATTCGCTTTTAATTAGGAAACGCAAGCTGATTCGAAAGCGGGATATCCCGCCGCGGCGCATGATCCGGCCGTGCGAATTGGGCGCTCGCCCTGTATAGGAAGCGCTGACGCGAGGCTGCGCCACGCGAGAGCCGAGCACCTTTCGGCCGCACTCCAGGAATCGCCGTGACTGTCATCGATTTCACCGCCTTTATCGGCCGCCTTGCGACTTCCTCAGGTGAAACCATCCTGCCGTTCTTCCGCACCTCGCTCGGCATCGACAACAAAAGTACCGCCAACAAGGAATTCGATCCGGTAACCGAAGCCGACCGCGCAGCGGAAGCGGTGATGCGCCGCCTGATCAAGGGCAACTTTCCCCAGCACGGCATTGTCGGCGAGGAATTCGGCAGCGAGCGCGAGGACGCCGAATATGTCTGGGTGCTGGATCCGATCGACGGCACCAAGTCCTTCATTTCCGGTTTTCCGATCTGGGGCACCCTGATCGCGCTGCTGCACCGTGGCACGCCGGTATTCGGGATGATGCACCAGCCCTATATCGGCGAACGGTTCAGCGGCGACAGTGGCTCGGCGCACTACTCCGGTCCCAGCGGCGAGCGCAAGCTGGCGGTGCGGCGCTGCGCATCACTCGCCGAAGCCACCGCCTTTACCACCAGTCCGCTGTTGATGAACGCCGCCGACCGCTCGGCTTTCAGCCGCATCGAATCCGCGGTGCGGCTGGTACGCTACGGCGGCGATTGCTATTCCTATTGCATGCTCGCCGCCGGCCATCTCGACCTCGTGGTCGAGACCGAACTGAAACCCTACGATATCGCGGCGCTGATCCCGATCATCACCGGTGCCGGCGGCGTCGTCACCACCTGGGAAGGCAAGCCGGCGCAGGGCGGCGGCCGCATCGTCGCGGCGGGCGATCCGCGCGTGCATGCCGCGGCGATCAAGCTGCTCAACAGTTGAACGCCGGAGGCGGCCCTTCAGGAACGTCGCTTCAAACGCGACTTGCGGCCGCGCGCTTCAAATGCTCGAACAGCTGCCGCGCCGGCCGCGACAGCGCCTTCATATCCCGGACACAGATCACCAGTTTGCGGCTTGCCCATGGGTCGCGCAGCCGCAGCGTCCTGATCTTCATGGTGCGGGCGCATCGCCTGGCCGTGGTTTCCGGCATCACGGCGACGCCGATTCCGGCGGCGACCAGTTGGCAAACCGCGTCGAAGTCCTTTAATCGGGCGCGAAACCGCAGCCGCGATCCCAGCCGCGCCGCCTGCGCCGCCAGATGCGCCTGCAGGGCGGCAGCACCATTAAGGCCGACGAAATCCCGGTCCAGCACGTCGGCAAAGCCGACCTGACGCCGGCCGGCCAGTTCATCGTCGGGTGGCACCACCAGCACCAGACGGTCGTCGCAAAACGGAGCCCGCAGCATCTCCTGCGGCAGAGCAAATCGATGGCGAGCCCGATATCGGCGGCGCCGGCCGCGATCGCCTGCGCGATATCGGGACTCTCGCGCTCCTCGACATCGACATTGATGTGCGGATTCTCGCGCAGGAAAGCCGCCAGTATCCCTGGCAAGTGCTCGGCGAGGCCGGCGGTATTGGCGAGCAGATGGACGCTGGCCTTCAGCCCCCGGGCATAGCCGGCGAGATCGCCGCGCAATACCGCAACGTCGTGCAGTACGATGCGGGCATGGCCGAGCAGGCTTTCCCCCGCCGCGGTGAGCGCGACGCCGCGCCGGCCGCGTTTGAAGAGACCGGTGCCGAGCGCCTGCTCCAGACCCTTGATCCGCGCGCTGGCGGACGGCAGCGCCAGATTGGCGCCGGCGGCGCCATGGGTGATGCTGCGCGCCTCGGCGACTGCGACAAACAGCTGAAGGTCAACCAGGTCGAACCGCATGGCCTTTTCCAGGCTGGAGCGCTATTGCTCTCCGGATTTTTGTTTTTCGCGTTTCTTCACGCGAACCGGTGCCCACTTCGCTTGAAAACGCTCCATGTGCCTTCGGCATGGCCGAAGGCAGACTCCGTAACCTCCAGATTGTGCGCATGGCGACGATCGGTCAATGTGCGGTCATGCCGGACACCATGATCTTTATCATCGCCGCCGTGTTCGCGCTGGCGGGCTTCGTCAAGGGCGTGATCGGACTCGGCCTGCCCACCGTGTCGATCGGCCTGCTCGCGACCGCGATGCCGCCGGCGCACGCGCTGGCGATCGTCATCGTGCCGGCGATCGTCACCAATATCTGGCAGACCTTCGTCGGTCCCTATCTGCGCGACATCGTCCGGCGGCTATGGCCGCTGCTGGCTGGCACCGCCATCGGCATCTGGTCGGGCGCGGGAATGATGACCGGTCCGTATGCGTCTTACGGCACCATCCTGCTCGGCATGCTGCTGGTGGTCTATGCGCTGATCAGCCTGGTCAAGGTCCGGTTCAGCGTCGCGCGTCCCCGGGAGAAATGGGTCGGCGGCATCATCGGTCTGGTGACCGGCCTGATCGCCGCCGCGACCGGCATCCAGGTGATCCCGGCGATGCCGTTCATGCAGGCGATCGGCATGGAGAAGGACGAGCTGGTACAGGCGCTGGGCGTATTCTTCACCGCCGCCACCGTGGCGCTGGCCTTCAACCTGACCCATGCCGGACTGCTGACGACATCGACGGCGCTGCCCGGCATGGTGGCGATGGCCGCGGCCTTCATCGGCATGTTCATCGGCCAGGGGGTGCGCACCCGGCTCGAGCCGGAAGCCTTCCGCCGCTGGTTTCTGATCGCAATGATGCTGCTGGGCAGCTATCTCGCCGGCAGCGCTGCTTATAAAATGCTTGCGTGATCCCGCCTCCTTGCTGATGAGACCGGTCATGATCCGCCTCGCCCAAGCCGCCGATGTCGCCGCCGTTGCGACCATCGTCAGCGACGCCTATTCGGTCTATCTCGCCCGCAACGGCAAGATGCCGGGACCGATGCGCGACGATTATGCCGCTTACATTGCCGACGGGCGCGTGCATGTGCTGGAGCAAGACGGCGAAATCATCGGCCTCGTGGTGCTGATTCCCCAAGCGCAGGCCATGCTGCTCGACAATGTCGCGGTCAGCCCGCGCGCGCAGGGCCGCGGCTTCGGCGTCAAATTAATTGCCTTCGCCGAGGCCCGTGCCCGGGAAGCCGGCTTTGGCGCCATTCGGCTCTATACCCAGGACATCATGACCGAGAATCTGGCGCTGTATTCGCGGCTTGGTTTCGTCGAGACCCATCGGGCCGAGGAAATCGGCCTCAACCGGGTCTACATGACCAAGACGTTGTGATGCCGCGTTACAAACCCAGCTGAGCCTAGAACGCCATCGCTTTGAATTGAATCGCGACAGCGCTCTGGATTATTGTTTGCGCATGATCTTTTCGGAAAACCGGTGCCCACTTTTCCGGATCATGCGCTAGCTGAACAACGGCGTTCCCGGCACGAAGGCATCGAAGGCCGCCCAGAACTGGCCGCGGTAGCGATCCTGTTCCTGCAGGATTTCGTGCTTGGAGCCGGCAATGACCAGATGCGAGCCGGCACGCAAATGATAGGCGAATTCCTCGATCGCCGGGGTCGAGACGATGGTGTCGTTGCTGGCGGCCAGCATCAGGATCGGCTGGCGGATCTGCAGCGGATAGTCCGCGGCGCGAAATCCGACCATGGTCCGGAAGGCGGTGTCGGCCCAGGCCACCGTGGGCGAACCAAGGCCCAGCGTCGGGTCTTCCTCCAATATGGCGGCGTTGCGGGCGTAGCGAACCGGATCGCTGGTGAACGGGTTATTGATGAAGGTCGAGGTGCCGGTGAGCCCGTCGCTGCCGCCGGGGACATAGCGGCCGCCCTGGCCGGCCACCCGCAGCACCTTGAGCAGCGCCCGCGACGGCAGCGAGGTGGCGCGTCCGGGCAGATCGATCATCGGCGCCGACAGCACGATGCGGTCGAACCAGCGCTTGCCGGCAAAGGCGACCCGCAACAGAACCGCGCCGCCCATCGAATGTGCCAGCGCAAAATACGGCGGCGGACAGTCCGGCAGCACCACCTGCTGCACGAAGGTTTCGACGTCGATTTCGAAATCGGCAAAGTCCCGCACATAGCCCTTGCGCGGGTCGCGCAGCCGCCGCGACGAATGGCCCTGGCCGCGCCAGTCGATCATCGCCACGGCGAAGCCGCGGTCGCGCAGGTCGCGCACCGTCTCGAAATATTTTTCGATCTGCTCGCTGCGGCCGGAAAACACGCACACGGTGCCCTTGCGGCCGGCCGGCGGCGCCCAGCGCGCGAACCGCAATTCAGCGCCGTCCGGGGTCTTGATGATACCGCTGACGACGTCGTCGGGAACGGGATTGGCGGGAATCGAGACGAGCGTCATGGCGGAACCCGAATAGGTGAAAAGTGCTGGAAATCAAGGGGTGGCGGGCGGTACGCGGAAATCAATTCGATGCTCTTGAAGGCCGCGGGTTCCCTCCCATATCACCTCTGTGCAGGCCGCTCTAGGCTGCACGCAGACGAAAGCCCGGCCCGATGGCGGGCGGGACCACTCAACCAGTCGCTCAATGGAGGACTACCCTATGCGAAGCTATGATCTCACCCCGTTCTATCGTTCCACCGTCGGCTTTGACCGGCTGTTTTCGCTGCTCGATCAGGCCACCGCCGACGGCAGCCCCGGCTATCCCCCCTACAACATCGAGCGGACCGGCGAGAACGAGTACCGGATCACCGTTGCGGTTTCCGGCTTCTCCCAGGGCGAGCTCTCCATCGTCGCGAAGGAAAATACGCTGACGATCAAGGGCGACAAATCCGCCAATGAAAACGGCAAGGACAAATCCGAGCTGCTGTACCGCGGCATCGCGGCGCGTGCCTTCGAGCGCGTATTCCAGCTCGCCGATTTCGTGCTGGTGAAGAACGCCTCGCTCGAAAACGGCCTGCTCCATGTCGATCTGGTCCGCGAGATTCCCGAGGCCAAGAAGCCCCGCAGCATTCCGATCACCACCAGCGCCGTAGCGCCGCAGGTGATCGACAACCAGGCTGCGAAGGCCGCCGCGTAAGCGGTTGGCATCATCGCCGAATACGAAAACGCCCCGGGAAACCGGGGCGTTTTTTTGATGGCGGCGCCTAATTCCGGAACGTCGGGGTCAATCCAGTCCTCAATCGAGTCCCTGGGCGTTCGGCATTTGCTGGGTCGGCAGGATCTGCACGGAAGGCTTCGGCGCAGCAGGCGCGGGCGCCGCCCTTGGCGGCAATGTCTCGGCCGGTTTCGGCTGGATCGATGCCGACTGCTGAACCGGAGCGGAAGGCGCCGGCGCCGGCGTGGCTGCCTGCGGCGTTTCCGGCTTTGGCTCGGCGACCGCACGCGGCGTCGGCTTCGGCAGCGGGACGGCGGCGGGCGACCGGCTCGCCACGTGCGGCACCGGGGCCGGCGGGCGGGGGATGCGACGCATATCGGAAAACAGCGGCGGTCCTGGCGGACCGGCCAGGGCGACCTCGTCTCCCATCCTGGCGCCCATTAGGTAGGCCGGTACGAAGCGAAGAATCCGGCCATTGCGGGCGTCGATCACCAGACGGCCATCCGCGCCACCGCGGTCGATCACCGCGATGGTGTAGACGAAGCCGCGCTGTCGCGGCGCGCCGAGGGGCGAAAATCCGTTGTCGCGCAGCACCGTATAGACTTCCTGCGGTGGCAGCAGGCGCGGCGCGTCGTACCCCCCGGGCATTGGTGCCGCCGGCGGCATGGCCGCGTAGGGCCCGCCAAAATCGGACACCGTTGTCGCGGGCGGTGAACCTGCCATTTGATCGGGCGGCAAGGCCTGCGCCCCCGCGGCGGTGGCTGCAACAATTACCGTTGCCGACATCGCCCATCCCACGAACCGCTTCATTGCCAGTGCTCCTGTACGCCCCCGCAGGCCCGGTTCAGCTTGCCACTGATACCGCCCTGATCCCGCGATCAACCTCTCCGCCGAATCCGGCAGCCCTTGGGCCGGATCGCGGCGCGTTTGCTCCAAATCCGGGGCGAAGCCGGATCGCGGTTGGCGCAGGCCGGCCATGCAACCGGCGACTTTCGCGCGCTTGTGTGATAGAAAAAAATTTGGCAATGTCAGGGTTAGGACAGTATCACTGTCTCAATTTTGGGTGGCAAACCCGGCACAGGGATTGCATCGTTAAGCGTAGGCGTCGGGACGCCGGAAAACACCAGGCAGGCCGCTCTTCGGGGACGTCGGTGGCCACAGCCTGAATACTGAAATTGCGGCTCGCGGCGTGCGAGCGGTGGCCCAAAGGGTGCCGCGACCGCCCAAGGTGCGCCGGTGGTGGTGTCAGGACCCTTATCCGGGTTGAGAGGACGAACATGAGCGGGTCGAACTTCGAGCGCGAAATCATCGGAACAGATGCGCTGTCGGCGGACCTGGCCGTGAAACATCCTGAAACCGCACGCGAGCACAGCTGGCGCCCGCCGGCGGAAGGCATGTACGACCTTTCGCAGGAGAAGGACTCCTGCGGCGTCGGCTTCATCGCCAACATCAAGGGCAAGAAGTCGCATCAGATCGTGTCGGATGCGATTTCGATCCTGTGCAATCTCGAACACCGCGGCGCGGTCGGCGCCGATCCGCGCGCCGGCGACGGTGCCGGCATCCTGGTGCAGATCCCGCACGACTTTTTCATCCGCAAGACCAAGGCGCTCGGCTTCGCCCTGCCGGGACGCGGCGAATATGCCGTGGGCGCGCTGTTCATGCCGCGCGAGACGGCGTGGCGCAAGGTCATCCAGAGCATCATCGCCGACCAGATCAAGGAAGAAGGGCTGACGCTCTTGGGCTGGCGCGTGGTCCCGACCGACAGTTCGTCGCTGGGCGAGACCGTGAAGCCGACCGAGCCCGCCAACATGCAGGTGTTCATCGGCCGCGGCGAGCAAATCAAGAACGAGGACGACTTCGAGCGCCGGCTCTACATCCTGCGCAAGTCGATTTCGCAGGCGATCTATCAGCGCCGCGACCGCGGCCTCGCCGGCTATTATCCGGCGTCGCTGTCGTGCCGCACCGTGATCTACAAGGGCATGTTCCTGGCCGACCAGCTCGGCAGCTACTATCCCGACCTGCACGAAGAGGATTTCGAAAGCGCGCTGGCGCTGGTGCACCAGCGCTTCTCGACCAACACCTTCCCGACCTGGTCGCTGGCGCATCCGTACCGGATGGTGGCGCACAACGGCGAGATCAATACCCTGCGCGGCAACGTCAACTGGATGGCGGCGCGGCAGGCTTCGGTGCATTCGGAAAAGTACGGCCGTGACATCTCCAGGCTGTGGCCGATTTCCTACGAGGGCCAATCCGACACCGCCTGCTTCGACAACGGCCTCGAATTCCTGGTGCAGGGCGGCTATGCGCTGGCCCACGCCGTGATGATGATGATTCCGGAGGCCTGGGCCGGCAATCCGCTGATGGATGAAGAGCGCCGCGCCTTCTACGAATATCACGCCGCGATCATGGAGCCGTGGGACGGCCCGGCGGCAATCGCCTTTACCGACGGCCGCCAGATCGGCGCCACGCTGGACCGCAACGGGCTGCGGCCGGCGCGCTATCTCGTCACCCGCGACGACCGCATCGTGATGGCGTCGGAAATGGGCGTGCTGAAGATTCCGGAGGACCAGATCGTCACCAAGTGGCGGCTGCAGCCGGGCAAGATGCTGCTGGTCGACCTCGAACAGGGCCGGCTCATTCCCGACGACGAGATCAAGGCGTCGCTGGCGAAGAGCCATCCCTATCAGGAATGGCTCGACCGCACCCAGATCGTGCTCGAGGAATTGCCGGACGCGCCGGCCAAGGGACTGCGCTCCAACCTGCCGCTGCTCGATCGGCAGCAGGCGTTCGGCTACACCCAGGAAGACATCAACATCCTGATGACGCCGATGGCCTCCACCGGCGAGGAAGCCAACGGCTCGATGGGCAACGACACGCCGATTTCGGCGCTGTCGGACAAGCCGAAGCAGCTGTTCACCTATTTCAAGCAGAACTTCGCCCAGGTGACCAACCCGCCGATCGATCCGATCCGCGAGGAACTGGTGATGAGCCTGGTCTCGATCATCGGACCGCGGCCGAACCTGTTCGACCTCGAGGGTCTCGCCGGCACCACCAAGCGCCTGGAAGTGCGCCAGCCGATCCTGACCGACGGCGACCTGGAGAAGATCCGCTCGATTTCCGAAATCGCCAACTCGCATTTCAAGTCACGCACGCTCGACACCACCTTCCACGCCGGATTTGGCGCGGCCGGCATGGAGCAGGTGCTGGACGAACTGTGCGCCCGCGCCGAAGCCGCGGTGCGCGAGGGCGTCAACATCATCATCCTCAGCGACCGCGCCGCCGGAAGCGACCGGATTCCGATCCCGTCGCTGTTGGCCTGCGCCGCCGTGCACCACCACCTGATCCGGACCGGGTTGCGCACCTCGGTCGGTCTGGTGCTGGAATCCGGCGAGCCGCGCGAGGTGCACCACTTCGCCTGCCTCGCCGGCTACGGCGCCGAAGCCATCAACCCCTATCTGGCGTTCGAGACCATCATCGCCATGAAGGACCGGTTGCCGACCTCGCTCGAGGACTACGAAATCGTCAAGCGTTACATCAAGTCGATCGGCAAGGGCCTGTTGAAGGTGATGTCGAAGATGGGCATCTCGACCTATCAGTCCTATTGCGGCGCGCAGATCTTCGACGCCGTGGGGCTGAAGGCGGACTTCGTCGCCAAGTATTTCGTCGGCACCCACACCCGCATCGAAGGCGTGGGGCTGGCCGAAATCGCCGAGGAAACCGCACGCCGCCACGCCGACGCGTTCGGCAAGTCGCAGGTCTACAAGACCGCACTCGACGTCGGTGGCGAATATGCCTACCGCACCCGCGGCGAGGACCATGCCTGGACTGCCGAGTCGGTCTCGACCTTGCAGCACGCGGTGCGCGGCAATTCGCTCGATCGCTACAAGGCGTTCGCAAAAATCCTCAACGAGCAGTCCGAGCGGCTGTTGACGCTGCGCGGCCTGTTCAAGATCAAGACCGCCGAGGACGAAAAGCGCAAGCCGGTGCCGCTGGCGGAGGTCGAGCCGGCCGCGGAGATCGTCAAGCGCTTCGCCACCGGCGCGATGTCGTTCGGCTCGATCTCGCGCGAAGCCCACACCACGCTGGCGATCGCCATGAACCGGATCGGCGGCAAGTCCAACACCGGCGAAGGCGGCGAGGAAGCCGACCGCTTCAAGCCGCTGCCGAACGGCAATTCGATGCGCTCGGCGATCAAGCAGGTCGCCTCCGGCCGGTTCGGCGTCACCACGGAATATCTCGTCAATTCCGACATGATGCAGATCAAGATGGCGCAGGGCGCCAAGCCCGGCGAAGGCGGCCAGCTGCCGGGCCACAAGGTCGACGCGGTGATCGCCTCGGTGCGGCATTCGACCCCCGGCGTCGGCCTGATCTCGCCGCCGCCGCACCACGACATCTATTCGATCGAAGACATCGCCCAGCTGATCTACGATTTGAAGAACGTCAATCCGGCCGGCCTGGTGTCGGTCAAGCTGGTGTCGGAAATCGGCGTCGGCACCGTCGCCGCCGGCGTTGCGAAAGCGCGCGCCGACCATGTCACCATCGCCGGCTTCGAGGGCGGCACCGGCGCCTCGCCGCTGACTTCGATCAAGCACGCCGGCTCGCCATGGGAAATCGGCCTGGCCGAAACCCACCAGACCCTGGTGCGCGAGCGGCTGCGCAGCCGCATCGTGGTCCAGGTCGACGGCGGTTTCCGCACCGGGCGCGACGTGGTGATCGGCGCGCTGCTCGGCGCCGACGAGTTCGGCTTCGCCACCGCACCCTTGATCGCGGCCGGCTGCATCATGATGCGCAAGTGCCATCTCAACACCTGCCCGGTCGGCGTCGCGACCCAGGACCCGGTGCTGCGCAAGCGCTTCACCGGCCAGCCCGAGCACGTCATCAACTACTTCTTCTTCGTCGCCGAAGAAGTCCGCGAGATCATGGCCACGCTCGGCTACCGCAGCTTCAACGAGATGGTCGGCCAGACCCAGATGCTCGACCAGAACGCGCTGGTGGCGCACTGGAAGGCCAAGGGACTGGATTTCTCAAAACTGTTCTTCCGGCAGAAGGAAGCGCTCGGCCAGAAGATCTATCATTCCGAAGGCCAGAACCATCACCTCGAAGCGGTGCTCGACCGTACCCTGGTCGAAAAGTCCCAGGCCGCCATCGACCGCGGCGCGCCGGTTCGGATCGACATGGAGATCAACAACACCGACCGCAGCGCCGGCGCGATGCTGTCGGGCACGGTGGCCCGGATCTACGGCCATGCCGGCCTGCCGCACGACACCATCCAGGTCGGCTTCAAGGGCACCGCCGGCCAGGCGTTCGGCGCCTGGCTCTGCCGCGGCATCACCTTCGACCTCGAAGGCGAAGGCAACGACTATGTCGGCAAGGGCCTGTCCGGCGGCCGCATCATCGTGCGCCCGCCGCGCCATTCCGGCATCGTGCCGGAGGAGTCCATCATCGTCGGCAACACGGTGATGTACGGCGCCATCGAGGGCGAATGCTACTTCCGCGGCATTGCCGGCGAGCGCTTCGCGGTGCGCAACTCCGGTGCGGTGGCCGTGGTCGAAGGCGCCGGCGACCATTGCTGCGAATACATGACCGGCGGCATCGTCGTGGTGCTCGGCAAGACCGGGCGCAACTTCGCCGCCGGCATGTCGGGCGGCGTCGCCTATGTGCTCGACGAGGCGGGCGACTTTCCCAAGCTGTGCAACCTGGCGATGGTCGAGCTCGAGCCGGTGCTCTCGGAAGAGATGATCAACGAGAACACCTATCACCATACCGGCGATCTCGAGGCCCATGGCCGGGTCGACGTGTTCAAGGACCTGCTCGACTCCGACGTCGAGCGGCTGCACATCCTGATTTCGCGCCATGCCAAGCTCGCCGAATTCGGCGCGGGCGCGCGCGATCCTGGCGGACTGGAAAAACATGCTGCCGAAATTCCGCAAGGTGATGCCGGTGGAATACCGCCGTGCCTTGAAGGAATTGAAGGCCAACGCCGACGCCGAGCCGAAAATCGCGATCGGGGCGTAATAGAAAAACACCTCGTGGCGCGGCGGCGCACTTGCGCCGCCTGAGATCACGAGGCCACACTACCCTCATCCCTCGAGACGCGGCGAATGAACCGCTTCCCCGAGGCTGAGGTTTCGGAACGGGTTTTGTAGGACAGGTTCGGGGCGACAGGTTTAATGGGCAAGATTACAGGTTTTCTCGAGATCGACCGTCACGATCGCAAATACGCGCCGGTTGCCGAGCGCGTGAAGAACTATCGCGAATTCGTCATCCCGCTCTCCGAGAAAGAGACCCGCGACCAGGCGGCGCGCTGCATGAACTGCGGCATTCCGTATTGCCATGGCACCGGCTCGGTGGCGCCGGGCACCCCGGGCTGCCCGGTCAACAACCAGATCCCCGACTTCAACGACCTGGTCTATGGCGGCAACTGGGAAGAAGCCTCGCGCAACCTGCATTCGACCAACAATTTTCCGGAGTTCACCGGGCGGATCTGCCCGGCGCCGTGCGAGGCCTCCTGCACGCTGAACATCGACGACAACCCGGTCACCATCAAGACCATCGAATGCGCCATCGTCGACCGCGCCTGGGACAATGGCTGGCTGAAGCCCGAAGTGGCGCCGGGCAAGACCGGCAAGACCATCGCCGTGGTCGGTTCCGGCCCCGCCGGCCTCGCCTGTGCGCAACAGCTGGCGCGCGCCGGCCATGACGTGCATGTCTACGAGAAGTACGCCAAGGCGGGCGGCCTGCTGCGCTACGGCATTCCCGATTTCAAGATGGAAAAGCAGGTGATCGATCGCCGCATCGCGCAGATGGAAGCCGAGGGCGTGACGTTCTTCTACGGCAAGGCGGTTGGCGGCAATTCGCCCGGCGCCATCGATCCGGCGGAACTGCTCAAGAAGTATGACGCCATCGCGCTGACCGGCGGCGCGGAGGCCGCGCGCGACCTGCCGATCCCGGGCCGCGAACTCGGCGGCATTCACTTCGCGATGGACTTCCTGCCGCAGCAGAACCGCCGCGTCTCCAGCGAGCCGCTGGGCGACGCGCCGGAGATTCTGGCCGGTGGCAGGCACGTGGTGGTGATCGGCGGCGGCGACACCGGCTCCGATTGCATCGGCACCTCGTTCCGGCAGGGTGCCAAGTCGGTGACCCAGCTCGAAATCATGCCGGCACCGCCGGAGCGCGAGAACAAGGGCATCACCTGGCCGAACTGGCCGCTGAAGATGCGGACTTCTTCCAGCCAGGCCGAAGGCGCCACGCGCGAATATGCCGTGCTGACGCAGAAGTTCACCGGCGGCGACGGCAAGGTCGCCAAACTGCATTGCGTTCAGGTCGACGACAAGTTCAAGCCGGTCCCCGGCAGCGAATTCGAGCTCAAGGCCGAACTGGTGCTGCTGGCGATGGGTTTTGTACATCCCGTACACGAGGGCCTGTTGAAGACGCTCGGCGTCGACCTCGACCCGCGCGGCAACGTCCGCGCCAACACCTCGGATTACCAGACCTCGGTGCCGAAGGTATTTTCCGCCGGCGACATGCGCCGCGGGCAATCGCTGGTGGTGTGGGCGATCCGCGAAGGCCGCCTGTGCGCCCGCGCCATCGACCAGGGCCTGATGGGAATTACCACGCTGCCGCGGTAGGCTCACGGGGTCGTCCCGGCGAACGCCGGGACCCCAGCGCGAGCGCAATTGCGCTCGTCGCACGCGGCGCGGACTCCCGTTAAAGCAGAGCGGTCGATGCCTTTTTGCTGACCGCAACGCCCGGGACGATGGGTCCCTGCGTTCGCAGGGATGACCAAGGAACTGTGTCTCCTACTCCGCCGCCTGCTGCGCGACCGTCGGCGCGGTGCCGGCGACGGTGGCGCGGCGCATGTCGCGGGGCTGCGACTGGTCGTAGCGGCGCACCCGGTGCATGGTCTGGCGGTTGTCCCACATCACGAAGTCATGCAGCGTCCATTTGTGGACATGGACGAATTTCGGTTGGGTGGCGTGCTCGTTGAGGTCGCGCAGCAGCACGCGGGCTTCCGGCATCGGCATGCCCTCGATGCCACCGGCATGGGATGACAGGTAGAGCGACTTGCGGCCATGTACCGGATGGGTGCGCACCAGGCGCTGGCGCACCGGCTTGAACATCGCCTTCTCTTCCTCGGTGTAGTCGAGCAAGCCGAGCGCACCGCGCGAATACATCAGCGAGTGCTCGCAGATCATGTCCTCGATTTCGACCTTGGTCTCGTCGTCGAGCGCATCATAGGCGGCGCGCATGTCGGCGAACTCGGTGTTGCCGCCCTTCGGGTTGACCACCCGCGCCGACAGCAGCGAGAATTTCGCAGGGATCGGCCGGAACGAAGAGTCGGAATGCCACAGGCAGTTGCCCAGATTGAACAGATGAACGCGGTTGTCGCGCGACATCGGCTTGCCGTCCTTGCCGAGGTTGGAGACATCGGCAAGGCCGGGGACGAGCCGCGCGTCCTCGGGCTTGGCAATGTGGCCGCCGCGCAGGTTCTCGCGCGGGCCGAAATTGCCTGCGAAGGCCAGTTGCTGCTCGTCGGTGATGTCCTGCTTCGGAAAGATCAGCACGGCATATTCATCCATGCCGGCCTCGATCGCCTCGGCCTCCTCGCGGCTGATCGGCCGGGCCAGATCGACACCGGTGACTTCGCCGACGAAGAACGGATGCAATTTGCGGATCGTCAGGGCCATACGCGTTTCCTCGGGAATGGTTGATCCATTCAATGGCGGCATGCCGGAACCACCGGACCGCGGCTTCACCGGCAAAATTCTGCCGATCCGGATTCGTTGTCAATGCAGGCCTCGTTTGAGCATGATCTTATCCGAAAACCGGTATCCACTTTTCGGGATCATGCGGCAGACGGAACCGGAATCGCTTCCATCGGTTAGACCCCATGAGAATTTCCTCAAGGGAGTGCATGTGATGGACAAGGATCGTTGGGCCGGCGCCGCCAAGGACGCCGCAGGCAAAGTCGAGGGCGCGGTGGGCGACCTCGCCGGTGACGCGCAGACCAGCGCCGCCGGTCGGGCGCGCGAGGCCGCGGGGACGGTGCAGAACCTCTATGGCCAGGCCAAGGACGCCGCGCGCAGCGCCGGCGACGCCGCCGTCAATCTCGCCAAGGACGCCTATGACAAGCCCGGCGAGACGTTGCGCGACGGCTCCGAGGTGGTCGCGAAGCAAGTGCGCGACAATCCGCTCGGCGCGCTTCTGGTGGCGGGCGGGATCGGCTTCGCGCTGGCGATGATCATGACGCGACCGCCGCGCCGGCCGCCGCCGCGCTGGCGCTACTACAGCTAAAATCAGCGTGCGAAGAAGCCCGGCACCGAGGCCGAAGGTCCGACGTTCCCGGGCGGACGCGGGACGAGCGGGAGCGGGCGTGGACGCGCCGGCGCCTGCTGTTGCGGCGGGGCGGCTGCGACTGAAAAGTGCTGAAGAATCCACCGAGCGTCGGCCCGGTGGGCTTCGGCACCAACTTCTTGGGCTTCGGCGGCGCGGGCGGCGCCAGCACCGGCGTCACGCCATCGGGCCCGACAGCGGACGGCGAAACCGAGGCCATCGGCGCGTCGCCCTTGGCCTGCTCGCGCCCGACTTCGCGGCGCGGCCAGACGAAATCATCAGCGCGGCCGGCGGGGGCGGCCAGCGGTTCACCCTTGACCAGGGTGCGCGCCACCAAAGCGTCGACCGGAGCCGGGCGCGAACCGGGACCGCCGAGCAACTGGTCGGAACTCACGGAAGCCGCGACCAGCGGCAGGATCGGGCCGGCCAGCGGGCGGGGCGCCGGTTGGCCGGGCTTGGTGTTGCTGACATCGGGGGTGCCGGGCTCGGTCGGCAATTCGATCGGCGCGGAGCGCGATGCCAACAGACGTGTGATCTCGCGCTCGGCGTAGTGCGCGAGCTTGCGCGCGCCCCAGGGCCTGGTGAAGAACACGCCGTCCGGCGAACGCAAGGTGCGGGGCTGGCCTTCGAAGTCGGGGCCGCGCTGCAGGAAACGGCCGGCCTCGTCGACAAAACCGTCCCAGACGTCGACATAGGTGATGCCGGCCTTGCCCGCAGCATCCCGGTACAGCGAATCCAGGAACAGCATGTCGGAGGTCGCCTTGGTGCCGCGCACCGCCGGCAGACCGACCCACAATACCGGCACGCCTTTCGACTTCAGCACGCCGATCATCTCTTCGATCTTCTTGCTGTAGAGCTCGACCCAGCGATCGTCGCGGAATTCATAGACGCCGTTGGCCGAGCGCGCGCCCTTTCCCGGTGCGGCGATCGAGGGGATGTCGGCGTCGGCGGCATCTTCCGGAGCCAGCTCGGTATCGACCGCTTTCTCATCGGGCCTGGCCGTCGAGTCCGTGTCCTTCTTGGTTTCTTTCTTGTCGGCCTTCTTGTCGGCATCCTTCTTGTCCGAATCTTTTTTATCAGCGGCCGGCTCGCGGATCGGGATACGGTCGCTGAGACCGAGCATGACGACGATGGCGTCCGGCTTCTCGGTGGCCAGGATGCCCTTGGCGGCGGCGGCCCAGTCGGCCGGATCGCCCTTGGGCTGGTAGCGGATAAGGCCGGAGACGGTCTTGTGCTTGCGGATCACGCCGATCTCGGGCTGCTCGGCATAGGCATCTTCGAGGCCGAAGGCGAGCCAGTCGGCCATGGCGTCGCCGAGCACCAGGATATTGCGTTCCGGCGGCGGCAGCGTCGCATCGCGCTTGGCCGGTGGCGGGGCGCGGGAGAAATCCTGCGCACGCTGCGGCGCTTGCTGCTGGAACGGCGCGAAGAACTCGCCGCCGAACCAGCCACCGCCGCCGCGCTGCTGGGGCTGCTGCTGTGGCGCCGGCCGCTGCCATCCGCCGAAATTGAAAAATTGCGCCGAGGCCGGCCCGGCGATGCCCACCATGAACGCGATCGCCACCGCCAGCGCCACCAGCGGCCCGGTCTCGGTGAAGCGATTTTTCGGCTGGTCGGACATCGGTTTCGGACGCACTCGGGGACGGGGATCAAGGCTTTATATAATAGCGGATTCGGGCCGCACGCGGGCAGCCTTCGCGTCATAAAGGAGCATCGTCCGGCGCCGTCAAGGGTGCGGCGCCAACAGGGTTTCCGGAACTGCGCGAGGTCATTCAGAAATACATAACCAATCAGTTATGGATCGGCAACCACCGGGATCATTTGCCGCGCAGCCGTTCCAGCACCTCCGCCGACGCAAAACCGTCGGCGGGGGCGCCGACCGAGGCCTGGAAGCTGCGCAGCGCCTCGCGGGTCTGGCCGCCGAACTGGCCGTCGGGCTCGCCGCGGTAGAAGCCGCGCTGCACCAGGAGTTGCTGCAGTTCGAGCCGCTCGGCACGCGACAGCACCCGCTCCTGGCGTGGCCAGGGCTGCACGAACGGCGCGCCGCCGCGCAGCCGGTCGGCGAAATGGCCGATCGCCAGCGCATAGGCCTCGGCCGGATTGTATTTCATGATGACGCGAAAGTTCTGCAGCATCAGGAAGCCGGGCCCCTGGGCGCCGGCCGGCGCCAGCAGATAGGCCTTTTCCTGCGGATGCGGGAACGCCGCAGTGCCGGCGCGCTTGAGGCCGAGATGTTCCCACTGCGCGATCGTCATCGCCCTGGCGCGGTCCGCCAGCATGTAGTTGAAGTTCTGCGGCAGCACGACCTCGTAGCCCCAGGTCTGGCCGGTCTGCCAGCCGTCCTTCTTGAGATTGTTGGCGGTGGAGGCGATCAGGTCGGCGGCATCGTCGACCACGTCGCGGCGGCCGTCGTTGTCGCCGTCGACGGCGTAACGCTTGAACGCGGTCGGCATGAACTGGGTCGGGCCGAACGCGCCGGCCCAGGAGCCGCGCATCTGCTCCGGCCGCAGGTCGCCGCGGTTGAGGATTTCCAGCGCCGAGAGGAATTCATCGCGAAAGTATTTCTGGCGGCGGCCGATGCAGGCCAGGGTCGCGGTGGACTGCAGCACGCTGCGGTCGCCCATCTGGGTGGAGTAATTGGATTCGATGCCCCAGATCGCCGCAATGGCGTAGCGGTCGACGCCATAGGCCTTCTCGGTGGCGTCGAACTGCGGCTTGTATTTGGCCAGGATCTCGCGGCCCTTGGCGAGCCTGGTGTCGTTGACCAGGATGTCGAGATAGTCCCACACCGCCTTGGTGAATTCCGGCTGCAAGTCCATCAGATCCATGATCCGCAGGTCCGGCGCGAGGCCCGCGGTGAAGCGCTCGAAATTCGGCTGGGTAATGCTGCGGCGCGCGGCGTCGGGCCACATCCCGGCGACGCAGCGGTCGAAATTCGCCGCCGCCTCGCGGATCGCCGCGGCCGTCATCAGGGGATGGCCGGAAGCGCCGTCCTCGCCGCTCCAGGGCTGCGGCCCGCCGCCGGAGGGTGGCGTGGCGGCCTGCGGCGGCGCGCCCGACTGTGGATTCGAGCCGCCAAAGATATTGCCGAAGAAATTGCCCAGGGAGCCGCCGCCGGAGGACGACTGCGCGCAGGCGTCGCCGCCGCCCAACGCCACGCCGAGCGTCAATGCGACCGCCGCAAATCTTCGCCGTCCGACTGTATCCACTGGTCTCATCCCTTACCGTGAGGCTCTCCCGAATTATTGTCGGAGCATGATCTTGTCCGAAAACCGGTGTCCACTTTTCGGGATCATGCTCAAGAAGGCCTTCTCACGGTTTCCATTGGCTTAACGGCGCCGCAATTAATGGCGACGCAATCATGGCAAAATCACACCGGCGGCGGGTTGCGCTCCTCAAAATTGCTGCGCTGGTGCCAGTAGGGATAGGCCAGCGGCACCTCGCTCGCCGCATCGAGTTTCGTCACCTGTTCCGCCGTCAGTTTCCAGCCAACCGCGCCAAGATTGTCGCGCAACTGTTCCTCGTTGCGGGCACCGATGATCAGGGTGGCAACGGTGGGGCGCTGCAGCAGCCAGTTCAGCGCGATCTGCGCCACGGTCTTGCCGGTCTCCTTCGCCACCACGTCGAGCGCATCGACCACGCGATAGAGATGTTCGTCCGATACCTGCGGGCCACGACCCGCGGTGCCGGGCAGCCGGCTGGTGGCGGGCAGCGGCTGGCCGCGGCGGATCTTGCCGGTGAGGCGGCCCCAGCCGAGCGGGCTCCAGACCACGGCGCCCAGTCCCTGGTCGATGCCAAGCGGCATCAATTCCCATTCGTAATCGCGGCCGATCAGCGAATAATAGGTCTGGTTGGCGACGTAGCGCGGATAGCCGTATTTGTCAGCCACCGCGAGCGCCTTCATGATGTGCCAGCCGGAGAAATTCGAAACCCCGACATAGCGGATCTTGCCGGAGCGGACCAGATCGTCGAGCGTCGAGAGCACCTCCTCCATCGGCGTCATGGCGTCGAAACCATGCAGCTGGAACAGATCGATATAATCGGTGCCGAGCCGCTTCAGCGCCGCATCGATCGCCGCGACCAGGTGCTGGCGCGACGAGCCGACGTCGTTGGGCTCGTCGCTGAATCGGAACGAGGCCTTGGTGGAAATCAGCACCTTGTCGCGCCTTCCCTTGATCGCGGCGCCTAGCACGGTTTCCGCTTCGCCCTTCGAATAGCCGTCGGCGGTGTCGAACAGAGTGACCCCGGCATCGAGGCAGACGTCGAGCAGCCGGCGCGCGCCCGATGCGTCGGTGTTGCCCCAGGCGGCAAAGAAATCGCCCTTGCCGCCGAACGTGCCGGTGCCGAAACTGAGTGCGGGAACGGTGAGGCCACTGGCCCCGAGACGCCGGTATTCCATGGTCGAGATCTCCGTAAAATGACCGCCAATCGTGGCGGCGCAGCCACGCCTGCAGCCATAGCAGCGCCGGTTCCGCGGCACCACCGCGGCGCCTGCGGATCAGCCAACCGTCATAAAAAACCGTCTTTGTTCGGCGCCGCAAACCGGCTACCAAGACCTGACCAACGTCGGTCCCGGCGATCCGGTTTCGCTCAAGCCCCTGCCCACGCGCACAAGAAAACGCCAAGAAAACCGTCATGAAAATCCGCAAAGCTGTTTTTCCGGTTGCCGGCCTCGGCACTCGCGTCCTGCCCGCCACCAAGGCGATGCCGAAGGAAATGCTGACCATCGTCGACCGGCCGCTGATCCAGTATGTGGTGGATGAGGCCCGCGAAGCCGGCATCGAGCATTTCGTCTTCGTCACCGGCCGTAACAAGGGCGTGATCGAGGACCATTTCGACCGCATGTTCGAACTCGACGCCACCCTGCGCGAACGCAACAAGACCAATGAGACCGAGCAACTGGCGCGATTCCAGCCGGAAGCCGGCGCCACCAGCTTCACCCGGCAGCAGGCGCCGCTCGGGCTTGGCCATGCGGTGTGGTGCGCCCGCGACATCGTCGGCAACGAGCCGTTCGCGGTGGTGCTGCCGGACGAACTGGTGCTGAACACGCCGGGCTGCCTGGCGCAGATGATCCAGGCCGCGGAAAAACTCGGGCCGAAAGCCAACCTGATCGCGGTCGAAGGCGTGCCGGAGAACCTGACCCATCAATACGGCATTTGCGGCGTCGGCAAACGGCACGGCGCCGGCGTGTTCGAGGTCGACGGCATGGTGGAGAAGCCGCCGCAGGGCACCGCCCCATCCAACCTCTCGATCACCGGGCGCTATATCCTGCAGCCGGAGATCTTCAAGATCCTTGAGACCCAGGAGCGCGGCGCCGGCGGCGAAATCCAGCTCACCGACGCCATGAAGGGGCTGGCCAAAACCCAGAAATTCTACGGCGTCGAATTCGCAGGCGAGCGGCACGATTGCGGCTCCAAGGCCGGCTTCCTGCGCGCCAACATCGCCTACGGCATGGCCCGCGACGACCTGCGCGATGGTTTGCGGGCGGAGATGAAGAAGTATCTCGGGAAGTAATGGCGTCTGCGGAAGTTATGGACGCCCGGCTGCGGCATAGCGGGTCGGCGGCGTCAGAGTATTTTCAATCGTCCAATGGTTGAGGCCGGAAAGTCTGAAGCCCGCGCACCGGACATGCCGCCGATACGCCAAAATCGAGCCGAAATAACCCGGAGCTTACTCACCACGTATAGCGCAGCGTGCCGGTACCGGCAAAGGTCGTGGCGTGGGCGGCAAACTCGCCGTCGAACCTGGCGAGCAGCGTCACGCCGTTCTCAAAGCGAAGCTCGCCACCCACCGAGGCCAGCGCGAAATCCTTGGCGGGCGCGGCGCCGCTGACGGCGAAGCTGGCGCCCGGCAGCGCCTGGAACAGCGGCGTCAGGGTCGGGTCGTCCACCCAGTCGTGCGCCCAGGCCAGCCGGGAGCGCAGCGTGAACACCGCATCGCGGCTCACGGCGGCCACGCGGTCGAAGCGCGTGCCCAGTTCCGTGCGGGTGTCGATCGCGGTGCGCCCATTGAATGCGAGCCCGAAGCCGCCGCCGCTGAGGTCGGTCTCGCTGTAGCCTGGGGTGCGGAAGCTTTGCACCTGCAGCGCGGCGTAGGGCGTCACGCCGCTGACCGGGGTTGCGAAACGGTAGCCGCCTTCGACCCGCCCGCCAAAACTCTGGGCGTTGAAGCTTGCAGTCAGGTGATCGCCGGCGAAGGCGAAGCGGTCGGTCGACATCCAGTGCTGGGTAAAGGCCAGAGCCGCGGCCACATAGGCCGGGCCCGACCGCGTGGCGCCGTACACGCCGGCCTGGAATGCGTCGCTGCGGCCGCCGCCCAGCCCCTGCGCCAGACTCCAGTTGGTGCCGCCGCCGGCAACCGCGAAGCCCACGACGGAATCGGGCGTGATCCGATAATCGAACCCGCCGGCGACGCCCGCCGCCCGCGCGCTTAGATCGTGGCTGCCGACCACCGCGGGATCGCCGCTGGTGCGGTTGCTGCCGCCATAGGCGCCGCCCCACACGCTCCACGGTGCTGCATAGACCGGCGCCTGGGCCGGCGCCTTCAGCACGCCCGCATAGGCGCGCGCGATCTCGTCCGGCAGCGCCGGGCGCGCCGGCGCAAAGCCGAGCGCCGGACCGCCGTTGCCGCCGCCGCGGCCGTCCACGAACGGATCCAGCATGATGCCGAGGAACTGGCCGCCGAGCTGGAACGCGCCCTGCTGCGCGCCGGTGGCGGCTTCGCCCGACAGCTGCGACAGCGCGGCGCCGAGATTGCCGCCGGTGAGGCCGAACACGGGTGCGAACGAAGCCGGCAGCGCGCCGCCGTTGTTGAAGAAAGCGTTGAGCGCGTTGGCGACATTGGCTTGATTGCGGCTCAGGCCGCCGGTCGGAAGGCCCGCGGTGAGGTTGAGGAACACGTCGGTGGCCGAGTAGCTCAGGCTTTCGGCGAATCCGGCGGGAACGTTGCCGCTGACGCCGTTGAAAGTGCCGGTGAGGGCGCCAGTGTGCAGGATCGTATACTGCTTCATCACGTAGCTGCCGGGCGCGAACACCGTCTGCACACTGCCGGCGAGCGTCGCGCTGCCGGAAACATTGGCGAAGCTCGCGGCCGCAGGGCTGACCTGGATCAGATAGATCGCGCCGGACTGGAAGGCGAGGTTGCCGCTCACCGTCATCGAACTGCCGGCGGCGCCCGAACCGGGCGCGAACGTGCTGCCGCTGGTCAGGGTGAAGCTGCCGACCATGCCGGTTCCGGTGAGCAGGTTGCTGCCGCCCATGAACATAATGGCGTCGGCGCGGGTCGCGCCATCGCCGCCCATGCCGCCTTGGATCATGCCGTTGTTGATGATCGTGATGCCGCCGCCGGCCACACCGGCGCCGCCGGCGCCGCCCTGGCCACCCTGGCCACCGGCGCCGATCAGGAATCCGGCGGCGCCGCCGTTGCCGCCGGTCATGGTCCCGGTGATGCTCAGCATGCCGCCGTTGCCGCCGCTGCCGCCATTGCCGAAAAAGGCGGCGTTGCCGCCGGCGCCGCCGTTGCCCGCGGTGCCGGTACCGGTAAGGATTCCGCCGGCGCCGCCGTTGCCGCCGGTGATGGTGCCGGCATTGCCGCCGCTGCCGCCGTTGCCAAAAAGGGTGCCGTTGCCGCCATTGCCACCGTTGCCCGCGATGCCGCCGGTCGCCGATCCGCCGGCGCCTCCGGCGCCGCCGGCGATGGTGCCGCCATTGCCGACGGTGCCGCCATTGCCGAGCAAGGCGCCGTTGCCGCCGCTGCCGCCGCGGCCGCCGTTGCCGGTGCCGTTGATCACCGCTCCGCCGTTGCCGCCGGCGCCACCGGTCACGGTGCCGCCATTGCCGAGGGTGCCGCCATTGCCCAGCAAGCCGCCGGCTCCGCCGCTGCCGCCGTTGCCGCCGCTGCTGGTTCCGCTGAGACCGCCGGCATTCGCAATGCCTCCAGCGCCGCCGTTGCCGCCGGCGGCGCTGCCGCTGCCGGTGATGGTATAGGTCCCGCTGCCGACGACCCCGCCGG
Source organism: uncultured Alphaproteobacteria bacterium (assembly GCA_963710235.1). Lineage (GTDB taxonomy): Bacteria > Pseudomonadota > Alphaproteobacteria > Rhizobiales > Xanthobacteraceae > Bradyrhizobium. Next base: position 180,421 of record CAVPZI010000002.1, read on the forward strand.
CGCCACCGGCGCCGCCGCCGCCGCCGCCCGCGTCGGCGCCGAGACCGGGGGCGTTGCCGGCGCCGCCGGCGCCGCCGTTGCCGCCGGTCAGTCCGCCGCTGGTCGTGGTGCCGCCGGCCGAGAACAATCCGGCGGCGCCGCCGCCGCCACCGCCTCCGCCCTGGCCGCCGATGCCGTTGGTGCCGGCGTCGCCGCCGCCACCGGCGCCAGCGCCGCCGATGCCGCCTTCGCCGGCGCCGGGCCCGGTGCCGGCGCCGCCAGTGCCGCCGAACATCGGACCGGCGCCGCCGCCGCCGCCGCCGGCGCGGGTGCTGTTGGCGTCGCCGCCCGGCCCACCGGCGCCGGTGCTCGAATCCGCACCGCCAAGACCTTGACCGCTGCCGCCGACCGAACCGCCATCACCGCCGTCCGCGCGCGCCGGCGCCGACGCGCCCATGGCGATGCAAAATGCCGCCGCGGCCAGCGTGCAGCCGCAAAGCCATGCGATGGAGGCGCGCGCAGCAGGGCGCTGACTTGCGCGGGTTCTTCTCACACCTTGTTGACCCAAACGCATGGCATCAACCTCCGCCGCCCCACGCTACCGGCGAGGTCGGTCAGAACTCTAATTGAGGCCTGCATTTGCAATACGGATTGCCATCGTCTGTGGCGCTGTGGCCACGATGTGGAACAAATTTGCGGGATTCTTAGATATGGGTTCCAGGCGGCAGCGTGCGGACTCGCAAAGGTGAATCCGCACGTTGCGCGGACCGGCTCCAATCCAGCCGGCGCCTTGCCGACGAGTGATTTACGACAACGGCACGCCGTAATAGTCGTTTATCGAGCTTACCCGCCCGGGATCGCCCCAATTCCAACTGCTGTCGTCGGCATATTTCGGCGCGCCCGTGAATTTTTCCGAGGCGACGTTGGATCGATAGCCTCCGAGCCCCGTGTCGTATTTGAGCGACTGCCACGGCAGCGGGTAGTGGTCGTCCCCGATGCCAAGAAAGCCGCCAAAGCTCAGCACGGCATAGGAGACCTTGCCGCCGACTTTGTCGATCATCACCCGATCGATCTTGCCGATCTTCTGTCCGTCGATCGCATAGACCGCCGTCCCTTCTACCTTGTCGCTGCCGATCAGATTCCCCGTCTCACGCGTTTCCAGAGCCATCGCGGCCTCCATTTGTTGAATCTTGTTTTAATCGGCGCTCGCGACAAACGTTCCAGGCCAACTGAAAGGCCTTGTCCGGCTGTCTGTCCGCTCGCGGACTCAGCGATCGAAAGTCAAATCGGAAATGCCTTCCGGGTGGCTGAAGATCTCGAACGAAGATCCCCGTGCGATGGCCACCAGGGTGATGCCACAGGTTTCCGCGGCCCTGATCGCGCGTGCGGTGGGTGCCGAGATCGCGACCAGGATCGGGCATCCCGCGGCCGCCGTCTTCTGGACCATTTCGATGGATACGCGACTCGTCAGAACTATCGCGCCGGAGCCGGCCGAAACGCTTTTGGCGGCGAGCATGCCGACGAGCTTGTCCAGCGCGTTGTGACGCCCGACATCCTCAGCCATGGCGGCCAGGCGGTCATCCGGCAGATAGAACCCGGCCGCATGGGTGGCGCGGGTGACCTGATTGAGCGTCTGCGCGGCAGCGAGCGCTTCCACGGCAAGCCCGATCTGGCGGGAGCGCAGCAATATCTTTCGTTCGATCGGGGGAAACGTCCGGACCGCTTCGCTGAGGCTCTCGATGCCGCAAAGCCCGCATCCGGTCGGTCCGACCAGGCGTCGTTGCCGCTTTTTGAACGCGCGGCCACGGCTCGCGGCCAGCCACATCCGCAGCTCGATCCCGTCGCAACCGGGCACGATGTCCATCGCCTCGATCTCCGCGGCGGAATTGATAATGCCCTCGGTGAGACTGAAGCCGACGGCGAAATCGCGGAGATCGCCAGGCGACGCCATCAGCACCGCCGCGGTGGTGCCGTCGTACACCATGGCGACAGGGCACTCCTCGGCAACCGCGCGCTGGTCGAGCTGGCGGTCCTGCGTCAAGCGCGGCATCGCCACCGAGGCCGGCGGCAAGCCGATCAGATCACGGTGAGCGAAATGTGAGCCATGCACGGTCGAATTCCTTGAGCCCACGATTTCGACGCTCAACCGCGCACAAGGTTCCGTGACAACAGGAACATCTTAGGCAATCGGCGGTTTTTTTCTTTTGCGGATGGGAGTAGCGCGATGTCGAAGGCGAAAGTAAAACCCTATGACGGTCCAGCCGGCGGCTGGGGATCCGTCAACGCCGTCGCCAGCATTCTCTTGCAGGAAGAGGTCGCCATCCTGGGCAGCGAAATCCTGCTCAACCAGAACAAGCCGGACGGCTTCATGTGCGTGAGTTGTTCCTGGGCCAAGCCGGCAAAACCCCATCCCTTCGAGTTCTGCGAGAACGGCGCCAAGGCGACGGCGTGGGAAATCACGCACAAGACGGTCGACACCCGCCTTCTTTGCCGCGCACACGTTAACAGAATTGCGCGGCTGGTCCGACCACGACCTGGAGGAGCAGGGCCGCCTGACGACGCCGATGCGCTATGACCGCGCGTCGGACAAATATGTTCCCGTCGGCTGGGACGACGCCTTCCGCGAGATCGGGGCCGAACTGAATGCGCTCGATCCGCGCGGCGTCATCATGTACACCTCCGGCCGCGCCTCGCTCGAAGCGAGCTACATGTATCAGTTGTTCGGCCGCATGTACGGCACCAACAACTTTCCCGACAGTTCGAACATGTGCCACGAGACGACATCGGTGGCGCTGCCGGAGGTGATCGGCGTGCCGGTCGGCACCGTGCGATTGCCGGAGTTCGACCACACCGACTGCATTTTCTTTTTCGGTCACAACACCACGACCAATGCGCCGCGGATGCTGCATCCGCTGCAGGAAGCGGCACAGCGCGGCGTTCCCATCATCACCTTCAATCCGTTGCGGGAGCGCGGGCTCGAGCGTTTCACCAATCCGCAGAATCCGATCCAGATGCTGGCCGGCGGCACCCGCATCAGCACACAGTATCACCAGGTGAGAGCCGGCGGCGATGCCGCGGCGATCGTCGGTATCTGCAAAGCCGTGATCGAAGCCGATGACGCGGCCAGAATCGCCGGCCGGGGGCGGATCGTCGACGTTTCTTTTATCGAAACCGACACCTCGGGCTTCGAGGAATTCGCCGCGTTCTGCCGCGATCAGGGGTGGCCGTCGCTCGAGCGCGCGTCCGCGCTAAGCCGGGAGGCGATGACCGAGGCCGCGAATGTCTACATGGCCTCCAGTGCCGTAATCGTCAATTATGGAATGGGCATCACCCAGCACAGGCATGGTGTCGAGACGGTCAAGATGATCGTCAACCTGCTGCTGTTGCGCGGCAATATCGGCAAGCCCGGCGCCGGCATCTCGCCGATCCGCGGCCACTCCAACGTGCAGGGACAGCGCACCGTCGGCATCTCCGAGAAGACCAAGCTGGTGCCGCTCGACAAGCTGGCCGAACTCTATGGTTTCGAGCCGCCGCGCTGGGACGGTTTGACGACCGTGGATGCCTGCCAGGGGATTTTGACAGGCGAGGTCCGCGGCTTCGTCAGCCTCGGCGGCAACTTCCTGCGCGCGATCCCCGAACGAGCCTGATGGAGCCGGCGTGGTCGAAACTTCGGCTCTCGGTGCAGATCGCGACCAAGCTCAACCGTACGCACCTGGTCCCCGGCGAAGTCACATATCTGCTGCCGTGCCTCGGCCGGATCGAGATCGACCAGCAGGCGAGCGGGCCGCAGGCGGTGTCGATGGAGGATTCCACGGCGTGCATCCACGGCTCGCGCGGCCAGCGCAAGCCGGTGGCCGAGCAGTTGCTGTCCGAGCCGCGGATCGTGGCCGGACTTGCCAAGGCCACCCTCAAGGGCAATCCAAACGGTCGATTGGGACGCCTGGGTCGGGGATTATTCGCTGGTTCGCAACGCCATCGAGAAGACCTACCCGGACCAGTTCAAGGATTTCAACCGGCGGATGTTCGAGCCGGGCGGCTTTCCGCGACCGCTGCGGCGCCGCGAGCGCAAGTGGAAGACATCGAACGGCAAGGCCCACTTCACCGTGCCGAAGGCCGCGCTGCAGCCGCCACCTGAAGCCGATGGCATCTTTGAATTGATGACGTTGCGGGCAGACGGCCAGTTCAACACGACGATCTACAACGAGGACGATCGGTTTCGCGGCATCCATGGCAGCCGGCAGGTGGTGCTGATGAATGCCGAGGACATGCGCGAACTCGGTATTGCGCAAGGAGACCTCGTGGTGCTGTCGACCGCGGCCGATGACGGCGTCGAGCGCAGGCTTGGCGGGCTTCAGGTCGGTTGCCTACGACATCCCGCGTAAATCCATCGCCGGCTACTATCCCGAATGCAACAACCTGATCCCGCTGTGGCATTTCGCCGAAGGCAGCAAAGTGCCGGCGGCAAAGTCGGTGCCGGTGCGGATTTTCCGAGAGGGTACGACAAAGCAAGCAGCGTCCGGCCAATGGCAAAACCACGTGGCGCAGAATCAAGGTTCGGGTCAGGAAGTCCATCGATCCGAGCCAGAGTAAAATGGCCAGCCAGAACAGCCCCGCTCCGGCAAATACCAAGGTTCGGGCACCGCGGTGGCGCAGTTCCATGAAGATCGCGGCCACCAGCACGGTTTTGATCGAGGCGATGACGAGCGCGGCCGCGGCATGGATGGCGCCGAGCGGCAAATAGGCCAGTGTAACCGTTACCGCCAGCAGAGCCAGCAGGCCCAGCCACGTTGCGACAATCGGAAGAGGCGGTCGCCAGTTTTCCATCATGATTACCTCCCGGGCAGATAGATCAGCGCGAACAGGAATATCCAGACCACATCGACGAAATGCCAGTACAGCCCGGCCGAGCGCAGCGCGGCGCGTCTTTTTGAACTTGCCGACCGGCGCAACAGCACCGCCATGGTGGCGAGCACGGCGACGCCGATCAGCATGTGCAGTCCATGCAGCGCGGTGGCGACGAAATAGAACACGAAGAACAACTGGACGCCGCCCGCAAGCGGGCCGTCGAAGCTGAAATCGATGCCCGGAATCAGATGCTCGCGGTATTCGCCCGCATATTCGAGACCCTTCAGCCCGAGGAAGAGCAGTCCGAGGCAGCAGGCGCCGGTCAGCAGCATTGTGCATGCCGATCGCGCATCGGCCGCCAGCGCATCGACCGCGCAGGCCACCAGAAAACTCGAGGTCAAAAGGATCGCGGTGTTGGCGGTGCCGATCGACGATATCGGTGCGGCGACCCGCCGCCATGAAGGCATCGGGATAGGCATGGCGATAGACCAGATAGGCCAGCAGCAGACCGCCGAACAGCAGCACTTCGGTGGCGATGAACACCCACATGCCGAGTTCGGCAACCTCGTCGCGGTGCCGGGACGACGCAAATTGCGGCGCGAACGCGTCAGGCATTTTGCGGCTCCGCTTCGAACGCCGGGGAATACTGGTAGGGACCGCGGGTCACGACGGGCTGGACGGCAAAGTTCGATGCCGGCGGAGGCGACGGGGTCTGCCATTCGAGGCCCGGTCGCGTCCCAGGGATTGGCCGGCGCGCGCGGCCCCGAAGAACAGCGACCAGCCCAGATAGAACAGCGGCAGCAGATAGGCGGCCGCCAGGATCGGTGGCGACCGCCGGAGGACAGCACGTTCCAGACCTGGAATTCCGGCGGGTAGACATGATAGCGCCGCGGCATGCCGCGGAGCCGAGAATGAATTGGGGAAAGAACGTCAGGTTGAATCCGAAAAAGATCAGGATGGCGGCGGCGCGCGCCCAATATTCCGGATAAAGCCGGCCGGTGATCTTGGGCCACCAGTAATGCAGTCCGCCGAAATAGGCGGTCACCATGCCGCCGACCATGATGTAGTGGAAATGCGCGACCACGAAATAGGTATCGGTGACATGGACATCGTAGGCGAGGCAGGCGAGGAACAGCCCGGTCAGGCCGCCGATCGTGAACAGGCCGATGAAGCCCAGCGCATAGAGCATCGGCGCGTCGAACTGCGACGAGCCCTTGTGCAGCGTCGCGGTCCAGTTGAACACCTTGATCGCCGACGGCACCGCGACGATGAAGCTCATGAACGAGAACACCAGGCTCGCGTACAGCGACTGCCCGCTGACGAACATGTGGTGGCCCCAGACGAAGAAGCCGACGCCGGCGATCGCGACGCTGCCCAGGCGACGAAGTTGTAGCCGAACACCGGCTTGCGCGAGAAGCACGGAGATCAGTTCGCTGACGACGCCCATGCCGGGCAGGATCATGATGTAGACCGCCGGATGCGAGTAGAACCAGAACAGATGCTGGAACAGCAACGGATCGCCGCCGATGCGCGGATCGAAGATGCCGACGCCGAAGAAGCCGCTCGAGCCGCGATGCAGCAGCAGCGTGATGGCCAGCACCGGCGTCGCCAGCACCAGGATCACGGAGGTCGCATAGAGCGACCAGACGAAGAGCGGCAGCCGGAACCAGGTCAGCCCCGGCGCGCGCAGCCGGTGGATCGTGACGATGAAATTCAGCCCGGTCAGGATCGACGAGAAGCCGGCGATGAAGACGCCGATGACGCCGACGACGACATGGCCGTTGGAATAGAGCGTCGAGAACGGCGTGTAGAACGTCCAGCCGGTGTCGACGCCGCCGGCGAACATGGCATACAGCGCGAACGCTGCCGCCGAGCATGAAGAGATACCAGCTGACAAGATTGAGCCGCGGAAAGGCCAGGTCGCGCGCGCCGATCATCAGCGGCAGCGATGAAATTTCCGAGCGTCGTGGGGATCGACGGGACCAGGAAGAACCACACCATGATGACGCCGTGCATCGTGAACAGGCGGTTGTAGACGTCGGAGGAGACAGATCGGCCTGCGGCGTGGCCAGATCGAGCCGGATCAGCGTGGCGGCGGCGCCGCCGATGAAGAAGAACAGTGTGATGCCGCGAAATAGAGGATCGCCATCCGCTTGTGGTCGGTGGTGAGCAACCAGGAGCGCAGCGAATAGCCGGCGGTGAGATAGTTCGCGTTCGGTCATGGCTGATCGCTCCGGTCGCAGCGACTTGATGTAGGCGACGAGCCGCAGCAGATCGTCTTCGCTGACCTTGCCTTCGAAGGACGGCATCACCGGCTCATAGCCGGCCGCGATCTGGCTGCGCGGCAACAGGATGAAATCGCGAAGATAGTTGTCGTCGGCGATCACGGTGCTCGCCGTCGGAAAGCGGCACCGGGCCGCCGTAAAGACCCTCGAGCGGCGGCGCGTGCACCGTGCTGCCGGCGCCGTGGCAGCCGCTGCAGCCAAGCTGGCGGAACAGCGCGCCGCCCTCCTCGGCGAGCGGCCGTCACGGGCCTGGCTGGGCCAGCCAGGCCGCGATAGTCGGCGGCCTGCATAACGACGATTCGCCGATCATGCGCGAATGATCGGTGCCGCAAAATTCGGCGCAGAACAGGTGGAGATGCCCGGGCTTGCTGCGCCTCGAATCAAGATCCTGGTAGCGGCCCGGTACCACGTCGTGCTTGATCCGGAACGCCGGAATGAAAAAGCTATGGATGACATCCTGCGATGCCATGACCAGCCGGACCGGCTGATTGACGGGGACATGCAGCGCATTGATTTCGCGCTGGCCGCCGGGATGCTGGACTTTCCACATCCATTGCTTGGCGACGACGAAGACCGTCAGCTCGCCGCTGCGGCGCCTTGTAGATCTCGAGGAACAGCTGGCGCCCCACAGAAACAGCAGCAGAAAACAGACCAGCGACGCCGACGTCCAGCCGACCTCCCAGCGCCAGCTCTTCTTGATCGCGGTTTTCGCGGTCGACCGGGTTGCCGGCGCGATAACGGACGCAGAACAGCGCCAGCAGGAAAAACAGCAGGCCGAGCACCAGCGAGCTCGCCAGCAGCAGTCCGACGAACAACAGATCGACGTCGCCGCCATGGGGCGAGAGGCCGGCGTGCCAGAACGGAATCCATTGACGCCACATCTAGCGACCGATGCGCGTCATGGGGATGGCCATCCCGGCAATCCGGTCTGCAGCAGGCGCTCGATGGCGCGTGTCATCGGAATGCGCACGATCTTCCGGTCGCGATCGACCCAGCCATAGGAATTGGCAAATTGACCGTCGGCCTGCTTTTGCCGCACGGCCAATTCGCGACGGGTCGACTTCAGCGCCGGCGCGTCGGCGCTCAGGGTTGGCGGGGCCGCGGGACTGGCGCGATAGAACGACAGCGGAAAAGCCAGCGGCATCGCCAGCGGCACGACGATCACGAACAGCGCCAGACCGGCGGCGATCCAGCCCATTGCCGCGGGATCGATGTCGGACCGCTCATAGTCGGCACCTGCCTGTTCAGTCATGATCGGCTCCGGAACCGCACCCCCGAATAATTCGGCGGTCCCGATCGGGTTCCTCGACAGGAACAATTCCGTTTTGTGCGGATTGGAAAGACCATCGCTCGTAAGACGGGTCAGGCCGGATGGCCCAGATGTTTTCTCCCGCCGCCGACACCTGGCTGCGGCTCTTCCTTGTCGGGATGCTGGCACTCATGGGTGGCGGACTCGTTGGCGTGGTCGGCTTCGCGCATTCGGCCTTCGTTACCTCGACCGACATCCGTCCAGAGCAGCCCGTTCCGTTCAGCCACAAGCACCACGCCGGCGAGCTCGGCATCGATTGCCGCTATTGCCACAGCGGTGTCGAAACCGCGCCGCGGGCCGGACTGCCGCCGACCGCGACCTGCATGACCTGCCATTCGCAGATCTGGACCACGGCCGCGATGCTGGAGCCGGTGCGCCAGAGCCTCACCACCAATACGCCGATGAACTGGACCCGCGTCGCCAAGCTTCCCGATTACGTCTATTTCCGCCACGACATCCATATCGCCAAAGGCGTCGGATGCGTGAGCTGTCATGGCCGCATCGACACCATGCCGCTGACTTTCCGTGACAAGGCGTTCACGATGGAATTCTGTATCGACTGCCATCGCGACCCCGCGCCAAACCTGCGGCCTCTGGACCGCGTCACCGACATGGCCTGGCAGCCGCCGTCCGACCGGCGGGCGCAGGGCGAGGCCATCGCGGCCCGCGAGGGCATCCGCCTCGGCGAACTCACCCATTGCTATGTGTGCCACCGATGACCCGCCGCGTTCCGAGATCCTCGAACGCTGCCGGTGATGCGGCGACCGGGGAGGCGGCTGTGGTCGAGCATCGAGGAAATCTCGACGATCGGATTTCCTGGGCTGGGTCGACGCCGAATTCCCGCCGCTGCGGAATTCGCGCCGACTGCGCGCCGCGAATTCCTCAAGCTGATGGGCGCGTCGTTCGCCCTGGCCGGGCTGACAGGGTGCGAGAAAAGTCCGTTTGTCGCGGCACTGCCCTATGTCGATCAACCGCCGGACGCCACTGTCCGGCGTGGCGAAATACTACGCTACCGCCGTGACGCTCGATGGCTATGCGCAACCGGTGATCGCGACGACTAGGTCGGGCCGCCCCACCAAGCTCGACGGCAATCCCGACCATCCAGTCACCAGGGGCCGCAGCGATATGTTCATGCAGGCCGCGGTGCTCGGACTCTATGACCCCGATCGCGCCCAGGCGCCGACGCACCGGGGCGAGCCCGTGGCCTGGGCGGGGTTCGACCACATCAATGGGCTGCGCGCCGAATGGGCCCGCGATCAGGGACAGGGCTGCGGTTGCTGCTGGGCCCGACAACGTCGCCGACACTGATGCGCCAGATCCGCGAGCTACTGAATGAATTTCCCAAGGCGCGCGTTCACCTGCACGAGCCCGACGGCCGAGCGCTGGCGCCGCGGCGAACGCGAGGGCCTTCGGCCGGCCCATGGACCCGCATTTCATGCTGGAAGACTGCGATGTCATGGTCAGTTTCGACGATGACTTTCTCGGTCCCGGACCGGATCAGGTGCGCAACGCCCGGGGCTGGTCCGCGGCGCGGCGACGAGCTAGCGGCCACCCCCGCTCCGCTTGCATGTGCGGAGAGTGTGCCGTCGATCACGGGCGCCATGGCGGCAAGCCGGCTCGCCGCCGATGCCTCGCGGATGCCGACGCTTGCGCAGGCGTTCGCGCGCAGGATTGGCGTGCCGGCGCGCCATGCCGGACCTGAGCGGAGACGGAACGAGAATGGGTGGAGCGCGCCGCCGACGACCTCAGCGCGCAAAGGGCCGATCGCTCCTGATCGCGCGGGCGCATCGTTGCCCGCGGCGATTCAGGCGCAGGCCGCCATCAATCACGAGTGCTCGGCAATGTCGGCCAGATGCTGTGGTATACCGCGAGCCGGTCGCAGCCGTGCCGAACGCCGGCACGCTCGCGGAACTCGCCGCGGACATCGAGCGCCGGAAACGTCGAAACGCTGATCATTCTCGACAGCCAATCCTGTCTATGCCGCGCCTGGCGGGCTTCGCTTTCGCGGATGCGTTGCCGCGTACGCCGACCATTCATGCCGGCCTCCACCGCGACGAGACCGGCGCGCTCTGCGAGTGGCAGTTGCCGCTGACCCATGCGCTCGAAAGCTGGAGCGATGGCCGCGCCGTCGATGGCACCGCCACCATCATCCAGCCGGTGGTCTCGCCGTTTTACAACGTCGCGCACGCATTCACCAGATGATGGACGATGCTGCTCGGCACGATCGAGCCGAAGGCCGGACGCGCCGGTTCGCGCGACGTGGCGGAACAGCTCGGCGACGATTTCGACCAGCGCTGGCGACAGGTGTTGCATGACGGCTTTGTCGCGGCACGGCCGCCCACCGTCTCGCTGACGGCGCCAGGACGTCGCCTGCCCGAGCCGTCGCGCGACGACGAGGTCGACATCGTGTTCCGGCCCGATCCGTCGGTCTGGGACGGCCGGTTCGCCAATATGGCGTGGCTGCAGGAGCTTCCCAAGCCGCTGACCAAGATCACGTGGGACAATGTCATCTGCGTCGGCCCGGCGCTGGCGGAGCGCCTCGCCTGTCAGCAACGGCGACAATGTCGAGGTCTCCGATCGGCAACCGAGCGTCATCGGCCCGGCGTGGATCATGCCGGGCCAGGCGGCCAACACCGTCACACTGTATCCTCGGTTATGGCCGCAAGCGTGCCGGCCGCGTCGGCAGCGGGATCGGTTACGACGCCTATCGCGTGCGGCCCGGCGACGGCCATGGCATGCCGTCGGCACACTGCGCCGCGCGCGGGCAGGAAACGCTCGCCACCACGCAGCTTCATCATCGCATGGACGGCTTCGACTTCGTCCGCGAAGCCACGCCGGGGCAGCCGAACGTCGCCGAGCCGCGAAGACCGCAGCCGAGCTTCTATCCGCGTAGCCCTATCCCGGACATGCCTGGGGCATGGTGATCGATCTCGATCTCTGCATCGGCTGCAACGCCTGCGTCACCGCCTGCACGGCCGAGAACAACGTGCCGGTCGTCGGCAAGGAGCAGGTGGCGATGGGCCGCGAAATGCACTGGCTGCGGGTCGACCATTATTACACCGGCGACATCGACGACCCGCGCAGCTATTTCCAGCCGGTGCCCTGCATGCATTGCGAGCAGGCGCCGTGCGAGATGGGCTGCCCGGTGCACGCGACCGTGCACTCCCCCGAAGGCCTCAACCAGATGGTCTACAACCGCTGCATCGGCACGCGCACCTGTTCGAGCTACTGCCCCTACAAGGTGCGGCGCTTCAACTGGTTCGACTACCGCGCGCCCGCCGGATTCGCCACGCAGGCCGCGCACAATCCCGACGTCACGGTGCGTTCGCGCGGCGTCATGGAGAAGTGCACCTATTGCGTCCAGCGCATCGAGGCGCGCGCAGCGACCGCCGACAAGGAGGGACGGCCGCTCCGCATGGCGAAGTCGTCACCGCCTGCCAGCGCGCCTGTCCGACCAGCGCGATCGTCTTCGGCGATCTGAACGATCCGCAATCCGAGGTCGCGAAGCGCCGCAAAAGCGGCCGGCACTATGTGCTGCTCGAAGAGCTGGGCACGCGGCCGCGCACCACCTATCTCGCGCGCTGGAAAGACGAGGACGGCGATGGCGAAGCGATGACGCTACGCAGCCGCACCCGATCCTGCCGCCGGACCAGAGCCTCGGCGACGTCACCGATCAGATCGCGCGCATTCCGCTGCATTTCCCGGCGCGGCGGCGATGGCTGATCGCGCTCGGCTTTTCCTCGCTCCTGCTGCTGCCTGTTCTTCGTTTCGGTGACGGTGCTGTTCGCGCGCGGCGTCGGCATCTGGGGCCTGAACATCCCGGTCAACTGGGCCTTCGCCATCCACAATTACGTCTGGTGGCTCGGCATCGGCCATGCCGGCACGCTGATCTCGGCGTTGCTGCTGCTGACCGGCAGCGACTGGCGCAATTCGCTCAACCGCTTCGCCGAGACGATGACCCTGTTCGCCGTGATGTGCGCCGGGATCTATCCGCTCATTCATCTCGGCCGGCCATGGTATCGTCTACTGGATGCTGCCCTATCCGGCACGATGGGCGTGTGGCCGCAGTTCCGCAGCCCGCTCGAATGGGACGTCTGGGCGGTCCTGACTTATCTCATCGTCTCGGTCGTGTTCTGGTACATCGGCCTCGTCCCCGACCTCGCCGCCGCGCGCGACCGGGCGACGCGGCGCGGCTGGCAGATCTTCTTCGGCGTCACTTCGCTCGGCTGGCGCGGCTCGGCGGGGCATTGGGCGCGCTGGCGCAGGCCTATCGGCTGATCGCGGCGCTTGCCGTGCCGCTGGTCGTGTCGGTGCACAGCGAGGTCTCGCTGCTGTTCGCGGCCGGGCCAGATCCCCGGTTGGCACTCCACGATCTTCCCGCCCTATTTCGTGCTGGGCGCGGCATTCTCGGGCTTCGCGGTGGTGGCGATGATCGCGATCGCGCTGCGCGCGCTGTTCCACCTGGACAATCTCGTCACCGACGAGCATCTCGACCTGCTCGGCAAGGTGTTGCTCGCGACCGGCCTGATGACCGGCCTACGGCTACGTGTTCGAGGTGTTCGATGCGCTCTATTCCGGCGATGCGCACGATATGCAGACCCTGCAGCGACCGGTTCTTCGGCGCCTATGCCTGGACCTATTGGGGCGCGATCGTCTTCAATTTCGTGCTGCTGCAGCGGCTGTGGTGGCGCTGCGTGCGGCGCAACGCCGTGGGCGCTGTTCCTGATCTCGACCGCGGTCGCGGTCGGCATGTGGCTCGAGCGCTACATGATCCTCGTCACCAGCCTCTATCGCGATTTCCTGGTGTCGTCGTGGGGCCACTATCACGCCGACGTTCTGGGATTGGTCGACCTATTTCGGCACCATCGGCCTGTTCCTGGTGCCGTTCCTGCTGATCATCCGGCTTTTCCCGGTGATCTCGATTTTCGAAACCAAGGAGGTGCTGCACGAAGAGCAGACGGAGGGGGCCCATGGCTGAGCGCTTACGGCGTGCTGGCCGAGTTCAAGACGCCCGAGGCGCTGGTCGCAGGCGGCAAAGCAAGCGCGCGCGCGCGGGCTATCGCGAGCTCGATGCGTTCACGCCATTCCCGGTGGAGGAACTGACCGAGATCCTGCAGCTTCACACGACCATCGCGTGCACTGGCTCGGATTTTTCGGCGCGTGCTTCGGGCGCGGCGCTCGCGCTTGGCGATGCAGGTGTTACACCAACTGGGACTATCCGATCAATGTCGGTGGCCGGCCGATTTATGCCTGGTCGGCCTTTGCCGTCGTGACCTTCGAGTTGACGGTGCTGTTCGGCGCGCTGGCGCCGGCGTTCGGAATGCTGCGCTCAACGGCTGCCGCGGCTCAACATCCGGTGTTCGGCGCGACGCGCTTCCATCTCGCCATCGCGCGACCGCTTCTTCCTCCTCATCAAGGCCGGCGATCCGCAATTCGACGCCGCCGCGACCGCCGATTTTCTGAGCGCCTCGGCGCGCTCTCGGTCGAGCTGGTCCGCGATGACGCGCTTCGTCATCGCTCGTCGGTCTGCGTCGCGCTCGCTGCGGCTGCGGCCAGAACATGGACGTCGCAGCCGAAATACGCCGAGTACGAGCCGGCGCCGCTGTTCCGCAACGGCCAGGTGCTGCGGGCGCCGGTCGCCGGCACGGTCGCGCGCGACGATCTGGCGCGGCGACGCAAGCACGCCGACCAGGCCGCCGCTCACGCGCGAGCTGCTCGACGCGCGGGCGCGAGCGCTTCGAAATCTATTGCGCGCCGTGCCACGGCGCGCGACCGGCGACGGCAACGGCTCGATCGTCGCAGCGCGGCATGCCGCGGCCGCCGAGCTACCACGCGCGCGGCTGCGCGGCGAACCGGACCAGCATTTCTTCGACGTCATCACCAACGGCTACGGCGTGATGTATTCCTATGCCTCCCGGGTGCCGCCGCGCGACCGCTGGGCGATCGTCGCCTATATCCGCGCGCTGCAGCTCAGCCAGCACGCCACGCTCCATGACGCGCCGCCGACTGAGCCGGTACAAGACTGGCTGGCGCGCCGGCGGACGATCGCTCCATCGTTCAGAATCTGCATCGTCGCGCTCGCCGCTCGTCGTGCTGGTGGCTGGGATGGTCTATCGACGGCCGCTTCAATGCTTGCGGCCTATCTGGGTCGCCTGGATCGCGTGCGAGTCCGGCGCCGATCTGGTTCGCGCGGCCTACGGATGACGACCTGATCCTGGTCCGCTCGGCGCTGGATCTCAGCCCCGCGACCGGTTCTGGTTGCGGCCAGTGTCCCTGCTGCCGGTGGTCGGCTATCGGCTTCGAGTTCCTGTTCTGATCGGCATGCGCGATCTTCTACCCGGCCGCGGTCTGATCGCGTTGTCCTCGTCTCGTTCTTTCAAGTCATTTCATCGGGCGATGCTTGTTTTTCATGTTTGCGGCACGATCGTCTACTTCGCGGTGTGCGCGCTGGCTTGCCGGGCGGCGGCGTGCTGCTGGCGTGCCATAGTAGCGCGGGCATGGTCCGCTCCAGCTTCCGCCGGCATGATTCATCTATGCGTCCACCGGCTTCGTTGGCCGGGGTCCAACTGCATGCCATCCATCGAGCCCAGATGCCTCCATCCCTCCATCAATGGTCCTGCTGTTCCTCGGTCTTCTCGTGTTCCTGGGCCGGCATCGCCTTCTTCGGTTGGCGCTGGGACTGCTGCATGTCGCCGGATTGGGGCGCGATCCGGGGTCACAGTGGCGTGTTGTTGCTGGCGATGATCCTGCTGTGGGTCGATCTGGACGCCACGGAGTACATTGTGATCTGGTCCTTGCAACATCCCGGATGAGGAACTCAACTGGTACATCGAGCGTCGGTGGCCGGGCTGGCGTTCCCTGCTCGATCATGGTGGCGTTCGGCGAGCTGGGCGGCGCCGTTCTTCATCCTGTCCTGAGCAACCTGATCCGGCGCCGATACTGCGCTGGCTCGTGGCATGGTGCGGCTGCACCCTGGTGCTGCGTTCTGTCGAAGCCGTCCTTCCAGATCCCGTCGGGGAGCCGTCCGCACCTCCTGTCTGCTCATCACCTGCGCGACGAACTGGTGGCCGTGGTCCTGCTTCTTTTCCGGGCGCGCTCGGGATGGGCGTTCTGCTGCAGCCCTTGGCGACGAGGTGCTGATGGGTCAGTCTGGGCACCGGTGCGCTCGTGCCGAAGAAGGACCGCAAAAAGCAGGCGAAGGAAGATGATCGTGCAGCGGCGCTGTCATCTGCCAGCAGTTGGCCGATCCGAACGAGATAGACGTCGTCTGGCGGGACTAAATCCGTAGCACATCAGCCGGACGTGATCGTGGAACTTCTTCCTGATCCGGCCACGGCTGTGTTCGACCGGGCGAGACGACATGATTGTATATAAACAAGGCCCAGCTCTAGAACTGGGACGCGACACGCCTGTTTGCGGTGACCTAAAAGGCGGCCGCGGGATGGGCATACTGGCTCGCGTCGCGGTCATAGGAGAAGTGGCATCCGAAGGCTTTGGCGAACTCGCGACCTTCGCGGCGCCGCTGCGAAGGCAAAAGGTCCGCGCGCCGAGTTCATCGTCGGCGCCGACCGGGGCATCCTTCATCGACATCGGTCCTTGGCCGCGACTATCCTTCGGGTCGAGACGCTACCAGGATCAGCTGAAAGTCCGCGCCGGGCTGCAGCCTGGATCGACGACAGGGCATCGGAGACGATACTGACAACCGGCCCGGATAACGTGGTGCAGGCGCGGACGGTCGAGATCGACACGCTGGGCTGATGAACCCAGGCCAACTCCGGGAATGGCGCCGATGCGCCGGCGTGGTCCTGCAAGGCCAGTTGACCGGCAGCTGCGTTCTCCGGCGGGCGCCGCCTCGACCTGCGCGAAATCAAAACCGGCAAGCCGGCGCGGTCGAGAGTGGTACGCCCACTGCGGCGGCTCTAACGACGGCTATTGACCAGAACTGTGCGCCGATGATGACAGGCTTATCCACATTGGGATGAGCTTTCAGCCCTTGGGAGGAAGGATGATCGTCTCCAGCACCTGGCGCGCGGCGCCCGCAGATGACCCCGATCTTTCCGGGTCCCCTTTGAGCAGCGCTCCGAGAAGTTCTTCGCCTGCTGAAGGTGATGTGCGGCGGCAAGGGTGGAACCTCGGGGTCGGTCTTCACTTCGAGCACCACCGGCCGGTCGGCCGCAAGCGCCCGCTCCCAGGCCGGTCCGAGCGGCTTCCGGGTCGTCGACGAAGATGCCCTCCAGGCCGATCAGCTCGGCGAAGCGGTGATAGGGCACGTTCGGGAATCTGCTGCGAGGCGTCGAACTTCGGGTCGCCTTCATCACCCGCTGCTCCCAGGTGACCTGGTTGAGGTCGTAGTTGTTGAAGACGCACACGATCCAGCGCGGGTCGGCCCACTCCCGCCAGTACTTGGCCACCGTGATGAGCTCGGCCATGTTGTTCATCTGCATGGCGCCGTCGCCGACGAGGGCGATCACCGGCCGATCGGGATGCGCGAACTTCGCGGCGATCGCGTAGGGCACCGCCGCGCCCATCGAGGCGAGGCCGCCGGAGAGCGAGGCCATCATGCCGCGCCTGATCTTGAGGTCGCGTGCGTACCAGTTGGCGCACGAGCCGGAGTCGCTGGTCAGATGACTCATCCGGCAGGCGCGGTGAGAGCTCCCAGGTGACGCGCTGCGGGTTGACGGGATTGGCCGGCTGCATCGCCCGCTCCTCGAGCGTCTGCCACCATTTCTCGCACGTTCTTGCGATCTGCTTGCGCCAGCGCCGCTCGGCCTTCTGCTCGAGGAGCGGCAGCAGCGCGCGCAGCGTCTCGGCCGCGTCGCCGACGAGGTTGACTTCCATCGGATAGCGGAGCGACAGCATGTCCGGGGCGATATCGATCTGCACACCGCGCGCCTGGCCCTCCTTCGGCAGGAATTCCGAATAGGGAAAGCCCGAGCCGACCATCAGCAGCGTGTCGCACTCGGTCATCAGCTTGTAGCTCGGCTCGGTGCCGAGCAGGCCGATCGAGCCCGTGACCCAGGGCAGATCATCGGGCAGGACCGCCTTGCCGAGCAGCGCCTTGGCGGCACCGGCGCCGAAGCGGTCGGCGACGGCGATCACTTCATCGGTGGCTCCAGCGCGCCGGCCCCGACCAGCATGGCGACTTTCTTGCCCGCTGTTGAGCACCTCTGCGGCGCGTCGGAGATCGGCTCGTAGGGCACCGTCCTCGGGCGGGTGAAGCCGACGCCGGAGTGCAGCGTGCCATGCGCCCGCGGCGGCTCCTCATAGCTCATCTCCTGCAGGTCATTGGGCAAGATGATGGCAGTGACGCGCCGTTCGCCGAGCGCGATGCGGATCGGCGCGGTCGACGAGATGGCGGACCTGCGCCGGCGAGGAGGCCTGCTGCACGAAGGCGCCGGCGACATCCTTGAACAGGCTCGCGAGATCGACCTCCTGCTGGTAGTGGCCGCCCAGGGCAGTGCGCGCCTGTTGGCCGGCAGATGGCCAGCACCGGCATGTGGTCGAGCCGCGCGTCGTAGAGCCCGGTCACCAGATGCGAGGCGCCGGGGCCTGAAGTCGCGATGCAGACGCCGAGCTCGCCGGTGAACTTGGCGTAGCGCCGAGGCCATGAACGCGGCCATTTCCTCGTGCCGCGCCTGGATGAACCGAATCTTGCCGCCGGCGCGGTTGAGCGCGCCGAACACGCCGTTGATGCCGTCCCCGGGATAGCCGAAGATACCGGCTGACGCCCCATGCGTGCAAGCCGATGACGAAGAGTCGCCTACATCGGTCTGGGACATCGGCCGGCACCTGCTGCTTCGAACAACACGTTCTCAAAAACGCTGTCGGGCAAAGCAGTTTTCATCTGCGTCGCAGGCATCGGCCAGCATCGACCATCCGATGCCGTAGCCACCGACGCAGCTTCTATAATCGGTCGAACAAATCTGCGGCGCGGCGATGCCATCGAGATCTCGCCGACGAGCCATTTGTCGCGTCCCGGACGAGCGATCAACTTGCCGGTCCCTCTTGCGCAGCACGTCCGGAAACTTTGCGGAGCAGCGGGGCAAGGGAACGATTCCCGGAACGTCCGGTTTTACTCGCAGCAAACCTGATGGAGGAAGTATCGTGAAAAGAATTCTCTCAGTCGTGGTCGTGCTGGCTGGATGCAGCGGCCTCATGATGCAGCCCGCTTTGGCCAAGCATCGTCATCATGGCCAGTCCATGTCGGGCGCCAGCGGCAGCAGCGCCGAACTAGGGGAGTACGGTAACTCCGCCGGCGGATCGAACTCGGCCACAAACATCAAGGGTGGCAATAACGGCCTCGGGAAAGGCGGCCGCGGCAGCCCGGGGCGGGCGCGCTGCGCGCGCGAGCCCCGAAGGCAAGCATGCCAGCCGCGCACCTCGCAAAAGAGAACTCGCTGCGTAAAGGGAAAGGGCAAGCCATGGAAATCAAGCCACACATGAAAATCATCGGCAAGGACGGCGCCCAGGTCGGAACCGTCGACCGCGTCGAGGGTGACCGCATCAAGCTGACCAGGAAGGATAACCCGGCCGGTCACGAAGGCCATCATCACCACATCGACAAGAAGCTCGTCGGCGCGGTCGAGGGCAACGTGGTCAAGCTTTCGGTAAACGCCGATGCGGTGCCAAAGACCGAACCGACAGGACAGAAAGCCTGAGCTCCTTCGGGGGAGGGACATCGCCATGCCCGAAGAAATGACCCGCTGCATCGAGACCTGTTTGAGCTGTTATAAAATCTGCCTGTCCACCGGATGAACCATTGCCTGGATGGGTGGCAAGCATACCGAGCCGGCCCACTTCGGCTGATGATGGCCTGCGCGAAATCTCCGCACCTCGGCACACTTCATGCTGATCAACAGTCCGCACCATCGGCACACCTGCAGGGAGTGCGCCGAAATCTGTTCGGAATGTGCGAGAGACTGCCAGCAGATCGGTGACATGGACGAATGCGTCGCCGCGTGGAGGCCTGCGCCTACTCCTGCCGCAAGATGGCGGCAGAAGAAAGCGCGGGCCCTGCTCTGATACGCCGCAGGTATACCGCGCGCCTATGGCGGCCGGCAGGCCAGGCCGCCAATCAGGTTATGCTCGTAGCGATCGCGTCTGAAATGCCAACCTTACGATGGTCTACCAGTCGGTCCAGGTGTCACCTCTCCAGTAGCCGCGACCTTCGTGTTCACGGAAAGTGAACCTCTCAGGCCGGACCCCATCTCCAGTTGTCTTCGTGCACCACGACCCTCGCGTCCGGCGGATAGGCGTAGGTTTCATGAGTGTGCCAGCAGACATCGCCGGTACATACGATCGCTGCCGACGCGCTCATTGCGGATAATGCCAGAAACGCAGCCCCGGCGGCAGCCGTTGCTATCGCTTTATATTTCATTCCGGTCCTCCTGTTTCGCGAATCCCTGCCGGAGAAAAAACCAAACAAGGCTGCGAACGTTCCAGGTTTCGTTTATCGAGCGGGATAACCGACGGTCGTGAATCTTAAATGCCCACTCGCGATCGGGTCGGGTTCCGGCGCGAACGTTCATGATGGAACACAAAAAAATTACGGTTCAATTCAGCGTATTTTCGTCGCCGCGACGAACGCCATCAAACCGATGGTGGCCACGAGCGAGCATGATGACGCGGCGGCAGCGGCTCGAAACAGGACAATTCTCAGTGCTTACGTCCCACCCACGGTCTTAACCACTTGGTGGCCTCGTTTGAGTTTCGCGGCCCTTTTTGCGTTCCTGTGTCGGGAGCCGAACCGACGCTGCTGTGATCGAAGAGATACCAAATGCCGCCTGAGGATGCGATCGTGGCGGACTACCGACTTTATCATCTGGACAAATCCGGGCACGTCGCCGGTCCGCCGGATGGACTGACCTGCGACAACGACGAAACCGCCATCGAGCGGGCCCGGCGTTTACTTGATGATCACGACCTGGAGCTTTGGCAGCGTGATCGGTTGGTCATGAGGCTGCACGCGCTGCGGTCCGACTTGTCCAGCCGCCTCATCAAAAAGACCGCGCCGTGCCCGCACAGGCCTCAGACCAGCTCGCGCCTGGCGGCAGCGTTTCCGGAACTAAATATATCGGTGCCGGTGGGCGATGAGGGTGCCTAATCCTTGCGAGGTCTTCCGCGCTTGGCGAAAACCGGACCGACACGGTCTGCGACATATCGCAGACTGCCTGCCTTTTTCAGCGCCTCAATTCGCTCCGGGCCATGAGGCATCGCGCGAGCCGCTTCCAGCGCCTCCAGCGCTGCGGCTTCCAGATCATGATCCGGACGATTTCCGTTTTTGTTCTGAACGGTCATTGCAGCAACTCGGCAGGCTTATTCCCAGTCAATTCGATTGTAGCGTAACCTTCGACGATCCATTTCTTCGCGAAGCTGCTCGGCGTAGTTTCTGACGCCTTCACCGGCAAGCCGGTGGCGACTGCCTGCCAGCCGGTCAAGCTGGACTTGCTGCCGTACACCCTCGTAAAAAGCCAAAAGACGCGCGTCCGTCGACTGTGAGAAACTCATTCAACGCCCCATTCGTGCACCGGCAGATTTTATGCGACCAACGGATTTTGGTCTGTCCGATACCGGACTCCGGATCGCACGCTTCCGCTCCATCGCCGGAACCAACTTCCCTGGAACAGAGTGCGATGACCCGGCGACGGGGATCGCTCGGCCGGGTTCGTGGAACGGAACCGGCGCGTGGTTTACTTGTTACAAATCCACGAAGCAGCCGGACATTGCGGGCGCCGCGAAACGCTTTTGACTCTGCCGAAAGCCTCATCGTTCGATGACCAACCTGACGAAACTTCCCACCTGGGCCGACAAGACGCATGTCCACGCGGTGATCGAAACGCCGCGCGGAAGTCATTGCAAACTCGAATACGATCCGAAGCTTCGGGTCTTTACCCTGTCGAAGCCCCTGTTTGCCGGTCTCACTTATCCCTATGACTGGGGCTTCATTCCCGCTACCGAGGCGCAGGATGGCGATCCCCTCGACGTCCTTGTCATCCACGATGCCGCGACCTATCCGGGCCTGGTTTTGCGCTGCATCCCGATCGGGGTGCTCGAGGTTGTTCAAACCTCCGGGAGCAAGAAGGAACGAAACGACAGGATTTTCGCAGTGCCCGACCGTTCGCCGTTCGAGGGCAATCTGCAGGATGTGCGACGCCTGCCGAAGCGTGCGATCGGGGAGCTCGAGAAATTTTTCGAAGCGACCGACGCCCTCGAAGACAAGACGCTGCATTTCCTGGGATGGCGCGGTCCGGCGCACGCGGTCAAAGCAATCAAACGCCTTTCGAAATAAGCAGGCATCCAAGTCGCTACCGCGGGCGCGTTCCTGGCGGGGGCGTCAAGCCTCGCCGGCGAGTTCCGGCCGGCGCGAAGCGACACGCAACAAGTTGTACGCACGCTCATTCGCCAACCCTGCACCCGGGATGGGCTATTCGCCTGTTGGATCGCTATCCCGATGGCCGGCGGGTCCTCGGCTAAACACCCCGTAATCGCTGGATTTCATGCCATTGCCGGCGCTGGTTCCATTCGTTGCGAGGCCCAGTTTGAGCAGTTCGCGAACCGCGGCGGCCCGGGTCGGCATGCGATGCTGAAATCTGAAGTCGTCAATCACCGACAGTTCTTCCGGCGAAAGCATGATCTGCAGTCGCTCACCACGGAGATCGTTCATGGCGTCCTCCAAGAAGAGTATTTTCCGCCTCTAATGGCTAATTAGTAAATTACTCAATTCACTCAGTCAATTGCAGTTCCGTCTCCTGCCAAAGAATCCTAAAATTAGTAATAACGTCAATAATATCAATAGCTTATATCTTTACAGGAGGCGCGATGGGGAATACACTGCCGAGGAACAGCGCTGCTGAGATGCCGGGTTTTCGTGTCATGAATATCTCACGGCCCCCGATCTGCCCGAAATGTCACCAGACCATGAGGTTTGCGCTCGTGAAGGGAATGCAGGCCCGCGAATATCGGTGCATCGATTGTGACGGCGAGGATCCATTCCGATCACCTGAAATCGGCAAACTGCTGGATCAACTGCAACCACCCAAATAGTCGTCAATCCGCAGTTCCAGAACGCCAAGGCGACCATCATGCAATACAAAGGCATCGAGTATCAGGTCGTGCAGACCGCCAATCCAACCGGGTGGAAATGGACCGTGCAACTTGACGCGACAAGAACCAGGAGCGGCACATCCTACTCGATGAAATCCGCTGTGTTGGCAGCGCAAAGAAAGATCGACGACGGGCTGCCGGTGAAAGCAACACGACCCCCCCGCAAATGCGGACAGCTTGAGGTCCGTGGCGTGAGCCTGGGACTATAGGCCCACCTATCGCTCAATCAGTGGCGAACAGGTTCGCTGACGAGTCGCACCATGGACGTACCAGATTGGCAAGTCGCAATCACCGGCTTACGCGGTGCCGAACGTGTCGTGACCTGTCCAACACCGCTTCCGCCTTGTCGCAGGTTGAGCAGGCCGACCTTGCCAAATCGTCATCTTCGAAGGGGATGAAATCGCGCCGGCCGGACCTAAATGTTCGCCATGAAACCGAAGCAATCAGATACTTTTCGCGAGAACGCGCAAAACTGCGCGTTCCTGGCCGAGCGCGCCAAGGACGATGCCGCCTTTCATCGTTTCAAGCGCATGGAGGCGGCATGGCTGGCGCTCGCCGAAGAGCAGGACTGGCTTGACGGCGAAAAGTGTCCGCTTTCGCCGTTGTGAGGCAGCTTCATCTGTGCGCGGCACTCCTCGGCGAACGCGCACAGCCGTTCGAGGGTCAGCCTGTCGAGGGAACTCTTCGCCAAGCGTTCGGCCCGGATAACCTGGCTTTGCAGATATTCGATCCTGTTCATGGCCACATCCTCCGCCAGGATAATTTGAAGCAATTTGCTTCGTTCCGCAGATGCTTCATTGTTGGCTAACGGTCGGTGAATTGTGTGCGCCGCGTCACGCGCGGGCCCGGCGGCGCATGATCCACATCATGATGGCAACGGCGACCCACGCAACCGAGGCGGCGCCCAGACTGATCCACGGCCCGCGATCGGCGAGCCACCAGACGACACCTGCAAAGCACAGCATCGCGGCGCTGCCCCACGCCGCGCCGGCCGCATCGAGCGCCGCGGCCTGGCGTCCGCGCGAGGAACCGCGCAAGCCGTTTCGCTCTTTTTTTCTGCGTTCGTTGCGCTCGATCAATGTCGCGCTCGCGCAGAAGATGGCCGGGAAAGCGAGCATCAATCCGCCCATGGAAGGACCCGCCCGATCCGCTACAATCCCGGCGACGACCGTCGCCAGCCCGCCCAGCACGAAGCGGATGGCGTAATCGTACCAGTGGTCCTGCTCGAGCGCGGAAAGTTTCAGCTTAACGACCATGTCCTAGCCAATCAAAATCTGTTCGAGGCCGAACGCCACGGCCAGCCAGGCCGCAACCGCAACGCTGGTTGCCGCCAGGGCGGACCAGTTCGCGCGCATGAGCAACTGGCAGACGGTGAAGCTGTAGGCCGCCAGCGCGACCGCGCCGACCATCATGGACAGGGTTTCGGCCGCGACGTAAGCGGGACCATGCTTCCAGAACGCGAGGCCGAGCGTCGCCAGTGCAACCGAGGGGGCCGCGCCGAACAAGCCGGCAAAGCTTTTCGGGCGCAGTACGTCGCCGACCATCGCGAACAGCGAAACGATCGCGCCGCCGATCAGGAAGCGCAGCAGATACTCCATCGGATGACTCCGGGCGGAAGTCTAGAGCTCTTTCCGTTTCGATTGAATCGAAACGGGGCTCTAGATTTTTGATTTGACGCGTTTTCTTTACGCGAACCGGTTTCCACTTCGCTTGACAACGCTTTAGGCGGCCTGCCGCGCGCTTGCATCGGCGCGGATGCGGACGCGCTGCACCAGTTCATGAATGAACGTCAGCTTTTCGATGACGGGCGGGGCCAGGATGAACGGGTACATGTCGCGCACGCCGATGGCGCGGCTGACGCTGTTCATGGCGAAGACGAATGGCAGCCACGCGTCGGCGATGCGTTCGAACTCCGGGACGGTATAGGGATCGAAGTCGATATGAGCGGACAAGGCGCCGGACGCGTCGGCGACAGGCCGCACCTCGATGCCGAAATTGCCGGCCATCTCGAGCGTATCGACGATATGCAGGTAGTGCGCCCAGGTCTCGGCAAAGTCTTCCCAGGGATGGACCGAGGCGTAGGCCGAGACGTAGCGTTGCTGCCAGTCGGATGGCGAACCATCCTGGTAATGGCGCTGCAAGGCGGCCTGGTAATCTTCACCGTCGTCGCCGAACACGGCGCGGCAGGCTGCAAGCGCTCCGCCGTCCCTGACGAGAAGATCCCAGAAGTGGTGCCCGACCTCGTGACGGAAGTGACCGAGCAGGGTGCGGTAGGGCTCGCCCATCTCGAGTCGCCGCCTCTCACGCTCGATATCGTCGGCTTCGGCGAGCGCGATGGTGATGAGACCGTCCTCGTGGCCGGTCATGATCTTTGCGGCCGGCGTATCGGCAAGGAAGTTGAAGACAAGCCCGTGCCGCGGGTCCTCGGCACGCGTGCGCAACGGCAGATGCCAGCGCAGCAGCGAATAGAACAGCCGGTGCTTGGCGGCTTCGAGCTCGCGCCAGCCCTGCAGGTTCTGCGGGGTGGAAAGGTCGGGGACGGTTCCGTTGTGACGGCAGGCGAGGCAGTAGCCGTCCGTGCTGCCCTCCGGGACCAGCCAGTTGCAGGCATCCAGGGCGGCATTGGTGCACAGGAAACGCCGCGCACCGCCGGAGATGGCGCGAAACCCGCCGCCGTCTTCCTCGAGCGCCAGCAGCATTTGCCGCTGGGGCGCGTAGCCGAGCCGGTGGCCGCATCGGCCGCAGCGGCGGTTTTCAAAATAGAGGACGTTGCCGCAGGACTGGCAGGTGAAAATCTTCATGGACGAGGCAAACGAGACAAGGAAGACAAGGACAAAACGGCCCGCGGCCAGAACCGGCGGTTGCCGGAAATCCAACCGCAGGCCACGGGAAATGTTCCGCGCTGGAACGCTCGAACTTCGATCAGCGTTAGCCACCGGTTGACCTCGTCTGGCGGAGCCTCATGGCAATCACCGTGCGTCCCACATCTGCGGATATTACGATCGCAAAAGCGGTTGCGCGCCACACCGATCGGCCGGCCGAAGCGATCGCGCAGGCGGCGACCTGGGGCGCGGACGAACACGTGCTGTGCGCGCTCGCACTCGGGTGGTGGCTATGGACGCGTGGCCAGCCCGATGGCGCGCGCAGAGCCGCCAACCACGTCCTGCTGACGACCGTGGCGGCTTCG
The DNA here is from genome assembly GCA_963710235.1 of uncultured Alphaproteobacteria bacterium. GTDB lineage: Bacteria > Pseudomonadota > Alphaproteobacteria > Rhizobiales > Xanthobacteraceae > Bradyrhizobium. The sequence goes on from CAVPZI010000002.1 coordinate 206,129, forward strand.
GCGCTGCCCCATCTTCTGAAATCGGCGTTCGACCAGCGGCGGCCCGACCGTCTCACCGTGGAGGGTCACCTGCACGGCGTGCCCTGGTCCGGCGAGGAAATGGACGCGTTTCCTTCCGGGCACGCAATCCATGTCGGCGCGCTGGCCTCTGCCGCAACGCAGTTGCCCGCGCGGCAGCGTCATGTGGTCTGGGCGGCGGGCGCGGTTGTGGTTTCGACCCGGATCGTGCTGCTGGCTCACTGGACCAGCGATGTCCTGGTCGGTCTGGTCGTCGGCGTGGGCCTTGAACGCCTGATTCGTCCGCTGACCGGATTTGGCAGGCGCGGGCAGGCGGGCTGACGTTGGCTCCCTACCGGGACTTCTTCTTTGGTACCTTTTTGCCCTTCTTCCGGGCCTTCGAAAGCCCAATGGCGATCGCCTGCTTTCGGCTCTTCACCTTTCCGCCCTTGCCGCCGCGTCCGCTTTTGGCGGTACCCTTCTTGTAGCGGCGCACCTCGCTTTTGACGTCCTTGCCGGAGCTGCGTGAGTATTTTCGCTTCTTTGCCTTCCTGGCCATGGGATTTTCCCCTCCTGAAAACGATCAATTGCGCAAGCGCTCTCAAGGTTGCCCGGCCCCGCCCGACGAACCATAGACCTGCCCGGTGGCGAAGCTGGCGTCGGCCGCCGCCAACTGCACATAGACGGACGCGAGCTCCGCCGGCTGTCCCGGGCGCTTGAAGACGGTGTGGCCGCCGAACTGCTCCAGCTTTTCCATGCTGGCGCCGCCGGAGACCTGCAGCGGTGTCCAGATCGGCCCCGGCGCCACGCCGTTGACGCGAATGCCCCTGGATCCCAGCTGCTTCGCCAGCGACTTCACATAGTTCATCGTGGCCGCCTTGGTCTGGGCGTAGTCATAGAGCTCCGGCGACGGATCGTAGGCCTGCTCCGAGGTCGTGCCGATGATGGCGGAGCCGGGCTTGAGATGGGGCAGCGCCGCCTTGATGATCCAGAACGGCGCATAGATATTGGTTTTCATGGTGGCATCGAAATCCTCGCTCGAAACGTCGAGGATGGATTCCCGGCTCTGCTGGCGGGCGGCATTGCAGACGATGATGTCGAGCCCGCCGAGGCCCCGGACCGCATCATCGACCAGCTTGTTGCAGAAGGCCTCGTCGCGAAGGTCGCCGGGAAGCGCGAGCCCTACCCTGTCCTCCGCCTTGATCAGCGCGATGACCTGCTGCGCATCCGGCTCTTCGCTCGGGAAATAATTGATGGCGACATCGGCGCCCTCGCGGGCGAAGGCGATGGCGGCAGCGCGCCCCATCCCGGAATCACCGCCGGTGATCAGCGCCTTGCGGCCTGCGAGCCGTCCGGAGCCGCGATAGGTTTTCTCGCCGTGGTCCGGCGGCGGATCCATCCTGGACGCGAGTCCGGGCCAGGGCTGGGACTGCTTCCTGAACGGTGGGTGGGGATATTTGTCGAGCGGATTTTGGATGGACGTCATCTCAGAGGTTCCTCCTGCCGCCCCGGCTCACGCCGGGGCGTTACGCAGATCAAACGCTTGCCTGGCTACTTCCTCAGGCTCTGCGCCATGGTCAGATGGTGCTTCAGCGCGGGAAGGGTCTTGCCGGCCCAGTTCTTCAGGTCGGGATTGTCGCCGCTCTTGGCATAGCGCTCGAACAGCGAGACCGCGTCCTTGTGGGCGGAGATCTGCTCGGCGTCGAAATCCGAACTGAAATCCTTGCCGCTCTCGCCCTTGAGCTTGTCGAGCTTCTTCTGGTGGGAGTCGTCGAGCGCGGCCGGCAGGTCGGCGGTGACCTTGCCGCTGGAAACCAGTCCCTTCAATTCGGTACTGGTTTTGGCGTGGTCGGTGATCATCTGTTTGGCAAACGCCTTTTCCGGCGCGTTGCCCTTGTCCTGGGCCACCGTGCTGGACTGGATCTCGAACATGTCGCTGATCGCCACTTCCTTGACGAAGTCGGCGGTGGTCGGGCTGATGCCGAGCGCGGAATTGACGCCCGACTTTTCCCCGACCGACTGGGCCAGCGCCGGCCCGGCCAGCAACAGACACCCCAACGCAATAAACGAACGCTTCATTTTCGACAGTCCTTCAGCTGGCAGCCTTGCGGTTGACACCCTTGCGAAGGGCGACCGTGTTGAGCCTGGTGTTGGCGGCTTTTTCTTCGTTCAGGTTGGTGGTCAGGAAGCGGACAATGTCGTCATGCCCGAGTTCCTCGGCCCATGCGATCAGCGTGCCGTAGCGGGCGATCTCGTAATGCTCGACCGCCTGGGCGTTGGCGACGATGGCGGCGTCGAGCACCGACTTGTCGGCGATCTCGCCCGAGGTTTCGTCGGCCTCCTTGATCAGGCCGTCGATCGCCGGACAGTCGGTGCCGGACGGTTTCCTGCCGAGCTTCTGGAACACCTGGTTGAGGCGTTCGATCTGCTTGTTGGTTTCCTCGAGATGGTTCTTCAAGCCGGTCGCGAGATCGCGGTTGGTCGCCTGGTCGATCATCTTCGGCAACGCCTTGGTGATCTGCTGTTCGGCGTAATAGATGTCCTGCAGTCCATGCAGGAGCATGTCGTCCATGGTTTGAATGTCTTTGCTGAAGATGCCCATCTCTCACTCCAAAATCATATTCGAGATCCGCGACCGGATCGATGACATGGCAACGGGCTCTCGCTGGTTCTGTTCCTAAGCACGGTGCCCACATGAGAAAAAACGCGAGGGGCGCGAGCGCCCTGCATGCTGCGCGCGATTTGCACGGCGTCCTCTCTGTCGACGACCGGACAGACCTCAAACAAAAAGCCCCCGTCCGTCGGGGGGCTTTTGCCTTGCTGGGATCTGCTAGCGCAGCAGCAGGATCAGGATAATCAGGGGGATCGGTATTCCGACCAGCCAGAGAAGAATCGGCATGAGCTTTCCTTTCCTTTCGTGGGTTAATCAGCGGTTGAACTTGCGGTCCCAGGTGCCGTCGCGCAGACCTCCACCTTCGGTGGCGGCAAGGCTGGCGCAAAAGGCACCGATCAAGAGCGAGGCGGTGAGCCAGAAAGCCAGATGAGCCGTCGCCTTGCGCGCCGCATCGAGATCCGACCTGGCTTGCGTGGCGACCTCATCGACGCGCTTCTCCGCATCGGCCTGGCTAAGCCCGGTGCGGGCCGCGACCACCTTGGCGACGTAGGTCCGGTCGGCCGGCTTCAACTCGCCGCCGTTGCGGAAGCTGGTGGTGAACAGCCGCACCAGTTCGCCGCGCGGGTCCTGGGTGTTGCCGGCGGCCGGCGCGGCGGGCGCGTCGGATCGCAACAGGGTATCGACATAGCCGTCCATCGGTCCCGAGGAACGGGCGGTCGCGACGGCGCCCTGGGTGGCTCCGCTGGCGGCTCCGCCGACCAGGCTGGAGGCCGGGGACGCCAGCACCGCGGCGCCCAGAATGGTGGCGAAGGCCCAGGCGATGAAGCCATGCGCGGTGTCGCGAAAATAGACCTCGTCGCTGTGCACGCCGACCCATCGCGTGCGCAGCCGGCCGGCAATGTAGCCGCCGACCGACGACGACAGCATGGCGACGACGATCATGTAGAGGCCGGTGCCGATCTTGAACGTGGTGGCCGACACGCCCGAGCCGCCCCATGGCGACACCACGGACAGGCCGAGACCGACGCCGAACGCCAGCACCACCAGGGTCAGCGCGCAGGCGGCCACGGCACCCGCGGTTACCGCCGGCCAGGATACGCCGGCGACGACTGACTCGCCGGCATCGGCAACCGGCCTTGCTACGTATGTATCTGTCGGCCTTGCTACGTATGTATCTGTGGTGGTCATGGCGTTCTCCCCCGCTCGATGCGGCAAAACTTAGTTTCAGGTGTCGCAACAATGTGCATGGGGAAGAATGGTTCCGGGTGCGAAACCCGCAACGCCTGCGGACGCGCGGAGTGTCCGCAACCGCGCAAGACGTCCTTGGGCTGGGCGCGTTCTTTCGCCAGTCCTCTGCTTTGGCCGCGATCGCGAGCGCATCCATCGCAATGCGATACACGGAGCAAATGTCGGCCAGCGGACTCAAGCGCGCCGTCAGTTAGCGCTTCGTCCGGCAGGACGGAACGGGACTTCTTTCGAACCATCAACGGAACTGTTGCGGCTTATCGGCCGTTGATCGCCAAACGCTTCCGACGACCTGGTCCCGGAGCGAAGGAGTGTTCAGATGGACAACAAGATCCCGATAGCCGAATCCGAGGCGGGCCGGCAGGTTCGACCGCGTCGCCACGATGCCGGCAGCGGCGCAAATGAAACGCCCGATGGCCTCGACGCCACCACCGAGGCATTGCGCCGCGCCACCGAAGATCCGCCAGCCGAAGCGCCGCCTGACGATGTCGAAGCCGTTCCAGTATTCGACCGCGCTGATCGCGCACCGAAGATCTAGGCAGGATTCGACAAGCCGCGGTTACGGCCGTCAGAAGTCGGTGAAAGCATCGAAACAGCAACGGAGGCCGGACAAGCCGCCCCGGGTCGAGCGATGCCTCGACAGCAACATTGCCGCCCAACTCCGGATTGATCGCCAATGCCATCTCCAGCACAACGCCGCGCCCGTCAACCGAAACGAAACCGGGAAGTTGCGCGAGAGCGACGGCGGCCCCAGGAGGCGTTGTCACGGCTCCCGCTCGCCGGCGCAGCCGTGCAGCGCGCCCGTCGCAAGTTTCTTCGCGCGTTCCCAGAGGGTTTCAAGGATGAGACGTATCTCGATTGGGAGCGGAGCTATAAATGGGATGCGCATCTGCGCTGGCAGGAGGCCTTGAGCGAAGCCACCTTTCGCCGCCTGCTGCAGGCGCGCCGATTCAAGGAAATTGCGGCGCTGGCCTCGGGCATCGAATCCCGCACCAATTTACTCTTCTCATTCGAGAAAATGGCATTGCGGGATGCGGTCCGGTCGCCGGCCGGCGCCCAGGCCTTTGCCACCGCCTTGTTCGATCTGCTCCACGGCGACGACGCGCTTGAGGTCCGCTTTTCCAGCTGGATCACGGCGGTTGCGGCGCTGCCGCGACGGCAGACGCGGGTTTTGACGTGGCCGCTAATCACCGTATTCGGCTTCATCGCTCAGCCGAAAGTGCATTTCTTCTTCAAGCCCACCGTGACGCGGGACGCAGCCCGGCGATACGGAATCGAACTGCCCTATGCCTCGCGGCCATCCTGGCCGCTGTACCGGGGGCTACTGGAATTTGTACGGCGCGTTCGTTCCGACATCTCCGACCTTCGACCGCGTGACATGATCGATTTGCAATCTTTCCTGTGGGTACAAGGCTCGGACGAATATCCCGGCTAGCGGCGGCCTCGCGATGTTGATGGCCGAACTGTCACTCGCTGTCGCCAGAACCTACCGGTCAAGATCATCCTGCCGGAGAAATAGAGGTCTGGGTCTGGATGGCGAACCAGCGAATTCGTTACGCCTCGTGTGCGGTAATCAGCGGACCCGCTTGATTTCAACAATCGCCTTGCGCAGTGTTCTCGAAAGGGTTTCGACCGAGTAGGGCTTCTGAATGAGATCGAAGCCGTGATCCGCGTTCTCGGCGAGCACGCCGCTGTAGCCGCTGGTGAGAACGACAGGAAGCCCCGGAAAGCGTTCGCGGATGGTCGCCGCGAGTTCGACGCCGTTCATGCCCGGCATGATGACGTCGGAGAACACGAGGTCGAAGGCCAGATCGTTCTCGGCGAGCGCATCCAGCGCGTCCCTGGCATTGATGACCCATTTGATCGTATAGCCGAGGTCTGCCAATAATTCGGTCGAAAACCTTCCAACCTCCTCGTTGTCTTCGACCACCAGGATGCTGTGTCCGCGGCCGGCGGCGCCGGGCTCCGCCAGCGCCGCGACCGGCTTGCTGCCGTCCTGCTGCGGCTCGGCCTGTGGCAGGTAGATGGTGAAAGTCGTCCCGGCGCCGACCACGCTGGTGACCGTTATTTCGCCGCCCGATTGGGTGGCAAAGCCGAACGCCTGGCTCAGCCCGAGCCCGGTGCCCTTGCCGACTTCCTTGGTGGTGAAAAACGGCTCGAAGATCGCGTCGATATTTTCGTCCGCGATGCCGGTTCCGGTATCGGTGATCTTGACCGCAATGAAATCGCCGCGGCGGAGCGAATTGCCGCGGACCGGCGGGATGGCGTCGACGGTACTAATGCCGATCGATAGCACCCCTTCACCGTCCATGGCATCGCGGGCGTTGACCGCCAGATTGACCAGCGCGGTCTCGAACTGCCCGAGGTCGGCATGGGCGAAGCATTCGGGCTGGCAAAGATCGAGCTCGATCCGGATCCGGGCGCCGACCAGCGGGCGGATCAACTGGGCCACGCTCTCGACCTTGGCGCCGACGTTGAAGATTTCAGGAATGAGCGGCTGGCGGCGCGCGAACGCCAGAAGCTGTCCGGTGAGCTTCGAGGCGCGGTCCGTCGTATCGGATATGGCGTCGATATAGCGGCGGCGGCGGTCTTCCGGCAGGTCGCGGCGGCGCAGAAAATCGGTAGCGGAGCGGATGATGGTAAGCAGATTGTTGAAATCGTGGGCGACGCCGCCGGTCAGCTGGCCGACGGCCTCCATCTTCTGAGCCTGGCGCAGCGCCTCTTCGTTGCGCCGCCGTTCGGTGATGTCGACGGCTTCCACCAGCACCGACCCGGTGGCGCCCTCCTCGTCCAGCACCGGCCGCATGGCGAAATCGAAATAGCGCTCGCCGAGAGGAAGCTGCAGCCGCATTTCGCTGCGCTCGCTTTCGCCGTTGCTGGCGGCGGTATAGGCGTCGAGCACCGCTTGCCGCGCGCCTTTCGTAGCCGAGAACCAGGGCTGGTCCCAGAATGGCTTGCCGAGGACTTCCTCGGGCCAGGCGCCAATGCCCGTCAGGGCCGTCGCATTGGCATAGACGAGATTGCCCTGCGCATCGAGCAGGCACTGATATTGATTGGTGGTCTCGAGGATGGATTGCAGCTGCGACGTACGCTCGCTGATCCGCCGCTCCAGCGTCTCATTGAGATTCCGCAACTCGATTTCGGCCTCTTTGGCCGCGGTGACGTCGTGGGCGACGCCGATGAACCCGACCAGTTCGCCTTGAGCTCCCCACCGCGGTTGCGATTCCGAGCGTATCCAGCGCCACTGCCCGTCGCCACGACGGTATCGGGCCTCCAGCGCGAAGGGCTTGCGTGAGGCCTCGCCGGCGATACTCTCGGCGACGATCCGCGCCATGTCGTCGGGGTGAAGAATTTGCCTCCAGTCGAACACGACGGATTCCTCGTAAGAGATGCCGAGGAATTCGACATAGGCCTGGTTGACGAAGGCGCGGGTGCGGTCGAGTTTGGAAACCCACATCGGCACCGGGGCGCTGTTGGCGATCAGCCGGAACCGTTCTTCGCTCTCGCGCAGCAATTCCTTGGCCAGCGCCCGCTCGGTGATATCGATATGGGCCCCGACCAGCCGGCGCGCCTTGCCGTCGCCGTCGCGCTCGATGCGGCCCTCGGCGGCAATCCACCGCATCTCGCCGTTGTCCGGCCTGATGATGCGGTATTCCGACGAGTAGCGGTTCCCGGTTCCAGCCAGCGCCTCTAGGAACTGGCGTTCGGCGCGGGCGCGGTCGTCGGGGTGGATGCGCGCCACCCAATCCCCGTGGGTTTCATTGACCGCGCTCGGCGGCAGCCCGTGCAGCGCGAGGTATTCGGGTGAACGGCGGTTGTGAAACCCCTCCCCGATGTCGACGACGACGCCGCCTACCTGCGCGATCTGCTGCACCCGGGCCAGTTCGCTTTCACGGTCGCGCAGCGCCCGTTCGGACGCGGCGAGATTGGCATTGAGGCGTTGCATTTCCTCCTGCACCGACCCGTGCTGCCGTTCCCGCTCGGCCATGACGCGCCGGCCGCGGCGGACTTCTTCGCTCGCTTCGGTAGCTACGCCGAGCAGGCCGGCGACATGGCCCGACGCGTCCCGCGCCGGGGTGCAGGAGAAGTCGAAGCGGCCCTCTGCAAGCCCGTCCGGGCCAGAAGGCGCGCTATGGACATCGCGCATTTCGACCGGCTGGCCCGACAGTCCTCGGGTAAGCAGCGGTTCCAGCACGTCGCGGTACGCGGTGAAAACCTGCGGCGCCGCCTGCCCCAGCGCACCGGGATGCTGGTCGCCCAGAACAGCAATGCAGGCGTCGTTGTAGAGCCAGGTCTGCTGCGGACCCCAGATCAGGAACATCGGCAGGCGTGCCGACAGCATCAGGCTGACGAGTGCCTTCAGCGTCGCATCCCAGTGTACGACAGGGCCGAGCGGGGTGCTGCTCCAATCCAGTTCGCGGATGCGTCCGGCCATCTCGCCGGGAAGGTCCAGGAAGGGATGCTCCATCGCCGCGAAAATCTGATTCAAATGCGATCCGCCAAAGCCGTTCAGAGGTTCGCAGCCTAGCCCGGCTGGGGTTTGCAGGCTAGCGACGTTCGGCCCGGGCATGACGTGACTGGAGCGCCAAGCGAGGTCTGAGGGTCTGCAGCTTCCACGATCGCGGAAGAAAGCGGACATGCCCCTTGGGCCTAAGTTCCCCCTCCGCCTTGAGCACCGCCGCGTTGCAGCAACCTTGCGGGCCCGGATGCTTTTTGCCTGAGCTGATCCATCGTGCATTGCCGCGGTTTCTTGTCCAGCCGCCAGCGCAGGATCGAGGTGCCGTGGCGGAACCGACCGCCGGTAAAGTGGTCGTACGACACCTCGACGACGAACTTCGGTTTCACCGGCTGCCATTCGGTAGAACGTGCCGTCGACCATCGGCTCGGTCCGCCGGGAATGCTGGCGGTAAAGCTCCTGTCGGCTGCGATGGCTTCCAGCCGATCGGTCAGCGCGTGCTTCTCGGCGGCCTTGATCCCGGAGCAAAAGCCGATGTGATGCAGATCGCCCATTTTGTCGTAGAGGCCGAGCAGGATCGAACCGACGACTTTTCGTCCACCCTGTTTTCGTTCTCCGTAGCGGAAGCCGCCGATCACGCAATCGGCGCTGCGGTACCGCTTGATCTTCCGCATCCCGTCGCGGTTGCCGGCCTGATACGGCAGGTCGATGCGTTTGGCGATGACGCCGTCGCTCCCCTCCCCGGCCGAAGCCAGCCAGCGCCGCGCGTCAGCGATTTTCCGGCTCGCCGGCGACAATCGAAATACATTGTCGCCAAAACAGCGCGCGGCAAAATCCTCGAGCTCGAGCCGACGTTTTGCGAGCGGGGCCGACGCAAGGCTGGATGCTCCCCGCTTCAAAAGGTCGAAAGCGAGGAACAATGCCGGGGTTTCGGCCGAAAGGCGCGCAACCCGACTGGTCGCCGGATGGATCCGCTGGAGCAACGCATCGAAGGAAAATGACCTACCGTCCGGCACCACGATCTCGCCGTCGAGAATGAAATGCTTTGCGGGCAAAGCCGCCGCCGCTGCCGCGATCTCCGGGAAATACCGCCGGAGATCCTGCCCCGATTTGGAACTCAGCGTTATGCTTTGCCCGGTCCGGGCCAGGAGGCAGCGAAAGCCGTCCCACTTGGGTTCGTACTGCCATCCCCCGCCATGCGGAATTTCGTCCACCGAACGGGCTTCCATGGCCATGAGCTGGAAAGACGGCCGGGTGGACATGCGGTGTGCTCCTGCGCAAACTTTGGAAGACGTGCCGGCTTCGCCGCGACGCTGCGACGGGCGAGGCTTTTCTCAACGCGCTTCGGGGCAAGAAAGTTTTGTCGGCGAGCGCACCCATGCGCGCCGTCGGAAACTGCTTTTCCGGCATGCCGGAACGGGACAGGTTTGAGAACATTGAAAGGAAATCATCCAACGATGGAGAAATGACGATGCGAAAATTAATCCTGGCCGGCGTGGCCCTGTTCGTGGTCACTGCCGCTCCCGGCTTCGCCCGGGACTATGCGTGGTGCGCGCGAACGCCCGCCAATGGCGGCAACCCGCAATGCGATTACACGTCGTTTCGCCAGTGCCAGGCCACGATCAGCGGCCAGGGCGGCGATTGCATTCGCGATCCCGGCTTCGCTTATGGCCGGATGGGTAACCGGTGGCCGACGGGTGCCAACTGGGGAGGCTGGGAGAATCGCTGGTGAGCGGAATCATCGAACAAGAATCTGCCTTGCCCCGCTATCATTTCGACCTCGTCGATTCGACAACGGTGACGGATGAGGGAGGCGCCGAAGCGCCGGACGATATCGCCGCCATGTATATCGCCGACCAGCTTGCCAGAAGGTTGCTGGCCGAGCGGCCGGAGCTGCGCAATCGGCACTTTTCGATCCTGGCGACCAACGAAAGCGGCGACGAGATTTGCCGGGTCCCCCTCGACATCGTTCACTGACCCCGCCGCGCGACGCCGGAAGACGAACCGCCCTCGAGACCTTTTGCGGCAAGGACGGATATTCGACACAGGAGCAGGGAAATGACCGCGATCGAAGTGCAGCGGCTGCTGGGCGAGGCCGTTTTCAGGCATTGGTCGGAACTGCCCGCCAACGTGCAGGAGCTTTTGTTCGAGGCAGCCGTCGATGGCAGAGAAAACGAACGAACCAACGTCGCGATCGTGCTGCACGATCATCATCCGAGGACGGCGCATCCGCCAAAGCCCAGCCTGCCGGCCTAGGCATCGCACGATGTCATCGCGCTGGTGAAATAGCGACTGGGGACGGGCGAGGTCCGGGGCATCGACGAACGGCTCGTTGTCCGCACCGGACAACGAGCCGATTTCGTCAGCTGGCGGCCCGCAGGTTGATCTTGCTTTCGGCCAGCCGGGTCAGCTTCTCGTCGGCTGCTTTTTCTTCGTTGAGCGTGGTCTGAAGCAGGTTGGCGCAATCGTTGCGGCCCAGTTGCCTGGCCCAGGCGATCAGCGATCCATAGCGCGCAATCTCGTAGTGCTCGGCGGCCTGGGCGGCGTTGATCAAAGCTGCATCGAGCACCGATTTATCCTCGACTTCGCCGGCCGTCTCATTGGCCTCCTCGATGATGCCGTCGATTGCCGGGCAATCGACCGCCCTGACTTCCGCGCCGTGCATCTGGAATACCTGCGCGAGGCGCGAGACGTGGGTCTCGGTCTGGTTCAGGTGATCGAGGAATCCTTGCTTGAGATCCTTGCTGGTCGCCTTGTCCGCCATCCGGGGCAGCGCCTTAACCAGCTGTTTCTCGGCGTAATAGATGTCCTGCAGCTGATGGACGAAGAGGTCATTCATGGTTTTGATGTCTTTGGTGAACAGTCCCATTTTGCATCTCCCGGGCACGCGTGCGGCGCAGCAGCGCATCCGCACATCTGCCGTCCAACGGCGATGCGCCGGTCCCCGTTCCGGTCGCCCCGCTGTCGCGCAGGCTATTTGGGTTGCGGGTCGACCAGGCCCTTGCCGGGCTCCTGATATTTTCCGGCGCGATTGAGCTTCACGGCGTTGCCGAGTGCACGGGCCACGTTCAGCACTTCCTCCTGAAAGGCCCTGTCCTCATCCAACGCCTGATGTGCCGTCGCGTACGGCTGCATGTAGCCGATATAGCCGTCGGTCTCCGCCATGCGGCCCGCCGAAACCAGCGACATGTCGGTCAGCCAATCCACCAGCGAACGCCGCATGGTTTCCGCGCCGACTGAATCGCCGTGAGTCACGACGCCGAAATGCCGGCCGGCCAGATGCCGCGGGTAGGGCCAGCCCTTCAATTCCAGCGCCTTGGCTTCCTCGGGCTTTTTGCCGTGGGTCGACGATGGGTCGGGATTGCCGCCATCGGCGCAAACCAGCCGATCGATCATCGCCTTCAGCGCGGTGGACGCGTGATACCAGTTGACCGGGGCCACGATCATGATGCCGTGGGCCGCGACCCACAATGGATAGATCTCGTTCATCCAGTCGTCGGTCTGGCCGAGGGCATAGTTCGGGTAGCAACTGCACGGCCAGTGGCACAGCGCCATCGAGGTCGAGACGCAGGACTTGCAGGGGTGAATCTGCCGGCCGAACTCGGATGTCAGCCGGCTAAGGTCGAGGATGTCGACCGCAAGCCCCATGTCCTGGAACAGCGGTTGAACCGACTCGACCAGCCGCCAGGTCTTCGACATTTCGCCGGGACAGCTGTGCTCGCTGCGCGAGGAGCCGTTGATGACGAGGATGCGCGGCGCCTCGCCGGCGTCGTCATGACGGCGCTGCGCGGCCAGGATCGCCTCGCGCGCCGCCAGCCAGTCGACCGAGATTTCGTAATCCGGATCGGCAAAGCCCGGACCCGCCTTGCGCGTGACCGGCGCCTTTCGCGAGTTGGTGTAGGCATCCCAGGCGGCCTCCACGATAGCAGCGAGTTCGCGGGCCAAGGGTTTGAAAACGGGGTCGGCGAAACGGCTCAGGTAGCGTTTTTCGAATTCTTGCCGCGACAATTTGACGGGAGGCATTCCCTTGCGAACATCGACCTGGGGCAAAGAGGCCACCTCCGAAACGAACCGTTCCCAACCTAACGCCGGGGTCGTATCCGCGTTCCTCAAAGGCGGCTTCGGCAAGACTTGGGACCCTCGGAACGATGTTGGTCGTCGCCGATTGTTTGATCTCGAGACAAAGGGAGTATCCAATGGATCTGAGCGGCAAGAAGATCGCCATTCTGGCAACCAACGGCTTCGAACAGGCGGAACTCGAGGTGCCGCGGGACCGGCTGAAAAAGGCCGGCGCGACCGTCGACGTCGTCTCATTGGCCAGTGGCGAGATCAAGGGCTGGGACAACAAGGATTGGGGCCGGCCGGTGAAAGTCGACAAGACGCTCGATCAGGTTTCCGCGCAGGACTACGATGCCGTCGTGTTGCCGGGCGGCCAGATCAATCCCGACCTGCTGCGGGTGGAAGCGAAGGCATTGAAATTCATCAAGGACATCTTCGAGGCCAAGAAGATCGTCGCCGCCGTCTGCCATGCGCCATGGCTGTTGATCGAAACCGGCATCGCCAAGGGCCGCAAGATGACGTCCTACAAATCGATCAAGACCGACGTCGCCAATGCCGGCGCGAATTGGCAGGACGCCGAGGTCGTCGTCGACCAGGGCATCATCACGTCGCGCAATCCGGGCGACCTCGAAGCCTTCAGCGCCAAGATCATCGAAGAGGTCAAGGAAGGCCGCCACACCCGGCGCAGCGCGGCGTAACGCCCGTGAAGAACACCAAACTAGCAGGCGACGCGGGAGCCGAGACCCGAGTCGTCATTCTCAACTCCGGCGAAGAGGCCTTTGCGGCGTGGAGCTTTCCGGATGAAAACGGCGACCGGCATCCCGCCCGCCTTGGAACGACCGCCCGAAGTTGATCTTTACGGCTGTCTAGCCCTCAAGCCCGCGCAATATCTCTAGCGTGGCCGGATCCTTGCCCTCCGGATAGAACGTCCCGATCGCCTTGGCGAAGATCTCCTGCCTCGAGACGGCATCGAACAGCGTCATGGATGAGCGGAATTTCAAGTCGTCGGGAGAGCCCAGAATGGCATTGATCGGCTTCTCGCTCGCCGCCATCACGAGATGGGTACACTCGATGAGACGGGAGCCCAGGGTGTCGTGGCTGACGTAAGCGACGGCCTCCGCTTTCGAGCGGATGGCGAACTGTTGCGCCATGGCGCTGAAGCCCAGGCCGGCAATCTGGGGGAATATGAACCACATCCAGTGGCTGCGTTTCCGCCCGGCGGTCAATTCCGCGATCACTTGCGGATAGACGGTGGATTGGGCGTCAACGAAACGCTGCAAGTGATAGGGGTCCGAATTCGTCGTCATTGCAAGGGCCTCACGCCGGACCGTTCCAGCCTAGCCTGACCTGGCCAGGTCGGAAACGGCCGGTGCGTTCAATGCAGTCCCATCGACCGCGAACTGCGAGCCGTGGCAGGGACAATCCCAGCAGGTCTCGAACGAATTCCAATGCAGATGGCAGCCGAGATGGGTGCAGGCGGCGGATCGGGCATGCAAAGTGTCATGCTCGTCGCGATAGGCCGCGACCTTGCTGAGGCCGGCGCGCACGATGGCGCCATGGCCTGCTTTCAGATCGTCCAGCGAGGCCAATTCGCCGGGCGCGAGATATTCGGCGAAGTTTTTCACGACCGTCGCGTTCTCCTTCAGAAAATTGCTCAAGCCGGACGGCGTTTTCCGCGAAGGATTGTAGACCTCGGCCCAGCGCGCATCTGCTGCTCCCACGATCAGCGCCGCGTTCAGCACGCTGCCGGCGACGCCGTGGGTCATACCCTGGCCGGAATCGCCGGTATGCACGTAAACATTGTTATTGCCCGGATTGCGGCCGATGAAGCCGGCATAATCGATGGTGTCGAGGACCTGACCCGACCAGCGATGGGTGATGTCACCGAGTTTCGGAATGAGATTTCGCGCCCAGGCTTCCAGCGCCTCGAAGCGGATCTTGGCATCGTCGGCTTCGCCGCTTTTGTGGTCGGCGCCCCCGACGATCACGTGGTCGGTTCGACGGTCACCGGGCTGAAGCCGGACGTAATGATACGGGTCGAGCGTGTCCCAATACAGGGCGTCGGGCAATGCCCCTCGCGGGGTTTCGAACGCCATCGCATAGGTGCGGTACGGCGCCATCTTGGTATGCAGCGCGACGGCGTCGACGATGGGCGAGTTGGTGGCGACCACCGCCGCGCCGGCCTTGATGTTGCCCCGGTCGGTCTTGACCAGCACCGAAGCGCCCTGTTGCTCCTCGACCGTCTGCACGATGGTGTCGGCATAGAAACGGCCCCTGCGGAACTCGATGGCAGAAGCCAACCCGCGCAAATACTTCAAGGGGTGAAACGTCGCCTGCCGGGGATAGCGCAAAACATGCTGCCTCTCGCAGCCGGCCAATGCTTCGACACCGACGAGACGGTGTACCGGCGCGCCGACCTTGCGCACCGCATCCAGCTCGTCATCGATGATTTGGCAATCGGTATTGAGGGCTTGAAACAGGATACCGTCCAGCCTGCGGAAATCGCAATCGATCTGTTCTTTTTTCTGGATCTCCTCGATCCGGTCCACTGCCGCGGCCTGGCTTTCATAGAAAGCGCGCGACAGTTCCTCGCCCCGCAGCTTGATCATGGCCGAGGTCAGGTCGTCGCAGAGCGGCGCGAGATGGGCGGAGGTCCGTGCCGTGATGCCGCCGGCAATCCTGCCGCGATCGACGGTGATCACGTGCTGGCCTTGCAGCGCGAGTTCGTAGGCGGTGGACATGCCGGCGATGCCGGCGCCAATCACCACGGTATCGCAGGATTGATCGCCCTCCAGCTGCCGTGCGCCGGGAGCGACCTCGATGTCCATCCACAGTGATCGGGATCGTCTGTCGAATCGATGGTTCATGCAACTACGCTGGGGTTCAACAACGCTGCGGAAGGCTCTGATCCGTCGGCAAGCCCTCGAATTCCAATGCCATTCGGCAGGATTTGTTCCTGGCGCCGGTGGAACGGCCGCGTTGATCATTGGTGGCGACGGCGGCAGCGGATGTGCCATTGCAGTTTGTCTGCACGGGAGGGCGCCGGTATCGTCGGAGACGGCAATTCACGCCGATGATCCATCAAGGCGCGTCGCCTTTCACGCCGTCGTCCCGGCAACGGCGCGGGTTACGCCACCAGCGCCAGATGCGCGGCGCTGGCGACCATGGAGCGGTTGCGGCCGGCGGCCTTGGCGGCGTAGAGCGCCTTGTCGGCGGCCTCCATCAACCCGGTCCAGTGCATCGCCGGCGTCGGCGTCAGGCTGGCCAGCCCGATGCTGACGGTCAGCGTGATCGGTTCGGGCCGCAACCGTTCGACGCCGGTGCGAATCGATTCCGCGATCACCAGCGCTTCGTCCGCCGACATGCCCGGCAGCAGCACCGCGAACTCCTCGCCGCCGTAACGCGCGGCGCAGTCGCCGGACCGCCGCACCGAACTGTCGATGCAGCTGGCGATGGCGGCCAGCGCATGGTCGCCGGGCTGATGCCCGAAGGTATCGTTGAAGGCCTTGAAATGATCGGCGTCGATCAGGAGCAGCGCCAGCGGCGTGCCGCGACGCGACGCGCGGCGCCACTCGATGTCGATCACGGTGTCGAACTTGCGCCGGTTCTTCAGCCCGGTCAGCGCGTCGGTGGTGGCCAGTTCCTCGAGGCTGCGTTCGGCGCGGGCGCGGCGGCGGATCTCGCGGACCAGGAACAGGGTGACGGCGACGACGAACCCGATCAGCGTCAGCATGATGATGCCGATCCGTATCGCCTGGGTCCGCCACAGCGCGTAGACGTCATGCCAGGTTTTTCCGACCAGCACCGAAAGCGGCCCGGTGGCGTCGCGCCAGACATAGAACTTCGGGACCCCATCGAGGGGACCGAGATCCGACTGCGAACCGCTCGGCTCGGACAATAACCGCCTGATGATCGGCGATTGGCCGAGATTCTTGCCGATCTTGTCGAGGTCGAACGGCTTGCGCATGATCAGGGTGCCGTCGCGCCGGAACACTCCGATGGTATCGTCCGGGGCAAGGCGCAGCCGGTCGAACAATTCGTGGAAGTAGGAAAACCGGATCGAGCCCGCGACCACGCCAAGGAAGCTGCCGTCGGCGGCGGAGATGCGCCGGCTCAGCGCGATGGCGTAGGCGCCGCGATGCAGCATCGGCCGGCTGACGAACAGGCCGGCGTCGGACCGGTCACGGTGAATCCGGAAGTATTCCTCGTCGGCGCGATTTTCCGGCGGCGGATCCGCCCGCAAGGCATCGATGGTGAGGTTGCCGGCGGCGTCGAACACCTGCAGCGCGCCGAAATGCTTGGCAGTGGCGGCGCGGTCGAACAGGATCAGATCCCGCAGCGGGATGCTGACCTGGTTGATTTCCGGCAACAGCATGCCACTGACCACCGCGCGCAACGACAGGTCGTAGAGTTCGATGGTGCGGCCGATGTCGGCGTTGATGGTGGAGGCGAGATTTTCGCTGGTCTGGCGCGCCAGCTCTTCCTCGCCGTGCCGCATGTCCAGCATGACGCTGGCGCAGACCGCGGAGAATCCCAGCACCGTCACCACCGACGAGACGATCAGCAACTTTGCCGATATCCGCCAGGGTTTTGAGACCGTCGATTTTTTCCGCAGCCACCGCATGGCATAATCCCTAACCCGAGGGGTGTGCCCAAATCGTTGCCACGGCTGTAAACGGCGACAGCGGCGTGACAATCAGTTAACGGTGCGTTGCCAGATTATCGCGGAACGCAACCTGGCGGCATGATGATACTGTTCGCGACGCGCCATCAACGAAACAGGGAGCCAGGGTGAACGACTACGATCCGCTCCGCGATTATCTCAAGCTGCAGACCACCACGGAATTGGTGCTGAGCTTCGACCAGATCGAAACCATCATCGATGCTGCGCTGCCGCGCGCGGCGCACCGCGCGTCGTGGTGGGAGACGCTGCGCAGCCCGCAGGAGAAGATGCCGCAGCGCGAAGCCTGTCTCGCCGCCGGCTACATCGCGACGCGCCTCGCCGACGGCAAGCGCGTGCGGTTCACGCGGATGAAGACGCGGTAAGAGAGAGGTTGACGCCTCCGCGCCGTCATTGCCAGGAGCTCTTGCGACGAAGCAATCCAGTCCTTCTTTGCGGCCCCTGGATTGCTTCGCTTCGCTCGCAATGACGACCTATCAGCGCTGCAGCCTGATCCCGAGCATGGCCGAGGTCGAGGTGAAGCTGGCGCCCGGCGTGTCTGAGTTGAGGATGTCGCGGCGTACCGTGGCCTTGATCTGCATCTCGCGGTTCAGCTTGTAAACCAGGTCGCCCTCGGCCGAGTAGAGCCTGTCGAAGCGGGTGCCCTGGTAGTCGTAGGTGCCGTAGGTGAACTTGCCGACCGCGGTCAGCCAGCGCTGGAAATCGTGATCGACCTCGACCGTGTAGGTGTGGCTCAAGACGCCGGAGATGCCGGGCAGCGTGGTCTCGTCGATCGAGGTGCCGGCGCTGAATTTCGCCGTGGTCAAGGGGCTCGCCGACCACACCAGCGAGGCGCTGGTCAAAAGCCCGTTCAGGTTGGGCAGCCGTGGATCCGTATAGCTGCGCAGCGCGTAGCCGACCGCGACCTCGCCGGTCAAAAGCCGGCTGAATTCGAAAGTGGTGCCGGCCTTGGCGTAGCCTCCGTTGGAGTCGCGGGCAAAGCCGTTGCGGTCGACCGGGGTGTCGTGGACGCGGGTATCGCCCTCGACTTCGGCGAACGGCCGCAGCCCCGGCAGCACCTCGTAGCTGGCGCGGCCGACGCCGCCATACTGGTTGAAGTTGCGGTCGATGTTGGTGGTGGATTCGCCGTCGGTCAGTTCGGAGTTCTGGTATGCGGTGCGGTCGGCATTGCCGGTGGCGGTCAGCCGCAGCCGGTTGAAGTCCTGCTCGACGCCGAGCGAACCGCCTGTGGTCGCAAACAGCGGATACTTGCTCAGGCCGGCCTGGATGTTCGGGCTGCCGGGGTTGTCGGTGCCGATGTGCAGCCGCAGTTCGGAATTGATCCGGGTGTCGGTCTCGACGTCGACCCGGCCGTCGACCTTGCCGGTGAATTCGGGCCGGTTGATGTTGGTCGGCGCGCCCGAGATCTGGCCGGGCGGCGCCGGAAACTCGCGGCCATAACCGGTGTAGGAGCCGCGCAGGTCCACCACCAGCGAGTGGCGGCTCCAGTCGGAGGCGGCCAGAAGCTCCGGCGCGATCACGTAGAGCGACGATCCCTGCGGCGTCGAGAAGCGGGCGGGATTGGTGTCATAGCCGCCGGAGAGTTCGACCGCGGATTTGACCAGAAAGCTGCCGACATGAACGCCAAGGGGCGCGTACGGATCGTCTTCCAGCTTCAGCCTGCGGCGCAGCGGCTGGCCCTCGACGATACCCATCACCGCCGGCGGCAGCGGCGTCTTGCTGGCCTTGGAAGACGGCGGGATCGTCAACGGCGCTATCGGCACCACCGGCGGCGCGTTGCCGGGGCCGAGCTTCTTCGGCTTCGGCGCGCCCGGATAAAGTTTTGCTTTCTTGCGGGTGCGGTTGAGCGAATCATAGCCGATGTCGGAGGCGCCGTTGGCGGCGGGCACGCCATAGGTCGGCGTGTTGCCGATTCGCGACGGCGCCATCAGGTCGGCGGTGCCATAGGGCGAAACAGGAGCAGCGCTGGGCGCAGTCGGGTCATTGACCTTGCGCAGCGGCGAATCCTGCGGCGGCAGGAAGCCGTCGCGCACCGGATTCATCAGGTCGCTGGTCAGGGCCTGGGCGGCGGCGGTCCGCACCAGTCCCGCCTGCGCGGTGCCGATCAGCACGAGGCATGCCGACAGCGCACGCAGGAAGCCTGCGCGCCCGAGGCGGCCCGTCGCTGGACCTGACATCACGATTAAAAAACTCCAACACTATCATAAGCTTGGCGGCAAGCGCGGCGGCCCGCCGGCGCGCTCGTCGTTAATGGAGTTAAAACAATTATGGTTAATGGGGCGTTGAGACCCGCCCGTCGCGTCGCCTCGCGGGCTGGGCCGTGTTAAGGAAGCGCCCGGCGCGAGACCGACGGTCCGGCCCCCAGGAAATCGACATGGCCATCTCGAAACCGCGGACGCCGAAATCTGCCAGCACCGACCGGGCCAGTGCCGCGGTGCAGTCGGCGCTGCGCACGCTCGATGCCGAGGCGAGCGGCGTCATCGCGCTGGCCGCAGCGCTGCAATCCGACCTCGGGGAGGCGTTCTCCCGCGCCGCCGACCTCATCCTCGGCGCCAAGGGGCGGCTGATCATCACCGGCCTGGGCAAGTCCGGCCACATCGGCCGCAAGATCGCAGCGACCTTCGCCTCCACCGGCACGCCGGCCTTCTTCGTCCATGCCGCCGAAGCCAGCCACGGCGATCTCGGCATGATCACCGCCGACGACGTCATCCTGGCGCTGTCATGGTCCGGCGAGCAGCCGGAGATGAAGAACCTCATCACCTACGCCAAGCGCTTTCGTATCGCGCTGGTGGCGATGACGGCGGATAGCGCTTCGACCCTGGCGCAAGCCGCCGAGGTGTCGCTGGTGCTGCCGAAGGCGCGCGAGGCCTGCCCGCATAACCTGGCGCCGACCACCTCCTCGCTGATGCTGCTGGCGCTGGGCGACGCGCTGGCGATCGCGCTATTGGAAGGCCGCGGCTTCACCTCGGTGGATTTCAGCGTGCTGCATCCCGGCGGCAAGCTCGGCGCCATGCTGAAATATACCCGCGACCTGATGCATTCCGGCAATGCGGTGCCGCTCAAGCCGCTCGGCACGAGGATGTCCGACGCCCTGGTCGAGATGACCTCCAAGGGTTTTGGTTGCGTCGGCATCGTCGATGCGCGGGGCCACGTGGTCGGCATCGTCACCGACGGCGATTTGCGCCGTCACATGCGCTCCGACCTGATGACCGCCTCGGTCGACGAGGTGATGACCCGCAACCCGAAGACGATCGGCGCGGATCTGTTGGCCAGCGAGGCGCTGGAATTGCTCAACTCCTCGAAGATCACCGCGCTGATCGTGACCGAAGCGAAGAAGCCGGTCGGCATCGTGCATCTGCACGATCTGCTGCGGGCGGGCGTGGCGTAAGAGGCGCGGTCGCTGGCCTGACTGCATCCGGCACGCCGGACAGGAACGCGTCACTCCGCCCGACGTTCTCCATCGAACGGCCAGGGAGAACGTCATGCCGCGCGGCGATAAATCCAGTTACACCGACAAGCAGAAACGTCAGGCCGAGCATATCGAAGAAGGCTACGAGCACCGCGGGGTTTCCCGCGGCGAAGCCGAGCGCCGGGCCTGGGCCACCGTGAACAAGGAAACCCATGGCGGCAAGAAAACCGGTTCCGGCCGGGGCAAGAAAGAGGACCACTCGCCATCGCGCAAGGGCGGCAAGCTCGGCGGCAAAGCCGCGGCCAAGCGCCCGGCCGCCGCGCGTTCCCGCTCGGCAAAGAAGGCGGCCCGGACCCGCAAGCGGCGCGCGGCATAGCCAAGGCGCCGGCGATAGGGGATGTGACATGCCTTACGCGCTGTTCGATTGCGACCGGCAGGTCGGTCCGACAATGGCCACCGAACTCGAGGTCTGGAAACAGGCGCTCGAAGCCGGTCTCATCGACGATATTCCCGTCGCCCACGAGAGCGGAGGCCAGGTGCTCCCAATCGGTTATCACGTCAAAGAGCGGCCATGGCTTCTGCGGCATTCCTCAACGTGTCGTCCGGTGTGCAGAGCTGGACATCCGAACTCATCGCGTCACGAACTTTCATGAAAGCCTCGCTGTTGCCGGTTGCTTTTGCCGCTAACCACCTTTGCCGACCGGCGTTCCGGCCGCGCTCCGATATTTTTAGGGTGATGCGCCGCCTGTCGCGGGGCGGCGGGAACCGATCAGTGCGAAATCAGAACAAGTTCTATGGTTCGCGACCGTTGATATTCCTGAAAGGCGCCGATGGCCCGGTTCGAAAGCACCAGCCGATTGCGCTGGCCCTGTCCGATCATGTGCTCGATTTTGTTCGTCAGGAACCGGCCGGCCTCCGCGGGGTCGTCGATATCGCCGCTGCGTTCAAGATATTCCCAGGCGATCTGCATCGCTTCGGCGAGCAGTTGCGGGTTGCCATCGTCCCTGTACCAGGTCGACATGAGCTGTCCTCGATATGCTGTCGAGGAACCGGGCAAACGGGCTTTGGTTCCTAAATGATCCTGAAAGTATCGTCGGCAACGGGACCTCGCTCGTTTCCGCGCCGGTCGCACAAGACCTTGTTACCGTGCGGCGCGCTTTGCCGGCCGTTCCAGCAAAAGACGCAGCTTGAGCGCATCTGCAGGCGCGGCACTCTTCTGGTCATTGTCGAAATAGACGTAGACGTCCCGCCCCTGCCTGTTCCAGGACCGGATCCGCCGGCTCCAGTTCGACAGCGTGCCGGCGGGATAGTGGCCCTTGTAGCGCCCGCCGGGACCATGGCCCCTGACGTAGACGAAATCGGCGGTGCGTCGCCACGGCGCCGGCGCGTCGTGATGATCCGAAATGCAGAGCGAGATGTTCTCCTCGGACAACAGCCGGAGAATTTTCGGCGTGTACCAGCTCGGATGGCGGAATTCCAAACTGTAGCGCCGTTTGCCGGACAACAGCCTGAAGAACGCCGCCAGGCGGCCGGCATCGGCCTGAAACTGCGGCGGCAGTTGAAACAGGATCGGGCCGGCTTTTTCGCCCAGCAACGACAGCCGGCTCTCCAGCAATTCGAGGCTGTTGACCGAGTTGTCCGACAGGCGCTTCCAATGGGTGATGAATTTCGATGCCTTCCAGGCGAACACGAAATCATCGCCGGTCTGGTCGCGCCAGCTTTTGACCGCCTCGGGTGTCGGTGTCCGATAGAACACGCCGTTCAATTCGGCGGTCGGAAACTGGCTGGCGTAATATTGCAGCTGGTTCTTGAGCGGCAGACCCTTGGGAAAGAACGGGCCTCGCCAGGAATCGTAGTGCCAGCCCGAGGTGCCGATCAATATCCGCGCCATTGCCGTTTCGATGTGGCTGACTGACCAAGGATACAAGCAGCCGGGATGCTCCCGGTTCCGCGCGCGGCGAAATCCCGGGCAGCTTCGCTATTCCAGCTTTTGACCCCGCTCGCCAACGGGATCGGCTTCCCAGCCGAATACCGAGCGTCCGCCGAGCGAAGCGGAGCGGTTTCTTTCCGTCGCCACATGAGCGTCGAACGACGGCCCGGTGGCGGTGCGCTCCAGCGCCCGCGCCTGGTCGTCGAGACGCTTGAGCGCCTGCAGTTCCTCGTCGCGCCCGAGCTTCGCCTGCGCGACCGCGGATTTGAGCACGCGGATGGTCTCGTCATAGACCTTGATCGGCACCGGATAGGGATGGCGGTCCTTGCCGCCGTGGGCGAGCGAGAAGCGGGCGGGATCGCCAAAGCGATAGGGCGCGCCGTGCAACACCTCGGCGACCATGGCCAGCGACTGCACGGTGCGGGCGCCGACGCCGGGGGTCAGCAGCAATTCCGGAAAATCCCGCGGACCGCGCTCGGCGGCGGCGGCCAGCGTGCCGTGCAGGCGGCGGGTAAACACGTCGCTGGAGCGGACGTCGTGATGGGCGGGCATAACGAGGTGCGGCAGCTCGGGCTGCGGCGCGTCCTGCCCTGTGAGCGCGGCATACTCGCGGGCAATGCCGTCCGGCCCGAGCGCGCCGAGCAGGTCGAGCTGCGCGGTGCGGGAGGTTTCGGCCCGGTGGTCGGTCAGGTTAATGATCTCGCCCTGCACCGGCCCATCGATGGCGCTGTGGGGTTCGTCGACAAAGCTGCGCAGGCCTTCGGAATGCCAGTGATAGCGGCGCGCCTGCCGCTTGTCGCCGTTCATGCCCTGCTGCACCACCGTCCATTTGCCGTCACAGGTGACGAAGAAGCCATGCAGATAGAGATCGAATCCGTCCTGCACCGCCGCGCTGTCGACCTTGGCGACCAGCCGGCTGGCCCGCGCCAGCGCCTCGCCGTCGACGCCGGTGCGCTGGCCGATGGCGGCCAGTTCATCCGGGGTGCGGCGCGAATGCCTGCCGCGGCCGCCGCAGACGTAAATGCCGAGTTCGCCTTGCAGCGGCGCCAGCCCGCGCTTCAGGGCGCCGATCACGCTGGTGGTGATGCCGGAGGAGTGCCAGTCCATGCCCATCACGGCGCCGAACGATTGAAACCAGAACGGATGCGACAGCCGCTGCAGGAATTCATCGCGGCCATAGTGATGAACCACCGCCTGGGTGATGATGGCGCCGAGGGAAGCCATGCGCCCGGCCAGCCACAGTGGCACGCGGCCGCCATGAAGCGGGAGATCGGCACTGCCGGTGCGTCGGGTCATTCGGGTTATATAGCGCGAAACGGCGCGGAAGAAAGGGGATGCCCGTGGACCTTGATCTCCACTGACCTTTCGACGTCATCGCGCGCGCAACGTCACTAATTCGCTCCCGGCGGAAACCGCGCCGCATTCGGCTCCAGCGGCAGCGCCAGCCCGTTGGCGAAATACGACACCGTGCGGTAGAACCCGCACAAAAGGATGATCTCGAAAATCTGCGCTTCGTCGTAATGCGCCGACAGCGCCCTGAATTCGGCGTCGTTCCAGGTGGCGCGGTGATGCAGCGCGTCGACGGCGGCGATCAAGGTCTGTTCGGCTGCCGACCAGCACGGCGCATCGGCGCCGCCGTGCACCGAGGCTGCGACCTGCGCCTCATCAAGTCCGGCGGCCCTGGCAAATATGGCGACGTGGACGCCCCATTCGTATTCGCAGGCCGTCAGCGCGCAGGTGCGGTCGATGACGATTTCGCGCGCGCGCAGCGGCAACGGGCCGCGGTCGAGTAGCCCCCCGGCGCGGAACCTGGCCCAGGCCCGTTCGCTGCCGGCGATGACGCGGAACAGCATCAATGGCGGCGCGCCGCGCATGATGGCGTCAAACTGGGCCTGGATTTCCGGGGCATAGGGCGGGGTGAGCGGCGCGATGCGTGACATGGTCAACTCCCGTTGCTACAATAAACGTAGCAACGCTACACTATCTGTAGCGCGACGCAAGCGGGGTTCCGATGGCAAAGCAGGCTTTGGCGAAAGCCCGACGCGCGGTGCGAGGGTCCCGCACCGGACGGCCGATCATGATGCTGCTGGACCTGCTGGGCCGGCGCTGGACGTTGCGGATATTATGGGAATTGCGCGAAGCGACGCTGACCTCGCGCGCGTTGCGCGAGGCCTGCGACGATGCCTCGCCCACCGTGCTGCAGGCGCGACTGGCCGACCTGCGCCAGGCCGGCTTCGTCGAGCGCGATCCGGCGAAAGGCTATTGCCTGACTGACCTCGGCCGCGAACTGAACGGCACGTTCCTGCCGCTGCATTCTTTTGCCGAGCGCTGGAAAAAAATCGGGCTGATCAGGCGCCCGCCACCGTCAGGCTGGCGCCATCGGCCTGCACCACCGTGACGCGGCTGCCGGCCGGCGCGTCGGGGCCGGCGACGCGCCAGATGGTATCGTCGATCCGCACCGTGCCCGAACCGTCGATGATCGGCTTGTCGAGGGTAAAGGTGCGGCCGACGAGCGCGTCGGCGCGCCGGTTGAGAAACGGATTGCTGTTCTGGCCCGGCTTGTGCTGCGCCAGACGCCGCCACACCGGCACGGCGCAGGCGGCAAAGGCCGCGAACAACAACAGCTGCATTTGCCAGTTTGGCTCGACCACAAACGACACGAGACCAACCAGCAGCGCCGCCAATCCCAGCCAGAACAGGAACACGCCGGGCGCGATCAGCTCCAGCGCCATCAGGATCAGGCCGAATACCAGCCAGTTCCAGGTGCCCAGCGTCACGAACATCTCGGCCATTGTGTACTCCTCTTCGTCGACCTCTCCCTGTCGGAGAGGTGTCAAACTCTCACGCCGCCGTTCGAACCTATCCCTGTCGCGGCGCGGGCGGCGTGGCGCCGGCACTCGGCACCGAACCACGGCGCGCTGCGGCCTGGGCCGAGGCTGCACTTTCGCCGAACGTGGCCTTGGCGATCTCGCCGATGCCGGCCAGCGAGCCCAGAATGCTCATGGCCTCGATCGGCAGCATGATGATCTTCTGGTTCGGCGAGTCGGCGAGCTGGCCGAACGCCTTGATGTACTTGTCGGCGATAAAATAGTTCAGCGCGGCGACGTCGCCCTTGGCGATGGCTTCGGACACCATCTGGGTCGCCTTGGCTTCCGCCTCGGCGGAACGCTCCCGGGCTTCGGCGTCGCGGAAGGCGGCTTCGCGGCGGCCTTCGGCCTGCAGGATCTGGCCCTGCTTGGCGCCCTCGGCGCGCAGGATCTCCGATTGCCGCTGGCCTTCGGCCTGCAGGATGTCGGCGCGCTTGACCCGTTCCGCCTTCATCTGGCGGCCCATCGCCTCGACGAGATCCGCCGGCGGCACGATGTCCTTGATCTCGATGCGGTTGACCTTGAGCCCCCACGGCGACACCGCGGCGTCGACCACCCGCAGCAGCCGCTCGTTGATCTCGTCGCGGTGCGACAGCACCTGGTCGAGGTCCATGGCGCCCATCACCGAGCGGATATTTGTCATGGTCAGCACGATGATCGCCTGGTTGAGGTTGGAGACTTCGTAGCTCGCCTTGGCGGCATCGAACACCTGGTAGAACGCGACGCCGTCCACCGTCACGGTGGCGTTGTCCTTGGTGATCACCTCCTGCTCGGGAATGCTGATCACCTGCTCCATCATGTTGACCTTGCGGCCGACCCGGTCGAAATAAGGGACGATGATGTTCAGCCCTGGAGACAGCGTGCGGGTGTACTTGCCGAACCGCTCGATGGTCCAGTCGAAACCCTGCGACACCGTCTTGACGCCGGCGAACAGCGTCAAAATCACCAACAGCGCCAGCACGATGGTGAAGATGCTATAGCCCGAAATATCCATGGGTGTTCCCTGCCGCAATAACTGAACAAACCGACACGCGTCGCAGCATCTGCCGCGCCGCAGCATTATCTTTGGTCTTCGCTGACAGATGTATGGTTCGACGGGCGGAAAAGCGAGGGCCGTGCAGCCGGGTCTGCTCCGGAGCCCGCCTTTTCGATTGGAGCCCTTTCGTCAGATCCAGCCCTGCAGTTTCGCGCAGCACCCGTTGCCGCGAACGATTGCCTAACGTGTTTGGGCCCTGTTCATGGCACCAACAGCCGTGAAGGCGGTCTCGCAAGAAGTCCCGGAAGCAGCGCATGTGCTGCGTACGCACCGGAAATCAGGGCGGCCTCGATGCCCGGCCCGTGTGTTGCGCTGCCCGCGACCACAAGACCGGGAATCGGGCTCTTGGCGCCCTTTGCCCAGGCCCCTCGTCGCACGCCGTAAATGGCTCCGGCGCTCGACCAATCGTAGCGGCCGAACGTAACCGGACTGGCCTCATCGCGGTAAATGATATGGCTCGACAATCCCGGAATGATCTGCTCCGCGGCGGCGACCAGTTCGTCGCCGCAGTTTTTCTTGCGGTCGCGATAGTCCGGCGACTCGTGCCAGCCGTTCGAGGCCCCGTTCGCCGGAAACCAGCCTTGCGTTTCCGACTGAGGCATCAGTCGAAGGATGGTCAGGGTCGCGTGTCCCGCCGGAGCCGCCGACGGGTCGATCAGCGACATGGCCGTGATACCACCAATGATCTGATCGCCCATGAAATAAACCGCGGGCCGGATGTCGGGGACGAAATCGATTCCGAGATGAACGGTGAATGCGGACAGCGCCGGCTCTGCCGCTGCAATCCGCGCGCGAAAGTCGCCTGCAAGCGCGGCCGGATCGATCAACTCCAGAAACGTCCGCTTCAGATCGGCGTCCGTGACCACCGCCCGCGCGGAAACCTCCTTGCCGCTGGCCAGTCGCAAGCCGGCGGCGCGGCCGTCGACCACGGCAATCCTCGCGACCGGAGAATCGAGCCACACCTGCCCGCCGCGATCCCTGATCGCACCGACGAGAGCGTCGGCGAGTTTTCCGGAGCCGCCGACAGGGTGGTAGCCGCCGTGAAAGTAATAATTGAAGAGCGGTACCATCTGCGCACACGTGAGCGTTTCGGAGCCATCGCCGATATAGCCCGCGAGCGCGACAACGATCTGCCGCGCCTGCGGATCGGAAATGTGGAGGGCGACCAGCTGATCGAACGGCTTGTCGAGCCATTGCAACGCCAGCGGATGTCGCTGCGGGAAGGCCTGCATCCCCTCGATCGTCATTCCGAGCCCCGGTATGCCGCCGGCCCCGACCAGTGGAGAATACATGCCGTCGCGGATGGCCGCGATGGCGGCAAACAGCGCCTCGAAGCCCGCGCGCTCCGCCGGAAACAGGCGACCGAGTTCGGCAACGTAGGCGCGCCAATCGGCGGGCACATCGATCACCATGTTCGGGTAGCGATAGGTGTGCTCGACGCGCCGCCACTCGATCCGCTGCGCCACACCCAGCCTCTCCAGCACAGAGGTCACCGGACCGCCGGTCCACACGCCGGAAATATCGTGCGGTCCCGCGTCAAAGCGGTAGACCAGCGGCGCGCCATTGTGGTGCAGCTTGCGCTGGAACGTCTGGCAAAACCCGCCGGCCTGGAAGTGTTGTTCGGCGACGATAACCTTCAGCCCCGCATCGGCGAGCAGCGCGGCGGCGGTCAGACCACCGATGCCTGCTCCAACCACCGCAACATCGCAGTCGCGATCGTTGGCGCCGCCGAAAGCGGGGGCCGGCCAGTGATAGGTCTCGCCTTGGGCGAGGCGCCGGGACAATGCGTACCGAACCAGAAGATTCGGACCGAAGATCGACACCGCGGCGCCGGCCACGACAATCGCGATGGTAATGCTGGTTCCGGCCTTGACCGCGCTGGCAAGCGCAAGCAGCAGGAACAGCGCAGCCCATAGGCCGGACAAGAGCATATTGACGCCGGTGAATATCGGATTGACCGATGAGCCTGCGTATTCCTCGCGGGAAAATTCAGCGGTCCATGGACGCCGGCGGACGACCGAGACGGCGGCGAAAACGGAAAGTCCCAGCAACGCAAACGCGCTCGCCCGGGCGCCGACAATCTCAGGCAACAGGACGATCCCGACCGACAGCATGGCAAAGATCGAAAGCGTCGCGAACTCGAGCGTTTTCAGCTCGCGCCGATAGAGGCGCCATGCGCCCGTGAGCAAGGACGCACCCAGACCGGCAAAGATCGCGGTCTCGGGCATCCCGCGCGCCATCAGGATTGCAAAAATCGCGAACGGCAGCAGTGCAAAGTTGACGTTGAGAAACGTGCGCATGGCTTGCACCCCAAATCGCCAGGATGAAGATATCTAGACGATCGTCCTCGGTGCTCCATTGATCCTGCTCAACCTCGGCACGGGCAAGGTGATGAATGCCGTCGAGGTCCGTTCATGGAACGTGGCGCGGGTGTCCGGCCTGGGCCGGTAATGCGGCGCCCGCCGGCCGCTCCAGATTTGTGTTCGCTGGCTAGGTCGTAGGCATGATGTTTACGACCTAGGTCGTAGGCATGATGTTTACGACCTAAACCCAGCCCTGCAGTTCGCGCAGCACCAGTTGCCGGATCACGTCCATGCCGGCTTCGCTGTCGTTGAGGCAGGGGATCGCGGCAAACTGCTCGCCGCCATTATGCTTGAAGATCTCCGCGTTTTCCTGCGCGATCTCTTCCAGGGTCTCGAGGCAATCGGCGGAAAACCCGGGCATCACCACGGCGATGCGGCGGACACCGTCCTTCGCCAGTTGCTCGATGGTCTTGTCGGTATAGGGTTTCAGCCATTCATCGAAGCCGAAGCGCGACTGGTAGGTCAGGAGCAGTTTCGACAAATCGAGGCCGAGGCGGGCGCGCAACGCGTCCATGGTGGCCATGCAATGCGCCGCGTAGGGATCGCCCTGGTCGATGTATTTCTGCGGCATGCCGTGAAACGAAGCCACGATCAGCTCAGGCTGGAACGGCAGCGTCGCCAGATGCGCATTGATCGAGACCGCCAGCGCCTCGATGTAATCCGGATCGTCATAATAGGGCGGCGACACCCTCACCGTTGGCTGCGCCCGCATCAAGCCCAGCACGCGAAACACCTCGTCGCACACCGTGGCCGAGGTCGCCGCCGAATATTGCGGATAGAGCGGCACCACCAGGATGCGGCTGCAGCCCTGTGCGGACAGGGCGTCGATGCGCGTGCGGATCGACGGATTGCCGTAGCGCATCGCCCAGTCGACCACGACGTGGTCATGGTCGGCGATGGCGGCGGCGAGTTTTTCGGACTGCGAGCGGGTGATGGTCTTGAGCGGCGATTCGTTGTTCTCCGTGTTCCAGATCTTGCGGTAATCGCGCGCCTTGCGCCGCGGGCGGGTGTTGAGAATGATGCCGTAGAGCGCGAGCTTCCACAAAATCCCCTGGTCCTCGATGACGCGGGGATCGGACAGGAATTCCTTCAGATAGACCCGGACGCCGCGGGTGTCGGCGGTGTCGGGCGTACCGAGATTGACCAGCAGGACGCCAACGCGCTCCAGCTTCGCGTCAGGAACCGGGGTTTTGTCGAGGGGAACAACGACCGTCATGATGCCTGTGGCTTCGCGCGGCGGCCGATCGTTGTCAAGCTGACCCGGGCAACGCATCTGTCAGAAACAGGTGACCCGTTCGGCGGCGACGTAGCCCAGCAGCAATCCGACGCCGAACAGCAGCACCAGCCCGGCGGCGGCGAATTCCACGCCGCGCATGACCAGCGCGCCGCCGCCGTCGCGGCCGGAGGATAAGCGGCGCGCCAGGCCCTTGGCGGAGACCGCCAACACGGCGATGGTGGCGACCGTGATGGCGGTGCCGAGCCCCATCACGAAGGTCGCGGCGACGCCGGCCCAGAACAGCCCCTGCGCCAGCGCAAACACCAGCACCAGGATGGCGCCGGAACACGGCCGGATGCCGACCGCGAAGATCGCGCTCAACCCGCGCCACCAGCCGCCGGGGCCGGCAAGCTGCGTCGGTTCCGGACCGTGGGAATGACCGCAATGCTCGTCATGCACGTGGTCGTGACCGTGGTCCTGATGGGGATGGTCATGGCCATGGCCGTGACCGACACGGGCATGGGCGTGATCGTGACCGCCGTGATCGTGATCATGGTGATCGTGGCCGTGCGCCGCGGCATGGGCCATGGCGAGGTGCGGGGCGGTACCGCGGCGGGATAGCGCGCCGATGAAGCCGCCGCCCTTGGTCCAGACCAGCCGCAGCCCGAACGCGGCAATCAGCGCGTAGCTCGCGATCTCGATGATGCGCTCGGCGCCGCACATGGTTTTGGCGGTGACGTTGAGCAGCCAGGCGCCGATGGCCACGATCAGCACCGCGACCAGCGACTGCATCAGCGCCGAGACCAGCGACAGCACGATGCCGCGCCGCGCGGTTTCCTCGTTGGCGACGAGGTAGGACGAAATCACCGCCTTGCCGTGGCCGGGGCCGGCGGCATGGAAGATGCCGTAGGCGAACGAGATCGCCAGCAGGGTCCAGACCGCGCTGCCGTCGGCCTTGGCGGCGCGAATGGTCGCAGATATCTCGCGGTAGAACGCGGATTGCTGGGTCAGGAGCCAGCCGACGATGCCGCCGACCTGCGCATCCGGCGCCGCGCGCGCCCCGAACGGGTTCTGCGCCAATGCCGGGTGGAGCGCGCCGTCGGCGAGCCATGCCAGTGCCATGGCGGTGGCGCAGACCAGCACGACCTGCCTGATGGTGGCAGTGCGCGGCGCGGTCACGGACAATCCACCGTGATCTTGTTGGCGAACATGGCGCCGAAATTCGAGTTGTCGCCGTTCATGAAAGTCTGCTCGTTCAGCTTCTGGGCGGTGGCGGTGCCGTCGGTCGGGCGCTGGATCTGCAGCGTGCAGCCGGCCGGCGCCCCGACCAGATGCACCGGGTCGGTCTTCTGCAGCGAGAAGTCGACGAAATAGCTCGGATCGAAGACCTCGAGCGCCAGCGCCCTGGTCTTGAACGGGGTCTTGAACGGCAGGGTGAAATGCAGCACCAGCGCCGCATCCTTGTATTCGAGGTAGTAATCGACCGGCTCCAGGAATTTCTGCTTCTTGCCGTCGGCCCTGGCAAAAGTGAAGAAGCCGAACTCCTTCAGCAATTCCACGTTGGTCTGCGCCAGCGGCGCCAGCTCCTCGCGGCTGTAGACGCCCTTCTTCTTGCTCTCGGTGCCCTGCAGCGCATAGGTCGTGAACATGTCGTCGAAGGTCCAGGCGTGGCGCACACCGGTGATCGAACCATCCGGGGCGTAGAGCAGTTCGCTCGCCGCGGTGACCCAGACATGGGGATGGGCGGAGGCGGGGGCGATGCTGGCGATGAGGGCGGCGAGCAGGGCCAGCAGGCCGAACAGACGGCGCAGAGTGTATGAAGTGGGAGTGCGTCCTCTTGAACGCGATGACGCCAACGTTATCCCTCCCCCTTGTGGGGTCCGATCGAGCGAGCTCGATCGTAGTCGGCCGAGCGAAGCGGAGGCCGGGGTGGGGATAGCCACAACGGAAGCCTTCCTTGTGGTTACCCCCACCCGACCAGCCTTCGGCTGGCTACCCTCCCCACAAGGGGGAGGGATAAGAAAGAGGCCCGCCACCTCAGGCGGCCTCGGGCGCGTCGAGCAGGCCGCGCCGGCGCAGCAGGGCGTCGGGCTCCGGCGGACGGCCACGGAAGGCGATGTAGGCGGCTTCGGGATCGCGCGAGCCGCCCGACGAGTAGATGTCGTCATGCAGGCGCTTGGCCACTTCGGGCGCGAAGATGTTGCCGGCCTCCTCGAAGGCGCCGAAGGCGTCGGCGTCCATCACCTCGGACCACATGTAGCTGTAATAGCCCGCGGCATAATGTCCGCCGGAGAAGACGTGGCCGAACTGGGTCGGCCGGTGCCGCAGCACGATTTCCGCGGGCATGCCGATCTTGTCCATTTCCCGCCGTTCGAAGGCGCTTACGTCGGCGATGGCGGAGGCCGGCTGGGTATGGAATTCGAGGTCGATCAGCGCCGAGGACACGAACTCCACCGTGGCAAAGCCCTGGTTGAATTTTCGCGCCGCCAGGAACCGCTGCAACAGTTCGTCCGGCAGCGGCTCGCCGGTCTGGTAGTGCCGGGCGAACTGCCGCAGCACCTGCGGCTGCTCCTGCCAGTGCTCGTAAAGCTGGGACGGCAGCTCGACGAAATCCGTGAACACGCTGGTGCCGGCCAGCGACGGATAGGTCACGTTCGACAACAGGCCGTGCAGGCCATGGCCGAATTCGTGAAACAGCGTGCGGGCGTCGTCCGGCGACAGCAGCGACGGCTGGCCCTCGGCGCCCCTGGAGAAGTTCATGACGTTGATGATCAGCGGATGGATATCGCCGTCGAGCTTCTGCTGCTCGCGCAGCGAGGTCATCCAGGCGCCTGAGCGCTTGGAGGGCCGGGCGAAGTAGTCGCCGTAGAACAGGCCCTGATGCCGCCCCTGGGCATCCTTGACCTCCCAGACCCGCACGTCGGGGTGCCAGACCGGGATATCCCTGCGCTCGGTAAAGGAGACGCCGAACAGGCGGGTGGCGCAGTCGAACGACGCCGCGATCATGCTGTCGAGGGTGAGATACGGCTTGATGGCGGCATCGTCGAAATTGGCGCGGCGCTGCCGCAGCTTTTCGGCGTAGTAGCGCCAGTCCCACGGCGCCAGCGCGAAATTGCCGCCCTCTTCCGCGACCAGCGCCTGCAGGGCGTCGCGGTCGGCCAGCGCCCGGGCCCGGGCCGGCTTCCAGACCCGCTCCAGCAGGCCACGCACCGCCTCCGGCGTCCTGGCCATGGAATCTTCGAGCCGGTAGGCGGCAAAGCTCGGATAGCCGAGCAGCTTTGCGCTCTCTTCCCGCAGCTGGAGGATCTCCAGGATGGTCGCGTTGTTGTCGTTGGCGTTGCCATTGTCGCCGCGGGCGGTGAAGGCCTTGAACACTTTTTCGCGCAGGTCGCGTCGGGCCGAGCTCTTCAGGAACGGCTCGACCGAGGAGCGCGACAGGGTCACGATCGCCTTGCCGGCCATGCCGCGCTCTTCCGCCGCGGCCTGGGCCGCGGCGACAAAACTCTCCGGCAGGCCGTCGCGATCGGCCTCGCCGAGTTCCAGGAACCAGTCCTGCTCGTCGCCGAGCAAATGGTGGCTGAAGCCGGTGCCAAGATGGGCGAGGCGCTCGTTGATCTCCGCCATCCGCGCCTTGGCGGCGTCGTCGAGCCCGGCGCCGGCACGGTGGAAGCGGGTATAGGTCCGCTCCAGCAGGCGCATCTGCTCGTCCGTCAGGCCCAGCGTGGCACGGTTGTCGTGCAGCAGCGCGATCCGGCCGAACAGCACGGCGTTCATCATGATCGGATTCCAGTGCCTGGCCTGGCGCAGCGACACCTCCTTGTCGATCTCCAGCAGCGCCGGGTTGGAATGCGCCAGCACCAGGTCGCTGAACACCAGCGACACCCGGTCGAGCAGCTTGCCCGAGCGCTCCAGCGCGGTGATGGTGTTGGCGAAGTCCGGTGCCGCCGGGTCGTTGACGATGGCGGCGATCTCGGCGGCATGGTCGGCGAAGGCCCGCTCATAGGCCGGCAGGAAGTGCTCCGGCACCAGCTCGGCAAACGGCGGGGTTTCGAACGGCGTCCGCCAGGCCTGCAGCAGCGGGTTTTCCGCGGGCTGGGATGGGGCGGTCGGCGCGGCGGTCTCTGGCATCTTGAATCCTGCTGTGGCGGCTCAAATCCGTGAGCAACCTATAGCACGCGATCGGGCTTTTTTGCGCCACGAACGACCGCTAAAGCGCTTGCGACAGGCGGCTTTTTCAGAGAGATTGCGGCCGCAACAGGACCCTTGAACATGAGCCCGCAGCCCGCTTCTTCCGCGCCCCGCCGGATCCTCTGGCCCAGCGTCATCACCGTCATCAGCGCCGCGATCCTGATCGGCGCCGAGGTGTTCGGCGCGGCGTTCGCCGGCGGCTGGGCGCTGGCGATCCTGCTCGGGCTCGACGACACCGGCGCGCATATCCTGCAGGCGGTGCTGTTCGCCGCCGGCGTCTTCATCATGGTCGCGTTCATCCGCGCCGCCCAGCGTGTCGAGCCGTTCACCCGCCGCGCCTGAGCGCGATTGCACGAAGCGCGCCTGAGCACAGCGCTTCGCGTGCGCAGATTTGACGCTTCGCTGCCATCGCGTGCTCACACTCCGTTAAAGAAACTTAACAGCCGTTCAGGTTCGACGCCGATTTCGTGGCGCCAGCGCCACGCCGCGCGCGCGTGTCACAGAAAATTTGCCTTGCCTGAAAAAAATTGTTGCGAAGCAGAGTCAAACCACCTATTTGCAGTCTTGCCCAATTTCGCACGTGCCTGTGGTCGTGTGTCAGTCGGTAGGTATCCGGACAAGAGGCCGGACAGCCGCCAAGGGATGAAGAACCGAGGGTCGCTTAAGTCCCAAGCTTAAGAGGCCAGCATCTCTCTCAAGAGCTGCCGTTGAAGGTCCCTTCACCCCCTTGCAACCGTGACTGGCAGCCGGAGGCGAACCGGCGCACCTCGTTCTCAACGGGGGACGCGACTTAAAGCAACGACGGATCGGGCTTTTTTGGTCTCTGCCGGCTTTCCACCAGCCGGCGCGAATACCGAAGAGGCTTGTCCTTCATTGCCAGGTGTGCGGGCGGGATCACTCCCAACCAATCCACGGCAGCACAGTCTGGTCTGAGCTTTTTGGCTCCGTTGCGCCTCCATCGCGTGACGTGGCCGAAGCGCTACGACCCGACGTCATTTTTTAACGCGTCCCGTCGCTGGGCCGTTGGGAGAGTGCTATGACCGACCGTATTCAGGAATTTCTGCGCAACCGCCGGAACGAGGGCCAGGACGTCGAGCCGTGCCTGGTCGTCGACCTCGAAGTCGTGCGCGACAACTACCAGAGCTTCGCCAAGGCGCTGCCGGACAGCCGCGTGTTCTACGCGGTCAAGGCCAACCCGGCGCCGGAAGTGCTGTCGCTGCTGGCCGCGATGGGCTCGTGCTTCGACTGTGCCTCGGTGGCCGAGATCCAGATGGCGCTCGACGCCGGGGCCTCGGCGGAGCGCATCTCCTATGGCAACACGATCAAGAAGGAGCGTGACATCGCGCGCGCCTTCGAACTCGGGATTCGCCTGTTCTCGGTCGATTGCGCCGCCGAAGTCGAAAAGATCGCCCGGGCCGCGCCCGGCGCCAAGGTGTTCTGCCGCATTCTGTACGACTGCGCCGGCGCCGAGTGGCCGCTGTCGCGCAAGTTCGGCTGCGATCCGGAAATGGCGGTCGACGTGCTCGACCTCGCCAAGCGTCTGGGGCTCGACCCGTATGGCATCTCGTTCCATGTCGGTTCGCAGCAGCGCAAGGTGAAGGCGTGGGACCGGGCGCTGGCGATGGCCTCGAGCGTGTTCCGCGACTGCGCCGAGCGCGGCATCAACCTGTCCATGGTCAACATGGGCGGCGGATTCCCGACCAAGTACCTCAAGGACATTCCGCCGGTCGTGCAGTACGGCCGGTCGATCTTCCGCGCGCTGCGCAAGCATTTCGGCAACCAGATCCCGGAAACCATCATTGAACCGGGACGCGGCATGGTCGGCA
Organism: uncultured Alphaproteobacteria bacterium; assembly: GCA_963710235.1. Lineage (GTDB taxonomy): Bacteria > Pseudomonadota > Alphaproteobacteria > Rhizobiales > Xanthobacteraceae > Bradyrhizobium. Next base: position 242,016 of record CAVPZI010000002.1, read on the forward strand.
ATGCTGGCGTGATCGAGACCGAAGTCGTTCTGATCTCCAAGAAGAGCGACGAGGACGAGGTGCGCTGGGTGTACCTGGACATCGGCAAGTTCGGCGGTCTCGCCGAGACCATGGACGAGTCGATCCGCTACGCCATCAGGACGCCGCATGACGGCGCCGAGATGACGCCCTGCGTGCTCGCCGGCCCGACCTGCGATTCGGCCGACGTGATGTACGAGAAGCTGCCGTACCCGCTTCCGGTGACGCTCGAGATCGGCGACAAGCTGCTGATCGAAGGCACCGGCGCGTATACGTCGACCTACTCGTCGGTGGCCTTCAACGGTTTCCCGCCGTTGCGGACCTTCCACATCTGAAGCCGGCCTCTTCCGAGGCCTGACTAACCGGGGGCCGGTTCACCGGCCCCTCCTCCCGATTTGCGAATTTCTGAAACGACGCTCCGCGGCGTGATCCGCCTGGGAGCGAGGACTGACGTGCCATGACCAATTTGCGGAACACCACCCTGGCCCTGACCCCGAATGCCGCTCCGTTCGCGATCCGTGCGGAGCGGACATCGGACGTCGTCGCGCGTGAAGTGCTGCTGGATGCCTGCTTTGGCGATAACCGCCATACGCGCACCTGCCAGCGCCTGCGCGACGGACGCGCGCCCGCCGAAGGCCTTGCCTTGTCGGCCGTGCGCAAGAGCGCCCTGGTTGGAACCGTGCGGTTGTGGCACGTCAGCGCCGGGGGCACCCCGGCGCTGCTGCTCGGCCCGCTCGCGGTCAGCGACAGTTGCCGCAAGCTCGGCGTCGGGGCGGCGCTGATGCAGCATGCGCTGGCGGCGGCGGAGGCGCATGGCCACGGCGCGGTCATCCTGCTCGGCGATGCGCCCTATTATGCGCGCTTCGGCTTCTCCGCCGAAAAGACCGCCGGCCTGGTGCTGCCCGGCCCGTTCGAACGCGAGCGCCTGCTCGGCCGCGAACTGCGCCAGGGCGCGCTCGACGGCGCCTGGGGCATGATCGTGCCGACCGGCGGCGTGCAGCCGCAAGCGAGGACAGTTCGCGCCGGCAAATCGGCACGTCTGGTTCCGCACGCGGCGTGAGGGGCTGATCATGCTCACCCCCGACCGGCCGAAGCGGCGCCGGACCTTCGATCTGCGCGCCCGCGCCACCCTGGTCACCACCATCCTGGTGACCCTGCTGGCGATCATGATCGTGCGGGACATTCTGGTGCGCCGCTGGAGCTCGCCGGCGCGGCCCACCGGCGACGTGACACAGCGGTCGTCGTGATATAGCGAAGGCTGCAAATCCCGAACCCCAGCCCCACCGAACCCGAGGGACCCGATGACACGCCGTCTCATTTCCACCGGCTCGCCGTTTGAAAAGGCCGCCGGCTTCAGCCGCGCCGTGGTCGACGGCGATTTTGCCTTCGTGGCCGGCACCACCGGCTACGACTACACCACCATGGTGATGCCGGCCGATGTCACGTCGCAGACACAAAACTGCTTCAAGACCATCGAAGCCGCGCTGAAGGAGGCCGGTTTTGCCATGGCCGACATCGTCCGCGCCACCTATTACGTCACCGACGCCCGGGATGCCGATGCGGTGTTCGCGGTCACCGGCGCCCATCTTGGCGAGATCCGCCCGGCGGCAACGCTATTGGTGGTCGCTGGCCTCCTGAAGGCTGAAATGAAGGTCGAAGTCGAAGTCACCGCCAGGCGCCGTTCGGCCTGAAATCCGCTGCTATCGTTTCGCGCCGCCGGCCAGGCGGCTTTTTGTCATTCTCCCGGAGTTTTTGCCGATGACCACGCCCACCCCGAAGATCCACGCCAAGATTTCCGGCCCGATCGTCATGATCGGCTTCGGTTCGATCGGCAAGGGCACGCTGCCCCTGATCGAGCGGCATTTCCAGTATGACAAGTCGCGCCTGGTTATCATCGATCCGCACGAGGACGGCGAGATCGCCAGGAAGCATGGCGTGCGCTTCCTCAAGCAGGGGGTCACCCGGGACAATTACCGCGAGGTGCTGGTGCCGCTGTTGACTGCGGGCGGCGGCCAGGGCTTTTGCGTCAACCTGTCGGTGGATACTTCCTCGGTCGACATCATGACGCTGTGCCGGGAGATCGGCGCGCTGTACATCGACACCGTGGTCGAGCCGTGGCTCGGCTTCTATTTCGACAAGAACATCGGCACCGAAAAGCGCTCGAACTACGCATTGCGCGAAACGCTGTTGGCGGCCAAGCACAAGAGCCCGGGCGGCACCACCGCGGTGTCGACCTGCGGGGCCAACCCCGGCATGGTGTCGTGGTTCGTCAAGCAGGCGCTGCTGGACATCGCCCGCGACACCAACACCCCCTTCAACGAGCCGAAGAGCCGCGAGGGCTGGGGGCAACTGGCGCACAAGCTCGGCGTCAAGGGCATCCATATTGCCGAGCGCGACACCCAGCGCTCGAAGAAGCCGAAGCCGATGAACGTGTTCGTCAACACCTGGTCGGTGGAGGGTTTTGTTTCCGAGGGCATGCAGCCGGCGGAGCTCGGCTGGGGCACCCACGAGACATGGATGCCGGACAACGGCCGCACCCATCCCGACGGCTGCGGCGCGGCGATCTACCTGCTGCAGCCCGGCGCCAATACCCGCGTGCGCTCGTGGTGCCCGACGCCCGGCGCGCAATACGGCTTCCTGGTCACCCACAACGAATCGATCTCGATCGCCGACTATTTCACGGTGCGCGACGGCCAGCGCGTGATCTACCGCCCGACCTGCCACTACGCCTATCATCCGGCCAACGACGCCGTGCTGTCGCTGCACGAGATGTTCGGCGCCACCGGCCGGATGCAGCCGAAATGGCACATCCTGGACGAGAACGAGATCGAGGACGGCATCGACGAGCTCGGCGTGCTGGTCTACGGCCACGCCAGGAACGCCTATTGGTACGGATCGCAGCTCTCCGTCGAGGAAACCCGCAACATCGCCCCCTACCAGAACGCGACCGGCATGCAGGTGTCCTCCGCGGTGCTGGCCGGCATGGTGTGGGCGCTGGAAAACCCCGAGGCCGGCATCGTCGAGGCCGACGAACTGGATTTCCACCGCTGCCTCGAAATCCAGCGGCCGTATCTCGGCCCGGTGAAGGGTTTCTATACCGACTGGACCCCGCTGACCGATCGGCCGGGGTTGTTTCCGGAGGATATCGATACCAGTGATCCGTGGCAGTTCAGGAACGTGCTGGTGCGGTGAGGTTCGCGACGGTGAGTGCTCCGTCCCGCTTATGGGGAGGGATAAGAAACCGATCGCTCACTTCGCCAGATAATCGAACACCACCTCGCCGAGACCCAGCGTGAGGTCGGTCTTGAAGTGCAGCGCCGAGACCACCTCGCGCACCGGCAACCGCGCGACGTCGGCGAGTGCGTGGGGGAACAGGCCGAGCGCTGCCGGACCGGTCCAGGCTTCCTTCAGCGTGATGTCCTCCAGATAGTAGCGCACCAGTTCGCAAATCCGCGGCGTGCCGTCGACATGCGGAATGATCTTGAGCATGAAATTCGGTGTCTTGAGCGCGGCCAGCACGGTGTCATGGTCGGCGGCCTTGTATTTGTAGCCCATGGTGGCGCTGACGCAGAGCACCGAGCCGTAATGCAGGGTGCCGACCAGGACGTCGGATTCGGTCACGATCTTCGGCGACGCCAGTTTTTTCGGAAAGCCCCACAATTCGCGGCCGCCGGCGATCGGCGCGTCGTCGTCGAGAAACATCGAATGCACGTAGCCGCCGGTGACCCCCTTGAAGCGGACCGGAATCACCTGCCCGGTCTCGGTGTAGTCGCCAAAGCCGGTGGAATCCGGCATCCGGATGAATTCGTATTTGACCAGCGGTTCGACCACTTCGAGCGGCTCGGGCACCACGGCGGCCAGCGCTTCCGGATCGGTGCGGTAGGTGATGACGAAGAATTCCCGGTTGAAGAACCGATATGGACCGGGCGGAAACGACGGACTGGTCAGCGGCATCGAATAGGCGGTTCGCCTGACGTCGTCGATCTTCATCGAACTCCCCTGTGATGCCGGCGCGGACGCGCGTCACTCGTCACTATGGGGAAGGATGCTGCCACAATCGAGGCCGTAAAGGCGGCAACGGCGTCAAAATGCCGTCACACGCTGCGCCAGCCGCACGGCGCCGAATCCACTATCGCGGCTTGATCGGCGTGCCGATCTGCTCGGCCGGTGCCGGCGGCAGCGCCGGCTTGGCGCCGGCCCTCTGGGCCTCGTCGTCGGGCCGCGCCGGTTGCGGCGGGATGGCGCCCGGCCGGCTGCCGGTGGTCGTGGGCGCGGGCGTTGCCGGCTTGTCCTGGGCGTCCGGCGTTGATTGCAGCGGCGGCGTCGCCTGCGCCAGTTGCTGCCGCGGGCTGAGCAGCCGTTCGACCGATATGCCGGACAGGCCAAGGCCGATCGCCACCACGACGCTGGCGAGCAGCAGATCCCGCGTCAGGGCGCGCTTTTTCTCGGTCAAGGTCATCGCAGCCACCGTCGATTGTTCGTGGTGACAACGGGGGCCGATGATTGTTGTTCCGGGACGAAACGCGCGCCTGCTAAAGTTCCAGCAGCCCGGCATCGCCATCGGCGGCGGCGAAAGCCAGCAGGGTACCCCGGGCGTTCCAGCCCAACGCCGCCACCGGCTCGGTTCCGTTGCGCCGGACCAGGATCTCGGCGCCGTCACCGAGGCGCACCATCAGGATGGTACCGTCGCTGTAGCCGGCGGCGAGGATGTCCTGCTTCGGGTGGCAGGCGACCGCGCTGACGCGGGCCTTGAGCGGCGCCAGCATTGCCGGCTCCTTGCCCATCGGCCCGTCCTTGCTGCCGAACGGCCACACGATCACGGTGTCGGCGCCCGAGGTGGCGAGCCCCTTGCCGCCCGCGGTCCACGACATCGACCGCACCCGGCCGGGGTATCCGGTCATCCGCATGTGGCGCTGGTCCGCCAGCCGCCAGCCATGCAGCGCCGGCTCATGCATGGCGGTGACCAGGAACTTGTTGTCCGGGCTGAAGGTGACGCCGAGATGCGAACCGGCCCATTCCAGCACCTCGGCGTTGGCCGCCATGTTGGGAAACCACAGGGTCACGCCGGCGTAATGCGCGATCGCGAGCCGCATGCCCTTCGGCGCGAACGCGAGGCCGCCAACGGTCGAGGGCACCTCGAAGGATTTTTCCTCGTTCCGGCCGCTGCGAACGTAGGCGGTCTTGCTGGCCGACCACGCCACCGCACCGTCCGGATGCAGCGCGACATTGTCGATCCAGCGGCGTTTGGGATCGGTGGCGAGCAGGGTAACCTCGCCCCTGGCGTCGAGCGCCACCACCTTGCCGTCGTCGCCACCCATGACGATGCGGCTATGGTCCGACGCCACCGACAGGATGGCGCCGCCATGCACGGCGACGCGCGAGAGCGCGCCTTCGCCAGAGACCAGCGCGACGTTCTCCTCGGCTTCGACGAAGGCCGCGGTGTCGCCGAGAAAATGCACGGCGACCACGCCCGCGCCGATTTTGACCGGCCGCACCCGGTCGGTGACCGAGACGATGGACTCCTGGTCCGGCATGGGATCGAAATCGGCCATCACGCGACGATGCAGCGCTCGAAGCCGTCGCGGATCGCCTGTTCGGGTAATTCACGGCCGATGAAGACGAGTCGGCTCTCGCGCTTCTCGCCGTCCTTCCAGGCGCGCTGGTGATCGCCTTCGAGCATCATGTGCACGCCCTGGAACACGTAGCGGTCGTCGTCCCCCCGAAATGACAGAATCCCCTTGGAGCGCAGGATCTTCTGGCCCTCGGCGGCGATCAGGGCCTGCAGCCACGGCATGAAGGTATCGGCGTCGAGCGGCTTGTCGGTGCGCAGCGACAGCGATTGCATGTCCTCGTCGTGATAGTGCTTGAGGCCGCCATGGCTGTGGCCATGGTCGTCGTGGTGATGGTGCTCGTGGTCGTGGTCGTCGCCGGCTTCGAGGAAATCCGGTTCGATGTCCAGAATGCGGTCGAGATCGAAGGCACCGCGTTCCAGCACGTCGGAAAGCTGGACCTGGCAGCGCTCGGTACGGTGCAGCTTGGCATAGGGGTTGATGCCGCGGATCCGGGCCTCGACCTCGGCGAGTTCACCCTTCGACACCAGATCGGTCTTGTTGAGCACGATGACGTCGGCAAACGCGATCTGGTTCTTGGCTTCCGGCGCGTCCTTGAGGCGATCCGAGAGCCATTTGGCGTCGGCCACCGTGACCACGGCGTCGAGCCGGGCGTTGGCCTGCACGTCCTCGTCGACGAAAAAGGTCTGCGCCACCGGGGCCGGATCGGCAAGACCGGTGGTCTCGACGATGATGGCGTCGAACTTGCCCTTTCGCCGCATCAGCCCGTCGAGGATCCGCACCAGGTCGCCGCGCACGGTGCAGCAGACGCAGCCGTTGTTCATCTCGAACACTTCCTCGTCGGCGCCGATGATCAGATCGTTGTCGATGCCGATCTCGCCGAATTCGTTGACGATGACCGCGTATTTCTTGCCGTGGTTTTCCGACAGGATGCGGTTGAGCAAGGTGGTCTTGCCGGCGCCGAGATAGCCGGTGAGCACGGTCACGGGAATTTTGCTGGCAACAGGTTCAGGCATAACGGCTCCGGCAGGGTATCGCGCGCGCCGGGCGGCAGGATGGCCCTGCCCCAGGGTCTTAAGACCCCTAGTTCGTCAGCGCGCCGGTCAATGCCTTTATATTGTGCCTGACCAGTTCAATGTAAGTGGGGGCCTCGCCCTTTTCGCCCGTCAGGCTGTCGGAATACAGCGTTCCGCCGATTTTGGCGCCGGTCTCGGCGGCGATCCGCCGCATCAGCCGCGGATCGGTGATATTTTCGAGAAATACGGCGGGAATCCCGCCGGCTTTCACCTGGATGATGATGGCGGCAAGGTCGCGCGCGCTGGGCTCGGACTCGGTGGAAACGCCCTGCGGCGCAATGAAGGCGATGCCGTAGGCGGCGGCGAAATAGCCGAACGCGTCGTGGGTGGAAATCACCCGGCGGCGCGCCGGCAGGATCCGCGCCACCGCGTCGCGCACCTCGCGCTCCAGCGCGTCGAGCTTGGCGAGGTACGCCTGCGCATTGGTGCGGTAGGTGGCCGCACCGGCCGGATCGGCACGGCTCAGCGCGTCGCGAATATTGCCGACATAGATTTTGGCATTGGCCACCGATTGCCAGGCGTGCGGATCGGCGTCCGAACCAAGCCGGCGCGGCGCGATTCCGTCGGTCGCGGTGACGATGGTGGCCCTGCCGCCGGAGGATTGCACCAGCCGCGGCAACCAGCCTTCGAGGCCGAAGCCGTTGATGATCAGGAGTTTGGCGTCGGCGACTGTTTTCGCATCGGAAGGCGATGGCGCATAGACATGGACGTCGCCGTCGGGCCCGACCAGCGTGGCGACGGCAATGCGGTCGCCGCCAACGTTGCGCGCGAAGTCGCCGAGAATCGAAAAGCTCGCCACCACCGGCAGCGGCGCCTGCGCCTGCGCCGACACCGCGACTGCGGCGATCAGCATCGCACCGATGAAGACCGCCCATCGCGCCGGCTTCACGGTCATGCCTCTAGATGGCGGCCGGGAAACAGCCGCCGCACCACACCGCCGACGGTGCCGAACAGGATCGAGACCAGATAAAGCACTGCGGTGACCAGAATGATGGCCGGGCCTGACGGTACCCTCGTCTGGAACGACAGCACCAACCCGAAATAGCCGGACACAACGGCGCTGGCCACCGCAATCATCATCATGCCGGTGATGTCGCGCGACCAGAACCGGGCGATGCCGGCAGGCAGCACCATCAGCCCCACCGCCAGCAAGGTGCCTAATGCCTGAAAGCCGTTGACGAGGTTGACCACCACCAGCGCCAGGAAGGCGAGATGCGCCGGCGCGCCGGCGCGGCTGACGGAGCGCAGAAACACCGGGTCGACGCATTCGATCACCAGCGCCCGCCAGATCACCGCCAGCACCACCAGCGTGAGCGTGGCGTTGAAGGCGATCACCAGCAGGGTCTGGTCGTCCATCGCCAGGATGTTGCCGAACAGCACATGCAGCAGGTCGATATTGGTGCCGCGCATGGAAACGATGGTGACGCCGAGCGCCAGCGACACCAGGTAGAATGCCGCCAGCGAAGCGTCTTCCTTCAGTTCGGTGGTGCGTGCCACGAGGCCCGACAGCAGCGCCACCGCAAAGCCCGCAATGAGGCCGCCGAACGTCATGGCAAACAGGTTGAGGCCGGACAGCAGGAAGCCGACCGCGGCGCCGGGCAGGATGGCGTGGGCCATGGCGTCGCCGACCAGACTCATCCGCCGCAGCATCAGGAACACGCCGATCGGCGCGCCGCCCAGCGCCAGCGCGATGACGCCGGCGAGCGCGCGGCGCATGAACTCGAACTCGGTAAAGGGCGCCACCAGCGCGTCGTAGACGGCGAGATGCTGCAGCATGATGTTCAGGCCGCCCGCTGGGGTACGGCGTCCACTGCGCAGGCGGCGGCGGTATCGTCGAACGCCTCGCACATCCGCCGCGCCTCGAGCAGATTTTCGGCGGTCAGCACTTCCGCGGTCGCGCCCCAGGCCACCGCGCCGCGGGCGAGCAGCAGGGTTTCCGGAAAATTGGCGCGCACCAGTTCGATGTCGTGCAGTGCCGCCAGCACGGTGCGTTGTTCGGCGTGCCAGCGCCGCACGAGGTCAATGAGGTCGCTGGCGGTCTTGGCGTCGATGGCATTGAACGGCTCGTCGAGCACGATGACGCGGGCATCCTGCAGCAGTACCCGCGCGAACAGCATGCGCTGCATCTGGCCGCCCGACAGGGTGCCGATGACGCGATTCTCGAAGCCGTTGAGACCGACCGCCGACAGCGCCTGCGCGATCCGCTCGCGCTCGGCCTTGCCCATGCCACCGAACAGGCCGGTGCGGCGCCACAACCCGGTGCCGACGAAATCGAACACCGAGATCGGAAAGCTGCGGTCGATGTCGGCGGTCTGCGGCAGATAGGCGATGTCGCGAACGCTGAGACCGCCGGTTGCGATCGAACCGGCGAGCGGCTTGAGAATGCCGACAATGCCGCGAAACAGCGTCGACTTGCCGGCGCCGTTGGGACCGACCACGGCCAAGAGCGCGCCCGCCGCGATCTCGCCGCTGAGATGATGCACGGCGGGATGCCGGTCATAGCCGAGCGTGACGTCGCGGAATTGCAGTTGCGCGCTCATGCTCATCTCATCGCCAGCAATACGGCGGTCCACAGGGCGGCGCTGACCACGAGCGCGGCGCCGAGCCGCGCCGCCACCGTCATGCGCAGGATCGACCATGGCGCCGGCTGCGCCGGATGCGGCGTGGCCGGGGCGTGGCTGTGCCCATGGCCGTGGGCGTGACCGTGGTGGTCGTGGGAATGCGCAGGCATCATGGAACTATGTTATATTATAACATAACTCTTGTCCAACCCCGCGGGTCAGGGCCGGCCGATCGCCATGGCGATGGCCGCGGCGAGGAACGGACAGGGCAGCGAGACCGCCGCGCGGAACCAGACAAAGCGTTCCGGCATAAAGGGAATTTCCCACAGTATCATGCGCTGGAAGGCAAACAGCGCCCAGGCGACGACATAGGCCAGCACCTGGGGTGCGCCGCCACCACTTTTGAGCGCAACTGCGCCGATGGAAAAGCCGATCACCGGCCCGCCCGGGGTCGCGGCCCCCGCCACCACGGCGGTGAGAACCCCGGTCCAGCCGCTGTCCGGGCCGAGCCAGCCGGTGATGATTTCGGACGGGATCACGGCGGCGATATAGCCGGAGCCGACCACGCCGAGCGCGATGCGCGGCACGATCCTGATGAAATCCATCGAGCCGCCGCGCAGTGCGGCGTTGAAAACCGGCCGCCCGCGCCGCCAGGTCGCCGCCGCCAGCGCCACCACGGTGGCCCACAGGATGACGTCGATCAGGATGGCGCTCATTCCGACCACCGGTGCTGGATCCGGACATAGACGAAGCGGCCGAGCGCGCCGGCAATGATCGGCAGCGGCAGCGAGGTCACCACGCGCCACAGCGTGAAATCGGTGCCCATGATCGGCAATTCCCACGCCACCAGGCGGCCGTAGCCGATCAGGGTCCAACTCACCACCATGGCGATGGTGGCGCCGAAGTCGGCGCCGACGGCGAGCAAGGCGCTGGCCACCGGATAGGCGGTGAACGGCCCGCCGGGCAGGATGGCGCCGAACGCAGCGCCGATCAGCAGGCCCTTCAGGCCGGAATTGGGTCCGAGCGATTTCGACACCTTCTCGTGCGGCAGGATTTCGGTGATGAAGGCGCCGAGCAGGCAGCCGGCCAGCACACGCGGCAGGATGCCGCCAAACAGGCCGAGGTCGTGCCGCAGGATTTGCCACACTCCGCTCGCGCCATCGCGCCGCCACACCAGCCCCGCGCAGACCGCGACCAGCACCGCGATCACCGCGGTCGACCAGCTGAACGGTTTGCGGATATGGCCGGGATGCGGCTCATCGTCCGCGCCATCGTCGGCGGCCGGCGCGGGTGGTTTGGAAGGCAGTTCGGACAACTGAACAGGTCTTGGGATTTGAATCTGGCGCGCGAGGGGCTGGCCTTGCTTAGACGCGCCGGCACCACGAGGCAAACACTACAGAGGCGACAGCCATGCGCATGTCATGGGTGGCCATGCGGCTTGGCACGCCGGCGCGTTCAGGCCAGTTGGCGCACCAGCGCGAGGCCGGCGAACAGGCCGCCGATCGACAGCACCACCGAGCCCAGGACGTAGAGCAGTGCCAGGCCGATCTCGCCGCGCTCATAGAGCAGCCCGGCATCGAGCGAGAACGCCGAGAAGGTGGTGTAGCCGCCGAGAATGCCGGTCATGATGAACAGCCGCCACGATTGCGCCGCCTCACCCTTGAAGGCGAGGTAGCCCGCGATCAGGCCCATCACCGTCGATCCGGTGATGTTGATGATGAAGGTGTGATACGGAAACGCGGTGCCGAAAAGGCGCGCGCAGACTACATTGATGGCGTGGCGCAGCGACGCGCCGAGACCGCCGCCGACGAATACCAGGAGATAGTTGAACATTACCGCGCGCCCCAACGCTTGAGTGCGTCATAGCCGGGCTTGTCCCGGCCATCCAACGTCTTGGCAGCGGAAACGTCGTCAAGACGTGGATGCCCGGCACACATAGCGTGAAGACGCGCTTCGCGCTTTAGGCCGGGCACAACGGAGATCTTATCTCGAAAGCCTCAAGCTTTGGAGAACAGCTCGTCGACGTATTCCCAGTTCACCAGATGATCGACGAACACCTTGAGGTAGTCGGGGCGGCGGTTGCGGTAGTCGATGTAGTAGGAGTGCTCCCAGACGTCGACGCCGAGGATCGGCGTGGCGCCATGGACCAGCGGATTTTCACCGTTGGGGGTTTTCGAGATTTCGAGCTTGCCGTTCTTGACCGCGAGCCAGGCCCAGCCGGAGCCGAACTGGCCGACGCCGGCGGCGGCGAAATCGGTCTTGAATTTTTCCAGGCCGCCGAGGTCCTCGGTGATCTTCTTCTCCAGACGGCCCGGCAGTTTGCTGCCGCCGCCACTGGGCTTCATCCAGTTCCAGAAATGCAGGTGGTTGTAGTGCTGGCCGGCATTGTTGAAGAGCGGCGCATTCTTGCCGAACGAGCCCTTGACGATCTCCTCAAGGGATTTGCCTTCGAATTCGGTGCCCTTGAGCAGATTGTTGCCGTTGGTCACGTAAGCCTGGTGATGCTTATCGTGATGAAATTCCAGCGTTTCCTTGGACATATGGGGCGCGAGCGCGTCGTAGGCATAAGGCAGGTTGGGAAGCGTGAAGGTCATGGGTCACTGTCCGCTAAGGGTGGGAGACGATGGCTTTAACGGAACCTCTTATAGAAGGTTCCATTTCCGTTACATACAGCTATGTGGTGACGGGCCGGGAATGGCACAGGGGCGGGAATGCGGGCGAAATGAGCATCGAAATCGAGATTCTGAACGGCGACGCCTCGTGGCCGCAGGCCGCGCCGCTGTTCAACGCGGTGTGGCCATCCGAGGTGGTCGCCCGGTTGCCCTGGGCGAACACGAAGTTTGCCAACGCCGAACTCCGCGTGCTGGTGCAGGACGAGACGGCGGGCGTGGTCTGCCATGTCGGCCTGTACCGGCGGGAGGCGACCTGGAACGCGCGCAAGGTCCGCATCGGCGGCATCGGCGGCGTGCTCACCCATGACGCGTTCCGCCGCCGCGGTCTCGCCAGCGTGGCGCTGAATGCGGCAATCCAGACCCTGAAGGACGAGCGTTCGACGGATTTTGCGCTGCTGTTCTGCGAGCCGCACAATGCCGCGTTCTACGGCAACCGCGGCTGGAAGCCATTCAATGGCGAAGTGTTCGCAGAGCAGCCCGGCGGCCGGGTTCGTTTCGAGGTGATGCTGCCGATGGTGTTTTATCTCAAGCGCGCACCGCACGAAGGCGTGATCGATCTGTGCGGGCTGCCGTGGTGATCTCATTCGGGTGAGCATGATCCCCCGGGTCGAGCGGGGCGTGTTTCCGGATCATGCACCAACATCGCGAAATACCATTGCGCAAATCGGGCGATTTGTTATGCAAGCGCCCTTTGCAAGGAGACAGGTCGATGGTGGCGAGGTTCGTGCTTCTGATCGCATGCTGGCTGGTCCTCGCGACCGCGGCCATGGCGGAGAGCGGCGATCCCAGCGGCACCTGGGTGACCCAGGCCGGCGATGCCCGAGTCCGGGTGTCGCGATGCGGCGGCGGCCTGTGCGGCGTGGTGGTGTGGCTGCGCGAGCCGATCAATCCGGCCAACGGCAAGCCGCAGGTCGACGACAAGAATCCCAATCCAGCGCTGGCGAAGCGGCCGATGATCGGGCTGCCGCTGTTCAGCGGCATGCGATCGGCCGGTCCAGGAAAATGGTCCGGCAAGATCTACAACGCCGATGACGGCAACAGCTATGCCAGCACCGTCTCGGTCGCCGGCCCGGATTCGCTGCATGTCGAAGGCTGCGTCGGCGCGCTGTGCGGCGGCGAAACCTGGAGCCGGTTCGCTCGCTGACCCAAGATTAGTTTTTTTGCGCATGATCTTTTCGGAAAACCGGTGCCCACTTTTCCGGATCATGCGCCCACCGATGCCTTCAGCGCGGTGGCGGCCGAGGCGTAGCCGCCGCGCGCGCCGTCGATGAAATGCACGTGATCGCTGCGCAGCGCCGACGGCGTGAAGCAGGTCATCATCGCCGCGTCCTGCGGGTGCATGCCGTAGCGGATGACGCCTTTGGATGCGGCGGCGGCGAGCCGTTCGGTCAGCGCGCGCTCGAGCTCTGGCGTGCAGTCGAGGATCATGCGCAGGCCGTCGTCGTATTTGCGAAAGTCGGAATTCTCCACCACCTGCTGGATGTAGACCTTCGGCACGAAGCCGCCGACGCTGATGCCGAACCGCATGACGAGGTAGGCGAACAGGGTATGGCCGAGCAACGCTGCCCGACGGGCCAACAGCGGACCGCCGCGCCGCGCGCGCGCCTCGTAATCGAACCCCTGGGGTGGCCATTTGATGGCGGGGCCGCCCGGCGGCACCGGGCGGGCGGCCTGCGGGCTTTTCTCCACCAGCGCGATGATGTCCTCGATGACCTTGCGAAACCCCTGTGGGTCGGCGCCCCTGGCCGGCACCACCAGCACCGACAGGATCAGGCCGCGCACCGAGGGGATTTCCTCGAACCGGCAGGACAGCCCGGACAGATCGGGCTGGGTGCCTGATGGCGCCGGCGGCACCGCGAACTCGCCGCGCTTCATGGCGGCTTCGGCAAAGCTGAGGCCGCCGCCGGAAAACATCGCATAGGAAAGATTGGGCGACGGCGCAAAGCGCGCGACGCGGACGTCAAAACCCTGCGCCCGCACACTGGCGACCGGCACCAGCGCCACCCGCAGCACCAGGTTGAGGCTTTCCACGACCCAGGTCGCGGTGGCGGCGAGCGCGTCGCGGGCGCGCGCCAGATCGGCCGGCGCCACCGCGAAGCTCGCGCCGTCGCCGCCGAACACGAAGGGAAATTCGCGGCCTTCCAGCGCGTTGGTGATCGCCGCGATCACCGAGGCGCCGGCCATGTTGACTGCCTTGTAGCGCTGCTCGGCGATGGCCTTGGTGGATTCCACCACGTCGGCGATGCCGATGCACCAGTCGTCGGGCAATGGCGAGTACAGCGCCGGGTCCATCAGCTTGCCGAAGCCGCGGAACACCGGGATGCTGCCGTAAAACGCGTCGCTGCCGCCGGATGTGGTCATGGCGCGGGATTACCAGTTTTTGGAAACCTGCGACAGATACGGGCGGTGCGGCGAATGGGTTTTGGATCGACAGGCCAGTTCGCCGAAATGGGCGTGAAACAATCGAGTCTTCTCCGCGAACGCGAACTAACATATTGATATGAAGCGTACTATGTCAGCCACCCGGGACCATCGCTTCGCCCTCGCGCGGCGACGGCCCAGACAACGGACGAGCCAATGAACGAAAATCCTGCCGCCGCCACCGGACGTTTCGACATCGCCGCCATTGCCGCTGCGATGCCGGAAACCGCGAAAACGTTGCTGGTCGACACCTACCTGACCAACCGCGAGCAGGCGAGTTCACGGGTCTTCCGGGTCTACCGTCCGACACCGCCGCACTATCACGCCACCTGCGACGAATATCTTTATGTGTTTTCCGGGCGCGGCACCTTCTGGATGAAGGATCCGTCGACCAAGGCTGTGTTCGAGCCGGGACAGCTGTTGTTCTTCGAGCGCGGCACGATCCACGCGATGCCGGAGCTGTTCGAACACCCCGTCGTCTTCCTGTCCATCGATACGCCCCGGCGCGCGCCGACGGATATCATCTTCGTCGATCCGAACGACGGCAGCCCGGAAACGTTCATGGCGCGGAATGCAAGAGCGACCTGAGCAAGGCACGCGACAGCGCGAGCCCGATCCTTGTCTCGAGGTGCGGCCGCTGCTATTTTTCCAGCGATGTTTCCGTCGCGCCACGATCTGCTTCATGCATCGCCGGCGACGGCAATGGATCAAAGGATGCCGCGATGGGTGTGCTCGACGATTACATGGTCAATCCCGGCCTGTCGCTGCTGGAAAAGACCCGGATCCAGGCCCAGGTACTGGTGCCGGTGATGCAGGCGCTGCGCGCCGGGCTCGGCCGCGAAAAAGCCGATGCCATCGTGAGACAAGCGCTGCGCGACTGGTCGAAGGCGCTGTTCAAGGAGATCGGCGACGGCATCGAAGGCAGCCCGCGGCGCAAGCTTGCCACCATGAACAGCGCCCTGTCGGATGTCACCTTGCAGGAGGTCACCTTCGAGATGCACCGCAAGGACAAGGAAGCTCTTGAGTACGACGTCACCAGCTGCCGTTTCGCCGAATTCTTTCGCGCCCTGGGCGAACCCGAACTCGGCGCGTTGTTGGTCTGCCAGACCGACGTCGACATCGCCGCGGCGGCCGGCGGCGACATCCATTTCAACCGCGACCAGACCCTGATGCAGGGCGGGCCGTGCTGCACGTTTCGGTACAGGTTCGAACCGCGGTAACGAGGTCTCACCCCGTCATTGCGAGCGAAGCGAAGCAATCCAGTCCGGCGTCCCAGCAAGCAAGACTGGATTGCTTCGTCGCAAGAGCTCCTCGCAATGACGGGTAAGGCCCAGCCACCACGAAAAGAAAATCGCTTGAAGGCGACTACCCGCTGAAGCACAATCGGGCGGTCTTCTCAACCTGGGCTCCCGCCATGGACATCGCCGACAGCAAGCGCCTGACGCATCAGGGCGCCAGGAAGATGATGGCGACCGCGATCGAGCTGGCGCAGAAGGCCGGGATCGCGATCTCCTGCGCCATTGTCGATGGCGGCGGCCACATGATGCTGCTGGAACGGATGGACGGCGGGCGCTTCCATACCGTGCATTCCTCCACCACCAAGGCGGTGTGCGCCGCGTCAAACCGGCGCCCGACCACGGCGAAGGGCGCCGCCGGTCAGGATCTCGACGCCGCCCACGCGCTCGGTCTGGCGCTCGCCGCCGGCGTGGAGCGCTGGACCGCCATGGAGGGCGGCGTGCCGATCCTGGTCGACGGCCAGTGCATCGGCGGCGTCGGGGTCAGCGGCGGTGACTGGGAGACCGACGTGCGGATCGCGCAGGCGGCGGTGGAGTCGATCGGGGCGAGCTGGAAATAGCAGCGAGTTGCGGAGAAGAATGTCATGGCACCTGCTCCCTTGCGCGTCGGCTGTATCGGCATGGGATGGTGGTCCGACGTGCTCGCCGACGCCATCACCCGCTCGGGCAAGCTCGAGATCGTCAGCTGCTACACCCGCTCAGTGGAAAAACGCCGGGCGTTCGCCGCCAAATATCGCTGCCGGCCGGTTGAGAGCTACGAGGCGATGCTGGGCGGCGGCGAGATCGAGGCCGTTATCAACACCACGCCGAACGACGTGCATCTGGCGACCACCCTCGCTGCGGCGGCCGCCGGCAAGCATGTCTTTCTCGACAAGCCGATCGCCAACACCATCGCCGACGGCCGCGCCATCACCGAGGCCTGCCGCAAGGCCGGCGTGGTGCTGGCGCTCGGCTATCAGCGGCGACGCGAGAGCCAGTTTCGCTGGATCCGCCGCCAGATCGACGACGGCGTGTTCGGCCAGTTGGTCAACGCCGAGGCCAACATCAGCCGCGACCGCCTCGGCAAGATCGATCTTTCGTCCTGGCGCTACCAGGCCGCCGGCATGCCCGGCGGCGTGATGCTGCAGATCGGCATCCATTACATCGACGTGCTGGAATACCTGATCGGGCCGGTGCGCGCGGTGCGCGGCCAGGCGGCGCAGCTGGTGCTGCCCGGCGACAATCCCGACGTGGCGAGCCTGATCCTGGAGCACGATAACGGCGCGCTCTCGACATTGAATGCCAGCTACGCCTCGGCGTCGGAATATTACCTGATGAACGTCTACGGCAAGAACGCCACCGCCTATTATGACCTGCACAACGGGCTGCGCCTGCTCAAGCGCGGCGAAACCACACCGGTCGCGGTGCCGTGCGCCAGCAACGACACCCTGGTCGAGGAACTGGAGGAATTCGCCGCCGCGGTCCGCGGCCAGGGCCGGCACGAGGTCGGCGGCGACTACGCGACGCGATCGCTGGCGGTGGTGCGCGCCGGCATCGTCTCGGCCCGCGACGGACGCCGGGTCGAGGTCTCAGAAATATTGGACGGTGATTGAAACGTTTGGCCGCGCCATAGCGTGGACAGGAGCGCGTCATGAAGCCAGGATTTTACGTTCGCGCGGCGGTCATTGTTGCGATGGCATGGCTTGCCACCGCGATAGCGGTGCGTGCCGAGGACTACCCGACGCGACCGATCACTGTGATCGTGCCGTTCCCCGCCGGCGGCGCCAGCGACGTGGTGGCGCGCATCGTCACCAACCGGATGTCGGACATCCTCGGCCAATCCATCGTGATCGAGAATCTCGGCGGCGCCGGCGGCACGCTGGGCAGCGCCCGCGCCGCCAGCTCACCCGCCGACGGCTACACCCTCTTGGCGGCGGCGATGGGCTCGCATGTGGCGGCACCGGTACTGACGCCAAACGTCAAGTACGATCCCGCCAACGATTTCGTGCCGATCGGCATCACCGCGGATTCGCCGGCGGTGGTGATCGCGCGCAAGGATTTCCCGGCGCGGGATCTGAAGGAATTCGTCGCGACGCTGCGCGAAAAGGGCGATGCCATCAAGCAGGCCCATGGCGGCATCGGCGCCTCCTCGCACATGGCGTGCCTGCTGTTCACCGCGGCGATCGGCGCCAAACCGACGCTGGTCGCCTATCGCGGCTCGGGCCCGGCCCTGAACGACCTGATGGGCGGCCATGTCGACTTCCTGTGCGAACAGTCGGTCAGCGTCGCCGAGGCGGTCCAGGGCGGCCTGGTCAAGGCCTATGCGGTCGCTGCCAATGAGCGGCTGGCGACGCTGCCGGACGTGCCGACCGCGCGCGAAGCCGGCGTCAATTACGAGATGAGCGTCTGGGCCGGGCTGTTCGCGCCCAAAGGCGTCGCGCCCGACATCATCGCCAAACTCGCCGACGCCCTTGACAAGGCGCTGGATGATCCGACCGTGCGCGCGCGACTGACCCAGCTCGGCGGCTCGATCCCGGCCAAGTCCGAGCGCAACCCGGCGGTGTTCGACAAGTTCGTGCGCGCCGAAATCGCGCGCTGGGGGCCGATCCTGGCGGCGACGCGGGAGAAGTGACACGGGGGCGGTCATCCACCTCCCGTCAAAAACTCAGTTGCACCTTCATCGAGCGGCTGCGGTCGCCGGCAATCTCGAAGGCCTGGGTGGCCTCATCGAGGCCGTAGCTGCCGGTCAACAGCGGCTTGATGTCGACCTTGCGGCGGTTGATGAGATCGACGGCGAGGCCGAACTCCTCGTGAAAGCGGAAGGTGCCGCGGATCTCGATCTCCTTGGCCACCGCCATGTTCAGCGGCAGCGACATCTCGCCGCCGCCGAGGCCGAGCTGCACCAGGATGCCGCGCGGCTTGAGAGCCTCGAGACCGCCGCGCACCGCGCGCTCGTTGCCGGAAGCTTCGAACTGGACGTCGAAATAGCCTTTGTTGGCGGCATAGGCACTCAGCGCGTCGGCGTGGGTGCTCACATTGATGGTTCGATCAGCGCCGACCTCGCGGGCTTTTTCCAGCACGGCGTCCATCACGTCGGTGACGACGATCTCGCGGGCGCCGTGGGCGCGCGCCGCAATAACCGCCAGCGCGCCGATCGGGCCGCAGCCGGTGACCAGCACGCGCTTGCCGAGCAGCGAGCCGGCGCGTGCCACCGCGTGCAGGGTCACCGCCAATGGCTCGGCACAGGCGGCCTCGCCGAACGCGACATGATCGGCGACCTTGTGGCATTGCCAGGCTTCGGCCACCAAGCGCTGCCGGAACGCGCCCTGGATGTGCGGCATCGGCATGGCGCTGCCGTAGAACCGCATGTTGAGGCAGTGGTTCTGCTGGCCGCGCCAGCAGAAGTCGCAGGCGTTGCACGGCCGACTCGGCGACACCGCGACGCGATCGCCGAGCGCAAGGCCGGACACGCCGGCCCCCAGCGCCTTGATGGTGCCGGCGACTTCGTGACCCAGGATCATCGGCTCGCGCAGGCGCACGGTGCCGAAGCCGCCATGGTTGAAGTAATGCAGGTCGGAGCCGCAGATACCGCCGGCCTCCACCGCGATCTCGACCTGGCCGGGGCCGGCCTGCTCGTCCTGGCGGTCCTCGACCCGCAGATCACGGGCGGCATGGATGACGACGACTTTCATGGCCTCTCCTCGCGCAATACTACAAGCAGGTGGTGATGCCGCCGTCGACATAGAGGGTGTGGCCGTTGATGAACGAGGAGGCGTTGCCGGCGAGAAACACCGCGGCGCCGATCAGTTCCTCGACATTGCCCCAGCGCGCCGCCGGGGTGCGCTTTTCCAGCCAGGCGGAAAACTCCGGATTGTCCACCAGGGCCTGGTTGAGCGGGGTCTTGAAATAGCCCGGCGCGATGGCATTGACCTGCAGGCCGTGTTTGGCCCAATCGGCGCACATGCCGCGGGTCAGGTTACGGATCGCGCCCTTGGTGGCGGTATAGGGCGCGATGCCGGGCCGCGCCATCTCGCTCTGCACCGAGGCGATGTTGATGATCTTGCCGCGGCGGCGCTGGATCATCCCCCTCGCCACCGCCTGGCCGACATAGAACGCGCTGGAAACATTGGTCCGCAGCAACTGCTCCCACATCTCGGCGGGAAAATCCTCGAGCGGCGCGCGGAACTGCATGCCGGCATTGTTGAACAGGATATCGATCGGCCCCGCGCTGCGCTCGATCGCCGCGATGGCATCCTTGACCGCGTCGGCAGCGGTGACGTCGAAGCGCGCGACGGAGACCTTGTGCCCCGTGGCCTTCAGCTTTGCAGCGGCGGCGTTCAGCCTGGCTTCATCCCGGGCATTGAGAACGACCTCGGCGCCGTGTTCGGCGAGGCCCTGAGCGATGGCAAATCCGATGCCCTGGGAAGAGCCGGTGACCAGCGCCCGCTTGCCGGTGAGGTCGAACAGTTCGAAGGCCATGGCTCGCTCCCTTTTACGCGCGCGTTGCGGCCGGCGCGGCTAGTTTCGTTGCAGAGAAGCGGATCGGGGCCGGGGTGGCAATACCGAAACGCCGGACGCCGGGGTGCCGTGCCGGCAAGCCCGGGCGCCCGCGATATCCACCGGTCGGATTTTGCCAGGTCGGCGGCAATCGGCTACTCAAAGCCGTTGTCCGACGCTCAACCAAGGGAATCAACGATGGCGGAAGCCGATCTCGATGCCGTAATCCGGCAGACCGCGAAACTGCAGCACAAGACCCTGACGGCAGCGGTCAAGGCGCGCCGCGCGCGATATCTCGGCCTCGCGGCCAAGGCCAAGAACAAGGAAGCCAAGGCGCGGTTCAAACAGATGGCGAAAGACACCATGGAGTTCGGCACGGCCGCGGCGAAGCGGCTGCAGGTATCGGCCGACAACGCCGCGGACAGCTACGCGCGGTCGATGCGGAATGCGGCGGAGGTGGCGGCGCCGATGAAGAAGGCGGTCAAGAAGGAGAAGGACTGAGCGACCTGTGTGTTGCCCCTTCCCGAAGCTCCGATCAAGCGGCTAAGGTGCCGTCTGATACGCCGGCACGGGCTGCGACGACGTAAGTTCCTCAACCGGACTTGCGGACGGAACGACGGCCTGGCGATAGAACAAGATCGGGAGGAACCATGATACGTAGCGGCATCCGGCTTTTCGCCAGCACACTCTTTGCCAGCCTGACCCTTGGCGTTACCCTGGGCTCATCGCCGGCGGAGGCCGCCGGATCCGTCGTCGTCTACTGCGGCGTGAACGAGGGATGGTGCCGTGCGGCCGCAGTCAGCTTCGAGCAGAAGACCGGCATCCATGTCGATATGACCCGGCAGAGCGCCGGCGAGATCTACGCGCGACTGCGGGCGGAAAAGGACAATCCGCGCGGCGACATCTGGTACGGCGGCACCGGCGATCCCCATCTCCAGGCCGCCGCCGAAGGCTTGACCGAGCCCTATCAGTCGCCATCCGTGGCCCAGTTGCATCCGTGGGCGCAAAACCAAAGCAAGCTTTCCGGCAATCGGACCGTCGGGCTTTATCTCGGCGTGCTCGGTTTCGGCTACAACAAGGATGAACTCGATCGCGCAAAGGCGCCGGCGCCGGCCTGCTGGTCCGACCTCGTCAAGGCCGACTTCAAAGGCGAGATCCAGATGGCCGATCCGAATTCGTCGGGCACGGCGTGGACGATGCTTGCGACCATCGTCCAGCTGATGGGCGAGGACAAGGCCTTCGCCTACCTCAAGGCCCTTGGGCACAATATCGACCAGTACACCAGCGCCGGCGCGGCGCCGGCCCAGGCCGTCGGCCGCGGCGAAACCATGGTCGGCATCACCTTCCAGCACGACCTGATCGACGTCGCCAAACGCGCCCCGGCAGTCCGGGTGGTGTCGCCCTGCGAAGGCACCGGTTATGAAATCGGCTCGATCAGCATCATCAAGGGCGCCCGCCATCCCGACGAGGCGAAGACGTTCTACGAATGGGCCCTGACGGCGGACGCGCAGGCAATCGCGGCCAAGAATGGCCAGTATCAGGTTCCCTCGAACATCGCGACGCCGGTGCCGCCGGAAGCGCCCGATCCGAGCAAGGTCAAGCTGATCGCGTACGACTTCGCCAAATACGGCTCGTCGGCCGAGCGCAAGCGCCTGTTGTCGCGCTGGACGGAGGAAGTAAAGAACGCGCAATGAGGCGGGCGCTGAAGCGGAGATCGGCCTCGCGCAGCTGGCTGTGGCTGTGGCTGGCGACGGCCTGGCTCTCGACGCTGGTGCTGCCCTGGTATGGCTTCGGCGGAAAGGCGACGGACGCGGCGAGTGCCGTCATGCTCGGCCTTGGCGCAGAGCCGTGGTTGCTGGCGCTCCTGATCCCGCCGTTGCTGGCCACCTTGGCCGCGATGATCGGCCGGCCTGTCTGGCTCGCGGCTGCCGGCGGACTCGGCATCGTTGGCCTCGGAGTCAATGCGGCAACTCTCGCCCATGTCGGCGCCGCGCATGCGCCGTTCGGATGGGGCGCGCTCGGTTACGGCGTGGCCGCGGCCATGCTGGCCTCGATCGCCCTGGCGCGCCTGGGCTGGGGCAAGGGCGACGCCTTTACGATCGGCGCGCTGGTGACGGTATCGGTCGCGATCATGGTGTTCGTCGGCTATCCGGTGGCCTGCGTTCTGGTCTCGGCTTTCAAGGACAATGCCGGCACGCTGGCGCTCGGCCAGTTCGCCGACAAGATCACCGCGCGGTCGATCTGGGGCCTGGCCTGCCTGAGCGGCGGGCGCAGTTGCGGCGTGGCGTGGAATTCGCTGGCCGAGGCCGTAGTGGTCGGCGCGCTCAGCACACTGCTCGGGCTGGCGTTCGCGCTGGTCTCGGCGCGGACGCGCTTCCCGTTTCCGCGCCTGCTCCGGATCATGTCGATCCTGCCGATCATCACGCCACCGTTCGTGATCGGACTGGCACTGATCCTGCTGTTCGGGCGAACCGGCCTGGTCACGACCTGGCTCAGCCAGTGGTTCGCCATCGAGCGCAGCCGCTGGATCTACGGCATGGCCGGCATCACCATCGCCCAGTTGCTGGCGTTCACGCCGATCTCCTACATGGTTCTGCTCGGCGTGCTGAAGGGCGTCAGCCCGAGCATCGAGGAAGCGGCGCAGACGCTGCGCAGCGGACCCTGGCGGACCTTCCGGCTGGTGACCTGGCCGCTGATCCGGCCCGGCCTCGCCAATGCGTTCCTGATCGCCTTCATCGAAAGCCTCGCCGATTTCGGCAACCCGATCATGATCGGCGGCAATTTCCGGGTACTCTCCACCAGCATCTATTTCGCCGTGGTCGGCGCCGCACAGGACCAGGGGCTGGCCGCGGTGCTCGCCATCGTGCTGCTGGTCTTCACGCTTTCCGCCTTCCTGCTGCAGCGGCTCTGGCTTGGCCGGCGCAGCTACGTCACGCTCTCGGGCAAAGGCGATGCCGGAATTCCGGCGGCGCTGCCCAACGGACTGCGCATCCTGTGCCTGGGCGCAATCCTGCCGTGGATTGCCCTGACGGCGGCGGTCTATCTCATCATCCTGACGGGCGGCTTCGTCAAACAGATCGGCAGCGACAACACCCCGACGCTGGAATATTTCCTGACCGCCTTTGCCATCGTCCGGGGCGAGCACGGCCTGTTCCTGGCCGGCTCGGCGTGGAATTCGCTGATCACGACGCTTGAAGTATCGTCGATTGCCATGGTGCCGACTGCGGCGTTGGGGTTGCTCACCGGCTACCTGCTGGACCGCCAGAAGTTTACCGGCAAGGCCGCGTTCGAATTCTTCTCGATGCTGAGTTTCGCCATCCCCGGCACGGTGATCGGCATCAGCTACGTGCTGGCCTTCAACACGCCGCCGATCGAACTGACCGGCACCGCGACCATCATGGTGATCGCCTTCGTGTTCCGCAACATGCCGGTCGGGATTCGCGCCGGGCTGGCGACGCTGAGCCAGGTCGACCGCAGCCTCGACGAGGCTTCACTGACGCTCGGCGCGCCGGTCCCGACCATGTTGCGCCGGGTCCTGCTGCCGATCCTGCGGCCGGCGGTCGCGACATCCATGGTCTATGCTTTCGTCCGTGCCATCACCAGCGTCAGCGCCGTCATCTTCCTGGTCAGCGGCGAGTTCAACCTTGCCACCGTCTACATCGTCGGCCGCGCCGAATTCGGCGAATACGGTCTTGCCATCGTCTACTCGGCGGTCCTGATCACCATCATGGTGCTGTCGCTGATCCTGATCCAGGCGCTGGTCGGCGAGCGACGCATCGGGCGCCGATCGCTCGCCGCAGTTCCCGCCCATCTTTCCAAGGCCGAGGTACCCGCATGACCAGCGCGACCCCGATCGACGACGCGCCACATTCGTCAGCCCGAACGTCTCGCACCGCCGATCCGGCGGTTGAATTCACTGGTGTCACCAAGCGGTATGGAACGGTGACGGCGGTCGCGGACGTTTCGTTCGCGATCGAACGCGGAACGCTGGTCACGTTGCTGGGGCCGTCCGGCTGCGGCAAGACTACCACGCTGCGGATGATCGCCGGGCTCGAACTGCCGAGCGAAGGCCGGATCCTGATCGATGGCGAGGATGTGACGCTGCGCTCGGCCGCCGAACGCGACGTCAGCATGGTGTTCCAGTCCTACGCGCTGTTTCCGCACATGAGTGTCATGGATAACGTCTGCTACGGACTGCGGGTCGGCGGCGCGCGCAAGGCAGACGCCGAGGCGCGCGCGGCCGCCACCCTCGCCGCCGTGGGCCTTTCCGGCTTCGAGCGCCGGCTGCCCAGCGAACTCTCGGGCGGACAGCAGCAACGCGTGGCGGTGGCCCGCGCCATCGTGCTGGAGCCGAAGGTGCTGCTGTTCGACGAGCCGCTGTCCAATCTCGATGCGAAAATGCGCCGCCGCGTCCGCGAGGACATCCGCGCGCTGCAGCAGGATCTCGGCCTGACCGTGGTTTACGTCACCCATGACCAGGACGAGGCGCTGGCGGTTTCCGATCGCATCATCGTCATGCAGGCCCGCCGCATCGTGCAGGACGGCTCGCCGCGCGACCTCTATGAGCGACCGGCCAATCGCTTCGTCGCCGATTTCATCGGCGACGCCACCATGCTGGCGGCAACCGTCAGGCGTCTCGACGAAACGATGGCCGAGGCCCGGGTCGGCGGCGCCGTCGTCCAGTTGCGGCATTTTGGCCTCGCAACCGACGGCCTCGAACTCGCCGTCCGGCCGCAAGGCTTCCGGTTAAGGCCCGGCGAACCGCAGCCCGGAGAGATCGCCGGCACGGTAACCAAGTGCGCCTATCTCGGCAGCCACATGGAATATGAAGTTCGTCTCGATCCGCTGCAGCGCGAGGTGTTCGTGATCGACGCCGATGTTGCGGCTCCGATCGCGCCCGGCACCGCCGTTGGTGTGTCGATCCTTTCCGCCGCCGCGACCCTTGTTCCGGCAACACGAGAGCCGTGAGGACGCAGGCCTGACCTAGCCTTTCGCCAGCAGCTGTTTCAGATACAGCAAGCCATCCATGGTGAGCCTGGATTCGCTGGTTTCGCCGTTGGCCACCTCTCCTTCCAGGAAGGTCTCGAGCTCGGGAAGCGCGCGATCGAACTGCTCCGCGATGCCCATCATCGCGCAGGTCTCCTTGATGCGTTCGATCGGCTTTTCGAGGACGTCGATTTGAACCATTCGCGTCAAATCGATCCGACGGGTTTTGTTCCGGCGGGGACCTTGGTGAGTTGCGAAAAAATTCGGATGACGGCTTCGCCGGCGGCTGGCTATGGTTTTGGTCATGCGTGCCCGCAACAACACTGCGCGACCTGCGAATCCCGTTCGGCTCTGGCCCCTGCTCGCGTTGAACTTCTTCATGGCGGACATGCAGTCCGGTATCGGCCCTTTCGTCGGGGTGTTCCTGCAGTCGCACGGCTGGGCCAGCGGCCTGATCGGATCCGCCATCACGCTCGGCAACGTGGCCGGCATGCTGATCACCACGCCGATCGGCGGATTCATCGATGCGACCAACTACAAACGGGCATGGGTCATCATCCCGGGAATCTGCGTGGTGTCGGCTTCCGTGATCATCCTGTTCTCCCAGGACTTCTGGGCGGTGGCCGCTTCGCAAATCGCAACTTCCGTGGCCAGTGCGGCGATCGTTCCCGCCGTCACCGGCATCACGCTGGGCATGGTCAGGCAAAAAGGCTTCAACCGGCAGATCGGCCGCAACCAGGCCTTCAACCATGCCGGCAACCTGGTCGGTGCGGCGGCGTCCGGCTATCTCGGCTGGCGCTACGGCTATACCGCGGTGTTTCTGCTCGCCGCCCTGTTCGGCGTCATCGCTACCGCCTGCGTGCTGATGATTCCCGCCGACGCCATCGACAACCGCGCGGCACGTGGCAAGGAAGAGGATCCTGACAGCCAGCCGAGCGGGTTTGCCGTGCTGGCCAGGCACAAGCCGCTGCTGATCCTCGCGCTGGCGCTCGCCGCGTTTCATCTCGGCAATGCCGCGATTCTGCCGCTCTACAGCCTGGCGGCGGTCGCCGACGGCGCCGCCGACGGTCCGACTTTCGTGGCAACGACCACCGTCATCGCCCAGGCCGTCATGATCCTCACCTCGATCGTCGGCATGCGGACCGCCGAAAGCCGCAACTACTGGCCGGTGCTGCTGGCCTCGTTCCTGGCGCTGCCGGTCCGCGGTGTTCTGGCGTTTTTCCTCACCGGATGGTGGGGCGTCATTCCGGTGCAGATCCTCGACGGGGTCGGCACCGGCCTGCAGAGCGTGGCGATACCTGGAATGGTGGCCCGCTCGCTCAGCGGCACCGGGCGGATCAATCTCGGCCAGGGCGCCGTGATCACCGTCCAGGGCGTGGGCGCCTCGCTGAGCCCGGCCTTCGGCGGCTGGATCGCGCAATGGATCGGCTATGGACCGACCTTTCTGCTGCTCGGGGCATGCGGGCTGATTTCGGTCGCGCTTTGGGTGGCGTTTGGTTCGGTCGTGAAACGATACTGACGTCGACCGCACAATGATCCTCGACGGAACCGGAACGATATGGCGGGTGACGGTTTGATTCCGCGAGAGGTGTCCCATGGTCAGAGAAGGCCCGGCCCAACCCGCGCCACCGCCGCGGGAAAATCCCTATCCCGCCGACAAGGCCAGGGGCGGCGAGATTGTTTTGAACACGCCGGGCCGCCGCGCCATCTTCATTGCCGGACTGGTGGGCGCGGTTGTCCTGGTCGCTATTTTGGGCCTGTTGGCGAGAATGTAGCGACAGTGACCGCCGGTGCGATTGCCTTTGCCCTGCAAGGACGGGTTCCAGGGCGGCAACGAACGAGGGAGATACAAAATGGTATCTCGAATGAATGAAGGCGCGAACCGGGGTTCGAAGACCAGCCGGCAGATTTATGACGAAAGCCTCACGGTTCGCAGGCAGGTTGACGATGGCAAACCGAGGCCATCCGAAGACGACATCCAGCGCGAACAGTTCGGACCGCGTGGCGTGCCGGGGCAAGCCGACCCCGCCAAAATGGTGCCGCAACGGCGGAAGAAGACGCCGTCGGATTTCGATCCCGGTCATACCGCGTAATGCACGGCATTCCGAGCGAGCCGCTCTCCATCCGGGCCGGGGGCGCGACCAAAAGACAACAGGAACTGACATGAAGCTGAATTCAAGACAGCTGGAACAGACCCTGAGCCAATTTCAGGCAGAAGTACTGCCCGAGGACCATCCAGCGCGGGAACAACTGAACGACCTCTACGGAGATCATACATTCCTGCTCGATGTCGATGGCCTCAGCGTGCTGGAGCCGGCCGAAGCTCCGGAGACGGAAGCTCAGGCGGGCGAAATCGTCAGCCTTGCCCGCTGGAGTGACGCAACGCTGACCAGCCTTCGGCCGCACGAACCGGAACGAACGGGCGTTCTCGTCGTGCTCGAACCCATGCAATGAACGGGCATCAAACCAGTTCGAGGAATTTGCCTTTCATGTCCAGCGAGGTGATCCAAGGCCGCCAGCCCACGCGAAGCCTATTGATGCAGATGTTTGGCCGCCCGCGAGGAATCCTGGGACGGTTAGGCGGCATCATCATGTCACGCATGAACGAGGCTTGCGGCGCCTGGGTCACGGAGCTTCTCGAAGTCCGACCGAACGATTCGGTACTGGAGGTCGGATTCGGGCCCGGCGTGACGATTGGGCGTCTGTCGAAGCTGGCATCGCGCGGGAATGTGGACGGTGTCGATCTGTCGCATGAAATGGTGGAACAAGCCTCCGCCCGAAATGCCACCGCTATCCGGAATGGTCGCGTTGATCTGCAGCGCGGCTCGGTGGACGGCTTGCCGTTCGATGACAACAGCTTTGACAAGGTTCTGGCGATCAATTCCATGCAGGTCTGGCCGGATGCAGCGGCCGGGTTGCGGGAAATACGGCGGGTCATGAAACCGGCTGGCAGGCTGGCGCTCGGTTTTACAGTTTATTCCGGCCAGCCAAACGAAGGATCGACCGAACTGCTTACGGCAGCGGGCTTCGCGAATGCCCGCGTGATGGTGAAGGACAAGTGGTTCTGCGCCTTGGCGTCAAAGCCGGAATGACGCGGGAGCGGTCACACCCAACATCGCAGCGATTACCGCAATCCTGAAAACAAGAACCCAGCAATCCATCGGATTGCCGGGTTCAGGTATCGATCTTGGTTGCGGGGATAGGATTTGAACCTATGACCTTCAGGTTATGAGCCTGACGAGCTACCGGGCTGCTCCACCCCGCGATAAACCGTTGCGCGCCTTCGGGAAACGAGACCGGAGCGGCATTCCATCAACGCCTGAGGGCGCCGATCGATTTCGTCCGGAGGCTTCCTGAGAAGGCAACCCGGGCCAGGGCCCTGAGCGCGGTCGGTATGTACCAACGCCGGCCGGCTTTGGAAAGGGCCGGGCGGCATCTTTTACGGTTTTTATGACAATCCGGTTTTGGGGCCGTTTTGGGCTGAATCTGCGGCCTCCACGGCCGGTTTCCAGCCGGGGCTTGCCAGAAACGCCGCGGCGGCCCAGCGTCGGGGGCAACAAGACCGGCGGCAACGGGAGAGACGCCATGGACCAGATGTTGAAAGGCGCGGGGCACGGTACCCCGGATGCGGCCTCCGTCGGTTCCATGACCGAGCTGTTCCGCCGCATGACGGAGCTGTCCCGGACCACGCCGGCGCCGACGCTTGCGGAGCGGCTGGACCGGTTGGCGCGGCTGCGCGCCGCGATCCAGGCCAACGAGGCCCGGTTCGAGCAGGCGATCTCGGCGGATTTCGGCCATCGCTGCACCACCGAGACGCTGATCGCGGAGACTTTCCTGGTGCTGGGCGAAATCCGCCACGCCGCCAGACATCTCAAGGCCTGGATGGCGCCGCAGCGCATCGCGACCCAGCTGCAGTTCAAGCCGGGCAAAAACCGCCTGCTGCCGCAGCCGCTCGGCGTGGTCGGCATCATCGCGCCGTGGAATTATCCGCTGCAGCTGACGCTGGCGCCGGCGGTGGCGGCGCTCGCTGCCGGCAACCGGGTGGTGATCAAGCCGAGCGAACTGGTGCCGCGCTTTGCCGCGCTATTGGCCGAACTGGTCGCGGCGAACTTCGACACTACCGAAATGACCGTGACCGGCATCGACGACGACATCGCCCAGGCGTTTGCCGCACTGCCGTTCGATCACCTGATGTTCACCGGCTCGACCCGGGTCGGCCGCCTGGTGGCGGAAGCCGCGGCGCGGAATCTGACACCGGTGACGCTGGAGCTCGGCGGCAAGTCGCCCGCCATCGTCGACCGCTCCGCCAATCTCGACGAGGCCGCCGCGCGCATCGCCTACGCCAAGCTGCTCAATGCCGGCCAGACCTGCATCGCGCCGGATTACGCGCTGGTGCCTGCCGATGCCGTGGACACATTTGCCGGCAAACTTCACGGCTGCATGGGGCGCATGTACGGCAGCGATCCCGGTAATGCCGATTACACCTCGATCATCTCCGAGCGGCATTATGCCCGGCTGGAGAGCCTGCTTATGGACGCGGTCGAAAAGGGCGCGCGGATCCTGCAGCCGGCGAGCGCCGGTGATCCGGCATGGAAATCGAAGCGCAAGTTTCCGCCGACCGTGCTGGCCGGCGCCACCCAGGACATGAAGATCATGCAGGAGGAAATCTTCGGGCCGCTGCTGCCCATAATGGGAGTGGCGGACGCGGCCCAGCCGATCGCCTTCATCAACGGCCGCGACCGGCCGTTGGCGCTGTACTGGTTCGGCACCGACGCGATCGCGCGTGACGAGATTCTGGCGCGCACGGTTTCCGGCGGCGTCACCATCAACGACTGCCTGATTCATTTCACGCAGATCAACCAGCCGATGGGCGGCATCGGGGCGTCGGGAAGCGGCGCCTATCACGGCGAATGGGGTTTCAAGGCGCTGAGCAAGCTGAAACCGGTGTTTTACCGCTCGCCGTTCAACCGGTTCGCGGATCTCTATCCGCCCTATGGCGCAAAGATCGCGCGGTTGAAGAAGATGCTGCGGCTGATGTCTTGAGATCAGTCAATCCGGTCTTTGTCGTCACGCCGGATTGCTTCGCTGCGCCCGCAATGACAAGCTCCGCTGAAGGAAGAACACGGGGGAGACGAGTCGGTGGCGGATGAGGTCGATTTCATAGTGGTGGGCGGCGGGTCGGCGGGCTGCGCCGTGGCCAGCCGGCTTTCGGAAAACACCCAAACCTCGGTGGCGCTGCTCGAGGCCGGCGGCACGGGAGACAACTGGGTGGTGACCACGCCCTACGCGCTGGCGCTGATGGTGCCGGGCAAGATCAACAACTGGGCGTTCGACACCGTGCCGCAGCCCGGCCTCAACGGCCGCATCGGCTACCAGCCGCGCGGCAAGGGGCTCGGCGGTTCGTCGTCGATCAACGCCATGGTCTATATCCGCGGCCACCGCAGCGACTACGATCAGTGGGCGTCGCTGGGCTGCGCCGGCTGGTCGTTCGCCGACGTGCTGCCGATTTTCAAGCGCAGCGAGGACAACGCCGATTTCGACGGCGAATATCACGGCAAGGGCGGGCCGTTGCCTGTCAACAAGCTGCGCACCGACAATCCGACACAGCAGGTCTTTCTCGATGCGGCGCGCGAGGCCCAGTTCCGGATCCGCGAGGATTTCAATGCCGAGGACCATGAAGGCCTCGGGATCTACCAGGTCACGCAACAGAACGGCGAGCGCTGGAGCGCGGCGCGGGCCTACATTCATCCGGTCATGGCGCGGCGATCCAACCTGCGGGTCGAGACCGGCGCGCAGGCCAGCCGCATCCTGTTCGAAGGCAAGCGCGCAGTGGGCGTCGAATTCCGCCAGGGCAACGAGACGCGGCAAATGCGGGCGCGGCGCGAGATCATCGTGTCGTCCGGCGCATTCCAGTCGCCGCAACTGCTGCAGCTGTCCGGCGTCGGCGACGGCGCGGCACTCGGCCGGCACGGCATCGCCACCGCGCATCACCTGCCAGGGGTCGGCCAGAACCTGCAGGACCATCCCGACTTCGTGTTCGCTTATCTGTCCGACAGCCCGCACTTCACCGGCACGTCGTTCGGCGGCATCGCGCGGATGCTCGGCGCCATCCGCCAGTACCGGCGCGAGCGGCGCGGCGCGATGACGTCGAATTTCGCCGAATGCGGCGGCTTCCTGAAAACCCGGCCCGACCTCGACGTACCGGATATCCAGCTGCATTTCGGCATGGCCATGGCCGACGACCATGGCCGCAAACGGCACTGGGGCACCGGCTTTTCCTGCCATGTCTGCCAACTCCGACCGAAGAGCCGCGGCAGCGTCACGCTGCATAGCGCCGACCCGATGGCGCCGCCGGCCATCGACCCGAATTTCCTCGGTGAAATGGAGGACCTGGAAGTAATGGTCGCGGGCTACAAGATGACGCGGCGGCTATTGGAAACGCCGGCGCTGAAGGCACTCCAGAAGAAGGACCTGTTCACGTCAGGCGTGCGCAGCGACGACGACATCCGCGCCATCCTGCGCGCGCGCGTCGACACGGTGTATCACCCGGTCGGCACCTGCAAGATGGGCGTCAACGACGCCATGGCGGTGGTCGACCCGAAGCTGAAGGTCTACGGCATGGAAGGTTTGCGCGTGGTCGACGCCTCGATCATGCCGACCCTGATCGGTGGCAACACCAACGCGCCGAGCATCATGATCGGGGAGAAGGCGGCGGACATGATCAAGGCGGAGATGCGGGCCTGAACCGGCGCCGCCGCCGGCGGGCATGGCCATCATGCCGCCGCGACCGCTTACCCTTCCTGCCAAGGTTGGCTAAGGTGGCCCGTCAGAAATTGTCATTTCGGGAGTGAGACCGTGGATCTTGGGATCAAAGGCCGCCATGCGCTGGTATGCGCATCCAGCAAGGGATTGGGACGCGCCTGCGCGACCGCACTGGCGGCGGAGGGCGTGCATGTCACGCTGACCGCCCGCGGCGCCGAGGCGCTGGCGAAGACCGCAGCCGAGCTGCGCCAGGCCTATCCCGGCGTCGAGATCAAGGAAGTCGCCGGCGACATCACCACGCCCGCCGGCCGCGAGGCGGCACTCAAGGCCTGTCCCAATCCGGACATCCTGGTCAACAACGCCGGCGGCCCGCCGCCCGGCGATTTCCGCAACTGGACTCGCGACGACTGGATCAAGGCGCTCGACGCCAACATGCTGACGCCGATCGAGCTGATCAAGGCCACGGTGGACGGCATGATGTCGCGAAAATTCGGCCGCATCGTCAACATCACCTCGGCGGCGGTGAAGGCGCCGATCGACGTGCTCGGGCTGTCCAACGGCGCCCGTACCGGCCTCACCGGCTTCGTCGCCGGCCTGTCGCGCAAGACCGTGCGGGACAACGTCACCATCAACGCGCTATTGCCTGGCCCGTTCGCCACCGACCGGCTGTTCACCGTCTCGGCCAACCAGGCCAAGGCGGCCGGGATCACCGCCGACGAAATCATGAAAAAACGGGCCAGCGAAAATCCCGCCGGGCGGTTCGGCGATCCCGAAGAATTCGGCCTCGCCTGCGCCTTCCTGTGCGGCGCCAGGGCCGGCTACATCACCGGCCAGAACATCCTGCTCGACGGCGGCGCGTTTCCCGGCACGATGTAGCGGCACGCCGACAAGGCGAGCGCTCGCTCTCCGGTCGGCGAGGGGGTCGCGGCACACCATCGCCGTTACAATTCAAGCGAGTAAATTTGGATGCAGTGGACGGTCGGCAAGGTCAAGATCACCAAGGTCGTCGAGCTTGAAACCATCGGCAGCACGCGGTTCATCCTGCCGCTGGCGGGGCGCGAGGAGATCCTGAAGCTGCCCTGGCTGGTGCCGCGCTTCGCCACCGAGGAGGGCCGGCTGAAGATGTCGATCCATTCGCTGGTGGTGGAAACGCCCACCCAACGCGTCGTGGTCGATACCGGTCTCGGCAACGACAAGGAAGGCCGAGCCGTGCCAACCTGGAACAATCGGCGCGGTCCGTTTCTGGAGGATATGGCCAAGGCGGGCTATCCGCCTCACAGCATCGACAGGGTGCTGTGCACCCATCTGCATGTTGACCACGTCGGCTGGAACACCCGCCTGGTGGACGGCCGTTGGGTGCCGACCTTCGCCAACGCCCGCTATGTGTTCGGCCAGACCGAATACGAGCACTGGAAGACCCACCGCACCGAACCGCGATTGGCCGCGGTGTTTGACGATTCGGTCAAGCCGATCATGGACGCCGGCCGCGCCGACCTCGTCGCCAGCGACGCGCGATTATCCGATGAGATCAGCCTGATACCGACACCCGGACACAGCCCCGGGCATATGAGCGTGCTGATCCGCTCCGACGGCGAGCAAGCGCTGCTGACCGGCGACGCCGCCCATCATCCCTGCCAGATGGCGCATCCCGACTGGGCTGCAACCGTCGATTACGAGGACCCGGTACAGTCCACGGCGACGCGGCGCGAGCTGTTTTCGCGCTTCGCCGACACGCCAACGCTGATCATCGGCGGCCATTTCGACGCCGGTCACCTGAAGCGGGACGGCGAGGCTTTCCGCCTGGTGGCGTAAGGAGGGCAGTCCGCGGTTGAATTTCACCGCGCCCTGTTCCATGAAGCATGCAAGAACGAGAACCCAACGGGAGCGACCAAAAATGAAACTTGTGAGATACGGCGCCATTGGCAGTGAAAAGCCCGGCTTGATCGACAAGGCCGGCAAACTGCGCGACCTGTCGGCCCATGTGAAGGACCTCGCCGGCGACGCGGTGTCCCCCGCCAGCCTGGCGAGAATCGCCGCGCTGGATCCCGCCTCGCTTCCGCTGGTGGAAGGCTCGCCGCGGCTCGGTTCGCCGGTTGGCGGCGCCCCCAAATTCATCGCCATCGGGCTCAACTACGCCGACCACGCCGCCGAAACCGGCGCGGCGATCCCGACCGAGCCGATCGTGTTCATGAAGGCCGTCAACAGCCTGTGCGGCCCGAACGACAACGTGGAGAAGCCGCGCGGCTCGACCAAGCTCGACTGGGAAGTCGAACTCGCCATCATCATCGGTACCCGCGCCAAGTACATCAAGGAGGCCGACGCGCTGAAATATGTCGCCGGCTACAGCGTCTGCAACGACGTCTCCGAGCGCGCCTTCCAGATCGAGCGCCTCGGGCAATGGACCAAGGGCAAGTCGCACGACACCTTCGGGCCGCTCGGGCCGTGGCTGGTGACCCCGGACGAGATCGCCGACGTGCACAAGCTCGGCATGTGGCTCGACGTCAACGGCAAGCGCTGCCAGTCGGGCTCGACCACCACCATGATCTTCCAGGTGCCGAAGATCGTCTCGTATTTGTCGGAAGTCCTCACCCTGATGCCCGGCGACATCATCACCACCGGCACCCCGCCCGGCGTCGGGCTCGGCATGAAGCCGCCGAAATTTTTGAACGTCGGCGACGTCATGACGCTGGGCATCGAGGGCCTCGGCGAGCAGAAGCAGACGGTGATCGAGGCACGCGTCTAGGCGTCATTGCGGGGAGCTCTAGCGACGAAGCAATCCAGTCTTCCTTTTTGCCTTCCGGATTGCTTCCGCCTTCGCTGAGCTTCGGCGGACGCGGTCGCAGCGCTCGCAATGACGGCGTGAAGCCTCGTTGTCTATCTCCATTTTTTGCAAGGACCCCACCATGAAACTCACGTTCTCACCGGCTTCGCCATTTGCCCGCAAGGTGCGCATCGCCGCCATCGAGCTCGGGCTGATCGACAAGATCGAGCTGTTGCCGACCAAGGTGGCGCCGACCGAACCCAATGCGGAATATGCGCTGATCACGCCGGTGAAAAAGCTGCCGGTGCTGATCCTCGACAATGGCGACGTCATGCTGGATTCCTACGTCATCGTCGAATATCTCGACGAGCTCGCCGGTGGCAGCAAGCTGATCCCGGCTTCGGGACCGCGGCGCTGGAAGGTCAAGACCGACCACTCGCTGCTGCAGGGCATGCTCGATTCCATGCTGCTGTGCCGCTACGAGCGCGCGGTGCGGCCGGCGCAACTGAAATGGCAGGCCTGGGACGACGACCACTGGAACCGGGTCTGGATGGGTATGGCGAGATTCGAACGGCAGGCCGATATGCTGTCGGGGCCGTTCGACATCGCCCAGATCGGCCTTGTCTGCGTGCTCGGCTACGCCGATTTCCGTTTTCCCGACCAGGACTGGCGCAAGGCCTACCCGAAACTCGCCGCATTCCACGAAAAGGCGATGGCGCGGGAGTCGGTGAAGATCTCGGTGCCGCCGCCGGCATGATCAGAGCATGATCCGGAAAAGTGGAAACCGGTTTTCCGAAAAGATCATGCTCAAAAGGATAACGTAGCGCCATGAGTTTCACATTCGCCGCGGGCGACCTCACCATTCACCGGGTCATCGAGCAGGAAAC
>CAVPZI010000002.1:282500-1258358 GCA_963710235.1 uncultured Alphaproteobacteria bacterium
GTACTTAGGCTTGGAGGGTGGTCCCCCCATGTTCAGACAGAATTGCACGTGTTCCGCCTTACTCGAGGATACATCATCGCATTACCCGTACGGGGCTATCACCCTCTGAGGCCCTGCTTTCCTGACAGGTTCCGGTTGTCTTTGATGTATCACTGGCCTGGTCCGCGTTCGCTCGCCACTACTAGCGGAGTCTCGTTTGATGTCCTTTCCTCCAGGTACTTAGATGTTTCAGTTCCCTGGGTTCGCTTAAAACCCCCTATGAATTCAGGAGTCTCATACCTTCACTTGATAACCGGAAATCCAAAACCTCGCGGCTTGGTATCAGACATTTCTGTATGAACCCCAAGACACAAGGTCTTGGAGTTCCGGCTATCGAAGGTGGGTTTCCCCATTCGGAAATCCGTGGATCAAAGCTTCTTCGCAGCTCCCCACGGCTTATCGCAGCGTAGCACGTCCTTCATCGCCTCTCAGCGCCAAGGCATCCACCGAACACCCTTAAGGCACTTGATTGCTCTCATTATCAATGTCCACACACTCGGCAGAATGCAGTCCGCATACTTGCCCCAAGACCGAAGCCCTGGAGGCGCGCACCCTCGACAGATGCTGCATGCGGCCGGACATTGATTAGAAAGACCAGCTTGCTTCGTAAGATCGAACCAGTGATGAGGCGGTCAAGCTTCACCAACAAGGACGCAAAAGCCCTTCACCCATCTTGCGATGCGCGAAGCGCTCATTGTCCCGGAGATAGTGTATGTGACACGCGAATTGCTTCGCAGGTCCCATACCCGGAACGATCTCCTCTATACGATGTCAGAAATCCCGCACCGAGGTCCGGTTAAGGACGCAAGATGCGAAGTGATGTTTTCGCGGACGATATTTGAATGGCCAGCTTCATAAGCAGGGGTTGGTCGATCTTCTAACCATCTGGTGGAGCCAGACGGGATCGAACCGACGACCTCATGCTTGCAAAGCACGCGCTCTCCCAGCTGAGCTATGGCCCCGTTAGATGACGAATGCCATTCGATCTGCTGCCAAGTGGCTTGCCGAGCCGAAGCTCGCGCTCGCCAGGCCCGCCTACGCCCTTTCGGGCTTCGGCGCGGCAGCCTTTGCTCGCTGCGCGAGCGAAGGCTGGTGGGCCTGGGAAGACTTGAACTTCCGACCTCACGCTTATCAAGCGCGCGCTCTAACCAACTGAGCTACAAGCCCTAACGACCAATTTCCTTAAAAAGGATTAGGGCATGCCTGCGCGCGTCGGCGTTACGCCAGACGCGTCGCCCAAGCGCAGCCCCTGGCGCGTGTTCGTCCGCGAAGAAAGAGAAACGAAGACGGCGAAATCCCGCCAATGGAGCTCAACCGATCTGGCGATCTGTTGGCCCCTGATGTTTCAAAAGAGGTTCGATAGAAGCAAGCTACAAGTAGCAGGCTTACTGAAGAACCATCCTTAGAAAGGAGGTGATCCAGCCGCAGGTTCCCCTACGGCTACCTTGTTACGACTTCACCCCAGTCGCTGACCCTACCGTGGCCGGCTGCCCCCTTTCGGTTAGCGCACCGTCTTCAGGTAAAACCAACTCCCATGGTGTGACGGGCGGTGTGTACAAGGCCCGGGAACGTATTCACCGTGGCATGCTGATCCACGATTACTAGCGATTCCAACTTCATGGGCTCGAGTTGCAGAGCCCAATCCGAACTGAGACGGCTTTTTGAGATTTGCGAAGGGTTGCCCCTTAGCGTCCCATTGTCACCGCCATTGTAGCACGTGTGTAGCCCAGCCCGTAAGGGCCATGAGGACTTGACGTCATCCCCACCTTCCTCGCGGCTTATCACCGGCAGTCTCCTTAGAGTGCTCAACTGAATGGTAGCAACTAAGGACGGGGGTTGCGCTCGTTGCGGGACTTAACCCAACATCTCACGACACGAGCTGACGACAGCCATGCAGCACCTGTCTCCGGTCCAGCCGAACTGAAGGAATCCATCTCTGGAAACCGCGACCGGGATGTCAAGGGCTGGTAAGGTTCTGCGCGTTGCGTCGAATTAAACCACATGCTCCACCGCTTGTGCGGGCCCCCGTCAATTCCTTTGAGTTTTAATCTTGCGACCGTACTCCCCAGGCGGAATGCTTAAAGCGTTAGCTGCGCCACTAGTGAGTAAACCCACTAACGGCTGGCATTCATCGTTTACGGCGTGGACTACCAGGGTATCTAATCCTGTTTGCTCCCCACGCTTTCGTGCCTCAGCGTCAGTATCGGGCCAGTGAGCCGCCTTCGCCACTGGTGTTCTTGCGAATATCTACGAATTTCACCTCTACACTCGCAGTTCCACTCACCTCTCCCGAACTCAAGATCCTCAGTATCAAAGGCAGTTCTGGAGTTGAGCTCCAGGATTTCACCCCTGACTTAAAGACCCGCCTACGCACCCTTTACGCCCAGTGATTCCGAGCAACGCTAGCCCCCTTCGTATTACCGCGGCTGCTGGCACGAAGTTAGCCGGGGCTTATTCTTGCGGTACCGTCATTATCTTCCCGCACAAAAGAGCTTTACAACCCTAGGGCCTTCATCACTCACGCGGCATGGCTGGATCAGGCTTGCGCCCATTGTCCAATATTCCCCACTGCTGCCTCCCGTAGGAGTTTGGGCCGTGTCTCAGTCCCAATGTGGCTGATCATCCTCTCAGACCAGCTACTGATCGTCGCCTTGGTGAGCCGTTACCTCACCAACTAGCTAATCAGACGCGGGCCGATCTTTCGGCGATAAATCTTTCCCCGTAAGGGCTTATCCGGTATTAGCACAAGTTTCCCTGTGTTGTTCCGAACCAAAAGGTACGTTCCCACGCGTTACTCACCCGTCTGCCGCTGACGTATTGCTACGCCCGCTCGACTTGCATGTGTTAAGCCTGCCGCCAGCGTTCGCTCTGAGCCAGGATCAAACTCTCAAGTTGGACTTGAAACTTTTGAACCGGCTGATCACAACGTTTGACGAGGTCCCACCATATTTATTGAACGCGATTCACATCGCGAACAACACGATCTCCGTGAAGAGATCATGGTGTAACCTATGTAAACGTGTACCGCCGAAGTCTTTCGTCCAGCCTCAATTCCTCGAAGACGAGCTTTCTTTCGAAAACCAAATCTTCTCAGCATCGAGACTCGCAAGGACTCCGCCGTCCACGTTTCTCTTTCTTCATCTTCACTTGTCAAACAGCCCGGGCCCCTCGGGGCACCCCTTCCTACTTAAAGGAAGGTCGCGAAAACCCCATCGGACGGCAAATAACAACCGATGACCACCGGCTGTCACTTCACTCATCCTAGTGAGGAGCTTACAGGCACGGAAACCAGCCAGGGCCAAAGGCCTCGGCGGCGCCGCGCTCAGTGGCCGGGTTATAGGCCCGGCTTCGGATCGTTGTCAACGCCTGATGTCAACAAATCGTCGCATCATTCGCAAGAATCAGTAGCCGCCCCGGGGCCCCAAGTTTCGGCCGGCTTGCGCCGTATAACAGCCACAATCCTGCGACGTTCTGGCTCATAGATAAGCGGTGAATCGCCGGATGCCAGTGGGCGGTCCGGCGGACAGTATTTTTGGGGATCGGCGACCTGCCATGCGTACACCGCCCTTTGCGCATAACCGAGCCGCCTTGAGAAATTTGCACGCCATTGACGTTGGTGATTGTGGGCCGCATTTTGGCCCATGATTTCTGGCCGTCTATGAAACACTTGAAACTTCCGGACCTCGCCCTGCCGGGCGATGGCCGGACCAGTGCGGTGGGGAAACCGCGCCGGATGTGCTTGGAATTTGGGGGGATGGCGGCTTGAGCCAACGGACGTCACGCGGGGGTGGCTACGGGCGCGAGACCGGGATCATTGATCTCGGTCACGAGCCGCCGCTTTCGGTCGATGGTTCCGAGGCCGCGGTGATCGATCGCCGCCGCGTTTCCGTACAGTGGTTCAGCGGTACCATTCTGACTGGTCTGTGCGGCGCAGCCCTGATCGGCGGCGCCGTTTTTGCGTCGCTGGACGGCGAGATGACCTTCGCCAAGGTGCCGGAGCGTGTCGAGGGCGCACTGCGCGGCGCCTTCGGCGCCAATGACAAGACCGCCAGCCTGCACAAGAGCGATCGCCTGCCGCCACCGAGCGACTCTACCGCGGCACGCCAGGTCGTCCGGGTCTCCACCGTCACCCGGGTCGGCAACCGCGACGTGATGCGGGTGCGGCCGTTCATCCGGATCGCCGGCAACCTGTCGATGACCACCAGTGAGCTCAGCGCCAAGATCCCGCCGTTCAACGCCCAGCGCATGCTGACCGATGTGGGGGCGCCTGCG
Source organism: uncultured Alphaproteobacteria bacterium (assembly GCA_963710235.1). GTDB lineage: Bacteria > Pseudomonadota > Alphaproteobacteria > Rhizobiales > Xanthobacteraceae > Bradyrhizobium. Next base: position 286,812 of record CAVPZI010000002.1, read on the forward strand.
CCGGCCGCTACCGACGATGCCCAGGCGAACGCCGATGCCGCCGAGCCCGATGCCGAAGTCTCGTTCGTCACCCGCGACCTCGGCCCGATCCTGCCGAAGGCCAAGATCGCCGCCAGCATCGCCATCGATGAAGTCCTGATGCGGGTTCGCGATGCCTCGAACTGGCGCGGCAACTCTGGCAGCGTCCGCTACACCGTCGCCAGCGCCGCCGCCGATCTCGGCGGCGTGCAGCAGCCCGACCTCAAGATGGCCTATGCCGCCGAGGGCGGTACCCCGGATCCCTATGCCGGGTTTGAGACCCGGGTGGTACCGGAGAACGTGACCCTGCTGCCGAAGACCAAGGAGGCCGCCAACGGGGCCAACGCCAGCGGCGAGCGCGTTCACGTGGTCAAGAAGGGCGACAGCGTCACCGCGATCCTGCGCGAACAGGGCGCCACCCCAGACGAAGCCAAGGCCATTGCCACCACGCTCGGGGCGCGCGGCCGTGACGGCGGGCTGAAGGAGGGCCAAAAGCTGCGGATCCTGATGGCGCCGTCCGCCCCCGGCCAGCGCCTGCAGCCATACCGGGTGATCGTCGCCAACGACACCACGGTCGAGGCGGTCGCAGCCCTTTCCGATCTCGGCAAATACGTCGCCGTCGACGTTTCGAGCATGAATACCACCACCGACACCGCCGACAATTCAGCCGACGATGAGGATGATGACGGCAGCGGCGTGCGGCTTTACCAGAGCATTTACGAGACCGCGCTGCGCAACAAGGTGCCGCCGGCGGTGATCGAGGACATGGTCCGGATCTACTCCTACGACGTCGATTTCCAGCGCAAGGTGCAGCCCGGCGACTCCTTCGACGTGTTCTACGCCGGCGAGGACGAAGGCTCGACCATCACCGAAAAGACCGAAGTGCTGTACGCCTCGCTGACGGTCGGCGGCGAGACCAAGAAATATTACCGCTTCCAGACCCCGGATGATGCCGTGGTCGACTACTACGACGAGACCGGCAAGAGCGCGAAGAAGTTCCTGGTGCGCAAGCCGGTCAACAACGCCATCATGCGATCGGGTTTCGGCGCCCGGCGCCATCCGATCCTCGGCTACGTCAAGATGCACACCGGCGTCGACTGGGCGACGCCCTACGGTACGCCGATCTTCGCGTCCGGCAACGGCGTGGTCGAGACGGCCGGCTGGGAAGGCGGCTACGGCAAATACGTCAAGCTGAAGCACAACAACGGCTACGAGACCGCCTATGGCCATATGTCGGCGTTCGCCAAGGGCCTCGAGCCCGGCAAGCGCGTGCGCCAGGGCCAGGTGATCGGCTTCGTCGGCTCGACCGGCCAGTCCACCGGCGCCCACGTCCACTATGAAATCCTGGTCAACGGCCGTTTCGTCGATCCGATGCGGGTCAAGCTGCCGCGCGGCCGCTCGCTCGACGGGGCGCTGATGGCCTCGTTCGAAAAAGAGCGCGATCGCCTCGATGGCATGATGGCCAGCCGCGGCGGCGCCAGCGCGCGGGTATCGGACGCGGTCGGAACGATCCCCGGCGGCAACGTGCGGCAGGTGACGAACCGGTGAGAGATCGGTGGGCCTTGAATATCAAGATCGCTTAGCTAGCCTGTGCAAGGTGCTCAGCAATCTTTAGACGCCGAACAGTTTCGGCGGCCGGGTTCGGCGGGCGCTCAATCTGGGTAACAAACAATTTGACGGCGTCTTCCAAAGAAGTCGCCTGCTTGAACCCGTCGGACTTCACCGCGGCCGATATGATTATATTGACGTTTGTAGCGGGGTCTTCGAGCTGCTCCGCGGTAAACCCGGTACCGAGCCCGCCGTGCATGTTGAGCTGGAACAGACCAACAGCTCGTTCGGGCGGCGCGGACACCGCGTGCGGATCGAGGCCCAATTCCGCAATCGCGTTCGCCACCGCAGCGAGCTGTTGGGGCTTGCCGAAGCCCGCGTCAGCGAAGGCTTTCGCAATCAAACGGGCAAATTCTTCGCGCCCCTTGGGCAAAGCCGCCAAATTCCAATTACCGATGGGATCCGAGGAGGGTGCTGATGAGGTCATTTCTTAGTCCCTTTCCTTGCGAGTTGAACCCGAACTTTCGGCACGCAACGCAGGTCTGAGGCGACGCAGTCACAGCTTTGTGGCGATCTTAAACCGCTTCGCAATCTCCAGAGCCGGCTTAGCGGGTCGCTCGACAAAGGTTACGAATGCATCAACCGCCGCATTCAACGAAGCCGCACTTCCAAAATCCTTGTGGCGTTTCGCTTCCTTGATGATGATGGCGATGTTGGTTTCCGGTTCGCATAGTTGCGCTTGTGTGAACCCTTGGCCAAGACCGCCACCTTGGTTGCACTGAAACAGACCAAAACTCCTTTCCGGCGGCGCCGACTTGGCATTTGGGTCGAGGCCGGATTCGCCGATGGCATTGGCGACCGCCGCGACCTGCTGAACGTGCCCAAAACCTGCGGCGGCGAAGCGGGCAACAATTAGATCTCCGCACTGCTGGAATGCCGGCTTACTGACACCCGCGGCCTTGTAATTCAGCCCCGAACTCGCCGCCGGACCCGGGCCAGGAACTCGGTCCGGAAGGATCATCCGATTTTGGCGGTGTCGTCGCCACGATCTGGTCCGGCGCATTCTGTTGAATGGCGGCAAAGGCTTTCTGCAGGGCCGCGTCGAGCGCCGCCGTCGTCAGAGCGGTAAACTTCCCGAAATTTTCCGGCTGGGTGGATCCAAGCACCAGACTGTGGAGCTTGCCGAATACGTCGGTGACGAGGCTTGGGGTGAGCGCCGCGTTCACAACCTCGGGAGCCTTCGAGGCATCGGCGGCGGTAGCGGCTTTGATAGCGGCAGCGACGGCAGGACTGGTGAGATAGGCGTGGAACAAGTCGAGGAGCGTTACCTGGGCGGGCGGCGTGAGAAGTGCCCGTATAGCCTTGCCGTCCGCATGCATGCGGTACGATGCACAGAACACCTGGGCCGAGGGCCGATCGCGATTGTCAAAGTCGTCGGAAAACGGCTTGCCGTTGGTCACGAAGTCCTGCCATTGCGCGCTGGTGATCTGCAACGGGCCGACGGCGTCAGAACTCGTCGGCTTGGCTCCCATGTTCGTCATGCCGGACTCAATCACCGACAGGGCCAGCACGTAATCGGCAAAGACGAAATTTGGCGCCGTCGTTGGATCAGAATTGAATGCGTGCTCCGCGATGAGCGCGCTCCTGACAAAACCTTCCACATCCAGCTCCGGCCTGGCCGGATCTGGCACGATGATGCCGCTCGACACCTTGACCCAGCCCTCGGAGCGGCTGTTCGGAAGCTGAACCTTTATCCAATCGTCAGGCTGTGTCCCGAACCTCTGGCCGGTATCGAGAAAGACCGTGTTGGTCAGAAATGCGGGACCACCGAACGTTTCCGGCTTATCCGGCATCAGGAAGACGCTGGACATCGATGTGAGCTTGAAACCCATGCGGAACTCCTTACTGGGCTGGTACGTCAACAGGCGGGAGTTTCTGAAGCTCAAGGATCAAATCAGGCGTCAGCTGCTTGGCGAGTTGCGGGCTGAGCAGAGTGAGCTTCGTCGCGAGCGCCTGCCGGGCATCCGGAATGATGGACCGCACCTGCTTATCCGAAGCGCTCTTCGGCAATCGCCCGGTCGTCAGGGTGCGATCCAGGAGCGGAATCACATCAGGATTTTCTGATTCCATCGGGGATTGCGGTGGCTTCATAGAAATTTTGAAACTTGCTGTTATCGCATTTGCCGGCGTCGTCGAGGGTCGTAATATCGTGGTCCGTAAGCTTGCCCGTGACTTTCTCATTCTTTTCCTGCCGCACATCGCGCAGCGTCATCTGGAATACCTGGATCGCAGCCGTCGTCTTGGCGACAGTCTTCGCGTCAAAATCATTCAGACAGAGTTTGCGCACGATGCCGTCTACGAATATCTCCGTGTGGACATTGGGATCATAGTTCACGATGATCGCCTTGAATTCCGAGATGGACGGCAGACCGGTGGGTCGCGGCGTTGGCTGGTTGGTGACGGTCGTTACCCGCAACGGCACGCCGACGGTCCGCGGGTTTATCAACGGATCCGAGCGGTCGAGCCCGCCCGCTCCTGCGGTCTGGAACACGGTGACGGTCGAGTTGATGTCAGTTTCGATCGCATATGGTGTGCAGATGGTCAGGTAAAGCCGCAGCGCATGAGCCGCCGTGGGCCGGTCAAGGATGGCCTTGCCGGCGATGTCGATGCGAAAATCGTCGCGCCGGTGCAGCACCAAAGTCTGCACCGTGGTCTTGTCGACCTCGAGCAGCAGGCGCGAGTTGATATTGGTGAAGGTGTTGGAGGCCAGTCCGAACGCCAGGCCCGCAAGGGTGATGGGATTGGCGCTGACACCCGCCACGCGCATGATGGCCTGACTCGCGACCGTGACATCGCCGAGTTCCTTCAGAACGGCGTTATTGGTTCGCCGTCTGTCATCGAGCCAGGCGAGATAGGAATCGCAGCGCCGGTCGACATCGTTCATGCCCGCCTGCACGATCAGTCTCCAGTCGGTCGGCGACGTCTGGCCCTGATGCAATCGATATCGGCGGTCGAAACCAGCGGCAACGCCTGACGGCAAAGTTCGGTGAAATAGATGTCCTGCAACTGCGTCGTTTGGACGATGTCGTCCGAATAAAGATTGGTCCCTACGCCGAAGCGAAAATACTGCGAGTCCGTCGTCGTGTCGCAGCCTGACACCAACACCGCCAACGCGAGCACACCCCGCAACGATACCTGAAATACGCCTCGCAGGTCCCCAGCCTACCGAACATTCGAATGCTCCTGGACATGCTCTGTCTTCACTCGATTTTCGTTGGTTCATCGGTCAGCCGTTCCAGTCCTTCATGTTCGCCGGCTGCCGCGCTCAAATTGGAGGAGACAATCGCAAACGCGCGTTGCACATCGTCCACCACGTCGCGCCGGCGCGTATTGATGTTGCGGACCAGCACCCGCCAACGGGCGTGTTCGCCGGCGTCGGCGCTTCCTTCCAGAAGCGCAGAATGAAAACCTGATCCAGCACGGGTCGTTGTGGGTTCATGAGCGGACGTTCGCATGACCTGAACTCGGAACGATCGTGCAATGGTTCCGGGATCCTCGTCTTTCGGTCACGAACGCCCTGCGCGCCGATTGTCGGCAGATCGGGCTCGGATCACGGCAGGATCACGGTGCGGCCCGGAAAGCCGGATTCGCCCGTTGCTGCGGTCTGTCCAGGTAAAGTGGGAGCGGCAGTCAGGCGCTGCGGCTGTCGCGCGCAGCTCCGCTTCGATGGAATCGAAGCGGAGCTATGGGTTGTTGATTTGGCGCTCTTTTTAGAGAAACCGGCCGTCTGCTTCGCTTGCAAACGCGCTAAATTGCGAGACGCTGCCTCTCATCGCGGCTCAACAGCCGCGCGCGCAAATGCTGGCAGTTTTCGGCATTATGCAGATTTCCGATCTCTTCAATGATCGCCCGTGTCGCCGGAAGAGGCGAAATGCCGAGCTCCTTCCGGATCAGGCCCATCCAATGATCGTAGTAGCGAATGGCGTCGATTCTTCTTTCATCGAGCGCGAGCAGGGTGAGGAGGTGCCGAACCAGTTCTTCACGGTAGGGGTCGAAGCGCAGCGCGTGACGGGCGAGCAAAATCGCATCGTGGTAGTGGGCGCAAAGCCCGAGGTGACGGACGAGGATCATTGCCGACTGGATAAAAAAGGAATGCAACCGCTCGCGCTCCTCCAAAATCCATTCGGCATCTTCGCCGTCCAAGAACGGCCCCTCGTACCGATACAGCACGGCGAGAATCTCCTTGATTCCCGACGGTCGCAAATGCGCCTCCGGACCGCTAAGCGTCGTCTGTGCAGCTTCAAGCAGCGCCCAGGTATCCACGTCCAGCCACGGCGTCCGCTCGAGAATGGTCTCCGGACCAACCGTCCGCAGGCTGTGGCCTTCCAGGTATTCGGGAGCCGACGCAAGCAGCTTCCGCAACCGCCACATCGCGGAGTTCATGGCCCGGCGACCTCTCTCGATATCAAGCTCCGGCCAAAACAAGTCGATAAGCCGCTCGCGACGGTGAGGGCGGTCGGGAAAGGTAAAAAGGAAACCGGCCATTCGCCGTCCCGCCGGGCCGAGGTCCGACCAGATCTGCTCGTTCCTCGGTGTAACTCGGCTGCCGCCCAGCAAACTAACGGTCAACACGGCTGCCCCTCCCGCGCAAACACAACTAAAAAATGCCGCTTCAGGCTTTAGTTACTTTCGGCTTAAAACGGCAGCTCATCCTAAAAATGCAGCCACTCACAAAATCGCGCGGGATCACGGCTTCCGTTCTGCGACCAATGTCGCGGTCCAAACAGCCCGCAGAAGTCCGAGCGCCGCAGGAAGGCCGTCGAGGCACAGATCGGACAAAATTTCCTCGGATGCCAAAAACAATCCGACCAATATGCCGCGCTATGCACCGCACAGCCTCGATCGGGATTGTGGCGGGGGTGGCCCCGGTTGTCCAAGGAATTTACGCATTCAGAGCGCGAGATTTGCGGCGCGTGTCACCCTTGCAACACACACGTTGAGCGTGCGACCGCGTGCCGCACCTGGATCAACGAAGCGCGACGAGTCGCGCTTTGCTGAAATCGGGTCGTTTTCCCGTCTTACGTTCGACGACAGGGCCCTCTCCGCACCACGGAGAGGGCCACGCGTCTGGTCCGTCAATTCAGCTTGCGCTTCGGCACCGGCGCCTCGAACTGCGCGATTTCGGCGGTTTGCGACGGCTTGCCGTTGAAGGTCAGCACGTTGCCGTTGGCCGAGATGGCGACCCGGTCGCCGTCGCGGACATCGCCGGCGAGGATCATCTCGGCCAGCGGATCCTGCACGTAGCGCTGGATCACCCGCTTCAGCGGGCGGGCGCCATAGGCGGGATCCCAGCCCTTGTCGGCAAGCCAGTCGCGCGCCACGGTGTCGAGGCTGAGCGCGATCTTGCGATCTTCCAAGAGCCGTTGCAGCCGGCCGAACTGGATCTCGACGATCTTGCCCATCTCGCTCTTCTGCAGCCGGTGGAACAGGATGATTTCGTCGACCCGGTTGAGGAATTCGGGGCGGAAATGCGCCTGCACCATGCCCATGACCTGCTCGCGCACCGCCGAGGTGTCCTCGCCTTCCGGCTGGTTGACCAGGAACTCGGAGCCGAGGTTCGAGGTCATGATGATCAGCGTGTTGCGGAAATCCACCGTACGGCCCTGGCCGTCGGTCAGCCGGCCGTCGTCGAGCACCTGCAAGAGCACGTTGAAGACATCCGGATGCGCCTTCTCGATCTCGTCGAACAGGACCACCTGGTAGGGCCGCCGCCGCACCGCTTCGGTCAGCGCGCCGCCCTCGTCATAACCGACATAGCCCGGCGGCGCGCCGATCAGCCGCGACACCGAGTGCTTCTCCATGTATTCGGACATGTCGAGGCGGACCATGGCGGTGTCGTCGTCGAACAGGTATTCGGCGAGCGCCTTGGTCAGTTCGGTCTTGCCGACGCCGGTGGGACCCAAGAACATGAACGAGCCCATCGGCCGGTTGGGATCCTGCAGCCCGGCGCGGGAGCGCCGTACCGCGGTCGCCACCGCGCGCACCGCCTCGGTCTGGCCGATCACCCGTTTGCCGAGTTGATCTTCCATCCGCAGCAGCTTGTCCTTTTCGCCTTCCAGCATCTTGTCGACCGGCACGCCGGTCCAGCGCGACACCACCTGCGCGATGTGGTTGGCGGTGACCGCCTCCTCCATCATCTCGCCGGAATTCTCGCTGGCCTCGATCTGCGCCAGGCGCTTTTCCAGCTCGGGAATCTTGCCATAGGCCAGTTCGCCGGCGCGCTGGTATTCGCCGCGGCGCTGGGCCTCGGCGAGTTCATTGCGATACTGGTCGAGTTCGCTCTTGAGCTTCTGAGCGTTGGACAGCTTGTTCTTTTCCGCGCTCCAGCGCGTGGTCAGGTCGGCCGACTTGCGCTCGAGATCGGCGAGTTCCGTTTCCAGGGTCTGCAGCCGGCTCTTGGAGCCGGCATCGGTCTCCTTCTTCAGGGCCTCCTGCTCGATCTTCAGCCGGATGATCTCGCGGTCCATCGAATCCAGCTCTTCCGGCTTGGAATCGACCTGCATCTTCAGCCGCGCCGCGGCCTCGTCCATCAGGTCGATGGCCTTGTCGGGCAGGAAGCGATCGGTGATGTAGCGGTTCGACAGCGTGGTCGCCGCCACCAGGGCCAAGTCAGCGATGCGGACGCCGTGGTGCTGCTCGTATTTGTCCTTCAGCCCGCGCAGAATCGAGATGGTATCCTCGACGGTGGGCTCGGAAACGAAGATCGGCTGGAACCGGCGCGCCAAGGCGGCATCCTTTTCCACGTGCTTGCGGTATTCGTCGAGGGTGGTGGCGCCGATGCAATGCAGTTCGCCGCGCGCCAGCGCCGGCTTGAGCAGGTTGGAGGCGTCCATGGCGCCGTCGGCCTTGCCGGCGCCGATCAAAGTGTGCATCTCGTCGATGAACAGGATGATGCCGCCTTCGGCCGAGGTGACTTCCTGCAGCACGGCCTTCAGCCGTTCCTCGAACTCGCCGCGGTATTTTGCCCCGGCGATCAGCGCGCCGAGATCGAGTGACAGCAGCTTCTTGTCCTTGAGGCTTTCCGGCACGTCGCCGTTGAGGATGCGCAGCGCCAGGCCCTCGACGATGGCAGTCTTGCCGACGCCGGGCTCACCGATCAGCACCGGATTGTTCTTGGTCCGCCGCGACAGCACCTGAATCGTCCGGCGGATTTCCTCGTCGCGGCCGATCACCGGATCGAGCTTGCCGTCGCGCGCCGCCTGGGTCAGGTCGCGGGCATATTTCTTCAGCGCGTCATAGGCGTTTTCCGCGGTCGCGCTGTCGGCGGTGCGGCCCTTGCGCAGCGCATTGATGGCGGCATTGAGATTTTGCGGGCTGACGCCGCCCTTGTTCAGCAACGTCCCGGCCTCGGAATCCTTGTCGAGCGACAGCGCCAGCAGCAGGCGCTCCACGGTGACGAAACTGTCGCCGGCCTTTTCGGCCGCCTGTTCCGCGGCCTCGAAGGCTCGCGCGGTCGCCGGCGCCAGATAGACCTGGCCGGCCCCTGCGCCCGAGACCTTCGGCGTCTTGTTGAGGGCGTCTTCGGTGGCCTTGAGAATGGCGCGCGAATTGCCGCCGGCGCGGTCGATCAGGCCGCCGGCCAGACCCTCGCTGTCGTCCAGCAGTACTTTAAGAATATGCAGCGGCGAGAATTGCTGGTGCCCCTCGCGCACGGCAAGCGATTGCGCCGACTGGATAAAGCCGCGCGCCCGTTCGGTATATTTTTCAATGTTCATGAGTTTTGAGTTCCCTCAGCCTGCCGTTCCGCCCCGAAAGCACGAAAACCGCATCTTCATTGGGTTTGCGCCGGCCGCATTGACGTTCCTCAACCAGCCGGCGGTCTTCGCCGGCATGGCGCCGGCTTGCGGCAAATGTGGGCATCGCCCCCGGCCAACGGAAGAGGCCGGTTCACAATTTCGTCAACGGTAGCGCGGGTGTGAGGAATCCCTTAATAAACCCGGATGATGCTCCAAACCCACTCCGCGGCCATCGCCAGCCTTTACCGCTATCCCGTCAAAGGCCTGTCGCCGGAGCCGCTGGGTGAGGTGGCGCTTCGCGCCAGGGGGACGCTGCCCCACGACCGCCGCTATGCCATCGAGAACGGACCCAGCGGATTCGACCCGTCGGCGCCGCAATATTTCCCGAAGATCAGGTTCCTGATGCTGATGCGCAACGAGGGGCTGGCCGCGCTGCGCACCCGGTATGACGAACAAAGCCATGTCCTGACCATTGATGCCGATGGCAAGGAAGCCGTGCGCGGCGACCTCGAGACGGCCGCGGGCCGGGCGACGATCGAAGCCTACTTCGCCGCTCATTTCGCGACCGAATTGCACGGGGCGCCGAAGATCCTGCGCGCCCCCGGCCACAGCTTTTCCGACGTCGCGAAAAAGGTGGTGTCGATCATCAACCTCGCCAGCGTCGCGGCGCTCGAGGCTGACATCGGCCAGCCGGTCGATCCGCTGCGCTTTCGCGGCAACCTCATGGTGCGCGGCTGGCCGGCCTGGCACGAATTCGCGCTGCTCGATCAGACGCTGCAGATCGGCGAGGTGCAGCTGAAAGTCGTGAAGCGGATCGTGCGCTGTGCCGCCACCAACGTCGACCCCGAGACCGCCGCGCGCGACCTCAACATCCCGCAGACGCTGATGCAGCGCTACGGCCATGCCGATTGCGGCGTCTATGCCGAAGTCGTCACCGACGGCCGCATGGCCGTCGGTGACGCGATCCGGATCGAAGATCCGGCGCTGATTTGACAGGCTCGCGCCTTCAGCTCGTCGGCATCACATAGGCATAGATCCGGCTGCGCGGGATGGCGGCCTCGCGGACGCGGTTGCCGTTGTTGCCCGAAACCAGGATCGGATTGCCTGACGCATCGATGCCGCTGACGACGCCGACATGGCCGCCGCCACGCCGTCCCATCACCGCGATGGCGCCGACCTGCGGACCGGAGATGCGCTGGCCGTAGCTGGCAAAGGAGCGCGCCATATCGGAACCGGTGCCCTGATGACCGGAGCGCTGCAGCACCAGGTTCATGAAGCGGGCACACCACAGCCGACCGTGCCCGGTGGGATTGCCGCCGAGATAGCGGCGCGCCTCGTCGACGACGTTGGACGATCCGAAGCTTGCCGGTGCCGCACCTTGAGTCGCCAGGCCGGCATTGGCCGTGGCGAACGCCGGCGTGCCGGTTGGCGCAACGACGCTATTGCTGCGCGCGAAACGCCTGCCGTGATGAAGATAGACCTGATGGCTGCGATGATAGGCGCGGGCGTGATGCCCCGTGCCATGGTGCTGCCGCGCCGATGCGGGGCTAGCGAAAGAAACGATGGTCGCCGAACACAACGCCAGAACCAGAAAACGCAACAAGCGGCGAACCGCACTGAACTGAACCATACCAAATCATCCTCATCCACACCCCCGTTCCCATCCGTCCCCGGGGCGGGGACCGATATCGACGGCGTAATGCTCGTCTGGATGTGGCGAGAGCGAGAAACGATGCGGCGCTGCAGCAGTGATTTCGGGGTGATACCGCGATGATTCGGTGACCAAAAAAGGCAGTGAGCACCACATTGCGGCCTTTGGCATTAACTGCGATTTTCAGATGCCACGGATCGGCAGGGTGCAGAATGCCGCGGCAGGAGAAGTCGGAAATGCCCTACGCCACCACACAGGACAATGTGCAGCTCTATTACGAGGAGGCCGGCAGCGGCACGCCGATCCTTTTCGTGCACGAATTCGCCGCCGATTATGCCAGCTGGGAACCGCAGTTGCGCTATTTCTCGCGCCGGCATCGCTGCATCACCTATTCGGCGCGCGGCTACACCCCCTCGCATGTGCCGGAAGCGGCGGCCGACTACAGCTATGAACATTTTCGCGACGACGCCATCGCCATGCTCGACCACCTTGAGATTCCGGCCGCACATCTCGTCGGCCTGTCGATGGGTGCCTATTCGTCGCTGCAGGTCGGCCTCCACACGCCCAAGCGCGCCTTGTCGTTAACCCTGGCTGGCGTCGGCTCGGGCTTCGAGGCCGACCGGCTGAACAAGTTTCGCGAGGAATGCGAGACCCGAGCGCTGCAATTCGAGCGCGAAGGCTCGACCGAGGTGGCCCGGCACTATGGCATGGGCCCGGGCCGGATCCCGTTCCTGGTCAAGGATCCCAGGGGTTTTGGCGAGTTCAACGATGCGTTCGGCCAGCACGACCCGCAGGGCTCCGCCAATACCATGCGCGGCTTTCAGGGCGGCCGGCCGCCGCTATCCGAATTTCTCAACCAGATCCGCAACGTCACGCTGCCGACCCTGATCATCGTCGGCGACGAGGATGATTCCTGCATCGAGGCGAGCCTGTTCCTGAAACGATATATCGCGACGTCGGGACTGCTGATGTTTCCGAAGACCGGCCACGTGCTCAATCTGGAGGAGCCGGCGCTGTTCAACGAGGCGCTGGAGCGATTCCTGGCACTGGCCGAAGCCGGACGCTGGGGTCCGCGCGATCCGCGCTCGATCAGGCTGTGAGTTCTATCTGGCCTGCTCCGCCCGACTGAGCAGGAACACGCCCTGCTCGCCGAACATGTTCCAGAACCACCACGGCGCGTTGAGCCGCAGCGGCCGGCCGTAGAGATCGAGCGCCACCGCGCGCTCCATCTTGACGTTGATCTCGTCACACAGCTGGACGAAATCCTTGATGGTGCAGAAATGGATGTTCGGTGTGTCGTACCAGGTCGCCGGCAGGTTTTCGGTGCGCGGCATCTGGCCGCCGACCAGAAGCTGCAGCCGCATCTTCCAGAAGCCGAAATTGGGGAACGACACGATGGCGCGGCGCCCGATCCGCAGCAGGTTCTCCAGCACCACGCGCGGCTGCCGCGTCGCCTGCAGGGTCTGCGACAGCACGACGTAGTCGAAGGCGTCGTCCGGGTAGTTGACGAGGTCGGTATCGGCGTCGCCCTGCACCACGGCGAGACCCTTGGCGACGCAGCGGTTGACGCCTTCGCGCGACAGTTCAATGCCGCGGCCGTCGATGCCGCGGCTCTCCAATAGCTGCAACAGGTCGCCGTCGCCGCAGCCGACGTCGAGCACCTTGGAGCCGCGCTCGATCATCTGCGCCACCAGCAGATAATCGCCGCGCGTGCCAGCGGCGCCCGATGGCGCCGGCGTCGTCAGCGGCAGGGCCTGTTGCTGCGTCGACACGCTAGCCGGCCCTGGTCAGGCCGCGCACGGCGCCCGCGGATTCAAGGAAGGCGCGGGCGATATCGAAGAATTCCGGGGTGTCGAGCAGGAAGGCGTCGTGCCCCTTGTCGGTCTCGATCTCGGCGAACGACACCCGCGCACTGGAGGCATTGAGCGCATGGACGATGCTGCGGGATTCGGAAGTGGGATAAAGCCAGTCGCTGGTGAACGACACCACGCAGAACCGGGTCTGGGTGCCACGGAACGCCCCCGCCAGTATGCCCTCATGATCGGCGGCGATGTCGAAATAGTCGGTCGCGCGCGTGACATAGAGATAGCTGTTGGCGTCGAAGCGCTCGACGAACGACGAGCCCTGATAGCGCAGATAGCTCTCGACCTGGAAGTCGGCGTCGAATGAAAACGTCGGCAGGTCGCGGTCCTGCATCCGCCGCCCGAACTTGCGATGCAAGGCGGCGTCCGACAGATAGGTGATGTGCGCGGCCATCCGCGCCACGCCGAGGCCGCGATGCGGACGGGTGCCCTCCTCGAAATAACGGCCGCCGCGCCAATCCGGATCCGCCATCACCGCCTGGCGGCCAAGCTCGTGAAACGCGATGTTCTGGGCCGAATGCCGCGCGCTGCAGGCAACCGCCAGCGCCGAGAATACCCGCTTCGGATAGGCCGCCGTCCATTGCAGCGCCTGCATGCCGCCCATCGAACCGCCGGCCACGCAGAACAGCGTCTCGATGCCGAGCCGATCGATCAGCATGGCCTGGGCGCGCACCATGTCGGGGACGGTGATGACCGGAAAATCCAGCCCCCACAATTTGCCGGTTGCGGGATTGGTCGAGGCCGGGCCGGTCGAGCCCATGCAGCCGCCGAGTACGTTCGAGCAGATGATGAAGTAGCGGTTGGTGTCGAGCACCTTGCCGGGACCGACCAGGGTCTGCCACCAGCCGGGCTTGCCGGTCACCGGATGCACATTGGCGACATGCTGGTCACCGGTCAGCGCATGGCAGACCAGAATGGCGTTGGAGCGCTCGGCGTTGAGTTCGCCATAGGTCTGGTAGGCGATCTGAAATGGCTTGAGATCGACCCCGCAATCCAGCCGCAACGGCTGATCGGCGCCAAACACCGCAACCTGCGAAGACGGATGATCCGCCTCGTGCGCACGCTCCTCGGTCGGGACCACCCGGCTGTAAATCGACTGTACTGTTACCATCGCGACCAGCCTCCTCCTCCGGGAGATTGCCCCGGGCGGAACACAGGCCATAAAAAAACCCGGCCTGAACATAGGTTCGACCGGGATCAAATTTGTCCCCGGCCTGTTTAGCGAGTTGTTTAACGTGGCTGCAAGCCGGCCGGCTCAAATGACCACGGAATGCCTAAACAATAGTCCTCACCGGGCATTTCGTCAAGAGAAGCATCGGGTTAACCAAACCACTTGGTTAGCCAAACTGTTGCAACGCACTGATGTGCGCCGCGCTCTTGCACAGCTTCCAGCCATGGGAGAGAACAGTTCCCGGTCGTTCGGGATCGCGGCGGCGACGCCGCTCCCCAGGGTACCGTTCGACCTTCCTCGCCATCTTTGGTTTCTGATCAGGTTTTCGCATGTCCAAAGCGCCCCCGGCTCCCCCCTTGCTGCAGGAATTGCGCAGGGAGATCGACGCCATCGATGAGCAGGTCCACACCCTCCTGATGCGGCGGGGCGACATCATCGACCGGCTGATTTCAGCGAAGCAGACCCAGGAGGTCGGCTCGGCGTTTCGCCCGGCGCGCGAGGCCGAGATGATGCGCCGCCTGGTGCAGCGCCATCGCGGCATCCTGCCGCTCGACACCGTGGAAAGCATCTGGCGCGTCATCATCTCGACGTTCACCTATGTCCAGGCGCCGTTCGCGGTCCATGCGGACGTGTCGCTCGGCGAATCCGCGATGCGGGATTCGGCGCGGTTTCACTTCGGCTTCACCGTGCCTTATGTGGCGCATTTCAGCGCCGCGGCGGCGGTCGAAGCGGTGGCCCGATCGAAAGGCGACCTGGCGCTGGTGTCGGCGATCTCCAGCCGCACGCCATGGTGGATCGGGCTCGAAGCCGAGGGCGCGCCGAAAATCATTGCCCGGCTGCCGTTCATCGAGCGCGCCGACCATCCGGCTGCGTTGCCGGTGTTCGTGGTCTCGCGGGTCGCCGACAATGCCATGGTGACGGAAGTCGAAATGTGGAGCGTGCGGGTGTCGGGCTGGAGCGCCGAAATCGCCCGCGCGCTGTCGCCGCTGGCCGAAATCGTCGCGGTGCCGGATACCGCCTTCGACGGCGCTGCGCTCTTGATTTCGGTGACCGGCGGCACCAGCCTCGCCGCCATCAAATCGGCACTGATTTCAGCCGGTGCCTCGGTGCGCTCCTCGGCCCTCGTCGGCAGCCACGCAACCCGCTATACGGTGTCCCCGAACGACGCCCCCTGACTGCCATCGCCTGATACGCTTGCCTTGATCCTTTCGGAGTTGACGATGTCCCGCCCCGTGCCGAAGCCCGGCATTCTCGATATTGCGCCCTACACGCCCGGCAAGAGCCCGGTGCCGGAGCCCGGCCGCAAGGTGTTCAAGCTGTCGGCCAACGAGACCCCGTTCGGGCCCTCGCCGCACGCCATCGAGGTCTACAAGGCGGCAGCGGCGCATCTGGAGGACTATCCGGAGGGCACTTCGAAGGTGCTGCGCGAGGCGATCGGCCGCGCCTTCGGCCTCGACCCCGACCGCATCATTTGCGGCGCCGGCTCCGACGAGATTCTCAACCTCTTGGCGCATGTCTATCTCGGCCCCGGCGACGAGGCGATTTCGACCACCCACGGTTTCCTGGTGTATCCGATTGCCACCCTGGCCAACGGCGCCACCAATGTGGTCGCGCCGGAAACCGATTTCACCTGTGACGTCGATGCGATCCTCAAGCTGGTCACGCCGCGCACCAAGCTCATATGGCTGGCCAATCCGAACAATCCGACCGGCACCTATCTGCCGTTCGACGAGGTCAAGCGGCTGCGGGTCGGGCTGCCGCCGAACGTGCTGCTGGTGCTCGACGCCGCCTATTCCGATTACGTGTCGCGCAACGACTACGAACTCGGCATTGAACTGGTGGCGACCACCGACAACACCGTGGTGACCCACACCTTCTCGAAGATCCACGGCCTCGCCGCGCTGCGGGTCGGCTGGATGTTCGCCCCGGCGCATATCGTCGACGCGGTGAACCGGATTCGCGGCCCCTTCAACGTCACCACCCCGGCCATGCTGGCGGCGGTGGCGGCGCTGGAGGATACCGCACACCAGCAGATGTCGAAGACCCACACCGAACACTGGCGCAACTGGCTGACCGAGGAAGTTTCCAAGCTCGGCCTCAAGGTGACGCCGAGCGTGGCCAACTTCATCCTGATTCATTTTCCCGCCACCAGGGGCAAGACCGCGGCCGACGCCGACAGGTTCCTGACCAAACGCGGCCTGGTGCTGCGCGCGCTCAATAATTACAAGCTGCCGCACGCGCTGCGCATGACCATCGGCACCGAAGAGGCCAACCGCCTGGTTGCCGAGGGCTTGCGTGAATTCATGGCGCAGAAATGAACGCGGCACCGCCCTTCAGGAAGGTCGCGCTGATCGGCTTCGGGCTGATCGGCGGTTCGATCGCGCGCGCGGCGCGGGCGCAGGGACTGGCCGGGGAAATCGTCACCACCGCCCGCTCGGCCAAGACCCGCGCGCGGGTGGTCGAACTCGGTATCGTCGATGCGGTGGTCGAGACCAACGCGGGAGCCGCCAGGGACGCCGATCTGGTCATCCTCTGCATCCCGGTCGGCGCCTGCGGCGAGGTCGCCCGGGAAATCGCGCCGGTCCTGAAACAGGGCGCCATCGTCTCCGACGTCGGCTCGGTCAAGGGCGCGGTGGTTCGTGACATGGCGCCGCACCTGCCCGCAGGCGTGCATTTCGTTCCGGCCCACCCGGTCGCCGGCACCGAGCATTCAGGCCCCGATTCCGGTTTCGCCGAACTGTTCATCAACCGCTGGTGCATCCTGACGCCGCCGGAAGGCGTCGATCCCAATGCGATCGAGCGATTGCGCGCGTTCTGGACGGCGCTTGGCGCCAAGGTCGAGGTCATGACGCCCGATCACCACGACCTGGTGCTGGCGATCACCAGCCACCTGCCGCATCTGATCGCTTATACAATCGTAGGCACAGCCGACGAGCTCGAAGACGTGACTCGCTCGGAGGTGCTGAAGTTCTCGGCCGGCGGCTTTCGTGACTTCACCCGCATCGCGGCCTCCGATCCGATCATGTGGCGCGACGTCTTTCTGGCCAACAAGGAAGCGGTGCTGGAGATGCTCGGCACCTTCAACGAGGACCTCTCCAAGCTGACCCGCGCCATCCGCCGCGGCGACGGCGAGGCGCTGTTCGAGCATTTCACCCGGACCCGCGCCATCCGCCGCGGCATCGTCGAGATCGGCCAGGATTCCGCAGCACCCGATTTCGGCCGGCCGCACGCGCATCTGGCGAAGAAGGCGGAGTAGCGACTTTATCGCTGCGCCGAACGGCCCGAGTGCCTCAAACCACTTCACCACGAGTCGTCCCTGCGAAAGCCGGGACCCATAACCCCTCGCGGTGCGTTTAGTCCGAGCGGCGCGGAGCGACTTATCTTCGCTTCATAAAGGTCAGGGGTTATGGGTCCCGGCTCACGCTCGCAGGGGCTCGCCTGGCCGGGACGACGGTGATGCTTCAATACAGCGGCGGGGTCTGCGCGATCTTGAGCGGCCCCAGAAACACCGCGCCGTCGACGAAGCGCAGCGGGAAAGCGCGGGCCTTCTTGCCTTCCAGCGTGGCTTCCTTGCCGAGCGAATTGATGCCGGCGGCGACGGTGACGTTGGCATTCTGGCGCACGATCTTGCCGAGGCCGGGGATCGCCCGGTCCAGTGCGCCCATCAGGTTGTTGACGTCCTCCGTCTTCACCCCCGGCGCCAGACGATCGAGCGTCGCCTGCGGCACGCCCTGATCCAGCATTTTGTCGATCCCGAGAGCCGGTATCACCTTTTCGATCCCGGCCACCGTCATCTGCAGCTCACCGTCGAGACGGCCGCTGGCGCTGAGCCCGAGCGAGCCGGTGGCGGTGGCGACAAGGTCGCCCTGCGCCAGACGGGACTGGATCAGATCGACCCGGCCGCCGGCCGCCTGGATTTCGCGAAACCGCTCCGGCCACGGCTTGGGCGAAAAATCCTTCAATCCGCTCAGCAACGCCCGTGCATCCAGATCGAACGGCTCGGCCAACAGCGGATGCATGTCCTGGATGCTGGCACCGGCGAGGCCAAGCACGGTCTCGATCAGCGGGCGGTCCGGCGTCGAGCCCTCGGCGAGGCGGCCGTGCAACTCGGCATGGCCAGCGTGCGCCAGCGGCGCCTGCACCGAGGCCGCGATGCGATCCAGCGCCGGATCGTCGAACACGATGTCGGCACGCTGCGGAATGCCCGGAAGCCCGACCACGCTGCTGCGCGCGGTGCGCCAGTTGAGCACCATCGAGGGCAGCTGGCCGCGTTCGGACAGAACGGCGGGCGCGGTGAATTCCGCGATCAGGTGTTTCGGATCATAGACCTGCGACACGACAAGGATTTCGCCGAGCCTTGCGTTGACCGGCGTCTGGGTCGCGGCCTGCCCCGCGGTTTGCGAGGTCAGCGCGACGGTGACGCCGCTGCAGCGGACCTCGAGCCGGAACGGAAACCCGGTAACGGTCCGGTTGGCGCAGTCGTAGACCCGCCCCGAGGCGGCTTCACGGGCGCGCCAGGCATCGACGTTGCGGTCGACCTGCGAGGCCGCATAAAACCAGAAGGCGCTCCACACCACCGCGGCGAGGAGAACCAGGACGGGCATGATGAAGACGGGCCAGAGCGGGCGCCGCCGGATCGGGAGAGCAAAATCTGACATGGTAGGACCTAAACGTCAGGATTTTGTCAAATCAGCGGTGGCCGCGCAGGATCCCTGCGCATTGTCGATAAGGTCATGTTTTTCAAGGAAATTTTTGCCCTCTTCGTGGTGTATGATGCACTGGCAGCAGCGAATTCCGCTTCGCTCGAAACCGCGGTTCTGCTAGCGGTGCGAGCGATGCCCGCGCAAAAGAAATCCGAATCGGAACACGGCGATCTATGGGTGTTCGGCTATGGCTCGCTGATGTGGCGGCCGGGATTCGATTTTATCGAGCAGGTGCCGGCGCGCCTGATCGGCGAGCACCGCGCGCTGTGCGTCTATTCGTTCGATCACCGCGGCACGCCGGAAAATCCCGGCCTGGTGCTCGGGCTCGACCGCGGCGGTGCCTGCCGGGGGATCGCGTTCCGGGTCAAGGCCGCCCTGCGCGAGGCGACCATCGACTATCTGCGCAGCCGCGAGCAGACCACCCACGTTTATCGCGAGGTGATGCGATCGGTCTGGCTGGAAAACGAGGCGCGGGACCGGGTCAGCGCGCTGGCCTATGTGGTCGACCGCGGCCACATCCAATATGCCGGGCGGCTGAACCTCGCCGAACAACTGCATTATGTGCGGCAGGGACACGGCCGCTCCGGCGACAACCGCGACTACGTGCTGTCGACCGTGAAATCGATCGAAGCGCAGGGCTTTCGCGACGCGCAACTGCATCAGCTCGCCGCGATGCTGCATGAGGGCGCGAAATAGCAACCTTATTGTTTGAGCATGATCTTTTCGGAAAACCGGTTTCCACTTTTCCGGGTCATGCTCTATCCGGCCGGCGCTTTCACCCGATCCGGAACCCGTCCGAATAGTTGCGCCTGCTCGGCCCTGGCGGTCTCGACCAGCCGGTTGGTCGCATCCTCGATCGCGGCGCTGATCCGCGCGATGAAATCCTTGCGCGTCAATCCCGGCGGCAGCGGATCGAGGAATTCGACCACCAGCGTGCCGGGATAGCGCATGAAGGTGCGGCGCGGCCAGAACAGCCCGGAATTGAGCGCCACCGGAACACAGGGCACGCCGCTGTTGACGTAGATCTGCCCGACCCCGGTCTTGTAGTCGGGCGGCGCGCCGACCGCGGTGCGGGTGCCCTCCGGAAAAATGATCAGCTGGCGGCCGCCGCGGACTTCCGCGGGCGCGCGCCGCGCCATTTCCATCAACGAGCGCATGCCGCCGGAGCGATCGACCCCGATCATTTTCGATTTGACCAGATACCAGCCGAACAGCGGAATATAGCCGAGTTCGCGCTTGTAGATGAACAGCGGGTAATCGAAGAACTGCAGCAGCGCGAAGGTTTCCCACATCGACTGATGTTTCGAGGCGACGATCAGGGGACCCGGCGGAATCTTCTCGAGCCCGCGAACTTCGAATCGGGTCCCGCACACCACCCGCATCAGCCAGATGCTGCTGCGCGCCCAGGCCTTGGCGATGGCCATAAAGGCGCCCGGCGGCATCAGATAGGTCGGGATGGCCACGATCATCCAGAACAGCAGCAGCAGATAGAACAGCACGTTGTAGATCAGCGAACGCAGGAAAATCGAAACCATGGCAACCCGATCAATTGGCGGAAGCGGTCGCCGGCCGGCGCGGTGCGGCGCCGTCGACCTGCTCGTTGGGCTCCGGCAGCCCTTCAAGGCCGAGCGCCTCCAGCCTGACGCGGATCTGCGCGGCGACGTATTTCACGTATTCCGATAGCAGCAACCGCAACGTGGTGCCACTGGTCCACCACGGCTCGTCGCGCCACTTGTCGCCGATCACCGCGAACGGAACCAGTTCGACTTCGGGCATGGCATGCGACAATTCGACGATGGCTCGCGGCATGTGGTAGTTCGATGTCACCACGATCAGCGACTTGAAGCCGCGTCCGCGGGCCCAGCGCCTGGTTTCCACCGCGTTGCTGCGGGTGTTGACGGCGGAGCGATCGAGATCGACGCAGCAGTTCAGCAATCCCTGGCTGTCGGGCAACAGGCGCGAAATATCGCTGGCGTCGTTACCGGGATAGACGCCGGAGATCAACAACCGCTTGCCAAAGCCACCGGCCAGCAATTCCATGGCGTCGGAGACCCGCGACGATCCGCCCGTCAGCACGACGATGCCGTCAGCGTTGCCGGCAGGTTTCAATTCGGCCGTGCGCAACAGCGACAGGAAGGCGACAAACCCGACCACGGCGCCGGCGAAGAGCACGGCGAAAAAGCCGACGATGGCCGCGCGCAGCCGGCCGCGGCGCCGCGGCGCGACCGCCTCGGCCGCGTACGGATTCGCTGAATTCTGGTCGGCCTGAACCTTCATGGCGAGGCTGCGTGATCCGGTTTCGCGTGCAATTCAAATCCGCTGATCAAGTCTGACGGGTAAAGCGTGACCGAGTCCAGCATCATTCGATGTCATCAAGGGTCGCGAACAGCGTGCGGCGCGAGGCCCAGCCGGTAATCGCCGCGATCAGGACGGCCTGCGCCGCCACGATCAGGTAGCCGGTCGGCCGCAGCGCGAAGGTCCCGAGCAGGGCGGCGAACTGATCGCCGACCGGCGTGCCGGAGAACCAGCTGGCGATCAATTCGGAAAATCCGAAGGCGAGCATAGCGGCGCCGCCGCCGATAATACCGCCCTCCAGCCCGAGCCTGAGAAAATGCCGGAAGAAGCGGTTGGCGATGAAGCGGTCGCCGGCGCCGACAAAGTGCAGCACCTCGACGATCGGCCGGTTGGCCGCCATGGCGCCGCGGGTGGCGAACGATACCGAAATGATGGTCGCGCTGATGACCAGCGCGAGAATGCCAAGGCCGGCGAACACGGTGGCGCCGGTCATCGACCGCATCCGTTCGATCCAGGCGCGGTGATCGTCGACGCTGGCCGAGGGAGCCGCCTGCGTCACCCGGCTGCGCAGCTGCACGAGGTCGAGCACCGTGCCGGGCGCGACCCGCGCGATGATGACGCGGGGCACCGGCAAATCGTCGAGCGAAAGTCCGGCGCCGAGCCAGGGCTCGAGCAGTTTGGCGATTCCTCCTTGGTATAGGCCTGCACGCCAGTGATCCCGCTCTGGGCACGGATCGCCTCGGTCACCGCGGCGGAATCGCGTTCGAGGTCGCGACCGGCGACCGGCCGCACCTGGACGGTAATTTCGCTGGCGACCTCGGACTGCCATTCCGCCGCCGAAGCACTCACCAGCAGCACGGCGCCGGTGGTGATCGAGGCCAGGAACGTCATGATCGCCACCACCGCGACCAAAGCGCGGCCCGCGATCGAGGCGCGGGGCACGATCGGCGACAGATTGCGGGCCTTGGCGGGCACCTGCGGACGGTCCTGCCCGAGGTCCATCAACGTGCCGTGCTCGTCGCTTCTACTCATAGATATGCAGCCGTCCCTGGTGCAGCACCAGCCGCCGCGCGTCGTACTGATCCATCAAGGCGATGTCGTGGGTGGCGATTATGACCGCGGTGCCCGACTTGTTCAATTCGATGAACAGCCGCAGCAGCCGCCGCCCCAGGGTCGGGTCGACATTGCCGGTCGGCTCGTCGGCCAACAGCAGATGCGGCCGCGCGATCACCGCGCGCGCGATTGCCGCGCGCTGCTTTTCGCCGCCGGACAATACCGGCGGCAGCGCGTCCATGCGCTCGCCGAGACCGACCCACTTCAACAGGTCGATCACTTCCTTGCGGTAGCTCGATTCGGCACGGCCCATCACCCGGAACGGCAATGCCACGTTTTCATAGGTGGTCATGTGGTCGAGCAGGCGGAAGTCCTGCAGCACGATGCCGATGCGCTTGCGCAGGTCGGCGATGTCGTCCTTGCCGAGCAGCGAAACGTCGCGGCCGAACAGGTTGACGAGGCCGCGGGTCGGCCGCAGCGACAGGAACAACAGCCGCAGCAGCGAGGTCTTGCCGGCGCCGGACGGCCCGGTGAGGAACTGGAACGAGTGGGCGGGAATGGCGAAACTGAGGTCGCGCAAAATCTCCGGGCCGAGCCCGTAGCGCAGACCAACGTTTTCGAACCGGACCAAGCTCAGCTCCGTTCGAGGTGACGCGCGACGGCGGGGGGGGCAAACCGGTCAGCCAAACCACCCCCCGCCTCGGGGTTCCAGGCTTGACGGCCCCCTCGTCCCTTAGTTGCTTGTGCGTCCGTTATGGTTTCCGATTCGTTAACGGACGTCTTGTAGCCTGCGGCCGCGGTCATCTGGCGACTGGTTCCATGCACATTGTTTGCCCCCATTGTAGAACATCCTACGCCGTCCACGCCGCCACCTTTGGCGATGCCGGACGCACGGTCCGGTGCTCCAAATGCAAGGAAACCTGGCTGGCGCATCCGGAAGAACTGGCCAGCGTCGAAGCGCCCGCCCCGGCAATGGAAACCGCCGAATCCGGCAACGATTCGGACCTCTCAGGCTGGGGCGATCTCGGGCCGGACGAGGACGAACAGGGCCAGGATACGCCCACGGTCGACAGTCCCTCGATTTCCGCCGACTGGTCAGCCGACGAAGTCAGCCAGGACGGCGGCAGCCAGGACGACAGCGGAACGGAGGGGGTAGCGGCACGGGGACCGCTATCATGGCTGCCGCGCCGCCTCAAACCATCGTTTCGTCCGCGGTTCGTCCCAGGAATCGGTCCAAGGATCAGCCTGTCCACGGTCTGCGCCGCCATGGCGGCCCTGGTTCTCGCCCTGTTGATCTGGCGCGTCGACGTGGTGCGGCTGATGCCGCAGACCGCGTCGTTCTACAGGATGGTCGGCCTTGAAGTTAACCTGCGCGGACTGGCCTTCAAGGACGTCAACCTCAAGACCGAAACTGTCGACGGCAAGCCGGTGCTGGTGGTTGAAGGCGTGATCATCGACGAAACCAGAAAGCCGGTCGAACTGCCCCGGCTTCGTTTCATCGTGCGCGACGCCCAGGGCACCGAGATCTACGCCTGGAATGCCAAGCTGGAGCAGCCGTTGCTGCAGCCCGGCGACAAGGCCTGGTTCCGCTCACGGCTGGCGTCGCCGCCGCCGGAGGGCCGCAGCATCGACGTCCGGTTCTTCAACAAGCGAGACATGGCCGCCGGAAGCTCATAATCTGGCAGACCACGATGCGATTGAAGGGAATCGCATCGTGGTCTGGTTTTTTTTGCATGACCTTTTCGAAAAACCGGTTGCCACTTTTTCGGATCATGCTCTAGCCGCCAATCGGGACCTTGCTTTCATGCCACGCGTGCTGATCGCCGACGACGAGGAATCAATGCGCTCGCTGGTGGCGCGCGCCATCGCCATGGACGGCCACGAAACCGTCACCGCCGAGGACGGCGCCGAAGCGCTCGAGATCCTCAACCGCGAGGACGGCGCCTTCGATCTGTTGCTCACCGATATCAAGATGCCGGTGATGGACGGTATCGCGCTGGCGCTGGCGGTGGCCCGCGACTTTCCCGGATTGACGATCCTGCTGATGACCGGCTTCGCCGACCAGCGCGAGCGCGCCTCCGGCCTCAATGCCATCGTCCACGACGTGGTCACCAAGCCGTTCTCGGTAGCGGATATCCGCACCGCAGTGGCCGACGCCCTGGCGGCGAGGAAGACTTAGCGACAGTCATGGCCGGGCTTCATCATCCCGGCCATCCACGTCTGAAGCGAGGTCAGCAAAGACGGGACCATAGGCCAGCGGACGCGACGCCGTCCTTCGGATGGGTATGGCCCGGGCATGACGAACTCTGATGCTTCACTCGGATCGCTCTCAAGCGGGTCGAGTCAGCTCAATAGTCCTTCAGCAATCGCTCGATGTAATCGAGTTCGATCTGCGGACGCTGTGGGTCGGCGAGGCGGCGCCGCAGTTCTTCCAGGATGCGACGGACCCGCTGGACATCGATTTCGCCGGGAATCTTGACCGTGAAATCGTCGCCGAATTCGCGCCCATGCAAAGGCCGGCCGATCGGGTCGGTGCGCTGGGCACCGCTCTGCTGGCGTCCGCGCTGATCGCCGGGACCATCGCCCGGCCCGTCGCCGTCGCCGGGCTGCATCGCATCGGCGAGTTTTTTCGCGGCCTTACCCATGGCGTCCAGCGCCCGCTGCTGCAAATCCACCGCGCCATCGGCGTTGCCTTCGCCGAGCCGGCCGTCGGCATCGCCCATGGCGGAATCCGCGTCGGCGAGGCCGTCACCATCCTGATCTCCCTGATCGGCCTGGTCGTCGCCCTGACCTTGCTGGCCCTTCTGGCCTTTTTGCCCCGGGCCCATGCCGCGCTTGGCCAATTCCTGCTGCAGCTTCTTCAGCCGGTCGCGCAATCCCTGCTGGTCCTGCTGCAGGTCGTTCATGCTCTGATCGCCCTGCTGATTGCCGCGCATGCGGTCGCGCCGGTTGTCCTGGCCCTGCTTGAAGGTCTTGTCGCGCAGCTGCTGCTGTTTGCGGATCATGTCGCCGAGTTCGTTGAGCGCCTGCTCCATGTCGCTGTCACCGGACTGGCCGGGCTGCGCCATCTGCAGGTTCTCTAGCATCTGCTGCAGCTGTTCGAGCAGTTGCTTGGCGGCTTCCTTGTCGCCGGAGCGCGACAGCCGCTCCATGCGCTCGATCAGGTTGTTGAGATCCTGCTGGCGCATCACCCGCGTGTTGGGATCGAGCGGACGGGCCAGTTGCTGCGGATTGTTCTTCAACTGCTCGGCAAGCTGGCGCAGGAAATTGTCCAGCGCTGCACGCAAATTCTCGGTCAGCTTCTTGATCTCTTCGTCGCTGGCGCCGCGTTCCAGCGCCTGCTTGAGCGCGTCCTGCGCCGCCCGCAGCGCCTTATCGACATCGGTGATGTCGCCGTCCTCGATGGTGACCGCGAGCGCCCACAGGCTGGCGACGACATCGCGCAACGCGGCGTCGGTGCGGGCGGCCTCGAGTTGGCGCGTCACGCTATGGAGGCCGAGGTAGTGGCCGGCTTCCGGCGTGAACAGTTCCGGCGCGATCATCAGCGCGTCCAGCGCCGTAAAAACGTTCGAATTTTTGTTGGCGTCGAGCGCCAGGATGCGGCGCTGCTCGATCAGCGCCCGCGCCAGAGGCTTGGTGAACAGGCGTTCCGGCAGCCGGGTGTTGAACGGCTCGCTGCGGCCTTCGTTGCCGGCTTCATCGCGCGCGGTCAGGGTCAGCGTGACGTCGGCGCCGGCATAGGGGTCCTCGCTGAGATCCTTGACGGTCTGTCCGACGCCGTTTCGGGTTCGGGCATTCGGCAATACCAGCGCGAATTGCGGAGGGTCGAACAGCGGCCGCGGCACGGCAGTGCTTTTCCTGGCGGCGTCGTCGGCCCGCGCGGCGAAGCGGGCATGGGCTTCGGTGACGCCGTAGTCGTCCTCGAGCTTGTAGGACATCTGCAGCGAGCCGCGGGCCTGACGCTCCGGATCCTTGGCCAGCGCGATGGTCGGGGGACGGTCGGGAACCGCGGTGAACTTCCACAACGGCTGACCGGCGGGCGCACGGACATGGGCAGAGCCGTCGCCGCCGATGGTGAAGTGCCGCTCGTTGGTGCCCTTCGGGGCCTCACCGGTCGGCGCCGCCTCGGTGAGGCCGCCGGTGACTGCGACATCGAGATTGCCGCCGCTGGAGCGCACGACCAGCGCCGAGCCTACCGGCACCGGCAGGGCGTTGGCGTCGGCCGCCACCGCGTCCTTGTTGGCCGCCGACAGGATGATGGGCGGCTTGCTGGTGTAGAGCGGCGGGGTCACCCAAGCATCAACGCGGATATTGACCGGCGCCAGCACCCCGTTCCAGTCGAACGCGGCGGCGACCCGTTCGGTCCGCTCATCGCCGGCAGCGACATAACTCGCCACCAGCATCACCATCACCAGCGCCCGCAGCGCCCACGGATCGTGGATCGCGAGACGCGGCGACGGCAGCCCGGCGCGGATCCGCTTGATCGAGGCCAGGGTGCGCTCGCGCTGCGCCTGCCAGAGCGCCAGCGCCACCGGGTCCTCGCTCTTGAGCGTATCGGTCAGCGCGGTTGCGGGGCGATGGCGGATGCCGGTGCCGCGATCGAGCCGGCCGAGACCTTCCTCACGGCTCGGCCAGCGGAATCTTGCCAACGGGTACAGCGCCGCAACCGCCAGCGCCGCAAACAGCACCAGCCCCGCGGCGCGGGCGATGAACGGAAGCGCCAGCCACAGCCCGGACCAGGATGCCACCAGGAACAGCCCGACCAGGGTCAGGATTCGTGCCAGATGCGGCCAGGTCCGCTCCCATGCGATGGCGAGCCGGGCGCGCTGAAGGGCCTGCGCAAGCTGCAGCCGCGATGCCGAATCGGGGTCGGATGGGGTTCCAGTCAACAAACTCTCCAGATTCCGAACAAAACCCTAGCACAACGGCGGCAGTTAGGCACCGTGCCGCTGGATACAACTCACCGCATTGTCATGTGGACATGCAAAGGGTGAGCCTGCCCCCGGCCGAGCCTGTCACGAAAGCGTGATTCGCGCCCGCGCGCTTTGAGGGATGGGGCGGCTACAGCCAGGGCGCCGGCCGGTCCATCGCGATCAACTGCTCGACTTCGAGGCGCGGCCGGACCACGGCATACTGCCCGCCTTTGACCAGAACTTCCGGCACCAAGGCGCGGGTATTGTAGGTGCCGGACTGGACCGCGCCGTAAGCACCTGCGGTCATGATCGCCAGCAGATCGCCGGCCTTCGGCTCCGGCATGGTGCGCGCCAGCGCCAGATAGTCGCCGCTCTCGCAGACCGGACCGACCACGTCGGCGGTGATCGCGTGAGCGCCGGGCGCGGCGCGACGCACCGGCAATATCTCGTGATAGGCCTCGTACAGCGTCGGCCGGATCAGGTCGTTCATCGCCGCATCGATGATGACGAAATTGCGCGCCTCGCCGTGCTTCATATAGATGACGCGGCTCACCAGGATGCCGGCATTGCCGACGATCAACCGCCCGGGCTCGAACATCAGCGTGCAATCGAGGCCGCGCGTCGCGCGCTTGACGATGGCGGCATAGGCGACGGGATCGGGCGGTGTCGGGCTGCCCGGATGATAGGGAATGCCGAGACCGCCGCCGAAATCGACATGGCCGATGCTGTGGCCGTCGCCGCGCAGGGTGCGGACGAATTCCGTCAGCAGATTGAACGCCGTCTCCAGCGGGCCGAGGTCGGTGATCTGGCTGCCGATGTGAATGTCGACGCCGGTGACGCGGATGCCGGGGAGTTTTGCTGCCCGGGCATAGACCGCGCGGGCGCGGTCGAGCGGAATGCCGAACTTGTTTTCGGACTTGCCGGTGGAAATCTTGGCATGGGTGCCGGCGTCGACGTCGGGATTGACCCGGACCGAGATCGGCGCGACGCGGCCCATGCCGCTCGCGATCTGCGACAGCAATTCGAGTTCGGGTTCGGATTCGATGTTGATGCAGAGAATATCCTGCGCCAGCGCCGCGCGCAGTTCGGCCGCGGTCTTGCCGATCCCGGAGAACAGGATCTTGTCGGCGGGAATTCCCGCCGCCAGCGCGCGCTTCAACTCGCCGCCGGAAACCACGTCGGCGCCGGCGCCGAGCTTCGCCAGCGTCCGCAGCACCGACTGGTTGGAATTGGCCTTCATGGCGTAGCAGACCAGCAGCTTCTCGCCGGCGAACGCGTCGGCGAAGACCCGGTAGTGGCGCTCGAGGGTGGCGGTGGAATAGCAGTAGAACGGCGTGCCGACCGCTTCCGCCAGATCCGGAATGCTCACGGCCTCGGCGTGCAGCACGCCGTCGCTATAATCGAAGTGGCGCATGGGCGGCTCAGTTGCCGAGAAGCGGGTCGAGAACAAAGGACCTTTTTTTGCCCTTGCCCGCGGCCGGAGGCTGGTCACTCCCTGTGGAGGAGGGATCGAAAAAGCTCCCCTTGTTGGCCTCGGCATCGACCGCGGCGGCATTCGGGTTCGGGTTCGCAGCGATTGGCGGCGCCGCGGAGTTCGGCGGCAGATCGAGCGGGCCTTTGCGGCCGCATCCCGTGAGCGCCAGCGTCACGGCAAACAGAACGAGCGCGGCCCATCTCAAAGGCGCGGGACTGGTAGTGCTTCTCACAGCGAAGTTCCCCAAATGCGGCGGCACCATACAAAGATTGCACTGTTCTGGCGAGACCCGCAGGCCAGACAAATTTGTCGCCGGATCGCCGGCTCAGCCCAATTTCCGCTCTTTTTCCAGCCGCTTGAGCCAGGCCTTGGCCTGGGCGCGAACATTCTTCGGGGCGGTGCCGCCAAAGCTCGTGCGGCTTTTGACCGAGGCTTCCACCGAGAGCACCGCCATGACCTCGGCGGTGATCTTCGGTTCGATCGCCTGCATCGCCTTGAGCGGCAGTTCATGCAGCGCCACGCCATCGCGGGCGGCCAAAGCGACGATCCGTCCCGTGACGTGATGAGCGTCGCGGAACGGCATTTTCAGTGTGCGCACCAGCCAGTCGGCGAGGTCGGTGGCGGTGGCGTAGCCCTCGCCGGCCGCCGCCCGCATCCGCGCCTCCTCGGGAACCAGATCGCGCACCATGCCGGCCATGGCATGAACGGCGAGCGACAGCGCGCCGAACGCTTCCATGGCGCCCTGCTTGTCTTCCTGCATGTCCTTTTGATAGGCCAGCGGCAGCCCCTTCATCACGATCAGGAGGCCGGTGAGCGCGCCGATGACGCGGCCGGTCTTGGCGCGCACCAGTTCGGCGGCGTCGGGATTGCGCTTCTGCGGCATGATCGACGAGCCGGTGGTGAACTTGTCGCTGAGCCGCACCAGCGCGACCAGCGGCGAGGTCCAGATCACGATTTCCTCTGCGAAGCGCGACAGGTGTACCGAGGCGATCGACGCTGCGGCCAGCGCTTCCAGCACGAAGTCGCGATCCGAAACCGCGTCGAGGGAATTGGCCATCGGCCGGTCGAAGCCGAGCGCCCGGGCGGTCGTGTCGCGATCAATCGGGAACGAGGTTCCGGCCAGCGCCGCGGCACCCAGCGGGCTTTCGTTGAGCCGCTTGCGCGCATCGGCGAAGCGGCCGCGGTCGCGCGCCGCCATCTCGACATAAGCCAACAGATGATGGCCAAACGTCACCGGTTGCGCGGTCTGCAGATGGGTAAAGCCCGGCATCACGGTGCCGGCATGCTCGAGCGCCCGTTCGACCAGCGCAAGCTGCAACGACTTCAGCGCCGCATCGATGTCGTCGATGGTGTCGCGCACATAGAGCCGGAAATCGGTCGCCACCTGGTCGTTGCGCGAGCGCGCGGTATGCAGGCGCCCGGCGGCGGGCCCGATCAACTCGGCGAGCCGGCTCTCCACATTCATGTGGATGTCCTCGAGCGCACGCTTGAAGGTGAACTTGTCGGCGCTGATTTCTGACAGAATCGTGTCTAGACCCCTGGCGATATTTTTCGCATCGTTACTGGTAATGATGCCTTGTGCGGCAAGCATGGCGGCGTGGGCCTTGGACGCGGCGATGTCCTGGGCGTAAAGGTGGCGGTCGACGTCGATGGAGACGTTGATTTCCTCCATGATCGCGTCGGGACGCTCGGTGAACCGGCCGCCCCACATCTTGTTGCTCATGACTTCCTGCTCATGATTTGCGCTCGACCTCCACACCCGGCTCAACCGCCGCGATTAAGCCCCTGCATAGCCTTATCCAATAGAGGATGACAAACGATATGCCTGAGATGCCCGCACCCCGCCGCTGGTCCACGCGCCGGATTCCGGTGGCGATCGGGGCGGTGCTGGTCGGCGCAGCGATCGGATTTGCCGCGGTTTCCGGCTTTGGGGCCTTGCACCGCCAGGCCGGTGATCCCGCCTGCAAGGCCGCGGTCGCGCTGTCGGGCAAGATCGCGCCGCTGGCGCAGGGCGAGATGGCGGCGCTGACCATGGCCACGGCGCCGCTGCGGTTGCCGGACCTGGCGTTTCTCGACGGCAACGGCCAGCCGAAAAAGCTGTCGGACTGGCGCGGCCGCACGGTGCTGGTGAACCTGTGGGCGACCTGGTGCGTGCCGTGCCGCAAGGAAATGCCGGCGCTCGACAACCTGCAGGCCAAGCTCGGCGGTCCTGATTTCCAGGTGGTCGCGATCAACATCGATACCCGCGATCCGCAGAAGCCGAAGGCGTTCCTGAGGGACGCAAAACTCGACAACCTGGACTATTTTACAAACGACAACGCCAAGGTGTTCCAGGATCTCAAAAGCGTCGGCCGGGCGCTGGGGATGCCGACATCGGTGCTGGTGGATGGCCAGGGCTGCGAGATCGCCACCATCGCCGGACCGGCGGAATGGGACAGCAACGACGCCATCAAGCTGATTACGGCGGCGGTGAAGCCGGCCGCGGCGGGATTTTAGGCCGTGATGTCGAGATTGCCGCCGACGCCGGCGGCGAGGTTGGCCTGGGAGGATTGCTGGGCCGCGCCAAGCAGGGTCAGGACCGCGGATTTCTCGCTGTCGGCATTGGATTTGATCATGGTCGCGGCGATTTGCGACTGCGTGTTCCCGGCCTGCATGGCGAGAATGCCGCTGACCATACTCATGACGTCCATAAGCAACCCACTCCGCTCGCGCAGAGCGATACCGGAAAGCGGTTAACAAATTCGCACCCAGCGTGGGCTAGGCAGCGAAAGCCTTGAACGCGGCCCCGAGCGTCCGCAAGGCGCCACGCGCCGCGGCATCCGACACCCGCGCATGCAACACCACCTCGCGGCCGGGCAGCGGCGGCAGCCCGAGCCGCGGCCCGAGATCGACCGTATCCGGTGGGGCTACCCGCCGCGCCAAAGCGGCGACGGCCAGGCCCGCGGACAGGGCCGCGCCGATGGTGGCAATGCCGCCGCCGACGAAAACCTCGGTCCAGGCGATGCCAGCCTGGTCGAGGGCGCCAATCGCCATCGCGCGTACGCTGCACGGCTCTGCCTGGGTCGCCAGCCGCAATGGCTCACCGGCGCGCCAAGCAAAGCCGGGCGCGGCCATCCAGCCAAAGCTCTCTTCGAACAGCACCTCGCCGTCGCGGCGCCTCATGGCGTCATGCCCCAGTACGATCGCTGCATCCAGTGCGCCGCCATCGAACGCCTCCAGCACATCGCGGGAGGTGTCGACATGCAGTTCGATCACGAGGCCCGGATCGCTGCCGTTGAGCCGCTTCAGGAGGCCGGCGAGCTCGGCGCCGACGACATGGTGGCTGATGCCGACGATCAGCCGGCGGTGTTCGACCACAAAGGCGTCGAGCGCGCGCTGGTGCGCCGCGACCAGGTTGCGTGCCGCCGGCAGGAACGACTGCCCCTCGGCCGACAGCCGGACATGCCGCGGCGTGCGGTCCAGAAGGCGGCGGCCGAGACCGTGCTCCAGCCGCCGGATCTTGAGGCTGACGGCGGACTGGGTGCTGGCCATCGCCTCGGCGGCGCGGGTGAAGCTGGACAGATCGGCGGTCAGGACGAAGGCCTGAACGGCCTCGAGATCGAGCGCTTTCATGGGCAATCATTTCAAAATCGAATTATTGAAATATCATTTCATATGATTTTGCAATGTTCAAGGGGTGACTATGTCTTCTGCACCCCAACATGAACGCAGGAGTCCAACATGCCGCTGACACGGGTTTCCATGAGGCGGGGCAAGCCGTCCGCCTATCGCCAGGCCATCCTCGAAAACCTGTACCTGGCCATGCACGAGACCTTCAACGTCCCCGAAGGCGATCGTTTCATGACCATCTCCGAGCATGATGCCGACGATTTTCTCTACGACCCGAACTATCTCGGCATCAAACGCAGCGACGACCTGCTGATCATCCAGCTCACCGTCAGCAATACCCGCGCCGTCGAGCAGAAACAGCAGCTTTACCGGCGGATCGTCGAGCGGTTGAGCAAAAGCCCCGGGCTGCGTCCCGAGGACATCTTCATCAACCTCGTCGAGGTGCTGCCGGAAAACTGGTCGTTCGGTCACGGCGTGGCGCAGTACGTCAAGTGACGGCGTCGGGGCCGCCCATCTGGCATCCGGTAGAACGGTGACCTGAAGCGGTGACGACGCCGCCGGCGGCCTTAGCGGGTCGGAACCGGCTTGTCGCCGCGGTAGTCGTAGAAGCCGCGCTGGGTCTTGCGGCCGAGCCAGCCGGCCTCGACGTATTTCACCAGCAGCGGGCAGGGCCGGTACTTGGAATCGGCCAGTCCCTCGTGCAGCACCTGCATGATCGACAGGCAGGTATCCAGGCCAATGAAATCGGCCAGTTCCAGCGGCCCCATCGGGTGATGGGCGCCGAGCTTCATGGCGGCGTCGATGGCCTCGACGTTGCCGACGCCTTCATACAGCGTGTAGATCGCCTCGTTGATCATCGGCAGCAGGATGCGGTTGACGATGAAGGCGGGAAAATCCTCCGAAACGGCGATCTGCTTGCCGAGCTTGGTGACGAATTCCTTGGCGGACTCGAACGTCGAATCATCGGTGGCGATGCCGCGGATCAGTTCGACCAGTTCCATCAGCGGCACCGGATTCATGAAGTGAATGCCGATGAAACGTTCGGGGCGGTCGGTCGAGGCGGCCAGGCGGGTGATCGAAATCGACGAGGTGTTGGAAGCCACGATGGCGTCCGGCTTCAGCACCGCGCACAGATCGTGAAAAATCCTGCGCTTCGTCTCTTCCTTTTCCACCGCGCTCTCGATCACGAGATCGCAGTCGGCAAGGCCATCCATGGTTTCGGTGGAGCCGATCCGCTCCAGCGCCTGCTTGCGGGCATCCTCGGCGATGATCTTCTTCGAGACCTGGCGCGACAGGTTGCCGTTGATGGTGGCCATCGCCGACTTCAACCGGTCGGCCGAGACATCGTAGAGCACGACGTTAAATCCGCCCAGCGCGGCCACGTGCGCGATGCCGTTGCCCATCTGGCCCGAACCGATCACGCCGACCTTCTTGATCATTGCCGCCATCTTGCCATCTCGTCGGAACGCTCAACCGCACATCTGCGGGGCGCCCATCCTTGCATAAACACCGGCCGGAGTCCGCTGATCCGGCCGACAGCTTTCAATCATCGTTACCGACCGAGCTTGCCCAGCGCCTCGGTCAGTTCCGGAACCGCCTGGTAGAGGTCCGCAACCAGGCCGTAATCGGCGACCTGGAAGATCGGCGCGTCCTCGTCCTTGTTAATGGCGACGATCACCTTGGAATCCTTCATCCCGGCGAGATGCTGGATCGCGCCGGAAATACCAATGGCAATATAGAGTTCCGGCGCCACCACCTTGCCGGTCTGGCCGACCTGCCAGTCGTTCGGCGCATAGCCGGCATCCACCGCGGCACGAGAGGCGCCGACACCGGCGCCAAGCTTGTCGGCGAGTGGCTCGATGTATTTGCTGAAATTCTCGCGGCTCTGCATGGCGCGGCCGCCGGAGACGATGATCTTCGCCGAGGTCAGCTCCGGACGATCGCTTTTGGCCACTTCCTCGCCGACGAAGCTGGAAAGCGCGGGATCCGCGGCCGGGTTAACGCTTTCGACGCCGGCGCTGCCGCCGCCGGCGGCTGCGGCGAAGGTCGAGGTCCGCACCGTGATGACTTTCTTGGCATCCTTCGACTTCACGGTCTGGATGGCGTTGCCGGCATAGATCGGGCGTTCGAAGGTATCGGGCGCGATCACCTTGATGATCTCGGAGACCTGCATCACGTCGAGCAGGGCGGCGACCCGCGGCATGACATTCTTGAAGCGCGAGGTCGCGGGCGCCACAAAGGCATCATAGGACGGAGCCAGCGACACGATCAGCGCCGCCAGCGGCTCGGCGAGGTCATGGGCGTAGGCCGTATTGTCGGCGAGCAGCACCTTGGTGACGCCGGAAAGTTTGGCGGCAGCGTCCGCCGCCGCTTTGGCGTTCTCGCCGGCGACCAGCACATGCACCTCGGCGCCGAGTTCCGTGGCCGCCGTCAGCGCCTTGTTGGTCGAATCCTTCACCGACGCATTGTCGTGTTCGGCAAGCAGCAACGTGGTCATCAGATCACCCCGGCTTCGTTCTTGAGCTTCGACACCAGTTCAGCGACGTCCTTGACCTTGACGCCGGACTTGCGGCCGCCGGGTTCCGTGGTCTTGATGATCTCAAGATGCGGCGTGAGATCGACGCCGTATTGCTCGGCGGTCTTGTCATCGATCGGCTTCTTCTTGGCCTTCATGATGTTGGGCAGGCTGGCGTAACGCGGTTCGTTGAGGCGAAGGTCAGTCGTTACGATGGCGGGGCCCTTCAGTTTCACCGTCTGCAACCCGCCGTCGACTTCCCGGGTGACCTTGAAATCGGCGCCGTCGACTTCGAGCTTGGAAGCGAAGGTAGCCTGCGACCATCCAAGCAGCGCGGCCAGCATCTGGCCGGTCTGGTTGGAGTCGTCGTCGATCGCCTGCTTGCCGAGAATGATCAGGCCCGGCTTTTCGTCGCCGGCAATGCCCTTCAGAATCTTGGCCACCGCCAGCGGTTCGACGTTGCCGTCGACCTTGACCAGGATGCCGCGGTCGGCGCCCATGGCGAGGCCGGTGCGGATGGTTTCCGCCGCCTGCGCCGGGCCGATCGATACCACCACCACCTCGGTCGCCTTACCGGCCTCTTTCAGGCGCAACGCCTCCTCGACGGCGATCTCGTCGAACGGATTCATCGACATCTTGACATTGGCGAGTTCGACGCCGGTTCCATCGCCCTTGACGCGGACCTTGACGTTGTAATCGACCACCCGTTTGACCGGCACCAGAACCTTCATCGACCCTCTTTCGTCTTATTCTGCTTGGATTGGCTGGGATTGGCTTTGGGCGCGGAACCTAATGGTCCCGCTACCAGCGGTCAACGCGGCAAAGCCAAAAAATGGCCATGGTTTATCGCCTGAGCATGATCTTGTCCGAAAACCGGTGCCCACCCTCGGATCAAGTCCGAGGGCATGCTTTTCGGGACCATGCTCTCGGTCGTAGGCATGATGTTTACGACCTAGCGGTTCTGGCCGGGCACCCAGAGCACGTCGCGGGCGCCGTTGTCGTTCATGGCGCGGCTGGCCACGAACAGGAAGTCCGACAGCCGGTTGATGTACTGGATCGCTGCGTCCCCGACCGGTTCGTCCGGCTGGGCTGCCAGTTCCACCATCAGGCGTTCGGCCCGGCGGCATACGGTGCGCGCTACGTGCAAGTGGGCCGCGCCCGCCGTTCCGCCCGGCAGCACGAACGAGGTCAGATCGGAAAGCCGCGCGTTGAGGGTGTCGATGTCGCGCTCCAGCCGTTCCACCTGGCTCGACAACAGGCGCAACCGCTCCGCTTTGCCCTCGCGCTGGGGCACCGCCAGGTCGGCGCCGAGATCGAACAGGTCGTTCTGCACGAGGCCGAGCATGGCATCGAGATCGGGCGCATGCGCCAGATGCAGCCGGACCACGCCGATGGCGGCGTTGGTCTCGTCGACGGTTCCATAGGCGGCGATGCGCAGATCGTATTTGGGGCGACGCTCGCCGCTGCCGAGCGCGGTGGTGCCATCATCGCCGGTGCGGGTATAGATTCGATTGAGAACGACCATCGTTTCAGTCCTGTCCGACGCGGGTTCAGTGTCCCATCGCCCATACCGCCAGCATGGTGATGATAATCGCGACAAATTGCAGCAACACCCGCAGCCGCATCAGCTTCTGCGAGCGGTTCGGCGATCCGCCGCGCATCATGTTGAGGAGGCCGAGCAGCAGCACGATCGCCACGGCGGCGACGGCGACGGGAAGCAGAATCGTACCAAAGAAGGAAGCCATGGCGGTTCATAACACCGCGCGCACCGCAGCGCCAAGATTCTTGGGTGCCAAGGTTCTTGGCAGGCTTGGGGATCGCCTTGAAGACCAGCCAATGACGCGTTCATAACGGCCTCGCGAGCGACGATCTGGCTTTCTGTCGATGCATAGCCAATGCTAACGTCGCCGCGACCGAACCAATTCCGCCCCCTGCAAGGTGAACCGTGAGGCAGCTTCGCTACGTCTTCCTGGTCGGACTGGACGCGTTCTACACGTTTCTCGCCGACGACGGGTGGGCGATCGCCAGTCACATCGCGCTGTCGACGCTGATGGCGCTGTTTCCGTTCCTTATCGTCATCACCTCGCTGGCCGGCTTTTTCGGGTCGAAGGACCTCGCCGACCAGGCCGCCGGACTGATGCTGCAGATCTGGCCGATACAGGTTGCCGACGCGCTGTCCGGCGAAATTCACGACGTCCTGACCACCACGCGGGGCGACGCCCTGACCATCGGCGCCGTGCTCGCGGTGTATTTCGCGTCGAACGGCGTCGAGAGCCTGCGGGTCGCGCTCAACCGCGCCTATTCCGTGATCGAGCCGCGGCGCTGGTACTGGCTGCGGCTCGAGTCGATCGGTTACACCCTGGTCGCCGCCATCACCTCGCTGGCGATGGCGTTCCTGATCGTGCTCGGCCCGCTGCTGCTGGCGACCGCGCACCGCTATATCCCGCTGATCGTCGAATCGAACGCCAGCCTGCTCGACACCGCGCGCTACGGCATCACCATCACCGCGATGGTTATCGCGCTGTTCATCCTGCATGCCTGGCTGCCGGCCGGGCGCCGTTCGTTTCTGCAGATCCTTCCCGGCATTGTCTTCACCATGCTGGCGTCGCTGGTGTCGGGCATCGGCTTCGGCATGTACCTGGCGCGTTTCGCCAACAACTACGTCACCATGTATGCCGGCCTCGCCTCGGTGATCATAGCGCTGGTGTTTCTGTATTTCATCGCCGCGATCTTCGTCTATGGCGGCGAACTGAACGCGGCCATCATCAAGTCGCGGCTGCCGCACGGCGTGTCGCTTCAAGCAGCGCAGTCGCTAGCGCCCGCGGAGAAACCGGCTTGACCAGGAAGGCGTCGGCGCCGGCGACGCGGGATGCCGCCTCGTCGTCGCTGCGGCCCGACACGCCGATGATGGCGATGCGGCCGATCGGGGCGCGGAGCGCACGAATTTGCCTGATAGCCTCGACCCCGCCGATGCCGGGCAGCACCATGTCCATCAGCACCGCGTCGAACCCGCCCTGGGAAATCCGCTCGGCCGCGGCCTCGCCGCGCCCGATGAATTCGGCCTGATGGCCGAGTTCGGTCAGGATCGCGTTGAGCACAACGCGGCCGAACGGATTGTCCTCGACGCTGAGCACGCGCAGCGCCGCCATCGGCCGCGACAACACATCGGTCTCGGTCCCGGACAGGACGCGCACCGGTGCCCTGGCGCGCTTGAGCGTCACCGTCAGGGTGAAGGTGGTGCCGCCGCCGCGGCGCTGCGTTACGGCAATGTCGCCGCCCATCACCCGGGCGATCTGCTTGACCGAGGACAATCCGAGGCCGGCGCCGCCGAAGCGCGACGCAATGCTGACGTTGGCCTGCGAGAATGGCCGGAACAGCCGCTTGATCTCGTTCAGGCTGAGGCCGATGCCGCTGTCGGAAATCGAGAAACTGACACCGGGCGTGGCCCGCGACCTTGCGTTGCGGCCGCGCAGCGGCGCCACGGTCAGCGCCACGCTGCCGGCGGTGGTGAACTTCACCGCGTTGTCGATCAGGTTCTCCAGCGCGGCGCGCAGGCGGACCGGATCGCCGATCACGAAGGCCGGAAGCTGTTCCGAAATCTCGACGCGGCATTGCAGGCCCTTGGCCGCCGCCCGGCCGGCGAGCAAATCGCCGGCATGACGCGCCAGCGCGCGCAGATCGAAGAAATCCTGGCGAATGCCGACCCCGGATTTGCCACTGCGGGCGGCGTCGACGAACAGGGTGGCGAGGCCGGCCAGATGCTCGGCCCCGGCCTTGATGGTATCGACCCAGCGCCGTTCGCGCTCGTCGAGATCCGAGGTCGCCAGCAGTTCGCTGACCGCGAGGATTCCGGTGAGCGGCGTACGCACCTCATGGGCGAACGCCGCCAGCGCCGTTTCGACCATGCCGGGCCGCGACGCAGCCGCTTTGACCGCCGGCTTGCGGGCGGGCTTTTTCGCGGCAAGCTTTTTCGTAGCCGGTTTTTTCGCAACGCGCTTCTTCATCGCCGGTTTCCCGGACGTGCGCGTGCTGGACGTTCGCGCCATCCGCGACCGTGCTGCCAATGTCCGCTTGCCACGTGGCGCGCGCGATTTCAGCGCCATGATACCCCCGACCGGCCCACGCCACCATGCCACGGCGGAACGGAAAGAGTTCACGCCGCGAGACCTACCAGGCGGCGGATATCCATAGCTGTCAGGCCCTGCTTGCGCAGTTCCCGCAACCCCGTTGCCTGTGTCGACTTCGAAAGCTTCCGTCCGGCGGCGTCGCGGACCAGACCGTGGTGGCGGTAGCGCGGCTGCGGCAGATCGAGCAGCCGCTGCAGCAGCCGATGCACGCTGGTGGCCCAGAACAGGTCCTGCCCGCGCACCACGTCGGTCACACCCTGCAGCGCGTCGTCGATCACCACCGAGAGATGATAGCTGGTCGGGGTCTCCTTGCGCGCCAGGACCACATCGCCCCAGGCCGCGGGATCGGCCTTGATGCGGCCAGTCTCGCCGCCGGGGCCCGCGCCCTGCTCGGTCCAGGGGGCCTCGCCGGCCCGACGGCACGCCGCCGCCATATCGAGCCGCAGCGCGTAGGGCTTGCCCGATTGCAGCAGCCGCTCGCGCTCGCCGTGCGGCAGCAATTTCGCCGCGCCCGGATAGATCGGCACGCCGTCGGGATCGCGCGGCCATGCCCCGGCACCATCCTTTTGTGCCACCAGCCGCGACATCTCGGCCCGGCTCTCGAACGCCGGATAGACCAGGCCCTGATCCATCAGCCGCCCGATGGCTTCGCGGTAGACGGAAAGATGCCGGGATTGCCGCCGTACCGGCGTTTCCCATTCAATGCCGAGCCAGGCGAGGTCCTCGAAAACCGCCGCCTCGAACTCCGGCCGGCAGCGCGTGGTGTCGATATCCTCGATGCGCAGCAACAGCCGCCCGCCGGCCGCGCGCGCCAGATCGAAGTTCAACAACGCCGAGTAAGCATGACCGAGATGGAGCAGACCGTTCGGCGACGGCGCAAAACGAAATACCGGTGGCATTGATCTCTTTCGCGGAAGCGATGATTGTAAATGGCAATGACCATCCACCTCAACAGCCAGGCCGACCTCGAGGACGCCATCCACGCGCTGGTGAGGCTCGACCCACGGCTGAAGCCGATCCTCGCGCTCACCGGTATGCCGGCGCTGCGCCGGCGTGAACCGGGTTTTGCCGGTCTCGCCGCCATCGTCTGCGGCCAGCAATTGTCC
Organism: uncultured Alphaproteobacteria bacterium; assembly: GCA_963710235.1. GTDB lineage: Bacteria > Pseudomonadota > Alphaproteobacteria > Rhizobiales > Xanthobacteraceae > Bradyrhizobium. Next base: position 326,653 of record CAVPZI010000002.1, read on the forward strand.
ACCGCCAGTGCCGCCGCGATCTGGGGCCGGTTTTCCACGGCGTTCGATCCGCTGCACCACGACGCGGTGCGGCGCGCCCGTGCCGACCGGCTGGGCCGGCTCGGACTGTCGGCGGCCAAGATCAAGACGCTGAAGAATCTCGCGCGCGAGCTCAACGCCGAGCGGCTCAACCTCGACGTGCTGGCGGAAGAAGATGCCGACGCCGCGCACCACACCTTGACGTCGCTGCACGGCATCGGCCCATGGACCGCCGATGTCTACCTGTTGTTTTGCCTCGGCCATGGCGACGCCTGGCCGGCCGGCGACCTCGCCGTGCAGGAAGCGGTCAAGGTCGGCCTGGGCCTGAAGACCCGCCCGACGGCGAAACAGATGGCGCCGCTGGCGGAGCCATGGCGGCCGCTGCGTGGCGCCGCGGCGCATCTGTGGTGGGCGTATTACCGGGTGATGAAGGGGCGAGAGGGTGTGATATCGGCGTCGGCGAAAGCCAACGGCAAACCCGGGAAACCTGTTACGAAACCAGCTCGCAAGGCCGCGGGCAAGCAATAGCAATTGATCCTGGAGGGCAGCGCATGTCGACCATTCTCGGCTCCGGCGAGCATCGCTACCGCGTGGTGGAAGGTTGGGGGAAGCTGCCGGAGGGATGGAACCTGACCGACGTCGCCTCGGTCGCCGTCGACAGCAAGGATCGCATCTACGTGTTCAACCGCGGCGCCCATCCGATGGTGGTGCTCGATCGCGACGGCAATTTCATCAAGAGCTTCGGCGAGGGCCTGTTCAAGCGGGCGCACGGCCTGCACATCGACGCCGACGACAATCTCTATTGCACCGACGACGGCGATCACACCGTGCGCAAGTGCACCACCGACGGCAAGGTGCTCTTGACCATCGGCATTCCGAACCAGCCCGCGCCCTACATGAGCGGCGAGCCGTTTCACCGCTGCACTCACACCGCGCTGTCGCCCAAGGGCGAAATCTACGTCTCGGACGGCTACGGCAACGCCTGCGTGCACAAATTTACCCCCGACGGCAAACTGCTGAAGAGCTGGGGCGAGCCGGGCAGCGATCCGGGCCAGTTCAACATCGTCCACAACATCGCCACCGATGCGGGCGGCTTCGTGTATGTGGCGGACCGCGAAAACCATCGCGTCCAGGTGTTCGACGGCAACGGCAAGTACGAAACCCAGTGGAACAACCTGCACCGGCCCTGCGCGCTGCACTGCTGCGGCGGCAAGCAGCCGAATTTCATCATCGGCGAACTCGGTCCCGGCATGCCGGTCAACCGCAAGGTGCCGAATCTCGGCCCACGCCTGACCATCGTGGACCAGCAAGGCCGGCGCATCGCCCGGCTCGGCGGCGAGAACGGTCCGGGCCTCGAGACCGGAAAATTCCTCGCCCCGCACGGCATTGCGCTCGACTCACGAGGCGACATTTATATCGGCGAAGTCGGTGTCACCAACTGGACGACCGATTTCCCCGATACGCCAATGCCTGCCGTGGTGCGCTGCCTGCAGAAGCTTGAAAGAATCTGACGAGAATTCGTAGCGTGGGCAAAGGCGCTCTTGCGCCGTGCCCACCGGCAAAATTGACGTTCTGAATTTTGGAAAGCCCTCAAACCCGCATAATTGGTCGTCCGCGAGATCCGCTTCATCGGCCTCGGCAATCGTAGAGCCTACCGGGACATTAAAAACTCTCAAGGCCTCGACCACTTCCTGGACCGGCGGGCCGGAAACCGGCGGCGGAACGGGATTTTCACAAAACTCCCGCCAGACATACAGAGTGAGCTCCGCGCCATCCGTTTCGCCGACGGCGTCGCCAGCATCGCAAGGCTGATAGAAAGTGCGAAGATTGCGGTGGCGCGGATCGGCGAAGAAACTCCGTTTGACCCACTCACAGACGGGCAGGATGTGAAAATGCAACGCGTGCCCCGCCATGTGCCCGTAGCGCCCGATATACAGATGCTCTGGCTTCAGAATTGCAGTCAGAGCCTTCTGGGCCTGTGCCAGCAGCATTCCAAGCTCGGCGAGTGCTGGCGCCGGCATTAATGAGAGGTCATTGGTGGGCATGCGTGCGCCGAGCATGAGGTAGCCCGGCAGCGCCGAATCGATGCGGTGATTCAGCACCCAATGATCGGTTTGGAGGATCACCAAGTGCTGCGGTGGTTCAAACATACCCATCGTGGAATTCAGCGCATTCGTTCATTGGTTGTTTTGAAGCCGCACGAGAACTCGCATCCGATGCTGGAAAAATCAAGAAAGCCCCGGGCACATTGGTCATTTGGCCATTGAGAGATTAGAACGCGAATCCAAACGCCGTTTTAAACATCGTCGCTGTCGCAAAGGCGACATCAATGCGCGACAAAGATCGCCGCGAAAACAACGACGGGATTCGTCACATGCAATCCTCCACCGACTTCGTCGTGGCGCGCGAGGAGTTCGCGCGCTGTAAATTCATCGAGACATCAATTCCGTCCGCAGCCGAATTGCCCGACGATGCGCTAGTGGTGAAGGTCGATCGTTTCGCCTTCACCGCCAACAACATCACCTACGCGATGCTCGGCGACCAATTGAAATACTGGCAGCTGTTTCCGGCGCCGCACGGCTTCGGCAACATACCGGTGTGGGGCTTTGGCAAGGTCGTTGCCTCGAAGCATCCGCAGGTCGCCGAGGGCGAAATGCTGTTCGGCTATTTCCCGATGGCCACCCACCTCGTGATCGAGGCCACCGGCGTCGGCGAGCGCAGCCTGCGCGACGGCGCCGCGCACCGCCAGGATGTCGCGCCGGTCTACAACGCCTACGCCCGGGTGTCCGGCGATGCCGGCTTCGCGGGACGGCAAGGCGACTACCAGGCGCTGCTGCGGCCGCTGTTCATGCTGTCGTTCCTGGTCGACGATTACCTCGCAGAGGCCGACTTTCACGGCGCCGGCGCCGTGATCCTCTCCAGCGCCTCCAGCAAGACCGCGTTCGGGCTGGCACACCTGCTCAAGCTGCGCGGCCGGACCCGGGTGATCGGGCTGACCTCGGCGTCCAACGCGGCGTTTGTGGGTTCGCTCGGCTGCTATGACGAGGTCGTCACCTACGACCAGGTCTCGTCGCTGCCGGCCGACCAGGCGGTGGCGTTTGTCGACATGGCGGGCAACAGCGCCTTGCGCGCCGGTGTGCACCGGCATTTCGGCGACCGGCTCAAATACTCCGGACGGATCGGACTGACGCACCAGAACAGGTCGGGCGAAGAACCGCATCTGCCCGGCGTCGAACCGGCCTGGTTCTTCGCCCCCGACCAGATGCGCAAGCGCGCCCGGGAATGGGGACCGGGCGGCGTCGACGCCCGGTTTGGCGCCGCCTGGTCCGGCCTGGTGCCGAAGCTGGATGGCTGGATCAAGGTGATCGAAGGCCGCGGGCGGGAAGCGGTGCAGCAGGTTTATCTCGACACGCTCGGCGGCCGGGTGCCGCCGGACCAGGGCCATATCCTGTCGCTGGAATAAATCCGCCCGCAACCTCCTCCCGCCTGACCCCTTTTGGCTCCCGGCCGCCTCTTGCACTACAAACGGGATGTGAAGGGAACGGCCGCATGAACGCATCGACCCCGGCGCCCGCGCTGATCGAGGCCGCACAGCGCGGCGAGGCCGGCGCGATCGAACAGTTGCTTGCGGCGACCAAGCCGGACCTGCAGCGCTTTGCACGCCGGCTCTGCACCGGGCCCGAAGATGCCGAGGACGCGGTGCAGAACGCGTTGTGGATCCTGCATCGCAAAGTCGGCACCCTGAGCGCGATACCGGCCTTCGCCGGCTGGTTGTTTCGGATCGTCGCGCGCGAGTGCCGCCGTCTGATGCGCCGGGCGGGTATGCCAATCGGCAGCGCCGACATCGAGGCCATGGCCGCACCGCGGATTCCGAGCGAGTTGCAACGCGATCTCGCCGCCGCGATCGGGGCGTTGCCCGAACCCTACCGGACCGTCCTTATCCTGCGCGACATCGAGGAGATGACGGCGCCGGAAACCGCCGATGCCCTCAACCTGTCGCAGGAGGCGGTGAAAAGCCGGCTGCGCCGGGCCCGCGAACAAATTCGCGAACGCCTGATCGCCGGCGGCTATTTTGGCGTCGATGCATGACCAGGCGTTCCCCACCACAGATCAAGGAATCCCCATGACCGTAGCCTATGCCGACCGCTCGGACTTCGCGCTGATTCCGGCGTTGCAACGATGCGCCCCACGCGAAATCGAAGCCTTCTTCCAGTTCGACCATGCCGCGTTTCGCGACGACGGCGTGATCCCGCTGAAAATCCGCGAATTGATCGCGGTGGCGGTCGCGCTCACCACCCAGTGCGAATATTGCATCGACGTCCATACCGGCCGGGCGCTGGGCGCCGGCGCGAGCCGGGAGGAACTGGCGGAGGCGGCTGTCGTCGCTGCCGCTGTGCGCGCCGGCGGCGCACTGGCCCACGCGCTGCTGACGCTTAAGCTCGCGGATCGTCCAGCTTTCACTCCGACTTGATGCCGGCGGCCTTGATGATCGGCCACCAGCGCTCGGTTTCGGCCTTCTGGAACATCCGCAACGCATCCGGCGTTTGCTGGCCAGCCTGCGAGATCTGGATGCCGAGTTCATCAAAACGCTTCTGCACCGCCGGATCGGCCAGCACATGGATCATGGTGGCATTCAGCCGGGCGATGATGTCCTTCGGTGTATCCTTCGGCACCCAGAGTCCGTACCACAGCGATGCAAAGAAGCCGGGCAGTCCGGCCTCGTCCGCGGTTGGAACATCGCCCGCCCAGGACAGCCGGGTTGTGCCGGTGACGGCGTAGGGCACCACGCTTCCGGCGCGTACCAGCGACTGGAAATTGGACGACGGCTCGATCATGAAATCGATCTGTTCGGCGAGCAGGTCCTGCATGGCAGGCGCATTGCCGCGATACGGCACAAACTGAAAATGCGTTCCGGTCGCCTTCTGGAACGAAATCCCGGTGAGATGGCCGGTGGCGCCGACGCCGGCGATGCCCACCGACGCCTTGTCCGGATTGGCCTTCAGATACGCGATCAGCGCCTTCAGGCTGTTGGCGGGTAGATTCTTCCTGCCGACGACCAGGAGCGGTTCGCTGCCGATCAGGATGATCGGCTCGAGATCCTTCAACAGGTCGAACTGCAGGGCGTAGAGGCCGCCGGTGAGCATATGGGTGGTCGACGTTCCGATGCTCAGCGTGTAACCGTCGGGCACTGAGCGCACCGCCCGGCCGACGCCAAGGCTGCCGGCGGCACCGGCGACGTTCTCGACGACGACGGTCTGTCCCAGCATGGCGCGCATCTGTTCGGCGAGGAAGCGGGCCAGCGTGTCGGTGGCGCCGCCGGCCGGAAACGGCACGATCATGGTGATGGTCCGCGCCGGATAGTTTTCGGCGGCTGCAGTGCCGGCCCCAGCAAGACTGAGGATGGCGGCAATCATGGTCAGCCACTGGCGCATTCGGCTCCTCCCCTGGTCTTTCATACCTCCGTGGAGCCATTCGGCCAGTTCCGGCAGCGGTTTGCCATGCCCGGCGCTCAGTGCCGCCCCGCTGGATAAGCCGCCAACGCTCTTCACAATCCCGTCACGCTGCCTGTAGTATGCAGGCGCAGGCTGCTTCGCAGCCTAATGGGGGGTCAGGAGCGTTACTTGAACGCACATGTCTCGCAGGGCGGTTGGCCGGTCTTGGTGTTGAATGCGGATTTCCGGCCGCTGAGTTACTACCCGCTGTCTCTCTGGTCGTGGCAGGACGCGATCAAGGCGGTTTTTCTCGATCGCGTCAACATCGTCGAACATTACGACCGCGCGGTGCGCAGCCCTTCGTTCGAAATTCAGCTGCCCAGCGTGGTGTCGCTGAAGTCCTTCGTCAAGCCGACCACCCATCCGGCCTTCACACGATTCAACGTGTTCCTGCGCGACCGCTTCGTCTGCCAGTACTGCGCGGCACCTGACGACCTCACCTTCGACCACATCATCCCGCGCTCCAAGGGCGGCCAAACCACCTGGGAAAACGTCGTCGCGGCCTGCTCGCCGTGCAACCTGCGCAAGGGCAACCTGACGCCGCAGCAGGCGCGGATGTTTCCGCGGCAGCCCCCGTTCGCCCCGACCGTGCATCAGTTGCATCGCAACGGCCGCTTGTTCCCGCCGAACTACCTGCACGACAGCTGGCTCGACTATCTCTATTGGGACACCGAGCTCGATCCGTAAGGATGAAGCGCGCCGCGCCCCCGCCGGCGTTGGCTGACCTAACCGGCCGTGAGAACCCAATGAGCGAGGCCGTGGTGGACGACATCGTGGCCGTGCTGCCGCCGCTGCTGCAGTCGCTGGAGGCGCTCGGCTTCATTGCCCGTCATCTCCATCCGCCGGCTTTCGACGCGGTGATGGAGACCGCCGGCACGCCGGACCAGGCGCTGCAGGCGGTTCGGCCGCGCCTGGCGAACTGGCCCGGGACATTCGCCGACATCCAGGGTGCGCTGGTGACGGCAAGCGACGAGGCGCTGGCGGCGTTCGCGGGCCTGCGCACGGTGCAACAGGGCGACGGCGAACTGGTCGACGTGTTTCGGGCGCTGCGCCATGCGCCGCGCGCGCAAGAAGCGCTGTATCCGTTGGCCGCCCGGCTGCCGCCGGTGTCCGAGTTCTTCACCGATCCCGGGCAGCGTAAAGATGGCGAGCTATTGGCCGGTCTCGCGGCACCTCCATACCCCGATACCGGCATCCGTCACGACGCCAACGACATCGGCAGCCGCGGCGGCTTCTCGCTGTACGTGCCTGAAAATTACACGCCCGACCGCGCCTGGCCGCTGGTGATGGCGCTGCATGGCGGCAGCGGCCATGGCCGCGGTTTCCTGTGGAGCTGGTTGCGCGATGCGCGCAGCCGCGGCGCCATCGTCGTGGCGCCGACCGCGACGGGGAGAACCTGGGCGCTGATGGGCGAGGACACCGACACACCGAACCTGATGCGAATCCTCGAGCAGGTGCGGCAACGCTGGAATGTTGACGCGCAACGGCTGCTGCTGACCGGCATGAGCGACGGCGGCACGTTTTGTTACGTCACCGGATTCGAGAGCGCGTCGCCGTTCACCCATCTCGCTCCGGTCGCCGCCAGCTTTCATCCACTGATGGCCGGCATGGCCGATGCGGAGCGGTTACGCGGCCTGCCGATCTATCTGGTGCATGGCGCGCTGGACTGGATGTTTCCGGTGCAGGTGGCGCGGCAGGCGCAGCAGGCGCTGTCGATGGCCGGCGCCTCGGTCGCCTACCGCGAACTCCCTGACCTCAGCCATACCTATCCGCGCGAGATCAACGCGGAGATTCTGGACTGGCTGGGCGGCGCAGGCAGATAGCGAACATAATTCGCTAATTACGCTGCGCGGATCTTGACCAGGAAGCCGTTGACGGCGCCGCGCAGCATGTCGGCCTGGCGGCTGAGGTCGTCGGCGGCGGTGAGCACCTGGGTGGCGGCGGCGCCGGTTTCGCCGGCGGCCTCGTTGACCCCGGCGATGTTGGCGGCGACGCCGTTGGTGCCCTGCGCCACCAGCTGGATGTTGTTGGAGATGTCCCGCGTCGCCGCGCCCTGCTGCTCGACCGCGGAAGCGATGGCGGTGGCAATCTCGCTCATCTGGCGGATGGTGCCGCCGATTGCCTTGATGGCGTCGACGGCGTGGCCGGTCTCGGCCTGGATGGCGGCGATCTGGGTCGAAATGTCCTCGGTGGCCTTGGCGGTCTGGTTGGACAGTGCCTTGACCTCGCTCGCCACCACCGCAAAGCCACGGCCGGCCTCGCCGGCCCGCGCGGCTTCGATGGTGGCGTTGAGCGCGAGCAGGTTGGTCTGCGAGGCGATGTTCTGGATCAGCGACACCACCTCACCGATCTTCTGCGCGGTCGCGGCCAACCCCTGGATGGCGGTGTTGGTGCGGTCCGCTTCGAGCACCGCGGTGCCGGCGATATCGGCCGACTGGGTGACCTGGCGGGAAATCTCGTTGACCGAAGCGTGCAGCTGTTCCGCCGCCGCCGCCACCGTCTGCACGTTGGCGGAAGCCTGTTCGGACGACGTCGCCACCCCGGTGATCTGCCGCGAGGTCTCTTCGGCGGTGGCCGCCATGCTGCCGGCGGTGGCGTGCATCTCGGTCGACGCGGCGGTCAGGGTGTCGAGTGCCTCGCCGACCTGGTGGTCGAACATCACGATGTGTTCCTCGACGGCGCGCGCCCGCGCTTCCTTGAAGAGCTGCTCCTGATGCTGCTCGTCCTCGAGTCGGCGGGCCTTGACGGCGTTCTCCTTGAAAACCTGCAATGAGCGGGCGAGACCGCCGACCTCGTCGGTGCGGTCGGCGCCTTCGATTTCGATGTCCAGATCGCCGGTCGCAAGCTTGGTCATTTCATCGGTCATGGCCGCGAGCGGACGGGAAATCTGGTACAGCGCGATCCAGCCGAGGATGCCGAACGCGCAGATCAGTCCGGAGGTGGCGCCGATCACCAGCCAGGTGCGGGCTTGCTTGGCCATGGCGACACTTTGGTCGCGCGCCATCTGCATTTGCTCGACATTCATGGCGATCAGCTTGCCGACCACCTGCATCGCCACCTGGCGATGCTTGGCCGCGACATCGCGCGAATGGACGAAGGCTTCCGCGGTCTTGCCGGCGCCGGCCAGTTCGAACACATGCGCGCTGGCTTCCTGGCGTTTGCCGACGGCGGCACGGAAGCTCGCGATCAATTCACGCTGATCCGGGCTCTGCGTGATGGCCTCGAACTTGCCGATGGCATCGAGCGTCGACCTGGTCGCCTTGTCGTAAAGCCCGATATTCTTTTTCGCCGCCTCGGCGTCGGTGGCGTTGAAAATGACGTTCTTCTCGCTAACGGCGGCGCTGTTGAAATCGCTTTCGGCCTGCAGCGCGAATTTCACCCGCGTGGCATTCTGGTCGACCAATCTGGCCGCATCGTCGGAAAGCTCGGTCATGGCCAGCGAGGCGTAGAGCACGATTCCGATCGAGACTACGGCGATCACGGTGGCCGGCACGGCAATCTTGGCAATGATTGCTATGTTACGGAATCCAATCAGCATTTTGATCTCCACGGTAAAATCCGGACCAATTTAGCGGGGAAATCTTAAGAAGATGTTCGCGGTACGGTTGCACCGGTGTCGACGACCCGGCACCCCCGGTTGCATGGCCGCGCGCCGGGAACCATGACGGGAGGCCGGCGTTGTCGGTGCTCATTGGAGGTTTCGCCATGCGGGTGTTTTTGGGAATGATCCTGGGTGCGCTGTGTCTGGCGCTGGGCGTCTACTTCCATGATTCGATGTTGACTTCCACTGTCGCCAATGGCGAGAGCGCGCAGACCGGCCGTACCATCGTCAACTGGGACGTCGCGGCGAGCGACTGGGAAGCGCTGAAGCTGCGCACCCGGCAGGACTGGATCAAGCTGTCGTCGCGGTAAGGGCTTATTCCAGGTCGGCAATTGCCGACCTTTTATTTTTCCTTCGCCGCCTTGCGGGCGTCGGCGATGACCTGACCGAACTGCTCCTTGGTCAGCACCCCCGGCACCCGGAATTTTCCGACGATGAAAGCCGGCGTGCCGCGAAATCCGAAGGCGGTGGCCTGCGCGTCGTTGCGCTTCAGCAGTGCAGCAATCGCCTGCTTGTTGGTCTCGAGGTCGCGCAGCGCGCGATCGACATCGATGCCGGCCTTGGCGAGACGGTCGCGCGCGCCGGGCTCGGTGAGCTTGACATCGGTGCCGATCAGCGCGGCGTGGGCCTCGACGAACTTGCCCTGATATTTGCTCGCCAGTGCCAGCCGTGCCGCATAGACCGAGGCCGGACCGAGGATCGGCCAGTCCTTCAGCACCAGCCGGACATGGCCGTCGTCCTTGATGATCTGCGCCAGATCCGGCTCGAGCTTGCGGCAATACGGGCACTGGTAATCGAACCATTCGACGATGGTGATGTCGCCAGCGGCGTTGCCGGCATCCGGGATATCCGGATCGCGCAACACCGCGGCCTCGGTCAGGATATTGTCGTCATCCTGGGCGAGCGCCGCGGCCGACGGCACGCCAAGCATGAGCGCGCCGGCACCGATCAGGCCGAGCGCCTGTCGCCGCGTGCGCGCCGCATCGAAGTCCTGTGAAAAGCGGCGTCGATCGGGGTGGTCGGTCATGGCGGTCTCCGGGCCGCCGCGAGGCTGACCATCTGGGCTTTGGGAAGACGAGGCGTGCATCCGCCATATAGAACACCGGCCCGATAATGATAGTCCGAATCCCCGTGCCTCTCATCTGATCAGCCATGTCGCCGCCAGCGGCACCAACAGCGAGGTGATCAGCGCGTTGAGGCTCATGGCGATGCCGGCGAACACGCCGGCGACCGCATCGACCTGAAACGCCCGCGCGGTGCCGATGCCGTGCGACGCGAGGCCGACGGCAAAACCGCGGGCGCGGAAATCGGTGATCCCGATCCGGTCCATCAGCGGCGTGACGATGATCGCGCCCATGATGCCGGTCAGCACCACGGCGACCGCGGTCAGCGACGGATCGGCGCCCAGCGATTCGCTGATGCCCATGGCGACGCCGGCCGTCACCGACTTCGGTGCCAGCGACTCTACCACCGTCGGCGGCAGGCCCAAGGCCTGCGCCAGCACCACCACCGAGACGATCGCGGTCACGCAACCGACCAGCAGCGCCGCCAGCATCGGCAGGATCGACGCCATCACCACCTTGCGGTTCTCGTACAGCGGCACCGCCAGCGCCACCGTGGCCGGCCCGAGCAGGAAGTGCACGAACTGGGCGCCGCCGAAGTAGGTGGGGTAGGACGTTCCGGTCAGCAGCAGGAACAGCGCGATGATCCACATGGCGTGCAGCACCGGATTGGCGAGCGGATGCCGGCTTGTCTTGAGCGACACCGCGTCGGTGGCGGCGTAGACCAATAGCGTCACCGTCAGCCACAGCAGCGGCGTCTGCGACAGGTACACCCAGAGCGAAAACGGACCGGTGCTCACGGCGCACTCCGCCATCGCGCGATCAGCCGGCTCGCCAGCAGGAACGTTGCGACCGTCACCAGGAGGGTTGCGACCACCGAAAGCGCCAGCACCGCCATGATGGCCACGCCATGCGCGGCGATGAGATCGAGCTTCTGCACCACGCCAACGCCGGCCGGAACGAACAGCAGCGACAGGTGCGCCAGCAGTCCCCTGGCGGCATTCTCGACACCGCCGTCCCTGAGCGGCCCCCGCAGCAGGACCGCGAAGCGGTCGCGGGCCAGCAGCACGGCGAGCAGCAGCACCAGGCCGACCACCGGGCCCGGCATCGGCACCGCAGTGGCGCGGACGATGACCTCGCCGGCCAATTGACACAGGAGAATGAGACTGAGGCTTGCGATCATGACGATGAGTTTTGCATGACCGTGGCGCGGGCGCACGCTTTGTTGGGCAGAGCTATCGCATATGAAATAAGCAGTCGCCACGGGCGCTCTTTCTTATCCCTCCCCCTTGTGGGGAGGGTGGCCAGCCGAAGGCTGGTCGGGTGGGGGTGGCCACAACGGAAGCCGTGCTTGTGGCTACCCCCACCCCGGCCTCCGCTTCTGGACGATGCTACGCATCGTCCAGGCTCGGCCGACCCTCCCCACAAGGGGGAGGGATCACTCCCGTCTTCGCATTCAAAAAATGCGCTCCAACTTCATATGCTATCGCCCCGAGGGCGCGTTCGTTTTCATATGCAATCGCCCCGCCGACTTTGCTGCGACGGGCTCCTCAAAACGTTCACGCCCGGGACCTGGCCCGGGCATGATGTCTCAGATACTTGAAAACGCCGTCGCGGCGGCTCAGGCGCCCTTCAGCTTGGTGTTGCAGGCGCTGTAGTAGCCGCCGCCCTTCTCGATCCACTTCATGCCGCCATTGCCGTTGCTGGCCTTGTTGGCGTTGTACTGATCGACGCAGGTGTGCATGCGGGCCTTGCCGGCGCTCTCCTTGGCATATTTCGGATCGACGGCGCTGGGATAGACCGCATTGCCGGCCGGCATCGCGGGTGCCGCCATTGGCTTGGTCTCGGGCTTGGTCTCGGCCGATTTCGGCGGCGCGGGTGCAGGCGCAGGCGCTGGCGCTGGTGCCGCGGTGGTGGTGGTTGCCGCGGCGGCGTCCGCGCCGCATTGTGCCTTGCGGAAATCGTTCCACTTCTGGCCGTTGAGCGTGCCGGCGGTCTTGGCCGCCTGATATTTCGCGCTGCATTCCTGGTTGGTCAACGCTTGTGCCGGCTGTGCTGCCGCGAGCATCGCAAAACCGGATACCGCAGCCGCACAGAGCAGACTTATTTTCGTCGTCGACATGATGTCTCTCCCTGGCAACAAAGAGGGCCATCCTAGAGCGCATTCGGCAAAAGGTGAAACCGGATTTGTGTCCGATTTGCGCGGTTCATTCAGCCAGCGTTCAGCATCGCGGCGCGATGGTCACGGTTTCGTCAACAAGAGGACCTGCCATGATCCGTCTTTCTTCCAGCGTTGCCGTCGCCGCCATCGCCTCGCTGCTGCTGATCGGCTCAGCATCCGCACAAACCACGCCGGCGCCGGCGCCCGCCCCCGCGGCGAAATCCGATACCAAGATGGCGCCGACCGAGAAGAAGGCCCAGGCGCCGCGCACCGCCGCCTCGCTGGAATGCTCGAAGGAAGCCGACGGCAAGAGCCTGCACGGCAAGGAACGCAAGAAGTTCATGTCGGACTGCAAGAAAGAAGCGAAGGCCAAGGCAAACTGACAAGGCGAACTAAGCAAGCTGACTGAAGCGGCGAACTAACGCGCCGCTTCGCCGATCGTCCCCTTTCCCGTTTCGGGAGAGGGGACAGGCCGCACCCGGAATCTACTCGGCGTCACGCGATCTTGCGCCACGCGATTTCGCGCATTGCTGCGGTCATGGTTGCGCATTTGTGGCGATTGCCGGGATTTGCCATAACGCGGCCTGACCATGCCGCTTGCCCTCTCCCACCGATCGCAAATCCTCAATACGCTTGAAACACTTGCCTTTGCCGTGGCGGGCAGCATGCTGTTCTGGTGGGCACAGCTGCCGGGCGGGCTGATTTCCGGCGCCATGATCGCGGTGGCCGGCGCCGGCATCGCCGGCCGCAAGGTCGGGCTGCCGCAACCGCTCGCCCACATCGTGCTGATGACGCTGGGACTTTCGCTCGGCGCCATGGTGTCGCCGGCGCTGATCCGCAATCTCGGCGCCTATCCCCTGAGCATCGCGCTGCTCGCCGCCGCGACCTTCTGCGCCACGTTCGGCAGCAGCCTTTATCTGCAGCGCGTCCATGGCTGGGACCGCACCTCGGCGCTGCTGGCCGGCAGTCCCGGGGCACTGTCGCAGGTGATCATGCTGGGGACCGAACGGAATGCCGACGTCGCCGGCATCGCGGTGGTGCAGATCATGCGGGTGATCATCCTGACCGCCATGGTGCCGATGCTGCTGGCGGCGACCGGCATGGTGGCTCAGGGCCCGCTGCCGTCGCGCGGGCCGCCGGCGACGCCGCTGGCGCTGGGCGAACTTGCCGCCGTGGCGGTTGCGGTCTCGCTGCTGCTGCGCTGGCTGAATTTTCCGGCAAGCTGGATGTTCGGCGCCATGCTCGGCTCATCGGTGCTGCACGGCACCGGCATGGTCGAGGGCACCGTGCCGCAATGGGCCTATATCGGTGCGGTGATCGGCATCGGCAGCCTGATCGGATCGCGGTTCGGCAAGATAAGACCGCGCACCATCCTCAACTACATCACCGCGGCGCTCGGTTCGTTCGCGGTGGCGATCGCGATATCGGCGGTGTTCGTCGCCATTCTCGCCTATGCCACCCATGTGCAATTCGGCGATATCGTGGTGGCGTTCGCACCGGGCGCGATGGACGCCATGCTGGCGCTGGCACTGACGCTGCACGTCGATCCGGTGTATGTCGGCGCCCATCACCTGTCGCGCTTCATCTTCGTCTCGATCGCGACGCCGGGGATCGTGCATCTGTTCGGCAAGGCGCAGGACGATATCGACGATTAGGTGCGTGTGAATCTAGCGCTTGCGAACCCTGTGCCGAACGCAGGATGCCCCAACCGGCCAGCGCCGCCATCAACAGCGAGATCAGCACGTTGTAGCCGGCCAGCGAAAGGCCGAGGAAGCGCCATTGCACCTCGTCGCAGCGGATCACCTTGACCTTGTCGAGCTGGTCCAGCAGCCCGCCGGCGTTGCCGAAGCCGCCGATCGTCCCGGTGCAATCGGTCGGGCCCTGCCAAAGTCCCCATTCGACGCCGGCGTGATAGGTGCCAAGCGCGGCATTGCCGAGCGCCGCGGCGCCGAGCAGCACTAGCCCGGCGATCAGCAGCGGCCGCGGCGCGTCCCGGGCGGCGGCAACCGCCACCACAACGGCGAGCGGCACCGCCAGATAATAGGCATAGCGCTGCTCGAGGCAGAGTGGGCAGGGCAGGATTTCCAGCACCAGCTGAAAGAACCAGGCTCCGGCCAGCGTCGCCGCGGCCACCGCGGCAATGGCAACGGCCGCAACCAGCGCCGGCCTGGATGATGCGGTGGCGGCGAACGATGGCTTGGCGGTGGCCTCGAGCGTCACGATACCCTCCCGGTCAGAACAGCGAGCGTGGTATCGCGCCATCCGGGCGCTGTCGAGGCAAGCGGGGATCACACTGGAGTGTTTGCGGCCCCGCGCCGGATTTTGCCAAGGCCATGCCGGTTGCACCGGCCCGCGCGATCACCGGCGCGACACCCCGGCGACGGGTTGACCGGCGCTTGGCGCCCGCTATATTCCGCCGGCTTCGCGACCCCGCCGCACGGCGAGGCTCCGAAAGCCCCTGTGGCGGAATTGGTAGACGCGCTCGAACTCAAAATCGAGTTCCGCAAGGAGTGCTGGTTCGATTCCGGCCAGGGGCACCATCGTGCTAGGTTGTGGCGGCCCCGACCATCTTCGCTTTCGCGGATGTCCATCGGAGCCGATGGCGATCGTCAAGATCAGTGCACAGTCACCGTAATTCCTACGACGACGATGACGCCAGCTCTCTCACTTTTTCTGCGATTTCACATAGGCGATATAACCCCGCACGTCGGCTGCGGGTTCCGCATAGGCGTTGCCCAAGGAGGTCTCCATGTCGGCGATGTAGGTTTTGGCCCAGGCAGGCAGCGCATAGTCGATAACCGAAAGAAATTCGAGGGTAGCTGCAAGCCTCATGTCGGCGATCGAGGGCGCCGCGCCGCCGATGAAGGGCTTTCCGTCCATGTAAAACGTGTGGAGCACCTCGAGCGGCTCCGCGATCGCGGCTAAGGCGGACTTCTGCGCCGCCTCCTTCGCGGCCATATCGGCATCGCTTGCGCCCACTTCACCGGGATAAAGCGGGAAGCCGAGCGCCGCATAAGTGCTACGCGCCACCAGCGGATAGAGCGTACCAATGATATAAAACATGGCGCTGTCGATCGTGGCGCGCTGCTCGGGCGACTTCGGATAGAATTTGGTGATCTCATGCTTGTTGCAGAGATACTGCATGATGGCGCAGCTTTCCCACATGCCCCCCTTCGGCAATTCCTTTGCCTCCAGCATCGGCGTCAGGTGAGCGGGATTCTTCGCCAGGAATTCCTCCGTACGCGTCTTGCCATAGACGTCGTCTTCGGTGAATTCCAGGTTGGCCGCACGCACGAAGACACGCACCGCCATGTTGTTGACACTCGGCTTCAGCACATTCAGTTTCACGATTTTCCTCCCTTTGCAGTCCCCATCATACCGGTCACGCTCAATAAGGATTTGTCAATAAGGATTTCAATAAGGATCCTCAATAAGGATTCCTGGGCGATCTATCCGTGGACAGCGATGCGTTACGCCGCGTCACCAGCGCCTCGATCGCATCGGCGAGATGAACCTCCGCAATGTTGCCGTCGCTGCGCAAGACCCGGATCCTGTGGGCCTCCATCAGCACGTCCGCATGGGTAAAGCCGTGCGGAGGTTCGAACCGATAGGAGGCAAGCTCGACGAGAAGGCCCAACGGATCGGTGAAATAGATGGAATCCATGAAGCCCCTGTCCTTGACGCCGCTATGCGAGATCTTGCGTTCGTCCAGACGTTTCACCGCCTGCGAGAAGGTGGCGCGCGAGACGGAAAAAGCGATGTGATGCACGCAGCCGGGCTCGGTCGGCGTTCGCCGCGGATCGGGTTTGCGGCTCTCGTCGGTGAAAATGGTGATGAGCCTGCCGTCGCCAGGATCGAAATAAAGATGGCTTTCGGACGCCTTGTCGAGATTGGGCTGCTCGAACACGAAAGGCATGCCGAGCACGCCCTCCCAGAAATCGATCGACGTTTGCCGGTTGGCTCCCGTGAGCGTGATGTGGTGCACACCCTGGCTTTGGAGCTTTTGCATGGCTTTGAACTCGATACCGGACAAGCCCTGATTCGTGCGAGCTGCGCCGCAAGCACCCCTGACCGTCCTCCCGGATGAGGATTCTACCTAACGTCGTTCTCCTGGGCAAGGCGGTAATGACACCCATGATCGAAAGGCCTTGCCCCAATCGCAGGTGTTGATGGCCGCCGGGCCAGCCCACGGCGTGAACGTCGTGGCCGCGATAACGTCGATGGTACGTTCCGACCGCGAGTAATTGTGCTTCAGACGTCGATGAATTCCTCAAGGCAAACTTCGCAACGCCGCTGAAATCATGACCACGCCGCCGGCGATTACCGCCGCTGGTGGCACTGTGGATCGCTTGCGGAGGATGTGGTACGCTGGCGCCATGCTGGGCAGCAACGACCGAATTCTCACGACTCATACCGGAAGCCTGCCGCGTCCGCCCGAGCTGACCAGGCTTTATGCCAGGCGCGCGCGTTCCGAACCGGTCGATGCAGCGGAAATCGAACATGCCGGCCGTGCCGCCTTGCAGGAGATCGTGCCGAAACAGATCGAGGCTGGAATCGATATCGGCAATAACGGTGAACAGCAGCGCGAAGGATTCTTTCTCCATGTCCGACACCGGATGACCGGCTTTGGAGGAACGTGGAAGCGGTGGCCGCGCGCCGATGTCGAGCGCTACCCTGTCTTCAAACAGTCGCTGGAGCGACAGGCTGCCGGGAAGGAAATGGTCAGCAGCTTCCTGCCGCCCAAGGTCATCGGCGAAATCCGCTACACCGGTGCCGCGCAGGCAGAGCGTGAATGCACCGACTTCCGCGACGTCCTGGAGGCCCGCGCGACGACCGGCCAGAGCGGGTTCATGGAAGCGTTTCTCACCGCGCCATCGCCCGGCATCGTCGTGGCCGCGATCCGCAACGAATACTACGACACCGAGGCCGCCTATCTCGCCGCCGTCGGCCGCGCCCTGCAGGTCGAGTATGAAGCCATCATAGCACAGGGCTTTCTGCTCCAGCTCGACTGCCCGGATCTCGCGCTGGAACACCACATTTCCTATCAGGATCGTCCGCTGTCGGAATTTCTCGGTTTCGTCGAACGCGTGGTCGCGACCATCAATGAGGCGTTGCGCAACATTCCGCGCAACAGGGTCCGCATGCACGTGTGCTGGGGTAATTATGAGGCGCCGCACGATCGCGACGTGCCGCTTGCGGCGATTCTGCCGTTGCTGGCACGAATGAACGTCGGCGCCCTGGTGCTGCCGTTCGCCAATCCACGCCATGCCCATGAGGTGCGATGCGTTGGCGGCCGATCGATCGCCGATGATCAGATCGTCGTTGCCGGCGTCATCGACTCCCTGACGAACTTCGTCGAACATCCCGAAGTGGTGGCCGAGCGGATCGAGCGTGTCGCCCACACACTCGGCGATCCCAGCCGCGTCATCGCCGGAACGGACTGCGGGTTCGATACCTCCGCCGGCGCAGGTCGGGTCGCGGAGGACGTGGTGTGGGCCAAGCTGGCAGCCTTGAGTGAAGGCGCCCGTATTGCTTCAGGCCGGCTGTTCCCATCTGCACAGGCGAAGCCATAAAGTCCGGAATAATTTGACTAGCGCGGGATGAGTTTAGGTTAGTTCAACGAACCTCACCCCGTCATTGCGAGGAGCTCTTGCGACGAAGCAATCCAGTTCTTGCTTGTTGCTTTCTGGATTGCTTCGCGGAGCCCGTCATCGGGCGCGCATTCGCGCGACCCGTTGGCTCGCAATGACGGGGCTAGCTATCCCGATCGAGCCTAATGCCGTAATGCTTTAGCGCCACCCGGCACCCAGCCGTTCTGCTCACGCAGCTTTCCATCAACCAACGCAGCAGCAAGTCGGCGCGGCTTTCCGCAAGGAGTGCTGGTTCGATTCCGGCCAGGCACCAGTCCTGCCAGGTTGCGGCGGCCACGACCATCTTCGCTTTTGCGGATGTCCGTCGGAGCCAATGGCGATCGTAGATAAGTGCACTCCAGCACTGTCACCGAAATCACCGAAATTAACGCCGAGCACGTCGGTCAACAGGCGTGGCCGAATTTTACGAGATACTATGCCGCCGCCAATCCGACGAACGGCATGGCGGTTCCAGGCTCCATCTCTTCGGAACCGGCTCACTCACGCTTGCGACTCGAGATACACGCAAAACGTTCCAAGCGAGCTTATTGTTATCGTCAATTTAAGATTGTATTCTGTTTTCCTGCCGCGTCCGGCTGTTTGCCCGTGAGGAACAAGCAATGCTTTTACTTGCCTCCGTTTCCGCCAATCGAACGCCTTCGAATGCAACTCCGCCGGCTTCGGATCGTCCGGATCTGAGTGCGCTTTCCGTGCATTATTCCTCGCTCTCGCATGAGGAGGGCATTCCCGACGGGCATCACACCGCGACATTGCATAACGGGCAGTTGCTGATCGACGGCAGGCGGATCGCCAAACCGAATTTCAAGCCGGGCCTCGTGAGCTGGAGCGAGAAAACCTCCGCCTACGCGACGTCCGGCTGCCTGTATGCGATGGCGCGTGGCGGACAATTGGCCGGCGTCATCGCCCACGGCAAGGACGAAGCAAGCGCGACGCATTCGGTCGTGCAGCTTGCCATGGCGGACCTGACCTTCAAGACCGAGGTTTGCCGCACCGACCAGGGCTCGAAGGACTGGGTTCCGGGCCCGCCGGTCAGCATCGGCATCACCATCGACGCGGGCCTTCTGTTTCCGACCGCGACATTGGACGACATCGATATCGATGCCTTGCCGCTCACGCCCGGCCCGACCGATCCGGGCCCCGTCATCGATCTGGCGATCCAATCCGGACAGGACGCCGTCGGCGGACCTTTTGACGGAGAACCCTGGGTGGTGCCCGTCAAGTCGCGGATCGGTCTCAGCCTGGACGGCGATACGTTTTCGGGAACCATGCAGGTCGTCTCCGGCGGCCCTTCCATCCCCTGGCGCGGGACAGCCGCGGACAACACCCCCAAGGCGCTGCACGCGATGGCCGCTCCGGTCGCCAAGACGGCCGCGCTCGACCTCAGCCTGATCGATCTGTTGTCGCTGGACACCGCCCAGGCGCCGGGGATCGCGCGGGCCAAGTTCAACGACTTCACCGTCTACGGCATGCATGACGACTGGCGCGACCAGTTGTTCGGCATCACCAAGCCCGCGCTCGACGACGAAACGGCGGCGATTTTCAACAGTCACCCCGAGCTGTTCACTGATCACGTGTCGGATATCGCCATACTCCGCCAGCTCGCCAACCTCACCAGCGATCAAGGTGGTCCTTCCGATCCGATCTCGGCCGACGATCAGAAGAAAATGGATTATTTCTTCGACCACGACATCATGGCCAAGGACGGCTACAACGATCTGAGCGCGCAGATCACCCAGCTGGCCTGGGAGCGCGCCAACCCTCGCCTGCGCGACTATATCAACGATACCAGCCAACCCTCATGGGCGCAGAAGATGTACGACGCGCTGACCTCGCAGCGCGGCCTGACCGCGGCGGTGCTGAGCTATCTCGGCTCGGGCCGCGATCTGACGCAGATCAACCGCACGACCGACATGCTGCTGGCGCTGTCGCCGCGGGCCGATCAGCGATTGCCCTCGAAAGACGGCAAGACCTCCGGCCCGCTCGCAACCTATGCCAGCCTGTATCACGGGAAGATCATGACCGCGCTCGGCATGCCGGGCTTCGAAAGCATGGATTTCCCCGACACCCCGGAAGGACAAAAAGAGTACGTCGATTTTCTGGCGAGCTGGTTTCAGCAATTGCTCACCGATGCCGCGGCCCGCGTCGACGGTTCCAATCCCAACGATCCCAACGCGCCGCCGCCGATGCCGACGCCGAAGCAGGCGATGTACGCCGAACTCGAGATCGAACTCACCGCCGCAAAGCAGTTGCCCAACGGATTGCGCAATCTGGCGGTGGAGGTAGTCGCCGGAATTGCCCAGGCGCCGGGAGCTCCGAGCAAGCCCAACAGCCTGGTCGCCAAGCTTCAGTCCTGGTCGGCCAAGAGCCTGCTGAAATCCAGCGTGCTGAAAGCGATCAAGGTCGGCAGCGCCGCCTATGGCATGTTCAACGTCATCAGCGCGTTCAACAACTGGACCAGCCTGTCGGACAAGGAAAAGGCCCAGACCGTGATCCTGGCCTCGGAGCTGCCGATCAACTTGCTGGAGCTCGCCGCCGAATTCGAGGTGCCGGCCACCATGTCGAAGATCATCAATTATTTTCGTACCGACCCCGAGGCCGCCGACGTCATCGAACGCGGCCTGATCATCGATCTTCCGGACGACGAGTTTTTCTTTAATCCGATCCTGCGCTGGGCGGCGCCGGCCCTGGAGGATGAAGGGTCCGAGGCGGCGAGCCTTTTCACGCGGTTGTTCGGCGAGGGGTCGGAATTCCTGAAAGCTTTTGGCATCGCGGCTGCCGTGGCCGCGCTCGGGTTCAACTGCTATCAGATCTATGAGGACCATGACGGCTCCAAGACCACCATCGCGCTGGATTCCCTGCAGCTCGTCGCCGGCAGCATGATGCTGGCCGGCGCGGTGGCGGCGATGGTCGTGGGGGAATGCGCCTTTGCGACGCTCGGCCCGGTCGGCGCCGTGCTCGGCGTGATCCTGATGATTGTCGCGATGATCATCGGCACGCCCAAACCGGAAAAGCCGACCGACAAATACATGGACGACCGCGGCAGGAACGCGCTCGCCGCGCTAAGCTCGCCACCCCCGGACTGGCGCAAGCCGTTGCCCTTGCCCAAGACAACGACAGAGCCAGCGAAAGAGCCAACGGCAAAGGCAGCCTGACCATGACCGGGGCGCTGACCCGACGAGCCGTGATTGCCGGCGGCCTTTCTGCCGCGCTGGCCCCGCGCGCATCGGCTCAAGTCCCCTACCCACTATCGCAGGAGACGATGGAGGACCTGCTCGAAATCGACGAGGACGAGAACGCCGTCATGGACGCGTTGACCTATATGTTATGGCGCGCGCCTTCCATGAAAGGAATGGTCAACAAGGTTTCCTTTGGGCCAAAGCACGAAGAATCCCCCTACAAGGTCTGGTATTCAGGCTTCGCCCCCTACAGCTGCGAGGCCCCGACTACACCGCCTTATTCGGACTTCAACGACAAGCTGGCGGTTCTGTTCGCCACCAAGGTGGCGTCGACCCTCGATGCGTTTGCCGTACAGATCAACTCGTTGGCGGTTGACCAGGGTATCGCGAAACTCACCACCAGCGCCGAAGCACAATTCCTGTCGAACGAGACCTATGAGAATCTGCTGTGGGCGACCGTGCCTGCCTTGAAGCGGACCGCGATCCCGTTCGGCAGATATCTGCTGCCGGATTATGGCTGGGGTCCGAAGCTGGCGGCGCTGATGCTGGAGCCAAAGAGCAATTTCTTCACCACCGTCAGCATGTTTCCGACGGAGCGGGCGCGACAGGTGGCGCGGCTGGGGCTTCACAAGCTCAAACTTCTCGCCCCCGCCATGGTACCCGACGTCGTCAAGCGATGGGGCGCACCGGATTTGCAAGGCACGGTATTTCCCCTTGCAGCCCAGGATCCCTGGCCGCCGAATTACTACGTCAAGCTGGCCGGCCTGGACAATCCTCTGCAATCGATCGTCAGCAGGGCCGCCTCCGCGTCCCGGATCGGCTCGCATAGAAAATGTCAGGGCTACGACGCAGGGGGAATTCCGGTCACTTCATGCTCCGATGAGGATTACGGCATCTACGGTGAAACCGTTTGGGACATGCTGCGCGATCATGCGTCGCCCGCCGGACTGATCCTCTGGGGCAACCTGTATTATCCGGAAGGCGTCCAATAGGATCTTCGGGCGACGTTCCTAGGGCCCCGACCACGACTGCAGGGCTTCGCGCTTCGCCTTGCGCTGCTCGTCGGCAGACTTCTTGTAGTCATGACCGAACGGCGCGGACTCGAACGAGCCGTAGGCCGGGTTCGCCAGCATGATCCATTCACGGCCCCAGCGATCGCGGTTGTCCTCGAAAACCTTCATCCGGTCCGCCTCGCTGGTCCGGTACGCGTCGACAAAGTCGCCGAGATTGTCTCCGAGATTGAGCAGCACCCGGTAGTCCTTGGCAACGAACGCGCGCCGCGTACCCTTGACGGAGGTCCAGTCAGGACGCTTCTTCGTCATCAGGAAGGTGTCGACATTGCCGCCCATCGGGAAGCCGAGCCGCTCCATGTTGGCGCGGGTCGGAGCTTCTTCCTCAGCGGTGCGGTTCGAGATGTAAAACACCTTCACGCCTTTCTGTTCGGCGAACTTGGTGAACTCCACCGCGCCGGGGATTGCCTCGGTCACTTGCGCGTTCACGAATTTGGTCCAGATCTCGGGCCTGAACGTCTTGTCGTTGAGAGCCATCCAGGCCTGGAAACGCGAATTGTCGATCAGCGTCTCGTCGAGATCGAGAACCACGGCCGGAGGAAACTTCTGATAGGCCTCCTTCTGCTCAGCCGGCGCGCCGGTCCAGTTCTCGTCGGCGAGCGCCTGCTCGAGCCGGATTTTCGCAAGCGCAAAGGCGCCGAGCGAATTGGCCTTGTACTCGACAGCGCGCTGCATCCAGAGCGTCGCGTTGAGCAGGTCGTTCTGCGGCGTCTGCGCCGACGAGCCGGCCGCCCCCAGGATCAAAAGGCCGGCGCCAAGCGCGGCCATGCCGACCGTACGGGCGAATCGTGCAATGAAGATCATGATCGTCTCCCTCAATCTAAAGCCTCAGCCTACCACGACGTCGAACGCGCTTCACGTTGCCTTGCCGAGATTGCCGGCGCCGAATGCGAGCGGCAGCAATTCGCCCATCGTCACGGTGCGCCGCACACCTGCCGGATCGCACAGATGGACCGGCGTCGTCTCGTCGGCGAACTCGCGCAGATGCTGGCGGCAACCGCCGCACGGCGCAACCAGGACATCGCCTTCACTCATCACCACGGCCTCGACGATACGCTGTTCGCCGTCGGCCACCATCACGGCAACGGCCGCGACTTCGGCGCAGATGCCTTGCGGATAGGCAGCGTTCTCCACATTGCATCCGGCATAGAGCCTGCCGTTTGCGCCGCGCAGCACGGCGCCGACCCGGAATTGCGAATAGGGCGCATAGGCGCGGTTCATCACCGCACGCGCCAGCGCCATCATTTCCTCACCCGGCGCGGACATCAATGCTCCTTCTCATAGGGCACGCCAATCGCCCTCGGGGCGATCGCGCCGCCGATGAACCCCGCGAGCAGCACCACGGTGAGGACGTAGGGCAGCACCTGGATGAGTTGCACCGGCACTTCGCCGAGGCCGGCGATGCGCACGCCCTGAAGGCGAATCGCGACCGCGTCGAACAGGCCGAACATCAGGCACGCGCCGAACACGGGAAACGGCTTCCATTTGCCGAAAATCAGCGCGGCGAGCGCGATAAAACCCTGGCCGGCGGTCATGTCGCGGCTGAAGGCGGCGTTCTGCGCGATCGCGAGATATGTGCCGGCAATGCCGGTCATCAACCCGCAGATCAGCACCGCGCGGTAGCGCAGCCACGAAACCGAGATGCCCGCCGCGTCGACCGCCAGCGGCGCTTCGCCGACCGCGCGGAGCCGCAGGCCGAAGCGCGTGCTCATCACGACCCAATGCACGACCGGGACCGCCAGCAAGGTCGCATAGACGATCAGATTGTGGCCGCTGACCAGGCTGGCATAAATCGGACCCGCGACCGGCACGTCGCGCAGCGCGGCCGCGCCGGGCCAATGGATCGGCATGAAGCGTGCGTCGGGCGGCAGCGGAGGCGTCTGGCCGCCCTGCCTGAACCACGCGATGCCGAACACGATGGTGAGGCCCGCGGCGAGAATATTGATCGCGACGCCGCTCACCACCTGATTGCCGCGATGGGTGATGCAGGCAAAGCCGTGCAGCAACGCCAGCACCTGCGCGATCAGAATTCCAGCGATGAGCCCTGCGATCGCAGAGCCTGTCACCGATGCGGCGCTGGCCGAGATGAACGCAGCCGCGAGCATCTTGCCTTCGAGCCCGATGTCGATCAGCCCCGCGCGCTCGCAGAACAGCGCCCCGAGCGCACACAGGATCAGCGGCGTCGCGACGCGCAAGGTGGCGGACAGGATCAGCACCACGACGACGAGCCAATCGTCCATCAGGCTTCTCCCGCAGTTGCGGGTCGCCCGCGGCGCGCCAGCACGGCGTAGAGAGCTGCGAACCAGGGGCGCGGCATGTTGGCGAGCGCACCGGAAAACAGGATGACGAGGCCCTGGATCACCACCACCATTTCCCTGGTGATCGCCGGGATATCGAACGCAAGCTCCGCGCCGCCCTGATAGAGCGCGCCGAACAACAGGCTCGCGAGCACAACGCCCGCAGGGTGATTGCGGCCCATCAGCGCGACGGCAATCCCGCCGAAGCCATAGCCGGCGGGGAAATTCAGGATGATCCGGTGGTGCACGCCGATGATCTCGTTGACGCCGACAAAGCCTGCGAGCGCACCCGACAGGCACATTGCGAGGATGGTGATACGGCGCAGCTTGATGCCGGCGTAGGCCGCGGCCTGCGCGTTGTGGCCCATCGCGCGCAACTCGAAGCCCCAGGGCGTGTGCCAAAGCAACACCCACACGAACACGCAGGCCGCAATGGCGAGGAAGATCGATATGTTGAGCGGCGAACTCGCCATCGGGATGCCGGCGCGCCCAAGCAGCGCATGGATGAAAGGCAATTGCCCGGCGGGGGCGAACTCGCGGGTCTCGGGCGTCATCGATTGAGGCGCGATCAGCACGTTGACGAGCAGATAGACCATCACCGCCGCGGCAATGAAGTTGAACATGATGGTGGTGATGACGATATGGCTGCCACGATAAGCCTGCAGACAGGCCGGGATCGCGGCCCATGCGGCACCGAAAGCGGCCGCGGCGACGACAGCGAGCGCGATCAACAGAGGGGCGGGAAGCGTGGTGTCGAACGCCAGCATCACCAGTCCCACGCCGAGTCCGCCGATATAGGCCTGACCCTCGCCGCCGATATTGAACAGCCCGGCATGAAATGCCAGCGCGACGGCAAGGCCGGTGAAGATGAAGTTGGTCGCGTAATAGAGGGTGTAACCGATCGCCTCCAGATCGCCGACGGCGCCTGAGATGAGGATACGCAGGGCGGCGAGCGGGCTGACGCCGATCGAGCGCACGATCAATCCGGCGATGAAGAACGCGATCGCGACATTGACGATCGGAATCACGCCGATCTCGATCCAGCCCGGCAGCGATCGCCTGGCGCTCATGATGGCGCGTCCGCCGCCGCGTTCGGGTCGGTCCAGACATTCGCCATCATCCGGCCGAGCGTACGCTCGTCGGCTTCGGGACCGTACACCTCGCCGACGATGCGTCCGCCGCACATGACGAGGATGCGGTCGGCCAGCGCCATCACCTCGTCGAGTTCGACCGACACGACGAGCACCGCGCAGCCGGAGTCGCGGATGGCCACAAGCTGGCGATGGATGAACCCGATCGCCCCGATATCGACCCCGCGCGTCGGTTGCCCGACCAGCAGGATGCGCGGCGCGGGCGCGATCTCGCGCGCGAGAACGAGCTTTTGCTGGTTGCCGCCGGAAAACCTGGCGCTGTGCAAGGCCGGGCGGCGCGGACGCACGTCGAACCGCTCCATCAAATCGGAGCAATGGCTCGAAATGGCGCCGTGATCGAGCAGGACCCTGCCGCTGAACGGCGCATCCTTGTGATAGCCGAGCACGGAGGATTTGTTCGCCTCGAATGCGCCGACCAGCGCGTAGCGCAGGCGATCCTCGGGAACATGCGCGAGGCCGAGTTCGCGCATTTCGGCCGGATCGGCCGGGTTCGCGGCCGTGATCTCGCGCCCGCCGATGACAAGGCGACCGGCCGTCGGGGCGCGGATGCCGGCCAGCACGTCGAGCAACTCGCTTTGCCCGTTTCCCGACACGCCGGCGATCCCGACGATCTCGCCGGCGCGCAGCGTCAGGTTGATCCGGTCGAGCACGAGGACGCCGCGCGCATCGCGCAGGCTGATGTCTTCGGCAACAAGCGCAGGCCCGCCCGGACTGCGGCGCGGCCTTGTCGAGGTCGAGCCGAACCTTGCGGCCGACCATCAGTTCGGCCAATTCTTCGCGCGTCGTTGCCGCCGTGCGCCGCTGCGCCACCACCTCGCCGTGACGCATGACATAGACCGCATCGGTCACCGAGATGATTTCGCGCAGCTTGTGGGTGATGAGGATGACGGTAACGCCGCGATCGCGCAGCGTCCGCAGGATATCGAACAGCCGGTCCGTTTCCTGCGGGGTGAGCACCGCACTCGGCTCGTCGAGAATGAGAATGCGCGCCCCGCGATAGAGAACCTTCACGATCTCGACGCGCTGCTGCTCGCCGACCGGCAGGCTGCTGACCAGCGCGTCCGGATCGACCCGCAGTCCATATTCGCGGCCAAGCCGCTCGACTTCGCTGCGCGCCGCATCGAAGCTGTGGCGCAGCAGAGGCCCCGACTCGGCGCCGAGCACAATGTTCTCGAGTACTGTGAAGGTGTCGACCAGCATGAAGTGCTGGTGCACCATGCCGACGCCGGCCTTCAGCGCATCGCGCGGATTGCGCATCACGACCGGCTTGCCGTCGACGAAGATCTCGCCGCTGTCCGCCTCGTAAAGGCCGTACAGGATGCTCATCAGCGTCGACTTGCCGGCACCGTTCTCGCCGACGATGCCGGTAATCGATCCGCGCGCGACCGTCATCGATACGGCACGGTTGGCGTGTACGGTCCCGAACGACTTGTCGATCGACTTGAGCTCGATGGCAGGCGGCGCGTTCAAATCGGGCGCCATCGGCACGCGATCAGCTTGCTGCCCGCGCATATCCCCTTTCGCAAAACCGGGATCCACTGGCGGGACAAACTAGTAGGCGCAGGTGTTGTCGCTCATGTAGTCGTGCACCTTGATCTTGCCGGCGATGATGTCGGCCTTGGCCTGATCGACCTTCGCCTTCATCTCGGGCGTGATCAGCTTTTCGTTGTACTGATCGAGCGCCCAATCGACGCCGCCATCCTTCAGGCCGAGCACCGAAAGGCCAGGCTCCCACTTCCCATCCATCGCCGATTTGAAGCTCTCATAGGCGACGAGGTCGACGCGCTTCACCATCGAGGTCAGCATCGTGCCGGGATGCAGATGGTTCTGGTTGGAGTTGACGCCGATCGCGAGCTTGCCGTTGTCTTTCGCGGCCTGCAGCACGCCCGTGCCGGTGGCGCCCGCCGCCGCGTAGATCACGTCGACACCGCGATCGAATTGCCCCCTGGCGAGTTCGCCGCCGCGCGCCGGATCGTTCCAGGCGGCCGGCGTCGTGCCGGTCATGTTCTGGATCAGCTCGGCCTTCGGATTGGCGTATTTGATGCCCTGCTCGTAACCGCAAGCGAACTTGCGGATCAGCGGGATGTCCATGCCACCGACGAAGCCGACCTTGCCGGTCTTCGAGGCCATCACGGCGAGCAGCCCGACGAGGAATGAGCCTTCATGCTCCTTGAACAGGACGGACCGCACGTTCGGCAGGTTCACCACGCCGTCGATCAGCGTGAAACGGACCTTGGGAAACTCCTTGGCGATCTTGTCGATTGGATTCGCCTGATTGAAGCCGACGCCCACGATCGGGTCCTGTCCGCGCTGCGCAAAACGCCGGTAAGCCTGCTCGAATTGGGTCTCGTTGGTGGACTCGAAGTCCGCGTAATTGATCCTGGTCTCGGCCTTGAATTTCTCCGCGCCGGTATAGACACCTTCGTTGAACGACTTGTCGAACTTGCCGCCGATGTCGAAGACGATCGCGGGCTTGATATCGGCTGCCGCGGCGACGGAGACACCCAGGACAAGCGCTGACATAGCGAGCGCGGTGCGAATTGATGCCGTCATGGCCACCCCCAACCTCGAAGCGCATTTGTGAACGAGGAAGTATCATTCGACAAACGCCCGGAACAACTTGCCACAGTAAACATCCCGGTGGCCGATCAATGCAAGGCCAATTCGCCGGCAGAATGGCGAACCGGATCCACCCTCGGATCGAGTCCGAGGGCATGCTTCGCCGGGACATGCGCCAGGGGAATCAAGGCCGTCCGGCATGGATCCAGTCGCGGCGCAGTCGCGCCAATGCTGCCTTGCCCCCCGGCAGCGGGCACAGGCGCGGTCGACGGGTTTCATCCGCCCGGTGGTTTTTCCTTGACGGCAGCCAGCGGCTCCACAATCATGGGTTGCCGTCGGGTCGCGCGCATCGCGCGACGGCAGGGGTGTGTCCCTGGCGCGCACCCGCGGATCGTAACCAGGTTCGGACACCGCTCGCAGCCGGCGGAGATGGCGATAACACGACCAGATCGACGGATCACGAAGCCATGGCCAATCAACTCGGCGCCATCAAGCACATCGTTCAACTGATGCTGGAAAACCGGTCGTTCGACCAGATGCTGGGGTTTCTCTACGACAACAATAAATCGTCGACCGGCCAGCCCTTCGAGGGCCTCACCGGGAACGAGTTCCAATCCCGATGACAACGGTCGCGAGTGCAAGGTCTTCAAAATCGACCGTTCCTCCTCGCACCCCTACTTGATGCCGGGCGCGGACCCGGGCGAGGGATATCAACACACCAACTATCAACTGTTCTCGACGGACAATCCGCAGCAGGGCGCCGTTCCCACCAACAAGGGATTCGTGATCGACTTCAAGGCGGCGATCGCATCCGATCTCGCCAGAGGGTTCAAGGATACGCTGACCGGAACCGACCCATCGGAAATCATGGGGATGTATACCCCACAGCTGCTGCCGATCATGTCGGGCCTCGCGAAGGGTTTCGCGGTCTGCGATCACTGGTTCTCCTCGGCGCCCACCCAGACATTGCCGAACCGGGGTTTTGCGGCGGCGGCGACCTCCCTGGGATTTTTGCAGAACGCCCACGCCAAGTTCTTCACCTGCCCGAGCATTTACGGGCAGATGTCGAAAGGCAACGTCGACTGGGCGATCTACGGCTACAACAGCGAGCCGATGACGCGGATGGATTTTCCCGACACGCGCGCCGCGGCCGACAGCCATTTCGGCCATTTTCGCGACTTCGAGGAACGTGCAGCAGACGGAACGTTGCCGGCCTATTCATTTCTGGAACCGGATTGGGGGGCGGGCGGCAATAGCCAGCATCCCAACTACGACGTGGCGCTGGGCGAGAAACTCATGCACGACGTTTATTATGCGGTGCGCAACGGGGCGCATTGGAACGATACGTTGTTGATCATCACGTACGACGAGCACGGCGGCAATTACGACCATGTCCCGCCGCCCTGGGGCGCCGTTCCGCCGGACAACTCGGCCGGCGAATTCGGCTTCGATTTCACCCGCTTCGGCGTTCGCGTGCCGGCATTATTGATATCGCCGCGTATCGCCGCGGGCACCGTGTTCCGGGCGAAGCGTGGCACGATCGATCACACTTCAGTTCTGAAAACGATCGAGCTGCGCTGGAACATCCCTGCCCTGACCGCGCGCGACAAGGCGGCCCCCGATCTTGGCGATGTGCTCACGCTGGCGACGCCTCGCCCGCTCTCGGATGATCCCCTGCAGGGCGTCGACATCCCGGTCTCCAGCCAGTTGCATCCCGACGTGTCGCAGCCTTCCGTCATCCAGCGCCTGCACGCCGAAAAGGTCGCGACGCTGCCGCTGCGCAACCAACAAGGCAGCTACGACGAGCACTCGATGCCCAGTCTGCCGACCAGCGCCGCCGCCGCCGACTATATCCAGACGCGCACCGCGGCCTGGCGCCAGCATCTCCAGCGCCGCGCGCACCGCGGGCCGAAGCCCGGCGCTGCGCCAAAACCTGCTGCCCCGCGGTCTCGCGCGAAGAAGGCCCGCAGAAGGCCGGGCCGAAAAAAGTAACCTCGAAGCGCGGGCACAGGTTTCGCATCGTAAGGGCGCTCGCCCGTAACGGAAGAATCCGATCGGGATTCCGGTGGCACCGTCGCCGTCGACACCGTCCCGGGAACACGGACCGAGCCGCCGCCCGAGGTCACACGGGCGGCGCAGCTTTGACTCCTATGGACGAGCCTCCAGGATCAGGTTGAAGGGCGTCTCCGCGGCGCGGCGGAAGCGCGAGAAGCCGCCCTGGCGGGCAACATCACGCAGCCTGGCTTCGCCGGCCTGCGCACCGAGCGCGAGCCCAACCTCCTGGTCCAGCGACGCTGGCGTGCAGATCATGGTGGATGCCGCGTAGTATACGCGCCCGACTGGATTGAAATTGTCCTCGCGTCGATCGTTGGCGAAAGGCTCGATCAACAGGCAGGTGCCGTCATCGGCCAGCGTGGACCGGGTGTGCTTGAGCGCGCCGACCGGGTCGCCCATGTCGTGAAGGCAATCGAAGAAGCACACCAGATCATATCCATTTGCCGGAAATGTCTTGGCGGACTGCGTTTCAAAGCGAACGCGGTCCGACAACCCTGCCTTCCCGGTCAGTTCGCGTGCGGTCTGGATCGAGCCGTCGTGATAATCGAAGCCGAAAAATGTGGACTTCGGGAACGCCTCTGCCATCAGCCGGGTCGAGACACCATGGCCGCAACCGACGTCGGCAACCTTGGCACCGCGCTCGAGCTTGTCGACAACGCCATCCAGCGCGGGCAGCCATTCCGGCACGAGACGATGTTTATAGCTCGTCCGGAAGAAGCGCGCCGTCCCGCAGAACAAGCATTCGCTGCGCCTGTTCCAGCCGACACCCTTGCCGCTCTTGAAGGCCTCCGAGACCATTGGCTCATCGAGGAAGGCGGCCGACACAAGGCTTCCGACGGCTCCCATGAAGACCGGGCTATCCTCGTCGGCGAGCGCCAGGATCTGTTCCGGCAACATCGAAAACTTGCCGGATGCGCTATCGTATTCGACGTAACCCGAGGCGGCTTGCGCCGACAGCCACTCTCGAACGTAGCGCTCAGCCGTGCCCGTCGCCCTGGCCAACGCTGCGGGCTCCATCGGGCCGCCCTGGGCAAGGGCCTTGTACAGCCCGAGCTTGTCGCCGAGCAGTATGAGCGACGAGTTGATGGCGGCGCCGACATCGCCGATCATCTTTCCCATGAATGAGTTGAGGCGCTCTTCATTGACTTCCATGTGTTCCTCCATTGCAATGGCGTTCTCAAAGCGTTCATTCCAAACGACAACCAATATTATCGAGGCAGAGCTGATACCCCTCGCAATCACACATTCGGATCGGGATGCCCCCTGTTACGCCATTACGTCGGAGGGGGAGCGCTATCAGTTCACAAGGTTGTGAGGCGCGGCATCTGGCCGTGTCGGGGCACATTGGAGCGCTCGTGCGATCCACTGGGCCGGTTACTCCTCAAAGGTGGACAGATAGGCGCCATGCGACGCCAGCCTGCCGGGTGGAAGATAGCCCACCTTCCGCAACACCTGCTGCGCACATGCGGCAAGCGGCCATGCTGCCGCGCCACCGACGAACCCGATAAAAGTGCGTCGTTTCATTGATTGCCCCGTACCCAGCGGCGCTATCTCAGCCGGTCAAAAACCGGGTGTACATCGAACCGGACCGACGCAACGTCTGCGCCGGTTCGAAGTCCCAATTCAGGCCGGTCCGGTTGCGAGGTCTGCTTGACCCGATGAACGGGACAGCTCGATCCCCCCTTCCGATCGAATCGCGCGCCGCTGTCGCCGATCAATATCCCCTTCCCCACCAATAGCAGAAGCGTTCCACATTGGCGGGCAGGCCGTTTTCGTAGTTGGCCCATTTTTCATATTTCGGCAGCTTGACTTCCTTCATTGCGGTGTCGAAGCACTTGCCGGCGTCCGCCGCCTTTTTTGTTTCCGCCGACAAATCCTCCAGATAGGCGACGTCGTCCTCGACATCCTTCTTGGTGCCGTAGCGTCCGCCGGCATAAGGATGGCCGGTGATCATCCGGTCCCAGTCGAGTGAGGCGAGCTTCTTCAGCGAAGCGATATATTCCAGCGGCGAGGCATTGTCCGGGATATTGCGGAATTGAATGGTCTCGATCGGCGCAAAGTCGACGACGAACACCAGTTTCTCCTTCGGCAACCGCATCACCAGCGAGTTGTCCGAATGGTTGCGGCCGACAAAGATCAGTTCGAGGGTGGTGCCGCCGAGTGTGATGGTCTTTTTGCCGTCGACCACCTGATCGGGAATCACGACGTCCGCCAGCAGCGCGTTCTGCTTTTTCAATTCGAGCAGGCGTTCCCTGGCGCGCCTGTGCGCAATGAAGCTCGCGCCGAGATCCTTGAACGGCTGCCCGCCAGCAATGTGATCATAGTGATGATGGCTGTAGATGACGTATTTGACCGGTTTGTCGGTGACGGCCTTGATGGCGTCGAGATAGGGTTTGGCCGGGCGCAGGTAGGAAATCGGATCGGTGGCAATGACGCCCTGCGGCGTCACGATGAACATCGATTGATGACCGCCATAGCGGAAGACATAGACGTTGTCGGTGCCGTCCACCTTTTTTGTCGAAACCTGCGGCGGGGTCTGCGCCGTTGCCGCCCCGATGCCCATCATCAAAATTGCGGCCACGACGATGGCGCTCAGGGCTTTCATGGCGGCCTCCAGGGATGATCCGGTGCTTTGCGGCGACAGGATCGATGAAAAGCCGGTGGCGCTCAATCGGAATTTTTCGTTGGTTGGCCGGGAATAAACCCAAATCCGTCGACTGACGCAGCGTTGGGAGCAAGGGCATCCCTCGGCAGACGCTTTCTCACCGAAAACCGGGGCACCGCCCTCGTCAGTGCAACGCGCGATGGCCCCGGGAAAGCAGACGATTTTACTTCTTCTTGCCTGCGCCAAACGTCGGTTGCCATCCCGCCGCCGCTCCCTTTTGACTCGGCGCTGCAGCGATGGTCTTGATCTTTTCCTTCTTTGGCTTCTTGGACTCGCGATTGCCTTTTTGCTCACCTTTGGGCATTTCAATCTCCTAGGTTAGCCAGCAGGCTATCACGCACAGGCGATCCCTCGCGGTTTATTATCGGGCAATACAGTCTTCGTTCTCGCTATTGGTACGGAACAGGCGCAACGTCGCCGCGCGTCGCGCCGGAGCTTCCGCTGCCCGCGAGATGGTTGCATTGCCGACCTTGTCCAACGGTGCCTGGTCTGCTTCGCTCACCAGCCCTGGAGGCTATATGACCCGCGAAACGACCTACTTCGTGCAGGCCTTCAACGCCGGCAGAGGCGGCAGTCTGAAAGCCGATGCTCCAATCGCCTGCAAAACGGCAACCGGAGCTGTTCGTACCGCCGAGCGACTGGCGCTGAGCAAGCTCGGCGTCGTCGCCTTCTCATCAACCGGCGATCCGGAGATGGGTGACTACGACGACGAGCCGGCGGTCATATTCCGGAATGGCCAAATTCCCTCGGCCTTCGACTGACACCGGCACCAAATTTCCTACTTCCCGGCCTTGCGGTCCGCATCGCTGCAGGCGGCGGTGCCAAAAGGCACGTTCGGCCAGTTCCAACTGAATGTCCTGCCATTCAGATCGACGCAGGTACGCCCGGCCGGCGTCGCCGCTTCGCCGTTCGCGTCATACGGACGCTCGCCAGTAACGGGAAGATCCGATGGAGATCGAGGTTGTACCCTCGCCGGCGCTTCTGTTGCTTTCGCAGCGTGAGAGCCCTTCAACGGGATCATGGCGTTTACGACATGGTTGGAGACGATGAAGCCACCCAGGGCTGCCAGCAGCACGGAACAGCCAAGAACGAATTTTGCTGACGACATCGACGTGTCTCCAAAGCGCGCCGTGCGTGGAAGGGCCACCACCGCGCGGCCGACCAGACCGACGAGCGCACGCCGCTTCATGCTACCCCCAAACACCCGGCGACAATGGACCGGTTTTGCCGCCAAATGCCAAGCTTAGCCTGCCTCCCCAGCTAGGCGAACCGAGACCTCCTGTGCTTTAATCGTCGCAGCCGGTGTCCTTCGGGGCGCATTGGCCGCCTGCCCGCCGGCACAGCCGCCCGCGATGATGGGTCGCAGGCCGGGTTCGCTATAAAATGTTCAAGTGTCGATCATCGCCCTGGCGCTTCCTCAAGAAAGCGCGGGGTTCAAAAGGACGGAAATGTCGAAGTTCAGGATCGTGACGCCGAAGGGCGCAAGTTTTACCGTGGCCGGCGGCGGGTACGCGCTGGAGAGCGAGGCGCTGCAGGGAATCGACGCCGAAATCGTCGAGGCGCCGACCGACGAGGCAGGCTTCATTGCCGCGGCGCGGACCGCCGACGCGATCTATGCCAAGGGCACTTCGATCACCAGGACCATCATCGATGCCCTGGAAAACTGCAAGGTGATTGCGCTTCCCACCGTCGGCGTCGACAGCGTCGACGTCAAGGCGGCCAGCGCGCGCGGCATCCCGGTCACCAATGTCCCCGACACCTTCATCGAGGAAGTCGCCGACCATGCCATGACGCTGCTGCTGGCCGGCTTCCGACGGCTGGTGGTCCAGGACAAGATGGTCCGGGACGGGCGCTGGAGGGAAGGCCGGCCGATGCTGTCGACGATTCCGCGGCTGGCCGGACAGACGCTCGGCTTCATCTCGTTCGGACGGGTGGCGCGCGCGGTGGCCAGGCGCGCGGCACCGTTCGGCCTGCGGATGATGGCCTACGATCCGTTCATTTCCGAAACCCTGATCGCCGACTGCGGCGTGCTGCCGTCGACCCTGTCGGAAGTGCTTTCGCAGTCCGACTTCGTCTCGATGCACGCGCCGGCGCGGCCGGAAGTTCATCACATGCTCGGCGAAACCCATTTCCGGCAGATGAAGCCGACCGCCGTCTTCATCAATACCGGGCGCGGCACCACGGTGAACGAGGAGGCCCTGATCAGGGCACTGCAGGAAGGCTGGATCGCCCATGCCGCGCTCGACGTGCTGGAGACCGAGCCGCCGTCACACAACAATCCGATGCTGGGCATGGAGAACGTGACGCTGACGGCGCACGTCGCCTCCGCCTCGACCCGGTTCGACGAGGCGCGCAAGCGGCGCGTCGGCTTTGAATTGTCGCTGGTGCTGTCCGGCCTGTGGCCGGTCAGCTGCGTCAACCCCTCGGTGCTGCAGAATACCGCGCTCAAGCGCTGGCAACCGGTCAGCATGGAGCGCGGTCCGAACAGCTAGGTCGTAAGCATGATGTTTACGACCCAGTTTTCAAAATAAAAAAGTTCGCTACCCACTCGTCTGCCCGACCATTCGAACGCTTCAAAGATTGCCAGGGAGGATATGATGACGAACTTTACCCGCCGCGACACCTTGGGCCTCGGGCTTGGCCTGGGGCTCGCCACCAGCGCGTTCACGGCGCGCGGCGCCTCGGCGCAATCGACCATCAAGGCCGCCGACGTGGCGGCGCCGGAATTCAAGATCGAAAGCGGCGCGTCACTGAAAATGTTGCGGCCGGCGCGGTTTGTCCAGGCCGACGAGGATGTGTTCCGCGCCAATGCGGCGAAATTCACCGCCAAGACCGGGGTCGCGGTCAAGGTCGATCTGGTCGGGTGGGAAGACATCAACCAGCAGACCGCGGTGACGTCGAACAGCGGCGCCGGTCCCGATATCATCATCGGCTTCTCGGACTCGCCGCACATCTATGCCGACAAGCTGGTCGAACTGACCGAGGTCGCCGATTATCTCGGCAAACGGTATGGCGGCTGGCTGTTCCTCGCCGAGAAATACGGCAAGCGTTACAAGAGCAGCGCCTGGATCGGGTTGCCGTTCGGCGCTACCGGCGGACCAACGGTCTATCGCAAGTCGATGCTGCAGGCCGTCGGCTATTCGAAGGTGCCGGATGATCTCCCCGGCTATCTCGATCTTTGCCGCAAGCTGCAGAAGTCGGGCAAGCCCGCCGGTTTCGCGCTCGGCAACGCCGTCGGCGACGGCAACGGCTTCGCGCAATGGCTGCTGTGGGCGCACAACGCCTCGCTGCTCGACGAGGAGGGCAACGTCATCATCAACAGCAAGGAGACCATCGCCGCGTTGCGTTATCTCAAGGAGCTGTATCCGACGCTGATTCCCGGGGTGATCTCGTGGAACGACGTCAGCAACAACCGCGCCTACCAGGCCGGCGATATCTCCATGACGACCAACGGCGTATCGCTGTATTTCTCCCTGAAGAACGATCCGGCGACGGCGGCGATCGCGGCGGATACCCAGCATCAGGCCGTTCCGATCGGACTGGCGCCGAGTTCCCCGATGGGCGGCCTGACGCTGAATGCGATGCTGTTCAAGCACAGTCCCTACCCCAACGCCGCCAAGGCCTTCCTGCAGTTCATGATGGAACGCGAACAGTATGAACCCTGGATCAACGCCAACAGCGGCTACTGGGCGCATCCTCTCTCGGCGTATGCCGACTGCGCGGTGTGGTCGGGCGATCCACAGGTGCAGATCTTCAAGGACACCATGGCCAACAAATACTGGACTGGCTACAAGGGCCCGATTTCGGCGGCCTCGGGCGCGGTCAACGCCGATTACGTGCTGGTGCAGATGTTCGCCTCGGTCGCGACCGACGCCGCCACGCCGGAAGCCGCGGCCCAGGAGGCCGAGCGTCGCGCCAAGCGATACTTCCGCCGTTGAGCGCCGCACCGACAGAGCGCGGTCGACACCAGGCTCGCCCGGGGACGACGCCATGTCTTTGACGACAGCGCTTCCCCGGCGGCTGGATCATGCCCAACCGGGCTGGCTGGTGCGGCTGTTCGACCACAAGCCGTTCCTGATCGTGGTGTGCCTGACACCGGCGATCGGCCTGTTGCTGGTGTTTCTCACCTATCCGCTGGGGCTCGGCATCTGGCTGGCCTTCACCGATACCACCATCGGCCGACGCGGCGTGTTTGTCGGGCTGGAGAATTTCCAGTACCTGTTGACCGATCCGCTGTGGTGGAACGCGGTGTTCTACAGCGTCTTTTACACCGGCGTCGCCACCGTCGGGAAATTCGCGCTGGGCTTCTGGCTGGCGCTGCTCTTGAACAACCACTTCCCGTTCAAGAGCATCCTGCGCGCCATCATCCTGTTGCCCTGGATCGTGCCGACGGTGCTTTCGGCGATCGCGTTCTGGTGGATCTACGATCCGCAGTTCTCGATCATCTCGTACCTGATGGTGGACGTGCTCCACGTCCGCGCCACCAACATCGATTTTCTCGGCAGCCCCTGGCCGGCGCGGTTTTCGCTGATCGCCGCCAATATCTGGCGCGGGATCCCGTTCGTCGCGATTTCGCTGCTCGCCGGCCTGCAGACCATTTCGCCCTCGTTGTATGAGGCGGCGATGCTTGACGGCGCGACCTCGTGGCAGCGCTTCCGCTACATCACGCTGCCGATGATGATGCCGATCCTCGCCATCGTGATGACGTTCTCGATCATCTTCACC
The DNA here is from genome assembly GCA_963710235.1 of uncultured Alphaproteobacteria bacterium. Classification (GTDB taxonomy): domain Bacteria; phylum Pseudomonadota; class Alphaproteobacteria; order Rhizobiales; family Xanthobacteraceae; genus Bradyrhizobium. Next base: position 364,335 of record CAVPZI010000002.1, read on the forward strand.
TTCACCGATTTCCAGCTGGTCTATGCCATCACCCGGGGCGGGCCGATCAACTCCACCCACCTGCTGGCGACGCTGGCGTTCCAGCGCGGCATCGCCGGCGGTGAGCTCGGCGAGGGCGCGGCCATCGCGGTCTCGATGGTCCCGTTCCTGGTGTTCGCGACGCTGTTCAGCTATTTCGGCCTGGCCCGCCGCAAATGGCAGCACGGAGAGGGCAATGACTGACGAAACGCTCCTCGACAAAGGAGCCTTGCCGCAGCCCGCAGTGGCGTCGCGCAACACGGTCACCGTGGCGCCCGACATCATGCCGTGGGACACCAGGGCGCGGCGCACGGTCATGATCTACCTGCCGCTCGCCTGTTTCGTGGTGATCCTGCTGTTTCCGTTCTACTGGATGACCATCACGTCGTTCAAGCCGAACGCCGAACTGCTCGACTACAAGACCCACAACCCGTTCTGGATCTCTTCTCCGACCCTCGCCCACATCAAACATCTGCTGTTCGACACCGCCTACCCGCATTGGCTGACGACGACGATGTTCGTGGCGCTTGGCGCGACGACGCTGTCACTGTTCTCCAGCACGCTCGCCGCCTACGCCATCGAGCGGCTGCGGTTTCGCGGCAGCCCCTATGTCGGGCTCGGAATCTACATGGCCTATCTGGTGCCGCCGTCGATCCTGTTCATTCCGCTGGCGACCGTGGTGGTGCAGTTCGGGCTGTTCGACAGTCCGCTGGCGCTGATCCTGGTCTATCCGACCTTCCTGGTGCCGTTCTGCACCTGGCTGTTGATCGGTTACTTCAAGTCGATCCCCTATGAACTCGAGGAGTGCGCGCTGGTCGACGGCGCCACCCGCCTGCAGATCCTGCGGCGGATCACCTTGCCGCTCGCCGTCCCCGGATTGATCTCGGCGGGCATCTTCAGTTTTACGCTGTCCTGGAACGAGTTCATCTATTCGCTGGCGTTCATCCAGAGCAGCGCCAACAAGACCGTCCCGGTCGCGATCCTGACCGAACTGGTCTCCGGCGACGTCTACCAGTGGGGCGCGCTGATGGCCGGATCCCTGCTCGGCTCGTTGCCGGTGGCGATCTTCTACTCGTTATTCGTCGACTACTACGTCTCGTCGCTGACCGGCGCCGTCAAGGAGTGAGCGGCGGCACCTACCGGCGCCGGCCCCCGTCATCCCCGGAGGTCTTGCGATGACCTGCTACAGCTTCTGCTCGAGCTGTTGGAGCGCCTCCGCGGCCTGCTTCATGGCGGGGCTGAGCCTGGACGCCTGGCGGTAGTCGGCCGCCGCGCCCTCCTTGTCGCCGGCCTCGAGCCGTGAATTGCCGCGGTTGTAATACGCGCTGGCATAGGTTGGTTCGAGCTTGATGGCGGCATCGTAGTCGGCGATGGCGCGATCATTGTCCTTGAGATCCTGCCAGGCGTTGCCGCGGTTGTTGTAGGCCGTGGCATAGTCCGGCTTGAGGCGAATGGCCTCGGTATGGTCGGCAATCGCCTGCTCGAACTGCTTGAGACCGCGATAGGCGTTACCGCGGCCGGTATAGGCCATCGCGGATTTCGGGTCGTGGCGGATCGATTCGCTGAAATCCACCAGCGCCCGTTCGAATTTTCCCAGCCGCCGGTACATGCTGCCGCGTTGCAGATGCACCAGCGCACGGTTGTCGTCGCTGCCGCCGCTCGAGTTGATCAGCGCGGTGCAGGCGTCGATGACGCGATGCATCCAGGCCTGGTCGGGCCCGACATCGGTAACCGGGAAACTGCAGACGGAGAAGGAACGCCTGGCGGCGTCCGCCGAGAGCTGCGGCGACGGCTTGCGGTTTTTCTGGCCGGTGGCGCCGATCTTCTTCAGCAATTCCAGCGCCGGGGGAAAGCCGGGAGCGAGTTGCAGCGCCTTGTCGATGGAGGTTGTGGCGGCGACGACGTCGCCGAGGTCGTTGAGGGCCTGTCCGCGATTGACGTAATTCAGCGGATAGTTCGGATCGAGACGGATCGCCATGTCGTCGTCGGCCAACGCGAGCGCATTGCGCTTGAGCAGCGATAGCGCGGAGCCGCGGTTGAGGTAGATGCCACTTTCATTCGGCGAAAGCTTGATCGCCGCGGTGAAATCGGTGATCGCGCCTTCGAAATCCTGGGTCATCAGCCGGATCAGGCCGCGTCCCTTCCAGCCGCCGGGATTATCCGGCGCCAGCCGGATCGCCTCGCTGTAGTCGGCGCCGGCTCCCTTCATGTCCTTGACATTGCGCCGCGCATCGCCGCGGTTGAGCAGGGTGCCGACGTTGTCCGGTTCGATCTTGAGTTTTTCGTCGTAGTCGGCAATGGCACGCGCATCGTCGCCCTTGCGGTGATAAGCGAAGCCGCGCGAACCGTAGACGTCGACATTGCCCGGCCGCAGCCGCAGCGATTCGGTGTAGTCGGCAATGGCGCGGTCGTAGTTGCCGAGATTTATCGCCGCACTGCCGCGCACAAAATAAGCCAGCGGCAGCGCCGGATCGAGACGAACCGCCTGCTCCGCGTCGGCCAGCGCCAGATCGGGCTTCTTGCTCACGTTCCAGAAATTGGCGCGGTTTACATAGGCCTCGGCGCAGTCCGGATCGATCTTGATCGCCCGGTCGAGATCCTGCTCGGCCTCGGCGAGGCTGCGCTTAAGCGTGCGCGCAAAACCCCGTTGCGCGTAGGCGATGGCCAGCTGCCGGCCGCTGGCGGCACCGGAATCGATCACAGCGGAACACCTCGTGATCGCATCGTCCGGCGAGCCAAGCGGCCCGTTGCAGGCGTTCGCCGCCGCATCGGACGCTGCCAGGGCGCGTGACGGCTCAAGACCGGGAAGTGCCCAGGCAAGACAGCAGGAAATCCAGATCGACGCGACGGTTGACAGCGGTTTACCCATGACGGTGCCTTTGCAGCGGCCAGGCCGGTTCTACTGTCGTCGCCGGAGCGCCGCCGATGGTTCAAAATCCTGCCCGCCGCCGAACGGCGCAACCCATGGTGTGCGCAGCTAACCCGCCGCCGGCCCGAGCGCGCCGGCATCGATCCAGACCTGCCCGTCGGCGACGCGCACGGCGTAGCGGCGCAAATCCCGGCTTGGCCATCCCGGCGAGACCGCACCGTCGCCGAGGCCGAACCAGGCCTGATGGCGCGGACAGAACAGCCGGCCTTCGGCCACGCAGCCAAGACCGAGGTCGGCCTGCTCATGCGGACAGGCCCGCTCGAAGGCATGGATGGTTTCGCCGTCGCGGACCAGGATCAGATCCGCGCCTTCGATCCGCACGCAGACGATCGCCTGGTTCGCCAGGCGATCCGGCGAACCGACCGCGACCCATCGTTCCGGCTTCATGCGTATTCGACGCGCGTCAGTGTTGCACCGCCCTGCCCAAATGCGAAGCTTACTTCGTATTCGGCAGGTGCCACAAGCATCGAGAACCGGCGATCGTCGCGGCACCAGGGCCACACCGCGCGAAGCTTGGCAGACGCGCAAACAGGGATTTCATCGCGTCGATTTAACACATTGTTGACGCCCATTCCGATCACGGCAGCACTGCTGACATGTTGAACGAAACGCGCGCGGCGACGGGCGCCATCCATGGCTAGCAAATGATCAAGTCTGCTTCGGGACGGGCACCATCGGCGCGCCGCGGCACGATGGTGCAAACGAATACAACCCTGTCCGTACCGTTGCCGCGCGGGTTCCCGGTACGCGCCTGCCTCGAAAGCCGCCCGCCTGCTGTTCTCCGGCGTGCCTCTGGTACGGCTTTTGCTTTGTTTCGGCGGACAATAGTCATTGTGATGAAGGGGGCGAGCATGACCAATTCCGAGTTGCGGGCCGACATTCACAGCATCGAACCCATTCCCGACGCCGACCGGGATTCCACCGGACTGCAGCAGATGTGGATCTGGGCCGGCGCCAACATCGCGCCGGTGAACTGGGCGCTGGGCGCGCTCGGCATCATTCTCAAGCTCGGCCTGTGGGAGACCATCGCCGTCATCGTCGTCGGCAACCTGTTCGGCTGTGCGATCTTCGCTGCCTTCACGGTGATGGGCCACAAGACCGGCGTCAATCAGATGGTCCTGAGCCGCTCGGCATTCGGACGCCGCGGCGCGTATTTGCCGAGCCTCCTGATGTTTCTGATGACGCTGGGCTGGATCGGCGTGAACACCTATTTTCCGGTCAAGATCTCGGTCGCCATTCTCGGCCAGTTCGGCGTTCCCGATACCTGGACCGTGAATTTCATCGTCATGACCATCGTGATGATCGTGCAGGTGCTGATCGGCATCTACGGTTTCTATGCGATCCGTACCTTCGAGAAATATACCGTGCCGGCGACCGTTGCGATCATGGTGCTGATGAGCATCCTGGCGTGGAGCCGGCCGGGCGTCGTCAACTGGGGCCTCACCAGTTCGCTGCCGCCGGGCGCGCACCTGGCGATGCTGACGCTGTTGATGACGGCAATCGGCGTCGGCTGGGGTATCTCCTGGGTGACGTGGGCTTCGGACTATTCGCGCTTCGTGCCGCGCGGCGTCTCTTCGAAGTCCGTGTTCTGGTACAGCTACGTCGGCATGTATGTACCGACGGTGTGGCTCGCCGTCCTCGGCGCCACCATCGCCAGCGTCACGCTGGATACCGATCCGGCCAAGATGGTCAGCGCGGTGTTCGGCGGCCTCGCCAGCGTGCTGGTGCTGCTGATGGTGCTGCACGGTCCGATCGCCAGCAACATCCTGAACGTCTATTCGGCGGCGCTGGCGGCGCTCAGCATGGGCTTGCGGCTGTCGCGAACCGCGCTGGCGCTGATCGTCGGCATCGCCGGCTACCTGGTGACGATCTACTTCCTCTCGGCGCCTTCGTTCGCCAAGGCATTCGACAACTGGATGATCAGCCTGTTGATGTGGATGATTCCGTGGGCGGGCATCGTGCTGGCCGATTTCTTCATCAAGCGGAAGGGCCAGATCGACGTCGGCGAACTCTACCGCTCGCCGGAGACCAGCGCCTATGGCGATATCAACTGGAACGGCATCATCGCGTTCGTGGTCGGCCTGATCGCGACCTGGTCGGTTCAGGACGGTCTCGTCGGCGCGCTGCAGGGGCCGATCTCCCTCGGCCTTCTGGGCGGCGCGGATTTGAGCTGGCTGGTCGGGATCGTGTTTTCGGGCGGCCTCTATCTGGTGCTCGACCGGCGCACGGCGGCCGCGTCGGCCATGGTCCCCGGCGAGTAACGCGGCGGCCTGCAGCCGGCAGGTTGCGACAGGGGACATCTGCCCCGGACGGAAGCAGACGTTCGCGTCCGCCGCCGTCGGGGCGGATCCGTCCGCACGACTTTTCCCTGCCCGGAATAGATTGCGAACCCCACCGATAAATCGGTAAAGCTGTCGGGCCGGCGGAGCTTTAGACCGGCGCGGAAGGGGAATTTCGCAATGATGACGTTGCGACAGGTCGAGGTGGTGCGGGCGGTCATGGTGACGGGCACCATCGGCGGCGCCGCAAAACTTCTGAACGTGTCGGCGCCCGGCATCAGCCGGTTGGTCAAATACACCGAGAAATCGCTCGGCATCCGGTTTTTCCAGCGCCAGAACGGACGCTATTTCCCGACCCCGGAAGCCCAGACCATCTTCGAGCAGATCAACGGCGTCTACAAGAAGGTCGACGACCTCACCGAGATCATCTCCAAGATCGGACGCGGCACGCTGTCGGAACTGCGCATCGGCTCGGTGCCGAGCATTTCCCAGGTCATGGTGCCGCGCGCCATCGAACGGGTGCGGCGGCGCTATCCCGAACTGCGCATCGACATCAACATCCTCAAGATCGAGGAAGCCATCGACTACCTCATGCTCGGCAAGGGCGACTGCGTCGCCATGAGCTACCGGCTCGACCACCCCGGCCTCGATTTCCTGCCGCTGGCCTCGGGCGAGCTCTATTGCATCGTGCCCGAAGGCCACGAACTCGCCGGCCGCAAGCAGGTCACCGCCGCCGAAATCGTCCGCTATCCGCTGATCGGGATCGACCCCAACGATCCCTATGGGCGGATCATGGCCGCGATCTTTGCGCGCGACAACCTCGCCTACGACATCACCATCCGGGCGCGGTTCGGCACCACGGTCTGCGCGCTGGTCAAGGCCGGGCTCGGCATCGCGGTGATCGACCAGTTCACCGTCGCCCATGGCGGCTACCCCGGGATCGAAACGCTGCGGATCGCCGAACAGACCAGGTTCGACACCTACGTGGCGGTCAAGCGCGGCGCGCCGCAGTCGCTGCACATCGAGCATTTCATCGAATGCCTGCGCGACGAAATGCGCCGCGTCGAGCCGGTCAACAAGGCGAAGAAGCCGCCACCGCGCCTGCGAAAAAAATAACATCATGTTATGTTTGTCGCATAAATGAGTAATTGTGTTAGTGCGGCGGGGGGCTATCGTGGACCGGAGATACGATCGCGTTGATGCCCGGGGACACTCGGCCCAACGCCCCTTGGTGATCGAACAACGAAGCCCGTGACCAAACCGCCCCCGCCGAGCCCCCATCGCTTTCTCACCGGCTTGATCGGCGCCCCGATCGCCCATTCGGCATCTCCGGCGATGCACGAACGGGCCGCCGAGGCGCTCGGCGTGCGCTGCCACTACCACCTCATCGAAGTCGCCGGCGCCGGAACCGTCCAGTTGCGGGCGCTGCTCGACGGCGTGCGCCATCTCGGCTTCGCCGGCGTCAATGTCACCTTTCCCTACAAGGAAGCGTTGATCGAACTGCTCGACGATCTGTCGCCATCCGCCGCGGCCATCGGTGCGGTCAATACCGTGGTGGCGCGCGGGCACCGGCTGACCGGCCACAACACCGATGCCACCGGTTTCGCGCGGGCGGTCGAGGGCCTCGTCACCGGTTCCGGACCCGGCGCCGTCGCGGTGGTCGGCGCCGGCGGCGTCGGCAAGGCGATCGGATTTGCGCTGGCCGGCCTCGGCGTATCCGAATTGCGGATCTTCGATACCGACCGCGCCAAAGCCGAACACCTGGCCGCGCTGCTCAAGGGTCGCGGCGACGTCCGGATCGCCGGCACCATCGAGGACGCGTTGCGCGGCGCCGTCGGCGTCGTCAACGCAACGCCGGTCGGCATGCTGCCGAACCGCGCCACGCCGGTGCCCGACGCGCTGCTGCGCCGCGACCTGTGGGTTGCCGACGCGGTCTATTCGCCGCTGTGGACTCCGCTCTTGACGCTGGCCAGGGCCAAAGGCGCCGAGGCCATGACCGGGCGGGATCTTGCGATCTACCAGGCCGCCGACGCCTTTGAACTGTTTACCGGGCTGAAGCCATCGACCGTCGAAATGGGAAATGCGTTCGACGCCGTGATGGCAAAAAGATACGCTGCAACAAATGCAGCGTAACAGCAGCCATCGATCCGGCCGCGATGACGATCCGGGCGCAATGCGCTGGGAGGGCTGACATGAAGTCAACGACCCGCGGATCGGCCAGTTGTTCCTCGGCGGCGCCATGACGGACAGCGCGGCATGAGCACCTCGATGCGGATCGCCCTCGCCGGCGCCGGGCTGATCGGTCGCAGGCACATCGAACTGATCGAGGCCTCGGCGGATTGCGTGGTGGCCGGCATTGCCGATCCTTCCCTTGAAGCCAAGGCCTTCGCCGAAGCTCGCAAGCTTCCCTGGTATGCCGATCATCGCACGCTGCTGGAGCGTGAACAGCCCGACGGCATGATCGTGGCCTCGCCCAACGCGCTGCATCTGGCGATGGTGCTCGATTGCGTCGAGCGCGGCACGCCGGCACTGGTGGAAAAGCCGGTCACCGACACGGTTGCATCGGCGAAGGCGTTGCTCCGGGCGGTGAAGCGAACCGGCGTGCCGGTACTGGTCGGACACCATCGCCGCCACAATCCGCTTGTCAAGGCGGTGCGGGAGAGCATCGCCAACGGCCGGATCGGGCAACTGACCGCGGTGGTCGGACTGTGGCTCTTGAAGAAGCCCGACGGCTATTTCGACGTCGCATGGCGGCGCCAGCCCGGCGGCGGACCGATCCTGATCAACCTGGTGCACGACATCGACAATCTTCGCTTCATCTGCGGCGAGATCGTCGAGGTGCAGGCGCTGACCGCCAACAAGGCGCGCGGTTTTGCCGTCGAGGACACCGCGGCGCTGCTGTTGCGATTTGAGAACGGCGCGCTTGGCACCGTGACGGTGTCCGATGCCACGCCGGCGCCGTGGAACTGGGAACTTGCGTCCGGCGAAAACACCGCCTATCCCAAACAGGACCAGCCTTGCTACCTGTTTGCCGGGACCCGCGGTACGCTTTCTGTCCCCAACATGGAGCTGTGGTCGTATCCGGGCGAGGGCGGATGGTACGCGCCGCTCGGGCGCACCACGCTCGCCACGGCAACGCTGGATCCGCTGGCAGAGCAGTTGCGGCATTTTCTCGCGGTCATCGCCGGGCGCGAGGCGCCGCTGATATCGGTGGAAGATGCCATGCGGACCCTCGCCGTCGTCGAGGCGGTCCGCGAAGCCGCGCGCGGCGGCGGCGTCGTCTCGCCGAACCAACTCGTGGAGCAAGCCGCATGACCCAACGTTCGATCGCCACCGTTTCGCTCTCCGGCGCACTGGATGAAAAGCTGCGCGCCATCGCCGCCGCCGGATTCGACAGCGTCGAGATTTTCGAGAACGACTTCCTGTCGTTCGGCGGCAGTCCGCGCGATGTCGGAAAGCTGTGCCGCGATCTCGGCCTCGGCATTTGTGCATTCCAGCCGTTTCGTGATTTCGAGGGCATGCCGGAGCCGCAACGTTCGCGCAATTTCGCCCGCGCCGAGCGCAAGTTCGATGTCATGCAGGAATTGCAGACCGACCTCCTGTTGATCTGCAGCAACGTTTCTCCGGCCTCCCTGGGCGGCATCGACCGCGCCGCCGACGATTTTCGCCAACTCGGTGACCTCGCCGCCAGGCACGGCGTGCGCGTCGGTTTCGAGGCACTGGCCTGGGGCAAGCACGTCAACGATTATCGCGACGCCTGGGAGATCGTGCGGCGCGCCGACCATAAGTCGATCGGCGTCATTCTCGACAGTTTTCATGCGCTGGCGCCGGGCTTCCCGGTCAGCGCCATCAGGTCGATCCCGGCGGACAAGATCTTCCTGGTGCAGTTGGCGGATGCGCCGAAACTCGGCCTCGAAGTACTGTCCTGGAGCCGGCATTTCCGCTGCTTCCCCGGCCAGGGCGACCTGCCGGTGGTGGCCTTCATGGAATCCATCGTCGCCACCGGCTATCCCGGGCCGCTCTCGCTGGAAATCTTCAACGACCAGTTCCGCTCCGGCTCGGCGGCGCGCACCGCCACCGACGGGCTGCGCTCGTTGATCCTGCTGCAGGACGAACTGGCCGCCAAAACGTCCAAGGCCATGTCCGGGCCGGCCCCGGACCTGCTCGAGCCGAAGGCGCAAAGCCGCGGCGTCGGATTTATCGAATTCGCCGTCAACGAGACCAAGGCGCAGGACCTGGCCGGCCTGTTCGGCCAGCTCGGCTTCCGCAAGACCGGTCAGCACCGCAGCAAGGCGGTGGAGCGCTGGTCACAGGGCAAGGTCGAACTCGTCATCAATTGCGAGACCGACGGTTTCGCGCATTCGCACTACATTACCCACGGGCCGGGGGTCTGCGCCATCGCGCTCGACGTCGACAATGCCGGCCATACCATGGCGCGCGCCGAAGCGCTCAAGGCGCGGACTTTTTACCAGCCGGTCGGACCGGGAGAACTGGAAATTCCGGCGATTCACGGCGTCGGCGGCAGCCTGCTGTATTTCCTGGATGTGGCCGGCAAGAACTGGGACACCGATTTCGAAACGGTCAGGAGCGAGCGCGGCGCCGACCGCCTGCGCGCGGTGGATCACATTTCGCAATCGATGCCTTACGATGAAATGCTGTCGTGGCTGTTGTTCTACACCGGGATCCTCGACCTGCAGCGCCTGCCGCAGATGGAAATCGCCGACCCGCTGGGCCTCGTGCAAAGCCAGGCCATCATCAACATCGACCAGAGCCTGCGCGTCGTGCTCAACGGATCGGCCGCCACCCGCACCCTGTCGGCGCGTTTCATCTCGGAGTTTTTCGGCTCCGGGGTCCAGCACATCGCCTTCACCTGCGATGATATTTTCGCCGCGGTGGCCGAAATGCGCGCCCGCGGCGCCGACTTCCTGAAGATTCCCGACAACTACTATGACGACATCGAAGCCAAATACGATCTCGATGCGAGGACCATGGCGGCGCTGCGCGCCAACCAGATCCTGTACGACCGCGAGGGTGACGGCGAGTTCTTTCAGATCTACACCCACATTTTCGACGAGCGGTTCTTCTTCGAGATCGTCGAGCGGCGCAACTACCAGGGATTCGGCGCCGCCAACGCCGCGATCCGGCTTGCGGCGCAGGCGCGCGAGGTGCGGCCGCTGAATATCCCGCGGGTCTGAAGATTTCGGTCTTGTCGCTCCGCCTCAAGCGGAGCGCGCGGCCGGATCGCGGACGCGACCCCTAGATCGCGGAAGCGACTTTTTCCAACCCGATGATGCGGGCGAGCGCGCGGACTTCCTGCTTCTGGTCTTCGCGCAATTGCCACAACAGCGGCATCGCCGCCGACTTGAGCTGCTGGACTTCGGCACTGTCGGGATCGATCGGCGGGCTTGCGTCCCTGGCCTTGCCCTGACGCTGTTCGTTGATCTTCCGCGCAACATTGCGCAGCGCGTCTTCCACCGCCGGCCAGTACGATTCCTGGCTGGAGGACAGGTTGAGCCGGCCCTTGATCGCGGCGATCTGCGCATCGCTCAACAGCGCATAGTTCTTTTGCTGCGGTGGCTTGGCGGCGAGTTTCGGCTTCGGCGGCGGGATTGCGCTGGTCACCGCGACCTCCGGCGGCGCCGCCGCGACCGGACCGCCCGATGCATAGGCCTGCCGCACGGGCAGGCTCACCGGCGGAAAGACCTGCTGCGGGTCGGCAAGCGCCAGCGCCGCCACCGCAAGCCTGTCCTTCTTGGCTTCCTTGTTGGAAACCGGGTTCTGGACAGCGGCAGGCACCGAACGGGACAGACCCTCGGTTTGCGCCACCGGCACGCTGGCGCGCACCAAAATGGTCGCCGCGGCCGCACCGACAACGAGGAAACATCCGAGCCCCAGGTAGATTATCGTCCGCGTCAACCCGTTCTCCGTTCCCGACGATCGACCTTAATCCAGAATTCCCGGAAATGGAGACCTAATTGAGGCCTAACCGTGCCGCTGCGAGGGCCGGCGGGGCTTCGCACCGACGGCGCCGGCCCGGCTAAATCAGGCCGCAGCGGCGAGTTCGTAGGCCTGCTGGATGTCCGAGACGATATCGGAGGCCTCCCACAGTGCGTCGGGAGCGATCGACCGCATGCTGATGGTCCAGTTGCCGCCCCTCGAGCTGCGGGGCATGCTGACGATGTCGAATTCCACGTTGCGGCATAGCGGATGGCGTTTCAGGGCGAGCGCGACCCGGGCCTTGATCTCGTCGATCGTCGCCGGCGTCTTCGCCGAATGCAAATCGAATTCCATGTGACGCTCCCTCACCGTTTCGGTGCGGCCCGTCGCCGACGCAACCGGCTCGCAGGTGATTTTTGGCGCGACAATGGTTAATGCGGCGTTAAAGCAGGAACCGGGGCCGGAACCAGGCTGTGCCGGTCGAACGCCCATGGGGTTCGCGGCGACCAAAGGCCATGGCGGGACTGGCAAACAACGCAACGGCGCCGTCGGTGCGTGGCGCCCTGCTCGCATCGACGGCGCTTTCGCTCGGCCTGTTGTGGCTTGCCGCCTTCGCCATGCCGCTCGATGATTTTCCCTCGGGCCTCCTGATCATTCCGCTATTGCTGCTGCTCGGACTGCCGTTCCTGGGCTGCTGCGTCTGGTCGCTGTTCCTGCTGGTGAAAATCCGCACCGGCGGGGTGAAATTCTCAAGCCCGCTGCTGGTCTGCGCGCTCACCCTCATCCTGCTGGCCGGCGTGCCGTTTACGGAACTCTGGCTGCAGCGGAATTTCTGGTGGTATCGGGCCGATCGCGAGCGGATCGTCGCGCGGGTCGAGGCTGGCGAGCTCAAGCCAAATATGTCCTACAATTCCAGCCTGATCGCGCTTGGCGACCGCGAGCCGGGTGTATCCGCCGGCGGCAACGACATCGTCGTCGAACAGGCTGAGGCCGGGACTTACGTGCTGTTCCTGACCCAGCGCGGCTTCAGGCACACGTTTTCCGGCTTCCTGCATGTGCCGTCCGGCGGCGATCCGGCCAGATTTTTCGAGTTCGAGGACCAGCCGCCATCGCGCGTCGTCCAATATGGCAAGGACTGGTATTTCGTGGCGAATTAGAGCATGACCCGGAAGAGTGGAAACCGGTTTTCCGACAAGGTCATGCTCAAAATAGAAGGATGAGGTCGTGATGCGACTACACTAATCGCATCACGATCCAATCCCGTCAGCCCAGCAACTGATCGAGCCGGTCGCGCAACTGGTCCTGATGGTAAGGCTTGGCCAGCCGCGGAAGATCGAGCGGCGCGCCTTCGGGAAGATCGGCGTAGCCGGTCGCCAGCAGGATCGGCAGCGAGGGACGGACCTCGCGTGATTTGACCGCCAGCTCAATGCCGGTCATGCCGGGCATGACGTGGTCCGTCACCATCAGGTCGATCGGCTGTTCGCTCTTCAGAATGTCCAGCGCATGACGGGCGGAGCTGGCGCCGATCACACGGTGGCCGAGATCCTCCAGCATCTCCCTGGTCGACATCGCGATCAAGGGATCGTCATCCACGAACAGGATCACGGCGGAGCGATTGACATTCCGCGCCAGTTGACCGGGAGCGGCCACCTCGGGTGCCTTGGTGGTGACCGGCAGCACCAGGGTTGCCGTCGTGCCCCGTGCCGGCACGCTCGACAGCTCGAGCGTCCCGCCGAGCTGGACCGTCAGGCCGTGCACCATCGACAGGCCGAGCCCGGTGCCCTTGCCGAGCGGCTTGGTCGAGAAGAACGGCTCGATCGCCTTCTTCAAGGTATCCGGGCTCATGCCGGCGCCGTTGTCGATCACCGAAACCTTCAGATAATCCCCCGGCTTCAGCGTCGCATCGGCGCTGGCCCTGTATCTCGAGACCTTGATGTCGATCGACCCGCCGTCGTGCATGGCGTCGCGGGCGTTGATCGCCAGGTTGAGAATGGCGAGCTCCAGTTGATTGGCATCGATCTGGGCCGGCGGCAGGTTGTCCGGGATGTCCAGCCGCAGCGCGACGCGGGGACCGAGCGACCGCTCGAGCAGGTCGCCCATGCCGCGGATCAGCGCGCCGAGATCGACCGGTTCGACCTTCAGGTCCTGCTGCCGCGCAAAGGCCAAGAGCCGCTGCGTCAGCGAAGCGCCGCGCTCGGCGCCCTGCAGCGCACCCTCGATCAACCGCTGCAGGCGGGGATCGTCCGGAATGCGCTTGCGCAGCAATTCCAGATTGCCCATCACCGCCATCAAGAGATTGTTGAAGTCATGGGCGACGCCGCCGGTCAGTTGACCGATCGTCTCCATCTTCTGCGCCTGCCGCAGCTGTTCCTGCGCCCGTTCGCGCGCGGCGACCTCCTTGAGGAAGTCCGCGGTGCGCTCCTCGACCCGCTGCTCGAGCGTCGCGGTCAATTCCGCCAGCGCGGTACGCTCCGCCGCCAGTTGCGCCAGCAAGGTCTCGCGCTCGATGTCCACGGTCTTGCGGGTCGTGATATCGGACGAGACTCCGACCAGCGATTTGATGCTGCCGTTGGGGGCGCGAACGGCCCGGGCCCGCACGTCGACCCAGTGCAGCGATCCGTCCGGCCATATGGTGCGGTATTCGATCGAATAGTCGCCGCCGCGCTCGATGGTGTTCTGCAGCACCGCCTGCCGACGCTCGCGATCCTCGGGGTGAACCGACGCCACCAGATCCTGATACGAAAACGGCTCGGCGGGCCGCCGCCCGAAGAACGATTTGCAGGTGTCGGAAGCCTCCAGCTCGAACTGCGGCAAATGCAGCTCCAGTGCGCCGAGATGGCCGGCATTCAGCGCGGTCTGCAGCAGGTCCTGGCTTTCGGTCAGGTCCTCCAGGATGGCGCGGGTCTGGTACTGGCGGCGCCGGCCGCGGATCGCGGAGCCGACGATGCTGACCAGCGTGGTCGGGTGGAACGGACGCTCGATGAAGGTGACGTTGCCGAGCAGCAGGCCGAGCCGCGCGGCGTCCGGATTGCGCTCCGGGCCGCCGCCCTGATGGGTCAACAGCACGATCGGAAAATCCGACCAGGACGGCTGGCCATTCAGCCAGCTGACCAGGCGGCGCAAATCGACGTTCTTGATGGCCTCGTCGGCAATCACCGCGAGGCCGGCGCCGCCCTCGATCTCGCGGATCAACTCGGCCAGATCGGCGCAGGTGTTGGCGTAGAAGCCCGCCTCCTTGATCAGCGCCTCGGCCACGGCGGCGTCCCTGCCGATCGGAGCCAGGATCACGGCACGCTCGGACGATGCCCCCGGTTTCACGGTCCCGGCTCTTCCAGCAGCGGCCTGCCCTCGCCGACATAGACCGGAACGCCGCGCAGAACCCCCTGAAAGCCGTCAAGCGGCCTGCCGATGGTGAGGCCAGAGTTGCCGATCCGGTACTCGCGGATGGTCGATTCGTGCGCGCCGGTCCTTTTCTTGATGATCGAGACCGCGCGCCGCACGGTGCCCAGCGCTTCGAAGTAACGCAACAGGATGACGGTGTCGGCCAGATAGGTCACGTCCACCGGCGCCTTCATGTCGCCGACCAGGCCATGCTGCGCCACCGTCATGAATGTCGCCGCACCCTGGCGGTTCAGGTATTGCAGCAACTCGTGCATGTGCAGGATCAGCGAGTTCTCCTCCGGCATCGCGGCCTGGTACCCGTTCAGGCTGTCGATCACCACCGTCCTGATCCGATCTTCATCCACCCGCTTGCGCACCTTATGTGCGAACTCGCCCGGCGACAGTTCGGCCGCGTCGATCTGTTCGACAAACAGCAGACCACGATGCTGCATCTCTTCGAGATCGAAGCCGAGGCCTTTCATGCGCTCGAACAACAGGCCGAGTTCTTCATCGAACACGAACAGCGCGGCCTTTTCGCCTCGCGCGATCGCAGCCTTGATGAAGACGATGGCGAGCAGCGACTTGCCGGTACCCGCCGGACCCAGGATCAGCGTGCTGGAGCCGGTTTCGACGCCGCCCCCCAGCAGCTGGTCCAGTTCGACAATGCCGCTCGACATCCGTCCGCGCTGAAATCGGCTGTGGTGTTCGGACGCCACCAGCCGCGGGAATACATTCAATCCGCCGGTCGTGATGGTCACATCGTGATAGCCGCCGCGGAACTTGACGCCGCGGTATTTGATGACACGCAGCCGCCGGCGCTCGGCACCGTAGGTCGGCGCCAGCTCCTCCAGCCTGATCACACCGTGGGCGACGCTGTGAACGGTCTTGTCGGCCATTTCGGCGGTGAGATCGTCGAGCATCATCACCGTGGTATTGAATTTGGCGAAATAGTGCTTGATCGCCAGGATCTGCCGGCGGTAGCGCAGCGAGCTCTGCGCCAGCAGCCGGATCTCCGACAGCGAGTCCAGCACGACGCGGTGTGGCCGGTGGCGCTCGACCGCCTCGAAAATCTGTTTGGTGGTTTCGCCCAGTTCCAGGTCCGATGAATAGAGCAGGCTCTGCTGCTGCTCGGAATCCAACAGGCTCTCCGGCGGCAGCAATTCGAATATTTCGATGCCATCGTCCAGCGTCCAGCCATGGGAAGCGGCGCCGTCGCGCAGTTCACGCTCGGTTTCCGACAGGGTGATGTAGAGGCACTTCTCGCCGGCCCGCATCCCCTCCATCAGGAATTGCAGCGCCACCGTGGTCTTTCCCGTTCCCGGCGCCCCCTCGACCAGAAACAAGTGCCCGCGCGAAAGCCCTCCGGACAGGATGTTGTCCAGGCCCCAAATGCCGGTTTTAGCTTTATTTTCAAATTGTCCGGCTAAACCCATACCCGCCCTCGACGCCCCGATAACCCTCCCGGACGCTGCAGGTTCCATCCGCGGGCAATATTATCGGAACCTCACGGCTATCGGGGGTTACGGCCATTGCAGGCGCCAGGCCTCGGCGAGGGGTCGGACATCGGTTGGCTGGGTCTCGTGACAGATGGCATCGGGCGCCGGTTTGACCCAGGGCTGCGCGCTGCGGGTATAGAAATGCGCCACCGGCACCAGCCATTTGGTGTCGTCGAGGGTGCCGGCCCGAACATTCACCGTTTCCAGGCGTCCGGCGCGTTCACCGTAAATCCGGTTGCCGCAATCGCTGCAGAACCAGGACGTGACTTCGACGCCCCCAGGCGACAGCCGCCGCCAGGCTTTCGGTTTGCCCTGGGTGATGCGAAAATCCCTGGCGGTCACCGGCATCGTCATTCCGAACGCGCTGCCCGATTGCTTTTGGCAATTGGTGCAATTGCAGGTGTAGAGCAGCCGCGGAAACGAGGCGATCTCGTAGCGGACGGCCGCGCAGATGCAGCCGCCGGAAAGGGGAAGCGCGGGTCGCGTCGAACTCATGGCTGGCTCCGTTCAGCGATTCTCACGCAGATTATCAGGAAAATCATCGCCGCGAAATTTCATCCGGGTAACGCGCCCCGGTTCGGTCTCACAGCGCGGGATCGACGGCTTCGGCATATTCCTTCCTGAATCGCGCGATCAACTCGGTCGCGGGCACGATCCGGCCGACGCTGCCGACGCCCTGCCCGCTGCCCCAGATTTCCTTCCAGGCTTTCGGCTTGGCGCGCTCGCCCGACGCATCGGTGCCGAAACTCATCTTCGAGGCGTCGGATTCCGGGAGATTATCCGGGTCCAATCCGGCCGCGACGATCGAGGGCTTCAGGTAATTGCCGTGCACGCCGGTGAAGAGGTTCGAATACACGATGTCCTCGGCGGTCGAGGCGGTGATCATTTCCTTGTAGCCCGGGACCGCATTGGCCTCGGTCGTGGCGATGAAGGCGGAGCCGATATAGGCGAAGTCGGCCCCCAGCATCCTTACCGCGCGGATCGCACGGCCGTTGGCGATGGCGCCGGACAGCGCGATCGGCCCGTCGAACCATTGCCGGGTCTCGGCCACGAACGCGAATGGCGAAATTTCGCCGGCATGGCCTCCGGCACCGGCCGACACCAGGATCAACCCGTCGGCGCCCTTCTCGATCGCCTTGTGGGCGAATTTCTGGTTGATGACGTCGTGAAACACGATGCCGCCCCAGCCGTGCGCTGCCTGGTTGAGCTCCTCGCGCGCCCCGAGCGAGGTGATGATCATGGGCACGCGATGCTTCTCGCAAATCGCCAGATCCTGTTCGAGGCGGTTGTTCGACTTGTGAACGATCTGGTTCACGGCAAACGGCGCCGAGAGCCGGTCCGGATGCGCCTTGTCGTGGGCGGCGAGCTCCTGCTTGATGCGATCGATCCATTCATCGAGCAGCGCCGGCGGCCGCGCATTCAGCGCCGGAAACGACCCGACGATACCGGCCTTGCACTGGGCAATCACCAGCTCGGGCACGGAAATGATGAACAGCGGCGCACCGATCACAGGCAGCGACAGACGGCCCTTGAACAAGGCTGGCATGGACATTCGGAAATTCCTCTCATGATCTCCGGGAAAAGCGTGCTGCAGCCGTGTCGAAGATGCAATGCAGAAAATGCCAAGGCCGGCCGCGGTAACGGAATCGGCGAGCGCTACTGACACAGCGCGCGGGTGACGTAAGTTTCGGTGCGGCAGTTGCCCGGTTCGCGGTTGCCGCCCGACAGCAGAGCCGCCGCGGAGCAGGCCTGGGCCGAATCCATGTCCACGCTCTTGCCCTCCTTGAAGCCCTTGCTCCGGCACAGCTTGTCGGAGGCCACTTTGCAATCCGGCGCGCCGTTGGCGGCGACCGGACACACCACCCGACCTCGCACGATCAATGGCGTGGTGAGACGGGACAGCCCGTCGGTGGCATCCTTGGCCGCATCCTTGGCGCGCGTGTTGAAATCGTCGACGACTTCCTTCGGGCTCTTCAAGGTGGGAAGGCTCGGCAAGATCGACGACGGGTTATCGAACAGTTTTCCGATTTCATTGATGAGACCGGGATTTTCCTGCTGTGGCGGCGGCGCGGCCTCGGCAGGCTGCGGCGGCGCCTGATCCGGCGCGCCTTGCGTGGTTGCCGGCGGTGGCGGAGCGGTTTGCGCCGGCGGTTGCGGCGATGATTTTGCCGCTTGCGGCCAGGCCGGACCCGTTGCGCCCAGCATCGTCGACAGCGTCACGATCGCGACCGCGAGAGCGCAGGTCCTGCCGAACGAGTGGGCGGTCGCCTTGGACGTTGTGAGATCGAACATGGCGCAAGGGTATCCCGGCAGGGACAACCGGCCAAGGTATTCGTTGAGCGTTCGAGCGTGATGCGATCGGAAAACCGGCATCCACCATCGGATCAAGTCCGAGGGCATGCTTTTCGAATCATGATCTAAACAAGCCAGAACACGATGACAAAGCCGAACACAAGTACCGCAGCCAGGAGCGCGACCCACAGTCCCAGCCGCTTCTCGACCTCGGCGCGGATGATGTCGCCGTAGCGGTTGAGCACGATGGCGACGACGAAGAAACGCCCGCCACGCGCAACGATCGAGCACAGGATGAAAAGCCAGATGTTGTAGCCGGCGAAGCCCGAGGTGATGGTCACGAGCTTGTAGGGGATCGGTGTCAGCCCCTTCAGCAGGATCACCCATGCGCCGTAATGGGCATAGCCGGCGCGGAACGTGTCGACCTTGTCGCCAAGGTGGTAGAGGTTGATCAGCCATTGCCCTGCCGAGTCATAGAGCAACGCGCCGATCGCGTAGCCGAGCATGCCGCCGGCGACCGAAGCCACCGTGCACAGGCCTGCAAACAGCCAGGCGCGGCGCGGCCGGGCCACCGACATCGGAAGCAGCATCAGATCCGGCGGGATCGGGAAAAACGAGCTTTCCGCGAATGCCACCGCGCCCAAGACCCACAGCGCGTAAGGTTTGTCGGCGGCCGCGATACACCAGTCGTACATTCGTCTCAGCATGGCGCGATGAACCACTGTCCAGTGGATTTGTCCATGCCGGCTATCGCGGGAAATTCTGGCGGATCAGCGTTGCTTGCGGGCGCGATGCGTCTCGAGCGCGACAATCGGTCGCTGCTCGATTTTGGGGGCGATCGGGGGAGACGATTTTGCCTTTGATTTCGGCAACTTCTCGGCAATGCCGAGTGCGGCCTCGCGGCGATCCATCTCGGCCCAGACCTGTTCCGGCCGGACCCCTGCGGAGGCCCACAACACCGTCAGATTATACAGCAGATCCGCGCTTTCCCGGATCACCGCCTGCGGGTTGCGGTTGACGGCATCGATCACGACTTCGATGGCTTCTTCGGCCAGTTTCTTGGCCATTTTGGCCGGGCCGCGGTGAAACAGCCGGGCCGTGCGCGATACGGCCGGATCGAGATCCCTGGCCGCCAGCACCGCCACATAGAGCCGGTCGAGCAAATCACCCATTTTGGCAAGGTAGCGCAAAGCCGTCGCCAGCGTGTTAACGCCAGGTGTTGGATTTGATCCCCGGGATTTCAACAACCTTAATCCGCCGGTCGCGCGCGGCGACCGGCGGAAATGGCCCGTGTGAGGCAGGATCAGTTGAAGGTCGGATCGCGGCGGTCATACATATCGTAGCCGCCGTAATAGCCGTAGCCAGGAGCGGCATAATAGGCTGGGCCGCCGTAATAGACCGGGCCGCCGTAATAAGCCGGGCCACCGTAATAATAGGCGTCGCGGCGCTCCTGCGCCGCGGCAATGCCGCCGATCGTGCCGACGATGCCGGCAAATGCCGCCATCGCCGCCGCGCCACCGCCATGTCCATAGTGGCGGTGAACGGTACCCGCCGAAGCGACCGACGGCTGCACGGCTGTCAAGGCCAGCGCCGCCACGGTGGCCAACATCGCACCGCGGCCGAATGAAGAAAATACGCGTTTTTGCACCGACATTTTCATGTCCTCCGTTGCGGGCTGCCCGACCGGGGCTTGTTGAAAAGACAACCGCCCGCGTACCATTAGGTTCCTCGGAACAGTCCGTCGCCGCTTCCAGCCGTGCTTTTTCAAATCTCGCGATCAGACCGCTGATACGCGTTGATATGCAGGCCGCTGCGGACATTGAACGTTTTCGGCATCGCCGAAAAATGCTCTAACCGTGATGTCGTCCGCGTGACCGCCGAGTGCCCGCCTCATGTCCCTGTTCCGCCTCTACACGCGTGTCCTGGAATTGCTGGGAAAGGAGGCGCGGCTGGGCTGGATCCTCGCCGGTGCCAACCTGCTGCTGGCGGTGGCGCAATTCGCCGAGCCGGTGCTGTTCGGCCGCATCGTCGACGTGCTGTCCGGTAATCCCGCTACTGGTGCAACGGCGGCGCCGGTGTCTTCACCGTGGCAGTTGCTCGCGGCCTGGGTGGCCTTCGGCCTGTTCACCATCATTTGTGGGGCGGTCGTGGCGCTGCACGCCGATCGCCTGGCGCACCGACAGCGCCAGGGGGTGCTGACGAATTATTTCGAGCATATCATGCAGCTGCCGCTGACCTTTCACACCGGCACCCATTCCGGCCGGCTGATGAAGGTGATGCTGCAGGGCACCGACGCGTTGTGGCGGTTGTGGGTTGGGTTTTTCCGCGAACATTTCGCCGCGATCGTGTCGCTGATCGTGCTGCTGCCGCTGTCGCTTTATATCAACTGGCGGCTGGCCATCCTGCTGTTCATCCTGTGCGTGGTGTTCACCCTGCTGACCACGCTGGTGGTGCGCAAGACCTACGGCATGCAAAGCGACGTCGAGCAACAGTACAGCGACCTTTCGGCGCGGGCTTCCGATGCGCTCGGCAATGTCGCGCTGGTGCAGAGCTTCGTACGGGTCGATGCCGAGGTTCAGGGCCTGCGTTTCGTCGCCGACAAGCTGCTGGCGTTGCAGATGCCGGTGCTGTCATGGTGGGCGCTGGTCAACGTCATGACAAAGACCTCGACCACCATCACCGTGCTGGCGATTTTCACCGTCGGCATCGTGCTGCACCAGCAGGGCCTGACCAGTGTCGGCGAGATCGTGATGTTCGTCAGCTTTGCGACCCTGCTGATCCAGAGGCTGGAGCAGGTGGTCTCCTTCATCAACAACGTGTTCATGGAAGCGCCACGGCTGCAGGAATTCTTCAACGTGCTCGATACAGTGCCGGCGGTGCGCGACCGGGTCGACGCCATCGATCCCGGCCGCCTGCAGGGCATGGTCGAGTTCAGCGACGTCTCGTTCTCCTACGACGGCAAACGGCCCGCGGTGGAGGACCTGTCCTTTGTCGCGCTGCCGGGCCAGACCATCGCCCTGGTCGGCCCGACCGGCGCCGGCAAATCCACCGCCATCGCGTTGCTGCACCGCGCCTTCGATCCGCAATCGGGCTTCATCCGGATCGACGGCATGGATGTCCGCGGCCTGACGCTCTCGTCGCTGCGGCGGAACATCGGCGTGGTGTTTCAGGAGGCGTTGCTGTTCAACCGCTCGATCGCGGAAAATCTGCGGGTCGGCAAGCCGGACGCCACCGACGAGGAGCTGCGCATCGCGGCGATCCGCGCCCAGGCGCTGGAATTCATCGAACGCGGCGATCTGAAATTCGATGCCAATGCCGGCGAACGCGGGCGCATGCTGTCCGGCGGCGAGCGGCAGCGGCTGTCGATCGCACGCGCACTGTTGAAGGATCCGCCGATCCTGATTCTCGACGAGGCGACCAGCGCGCTCGACGCGGTAACCGAAGCCAGGGTCAACGCCGCGCTCGACGAGGTGATGAAGGGACGTACCACCTTCGTGATCGCCCACCGGCTTTCGACGATCCGCAATGCCACGCAAATCCTGGTATTCGAGAACGGCCGCGTGATCGAAACCGGAACCTTCGATGAACTTGTCGGGCGCGGTGGACATTTCGCGGAACTCGCCAGGGCCCAGTTCATGACGCAGGAAAACGTGCGCATGGGCGCGCCACCGCCAAAACCCGGCATTGCTCCGGCAAAGGTCGCAGACTCATGATGCCCGCGAGCTGGACCACCGAAATATGGCCGCTTTCATCCACGATTTAATCGTCCGGCCACTGTTCCGACGCAGCCTGCCGGTATAGATTTGGCCACGCCGCCAAGGACCGGAATTCGATAGTGCCTTTTCTCCCCGCATTGCATAGCCAATCGCCCTTCAAATGGATCGTGCTCGCGGCATCGCTTGCACTGGCCGCACTGGCGCCGCGCGCCGCGCAGGCCGAAGCGCTCCTGGTGGTAGAGGCCGACAGCGGCAAGGTTCTGCAGGCCGAGAACGCCACCTATCCGTGGTATCCCGCTTCGGTGACCAAGCTGATGACGGCCTACGTCACGCTCAGGGCGGTCAAGGACGGCAAGATCACGCTGGACACCCTGTTCACCGTTTCGCCGGTCGCTGCCGCGCAGTCGCCGTCCAAGATGGGCTTTCGGGTCGGCACCCAGCTCACCGTCGACAACGCGCTGAAGATGATGCTGGTGAAGTCGGCCAACGACATGGCGGTGGTACTCGCCGAAGGCGTCGGCGGATCGATCGATGGCTTTTCCGCCATGATGAACGAAACCGCGCAGCGGCTCGGCATGACGCAGACGAGTTACGTCAATCCGAACGGGCTGCCCGCGGACGGACAGATCACCTCGGCGCGCGATCTGGCGATCCTCGCCCGCGCCATCATTCGTGACCTGCCGGAATACGAATACTTCGTCCACATTCCCTCGATCCGGTTTGGCCGCAAGATCACGCCGAACTTCAACCGCCTGATCGGCCGCTTTCCCGGCGCCGATGGATTCAAGACCGGCTTCATCTGCGCCTCCGGCTACAATCTCGTCGCCTCGGCCACCCGCAACGGCAGACGCCTGATCGCCGTGGTGCTGGGCGCCTCATCCGGTCAGATGCGCGCAGTGCGGGCGGCGCAGCTCTTGGAGCGCAACTTTGCCAATAACGGCCTGTCATGGCTGCGTCCGTCGCTCGGCACGGTGGACAATCTGGCGCCGATCGACGCCGCGCCCCCTAACCTGCGTGACGAGATGTGCGGCGGCCATCGCAAGCGCCCGGCCAGCGACGAAGACGACACCGTCGCCGGCAATGCGGGCAACGGCGAAGGCAACACCTTGACCTTCTTCGCCGATGGCCTGCAGCCGCCGCCGATGAAACCGTCGGAGATGCTGGCGCAAGCCCCTGCTCCGTCTGAGCCGATCGTCGTCTACACCGGACCGAAGAAGACCGGTACCGATCTCGTGGCTGCGGTCGCCGCGGATGCGGACAAGCAGGCGACGCCACGCCGGGGCAAGAAGCAACGGCTCGCAGCCAAAAAGCCGGATGCCTCCCCCGCCAGCAAGGACGCCAAGGGCGACGCCAAAGCCAGCGCGGCGACCGCCGAGACCAAGCCTGCTGCCAAGCCTGCCGGCGTCAAGCACGCCAACGCCAGGCCGGAGGCCACGACGGCGAAACCGCCCGGAAGCACCGCACAGACCGCAGCCAAGCCGGCCCCCAAGCCGAAAGCGGCGACCAAGCCGGCCCCCAAGAGCAGCACTACCGGCGACGCCAAGCCGGCGGCCGATCAAAAATCTACCGCAACGCCGCGCAGTTAAGCGGCTTTCCGCCCGCAAACCCGTTCAGACGCGCGCTCCGCGCCGCGGCCGCTTGCCATCGGCCGCCGCTTTGCTCAATACTTCCCGCAACAAAGCCCCTGCCCGGACAACGGGAGCAAACAGGGAGCCGGATTGAGAGGAAATATCATGGAGCGCATCTGGCTCAAGCACTATCCGCCCGGCGTGCCCGCCGATATCGATGTGACGCAATATCCGTCATTGGTCGATCTGTTGGAGGAGAGCTTCGCGAAATTCCGCGACCGCAAGGCTTTCATCTGCATGGACAAGTCGATCAGCTACCGCGACCTCGACGAGATGTCGACGGCGCTCGGCGCTTACCTGCAGAGCAAGGGGCTTGCGAAAGGTGCGCGCGTCGCGCTGATGATGCCGAACGTGCTGCAATATCCGGTATCGACCGCGGCCGTGCTGCGCGCCGGCTATGCCGTGGTCAACGTCAATCCGCTCTACACCCCGCGCGAACTGGAGCACCAGCTCAAGGACTCCGGCGCCGAGGCCATCATCGTGCTGGAGAATTTTGCGCCGACGGTGCAGCAGGTGCTGGCCAAGACCGCGGTCAAGCACGTCATCATCGGCAGCATGGGCGACTTGCTGGGCTTCAAGGGCGTGATCGTCAATTTCGTGGTGCGGCGGGTCAAGAAGATGGTGCCGCCGTTTTCGATACCGGGCTCCGTCACCTTCAACGATGCGATCGCCGCCGGCCGCAATCTGAAGTTCAGCAAGCCGAAGCTCGGACCTGACGACGTCGCCTTCCTGCAATACACCGGCGGCACCACCGGCGTCTCGAAGGGCGCGACCCTGCTTCACCGCAACATCATGGCCAACGTGCTGCAGAACGACGCCTGGCTGCAGCCTGCACTGCAGCAGCCGCCGCATGTCGACCAGCTGTTCATCGTCTGCGCGCTGCCGCTCTATCACATCTTCGCACTGACGGCGTGCTTCCTGCTCGCGATGCGCGCCGGCGGCGTCAACCTCCTGATCCCGAACCCGCGCGACATGCCGGGCTTCGTCAAGGAATTGATGAAATACCAGGTCAACAGCTTCCCCGCGGTCAACACGCTGTACAACGGACTGCTGCATGCGCCCGGCTTCGAGAAGGTCGATTTCTCCAAGCTGAAGATCTCCAACGGCGGCGGCATGGCGGTTCAGCGGGCGGTCGCCGAAGCCTGGCTGAAACGGACCGGCTGCTTCGTGGCGGAAGGTTACGGGCTGTCGGAGACGTCACCGACACTGACCTGCAACCCGGCGAACGTGGATACGTTCAACGGCACCATCGGCTTGCCGGTGCCGTCGACCTTGATTTCGATCCGCGACGATGACGGCAAGGAGGTGCCGCTCGGCGAGCCCGGCGAAATCTGCGCCAAGGGCCCGCAGGTGATGGTCGGTTACTGGAACCGGCCCGATGAGACGGCGAAGGTGACGACCGCGGACGGCTTCTTCCGCACCGGCGACATCGGCGTGATGACACCGGACGGCTTCACCAGGATCGTCGACCGCAAGAAGGACATGATCCTGGTCTCCGGCTTCAACGTCTATCCCAACGAGGTCGAGGAAGTGATCGCGAGCCATCCGGGCGTGCTGGAATGCGCCGTGATCGGCGTCGTGGACGAGCGCTCCGGCGAGACCGTCAAGGCCTTCGTGGTCAAGAAGGATCCCAGTGTCACCGCCGAGGACATCATCAAGTTCTGCAGCACGCAATTGACCAACTACAAGGTGCCGAAACAGATCGAGTTTCGCACCGCCCTGCCCAAGACCAACGTCGGCAAGATCCTGCGCCGCGAACTGCGCGATGAAAAGAAGGCCGCGGCCTGAAGCGGCCAACCGGCGCCTGCCCCGCCGACGGGCAGGCTGCACGCATTTTGCGGTCGATGACAGAACGGTGATCGCCCGCGAACGCCTGCGTTTTAGGCCCGCTCAATATTGTGCAGGCTGCGCAGCCGGTCTAAGAACACTTCCGCACACTCCACGGAGACCATGACGATGACCATCAAAGTTGGCGACCATCTGCCCGAGGTGAAATTCCGCGTGATGACGTCGGAGGGGCCGCAGGTCAGGACCACCGACGACGTATTCAAGGGCAAGAAAGTCGCGCTGTTCGCGGTGCCCGGCGCCTATACCGGCACCTGCCACAAGATGCACTTGCCGAGCATTTTCCTCAACGCCTACGCCATCAAGGACAAGGGCGTCGACACCATCGCCGTGGTGTCGGTCAACGACGCCTTCGTCATGAATGCCTGGAAGCGCGATACCGACCAGCGCGACGAGGCGACCTTTCTGGCCGACGGCAATGCCGAATTCGCCAAGGCCATCGGCATGGAACTGGACGCCTCCGGCAACGGCCTCGGCATCCGCTCCAAGCGCTACTCGATGCTGGTGGAAGACGGCGTCGTGAAGAAGCTCAACCTCGAAGCCGCCCCCGGCAAGGTCGAAGTTTCCGGCGGCGACACCCTGCTCGGGCAGCTGTAAACGACAAACAAAGCCGTCGTCGCCCGACGTAGCCGTCCTAAGGACGGCGTCGCTTCCGCTCGCCTATGATCGGGCGACCCCGTATTCCAGGGCTTAACGACTGGGGGTGAATGCCCTGGAATACGGGGTCACCCGCATGCGCGGGTGATGACGGTGGAGAAACAAACTTTTATTCGAGCGCCGTCTTCAACCTTGCCTCCGCCAGCCCGTCTCGCGCCAATTGATCGGCGCGCTCGTTTTCGTCGTGACCGGCGTGGCCCTTGACCCAGTGCCAGCGCACCTGGTGCCGCTTCAGCGCCTCATCGAGCTGCTGCCAGAGGTCGACATTCTTCACCGGCTTCTTGTCGGCGGTGCGCCAGCCGTTCTTTTTCCAGCCATGGATCCAGCCGGTGATGCCCTGGCGGACGTACTGGCTGTCGGTATAAAGATCGACGGTGCAGGACTTTTTCAGCGCTTCCAGCGCGGAGATCGCCGCCATCAGCTCCATCCGGTTGTTGGTGGTGTGTGCCTCGCCGCCCTTCAATTCCTTTTCGGCATCGCCGAATTTCAGGATCGCACCCCAGCCGCCCGGCCCGGGATTTCCCGAACAGGCGCCGTCGGTATGAATGATGACCGGCTTGTCCGAACTCACGCCACCAGCCCGGTTGGTTCGACGCCATAGTCGCGCAGGCCCTGCACGCCTTGCTGGAAACGCAGCTTGCGGACGTACTCCAGGGGATCCTTGGGCTTGACCAGGGCGCCGGGCGGAACGTTGAGAAAATCTACCAGCCGCGTCAGCAGAAAGCGCAATGCCGCGCCGCGCGCCAGCAGCGGCAGCGCGTCCTCTTCGGCCCGCGATAGTTTGCGCTCGCGGCCATAGGCGCCGAGAAACGCGCGGGCCTTGGTGACATTGAAGGAATGATCGGGCTCGAAGCACCAGGCATTGAGACAGATCGCGACGTCGTAGGCGAGGAGGTCGTTGCAGGCGAACGGAAAGTCGATCAGCCCGGACAGCCTGTCGCCGAGAAAAAACACATTGTCCGGAAACAGGTCGGCGTGAATCACCCCTTCGGGAAGCTGCTTCGGCCAGCGCGCTTCCAGATGATCCAGTTCGGCGCCAAGAAAAGCCCGCAGACCCTGCTGCAATTCGTCCGCGCGCGGTGCGGCCTGATCGAACAATGGCCGCCAGCCCATCACTGAAAGTGGATTTTTCCTGACCAGCGGAAAATCACGACCGGCGAGATGCATCTTTGCCAGCCCCTCGCCGACGCCGGCGCAGTGGGTGGCGTTGGGACGGCGCGGCCACACCCCTTCGAGAAAATTGATGACCGCCGCGGGCCGGCCGCACAGCGTGCCGAACACCTCGCCGTTGCGGTTCCTGGCCGGCTGCGGGCAATTGACGCCGCGCGCCGCCAGGTGCGCCATCAGCGACAGGAAATACGGCAGGTCGTCCGACGCCACGCGCTTTTCGTACAGCGTCAGGATGAAGGCGCCGCCGGAAGTATGCAGCAGGAAATTGGAGTTCTCGACGCCCTCGGCGATGCCCTTGTAGGACATCAGCTCGCCGATATCGTAACCCTTGAGAAACTCCACAAGCTCGTCGGCAGCGACGTCGGTGTAAACCGCCATCGCGGTTACGCCGCGTCGGGCCGCAACGAACGCGGCAATGGGAAGAACTCGTTTTCTTCCGCGGCCGAGACCGTCTCCACATGCAGTTCGTAACGTTCGGCGAACGCGCCCATGATCTCCTCGACGATCACTTCCGGCGCCGAGGCGCCCGCGGTGATGCCGAGGCTCCTGATGCCTTTGAATCGCGACCAGTCGAGATCGGAGGCGCGCTGCGCCAATACCGCGATCGGGCAACCCTCGCGCTCGGCGACCTCACGCAGGCGCTGCGAATTCGACGAATTCGGCGCGCCTACCACGATCAGGGCATCGACCACCGGCGCCACCTTCTTGACCGCGAGCTGGCGGTTGGTGGTGGCATAGCAGATGTCTTCCTTGTGCGGCCCCGAGATGTTCGGGAAGCGCCGCTTCAACATCGCGACGATTTCCGCGGTGTCGTCGATCGACAGCGTGGTTTGGGTCACGAAGGCGAGGTTGTCGGGATCCTTCGGCGTGAAGGTGGCGGCGTCGTGCGCGGTCTCGATCAGCGTCACCGCGCCGGGCGGCAACTGGCCCAGCGTGCCGACCACCTCGGGGTGATGGGAATGCCCGATCAAGAGGATTTCGCGGCCCCGCTTGAAGTGGATCGCCGCTTCGCGATGCACCTTGGTGACCAGCGGGCAGGTCGCGTCGAGCGAGAAGAAATTGCGCTGCTTGGCGTCGGCGGGGACCGATTTCGGCACCCCGTGGGCGGAAAATACCACCGGCGCGTTGGTATGATCGGGGATTTCAGCCAGTTCCTCGACGAAAATCGCGCCCTTGGCGCGCAGGCTGTCCACCACATAGCGGTTGTGGACAATTTCGTGCCGGACGTAGACCGGAGCGCCATGGATGGCCAATGCCCGCTCGACGGTGTCGATCGCCCTGACCACCCCGGCGCAGAAGCCGCGGGGAGAACAAAGCACGATTTTCAGGGGCGATTTGGCCTGCATGGGGGGCGATCCGGGACCTTCTCACGGCGCACCGGCAGGTGCGGAACGGTCAATTCCGCTAAGGACTTGGGGCCGGTTTGCGGCCCTGTCAAGGCATAACAGCAAACCATTGCGCGGTTAGCCCCAGACGGCTTATATAGGGCTTAATTCCCCGTCATCACCGATGACCAGAAGGCTTCGCCTCCGAAAGAGGTGGGCGAAGCGCAAAGGAGATTTGCCCGTGAGCAATGCACCGCTGATGCCAAAGGCGACTGCCGTGTGGCTGGTCGACAATACCGCGCTGTCGTTCGACCAGGTTGCCGATTTTACCAAGATGCACCCGCTCGAGATCCGCGCCATTGCCGACGGCGATGCCGCCCAGGGCATCAAGGGCATGGACCCGATTTCCACCGGTCAGCTCAGCCGCGATGAAATCGAGAAGGGCGAGAAGGACCCGAATTACCGGCTCAAGCTCGGCGAGAGCAAGGTCACGCTGCCGGCGCCCTCGAAGAAGAAGGGACCGCGCTATACCCCGGTATCGCGCCGCCACGAGCGGCCGAGCGCGATCCTGTGGCTGGTGCGCAACCACCCCGAGTTGAAGGACAGCGCGATCATGCGGCTGGTCGGCACCACCAAGACCACGATCGCCAGCGTGCGCGACCGCACCCACTGGAACGCCTCGACCCTGACGCCGATGGACCCGGTGACATTAGGGCTGTGCTCGCAGATCGAACTCGACTTCGAGGTGCAGCGCGCCGCCAAGGAAAAACCCACCGACCAGGCCTACGGCGGCGCCACCCTGCTGCCGGCCTCCGAGACCACCCGCAAGGAAGCCGAGTTCGAGCCCTCCGAAAAGCAGCGCGACGACCTCAATGTCGACGCGGTGTTCGCCAAGCTGAAGACGATCGGCGGCAAGAAACAGGACGACGAGTAGGCAAGCGGCGCGTTTGGACCTAATGCGTATCTGGATGATTCAGCATGTATTCGCCGATATCGCGTTGCCGGCGATCGGCGCGGGCCTCGGCGCTGCTGCGGTTGGCGTCGCGATCCTTGCGGCAGGCGACATAGGCGGATGAGCCGACCGCGACTCCGTTGGCGCGGCAGATCGCGTCGTCATCCTCGCCGAGACTGGACACCGGAACCTGGCTGCGCTGGGCGCAGGCGCCGAGTGCCAGCGCGGCCAGCGTCAGCGCGATGAAGCGGTTCGATTTCGTCGGTCGCATGCGAATTCCTGAAACGGCATTGGCTTTCGTCAGGGAGTGTTTAGCGGCAAATGCGAGGATTGTAAGCCCGCCTCACACTTGCTGAGTATGATCCGATCGGAAAACCGGTACCCAACCTCGGGTCGTACCCGAGGGCATGCTTTTCCGGATCATACGCGCCCCTTCAACGCCTCACCGATTTCATCCAGCACCTTCGGGTCCTCGATGGTGGCGGGCATGCTCCAGGTCTCGCCGTCGGCGATCTTCTTGATGGTGCCGCGCAGGATCTTGCCGGAGCGGGTTTTTGGCAGCCGCCCCACCGTGATCGCGAGCTTGAACGCCGCCACCGGACCGAGTTTCTCGCGCACCAGCGCGATCACGTCCTTCTCGATGTCGGCGGGGCTGCGCGTCACGCCGGCCTTCAGCACCAGGAAGCCGCACGGCACCTCGCCCTTGATGGCGTCCGCAATGCCGAGCACGGCGCATTCGGCAACGTCGGGATGCGAGGCCAGGATCTCTTCCATGCCGCCGGTGGACAGCCGGTGGCCGGCGACGTTGATGATGTCGTCGGTGCGGCCCATTACGAAGACATATCCGTCCTGGTCCTTGTAGCCGGCGTCGGAGGTTTTGTAATAGCCGGGAAACTCGGTCAGGTAGGCTTCCTTGAAGCGTTCGTCCTGCTGCCACAGCGTCGGCAGGCACGCCGGCGGCATCGGCAGCTTGATGACGATCGAGCCCATGGTGCCTGACGGCAGCGGACGTGCCGCCTCATCGACCACGTCGACCTGGTAGCCCGGCATCGGCACCGTGGGCGAGCCGTGCTTGACCGGCAGCATGCCGAGCCCGACCGGGTTGCCGGCGATGCACCAGCCGGTCTCGGTCTGCCACCAGTGGTCGATCACAGGCACGTTCAACTGGACCTCGGCCCATGCCACCGTCGGCGGATCGGCGCGCTCGCCGGCCAGAAACAGGGTGCGGAATTTCGACAGATCGTATTGCCGGATCAGCTTGCCGTCCGGGTCTTCCTTCTTGATGGCGCGGAACGCGGTCGGCGCGGTGAACAGGGCGATCGCCTTGTGTTCGGAGATGACCCGCCAGAACGCGCCGGCATCCGGCGTACCGATCGGCTTGCCCTCATACATGATCGAGGTCGCGCCATGAAACAGCGGTCCGTAGACGATGTAGCTGTGCCCGACCACCCAGCCGATGTCGGAGCCGCACCACCAGACCTCGCCGGGCTTGACGCCATAGAGGTTGAACATCGACCACTTCAGCGCCACCAGATGCCCGCCATTGTCGCGCACCACGCCCTTGGGAATACCTGTGGTGCCCGACGTGTAGAGAATGTAGAGCGGATCGGTGGCCAGCACCGGCACGCAGGGCGCCGCCTTGCCGGCGCTGAACGCGGCACGGCGCAGCTCAAGCCAGTCGTGATCGCGCCCCGCGGTCAGTTCACAGGGCTGCTGCTGCCGCTGCAGGATGATGCAGGCCTCGGGCCTGGAGTTCGACAGCCGGATCGCCTCGTCGAGCAGCGGCTTGTAGTGCACGATGCGGCCGGGTTCGAGGCCGCAGCTGGCTGAAAAGATCAGCTTCGGCTTGGCGTCGTCGATCCGGCTGGCCAATTCCTTGGCGGCGAAACCACCGAACACCACCGAATGCACGGCGCCGATCCGGGCGCAGGCCAGCATCGCGACCACCGCCTCCGGCACCATCGGCATATAGAGAATGACGCGATCACCCCTGGTGACGCCGAAATCCTGCATTACGGCGGCCAGCGTCCGCACCTCCTCCCACAACTCGGTATAGGTGAATTTCGTGACGGCGTTGGCCAGCGGCGAATCATGGATCAGCGCCAGCTGGTCGCCGCGGCCGCCGATGACGTGACGATCGAGCGCGTTGTAGCAGGTGTTGACCACGGCGCCGGCGAACCAGCGGCCGTAGAGCCCCATGGTCGGATCGAAGATCTTTTTCGCCGGCTCGATCCAGTCGATCTCCTGCGCGGCTTCACCCCAAAAGCCCTCGGGATCAGCCAGCGAGCGCGCATGGACCTCGGCATAGCGGCTTTTGGCCTGGCTGTTCATGGCATTTCCCCGCGCGATTTTGGTCGGCCGCCGTCTCTTCGTACCGCATTTGAGCGTGCGGAACAGCCGGCATCAAGTTGAATTCAGCCCAAAGGCACAGAACGCACGCCGTCCGTCGGGGCGCCATCTCACGCCGGGCCCAACTAGGTCGTAAACATCATGCCTACGACCTAGTATCCGTCGCTGCCGCTCAATTGCTGCAGCCTCGCCTTCATCGCCTTTTGCAGATCATAGCCGGGCCGGCCGAACGAGGCGTTGCGTGTCGCGAGGTAGGCGTCCTGCTGGCGCTGCAGGTCGCGGGCACTGCGTGAGCCGCGTCCGGCTTCGCGAATCACCAGGGCATGGACGCCATCGATCTCGCGGTCGAGCCTGGCCAGTGCCGGATCGGCACAGATCGCCTTTTCCACGGCGCGCCTGGCGGTGGAGCAATCGAAACTCGGCTTGTTGCTGATCGCCATCTGGGCGCCGATCCGTTCCAGTTCCTGCGCCAGCGATCGATAATTGCCGCGCGCGACGGCGTGCTGCGGATTGAGCTTGATGGCGGCGCCGAAATCCGCCAGCGCGCGGGGCCGGTCGCCTTTCTTGCGCCACAGCTCGCCGCGGGCGTTGAAGATGTCGGCCAGGGTGGGATCGAGTTTCAGCGCCACATCATAGTCGGCGATGGCACGGTCATCCTGCCCCTTGCGGAGGTAGGCGCCGGCGCGCGCCAGCACCGCCCTCAGCCGATCGGCAGCCGGCGCCTTCTCGCTGTCGATCAGCAGACCACAGTTCGTGATGATCTGGTCGGGATCGGCGGCGGCGACTGCGGCGGCAAAGCATGGCGCGGAGTCGATGGTGGGATCCTTGATCGGCTCGCTGACGGCGGCGAGCACGCCCATGGATTGCACCGCCCACAACACAATGGCCGCGCTCGCCACTGCGGCCGCAAATTTCCGTCGCATCGATCGGTCCTGCTGATCCTACCCGGCATCGAAAGTCGGGCCATCCTAGCGCGGAAGCGAAGGCAGTGGAATGCGGCGGGTTGGACCGCGGGGCGATCTGCCCTGACGAACAGGTTGCTTACCCGACCCGCAGGGGGGGTAAGCAACCGCGCTCACATCTTCTTTATTTCCTGCGCGATGTGCATCAGCATCTCGACGATCCTGGTCTCGGCGTCCTCGTCGGCTTCGAGCCGCTTGCCCGCTACCTCGCGCAGGTTGTCGAGCGCGGCGCGCACCAGCGGCGGCATCGACGACCGGTCGTCGCGCTGGTGCCGGTCCTCGTCGTCCCCGTCACGCCGGCGGCCGCGGTGTTCCCGGTATTCCGGCCGGTCGAAATGTTCGCGGATCCGCGTGGCCTTGTCGCCGATCGCCGCGAGGCGTTCGAGCACGGCATCGACAAAGGCGCGGTTCTCTTCCAGATAGGCGCGGCCTTCTTCCGTGATGGTGTAGAGCTTCTTGGCGCCTTCCGCCTGCACGGTGACGTAGCCGGCTTCTTCGAGATAGGTCAGGGTCGGATACACGATGCCGGGGCTCGGCGAGTACCAGCCCGCGGTCTTGTCCTCCAAGAGCTTGATGATCTCATAGCCGTGGCGCGGTTGCTCGGCGATCAGCGCGAGCGCGATCAGCCGCAGGTCGCCTTGTGCCAGCATCCGGCCGGCCCGCATCATTTCGCCGCCGCCCATGCCGTGCCGGCCGCCGCCGGCAAAATCGCCGCCGAAATGACGCCGCCAGCGGCGGCCGCCGGCCCAGAAGCCCTCGCGGGGCGGCTCACAGTGTCTTGCTCCAAACATGTCGCTCTCCATCTACTTAAGATGTATCTTTAGATATTATTAGAGCCTGAAAGAGTCAATAGATATATCTTGAGATGGCATTCCTCCATTTTGGAGCGGGTTCCAGCGCGGGCAAGAGCAAGCAACACTGGTTTGGCTGGAACAACGCGGGCGCGTGCCGGTCAGGGCATCCGGGATCCGGCTCGCGCGGAGCCGGGCGACGCGTCCCCGGCGTCGGGCAGGCGCCCGGCCGGCACAGCCTGAATCGCGTTGATGCGGTGCTGGAGCTGCTTGAGATGCTCGACGGCGATATCCAGGGTCGGGTCCAGGGTCACGGCGGTCTGGAAATCGGCCCGTGCCCGCGCCTTGTCGCCCTTGTCGCGCCAGGCCACGCCGCGGTTGTTGTAGGCCATGGCGAGCGCCGGCTCGAGCCGGATCGCCTCGTCATAGTCGGCGATGGCGCGGCCGGGATTGCCCTTGAGGTTGTAGGCATTGCCGCGCTCGACGAAATAACCCGCCTTCGGCTCCAGGCGGATGGCTTCGTTGAAATCGGCAATGGCGCGATCATAGGCGTTGTTGCGCGCGTACAGCTTGCCGCGCGCCTCGTAGTGATCGCCAACGGTCGGCTCGAGCCGGATCGCATGGCCCTGATCGTCGATCGCAAGGTCGATGCGGCTGACCTTGAGGTAAGCCTCGGCGCGATCGACGAAACCCTGGACCCGCTTCGGATCGAGACGGACCGCTTCGGTGTAGTCGCGTATCGCCAGGCGATTTTCCCGCATCAGGCCGAAGGTGGCAGCGCGATCGGCATAGCCACGAACGAAGCCGGGGTCGAGCTTGATCGACCGATCGAAGTCATCAAGCGCGGGCAGATATTTCTTGTCGGCCGCCAGCGCATTGCCGCGACAGTCGAACGCCGCGGCGGTCGGATCGAGACGGATCGCCTCGTTGCAATCCTCGACGGCGAGATCGACCCGCTCGTTCTTGCGGCGAAGCTCGGCGCGGGCCAGCAGCGCATGGATGCGATCGGCCGGCGGCGCGGCGGCGGAATTGATTACCTGGCCGCAGATGCCGATCATCTCGTCGGGCGGCGATGGCGCTTCAGCCGAGCAGACCGCGGCCTCTTTTTCGCTCTGCGCCGAAGCCGGGGCAACGCCCGCGGCGGCGAGCGCAAGCAGCGCGAGGATTGCCGGATTGAAATGACGCATCGCGCGGGCTCCCTGGGCGAGGGTTTACCTCAATCCTCGCAGGCGCGCATCACGGTGACGTTGCCGCCGACGGGATGTCCCAGAATTTCCGACAGCGTCCGGCACCGGCCGTCGCTGCACAGCCGCCACTCGCCGGCGGCGCCGGAATTGCCGAGCACGACTTGCGGCATCGGCGCGCGCCGCGGCTGCCATTGGAACCAGCCGTCGACCAGGCGTGCGTCCGGCGGCGGCTCCATGCCGGCACCACTTCCCTTGACGCGGGCCTGCACCAGTTCGAAGTCCTTGCCGGGTGACACGCCAGTCTTCCTGCCAATCGACCTTCTCGATCGAATGGGTCCACACCAGCGTGAACGCCGCGAGCGCCAGCGATTTTGCGACGCCCGCTGAAGCGAGGCAGAGGCTCAAGCCGTCACCGCGGCCTGCGCGCGCCGGCGCAACTGCCACAGCACACAGGCGACGGCCAGGATCAGGCCGGCACTGTCGCTGAAGCGGAATTCGCCGAGCAGGCACAGCGCGGCAACGAAGGCAACCATCCGCTCCAGCCACGTCATCGGCGTGAAGAGGAACCCGATCGCCACCATGCCGAACAGGGCGATCGCGACCAGTGCCTTGACTGTCGCAAAGGCCACCGCGCCATAGAAGCCCAGCACGGCGGCCGCCGGATCGCCGGCCTGCAACATCAACGCCGGCGAATAGACAAAGATGAACGGGATCACGTAGCCGGCCAGCGCAATGCGCATCGCCTCCCAGCCGATCTTGTCGGGATTTTCCCGGGCGATCGGGGCCGCCGCCAGCGCCGCCAGTGCCACCGGCGGCGAGAGGTCGGCCATGATGCCGTAGTAGAACGCGAACATGTGGCTCTCGATCAGCGGCACGCCGAGTTTCGCCAGCGCCGGCGCGGCCAGCGCCGCGGTGATGATGTAGGTGGGAATGGTCGGAATGCCGGTGCCGAGCAGGATCGACAGCAGCATGGTCATGATCAACGCCAGAAACAGGCTCTTCTCGCCGAGCCCGATCACCCAGCTGCCGAAGATGGTGCCGACGCCGGTCTGGGTCATCATGCCGATGATGGTGCCGACGATGGCGCAGGCCATGCCGACGGTGAGCGCCGACTTGGCGCTGTCGGCGAGCAAATCGCGGCACGCCCTGAGCGTGGCCCGGCCGCCGCGCGTCCAGGCGCTGATCAGCACCAGCATCGCGACGATGCCCGCGACGGGAAGAATATCGAGGCCATTTTGCGACACCAGCGCCACCACCAGCGCAAGCCCGATCCAGAATACGTAACGCAGCGTTTGACTGGAAAGGCCCAGCGTGATGCTGGCGCCGAGGATCAGGGCGACGGTGAGCGCGAGCCCCATCGAGCCGGCATAGAGCGGTGTAAAGCCTTCGAACAGCATGTAGACCAGCGCCGCCAGCGGCAACACCAGGTACCAGCGCGACACCAGCGCCTTCCATGCGCTGGGAATCTCGGAGCGCTTCATGCCGACGAGACCGTGCTTGCCGGCTTCCAGATGCACCATCCAGAATGCGGAGGCGAAATACAGAACAGCCGGAATCACCGCGGCCTTGACGATGACCGCGTACTCGACGCCGAGCGTTTCCGCCATGATAAAGGCCACCGCGCCCATCACCGGCGGCATGATCTGCCCGCCCATCGATGCGGTGGCCTCGACGCCGGCGGCGAAGGCGCGGCGATAGCCGAACCGGATCATCAGCGGAATGGTGAACTGGCCGACGGTGACGACATTGGCGACGCCGGAGCCGGAAATCGTGCCCATCATGCCCGATGCGAACACCGCGACCTTGGCCGGTCCGCCGCGGGTGCCGCCGAACAGGCCGAGCGAGACATCGGTGAACAGCTGGATCATGCCGGCGCGTTCCAGGAACGAACCGAACAGGATGAACAGGAAAATGTAGGTCGCCGAGACGTAGATCGGCACGCCGTAGAAACCTTCGGTGCCATAGGAAAGATGGGTGATCACCTGGTCGAAGCCGTAGCCGCGATGATTGAACGGCGACGGCAGGTACTGCCCGAAAAACCAGTACAGAATGCAGGCGCCGCACATCAGCGGCAGCGCGAGCCCCATCAGCCGCCGGGTGCCTTCGAAAATCAGCACCGCCAGCAGCGTTCCCACCGCGAGATCGAGCCGGGTCGGATCGCCGTCCCGCGCGATCAGGTCGGCATAGAAGATCCACTGGTAGAGTCCGCACAAAAAGCCGAGGCTTCCGATCAGCCAGCCCAGCGCCCGCCCGCTGTTGCCTTTCGCGGTGAAATTGCCGATCAGGCCGAAGGTCATCAGGATCAGGAAGCCGACATGAACGCCGCGCACCACCTGGCTCGGCAGCACGTTCCATGCCGCCACCACCAGCTGGAACGCGGCGAACGCGATGCCGATGCCATAGGCGAGATGGCCCCAGCGTCCCGGACCAAAGCCTTCCGGAAAACCGTGTTCGAAATTGTCGAACTCGACCTTGACCGGCGCGCCCTCGCCTTCAGCCTGCAACATTTCGCGTCATCCCCGGCGATCGCCTGGAGCGTGATCCGGAAAAGCACGCCCTCGGACCTGATCCGAGGGTGGAAACCGGTTTTCCAGGACGATCGAATTCGTTCGTCCATAGATCATGCTCAAACAAAAGAATAAGATCATGATGCGATCGTATCCAATCGCATCATGATCCGGTCTTACTTGATCAGGCCCTTTTCCTTGTAATAGCGGATCGCGCCCGGGTGCAGCGGCACCGGACTTCCAGT
Source organism: uncultured Alphaproteobacteria bacterium (assembly GCA_963710235.1). GTDB lineage: Bacteria > Pseudomonadota > Alphaproteobacteria > Rhizobiales > Xanthobacteraceae > Bradyrhizobium. Next base: position 402,001 of record CAVPZI010000002.1, read on the forward strand.
CGCGGCACTATCCAGCTTGATCTCTTTGCCGGCGGCGTGGGCGTTGCCCAGCTCAGGCAGCGACTCGAACACCAGCTTGGTCATCTGGTAGGCGAGATCGTCCGACACCGCTGAACTGGTCACGAGATAGTTGATCACCGCCGCGGTCGGCACGTCCTTGTCCTGGCCGGTGTAGGTATTGGCGGGGATCGTCGCCGGTACGAAGGGCGGGCCAATCTTGTCGACGACTTCCCTGGGAACCGACACCACGCTGATCTCGGTCGAGGTACTGAGATCCTTCAACGACGCCACCCCGAGGCCGGCCGATTGCAGCGTCGCGGCAAGCTGGCGGTTTTTCATCAGGTCGACGGATTCGGCGAATGGCAGGTATTCGACCTTGCCGAGGTCCTTGTAGCTGAGCCCGGCGGCGGTGAGGATGGCACGGGTATTGAGTTCGGTACCGGACTTAGGCGCCCCGACCGAAAGGCTCTTGCCCTTCAGATCGGCCAGGGTCTTGATGCCGCTTTCGGCGGTGGCGACGATCTGGATGTAATTCGGATAGATCGCGCCGATGGTGCGCAGCTTGTCGAGCTTGGTCTTGAAGCCGGCGTCGGCGTCACCGTCCCACGCCGCCTTCAGCGAATCGCCGAGCGTGAATGCGATTTCGCCGCGGCCCTGCTGCAGCAGGATCAGGTTTTCCACCGACGCCTTGGTGGCCTGCACCTGGGTTTTCACGTCCGGGATCTTGTCGCTGTAGATCTTGCCGATGGCGACGCCGAGCGGGTAGTAGACCCCGGAGGTTCCGCCGGTCAGCACGTTGATGAATTGCTGGGCGTTGGCGGCGGGCGCCGACAACACCAGAATGCAGCCCGTCGCGGCAGCCATAACGTTGATTTTTTGATTCCCACGTGTTTCTCCCGGCCAAAAATTTGCCGGGAAGGTGGACGGATGGCGGCCCCGGGTCAAGCGCCCGAATTCGACGAATATCGCCAGCTGCGACCACGGGTTTGGAAACCCGAACCCAAGGCCTTCGGCTTCGCACTGGCAGCATGGCGTCCGAGCGGATACCGTGCCCCACAAAGCCGGTACGCCATAAGCCGGTCGTTGGGGGACCAGGCCGCATGCCTTACACCCGAACCCTGCCGTTGCGACCGAGCCGCCGCGCCGTGGTGTTGGGCGGCGCTGCCGCACTGGGGAGCCTGCCGCTGCTGGCGCGGCGAGTTCGCGCCGAGTCCTGGCCGACGCGGCCGGTACGCTTCGTGGTGCCGTTCGCGCCGGGTGGAACCACCGACATTCTGGCGCGGGTTGTCGCGGCGAGGGTATCGGAGGATTTCGGCCAGCAATTCATCGTCGAAAACAAGGCCGGCGCCGGCGGCAACATCGCCGCGGACTATGTCGCGAAGACGGAGCCCGACGGCTATACCTTTCTGGTCGGCACGCCGGGCACCCATGCCATCAACCGTTTCGTGTTCAAGAACCTGAGCTACGACCAGGTCCATGACTTCGCACCGGTCATCGTCATCGCGCGGGTGGCAAATCTTTGCTCGGTCACCAAAGCGCTTCCGGTCAAGTCAGTGGCCGAACTGATCGCCTATGCGAAGTCGCGGCCGCGGGAACTGTTCTACGGCACGCCCGGGCTCGGCAGCACCGCACACGTTTCCACCGAACTGTTCAAATCGATGACCGGCATCGAGATGACCCATGTGACCTACAAGGGCAGCGCCCCGGCGCTGACCGACCTGATTGCCGGCCGTGTCCAGGTGATGATCGACAATCTGCCGGCGTCGCAACCGTTCGCGGAATCCGGCGCGATCCGCGCGCTCGCGGTCTCGACCGCAACCCGATGGCCGCTGCTGCCGGAGTTGCCGACCATCGCCGAGGCCGGTGTACCGGGCTACGAAGCCGCCTCGTGGTTCACCATTGCCGCGCCGGCCCGGGTGCCGGCCGACATTATCGGCCGGCTCAATGCCAGCATCGACAAATTCCTCAAGTCCGAGGACGGCACCACCCGCTTGCGCAAGCTCGGCGCTGAGCCGGCCGGCGGATCGCCGCAACAGATGCAGGCCTACGTGCTGGCGGAAGCCGACAAGTGGGGCAAGGTTGCGAAGTTCGCCGGCATCAAGCCGGAGTAAGGTTTCACTCGAACTTCATGTCGATGCACTTGGCGACGTCGGATCCGAGCCCCGAGGCGATGGTGATGCAGCCGCGGACCCTGGCCGCGGCGTTGTCGCTGGCCCACACCGCGTAGCCGCCGTTGCCGAAGAAGGAATTGGTGTTCGGCGGCTCGGTCTCGGTGGCGTCGAACGAGTAGCTGCCGTCGTTGTCGAAGATGCGGGGCTTCTTGACGCAACTGCCGTCAGTCTGGACGTTGAGGATTTCCTTGTTGTCCCGGGTCAGCGAAAGACTGACCGAGCAGCGGAAATATTCCGACGTCTTGGTGTTGAAGACATATGCATAGGACTTGCAGGTCGCGGTGTTCAGCTTGCCCGCGCTCAGGCCCCGGCTGCAGGAGATCCGCTGGTTGTTGCTGAGCTTGAACTCATCGGCGCTGGCCGTCGCCAGTGTCGCGACGAGCAGTGCGAGGCAAAGCCCGATCTTCCCCATGATGGTCATCCGAATCATTCCCCCCGCCGCCATTTCGCTGCCGGACTTACAGCGCTTTCCGATCATATTGGATCACTCAGTGATCCAATATGACCGGAATGCGCCGTAGATTCCAGTGTTTGCGCATGTCCTTGTCGGCGAACCGGATCCACTTCGCCGGGACATGCGCTAGATTGCAATTCGAAGATAGCCGTCAAGCCGGGAGCGTGGAATGACGAACGCGCGAGCCAAGCGTGACATATTGACGGATAAACGACGTTCGTGGTTTGTTCAAAGGCGGTTGCGAAAGTCGCATTCAAATCGCGCCGTAGACCAGCGATCTTCTGCGACCGCTGCTTCGGGGAATCTTTGGAGACTACAGGATGAAGACGTCATCAATCAAAACGCTGCTCGCCGCCACCGCACTGACGGCGCTGGGCAACGCGGCATTCGCACAGGCGCCCGCGCCGACGCCCTGGGTGCTGGCGCCGGACATGGGCTATGCCTATGAGAGCAACGGCAAGATGTTTTCCTACAAGATGGGTACCAGCAACGCCAAGTTTCTGCTGAAGGGCGCCAAGAAGGTGCCGAACAAGACGCTGTTCTTCATCGGAGAAAACGGACAGCTCTACATGCGCACCGGGCCTTACCTCGAAGGCGATGGCAAGTTCAGCTTTGGGCCGGGCTGAACGCTGGACGCGCAGCTCGCGCCGGCTTCACGTCAAAACACCGCGGCCAAATCCCGGGCGCCCTGCAACTGGCCGTTGCTGTCCATCCGGGCGTCGGTGACCGCCAGTAGTTTGGCCACCGTGTTGTGGCGGATCGCCACCGGATTGCGCTCGTAGCCGCTGCGCTGGAAAAAATTCGAAGTCGGCACCTGCTCGCGCATCGCTTGCGGCATGGTCACCATGTCGAGACCGGTGCCGTCGCCGGTCAGGTTCATCATCTCGAGCTCGGCGGCGCTGAGCGCGCGGGTGTAGCCTTTGTCGTGGGCGAAGATCACCGACGTCATCAGCTTGTCGGTCTGCAGCAGCGGGCCGACGTCGATATCCAGCACCATGGCATGCAGCGCCCATCCCTGCGGCGTGTCGGCCAGCTTTTCGTGCTGGCTCCAGTCGTCCGGCACCGATCGGGCAAAGGCCACCATGCGCCTGAGCACCGCGATCTTGTGATCCATCGCCTGGCGCGGCGCGCCGTTGAGGTGCGCGGCCTTCCCGGTCAGCGCCTCGACGTAGCGATGACCCTGCTCAGCGATCAGTTCGACCGTGTTGGTGGTGAGCAACTGGTTGTAGCCGATCGCGGTGGAAATCGCCCGCGATCCCGGCCGCGATGCGCTCAGGCCGGACTGCATGTCGTGGTTGCCGTTGCCGCCGGTCTCGAACGAATAGACCCGTACCGCCTGCTCCCGTGTCAGCCCCGCCGCCGACGCCGCCCGCGCATAGGCCCGCTTGAATTCGAGTTCGGATGCTGGACGCTGCGGGCTGAACTGAAAGTGCGCGGCAGCGGCCTGCAGCAGATCGGCGACCACCGGGATCGCCTTGCGCTCGTGCGGGGGCCGTTCCGGCGGCGCCGGATCGACCGGCTTGCTCGGCCCGGAATAGACCGGCGGCTGGCTCAGCACGTAGTCGTCGAGCGTGATGGGTTGATGATCCCTGCGCTTGGCGTTGCGGCCACGACGCTTTTGCGAGATCGAGTTCCAGTAGGCGCCGGCCTCAGCGTCGAACCCGGCGCGCGCCTCCTGATATGCGGCGAGCTTGCGGCGATATTCGGCAATCGCCTGCGGCGAGGCCTGCGCCATCGCGTTAGCGAGGGCGGGGGGAATCGCCGTGTCGCCGAGCGCAAGCGCCGGAGGCGCGATCAGGAGCAGCGCGAGCGGAAGACATCGGATGCGGCGGCGAATCGACTGGCGTGGCATGCGACCTGTTTAGCAAGCCCGCGGCTCATGTCAGCCCGGAAAGCCGCATGGACCGGCCAGGAACCGGTATCGGCGACCGGATCGCCCGCTTCGACGGCAGGGTTGCCGCTACTTCCAGGCGAAGACCGGCTGCTCCAGATCGGCCACCCGGGTGTGGCGGCCCGCAAGCAGCTCGCGGAACTGGTAGATCAGGGCGGCGGTCGGCGCATGGATGAGATGGCCGCGGTAGCGAAACCGGATCACCCGCCGATCGCTTTCCGGAATGGCGATGAAATCGAAGGCATCGTCGCGCTGGATATCGCCAAGCGCAATGCAGTGCACCGAGGCGACCTCGTCCGGATTGAGCCGCAACCGCGTGGCGTCGGCGGCCCATGCGACCACCGGCGTGATCAGGTAGCCCGAACGGGTCGGATAGTCGTCGAGAACGCCGAGTACGGCATCCGCGCCAAGCCTCAACCCGATTTCTTCGTCGAGTTCGCGCAGCGCCGCCGCGATCGGCGTTTCATCCGCGTCGCATCGTCCGCCCGGCAGCGCCCATTGATTGCTGTGGGCACGCAGGCTCGAGGCGCGCAGCGTCAGCAGCAGCGCCGTTTCGCCGGCATTGTCGGCTTGCGCCAGCACGATGGCGACCGCGGCGCATTTCAGCGCGGTTTCGCCGGCTGGAAGGCGCGGAAAAGCCGCGCAGCGATGGGCGATCTGCTCTCGGGTGCTGTCGGTGAACGCAAGGTCCATGCGGTTTGACTACACCAGCCGCGTCACCTGCACCAGCTCACGGGTTTTAAGAATCTGCGACCTAGGCAGCAGGCATCGGCTTTTGTAAGAACAATGGCCGTCACAAGCGCGTGGCGTAAGGACCAACCGATGGAATATCGTCATCTCGGCCGCAGCGGCCTGAAAGTCTCGCCGATCTGTCTCGGCACCATGATGTTCGGCGCCGCGACCGATGAGCCGACCTCGGCGCGGATCATCGACAAGGCCCGCGAGGCCGGCATCAATTTTATCGATACCGCCGATGCCTATGCCGGCGGCAAATCCGAGGAGGTCACCGGCCGCGCCATCGCCGAACATCGCCAGCACTGGGTGCTGGCCACCAAGCTGGCCAATGCCATGGGCAGCGATCCCAACCGTGCCGGGCTGTCGCGCCGATGGGTGATGCAGGCCGCCGAGGAGAGCCTGCAACGTCTCGGCACCGACCACATCGACATCTACTACCTGCACAAGGAAGACCATGACACCCCGCTCGAGGAGACGGTGCGCGCCATGGGCGACCTCATTCGCCAGGGCAAGGTGCGCTATTTCGGCGTCTCGAATTATCGCGCCTGGCGAGTCGCGGAGATCTGCAACATCTGTGACCGCCTCGGCATCGACCGGCCGGTGGTCAGCCAGCCTTATTACAATGCGATGAACCGCATGCTGGAGGTCGAGCATTTTCCGGCCTGCGGCTACTACGGCATGGGCATCGTGCCTTACAGCCCGCTGGCGCGCGGCGTGCTGACCGGCAAATACCGCCCCGACGCGCCGCCGGACAAGGACACCCGCGCCGGCCGCAACGATACCCGCATGATGCAGACCGAGTGGCGTCCGGAATCGCTCGCGCTGGCGCAGCAGATTCGCGCCCATGCCGAGGCAAAAGGGGTAACCGCCGGACAATTTGCGGTGTCGTGGGTGCTGAACAGTTCGTTCGTGACCTCGGTGATCGCGGGGCCGCGCACCGAGGCGCAGTGGGACGACTATCTGCGCGCGCTCGACTACCGCTTCACGGCCGACGATGAAGCCCTGATCGACGCCCTGGTCACCAGCGGCCATCCCTCCACGCCGGGCTTCAACGACCCGGCCTATCCCATCGAAGGCCGCCGCCCGCGCACCGCGGCGCAGTCGAAATAAGGATTTCGCATGAGCGATACGGCAATTGCCCGCCTCAAGGCCGAGGGCTGGACCATCCTGGACGACGACGGCTTCATCAACCTGGTCGGGCCGCTGTGGCGGCGGATGAATGGGGCCGATCCGGAATACGCCATTGTCGGGCAGGAAAAGCACCGCAACCGGCGCGGCGTGGTGCAAGGCGGCCTGCTGATGACCCTGGCGGACCGCACCTGCGGCATGACCGCGCAATTCGTGTCCGGCACCGAAAACACCGCCACGGTGCAGATGGATACGCAGTTCGTCGATGCGGCGCGGATCGGCGATATCATGATCTCGAGGCCGCGGGTGGTGCGCGACACCAAGAGCCTGATTTTCATGAAGACGGAAGTAACGGTGGAAGGCCGCTGCGTGGTGGCGGCCTCTGGCGTGTTCAAGAAGGTCCGCAAGGAAGTCGGCCCGGCTCCATCAGCGGAACGACGCCACACCGCGCGTGACATGCCAGGTTAGCTATCCGCGGCCGAACGCGTCGCGGTACCAATCCGCTTCCAGATCCGGATTGATCCTTGCGTCGATCACGAAGACGCCCGTCGCGCCTTCGACCACCCATTGCCTGACCGCATCGAGATCGGCAAGATTTCGCACCACGACGCCGTTGGCGCCGAAGCCGCGGGCCATGTCCGCAAAATTCGTGGTCGGAAACCGGGCCATCTCGAGCGAAAATCCCAGGGACGCAAAATGATGCACCTCGGCGCCGTAGGCGCTGTCGTTGTAGACCAGGATGCAGATCGGGCGTTTCAGCCGCACCGCGGTTTCCAACTCGGCGATCGACATCAGAAACCCGCCGTCGCCGGCGGCGAGCACCACCAGCCGTTGCGGCTGCGTCACCGCGGTGCCGATGGCGGCGGCGAGGCCAAGACCGATCGACTGGAAGGCGATCGGAATGCACCAGCCCTTCTGGTCGGGCACCGACAGATAGCGGATCGCCCAACCGGCGAAATGCCCGCCGTCGCACACCACGACACGGTCCTTCGGCAGAAGGTCGTCCACCGCCTTGGTCAGGGTGCGTGGATCAAGAAACTCGGCATTGCCCGTGTCGGGATAAGGTGCGTGGCGGTTGCTCCTGGCGTCGATCAGTGCGGCGACGTCGGCCGAGCGCCAGGCATGACGGCTCGGATCGACGCCACCGGTTGCGTCGAGGGCAGCCACCAGCGCGCCGGCGACACTCGCCGCATCGCCTTCGACCTTGAGGTCGGCGGCGCGCAGCAGTCCGAGGCGCTCCTTGTCGATATCGATCTGCATCACCCGCGCCGAATCGGAGACCAGCTTGCCCTTTTTCGTGGTCCACATGTTCAGCGAGGCGCCGAACACCAGGATCAGGTCGCTTTGCGCAATCAGCTCCATGGCCGCCGGCGACGAGAAGCCGCCGCAAACGCCGAGATTCCACGGATGGCTGGCAAACATGCCGTGGGCATGCAGCGACGTCGCCAGCAGCGCGCCGATCCTGTCCGCCAGGGCGACCAGTTCGGCTCCGGCATCCGCCACCACCGCCCCGTGACCGGCGAGCACCAGCGGCCTGCCTGATGCCTCGATCGCGGCGACAAGGTCGCGGATTCGCCCAGCGCTCGGCGGAGAGATGTGTTGCGGAACCGACGGCACGGCGGCATCCGCTTTTGGCGCGGCCTCGACCGCGACTTCCTGGACATCGACAGGCAGGCTCAGCACCACGGTTTTCCGCTGCAGCGCCAGGACCGCGGCGCGCCTGGTCTCCGCATAGGCGGTTTGCGCCACCGATATCTGAATCCATTGCGCGCCGACGGAATGCGCCAGCTCCGCCTGCCCGATACTGAAACTGGAATGCAGGTCGCCGAGGGGAACGTCGCCGGCGATCACCAGCAATGGCGTGTCGCTCTTGGCCGCCTCGGCAATGCCGGTCAGCGCATTGGTGAGGCCGGGACCGGCGGTCACGCTGGCCACCATGAGATCGCGGCTTTGGCGCGCCGCCACATCCGCCATGGTAACGGCGCCGCCTTCGTGTCGCGCCGCGATGAATTCCACGCCGAGTTCAGTGAGCGCGTGCGTGACCTTGAAATTGGCGCCGCCGACCAGACCGAAGCAGCGCTTCGCACCCATATCGGCGATGGCGCGTGCGACTTCCTTCCAGACCGGTGTGAACGTTCCGACTGGAGTGGGAGGCGTCGTCATCATCTCACTTCGCAAGTCGCGTCAAGAAGCCAGCTGCCACTCTGTCGAGGGCGGTTCGGCTAGGTCGTAGGCGTGATGTTTACGACCCAGGTCATAGGCATGATGTTTACGACCTACGTCACCGGCCCCGGATTGAACAGCGCCAGGGAATTGTGGATGCCCCATTTGTCGGACCAGGTCTGCTTGCGGCCGGAGGCGACTTCCAGGATCAGGTGGAAGATCTGCCATCCGACATCCTCGATGGTGGCCTTGCCGGTGGCGATGGTGCCGGCGTCGACGTCGATCAGGTCGTGCCAGCGCTGCGACAGGTCGCTGCGGGTCGAGACCTTGATGACCGGCGCCGCGGCGAGGCCATAAGGCGTGCCGCGTCCGGTGGTGAAAACGTGCAGCGTCATGCCGGACGCCAGTTGCAGGGTACCGCAGATGAAATCGCTGGCCGGCGTGGCCGCGAAGATCAGCCCCTTGTCGCGGACGCGCTCGCCGGGCGACAGCACCCCGGAGATCGGGCTGGTGCCCGACTTGATCACCGAGCCCATCGCCTTTTCCACGATGTTGGAAAGGCCGCCCTTCTTGTTGCCGGGCGTGGTATTGGCGCTGCGGTCGGCTTCGCCGGTCGAAAGGTACCGGTCGTACCAGTCCATTTCCCGGATCAGCGCGTCGGCGACATCCTGGTTGACCGCGCGCGGCGTCAACAGATGGATGGCGTCGCGCACTTCGGTGACTTCGGAAAACATCACGGTGGCGCCGGCGCGGACCAGAAGGTCGGAGGCAAAGCCGACCGCGGGATTGGCGGTGACCCCGGAGAATGCATCGGAGCCGCCGCATTGCAGCCCGACCACGAGGTCGGCCGCCGGACAGGTTTCACGCCGCCGCTGGTTGAGCGCCGCCAATCGCTTGTCGGCCATCGCGACGATGCTGTCGACGATCTCGCCGAAGCCGGTCAGGCTTTCATCCTGCATCCGGACGATATCGGAATCGCCCATGCTGGCCGAAGCCATGCCTTCGGGCAGCAACAATTCTGGCTGCAGCTTTTCGCAGCCGAGACCGACGATCATCACCTCGCCGCCGAAATTCGGATTGCGCGCCAGATTCTGCAGGGTGCGGATCGGCACCGCGGCGCCGGGGGCGTTGATGGCGACGCCGCAGCCATAGACATGGGTCACCGCCATCACGTCGTCGACATGAGGGTATTTCGGCAGCAATTGCTCGCGGATGCGCTTGATGGCGTATTCGACGGTGCCGGCGACGCACTGCACGCTGGTCGAGATCGCCAGGATGTTTCGCGTTCCGACCGACCCGTCGGCATTGCGATAGCCCTCGAAGGTAAAGCCCTCGAGTGATGGTTGCACTTGCGGCTTGCCATTCGATTTCGGCAGGTCACTGAGCACCGGGGCCTCCGGCATCAGGACCAGGGATTCCTTGACCCAGCTGCCTTTGGCGATGTCTGCGGCGGCATGGCCGATCACCTCGCCATAGCGCTTGATCGGGGCGCCCTTGGCGATATCCGCCAGCGCAACCTTGTGGCCTTGCGGAATCTGATCGATCAGGCGCAGGCCGCAGGCAAATTCGGCACCCGGGTGCAGGCCGCCCTGGTTGGCGACAATGGCCACATTGTCTTCCTCCCGCAGCCGGATGTAGAGCGGCTCGACAGCCTTGGGCTTTTCCTGCGACAGCATGTCGGTTCCTTGATCGGCTGGTGGCGCACCGGAGTTTGGGGCTCCGGGCTCAGGCAGTATATGACGTCTTCCCGGCAGTTGGGAAAGAGGCCAGCACGCCTGCCGCGGTCGCGGACCAGCCGGTTTTCGTGGTAGAGGCGTAAGGCAGGGAGGAAAGAACAATGCAGCAATCGGATCAATCGGCGGCTGGACCTAAGGTCGTGCGCGAGGCGTTCGGGCAGCTGTCGGACGGCAGCGCGGTTGAGATGGTGCGGTTGCGCGGCAAGGGCGGTTTCGAGGCCCGCATCATCACGTATGGCGCGGCCATCCAGGCGGTCTTTGCGCCGGATCGCAGCGGAAAGCTGGGCGATGTGGTGCTGGGCCGGGAAGACCTCGACGGCTATGTCGCGCTGCGGCGTTTTCTCGGGGCCACGGTCGGGCGCTTTGCCAACCGCATCGCCAAGGGCAGTTTCGAGCTCGACGGCCAACGCTATCAACTCCCGACCAACGACGGCGCCAACGCGCTGCATGGCGGCCTCGACAGCTTCGATCGCAAGAACTGGAAGATCACCTCGATCGGCGAGAACCCCGTGCCGTTCGTCGTCCTGTCCTATGTCAGCGCGGACGGAGAGGAAGGCTACCCCGGCACGCTCACCACCGAACTCTGCTACAGCATTTCCGGCGACACCGAGCTCTCGTTCGCGTTCCGCGCGGTGACCGACAAGCCGACGGTGGTCAACCTGACCAACCACAGTTTTTTCAACCTTGCCGGCGTCGGGCCCGACGGCGGCGGCATTCTCGACCACCGGATCATGATCGCGGCGGATAATTATCTGCCGGTGCACGCCGACGGCATCCCGCTGCCAGCGCCTGCGACGGTCGATACCACGCCGTTCGATTTTCGCCATATCCACCGGGTCGGCGTCCGCATCCACGACGTCAACCAACAGCTCGAGTTCCGCAAGGGCTACGACCACTGCTACTGCTTGCGCGGCGGCGCCGTCAGTGCACCGCGCCTGGCCGCGCGGGTCGAAGAACCCCGCTTCGGCCGCGTGCTCGAACTTCTGACCAACCAGCCCGGGGTGCAATTCTATTCGGGCAATTTCCTCAACGGCAGCGTGACCGGAAAGTATGGGCGGGTTTATCGGCAATACGACGCGTTGTGCCTGGAGCCGCAGGTCTATCCGAATACGCCGAACCGGCCGGATTTTCCCTCGTCGCGGCTCGATCCCGGACAGATCTATCTCCACAAATCGACGTTCCGGTTTTCCACGATCTGACCGTGAAAGAATGAAGAGCAGTGTGAGGAGGAGAATCGCATGGAGGAAGTCCGCTTCACCATTCTGAGCGAGCGGCACTGCCAGCTCGGCGAAGGTCCGACCTACGACCCGGCGTCCGGCACCGCGTGGTGGTTCGATATCCTCGATCGTACCTTGCTCGAGGCCGATCTCGCATCGGGCAAAGTCACTTCGCACCCGCTTCCCGTCATGGGCAGCGTGCTGGCGGTGATCGACGATCAGCGCCAGCTGCTCGGCACCGATAACGGCCTCTATGTTCGCGACGTCGCCGATGGCCGCCTCACCCTGCACACGCCGCTTGAGGCCGACGACGCCATGACGCGCTCCAATGACGGCAGGGTCCATGCCTGCGGCGCGCTGTGGATCGGGACCATGGGCCGCAAGGCGGAAAAGGGCGCCGGCGCCATCTATCATTTTCATCACGGCGAGTTGCGCTGCCTCTATGCCGGCGTCAGCATCCCGAACGCGATCTGCTTTTCGCCCGATGGGGCGACCGCCTATTTCACCGACACCCCCAAGCGCATCCTGCATCGCGTCGCTATCGATCCATTGACCGCCATCCCGGTCGGCGATCCGGAAACGCTGTACGATCATAGCGGCGGAACTGGCGGACTCGATGGCGCCGTGGTCGACGCACAGGGGTTGATCTGGAATGCGCGCTGGGGCGCTGGCTGCGTCGATGTCTATACGCCGGCAGGCGAGCGTGTGCGCACCATCCGGGTGCCGGCGAAACAGTCGAGCTGTCCGGTGTTCGTCGGCAGGAATTTCGACCGGCTGCTGGTCACCTCGGCCTGGCAGGGCATGGACGACGCCGCCAAGGCCGCCGATCCGCATCACGGCCAGACGTTCATTCTCGATGTCGGCGCCACCGGCCGCGCGGAGCCGCGCGTCAAACTGTCATGAAACGCGCCGCGGGTTGCCGGAACTGCGCGAGGACATCGGGCCGAATCTCAATAAACCCGATCTTCGGATATAGATCACGATTTCTGTTGTTCATGGGATTCGCCGCGTCTAGTGTCCCGGCACTGAACAAAAGACACTAGCGCGATCAGGGAGAGAACGATGAGCCGCATTCGTGCGTTGCTGCTGGCCGTGTGCGCACTGGTACCGCAGCTGTTGCTACCCTCGGCTTCGAGCCAGGCGCAGAGCATTCCGCAGGACATTCCCCGCAAAGAGCTATTGATTCTCGAGAACCCGGAAGGGACCATCAAGAACGCCGGATGGTTCAACATCTGGGCGATCAACGCCGGCTCGCAGTCCAACGGCCTGCAACAGGCCGCGCTCGACACGCTCTGGTACATCGATCCCGAAAGCGGCATCAAGGGCGTGTGGGAAAACGCGCTGGCCGCCGACAAGCCGCAATACAATGCCGACTTCACCGCAGATGACCGTGAAGCTGAGCAAGGGCATCTTCTGGAGCGACGGCGTCGAGTTCACCGCCGACGACGTGGTGGCGACGGTCATGATCCAGATCAAGAATCCGGGCATGCGCTACAGCGCGGTGATGGCCAGCAACGTCGCTTCCGTCGAGGCACCGGATCCCTACACGGTGGTGTTCAAGCTGAAAAAGCCCAATTCGCGCTTCCATGCCAACTTCACCGTGCGCTGGGGCGCGGCATGGATTCTGCCCAAGCACGTGTTCGACAAGGCGGCGGATCCGGCCAAGTTCGATTTCAACAAGCCGGTCTCGCTCGGCGCCTATGTGCTGCACAGCTACGATCCCGACGGCAAATGGTACATCTGGCAACTGCGCGACGACTGGCAGCGCACCACGCTCGGCCGCTTCGGCAAGCCGGGTCCGAAATATCTCGCCTATGTCGATCCCGGTCCGCCGGACAAGCGCGTGATCGCGCAGCTCAACCACGAGCTCGACGTCATCCACGACATCGCCCCCGAAGGCATGTTCGCGCTCGCCAAGCAGAGCAAGACCACGCGCGCCTGGTTCAAGGGATTCCCCTACGGCCATCCGGATCCGACACTGCCGGCGGTGATCTTCAATGACCAGAACGAGCTGTTCAAGAACAAGGATGTACGCTGGGCGCTGGCGCTGCTGATCGACATCAAGGCGGTGTCGATGGCGTCCTATCGCGGCGCCGCGACAATCTCGGCGATCGGCGTGCCGCCGACCGGCACCCATCCCGCCACCTACCACGAGCCGATGGAAGCGTGGCTCAAGGACTTCGAGATCGACACCGGCAAGCGCAAGATCAAGCCTTACGATGCGACCGTCGGCAAGCAGATCGCCGACATGCTGCGGCCTTCCATGGGCGAGCAGATTCCGTCCGACCCCAAGGAGATCGCCCGCGCCTTCGGCATGGGCTGGTGGAAGACCGATCCGCAGGCGGCGCAGGAACTGCTTGAAAAGGCCGGCTTCAGCAAGCGCGGCGGCAACTGGATGACGCCGGACGGCAAACCGTTCACGGTGCGGGTCATGGTCGAAGGCGATCTCCGTCCGGTGATGACCCGCGCCGGCACCATGATCGTGCAGCAGTGGAAGCAGGCCGGCATCGACGCCAAGGTCGACGTGGCGCAGGGCACCTGCCGACCCGCCGCGCCGCCGGCGATTTCGATGCCTTCATCGGCTGGAGCGTCGAGACCTGGGGCGGCCACCAGGACCTGTCCTATTTCCTCGACAGCTGGCATTCGCAATTCGTCGCCGAACCCGGCAAGCCGCAGCCGCCGCGCAACTGGCAGCGCTGGTCGAACCCGGACCTCGACAAGATCATCGAGCAGACCCGCACCGTCGGCTTCGACGATCCGAAATCGATCGAGCTCGGCAAGGAATACGTCAAGCTCGCGGTCAAGGAGATGCCGACCATCCCGCTGATGGCCTACAACGTCTTCACCGCGATGGACCAGACCTACTGGACCGGTTATCCGACCGCGGAAGATCCCTACACCGATCCGGTGCCGAACTGGGGCAACTCGCGCTACATGTTGGTCAAGCTGAAGCCGGCGAATTAGGGACGGATCCGGCGAAACCGTCGCGCAGCATGCGTCTGTTCGGCTCAACCGATCCACGGCCGTTATGTCCGGAGGTCCGTCGACGTTCGACATGCTCGGCGAATCGCGCTCATGACCGGATATCTCACCTATATCGCCCGGCGGCTGCTGCAGTTTGTGCTGGTGGTGTTCATCGGCATCAACCTCGCCTACGTGATCACCCATGCCACCCCGATCGATCCGGTCGAGCAATCGATCTCGGCGGTCACCTCCTTCGGCAACACCGCGCCGGGAGCGATCGAGCAGATGCGCATCTCGCTGCGCGAACTGTACGGCCTCGAAGGCTCGCCGATCCAGCAATATCTCGTGTTCTGGAAGCGGATCCTGCGCGCCGATTTCGGGCCGTCGATGTCGGCGTTTCCGACTCCGGTCGCCGACCCTGATCAGCCGCGCCCTGCCCTGGACCAGCGGCCTCCTGGTATTTTCCACCATCGTCACCTGGGTGCTCGGAAACTGGCTGGGCGGGCTCGCCGGCTACTACCAGAAAAGCCGTTCCCTGAAATTGATGGGCGTGATCGCCATGGGGCTGCACCCGATCCCGTATTACATCCTGGCGCTGGTGCTCCTGATCGTGTTCGGCTTCCTGTGGCCGGTGCTGCCCATCACCGGCGGCTCGGCGATGAACCTGCCGCAGGCCTGGACCTGGAATTTCGTCACCAGCGTCCTGCAGCATTCGATCCTGCCGGCGATGTCGCTGATCCTGATCGGCATCGGCAGCTGGTTTCTCGGCATGCGCTCGCTGGTTTCCAATGTCGTGACCGAGGACTACGTCGTCTATGCGGAGCTGGCCGGCGTCAACAGCCGGCGCATCCTGTCGTCCTACGTGATGCGCAATGCGCTGGTGCCGCAGGTCACGGGGCTCGCGATCTCGCTCGGCGGCATCTTCAACGGCGCGGTGATCACCGAAAAGGTGTTCGGCTATCCCGGCGTCGGCTCGCTGCTGGTCGATGCGGTCTATGCCGGCGACTATGGCCTGGTGCTCGGCGTCACCACGATCTCGATCCTCGGCGTATCGATCGGCGTGCTCGTCATCGACCTGCTCTATCCGCTGCTCGATCCCCGGGTAAAGGTGAGCTGATGCTGGCAATCCTGCGCGACCTGTTGCGCTACAACCTCGAATTCCGTATCGGCGCGCTGCTGGTCGGCTGCGTGCTGATCCTGTCGGCGCTGTCGGGTTTCTCGCCCTATCCGCCGGAAAATGTCTATGTGGTGCCGCCGGACGTGCCGCCGTCCTGGGCCTACTGGTTCGGCACCACCTCGCGCGGCCAGGACGTGTTCTGGCAGCTGACCTTCGCCATCCGCAACACCCTGCTGTTCGGCTTCACCGTGGCGCTGATGAGCCGCCTGCTGGCGCTCGTGATCGGGCTCGTCAGCGGCTACAAGGGCGGCTGGATCGACCGCGTGCTGATGTCGGTCAACGACACCTTCATCGTCATCCCGCTGCTGCCGATCCTGGTGCTGTTCTATTTCGTGCTGCGCGACAGCATGTCGTGGTTCATGCTCGCGCTCGATCATGGCCTGCCTCGGCTGGGCCTACGACGCCCGGCTGATCCGCTCGGTGGCGATGAGCCTGAAGACCCGCGAATTCACCCAGAGCAGCGTGTTCTCCGGCATGACCACGCGCGAGATCCTGGTGCAGGAGCATCTGCCCTACGTCATGCCCATCGTGTTCTCCACCACCATGAACAACATGGTGTGGTCGATCGGCCTCGAAGTGACGCTGGCGGTGCTCGGCTTCACCGACATCAACACCCCGACCATCGGCGGCATGATCTACTGGGCCAACCAGCACACCGCGATGGTCGCCGGGGTGTGGTGGTGGATCGCGTTTCCGACCATCGCGGTGATCATGACCTTCATCGGGCTGTTCCTGCTGGCGGTATCGATGAACGAATACATCGATCCGCGCAGCCGCCTCAGCCGCATGGGCGGGGCAGCATGACCGCCGCTCCCGTCTCCGTTGCCTCGATCCCGCGGCCCAATGGTGCTGCGCCGATCCTGTCGGTGCGCGACCTCAAGGCGCATTTCCGTACCAACCATTTCGGCGTCAAGCGTTACGTCAAGGCGGTCGATGGCATCAGCTTCGACGTCCGGCTACGGCGAGATCTACGGCCTCGCCGGCGAATCCAGTTCCGGCAAGACCACGCTGATCAAGACCATCGCCGGCGCCATCAAGCCGCCGCTCGAGGTGGTCGACGGCACCATCGAGTTCGCGTTCCTGCCGGGCTACGGCGGACTGCACCGCGCGCCGCCGGCCGAGGTGGCGCGCATCCGCTGGCGGCACCTGTCCTACATCATGCAGGGCTCGATGAACGTGCTCAACCCGGTGCGCCGGTTGCGCTCGACCTTTGCCGATTTCGCGCGGCCGCACATCGACGGCACCGAGCGGGAATTCGAAGCCGACCGTCGTCGGCCACCTGGCGCGGGTCAAGCTCGACGCTTCGGTGCTGGCGGCCTATCCGCATGAATTGTCCGGCGGCATGCGCCAGCGCGCCACCATCGCGCTTGCCACCATCTGCCGTCCCGATTTCATCATCGCCGACGAGCCCACCACCGCGCTCGACGTCGTGGTGCAGAAGGACGTGCTCGGCATGATCCGCGGCATCCAGCGCGAGATCGGCTCCTCGGTGCTGTTCGTCACCCACGACATGGGCGTGCACGCCCATCTGACCGACCGGCTCGGCATCATGTATGCGGGCCGGCTGGTCGAGGAGGCCGCGACCGCGGCGATTTTCACCAGCCCGCTGCACCCCTACACCAAGCACCTGATCTCCAGCCTGCCCCGGATCGGGGACGACGCCCCGCGCAAGGGCCTGGAGGGCTCGCCGCCCAATCTCGCCGACCCGCCGCCCGGATGCCGGTTTCATCCGCGCTGCCCGCTGGCGATGGACGTCTGCAGCCAGCGCGAGCCGCCCATGGTCGAGACCGAGCCCGCGCACCGCGTCGCCTGCTTCGCCGTCAACGGAAGCGACGCGCCATGAGATCAGCGCTTCTCGACGTCCGACATGTCAGCAAGACCTTCAGCCGGGGCGGACTGTTCTCGAGCCGGCGCATTCAGGCCGTCAACGACGTCAGCTTTCAGCTCGACGCAGAGCGGCCCGAGATCTTCACGGTGATCGGCGAATCCGGCAGCGGCAAGACCACGCTGTCGCGGATGATCTTGAATATCGAGGTGCCCACCAGCGGCAGTCTGATGTTCGACGGCATCGATCTCGCCACCGTGCGGCGTGGCGCCGACCGCATGGCCTTCATGCACAAGGTGCAGCCGATCTTCCAGAATCCGTTCGAAGCCTTCAACCCGCTGAAGCAGCTCGACCGCTATCTGTTCACGACCCGGCGGCGGTTCATTGCCGCGGGCGATCAGGCCGGCGTCGATGTCGCCGTCGACGGCGCGCTGCGCAAGGTCGGGCTCTCGCTGCAGGAGGTCCGTCACCGCTATCCGCACGAGCTTTCCGGCGGACAGTTGCAGCGCGTCGCCATCGCCCGCGCGCTGCTTTCCAACCCAAAGCTGATCGTTGCCGACGAGCCGGTGTCGATGGTCGATGCCTCGCTGCGCATGTCCATCGTCAACCTGTTCAAGGCGCTGCGCGACGATCTCGGCATCTCGATCATCTACGTCACCCACGATCTCGCCACCGCCTACTACCATCAGCGACCGCATCATCATCATGCAGAAAGGCCGCGTCGTCGAAAGCGGCGACGCGCGCACGGTGCTGAACGCGCCGCAGCACCCCTATTCGCAGGAGCTGCGCGCCGCGGTGCTGCTGCCCGAAGTGGCGGCCGCCGCGCCGTCGATTTCCCCGTCAACGTCCTACCCGTCCTAACGCATCGGAGAAAAAATGAGAAAAGCAAAAGTCCTGATGGATCGCGACTTCGCCATCGGCCAGACCGATCCGCGCCTGTTCGGCGCCTTCGTCGAGCATCTCGGGCGCTGCGTCTATGGCGGCATCTATGAGCCGGGGCACCCGACCGCCGATGACAAGGGATTTCGCAAGGACGTGCTGGCGCTGGTGAAGGAGCTCGGCCCCACCATCATGCGCTATCCCGGCGGCAATTTCGTCTCCGGCTACAACTGGGAAGACGGCGTCGGCCCGGTGGACAAGCGGCCGGCGCGGCTGGACCTCGCCTGGTTCACCACCGAGCCCAATACCTTCGGCACCAATGAGTTCATGGACTGGTGCAAGGTCGCCAACGTAGAGCCAATGATGGCGGTCAATCTTGGCACCCGGGGCGGCGATGCCGCGCGCAACCTGCGTCGAATATTGCAACCATCCGGGCGGATCCTATTGGTCGGATCTGCGCCGCGCCCACGGCTGGGAGAAGCCGCACGGCGTCAAGTTCTGGTGCCTCGGCAACGAAATGGATGGCCCCTGGCAGATGGAATACAAGACCGCGGCCGCCTATGGCGCGGTGGCGCGCGAAGCCGCCAAGATGATGCGCTGGATCGACCCCACCATCGAACTCGCCGCCTGCGGCTCGTCCTCGCGCAACATGCCGTCGTTCGGGCACTGGGAAGACACCGTGATCGAACACACCTTCGATCACGCCGAATACATTTCACTGCATACCTACCTGAACAATTACAGGGACGACACCGCCTCGTTCCTCGCCTCCC
This sequence comes from uncultured Alphaproteobacteria bacterium, assembly GCA_963710235.1. Taxonomy (GTDB): domain Bacteria; phylum Pseudomonadota; class Alphaproteobacteria; order Rhizobiales; family Xanthobacteraceae; genus Bradyrhizobium. The sequence goes on from CAVPZI010000002.1 coordinate 421,114, forward strand.
CCGACCTGATGGACAGCTTCATCGACGAGGTCGTCGCCATCGCCGATTCGGTCGCGGCCAAGCGGCGCTCGGCCAAGCGCATGATGCTCAGTTTCGACGAATGGAACGTCTGGTACCGCACCCGCCGTAACCGGGCCGACCGGGTCAAGGAGGGCTGGCCGGTGGCGCCGCCGATCCTGGAGGAAATCTACACCATGGAAGACGCGCTCGCGTTCGGCGGCGCCTGCATTTCGCTGCTCAACCACGCCGACCGGGTCAAGACCGCCTGCCTTGCCCAGCTCGTCAACGTGATCGCGCCGATCATGACCGAGACCGGCGGCCCGGCGTGGCGGCAGACCATCTTCTTTCCGTTCGCCCAGATGAGCCGGTTCGGCCGCGGCAAGGTGCTGCGCGCCCAGGTCGAATCCGAAACCTACAATTCGTCCTATTACGATCCCCGCGGCACCCTGGAGCAGTCCTTCGCGGTCCCCAACGTGCCGTACCTCAAGCTCGCCGCGGTGGCTACCGAGCAGGGCGGCCTGTCGCTGTTCCTGCTCAACCGCGACCTCAGCGCAGGAGATCGAGCTCAGTCTCGAGGCCCGCAGCTTCGGCCGGCTGGCGCTGGGCGAGGCGATGGAATTGCGTCACGACGATATAAAGGCGACAAATACCAAGGACGCCATGGAGCGGGTCAAGCCGGCGCCGCTCAAGGGCGTGACCGTGGACGGCGGCCGGATTCGCGCGACGCTGAAGCCGCTGTCGTGGAATGTGATCCATCTGACCGGGAGCTGACCGGGGTAACAGCGATCGGGCCGGCCGGGATTTGGCCGGCCTGCACAGCGGGGATGTCAAAATGCTCGACAGGAAATCGGGGCCAAAGGAGCGAGCGCGAGTGGCGCCGAAGGCCAAGGGCATTCGCAGTTTCCTCAACGTCGATCCCGAGCAGCAGTTCGAGATCGTCCGTGGCCTTGCCTCGCCGGTCCGGGTGCGGATCCTGCGGCTGTTGCGCCGGCGCGGGCCGCTCAACGTCAACCAGATCAGCGAGGCGCTGGCGCTACCACAATCCACCATCGCCACCAATATCCAGATCCTGGAAGAATCCGAACTGATCGACACCGAGATCGGGCCGGCCCGCAAGGGCCAGCAGAAAATCTGCGCCGCCCGCTTCGACGAGATCGTGATCCGGCTCGACGGCGAGGAGACCAGCCGGCAGCAGGACGTCATCGAGGTCGAGATGCCGCTCGGGCTCTACACCGGCTATAACGTGTCGGCACCGTGCGGCCTGTGTTCGACTGAAGGCATCATGGGCGTACTCGACGTGCCCGACCTGTTTCTCGATCCGTGCCGGGTTCAGGCCGCGCTGATCTGGTTCGGCCGCGGCCATGTCGAATACAAGTTTCCCAACAATGCCAAGGTCCTGAACGCCAAGGTCGAGGCGCTGGAATTCGCGCTGGAACTGTCATCCGAAGTGCCCGGCACCAACGCCAACTGGCCGTCCGACATCAGCCTGTGGGTCAACGACGTCAAGGTCGGGACCTGGACCTCGCCGGGCGATTACGGCGACCGCCGCGGCGTTCACACGCCGCGCTGGTGGAAGCTCGAAGGATCGCAATACGGCGCGCTGACCCAGTGGCATATCTCGTCGAAAGGCACCTATATGGGCGCGAAGAAGCTTTCGTCAGTCACACTGGCGCAACTGGAACTCGCCGAGCACCATTCGATCCGGCTGCGGGTCGGCATCGACGATAACGCCGCCCACCCCGGCGGGGTTAATATATTCGGCCGCGGCTTCGGCAACCACAACCATGACATCCTGATGCGGCTGCATCTGAAGTAGCCCGCGGGGACGCTGCTATCGGCGCAACCGGTCAATATTGACCAGCAAATCGGCTATTCCGGTCGCAAACTCGCTTCGTTGCGGTGGGCGGCGTGCGCCATCGGACCGTCCGTCGAATCGCGCCGATTTACTCGCAATCCGGTGCCACTGTTCCCATATACAAGCCTAGCTCGTCCTTTCTGAGGTTTCGCGACTGCGCGATGTCCTCGTCCGAATTCCGGCATCGATTAAAATGCTTCGCTGCGCCGCTGGCGCGGAAGAAAGGTCGCTTTGCAAACGTTTTTTGGCCGCGTCTTCAGACGCTCGGCAACGTTGCCGTGGAACGATCGCGAGCCGATTCGCGAAGAGCTGTTCAGCGTCGAACGTCTCGAGGAGCACGCACGCAGCCTGGCGATCGCGCAGCCGGTCTCCTCGAAAGCGTCGCGAGGCTCTCCGCTTACCGGACGGTTGGCTGACAATGCCGTTGCACTGCTGGACGCCTACCGGCGCAGCGCCAGGGCCGTCGACGAAGGACGCGCCATCACGCCCGCGGCGGAATGGCTGATCGACAACTATCATCTGGTCGAAAAGCAGATCCGCGAAATCCATACCGACCTGCCGCCCGGCTATTACCGGCAGCTGCCAAAACTGCTCGATGGACCGTTTGCGGGGTATCCGCGGGTATTCGGTATCGCATGGGCGTTTGTCGCCCATGCCGACAGCCGTTTCGATGCCGACATGCTGTGCCGCTTCGTCCGCGCCTATCAGGACGTCCAGCCCCTGACCATCGGCGAGCTCTGGGCGATTTCAATCACGCTGCGCATCGTGCTGATCGAAAACCTGCGACGCATCGCCGGCCGGATCGCCGACAGTTATGTTGCGCGGCAGGAGGCCGATCAGGTGGCCGGCCGATTGCTGGGCTCAGGGGCGCGAACGCCGGAGCCCACGTCAGCCGTCCTTGCCGAACTCAAACGCATGCCGCTGCCGGACGCCTTTGCCGTCGAGCTGGTGCACAAACTGCGCGACCAGGACAGCAAGGTGACGCCGGTTCTCGCCTGGCTTGACGAGCATCTGTCTGCGCAGGGAACGACGGCCGACACAGTGGTACGCGAGGAGCACCAGCGGCAGGGCTCAGGAACGGTCACCGTGCGCAATATCATCACCAGCATGCGCTCGATCTCCGACGTCGACTGGCCGGAATTGTTCGAGCGCATGAGCCTTGTCGATGGCGTGCTGGCGGCCGGCGGGAGTTTTTCCGCGATGGATTTTCCCACCCGCAACCTGTACCGCAGCGCCATCGAGGAACTGGCGCGCGGCTCCCACCGCGCCGAGATCGAGGTCGCCAGGCGCGCGGTGCTGGCTACCCAGCAGGCGACGCGCGGCCACAACGCTGAGGACAGCGAGCGCAGGTGCGATCCCGGATATCATCTGCTGACCGGTGGGCGCCGGGCGTTCGAAAAGGCGATCGGCTTTCGGTCGCCACCACGGGCATGGTTCGGAAGGTCAGGCCGTGCACTCGGGATTCGCGGCTACGTCGGCGCGGGGGTAGTCGTCGCCACGACACTGCTGGCGATACCGCTGTTGCTGCTGGCGACAACCGGCCTCGGCCGGCCCTGGCTGATGCTGCTCGGTCTCATCGGCGTCGTTCCCGCCATCGATCTGTCGGTTGCGCTGGTCAATCAGCTGGTCACCCGGGCCTTTGGCGCAACCCTGCTGCCGGCGCTGGAATTGGGCAATGGCGTGCCATCGCATCTGCGCACGCTGGTGGCGGTCCCCACCTTGCTGACAACGCGGGCCTCGATCGAGGAGCATATCGAGCGGCTGGAAATCCACCATCTGGCGAGCCCGGAGGGCGACCTGCACTTCGCGCTGTTATCCGATTGGGTCGATGCCGACAGCGAGCGAAAGGACGACGACGAAGGCCTGCTCGCGGCCGCGGTCGAGGGCATCGCTGCATTGAACCGGCGATATGCCGCGGCGCCCGGCGGGGCGCGCTTTCTGCTGCTGCATCGGCATCGGATCTGGAACGAGAGCGAACGACGCTGGATTGGCTGGGAGCGCAAGCGCGGCAAACTTCACGAATTGAACCAGCTGCTGCGCGGCGCGACCGACACTACCTTCGTCGCGACCAACGGCTCGCCGCCCGAGGTTCCGCGCAGTGTCCGCTACGTCATCACGCTCGACGCCGACACGAGGCTGCCACGCGATACGGTGCGCCGACTGATCGGAAAGATGGCCCATCCGCTCAACCGGCCGCGATTTGACGCCGTTTCCGGCCGCGTCACCGAAGGTTATGCCGTGTTGCAGCCGCGGGTGACCCCGTCGCTGCCGGTCGGGCGCGAGGGTTCGTTGTTCCAGCGCATCTTCTCGAGCATGAACGGCATCGACCCCTACGCATCGACCATCTCCGACGTCTACCAGGATCTGTTCGGCGAAGGCTCCTATGCCGGCAAGGGCATCTACGATGTCGACGCGTTCGAGTCGGCCCTGGCCAACCGCGTGCCGGATTCGACGCTGCTGAGCCATGATCTGTTCGAAGGCGTGTTCGCCCGTGCCGGTCTTGCCTCGGATGTCGAGGTCGTCGAGGAATTTCCGGCCCGTTACGACGTCGCGGCGTCGCGCCACCACCGCTGGGCGCGCGGCGACTGGCAGTTGCTGCCATGGATTTTCGGGCGCGGCCCCGCCGGCAAGCGTCGCACGCGCGGCGTTCCGGCCATGGGCCGCTGGAAAATGCTCGACAATCTGCGGCGGACCTTGTCGGCGCCGTCCGCGGTGCTGGCGCTGCTGGTGGGCTGGAGCCTGCAGATGGAAGCCGCGATCATCTGGACGGCCTTTATCCTCACCACCATGATATTGCCGGCGTTGATCCCGGTGATGCTTGCGCTTATTCCCAATCGGCCCGGAGTCACGCTGCGCAGTCACGCCCGTGCCTTCTGGGTGGATTTACGGCTGGCGGTGTCGCAATCCGAACTGCTGGTCATTCTGATGGCGCATCAGGCCTGGTCGATGAACGACGCCATCGCCCGCACACTGGTCCGGCTGTTCGTCACCCGCCGTCACCTGCTGGAATGGACCACCGCCGCGCAGGCCGCCATCGGTCAGCAGTCCAGCCTTGCCGGATTTTATCGCCGGATGGCCGGAGCCGTCGTGATCGCCGTGCTGGCGTTGATTGTTGCGCTAACCTCTCACCATGGGACATGGCCGCTGGTGCTGCCGTTCACGGCGCTTTGGATAATGTCTCCGGCATTCGCCTACTGGACCAGCCAGTCGCCGCTCGTTGGCGGCCGGCTGGCGATGACATCCGATGATGCCGATGCGCTGCGCCTGATCGCGCGGCGGACCTGGCGCTTTTTCGAGGCCTTCGTGACGCCGGCGGACAACATGTTGCCGCCGGACAATTTCCAGGAGGATCCCGCCGCCCTGGCCCACCGCACCTCGCCAACCAATCTCGGGCTTTATCTTCTCTCTGCGGTCAGCGCCCGCGATTTCGGATGGTTGGGTACCAGCGAAACCATCGAGCGTCTCGAAGCGACGCTGGCAACCATGGCCAGGCTCGCGCGGTTCCGCGGGCACTTCTACAATTGGTACGATACCAAGGATCTGCGAACCCTCGATCCTCCTTACATTTCGACGGTCGACAGCGGCAATCTGGCGGGGCACCTCATCGCGCTCGCATGTGCATGCGCCGAATGGACCGGAAGCTCGCTCAGCGACACCGCCCGCCTCGCCGGCATCGCCGACGCCCTCGAATTGACACGGCAGGAAGCCGATCGCGTCAGCGACGACCGCCGTACCCAAACCGTGACGTGGCGCCAGCTCCAGGAAGCCATTGCGACGCTGGCCATCGACCTGCGGAAGGCATCGGATCAGGACATGCGGGAACGGCTCGCGGGTCTTGCGGTCCGCGCCGAGACCATCGCCGATATTTGCATGGCGCTCTGCGTCGAGAGCGGCAAGGGAGCCGAGTCGGACCTGGTATTCTGGGCCGACGCCGTGCGCCATGCCATCGCCAGCCACAGCCGGGATTTTGCCGAATCGGAAACCGCAACATCCATCGCGCGTCTGGTGATCCTCGCAAAGCAGACCCGGACCATGGCGCTCGAAATGGAATACGGGTTCCTGTTCGACGAGGATCGCAAGCTGCTCTCGATCGGCTACCTGGCATCCGAAGGCAAGCTTGATCTGAATTGCTACGATCTGCTGGCATCGGAAGCGCGACTTGCCAGCTTCCTGGCCATCGCCAAGGGTGACATTCCGGCGAAGCACTGGTTTCGGCTTGGCCGTGCGGTGACGCCGGTCGGAAGCGGCGCCGCGCTGATCTCATGGTCGGGATCGATGTTTGAATATCTGATGCCATCGCTGGTGATGCGCGCGCCGGCGGGAAGCCTGATCGAGCAGACCAGCCGATTGATCGTGCAGCAGCAGATGGATTACGGCGCGACGCTCGGCGTGCCCTGGGGCGTATCGGAATCCGCCTACAACGCCCGCGACATCGAGATGACATATCAATACTCGAATTTCGGCGTCCCGGGCCTCGGCCTGAAGCGCGGGCTTGGCGCCAACACAGTCATTGCGCCCTATGCCACCGCGCTCGCGGCGATGGTCAAGCCGCAGGACGCGGCGGCGAACTACACCCGGCTCGGCAGTGTCGGTGCCAGGGGCGCCTACGGATTCTACGAGGCGCTGGATTACACCGCGAGCCGGGTGCCGGAAGGAAGCGAAGTCGCCATTGTCCGCGCCTTCATGGCGCATCATCAGGGCATGACCATCGTGGCCATTGCCGACGCGCTGCTGGATGGCGCGATGCGGGCCCGGTTTCACAGCGACCCGATCGTACAGGCCACCGAGCTGCTGCTGCAGGAGCGAACGCCGCGCGACGTCGCGCTCGTGCTGCCGTGGGCCTCGGAGGCGAAATCAGCCGCGGCGGGTCATGAAATCACCCCCTCCGGCGGCCGGCGCCTGACCACCGCGCACGGCGCGACCCCGGCCACGCAGCTATTGTCGAACGGCCGCTATGCGGTGATGGTGACCGCCGCAGGTTCCGGTTACAGCCGCTGGGGAAATCTCGCGATTACCCGCTGGCGCGAGGACGCAACCTGCGACGATTGGGGTTCCTACGTTTTCCTGCGCGACGTCGACAACGGCAAGGTCTGGTCGGCGGGGTTTCAGCCGAGCGGCGTCGAGCCTGACACTTACGAGGTGGCCTTCAACGAAGACCGCGCCCAGTTCACCCGGCATGACGGACCGCTGACGACGGTACAGGAGATTGTCGTCTCGGCCGAAGAAGATGCGGAAGTCCGCCGGATCTCGCTGACCAATTCCGGCAACGACACGCGGGAGGTCGAGCTTACGTCCTATTCCGAGATCGTGCTGGCGCCGCCCGCCGCCGACATCGCGCATCCGGCATTTTCCAAGCTGTTCGTGCAGACCGAATATCTTGCCAATGAAGGGGCCATCCTGGCGACGCGGCGGCGGCGCTCGCCCGACGAGCCCCAGATCTGGGCGGCGCATCTGGCGGTCCTGGACGGCGCGGCGGTTGGCAAAATCGAAATCGAAACCGACAGGGCGCGCTTCCTCGGGCGTGGCGGCAGCATCCGGACTGCGATCGCCGCGATCGATGGCCGGCCGCTCTCGGGCACGGTCGGTACCGTGCTCGATCCGGTGTTTGCGCTGCGCCGCCGCGTCCGCGTCGCGCCCGGCGCAACGGTACGAATCGCATTCTGGACCCTGGTGGCCTCGTCTCGCGAGGCGCTGCTCGACCTCGTCGACAAGCATCGTGACGCCACGGCCTTTGAACGCGCCTCGACGCTGGCCTGGACCCAGGCGCAGGTGCAGCTTCGTCACATCGGCATCAATCCCGGCGAGGCCGGTCTATTCCAGCGCCTCGCCGGGCACCTGCTCTATGCCGCGCCGACGCTGCGGCCGTCCTCGGAAGCCATCCTGCGCGGGACCGGCCCGCAGTCCCTGCTGTGGCCGCTCGGGATTTCCGGAGACCTGCCGATCCTGCTGCTGCGCATTTCCGACTCGGAAAACCTGGATCTGGCGCATCAACTGCTGCAGGCCCACGAATACTGGCGAATGAAGCAGTTTGCGATCGATCTGGTGATCCTCAACGAACGCGCATCGTCCTATGTGCAGGATCTCCAGGTCGCCATTGAAACGCTGGTGCGAACCAGTCAATCGCGGCCGACGCCCGGCATCGAAGGCGCCGCGGGCCGCGTCTATGTGTTGCGGGCCGATTTGGTATCGTCCGAAGCGCGCGCGCATTTGCTGTCGATTTCGCGGGCGGTGCTGGTCGGACAGCGCGGCGCACTGGCGGATCAGCTCGACCGCGTGCCCGACGCCCGCCTCGTGGCCTCGCCGGCTTCGAAACCTGTCGTGGCGGGACCGGGTTCATCGCCAGGTGACATTCCGGCATCGAAGGATCTCGAATTCTTCAACGGCCTTGGTGGCTTTGCCGATCACGGCCGCGAATATGTGACGATCCTCGGGCCGGGCCAATCTACCCCTGCACCGTGGATCAATGTCGTCGCCAATCCCAACTTTGGATTCCAGGTCGGAACCGAAGGCGGTGGCAGCACCTGGTCGGTAAACAGCCGGGAAAACCAGTTGACGCCGTGGTCGAATGATCCGGTGACCGACCGCTCCGGCGAGGCGCTTTACCTGCGCGACAACGACTCCAGCGATCTCTGGAGTGCCACGGCGCTGCCGATTCGCGACGAAGGGGTAACCTACGTCGCGCGTCACGGCCGGGGATACAGTCGGTTCACCCATTGTGCACGGGACATCGACGTCGATCTCGTGCAGTTCGTGCCATCAGACGATCCGATCAAGATCTCCCGTCTCAAGCTGCATAACCGATCGAACCGGACGCGGAATCTGACCATCGCGGCCTATGCGGAATGGGTGCTGGCGCCGTCACGCCAGGCTTCCGCGGCCTACATTACGACCGCGATCGATGCCGCGACCGGGGCGATTTTTGCGCGAAATCCATGGAGCGCCGCATTCGGATCGCGGATCGCATTTGCCGACATGGGCGGCCGGCAACGGGGCTGGAGCTGTGATCGCCGCGAATTCATCGGCCGCAATGGCACGCTCGCAAATCCCGAGGCCTTAAGGGGATCGATCGCGCTGTCCAAATTGAGCGGCGCCGGTCTCGACCCCTGCAGTGCGATGACGACGACCATCAAGATCGCCCCGGGCGAGACCGTCGAGATCGTTTTGTTTCTCGGCCAGGCCGCCAGCGCCGATGACGCCAGGGCCCTGATCACGCACTATCGCAGCGTTGATCTGGACGCCGTGGAACTGGAGATCGCCAGAGCCTGGGACGACATTCTCGGTGCGGTCCAGGTGACCACGCCGGATCGCGCCATGGACATCATGCTGAACGGCTGGCTGCTGTATCAGACGCTGGCCTGCCGGGTCTGGGCCCGCTCCGCATTCTATCAGGCCAGCGGCGCCTATGGTTTTCGCGACCAGTTGCAGGACGGCACCGCGCTGGTGGCATCGCATCCCGCCATGACCCGCGCGCACCTGCTGCGCGCGGCTGGGCGGCAATTTGTCGAGGGCGACGTGCAGCATTGGTGGCTGCCCCATTCGGGACAGGGCGTGCGCACCCGGATTTCCGACGATCGGGCGTGGCTGGCCTACACCACCGCCCATTATATCGAAGGCAGCGGCGATCTTGCGGTTCTGGATGAGACGATTGCCTTCCTGGAAGGGCCGAAGCTTGCGGCCGGTGAGCACGACAGCTTCTTTCAGCCGACCATTTCGGACGAGGTCGCCACCTTGTTCGAACATTGCGCCCGCGCACTGGACCAAAGCCTCGCGACCGGCGGCCATGGCCTGCCCCTGATGGGAACCGGCGACTGGAACGACGGCATGAACCGCGTCGGCGAAGGCGGCGCCGGAGAGAGTGTCTGGCTGGGCTGGCTGCTGTATGCGACGTTGAAGGCGTTTGCACCCTTGGCCGAAACGCGCGGCGAAACCGGCCGCGCCACGCTGTGGCAGGCCCACGCTGCCCAATTGCAGGCCGCACTCGAAAGCGAGGCCTGGGACGGCGACTGGTATCGCCGCGGCTGGTTCGATGACGGCTCGCCGCTGGGATCTTCCGTGAGCGACGAATGCCGGATCGATTGCATCGCCCAGTCCTGGGCCGTGATCTCCGGAGCCGCCGCGCCGGCGCGCGCGGCGCGCGCCATGGCCGCCGCGCAGCAGGAACTGGTGCGTCCGCAGGACGGTGTCGCCCTGCTGTTCAAGCCGCCTTTCGACAAGACGCCGCTCGATCCGGGTTACATCAAGGGATACCCGCCCGGCATTCGCGAAAATGGCGGTCAGTACACCCATGCGGCGCTGTGGTCGGTCATGGCGCTGGCGAAGCTCGGCGCGGGCAACCAGGCGACTGATCTGTTCTCGCTGCTGAATCCGATCAATCACGCGCGTACCCGGGCCGACGTGCATCGTTACAAGACCGAGCCCTATGTAGTCGCCGCCGACATCTATGCGGTGGCTCCTCACATCGGGCGCGGCGGCTGGACCTGGTACACCGGCTCCGCGGGATGGATGCAACGCGCCGGGATCGAAAGCATTCTGGGCCTGCGCGTGTTGGGGGCGGCGCTGCGGCTCGACCCATGCATTCCGAAGACGTGGCCGGGCTTCGACCTCGTGTTCCGCTACCGTTCCGCGCGCTACGATATCAAGGTCGAAAACCCGAACAGCATCAGCCGCGGCGTCACCCTTGCGGAACTGGACGGCAAGGCGCTGCCGGCAAATCAGCCCCTGTTTCCGCTGGCGGACGATGGCGCCACCCACCGGATCAGGATCGTTCTGGGGTAATTCGGTCTTGCGCCGGGAACGAAGTTGTCGGCAATACTTTGCAGTCAAGTTCCGACCTGTACCCGACGGAGACCGCGATGGCCGCCGAAGTAAGTCCGCTCGCCGGCAAGACCGCCCCGCCTTCGCTGCTGGTCAATGTGCCGCGGCTGATCACGGCCTACTTCGCCGGCCGGCCGGATCCGGCGGTGGCCTCCCAGCGGGTCGCGTTCGGCACCTCAGGACATCGCGGTTCCGCTTTCAACAATGCCTTCAACGAGGCACATATCCTGGCCATCAGCCAGGCGATCTGCGAACACCGGCACGGTGCCGGCGTCGACGGACCGCTGTTCATCGGCATCGACACCCATGCGCTGTCGACCCCGGCGCTGGCGAGTGCGCTCGAGGTGTTTGCCGCCAACGGCGTCACCACCATGATCGACGAGCACGACGGCTACACTCCGACGCCGGTGATTTCGCACGCCATCCTGACCTACAACAAGGGACGCAGCGGCGGTCTCGCGGACGGCGTGGTGGTGACGCCGTCGCATAACCCGCCCGAGGACGGTGGTTTCAAATACAATCCGCCAAACGGCGGACCGGCCGATACCGACATCACCAGCTGGATCGAGCGCCGCGCCAACGCACTGCTTGAAGATCAGCTCCGGGGCGTCCGGCGCATGCCGCTGGAACGCGCGCGCCGGGCGGACTGCGTGCACCGCTATGACTACATCGGGCCTTATGTCGCCGATCTGACCCAGGTAGTCGACATGGAAGCGATCCGATCGTCCGGCGTGACCATCGGCATCGATCCGTTGGGCGGCGCCGCCGTGCATTACTGGCAACCGCTGATCGAGCGCTATGGTCTCACTGCCGCCACCCTCATCAACGACACCGTCGACCCGACCTTCCGCTTCATGACGGTGGACTGGGACGGCAAGATCCGGATGGATTGCTCCTCGCCCTATGCCATGGCGCGGCTGATCGGCATGCGCGACAAGTTCGACGTCGCCTTCGCCAACGACACCGATGCCGACCGGCACGGCATCGTGACCCGCTCGGGCGGCCTGATGAATCCCAACCACTACCTCGCCACCGCGATTTTCTACCTGTTCACCCACCGCCCGAACTGGCGCGCCGACAGCGCCGTCGGCAAGACCATCGTCTCGAGCGGCATCATCGATCGGGTCGCGAAAAAAATCGGCCGCAAGCTGGTGGAAACGCCGGTCGGCTTCAAGTGGTTCGTCGACGGCCTCTACAGCGGGTCGTTTGGATTCGGTGGCGAGGAAAGCGCCGGCGCATCATTCCTGCGGCTGGACGGATCGGCCTGGACCACCGACAAAGACGGCGTCATTCCGGGGCTTCTGGCCGCCGAGATCACCGCCCGCACCAACCGCGATCCGAGCCAGCTGTTCGATGGCCTGACCCGTGAACTCGGCGTGCCGTTCTACGCGCGGATCGACGCGCCGGCCAATGCACAGCAGAAGAACATCCTGAAATCGCTGTCGCCCGAACAGCTCGGCATCACGCAACTGGCCGGCGAGGCGATCCGCGCGACGCTCAGTACCGCCCCCGGCAACGGCCAGCCGTTCGGCGGCATCAAGGTGGTCACCGACAACGGCTGGTTCGCAGCACGTCCCTCCGGCACCGAAGACGTCTACAAGATCTACGCGGAAAGTTTCAAGGACGAGGCGCACCTGGCACAGATCCAGCGGGATGCGCAGGAAGCGATTGCGGGTGTATTTGCGAAGGCCGCTAAATAGTAGAGTTCGTCATTGCGAGGAGCGAAGCGACGAAGCAATCCAGTCTTGCTTTGTGACCCCTGGATTGCTTCGCGGAGCCTGTCATCGGGCGCGCATTCGCGCGACCCGTTGGCTCGCAATGACGTTGTAATGTTATCGCCGTCCCGCGGACCCTGCCGGCGCGGCGCTGATCCCGACCGCTGCCGGTTTGGTCGCCCCGGCTGTCCGTTTTGCAATGGCGCGCGTTACCATGGGCGCGGCGTGCTTGGCGCCGAACATGAAGCGCATGACCGGACCGAAGGTCGGCGCGCTCAGGATGCCGATGATGTGCAGGTTCGGAACCGAGGTCTCGAAGCCTGCGTTCAGTTTCGGCGCGACGCCTTCGCGCACGATCTGCGCGCGCAGTCCGGCGCCCAGCATGGTCAGCCGGTCGATATCGGCCTTGAAGCCGGTGCCGGCAATCACGGCGTCGGTCTCGATGGTCTCGCTGCCGTTTGGTCCGCTCAAGACGAGACGGGCGCGGTCGCCGATGGTCTCTGCCGACACGATGTTTCGCCGGGGCAACAGTTCCGCCTTGTTGTTAAGGCGGTCGAACAGCCAGGCGGTGCCGGCCGGGCCCAATTTGGTGGCGACCGTTTGATGCCGGATGGACACTGGGATGTAGCGGGCGAGCGCCGGCATCTCCGAATAGAACAAGCTGCGCCAGCCCGGCGCGAGGCCGGATTCGGGGGCGCGGATTCGCCGCCACAGCGAACGCTTGGCCTGGGCCGGCGGATTCCAGAAAATGTCGCGGCGGCAGACCACACGCACCCTGGCGCCGGCCTCGACCAACAGCGCCGCGGTTTCCAGCGCCGATTGTCCCGCGCCGACGACGGTGACGTCGCGACCGGCATAAGGCGACAAGTCATGAAGCTGCGCGGTGTGGGCCAGCAGCGGACCGGTGAGCGAGCGCAAGGTTTCCGGCACGTGGATGAACGGCATGTGGCCGGTGGCAATGACGACGCGGCGGGCGGTGGATTGCCGGCCATCGCGGGAGGTCAGCACGAAATTGTTGCGCTCATCACGGTCGACGTTGGCGATGAACAGGCCGTTGGACGCAACGCCGGTCTTCTCCCGAAACCACGCGGCGTAGGCGACCTGCACCTCGACCGGCACCGGCAGCGCGGTCGGCTGAAAGGGAACACGCTTTTCACGGCAATAGGCTGCCAGCGAATAGGCGCGCTGCGGATCCCACAGGTTGGAGGCGAAGCCTTCCGACTTCAACAGCATGCCCTTCGGCATGAAATCGCTCCAGCTCTGCATCGGCTGCCCGAACAACTCATGGCTCAGGCCGTGGTGGCGCAGATGGGCCGCGAGCGACAGGCCGTAGGGCCCGGCTCCGATGATGGCGGTCTCGTGATGCGACATGACAGCTCCCTTCTCGCCTGGCTTGCGTGGCGCTAGCCGCCGAGCGGCGACTTCCGTGTGGAATTGAACGATGTGGTCGTGGTGTCGGAGGACGCGCCGGAAAGGCCGCGCCTGATGAGGCGGCGGATCGGCTCGACCGCGTAGAAAATAACGCCCGGCATCGGATCGGCGGCGCGCCAGTAGCCATCGACGATCCGGATGCCGGCATCGCGCAGGCCGATCGGCGCCCGATGCTTGAACGAGGTGCGCCAGGCGACGTTCTCAACGCCGCAGGCTGCGGGACCCACGACTTGTCCGCGGGCGAACTCCAGCGCCGCCATCGGGATATTGACCCCCGACAGGGTGGCGATTTCTTCCTGCCAGTCGGTGCGCCCGACGGTTGGTTCGATGATGACGAATTCGCCCGTGATCTCGTTGCGCTTGAATTCCAGCCCGCCCATGCCGGCGAACCCGACGGCGCGCGTCAGCCGCTCGGTCATCGCCTCGAGCTGGGCCTGCTGCCGGGGTGCCGCGATGCAGGTCGCGGTCGACCCCACACCGGGCGGATAGGCCGTGAGCTTGCGCCCGGTGAAGATGCGCAGCGGCTTGCCGGCGGCATCGCAATAGAACAGGCAGAAATAGATGCTGTGGTCCGGCCCCTCGACCCATTGCTGCACGATGGCATCGGCATCGAGTTGCTGCAGTGCTGCACAGTGCGCCTTGGCGTCAGCCATGCTGTCGAAACGCGTGGCCCGATCGAGGCCGGAATTCTGTAGCTCGGTCTTGCGGGCCGGCTTCACCACCACCGGCGCCGTCAGGGCGTCGAGCGCGTCCAGTGCGCCTGCCGCATTGACCACGACGCCGCGCGGCACCGGAAGTCCGGCCTCGATGGCGAAGGCGTGAAACCGCGCCTTGTCATTGAGCATGTCGACACTGGCGGCCGAAGGCAGCAGAAAGCGGTAATACGGCGCGAGCTCGGCCCGCCATTGCGACACGGTTTCCACCGTCGCGTCCTGGGTCAGGACCAGCAGCGGTGGTTGCGCGAAGTCGCGCGCGACCGCCTTGAGTTCGTCGATCAGTTTCGATCCCGACAAGGCCGCGATGACGCGACCGGTGCAGTGTCGCGACCACAGCGCGGCATTGAATCGTGAGGTATCGAGAACGAGGACGGATGTTCGCGATGCCGCAAGGCTGCGCGCGACGCCGAGGCCGGCCATGCTGCCGCCCACCACCACAACGGGGCAGTCGGCGTCTTGCCTGTTCTGAAGCGGCGAACTGCGCATCTGGTCTCCGAATTCCACAAGCGGCCGCGTTGGCCACCGAGGCCGGCACTTCCGTCATTTCTCGGCGACGAACTTATCGGAGGCAGCGACCGAATGCCCCCATTTCGAACTAAATTCGCGGGGTTTGGTAAACAGAGCTTCAGTCTCATGATCGATTTTTTCGCCGCGGAAATACCGGCGTCGATCTTAACCTCAATGGAAGACTCAAGGTCCGATATGCGCCGGGAACGGTTGCGGTTACCGATCCCGGCCGGATACTTGCTCAGGCTTGCTGAACGTCGATCAGCCCTGCCGTGGCACCAGCCGCGGTGTGCGCTTTTGGGAATGCCGGAACAACCATGGCCAGAAATGGTACTCGCGCGGTCCAAAGCGCACCTCGCGCGCGACGATCGATGAACCGATGATCAAAGCATTTCGGAAACTCCTCACGCGCGACGTCACGCGAACCGTGATCGGAGCGATTTTCCTCAAGGTCGCCAGCGGCATTGTCGCGTTTGCGATGTTCTCGCTGGCCGCCCGCAGCATGTCGTCGAGCGAGTTCGGCGTGCTGGCGATGTGGTTGAGCGTGGCCCAGATCGCATGCGTCATCGGCCTGTTCGGCCAGGAGATGCTGGTGGTTCGCTCCCTGAGCGAATATTCGGTGGCCAACCAGCCGGGCCGCAGCAAGGGCATCCTGCTGTTCAGCAACGGCATCGGCCTCGGGCTTTGCATGGTGGCAAGCCTCGTAGTCACGGGCTTCGCCTGGTTTGCGCGGCACGACAATCCGGCATTGGTCGTCGGCGTGGCGCTGTTCATGCTCACCAACGCCGCCATCATGCTCGGCAGCCAGATTGCGCGCTCGCTGGTCAGCATTTTGATGGGCGAGGGCAGCCGCGACCTGTTCTGGCGGCTTCTGGTCGTCGTCGTGCTCGCCGGAGCGCTCGGTACCCACCGCGGCATCAGCCCGGAACAATTCCTGTATCTTTCCGCGGCAGCGATGGCGCTCGGCGTGGTGTTCCAGGCGATGGGCATCTGGCGGGCGTTGACCGCGGAAATCCGCGGCTCCAAACCGGCGTTCGAGACCGCACGCTGGCTGGCATTCTCGGTTCGGTTCTGGCTGTCGTCGGTGCTGGAGGCTTCGAGCCAATATTTCGATGTGATCGTCGTCTATTGGCTGCTGGATCCGGTCGCCGCCGGCATCTATTTCGCGGCCTCGCGGCTCGCCAACGTGTTCGCAACCCTGCTGAGCGCGCTCAACAGCTTTGCCAACCGCCGGCTGCCGGCACTGTACTTCGCCGGCGCCCGCGCCGAGATCGACCGCGGCCTGATCCTGATGGCCGAGGTGAGCGCGATCTGCGTTGTCATCGGCCTTCTGATTTTCACCCTCGGCTCCTCCGAACTGCTCGGTCTGTTCGGCGCGTCCTTTGCCGCCTACAAGTGGACGCTGATCGTGCTGGTGATCGGCACCGCCATCCAGGCCGCCGGCGGTCCCGCCGCGACCATCCTGCTCTTGACCGGTCACGAAGGCATCTACATCCCGGTGGTCGCCGGCAACGTCGCCCTGCGGCTGCTCGGCTTCGTCATTCTGGTCCCGCCATTCGGCGTGCTCGGCGCCGCCATTTCCTGCACCGTGAGCCTGGTCGCCGCCACCATCGTGCTCAACGTACTGTGCCGGCGCCGCACCGGGCTCGACCCGTCGGTGTTCATTCTGCTGCGCAGGCTCGGGATCGGGAATTTGGCGGCGGACGCAACCGCGCGCTGATCGGGGCAAATTTCCCACTAGTCGTCCCGGCGAAGCCGGGACCCATAACCCCTGTCGCCAACTATTAGAGAAGACCTCTTACCCCGCGACCAAACGATAGTCCTCGCCGCGCGCGACGAACGCAATTGCGTTCGCGCAGGGGTCCCGGCCTTCGCCGGGACGACCCGGGTCTACTTCTTCACCTTGCTGGCATCCATCTTGATCGACGGATCGAGCAGCCTGGTGGTGAACGCGGTTTCGACCGCGAACGGCTTTTCCATGCCGAGATAGTTCTGCACCAGTTCGTAGTCCTTCTGCATCCGCGCGCTGTCGATCCAGCCCAGCGCTTTCGTCGTGGTGAAGTCGTCGGTCATCAGATACTTGATGCGTTCCCACTGCCGTTCCTGGTTTTCTTTATCGAGTCCCGAGACCTGATCGAGCAGCGCCTTGAGGCAGGGGGCGACGTCAGCGACGCAGGCCGCGAAGGCCTTCTGACTGATGCGGACGAAATCTTCCGCCAGTTTCGGATGCTTTTCCAGGTACGCGCCGTTGACGATCAGCGAGTTGCCATAGGGATTGAGCCCGATGTCCTTCCAGTTCAGGTAACCGAGGTCGGCGCCGAACTCGATCACCTTGAGATCGTGTTCGTTGTAGAAGTCGCTGATGATATCGACGGTATGGCTCTTGAGCGCGGCGATCTTGGCGGTCGGACCGACGTTGACGAAGGTCACCGCATCCGGCGCGAGGCCCGCCGCCTTGGCGAAGGCCGGCCACATCACCCGCGAGGCATCGCCGGGCGGATTGCCGATCTTGTGCCCAGCGAAATCCTTGGGTCCGTCGACACCATAGCTCTTCAGCCAATAGAACGTCTGTCCGGTGTTGGCATAGATGCTCATCAGCGCCACCACGTCGGCGCCCTTGCTGCGTGCCACCAGCATGGTCGCCAGATCGGCGATCCCGAACGGGGCGCCGCCGGAACCGACCTTCAGCGACGAGACGCCCGAACCCTTGCCGATCTCGATGGTCAGATCGATGCCCGCCTTCTCGTACCAGCCCTGGGCCTTGGCGTAATAGAACGGCGAATGATCCGCCGTGGGCGTCCAGTTCAGGGTCAGGATGACCGGCTCCGCCGCCTGTGCCGGCGCCGCCAAAGCGAGCAACAATCCCAGGATTTTCCAGTTCTTCACGGGCATCTCCTCAGGTTAGGCACTTGTGGCCGGGTAACGGGGCGATTACCAATGCAACAAGGGACAACCCGAATTGTCAACTGTTTGGTTGGAAATGCCCAAAAGACGTTCAACTGCGGCAGCGCCGCGCCGGCGCGATCCGGCCGCCACGCGGCAGAAACTGCTGGCGGCGGCGCGGCGCGAATTTGCCCAGAGCGGCCTGGCCGGCGCCCGGGTCGACGAAATCGCGGCGCGGGCCGGCGTCAACAAGCAGCTGGTCTATCACTACTTCGGCGACAAGGACGCGCTGTATCTGGCGGTGCTGGAATGGGTCTATGAGGAGATCCGCGCCCAGGAGCGCAAGCTCAATCTCGAGGGCTTGCCGCCGGACCAGGCGATCAAGAAGCTGATCGAGAGTTCGTTCGACCATCTCGACGCCCATCCCGACTTCATCGTCCTGCTCAATGACGAAAACCGCGGCGGCGCCCGGCACGTCCGCGGCTCCAGAAAGCTCGAGGACCTGCATTCGCCGCTGGTCAGCCTGGTCTCGAAAATACTCGCCGAAGGGGTGCGCAGCGGCATGTTCCGCAAGGGAATCAATCCGGTGCATCTCTATATTTCCATCGCCGGGCTGAGCTATTTCTTCTTCTCCAACACCCCGACGCTGTCGGCGATCTTCGGAAAGGATTTTTCCGGCGCTGCGGCGAAACGGGCGCGCCGCAGCCATGTCGTCGACCTGGTGATGCAGGCGCTGCGGCCGTGACCGATCGCATGATAATCAACCAGATGGTTGAAACCCGGCAGGCGGCAGGGTAGATTTGACCCGTCCTGCCGGCGCGGCGGGACCCCAAACCCGGGAGAGCGGCGCGTGCCCAGCGACGGATTGCGGTCGGCAAGGTCTCTTGCGATCATCCTGATCGTGCATCTGGTCGTGATCGTGCTGTGGCAGGTGCTGGTCGATGCCTTCCAGGTTCCAAAGTTCGTGCTGCCGTCGCCGCTCGCCACCGTCGCCACGCTTGGGTCGGCGAAATACGCCTGGATTTCCAATCTCGCGGTCACGGCCGTCGAGATCCTCGGCGGCTTTGCGCTGGGCGCGCTGGTCGGCGTCGTGCTGGCGATGCTGTTCTCCTGGTCGCCGCTGCTGAGCCTGCTGCTGCTGCCGCTGTTCGTCACCCTCAACATGATCCCGAAGGTCGCGCTGGGGCCGCTGTTCATCGTCTGGTTCAGCTACGGCATCTTCCCCAACATCCTGATCGCCTTCAGCATCTGTTTCTTCCCGATCCTGTTGACCACGGTGCGCGGGCTGCGCGAGGTCGAGCCCGATCTGCTCGACCTCGTCAAGTCGCTGCGCGGGTCGCGCTGGCTGCTGTTTCGCAAGATCCAGCTTCCCGGCGCGCTGCCTTACGTCTTCTCCGGGATGAAGGTCGGCGCCATCCTTGCCGTTGCAGGCGCTATCGTCGGCGAGTTCATCGCCTCTGAACGCGGGCTCGGCTACCTGATGATCCAGGTGCAGTCCTCGCTCGACACCCCCGCCATGGTGATGGCGGTGGTGCTGCTGACCCTGCTCGGGGTCGCGCTCTACGGGCTGGTGCTCGGCCTCGAACGGCTGTTCGTGGTCCGTGACATCAGGCTGCAATAACTTCAGGAACCCCCATGCTGCTGACGCCCGATACGCTGCCCGATCGCATCGCCGATATCGAAGCCCTCGATGATCTGTTGTGCCGGCCGAGCCGGAGCCTGATCGACGACCTCGACCGGGTCGAGGGCGACATCATGATCCTTGGCGTCGCCGGCAAGATGGGGCCGACCCTGGCGGGGCTCGCCAAGGCGGCCTCGCCGAAGCGACGCGTCATCGGGGTGGCGCGGTTCAGCGATGTGGCGGCGAAGGCCTGGCTGGAGGCGCGCGGCATCGAGACCATCCCCTGCGACCTGCTGGATGAGGCGGCAATCGGTGCCTTGCCGAAATCGCCGAACATCATCTTCATGGCGGGACGCAAATTCGGCGCCGAAGGCGACCTGGCGCTGACCTGGGCGATGAACGCCCATGTCCCGGCACTGGTGGCGCAGGCGTTTCCCCGATCGCGGATCGTGGCGTTCTCGACCGGCTGCGTCTATCCGTTCGTGCCGGTGACCGGCAAAGGCGCCGATGAAGACACCCCGCCCGATCCGCCCGGCGAATACGCCCAGTCCTGCGTCGGCCGCGAGCGCATGTTCGAGTATTTTTCGCGCCAGTTCGGCACCCCGGGCCGCTTGTTCCGCCTGAACTACGCCATCGACATGCGTTACGGCGTGCTGCACGACATCGCCAGCAAGATCCTCCACGGTAAGCCGATCGACGTCAGCCTCGGCCATGTCAATTTCATCTGGCAGGGCGATGCCGCATCGCAGGCGTTGCGATGCCTGGCCCATTGCGAGACGCCGACCACCCCGATCAATGTCAGCGGCCATGAGTTGCTGGCGGTGCGCGACCTCGCCGCGGCGCTGGGGCGACGCCTCGACCGTGAGCCTGTAATTGTCGGGACCGAACAACCCACCGCCTGGCTGACCGACACCTCCCGCGCGGTCAAACTGTTCGGCCTGCCGCTGGTCGATACGCAGCGACTGATCGCATGGACCGCGGACTGGGTGGCACGATCGATGCCCAATCTCGGCAAGCCGACCAAGTACGAGGTACGCGATGGCCGGTACTGAGCACCCGACCGCGGTCCGGCTCGGGCCGCAGGACGCCCGCGCCGGTCTCCTGTTGTCCGACGAGGCACACTGGAACCAGACCGAGGACGACTGGCGGTTTTTCCTGATCCACGGCACGGTGCTCGGCATCCGCGACAACACCGGTCAACTGATCGCGACCGCGGCGCTGCTGCCCTACACCTCAAGCGCGGCATGGATCAGCATGGTGCTGGTGACCGAGCGCTGGCGCCGCCGCGGCCTTGCCACAGGTCTGCTGGATGACTGCCTTTCGCTGGCCAGGTCGAAGGGGTTGACGCCCTGGCTCGACGCGACGCCGGCCGGAGCCAGGGTTTATGGCCCGATGGGATTTACCCCGACGCATACGGTGCAGCGGTTGTCTTTCAAAGGGCTCGACACCCCGCCGTCCCCGCCGGACGAACTCCCATCGCAAGCTGCCTTTGACGACCTCTTGACGCGGGATATCGGAGCCATGGGCTTCGACCGCGCCACCCTGCTGGGTGAACTCAGCGCCCGGCCCGACTCGCGGCTGGTCGCGCGCGACCGCGCGCTCGGCCTCGCCAGGCGTGGCCGCAAGGCATGGCATATCGGGCCGCTGTTTGCGGATACGCCGGACCAGGCCCTGACGCTGATCGACGACATCGTGCGTTCCGAGGCAGGACCGTGGCTGATCGATGCCACCGACAGGCGCGACGGAATAGTTCAAGGCCTGACGGAACGCGGCTGGACCAGCGAGCGGCCGTTTCAACGGATGCGTTTCGGCATTTCCGCAGCTCCGTCAGCGGTGCCGCCGATGGCCGGCGCCGGGCCGGAATATGGATAAGGGAGCACGCCATGCACCATAGCCAGATCGAGCCGGGCGTCCGGCGCCTGATCGCCCAGGGAACGGTGATTCCGGCGCACCCGCTGGCGCTCGACGCCAAACGCGCCCTCGATCCCGTCCATCAGCGCGCGCTGACCCGCTATTATATCGACGCCGGTTCGGGCGGTCTCGCAGTCGGCGTCCACACCACCCAGTTCGCCATTCGCGAGGCCGGGCTGTATGCCCCGGTATTGGAACTCGCCGCCGAGACCGCCGCGTCCTGGACCACGAAGCCGCTGGCGCTGGTAGCCGGCCTTGCCGGCCCGACCCGGCAGGCGGTGGCCGAAGCCCGGACGGCACTGGCGATCGGCTATCACGTCGGACTGCTGAGCTTGGCCTCGATGAAATCGGCCTCCGAGGACGAGATCATCGCCCATTGCGCGGCGGTAGCGCGCGAAATTCCGCTGGTCGGCTTCTACCTGCAGCCCGCCGTCGGCGGCGTGATCCTGAGCGCGGAATTCTGGCGGCGGTTTGCAACAATCGACAACGTCATTGCCATCAAGATCGCGCCGTTCAACCGCTACCGGACGCTCGACGTGCTGCGCGGCGTCAGCGCTGCCGGCGCGCTGGACCGGATCACGCTCTATACCGGCAACGACGATCACATCCTGCTCGACCTGACCCTGCCGTTCGATCTGCGCGAGAAGGGCGTCACCACCCGCGTGCATATTCGCGGCGGCCTGCTCGGGCACTGGTCGGTGTGGACCGCGAGCGCGGTGAAGCAGTTCGAGCGCTGCCGCGCCGCCCAGGGCAAGGGCTCGGTGCCGGACGATCTTTTGGCGCTCGATGCCCGCGTCACCGATTGCAACAGCGCCTTCTTCGACGTCGCCCATGATTTTCACGGCTGCATCGCCGGCTGCCACGAAGTGCTGCGGCGCCAGGGCTTGCTCGAAGGCATCTGGTGCCTCGATCCCGCCGAGGGCCTCAGTCCCGGCCAGGCGCTTGAGATCGACCGGGTGTCACGCGAACACGCCGATCTCAGCGACGACGCCTTCGTCGCCGCCAATCTGCACCGATGGCTTTCATGACTGCCGAAGAGGAGCCGTTCATTCACCTGCACAAGGTGCGAAAACTCTACCGCGCGCAGGGCCAGGATTTTCTGGCGGTCTCCGACGTGACCATGGATGTGCGCCAGGGCGAACTGGTATCGCTGGTCGGGCCGTCCGGCTGCGGCAAGACCACGGTGTTGAAAATCCTCGCCGGACTGCACGAGGCCGACGGCGGGACCATCCGGATCGGCAACGCCACGACGCCGTTCGATCCCGGTCGCGACATCGGCATGGTGTTCCAGCAGGCCTTGCTGCTGAAATGGCGCACCATCCTCGACAACGTGCTGCTGCCGGCGGAAATCGTCGGCCTGCCGCTCAAGGCCGCCCGGGAACGCGGCCGCGACCTTCTGAATCTCGTCGGGCTTGCCGGCCATGAGAGCAAATATCCGCAGCAGCTTTCCGGCGGCATGCAGCAGCGCGCCGCGATCGCGCGCGCCCTGATCCACGACCCCAAGCTGATCCTGATGGACGAACCGTTCGGCGCACTGGACGCGCTGACGCGGGAGCAGATGAACCTGGAAATGCTGCGGATCTGGCGCGAGAGCGGCAAGACCATCCTGTTCGTCACCCACAGCATCCAGGAAGCGGTGTTCCTCGGCTCGCACTGCGCGGTGCTCACGGCGGGACCGGCACGGATGGCGGAGTATTTTGCCATCGACCTGCCGTTTCCGCGCGCGCTGGAGATCAAGACCACCGAGGCGTTCGGGGTCTATGCGCGGCGGATTTATGCCAGCCTGGGGCTGGGAATCCAGTAGACCGTCATCCCGTTAAGCGGCGTTAAGGTTTGCTAAGCACCCCGCGATAGACTCGGCCGAATCACCGGATCATGATGCGATCGCATCATGATCCTGTCTTTAGATTGAGCATGATCTGTTCGGAAAACCGGTTCCCGCTTTTCCGGATCATGCTCGGGGGATTTCGGCCATGCCGCGCAGGATCATGCTTTCCGCTTTCGTCATCGCCTTGGCCACGATACCGGCGCTCGCCGCCGACCTGCCGGTGCACAGCCGGCTGGGAGCGGTATTCGCCGAACCGGTCGTGACCCCGCACTACGCACAACCGGCCGTCAACGGTCCGGTGTGGACCTACGCGCCCCAGGTAGATATCCAGCCTTTGGTCACCGGATATTACGGCAAGCCGAATTCCTACTATTACGCACCGTATTATGGCGGCTCCTATTATGGCGGCCCCTACTCCGACTGGGGCTGGCGCCTACCCTATGCCTGTGGCTGGTATGGCTATTGCTAAAGCCTGCGCGGTCCATCCGCTGGCCTGAGCTTTGCGGCGCGGCGAAATCCTGATTGCCAGGTCGTAAACATCATGCCTACGACCTAGCGATCCCAGGGCGGTACCGGCCGCCAGGCGCTCAACAGCTCGTCAATGAAAGAGCGCACTTTCGGCGACAGGTGCCGGCTCGACGGATAGACCGCGCGAACCGAGGGGCCGTCGAGGGAAAACTCGTCGAGGACCGGCACCAGTCGCCCGGCGCGGAGATCGTCGCTGATCAGGAAGGTCGCGAGCCGGGCGATGCCGTAGCCGGCCAGCGTCGCGTCACGCAGCGCTTCGGCGTTGGTCGCGCTGAAGCGGCCGTTGATCGCGACCGAGCGAACCTGCTCGTTGACGCTGAAGCGCCATTCCACCGGCCGCCCGCCATGGATAAACGCAAGACAGCTGTGCCCGGCCAGTTGCTCGATGGTTTGCGGCACGCCGCGGCTTTCGAGGTATGCCGGCGTGGCGCAGGTGACGAGGCGGTGACGCGCCAGCAGCCGCGTCATCAGGCGGCCGTCGTCGCTGCCGCCGAGCCGGATGGCAAGATCGGCGCCCTCGTCGATCAGGTCGACGTAGCGATCGTTGAACGCGACATTGACGGAAAGCTCGGGCCATTTGTTCATGAACTGGCTGAGGATCGGCAGCACGTGCAGGCGGCCGAACGACACCGGCAGCTCCAGCCGCAACCGTCCGCGCGGCGCCTGCGAATGGCTGAGCATCGACATCTCGGCCTCGTCGAGATCGGCCAGGATGCGGACGCAGCGTTCGTGAAACACCGCACCTTCGCCGGTGAGTGAAACGCTGCGGGTGGTTCGCTGCAGCAGCCGGACGCCAAGCCGGTCTTCCAGGCGCGCAATGCTTTTTCCGACCGCCGATCGCGACAGCCCGACCTGTTCGGCCGCGGTGGTAAAACTCTTGGCTTCCGCCACGTGCACGAAAGCATTGATGTCCTTCATCCGGTCGATGGTCATCGCCCTGCCCCCATTCCGACGAGCGGTAAGCCGCGCATGATAACGCTCCGATTGGGGCATGATATTCCCCAGTGATGGGAATATCGGGAATATTGTGGCTCAACTTGGCCCCAAGCTAAGGTTCGGACAACAAGATCAGGCCAAGGGAAGAGACAACCGTGAAAGCTGTTCGTTACTACGGCCGCAAGGACATCCGCGTCGAGAATGTCAAGGAACCCAACGGCTTCAGGCCGGATCAACTGCTGGTCAGGCCACTGTGGACCGGCATCTGCGGCACCGATCTGCACGAATATATCGCCGGCCCCATCGTCACCCCGGCCACCCCCCACGTCTTCACCCAAGCGACGCTGCCGCAGATCCTCGGCCACGAATTCTCCGCCGAGGTCGTCGAGGTCGGCCGCGACGTCAGCCACGTCAGGCGCGGCGACCGGGTTTCGATCCAGCCGCTGGTGATGCCGATGAACGACTACTACAGCCGGCGCGGCCTCAACCACCTCAGCGAAAAAATGGGCTGCGTCGGACTGAGCTGGGACTGGGGCGGCATGTCGGAACTCGCCGTGGTCAACGACTACAACGCGGCGAAAGTGCCGGACTCGATCAGCGACGAGGAGGCGGCGATGATCGAGCCGGCCGCGGTGGCGCTGTACGCGGTCGACCGCGGCGGCGTCCAGGCCGGCAGCACCGTGCTGGTGGCAGGCGCCGGTCCGATCGGCGCCCTCACCATCCTGTGCGCGCACGCCGCCGGCGCGGCGCGGATCTACGTTTCCGAGCCCAACGCGGCGCGTCGCGCCACCATCGAGAACTGGGGGATCTGCGCTGGCGTCTACGATCCGCGCAGTTCGGACGTGGCCGCGCTGGTCAAGTCACAGACCGAGGAAAATGTCGGCGTCGACGTGGCGATCGAATGCGTCGGCAACGAAAGCGCGCTCAACACCTGCGTCGAGGCGGTGAGACGACGGGGCACCGTGGTCCAGGCCGGCCTGCATGTCGGCAAGGCCTCGACCGATCCGATGCTGTGGGCGCTGAAGGACATCACCATCGAAGCGACCTGGTGCTATCCGATCACCATGTGGCCGCGCATCATCGGCCTGGTCGATTCCGGCAAGCTTCCGATCGCCAAGATCATCGATGGCCGGATCGGCGTCGAGGACGTGGTCGCCAAGGGTTTTGACGTGCTGACGGGGGCAGCGAACAACAAGCTCAAGATTCTGGTTTCGTCGCAGCTGTGATCGTCCTGGTTGGATGAGCGGAGCAGCGAACGGCAAACATCGTGCGACCGGCAAAAGGCGGCGCTTCATCAGGTGGGAGGATCAAGGATGACGACTTTTCGTGCGAAACTGACGTGTCTGGCGATCGCGGCATTCGCTGCGGTCGGCTCCAATGCCGCGCAAGCCGAATATGCCGGGGCGCCGCGGACGTTCCTGTTCAATCCGGCGCTCGACGTCTGCATTCGCGATACGTCCAAGTTCAAGAAGGCGCCGCCCTACACCATCGGCTTTTCCAACGCCGGGCTCGGCGACAGCTGGCGCGTGGTCGGTCTGCACTCGCTCGAGAAAGCCGCCCATGATCACGCCGACGTGGTCAAGAAGCTTCTCATCACCGATGCCGGCCACGACGACGCCAAGCAGATCGCCGACATCCAGGATCTGGTATCGCGCGGCGTCGACCTGTTGATCGTCAGCGCCAACACT
The DNA here is from genome assembly GCA_963710235.1 of uncultured Alphaproteobacteria bacterium. Classification (GTDB taxonomy): domain Bacteria; phylum Pseudomonadota; class Alphaproteobacteria; order Rhizobiales; family Xanthobacteraceae; genus Bradyrhizobium. Next base: position 447,547 of record CAVPZI010000002.1, read on the forward strand.
TCGCAGGCGCTCGATCCGGCAGTGACCCAGGCGGCGCAACGCGGCATCCCGGTGGTCATGGTCGACCGCCGCGTCAACTCCGACAATTTCGTCACCTTCGTCACCGCCTCCGACGCGATGATGGGACGGCTGTTCGCGCAGTGGATCGTCGAAAAGCTGCACGGCAAGGGCAACGTCATCATCCTGGGCGGACAGGCCGGTTCGAGCCCGAACGAGAACCGGGTGAAGCCCGCGATGCAGGTGTTTTCAGCCTATCCCGACATCAAGATTCTCGACACGGTGTATTCGGACTGGAGCCCGGTCAAGGGCAAGCAGGTGATGCAGGCGATGATCGCCAAATACGGCCACAGCATCAACGCGGTGTTTGCGCCGCATGGCCTGCAGGTGCCCGGCGCGATCGAGGCGTTTCTCGATGCCGGCTGGAAGGGCAACGAGATTCCGCCGATCACCTCGGCCGACATGAACGGCCCGATGAAGATGGCGATGAAGCACAAGTTCCCGCTGCTCGACATCGACTATCCGCCGGCGATGATGGGCGTCTCGCTCGAAGTCGCCCTCAAGGTGCTGGCCGGCGCGTCGGTGCCGTGCATCTACACCATCAACAGCAACATCGTGCTCACCCATGGCGACGAGACGCCGTCGATCCCCCGCCCCGACATGTATGTCGACCAGCACATCGTCGCCGACGGTCCGGACGATATGCTGGTATCGGGCGGCATGGGTCCCGGCTACAATCCGACCACCTTCAAGATCGACTTCCCGCATTGATGCGATGACATGGCGGGCGGTCGCGACCGCCCGCCATGGGTTTCCCGCATGCTGACGCTCACATCCATTTCGAAAAGCTTTCCGGGGGTGCAGGCGCTGCGCGACGTCAGCCTGGAAGTCAGGCCGGGGGAAATTCACGGCCTGCTCGGCGAAAACGGCGCCGGCAAATCCACCTTGATCAAGATCGTTGCCGGCGCCGACACCCCGGACCGCGGCGAGATCCATTTCGACGGCGCAACCGTGCGCTGGTCGTCGCCGCGGGAGGCCAAGCGGCACGGCGTTCACGTAGTCTACCAGGAGTTCGTGCTGTTTCCGCAACTGTCCGTGGCGGAAAATATCTTCGTCGGCCACGAGCGACGCAATAAGTTGGGCCTGGTCGATCACGCCCGCACCCGCCGCGAAGCCAGCGAACTCCTGCAGCGATTGGGCATTTCGCTCGATCCCCGCGCCAATGTCGGTTCGCTCTCGGTCGCCGACCAGCAGATGGTCGAGATCGCCCGGGCCATGGTGCACAAGGTGAAGCTGTTGGTGCTCGACGAGCCGACCGCGGTGATCGCCGGCCGCGAGGTCGAACTGTTGTTCGAGCGGCTGCGCCGGCTGCGCGACAGCGGCGTCTCGGTGATCTTCATCTCGCATCGCCTGGAAGAGGTGTTCGCGATCTGCGACCGAGTCACCGTGCTGAAGGACGGCGAACGGGTCGGCACCCATGACGTGGCCGACGTCAACCGGCAACGGCTGGTGTCGATGATGGTCGGTCGCGAACTCGGCGATCTTTTTCCGCCGAAGCGCGCTGAGCCTGCGCAGCGCACCGTGTTGCGCACCGAGGCGCTGTCGGTCGCCGGCCGGGTGCGCGACGTGTCGATCGAATTGCGGTCCGGCGAAATCACAGCCCTCGCCGGCATGGTGGGCGCGGGGCGTTCGGAACTGGCGCTCGGACTGTTCGGGGCGCTGCCGATTTCGGACGGCGCGATCCACCTCGATGATCGTCGCTTCACCTCGATGACGCCGGGGCGCGCCATCGCGCTCGGCATGGGCCTCGTCACCGAAGACCGCAAGTCGCAGGGGCTGGCGATGCTGCTCGACATCGCCGCCAACATCACCGGTCCGGCGCTCGATGAAATCACGGCGCGTCTCCTGATCGATCGAAGCGCCGAGACGGCGATTGCAGAACGCGAGATCGAGCGCTATCGCATCGCCTGCCGCGGCCCGCGGACCAAGGTCTCGACCATGTCCGGCGGCAACCAGCAGAAGGTGATCGTGTCGCGCTGGGCCCGGATCTGCCGCACCGTATTGATCCTCGATGAGCCGACCCGCGGGGTCGACGTCGGCGCCAAGGCCGAAATCTATCGCATCATGCGCGAGCTGGCCGACCGGGGTCTCGCGATCCTGATGATCAGTTCGGAATTGACCGAGGTGGTGGGAATGGCCGACCGGGTGATCGTGATGCGCGAGGGCCGCGTCAGCGGCGAACTGCCGGGCGCCGATGCCACCGAGGAAAGCATCATGCATCTCGCCACCGCCGAGCGCGCGGCGTGACGCAGCTGGCCATCACGCCGGTCGCGGCACCGCGCTGGCTTCGCCACCATGCCAGCCTGCTCGTGGTCGTCGCGCTGATTGCCGCGGTGTGCCTGGTGGGCGCTGTCATGACCGACCGGTTCTTCAGCCTCAACAACCTGATCAACGTCTACGAGCAATCCACCGACCTCGCTTTGGTCAGCATCGGCCAGACGCTCGCCATCCTCACCGGCGGCATCGATCTATCGGTCGGTTCATTGATCAGCCTCACTTCGTGCCTCACGTCCGGACTGATCAACGGCGATCCCGACCGGGTCATCCCGGTGGTCGCCGCCGTGCTGGCGCTGGGAACGCTTGTGGGCGTGCTCAATGCCATCATCGTCATCGGATTGCGGGTGCATCCCTTGATCGTCACCCTGGGCATGGGCGCCATCCTGCAGGGAGTGACCCTGCTCTATGCCATGGGGCCGGTGGGCAAGGTGCCGCCGACCTTCAATTTCCTGGCCTATGGCCGCGTCGCCGGGCTGCCGCTCGGCGCCACCATCGCCGTGGCGCTCTGCTTCCTGATGGCGCTGTTCCTCCATTACGTGCCGCTGGGGCGCCACATCTATGCGGTCGGCGACGACGACAACGCCGCGCGCCTCGCCGGCCTGCCGCGCCACCGCGTGCTGATGCTGGTCTATGGTTGCTCGGGATTTGGCTGCGCGGCCACGGGGCTTTATCTGGTCGCCCGGTTCGGGGTCGGGCAACCCTATACCGGGGTCAACTATACCCTGGCCTCGATCACGCCGGTGATCCTGGGCGGCACCGCGCTGAGCGGCGGACGCGGCGGCGTGATCGGCACGCTGCTCGGCGCCTATTTGATCTCGCTGGTCAACAACCTGCTCAATTTCATGGATGTCTCGAAACACTACCAACTGGTCGCGCAGGCGCTGATCATCATCCTGGCGGTGTCGGTCTATGTGGAACGGCGGAGAACGGCGTGACCGAGGCAACCACACGCCATCGAGGCCACGGCCGGACGCGGAGCGTTTCGCGCCGTCGCTGTCCCGATACGGCATCTTCCTGCTTCTGCCGGCCCTGCTGCTGCTCGGCGGCGCCATCTCGCCGGCGTTTCTCAGCGCCAACAACATCTCCAACCTGTTGCTGCAGGTGGCGCCGCTCGGCATCGTCGCGATCGGCCAGTGCTTCGTCATGATCGTGCGCGGGCTCGACCTGTCGGTGGCCTCGACCATGGCGACTGCAGCGGTGATCGCGACCGGGTTCTCCGGCGCCAACGGCGACGTCGCGGGCATCGTCGCCGTGGCGCTCATGATCGGCCTCGCGGCCGGTCTCATCAACGGATGGCTGATCACCAGGCGACAGGTGTCGCCGTTCCTGGCCACGCTGGCGACCATGATCCTGCTGCAGGGCTTTCGCTTCGCCTACACGCAGGGCGCGCCCTCCGGCAACGTACCGCCGCTGTTCCGTACGCTGGGCTCCGGGCAAGCTCGACGGCATTCCCTACAATTTTGCGATCCTGCTGGTGCTGGCGGGGCTGCTGTGGATCGTGCTGCACCGTTCGGCGTTCGGCCGCCGCGTCTTCATCGTCGGCGGCAACCCGGTCACCGGCCGCCTGATGGGGATCCGGGCCGACCTGGTCACCATTGTCTGCTACCTGATCTCGAGCTGCCTTGCCGCCATCGCCGGGCTGATCCTGAGCGGCTATGTCGGCCTCGTCGACAACTGGGTCGGGCAAGGTTTCGAGCTCGATTCGATCGTCGCCTGCGTGATCGGCGGGGTGTCGCTCAAGGGCGGCCGCGGCGTCGGTCCTGGGCGCGCTGGCGGGTGCTGCGATCATCGTGGTGCTGGCCAACGAAGTGCTGCTGTTCGGGCTGCCGATCCAGATCCAGATCATCATCAAGGGCGTGGTGATCGTGATCGCGGCGGCGCTGTACGCCAGGTAATATCCGGGACTATCGTAAATGGTCTCGCGTGATTTGGTGCCCATGGCCGAGGGGACGCCCTCCGCCGCGGTGGGACGGGCAAGCCGCTACAGATTGCGGTGGACAACGGGATGGGCACAACGGAGGGGACACCGACCTGTGCCGCCACCTTGGGCGTCGGCCATCTTCGTGCATCGTCGAGCAGCGGCTCACCGCACTTGCCGGCCATCTGCCAGCCAAAGGAGGCATGATCCAGATCAACGTCGTCGCCCGACCGTCGTCCATGATGGAACATGGAATTTGACCCAAGACGGGCTTTCAACATCGAGGCGCTGGGGATCGCCGCTATAGTTCCCAGCGTCGCAACACTCGTCGTGTTGCTTTTCGCGATAGCGGACCAGCGCCACCCCTTCTCATTTTTTTGCTTTTGGGAGAATGACCTATGATGAAGAGTATCATGGTAATTGGTGCCGTCGTACTTCTCTCCGCACCGGTCGCGATGGCAAAGGAGCGGTCATTTGGAGCCTGTGCGGCCGATATCAAGGCAAAATGTGCTGAGGTTAAGCCCGGCGAGGGCCGCATCAAAGACTGCGTGAAAACACACGCTGCAGAATTTTCCGACGCGTGCAAGGCGAGGCTTGCGCGCGTCGCCGAGATCAGCAAAGCCTGCACGACTGATATTAAGGAAAGCTGCCCCGGCAAGGAACGGAGTTGCATCCTGAAAAGTATTGGCAACGTCAAAGACCAATGCAAGGAGGCGCTCGGGCAGTCAGTGGCCGGGACAAAATAGAAGTCCACACGAGCGTTCGACCTGGATCAGACATCCCGTTCCTCTGCGCCGCGCGACGGCCGCATCGCTGCGCCTCGACCACCTCACGCTCGTGGCTACCAGAGAGCGAGCTTCGCTCGTCTCGACCAGGGAGTGGTGTGCGTCCTACGCGATGTCCGCCATGCTCCGATAGCGACCAAATTCCGCAGCGCAGCGAAATGAGGCGACAGGCCATCAACGGAAGTCGCCGCCGATTCGTTCACCTCGTCGGCACAGGTGCAAAACAGCCCCGGACGGGCATTTGCGTGGGTCACTCGAACCACAATTAGACGGCTGGTGGCCACTCGCTACGCCTGTGGCCTCGAGCTACCGAGCCGCCCGTCCGGGTGACGAAATGGAACCATATATTCAAGCCAGTGTTGTTCCAAAGTGTCGTGGGTTGTGGCGCACCTGGCCCTGAGGGTGCCATGTCAAAACTCAATATCGGGATTGCCGTCATTGTTCTGGCGACCGTGCTGTCGGCCGCCGGGTATGCCGCCGCCAAAGGCGGTGGTGGCGGTCATGGAGGCGGCGGTCATGGCGGTGGTGGCCACGGCGGTGGTCATCACGGCGGTGGTCATGGTGGCGCGCATTTCGGTGGTGGCGGCCATGGTGGTGCGCATTTCAACAGCCGTGCGCAGTTCGGCGGTGGTGCGGGCCACGCCGTCCACAACATGGGATCCGGCGGGGTGCGCAATGCGCTGAACTCTCGCGCGCTTTCCCGCACTCTTCACAACACGACCGCGCTGCGCAACCCCAATATTCGCGCCCGGGTCGTCGCTGGTGCGGCGATGGCAGGCTGGTATTACGGTCGGACTGGAAGCGGATGGTGGCAACACAGCAATGGCGGATATGGATGGGTCGGACCGCTGTTCTGGCCGTTCGCTTATTTTGACATCTATGACTATGCGATATGGGGCAGCGGTTTTGGGGCCCCGTTCTGGGGCTACGGCTACGACGACATCTATGCCGGCATGTTTGCGCCCTATGCCTACGATGACCTTGCGGGTTATTTGCCGCCGCGCGTCGCGGCGCCTGGCCCAGCCAATGCAGCGCCCGACCGGCTGGCGCAAATGTGCGGCGACGACAGCCGCGATATCGCCGGCCTGCCGATTGATCTCATACAGCAGGCCATTGAGCCGACCGAGACGCAGCGTGCCGCGCTCGACGAACTTGCCAATGCATCGGTGACGGCCGCGCAGACCATCAGGGCAGCCTGCCCGACAACATTGCCGCTGACGGCACCAAGCCGGCTTGGGTCCATGCAGCAACGCATTGAGGCGATGATCGCGGCGGTAGCAACGGTGCAGCCGTCGTTGGACAAATTCTACAGCCTCTTGAACGATGAACAGAAGGTGCGGCTCAATGCGCTTGGCGAGGACCAGCGCAGGCGCACCGCCGCACGGCGCCACGATAGATCGCTTGCCCAGAACTGCGACGTCGCGCAACCTGCCGCACTGCAATGGCCGATCGAGGAAATTGATGCGAGGTTGCGCCCGACCGACACGCAACGGGCGGGCCTTGCCGCGCTCCAGGGTGCAAGCGCCAAGGCGGCCGACATGCTCAAGACCTCGTGTCAGGCCGGCGATGCGATCACGCCGCCGGCCCGGCTGGCGGCCATCGGCAAAAGGCTCGACACCATGCTCCAGGCAATCAAGTTGGTGCGATCAGCACTTAATGATTTCTATGGAACGTTGAGCGACGAGCAGAAGGCCCAATTCGAGGCAATCGGTCCGCGGCGAACGGCCTCGTCGGATCAGCCCGACACCATGCAAAGAAATAGCCGCAAGCCCCGTTGGGAATCGTTCGGCAATTAGTTTAGTGGCGCAGCAGGGGTCCTTATGATGCGGCGCCCGCCGGCATCCGGCAGTCACTTGCCGGTCGCGGCCACGATCCGCCCTTTCGCCATGCCAACGGCAAATCGCGCAATCTCGCTGGTCTTGTCGGCGTCCCCGGCATCGACGGCGACCTTCCAGTCGGCATACACCCGCCAGCCAATGGTGAAGTGGCCGACGCTTGCCAGATAGACGCGCCGGTTCACCACCACCGGAAGCAGAAGCGGATGGTCGTCGCGCAGCTCGGCAGGCTTGATCTTCGACTGCCGCGCATCTTCTTCATCATCATTCGCGTTCAGGGCTTCCGGCTTGTCGGCCGCGGCCTTCAACCGGCGGTATTCCGCACGCTGGGCAGCCGTCATCATCGCCAGCTGTCGCCGCTCGACGTGACCGGGATCCGATTGAGTTTGCCTGATGAGGTCGAGGGCAGCCCGTTGTAACCCTTCGCATGCAGCTTTATCGCATGCATTCGGCTCCCACTTGTCGAGGCTCTTCCAGTCGTTGACGGTTTTGTGCGTGTCAAAAACCGGGGCGAACGAGACCTGCACCTGGCAAGGCTCGATCCATTTGCCGTCGACCCACGGCGTCAGCGTCAGGCTGGAGACGAGGTCCGGCCCGAGGTTCGAAGTCGTCGTCAACCACGAACGACGTTCCCTCGATGGACGCAAAGGCCCGTGTCAGCCCGCATGAACCGCCGGGATCGTTCTGCCAACTGGCGGGACCGTCCACGGGCTGCGCAACCCCGTTTTTCACCTTGAAGAACACCGTCGAATTGCAGGATGCGGTGCCGCCGATGCTGTTGGCCGCGAACAGGCCTGCACCCGGAATCTGGCTGACCTCCAGATTGCCGTTCAGGGCCTCGAAGGCGTCCAATAATTGCGGCGATGGCGTAAACGTCAACGGCGGGCGTTTCGATTGATCGATCAAGGCCGCCGCGGAATAGGATGGCAGCTTGACCAGCGGCTTTGCCAGCGAAACCGCTGGCAAATTGGGCAACAGCGCGAGGATCAGGCCGTCATCGATGGCGGATGTTTTCCGTGGCGAGGACGCCGAATGGATCCCTGCGATGAGGTAATCGGTGGCTTTTCGGCATACCGGGTTCATGGCTTGCGCTGCCGTCAGCGACGCCAAAAGCAACGGCAAGGCGACGACTGCCGACAGGGCGCGGGAATTCAGCATGGTCGTTCTCGATCCGCCGGGCCATGGTGAATTGCCCATAACGGGTTAGTCGCGATGTGTGGAGCTTCAGTTCAGTGAACCATCCGGCAATGCCGTCATCCAGTGGAAGCTCCGTCGGTACAGGTAGGCCGGGGCATGCATATAATCTGCAGTCGTCACATGATCACGTCCGGGATCGACGCTGCTGGCAAAATCGAGCACAAAAGCAGCATGGGCTTTCCCCCGACCGCCGACCGGCTGGTTGCGGCAATCGGGAGGTCCATAAGGCGCTTTGCCGACGAGAGCCGAGGGCGCTTCATCGACAGGAACTGGCTTGGCGAAAGCCAGACCCCAACGCGGGTAAATGCCTGGTCAGTGGCGGGGCGGTCAAGCCGACAACTCGGTCCAGTGTGCCTACCGGGTCTCTCGCTGCGCCACCCTCGTTCCGTCCGCGATCCTGTCGCTGGGATGCACGACGACCTTGTCCCCGGCGGAGAGACCGGACAAAACCTCGGCCATGCGATTATTCCGATGGCCTATCCGGATCGGGACTGTCCGGGCGCGCCCATCCTGAACAGCGAAAACCGCCCAATCCTCACCTTTCCGGAACAGCGCGCTCACTGGCACGCTCACGGCATCCGGAGAGTTCCAGATGGTGATGTGGACGACGACGCGATAATCGTGACCGAGTGGCGACCACACCTCCGGAGGACCGGTGAAGTCGACCGTCACGCGCACGCGCTGCTCCTCGATGCCGAGCGCGGATACCTTGAGGAAGCCGGCTGGATCGACACGGACCACCTTACCTCCGATTGCGGGACCGCCCCAGCCGTCGACCCGGACCGGGGCGCCGACCTTGATCTGCACGGCGTCGGTGGAGAGCAGGTCCGCGACGATCTCCAGATCGAGGGGGTTGCCGATATCCGCCAAGGGGGCTCCGGACGCCACCGGCGCCTCGCTGTCCTGGACGATGCGAAGCACCCGCCCGCTCGCAGGCGCCAGCACCCGGACGCAGCACGTCGGCTCGGCCGGCGGCTGGACGTTGGCCGGATCGATCAGGCGCGCAGCGAGGCTGGCGTGCAGCGCGCGCCTGACGTCGACCTGGGCACGGGCACCTGCCAGCGATGCTTCGTTGGTGGCAACGTCGAACCTGGCTTTGTCGAATGCCTGCGCAGAGATTGTCTGCGTGCGGGAGAGCGTCTGGGCGCGCTGGAATTCGTTGCGTGAGAAATCGACTGCGGCCTCGAGCCGCTTCACTTCGGCTTCCTGCTGCTGGATGGCGGCATCGGCAGCCAACACTTCGGCCTGGAGCTGATCGCGCGAGCGCACGTCGATGAAGTTCGGAAGAGTTGGCTGCATCACGGCGACGACGGTCTGGTTGGCCACGACCGGGTCGCCGACGTGTAGCGAAGGCCCGTGCTCGCCCAAGGGATGCGAAATCCGCAGGACGTTCCCGGCCACCGGCGCCGAAACGGTGTAGATGTGCCGGACGTGCGTCTTGCCGTCGTCATCCACCGTCACTTCGATCGGACCTTTCGCGACCACCGCGAGATCGACGAGAAGCGGCCGCGGCCAGGCGAACCACGCAAGCCCCGCCGCGACGAGACCGAGGCCCGCAATACCGATGATTCGTTTGGTCCGGTTCATGGCTAATCTCGCGTCTTGAGGACCGCGACCAGGTCCATTTTGTCGAGGCGGTTTCGCATGACTGCCGCCGATGCGATCGCGGCGAGAATTACCACTGACGTGGCGGTGACGTATGTGGAGTGCTCGACGACGAGGCGCACGCGCATCAGTTCGCCCGCAAGGTTGGTCTTCATGATCCATGCGAGGCCATAGCCCATGAGCCAACCTGGCGGCTGCGCCACCAAGGTCAGGATGGCAAGTTCGAGCAGCAGGATCCGCAGCACCTCGCCGCGCGTGAAGCCGAGTACCCGCAGACTCGCCAGTTCTCGCGCCCGCTCCGAGAGCGAGATGCGGGCGTTGTTGTAGACGACGCCGAAGGCGATCACGGCCGCCAGGCCCGTATAGATGCTGGCCATCGTGGTTATCAAGAGGGCAACCGTCTTGCGAAAATTGGCGAGCGAAACGCGCTGCAGCGCGACGCCGCTCACCGTCGGCATGGATTTAACGGCCGCGTAGAATTCATCCTTCCGGCTCTCGTCCAGGCTGAGGTTCACGCTGTTCACCACGGCGGTCTCGCGCATCAGTTTTCGAAGCGCCTCCCCGTCCATCATGCCCTTGATACCGAAATAGTCTTCGACCGTGGCCACGACCGGAAGCGCCACGGTGCGCCGGGCGCCCTCGAGCAGATCGACTTCGACGGTGTCACCGACACGCACGCCCAGAATCTGGCCCAGCATGGCCGAGATCGCCAGCCCGCTCTCCGGAAGAACTACGGGCCGAAGGTCAACGTCGATGATCCGTCTCAGGTCGGCATCGGCCGGCCGGCCGCTGATCGTGATCCGGCGCTCGATGTTGCCATGTCGTATCCGCACGGGGACCTCGCGGAACGGCTCGGCCGCCAGAACTCCCGGAAGCCTGTTCACCTGCTCGACGACATTTTCGATCCGCTTCTCGACGAAGCCGATGGTCGCATCCTGCCGGTCGGCGAGGAAATACGTCACGTCAACAATTGCTCCATCGTATCGCGGGTGAACAGCGAAACGACGAGGATTGCGGTGGCGAGCGCCATGCCGAGCATGGTGAACGCCGCCCGGAGAGGATGTCGGGAAATGTTGCGCATCATCATCATGGTAGGCTGCGAGACCAGCTTCTCCAGCGCGAAGCCCTCAGGCAGCAGCCGGCGATAGACCGGAGGGGCCGGCGGCTGCATGGCGACCGCCGGCGGCAATTTCACGACCTCGCGCAGGGCGCGCGCAGGCGCCAACCACGGCTGCGACGGCACTCAGTCCCCCGGCGGTCAGGTAGAGATCCGGAGCCTTGGCAAACACCAGGAAGGGGAAATGGAAGAAGTCGCCGAACAGCGCCGTGACGCGGAGCCCGAGCCATGTTCCAACCACGCTGCCGAGTCACGATCCCAATGAGGGCGAGCAATGCGACGAACTTCGCGTAGTGCAAGAGGATGCTGCCGTTGCGGTACCCGAGCGCCTTCAAAAGTCCGATCTGCTCGCGTTCGAGAGCCACCAGACGGCTCACGGTGAGATTGACGAGGAAGGCCGAGACCAGAAGGAAGATCGGCGGTAGCGTGCGGCTCATGTTGTTGAGCATGTCGAGTTCGTGATCGAGCCAGGCGTGCGAGGTCTGGTCCTTGCGGCCGTGAGCGGCCTGGCTGCCGTACGGGTCCAGCACGGCATCAAGGCGGGTGATGATCTCGCGCTCCGATGCGTCGCGCTGCAGCTTCACCGAGACATAGGAGAAGGCACCGGCCAGATCGTAGGCGCTGGCGAGCGCCTTCTCCGACATCCAGACGATTCCGAAACGTCTATCGTCCGGCATGAGGTCGCCTGGCCCGACCGTGTAGATGAACTCGGGCGAGAGCGCCGTTCCCACGATGGTTAGCTCGCGCTTCTTGCCGTTGAGGATCGCCTTGAAGCCGAGCACCGGGCGCATATCCGTGGGCGCTGCGCGAAACGTCTCGTTGACGACGACCTCCTCGGCCCGCCCGGGCTCGGGGAGCCGGCCGGTACGCATATAGAGGCGGTTGAGCATCGGCTCGCCCGAATCCGGGAGCGACACGAATTGCGCGCTGGCCGGTTCGGCGAAGCCGGGGATGTCGAGCAGCGCAAGCCTGGAAATGCGCGTGTCGACGACGGCCACGCCCGGAATCTCGGCGATGCGGTCTGCCAGCGCCTTGGGCGCCCGCTTGACCTGCGCGAAGACGTCCGCGAAGCCATAGCGTTCGTAGTAGGCGGTGCGTGTTTCCTCCAGCGAGCGATGCGACCCGGCCGCAAGTACCAGGGTGGCGACGCCGCCACCGATCACCAGCGCAATGGCCAGGACCTGCGCCCACAGGCGCGTGACGTCCCGAAAGAGCTTGATGTCGAGAGCGGCCATGGCTTTCACCAGACCAACGCCGCGGCTTCTCGCCGGGTCTCGTTTTTTTGGATCCTGGAAATCCGGCCATCGGCAAAGAACAGCACCCGGTCCGCGACCGGCTGGATGCTGGCATTGTGGGTGATGATGACGGTCGTGGTCCCGAACTGCCGGTTCACTCCGAGCAGCGCCTCAACAACCCGGATTCCCGTCTTCGAATCCAGCGCGCCGGTCGGCTCATCGCAGAGCAGCACCGCCGGCCGTTTGGCGATCGCGCGGGCGATGGCGACCCGCTGCTGCTCGCCGCCGGAAAGCTGGGCCGGAAAGTGATGCATGCGCGCCGCGAGACCGACGAGCTCCAGCGCCTCGCCGGGCCGCATCGGCCGGTCGGCGATCTCGGTGACGAGGGCTACGTTTTCGTAGGCTGTCAGGCTGGGAACAAGGTTGTAGAACTGAAAGACGAACCCGATATGTTCGCGGCGGTAGTTCGTCAGCCCCCTGTCGTCAAGAACCGTCAGATCGAGGTCCCTGAAAAGCAGCCTGCCGCCCGTCGGGCGATCCAGCCCGCCCATGATGTTCAGCAAGGTGCTCTTGCCGCTGCCGGAAGGCCCGAGCAGAACGACGACCTCCTTTTCGGCGATCTCGAGATCGACATCATTGAGGGCATGCACGCTCACCTCGCCGGAGGTGTACGTCTTGGACAGGGCCCGCGCGGTGAAGACCGCCTGCGTCATGAACGGGCCGCCTCCCATACGAAAGTCACCAGGCTCGCGGCCCACACCATGGCGAACCCGAGCAGCACCCACTTGAAATCGGAGTCGATCATGAAGTTGACGGCTGCCATCCAGCCGATCGACGCCGCGCCGCCGATCATGGCGCCTGCCGCGGCGGCCGGATGATGGTCCCGGAACGATGTGGCCGCCAAGGTGATCGCGAGCACCCCGGTGGCCGCGATGTAGCCGCCCATCACGCGAAACACGTGAACGAGCCAGGATCCCAGCTTGCCTCCGACCGATTGCACTTCGGCCGGCGTCAGGTTCATGAACCGGATGTCTTCAGGCAGCAGAGACGGCCGGAGAAGTACGAAGTAGATGCCGATTCCGATCAGCAGGATTCCCGATCCGGTCAGCAGGATGGAGGAAAGGGTCCACGCGGTTCCTGCCTTTGACATCGGGGCCGTCCATTATCCGTGGCGGTAGCCGCTCGAGGGCGCACGTCCCAGAAGACGACCAAGCTTCGGAATGAAGCCCGGCACTTCCGCTTGCACTGACATCGGGACACTCCTATTCGGCGCAGTGGTAAAATTAGACCGCTTTCCCAAAGAGCATTTTGATGCAAGTCAAAAAGCTCGCCGTGGTCGCGCCTTGTCTGAAGCCTTGGAGCTATTCAACGACGAGCTTGCCCCGGAACATCCCCATCGGAGCCAAAACCAAACTCGCCCGGAGCCCGCTCCGGGCGATGATTTTCCGTAAAGTGCTTCATGTTTCCCACCGCGAAGAAAAACCGGACAAGACCACTCAGAAATGAGCCGATAGCAGCCGCGAACAGGGCGGCTGGTAGCAGGCGCACCAGACGCTCTGATCCAATCCCGGGCAATCCCGAATAAAGGCCGAACAGCGCCCCGCCGAACAGGACGATCGTGCAGGTGAAGTGAATGAAGCGGGCGCCAACGAGACCCGCCTGAAGCATCATTGTCCAACCTTGAAAGAAAAGTGACCGGTTACCCGGTGGGTGTCGACGGACACAGCGTGCCACTCGACATCGTAGGTTCCGGCCGGAAGCGGCTTCGGGATGGGCGCAACCAGCTGGCGCTTTTGGTTCGGATCGACAGAAGAACCGGCCATCTCGATGAGATGTCCGCTCTGGTCCTTGACCGTCAATCCGGAGAATTTGGCGACCAGGTCCTCGGTGAAGGTCAGCCGTATCTCTTTCGGTGATGGCGCCGTAGCGTCCTGCCCTGGATCGGTTCTTTCAAGGACGGCATGGGCGTGGGCCGTCCCGCCGATAGACCCCGCCAGGAGGATCACAAGAGCTATTTGTACAGTATTGCGCAGCATTTTTTTCTCTTATTCCGACTCGATCGTACACCGTCATCCGATCCAAGAGAGAATGGCGTGAGTTTCGACTTCAACAATGCTGGAATGTCAAACTTTGTTGCATTTCCGGATCCACGCTCCAGCAGAAGCGGGAGCCGGCTCATTGTTCCACTCGATGATTTCCCGCCGGAGCGTCGTGCGGGCTTCCGATGAGGGCCGATATCGCGTCATCAAGGTTCATGGAGCAGCCCTGAGGAGACGAAGCGCATTGGCGACAACGAGGAGCGACGCCCCGACGTCGGCGGCAATCGCCGCCCATAGGCTCGCCAAGCCGGCGAAGGTCAAAACCACGAACATGGCCTTTACACCGAGCGAGAACGCGATGTTTTGGCGGATGATACGGAGGGTTCGCCCGGAATGACGTATAAGCCAGGGTAGCTTCGAGATGTCGTCGGTCATGAGTGCGATATCGGCGGTTTCGATCGCCGCGTCCGAACCGATCGCGCCCATGGCGATGCCCAAGGTCGACCGCGCCAACGCCGGCGCATCGTTTACCCCATCGCCGACCATCGCGACCGTACCGTAGCGCGCGACGAGCTCGTCGACCTTCCTGACCTTGTCCTCCGGCAGGAGTTCGGCGTGCACTTCATCGATCCCGGCCTCGCGGGCGATAGCTTCAGCCGTGACACGGTTGTCGCCCGTCAGCATTACCACGTGCGCAATGCCGGCGGCGTGCAGTTGCTCGATGATGTTGCGGGCTTCCGGGCGCATGGTATCGGCAACGGCGATAACACCACAGACATGCCGTGCGTTGCCGACGACCAGGACGGTCTTACCATCGGCCTCAAGCGCCTCAGCCTGCCGCGCGACCTCAGGCGTATCCTGGCCCCGTTCGATGACATAACGGTGCGAGCCGAGCCAGAACGGCTTTCCATCGAAGGTGCCGATCAACCCCTTGCCCTTCTGGACCTGAACGTCCGACGCCGGCGCGAGGGCGAAGCCCTTGGCTTCGGCATACCTGAGCACGGCGCGCGCGAGCGGATGGGTCGAGCGTGCCTCAAGCGCGGCGGCGCGAGCGAGCAACTCGGCCTCGGTATGATCGCCAAACGGCACAACGCGCACAACCTCCGGCTCGCCCCGGGTGATGGTTCCGGTCTTGTCCACCGCGATTGCCTTCAGACGCGCGGGAAGCTCGATGTAGGCGCCGCCCTTGACGAGAACGCCGGCTCGCGCCGAAGCCGCAAGCGATGCGACAATCGATACCGGCGTCGAGATGACGAGGGCACAGGGGCAGGCGATCACGAGCAACACCAGGGCGCGATAGAACCAACCATGCCAGTCGCCGTCGATAAGAGCCGGCGGCAAGACGAAGACGAGCAGAGCCAACATCATCACCGCCGGGGTATAGACGCGAGCGAAGCGTTCCACCCATTGCTCCGAGGCAGCACGACGCTCATGGGCTTGTTCGACCATATGGATGATGCGGGCGAGCGCGGTGTCCTCGACTGTCTTGGTCGCTTCGACCGTGAGCACACCGTCGCCGTTGATCGTGCCGGCGTAGACGTCCGAGCCGGGTCCCTTCTCGACCGGCACGCTCTCGCCGGTGATCGGCGCCTGGTTCACCGCGCCGGTGCCGGCGACGACACGTCCGTCAAGCGGAATGCGCTGGCCCGATTGCACGATGAAATGGTCGCCAAGCCTGGCTTCGGCCGCCGCGATTTCCGCTTCCGATCCATCCGCGCGAACAATCCGCACGACGGCTGGCGCCAGATCGAGCAACGCTGCAATAGCGCGCCTGGCTCGCCCCACGCTCCAGCTTTCAAGCATAAGCGACAGTGCAAACAGGAAACTTACCGTCGCAGCCTCGAACCACTCTCCGATGGCAATTGCGCCGATTACGGCCACCGTCATCAGAAGGTTCATATCGGGGCGCAGCGATTTTGCCGAGTGCCACGCCTTGACGATCACGAAGCGGCCACCGAAGACGATCGCACCCGAATAGGCGGCGATTTCCGGCCATGGGATTGCTTGTCCGGCGTGCGTTCCAAGCAGCCGCACCGCCTCCGCCAATCCGCCGGCAAACCAGCCGTGGATCACCAGCCCGACGACAACGCACAATCCGCTGAGCGTGGTGAACCAGACCTGGTGGCGATAGCGGGTTGCAGCAGCATCGCGCGCCCCGGTATCCTCCGGTTGCCATACAACGGCGGTCATGCCGGTTCGCCGCACAATCTCCCGAATTTCGTCTGCCGACGCCGGTATTGCGGAATCGAGGACGGTCATTCTGCCGTTGAGAACGTCGAAAGCCAGGTTGCTCTCACCACCGACGGCGGGGCCGACCTCGCGGCGAAGCACGGCCACTTCCTCGGCGCAATCCAGTCCCTGGACTCTGAAGGAGTACCGCCTGGGTGACAGGGGCCTGGCAGGTTTGCCTTGCACACTCATCTGACCGGTCCTTCGATACCATGGGCGATCGTCGCCAGTCTGATTTTCGCGAACTTTCGCATCCTTCTCCTCATTTTTCGAACACGACAGCTACGCCGCCCTGGCTACATTTCGGTGGTCGGGCACCGATGGCGTATTGTTCGTCACCTCATCGCCGCGCGGCAGCCCGATCCCCTTCACCAGCCCGAAGATCGCAGGGATCACGATCAACGTCAGCAGCGTCGACGAGATCATCCCGCCGATCATCGGCACGGCGATGCGCTGCATGATCTCGGATCCGGTACCGGTGCTCCACATGATCGGCAGCAGGCCCGCCATGATCGCGACCACCGTCATCATCTTCGGGTCGCACCCGCTCGACGGCCCCTTCCATGATCGCGTCGTAGAGATCGCCGGCGCGTCAGCGGACGGCCTTCGGCGCTGCGCTCTCGCCTTGATCGCGGCCAGCGCATGGTTGAGGTAGATCAGCATGACGACGCCGGTCTCGGCCGCCACGCCGGCGAGCGCGATGAAGCCGACGGCGACGGCCACTGACAGATTGAAGCCGAGCCACCACATCATCCAGAGGCCACCGACCAGCGCGAACGGCAGCGACAGCATGACGATAGCGTTTCCGTGATGGACCGGAAGTTGAGGTACAAGAGCAGGAAGATGATCAGTCAGCGTGACCGGCACCACGATTTTCAGGCGCGCGGCGGCGCGCTCGCAGGTATTCGTACTGGCCGCTCCAAGTCACGTAATAACCCGCCGGGAACTGGATGCCGGCGATCACTGCGCGCTGCGCGTCTGCGACATAGCCACCGATGTCGCGGTCCCTGATGTCGACGTAGATGTAGGTCGCGAGCTGGCCGTTCTCGGTGCGGATCGAGGTCGGCCCGCGGGCGGGCTCGATCTTCGCGACTTCGCCGAGCGGGCACGGCGCCTCCCGCCGGCATCGGCACCAGGATGTCGCTGGCGATGGCCTGCGGGTTGTCCCTGAGGTCGCGCGGATAGCGCATGTTGACGGTGAAGCGCTGCCGGCCCTCAACGGTGGTCGTCACGGTCTGGCCGCCAAGCGCCGTCGCGATCGTGTCCTGGACGTCCTGGATCAGGATGCCGTAGCGCGCCAGCGCCTCCCGGTCCGGCGTAGATCTCGAGATAATAACCGCCGATGCCGCGCTCGGCATAGGCCGACGAGGTACCGGGGACCGTCTTGAGGACATGCTCGATCTGCCTCGCCAGCCTGTCGATCTCGACGAGGTCGGTGCCGATCACCTTGACGCCGATCGGCGTGCGGATGCCGGTCGACAGCATGTCGATGCGGGCCTTGATCGGCATGGTCCAGGCGTTCGAGACGCCGGGGAATTGCAGCGACTTGTCCATTTCCGCGATAAGGCCGTCAACCGTCAGGCCGGGCCGCCACTGCTGCTTCGGCTTCAGATTGACGATTGTCTCGAACATTTCGGCCGGGGCCGGGTCGGTCGCGGTCGCCGCCCGTCCGGCCTTGCCGTAGACGGATTCGACCTCCGGAAACGACTGGATGATCCGGTCCTGCGTCTGCATCAGTTCGGCGGCCTTGGTCACGGAAATGCCCGGCAAGGTGGTAGGCATGTAAAGCAGCGTTCCTTCGTTTAGGCTCGGCATGAATTCGGTCCCGAGCTGGCGGGCCGGCCAGATCGACTGACCGCGAGAACGGCGAGCGCGAGCAGGATCACGCAGCGTCTTCGCGCGCAGCACGCCCTTAATAACCGGGCGGTAGATCCAGATCAGGAATCGGTTGATCGGATTCTGTGCTCCGGAACGATCCGTCCGCGAACAAAGATCACCATCAACGCCGGCACCAGGGTGACCGACAACAGCGCAGCCGCGGCCATGGAAAAGGTCTTGGTAAACGCCAGCGGGCTGAACAGCCGCCCCTCCTGCGATTCCAGCGTGAAGATCGGCATGAACGACACGGTGATGATCGAGCAGGCTGAAGAACAGCGCCGGCCCGACTTCGGAGGCCGCCTCGATGAGGATCTCGACGCGCGATCGTCCCGGCTCCGCCCGCTCCAGGTGCTTGTGGGCGTTCTCGATCATGACGATCGCGGCATCCACCATGGCGCCGATCGCGATCGCGATCCCGCCAAGGCTCATGATGTTGGAGCCCAGGCCCAGCAGCTTCATCGCGCTGAACGCCATCAGGACCCCGACCGGCAGCATCAGGATCGCGACCAGCGCGCTGCGCACGTGCAGCAGGAAGACGATGCAGACCAGCGCCACGACGACGCTCTCCTCGAACAGCGTTCGCTTGAGGGTGTCGATCGCCGCGTAGATCAGGTTGGAACGGTCGTAGACCGGCACGATCTCGACCGATTCGGAAGACTGGAGGCGATCTCCTTGAAGCGCTTCTTGACGTTATCGATCACGTCGAGCGCATTGACGCCGAAGCGCTGCAGCACGATGCCGCTCGCCACCTCGCCTTCGCCGTTCAGTTCGGCGATGCCCCGCCGTTCGTCGGGGCCGAGCTCGACACGGGCCACGTCGCGCAGCAGCACCGGCGTGCCGTTGCTGGTCTTCAGCACGATGTTGCCGAGGTCGTTGATGCTCTTGAGGTAGCCCTTGCCGCGGATGACGTACTCGAACTCGGACAGTTCGACCGTGCGGCCGCCGACGTCGGCGTTGCTGGCGCGGATCGCGTCGCGCATCTTCTGCATGCTGATGCCGAGGTCGCGCATGCGCTGCGGGTCAAGGATCACGTTGTACTGCTTGACGAAGCCGCCGACGCTCGCGACCTCGGCCACGCCTTCGGCCTTGGCCAGCGCGAATTTCAGATTCCAGTCCTGGATCGTGCGCGTGTCCGCCAGGTTCAATTCCTTGGACATCACCGCGTACTGGTAGACCCAGCCGACGCCGGTGGCGTCCGGACCGATGGTCGGGGTGACGCCGGCCGGCAGCCGCGAGGCTGCGCCGTTGAGGAATTCCAGCACGCGCGAGCGGGCCCAGTAGATGTCGGTGCCGTCCTCGAAGATGACGTAGACGAACGACACGCCGAAGAACGAGAAGCCGCGCACCACCTTCGACCTCGGCACCGTCAGCATGGCCGTCGTCAGCGGATAGGTGACCTGGTCCTCGATCACCTGCGGCGCCTGGCCGGGATATTCGGTGTAGACGATCACCTGGGTGTCGGAGAGATCCGG
Organism: uncultured Alphaproteobacteria bacterium; assembly: GCA_963710235.1. Taxonomy (GTDB): domain Bacteria; phylum Pseudomonadota; class Alphaproteobacteria; order Rhizobiales; family Xanthobacteraceae; genus Bradyrhizobium. Next base: position 467,191 of record CAVPZI010000002.1, read on the forward strand.
AATGGCATCGAGCGGCAGATGGACAAGCGCGTAGATGCCGGCCGCGGCGGCGAAGCCGGCGCCGAACAGCACCAGCAGCAGGTTGCGCGCCGACCAGGCGATGAGGCGGGCGATCATTGCTGGCGCTCCCGCGTCCGAGAAGCCCTTGAGCGCGGCCTTCAGGTTGCTTTCGGCGTCGATCAGGAAGTTGGCGGAGACCACGACCGGATCGCCTTCGGTAACGCCATCGCGGACTTCGACATAGCCGCCGCCGCGACGGCCGAGTTTGACGTCGCGCGGCTCGAAGCGGCCCTCGCCCCTTGTCGACGAAGACGGCTTGCCGGCTGCCGGTATCGAGAACGGCGCTCTCCGGAACGGCGAGCACCGGCTGCCGGCTGCCGGTGTCGATCTCGGCATCGACATACATATCCGGCAGCAACGCCAAGTCCGGATTGGACAGTTCGATCCGGATACGCGCGGTCCGCGTCTCCTTGTTCATCTCTGCGGATAGATCACCGCGATCTTGCCGGTGAATTCGCGGCCCGGGAAAGCTGCGCGCCCTCACAATGACGGGCTGACCGACCGCAAGCGCGCCGAGATCGCGCTCCGCGACGTCGATCAGCGCCCAGACCACGGAGATGATCCGCGACCCGGAACAGCACGTCGCCCGGCTGCGCGCGCATGCCCTCGATGGCATTGCGCTCGAGCACGATGCCGTCGCGCGGCGCCGTCCATTCGATCGACGATCGGAACGTTCCGGCTTTTCTCCATGGCGGCGATCACCGCGTCCGGGAACGTCGAGGTTCATCAGCCGCTGCCGCGAGCCGCGCCCATACGAGCCGATGCCGCCGGTGGTCTTGGAATTGATGGTGGCGATGTACTCGGCCGCGGCCGAGGAAATCGCCGGGCTATAGATTTCCATCAAGCGGCTGGCCCTTGCGACGCTGGTGCCGGTGGTGACGTTTGCGACTTTCTGAACCCAGCTTTCCGACCGCATCGAGATGACAGAAACCCGCCGCTCGTCGAGCTGGATGGTGCCCGGCGCACGGATCGCCGTGCGGATGACCCGCGGCGCTGCCGGCTCCGATTTGACGCCGGTGCGCTGGATTTTTCCCGGCGACAGTTTTACCGAGCCGTCATCGGTATCCTCGCCTTCGTAGACCGGGATGTAGTCCATCCCCATCGAATCTTTCTTCGGGATTGGCGAGGTGTCGGGCAGCCCCATCGGGTTGCGGTAGAACTTGATCTTGCGCGGGATCCGCGTGCGCCACGGCTGTCGCCGGCGCGGCGGCGGCTTGATCGTCTTCGAAGGCCTGAAGTTAGTCCGCGTCGGCGGCACGGCCTTCTGCGGTACTCGGCCGTCCATAGCGGCGTCTTCGTTCGGATCGCGAGTAGAGCGGGCGGCCGTCCGCGGATGACGGCCGTGGTAAGATCGGAATGACCGGCCAGCGCCGACCGTTCGAGTACCAGTAGGCGCCCAGAGCCAGGCCGACGCCCTGCGCGAGAGTCGTCAGGAGACGCAGCGGACACGGCGAAGAACCCGCCGCCCAAGCGCCGCCGTGTGATGCACAGCGGCGGCGGTGGCGCCCGCGAGGACGGGGCGTTTCATTTCTGCGCCGTGATGACGAGCTTGCTTTCGACCGTGCCGGTCTCGCCCTGTACCTTCGCGCCGAGCGAGAGCTGCCACCTGCCTTCCATCCCGAAGGTCCGCCTTGAAGGCGTAGTTGCCCGGCTCGCCGCCCGGCTCCCGCGCGATCTTGGTGGCTCATCTCTGGCATGCCTTCGGGCGCCATGTCGAGCACGGGTAGCGAAGATCACAGCGTCGGGCACCGGCTTGCCGGTCTTGCTTGTTGAACAAGACGGACGGCGACGTGATCTTGTCGCCTTGCTCCGAGACGGTCGGCTCGACGAGCTTGAACTCGTAATCCTTGATGTCGGCGCGCGCGCGATGGCTGCGGCCGATCGCGACCATGCCGATGAGCGCGGCCTGCGAGGGCCGCGGGCGAGCTTGGAAAGCATTATTCTAAATCCTCTGATGTCATCTGGTCGTGCCGCATAGGCGGCATGTCAGTCGATCGCGCGAGCAATCGTCCGCGCGGTAGCAAACGGCGCGGTGCGCCGTTCAGACCGAGAGTTCGGAGGTGGATGTTCGGGCGGCGGATGTCGACGACCGGTCAGGCGGGTATGCGATCTTCGCTGAAGCGCAATCACGGCGGAGCGAATCGGAGACGGATGAGCGACGGCATGCCCGAATGCAAGCGATAGCACACGGATGCCGCATGCGGCCATGAAGACGCACTTGTCGCAATCGATCGGCGTGAGCCGCGCCTTCGACGGACAGCACGGCATATCGTTCATGCGCATCTCGTCTATCGTCGCCGATGATGCACGCGTCATCGCATAAGTCATCGCAGCGACAGCGTCCGGGACGTCCGCCGCCGACGTGCACAGGCCGGCGAACACCGGGGCCAAGCAAGGCCCGCGATCAAAAATGACCGCGAGCAACCGGCGTATCGCGAAATTGCGTTTCACGGATCTAAATTCTCACGAACTCTGCGAAATTGGCGTCACAGCTCCAGCGGCAACGCATGACCATCACATTGATAGCGACAGGCGAATTCCAGTTGGCCGGCATTGATCAGCAGTCAAGCATCCGTCGACCAATAGTCAGCCCAGATTACCTGTCGGATCGGCCGATCGACGGCCATCAGTTCCGCAATCTTGCGGCGCTGATCGGCCTTGTTGCCGGAGGCAATCGCATGTTCAACGCAATGACGAACGTGATCACTGAAGCATTTCTTCCTCCAGACGCCGAAGCGCCGCTCGCGACGGCCGAGATCTGCGTGACGATATCGATGCAGTAGCGATCCTCTTCAACCATCTGCGAGAGGCCCCGAACCTGGCCTTCGATCCGGCTCAGCCTTTTCTGCAGGAAGCCTTGATGTCTTTTCTCATGCTCGTTATATACCCCTACGGGGTAAGGGAAACAATCCTTTTGTAAAGGAAAATCGATGACCGCCGCTGCCCGCAAGCCCGACCAATCGCCGCAAGCGGGCTGCTGTTGTTCCCGCAGAACTACTCCGCCATGCAGGACCAGCTGCGGGCGGACATCAGCTCGCTGGCCACGAAGGTCACGACCACGCGGAGGCCATGCCCCAGCATGATCGAGGCGAGCGTGCGAGACCCAGTGTGCGGAATGATCGTGGATCCGCATGTGACAGCACGCACCGTCATCGACACCGCGGCTCAGACGTACTATTTCTGCTCTGGCGGTTGCCGTGCCAAATTCACCGCCGATCCGAAGAAATACGTCAGCAAGTCGTCCGCACAGACTTCGCCGCCGGGCGCCCGACGGACACGATCTATACCTGCCCAATGCATCCGCAGATCCGGCAAGTTGGCCCAGGCACCTGTCCGATCTGCGGCATGGCACTGGAGCCGGAAGTGGCCACCCGACTGGACGCGGCGCCGAATGCCGAACTGGCCGACATGACGCGCCGTTTCTGGATCGGCCTCGTTCTATCGTCCCGTCGGTCGTGCTGGAAATGGGCGGCCATCTGGCCGGCTCGGTCACAGCTGGGTCAACCCGACTGTCGAACTGGATTCAGCTGGTCTTCGCCACGCCGGTTGTGCTCTGGGCCGGCTGGCCGTTTTTCGTGCGCGGCTGGCAATCGGTCGTCACGCGCAATCTCAACATGTTCACCCTGATCGCGATGGGCACAGGTGTCGCCTGGGTCTACAGCATCGTCGCGCACCCTCGCCCCCGAGCATATTCCCGGCGGCCTTCCGCGGCATGGCGGCGCGGTCGCGGTCTATTTCGAGGCCGCCGCGGTGATTACCGTTCTGGTCCTCCTTGGCCAGGTACTGGAGCTGCGCGCCCGCGAGGCGACGTCCGGGGCGATCCGGGCGCTGCTCGAACTCGCGCCGAAGACCGCTCGCCGCATCCGAGTGATGGCGCCGAAGAGGAGGTACAGCTCGATCAGCGTTCATGTCGGCGACACTGCGCGTCCGGCCAGGCGAGAAGGTGCCGGTCGACGGCGTCAGTCGTCGAAGGCACGCAGCGCGGTCGACGAGTCGCATGGTGACCGGCGAGTCGATGCCGGTGACCAAGGAGGCCAGCGCCAAGGTCATCGGCGGCACGCTCAACCAGTACTGGCGCGCTTCGTGATGCGCGCCGAAAAGGTCGGGCGCGACACCATGCTGTCGCAGATCGTCAGATGGTCGCGGAGGCGCAGCGCACGCGCGCACCGATCCAGCGGCTGGCCGATCAGGTGGCCGGCTGGTTCGTGCCGGCGGTGATCGTCGTCGCCGCTGCTCGCCTTCGTCGCCTGGGCTCTGTTCGGGCCCGAGCCGCGCTTGCCTTACGGGCTGGTCGCGGCCGTCAGCAGTGCTGATCATCGCCTGTCCCTGCGCGCTCGGTCTCGCCACGCCGATGTCGATCATGGTCGGCGTCGGCCGGGGCGCGCAGGCTGGCGTGCTGATCAAGAATGCCGAAGCGCTGGAGCGATGGAAAAGGTCGACACGCTCGTCGTCGACAAGACCGGCACGCTCACCGAGGGCAAGCCGAAGGTCGTCGCGATCGTGCCGGCGCCGGGATACGACGAGAAGGAGCTGCTGCGGCTCGCCGCCAGCGTCGAGCGCGCAAGCGAGCACCCCCTCGCCGAGGCGATCGTGCGGTCGGCGAAGGAGCGCAAGGTGGAGCTCGGCAAGGTCGAGGATTTCGATTCCCCGACGGGGAAGGGCGCGGCGGGCAAGGTGGACGGCAAATCCATCCTGCTGGGCAACGCCAATTTCCTGGCAGGGCTCGGGGTTCAGACGCAGATGCTCGAACGTGAAGGCGAGCGCCTTCGTGCGGATGGCGCCACCGTCATCAACATCGCCGTCGACGGCAAGCTGGCCGGCCTGTTCGCGATCGCAGACCCGGTCAAGCAAACCACGCCGGCGGCGTTGAAGGATCTGGCGGCGGAAGGCGTCAAGGTAATCATGCTGACCGGGGACAACCGGACCACCGCGCGGGCGGTAGCGCGGCAACTTGGGATCGACGACGTCGAGGCAGAGGTACTTCCCGATCAAAAGAGCGCGGTAGTTGCCAAGCTGCAGAAGGCCGGGCGGATCGTTGCGATGGCGGGCGATGGTGTCAACGACGCCCCGGCCCTCGCTGCGGCCGAGGTCGGCATCGCAATGGGCACCGGGACCGATGTGGCGATGGAGAGCGCCGGCGTCACGCTTTTGAGGGGAGACCTCGGCGGGATCGTCCGCGCACGCAAGCTTTCGCGCGCCACGATGAGCAACATCCGGCAGAACCTGTTCTTCGCATTCATCTACAACGCAGCCGGCATTCCAATCGCTGCGGGCATCCTGTATCCGACGTTCGGCATTCTGCTCTCGCCGATCATCGCGGCGGCAGCGATGGCACTGTCTTCCGTGAGCGTTGTCGGAAATGCGTTGCGGCTCCGTATGACCAGCCTTTAGCGGCTTGCGCCCGCACCAGATGGCGCACACGGTGATAGCGCACTATGTGCGCTGAAGATCATCTGGCCGGCCTTCGTATCCGCGAATTCCAGAAACAATGGCAAGGCGACGGCTACCGACAGGTCGCGCGAATCAAGCATGGTCGTTCTCGATTTACCGGGCCATGGTAAATTGCCCTCAATGCGTTAGTCGTGACGTGCCGAGGGTCCGTTCACTGCCTCAACGAACCCGTTAGCTCTCTGCCGCCACTTAAGTCGTGAACCCATAAATCTGCCGGGCGGATGGCTTGCCAAGTCCGCTATGACCCGATAGCGGACCAAATTCCGCATCGCAACGAAGCGACGATAAGCGCCAAAACCGGAAGTGACCGTGTCTCGGAGGCTCTTTGCCGCGATGTCATGCAAAACGAAATGAAGTCCCGCGATCAGATGCGCTTGAGGCGGACCGTCCGCGCTAAACGCGCCAGAGCCGCCGGGATGTCCCCAGCGGCTCTCGCGTTGCGTAGCGATCTGGTGCGACGCGCAGCGTCGCGTGGTGGAACGTTGCGATGCGCCGAGGCGCGCCGCGTTGCCTACCGTGATGTCGATCAGTCCTACGCGTCTGATCGACCTGGTTAACATGGCTGGGTTGCGAGGCGACTTCAAGACAGTGCCGCTGACGTAGTCGCCCTCTCCCGTCGATCGCGCCTAAAAAGCCGTGACGTGATCGGGCAAGCCATGTGCCGGTGCCGCGTCTGCTTGCCGTGCGTTCAATTGGCGTGGCTGGTGAAGCAACCCTAGCTGCGAACATCGACTGCGCGGCATCCGGATGTCGGTGAACAGCAAGGCGATATCGGATCTGGATCCGCACCCGATACTGCCAGTCTATCGGGGAATCGAACTCCACCGCCAAAAGAAACCGCCTCGACACGGGGGCGAGCAGACTATCGGCTCGCAAAACGGAAATTAGCACTTAGATGATGTGTCAAGACGATCTATGAGGCGTGTCAGCGAGGTTGACTTAATGAGTGCCAAACATCCGTTGAGGGTCCATCGCGGCGTTGAACGGCAGTGGGCTGAACGCTTTAGGTCGCTAAGCGGCCGAATTGTCGTTGTGACCGAGCGAACGTTGCAACGCGTGTTCAACAATGAGGGTTCGCTGATTCCAGTCCCGGTAAGAGCGCTGGCGGGCCGGCGACGTATTGATCAGTCTCAATCACGTGATTGATTTTCCAAATCATAGCCGTTCATATGACCAAACGCGGCGTGCCGTGCGATTTTGGGGACACGATAGCGCGATAGAGGCATCATTTTTCATAGACGAAGCTGCACTGAAGCGAATTCAACCAAATGCTCGCCCCGATGAGCTGGGCTTTCTGAACGCCTTTGATTCCAATCGTGATTTGATATGTGCCGCCGCGGCCAGGATCTATGTCCGCGGAAGCAGAGGTTCTTATGATCTGGTTGCCGCTAATTTTTGAAACAATTGCCTGCCCCGAAGCCGACGACGTTATGTCGCCAGTCGGACAATCCGGGTAATTTTGCTGGTCTGACAGCGTCACTCGGTCGGCGACAATGCCAGCAACTTCTTTTCGGCAGCGTCGTACACCTTGACCTGGAGCATCGGAAACTCGGCTTTGAGATTCCTCGCCCTTTTCTGCGCCGCTTCAAGCGTCGGAAATACAGTCTTCATCCGACCATCGACTTCCAGGCCAAAGCCCTCGGTCATCACAAGGTCGGCGCGTGTGATGTTGCGGGGTTGCGGCTCGTCCGGTGTCGTTAGAGCTTTTTTCATGACAACTCCTGGGGTTGCCCTCCATGTAGTCATTGCCCTCCCTCAATATAAGAGCAACGCCTTTCGCCAGATCGTGGTGACGTTGTGCGTGTCAGGGTAGCCGGGTCTTTTTGTGTGATCGTCCCGCCGTCATCCGGATCATTGGAGGCTGAAACCGCTCTTGGGCAACTATCTCAAGCAGTAAGCGTGTCAGAAACGCTGTCCAAATTGGTCGCGACTCCGCCGCCAACTGCGCGCGACACAAACGCTTGCCGATTTATCGAGCGATGGAGCGCAGCTTTTGGGCGATGACCCGAGCCTGGACTCGCCTTGCGCGCCGGGCCGCACAATCGAGTCGCCGGGCCTCAGAATGTGCTCAGGTGCGCTCCCGCCGCAATTGCTCCCGTTGAATCAGTGCAACCGGAACACGCCGTCGACGGCGTGCAGTTCGGCTGGCTTGATGAGTTTCGAGTGCGCAACGGTAACTGCAAACAGGGGTCCTTCGAGTGATTCCCCCAGAAGCTGAGGAAATCCTTTAGCGCCGGGAAATTCGGAAACAGATCGTAGTCCTGCCAGACGTAAGTTTGCAGCAACCAGAGACGATCCGGACGGCGATAAACGATTTCCGCGGTTGTCAGTCCGTAGCCCAGGACCTGCTTCCCGAAATCCCTGGAAACCGCAGCTTTCCCGACCATGCCAACCTCCAGCCCAACCAAGACAGTTGCATGATTTTCAATTCGCCAAAAACGAAAACGTTCAATAGGTCATAGCAATCAACGCGCTAGCAGCATGTTACTTGGCCTGCTAGCAATCGCCCCAAGCGCGCCTCCGCAAGATACTCAAGTTGCGGTCAAACATCGGGGGTCGAAGCCCTTGTGTCCCAGCGTCACAGGCTTATGTGAGGGGTGGCTAGCACTCGCTCATTGCGACTGCCAATCCAGAAATAATCACAATAGCCAAGGAGGATCGCATGAAATTCCGTCCGCTACACGACCGTGTCGTGGTCAAGCGCATTGATGCCGAAGACAAAACCGCAGGCGGCATCATCATTCCGGACAGTGCCAAGGAAAAGCCCTCGCAGGGCGAAATCACGGCAGTCGGTCCGGGCGGCCGTGACGAAGCCGGCAAGCTTATCCCGATCGACCTCAAGGTTGGCGACCGCGTGCTGTTCGGCAAATGGTCGGGCACCGAGGTCAAGCTCGACGGCCAGGAGCTCCTGATCATGAAGGAGAGCGACATCATGGGTGTTCTCACCGACATTCCCGCCGCCAAGAAGAAGGCCGCTTAAGCGCCCGCCAGTTTTCCTTATCCTGAGGAGCCGGCGTAGCCGGCATCTCGAAGGATGAGGCCCGCAATTCAAATCTCATCCCTCAAGAGTCCGCCCAGTCGCGCGGTCCTTGGGATCTGACCGGTTGAAAACGGAGATCATTATGTCAGCCAAAGAAGTCAAATTCGGCGTCGATGCCCGCGACAGGATGTTGCACGGTGTCGAAATTCTCAACAACGCAGTGAAGGTCACGCTCGGTCCCAAGGGCCGCAACGTCGTGCTCGACAAGTCGTTCGGCGCGCCCCGCATCACCAAGGACGGCGTCACCGTCGCCAAGGAGATCGAGCTTGAGGACAAGTTCGAGAACATGGGCGCCCAGATGGTGCGCGAAGTCGCCTCCAAGTCGGCCGATGCTGCCGGCGACGGCACCACCACCGCCACCGTGCTGGCCGCGGCCATCGTCCGCGAAGGCGCCAAGTCGGTTGCCGCCGGCATGAACCCGATGGACCTGAAGCGCGGGATCGATTTGGCGGTGGAAGCCGTGGTCGCCGACCTCGTCAAGAACTCCAAGAAGGTCACCTCGAACGAGGAAATCGCCCAGGTCGGCACCATCTCCTCCAATGGCGACGCCGAAATCGGCAAATTCCTTGCCGACGCCATGAAGAAGGTCGGCAATGAGGGCGTGATCACCGTCGAGGAAGCAAAATCCCTCGAGACCGAACTCGAGGTCGTCGAAGGCATGCAGTTCGACCGCGGTTACATCTCGCCCTACTTCGTCACCAACGCCGACAAGATGCGCGTTGAAATGGACGATGTCTACATTCTCATCTACGAGAAGAAGCTGTCCAGCCTGAACGAACTGCTTCCGCTGCTGGAAGCTATCGTGCAGACCGGCAAGCCGCTGGTGATCGTCGCCGAAGACGTCGAAGGCGAAGCTCTCGCCACCCTCGTCGTCAACCGTCTCCGCGGCGGCCTCAAGGTCGCAGCCGTCAAGGCTCCGGGCTTCGGCGACCGCCGCAAGGCCATGCTGCAGGACATCGCCGTTCTGACCGGCGGCCAGGCGATCTCGGAAGATCTCGGCATCAAGCTCGAGAACGTGACGCTCGCCATGCTCGGTCGCGCCAAGAAGGTGATGATCGACAAGGAGAACACCACCATCGTCAACGGCGCCGGCAAGAAGGCCGACATCGAAGCCCGCGTTTCGCAGATCAAGGCGCAGATCGAGGAAACCACCTCGGACTACGACCGCGAGAAGCTGCAGGAGCGTCTGGCCAAGCTCGCCGGCGGCGTCGCGGTGATCCGCGTCGGCGGCGCGACCGAAGTCGAGGTCAAGGAGCGCAAGGATCGCGTGGATGACGCGATGCATGCTACCCGTGCGGCAGTTGAAGAAGGCATCGTGCCGGGCGGCGGCGTTGCGCTGCTGCGTGCCTCCCAGCACCTCAAGGGGATTCGCACCAAGAACGACGACCAGAAGACCGGCGTCGAGATCGTCCGTAAGGCGTTGTCCTATCCCGCCCGCCAGATCGCCATCAACGCGGGCGAGGACGGTTCCGTCATCGTCGGCAAGATCCTCGAGAAGGATCAATATTCCTACGGGTTCGACTTGCAGACCGGCGAATACGTCAACCTGATCGCCAAGGGCATCATCGACCCGACCAAGGTGGTTCGCGTGGCGATCCAGAACGCGGCGTCGGTCGCGGCGCTGCTGATCACCACCGAAGCCATGGTGGCCGAAGTGCCGAAGAAGAGCGGCGGCGGCATGCCCGCGGGTGGCGGCGGCATGGGTGGTATGGGTGGTATGGGTGGTATGGATTACTAAGTCCAACCGTTCAGCGCTCAAAGAAAAAGAAAGGCCCGGCAGCGAAGCCGGGCCTTTCTGCATTGGCGACATGTCGATCTCGACGACGATAGCTGCGTGGAAGTGACCGCTCTCAAGGGATCAGGCGGAGACCTGCAGGACTTCGCGACACGATACGACAAACTCGCATCCAACCATCTGGCGTTCGTCGAACTCGCTTCAATCCGAATTTAGTTACGCGCCAATGAGTTCACGCCCTGGCAGATAATCCCTCGATACCCTCCATGTTGGTGGGGGACGGTGCCCACTGACGCAGCTCGATCGCCGGCGGGACGGGTCCGCCACAATTGAATTGAACCGGCAGTGGCGGCGACGCATGATGCGGATCGGGACGGGCGTACACCACGCGTCAATCAAGTGTCCGCAAGCAACAACAACGATCGGCCCAACGCCGATCCTTTCGGGGGGGTTTTATGTGCGATCTCTGCAGGCGTAATTTCATTCGCGGCGCTGCCGCGTTCGGGGCCGCCGGACTGTTTTCGTCGCCGCTGCTGGCCCAGGCACAGCAGGGCGGTGGCGCGTCCAGCCTGCCGGCGCGCGGCGAGTTCACCATCGCCAATGCTCATGTGATGTCGATGGACGCGACACTGGGCGACATCGCCGGCGGCGCGGTGCACGTCCGGAACGGCGAGATCGTGGCGGTCGGCAAGGACGTGGCGGGCGGCGGCCAAAAAATCGACGGCACCGGAATGATCGTGATGCCCGGCCTGGTCGAGACCCATTGGCACATGTGGAATACGCTGTACCGCAGTTTTGCCGGCGACAAGCCGGAGGAGGGCTATTTCCCGACGGTGGCGCGGTTCGGCCAGCAGATGGAGCCGAACGACGTGTTCCAGAGCACGCGGCTCTCCGCCGCCGAGGCGATCAACTCCGGGATGACCTTCGTGCACTCCTGGTTTCACAACGCGCGCAGCACCGCGCACGCCGAAGCCGATGTCCGCGCACTTGGCGAGATCGGCGTCCGCGCCCGCTTCTCCTGCGGCTGGCCGCAGGGCATGCCCGACACGCAGTCGGCCGACCAGGGACCGATCGAGAGTCTCGCCCGGGACTGGAAGAGCTGGTCCAACGACGGTCTGATTTCGCTCGGCATGGCGTGGCGCGGCCAGTTCCGCGCCGGCCCGATCAAGCCCGAGGTGTATCAGCCGGAATTCGACAATGCCCGCAAACTTGGCCTGCCGATCACCGTGCATATAGCGGCCGCGGCGCACCGGTCGGTCAACCAGATCGCGCCGCTTTACAAGGCCAAGCTGATGGCCAGGGACGTGCAGCTGATTTACGCGTTGGCGGCGACGCCGGAGGAACTCGACATGATCAAGGAGTTGGGTTCGCCCGTGTCGGTGTCGCCCGGCTCGGAACTGCGGATCGGTTACGGCTATCCCCAGATCGGCGAGATGCTGGCGAAGGGCATTCCGCTTGGCATTTCGGTCGATACCTCGGCGCTGACCGGAAGCTCTAATCTGTTCGGCGTGCTGAAGCTGGCGCGGGACTCGGAGAATGCCAGGGCCGAAAACGAGTTCAAGATGACCGCACGCCAGGCGCTCGAACTCGGCACCATCGGCGGCGCCCGCTCGATGGGGCTGGACGACCGGATCGGCTCGCTGAAACCCGGAAAGCGCGCCGACCTGATCGCCATCAGCACCGATTCGCTCAGCATGGCTGTGGTGACCGACCCGGCGCATCTGGTGCTCGAGGCCACGGCGCCTGACAACGTCGACACGGTGGTGGTCGACGGCCGCATCCTCAAGCGCGGCGGCAAGCTTGTTGCTGTCGATACGCCCAAGGTGATCGCCGAAGCCCGCGCCGCGCTCGCCGGCGTGCGCGAGCGGACCAAGTGGCGGTGAGCCTTCAGCCACGGATCAGGCCGCACGCACCGTATCCAGGAATTTTGCCACCTCGAGTTTCAACCGGTTGCTGTCGGCGGCAAGCGATCGTGCCGCAGACAGCACCTGGCCGGAAGCCACGCCGGTCTCGCCGGTGCCGCGCTGAACGTCGGCAATATTGGCGCTGACCTGCGTGGTGCCATGGGCCGCCTGCTGGACATTGCGGGCGATCTCCTGCGTCGCGGCGCCCTGTTCTTCCACCGCGGCAGCGATCACCGACGCGATTTCCGACATCCGCCCGATGGTGACCCCGATTTCCCTGATCGACTCCACCGACTCGTGCGTAGCCGCCTGGATGCTGCCGATCTGCTGGCTGATTTCACCGGTAGCCTTGGCGGTCTGTTCGGCCAATGCCTTCACCTCGGAGGCCACCACCGCAAAGCCGCGGCCGGCATCCCCGGCGCGGGCGGCTTCGATGGTCGCGTTCAGCGCCAGCAGATTGGTCTGGCCGGCGATGCTGTTGATCAGCTCAACGACGTCACCGATACGGCCCGCGGCGCTGGACAACTGGCCGACGCGCTCGTTGGTTTTCTGCGCCTGCTCTACCGCCTCGCTGGCAATCCGGGCGGATTCCTGAACCTGGCGGCTGATTTCGCTGACCGAGGAGGCCATTTCCTCGGTGGCCGATGCCACCGACTGCACGTTGGTGGAGGCCTCCTCGCTGGCAGCGGCGACGGTGGAGGTCAATTGTTGCGACCGCTCCGCCGTCGAAGTCAGTGTACCGGCGGAAGCTTCCAGTTCGGTCGAAGCGGACGACACCGTTTCGATGATTTCGCCGACCGCACCTTCGAACGCTTCGGCGAGCCTGTGCATATCGGCCTTGCGCTGGACAACCGTGCGACGCTCGGTGCCCTTCTGCGCTTCCCGGTCGAAACCGAGTTTGGCCTGCATAGCCTGGACGTTACGCAGCGCCATACCGATCTCGTCATCCCGCTCGACGATCACCCGGCCGGTAAAGACCCCCTGGGCGATCTTCGCCATCACCTCGTTCAGCCGGCCAATCGGTCCGCCGATCGCCCGCATGGTCAGGAGGCCGAGCCACGTGCAGAGCGTCATTCCGATTGCCAGGAATGCGATCGCTGCACCCAATGCAACCGTATATTGCCGTTCTGCAGTGTCGTAGAGGATTTTGGATTCCTTGATCTGGATGGCTACCAGCCTGTCCAGGTCCTGCTTGGCCGCATTGAACAGATCGCTCCCCTTGCTGGCGAGAAGATCGGTCAGCGCGTCATACTTCCGCTCCGCGAGCAGCACGAGGCCCGGCTTGACGGCGCCTTCGACGTAGTTCTTGCGTTTCGGCGCAAAGGCTTCCGCGGTAGTCTTCTCCTCCGGCGTCAGGTAGGTCGCCATGTATTCGGTCCAGACCCTGGAAATTGCCTCGATGTTGCCGAGAACCCTGCGCTCGACGTCTCCAACCGGCTTGCCGGCGCGGCCATTGGCGGCGGCATCATACTGGGCAACGGTATTGTCCTTCATCCGGTCGTTGATCTCGAACAGCTGGGCAAGGGGAATTGCCCGGTCCTCATAGATCGATTTCATCTGGATGTTGCTGTCGCGGGCCGCCAGGATACCGACCACGCCCACGGCGACCATAGCGACGGCCTGGACCGCGATCAGCGTCTTCAGACGGGCATTGAGGGTGCGCGTGAACATTGCAAACCTGTCGGCGAACGAGCGGCGCCGGATAATGCCCGCATCGACCCTGAATCCGTGGGCTTTCCTGTCACGCAGCAGCGCATAAACGCGCTCCGCCTCGCTGCGCTGGTCTGCGGCAAGCCTGGAGCGAATCGACATGTAACCGCTGATCTGGCCGCCTTCCCAGATCGGGGTCGCACTGGCCAGCACCCAATAGAAGTCGCCATTCTTCCTGCGGTTCTTGACCGCGCCGACCCAGGGCTTTCCCGCCTTCAGGGTGGTCCAGAGGTCTTCGAAGGCTTCCGGCGGCATGTCGGGATGCCGGATGATGTTGTGTGGCTGGCCGATCAACTCGGCATCGGTGAATCCCGATGCCTCGACGAACTGCTCGTTGAAATGGGTGAGCTTTCCCTTGGTATCCGTCTTGGAGACGATCAGCGCGTCGTCGTGGATGGGGTACTCGAGCTGGGTGACCGGAAGGTTGGTGCGCATCGAAAGTGCTCCATGGACGGGCAACGTCAGCCGCTATCGACAACGTTTGCCGGATTTGAATCACGTCCTTATCGGGCTTTGTGATTGAAACAACCCTAGTCCGGAAAGCGACGTATCCTGCTCGGTTCACGCCAGTTGCTGACTCGATCGGGCGCGCGGCGTAACACATGGGCGATCTGGAACTGTCGGGCCGGGCATCGCATCCGCTGCGATGTCGGTCTCAAATCCGGGATGCCGCCATCTGTGCGACCATCAGGGCGTCTTCCAGCGCCATCAGCCCTTCTAGCAGCTCGCTGCGATCGGACACCCCGCGCTGCGATGATGCGGTGAGCGCGCCACGGCACTTGATCAAACGCATTTGCAGTTCGAATAGCTCGATGAGAATGCGGCGCCTGACCTCTTGCTGCGTGTGAAACGCATCGGCGACCACATGCAGGCCTCTCTCGACCGGTGGTTGCCAATCCCCGGCCGTGAGGGCGTCAGCGGCAAGACCAGCGCAGCGTGCGAATTGAACAACACTACCCATTTTCAAACCTCCCCTGCCTTCGCTGCGCGGTTTCGCTGCGGCAGTCCCCAAACTCTCGATCGACCGGTATCCCGATGCCTCGCTGTCGGATTCGGAGCGGGCCTGTCGCGATCCGTACGGCCAGGCTGCGTTGCCGAAAACTGCTACCGGTTTTGCCGCAGATGTCTGACGATCCAGTGGTAGTTACATTGTGGTAAGATTGCGTGTGTCATATAAACGACGACGCGCGCCAGATTCGGACACGCTGGCAAAGCCAGATACTCGGCAGTTCCTTTTTCAAGGGATCGATTTACGAGATGAAACAGCCGCGGATGCTGGAACACTACCCGGTCATTTCGACAACCGATCCGGAAAAGGCCCGGGAGCAACTGATCAATGTTTACGGTGCCGACCGTGCCGAGATCAGGAGCGATCGGTGCGACGGGCTGCTTCACGCCAACCATTTACAGATGAAAGAAGTGGCCATCAGCTATTGCGAGTATGGCGTGGACGCCCGTGTCGAGTTCCCGGAGTCCAGCTTTCTCCGCCAGATCTTCAAGATCAGCGGCAGAGCGCAGACCTCGGCGGACAAAAAGACCTTCAACATTTCCCGCCAGGAATGGACCGCGCTGCTTCCCGCCGGCAAGCGGTTCGGGCTGACAACGACGCCGCACTATCAGCAACTCGTGCTCAGGCTCGAACTGGCTGCGTTGCGGCGCGCCGCGCATGCATTGATCGGAGACGCCTGCGACCGCGATCTGGTCTTCGACGAAACGATTGACTACGAATCGCCGGCTGCGCGCAGCCTCCGGCGCAGGGTCTTCTTCTTCGCCAGCGAATTCGACGTGATCGGCGGTTGCTTTTCGGATCTGGCCGCCGCGGAAATCGAACGAACCTTGATCGTCAATTTCCTGATCAGCCACCGTCATACCTACACGCCATACTTCTTGCGGGAACCGGCCGAAACGACCTCGTCGAGCGTCCGCAGGCTGGAAGAATACATCGAGGCGAACTGGGACCGTCCGCTCGACGTCGAATCGCTGGCGTCGGTCGCCAACGTCAGCGCCCGGAGCATTTTCCGCCAGTTCAAGAAGAGCCGGGGCTATTCGCCCCTGACGTTCGTCAAGAAAGTCAGGCTGCAAAAGGCCCGGGCCCTCCTGCTCGGGGTCGATCAGCGGGCCACGGTGACGTCGATCGCGCTTAAATGCGGGTTCCAGAACGTCGGCCATTTCGCCGCCGACTACCGGCTGGAATTCAGGGAACTGCCATCCGAGACCCTGGCGCGGGCGCGCCGCTGATGAAAACGGCGTCGTCCGCGTTCACCGCCCCGGCAATCTTTGCGTCACCTCCTGAACCAGCCAGGCGTTGCCGTCCGGATCGTTGAACGAGGCGAACGACGCGTAGCTGCGCCGCTGCGGATCCGGACCGCTGACGCGGCCGGCGGGGCCGGCGCCGCGATGGAATATTTCGCTGACGCTGACGCCGCGGTTGAAGAGTTCGGCGCGCGCCGCCTCGATGTCGTTGACGACGAGATAGAGCGGCCACGCCGGGCCGGTGCCGAGCTGGATCGAGCACGGCGAGCCCGGAGGCGTGAATTGGACGGCCCGGGAGCCGTCGGCCCTGACAAAGTCGGCGTCCAGTCTCCAGCCAAGCTCCTCGTAGAAGCGCTTGGCGCAATCGACATCCGCGACCGGGATGACGACGGCCTCGAGCTTCATATCGACCGGCGCCGCTTTCGGGGCGTCAGCTGCAGGTGTCATGTTTCGCTCCTTGATGCTGGTCACGCCTGCGCGGTGACATCGAGCACCGCCTGCGCAAAGGCCCGCGGCGCCTCCTGGGGAAGATTGTGCCCGATTCCTCCGGTGATGGTCCGGTGCGAATACTTCCCGGTAAACATCTTGGCATAGGCGGCCGGCTCCGGATGCGGGGCGCCGTTGGCATCGCCTTCCATCGTGATGGTCGGCACGCCGATGACCGGGCTTTGCGCCAGCCGCTTGTCCAGATCGTCGTACTTCGACTCGCCTTCGGCCAATCCGAGCCGCCAGCGGTAATTGTGAATCACGATGGCGACATGGTCCGGATTGTCGAACGCCTGCGCGCTGCGATCGAACGTGGCGTCATCGAACGCCCATTTCGGCGACGCAAGCCGCCAGATCAGCCTGGAAAACTCGCGGCGATATTTTTCGTAGCCGGCGCGTCCCCGTTCGGTGGCGAAATAGAATTGATACCACCATTGCAGCTCGGCCGCCGGCGGCAACGGCAGCTTGCCGGCCTGCTGGCTGCCGATCAGGTAGCCGCTCACCGAAACCATGCCGGTGCAGCGCTCGGGCCACAGCGCAGCGACAATGTTGGCGGTGCGCGCGCCCCAGTCGAACCCGGCCAGCGTTGCCTTCTGGATCTGCGAGCGCATCCATCAGCGCGATCAGGTCGAGGGCAACGGCCGCGGGCTCGCCGTTGCGAAACGTCGCATCCGAGAGAAAACGCGTTTTCCCGTAGCCGCGCACGTACGGCACGATGACGCGGTAGCCCGCGGACGCAAGCACGGGCGCGACTTCGACGAAGCTGTGGATGTCGTAGGGCCAGCCATGCAGCAGGATCACGACCGGCCCCTGTGTGGGGCCGGTTTCGGCGTATTCCACATTCAGGAGCCCGGCATCGATATGCTTCAAGGGTTCCGGAAACGTCGTTGCCGCCGGGTTCGATTCCGCCGCGAATGCCGGGCCCGCCAGACGCAGCTGGACCGTGGCCAGGGTAGCGGCAGCGGCGCCCAAAAGCTGACGGCGGCCAATGTTGATTTTGTCGGACATCTTTCTTCTCCCATCGGAGCCCGTCCGCCGAACCATGCGCTCGGAACGGGCTTTCATCGCATCGCCCCCATGCTATTCTGCACCTGAACGCGGCGCCTGGCTCGTTAAGCTTTGTTAGTCGTTGTGAGCCGACGCGAAACTGCGTGGACCTTGGTCGAACGCCGTTGATTAAAATAAATCAATACAGCCAAGCGGTTGTTCCGCGGCATCGGACGGCGCGGCGTACCTTGGGAGTAGTCACATGACGACGTCTCCGATCAACTCGACCAGCTATGTCGAACACAAAAGCAGCCTGGGCTTCCAGGTGACGCTCGACCGTCTGGTTGCGGCGATCGAAAAAGCCGGAATGAGCGTCTTTGCGACCATCGACCATGCCGCTGGCGCCAAAGCGGTCGGGATGTCGATGCCATCAACGGTGGTGCTGATCTATGGGCAGGCCCGCGGCGGCACGCCGGTCATGCAGGCCGATCCGGCGGCGGCGCTGGATCTGCCGCTTCGCGTCTTGATCCGGGAAGATGCCCATGGCGATACGCTGATCGCGTTTCATCCGATCCAGCAGACGTTGGCGGGCTACAGGGTTCCGGGCGAACTCGCCGTACGCCTTGCCCAGGCGCAGCAGCTGCTCGTCGATGCGACCTGACCCGCTGCGCTCGGTCCGGTGTACAGTTCGTCGATTCTACCCCTGATTGCTGATTGACGACACGCAACCGAGACGAAATCGCCCCGGCAACGGCGCAGCTATCTGCGGCACGCGAATTTCTGCTGACGGTGGAGAGGTCACTTCAAGACACCTGTTAAATTCCTCCTCCGATCGGGGGACGTCTTGCGACCCGCAAATCCCTATTGGTAGACGCCGCCGAAGAGTCTGGGCGGCTTTCGGCCGATTTTGGCCGATGACGTTCACCCCCGAGCGCGGTCGAGGCGCAAATCATTGCCTCGCAATCCTGCCCAGCCAAAGGAGACGTTGATGACACTCATTCGCCTGACTTTGTTATGTGCGCTGCTTGGATTTTTACCCGCAACCGCCAGCGGCCAGGGCGCGCCGTCGCCGGCGGAATGGATCAAGGACCTGCGTCTGGGCGGATATGTGATCGTGTTCCGCCATGGCGCGACCACGTCGGATCCGGCAACCGCGGACCCCATGGGCAAGCCGAACGCCGATCCGATGAGCCGGCCGCACGCTGCCGCCGAGCGCCAACTCAGCGAGCCGGGGCGCGCGCAGGCAAAATCGATCGGAGCGGCGATGCACACGCTGGGAATTCCCGTGGGACCGGTGTTGGCCAGCACGACCCAGCGGGCAATCGACACCGGTACGCTGCTGGGCTTCGGCGAGGTTACCACCACGGCCGACCTCACCGAAAGTGGACCCGCGCTTTCTGTAAGCGAGAACAATCGACGCGCACTGGCGCTGCGCGCGCTCGCCGCCGGGCGGCCACCCGCCGGCAACAACCTGGTGATCGTCACGCACAAGCCCAACATCATCGATGCGTTCGGCGACGGCTGGCTCGATATTCACGAAGGCGAAGCGTCGGTGTTCGAACCGGACGGCCATGGCAGTTACAAACTGGTTGTCCGCATCCAGGCCGGCGAGTGGAGCAAGCTCATTCGCGCGTCCGATTGATCCGGTCGCGCACACGGGCTACGCCCTTATCCGCAGCGGCGGGCGCCCTCGTAACCAACGGGCGTATGCATAAATCCGGTCGCGTCACCCGGCGCGCCGGTGCTTTTCGCCCGCGAGGGCTGCGCCCGCAACGGCTGCGCCGTCCGCTCGCCGCCGTGGCGCGGGATTTTTGCGACGATAACATGTTTGGCGGCGAGGATCTGATTCGAAGGCTTGCCCTGGCGGGAAGCACGCCGCGCAACCGCTTCGGCGCCTGCGCGCAGAACGGGGCGCCAGGTTCGACTCCTCGCCGGAAGATTGCGACGCCGTCGCTGGCCAGGCGTGACGGCCACGCGGCGCCCGTCAATCAGGCTTTCAGCTGGCGCGCGATGAATTCCTTCACCGTCTCGCGCGCCTTGTCGGTCTGGGGACCCGGTTCCGCGACCCACTCGTGGACGCAGTTTGCGAACAGGCGATAGTCGCACGCGCCACCGGCGGCCTTGTAGGCGCTGACGAATTTTTCCTGAGCCTCCGGCAACATGTTGTCGTCAAGCGCGCCCTGCATGATGAGAAACGGCACCAGCGCGACCTTTTCGCCGCGCTCCAGGATTTCCTGCGGGTTGCTTTCGTGGATCGTCTCCCACGGATTGAAGAACAGCTTGTTGTTTTTCACCATGCCGGCGTTGCCGCGCCGCTCGGCGTTTTCATAGCGCGCAAAGGTGCTGCTGATCGGCGAGCGCATCGCCACCCAGGCGACGGTGGCGTCGATGCCGGGCGCAGCGGCAAAAGGAATTGCATTGTAGCGCGGATCACGCGGCCGCATCGCCAGCAGTTCCGCGACGTGACCGCCGCTGGAGGATGCGTAGATTCCGAGCTTCGAGGTGTCGCCGTTCCAGGTTGCCGCATTCGCCTTCAGCCAACGCACGGCGAAGTTGGCGTCCTGCACGCACGCCGGATAGGGCGCTTCCGGCGCCAGCGTCATGTCGACGGCCACGACCAAGAGGCCGCTGGCTGCCAGCGCACGATCCATCGGTTCTTCGGCGAAGCGGTCTTTTCTGTTCCAGGCTCCGCCGTGGAGATCGAGAACCGTCGGGAACGGCCCTGGCCCTTTCGGCTGGTAAATCCGGGCCATCAGCACCCGGCCGGCGCTGTTGCGCCGAAGCTCGACCTCGCTGACGGCAAGATCGAATGTCGCAGCAGGATCATACGCGGTCACGCCGGCCGCCTGCGCGGCGCCGGATCGGAACGTGCGCGCCGCGGACAGGCCTATCCCACCCGCGGCGGCCATCAGCTTGAGAATGTTTCGCCGGGCCAACGTGGCTTTATTCAACTTCGCCTCCCGTCAATCGGCTGGTTTTTTCGCAATAATAGCCGACCTTGCAGCCGGTCGCTAACGCTGTTTGCGATCCAGGATTGGCGGTCCGGACAGGGCAATCCCGGCATCCTGGCCGCGCCGATAGCTTGCGGTCTGCCGCCGACGACGAGCCATTCATCCACTTCATCCCGGCGGAAGCAGTGGCCAGCGCGGAGTGGCATGTTCCGCCCGCCTGCCGCGTAGCGGAACTCCCTGTTATTAGCGGGGATGAATTTAACCGCAGCGTTGCCAACGCTTTCGTTTCACGCGCCGGCGTTCATGATCTCCGGAACTATGCATAATACAGCATGGAGGTCCGACATGCTCGTTCGCCCCCGCGATTTGGCAGACCGGGTGCATGGCACGCGGCAGCCCGAAATATTTACGCTGCCTGTCGAAGCGGCTCGCCGCAAAGCTCGCGAAATCCTCGGTCAGCCATGTCCGCAGGTCGGGTACATGACGGTTGTCGAGAAATGGCGGCAGCTTCCTGACGGTCGGATCGAGTTCACCATGCGAGACCTCCCGAGTGGGGATTGAACAACATCGACGCCTGAGGGCGCGCACTGCATAAGGTGGCCTTCGTCCCGCAATGATCGGGAGTCTCTCGATCATCGGCCCCGTCATGCAGTTGTTCCAGACGTTGCCGGAAATCAAAGCTGGCCGGGGCGACCCCTGCGCTCGATGTCGCGAATGGGTCGACCGGGTCGATTTGCCCTTCCGCTGACCACTTCCGGTCTTCCCCCGACAGCGGACATGTGATCAGGCGCCGAAGACGAACCGGGTTCCGACCTCAGAGTGAATAACCTTATCGCCCAACTCATGGCGGGCAATTTCGCAAAATCTATCCCCGGAGCAGTGGCCCGGGATCAGGTAATCGGGATTGATCTCCTTCAAAGCCGCGACGACATGCCTGCTATATTCATCGCCCAACGGCGGAACGATGTGGAAGCCGCCGATGACGGCATGCACCTTCTGGACGCCGGATGCGGCCTGCGCCTGATTGATCGTGTTAATAACCCCGCGATGGCTGCACGAGGTGAGAACGACGAGACCCTTGCCCTTGACCAGGAAGTTGGTCGCGATCTCGTGCTCGAAATCGTCGGGGACGAAATCGCCAGTGTTCTTCGCTGCCGATACCTTATCCGGGAAACAGCCGAAGCCACCGATGATGCCAACTTTTTCCCTGGTCGGCTGAAGAGGTTTCTCGAAGCTGCCCAGAGCGATCTTTCCCGTCGTGAACCCATGGTCTGCGACAACCGAGGGGCCTTCTGCCATCATCAGGGACAGATCGGCATCCACGACCGCGGCGCGGTCCAGCGCGCCGAACTGAGCGCCGCCGCCTGTGCGAACGCAGAAACAGTCTTCGCCTCCAACGAAGAACGGCAGCTTTGCCTTGAGCTTACCCCTGTTCGCCGCGAGGAAGCCCACCATTCCGCCGAAATGATCGTAGTGGCCGTGGCTCAGTACCAGCGCGTCGAAGTCTGCCGGATCGATCTTGAGAATGGACATGTTGTTGAGCAACGTTTCCGGCGTGTAGCCGAAATCGATGAGAATGTTTCGCGTCTCATTGCCGCGTCTGGATTGGGCGAGCATGGAAAGACCCCACTCGCCGTGGAGGTTGGTGCGCGGCGGTGCATCCGGGGTCAAATTGCCACCTGCCCGCTCAATGGCAAGGCCGTCGCGTTTTTCGGACGGGACGAAATTTACGCCATGACTATCCGTGACGATGCGAACGGCCACGCGATCGACCTCCGGAACCTGAGAACCGAGAGCCTGGGCCTGCGCGGTGCGCGAGCTTCCGACCAGCGTTCCAATCAGCGCCGACACAAAGCCTGCGCCGCCAGCGCAGAGCAATCCGCGTCGCGATATCGACGCCGGATGACAATTACAGGTGCCAAACAGCATGGGCGCCCTCCATTGGGAAGGACCAAGAAAAACTTCGCATCCCGTCAATCGGCTGGTTTCGCCATCATAGCCGACCTTGCAGCCGGTCGCTAACGCTGTTTGGGGGCGCCAGCGGAGTTAAGCGGCGGCGCGGAAAGGCGGCGATGGTCGCAGAAAATCCGCCATGCGCTGTGCCGCGATCCGCAGGGCTATCTCATATGGAACGAGCGTCGTTGCAACTGCTTCTTACCCTCCCCTGGAGGGTAAGAAGTGCGTGAGGGCGGCGCGCTTAAGAAAATTTCTTGAACGATTCCTGGACAATTTGTCGAATTCCGCTCCTGCCGTCCGTCTTCATCATGAAGGCAGGCAGCCGGCCCGCCCGAACACCGTTACAGGAGAATTCATGACGCAGTATCTGGTCGCCATTCACCACCCCGACGACTACGACCCCGCCGCCGTGGAGGACGAAGCGATGGCCCGCGATATCGACGTGCTCAACGACGAGATGAAGGCCGCCGGCGTCAGGGTTTTCGTCGGCGGCCTGCGCCCGGCACGCAGCGCGAGGTCGCTGCGGGTGCAGGGCGATGGCAAGGTGCGCATCACCGACGGACCGTACCTGGAGACCAAGGAGCACGTCGGCGGCTTTTGGGTGCTGGAAGCAGCAAGCCTGGACGAGGCGCTGGCGTGGGGGCGCAAGGCCGCCGTCGCCTGCCGGGCGCCGGTCGAGGTGCGTGCGTTTCACTGACGGAGCGCCAGAAACGACCGAGCGGCATGGACGCAGCGCGGATCGAGGCGATCTTCGTCGCGATTCCAGTCACCCCGGCGTGATCGTTGCTTCGCCTCACAATCCCTCGGCAGCGTGTTCCGACTCCCATGAGGAGGGCGTTACGCGCGCCGGGATCGCGTCGTCACCTACCCATAAATCTGCAAAACGACCCGATTCGACGGTGGGGTAGGTTTGACAACCTTGTCCTTTGCCCGATAACGTCGTTGACAAACAAGAACATAGAGCAAGCCACCGGGAGGATACACATGCAGAGGCTAGCATTCGCCGCAGTTGCACTTTTTGCAACCATCGCGTCGGCAAACGCGCAGATCGTCACCAAATACTCCGGCATTCAGCCGATTGAACATCCATCCAGCTACGCAGAGAAGTATTTTGCGGAGGAAGTCGGCCTTCTGACCAAAGGCACGGTGAAGGTCGAAACATATGCCAACACGCAACTTGGCGACGCCGTCGCCAACGTGCAGAGCATCCGCAACGGCACCATCGGCTTCACCACCGTCTCGGCTTCGAACCTCAATCAGGTCGTGCCGGCGATGGACATGTATTCGCTGCCGTTCCTGTTCAAGAACGAAGCGCATTTCTGGTGGTTCCTGGAACAGCAGCCGGCGGTCGACCTTGCCAAGCAGATGGAAGCCAAAGGCATCAAGATCATCGCCTACATGGACTCCGGGGCACGCAACCTGTTTACCCAGAAGGCGGTCAATAACCCGGGCGACCTCAAGGGTCAGAAGATCCGGGTGATGGCCTCGCCTGTCATGGTCGAGACCATGAAGTCCCTGGGCGCGACCGGCGTGCCGGTGGCGTGGGCGGAGCTTTACACCGCGCTGCAGACCGGCGTGGTGGACGGCGCCGAAAACAACCATCCTTCCGTCGTCGCCAAGAAATTCTACGAGGTGTCGAAATACTACACCCTTGACGAACACATGCGCATTCCGGACCTCATCGCCATGTCGATGAAGCTGTATGACCAGCTCAACGACGACCAGAAGAAGGCCGTGCTCGAAGCCGGTGCGCGCACCCAGGCCTATATGCGTGGCGCCTGGAAAATCTCGGAATTGAAGGATCTGCAGGAGTTGAAGGCGAAGTTCACCCAGATCATCACGCCGGACAAGGCGCCTTTCGTCGAGGCGGTGGCGCCGATGGTCAAGGAAGAAGCCAAGCGTCTCGGTGTCGAAAAGACGGTCGCCTTCATCCTCGATTCGCAGAAAAACTTCTGATCAAGCGGTCTTGAAGCGACGATAAATCCGGGCGGCGGTCGACTCCGCCGCCCTGTCCGTGTCCGGGGGGAATGCTGTGGCCGTGCTGAGACTTTTCGATTCGTTCGTCGCGCTGCTGGCAAAGCTCGTGCGCCTGGTGTGCATCGTCCTGACCATCGCGCTCTTTACCATCGTCGTGGTCGCGATCGTCGCCCGCTACGGCTTCGGTCAGGCGGTGTCGTGGACCGAGGAAGTGCCGCGCTACCTGCTGATCTGGATTTCCTTTCTCGCCGCGGCATCCTGCGTGTTGCGCCGTGAGCATGTCGGCTTCGACGTGCTGTTCAATGCGCTGCCCAAAGGGCCGAAAAAGGTGCTCGGCGTTTTCCTCGGCCTGCTCATTTTCGGCTTCGGCTGGGTCGTGTTCCGCTACGGCATCGTTTTCGTCCAGGACTTCGGCAGCGACCTGATGGAGACGATCTCCTTCACGAATTACTGGTACTACCCCGCAATGCCGATCTCGGGCTTTCTGATGATGGTGTTCTCCATCAAGCTCATCATCGACGAGATCATGAAAGCGGACGCCGGCGCCATTGCCGGTTCATCGGTCGAAACCGTCGGGATGGGGGAGAATCGCCCATGATTCTCCTCATCCTCGGGATGTGCTTCATCGTTCTTACGGTGGTTGGCCTGCCGATCTCCTTCGCCGTCGGCGTCGCGACCGTGCTTGGCACTTTCCTGCTGCCGGGCGTCGACAACGCCACGATCGTTCAGCGCATGCTGACCTCGGTCAACACCTTCCCGCTGCTTGCGGTCATCTTCTTCGTGTTCGCCGGCGTGCTGATGGCGCGCGGCGGCATCGCGCGGCGTCTGGTGATGATGGCGGAAGTGCTGGTCGGCTGGCTTCCCGGCAGCCTTGCCCAAATCGTCTGCGTCGCCTCGATGTTCTTCGGCGGCGTCACCGGCTCGGCCGTTGCCGAAGTCTCCTCGATCGGCGCGATGATGATTCCGGCGATGGAAAAGGACGGCTATTCGCGCAGCTTTGCCACCGCCATCGTGCTCACCGCCGCCACCATGGGTCCGATCATTCCGCCTTCGATCGGAATGATCGTGTTCGCGCATGTCGCCGGAAACGTCTCGATCGCCGCGCTGTTTCTCGCCGGCGTGGTTCCCGGCGTGCTGATCGGCGTCTCGCTGATGGTAGCGTCGTTCATTCACGGCAAGCTGTATCACCAGAAGACGCTGCCGGTGCTCTCCATACGCGAGAAGGTGCGCCGCGTGTTCGACGGCATGGCCGGCGTTTTCACCATGGTCATCATCCTCGGCGGCATCATCAGCGGCGTGTTCACCGCGACCGAAGCCGGCGCGGCGGCGTCGATGTATGCACTGTTCCTGACCGTGTTCGTCTACAAGGAAATCAAGATTTCCGAATTGCCGGAAATCCTCTGGGAATGCTGCCTGACCAACGCGGTCGTCATGCTCCTGATCGCGACCTGCTCGGTCTATTCCTGGCTGCTCACCTACGAAAACCTGCCCACGCTGCTGGCGGACAATTTCTTCAACCTGATCCAGTCCAAATGGGCGTTCCTGCTGATCCTAAACGGCTTCCTGCTGATCGTCGGCATGTTCGTCGACATGACGCCGGCCCTGATCATGCTGGTGCCGATGCTGATCCCGCTGGCGCAGAAGTTCGGCATCGACATGGTGCATCTCGGGCTGATCATGGTGATCAACCTCGCGTTCGGCCTGACCACGCCGCCGGTCGGCACCGCGCTGTTCGTGGCGCTCAAGGTCGGCAATATCTCGATGGAAAAGATCATTCCGCCGCTGATCCCGCTCTTGGCATGCATGTGCGTGGTGCTGCTGTTCGTCACTTACGTGCCCGAGTCGTACCAGTGGCTGCCGCGCGGGCTGGGGCTGATGAAATAGCAAGCGGCGCGGCTGCGAACAAAGCCTCGGCCCTCAATGAAGCAGCCCGTACTGCATGATGTAAACGGCGGCACCACCCAGGTAACCGAGCAGTGCCAGGCCGCTGATCCGCCTGACATACCAGAAGAAGTGAATTTGCTCGAGACCCATCGCGGCCACACCCGCCGCCGAGCCTATGATCAGAATTGAGCCGCCCGTTCCAGCGCAATAGGCGATGAACTCCCAGAGGAAACTATCGGTCGGATATTGCGCAAGATTGTACATGCCCATGGATGCCGCCACGAGCGGCACATTGTCCACGATCGCGCTCAGGAGGCCGAGCAGGATGACAATCGCGTCCTGACGGCCAACATGCCGATCGAGCCACGTTGCCAGTATCTCCAGGACGTGGGTGTGCTCCAGGGTGGCCACCGCCAGCAGAATGCCGATGAAAAAGACGATCGACGCCAGATCGATTTGCCCGAGTGCGTGAGCCAGGGTCAGCGGCTTCCTGTCCTCCGGCTCCTTGTTGCGATGCAGCATTTCGCCAGCCGCCCAAAGGATGCCCAGCCCGAAAAGTATTCCCATAAACGGCGGCAGGTGCGTCACGGTTTTGAAGGCCGGCACGGCGATCAAAAGGCCGACCCCCAAGCAGAACATCAGATTGCGCTCGAACGGATTGGTCAGGCGAGTCGTGCTCTCAGGGCTGGCCGGCGGAACAATCTCTTTTCCCTTGAGCAGGCAACTTACGACGACGAGCGGCAGCAGCAGATTGACCAGAGAGGGCAGCAACACGCCCTGGATGATCGACAGCGGCGTGATCTGACCACCGATCCAGAGCATGGTCGTCGTGACGTCACCAATGGGCGACCAGGCGCCCCCGGCATTCGCCGCGATGACGATCATCGCCGCAAACAACAAGCGGTCCCCCTGATTGCCCGATAGTTTCTTCATCAGGGAAACAATGACGATCGTCGTCGTCAAATTGTCGAGCACGGCACTCAGAAAGAAGGTGACGAAGCAAATGATCCACATCAGGGTGACTTGCTTCGTGGTGCGGATCCGCGATGTGATGACCTCGAAACCGTTGTGGGCATCGATCACTTCGACAATGGTCATGGCGCCGATCAGGAAGAACACAATTCGAGCGGTAATGGCCACGCTGTCGTCAAGCTGCTGTTCGACCAGCGCGTGATCGCCGCTCAGCGTGACGTATACCGTCCAGAGCAATCCGGCGCCGATCAATGCCGAAGCGCCCTTGTTGATCCCGATCGGATGCTCCAGCGCGATGGCGGCGTAGGCGATAATGAAAATTACGACAATTGCGCCGGGCAAGGCCTGATCCTCAATGGTTTTGTCGTATGGCCCACCTGGAACAGATACATGATGTCGTTCGATAATTCGATTTTTGCCAGCAAGGCAATTAGCCGCACGATCCCCCGACGACGAGCGCAATAATCGCCCTGTTCGATTAAAAACGGGTATTCGGCTGTTGCAGCAAAAAATGCCCGGCTTGCGATGTGGAAACACAAGCCGGGCCGAGGTTCGAGCACCTCGAATGAAGTGCACAAACATATCCCGACCGCAGAACGTTGCATAGGTCGGCAGGCTGGATGCGGCGCGCGACGCGCTTTCGCCGGTGGCTCCGAAGCGCCTGTATTCGTCTTTAGTCTAAGGCCGCATCACTAAAGCGCCGCCAACCCATCCTTTCCAGCCGCAAGTCCGGCATAATCCGCAGAATGCGGGGTTGATCCCTGGTCCCGTCCGCTACAAACTCACGAAAAATAAGAAACGCCATTGGATTTCGGGAAACATCGCAGGGAGAGAACAATGAAAGAGCGTCCAGACACGCCAGCAACTCGCCGCGCCATATTGGGGGGCGCCGCCGTTGCCGGAGCAGCAATCATCAGTGCCCCCTATATCCGCAATGCCGAAGCGGCCGAAACGACCACCTGGAAGGTCCAGACGTCCTGGCCGGCCGGCGTCGGGCTCAACACATTCAAGACCTGGGCCGCAACGATCAAGGAAAAGACCGGCGGCGAACTCGAGTTCAAGCCTTTCGCCGCCAAGGAAGTGGTCGGCGACTTCGAACTGCTGGATGGCGTGAAGAACGGCGTGCTCGAGGCCATGAACTCCTTCACGGTCTATTGGGTCGGCAAGGTGCCGGCGACGGCGTTCCTGTCGTCATACCTGATGGGCCTGCGCTATCCGCACGAATGGGACGTGTTCTTCTACTCGAAGGACGGTCTGAAGATGGCGCGCGAGATCTTCGCCAAGCAGAACATCATGTATGTCGGGCGAATCCATCACGGCCCGAACATTATCCATTCCAAGAAGCCGATCCGCTCGATCGAGGACTTCAAAGACCTCAAGCTGCGCGTTCCCGGCGGCATGATCGCCGAAGGCTTCGCGGCGATCGGCGCCAAGACCACGCTGCTTCCCGGCGGCGAGGTGTTCTCCGCGCTGGAAAAAGGCACGATCGAGGCGGCCGACTACACCGGCCCGGCGGTCAACTGGGATCTGGGATTCCAGCAGGTCACCAAGTACATCTGGATGGGACCCGGTCGGACTCGAATCGATTTATCAGCCGGTCGACCTGATGGATTTCTGCGTCGGCATGAACCACTGGAACAAGCTGTCGCCGAAGATGAAAGCCTGGGTCGAGCTCGAGATCGAGGCTTACTCGGCGCTGCATCACGCGGCGATTCAGAAGGCCGACATGGAAGCCTGGCCGAAATTCGCCCAGGCAGGAACCGAGATCAACCGCCTGCCGGCTTCGGATCTCGAGAAATTCCAGCGCGTCGCCGTGCCGATCTGGTTCAAGTGGGCCAACAAGGACAAGGACGCCGCGCGCGTCTTCAAGGCCCAGCTCGAGGTGATGGAATCGCCGACCTTCGGCTACGTCACGCCCGATATGTATCAGGGGCAGAAGCTCGATCTCTGAGGCTGCTGGGGGCGGCGCGGCACGGCTGCGCCGCCGCCGGTTCTGTCAGGGGGGCAGCGCGGGGCGCGGCTCTCCCTGTTCACGTCGGAGACGTCCGTCATACGCTGCGGACGTGGGGAATTCCGGGGAATCTGATGCCAAGCCTTCCGTTCGTGCTGCCCCATTGGCTTTACTGGGGCACTCTCGTCGTCTTTCCGCTCGTCGCCATGTACTTCGTCCAGCGCGAGCGCCGGCGCGGCCCTCCCAGAGGCCCGTCACTCTTCATCGCCTACATATTCTGGCTCTGCTCCGGCTTCATGGGCCTGCATCGCCTGTACCTGAGGAATCGCTGGGGCTTCGTGTTCATTCCGGTCTTCCTCCTGATTCTCCACACCACGGATGTGATTCGCGACCGGCGCGAGGACGTCTCGCGGACGCGCGCCGCGGTCGGCACCGCCATCTCCGAACTCGATCGGGCGAAGATTCCGGCCGGCGTGACCCCGACGCCGCAGATGCAGGAGCGCCTGGCCAAGGCCGAGGCCGCGACACCCAGGGTCAGATCGGATTTCGAGCAGGCGCAAGCCGACCTGACGCGCTGGTATGGCTACTCACGCTGGCTCGCGATCCTGATGGCCGCGATGCTGGTCGGCGACGCGATCCTGTTGCCCGGCCTCGTGCGCAGGCAGAAACTCCGCGAGGCCGAGGAGCGGACGAACGCGCCGCCCGAGATCGTGCTGCCGGAGATGCCGCAAGCCGGCACGCAGGAGGATCCCACGCTCGGGCTGCATACGCGAATCACCGATGCGATCGAATGGGTCAACATTCGCGTCGGCGAATATGTCGCCTATTGGGCGGTGATTTCGGTGTTCGGCTATTACTACGAGGTGATCGCACGTTTCGCGTTCAACTCGCCGACCAACTGGCTGCATGAGAGCATGTTCCTGATGTACGGCATGCAATATATGCTCGCCGGCGCCTACGCCTATCAGTGCGACCAGCATGTCCGCGTCGACGTATTTTACGTGAAGTTCTCGACCCGCGGCAAGGCCATCGCCGACATCATCACGTCGGTGTTCTTCTTCATCTTCGTGTTCACGTTGTTCTTCACGAGCTGGCGTTTCGCCATGGACTCGTTCAATCCGGGCGGCACCGGCGAGGTCTCCTTCACCGAATGGGGCGTGCAGTACTGGCCGGTGAAGCTGATGATGCCGATCGGCGCCGCGCTGCTGGCGCTGCAGGGCCTTTCAAAACTCGTCAAAGACATCATCATCCTGAAGCGTGGGAGAGCCTGAGCCATGGGTCTCGAAATCGATATCGCATGGCTGACACTGCTGCTGTTCGGGTCGCTGGGGGTGTTGCTGGCGCTCGGCCTGCCGATGGCGTTCTGCACCGGCAGTCTCGCCGTGGTGTTTCTATTCCTGTTCGGCAATTCGGCCATCCTGAACATGATGCCGTCGCGCATTTTCCCGTTCATGACCGATTACCAGCTCTCCGCCGTGCCACTGTTCATCTTCATGGCGGCGATGCTGGAGAAAGCCGGCATCATCGAGGAACTGTTCGACGCAGTCTACAAATGGCTTGGCTCGGTGAAGGGAGGGCTCGCTGCCGCGACCGTGCTCGCCTGCACGGCGCTCGCCGCGATGGTCGGCGTCGTCGGCGCGACCGAAGTCACCATGGGCATGATCGCGCTGCCCGCCATGCTCAAGCGCGGCTACGACCAGAAACTCGCCTGCGGTTCACTGCTGGCCGGTGGAACGCTCGGAATCCTGATTCCACCCTCAGTGATGGCGATCGTCTATGCGGTGGTCGCACAGCAGTCGCTCGGCGAGCTGCTCGTCGGCTCGATCTTCCCGGGCTTCCTGCTCTCCGGATTGTACATTTCGTACATTCTGATCCGCTGCTACATCAACCCGAAGCTCGGACCCGCTCTGCCGCTCGAGGAGCGCGTCAGCACACGGGAAAAGTTCAGGCTGCTCAAGAACACCGTCGCGCCGATCCTGCTGATCGTCCTTGTCCTCGGCGTGATCTTCGTCGGCATCGCGACGCCGGTCGAGGCGGCCGGCATCGGCACTTTCGGCGCGCTGTTCGTTTCCGCGCTGCACCGCCGCCTTAACTGGCTGGCGGTGCAGGAGGCCGCGATCGCGACGCTTAAAGCGACCGCGATGGTGATGTGGATTTTCTTCGGCGCAACTATGTTCGTCGGCTTCTTCATCGTGAAGGGTGGACAGACATTCGTCGCAAACACGATTCTCGGCACCGGATTGCCGCCTTACGGCATTCTGATGCTGATGATGCTGATCCTGTTCGTGCTGGGAATGTTCATCGACTGGGTCGGCATACTGCTGCTCACCGTGCCGATCTTCCTGCCGATCATGAAGAGCCTCGAATGGGGCGGCCTGTTC
This sequence comes from uncultured Alphaproteobacteria bacterium, assembly GCA_963710235.1. GTDB lineage: Bacteria > Pseudomonadota > Alphaproteobacteria > Rhizobiales > Xanthobacteraceae > Bradyrhizobium. Next base: position 498,889 of record CAVPZI010000002.1, read on the forward strand.
GGCCTGCCGGGCGTGCGAACCGAGGATGTGCCGCTCTGGTACGGCGTCATATTCATGGTCAACATGCAGATGGCGTTTCTCTCTCCACCATTCGGCTATTCGCTGTTCTACCTGAAGAGCGTCGCGCCGCCGGAGATCACGATGGCCACGATCTTCCGCGCAGCGGTGAATTTCATGGCGCTGCAATGGCTCGGCGTCGGGCTCTGCATTCTGTTCCCATCGATCGTGCTCTGGCTGCCGAGCGTTCTCTACGCGCGGTAGCGGCGTCAGGCTTGCCGGCATTCGATTGCGTCGGCCGCGCGATGTTGCGACCGGCGACAAGCGGGGGCATGACGCAAATCCCGATGGTGGGTTCAGAAATAGCGCCACCATACGTAGACATGACAGATCGCCACCGAGACGATCATCATCGGAAAGGCATACAGCGTATAGGTGACGAAGCTGAACGGCACCGCATTGCGTTCTCCGATGCCGGCGACCGTCAGGTTGGCCGACGCGCCGATCAGGGTGCCGTTGCCGCCCAGGCACGCCCCCAGCGAAAGGCACCACCACAACGGCTGGATGTGATCGGCGCCGCCGAAAGCCGGCGCCATGCTCTTGATCAGCGGGATCATGGTGGCGACGAATGGAATGTTGTCGACAATCGCCGACAGCACTGCCGATGACCACAGGATGGCATATCCCGCATGCGCCATGTCGCCACCGGTGGCGGCGACCAGCTTGCTGGCAAGCAGATTGAGCAGGCCGCCGACATCGACGCCGTGGACCACGATGAAAAGGCCGATAAAGAAGAAGATGGTGATCCACTCGACGTCACCGAAGGTCTGATGAATATTCTGCGCGGCCTTCTCGGTGTGGTGAGCCCAGTTGTCGAGCAGCATCAGCACGGCGGCGCCGACCATGGCGATGGTGGCGGGCTCCAGATGCAGCGGGCGCGCCAGCACGAAGGCGATCATGACCAGCGTCAGAATGACCAGCGATTGCCTGAGCAGCGTCGCGTCGAGGATCGAATCGGCGGCATTCATCGCCATCACCCGGGCTTCGGCGTCGTGCGAGGCCTTGAGATCCCTGCCCCACAGGAAATGGATGATCACGGCCTGTACCACCATGACAAGGATGATCACCGGGGTCAGGTGAAAGACGAAATCGTTGAAGGTGAGGCCGACCTGCGAGCCGATCAGGATATTGGGGGGATCGCCGATCAGGGTCGCGGTACCGCCGATATTGGACGCGAAGATCTCCGCGAACAAATACGGATAGGCCGGCACCTTCAATGTGGTGCAGATCGCCAGCGTGACAGGAACGATCAGCAGCACCGTGGTGACGTTGTCGAGGAAGGCGGAGAGCACCGCGGTGGTGATCTGCAGGATGAACAGAATGCCGGCGGGATGGGCTTTCGCCGCTTTCGCCGACCATATCGCGAGGTACTGGAACATGCCGGAGCGGCGCGAGATCGAAACCAGGATCATCATGCCGGTGAGCAGGCCGATGGTGTTCCAGTCGATGCCCTTGATAGCCTCCTCCTGGTCGAGCACGCCGATCAGGATCATCAGGCCGGCGCCCACCAATGCGACGATGGAGCGGTTGATCTTCTCCGACATGATGGTGGCGTAGGTGATCGCGAGGACGCAGGTAGACACCCACATCGGATCAAGGCCGAAATAAACGTGAGAGGCCGCCTGTGCCGTCATTGCCGAAAATCCCCCGGTTCATGGGCACCTGATGACGCCATCGGCACCAGTTGCCCCGTTTTCCCAAGGAGGCTCGGGCATGCCGGGTGCCGAGTCAAGGCGGCCTGAGTATTCGAAAACGGCCTGCCGATACAACGGCGCGGCAATGACTGCCGGGGACATTCGCGATGGAAACACAATGGCCACTTCCACCGACACGGAGCGAAAGACGGACATCGAGCGATGGCTCGAAACGCGTCGCCGTCCGACTGATTTGGCGGATTACGGGGACGGTACACTTACTCGCCTCGGGCCAATGCCTTGGCCCCTGTTTTCAGCAACCCGAGACGCACTTGCCTTTGCCGTCAAATTGCATGGTGCGCTCACTGATCGCGAGGTAGGCGGGCGCCTTGAGCTGCTTCATGAGCGCCCCCGTCTGGGTATTTGCCTTCAGCTTGCCGCCATCCGTCACGGCCTCGTTCGCGTGCGTTAATATCACCGAGGCCGGCCTGAGCAGATCGTTGATGGCGTACGCGCCGGTCCGGAACAATCCCGGATTCGGCCCGAGGTTGATCACTGCCAGATTCGCATGGTAAAAATCGTGGATGACCGTCTTCATGTCTCCGAATACGGCCGTGTCGCCCGACAGGTAGGCGACGAGCCCGTTGGTGAACTTCACCACGAAGCCGACCGGTGGGCCGTACCCAAGCTGGGCGCCATCGGCTTTCAGCAGGTCCCGCTCGGCCTGGGAGAGCAGCGAGGGGGATACGTCATTGACGTGGGCCGCATACACGGTGGTGAATTCCACCCCTTGCTTCGCAGCTTCGGTTCTGGCGATGAAAATACCCCCCAGGTCAATGCGCGAGCTGCACGCCGCCGGCACCGGGACGGTGACCGTCAGATCGGAGCAAAAGTCCATTGGCTTGCTGCCGCTGCCGCGGATCGCGTTCACCTTGTTATGAACGAAGCTCGCCATGGCGCGGGTCGTCACCAGCACGGCGTTTTTCGCCGCGACGACTTCGGCAGTGGTCGAGTTCGGCGCCGGCACCCGCACCGAATTCGCGCAAGTGCCGGCGCCCACGGCCTTCAGCTTGAGATCGCCGAGGTGATCGCCGTGCATGTGGGAAAGCAGCACCAGGTGAATGGTGCCGAGCCGTGGATCGTCGCCACCCGTTACGTTATGCGCCGTGTCGTAGAGAAAGCGGACGCCGGTCGGATCCTCGAAAATGATCGCGCGGTCGTTCGCGCACAGCTCGCCGGGATGCGAGCCGATGGGCGTGATCTTGACGTTCTGTGCCAGCGCCGGAAATGCAGCAAGCAAAAGAGCGAATGCCGCCCAGATGATCCTCATGTCGTTCCTCCGGAAACGTTTCGTTCTTGTCTGGACGGCCGTCATTCGCCAGGGCAGCGCTTATCCAGGGCGGCTGATAGATTAAGACACACAGCAGGTTAGCGCCACCGGCTGCAGGCGGAAATATAGAGTTCTTTAACACGGTAGCCTTAATCCTTGGACACATGGGTAAAATCCCGGAACGCTGCCGGAACATTAATGAGAGATGAAGCAGACCACGCTGCCGCGGCCCTGTCGGACGAGGTTCGCGTGCGCCTCTACGATCGGGCCTTGAATCTTGCTGGCATCGGCGCCTGGGAATGTGAACTCGGGACCGAGCGCCTGACCTGGACTCCGGGCGTCCACGACATCTTCGGCTATCCGATGGGCAACCCGTTGCGGCGCGCTAATATCGTCGACCTTTATGTCGACGAATCGCGTCGCAACATGGAACTCGCCCGTGCCGAGGTGATCCGGAGCGGCCGCGCAGTAACGCTCGATGCCGAGATCAGGACGTGGCGCGGCGAAAGGCGCTGGATGCGCCTCTCGATCAACGCGGTGGAAGAGAGCGGGCGGCCGGTGCGGATCTTCGGCGCCAAACAGGACATCACCTCCGACCGGGAAGCAATGGAGAGGCTGCGGCAGCAAGCCGAAACCGATCCGCTCACCGGGCTTCCCAATCGCTCGGTTTTCCAGGCCCGTTATCGCGAGGTCGTCGGCGACAACCTAAATCATGGCTTCGCGTCCGCACTCGTCCTGATCGACCTCGATCGTTTCAAGGACCTCAACGATACGCTCGGCCATCCGGCCGGAGATGCCTGCCTGTGCGAGGTCGCGCAGCGTCTGGGGCAGGCCTTCCACAACGCCGGTCTGGTCGCCCGATTAGGCGGCGACGAATTCGCGATCATCCTGCGCGCTCCGACAAACCCTGTGCGGATCGCGCACGTGCTGCAGCAGACCGTCGTGATGCTGAGCCGGCCGCTGTTCTGGAACGGTCTTCGCCTCGAGGTCGGCGCGTCGATCGGAGCAGCTCTCGTCGGCCGCCCGCATCGCCGGCGGATCACCGAATTGTTCGCGGAAGCCGACGTCGCGCTCTATGACGCGAAGGCCGCCGGCCGCAACAAGGTGCATCTGTACGGCGACGAGGGACAAAGCCGGGCGGCCTAGGCAAGTTGCGCAGAACGCTGGAGAAGCGTCGTTGTGTCCGCTTCCTTGTCGTTCGGTCGGTATTCAGCCGAAGGCCGCGCGATAGGCGGAGACGCCGTAAAACGACATGACAACCGCACTGTCACAGAAATTTGCGTGTCTCACTTATGGGTGCAGTCCAGTGCACTCCAGCACGGTCACCGGCATCTAAATCGAGCATGCGCCAGGTTCGACCAACGCCACCTGTCGCGCCCCGGGTTGCTTCGACAGGCACCTCAGAACTTCCAGTTCAGGTTTGCCTTGAAGTCGTGATCCCGGGCATGGGATGCCGCCTGTCCGACATAGGAGACGCCGACGCTGACGTTGCGGGCGACGGCGAGATCGAGGCCGGCGTCGACCATGGCAGCGTCCTGGGCAATCGGAACACCCTGGACGTTGAACGAACTGCCGCCACCGGCGAATGCCAGCAGCGCAACCGGCGTGACGTCGCCATAGGCGTGGCGCCAGCCGAGGCTGCCACGCGCCGTCGCCGCCATGCCGTTGAGGCTGAAGCCGGTTGAGCCGCGCAGACCGAGCGTCGAGAAGGTGACATCGGTCGAGCCGCCATGCCCGATCAGCGCCGCCGCGCCGCCGGTCTCGCCGAAGCCGCCCGTCGTCAGGTTGACATAAGCGAGATTGGCGAACGGCTCGAAGGCCAGCGTGCCGACAAAGGTGTGGCCGACATCGATGCGATAGCCGAGATCGCCGAACACCTGCGCCGTGCCGGCGCCGTAGCGGGACCGCAACTGCTCGCCAAACCCCGCGAAGGCCGGGGAACGCGAGGTATCGATCTGGTGCCAGGTATAGGCCGCGCCGGCGCGGAAGCCGAGCGCTCCCCACTGCGAGCCGCCATACAGACCCAGGTGATAATTGTCGCTGTCGCCCGACGAGCCGCGATCCTTCACACTGAAGCTGGTGCGGCTATAGCCGCCGAGGGCGCCGAGGCGGACGCCGTCAAAAGCAAAGGCGTCACCGCCGGTCAGGAAGCCGCCGGTGGCGCGGCTGAGCTTTGCGGCATTGCCGTCGCCATTGGTCGAGCCCCAGGAGCCGAAGCCCTGCCCCCAGAACGCGAGGTTGTCCGTCGTGGCGGCGACCGCCACCGGCTGGCCGTCCGCAGCGTAGGCCGCAAGCGGTCCGGAGGCGGCGCCGACGGCACCGAAGGCGGAACGCAGACGGTCGATGGCCGCATCGCGCACGAAGCGGCTGTCCTCGATCAACGCGCTCCTGGCCGAGGCATGGACCTCGCCCGAGAGCTGGTCGAAGGCATATCGGGCTTGCAGCGCCGACAGGCCGAGCACGGCATTGTTGACGGCATTACCCGCACCGAGGCTCTCGATGCCGCCGCTGGCGGCGATCTGGTTCGGCGTGACGCCGACGGAGGAGAAACTCGTGCTGTTGCGAGCCAGCGTCAGACTGACGCTGCCGACACCGTAAGTGAGCGACGGATTGAGGAAGGCAAGGTTCGAGGTGACACCGGCAAAAGTGCCGCTGACGCCACCGGTGGCGTTGAGAATTGTATAGCTGGTGCTCGGCGAATAGTTGCCGGCTCCGGCCAGCACCTGCACCGTGGCGCCGCCGATGGTGGCGGTACCGCCTGCCACGAGCTTGTCGCTCTGTCCGGCCGCGTTGACCTCGACCTGATAGATCGAGCCGGACCCGAACACGACATTGCCGCCGACGTTCAGCGTGCCGATGGAATTGCCCGGCGCGACGATGCCACCGGTGTTAGCGGCGATGGCGCCCACGCTACCGATGCCGCCGAGGACGCCGCCGCCCGACACCGTCACCACCGAGCCGGACAGCGAGCCGTTCACCGCAAGCCGGCCACCGGTCACGTTGGTCGGACCAGAAAAGGCGCTCGAGTTGGCGGTCAGGATGGTCTCACCGGCGAACTGGTTGATCGTTCCCGAGCCGCTCATCGGCGATGAGAAAACAAAGCCCGAAGCGGTATGGTTGAAGTTGAGCGTGCCGGCGCCGGGGCCGAACTGCACAAACGTCTGACTGAGCGTGCCGGGCGCCACCGGGGTCGTTCCCGCCGCGGCGCCGATATTGAGTACGCCGGTGGAGCCCGCTTGACCCGCAATCGAGACACCGCCGCCCGTCGTCGTCACGAGGCCGCCGTTGCTGATGGTCAGCGTGCCGCTGCCAAAGGCCCCTATGATGAGCTGGGTATTGGTCCAGATCGAATTCGCCCCGTCCACGGTTACCGCGCCGCTGCCACCGGCCGCCTTGCCGATGGTCGCGTTGTTGGCGCTGACGACGCCGCCATTGGAAACGCTCAACGATCCGCTGCCGTGATCGCCGATAACCAGGCTGTTGGCGGCAGCGGTGTTGGTCCAGGTCGATCCGCTGCCATCGACGACGACGCTGCCAACCGAACCTGCCCCGGCGCCCACTATTCCGAGGACGTCGTTGGCTTGAGCTCCGTTCAGGATTCTCAGCGTGCCGGTACCGCTTCCACCTATCGTCAGTCCACCGGCGGCCGGGTCCGCGTTCAAAGCCGAGCCTGCGCCGGTGACCGTTACGGTGCCGACACCCCCCGCCATTTCGCCAATCAGCGAATTCAGGAAGCTGACCTGTCCGCCATTGCTGATGGTCAGCGCGCCGGTTCCACTCGAGCCGACCGAGAGTTGGATGTTCGTGGCCCAGGATGAACCGCTGCCGTCAACCGTCACGATCCCGCTGGAATTGGCGATGCTGCCGATAATGGCGTTGTTGTCCGTGACGGTTGCCCCGCTTGAAATCGCCAGAGTCCCGCTGCCACTGTTGCCGACGGTAAGGAAGCTGCTGCTGCTCCACAGCGAATTTGCTCCGGTAACGGTCACTGTGCCGTTCGACGCGGCGTTGTAGCCGATCCCGCCGTTTTGGTCGGCGACCACGCCACCGTTCAGAATGGTCAGCGTTCCCGTTTGATTGAAACCGACAGTGAGACCCGTGATACTTGCCGTCCCGCCGTTAACGGTGGCCGCATGGGGCGTCGTGGTGTCAATGAACGCCGTATCCGCTGCGGCCGGAGCCGAGTTCGTGCTCCAGTTGCCGTTGACGAACCAATTTCCGGAGGCCGTACCGGTCCAGTCCGGCGTGGCCGCAGCAGCGGGCGAAATCCAGCCCGCAATGGCACCCGCGAGCAGCGCCACGACGCTCGTCGAACAAGACAATTGGCGGCGAAAGAATTTCATGGACGTCTTCATCATGTACTCTCGGAGCAATTTTTGATCGACGCTCGGCGCGTGCCTGGAAACATCAGGCCGCGGGACCGCAGGCTGCGGCGTCCCGGCCGGAATCGACTTCGATATGAATGTGAGCAGGAAACATCATTGGACCCCAAAATGCCGCAGGCGACAGGCTCACCTACCTAGCGGGAATTCGCCGCCTGCCGCTTGGGCTGGCTGACGCAGTCACTGGGGCTGGGCGGCAAGGAAGTCGGATGGCGAGCCGGTGTTGTAGTTTCGCAACGATCGTGCGGGGCCGGTTCAGGCATCCCGGAGAGGCCGCATCGGCCGCCCGGAGTGAAAAGGCCCTAAACGCGGTAAGCCTCGCGCGCGGCGGCGCGGATATCGGAGGGTGTGGCGCCATAACGGCGCCGGAACGCCTGATTGAAATAGGACAAATCGCCAAAGCCGGCCTCGAAAGCGATCGTGCTGATCAGGTGGCCGGCAAAACGTTGATCGATCAAACGACCGTGCACGCGCGCGAGCCGCTGATGCAACACGTAGTCGGTGAACGTGGTCTGATCGCTTTCGAACAATGATCTGATGTAGCGCGGCGAAATTCCATGCCGCGCTGCCATCAGGGAAACCGACATGCTGCAGTTGTCGAGATGCTCACGGATATCGGTTTTGATGGCGTGCAATCTTGCGGCGGCGATGCCGCGGCGCCTGGCGGTTGCGGGGCTTACGCCGCCTTTGCCCTGGCCCGCATCCGGGCCGATGGTATCTACCGCTGCGGCAATCAGATCGATGATGTGCTCCGGCACGAACCGCGCCAGCAACGCGTTGCCGGCCTGGCTCTGCTCGAGCAACACGCTGGTGTAAGCGCGCACCAGCGACATGGTGGCGGAGCGATCGGAAATCGGCACCATGAAGCGATCCTCAAGACCGCGGAAACGGGAGCGGACGCGCTGGCGCGGCGCCTGCACCGCCAGCAGATTGCAGTCTGCCGCCGCCACTTTGACCCACGAGGGCTCGCATTGCTCGATCAGTACCGAGGACCCCTCCGCCAGTTCTACGCTACGGCCGCCCTGCTCGATGCGGGTTGGACATGCCCCGGAGTTCCACAGCAGCACCACATTGTCGGTATCCTCCGCGCCGATATCCGAGGCGGTTCGCGAGATGGCATGGACCGTGCCATGAATCGTGCCGATGGAGATTCCGTCCAGCACCGCGATCTGCAGTTCGCCATTGAACGGCACATCCGTCACCGGATCGGCATGCAGGCGCGCATAGCCCGAAGAAAGCGAGGCGATCCACTCGTCCTTGCGCAGGACGTCGTCACCCTCGAGCTCGGCCGAGTTGAAAACGATCTTCTGTACCGTCAACCCCCGGGCGACGGCAACTTCGCCGGATCCCTGCTCCCGCTCGTGCTCGCGAGCGGCTTGCGTGGTCGGGTGCGGGTCAGACAAATCGGGTTCTTCGCCATCGGGCATCTGGCTCTGTGGCTTTCAAAAAAATGAATAAAACGGGCCGTATTTTCAAAATGATTGCGGTCGATCCCAAGCTGGAGAGACCACCCGACAGTGGGCGACAAGGGTCTGGACTATTCCGGAATATCTCGCGAGACGGTCTGAACTGCATTTCGCTTCGCTGCGGATATTGCATCCGCGGCTCAATACTTTGTCGCCATCGGACAACGGCCGGTTCGAAGGCTCCGCAGACTTATGTCGAGTCCGCGCCGTCGGTACACTCTCTCCCCGTCGTTATTCGCTCAGCCACGGCGGATCGCCTTCAGGTCCGCGATCACCGCGAGAAACTGCTCCGGCGCCTCCACGACCACGCTCGTCTAGCGGCGGCTCGCCGCACTTGTCGGCCATCAGCTGACAGACGTTCGCTATCTCGGTGCGCACTTCGAACACGACCCGCTCGATGCTGCACCGGATCGCGAGATCATCACGCGTCGCGCACCGCGCAGGCAGGCTCGACAATGCCGTCAGGATGACACTGGCCGCCGGGGCGTGCCCCATACCGCAACGACGATGTTGCCGATGAGAAGGGTCAGCAGCGTCCAAATCACGAAACCAACGTACAGGGCCAGCGGGATGGGCAGCCCGAAGCAGGCTGGGGCCAGTACAATCGGCGGCAGCGTGAACAGCGAGGCCAGCAAGGCCAGCAGACTAAGTCCCGTGTTGCGGGTCATTTGGCATTCTCCGTTGTCAGGTTTTCTCGACACCTCAACCCCGGTAGGAACTGAGGCCAGCCGGGGGTTGGGGTCTTAGGCTTTCGCTTGCTGGCGAGTACCCCAGACAGTGAAGAAGACGTTCAACAGTAGGACGGTTAGCGCCGCCCAAACCATGTATGCGACGTAAACGGCCAGAACTTTTGTGCCCACATCGATATTCAAGTCCAAGACGGATGATCCCGGCATGACGGTAATAACGAGCAGCGTGGCCAACAAGGCCAACAGGCCCAGCAGTCCAAGTGCGGTATTGCGTGTCATCGAATTTCCTTTCTCCGGTGTGCTCAGGCTGTAATCATGGGCATGATCAAATCTGCCCGGTACCTGACAGCGACGGCCAACGCATGGGTGGCCATCAGGCTGCCGAAAAACAAAGTGACTTTCATTGACTTGCTCCGTTGTCAGGTTTTCCTGACACCTCAACCCCGGTCAGCCATAAGGCCGCCGGGGGTAAGGTCATGGTTTATTTTTACAGCCACCGGGTAACCGTGAAGCTGTGGTTGGAACCATGGTCTCCCAGTTGCAGGTCGGTGATGGCGAACACATCGGAATATCCGGTCCGTTTCGGCTTATCTCCGATCCAGTTGTCGTCGGTCATCACGACTGCGCCGTGCTTGACGATGGCCGATTTCCACGCCTTCAACTTGTCGGGGTATTTCAACATGCCGATGTTGTTGTGCGCGTAGCGCCTGGTGGCGCTATCGAAGAAACGGTGGTGGGCGGTCGGCAGCGTAGCCTTGCGACCGTCGTCCCAAAGGACGTCCACCAACCAGTCGCTCGGCCTACCCTTGATTACCTTGTTACCAATTCTCATTTGCTCGCTCCGTTGTCAGGTTTTCCTGACACCTCAAGCCCGGTAGGTCTTTCGACCGCCGGGCGTGGGCTGTTGACCAGTTATGCGGTGGGCAAGGGCGGGGGCGCGTCGTAATAAACCCGAGCCAATTGGTCGCGTTTTATGGCGGTCGCCGCCCAGACCAGCGCGCCTACCCAGCCGAGAAGCGTCCAGCCCAGGAACAGGTTGAGCATGAAGATCGCATTCGTTTGAGGATGGCCTCGCTGCGAGGCGATAAATGCCGGGAGTAAGTAAACCAGGATCGAGATCATGATCGCGATCAGAGCGAAAAACATGTCCATTTCAATTCTCCTTTTTTGTGCGGGGACGTCCCAAGCCCTTGCTTAGTCTTACGTATTGTCTTATAAGACGTATTATACATATCATATTCTGCAGCGCAATATAAATCGGAGGGGCAAAATGCCGCACAAATTAGACGATGAAATCCAGCGGCTTAACATGGTCGCCCCGACTTCTTGGGTGAAGAAGATCGAAGACTGGAGACGGCGGGAGCCCGATCTGCCTAACCTTTCGGAGGCCATCCGCAGGCTGGTTGAAATGGGCCTTGAGAGCGCGAAGAAGGGTGGGAAACGTGGCCGCTGACTTCCCGTATGTGATCGGGACATCATGCCCAAACATGCCCGCCTCTAGCGCCGCCGCGAAATCGATAGCGGGGCTGCTCACTTGCTCGACCGTGGCTGGGGCAGGTTGGATCAGGCAGGATTTATTACGCGGGGGGTGGGGTATCTCCGGGGGCTGTAGGTCGGGATTTGATGTCGGGCAGGTACTGGTACCAGTGATTGCTCCACATTCCCGCGATCCTTGTTCAGTTTCGCGGGCCGGGCGACGGCCAGCAAAAATTGACGTGCTTTGAGCTGGCGGAATGACCGTACGCACCCGCCGTCACGCCATTCGATGCAGCCGAAGTGACGGCAGAAGACAAAGCCTTAAATCGTATTGTGACTGGCGCTGATGGAAAAACTCGGCGTCTGATCGGAACGGGGAAGTTCGTGGCGCAAAACACCGATGTCGCCATAGCGTATGCCATCGACCATGCCGTTGATCTTATCAAAGGTTCTGCCGTCAAGGGACCGCAGGTTAAGAGCCTACAATGATCGGGCACCCGATCCAGCTGGCGGACAGGTTGGATGGTGACTGCGCGCAGGTAATCGAGCGCGGCGACGCTCGATACGCGCGCTGTCTGACGGCGAACTGTTCGCGATCATTACAGGCCCAACACACTTGACGACCTGAAATGGGGTTACAGCGGAGCAATGCACCCCCCGTGCGCCCCCAAAACTAACATCCAGCGCGACGCTTGCGCCCCCACGAAGAAACGATCTGATTTGATTTAGCAAAATGGTGCCCAGGGGCGGGATCGAACCACCGACACTGCGATTTTCAGTCGCATGCTCTACCAACTGAGCTACCTGGGCGCCGCCCGGACGGGTCCGGGGAGCGCCGGTTTATAGTGGGGCGCCGCTGCCGTGTCTACCACGCTTCGCCTTCGGCTTCGCGTGGCGCGGGCTCGCTCGGCCGCATGCGAGGCGTGCCCGCCGAAGCCCGCAGGGCGAAGACGGGCCACCGCGATTATTCCTTTACCGATCAAGTGCTTGCGGCAAGCCAGAAGTGTCCGACGCTTGCCCCCTACTCGCCGTCCTCGTCGTCAGGCCGGGTCCCGGGAATGACGTACGAACCCGTCAGCCAGCGGTTGAGGTCGACATCGCGGCAGCGCGGCGAACAGAACGGCTTTACGGCCTCGACCGACGGCTTGCCGCAGACCGGGCAGGGTTTTGTCGCGCCGTTACGCGATCTGGCGGGATCTGGTGGCTTATCGGGCATTCAACCAGCCGAACCGGATCGGGAACCCCTCGCCGCCGAGCAGCGTGATCGCTTCATAGAGCGGCAGGCCGACGATGTTGCTGTAGGAGCCGACCATCTTGACCACGAACGAGCCGGCGATGCCCTGCACGGCATAACCGCCGGCCTTGCCGCGCCATTCGCCGGAACCGATATAGGCCTGGATATCGTCCTCGCTGAGCCGCTTGAACCGCACTTTGGTTTCGATCAGGCGCTGGCGAAAGGTCTCCTTCGGCGTCACCAGGCAGATCGCGGTGTAGACCCGGTGATTGCGCCCCGACAGCAGCCGCAGGCATTGCGAGGCTTCGTCGACCAGTTCCGCCTTGGGCAGGATGCGGCGGCCGACCGCGACCACGGTATCGGCGGCGAGGATGAAGGCGCCGCGCAACTCGTCATCGAGCTGGACCGATTTGAGCGCCGCCTCGGCCTTGGCGCGGGCCAGCCGGTTGGCGCAGGCGCGCGGCAGTTCGCCCCGCTTCGGGGTCTCGTCGACATCGGCGGGACGCAGCGCATCGGGCTCGATGCCGGCCTGGTTGAGCAGGCCGAGACGCCGCGGCGAACCGGAAGCAAGAACGAATTTGGGACGGCCTAGCATGTGGGCTTATCGACTGATTGGGGGGCGAACGCGCGCGGAACCTATCGGAAGGTGCCCCGTTCGACAACCGCGCAGATCAGGGCATGATCGCGAAATATGAAGGCCGGTTTCATACGCAAAAACAATAGGCTGGAGCGGGATGGCCCAATCGAAGAGAAGTCATCCTCAAGTGGTCAGTGCGACTTGCGGACTGTCTTTCCCAGGGTGACTTGCGGCCTGCGGAGACCCATCGCGATCCAGGCCGCGATAAGCCTCAACATGAACTTGCCAGAGGGACCACCATAGTTCGGCAGGTCATCAGCAAGCGCGACGCCGTCTCGCCGATCTTTCGTCATGACCCGCATTTCAAGGGGCGGCGCATCTGCCGGAAACCGGTTCCGGTACATCGTCAGCCAATGTCCCTTGGTAAAGTCGAGGAACATCGCCGAATTGCAACATGTGGCAATCACCCGCCGGGTCGGCGAATCAGGCTTGAGCCGGTGCTCTTCAAGATACTCCTGCCCCGTCACACATTGCACCCGATCCTTTCGATACAGGACGTAGTCCGTTCCACCGTCTGGATTGAGGACAGGTGGCGCGGAAGGCAGTTGCTCGAAGCGACTTCCGGCTTGCTGGCAACTCGCGCAATAGCAGGAGGCGGTCAGAATCGGCCGGCCGACTGCCTCCAGTTTCACCTTGCCGCATCGGCATATGCAGGAGAGGTGCTTTTGCGTTTTCTGGTTCACTGCGACCGCCCGTTCGTGGGTGCTGTCTATGAAGTTATCCTGGCGTTAGTGAGAAATGCCCGCGAGGGATCAAGACCGGACCCGCGACGAGCAGACGTTTTCCGCTCCTCAACCACCCGATAGCAGACATCGGCGGATCATGAATACGGCCCCGCTTGAAGACAAGACGCTCATCCGCTTGGCGCGCCACCCCTGGCGAAGCGTTTGCGGATCCGCAGCAGCAGGCTGTCGCAGACCTCGCGATAGGCTTCCAGCTTCTGTTCGCGGCTGCCTTCGATCCCGGTCGGATCCTGGGTCGGCCAGTACTCGACGTCGGCGTCGATGGTGTGGGTCAGTTCCAGCGCCTTGTGATGCGCTTCCGGCGACAGCGTGATGATCAGGTCGAAATTCAGGCCTTCCCAGCTCTCGAGCTCCTCGAACGTGACCGGCTTGTGGCGCGAGATGTCCTGGCCGAGTTCGGCCATCACGGCGACGGCGAACGGATCGAGTTCGCCCTTCTTGACGCCGGCGGATTTGACGTAGAGCGCCTGCGGAAACATCTGCTGCAACAGGCTCGCCGCCATCGGCGAGCGCACGCTGTTGAAGCCGCAGGCAAACAGCACGGCTTGTGGGGCCCGCGCCATCAGAAGTCTTTTGTTTTGCGCATGATCTGGTCCGAAAACCGGTTCCCACTTTTCGGGATCATGCGCTAACCCTTCCAGTGCAGCACGCAGATCAGCGTGAACAGCCGGCGCGCGGTTTCGAAATCCACCGTAACCTTGCCCTTGAGCCGGTCCATCAGGGTGCGCGAGCCCTCGTCGTGGATGCCGCGCCTTCCCATGTCGATGGCTTCGATCTTGTCCGGCGTCGCGGTGCGGATCGCCTGGTAATAGCTGTCGCAGATCATGAAATAGTCTTTGACGATGCGGCGGAACGGCGTCAGCGACAATAGATGCGCCACCACCGGCGTGCCGTCCTCGCGGCGGATATCGAACATCAGCCGGTTGCCGGTTATGCCGATATGCAGCGTGAACGGGCCGGCCTCCACGCCTTCCGGCGCGAACAGGTTTTTTTCGACCAGGTCGTAGATCGCAATGGCGCGTTCGTGCTCGATATCCGGCCCGGAGCGCCCGATCAACTCCTCGTCCAGCGTCACCGCGACGACGCGCTTTGATGGATCGTCCTCCGCGGGATGATGGGGGGCCTTGCTCATGGCAGATTGAGGCGCAGCCCGACCGAGCGGGCGTGGGCATCGAGGCCCTCGGCTTCGCCGAGCGTCATCGCCGCCGGCCCCAGCGCCCGCAGCTGCTGCGGCCCGCATTTCAGGATCGAGGTCCGCTTCATGAAATCGAGCACGCCGAGACCGGACGAGAACCGCGCCGAGCGCGCCGTCGGCAGCACATGGTTGGAGCCGCCGACATAGTCGCCGATCGCCTCCGGGGTATGCGGCCCAAGAAAGATTGCCCCCGCGTTGCGGATGCGCAGCGACAGCGCCTCCGGATCGGCGGTCATGATTTCGAGGTGCTCGGCGGCGATGGCGTTGGCCAGCGTCACCGCTTCGTCTAGTGTCGTGACGGCGATGATGGCGCCGAAGTCGTTCCACGATGCCCGCGCGATTTCCGCGCGCGGCAACGTTTTCAACTGCGCCTCCACGGCGCGTTCGACCTCGGTGGCGAGCCGCTCGCTGTCGGTGATCAATATCGACTGCGCGTTGGCGTCGTGCTCGGCCTGCGCCAACAGATCAGCCGCGATCCAGGAGGCGTTGCCGGTGTGGTCGGCAATCACCAGCACCTCGGACGGGCCGGCGATCATGTCGATGCCGACCTTGCCGAACACCTGCCGCTTGGCGGCGGCGACATACGCGTTGCCGGGCCCGACGATCTTGGCCACCGGCGCGATGGTCGCGGTGCCATGGGCCAGCGCGGCCACCGCCTGCGCGCCGCCGACGCGGTAGATTTCCGAAACGCCGCCGAGATGCGCGGCCGCCAAGACCAGCGGGTTGAGCTTGCCGTCCGGCGACGGCACCACCATCACCACGCGCGGCACGCCGGCGACTTTTGCGGGCACCGCGTTCATCAGCACCGACGACGGATAGGCCGCGGTGCCGCCCGGAACATACAGCCCCACCGCCTCGATGGCGCTCCAGCGCCAGCCGAGCTCGACGCCGAGCGCGTCGGTGAAGCGGTCGTCCTTCGGCAGTTGCCGCTGGTGGAACAGCTCGATGCGGTCGCGGGCGAATTTCAGCGCGTCCAGGGTATTGTGATCGCAGGCGGCAACGGCAGCGGCGATTTCGGCCGCGGTGACGCGCAAGGTGGCTGCATCCAGTTCGAGCCGGTCGAACTTGCGGGTCGCCTCGATCAGGGCGGCGTCGCCGCGCGCCGCGACGTCGTCGACGATGGCGCGGGTGGCGGCCTCGATATCGGCCGCAACCTCGCGCTTCATGGCGAGAAATGCGTTGAAGCGTGTGGTGAAATCGGCGCTGGCGCTGTCGAGGCGAATCGGCATTTTCTTACTGTTCCGGCGGCTGCCCTGCGTGCCAGGACCCCCGCTCAATGACGCGGCGACATATCGCCGTCAACCCTTACACTGCAAGCGAGGCGTCGATGAATCCCTCCCCCTTGCGGGGAGGGTCACATAGGCGGCCTTCAGGCCGCCGTTCTTGAGAACGCCGATGCTCCACATCGGCTATGGCGAAGCGGAGGCCGGGGTGGGGGTAGCAACAGGCACTAACTCACTGCTTGTGGCTACCCCCACCCGACCAGCCTTCGGCTGGCCACCCTCCCCACAAGGGGGAGGGATAAGAAAGAGGCATCCACTTCCCCGCGCTCTGTTTGATCAAACCCCTAAATCCGACCGCTGGTCTTCGCCGGGATCGCTGGCGCCGAGGTCGTCGGGGCCGAGATCGGCCAGTGCGCATTCCAGGCACTCGACGTCGAGCCGCAGCGCGCCGCCGCCGGCAAACAGCAGCACCACGTTGCCGCCGGGCGCGGCGGTGGAATGAAACTCGATCCCGACCAGTTCCAGGGTGGCTTCCGGGGTATCGAGATCGATGTGGCGCGACTTGCAGGACAGCACACGATCGAAACGCAGCGCCGCCAGCAGGCGGCGCGGCGCGGCTTCGCCCGCGAGACTCTGGTCCCAGTCCGGCCGGTTCATGCCGACCACCAGGCGTTTCTCGGCCTGGCGCCAGATGATATCACCGACGCCGACCATCGCATCCTGCACATGCGCCGAGATCACCGCGAGATCGTCGGCGTCGAGGGCAATCAGCGTAGGTCGACCTGACACGGCGGCATCCTGATTTTTGAGCATGATCTTGTCCGAAAACCGGTACCCACTTTGCGCTAACGCGGCCCTTCGGGTCGGGATCATGCTCCGAATTTACCCGCTGATGCGCTCGATGGTGGCGCCGCAGGCCGACAGCTTTTCCTCCAGCCGTTCGAAGCCGCGGTCGAGATGATAGATCCGGTTGACCATGGTCTCGCCTTCCGCGGCGAGGCCGGCGATGACCAGCGACACCGAGGCGCGCAAATCCGTCGCCATCACGGGCGCGCCGCGCAGGCTGGCGATACCGTCGATGGTGGCGGTCTCGCCGTCGAGGCTGATGCGGGCGCCGAACCGCGCCAGCTCCTGCACATGCATGAAGCGGTTCTCGAAGATGGTCTCGGTGATGTGCGACGAACCCCTGGCGCAGGCCATCAGCGCCATCAGCTGCGCCTGCAGGTCGGTGGGGAAGCCCGGGAACGGCGCGGTCGCCACCTGCACCGGATTGAGGCCGGCGCCGTTGCGCGCCACCCGGATGCCTTCGTTGTTGACGGTGATGGTGGCGCCGGCCTGGCGCAAGACGTCGAGCGCGGATTCGAGCAGTTCCGGCCGGGCGCCGGCGAGCTGCACCTCGCCGCCGGTCATCGCCACCGCCATGGCATAGGTGCCGGTCTCGATCCGGTCCGGCAGCACGGTGTGCCGGGCGCCGCCGAGCTTGGCCACGCCTTCGATGACGATGCGCGGCGTGCCGGCGCCGGAGATGTGGGCGCCCATCTTGTTGAGGCAATCGGCGACATCGACGATCTCCGGCTCGCAGGCGGCGCCCGTGATCACGGTCTGGCCCCTGGCCAGGGTCGCCGCCATCACCGCCACATGGGTGCCGCTCACCGTCACCTTGGGAAATTCGATCTGCGCACCCTTGAGGCCGCCGGGGGCTCTCGCGATCACATAGCCGCCATCGATGGTGAGCTCGGCGCCGAGTTTTTCCAGCGCCATGATCAGCAGATCGACCGGGCGGGTGCCGATGGCGCAGCCCCCGGGCAGCGACACTTTGGCTTCGTGCATCCGCGCCAGGAGCGGCGCGATCACCCAGAAGCTGGCACGCATTTTCGAGACCAGCTCGTAGGGCGCAGTGGTGTCGATGATATCGGCCGCCGAGATGTGCAGGGTCTGGCCCTGGTACTCGTGGTCGCCGGGACGCTTGCCCGCCGCCATGATGTCGACGCCGTGGTTGCCGAGGATGCGCTGAAGTTGCGCCACATCGGCCAGCCGCGGCACGTTGTCGAGAATCAGCGTCTCCTTGGTCAAAAGGCCCGCGATCATCAAGGGCAGCGCCGCGTTCTTCGCGCCCGAGATCGGAATGGTGCCGTTGAGCTTGCTGCCGCCGACGATGCGAATCCGATCCATGCCAATTCCCGTTTTGTTGCTATGCACAAAATATTAGGCGAAGAGCCACCTTAACGCAAAAGCTTTGAAATTTGCGGCTATTTGATGGGAAAGGCCGCAGGGCGCCCGGGAGCGCAGGACGCCCCATGATTATGACGGGCTACAGCGAATTGATGTCCGCAACCTCCAGCACCGGCTTCGGGTAGCCCTGCCGGACCACCTTGATCATGGCGCGGCCGACCTGTTCGGTGGTGGTGACCTGGTTCGGGGCGATCCTGTAGAGCAGGGCCAGCAATGGACCCAGCACGACGATGGCCGCCTGCACCCAGGCGGTCTTGGAGCGGATGCCGTGCAGCGGCGCGATCGCCGCCGGGCGGAACATGTAAGCCGCCTTGAACGGCAGCTTGAGCAGGTCGTTCTCGGTCTTGCCCTTGACCCGCGCCCACATCATCTTGCCCTGCTCGGTGGAGTCGGTGCTGCGACCGGTCACGTAAGTGAACACCATGCCGGGATTGAGTTTGGCGAGCGTCTTCGCCGCAGCCAGCGTGATGTCGTAGGTGATCGCACGGTAACGCTCCTCGGTCATCCCGACGGAAGAGACGCCGAGACAGAAGAAGCAGGCATCGAAGCCGGTCAATTGCGGTTCGATCGCCGAAAAATCCAGAAAATCGTCGTGGCGGATTTCGCGCAGCTTGGCGTTGCTTTGGCCGGTGGAGCTGCGCCCGACCACCAGCACGCCGGTGACGCCGGGATCGACCAGGCATTCGCGCAACACGCCCTGCCCGACCATGCCGGTGGCGCCGAACAGGATGACTTTCATGGCTTTATTCCTCGAGGGCCGGCAGCAGCGGCGCATCAGAAGGTCAGTACCGCCGGCGGGCGAAACCGTCGCACCGCGGCGACGATGGCGATCACGAACAGCACCAGCACGATGCCCTGCACCACCGCGAATGGCGGTTCGGACGGCGGCACGCTCGGCGCCAGCGCGTGCAGCACCGGAACTTTAAGAAAGCTCTGGATCACCAGAACAAAGACATTGAGATACAGCGAGAGCATCGCGGTCACCACATAGATCCAGCGCCAGGCGCCGACAAGCTTCTGGCCGTACAGCGCGAACACCGCGATCGCCAGCAGCACCAGCGAGAGAATGCCGACCATGTGCGACGGCAACAGCTGGGTGAACGGAAACAGGAAACCGGTGGCGCTGGTCAGGATCGTGGTCACCAGAAAAAACGCGGTGGTGCCGCTCGTGCGGTTGGAGCCGAGCAATCCGTACAGCACCACCAAGCCCGACGCGATCGCGACCAGGCTGATGATGACGTGCAAAAGGGTGAAGGTGGCCAGGCTCATCCCCAAAACCATGATGCTCTCCCCTTTCCTGAACCCATCGAATGCTACGACGGCGGCGCGGCAATTGCCAAATATTTTGCGGCGGATTTCTTCGATACCGGTCAGCGCAACAAAGATCGGACGAGGTGATGGTTTCTTTTCGAATATTGCCGCAGGCGAGTTGAACGCACGCAAAATCCGTCGCCCCGCGTTGTCAGTAATAGCGCGGGATCGGGCCGTTGTGCGCTGTCATGCGATCGGACAGGTCGAACAGCACTTCGTCGACATAGCACCAGCCCCAGCCTTCCGGCGGATCATAGCCCTCGATGACGGGATGGCCGGTGGCATGAAAGTGTTTGGTCGCGTGCTTGTTGGGGGAATCGTCGCAGCAGCCGACATGGCCGCAGCTGCGGCACAGCCGCAGATGCAGCCACACGCTGCCGATTTTCAGGCACTCCTCGCAGCCGAGCGCCGATGGCGTGACCTTGCGAACGCCGGCGATGTGGGTGCACGGTTTGGCCATGCGAAAATCCGTTGAACAAGATCGTAGGGTGGGCAAAGGCGCGCTCTTCGCGCCGTGCCCACAACTGAGCCGACGAATCGCGTGTTGAGGGTCTCTGGTGGGCACGGCGCAGGAGCGCCTTTGCCCACCCTACGATCTTTGAACTCACGCGTCCTTCGTATCGAAGAACATCAGGTCGGCGCCGCCGGTGGCGAATTTCGCGACGTCCCCGCCGGCGGCCTGGCCTTCCGGGCTGCCAAAGGCGGCCTGGATCGCGGCCACACTGTCGAAGGTCAGGATCGCGACCAGATACACGTCCGATGGACCGGCCGGGGATGCCACGCCTCCCTTGCTGATCTGGTACTTCCGCAAGCCCGGGAGTTTCTTGGCCAGCGGGATGTGCGTCTCGGCATAATGTTTGTCGAATGCCGCAACATCCTTCGGCGTTTTGTAGAGTACCACCAGTTCAGCCATTGCGTTCTCCCTAAGTTTTGACCCTGCCCGCGGCAAGGCGTTGCAGTTTAAAAGACATCGCAGCTCAAAGTGACGGCTTCGCGGCGTCGCCGAGAAATCCGTGCAACGCCGCCACCACCTGCGCGCCCTCGCCGATGGCGCCGCCGACGCGCTTGACCGAACCGCAGCGCACGTCGCCGACCGCGAACACGCCGGGCACCGAAGTCTCCAGCGGCTGCGGCTCGCGGCCATCGGATGCGACGCCAGTGATGACGAAGCCGCCGCGATCGAGATTGACGCCACAGCCGTCGAGCCAATTGGTAGCAGGATCGGCGCCGACGAACAGGAACAGATTGCGCACATCCAGCGTTGCGTCTTCGCCGGACAGGCGGCTGCGCCAGATCACCCGCTCGAGCGACGCATCCTGGGCGCCGTCGAGGGCGACCACTTCGGAGTTGAACATCAATTCGATGTTCGGCGTCGCCTCGATGCGTTCGATCAGGTAGCGCGACATGCTGGCGCCGAGGCCGCCGCCCCGGATCACCATGTAGACCTTGCTGGCATGGGCGGAGAGGAACACCGCGGCCTGGCCGGCGGAATTGCCGCCGCCGACCAGCACCACTTCCTGCTCCTTGCACAGCCGCGCCTCGATCGGCGACGCCCAGTACCAGACGCCGCGGCCTTCGAAATCGGCCAGCCGCTCGATCTCTGGCCGCCGGTAGCGCGCCCCGCTCGCCACCACCACGGCCCTGGCGCGCAGCTTCTGGCCGCAGTCCAGTGCCAGCGCGAAGGCGCCGTCGCCACGGGAACAATCGAGCGACGCCACCTGCATCGGGATCATCATGTCGGCGCCGAACTTCTGCGCCTGGGTAAAGGCTCGGCCGGCCAGCGCCTGGCCGGAGATGCCGGTCGGAAAGCCGAGATAGTTCTCGATCCGCGCGCTGGCGCCGGCCTGGCCGCCGAACGACCGCGCATCCAGCACCGCCACCGAAAGCCCCTCGGAGGCCGCATACACCGCGGTGGAGAGCCCGGCCGGACCGCTGCCGACGATGGCGACGTCGTAGAGCTTGTCGCGGGTGAAGCCGCCGAGCATGCCGAGCGCCCGGGCGAGGCCCGGATTCGGTCGGGTTGCGCAATACGGTGCCGTCGGCAACCACCACCAGCGGCCAGTCCTGCGACGAGGGCGTAAAGCGCGCGATCAGGTCGGCGGCATCCTTGTCGGTGGCCGGGTCGAGCAGATGGTGCGGATAACCGTTGCGGGCAAGGAAGCCCTGCAGCCGGATCAGGCTGGCCGACTGCGCCGGTCCGATCAGCACCGGGCCGCCGACGCCGCCCTGGATCAGGCTGACGCGGCGCAGGATCAGGGCCCGCATGATGCGTTCGCCGAGATCGGCCTCCGCGACCAGCAGCGCGCGCAACCGCTCCGGCTTGATCAGCAGGGTCTCGACATCGCCCTCGGCGCGGCCATCGACCAGCGCGATCCGGCCGGAAAGCTGGCCGATTTCGGCCAGAAATTGTCCCGGCCCCTGGTCGATCACCGGCGTCACATGGCCGAGCCCGTCGCGCTGGGTGATGGCGACATGGCCGGACAGCAACACGAACATGCCCGGGCCGGGCTTGCCGGTTTCGAACAGCATCTCGCCGTCGCTGTAGCGCTTGATTTCGCCGAACCGGCGCATGCGCTCGATCTCGGCGGGCGTGAGCGCCGGAAACGTCTGGTCGTGGCGCGGGCCGAACGCAGGCAGCGAGGCGCGTTCATCGACGCTGCCGTTCAGGGCCGTGGAATCTGCCGCCATACTGTACTTACCCTCGAATTATTCCGCTTCATCCGGTTCGGGCGCCCCCTGCTCGCTCACCGCGGCCTGACCGATCCGGCCACGGGCTTGCGATTTCCGCCGCTTCAGGTTTTCGCGCAGCGCCTCGCGCAGCCGGTTCTGGCGCACGGTTTCACGATCATTCGGCTGTCCCTTGGGCTCGTCGGTCATGGCGCGGCTGGTTTGAACGGGTTATGCCTCACCGGGGAGATGACCCGGGAGAAACGGCGATGACCGACACATATGCACTGGCGCCGTCATCGCAACAAACCCTTCATGGCTGGCATCGCTTCGTCGCCAGCGGCGATGCCGAGATGCTTGCCCCGCTGCTCGCCGAAAACGTCATATTCCGCTCGCCCTTCGTGCAGTCGCCATTTGCCGGCCGCGCCGCCACCCTGCTGGTCTTGACCACGGTGGTGCAGATTTTCGAGAATTTCCGCTATCACCGCAGCTTCGTCGCCGGTCCCCACGATGCGGCCCTGGAATTCAGCGCCAATATCGGCAAATGGCAGCTCAAGGGCATCGACCTGATCCGGTTCGATGCCCACGGCCAGATGATCGAATTCGAGGTCATGATCAGGCCGATCAAGGCGTTGCAGGCACTCGGCGACGAAATGGGGAACCGGATCGGCCCGCAATTGGCGCTGCTCAAGCAAGCCGGCGGCCCCGAAGGCCTGACGAGAGGCAGATCAGGCGGTGTCCCCGCGCTTGCGCCAGCACGGCCCTTGTGGCAAGAACCGGCCGCCTTGCGGGGCCTTTTTGAGGCTGATTCCCGCGTCGGGGCCTATGCTGCCGTAGCTCAGTGGTAGAGCACTCCATTGGTAATGGAGAGGTCGACAGTTCAATCCTGTCTGGCAGCACCATTTATTTCAATGGCTTACGTCCCCCGACCCAGCGTCTCCGATGTCCTTGACAGCACCCTGACAGCACCGGCGCTATTGCGGCCTCTTTTTCTTGCGCCGACCCGCCCCCTGGTACCCCCCGACGCGAAAGGCGCCGGCGGTCGCAACCGTCTCCGACAAAATTTGGAGACCCAAAAGTTCCGATAGTAGTCCAAGGGCGCATATTGGGATTGCAGCGAACTCGGCTGGAGACGAAGTGATGTCGACCTTGAAAATTGAAGCCGCCCGACGACAATTGGGCACTGCGCTTGCCCTCTATCTGCAAGATCAGGACCCGGTAGCCGTACATTGTCTTGCAGGGGGCGGATGCGAACTGATCGAATTCTACGTCAACAAGGCCGGAGCCAAGCCCTTTACCCACTACATGCTGGAGACCGTTCCTGACCTTGACATTGGCAAGTTAAGGAGACTTCAGCGTCAGTACTGGACCGCGTTCAAGCACGCCACTCACCTTGGCAATAGTCGGGAACGAGACGATGACGACCTCCTGTCGCGGTTTGCTGACATCCAAAACGATCACGCCTTGTTCATTGGCTGGTACGATTACGCTTCGGCGGTCAACCAACTGCCCATCGAGGCCCAGGCACATCAGGTTTGGTACATAGCGCTGTACCCGGAGAAGTTAGACCCCAAGCACTCATTAGAGCCGTATGAGGCGATTTTTCCCAACTTGCGGACCAAACCACGGGTCCTGCAAAAGCGGGCGCTGATCGATGCCATCAGCAAAGCGAAGTCTGATGCGAACCTTATGGATGACCCCCGAACCGATAAACGACCCTTGGTTGTTGGTTGGCCGTAGGCGCGTCGATAGTCGGCTTTCGGGTTTGTCAGGTCAGGTCGCCTTTTTGACCCAGAACGGACGTCCATCGCTTGCGGCACACGGCGTATGTTGTGGCGCATGATAGGTCAATTTGGCCGGACTATCCAAACCCCGTTCGTCAACGACAGAGATGGCTTAGTCGCACGCCAGCCATTCCAATCCTTCGTCATACAATTGTTAGGACCAACCGCAGTTGCTCCCTTGCCTGAAAGAATTGCGTCAAACCAGCCCTCGAAATTCGCCTGGGAATTGGTCGCGAAAACAGACTTGTTGTTTCGCACAAAGTCGTCTTCCTGCAGCTTGAGAAGCGTGACAATCAGCGCAGTCTTGTTGTCTTCATTAAAAAACGGACTATTGCTGCCCTGTATCAGTTGCGCCTTCATTTCAGCAATGACTGCCGGGCTCGCACGGCCAATCCGGCAAATCGCGAGCACCGGAAACAGCCGCCGATACCCTTTGGCGGTCATGAAATCCGTCTCGTAGAAGTCGAGCTTCTGCGGACCGGAAGCGCGCTTGGTGCGGCCTCGCAATTCCGAAAATTTGTCGAAGGATGAGGACATTCCCTCGACAAAATACGCGTACAGTGGTGCGGCGACCTTCGCAAATGCCTCGTCGGGCAGCGCAGTCAACGCTGCCGCAAGTCCTTCATACCGAAGGCTGTACTCCTGCCCGTCACCATCTGTCGGTCTTATGTTGCTTAACTCGATGAACCGGTTAGCCATTGCTTCGGCGAGCGGCACCAGTCGCGCGGGATTGTTGACCACCGAAAACCTTATCTCCATCGGCACTTTTGGATTGCCACCGCCGGCGAGTTCCTGCAGCAGGGCGAACATGCGGTCCTCGAAGCGTTGCGGCTCGTCCGCGAGCCAGGTGAGCGCCGCCTCGTTCTGTGGATAGCCCTGAAAGTCGGCGAGGTCGGCGGCGGTATACTTCGGAAGTCCGAGCATGACACTCTCGGGGCTATCGAAACGTTCGCGGTCGATGCCATCCGGGACGGTGTCGAGAACCGTGTGCGATCGCCGGAAATCCGCGCCACATTTCCAGGCCGGGATACTGCTGATCAGGCCGCATCCGATGGCTAGTGCAGGGAACAACGGCAGCCGCCAGACCGATGCGGTCTTGTAGGTTCCGGCAATCCTGCCGTCGAGCATCAATTGACTGGTCTGTTCGCTGATGCCGCGTTGTCGTTTCCAGATCTCTTCATCGCCGATCTTCACCACCGAGACGACTTGATGAGGCGGCGACTCCGGAACGCTCAACAGGCAGGCCTTGTCCACCATCATGTTGCCGAAACCGGATGCCTGGATCCGGCGCAGGCTGTCTCTAACCAGATTGCACTGGTCAGGACGGATCAGGCGGAAGGATCGGTGCTGTTCTGGCTCAAAATTCGCATTGGCCTCGAAAGCGACGGCAATTGCGTGGCCGCTCACCAGCGCCTGCGCTTCAGGCGTTACCAGCGAATAGATGTCCGAACTGAAGTCGAGGACTTTGCCCGAATTGGACTTCCGCAGCCCCGCGGAGACGGTGGCCATATCGATCGTCTGATAGATATAGAGCGCGTAATAACTGCTATAGGCGATGAGCGGGATTGCGATGAAAGCTCGCGGAATACGTCGGACCCATCCTTCGATTGCTAGTGCCAGAAGAAGGACATGCACCATGAACCCGGTCCAGATCGGACCGCCCAACATCATGAGGAAGATACCGGGAACTGGGAATGCCTGAAGTGCCAGCATAATGGCGATGACGATGAGTGCAATTCCGGAGACAGTCTTGAACATCAGAGGCATCGCGCGAAATCCAGTTGATTGATATCATTGAGGTTGTAGGCGCGCTGAATTAAGCCGTTGCTAAGACCAGTGCTTTATCAAAGGGACGCGTAATAATTTAATCTTTACTCAAGTGCCGTCGCCTCGCGCCACAGCCGCGCAGCGGAACGTGGCTTTCCACATGTCTTGGTACCGAGCAGAGCCGCTACAACGAAAACGTCGGGCGGGCGATGTTGATTGCGGCGGTTGCCCGCATTTATGACTCCGGCTGCAAGGTCGATACGGTTCCTATTTTTGAGGGTGTGCAGGGTGCCAGGAAATCGACCGCGGTTAGGGCACTATTTGACCCCCAGTTCAGCGACGAACTTGCCGACCTTGGGTCGAAAGATGCGGCGATGCAGACGAAGGGCGTCTGGGGCATCGAAGTGTCCGAGCTTGATGCCATACACGCCCCATGCCGCTCTCGCGCTGCGATTACGAACCACGAATCGTGATTGAGGCTGCTGCGCGGATTCGGCCGCGAGATTCCGAAGCGTTTTAAGCTTGGATAGTTGATGCTGTGGCTTGTCAGTCTCGATTTTGCATTCATCCCGCAAGATCTTCGCCGCTTTCTGGAGCCCTTTCCCCGCAAACAGATAGCCAAACATGCTCACCCGCAGTGCCTCGATCTGCTCGATCACCGAGTTGAGGGTGGCAAGCTTTTCCAAGGAGAACGACTTGATCGCGGCTAGATCCGTAGCTGCGACCTCGCATGACATGAGGGCTGCGCAGACCCGAGATATCTCAAGCAAGCGCTTGGGATCGCTACCTTGACCCCGCAGCAGCGCTGCTAGGTTTGGCAATGAACGCACATGCTGCGCGACGATACCGAACGCATGGGTCAAATCGGCGAGCCGAACATCGGCCAGAACTGTTTTGGCCTGTGGCGCGATGGCGATCAAGTCGGCGGTGGCGCGCTCCAATTCAGCGATTTCGCGAAGGTCGATGTTGGAATATGCCGCAGCCGTTGGCCGTGCATTGCCGGGCATCTCATGGTGCGCCGGGAGCGCGGTGGCCCCAAAATAAAAATGCATGCTTCACGTCGAAATTTTCCCCCTACCCGGGGGCCCGACGTACCTGCCTGATGGAAATGCGGTGGCGTCCATATTGCCCATCAACAGGCGTCGCTAATGGGCGGCACGGTTTCCCGCACCACAAATCCGACCCGCCGGGCACCCGGCAGGCAGGCGAGGATGTTCTGTTGAACTCGGTTCAGGATTTGCGAGACGACGCGCAAAATATTATATGCAATGGCCCAATATTATATACAATGATGATGCCTGGCGCCGTGGAATCGCGCCGCGCCTATGCGCACCCAATGCCGAGCAACTGCCATGAGTGAGACCATCGAAACATCATCCGGGCGTGTGCGTGGCAGCGCCGAGGCCGGGGTGCTCGCCTTCAAGGGTATCCCCTACGCGCTGCCACCTGTCGGCGCGCGGCGCTTTCAGCCGCCGCAACCGGCGCAGCCATGGCCGGGCGTGCGCGAGGCCACCGCGTTCGGTGCCCAGGCCTGGCAGGTGATCTTTCCGTTCTTCGATCCGGCGTTCGATGCCGATCCGCGCTGGGACGAAGCCCGCGCCTATCACCGCGGCGCCATCACCACGCCGGTCCCGAACGACGAGGACTGTCTGGTCCTCAACGTCTGGACGCCATCGGCTTCCGGCAAGCGGCCGGTGATGGTGTGGATGCACGGTGGCGGCTTCACCGCGGGCAGCGGCAGCTGGAACTGGTGGAGCGGTCAGCATCTGGCACGTCAGCAGGATGTAGTCGTCGTCACCCTGAACCACCGTCTCAACATCTTCGGCTTCCTGTACGCGCCCGAGCACGGCGTGGCGCCCAACCCTGGCATGCAGGACATCACGGCGGCGCTGCGCTGGGTGCAGGCGAATATCGCTTCCTTTGGCGGCGATGCCGGCAACGTCACGATCTTCGGACAATCCGGCGGCGGCATGAAAGTGTCGACGCTGATGGCGATGCCGTCGGCGCGCGGCCTGTTTCACAAGGCCATCGTGCAGAGCGGACCGTTGCTGCGGGCGATTCCGCAGGTGCGGGCGCGCGCGGCGGCCTCGGCCGCCATGGACTTGCTGGGTATCGGCCCCGACAAGCTGCGCGAAATTCCGGCTGATGATCTGATGCGGGCCTTCGTTGCCTCCAACGAGGGCGCCCCCGGCGTGGCGCGTCAATTCGGTCCCGTCGCCGACGGCGACATCCTGCCGCGCGACCCGTTCGAGCCGGATGCGCCGGCGGAGACCGCGCGCATCCCGCTGCTGATTGGCGCCACTTCCGAGGAGATCACGAGTCTGATCGGCTGGCGCGACCCGTCGATCTACGCGATTCCGCCGGCCGAACTGAAGGCGCGCGTCGCCGGCTTCTGCGGCGTCGATTCCGCCGCGGCGACGCTTCTGGTCGAAGCCTACCGCGGCGCTGATCCAGCCGCTTCGCCGAGCCGCCTGTTTGCCCGGATCGCCAGCGACCGCCGCTTCGGCTACATGGCCATCGTCGAGGCCGAACGGCACGCCGCGCGCGGGCCGACCTTCGCCTACCGGCTGACCTACCAGTCGCCGTTCTGTGGCGCGCGCCTCGGCGCACCGCACAACCTCGACCTGCCGCTGCTGTTCTGCCCGGACGATGCACCGGGAATCTTCGGCGACAGTACCGACCATCACGCGCTGGCGGCGTTCATGCAGGCGGCCTGGGGGCAATTCGCCCGTACCGGCGACCCCGGATGGAAGGAATTCGATGCCGCCAACCGAGCCACCATGATGCTGGACCGGGAGTGTCGGGTGGTGAACGATCCCGGCCGGGCCGAACGGCTGGCCCAGGGCGCGTTGCCATCGCCTTGACTCCGCCGGCCCGGGTGAGATGATCAAATCTCGGGGAAGATGATCAAATAAAGCAATCCATCCGCACGGGGAGGAAGATCGCATGACGGGTCGCAACGCGACGGCAAGATTCATGGGGCTGCGCCGAACGGCGATCAGATTCGCGATATTAGCGGCATTTGGCGTCACGGCGCTGACGGCGCCGGCCTCGGCCCAGACCACCCTGAAAGTCTGGCTGCACGATCATCCGCCGCGGGTTGCGGTCGACAAGGCCATCATGGCTGAGTTCGAAAAGGCCAACCCCGACATCAAGGTTCAGTACGACGTCATTCCGGTCGGCGAATACAGCCAGAAGCTCTTGACGGCATTCGCGTCGGGCTCGGGTCCCGATGTGTTCATGAACACCATCTTGCTGTTCTCGCAATATCAGAGCGCCAAGATCCTGGCGCCGGTCGATTTCGCGGCGCTGGGCTATGCCGACGAGAAGGCGCTGACCTCGCTGTACCTGACGGGCTTCGACGGCGTCCGCTCCGGCGGCAAGCTCTACGGACTGCCGATCGAGGTTTCGAACTGGGTGTGCTACGCCAACAACGCCATCTGGAAAGAGGCGGGCCTCGACCCGGACAAGGATTTCCCGAAGACCTGGGAAGCACTGCCGGCGGTGGCCGAAAAGCTGACCAAGCGCGATGCCAACGGCGTGCCGACCCGGCGGGGTTTTGATTTCCTCTGGCCGAACCGCAACATGTTCTGGTTCCAGCTCTCGAGCATGTTCCACCAGCAGGGCAAGGACATGGTCGATGCGCAGACCGGCAAGATGGCGTTCGATACGCTCCCCGGACAGCGTGCCGTGCAGTTCATGGTCGACTATGTCAACAAGTACAAGCTGGGCGGCCCGCAATACGGCGACTCGCGCTCCGATTTCCTGGCCGGCCGGCTCGGCATGGAGTGCAGCTTCGGCCTGTTCGGTATTCCGCAGATGAAGACGGCCAAGCTGGAATACACCATCAAGCCGGCGCCGCGCTGGGCCGATGCGACAAACGACAACGGCTTCGACGCCTACGCCTTCTACATGATGGTCAACGCGCGCTCCGCGCCCGCCAACCAGAAGGCGGCCTGGAAATATGCCCGCATGTATCTCGACCGCTCGGTCGAACTGTTCGACAAGGCCGGGCTGTTCGTGCCGCGCCAGGAAGTGCTCACATCCAAGGGCTACACCTCCGATCCCGGCATCGGATTGATCGTCGACGAACTCAAGAAGGCGAAGTTCGCGCCGAGCATTCCCGGCTACGACCAGGTGCTCGACATCCTGATCAAGGGCCGTGACCAGATGATCCAGGGCGGCCAGCCCGCCGCGAGCGTTCTGCCCGGGATCAACGACGAAATGAACACCGCACTGGCGCGCGCCCGCGCCCGCTCCGGCGGGTAATTATGGGCGCGGCCATGGCAAGGAAAACGGCGGCAATGCGCGCAGCCCCGCGCCCGCCTCTGCCATGACGCAGACCACCGGCGCCGTCGCCGACCGGCCGCGGCGGTCAACGCGGCCGCCGCTGGATGTGCGCTGGTGGGGGCTCTGCTTCGTGCTGCCGGTGGTGGCGTTCTTCGCCGTGTTCAGCGTATTTCCGGTGTTTTTCGGTTTCTATCTCAGCCTGACCGATTACGATCTGCTCAATCCGCCGCTGTTCGTCGGCCTCGACAATTTTCGCGCCCTGGCGAGCGACAAGCTGTTCCTGACCGCATTGGCCAACACGCTGGTGTTCGTCGTCGGCGCGACGGTGCCGGTGTGGGCGGCTTCGCTCGCGGCCGCGCTGCTGTTCGACCAGGTGTTCCGCGGCCGCGATGTGGTCAAGGCGATTTTCTTCCTGCCGGTGCTGCCGCCCGCCGCGGTGATCGCCGTGATCTGGCGGCTCTTGCTGCATCCGAACGGCATCGCGACATCGACGGTCGGCTGGTTCAACGGCGTCTCCGAGATCCCCTGGCTCGCCAACACCATGCTGGCACCGATCGCCATGATCGTGGTGCACGACTGGGCGGCGATCCCGTTCTTCATGCTGATCTGGCTGGCGGGCCTGACCGGCATTTCGCAGGAGGTGCGCGACGCCGCCGCGGTCGACGGCGCAGGCTCCCTGACGCGATTCTGGTATGTCGACCTGCCGTTGCTGCGCCAGACCTCGCTGCTGGTGGCTTCGCTGGCGACCATCAATGCGTTCCAGACGTTCGTGCTGCAGTTCGTGCTCAGTGCCGACCAGGGCGGACCGGCCAACTCCACGCTGGTGCTCGGCCTCCTGGTGTTCAAATACGGCTTCCAGTATTTCCGCATGGGTGACGCTGCCGCCGTCTCGGTGGTGATGTTCGCCATGATCATGACGGTCACCCTCCTCCAGCTCTGGCTCGGCCGCCGTGTCCACTAACCTGAAGCCGCGCGGCGGCTTTCTCATCCGCGATCCGGTGTTTCTTTCGATCGCCCTGACCGCGGCGCTGGTGTTCGCGTTTCCGCTCTGGTTCATGGTCACCTCGGCGTTCAAGGCCGAGCCCGAAATCCAGGCGATCCCGATTCACTGGCTGCCGCATGATTTCCAGTGGTTGGCGCAATTCAAGCTGGCCGGCGAGATCGCGCCGTTGTGGCGCTATTTCACCAACAGCATGATGTTCTCGCTGGTGCATGTGGCGGGCACGGTGTTCTTCGGCGCCATGGCCGGGTTCGGGTTCGCAAAGTACCGGTTTCCCGGCCGCACCATTCTGTTCCTGCTGGTCATCTCCACCCTGATGGTGCCGTTCCAGATCCTGGTGGTGCCGCTGTTCATCGAAATAAAATATTTCGGCTGGGAGAACAGCTATGCGGGCCTGATCCTGCCCGGCCTCATCAATGCCTTCGGCGTGTTCATGATGCGCCAGTATGCCGAGCAGCTGCCCGACGAACTCTTGGAAGCCGCCCGTGTCGACGGCGCCAGCGAGCCCTACATTTTCCTGCGCATCGTGCTGCCGCTGCTGGCGCCGGCGCTGGTGAGCCTCGGCATCATGGTGTTCATCTGGTCGTGGGGCGCTTTCCTGTGGCCGCTGGTGGTGGTGCAGGACCGCAGCCTCTACGTCCTTTCGGTCGGGCTGTCGTCCTACGTCCAGGCCTATAACAGCGAGCCGACCTGGGGCGCCGCGATGGCCGCCTCGACCATCGCGACCCTGCCGATCGCCTGCCTGTTCATCTTCCTGCAGCGTTATTTCATCAAGGGCCTCACCGCCGCCGCCGTGAAGGGGTGAACGCGGAAGCTCGTGTTGACGTGGGACGATTCCATGTGGCTTCTTCGCGGCTTGCGCGTGCGTCGTCTGGTAGAGATTCGGCAATGCCTCTCCACGGGTCGTCCCGGCCTTGAGCCGGGACGACCCGTGGAGAGATTGTGCGGCTCGCGATGCGGCTCCGTTAGGCCATATGCCATGGCCCTGACTATTGACGCCTGACGGCCGCGTCTGTTCGATGTGGCATCGTGCGTCAGGCGAGAGGCGTCATGTATCTCGGGATCGATCTCGGCACTTCAGCGGTCAAAACCATTCTCGTCGATGACAGCCAGCGCGTGGTGGCGAGCCGGAGCCAACCGCTGACAACGGCTTCGCCGCATCCCGGCTGGTCCGAACAGGACCCCGCGCACTGGATCGAGGCGACCTGTGCGACGCTGGACGCGCTGCGGACGGACCATCCGCGCGACCTCGCAGCGGTTGACCGGCATCGGCCTGTCGGGCCAGATGCACGGCGCGACGCTACTCGATGCGAACTCAAAACCGTTGCGGCCGTGCATCCTCTGGAACGATGGACGCTCCGCCGTGGAATGCCGGGTCCTGGAAGCGCGCTGGCCGGCATTGCGGGCGACGACTGGCAACAAGGCGATGCCCGGATTCACCGCGCCCAAATTGCTGTGGGTTGAAAAACACGAGCCGGAAATCTTCGCGGCGACCCAACTCGTCCTGCTGCCGAAAGCCTATCTGCGCCTGTTCCTGACCGGTGAAGCGATCGAGGACGTCTCGGACGCATCGGGAACGTTGTGGCTCGATGTCGCGCGCCGCGACTGGTCGGACGAAGCGCTGTCTGCAACCGGCCTGTCGCGCCGACATATGCCGCGTCTGGTCGAGGGCTGCGCGCCGGCGGCACCGCTGCGGAACGACCTCGCGGCACGGTGGGGAATGACCAAGCCCCCGATGCTCGCCGGCGGCGCCGGTGACAATGCGGCGGGCGCCATCGGCATCGGCGCGATCCGGCCCGGCGCCGCCTGGATTACGCTCGGTACCTCGGGCGCGCTGCTGACGCCGACCGATGTCATGGCTCCGAATCCGGAGCGGGTGGTGCATACGTTCTGTCACGCCATTCCCGGCCTGTGGATCGAGGGCGGCGCCATCCTCTCGGCGGCATCGTGCCTGGCCTGGCTCGCGCGCCTGCTTGGGACTTCCGAGGCCGACCTCTTGGAGCCGCTCGGTCTGCGGCCGAAGGCGCCGTCGCCTGTCAGCTTTCTGCCGTACCTGTCCGGCGAACGCACGCCGCACGATGACCCGGACGCGCGCGGCATGCTCGACGGGCTCAGTCACGGCACCGATCGCGCCGCCATCGTGCAGGCCGTGCTCGAGGGCGTCGCCTTCGCCCTCGCCGATTGTCGCGACGCGCTGGCCGCCACCGGGATCACCATCGCGCAGGCGGATGCGATCGGCGGCGGTTCGCGTTCGCGGTTCTGGCTGTCGGTGCTGGCCAACGTCCTGAATATTCCGATTCACCGGTTTGCCGACGGCGAAACCGGCGCGGCGTTCGGCGCGACGCGACTGTCACGCCTGGCGGTCACCCATGAGCCGATCGAAGCCGTCTGCACACCGCCGCAACGCATCG
This sequence comes from uncultured Alphaproteobacteria bacterium, assembly GCA_963710235.1. Classification (GTDB taxonomy): domain Bacteria; phylum Pseudomonadota; class Alphaproteobacteria; order Rhizobiales; family Xanthobacteraceae; genus Bradyrhizobium. Next base: position 532,417 of record CAVPZI010000002.1, read on the forward strand.
AAACATTCGAACCCGAGCCCGGACTCGCCGATGCCTACGCCGCGCGGCTGCCCGAATGGCGCAGGCTGTACCGGCCGCGGCGCTGACGCCTCGGGCGACGGGGCGATTGCATATCGAAGAACGGCGGCTGCAGCCCTCACCTCTCCCCGCGTGCGGGAGGTGCAGAACCACGGTTCCGGAAAATGATGTCCCGGTTGAGGGGTTTGACGAACCGCGCGATGGCACGGTCGATATTGCGCGACGCCGCTACCTTTAGTTTAATGGGCGAACCCCGCGCTATTCTGAAAACGAGACGCGGCCGAAGAAACGTTTGGCGCTGTCGGCGCGCCGGAGAGGAGGAACCATGAGCGGCCCGATCCTCGAAATGCGTCGGGTCTCCAAGAGTTTCTTCAGCATCAAGGCGTTGCGCAATGTCGATCTCACGGTTTTTGCCGGCGAGATCCACGCCCTGATGGGCGAGAACGGCGCCGGCAAATCAACCCTGATGAAGATCCTGTCGGGGGCCTACCGGCCCGATCCGGGTGGTGAGATCCGCATCGAGGGCAAACCGGTGCGTATCGATGGTCCGCTCGGCGGCCGCGCCGCCGGCATCTCGATCATCTACCAGGAACTTTCGCTCGCCCCCAATCTGAGCGTCGCGGAGAATATCTATCTCGGCCGCGAAGTCTCGCAATCCGGGTTGCTGGCGCGCGGCGCCATGCGCGCCGGCGTCGGTCCGATCCTGGAGCGGCTCGGTGCGGATTTCACGGCGTCGACTTTGGTGGCCCACCTCTCCATGGGCCAGCGCCAGCTGGTGGAGATTGCCCGGGCGCTGCACGCCCGATCGAAGATCCTGATCATGGACGAGCCGACCACGGCACTTTCGGCCGGTGAAAGCGAAAAACTGTTCGCATTGATCCGCCAGCTGCGCGCCGAGGGTCTTGCCATCATCTACATCTCGCATCGCATGGATGAAGTCTATGCGCTCGGCGACCGGGTGACGGTGCTGCGCGACGGCACCCTGGTGGGCTCGCTCGACAAGGCGCAGATCCGGGCCGACACCATCGTCCGGATGATGGTGGGACGCGAGGTGTCGTCGTTCTACAAGAAGGACCATGACCCGCGGGCGACGCAGGGATCCCCGGTGCTGGCGGCCGTCGACATCGCCGACGGGCGGCGGGTCAAAGGTTGCTCCCTGACCGTGCGCGCCGGCGAGGTCGTCGGCCTTGCCGGCCTGGTCGGCGCCGGCCGCACCGAGCTGGCGCATCTCATCATCGGGGCTTTGCCCATGACATCCGGCCATGTCGAGCTCGAAGGCCGCACGATCAGCATCCGCACGCCCGGCGAGGCGCTCGATGCCGGCATCGCCTATCTGACCGAAGATCGCAAGGCGCTCGGTTTGTTTCTCGACATGTCGTGTCTCGACAACATCAACCTCGCGGTGCTGGGCAGGGACGCCAGGTTCGGCGGCGTGCTCGACCGGGACAAGGCCCGTGACCGTGCCAACAAGGCGTTCGCGGCGCTCGGCATCCGCGCCGCGGATGTCGGCGTCACGGCAGGCAGCCTGTCCGGCGGCAACCAGCAGAAGGTGCTGCTGTCGCGCCTGCTCGCCACCACGCCCAAGGTGCTGATCCTCGACGAGCCGACCCGCGGCGTCGACGTCGGGGCCAAGTCCGAGATCTATTCGATCATCGACAACCTGGCCAAATCCGGCACCGCCATTCTCGTGATCTCGTCAGACCTGCCCGAGGTCATCGGCATCTGCGACCGCGTCCTCGTCATGCGCTCCGGACACATCGCCGGCGAGATCCGGCGGGACGCGGGCGCGCCGCTCAGCCAGGAGGATATCATGGCCCTCGCCACCGGAACGGAGCAGCTCGATGCTTGACAATCCTTCGACCGCTGAAGCCGCCACTCCCGGCACTCCCGGCTCGGCGGCCGCACAGGAAACCAGGCGTGCGCGCACGCGGCTGATCATCCGCGCCGCCGGCATGCTGCCGGTGCTGCTGCTGTTGTGCATCGGCTTTCATTTCCTGTCGGACGGTCGCTTCTTCAGCGGCCAGAATCTCGGCATCGTGCTGCAGCAGGCCGCCGTCAACACCGTGCTGGCCGCGGGCATGACCTTCGTCATCCTGACCGGCGGCATCGATCTGTCGGTCGGCTCCATCCTGGCCGCCGCCGCGATGGCCGGACTGATCGTCTCCAAGTTGCCGGACCTCGGCTGGCTCTGGCTGCCGGCCGCCGTCCTCGCGGGCCTGGTGTTCGGCGTCATCAATGGCGCCCTGATTGCGCTGCTGCGCCTGCCGCCCTTCATCGTCACGCTCGGCTCATTGACCGCGGTGCGCGGCCTGGCCCGCCTGCTTGGCGCCGACACCACGGTGTTCAATTCCGAGATTCCGTATGCCGTCATCGGCAACGGCGCCCTGACGCTGATTCCCGGCGTGGCTTCGATTCCCTGGCTCTCGGTGATCGCCTTGCTCGTCATCTTCGTGTCATGGCTGGTGCTGCGCCGTACCGTGCTCGGGGTCCACATCTATGCGGTCGGCGGCAACGAGAGCGCCGCGCGCCTGGCCGGCATCAAGGTCTGGGCCGTGCTGATCTTCGTCTATGGGGTGTCGGGACTGCTGGCCGGGCTTGGCGGGGCCATGCAGGCCGCACGGCTCTATGCCGCCAACGGGCTGCAACTGGGCCAGTCCTACGAACTGGATGCCATCACCGCGGTTATCCTCGGCGGCACGTCGTTCGTCGGCGGCATCGGCTCGATCTGGGGAACCCTGGTCGGGGCCCTGATCATCGCCGTGTTGTCGAACGGCCTCATTCTCACCGGTGTATCCGACGTCTGGCAATATGTCATCAAGGGTCTGGTCATCATCGGCGCCGTGGCGCTCGACCGCTATCGGCTGCAAGGTTCGGCCCGCACATGAAGGATATGATTAACTGACACCATCTCTCCTTCCGTCACGGCAACTGGTCCGCCGTGCCGGGCATTCAAAAAGGACCAGGGAGGAAAGCAATGTTGAAGAAAATCTCGTTCGCCGGCGCCGCCGTGGCGCTCGCGCTCGGCGCCACACCGTCCCTCGCCAAGGAGCTTAAATCGATCGGCATTTCGCTGGGCTCCCTGGGCAATCCGTTTTTCGTCGCCCTGTCGAAGGGCGCCGAGTTCGAGGCCAAGAAGAGCAATCCCAATGTGAAGATCACGACGGTCGGCTTTGAATACGACCTCGGCAAGCAGGTGACGCAGATCGACAACTTCATCGCCGCCGGCGTTGACATGATCCTGTTGAACCCCGGCGATCCGAAGGCGATCGGCCCCGCGATCAAGAAGGCCCAGGCGGCAGGCCTCATCGTCGTCGCGGTGGATACCGCGGCCGAAGGCGCCGACGCCACGGTGACCACCAACAACATCCAGGCCGGCGAGATCTCGTGCCAGTACATCGTCGACAAGCTCGGCGGCAAGGGCGACGTCATCATCGAGAACGGGCCGCAGGTCTCCGCGGTGATCGACCGGGTGGTCGGCTGCAAGAATGTGTTCGCCAAGAGCCCCGGCATCAAGGTCTTGTCCAGCGACCAGGACGCCAAGGGCTCGCGCGAAGGCGGCCTGACCGTGGCTCAGGGCTATCTGACCCGCTTTACCAAGATCGACGCCATCTTCGCCATCAACGACCCGCAGGCGATCGGCACCGACCTCGCGGCGCGCCAGCAGCAGCGCAGCGGCATCATCATCACCGCGGTCGACGGGGCCCCCGATATCGAGGCCGCGCTGAAAGATCCGGCGGCGAAGCAGATCCAGGCTTCCGCGTCGCAAGACCCGTTCTTCATGGCGCGACGCGCCGTGCAGGTCGGCGTCGAGCTTCTCAATGGCAAGAAGCCGGCTTCGACCGTCGAACTGTTGCCGTCGAAGCTCGTGACGCGAGACAACGTCGCCGAATACAAGGGATGGACGTCGGACCGTTCGCAGTAACCGCGCCATTGATGCATCGGGCAACGAGCCCGCCAGGCCGCCGGAAAGCGGCCTGGCGCGCTTGCATCCGTCCGCCCCATTGCGCGCGAAAAGCCGAGCCCCACATGAGAGGGCCCACTCCCCGCAAGGACCTCCCATGACCACCGCCCCCGCCTACACCCCGCCCAACGTCTGGCAATGGAATAAGGAAAACGGCGGCCGTTTCGCCAACATCAACCGGCCGATCGCCGGACCGACCCACGACAAGGCACTGCCGGTCGGCAAACATCCGTTGCAGCTCTATTCGCTGGCGACGCCGAATGGCGTGAAGGTCACCGTGATGCTGGAGGAACTGTTGGCGCTCGGGCACAGCGGCGCCGAATACGACGCCTGGCTGATCGAGATCGGCAAGGGCGACCAGTTCGGCAGCGGTTTTGTCGCGATCAATCCCAACTCGAAAATTCCGGCGCTGATGGACCGCAGCGGCGCAACGCCGCGCCGGGTGTTCGAATCCGGCTCGATCCTGCTGTATCTGGCGGAGAAGTTCGGCGCGTTGCTGCCGAAGGACGCCGATGGCCGCACCGAGGCGCTGAACTGGCTGTTCTGGCAGATGGGCAGCGCGCCCTATCTCGGCGGCGGTTTCGGCCATTTCTATGCCTATGCGCCGGAGAAGATCGAATACGCCATCGACCGCTTCACGATGGAAACCAAGCGTCAGCTCGACGTGCTCGACCGCCACCTGGCCGACCACGCATACATGGCAGGACGCGAATACTCGATCGCGGATATCGCGATCTGGCCATGGTATGGCGCGCTGGCCAAGGGGCTGTTGTACAACGGCGGCGAATTCCTCTCCGTTCAGGACTACGTCCATGTCCAGCGCTGGACCAACGCGATTGCGCAGCGGCCCGCGGTCCAGCGCGGCCGCATGGTCAACCGCATGCAGGGCGATCCCAAGAGCCAGTTGCGCGAACGCCATGACGCCGGCGATTTCGACACCCGGACCCAGGACAAGCTCGAGGGCGAGGCGCCCGCGGCATGACGATGCCGCCGGAGCCGACGGATCGCTTCTACCAGTCGCAAGGCCTGCGGCTGCACGTCACCGACTGGGGCAACGAAGCGGCGCCGCCGCTGATCCTCCTGCATGGCGGCCGCGACCATTCCCGCAGCTGGGACGCCGTCGCCCGCGCGCTGCAGCCGCACTTCCACGTCATCGCGCCGGACCTGCGCGGCCACGGCGATTCGGAATGGGCCAGGGGAAGCAGCTACTCGCTGTCCGATCACGTCTACGACCTGGCGCCGCTGGTCGGCGCCAAAGGCGACACGGTGCTGGTTGGGCATTCGTTCGGCGGCATGATTTCACTGGCCTATGCCGGCAGCTTTCCGGAGCGGGTGTCGCGCGTGGCGATCCTGGACGGCGTCTTCCTGCCCGGCCGTTCTTCCCCGATCGAAGAGCGGATGGCGCAATGGATCGCCCAGCTCGACCGGGTGTCACAATCGAAAATCCGCCGCTTTGTCGACGTGACGGAAGCCGCCGAACGCATGGCGGCCCACAACAAGCGTCTTGGCACCGAGCAGGCGCTGCACCTCGCCCGTCATGCCGTGCGGCCGAACGACGACGGCAGTTTCAGCTGGAAGTACGATCCCTATCAGCGGGTGGAGGCACCGTACCGGCTGTCGCGCGACGATTACACCGCGCTGTGGTCACGGATCAGCTGTCCGGTGCTGCTGCTCAGCGCCGGCGAGAGCTTCATTCCCGATCCCGGCAAGGCCGGGCTTTTGAAGCATTTCAAACAGGCGGAGCACCGGATCATCGCCGGCGCCGGCCACTGGCTGCAGCATGACGCGCCTGAAGAGGTGCTGGTGGCGCTCCGCGCCTTCCTCGATGCCCGCGACTGAGCATGATCTTCTTGGAAAACCGGTTTCCACTTTTCCGGATCATGCATTAGGTCTTCCTAAAGCTTCTTGGCGGCAAGTTGACCGACCATGGATGACTCGCTGCAGATCCACTGTTCCAGGTGCCGCTCCACCTTCCGCGACCGGGCGCGAAGACTTGTGCCGGGCTACTCCCGGCAGTGCCCTTCCTGCGAAGTCATCATCTTTTTCGAAGAGCACTCGGGCGACAAGAGGGTGACCAGCGCGCTGCTGTCCGCCCGGCGGATGCGCCGGGTCTTGCGCGAGCAGGACGGCCCGCAACCGGAGGCCCGGCCGACGACGGTCTACGACCGGACATCCTGAACAGGGCGAGACAACTGATTTCGCGGGTGACGATCAGCTCCCATTAAGCTTGACCGCACAGCCGTGCAAAAACAGCGCCGCGCAGCGGCGAACCCGGGCCTCGATCTGCGCCCGGGACGGCAGCGGCACGCCGCCGAACAGCGCGGCGCGCCGCGGCGCCGAGGCGACCATGCCGAGCAGCATGCCCGCGGCGTCATCGACATCGTCGAGCGCGATCAACCCGTGGCGCTGCCGGATGCGCAGCCAGTCCGCCAGTGCTGACGTGGTGCGCTGGATGGCGTTGGTGTGGAAAGACCGGGCATTGTCGGAAAACTTGCCGCTTTCCTGCAGCAGCATGCGCTGCAACGCGATGACTTCCCCGTCGAGCGCGAGGTCAGTGCAGACCATCAGCGCCTTGGCCAGGGCCCGCTCGATATCGGCGTCGTCGATGGCGGCCAGGTTGACCTCGGTGACGAAGCGCTCGAGCCGGTCGGTGACCATGCCCTCGAACACCGCGGCCTTGTTGGGGATCAGGCGGTACAGGGTCTTGGTGGATACCCCGGCACGGCCGGCGATGGCCTCCATGCTGGTCGCGGCATAGCCGTTGGCCGCGAACGCGTGGCGCGCCGCCTCATAGATCACTTGCCGTGTTTTCTGGTCGGGTCGAACCTGTGGTCGGCCCCGGCAGCGCCGGTCGGTCGGGTCGTCTGTTTCAGCCATGCTTTTACATGATGCCTGTCATTCTATTGACAGTCCGAAGATGGGGCCTATTTTGGAAAATGTCAAGTTTCCTAATTCGGCTTCCGCCCCAGGAGTTCATGCCATGACCCGTCATTCCACCGCATTCGAGATCGAGCGCCCGGTTCCGGCCGGCGATGTCGTCGGCGACCAGGCGCTGCCCGTACCAAACAAGCCCAGCGCGCCCGAGGCCGCGTCGCCAAGATGGAAAAACTTCAATATCCGCAAAGCCCTGTTGACCGGCGCCGCGCTCGCGGTGCTGGCCGGGGCGGCGTGGTACGGCTGGGATTACTGGACCGTCGGCCGCTATCTGGTGTCGACCGACGACGCCTATGTCCAGGCCGACAACACCACGATCGCGCCGCGGGTTTCAGGCTACCTCCATGAGGTGCTGGTCCGCGATAACGAGCCCGTGAAGGCGGGCCGGGTCCTGGCGCGGATCGACGATCGCGATTTCAAGGTCGCGCTCGACCAGGCCAGGGCCGACGTTGCCGCGGCACGCGCCGCAATCGCCAGCAAAGAGGCCCAGCTTGAAATCCAGCAGGCCGTGATCGATGCCGCCCGGGCCACCCTCGATGTCGACCGGGCCACGCTGACCTTCGCCGCCCAGGACAACAAGCGTTACACCGACCTGGCCGCGAACGGATCCGGCAGCGTGCAAAACGCGCAATCGGCGCAGGCACGGATTGCCGCCGCGCAGGCCGCGCTGGCGCGCGACAGCGCGACCTTCGTCTCGGCCGAGAGGCAGGTCGACCTGCTGCGGGCCGAAATCGTCCAGGCCAACGCGACGCTGGCCCGGGTGCAGGCCCAGCAAAGCCAGGCCGAGCTCAACCTCGGCTACACCACCATCGTGGCGCCGATCGACGGCGTGGTCGGCAACCGGACGCTGCGTACCGGACAGTTCGTGCAGGCCGGCACCCAGCTGATGTCGCTGGTGCCGGTCAGCGGCGCCTATGTGGTGGCCAATTTCAAGGAAACCCAGTTGACCGACGTTCGCGAAGGCCAGCCGGTGATGATCGCGGTCGACATGTTCCCGGGCCAGGCGGTCCATGGCCACGTCGACAGCCTGGCGCCGGCCAGCGGCCAGGAATTCGCGCTGCTGCCGCCGGACAACGCCACCGGCAACTTCACCAAGGTGGTGCAGCGCATCCCGGTCAGGATCGCGCTCGACGATGGCGACAATTCCCTGGTCGCGCTGCGCCCGGGCATGTCGGTGATCCCGACCATCGGGACGCGTGCGCCCGCGCATGACCGCCGGGCGGTCGCGCAGGCGCAATAGTCAACCCCCGTTGCTGGAGGATCGTGTCATGTCGAATTCCACCCTGTCGGCCTCGGTAGTCGCGTTTCCGGCTACGCCCGCGAAATCCCAATCCGCAAGCGTCGATCCCAACCGCGCCAGCGTCACCACCTGGATCGCCGTACTGGCCGCCATGATCGGTTCGTTCATGGCGATCCTCAACATCCAGATCACCAACGCGTCGCTGCTCAACATCGAAGGCGGTATCGGTACCGGCGTCGACAACGGCTCCTGGATTTCGACCTCGTACCTGATCGGCGAGATCGTGGTGATCCCGCTGACCGACTATTTGAGCCGGGTGTTTTCGTTCCGCCGCTACATGCTGGCCTCGACGGCGCTGTTCGCCGCCTTTTCGGTGGCCTGCGCCTTCACCCACGATCTGCCGTCGATGATCGCGATGCGCGGCCTGCAGGGCTTTGCCGGCGGCGTGCTGATCCCGATGGCCTTCACGCTGGTGCTGACCAAGCTGCCGAAGCCGCAGCAACCGGTTGGGCTGGCGATCTTCGCGCTGTCGGTGACCTTCGCCCCGGCGATCGGCCCCACCATCGGTGGCTATCTCACCGAGAACTACGGCTGGCAGACCATCTTCTTCGTCAACGTGATTCCGGCCCTGGTGATGGTCAGCGCGCTGTATCTCACGCTGGAGCGTCAGCCGATGCAGTTGAAATTGCTGAAAGAGGGCGACTGGACCGGCATCTTCACCATGGCCATCGGCCTGTCGGCGCTGCAGACCGTGCTGGAGGAAGGCAACAAGGACGACTGGTTCGCGTCCCCCTTCATTCTGCGTCTCGCCGCCGTCGCCGTGGTCAGCCTGGCCCTGTTCGTCTGGATCGAACTGACGATCGACAAGCCGCTGATCCGACTGCGGCTCCTGAAGGGACGCAACTTCGGCATCGGCACCATCGCGATCACGCTGGTCGGATTTGCGCTGTTCGGGTCGGTCTACATCCTGCCGGCCTATCTCGGCCAGGCCCAGGGCTACAATTCCGAACAGATCGGCCAAGTGCTGGCCTGGACCGGACTGCCGCAACTGCTGCTGATTCCGCTGATGCCGGTGCTGATGCGGCGGTTCGACGCCCGCCACCTCGCCATCGTGGGATTGTTGATCTTCGCCTATAGCTGCTTCATGAACACGGCGATGTCGCCCGACTATGCCGGCGACCAGCTCTGGATTCCCAACATCGTGCGCGCGGTCGGCCAGGCCATGGTGCTGACGCCGCTGACATCGGTCTTGACCGGCGGCACCGCTCCGCAGGATGCCGCCGCGGCATCGGGCATCAGCAACATGCTGCGCAATCTCGGCGGCGCGATCGGCACCGCGGTGCTCGCCACCATCGTCACCAAGCGCGAGCAGTTCCATTCCAACATCATCGGCCAGTCGGTCACGCTCGGCCGCGAGGAAGTCCGCAACCGCATCGCCCAGACCACGGATTATTTCATCGCCCATGGCGTGCCCGACCCTGCCGCCGCGCACCAGCAGGCGATCCTTGCGCTCGGCAAGGCCGTCAAGCATCAGGCGCTGGTGATGGGCTTCAGCGACACCTTTGCGGTGATCGGCGCGGTGCTGGTGCTGGCCGCCGTCGCCGTGGCATTGACCCACAGCATGAAGGGCAGCGGCGCCGCCGCGCACTGAAGCGCGACGGCTGCGGCGAACTTACGGAAGGAACGTGGCGCGATACGCCGCGGAGTTCAGAACGGAGACTCCGCATTCAAGACCTGAATTCTGTCCGCATGAAGCGACCAGTCAGGAATGTGTTGCGCCCGGCAGAAGTTTCCCTTCGCCGACTCGGCAGCCGCCAGTTTGTCGGCGGCGTCGATCTCCATGCTGCTCTGGCAAATCTCTCGCTCGCAGCCATTGTCGCCGAGAACGTCCTTCACAAACCGAACGACAAATCGAGTCATTCCACCCTCCCATGTCGATGCCCGCCTGAAACCTGAATGACGATGTGCCGGCTCGATTGGTCCGCGCGACGCGGTCAGCGCGGGGCAGCCATGACGAGACCGTCAGGATCCATTCACGGCGCCCACAACATCATCGAGTCCATTCACGATCGCGCGATTTTTCGCTCCGTCGGTTCCAATATTAAGGCTTCTTTTAGCTTTCATTAAGGCTCCATTAAGCACCAGAAACCTGAGTTCCCGCAACCGGTTAGGTCCGCAATGGGTGTGACCTATTAGTGACAGCATTTTACGCAAAAGCTGTCTAAGTGCGCGGCATCGACGAAGCCGAAACGCGGCCGTCAAAAAAAATGCGTTCTCTGGAGAAGAAAATGAAGAAGTTCCTGCTTGCAACTGTGGCCCTGGTCGCTCTCGGCGCGACGGCGCCTGCACTCGCCGCCGATCTCGGCGCCCGCACCTACACCAAGGCCCCGGCCTATGCGCCCGCGCCGATCTACAACTGGACCGGTTTCTACATCGGTGGCCACCTCGGTGGCGCCTTCAACGGCAGCAACGGCTTCAATGGCGCCGGCGTCGTCAACGGCAGCAATGACGGCCGCTTCCTCGGCGGTCTGCAGGTTGGCGCCGACTACCAGTTCGCCCCGAACTGGGTTGTCGGTATCGAAGCCCAGTACAGCTGGCTCGGCAGCAGCAACCGCTCCACTACGTTCCCGACCGTTCCCGCGGCTGTCTACACCAACAACGAGCGTGGCCTCGGCTCGGTGACCGGCCGCCTCGGCTACACCTGGGGTCCGGCGTTGCTCTACGCCAAGGGCGGCTATGCCTACTCCGACTACAGCGAGTCCCTGACCGCTGGCGGCGTTCCCGTCGCCTTCACGCTCAACAACAGCCATCACAACGGCTACACCGTCGGTGGCGGTCTCGAATACATGTTCGCCCAGAACTGGTCGGCCAAGGTCGAGTACCAGTACTTCAACTTCGGCAAGACCAACTTCGTGACCCCGGTCGCGCTGACCGGCTTCGGCAGCGCCACCAACGACGAGCACACGATCAAGGCCGGCATCAACTACCGCTTCAACTGGGGCGGTCCGGTCGTCGCCAAGTACTGAGGCTTGGCCGGACGCCAGACGCTCACATCAAGCTCGAAAAGGCCGGCCTCGTGCCGGCCTTTTTGCTTTTGCGGGTCCGGCAGAGTTCGAGCGCGCCACTTTTGACGGCACCGCCCGCGCAATTTCGGCTGGCGCCGCCGCCGTTGTGCCGTTAAGCCGATGGGACATCTTGCAAAGCCAGATCGATGCATTCGAAGACAGACACCCTCGCGAACCCGGTCGACGCCCTCCGATACCCATGGGAGAACCATCCCGGGCCGGAACAGGTCGTCGAAGTGATGCCCGGGGTGCTGTGGATCCGGCTCAAGCTGCCGTTCCGCCTCAACCATGTGAACATCTATCTGCTCGCCGATGGCGACGGCTGGGCGATGGTCGATACGGGTTTTGGCAATGACGCGACCATCGCGGCGTGGACCGCGCTGTTCGAAGGTCCGCTGACAGGCAAAACCATCAGCCGGGTCATCGTCACCCATGCCCATCCCGACCATGTCGGCCAGGCCGGCTGGATCGTGCAGCGCTTCAATTGCCCATTCTACATGTCGCAGGTTGAGTATCTGCAGGGCGTCTATCACCAGCATCGCCGGACCGAAGAGCGGCTGGTGAACTCGCGAAACTTTTTCCGCCGCCACGGCATGGACGAGGCGATCACCGAGCAGTTGCTCGGCCGCGGCCAGGACTATCTGAAAAAGACCGTGCCGCTTCCCGCCGCCTATCGCCGCCTGAGCCACGGCAACGAGATCGCCATCGGCGCGCGGACGTTCCGGATCATCACCGGGGCGGGCCATTCGCCGGACCAGGTGATGCTGTACAGCGCGCAAGAAAAACTGTTCCTGTCCGCCGACCAGGTGTTGAGCAAGATCTCGCCCAATGTCAGCGTCTGGGCGCATGAGCCGGACGAGAATGCCCTGGGTTCCTACCTGCGTTCGCTGCAAAGCCTCGATGCAACCCTGCCCGACGATGTGCTGGTGCTGCCGGGCCATGGCCTGCCGTTCTACGGCGTCAAGATCCGCATCCGGCAACTCGCCGACCATCACGAAGAGCGCTGCCAGATGATCGCGGCCGCCTGCCGCCAGGTTCCAAAGACCTCCGCCGAGCTGGTGCCGGTGGTGTTCCACAAGCATGTGCTCGACGCCCACCAGACCGGCTTTGCCGCCGGTGAGCTGATCGCCCACGTCAACTACATGCTGGTGCAGCAGCGGTTGCGCGTGGTGCAAAGCCCGGACGGCGCACTCCGCTTCAAGGCGGCGTGAATAGCTTCAAGACGTGAGCTGAAAATCCGTCCCAAGTTGTTGATCGGGATCAAGCTTTGATCCGCGCGGCTGGCACGGCGCTGCGGCACGAACCGGGTGCCTGAGGCCGAATTCCGGCTCGACATCAAAGCTGGAAAAGTTCTAAAACGTCTGGGATACCAGTCTGGTTTGGTTCGGCCCCTTTCAGGTTTCGTGATGAATTACAGCAAGTTCTTCAGTGATGCCCTCGCCCGCCTGCACGACGAGCGGCGCTACCGCGTTTTTGCCGATCTTGAGCGAATCGCGGGCCGGTTCCCGCATGCGATCTGGCACTCGCCCAAGGGACCCCGCAACGTCGTGATCTGGTGTTCCAACGACTACCTCGGCATGGGACAGCATCCGAAGGTGGTGGGCGCCATGGTGGAGACCGCGACCCGGGTCGGCACCGGTGCCGGCGGCACCCGCAATATTGCCGGCACCCACCATCCGCTGATCCAGCTCGAACAGGAACTGGCCGACCTGCACGGCAAGGAAGCGGCGCTGCTGTTCACTTCGGGCTACGTCTCGAACCAGACCGGCATCGCCACCATCGGCAAGCTCATTCCCAACCTTCTGATTCTCTCCGACGCGCTCAACCATAACTCGATGATCGAGGGCATCCGGCAATCCGGTTGCGAACGCCGGGTGTTCCGCCACAGCGACATGGCGCATCTCGAACAATTGCTGCGCGACGCCGGTCCCGACCGGCCGAAGCTGATCGCCTGCGAAAGCCTGTATTCGATGGACGGCGATATCGCGCCGCTGGCGAAGATCTGCGATCTCGCCGAGCGCTACGGCGCCATGACCTACGTCGACGAGGTCCATGCGGTCGGCATGTACGGCCCGCGCGGCGGCGGCGTCGCCGAACGCGACGGCGTCATGCATCGCATCGACATCCTGGAAGGCACGCTGGCCAAGGCGTTCGGCTGCCTCGGCGGCTATATCGCCGGCTCTGCCGACATCATCGACGCGGTGCGTTCCTATGCGCCGGGCTTCATTTTCACCACCGCGTTGCCGCCGGCGATCTGTTCGGCAGCCACCGCGGCGATTCGGCATCTGAAGACCTCGAACTGGGAGCGCGAACGCCACCAGGACCGCGCCGCCCGCGTCAAGGCGATCCTGACCGCGGCCGGGCTGCCGGTGATGTCCAGCGACACCCACATCGTGCCGATATTCGTCGGCGATCCGGATCTCTGCAAGCAGGCCTGCGACATCCTGCTGGAAGAGCACGGCATCTATATCCAGCCGATAAACTATCCGACCGTGGCCAAGGGCACCGAGCGGCTGCGGATCACGCCGTCGCCCTATCACGAGGACGCCCTGATCGACGCCCTCGCCGAAGCGCTGCTGCAGGTCTGGGAACGCCTCGGCCTGCCGCTGCGGGTGAAATCCCTGGCGGCGGAGTAGGGCCTAAGGCCGGGACGACTCGCTGAGAGACATTGCAGAATCTCTGCGAACCGACCCGCGCGCAAGCCGCCGAGAAGCCATGCGCGATAACCCTGACCTGCGAAAGCCGCACAATCGCTGTCGCTTGTAAGGCCGCAACGCGCTAGATTTCCCAAGGCGGGTCGGGACGTCAGGCCATCCGCAGGGAGCAGGCGATGCTGCACGATTTGGGTGTGATCGCGGCCGCGTTCGGCTACATCGGGTTCCTGTTTTTTGTCGCCAGCTACGGCGACCGGACGTCGCGTGCGCAACGCGGCCGCGCCGGCGCGCTGATCTATCCGATGTCGCTGGCGATCTACTGCACGTCATGGACGTTCTTCGGCTCGGTCGGCTTTGCCACCCGCACCAGCATCGATTTTCTCGCGATTTACGTCGGCCCGATCGTAATGATCGGGTGTTTCACGCCGCTGCTGCGCCGGGTGATCCAGCTGGCGAAATCGCAGAACATCACCTCGATCGCCGACTTCATCGCGGCCCGCTACGGCAAGAGCCAGGCGGTGGCGGCCACCGTGGCGCTGATCGCGATCATCGGTTCGGTGCCCTATATCGCCCTGCAGCTCAAGGCCGTGGCGTCTTCGCTGGAAACCATCCTGGGCGAGGACCAGGCCATCGCCAATATTCCCATCGTCGGCAACATCGCACTGCTCGTCACCATGGCGCTGGGCGCCTTCGCGGTGCTGTTCGGAACCCGGCAGTCCGACGCCACCGAACACCAGCATGGCCTGATGCTGGCGGTCGCGACCGAATCCGTCGTCAAGCTGGTCGCCTTCATCGCCGCCGGCGCCTTCGTCACGTTCTGGATGTTCAGCCCCGGGGAATTGCTCGAGCGCGCCATGAAGACGCCGGAGGCGGTCCGCGCCATCAACTATGTCCCGTCGCTGGGCAACTTCCTGACCATGACGCTGCTGTCGTTCTGCGCGATCATGCTGCTGCCGCGCCAATTCCACGTCAGTGTGGTGGAGAACTCCAGCGAGGCGGAGGTCGGCCGCGCGCGCTGGCTGTTCCCGCTGTACCTCGTCGCCATCAACATCTTCGTGATCCCGATCGCGCTGGCCGGGCTGATCACCTTCCCGTTCGGCGCGGTGGACAGCGACATGTACGTGCTGGCGCTGCCAACCGAGGCCGGCGCGACGCTGCTCAGCGTGCTGGTTTTCGTCGGCGGCCTGTCGGCGGCCGCCGCCATGGTCATCGTCGAATGCGTCGCGCTCGCCATCATGGTTTCCAACGACATCGTGTTGCCGCTGGTCCTGAAGGGCAATACGGAATCCCGCGCCGGCCGCAAGGATTTCGGCAACTTCCTGCTCACCGTCCGTCGCATCGCGATCTTCGCCATGATGGCGATGGCCTATCTGTACTTCCGCGCGCTGGGCAATACCCAGCTCGCCGCCATCGGGCTGTTGTCGTTCGCGGCGATCGCGCAATTCGCACCGGCATTCTTCGGCGGCCTGATCTGGCGCCGCGCCACCGCGCTCGGCGCCATCGGCGGCATGCTGGTCGGCTTCACCGCCTGGGCCTACACGTTGTTCATCCCGAGCTTCCTCGACAGCAATACCGTCGGGATGACGTTTCTGGCGCACGGCCCGTTCGGTATCGAAGCGCTGCGCCCGCAGGCGCTGTTGGGCAGCGATCTGTCGCCGCTGATGCATGGCGTGCTGTGGAGCCTGTCGCTGAACATCCTGGCCTATGTCGCGCTGTCGTTGCTGCGCCAGCCGTCGTCGATCGAACGGGTGCAGGCGGACCTGTTCGTCCCCTCCGCGCTGGCGCCGATGGCGCCGACGTTCCGGCGCTGGCGCACCACGGTCACGGTGCAGGACATTCTCACCACGGTGACGCAGTATCTCGGTCCGGAACGAACCCGCGACTCATTCGCCGCCTTCGCCGCCGGCCACCGCGTCAGCCTCGAACCGTCGGCGCCGGCCGACTTCGAACTGCTGCAGCACGCCGAGCACCTGATCGCGTCCTCGATCGGCGCGGCGTCATCACGCCTGGTGCTGTCGCTGCTGCTGCGCAAGCGCACCGTGTCGGCCAAGGCGGCGTTGAAGCTGCTGGACGATTCCCACGCCGCGCTGCATTTCAACCGCGAGATGCTGCAGACCGCGCTGAACCACGTGCGGCAGGGCATCGCCGTGTTCAACCCCGAGCTGCAACTGATCTGCTCGAACCGGCAATTCGGCGAAATTCTCGGCCTGCCGCCGCACATCGTCCAGATCGGCATTCCGCTGCGCGAGATCCTGGAATTCATCGGCGCCAGCAGCCCGCCGGCGTTCGGCAGCGCCGAGAGCCTGACGCAAATCCGCCTCAACGCCTACACCACCGAAGGCGAGCCCTACCTGGAACGGTTGCCCGACCGGCAGAGCGTCATCGAGGTGCGCGCCAACCGGATGCCCGACGGCGGCCTCGTCATCACCTTCTCCGACGTGACGCCGAGCTTCGAGGCCGCCGAGGCGCTGGAGCGGGCCAATGCCACGCTGGAAAAGCGCGTGCGCGACCGCACCGAGGAACTGACCCGGCTCAATTCCGAACTGGCGCAGGCCAAGAGCACCGCGGAGGACGCCAGCATATCGAAGACCCGGTTTCTGGCCGCCGCCAGCCACGACATCCTGCAGCCGCTGAACGCGGCACGGCTGTACGTGACCAGCCTGGTCGAACGCCAGAATGGCGGCGAGGACGCCCGGCTGGTGGAGAACATCGACGAATCGCTGGAGTCGATCGAGGAAATCATCGGCGCGCTGCTCGACATCTCGCGGCTCGACGCCGGCGCCATGACGCCGTCGATCACCAGTTTCCGGATCGGCGACCTGATGCGCTCGCTGGAGATCGAATACGCCCCGATCGCCCGCGCCCGCGGCGTCAAGCTCACGTTCGTGCCGTGCTCGCTGCCTGTCGCCTCCGACCGGCTGCTGCTGCGCCGGTTGCTGCAGAACCTGATTTCCAATGCGATCAAATATACCCCGCACGGCCGCGTGCTGGTCGGCTGCCGCCGCCGCGGCGAGGCGCTGCAGATCGGCGTCTACGACACCGGCGTCGGCATTCCGATCCTCAAACGCAGCGAAATCTTCAAGGAATTCCACCGCCTCGAACAGGGCGCCCGGATCGCCCGCGGCCTCGGCCTCGGTCTTTCGATCGTCAAGCGCCTCGCCCACGTCCTCGACCATGGCATTGCCATCGACTCCAACCGCAGCGGCGGCTCGTTCTTCTCGGTGACGGCGCCGATCGCCACCGCGATCAACCACACCACCGCGGTCACCAGCGCGACTCCGCTGTCGAAAGCACCGATGAGCGGCACGCTGATCGTCTGCATCGAGAACGACCTGGCGATTCTCGACGGCATGAAGACGTTGCTGACATCCTGGGACGCCAAGGTCATCGCGGTGTCCGATCCGGAAACCGCGATCGAGGCCATCGAAGCGGCGGGCGAGCGTGTCACCGGCCTTCTGGTGGATTACCATCTCGACCGCGGTAACGGCATCGCCGCAATCCGGGACATTCGCCGCCATTTCAGCCAGGAGCTTCCGGCCATCCTGATCACCGCCGACCGCAGCCCGCATGTCCGCGACGCCGCGCGGCTGGAAAAAATCGCCGTGCTGAACAAACCGGTGAAGCCCGCCTCGCTGCGCGCCCTGCTCGGACAATGGCGTACCCAGCAGATGGTGGCGGCGGAGTAGAAGCCGGGGAAAGTCCGAGCGGCCGGGGGACTCCGCTTTGGTGTGCATTCCGCACTCAAGCTGGACAGTTCGGCACTTCCGAAAAGTGCGATCGCCCGAAGTAGCTTGACCAGCTATTCGATCACTTCGTCGGCGCGGGCGAGGACGGTCGGAGGCAGCTCGAGACCCAGGGCCTTGGCGATGCGCAGATTGATCCTGAGATCAAACTTGGTGGGCCGTTCGAAAGGCAAGTCGCCTGGCTTTGCGCCCTTCAGAACGCGATCGACCTGCGCAATCAAGTGACGCGTCGCGTCGGCAAAATCAGGCCCAAACGACATAAAACCACCGTTAGCGACCCAGTCCGGTGAAGCAAAAATCGCAGGTTTGTTGCTCAGGCCCACCATCTTGATGACCTCGGCCATATGGGCGTTGAGCACAACATCCGGAACAAAAACAAGCCCGTCAAACCGGGCGAGGATTTCCGGGCTCAGGATTTTCGCGATATTGGCGGGATTATCGATGTCGATTGCCTCAACCTCAAAACCGAGCTTGCGGCCCGTTTCCAAGACTGGCGCAAGGCTCTGCGCGCCGTTTGTGACTTTTGTCGTCACAGTCCCAAGGCGGACAGCTTGCGGGAGAACCTCCCGCATGAGCTCGACACGCTTGACTGTGGTTTCTTCAGAAAACACCGCGATGCCGGTTACGTTGTGACCCGGACGGGCAAGGCTATCCGCCAGTCCCGACGCGACTGGGTCAACTGCTGCCAAGGCCACGATCGGAATTGTCTGAGTTGCCTTGTAGGCCGCGATAGCAGCAGGCGTACTAATCGCGATGATGACATCTACGTCGCCTGTTCGCACTAGTTCCTGTGCCAGTGCGGGCAGCGCATCGGCATTTCCCGAGGCGCTCCGAAACTCAAGCCGAATATTTCGTCCTTCAACGTAACCAAACTCGGCCAGAAGCCTTCTTGTTGCGTCAGTCTGCGCAGGAATGTCGACCGGTCCCAGTTGGATAACGCGCGGCCTTGTGGCCAGCTGCTGGGCACTTGCAACGAGCGGCCAGCCCATTGCTCCGGTAATGAGCCCGATGAATCCGCGTCGACGCACCTGACCTCGCTGGAAGCTGCCATGCTGTGGCCAGACTATAGCAATCCCGGACTGCTCGCGAGTGGAAGGTCCGCCGGTTTCAGCGCATCTGGCTGCGGGCCAATGCGTCCGCGGCCCAACTCAGCCGTTCGGCCGCCATTGGTCGCCGGCGATCCTGGCCGCGGCGATCACCGCTTGCGTGCGGCTCTCGACCCCGAGCTTCTGCAGGATCGCCGAGACGTGCGCCTTGATGGTGGCTTCGGAGACGCCAAGCTCATAGGCGATCTGCTTGTTGAGCAGCCCCTGCGACAGCATCATCAGCACCCGCACCTGCTGCGGGGTCAGGGTCACGAGGCGGTCGCGCAGCCGCGTCATTTCCGGATCGGCGACCGCCGACAGATCGACGTCGGGCGGAATCCAGACGTCGCCGTCCATGACCTTGGGAATCGCGTCGCGCAGGGTATCGACCCCGAACCGCTTGGGAATGAAACCCGAGGCCCCGAAGTCCACCGAGCGGCGGATGGTTTCGACGTCGTCGCTGGCCGAAACCACCACCACGGGGATCGCCGGATACTGCGCGCGCAGATAAATCAGACCGGAAAAGCCGCTGATGCCCGGCATGGTGAGGTCGAGCAGGATCAGGTCGACCTCGGCATCGCGTTCCAGCAGCGCGGTGAGCTCTTCGAAAGAGCCCGCCTCATCGATTTTTGCCGCAGGGAGTACGCCCGCAACCGCCTGTCGAAGCGCATCGCGAAACAAGGGATGATCGTCGGCGATGACGAGGTGGGTACTGGCAACTGCCGTCATTTATTCCATGCAGCTTGGTTGAGAGCTAACCCGAGGTCGTGATGGACGCGGGCTCGCCGCGCCATACTCCCCTCATGGGAATACCTTGGCAAGCCGCCGCCCGGAACGCAGTTAATCCGCTTGCGTTGTGCAGCGCAATACACCTCCTGACGTAAAACCCCTCAAGACCCTCATGCCCGCGGCGGGGGTGCAATCGGGCGGTGACAAGGCCAAAAGTCGTATTGGGCGATGTTTCACCGCGATGTTACCTTCGAGTAGAAGCTCCATGCCTCTATCCGACGAAAGATCGGCGCATCGGAGCGGGTTTTGCATTCTGCATCAATGCATTCGGGGAGCGACACAATGACAATGGCTGCGACCGCTGGCCGGGAGATCGGTTCGAGGGGAATGACCGCTGAAGAACGCAAGGTCATTTTTGCCTCGTCGCTGGGTACCGTGTTCGAATGGTACGATTTCTACATCTACGGAACGCTCGGTGCGTTTCTCGCCAAATACTTCTTCTCGAACGTGCCTCCGAATGTCGGCTTCATTTTCGCGCTGCTGGCATTTGCCGCGGGCTTTGCGGTCCGTCCCTTTGGCGCGCTGATCTTCGGCCGCCTGGGCGATATGATCGGAAGAAAATATACCTTCCTGATCACGATGACCCTGATGGGCGTCGGCACATTCTTCATCGGTCTGTTGCCCGGATACGCAAGCTGGGGCATCGCCGCGCCGGTGGTCCTGATCCTGCTGCGGCTGGTGCAGGGCCTGGCGCTCGGTGGTGAGTACGGCGGCGCTGCGATTTACGTCGCCGAACATGCCCCGGCCAACAAGCGCGGTTATTACACCTCCTGGATCCAGACCACGGCAACGCTCGGCCTGTTCATGGCGCTGCTGCTGATCCTGGCGATCCGGACCTGGATGGGTGAAGCCTCTTTCGGCGACTGGGGCTGGCGCATTCCGTTCCTGCTGTCCGGCATCCTGCTGGGGGTCTCGATCTGGATCCGCCTGAGCCTGAACGAATCGCCCGTGTTCCAGAAGATGAAGGAAGAGGGCACTACCTCCAAGCGCCCGTTGACCGAGGCGTTCGGGCAGTGGTCGAATGCCAAGATCGCGATCCTGGCCTTGCTGGGCGCCACCGCGGGTGAAGCCGTGGTCTGGTACGGCGGACAGTTCTATGCGCTGTTTTTCCTCACCCAGACCATCAAGGTTCCGGCCGTCACGGCACAGATCATGATCGTGATTGCGCTGGCACTGGGCACCCCCGGCTTCGTCATCTTCGGCTGGCTGTCGGACCGGATCGGCCGCAAACCGATCATCATGGCCGGCTTCCTGCTCGCGGCGCTGACCTACTTCCCGATCTTCAAGGCGATCACCCACTTCGCCAATCCGAAGCTCGAGACGGCGCTGGCGGCAGCGCCGGTCGTGGTGATCGCCGACCCCAACGAGTGCTCGTTCCAGTTCAAGGCGACCGGCACCGAGAAGTTCACCACGAGCTGCGACGTGGCCAAATCCGGTCTCGTCAACCTGTCGGTGAACTACAACAATGAAGCCGCGCCGGCGGGCACCAAGGCCAAGGTCAAGATCGGCGAGCAGACGCTGGATGCCTCCAGCGCCGATTTTGCCAAGGCACTTCCCGCCGCGATCAAGGCCCATGGCTACCCGGCCTCGGCCGATCCGGCGGACATCAACTCCGTCATGACGGTGGTCATGCTCTGGTTGCTGGTGGTCTACGTGACCCTGGTCTATGCCCCGATTGCGGCATGGCTGGTTGAACTGTTCCCAAGCCGGATCCGCTACAGTGGCCTGTCGCTGCCTTACCATATCGGCAACGGCTGGTTCGGCGGCTTCCTGCCGGCAACGGTGTTCGCGATCGCAGCCGCGACCGGAAACATCTACTCCGGCTTGTGGTATCCGGTCTGTGTCGCCGTGATGAGCCTGGTGATCGGCTTCCTGTTCCTGCCGGAAACCAAGGACGTCGACATCACCAAGACCTGAGCGACAAGACCTGAACGATCTGTCCGGCGGCCACGCTGTCCGGACAAACGATCGACCCACCGGCCGCGGATCGCTCCGCGGCCGGTTTCGTTTCAGCTGGAGGGGAATTGCCCTCCAGCTTTTTATTCGGTCGCGTTTTCTTAACGCGAACCGGAAACCACTTCGCTTGAAAACGCGCTTGTGCGGCCGATGAACTGCAGCACCACCTCGCGGCGATGCGGGGCGCTGCGGTGCTCGATCAGGTAGATCGCCTGCCACGTTCCCAGCGCGAGCTGGCCCTGCAGCACCGGTACCTGCAGCGAGGTCGCGGTCAGCAGGGTCTTGACGTGGGCGGGCATGTCGTCGGGCCCCTCGGTATCATGGGTCCAGGGCGCATCTTCGGGCGCCAGCCGGCGCAGCGCGCTCGTCAGATCGCGCAGCACCGACGGATCGGCGTTTTCCTGGATCGTCAGCGACGCCGAGGTGTGACGGATGAACAGCGTCGCGATGCCTTCGACGGCGTTGATGTCATCGACGAATTTGGCGGCTTCCGCGGTCAGATCGGTAAAGCCAGAGCCCGGGGTCTGCACCGTGAGCACCGATGACACGATGGCATTTGCGCGGACCGCCGATGGCGGGGTGCGGGACAGTATTTTGGGTGGCGGCATCTCGGCCTTAAGGTTTCGTCCTACGGATCCGGCCTTCGGCCGGCCCGATGATAAACTCCGCGACGAAGTTTGCAGCGACGATCGTCGATCAAATCCGGCCGCTGAAATCCTTCTGCATGCGGTTGGCCAAGTCTACCAGCCGTCGCCAGGCCTGTTCGACGGCCGACATCATGCGATCCATGTCGCGATCGCTCGGCAATGGAATCTCGATCCGGGGAATCTCGATCTTGCGCCCGCCATCGGCGACCTTCGGCTCAGGTGCTTTGAGTGAATCGCTCTTCGGCAGCGGCTCATCGATCTTGCCGGTGACAGGCGGCTCGCGCGCGGCCAGCTGGGCCTTGAGCGCCTCATTGTCCTTTTGCAGCCGGCCGATTTCCTCGTCATACGCCGCGCGCTCGTCGGGCATGGCATGGCAGGCCCAGCCGGCGCCGCGGTCGTTGCAGATCGAGGTGGCGCCGGTGCGGGTATCGAGCCGCAGCACGCCGTCGAACACCTGCGACAGCGCATAGCGGCCGTTCTCGGTATCGGGCATCGACTGGGCCCATGCCGCGTTCGCGCCGGCAAGAGAGAGTATCATCGCCGCCGCGGCGGTTTGCCCGATCATCTTGCCTCTGATCTTGCCTCTGATCTTGCCTTGGCGCGTCATGGCAGGCTCCATCGATCGATAACGGCTTATTGTTTGAGCATGATCTTATCCGAAAACCGGTACCCACTTTTCGGGATCATGCTCTACCCCTGAGAGCTATAGGGCGCGCGGCCGGACTTCAACGCGTCGGCCAGCAATTCGATCCGGTCCTGGCCCCAGAACACCTCGCCGTCGAGCACGTAGACCGGCGAGCCGAACACATCGGCGGCCAGCGCGTCCTGCCGGTTCTGTTCGTAGGCGGCGCTGATCTCGTCGGAAGCGGCACGCTCGACCAGATGCGAACCGGGAAGCCCCGAATCATCGGCGAGCCTGACCAATGTGGCGGGATCGGCCAGGTTGAGCTGCTGTTCCCACACGCTGGCAAAGGCGCGCCGCAAAAACGCATCGGGATCGTGTCCGGCCTTGATCGCCGCGATCACCACGCCGTCGGCAAGCCGCCCGTCGAACGGCACGTGCGCCGGACGCAAGTGAAAATCGAGGCCGCGCTTGTCGCGCCAGCGCTGCAGCTCCAGCATCCGGTAGCGCTGCCGCACCGGGTGGCGCTTGATCAAAGGCAGCCCGCCGGTCTCGGAGAACAAATCGACCAGCACCACGGGCTTGTGATTTACCGTGCAGTTATAGGAACTTACGACCTCCCGAAAGAAGCCATGGCCGATATAGGCCCAGGGCGAGGTGAGGGAGAAATAGTAGTCGACCTGACGCGGCATGCGAACTCCGGGACCGGCAACGTGCTCGAAAAAGCCTCAGCATCCCAACAGACCACTTGCGCGCGTGCAAGAACGATCGGTCGCGCGGCTGTTATCGCAGTGCGGCGCCAGCGCGTCGCACACCGCCGATTTTCGAAATAAAACGAGCTAAATCAAAGCCCTAAGTGGTTAGCCGGCAATCTTGACTTGGCTTTATGCGGTCAGTATGGTCCGCGCGGCTTTTAAGGGTGGCGGGGCGTTAATTCCGGCAAGCGCAGCGAAATTCCAGGTGTCGACAGCATGGCCGACGGCACGCGGAACAGCGACAGCGGGAACGGAAGTCGCGACAAATCGCCCGACGAAGCTGCGCTTTCCGCAAGGCTCGGAAGTCTGGATCAGCGGTTGTCCGAAATTCGGGATAACCGCAAAATCGGGACTGACCAACCCGGAACTGGGAGCGGAGACCCAGCCGCCAGAGCCTCGGCCATGGCGCTCGGTTTCCGCCTTTCCTCGGAGTTGATCGCGGGCGTTGTCGTCGGAGCGGCAATTGGCTGGGGCGTTGACCGCTTGTTGTCGACGTCACCGTTCGGTTTCATCGTGTTCGTTCTGCTCGGCTTCGTGGCCGGCGTGGTCAACGTGGTGAGATCCGCTGGCGCGGGCCAGGGCCGGCGCTGAACGTCGACGGGAAGTCAGGACATTTGAAATTCGATTGCCGGCCAAGCCGGTGGACAAAGAGCCGCGCGGATGAAAATCGACCCGATCCATCAGTTCAACATCGAACCGTTGTTCACGATTGGTCATATCGGCAACCAGACGATCGCCTTCACCAATTCGTCCTTGTACATGTTCCTGGCGGTGGCGCTGATCTCGATCCTGATGATCGGCAGCGGGCGGCAGCTGGTGCCCGGGCGCTTCCAGTCGATCGCCGAGATCTCTTACGAATTCGTGGCCTCGACCATCCGCAGTACCGCCGGCTCGGAAGGCATGAAGTTCTTCCCGCTGATCTTTTCGCTGTTCATGCTGATCTGCGTTTCGAACCTGGTCGGCATAATCCCCTACACGTTCACCATTTCGAGCCACATCATCGTCACGGCGGCGCTGGCGCTCATGGTGTTCTTCATTGTGCTGATCTACGGCCTCTACAAGAACGGACTGAAGTTCTTCAGTATCTTCATCCCGTCTGGCGTTCCGGGCTACATCGTGCCGCTGGTCATGTTCATTGAAATCCTGTCGTTCCTGCTGCGGCCGGTTTCGCACAGCGTCCGTTTGTTCGCCAACATGCTGGCCGGCCACATCGCGCTCAAGGTGTTCGCGGGCTTCGTCGCGATGCTCGGCGTCTCGCTGGGCGCACTGGGTTGGGCCGGCGGCATGCTGCCGCTGGCGCTCACGGTCGCGCTCACGGCACTCGAATTGCTGGTCGCGTTCCTGCAGGCCTATGTGTTCGCGATCCTCACCTGCATCTATCTCAACGACGCCATTCATCCGGGACACTGATCCCCCGGGGAATTTCCACCCACCACTTTGTCTTTCTTTCCAAGGAGCTAGAAATGGAACCGGCAGCAGCTAAACTTATCGGCGCGGGCATCGCGTGCATCGGCATGGGCGGAGCGGGCGTCGGCGTCGGCGTGATCTTCGGCAACTACCTCGCCGCGGCGATCCGCAATCCTTCGGCAGCGCAGGGCCAGTTCGGCAACCTGATCTTCGGTTTCGCCGTGACCGAAGCGCTCGGCATCTTCTCGCTGCTGATCGCGTTGCTGCTGCTGTTCGTTCCGCTCTGAGCGGCACCTTATCGCGCCGCCGTCCGGCGGCGCGCATGACAGCAACAGGAGAGCACCGTGGCTGAAACGAGTCATGGCACCCCCGCCAAGGGTCAACAGACCGGCGCCCACACCGAAGCCGAAGGCGGCCACGTCGGAGGTTTTCCTCCGTTCAATTCGAGCACTTTCGCTTCGCAGCTGGTGTCGCTGCTGATTGCCTTCGTCGCGCTCTATCTGATCGTCTCGCGGATCGCGCTGCCGCGGGTCGGCAGCGTGCTCGACGCGCGCCAGGACGCCATCGACGGCGACCTGACCGAGGCGCAAAAGCTCAAGGACGCATCCGACAGCGCGCTGAAAGCCTATGAAGGCGAGCTCGCGGCGGCGCGCTCCCGGGCCCAGGCCATCGGCGCCGAAACCCGCGACAAGCTGAATGCGGCGGCCGAAGTCGAGCGCAAGACGCTGGAAGAGCAGCTCGCCGTCAGGCTTGCGGACGCGGAAAAGACCATTGCCGCGACCCGCACGAGCGCGATGAACAACGTCCGTGGCATCGCCGCGGACGCGGCCAGCGCCATCGTGCAGCAGCTCAGCGGCGTGGTGCCCGACGGCAATACGGTCAACAGCGCCGTCGACGCGTCGTTGAAGGGATAAACGCATGTTTACCGAACCGGAAACCTGGGTCGCCATCGCCTTCATCATCCTGATGGGGCTGTTTGCCTATCTCGGCATCCACCGCACGGTGCTGAAGGCGCTCGACCACCGCGCCGAGCGCATCAAGGCCGAACTCGACGACGCCCGCCGTCTCAAGGAAGAAGCCGCCAAGCTCCTGGCTGAATACAAGGCCCGGCAAGCCGCCGCCGAGCGCGAGGCGCAGGACATCGTCGCCGGCGCCAGGGCCGAGGCGGAGCGGATCGCCACCGAAGCCAGGGCCAAGCTGGAAGACTTCGTCGCCCGCCGCACCAAGACCGCCGAGAGCAAGATCGCGCTCGCCGAAGCCCAGGCGCTGGCCGACGTCCGCGCCGCCGCCGCCAACGCCGCGGTTGCCGCGGCTGCCACCATCCTGTCGCAGTCGGTGAAGGGATCCGTCGCCGACGACCTCCTGGCCAAGGGCATCACGGAAGTCCGCACCAAGCTGAACTGACCGCACCCATCGCAAAAAAAAGCCGGCGCGAACTCATCGCGCCGGCTTTTTTGTTTGCCTGTCATCACCCACAAAAGCGGGTGACCCGTATTCCAGAGCACTATGATTCGCCGAGAAGCCGCGACGTGCTGGATACCCGTTTTCGCAGGTATGACGGCTTTTGGTGTTTCGCGCCCGCGTAACTTCAGCGCTGCCTACTGCCTCTTTTTCGCTGCCCGCGGCTTCGGCTCGGGCTTCAGGGCCGCGGGATCGAACCCGATGTAGAAAACATAGGAATCGCCGGCGGCGCCGACCGGCGGCGGATAGACGATGTCTTCGGCAACCAGGCTGAACAGCACGCTGCCATCCGCGGCCATCGCCACGTTGGTGGTGTAGGCCTTGGTGAAGATGGTTTTCGGGGTCACGCCGTCCTGCACCACCGCGACGCGCAGCGGCACGTCGACCGAAGCCGGCGCTCCCGCCGGACCGGCAATGACGCGGCCCTGGATCCCGATCCGCGCGGTGATCTGCGCCCCGTTGAAGGTGCAATCGCGCGCGGTGCGGGTGATGGTGGCCTGGAAGCGCAGATCGGTGCCGCTGGCCGGCTTGCCGGGCATGCCGACGGCGAAGGTCCCGGCGCCCGGCCGGATCGAAACCGAAGGGCAGGTCAGGTCGTTGTCGGGCGGCGGCGGCGCTTCACCCACCGCCTGCGATTTCGAGCCGAACAGCTGGCTGAAGCGGTCGCCGAACGACGGGCTCGAATCCGACGCGCTGGAGCCCATGCTGCCGCCGCCGCAGCCGGCCAGCACGGCGCCCACCATCGCCAGCACTGCAAGGCCGCGCCAGCGGCCAGTAACGCCCGCGCCATTCGTCCGCATCAACTGCATTGATCCGATGTCCCCGGCAATTCGCTTGGCACCTTTGACCCCCCAAGGCCCGGCACCGGCCGCCTTATAACAGGGCAATGGCGGCGAACCCAAGGCGCCAGCGCACCCGTGCAATGCGGCATTCCAGCAATCTTTGAAACGGGTTAACCGCGAAAATCCTCGTGCAGCAGGCCGAACAGCAGGTGGTCCTGCCAGGCGCCGTTGATGCACAGATAGCGCCGCGCCAGTCCCTCGCGGGAAAACCCGCATTTCTCCAGCACCCGGATCGACGGGGCGTTGCTGGGGATGCAGGCCGCCTCGACGCGATGCAGATTGAGTTCGCCGAACAGCGTCGGCAGCAGTACCCGCAGCGCCGCGGTCATGTGGCCGCGCCCGGCGTGGGGTTCGCCGGTCCAGTAGCCGATGGTGCCGGCCTGGACGATGCCGCGGCGGACATTGGCCAAGGTCACGCCGCCGATCATCTCGCCGTCGGATTCCCGGAACACGATGAACGGATAGGATTTGTCGGTGGCGATGTCTTCGGCATAGCGCCGCAGCCTGCGGCGGAAACCAGCACGGGTGAGATCGTCCGACGGCCAGATCGGCTCCCATGGCGTCAGGTAATCCCGGCTGTAATCGCGCAGCCGGGCCCATTGGGTGAAATCCGCCATCTGTGGCGCGCGCAGCAGCAGGCCGAAGCCGCGCGGGGCAAGCGGCGCCGGTGCATTCGATGGCAGCCGAAACAAGGCCATGGTTCACGCCTCCCAGATCATGATGCGATTCCCAGGAATCGCATCATGATCTCATCCTTTTATTTGAGCATGACCTTTTCGGAAAACCGGATTCCACCCTCGGATCAAGTCCGAGGGCATGCTTTTCCGGGTCATGCTCCCGACCGCAGCCACCTTCAATGCAGGCGGGCCTTGGCCTTCGCGCGGGTCAATCCTTCCGCAAAAGTCACCGCCGTGTCCAGACCCCGGCCAGAACCCAGCGCCACCACCGCCGGCCGGCTGCGCGACAACAGCCCGCGGGCGGCATTGCGGGTCGATTCGACGCTGACGGCGTCGATCCTGGTCATCAACTCGTCGACCGGGAGCGGACGGCCATAGGCAAGCATATGACGGGCCAATTGCTCGGCGCGGGCACTGCAGCTTTCCAGCGCCATCAACAGTCCGGCCTTCATCTGCGCCTTGGCGCGCGCGATCTCGGATTCAGCCAGGGTCTCGACGGCGTCGTTGATGACGTCGACGATCACCTCCATCATTTCCGGCGCATCCGCGGGATCGGTGCCGGTGTAGAGCCCGAAGAAGCCGGTGTCGGTATAGGGCGCGTGGAAGCTGTAGATCGAATAGCACAGGCCCCGCTTCTCGCGCACTTCCTGGAACAGCCGTGACGACATGCCGCCGCCGAGGATGTTGGTGAAGACCTGCAGGCTGAACAGCGAAAGGTCGGACTGCGGCAGGCCTTCCAGCGCCAGCGTCAGATGCGCCTGCTCGAGATCGCGATGCACCACGCGGGAGCCGCCCTTGCCGAACATCGCCGGCTGCGGTTTCGGCGCCGGCGCGGCGTCGAAGGAGGCAAACCGGTGCTGTACCTCTTCGACGATGCGTTTGTGATCGACCGCGCCGGCGGCGGCGACCACCATTTCCGGACCGCGGTAATGGGTGCTGAGATAACCCTGCAGGCTGTCGCGGTTGAATTCCTTCAGCGTCTTGGCGGTGCCGAGCAGCGAGCGCCCCATCGGCTGGTCCGGATAGCACAATTCGTTGAGATGCTCGAACACCACGTCATCCGGCGTATCCTGGGCCGCGCCGATTTCCTGCACGATGACGCTCTTCTCGCGCTCCAGTTCGTCCGGCACGAAGGACGGATTGGCAAGGATGTCGGAAAGCACGTCGAGCGCCAGCGGCACATCGGCCTTCATCACCCGCGCATAATAGGCCGTGGTCTCGGTCGAGGTGCCGGCATTGAGATCGCCGCCGACCGCCTCGATCTCCTCGACGATCTCGCGCGACGAGCGCCGGGTGGTGCCCTTGAACGCCATATGTTCGAGCAGGTGCGAAATGCCGTGCTCGTCCGGCCTTTCGTCGCGGCCGCCGACACCGGTCCACACCCCGAGCGCCGCGGTCTCCAGATGCGGCATGGTGTCGGTAACCACCGTCAGGCCGGAAGGCAGCTTGGTGACGTCGACGCTCATCCGGCAACTCCCTGTTTCGCGGCACGGCTGACCGAGCGCACGAACCGTTCGATTTCAACCTGGTCGTTTTTCATGATGGTGACCTGTTCGCTCCGGGTCATCAGTCCCTCCAGCCAGGCCGGCAATTGCGGGCGCACGCCGCAGGCCGCCTCGACCGCATCGGGGAATTTCGCGGCATGCGCGGTCGACAGCACGATATTGGGAACGCTTCGGTCCTGGGCATCGCGATCGGCCACCGCGAGCGCCACCGCGGTATGCGGGTCGACCAGATCGCCGGCCTCGCGCCAGGCGGCGCGGATCGCCGCGTTGGTTTCGTTCTCGTCGGCGCGCCCGGCATCGAATTCGGCGCGGATCGCGGCCAGCACGGAGCCTGGCAGCACGAACCGGCCGGACTGGGCCAGCGACGCCATCAATCCGCGCACCACGGCGGCATCACGCCCGGCCGCCTCGAACAGCAGCCGTTCGAAATTCGACGACACCTGGATGTCCATCGACGGCGACGCGGTGGCGTGCACTTCGCGGACCTCGTAGATGCCGGTCTTGAGCGTGCGCGCCAGGATATCGTTGATATTGGCGGCGATGCGCAGCTTGCGGATCGGCAGCCCCATCCTCTTCGCGACATAGCCGGCAAAAATGTCGCCGAAATTTCCGGTCGGCACCGTGAAGTCGACCAGGCGCCACGGCGAGCCGAGCGCCACCGCCGAGGTGAAATAATAGACCACCTGGGCGACGATGCGGGCCCAGTTGATCGAGTTGACGCCGGACAGCGACACCGCGTCGCGAAAGCCGTGGTGGTTGAACAGGCCTTTCACGATCGCCTGGCAATCGTCGAAGGTACCCTCCACGGCGATGGCGTGCACGTTGGGCGCGCCTGCCGTCGTCATCATCCGCCGCTGCACGCCGGAGATCCGGCCGTGCGGAAACAGCACGATCAGGTCGGCATTGCCGAGATTGGCGAAGGCGTCGACCGCCGCACCACCGGTGTCGCCCGAGGTCGCGACCACGATGGTGGTGCGCTGCGCGCGCTGCGCCAGCACGTGATCCATCAGCCGCGAGATCAGCTGCATCGCGACGTCCTTGAACGCCAGCGTCGGTCCGTGAAACAGCTCGAGCACGAATTGATTAGGTCCGATCTGGTCGAGCGGCACCACGGCCGGATGACGGAAGGTCGCATAGGCTTCATTGGCCATGCGGCCGAGATCGGCGTCGGAAATCTCTTCGCCGACGAATGGCCTGACCACCTCGACGGCGACTTCCCAATACGGCCGGCCGAAAAACCCGGCGATGGTTTCCGGCGCTAGCTGGGGCCAGATCTCGGGCACGTAGAGGCCGCCGTCGCGGGCGAGCCCGGTCAGCATCACGTCGCAAAATCCCAGGGTGGGGGCCTCCCCCCGCGTCGAAATATACCTCGTCAAACCGTCCTCCAAAGGCGCGGGTCCCCGCCAAGCCTTTGATGATTATGGATTATTAAGTTCGGATCAGTGAACTTCGGCGCACCATAAAGCGTTTTTGACGCAAGGGGAAACCGCGATTTCGGCGTCCGCGTGGGCTTTGCCCGCCCTACAGGGCGGCGATGGCCTCGGCGGCGGTCACGATCCGGGCAAATTCGCCGTTGAGATTGGCCAGGGTCATGGCGTGGATGGCTTCGGCCGAATGCGCATCGCCGTCCGGCCCGACCCGGTCGAAGGTCCAGGTTGCATCACGCACCAGTCGGACATCGAAGCCGAGATTGCCCGCCATCCGCGTCGTGGTCTCGACGCAGTGATTGGTGGTGGCGCCGCAGATCAGAAGCGTCGCGATGCGCGCCGCGCGCAGCCGGCTTTCCAGATCGGTGCCGATGAAGGCGCTGTTGACGCGCTTGACGATGACCGGTTCGCCGTCGATCTCGCTCGCTTCGTCCTTGACCGGATAGCCGGGGCCATCCGGCAGGAACGATGAGCCCGGACGCGTGCCCTCGTGGCGGATATGAAACACCGGCATTTGGCGCTTTCGAAACGCCTCGAGCAGGTCGACGATCCGCACCACGGCGTGCGGGTTATTGCGCCGCCGGCCCGCGGCTTCCCACTGGTCGAACGCCCTCTGCACGTCGATGACGATCAAGGCGGTGCGGGGCGATGATTGCTGGCTCATGGCAGCCATCATTGCCAGCAAACCGTCCGGGATCAATCCCGCCTGCCCTAAGGCGCAAATACATAGAACGAGTGAACCCAGCCGAACGCCAGCGCGGTGTACCAGCCGGCCACCGCCAGCAGCATGGCGCCGCAGGCGATCTGCGCGCCGAAACCCATATGCGGCGCCTCGACGAAGGTGCGCTGGGGATAGGCGCCAAAGCCACGGGCTTCCATCGACATCACCATCGTGGACGCGCGGCGCAGCGCCCCGACCAGCATCGGCATGGCATAGCGCTTGGCTTCGAGGATGCGCCCGGCCACCCCCCGCTTGCGCACCACGCCACGCACCGCCTGGGCCGAGCGGATGATCTTGATCTCCTCCTCGATGGTCGGAATGATGCGCAGCGCGATGAAGAAGGCATAGGCGATCCGGTACGGAATCTTCATCTGGGTCACCAGCGCAATGGCGAGTTCGCGCGGGTCGGTGGTCCGCACGAACACCAGCGAGGCCAGGATGATGGTATAAATGCGCAACGCCGATGCCAGCGCATAGTCCGAGCTCTCGAGATAGATCGGCTTGCCGAGAATGCGGAACAACTCGGTGGTGCCGGGCAGGGTCAGGGTCTGGATGATGAAGAAGCTGCCGCAGGCCAGCATGAAGAGCCAGGTGCCCTGCAGGATTTCCCGCACCGTGATCCGCGCCAGGATCAGCGCCGTCGCCAGCACCATCACCGTGATCGCGATCTGGATCCAGGCGATGTAGGCGCCGAACGCCAGCAGCGAGACCGTCAGCATCCACGCGAATTTGGTCAGCGGATCGGCGCGGTTGAAGATGGAATCGTGGGCGCGGAACTGAAAAACCGTCGAACGCGACATGGCTCCCTCTCAGGCGGTGATCGACCGCACCAGGTCCGCGATCGACAAGGTCGGCCCCGCCACACGATCCGGATGGGTTTTCGAAAGTGCCGCGGAGACCTCGAACACGGGCGGCGGCAGCAGCGCGCTCTCCTTGAGCAGAGCGGCCTGCGCGAACAGCGCCTCGGGCGTGCCGTCGAAGGCGATTTGGCCGTCGCGCAGTGCGATAGCCCGGTCGGACCATTCCGCAACCAGGCGCACGTCATGGGTGATCATCAGGATGGTGGTGCCGTAGCGCTCGCGAAGCCGATCCATCAGCCGCATCAGGTGCTGGGCGCGCTCGTGATCCTGCCCGATGGTCGGCTCGTCCAGCACCAGCAGACGCGGCTCCAGCACCAGCATGGTGGCGACGCTGAGCCGGCGGCGCTCGCCCAGACTGAGGCTGAACGGAGAACGGTGGCGGTAACGCGCAAGATCGACGATACCCAGCACCTCGTCGACCCGCTGCGCGATGAAGTCGTCGGCATAGCCGCGGACCTTGAGACCATAGCCGACCTCTTCGTCGATCTGGTCGGTGACGAACTGGTGGTCGGGGTTCTGGAACACATAGCCGATCTCGGCCGAGATCTCGCGCGGGCCGAGGTCCGAAATGTCCTTGTCGCCAAGATAGACCGTGCCGCGCTCCACCGGATTGATGCCCATCAGCGCCCGGGCCAGGGTGGTCTTGCCCGAGCCGTTCTGCCCGAGCAGGGCGACGATGCCCCTGGTCTCGAGTTCGAGCGAGATGTTCTTCAGGATCGGCTTTTCACGCAGATAGCCGAAGCTTAGATCGCGGATCGAAAGCAGCTTTTCCCCGGCCGCCGCTTGCCGCGGTGCCGGCGCGCCGGCGCGCGCCTGCGCCGGCCGCTTCTCCATTACGCCTTGCGCGAACGCCACCGCCTCGGTCACGTTGAGCGGCATGACGTCGCCCGCCAATGCGATGCCGGCGGCGCCGGCCAGTTCAAGGGTAAATTCGCTGACCTGCGGAAACCAGGCGCTGGCGGCAATGGATTCCGCCTCTTCGGAATGGGCCTCGCGGCGCCGGGCGAAGGCCGCCCGCGGCCCCCCGTCGAAAACCACCGTGCCGCGATCCATCATGACCACGCGGGAAACCCGGTCGGCCAGTTCGTCGACCCGGTGTTCGACCATCACGATGGTGGTGTTGAACTCGCGGTTCAGGCGGTGCAGCACGGCGAACACCTCGGCCATGCCGGCGGGATCGAGATTGGCGGTCGGCTCGTCCAGTACCAGAAGGCGCGGCCGGACCGCCAGCACCGCGGCGATCGAGACCCGCTGCTTCTGGCCGCCCGACATGTCGAAGATCGAAAGATCGCCGGCGTCCGGAAGGCCGACATAGGCGAGCGCCTCGGCCTGCCGCGCCAGAATCTCGTCGGCGGGCCGGCAGAGATTCTCCAGGCCGAAGCAGACCTCGTCGCGAACGCGGGTGTTGATGATCTGGGCTTCGGGATCCTGGAACACCATGCCGACCTCTGTGGCGAAGTTCGTCACCTTGGTGTCCGGCACCGATTTTCCGCATACGACGGCATGACCGCCGAGTTCGCCGCGAAGGGTGTGGGGAATGGTGCCGTTGAGCACGTTGAGCAGCGTGCTCTTGCCACAGCCGCTCGGCCCGAGGATCAGCACGAATTCGCCGGGTTGGACGCGCAGCGAAACGCCGTTGATGACCGGCGTCGCCTCGCCCTCATAGGTGTAGGTGATATCCTTCAGATCGACGATCGCCGACGACGCGCCGCCGGAATCGCCCCGCGGTCCCGGCATCGCCGCCTCAGCATTCGCACTGAACGGGACGACGCGCGAAAGCGCGCCGTCCTCGAGGATTTCCGCCATCAGGCGGTCTGGCCCTGCAGCCTGGCCTTGCCTTCTTCCGCCGCCACCGCGGTGCCGCGCACCACGCCGGCGCGGGCGAGGCCGCGGGCGATCGGACGGACCAGCACGATGGCATAGACGGCGCCACTGACCATGCGGATCGCCAGCGCGAGCAGGTTGTAGGCGATGCCCATGTCGCCGACGCCGAAGAAGTAGACCTCCGGAATCTGCTGCAGCAACGGCGCCAGCGCGCCGGACAGGGCGATGACACCGAGCGTCCACCTCTTGTAGCCATAGAACGCGAACGCCAGGTCGGACATGAAGCCCTGCAGGAAGCCCGCGGCGAGCACCATGACGCCGTTGGGGTTGCCCGAAAGCACCTGGGCGACGCCGTTCATGGTCTCCGCGATGGTCGCCGCGCCGGGCTTCCTGATGATGTAGGCCGCGAGCGGTCCGGAGATGTAGAAGCCGCCGCAAATGGCGGCGAAGGCCAGGAAGCCATAGCTGCCCGAAAAGGTCATGAACAGCCGACCGAGCATGGCATTCGGGGTGCCGAGCACACCGTTGATCACGCCGACCACGGCCATGATGACGATCTCCATCAGCGTGAAGCCGACGATGATCCCGCCGATATTATTTCGGTTGCGCATGTAGGCGATCAGGGCAAGCACAACCCCGATGGCGACGACGATGAGGTAGAGTACAGTCACGTTCATGATACCGCTCCCAACACGAGATCCGCAGCTCCGGCCCGCCCGTCCCGGGAGACCGGTCGTCCCGACTTCGCTGCATCAAGCGTGCCAGTACGATTATGGTCGTCGGGCTTGCTTCGGGTCGACCTTGAGTTTCCCTGGCAACGGTCAGTGACGGGGAACCTAAGAATTGTGGCGCCCAAAAAGCCGTCAGCCACATCTCCTGCGAGAACCGCCGCAAACCCGTTAGCAATGGGATATGCCACATGGGCGCCGTCGTCGAAATTTTGGGCAACTGGCGGGTTGCGGCGCTGCGGGCAAAGCCGCGGAGATGATCCAACTAAGGAACCGCCGGACTAATTTGGATGCAGTTGCCTAACGCCAGCGGTGAAACATTAAGCAGTGAACCAGACCACCGGCGCTGACGCGCACCTGAAAAACTGTGGCCCGTTTCCTGCAATCCTTTGCTGCAATCGGAGGAACAGCCCACCGGGGTCTCCCGGTTCGGGGCGCAGTTCGGTCACGCGGCCCCGACGGGGGCGCGTGCGGAGGAAGGCAGCCATGAAGCTCGATTTCACCGACCAGGTCGTCATCGTCACCGGGGCCGGAAGCGGCATCGGCAAGGCCGCGGCCGTGGATTTTGCCAGGGCCGGAGCGCTCGTGGTTGCGGTCGATGTGGCCGGCGCCAAGGAGTGCGCTGACGAAATCGCTGCGATGAAGCTGCGCGCCGAGGGGCACGTGATGGACGTCCGCGATGCCGCCGCCTGGAGCGAGCTGGTTGGCGCGCTGGTCGCCGCCCACGGCAAGGTCGACGTGCTGGTGAACAATGCCGGCGTGGCCGTGCCTGGCGACACCGCGATCGATACCACAGAAGAGATGTGGGACAGGATGATGGATGTCAACGCCAAGGGCGTCTGGCTCGGCATGCGCGCGGTCCTGCCGGGCATGGTCGGGCGGCGGGCCGGAAAGATCTGCAACGTCGCCTCGACCGCGGCCCATATCGGGCTGCGCAACGCCGCCGCCTATTGCGCCTCGAAAGGCGCGGTTCTCGCGCTGACCCGGCAGGCCGGCGTGCAATACGCGCCGTTCAATATCCAGATCAACTCGATCTCGCCCGGCACCACCATGACGGGGCTACAGCGCGACGTGACCGACGAACAGCGCGCGGTGTTCAAGACACTGACGCCGATCGACCGTTTCGCCGAGTCCGAGGAGCTCTCGGGGGCCATCCTGTTCCTGTGCTCGCACGGCTCGTCCTTCATCACCGCCAGCGATCTCAGCGTCGACGGCGGCATGGTCGCGCTCTGATCCGGCGGTGAGTCATCTATTGATTGAGCATGATCTTGTCCGAAAACCGGTATCCACCCCCGGATCAAGTCCGAGGGCATGCTTTTCGGGATCATGCTCCAGAGGGAAGCGAAACGTGCGCGCAGATGTTCACCGCTTCGGCCTGATTGATCCCGGCGACGTATCCGGACTGCGCAAGGCGATCGAGGCCGGCGACGTCAAACCCGGGGAGATCGTCGCCGTGATCGGCAAGACCCACGGCAACGGCCTCGTCAACGACTACACCCGGGGCTACCTCATGATGTCGCTGTCGCAGCTGATCGGCGAGCATACGCAAGAGAGCGCGCAGTCGGTCTGCAAGCGGGTGCCGTTCATCTTCTCCGGCGGGGTCGAGGGCGTGCTGTCGCCGCATTACGCGGTGTTCACGGTGTCGCCCGACGACGACAAAGCCGGTGGTCCGGCGCTGGCGGTCGGCGTGGCCTTCACGCCTCGCCTGCTGCCCGAGGATGTCGGGCGTCAGCGGCAGATCGACCTCACCGCCGCGGCGGTGGCGGAGGCCATGACAAAAGCCGGCATCGCCAGTCCGGCCGACGTTCATTTCGTCCAGGTCAAGGGGCCGGCGTTCACGCTCGCCGATATCGTCGCGGCCGGCGAACGCGGGCGCTCCTGCGCGACCGACAATTCCGGCAAGCTGATGGCGTTCGGACGCGCGGCCTCGGCGCTCGGCGTCGCCAGAGCGCTGGGCGAGATCGATCCGGCGCGCGCCGGCGAGAGTTCGGTGCTGAAGGATTTCGACGCCTTTTCGGCCGTTGCCAGCGTCTCGGCGGGGGTCGAGATCACTACCAACGAGGTCGTCGTGGTCGGCACCAGCGCCTCGTGGAGCGGCCCGTTGACCATCGGCCACGCCGCGATGTTCGATCCGCTGGACATCGGCAGCGTGGTGCGGCTCGCCCGCGATCTGGGCTTTAGCGCCGAGCCTCAGATCCCGGCGCTCGAGGCCGCACGGATTCGCGCCGCCTTCGTCAAGTGCGAAGCGCCGCGCGACGGCATGGTGCGCGGCAAGGCTCACACCATGCTGAACGACGGCGACATGGATCAGCAGCGCCATATTCGCGGCGCGGTCGGCGCCATTGTCGCCAGCGTACTGAACGACACCGCGTTGTTCGTCTCGGGCGGCGCCGAGCACCAGGGACCCGACAAGGGCGGCATGATCGCGGTGATCGCCGAAAAGCCCGGCACGGGCGCGTGATGACTTGCCGCATGAGCGGCTGGCGGGATCGGGGAAGCGGATGAATGTGCTGGTAACGGGCGGCGCCGGATTGATCGGCATGGCGCTGCGCAAGACCCTGACGGAGCGTGGCCACTTGGTCACGGCGATCGACGTCACGGATTTCGGCCGCGACGATCGCGGTCTCGAAATCATCTCGATCAACGACCGTGCAGCGCTCGCCGAGCTGTTCGCGCGAAAGGCGTTCGACGCCGTGATCCATTGCGGCGCGATCTCGGGCCCGATGATGGCGAAGGGCGAGCCGTTGAAGATCGTCGAGGTCAACATCGACGGAACCGCGTTGCTGCTGGACCTCGCTCGCCGCCACGATCTCCGGCGTTTCGTGCTGTGCTCGTCGATCAGCGTCTATGGCGATGTCGGCATGGCTGACATCGCCGAGGACACGCCGCTGCGGCCGACCTCGGTCTATGCCGCCAGCAAGGTCGCCGGCGAGCAATTGCTGCAGGCCTTCGCCGTCGAATATGGCCTCAGCAGCGTCAGCCTGCGCATCGGCCGGGTCTATGGCCCCTACCGGCGGGGCAATTGCCACCTCGCCACGCTGATCCGCGATGCCGCCGCCGGCAACACCACCGAAATCCCCTGCGATCCCGAATTCGTCTATCACTATGTCTATGTCGACGACGTGGTGGCGGCGCAGATCGCCGCGCTGACCGCCGATAAGTTTTCGTTCAGCGCCTATAATGTCGGTTCCGGCGAGGCGCTGACCATGCCGCAAATCGCGGAAATCGCGCGCGGCGCCATCCCGGGCGTCGACCCGAAGCTGGTCGCCGGCGCTGACGATGTTCCGGATGTGCAGACCGTGTTCGACGTTTCGCGGATCGCGGCCGATCTCGGCTGGCGGCCCCGGTTCGACCTCGCCTCTGGGCTCAAGGCCTATCAGGATGCGCTGCGATGACCGCGAAGAAGCCAGCGTAAGGAGACCATGGTCATGGACGCATTCATCTGCAGCACCTGCGGCACGCAGTATGCGCCGACGCCGGCGCCACCGGCCGCCTGCACCATCTGCGAGGAGGAGCGGCAATTCGTCCTGCCCGGCGGGCAGGCCTGGACCACGCTGCAAGGCCTCGAGCGAAGCCACATGCCGACTTTCCGTGACGAGGCCGGCCTGGTCGGCATCGGGATCATGCCCGCCTTCGGCATCACCCAGCGCGCCTTGCTGGTGCCCACCGGGGACGGCAATGTGCTGTGGGACTGCGTCAGCCTGATCAGTGACGTGATGGTCGACCTGATCAAGGGTATCGGCGGCCTCAAGGCGATCGCGATCTCGCATCCGCACTACTACACCACCATGGTGGAATGGAGCCGCGCCTTCGGCGGCATTCCGGTCCATCTGCATGCGGCCGATCGCGAATGGATCATGCGGCCGGATCCGTGCCTCGAACTGTGGAGCGGCGAGACCAAACAAATCGCCCCGGGGCTGACGCTGCTGCGCACCGGCGGCCATTTCGACGGCGGCACTATCCTGCACTGGGCCGCAGGATGCGACGGCCGCGGCGCGCTGCTGTCAGGCGATCTGCTGCAGGTCGTGCTCGACCGCAAGCACCTTGGCTTCATGCGTTCCTATCCGAATTATATTCCGCTCGGCGCAAGCGCGGTCCGCACCATCGCGCAGCGCGTGATGCCATTCGAATATGACGCGATCTACGGCGCGTTCTGGAACCGGGTGATTCCGAAAGATGCCAAACGCGCCATGCAGGTTTCGGTGGCGCGGCACATCGAATGGCTCGAGCGCAGCATTGTCTGACGGCTCACGCCGGCCTTACGGGGTCCGTCTGCGCGCGCCTCGCCACCACACCGCGAACGCGATCGCCACCGCGGCGGCAAGGCCGAACCAGGTGATGGCGTATTGCAGGTGATCGTCTTTCAGATGCACGTCGAGCGGCCCGGGTTTTGGGATCCCGCTCTCGGGCACCGGAGATTCCAGGTCAATATAAAACGGCGCGACCCGGCCGCCCCGGTCCCAGCCGAGCTGCTGCGCCATCGCGAGGGTGTCGCGGGCGAACCACAACCGCTTTTCGAGGTTTTCCCGCGGCGTCAGCAAGCTGGCGGATTCCGGAAAGCGAAGATATCCGGTCAGGATCACCAGCGTGCCGGTGACCAGCCGCCGCGCCGCCCGGTCCTGCTGGGCGCGATCCTGCATGGTGTTCTGCACGAAGCCGGTGTTGACGACGACGGTCTCGCCGCCGGCGAGGCGCGCCGGCAGAAAGGCCCAGGTGCCCGGACCCGACACATCGGAGCGCACCGCCGAACCGGAACTGTAGACCATCACGTCCGGACTGGATTGATAGGTCGCGGCAAACCGCACCCGGCGAAACTCGTCTGCGGCTGGTGTCAACGCGCTCCATTGCTGGACGGGCGGCAGTTCGCCCGGCACGGCCGCAAGCCGCTCGGTCAGCGCCGCGATCAGCGCGTGCTTCTCGACGCGGCGCTGCAATTGCCACAAGCCGAGGCCAAGCAGCAGCGCCACCATCACGACCGTGAAGACGCCAAGCCCGGCAACACCGCGCCCGGGTGCGGATCCGGCCGGCCTGTCATCCATCATTGCGGCCCGCGATCGATCAGCCGGCCTTCCGCCGCCTTGTGGTGGAACTGGAGCGCGATCAACAGCGCCTTCATCGAGCGCAGCGGCAACAGCGTGGTGGCCAGGATCAGCGGCAGCCACAGCACCGCGTGCAGCCACAGCGGCGGCTGGTATTTGACCTCGACGATGAGAGCGGCGGCAACCACGATGGCGCCGGCGATCATGATGATGAAGACCGCCGGGCCATCGCCGGCATCGATGAAGGCGTAGTCGAGCCCGCAACGCTCGCACGCCGGCCGTAGATTCAAAAAGCCCGTGAACAGCCTGCCCTCGCCGCAGCGCGGACACTTGCAGGCGAGCCCGCGCAGCACACTCTGGGTCATGGTGACGGGCGGGTATTCGGTCATGGCTTTGCCTTAGATCGTTTTTGTTTGAGCATGATCTTATCGGAAAACCGGTTTCCACTTTTCCGGATCATGCTCTGAAAAGCAAAAGGGCGGCCCCAGGGCCGCCCTTTGTTAGCACATTACGCTGCGATCAACCGGCGCCGTGGGCCATGGTTTCGGCGCCGTGGCCCCAGACATAGATGCAGATGAACAGGAACAGCCAGACCACGTCGACGAAATGCCAGTACCAGGCGGCGAATTCGAAGCCGAGGTGCTGGGTCGGATTGAAGTGTCCGGCATAGGCGCGGATCAGGCACACAGTCAGGAAGATGGTGCCGATCAGCACATGGAAGCCGTGGAACCCGGTCGCCATGAAGAACGTCGCGCCATAGATGTTGCCGGCGAAGCTGAACGCCGCGTGGCCATATTCCCAGGCCTGCACGCAGGTGAAGGAGGCGCCGAGCAGGATGGTGAGGATCAGCCCGTATTTCAGGCCCTTGCGGTCATTTTCCAGGAGCGCGTGGTGGGCCCAGGTCACGGTGGTGCCGGAGGTCAGAAGGATCAGCGTGTTCAACAGCGGCAGGTGCCAGGGATCGAACGCCTCGATGCCCTTGGGCGGCCAGACCCCGCCGAACAGCGCTTCGCGGGTAGCGTGAACCGGGTCGGCCGGGAACAGCGACGAATTGAAGAACGCCCAGAACCAGGCGACGAAGAACATCACTTCGGAGGCGATGAACAGGATCATCCCGTAACGATGGCTGATCTGGACCACCCGGGTATGATCGCCCTTGAACTCGGCCTCGCGGATCACATCCGCCCACCAGCTCGCCATGGTGTAAAGCACGCCGATGGTGCCGATGCCGAAAATGATCGGCGCTGCCGAGGAGATATGGTGCATCCAGAGGATGGCGCCGACCGCCATGATGAAGGCCGATACGGCGCCGACGATCGGCCACGGGCTCGGATCGACGAGGTGGTAGTCGTGGTGCTTGACTTGCGCCGTAGCCATTTGCGGTCTCTCCGTAAGCTGTGCCTTCCATCCGGCACGTATTCGTCTCAAAAAATCAATATCCGGGTCGTGTTCAGAGGCTTCCCTTGCGCTTGTCCGGCTCGCTCGAAGCCAGCGGCTTCGGCACAGGCTCCTTCACCGGATAGAACGTATAGGACAGCGTGATGGTGTTGAGGCCGTCGTTCTCGTGATCGGCGGCGATCGACGGGTCGACGTAGAACACGACCGGCATCTCGCGTTTTTCGCCCGGCGCCATGGTCTGTTCGGTGAAGCAGAAGCAGTTGATCTTCTGGAAATAAGAACCGACCGTCAGCGGCGCCACGTTGTAGGCGGCCTGCCCGGTGGTGGTTCGCGCCGATTGATTGGTCACCGTGTAGTACACCGTGACCACCTGGCCGATCCTGACCTCGATCTCGGTCTGCTCCGGCTCGAACTTCCACGGCAAGCCGCCGGCGACGTTGGAATCGAACCGGACCGCGACGGTGCGCTGCAAGGGCGCCGTGGTCGGCGCCGAGGTCGCGACCTGGGTGGTGCCGTTGAAGCCGGTGGCGCGGCAGAACCAGTTGTAGAACGGCACGGCGGCGTAGGACGCGCCGACCATGAACGCCACCAGCGCCCCGCACAGCGCCGCCACGGTGGTGTCGCGCCCGAGCTTCGCCCGTCGCGGCGGCGGCGCGTTGCTGTCCGGGGTCGGCGGCTGGTTATGGTCCATCATGTCAATCACATCGGCCGGACCAGAACGGCCGGCCCCTTGACCATGGTGACGGCGAAAAACAGCACGACCAGGACGCCGAGCGCCAGCGCGATGGCGATCGATCGTTCCCGCCGACGCTTCTTTTGCGCCTCGGTGAGGACGATGCCGTCGGGCTTTGGCTTGTTGTCCATCGGACCATGCGCCCCTCTACCAGAACCATGGCGCGATCGCCCGGGCCACCACTTCCAGCAGCAGAATGGCGAACAGCGCGAACAGATACAGGATCGAGAACGCGAACAGTTTTCGGGTGGCGCGCAGTGCGGCGCTGCCGGTGCGATGGCGATAGACCTTGACCGCGAGACCGAGCATGCCGGCCCCCAGGATCAGCGAGGCCACGCCGTACACCGCGTCGAAATACCCCAGCGGCCACGGCGCCACAGCGATCGCCACCAGCACGACGGTATAGAGCAGGATCTGCAGCCGGGTGGCGTCGGGGCCGGCCACCACCGGCAGCATCGGCACGCCGGCGCGGGCGTAGTCGTCGTTGCGGAACAGCGCCAGCGCCCAGAAGTGCGGCGGGGTCCAGAAGAAGATGATCAGGAAAAGCAAAATCGGCTCGACCGACAGCGAACCCGTCGCCGCCGCCCATGCCACCACCGGCGGCAGCGCGCCGGCGGCGCCGCCGATCACGATGTTCTGCGCGGTCCAGCGCTTCAGCCAGATGGTGTAGACCACGACATAGAAGAAGATGGTGAATGCGAGCAGGCCGCCCGCGATCCAGTTGACCAGGATGCCGAGCGTCATCACCGAGAAGAACGCCAGCGTCATGCCGAACGCCAGGGCTTCGGGCGGCGTCACCCGGCCGCGCGGGATCGGCCGGTTGGCGGTGCGCGACATCAGGGCGTCGATGTCGCCCTCGTACCACATGTTCAGCGCGCCGGAGGCGCCGCCGCCGACCGCGATGCACAGGATCGAGGTGATCGCCAGCACCGGATGGACATGGCCGGGCGCCAGGAAGAAACCGACCAGCGCGGTGAATACCACCAGCGACATCACCCGCGGCTTCAACAGCGCGACGTAGTCGGCAACTCCAGCCTCGGAAATCCGGGGCGAAAGCGCCAGCGTGTTGTGGTCGATTACCGACAAGATCCGTCCCACTTCTTCTCAATACGGCTCCGCCGAAAGCCTTTCGGCCGCGGCGGAGACATCAATTTGCAGCACCCGGCACCGCGTCGTGCCGGTGCGATTTACTGCACCCGCGGCAGTACCTCGAACTGGTGGAACGGCGGTGGCGAAGGCAGCGTCCATTCCAGCGTGGTGGCGCCGGCGCCCCACGGATTGCCGGCGGCCTGCTCCTTGCGGATGAAGGCATCGACCACGCCATAGAGGAAGATCAGCATGCCGAAGCCGGAAATGTAGGAGCCGATCGAGGAGACAAAATTCCAGCCGGCGAAGGCGTCGGGATAATCGACGTAGCGGCGCGGCATGCCGGACAGGCCGAGGAAATGCTGCGGGAAGAACACCAGGTTGACGCCGATGAAGGTGAACCAGAAGTGCAGCTTGCCGATCCGCTCCGAATACATGTAGCCGCTCATTTTCGGGAACCAGTAATACCAGCCGGCGAAGATGCCGAACACCGCGCCGAGCGACAGCACGTAGTGGAAGTGTGCGACCACGTAATAGGTGTCCTGCAGCACGCGATCGACGCCGGCGTTGGCCAGTACCACGCCGGTGACGCCGCCGAGGGTGAACAGGAAGATGAAGCCGATCGCCCACAGCATCGGCGTCTTGAACTCGATCGAGCCGCCCCACATGGTGGCGATCCACGAGAAGATCTTCACCCCGGTCGGCACCGCGATCACCATGGTGGCCGCGACGAAATAGGCCTGCGTCGCGCTCGACATGCCGACGGTATACATGTGGTGCGCCCAGACCACGAAGCCGATGCCCCCGATCGCGACCATCGCGTAGGCCATGCCGAGATAGCCGAACACCGGCTTCTTCGAGAAGGTCGAGACGATCTGGCTGACCATGCCGAATGCCGGGCAGGATCAGGATGTAGACTTCGGGGTGACCGAAGAACCAGAACAGATGCTGGAACAGCACCGGATCGCCGCCGCCTTCGGCCGAGAAGAAGGTGGTGCCGAAGTTACGGTCGGTCAGCAGCATGGTGATGGCGCCGGCCAGAACCGGCAGCGACAACAGCAGCAGGAAAACCGTGACCAGGATCGACCACACGAACAGCGGCATCTT
Organism: uncultured Alphaproteobacteria bacterium; assembly: GCA_963710235.1. Lineage (GTDB taxonomy): Bacteria > Pseudomonadota > Alphaproteobacteria > Rhizobiales > Xanthobacteraceae > Bradyrhizobium. The sequence continues at coordinate 576,701 of CAVPZI010000002.1, forward strand.
GTGCAGGGTCATGCCCGGCGCGCGCATGTTGAAGATCGTGGTGATGAAGTTGATGGCGCCGAGGATCGATGACGCGCCGGCAAGGTGGATCGAAAGAATGGCGAAATCCACCGCCGGCCCCGGATGGCCCGAGGTCGACAGCGGCGCATAGATGGTCCAGCCGGCGCCGACGCCGTTGGCGCCGCGGCTCACCCTCGACGAACGAGGAAATCAGCAGCAGCGCGAACGAGGCCGGCAGCAGCCAGAACGAGACGTTGTTCATGCGCGGGAACGCCATGTCCGGCGCGCCGATCATCAGCGGCACGAACCAGTTGCCGAAGCCGCCGATCATCGCCGGCATCACCATGAAGAAGATCATGATCAGGCCGTGCGAGGTCACGAACACGTTGTAGGTATGGGTCTCGTGGAAGATCTGGATGCCGGGATACATCAGCTCGATGCGGATCATGATCGACATCGCCGCGCCGATGACGCCGGCGATGATCGCGAACACCAGGTACATCGTGCCGATGTCCTTGTGGTTCGTCGAATAGACGAAGCGCCGCCATCCGGTCGGATGGGCATGCTCATGATCGTCATGGGCGTGATCGGTGTGGGCCGGTGTCGCAGCGCTCGTTGCCATTTTCAAATCCTACCTTGCAGTCCCTTGGTAGTGCAGTTCCTGGTCGTTCTCGGCAGTTCTTGTTAGTTCTTGGGACCTCGCGGTCCGAAGCCCTGCATCCGTCGATCGCGGGGCGCGCCTACTGCGCCGCGCTGCCTGCCGAGGCGAACGAATTCGCCGGCCCGGTGGCAAACTTCTTCTTCGCGTCCTCGACCCAGGCGGCGAATTCCTGATCGTTCACCACCCGCACCGCGATCGGCATGAAGGCGTGGTCCTTGCCGCACAGTTCGGAACACTGGCCGTAGAACATGCCGAGCTTGGTGGCCTTGAACCAGGTCTCGTTGAGACGGCCGGGCACCGCGTCGATCTTGATGCCGAAAGCCGGCACCGCGAAGGAGTGGATGACGTCGGCGCCGGTGGTCTGGACCCGGACGATCTTGTTGACCGGCACCACCATTTCGTTGTCGACCCCGAGCAGCCGCGGCTGCTTGTCCGCCGCCATCAGCGAATCAAATTCGAATTTGCCGTTATCGGGATAGGCGTAGCTCCAGTACCACTGCTTGCCGGTCGCCTTGATGGTGAGATCGGCCTTCGGGATGTCGAGTTCCTCGAACAGGAGCTTGAACGACGGGATCGCGATGCCGACCAGGATCAGCACCGGAATCAGGGTCCAGGCCACTTCGATCAGGGTGTTGTGGGTGGTCCTGGATGGCACCGGATTGGCCTTGGCGTTGAACTTCACCACCACCGCCACCAGCAGCGCCAGCACGAACAGCGTAATGACGGTGATGATGAGGAGCAGCCAATTGTGGAAATGGGTGATGCTCTCCATCACCGGCGTCGCGGCCTCCTGCAGCTTGTATTCCCAGGGCGCCGGCTGCCCCAGTTCGGCGAATGCCGTTCCGCCAGACGCCAGCGCGGCTCCGGCAACCGCCAACCCCAGCAACCGGCGGCCGATGTGGCCCTTCGAAATCGTCATGCCGCGCCCGCTCCTTGTCCGTGAACGCCCCGCCTCAAGGCGGGGCTGCCGAACGATCCGAACCCCGACAAACGGCCATCCGGAGACACGTCCGGAGAGTTGGCCAGATCGGTGGAACGCATCGAAATCCAGCCTCTCAAACCATAATTCGCTGGCTCTCGCAATGCAGTAGTAGGGCGTGGGGCGAGGCATTGCGCACTATCGTCTGGAGGTCACATTTTTCCCGCCAAATCAGGTAAAATCGCAACCAGAGCGGGCCGACGGCGCTTGACAGCCGGATTGCCCGATGTAGGCACAAGCAGGGTGCTCCACAGGAACTTGATTCGCGACGTGGCGCGGCCCGCCTCAGTGCGCGGACTGCCTTCAAGGTGCCGTCATTGCCGTATCAGTGCAGGTGCGGACCGGCTTGGCCGGGCAATATCTGGCCGGGTAATATCAAGGGAATACCAAGGGATCGACCCTGATGGGGGCTATGAGACACCAGCATACGCGTTTGACGCACCGCGGCGCCTGCGCCGTCGCATCCCGGCGCGGCCTGTTGGCCATGGGTCTTGCCATCGCCTGCTTTTTCGGCCTGACCGCTGCCGCCAGCGCCCAGGGCGCGGTGCGGTCGGTGCATGGCGACTGGCAGATCCGCTGCGACACCCCGCCCGGCGCCCAGGCCGAGCAATGCGCCCTGATCCAGAGCGTGGTGGCGGAAGACCGCTCCAACGCCGGCCTGACCGTCATCGTGCTCAAGACCGCCGACCAGAAAAGCAAGCTGATGCGGGTGGTGGCGCCGCTCGGCGTGCTGTTGCCCTCCGGCCTTGGCCTGAAGCTCGACAATGTCGATGTCGGCCGCGCCGGCTTCGTGCGCTGCCTGCCCAATGGCTGCGTTGCCGAAGTCGTGATGGACGACAAGCTGCTCGGCCAATTGCGCACCGCCAAGACCGCAACCTTCATCATCTTCGAGACCCCGGAAGAGGGCATCGGGTTTCCGCTCAGTTTGAACGGAATCGGCGAGGGGTATGACAAACTGCCGTAGGTGGCCGAGCCCTCCCGTTTTGCCACGGCAGTGCCTATCTTCACCATCACCATCGCCCCGGGCGCGCATTTCGCGCAGGATCGGGAACGATCGATGGGCGATCGAAGGCGATCGCCCTATGTTACCGTGTTGTCGTGGTCGCCGTAGGCGATCGGAAACGATCGCCCTATGTTACCGTGTTGTAAGAAGACTTTTCCACGCCTTCTCCTAAAACGAGGGGACCTGCGGTTACGGGTCCCCGGCTTTGGCGGGAACGGCTTGAACGCATCGGAGTGTGCATGACCGACCTCGCCACCACCTCGCTCCTCGACCGCGCCAATCTCGACCGCGATGCCGTGCGTCGCGAGATCACCCGGGGGCTCGAGGGCGCCGACGACGGCGAATTGTTTCTGGAATACGGCCAGTCCGAAGCGCTGATGTTCGACAATGGCCGGCTGAAGCAGGCCACCTACGACACCGCGCAGGGTTTTGGGCTGCGCGCGGTGAAGGACGATGCGGTCGGTTACGCGCATTCCTCCGATGTCTCGCTGCCGGCGCTGATCCGGGCCGCCGACGCGGTCCATGCGGTGCGCGGGGGCTATGCCGGGAGCTTTGCCCAGGCGCCTGCCCATACCAACGTGCGGCTCTACAGCGATGACAATCCGCTCGACGCCCCGGGCTTCGAGGCCAAGGTCAAGCTGCTGGCCGAGATCGACGCCTATGTTCGCGACAAGGATCCGCGGGTGCGGCAGGTCTCGGTCAGCCTCGGCGCCAGCTGGCAGGTGGTGGAGATCCTGCGTCCCGACGGCGAAAGCTATCGCGACATTCGGCCGCTGGTGCGGGTCAATATCTCGGTGGTGGCCGGCCAGGGCGATCGCCAGGAGAGCGGCAGCCGGGGCTATGGCGGCCGTGAGGGCTATGCGCGCTTCATCGAGACCCGGGCCTGGCGCGACGCCGCCGACAGCGCGATCCGCGAAGCCATGGTCAACCTCGAATCGGTTCCGGCGCCCGCCGGCGAAATGGATGTGGTGCTGGGGCCCGGCTGGCCCGGGGTGATGTTGCACGAAGCCGTCGGCCATGGCCTCGAGGGCGACTTCAACCGCAAGCAGACCTCCGCCTTTGCCGGGCTGATGGGCCTTAAGGTGGCGGCCAAGGGCGTCACCGTGGTCGACGACGGCACCATCGCCTCGCGGCGCGGTTCGCTGTCCATCGACGACGAGGGCACGCCGACCAACCGCACGGTGCTGATCGAGGACGGTATCCTGGTCGGCTATATGCAGGACCGCCAGAACGCGCGGCTGATGAACATGAAACCCACCGGCAACGGCCGGCGCCAGGGCTATGCCCACGTCCCGATGCCGCGCATGACCAACACCTACATGCTGGCCGGCCAGCACGATCCCGCCGAAATTCTCGCCTCGGTGAAGAACGGGGTTTTTGCCGCCAATTTCGGCGGCGGCCAGGTCGACATCACCTCGGGCAAGTATGTGTTCCAGTGCACCGAGGCCTACCGAATCGAAAACGGCAAGATCGGCGCGCCGCTGAAGGGCGCGATGCTGATCGGCAACGGTCCGACCGACCTGCATCGCATCACCATGATCGGCAACGACGTCGAACTCAACTCCGGCATCGGTACCTGCGGCAAGCATGGCCAGGGCGTGCCGGTCGGCGTCGGCCAGCCGACGCTGCGGATGGAACGTATTACTGTTGGAGGTACCGGCTGATGAGCGTGGAAACCACACCGCTGGCCTCACGGGCGCGGCACTGGACCGGGCAACTGGTCCAGGTCGCGGCGATCGTCGGTCTCGTTTTTCTCGGCAAGGGCGCTCTCGCTGAGCCGTTCTACGTGCCGTCGGCCTCGATGGAGCCGACGCTGCTGATCGGCGACGCGCTGCTGGCGTCGAAATTTCCCTACGGCTACAGCGCGGCCTCGATGCCGATCCATATCGACGTTCCCGAGACCGGTCGCATTTTCGGCGCCACTCCTAAGCGTGGCGACGTCGTGGTGTTTCGCTGGCCCGGCGACCGCGCGCAGGTCTGGGTCAAGCGCGTGATCGGGCTGCCCGGCGACCGCATCCAGGTTCGCGAGGGACAGGTCTGGATCAACGGCACGCCGGCCAGGGTCAAGGCCGACGGCATCGGCGAAGCCGAGGACGACAACGGCGGCAGCGAGCCGGCACACCGCTACATCGAGACCCTGCCGGGCGGCGTCGCCCATCCGATCTTCAAGCTTTATGACAGCGGCCGGCTCGACAACACACCCGAAGTGACCGTGCCGCCGGACCGGCTGTTCGTGATGGGCGACAACCGCGACAATTCCGCCGACAGCCGGGTTCCGGTCGGTCAGGGCGGCGTCGGCCTGTTGCCGATCGACGATCTGGTGGGACGGGTCGACGCCATCGTCGGCTCCTGGGATCTCGGCATGCGCAGCCGCCCGATCACCAGCTGGCTCACCGGTTTTCGCGTCTCGCGATTCTTCACCAGCGTGCACTAAGGAGTTCGTTGTGGCCGGGTCAAAGCGCGAAGCGCGTCTTCGCACATGGCCCGTCCTTGAGACCTAACGGCTCGCCATGCGCAGCGAAGATTTTCGAGCCGCCGTGCTGCGCAACCCCGTCACGGACGCCCTGCTCGACGAGCTCCGCGACCTCAAGCTGCCCGATGCCTGGATCGTCTCCGGCTGTTTGTGCCAGACCGCATGGAATACGCTGACCGGTCGCGCGGTGGACTACGGCATCAACGACTACGATGTGTTCTATTTTGATCCCGACACGTCTTTTGAAGCCGAAGACCGGGTCATCCAGACCTTGCGCCTCACCTCGGATCGGCTCGGCGCCAAGGTCGAGGCGCGCAACCAGGCGCGCGTCCATCTGTGGTATCCGCAAAAGCACGGCCGGCCGTACCCGGCCTTGCAACGCGCGATCGATGGCATCGACCGGTTTCTGACCCGATGCACCATGGTCGGCATTGCGCGCGACCGCCGTGGCGACCGCATCTATGCGCCGGTTGGGTTCGACGACATCCGGGACTTCATCGTGCGCCCCAATCCGGCGGTCGGCTTCTCGGCGGACGCCTACCGGACCAAGGCTGCACGCTGGATGGCGCTGTGGCCGGAATTGACGGTGCTGCTGCCCGACGTCGATGCCCACACCGCCGCGAAAGGCATCTCGCCATGACCTTCGACGACGTCCGCAAGATCGCGCTGGCCTGGCCGGAAGTGGAAGACGGCACCTGCTACGGCACGCCCGCGCTCAAGGTGCGCAAGAAGATGCTGGTGCGGCTGAAGGAAGACGGCGACACGCTGGTGATGCCCGCCGTGCCGCCCGACGAGCGCGACATGCTGGTGGAGAGGGAGCCCAAGGTTTTCTACTTCACCGATCATTACCGCGATTATCCGATGGTGCTGATCAGGCTGTCGCAGACCCGGCGCGGCACGGTCGAGCCTTTCTTGAGACGGCAATGGCAGGCGCTGGCCTCGAAGACCGCACGCAAGGCGTTCGAAGCGTTGAAGTAAACCTATCTTATTGTTTGTGCATGATCTTGTCCGAAAACCGGTACCCACTTTTCGGGATCATGCTCTACCGCACCACGCCCGAAATGAACCCCGGCTTGCGCCGCGGCGGCTTGATTTCCTTTTTCAGGAAGCAGTGTGCGCCCTTGCCGACGTAGCCGGGCCGCGCAAAGGTCCAGGCGCGGCAGGTATTGTCGGCGGTGCAGGCCGCCTTGCAGGCCTCGTCGCCGCCTTCGCCGCTCTTGAGTTCGAAGTTGCGATAGTCGCCGCCGAACCGGTCGATCGACGACTCGATGGCATCGTTGCGCGGCTCAATGACGCCGGCGCCGCGAACCCCGGAAACGCAGCAATAGCTTTCCACCCGCGGCGGCACGGTGTTCTTGAGCCAGCACACCGCATTGTCGGCCCGGTCGCTCGGAAACACGAAACTCCAGGCGTGGCAGCGCTTGTCGTGCTCGCACTGCAGGGCGCATTCGGCCGGGTCTCCGGACACCGACGGGACGCTCAGATAATCGCCGCCGGGCCGGTCGAAGGTCTTTTGCGCACTCGCCGGATGCGGCAGCGCAGCCGCCGCCAGCAGCAGGGCAAATGACGCCAAACACGCTCGATACAGGCGGCCGCTCCCCATTACGCTATTGCTTTCGGCAGGATTGTTGTCCGCGACGTCGCATACCCCTGGCCATATGATCGCCATCTACCTGTACGGCCGATGAACGGGCTGCAGGGTATTGACCGGGGTCGTAGATATGATGTTCTACGACTTGGGTCGCATATTTTATTATTCTACGACCTAAAATGCGTATTCGTCATAGGCCGGTTCCACCGAACCCTGCCAGGGGCCGTGGAATTTCTCCAGCATTTCCTCCGCCGGAGTCTTGCCGGCGGCAACAATCCGGTCGAGCGGCTCGAGATGCCGTGACTCGTCGCGGCCGACATGGTCGACATGCGCCCGGCGCTGCAGGCCGAGATGCGCCAGCGCCAGGCATTCCTTGGCGATCTCGAACAGGTAGCGGTCCTTGATCCGGGCCTTGAAGCCGAAGCGGGGGACGTCGTCCCGCAGCGCCTGACGCTCGGCCGCGTTCCAGTGCTTGACGATGTCCCAGGCGGCATCGAGGCTGGTGTCGTCATACAACAGCCCGACCCAGAACGCCGGCAGCGCCGGAAGCCTGCCCCACGGCCCGCCATCCGAACCGCGCATTTCCAGGTAGCGCTTCAGGCGCACTTCGGGAAAGATCGTCGACAGATGGTTGGCCCAGTCCGACAGCGTCGGCCGCTCGCCCGGGAATGCGGAATTCCTGCCTTCGAAGAAGTCGCGGAACGACGAGCCCGAGACGTCGATGTAGCTGTCGCCGCGCTTGACGAAATACATCGGCACGTCGAGTGCGTAGTCCACCCAGCGCTCGAATCCCATGCCGTCCTCGAACGCCCACGGAATCATGCCGGCACGGGCGTTGTCGGTGTCGCGCCAGATCTCCGAGCGAAACGACAAAAAGCCGTTGGGCTTGCCCTCGGTGAACGGCGAGTTGGCGAACAGCGCGGTGGCGACCGGCTGCAGCGCCACCGACACCCTCAGCTTCTTCACCATGTCGGCTTCCGAGGAAAAGTCGAGATTGGTCTGCACCGTGCAGGTCCGGTACATCATGTCGAGGCCGTATTGACCGACCTTCGGCATGTAATCGGTCATGATCTTGTAGCGTCCCTTGGGCATGACCGGGATATCCGCCCGCGACCACGATGGCGTCATGCCGAGCCCGAGAAAGCCGATGCCGAGCGGGGTCGCGATTTCGCGAACCTGGGCGAGGTGCGCCATCAGTTCCGACTGGGTCTGGTGCACGGTTTCCACCGGCGCGCCTGATAATTCGAACTGGCCGCCCGGCTCGAGCGAAATCGCGCCGCCGCCGGTCACGTCATAGAGCCCGATGATGTTGCCGTTCTCCATGATCGGCTCCCAGCCGAGCAAAAGCTTCATGCCCTCCAGCAGCGCGCCGATGCCGCGCGCGCCGGCATACGCCACCGGACGATGCCCCTCCAGCGTGAACGGGGTCTTTTCATGCTCGGTGCCGATCCGGAACTCGGACTTCGGCTTGGCGCCGGCCGCCAGCCACGCCACGAGTTCGTCGCGCGATTGCAGCGGCGTCATATCGATCTGGTCACGCGCCATGAATTTTCCGGTCAAGAGGCGCGACGCTGGAACGCGCGCGGTGTCGGGAACGGCCGCGGACAACGCGGTCCGCAAACGCCGGGGCAAGAGGGCAAGTCATCGTACCGACGCGGCGTCTCTGGCCGGCGGAAGCGGGACCTCATCGCACGAGCAGCCGAGGCGGTCCAGCAAGCCACACAGCCTTAACGCTTCCGCATCGGACAATTTCGAGCCGACATATTTCTCGATCGCGGCGGAATACGCCGCCCACATCTTCTTCTGCAGTTCGCGTCCGGTCTCGGTGATCTCGACGAATTGACCGCGCTTGTCGATCTTGCATTCGCGACGCGCGGCCAAGCCCTCTTCCACCAGCCGGTCGATCAGCCGCGAGGTCGAGTATTGCGGAATCAGCATCTGCTTTTCCAGTTCGACCGGCCGCATCTCCCCGCTCGGCGCCCGCGACAGTTCGAGCAGCGCGTCGTACCACGCCAGCGGCGGGAAGCCGGCCTTTTTCAGGTCCTGCTCGACGCAGTCCAGCACCCGGCCCTGAACCCGCATCAGGCGGATCCAGGCGGCGGTCACTTCGTTGGAGGGTTTGCGTTTCATCGCCGGGTCCATATCTCACGGATACTCTAGCGCAATAAATGCACCTGCATCAATCTTGACTATTCCATGCATATGCATGTAGGTGCCTGACCAGGACAACCAATAATCCTCAAGGAGGAAAATTCCCATGAAACTGTACTATTCCCCGGGCGCCTGCTCGCTCTCGCCCCATATCGCCCTGCTCGAAGCCGGCCTCCCCTACGACCTGGTCAAGGTCGACGTCCGCGCCAAGAAGCTCGAGAACGGCGACGACTACTACAAGGTCAATCCGAAGGGCCAGGTGCCGGCGCTCGGTCTCGACAGCGGCGAGATCATGACCGAAGGCCCGGTCATCGTGCAGATGATCGCCGACCAGGCCGCGGCTAGGAATCTGGCGCCCGCCCGCGACAGCGCCGAGCGCTACAAGCTGCAGGAATGGCTCAACTTCATCACCACCGAACTGCACAAGAATTTCAGCCCGCTGTTCAACCCGGCGATCCCCGACGAGGTCAAGGCCTTCTTCAAGGACCGCATCATGGGCAAGTTCAAATACGCCGACCAGAAGCTCGCCGGCCGCGACTACCTCATGGGCAACGGGTTCACCGTCGCCGACGGCTATCTCTACACCATGCTGCGCTGGGCCGATGGCAACAAGATGGACCTGAGCGCCCTGAACAACCTGATGGCCTACAAGGACCGTGTCGGCGCCCGCCCCAAGGTTCAGGAAGCCCTCACCAAGGAAGGCCTGATGAAGGCGGCGTGAGGGTCACGCAAAGACGATGAACGAAGGGCCGGATCGATGATCCGGCCCTTTTGAATTGTCAGGATTCTCAATGTTCGTCATGCCCGGACTTGTTCCGGGCATCCACGTCTTTTCTGCGTCCAAGACGTGGATGGCCGGGACAAGCCCGGCCATGACGTGTTGAGAGTTCGAGTGCCAGCAACCCGCGCCTACGCCGCCGCGAGCTTCTTCGGCGGGAAGCGGCCGTAGAAGGTCTCGCCCTTGGCGGCCATCTCGACCAGCAGTTTCGGCGGGGTGAAGCGCGAGCCGTATTTGGCCTCCAGCTTGTGGCACAGCTCGACGAATTTTTTGGTGCCCATGAAGTCGATGTAGGACAGCGTGCCGCCGGTGAACGGCGCGAAGCCGAAGCCGAGGATCGAGCCGACGTCGGCCTCGCGCGGGTCGGTGATGACGTGGTCTTCCACGGTGCGCGCGGCTTCCACCGCCTGCACCACCAGGAAGCGCTGCTTCAGTTCCTCGATGTCGAGCGTATCGGGATCGAGCTGTTTCGGCTGCAGGCCACTCAATTCGCTCCACAGGCTCTTCTGGCCCTTGCCCTTTTCCGGATATGTATAGAACCCCTTTCCGTTCTTGCGGCCGAACCGGCCCTGCTTCTCGACCATTTCGACCAGCAGCTTCTTCTGCGCCTGGTCGATGGCGTTGGCGCCGAGATCGGCCTCGGTCGCCTTCATGATCTTGAGCACGAGGTCGAGCGCCACCTCGTCGGACAAGGACAGCGGTCCGACCGGCATGCCGGCCATCTTGGCGGTGGTCTCGATCATGGCCGGCGGCACGCCTTCCATGAACATTTCGAGACCCTCGGCGGTGAAGCGCAGCACACAGCGGTTGGCGAAGAAGCCGCGCGAGTCGTTGACCACGATCGGCGTCTTCGAGATCTGGCGGACGTAATCGAGCGCAGTGGCGAGCGCGACGTCGCCGGTGTTCTTGCCGACGATGATTTCCACCAGCATCATCTTCTCCACCGGCGAGAAGAAATGAATGCCGATGAACTTGCCCTGGTCCTTGAATTCCTCGGCCAGCGAATTGATCGGCAGGGTCGAGGTGTTGGAGGCGAAGATCGCATCACTCTTCAGCAGCGGCTGCGCCTTGGCATAGGTTTCGGCCTTGACCTTGCGGTCCTCGAACACCGCCTCGATGACGAGGTCGCAATCCTTCAGCGCATTGTAGTCGGCGGTGGCGGTGATCTTGGCCAGGATGGCGTCGCGGTCGCTGTCCTTGGCGCGGCCCTTCTTGATCGCATCGTCAATCACCGATTGGGCATGGCCCTTGCCCTTGTCGGCGCTCTCCTGGTCGCGATCGATCAGCACCACCTCGATGCCGGCGCGCGCCGAGACATAGCCGACGCTGGCGCCCATGAAGCCGGCGCCGATGATGGCGAGCTTCCTGACCTTGGTCGGTGGCACGTTTTGCGGCCGTCGGGCGCCCTTGTTCAGTTCCTGCATCGACAGGAACAGGCTGCGGATCATCGCCGCGGCTTCCTTGGTCTGCAGGATGTGGGCGAAGTAGCGCGACTCCACCCGCAACGCCGCGTCCATCGGCAATTGCAGCCCCTCATAGGCGCACTGCATGATGGCGCGCGCGGCCGGATAATTGTCGTAGGTCTCGCGGCGGTAGATCGCATTGCCGGCCGGGAAGATCATCATGCCGCCCTTCGAAAACACCGGCCCGCCGGGCAGCCGGAAGCTCTTGTCGTCCCAGGGGGCGATGGCCTTGCCGCCGCCCTTGATCCAGTCTTTTGCGCTTTTGATCAGGTCGGCCGCCGGCACCACGGCGCCGACGATCTTCATCGCCAGCGCCTTGGCGAGGTTGATCTGGTCGCCCTTCAGCAGCATCGTCATTGCTTCCTGCGGCTGCAGCAGGCGCGGCAGACGCTGCGTGCCGCCGCCGCCGGGAAACAGGCCGACCTTGATCTCCGGCAGGCCGAGCCGGGTCTTCGGATTGTCCGCCGCGACGCGGTAATGGCAGGCCAGCGTCAGCTCAAAAGCGCCGCCGAGCGCGAGGCCGTTGATCGCGGCCACCCACGGCTTGCCGCAGGTTTCGATCTTGCGCAGCGTCAGCGACAGCTTGCGGCTCTCGTCGAACAGCATTTGCTGTGCGGCTTCCTCGCCCCTGGCCTTTCTTGTCTCGGCGAAGATGCGATTCATGCCCTCCAGCATCGACAGATCGGCACCGGCGGAGAACGCTTCCTTGCCCGAGGTGACGACGACACCCTTGACCGCGGCATCCGCCGTGGTCTGGTCGACGATGGCGCCGAGTTCCTCGATGGTCGCGGTGTCCAGCACGTTCATCGAACGGCCCGGAATGTCCCAGGTGACCAGCGCAATGCCGTCGGCGTCGGTTTCGATCTTGAAATTCTTGTAGGCCATGATTGGTGCTCCCTCAGCCGCGTTGCCAGTCGCCATAAGGCTCGCCGGATTTGTGCGTTAAACGGTAACGATCGCCGTCCTGATCATGGACGAGATCGATGTCGGAGTAGTGGCAGCGCTCGATTGGCGCGCGTGAGCCGACAACGAGAAAGACGGCATCGCGGTCGGTGCGGTTGACGAGATGATGGCCGTTGGGGACGCCGGCCCTGAAGCCGGCGGCGTCGCCCGGCCTCACGATCGTCTCGCCGTCGTCTTCGACCAGCACCAGTTCGCCCTCGACCATATAGACAAATTCGTCTTCCCTCTCGTGCCAATGACGCGCCGACGAGGCGGCACCGGGCCGCAGCCGCACCAGGTTGACGTCGAATTGCGTCAATCCCGCCGCCTCACCCAGCGACTGCCATCCCCGGCCTTCGACGATTTGGGCGAACGGCTCCGGATAGGTCGTCCTGCTGTGCACCGGCAATGCGCTCAGGTCGATTTTCGGCATCCGTCCCTCTTGCCGCTCTCTCGTTGTTCGCTGCTCACACCCGCTCGATGATGGTCGCGGTGCCCATGCCGCCGCCGATACACAGCGTAACCAGCGCGGTCGACTTGTTGCTGCGCTCCAGTTCGTCCAGCACGGTGCCGAGGATCATCGCGCCGGTGGCGCCGAGCGGATGGCCAAGCGCGATGGCACCGCCATTGACGTTGATCCTGGCGTTGTCGATGTCGAAGGCCTGGATGTAGCGCAGCACCACCGAGGCGAACGCCTCGTTCAACTCGAACAGATCGATGTCGGACAGCTTCATGCCGGAATTCTTCAGCAGCTTCCGGGTGACGTCCACCGGACCGGTCAGCATCATCGCCGGCTCGGAGCCGACATTGGCGAAGGCGCGGATTTTGGCGCGCGGCTTGAGACCCGCCTTGGCGCCGGCTTCCTTGCTGCCGAGCAGCACCGCAGCGGCGCCGTCAACGATGCCCGACGAGTTGCCGGCGTGGTGCACGTAGTTGATGCGCTCGACTTCCGGATGCGACTGGATCGCCACCGCATCGAAGCCGCCCATCACGCCGACCTGTTCGAACGACGCCTTCAACTGGCCGAGCGACTGCATGGTCGTCGAGGGCCGCATGTGCTCGTCCTTGGCCAGAATGGTGATGCCGTTGATATCCTTGACCGGGATCACCGAATTCTTGAAACGGCCGTCGTCCCAGGCCTTGGCGGCGCGCTGCTGGCTCTGCACCGCGTAGGCATCGACGTCATCGCGCGAAAAACCGTATTTGGTGGCGATCAGGTCGGCCGAGACGCCCTGCGGCATGAAATAGGCCGGCACCGCGATCGAGGGATCCATCGGCCAGGCGCCGCCGGAGGCGCCGATGCCGATCCGGCTCATGGATTCGGCGCCGCCGCCGATGGTCATCTGGTGCTGACCCGACATCACCTGGGCCGCGGCGAAATTCACCGCGTCGAGACCCGAGGCACAGAACCGGTTGATCTGGACGCCCGGCACGTCGTTGCCGTAACCGGCGCTGAGCGCCGCCATCCGGGCGATGTCGCCGCCGGCCTCGCCGATCGGATCGACGCAGCCCAGCACCACGTCGTCGATGCTGCCGGCCTGGAGATTGTTGCGCTCCTTCAGCGCCTTGAGCGGCGCCGTCGCCAGCGCCAGCGCCGTCACCTCATGCAGCGCGCCATCCGCCTTGCCGCGGCCGCGCGGGGTGCGGACGTGGTCGTAGATAAATGCCTCGGGCATCCATTTTCTCCCGTTCAGGTTTCGGCTCCGATTGAAGCCAGACGAATTTCAGAAAAAACAAACAATGCGTTCGTCCTTGCGAGGAGCTCTTGCGACGAAGCAATCCAGTTCTTCTCTGTGGCCTCTGGATTGCTTCGCTTCGCCCGCAATGACGGGGTCAGAACGCTTCCGCGGGCAATTCCATGGTTGTGGTGCTGCCGCTTTGGATGCGGGCGAGATGGACCGAGGTTTCCGGCAGCATCCGTTCCATGAAGAAGCGGCCGGTGACCAGTTTCGTGGTCAGATAGGGTGTCGCACCTGAGCCTGCAATCTTGTCCTGCGCCACCTTGGCCATCCGCGCCCACATATAGGCCAGGGCGACGAGGCCGAACAGCTGCATGTAATCGGTGGCGCCGGCGCCGGCATTGTCGGGCTTGGCCATCGCGTTCTGCATCAGCCACATGGTGGCCTGCTGCAGGTGGCCCAGCGCTGCGGAAAGCGGCGCCACATAGGGCTTCATGGCTTCGTCGGCGTGTTCCTTGGCGAAGGCGCCGACCTCGGCGAAGAACGCCATCACGGCGCGGCCGCCGTCGCGCGGCAGCTTGCGGCCGACCAGGTCGAGCGCCTGGATGCCGTTGGCGCCTTCGTAGATCATGGCAATGCGCGAATCGCGCACGAACTGCTCCATGCCGTGTTCGGCGATATAGCCGTGACCGCCGAACATCTGCTGCGCCAGCACCGCGTTGGAGAACCCGACGTCGGTAAGGAAGCCTTTGAGCACCGGGGTCATCAATCCCATGTGATCGTCGGCCGCCTGGCGGTCCTTCGGATCGGAGGAGCGATGCGCGACGTCGCTCTTGAGCGCCGTCCAGACCACCATCGCCCGCGCCGCCTCGTTGAAGGCGCGGATGGTCAACAGGGTGCGGCGCACGTCCGGGTGCACGATGATCGGATCGGCCGGCTTGTCGGTGGCTTTGGGTCCCGACAGCGCGCGGCCCTGCAGCCGGTCGCGGGCATAGGCCGCGGCGTTCTGGTAGGCAACCTCGGATTGCGACAGCCCCTGCACCGCCACGCCGAGCCGGGCCTCGTTCATCATCACGAACATGGCGTTCATGCCCTTGTTCTCTTCGCCGATCAGCCAGCCGGTGGCGGCGTCGTAATTCATCACGCAGGTCGAATTGCCGTGAATCCCCATCTTGTGCTCGATCGAGCCGCAGGACACGCCGTTAGGCGCCCCGAGCGAGCCGTCGGCATTGACCAGGATCTTCGGCACCACGAACAGCGAAATGCCCTTGATGCCCTGCGGCGCGCCCTCGATGCGGGCCAGCACCAGGTGAATGATGTTCTCGGCCAGATCGTGCTCGCCGGCCGAAATGAAGATCTTGGTGCCGGTGATCTTGTAGCTGCCGTCGGCCTGCTTGACCGCCCTGGTGCGCAACAGCCCCAAATCGGTGCCGCATTGCGGTTCGGTGAGGTTCATGGTGCCGGTCCACTCGCCGGCCACCATCTTCGGCAGGAACATGGTCTTCTGTTCGGGCTTGCCGTGAACCAGAAGTGCTGCCCCGGCGCCCATGGTCAGGCCGCCATACATGGCAAACGCCATGTTCGCCGAGCTCTGGAACTCGGCGACGGTCTGCGACAGCGCCACCGGCAGGCCCTGCCCGCCATATTCCACCGGCGCCGACAGCCCGAGCCAGCCGCCTTCGGCCACCTGCTTGTAGGCCTCCTTGAAACCCTTGGGCGTGGTGACCCGGCCATCGTCATGGCGGACGCAACCCTCGAGATCGCCGACCCGGTTGAGCGGCTGCAGCACCTCTTCTGAGAGTTTGGCGGCCTCGTTCAGGATCGCCTCGCGCACGTCCGCGGAGGCATCGCTGAAGCCCGGCAGGTTGTTGTAGCGGTCGAACTGGAACACGTCGTTGAGCAGGAAACCGACGTCTTCGAGGGGGGCTTTGTAGCTCGGCATGTGTCCTCTCGGCTTTCAGCGTTTGGCGCGCTTGGTACAGGGACTATGCTGCAGTGCAACATGTCCTGTGGGGGAACCCGGATGTGGTCATAAGCCGGGAATCGGCGAGAAGCCAATGCGACTTAACGGACCCCGTGACCGGGGCCGCAAATTCATCCGGGCAGACCGGTTTTGATCGGGCCAACTTTTAGGCGGCGGGGCCCAACTCCTTAACCCGGTGTTTACCGTAACACGAAAAAGTCGACGTCTGAGGCAGACGACCTGCGCGGAATTCGATTGTCTCTGGCTAGGGACGCGCGGGGAGACTGATGGCGCAGGGTGGCGCCAGGGTTGCGAACCGGACGAGAGCATGAATTCGCGCGTATCGTGGAGTGTTGAGGGCATCGAACCGTCCGTCCGCGAGAGGGCCGAGGCCGCCGCGCGCCGCGCCGGTATGTCCCTGAGCGATTGGCTCAATTCCACCATGGGCGAAGCTCCTTCGAATTCCCGCGCGCCCGCCGAGCCGCGCGCACCGTTGCCGGGCCGCGACACCCACGACGTCGCCGAAATTCACCAGCGACTGGATTCGATCACCCGCCAGATCGAACAGATCTCGCGTCCCGCCGCGCGCAGCGAGCCGCCGGCGGTCGCCCGGCAGTTGAACGACGCGATCTCGCGGCTCGACGCGCGTCTTGCGCAGATCAGCAAGCCCGTGCCGCAACGGCCATCGCCGCAACCGGATCCGCAGCGCCAGTTCGACCGGGTGGAGCGCGCCGCCAGCCAGGTTTACCGGGCATCACCCCCGCTCAGTCCGGGTTCGCTCGATTCGGCGATCGCTGAAATCGCCGCGCGCCAGAACGAACTCGACGGCACAGCGCCGCGGCTTGCGCCGCGCAGCGCGCCGCCGATCGCGCCAGCGGCCCCGGCGGCTGCGGATTTCTCCGGGCTCGAACGGCACCTCCTGAAGATCACCAGCCAGATCGAGGCGCTGCAGCGTCCCGACGGCATCGACGCGTCGATAGCGGCATTCCGCGGCGAACTGGCCGAGATCCGCAACGTCATCACCGAGGCGATGCCGCGCCGCGCCATCGAATCCATGGAAAACGAGATCCGTTCGCTGTCGCGGCGGATCGACGAAACCCGCCAGAGCGGCATCGACGACAAGGCGCTGGCCGGGATCGAACGCGCGCTCGGCGAGATCCACGTCGCGCTGCGCTCGCTGACGCCGGCGGAACAACTGGCCGGTTTTGACGAGGCGATCCGCAATCTCGGCGGCAAGATCGACCTGATCGTGCGCTCTAGCGGCGATCCCGGCACCTTGCACAAGCTCGAGGACGCGATTTCGGCGCTGCGGGCCATCGTCTCCAACGTCGCTTCCAACGATGCGCTGGGCCGGCTCAGCGACGACCTGCGCACGCTGTCGTCGAAGGTCGACCAGCTGGCGCGCGCCGACGGCTTCGGCGACGGTTTTGCCGCACTCGAGCAGCGCATCGTGGCGCTGACTTCGACGCTGGAGAACCGCGAGCGGCCGGCGCCCCGCGATAATTCCGATCAACTCGAAGGCGCGCTGCGCGCCTTGTCCGACCGCCTCGACCATCTGCAGGTCGGCAACGACAGTGCCGCGGCCTTCACCCATCTCGAACAGCGCATTTCCTACCTGCTCGAGCGGCTGGAGATGTCGGCGCCGGATTCAAGCTCCGGCAATCTCAACCGGGTCGAGGAAGGCCTGCAGGACGTCCTCCAGCATCTGATCCGGCAGCAGTCCAGCTTCGCCCAAATTGCCACGCTGGCGGAAACCGGCCGCGGCACTGTCGCGCCGGTGGATTCCGGCCTGGTCGATACCATCAAGCGCGAACTGTCCGACATGCGTTTCAGCCAGTCGGAAACCGACCGCCATACCCAGGATTCCCTGGAGGTCGTGCACAACACGCTGGGGCATGTGGTCGACCGCCTCGCCTTGATCGAAGGCGATCTGCGCGCGGTACGCGCCGCACCGGTGTCGGTCGCTCCGCACGCGGCGCCCCCGGCCGCGCCGCGCGTGGAAATGCCCCGCGCAGCGATGCCGGCACAACCCGCTTCGCCACCCCCCTTGCCGCGGCCGGAATTGCCGAATCCCGCGGCTGCGCATTTCGATGCGGCACCGCGCCAGTTTGGCAGCCACATCGCCGAGCCCGCCCCGATCCCGGCCAAGACCATCAGCGACGACCCACGCGCCGCGCCGGTCGCGGAGCGCGGCCAGCCGTCGCGCATCGCGATCGACCCCGAATTGCCGCCGGATCATCCGCTCGAGCCGGGCACGCGGCCGCTCGGACGGATGGCAACGCCGTCGGAGCGCATTGCCGCTTCCGAAGACGCCATCAGCGAAATCTCCGCGTCCGCGCGCGAACCAGCCAGCACGTCGAATTTCATCGCCGCCGCCCGGCGCGCGGCCCAGGCCGCGTCGATCGCGCCGACAGCCGGCAAGGCGGACCGCACCGCCAAGCCCGCCGGCAAAGCCAAGGCGGCCAAGGAACCTTCGAGCATTACCGCGAAGATCCGCTCGGTTCTGGTTGCCGCCAGCGTCGTCGTGATCGTGCTCGGCACCTTCAAGATGGCGATGACGCTGCTCGACATCGGGCAGGCACCCCAGATGCCGCAGCTTGCGCCCGACATCTCGACCGAAGCCTCCCCTTCAACACTGCCCCCCAGTAACGGCGACACCAAGCCGGCGATGCCGGCTCCGGCGCTGCCCTCGATGACGTCGCCCACCCCGATCGGCAAGCAATCGCTGGTCGCGCCCGCGCCGATCACAGCGACGCCGTCCATCGCCGACAGCGTTCCGATGCCGTCGCAGCCGGCCCCGGCGCCCGCGAATCCGGCGAGCGATGTGACCGGTTCGATACCCGCGCCGCAGTCCATGATCCCGCCGACCATGCCCGCCGGCAATCACCAGCTGGCGCTGGTGCCGATTCCGGCGGGGGAGCGTTTGCCCGATGCGATCGGCGGACCGGCGCTGCGCACCGCAGCGCTGAAGGGCGATGCGTCGGCGGCCTACGAGATCGGCGTTCGCTACGCCGAGGGACGCGGCCTGCCCGTCAGTTACGACGACGCCGCCAAATGGTACGACCGCTCGGCCCAGGCCGGCGTGGTCCCGGCGATGTTCAGGCTCGGAACCCTGTACGAAAAAGGTCTGAGCGTGAAGAAGGATCTCGACATCGCGCGGCGCTACTACATGCAGGCGGCCGAGCGCGGCAACGCCAAGGCGATGCACAACCTTGCGGTGCTCGACGCCGACGGCGGCACCAAGGGCGCCAACTACAAGAGCGCGGCGCAGTGGTTCCGCAAGGCGGCCGAGCGCGGCGTCGCCGACAGCCAGTTCAATCTCGGCATCCTTTACGCGCGCGGCATCGGTGTGGAGCAGAACCTCGCCGAATCGTTCAAATGGTTCAGCCTGGCCGCGGCTCAGGGCGACGTCGATTCCGGCCACAAGCGCGACGATGTCGCCAAGCGGCTCGATCCGCAATCGCTGGCCGCCGCCAAACTCGCGATCCAGACCTTCACGCCGGAAGGCCAGCCTGACGACGCCATCAACGTGGCAACGCCGGCCGGTGGCTGGGATTCGGCGCCAAGCACGGCTACGACGGCAAAACCCGCGGCCAAGCCGGTTTCGGCCAAGCGCGCCTCCGCCGCGCATTGATTCCGGATTCGCGTTTGCGATCCGTCGTCGCCGCATATACCTCAAGCTTGAAGTGGCATGATCGAACGCACCCGCGTGCGGCCGGTCAACTCCGGGCGCGAAGAGGTTGCATTGTCTGTCGAGGGCGGTCAGGACCGGGAACATCTCTTCCAAAAGTCGCCGACGGGACCACGGGTCGCCCCGTCGCATGCGCCGGCCAGCCAGCCTGCGGCGCGGCCGCATGCCGTCACCGGCAACCGGCGTCGTATTTGGTCGGTTGGGTTTTTCGTCCTGTTGATGCTGAGCTTCGGCATCCGGGCGTACCGGGACCTTTCGAGGCCCGAGGCCTGGGAATACTGGAAAGACCAGTATGTCTCCCCAAGCTTGACCTCTCTGCTGGTCGCCAACGCCGGCCTCGATGGCACCGACCACGGCCGTCGCACCTTGCTGGTCCGGGGCCCAATCGGTCCCGCCGCCGCGAACTGGTTCCGGGACCGGCTCGATGACGCGCATCTGGTCGCCGGCGACGCGATCCTGCTGTCATCCCCGGGCGGCGATTTGAATCAGGCCGCGATCATCGGTGAGATCATTCGATCGCGCGGATTGGTGACGGCCGTCGGCCTCGCCGATGCCTCGGGCCGCGTCAGGCCGTCTTATTGCGCCAGCGCCTGCGTGCTGGTGTATGCCGGCGGCAAAACCCGTTTCGGGGTCGCAGGCTCGAGGCTCGGGGTGCACCGGTTCGTGGCCACCATCCGCACCGGGGACCCGGTCGCCGAAACCCAGCGGATCGCCGGCGCGGTCTTGAGTTACATGACCAGGATGGGTGTGGCGTCTTCGGTCGTGACGGCGATGTCCGAAACCCAGGACATCCGCTGGCTCGACCCCAAGGAAGCCGCGGCGATGAACCTCATAACCGACCCGGTCGGCAGGCCCTGAGCCGGCTGCCATTCATCCCGAGGCGACTGCCATTCATTCTGATATTCAAACCATCGGGACGTGCCGAAACGTCACCTGCCGGCTGCGGCAAAAAAGCCGCCTGCGGCGCATTCTTTAGTCCCTCCCGCGGTCGATTTCGGTTATGCAGAGGCGCGGCGACCGGTCCGCATTCGCGCGGATTCGCGGGGTGTGGACGCGGTTCTGCGACCAGATCAAGAAACCACGCCGTGGGCGGTTTCGGCCAGCCTCAAGGCTAAATCCGAAGCAAACCCGCGTGCAGCTCTATCTCCCGATCGCCGACATTCCCGTCAATGTGCTGCTCATCCTGGCGATGGGCGCCGCGGTCGGCGTCGTGTCCGGGATGTTCGGCATCGGCGGCGGCTTCCTGATGACGCCGCTGTTGATCTTCGTCGGCATCGCGCCCGCGGTCGCGGTCGCCTCGGTCGCCAGCCACATCGCGGCCTCGTCATTTTCAGGCGCGCTGTCTTATTGGCGCCGGCGCGCCATCGATCCGGCACTGGCGCTGGTGCTGTTGTGCGGCGGCATCGTCGGCACCACGCTCGGCGTGTGGACCTTCACGCTGCTGCGCTCGCTCGGCCAACTCGACCTGATGATCGCGCTGTCCTACGTGATCCTGCTCACCACCGTGGGCGGGCTGATGTTTTCCGAGGGCCTGCGCGCCATTCTGCGCGCCCGCCGCGGCCAGAACGTCACGCTGCGCCGCTCCGGCAGCCATGGCTGGATTCACGGACTGCCGCTGAAGATGCGCTTCAAGCGTTCCAAGATCTATCTGTCGGTGATCCCGGTGGTCGTGGTGGGCGTGATCATCGGCTTCATCGGCGCGGTGATGGGCATCGGTGGCGGCTTCATCCTGATCCCGATCATGATCTACGTGCTGCGGGTGCCGACCTCGACGGTGATCGGCACCTCGATGGTGCTGACCCTGGTCACCATGGTGTTCGCCACCCTGCTGCACGCCGTCACCAACCACCTGGTCGATGCCGTGCTGGCGCTGATCCTGATGGTCGGCGGCGTCACCGGCGCGCAATTCGGTGCCCGCCTCGGGCAGCAGATCCGCGGCGAACATCTGCGCCTGATGCTCGGGCTCTTGATTCTCCTGGTCGGGCTTCGGTTCGCGCGCGAACTGGTGATCCAGCCGATCGACCTTTTTACCATCCGCGAGACCGGAGACGCCGGATGACGGGGCCGGCGCGTCTCGCCTTCGCCGTTGCGCTGGCGCTGGGTGGATCCCAGGCGATCACCGACGCGCGGGCCGAGCAGCTGATCGTCTCGGTATCGAACCATCGCGTCACCGTGACCCCGAACTATTCCGGCGAGGAACTGGTGCTGTTCGGCTCGGTCGAAAAGGACGACAAGACGCCGGCGGGCCGCAACAGCTACGATCTGGTCGTCACCATCTCGGGTCCGCGCGCCGACATGGTGACGCGCCGCAAGGAGCGCAAATTCGGCATCTGGATCAATACCGACTACCGGCAATTTCTCCAGGTACCGGCCTATCTCGCCATCTTCGCCAACCGTCCGATCGAGGCCGTTGCGCCGCCGGAAGTGCAGCGCCGCCAGCAGCTCGGCCTCAACAACGTGCTCTTGACCCAGCGCGTCGGCCCCGACTATGCCGACGTGGTGCCGGACGACGCGTTCCGCAGCGCCTTCGTGCGGCTGCGCTCCGAGCACGGCCTCTATCGCGAGAACACCGCGGCGGTGACCTTCCTGACCGCGACGCTGTTCCGCACCGGCATCCCGCTGCCGGCCGAGGTGCCGATCGGCACCTACGATGTCAACATCAAGCTGTTCGCGGCCGGCGCGCTGGTGACCAAGACCGATACGACCTTTGAAATCGTCAAGGTCGGCTTCGAGCAATTCGTCGCCACCACCGCGCGCCAGAGCGGCTTCGCCTACGGGCTGGTGACGGCATTCATGGCGCTGATGACCGGCTGGATGGCGTCGGTGGTGTTTCGCAAGGATTGAGGGCTCTTACAGAAAAAACCCGATCACCATCCCGATCACGCTGAGCGCCATCGCCGCGGTCGAGAGCCAGCCCAGCCAGGACAACGGCCCGGTAACGACGAAGCGGTCCATCACGGCCTTGCGGCGCGCCATGATCATCAATAGCACCATCACCGGAATGGCGAGCACGCCGTTGATCACCGCGCTCCAGTACAGCGCCGAAATCGGATTGATCCTGGTGAAATTGAGCGCGATGCCGATGCCCGCCGACAGCGCCAGCACCGCGTAGAACGCCGCCGCCTCTTTCGGCTTGCGCGCCAGCCCCACCGGCCACCGGCGGCCCTCGCCGACCGCGTAGGCGGTGGCGCCGGCAAGCACCGGTATGGCCAGCAGGCCGGTGCCGACGATGCCGAGCGCAAAGACGATTTCGGCGAAGGCGCCGGCGATCGGGCGCAGCGCTTCGGCGGCCTGTGCCGAGGTCTGGATATCGGTCTTGCCGCTGGCGTGCAGCGTCGCCGCCGCCGTGAAGATGATCGACAGCGCGATCAGGTTGGAAAACGCCATGCCGACGATGGTGTCGGCACGGATGCGATTGAATTCCCTGCGCGCGCCGTAGTGTTTGTCGATCAGCGGCCGCTTGGTGACGTCGACCCGCTGGTCCTCGGCTTCCTGCGACGCCTGCCAGAAGAACAGATAGGGCGAGATCGTGGTGCCGAAGATGGCGACGATGGTGGTGAAATAGTCCGCGCTCCAGGTAATCCGCGGGACCAGGACGCCGCCAAGTGCTTCGCCCCAGGCGATATGGGCGACCGCCAGCGCGCCGACATAGGCGAACAGGCTCAGCGTCAGCCATTTCAACACCGCGACGTAGCGCTTGTAGTTCAGGAAGATCTGCGCCACCACCGATGTCACCCCGAACAGCAGCACATAGGCGATGCCGGGACCGCCGATCAACAGCTTGGTGGCGTCCGCCATGGCGCCGAGATCGGCGGCGATATTGATGGTGTTGGCGATGAACAGCAGCGCCACCACGACATTGAGCAGCAGCGCCGAATAATGCCGGCAGATATTGCCGGCGATGCCGTGACCGGTGACGCGGCCGACGCGGGCGGAGATTTCCTGGATCGCGGCCATCAGCGGAAACGTCAGCAGCATGGTCCAGCCGATACCGTAGCCGAGTTGCGCCCCGGCCTGGCTGTAGGTGCCGATCCCCGAGGGATCGTCATCGGAGGCACCGGTGATGAGGCCGGGGCCGAGCGACTTGAGGAAGTCCCGCGCGCTGAACGACTCGCGACGCTGGCTTTTCGCCGCGTGCACCGGCTCATCCGACCGCGTGTGATGGTTGTGCTTCGTCGTGCTGTGCTGATCCATGCTTGCCCCTGGCCACCGCACCAACGATTCACGCGGATTTCGGTTCCGCGGCAACGTTGCCCGAAGCAGCGCCCGTCGACAACCCGGCGGCCTGGTTAATGCCCGACGGCTGCGATCAACCGCCGGGCGGTTCGATCGTCGTTGCGACGCCGGGGACCAGCATTTTCAGCCGTGGGCCAAAGCCGAGCGTGTCGAAGGACGCTCTGGTGTCGCCGCCGCTCTGGCGAAAGTGCGCCCAGCCGTCGGTATGCAGCGGCACGATGACGGCGTCGGGAAAAGCGCGCGCGGTCTCGATGGTGTCGTTGGTGTCCATGGTGAGGTGAAACGGTCCCCGGGTCTGCGCCGCGCCGGCGAACGGCAGCACCACGCCGGCCTTGAAGCGGCGCGCGACCTCGGCCACGCCGTCATACCAGACGGTGTCGCCGGTGATGTAGATCGGACGGCTGCCTTTCTTCCTGGACGTCAGCACGAAGCCGATGACGTCGCCGGACAATGGCTCGATGCCGGCCGGACCATGGCGGGCCGGCGTCGCAGTGACGGTGAGCGAGCGGCCGTCGGCGCCGGACAGTTCAGCGCTGTCCCATGGCGCAAAACCTTCGGCGTGACCGCCGAGCCTTTTGGCGCCGGCCCGGGTGGTCAGCACGCGCTTGGCGGATTTAAGGAAATCGCGGCCGGAATTGTCGAGATTGTCGGCGTGCTGGTCATGGCTGAGCAGCACCGCATCCACCGACCCCACCGCGTCGGCCCCGATCGCGGGGGAGGCCAGTTTCTCCAGTTTCACATGCGGCAACTGGTAGGCACCCGGTGCATCGAAGGTCGGATCGGTCAGAAGCCGAAAACCGTCGACTTCAATCAGGGCGGTGGGTCCGCCGATCAGGGTGATGGAAAGATTTATGACTGGCTCCCGTCAAATATGGGACGCACTGCTGTTGCGGGACGCGTGACCAGGTAAATGCCTAATGCCACCGGCGCGATCCCGATCAAATCCCTGATTTCGACGTGCTCGCCGAGCACGAGGAAAGCGAACAGCATGCCGAGCGGCGGCATCAGGAAATGGTAGGCGCTGGCGGCCGTCGCGCCACACACTTTCAGGAGATGGAACCACAACAGATAGGCCAGAATCGAGCCGCCGAGCACGAGGAACGTGAAGGCGCCCACCAGCCGCGTGCTCGGGACGATATCGCCGACGTCGGACAGGCTGAACGCGAACGGCAGCAGCACGATCCCCGCGGCGAGATTCTGCACGCCGTTGCCGACCCAGAGGCTGCCGTTCGGCGCCAGCAATTTGAACAGCATGGTGCCGAACACGATCGACGCCAGCGACATCAGCGTGAACAGGATGCCATGCAGGCTGTCGGTGCCGACCGACATGCGATGCCAGACGATGAAGCCGACCCCGGCAATGCCGAGCAGCAAGCCGGCGACCTTGCGCCAGCTCAGCGCCTCGCCGAGAAACAGCGCCGCCAGCATCGCGGTGAACACCGGATTGGCGCTGACGATCAGGCCGCCGAGCCCGGCGGACACGGTCTGCAATCCGGTATAGCCGAGGCCGAGATAAAGCGCGTTGTTGGCGATGCCGATGATGGCGAACACCCCGGCATCGCGCCACGACAGCGAGCGCGCCTCGCCGCGCAGCGCCGAGATGCCGAGGATCAGGACTCCGCCAGCGAAAACCGGGCCGTCAGCAGGATCAACGGCGGGCAATCGGTGACACCGATCTTGCCGGCGACAAAGGCAAAGCTCCACAGCAGGCAGAACAGGCCGATATACAGCGGCATCAGATTGAAGCGGGATTGCGGAACCGCGATCGTGGGCGCGAGCGACATGAGGTCTCTCCTTTGTGCCAGATGTAGGCCCGCACCTTGATATTTGGAAATTAAATGATAAACTGATTATCAGTGGATTTCTAAATGGAGCGGTCATGCTCGATCTGGAATTACTGCGCAGCTTCGTTTCGGTGGTGGATGCCGGCGGTTTCACCCGCGCCGGCGAGCGCGTCCACCGCACCCAGTCGACGGTCAGCCAGCAGATCAAGCGGCTGGAGGACGATGTCGGCCAGCCGCTGCTGAACCGCA
The DNA here is from genome assembly GCA_963710235.1 of uncultured Alphaproteobacteria bacterium. GTDB lineage: Bacteria > Pseudomonadota > Alphaproteobacteria > Rhizobiales > Xanthobacteraceae > Bradyrhizobium. The sequence continues at coordinate 602,344 of CAVPZI010000002.1, forward strand.
GCGGCAAGGACGTGACGCCGACCGAGGCCGGCGAGCGGCTGCTGTCCTATGCGCGGCGCCTGCTGGCGCTGGCGGAAGAAGCCCGCGACGTACTGGCGCGACCAGGCAATGAAGGCGCGGTCAGGCTCGGCATCCCGGAAGATTTCGCCGCCTACCGCCTGACCAAATTGCTGGCGACGTTTTCGCGCGCGCGGCCCGGCCTGCGGCTCGATGTGCGGGCCGACCAGAGCACTTATCTGCGACGCGACCTCGAACGCGGCGAGCTCGATCTGGCGCTGCTCAAGCGCGCCGCCGGCGAAAAGGGCGCCATCGCGGTTTGGCCGGAACGGGTGCACTGGGTCACCAGCAAGGCCTATCCGGTGCATTCCACCGAGGGATCGGTGCCCCTGATCGGCTTTCCCGCCGGCTGCCTGTACCGGGCGCGTGCGATCCACGCGCTCGAAAGCGCCGGCCGGTCCTGGCACATGGCCTATACCAGTTCCGGCCTCGCCGGCATCCAGGCCGCGGTGGCGGCGGGATTGGGCCTGAGCATACTTTCCGAAATGGCCATTCAGGCCGACCATCGCGTGCTGACCGCCAAGGACGGCTTTGCGCCGATCGACAAGACCGAAGTGGCGCTGATGGCCTCGCCCGACGCGAGCCCGGCAACGCTGCGCCTCGCCGACCGGCTTGCGGACTTCTGCAGCTCGGTGCAGGCCAAGGCGGCTTGAATTCGCGTCAATGCCGTCAGATGCAGCGTGACGCCGAGATGGCGTGCAGCTTGTTGTCGCCCAGCAGATGGGCGATGAAATCCGGCGTCCGGAATATCTTCGCAAACGCGACATCGCGGATGCTGAGCCCGCCGGCATAGGCACCGAACGCCGGCATCACCACGCGTTCACCGTCGGCGGCAAAGCAGCGCCGCTCCATCGAACGGCCGCGGGTGGCAACACGCGCCTTCGGGTGCAGGTGCCCGGCGATTTCGCCGGCCGCACCGGTCGGTTCATGGCGAAACACGATAGGTCCGATCGCGACTTCGCTGGCCACGACGCCACCGAGGTCATCGGGCAAGGCCGGATCGTGGTTGCCCGCAATCCAGATCCAGTCGCGCCGCACCTGAAGCGCCGCGATGGCGTCGCGGTCGGGCGCGGACAGCCGGCCATGGGCATCGCGGTCGTGAAAGCTGTCACCCAGCGCGATCACGGTGCGCGGGTCGTGGCGCGCGATTACCGCGCCGAGGCGGCCCAGCGTCGCCACCGTATCGTAAGGCGGCAGCAGCACGCCGCGGGTGGCGAAGCTGGAGCCTTTTTCGAGGTGCAGGTCCGAAACCACCAGCAGGCGCTCGGCATCCCAGAACAACGCGCCCGAAAGATCGGCAAGCAGCGACACGCCGGCGACCGTGACCGAATTCATCCTGGTTGCATGCAATTCAGCCTGCATCGCATCGCCTCAAGACATCGCCTCTTTGACCAGTTCCTCGGCGGCTTCCGCCAGCAACTCGTCGGAGGCTTCGCCGTACACTGCTTCGCGGCCGATTTCCAGCATCACCGGCACCGCCAGCGGCGAGACCCGGTCGAGTTCCTTGTGAACGATACGGCCCTTGATTCGCGCCAGCATATCACTGAGCCTGCGAATATCGAGCAGTCCGGCGGCGGCATCGGCGCGCGCGGCACGCAGCAGGACATGATCGGGCTGGTGCTTGCGCAGCACGTCATAGACCAGGTCTGTGGAAAACAGCACCTGGCGGCGGCTCTTCTCCTCGCCGGTAAAACGCCGCGCGATCAGGCCGGATATGATCGCGCAGTTCCGGAAAGTCCGTTTCATCAGTGCCAATTCGGCGAGCCAGGCTTCGAGATCGTCGCCGAGCATGTCGGAGTCGAACAGTGCATCGAGGTCGAGGCGGCCCTGCCGGATCATCGACGACATGTCGCCCAGTCCCCATACCGCCAGGGCATATTCGTTGGCGATAAAGCCGAGCGGCCGCACCCGGGCACGCTCCATCCGCCGCGTCAGCAACATGCCCAGCGTCTGGTGCGCCAGCCGGCCCTCGAACGGATAGCAGACCAGGTAATGCTTGTTGCCGCGTGGAAACGTTTCCACCACCAGTTCGCGCACGCCCGGCACCCGCGACAGATGCGCCTGCAGCGACAGCCATTCGCTCACCTGGTCGGGCAACGCGTTCCAGGCGCGCTTGTCGTCGAGCAGCTTGCGCACCCGTTCGGCGAGATAGGTCGAGAGTGGAAACTTGCCGCCCATATAGGACGGCACCTTGGCATCGGCGTCATTGGCGCGCGACACATAGACCTGGTCCTCGACCAGCGCCTCGTAGCGCACCACTTCGCCGCCGAACACAAAGGTGTCGCCGACCACCAGCCCCTCGATGAAATACTCTTCGATCTCGCCGAGCATCCGCCCGCCGCGGCCGAGCATGCCGGTCGAGCCGGAGCCGCCGCCACGCGAGCGTACCAGGCGAACCTTGAGCATCGATTCCTCGACGATGGTGCCGATATTGAGCCGGTAGCTCTGCCGGACCCGCGGATTGGTGACGCGCCAGCGGCCATTCCTGTCCTGCTTGATGCGGGCGAAGCGCTCATAGCTTTTCAGCGCGTAGCCGCCGGTGGCGACGAAATCGATCACGTCGTCGAAATCGGCGCGCGGCAAGCCGGAATAGGGCGCCGCCGTCCGGACTTCGTCGTAGAGTTCGTCGGCGAGAAACGGCTCGCCGCAGGCGCGGCCCAGCACATGCTGCGCCAGCACGTCGAGCGCCCCGGTGCGCAGCGGCGGGGTGTCCTGGGCATTTTCGGCGACGGCGTCGATGGCGACGCGGCATTCCAGCACCTCGAACCGGTTGGCCGGCACCAGCACCGCGCGCGAGGCTTCGTCGATGCGGTGATTGGCGCGGCCGATCCGCTGCATCAGCCGCGATGCGCCTTTCGGTGCGCCGATATTGATGACGAGATCGACGTCGCCCCAGTCGACCCCGAGGTCGAGCGACGACGTGCAGACCACGCCGCGCAGTCTGCCCGCCGCCATGGCGTCCTCGACCTTGCGGCGCTGCGCGACGTCGAGCGACCCGTGATGCAGGGCGATGGCGAGGCCGTCGTCGTTCATGCGCCACAGATCCTGGAACAGCATCTCGGCCTGGCTGCGGGTGTTGACGAACACCAGCGTGGTCTTGTTGCGCTTGATCAGGTCGTAGACCTCGCCGAGCGCATGGCGCGCGGAATGGCCGGCCCATGGCAGCCGCTCCCTGGTATCGAGCATTTCGACGATCGGCGCCGCGGCGCCGCCGGCCATGACCACGTCGGCGGCACGGGCGACGCCGCCCTGTTGCGGCACCAGAAACCGCGCCAGCGATTCCGGTTCCGCTACCGTCGCCGACAGGCCGATCGATCGCAACTGCGGCGCCAGTTGCCACAGCCGCGCCAGCCCCAACGACAACAGGTCGCCGCGCTTGGAGGTCACCAGCGCGTGCAGTTCGTCGAGCACGATGCGCCGCAGCGAGCCGAACAGAAACGGTGCGTCGTCCGACGACAGCAGCAGCGCCAATTGCTCGGGGGTGGTGAGCAGGATGTCCGGCGGATAACGCCGCTGCCGCTGCCGCCGCGACACCGGCGTATCGCCGGTGCGGGTCTCGATCTTGACCGGCAGCCCCATCTCGGCCACCGGCCGCTCCAGATTGCGGGCGATATCCACCGCCAGCGCCTTCAGCGGCGAAATATAGAGGGTATGGAGACCCTGGCTGCGCTGCACGCCGCGGCCGGTGGAGACGACGGAGGCGGCGGCAGGTTTTGAAGCGGACCCTGCGCTCAATTCCACCAGGGTGGGCAGAAATCCCGCCAGGGTCTTGCCGGCGCCGGTCGGCGCGATCAGCAGCGCCGAGCGGTCGTCACGGGCTTTTCCCAGCAGCGCCAGTTGATGCCCGCGGGGCGACCAGCCGCGCGCCGCAAACCATTGGCGGAAGCGCTCCGGCAACAAGGCGGACGGATTTTCGTCGGAAACAGTTTGGCTGCGGGGCGGCACGTTGCAAGAGCTAAGCCGTCACTGCCGCTTCGTCGAGGGCCGCGGCGGTTCAAATCGGGCCGCCGCGGCCTTCGCCGCCGATCATTCCGTGACCGGCTTGTCGGAAATCTGCCAGTCCTTGCCGTCGAACTGCGAGATGTAGAGCGTCTTCATCGGCGTGTAGTCGTCAGGGGTATAGCTGTAGGTGACGCCGTCCAGCATGAACGGCGAATGGAAGCCGTTGAGCGTTGACGCCTGCTTCAAGACGTTGGCGCGGGTAAGATCGTCGCCACAGCGCCGCAGGATCTCGGCCATGGTCACCACCTGGCCATAGCCCGCGAACGCGATGGTGTTGTCGGGATCGATGTTGGGCAGATATTTCTTGCGTAATTCCTCGAAGGCCATCACGTCGGGATCGTTCTGCCACCGCGGCACGCCGACTTCCTTGTTGTAGCGGATGGCGACGATCCCGGTGGCGTTCTCGAATCCGGCCGCATTGAGGATCGAACGGCCGGTGGATCCGGCCGACAGCAGCTGCAGCGGTTTCCAGCCGAGCTCGGCCACCTTGCGGATCGACTGCGACGACGCCTTGCCGGTCGAGATGTTGTAGAAAACGTCCGCGCCGGATTTCGACAGGTTGATGAGCTGGGAATCGACGGTCGGATCGGTGAGATCGTAGGTCGCCTCCGCGATCACCTTGGCATTGCCCCCGGCATCGGCCAGCGTCTGCTTGAAGGGGCCGAGGAAGTCGCGGCCGAAGTCGTCGTTCTGGTACAGAATGGCGATCTTGGCATTGGGTTTGACGCTCAGGACATATTTGGCGAGAATGCGCGCCTCGGTTGGATACAGCGGCAGACCGGCCATGGTCCATTTGTTGTTCTTCGGATCGTTCCATTTCGAAGCGCCGGTGTTCAACAGCAGCTGCGGCACGCCCTTCGAATTCAGGTATTTGTGCACGGCGGTCTGCGGTGCGGTGCCGAGCGACCCGAACAGGGCGAGCACTTCCTCCTGCTCGACCAGCCGCCGCGTTGCTTCGACGGCCTTGGGCGCGCTGTAGGCGTCGTCCATGGTGAAGAACTTGATCTTGCGGCCATTGATGCCGCCCTTCTCGTTCAGCATCTGGAAATAGGCTTCGCCGACCCGACCCAGGACGCCGTAGAGCGAACCGGGACCGCTGTGAGGCACGGTCTGTCCGAGTTTTATTTCAGTATCGGTAGCGCCCGGATCATATTTTTTGTCTTGCGCGAAGACGCCGGTCACCGTTGCCATCAACGCAACGGCGACGGCTGCGCCAAAACGGCGTGTCAAAAGCCTGTTCATTTTCTCGTTCCTCCCTGGAGAGGACATTGATCTACATTCTCGCGTACTCGGCAACAGCGAACTTGCGACGTTGCGACGCAATACGGAGCGTCATGTGGCCTTGGTCGCCACCGCCACCAGACCGGGCACCGGTTCGTCGCTTTCGGTGCGTGCCGAGGCGACGTCGAGCTGGGCGAGCGTCAGGCCCGCCGCGGCAATCGCGGACCGCACGCACGCGGCGCCGTGGGCATAGCGCAACCCCTCACCGAGGATCACGCCTTCTCCCGCATGGGATTCGACTGTGAAAGCCATCAGTCCACCCCGCGCCAGCACCCGCGCGGCCTGGCGCAGCGTTGGTGTGAGGTCATGCACGTAAACCATCACGTCGGCGGCAAGAATGAGATCGGCGCTGGCATCGGGTTTGGCGCTCAGACCCTGCACGATCTCCGCGACTTCGAGCTTCGCATAAAGCCCGGTTTCGCTGGCGAGCTGGATCATTCGCGGAGACAGGTCGATGCCGATGATCTGATCGGTCTGCGCCGCGAAGGCGCGGGCCACGAGCCCGGTGCCGCAACCAAGATCGATGGCGCGCCTGAAAAACGCCGGCTTGCGCGCCGCAACGCGCGTGGCCAGCACCGCCTTGAACAACAGGGCAGGCCCGCGATAGTCGAGCTGATCCACCAATGCGGCCTCGAACTTCGGTGCATACTGGTTGAACAGCGCACTGACATAGGTCGGCGGCATGCCCGAGAGTTCGGCGGCGCCAAGCCGCATCAACCGCAGGCCGGCACCGTTGCGGTCGCCGGGATCGGCCGCCTGCGCCCGGCGAAACGCCGCAATGGCGGCTTCGCGGTCGCCAAGCTGTTGGCGAACCTCCCCGAGCCTGAACCAGGCCGAGGCGAAGTCCGGCGCGAGCTCAGTCGCCTGCATGAAGAGATCGGCAGCGCCCACGAGGTCGCCGCGCAATTGCAGGTCGCGGGCAAAATCGAAGCGCCGGTCGGCGATCATATCGCCCGATGACATGAACACGCGTGTCGGCATCGCTGGAACCGGTTGCTCCCGAAATGTTCGCCAGGCCCGTCGGACTCGAACCTGCGTCACGCCAGCCTATATATCGTGGATGCGCCCACAAGACATCCTGACCCCCGTCCCCGCCGGCCTGTGCTGCAAGCCCGGCGGCTTTCACATCGACCCCGTCAGGCCGGTGGAACGGGCTGTGATCACCCACGGCCATTCCGATCATGCCCGGCCGGGTCATGGCGCGGTGCTGGCCACCCAGGAAACCCTCGACATGATGCGGCTGCGCTACGGCGACAATTTTGCCCGCAGCACCCAGGTGGTGGCCTATGGCGAACAGATCCGGCTTGGCGACGTCACCCTGAAATTTCATCCGGCGGGCCATGTGCTGGGATCGGCGCAGATTGCCGTCTCCTGTTCGGGCACCTGTATCGTGGCGTCCGGCGACTACAAGGATGCGCCGGATCCGACCTGCACGCCATTCGAGGTGGTGCCGTGCGATGTCTTCATCACCGAGGCCACGTTCGGGCTGCCGGTGTTCCGGCACGGCGATGCCGCGGCCGAGGTCAACAAACTTCTGGCTTCGGTGGCGTTGTTTCCCGATCGCGCCCATCTGGTCGGCGCCTACTCGCTCGGCAAGGCGCAGCGCGTCATCGCATTGCTGCGGCTGGCCGGCTATGACGCGCCGATCTACCTGCACGGCGCCATGGAAAAGATCACTCGCTATTACCAGAGCCGCGGCGTCGAGCTCGGCGACTTGCGCCCGGTCAAGGGCACGAAGAAAGCAGAGCTTGCCGGCACCATTACGCTGGCGCCGCCTTCCGCCACCTCCGACATCTGGACGCGGCGCTTTCCCGATCCGGTCACGGCCTTTGCCTCCGGCTGGATGCGGGTACGCGCCCGGGCGCGCCAGGGTGGGGTCGAACTGCCGCTGGTGATATCGGACCATGCCGACTGGGACGGGCTGATTGCCACCATCGGCGCGACCGGCGCCGGCGAGATCTGGGTCACCCACGGCCAGGAGGATGCGCTGGTGCACTGGTGCACGACAAAAGGCCTTGTCGCGCGGCCGCTGGCGCTGGTCGGCTATGGCGACGAGGACGAGAGCGAGGCGTTGCCCGACGAGGCCACCGAGGCATGAACCGTTTTGCGCACCTGCTCGATCGCCTCGCCTACGAGCCCGGCCGCAACAACAAGTTGCGGCTGATCACGGGCTATTTCCGCGAAATCGAAGACCCCGATCGCGGCTACGCGCTGGCGGCGCTGACCGGTGCGCTGTCGTTCAAATACGCCAAGGCCGGCCTGATCCGCGACCTCATCGCTGATCGGACCGACCCGGTGCTGTTCGCGCTCTCCTACGATTACGTCGGCGACCTTTCGGAGACGGTGGCGCTGATGTGGCCGAAGCGGGAGACAACTGGTGGCCACAACAATCCGCCGCCGCCGACCCTGACCGAGGTGGTCAGGACGCTTGAAACGCTCGGCAAGATCGAATTGCCGGCGCAACTCGCCCGCTGGCTCGACGAACTCGACGAGACCGGACGCTGGGCGCTGTTGAAACTCGTCACCGGCGCGCTGCGAATCGGGGTATCGGCGCGGCTGGCCAAGACCGCGGCGGCGGCGCTGGGCGACAAGGATCCGCATGACATCGAGCTGATCTGGCCGGGACTGAAACCGCCGTATCGCGAACTGTTCGACTGGCTGGAGGGCCGCACCGACAAGCCGGTCAATCTCGATCCGGCGCCGTTCCGGCCGGTGATGCTGGCACACGCCATCGAGAACGGCGACTTCGCCAGCCTCAACGCTGCCGATTTCATCGCGGAATGGAAATGGGACGGCATTCGCATCCAGGCAGTGAGCGGACGCGACGCCACCAACAACATCGTCGCACGGCTTTACTCCCGGACGGGCGAGGACATCACCGGGAGTTTTCCGGATCTCCTGCCGTCCTTGCATCTGCCTGGCGCCATCGACGGCGAATTGCTGGTGGTCCGAGATGGCCGGGTGCAGTCGTTCAACGTGCTGCAGCAAAGATTGAACCGCAAGAGCGTGACGCCGAAGCTGCTGAAGGAGTATCCGATCCACCTGCGGGCCTACGACCTTTGGACGATGCGGAAGCCGATCTGCGCACCCTGCCGTTCGAGCAGCGGCGGACGCGGCTGCAGACCTTCATCGCCAAACTCGACGATCCCCGGGTCGACCTGTCGCCGATAATCCCGTTCGACAGCTGGGAAGCACTGACGGCCGCGCGCGCGGACCCGGCGAGCGCCGGCGCCGGCGAAGACGCCGAGGCGGTCGAAGGCGTGATGCTGAAGCGCCGCGCCGCGCCTTATTTGCCGGGCCGCCCGAAAGGCCCGTGGTGGAAGTGGAAGCGCGATCCGCACATCATCGACGCCGTGCTGATGTATGCGCAGCGCGGCCACGGCAAGCGTTCGTCCTACTATTCCGACTACACGTTCGGGGTCTGGACCCCGGGCGAGGACGGCGACCAGCTGGTGCCGGTCGGCAAGGCCTATTTCGGCTTTACCGACGAAGAACTGCTGCAGATCGACCGCTTCGTCCGTCGCAACACCACCGAAAAGTTCGGTCCGGTCCGCCATGTGGTCCACGAACCCGACCAGGGACTGGTGCTGGAAGTCGCATTTGAGGGGTTACAGCGCTCGTCGCGACACAAATCCGGTGTCGCCATGCGATTTCCGCGCATCAACCGGCTGCGCTGGGACAAGCCGCCGCGCGAGGCCGACCGGCTGGAAACGCTGGAGCAGATGCTCAAATCCGAGGCCACAATTCCGCTGGCTGCGACGGTTAGGTAGCCATTGACGCCTCAAGGCCGGTTCCCCATCTGCGGGGGGATTGCGTATAATGCGCGGGCGGATTCGCGCGCAGGAGAAGACGATGCCAAACGATACCAGGGAATTGCCGGCGACCCATGACGGCCTGTCGCGCTTTCTCGGCGGCTCGCCGCTCGCGGTGGCGTTTCGGCTGATCCTGCTGTCGATCCTGGTCGGGGTGGTGCTCGCCGCGATCGGCTTCGACCCCTGGAACATCGTCAACAGCATCCGGCTGTTGGTGCGACGGATCTGGGATCTCGGCTTTGACGCCATCAACGGGCTGTGGCGCTATTTCCTGCTCGGCGCCGTCATCGTGATCCCGGTCTGGGTGCTGTCGCGGATCTTCAGCACACCGCGCGGACGATAACCGGGCCGGCTGCCGATCGCTGCGAAAGCCCCGCTTGCTGAGTTCTCCACCGAGGGTCACCTCCGCGCAGGTGTTCGCCATTGCCGGACCGGCGATGGCGGCGAACCTGACGACGCCGCTGATCGGCGTGGTTGCAACCATTGCGATCGGACGGCTCGGCGACGCGCCGCAGCTCGGCGGCGTCGCGATGGCCTCCTATATCTTCGATTGCCTGTTCTGGCTGTTCGGCTTCCTGCGCCTCAGCACGGTGGCGTTCACGGCGCAGGCACTCGGCGCCGGCGAGCCTGAGGAACTGCCGGCCTTGCTGGTGCGCGGCTTGGTCGCTGCCGCCCTGGTTGGCGGATGCATGATCGCCCTGCAAATCCCGCTTGCCGCAGCGCTGTTCGGCGCCATGGGGGGCAGCGAAGGCGTCACGCGCGCCGCCAGGATCTATTTCGCTATCCGGATCTGGTCGGCGCCACTGGTGCTGGGCAATTATGTCGTGCTCGGCTGGCTGATCGGCCAGGCGCGCGCAAAGCTTGCCCTCGGTGTGCAAGTCGCGATCAACCTGATCAATATGGCCGCGACGGTGGTGCTGGTGCTGATGTTGGATGCCGGGATCGCCGGCGCAGCGCTTGCCGCCCTCATTGCCGAGGCGGCAGGACTCCTCCTGGGCATCCTCATCGCGCGACATCTGGCGAACGGAACGCTCGGGGTGCCGCGCAAGGCGCTGCTCGATCGCACCAGGCTGATGCGCATGCTGGCGGTCAACCGGGACATCATGATCCGTACCGCCGCGCTGATCCTCGCTTTCCTGTTCTTCACCGCCCAGGGTGCGCGCTCCGGCGACGTGACTCTGGCCGCCAACGCCGTGCTCAATAACTTCCTGCTGGTCAGCGCCTTCTTCCTCGACGGCCTCGCCAATGCCGCCGAACAGCTCTGCGGCCGCGCCTATGGCGGGCGCGACCGCAACGGCTTCCTGGCGGCCACCCGGCTCGTCGTGCTGTGGGGCTTCGGCTTTGCGCTGGCGGTGACCGCGATCTATGCGCTGTTCGGTCCTGATCTGATCGATATCATGACCGCGAACGAAGCCGTGCGGCGCGGCGCGCGCGACTATTTGTGGTTTGTCGTGGCGGCGCCGCTGCTCGCGGTGTTTGCCTTCGCCTATGACGGGATTTACATCGGCGCCACCTGGGCCCGCGACATGCGCAATCTGATGATGATGTCGCTGCTGGTGTTTCTCGGCGCGTGGCTGGCGCTACGGTCGTTCGGCAATGCCGGACTGTGGTGGGCGCTGCTGTTCCACTATGCCGCGCGCGGCGGCTTGCAGGCAGCGCGCTACCCGGCGCTGCTGAAAGCGTCGTTCAAAGCATGATCCCGAAAAGTGGCTCTATACCGGCCAGTCTTCCGCCGTGATGGTCGCGGCATCGGCACCGACGATTTCGGCGAGCGAATCGCGGCCGGTACGCAGCAGCGTCGAAGCGAGGTCGGTCTTGATGCTGTCGACCAGGCCGAGCCCCTTGTAGATCAAGGACGAATAAAGCTGGATCAGGCTGGCGCCGGCGCGAATTTTGGTCAGTGCCGCGCCGCCGGAATCGACGCCGCCGGCGCCGATCAACGGAAACGCGCCCTCGGCACGCACATAGGTCTCCGCCACCATCCGCGTCGACAACCGAAACAGCGGCCGGCCGGACAGCCCACCCTGCTCTTTCGCCCGCGCTGTCTCGCGCAAGGTGGCAAACCGCGCCAGCGTGGTGTTGGCGACGATCATGCCGTCGACCCGCCGCGAACGCGCGATATGCACCACGTCGTCGAGATCGGTCAGACTGAGATCAGGCGCGATCTTGAGCAGCACCGGCGTGTCGCCGGCATTTTGCCGGACCCGCTCGCGGGCGTCGATCACCTTGGCCAACAGGTCATCGAGCGCCGACGCCTGCTGCAGATTGCGCAGGCCTGGCGTGTTGGGGGAAGATACATTGACCGTGAAGTAGCTTGCCACCGGCGCGAAAGTTTCGATCAGCCGCACATAGTCGCCGACCCGGTCGGCGGAATCCTTGTTGGCGCCGACATTGACGCCGACGATGCCGCCCAGGCGGGCGCGCGCGGCAAGCCGCCGCAGCACCGCGTCGGCGCCGTCATTGTTGAAGCCCAGCCGGTTGATGATGGCCTGGTCGCGTTCCAGCCGGAACAAGCGCGGCCGCGGATTACCGGCCTGCGGCCTTGGCGTCACCGTTCCGATTTCGACGAAACCGAAACCGAGCCGCAGCACCGCGTCCGGCACCTCGGCATTTTTGTCGAAGCCGGCGGCCATGCCGATCGGGTTGGGAAAATTCAGTCCGAAAGCGCGCACGCGCGAGCTTGGGATCGTCGGGCCGCAACCGCACGGGCGGCAGCAGGCGCAGACCCTGGATCGCCAGGCGGTGCGCGTCCTCCGGATCGAACCAGCGCAGCAGCGGCAATGAGAAGGTATCGAAGGCGCGGATCACGGCTTTAGCTCCGGGATGTCGTGAAGGCCATCGGAGCGCGCGTGCATGTTCAGGACCGCCGTGACTGCGCCAAGGTCGAGTTCGCCGTACAGATGGGGAAACAGTTCGCCGCCGCGGGAGACCTCCCAGCGCAGCGCGTCACCCAGCGCATCGGCATCGACCGCGATCAGGAACAGCCCGGTCTGTCCGAAGAAGTATTTCTTCGCCGTCCCCGCCACCTGCGAGGCGCTGGAAAAGTGAATGAAGCCATCGCGCAGATCGTCGGCGCTGCCCCGATAGACACCCTGCCGTTCGGCTTCGCGCCAGGCCGAGGCCGGACAGATTTTATAGATCGTGCGCACCCGTCCGGATTTCCTGCTTGTTGTTGAACCCCTTTGGGAATTCTTTTTGAACTCCTTGGGATTTCCCGGATATTTCTACTTGGGAAACGACCGTATCGGCGGCATCGGCGCACTTCAAGGCCCGCCATGGCGCACAATCCCGGATTGCGCAAAGCTGATCGATCAGGTAATAATTCCTAGTACAGCAGCGCACATTTGCTGACTGAACCCATGACGGGGGCAGCGGGACACGCGAAACGGATGCTCACCCACGACCAGATCTGGACCGCCCTGGATCGCCTGGCGCAACGCGCCGGCCTGTCGCCCTCTGGCCTTGCGAAGAAATCGGGTCTCGATCCCACCACTTTCAACAAGTCCAAACGCGTCACCGGCGATGGCCGCGAGCGATGGCCGTCCACCGAATCGGTCTCCAAGGCACTGACGGCCACCAATGTCGGCATCGATACCTTCGTGCGGTTCATCGATGACAGCGCGCGGGCCGTGCAGTCGGTGCCGCTGCTGGGCTTCGCCGAAGCCGGCGCCGGCGGCTATTTCGACGATGGCGGATTCCCGGTCGGCAAGGGCTGGGATGCGGTCGGTCTTCCCGCCGTAAATGACGAGCATGCCTATGCGCTGGAGATTTCCGGCGATTCGATGAAGCCGACCTACCGCGACGGCGACATGATCGTCGTCTCGCCGGCCACGCCGATCCGCCGCGGCGATCGCGTGGTGGTGAAGACCCGGGACGGCGAGGTGATGGTCAAGGAATTGAAGCGCCGCACCGCCAAGACGCTGGAGTTGCAATCGCTCAATCCGGTTCACGCCGATCGCACGCTCAATGCTGCGGACGTGGAATGGATCGCAAGGATTGTGTGGGTGAGCCAGTAGGCCGGCACGCTTTCCGCGGCGGCTCATCCGGTACAACCGTTTGTCAAACGAATTTGGTATCGAGGAACTCCCTCCCTCACTGGCAATCGGAAATCAGCCATGGACCGCCGTCACGCCTTGAAGGCCCTTGCCGGCCTTGCGCTTTGTCCTCTCTGCGCCCCCGCCGGATTCGCCGCCGAAGGCCCGCACTGGAGCTATGAGGGAAGCGCCGGCCCGGCCAAATGGGGCGAACTCGACGACGCCAGCAAGGCCTGCAGCCTCGGCTCCCAGCAATCGCCGATCGACATCGGAACGACCATCAAATCAAGCCTGCCGCCGCTCAACATCAAATGGGGCAAGGGCCCCGACACCATCGTCAACAACGGCCACACCATCCAGCTCAACTTCGCCGAGGGCAACACGCTGGAATTCGGCGGCATGGCCTACAAATTGCTGCAGATGCATTTCCACCGGCCCAGCGAACATCTGATCGGCGGCAAGAATTTTCCGATGGAAGCGCACTTCGTCCATGGCGCCGAAACCGGCGCGCTGGCCGTGGTCGGCGTCCTGCTGGCGGAGGGCACACCCAACGACGCCTTCGGCAAGATCATGGCGACCATGCCGGCGAAGGAAGGCCCGGCGGTCAAAGCCGATGCCGACATCGATCCGAACAGCCTGTTGCCCGCCAAACGCGGTTACTACCGCTATCCCGGCTCACTGACGACGCCGCCCTGCGCCGAGATCGTGGAATGGCTGCTGCTGACCGATCCGGTTCAGGTCGCAGCCAGCGACGTCGCGAGCTTCGCCAGGCTCTACCCGATGAATGCCCGCCCCGCTCAAAAGGACAATCGCCGGTACGTGCTGCAGTCGAGTTGAAGAACCAGCCGGCAACAAAGCACGCGCAGGCCGGGACGGCCCGTTGTGTCGTATCGTCTTACGCGCTCCTTGCCAGCGCACCGTCGATCATCGCCACCGCATTCGCGAGGCCATAGACCGCAACGAACGACCCGAAACGCGGGCCTTTTTCCTGGCCGAGCAGCACCTGGTAGAGCATGTTGAACCAGTCGAGCGAAACGCCCGGCCGGCCATCCTTGCCCTTCTTGACCGCGTCGAGGAACGGTTCGCGGCGGCCGATCTCATAGACCACGTTCTGGATATCCTCGGCCGAGGACTGCGCGGAGAGTTGCGACAGCGCATCGCGGAGGTCCTGCAGGGCGGCGCGCTCGGTGTCGGTCGGCTCGCGGAATTGCTTGGTCGGCGCCACGAAGTCGCGGTAGTAGTTGATGGCATAGCCGACCATGGCGTCCAGCCTGGGATGGGTCTTCGGCGTGACGCCCGGCCGATAGCGCCCAATGAAACCCCACAGGGTTTCGGCATTCTCGGCGTTCGAGGACGACACCAGGGTCAGCAGCAGCTGGAAGGTGACCGGCATGTCGGCGGCGGGCGGATGGCCGGCATGGATGTGCCAGACCGGATTGGCCAATTGCTGCCTTGGATCCTGGCGCGGAAAGCCGTCGAGGAATTGCTGGTAGTCGTCGACGTTGCGCGGGATCACGTCGAAATACAGCCGCTTCGCCGCCTTCGGTTCGCGGTACATGAACAGCGACAGCGATTCCGGCGAGGCGTAGCGCAGCCATTCGTCGATGGTGAGGCCATTGCCCTTGGACTTGGAGATCTTCTGGCCCTTGTCGTCGAGGAACAGCTCGTAATTAAACCCCTCGGGCGGCAGGCCACCGAGCGCGGCGCAGATCTTGCCGGATAGCTTGACCGAATCGATCAGGTCCTTGCCGGCCATTTCGTAGTCGACGCCGAGCGCGACCCAGCGCATCGCCCAGTCCGGCTTCCACTGCAGCTTGCAATGGCCGCCGGTGACCGGCAGCGTGACGCGCTCCTTTGTTTCCGGATCGTCGTAGGAAACCGTCCCGGCCTTGACGTCGTGGGCCACGATCGGCACCTGCAGCACCTCGCCGGTGCGCGGCGAAATCGGCAGGAACGGCGAATAGCTCGCGGCCCGTTCCTCGCGCAGGCTCGGCAACATGATCGCCATCACCGCATCGAACCGCTCGAGCATCAGCAGCAAGGTCGCGTCGAATTTTCCCGAGGCGTAATAATCCGTCGAACTGGCGAATTCGTAGTCGAAGCCGAAGGTATCGAGGAAAGCGCGCAGCCGCGCGTTGTTGTGCGCGCCGAAACTGTCATGCGTGCCGAACGGATCAGGCACGCGCGTCAGCGGCATATTGAGGTGCTTCTCCAGCAACTCCTTGTTCGGGACGTTGTCCGGCACCTTGCGCAGGCCGTCCATGTCGTCGGAAAACGCGATCAGCCGGGTCTTGATCTTGTCCTCGGTGAGGACGCGAAACGCGTAGCGCACCATGGTGGTACGCGCGACCTCGCCGAAGGTGCCGATATGCGGCAACCCCGACGGTCCGTAGCCGGTCTCGAACAGCACCTCGTCCTTCGGCTTCTTCTTCAGCCGGGCGACGATCTGCTTCGCCTGCTCGAACGGCCAGGCGTTCGATTGTTCGGCGAGCTCACGAAGATCGCTCACGCTGGCTCCAAGTTCGACGGTGGACATCTCTAAGGCCCTCCGGGCCATTATTAGTATTGCAGAATATCAGAACGGGCTGACCGAAAAATACCGCAGCCACAGATCGGTGTAGCGGCCTTTTTCCCAAAGCCGGAACAGCGCCCAGTTCAGCGCCTGGCGCAAGAGGTCGTTGCCTTTGCGCACGGCAATGCCGATGCCTTCGCCAAAATAGCGGCTCTCGACAAACGGCCCGCCGCTGAACGCGCAGCAATCCCCGGAGTCGGTGCCGTTGATCCAGAACGCCAGCGAGATGGCGTCGCCGAAGATGAAGTCGACCTCGCCGCGCCGCAGCGCCGCCCGCAACGCCTCGTCGTTCGGATAGGTGTGCAGTTCGGCATCGGTGAACATCGCCTTGAGATAGGCCTCGTGCGCCGAGCCGGCGATGGCGCCGATCTTCTTGCCCTCGAGATATTCGGGGCGAATTTCCGCCATCACCGCGTCGCGCCGCGACACGAACCGCGCCGGCGCCCGATAGTAGGGATCGGTGAAATCGACCCGCGCGCGCAGTTGCGGGGTTACCGCCAGCGAAGCAATGATCGCGTCGCCCCGGTTGCTGGCAATGGCGTCCAGCAGGGTTTCGAAGCGGCGCATCTGGATGGTGCAGGTGACCTTGATTTCCTCGCACAACAGCCGCGCCAGATCGACGTTGAAGCCGGCGGGATTGCCGTCGGGCCCGGCGAAGTTGAACGGCGGATAGTCGGTTTCGGTGAGAAACCGGATCACGGTGATGCGCGACAGGTCCGGCCGGTCCGGGCGCCGCCGCGGGTCCCAGAAGCCCGGCACCGCCTGCGGTCCGGATTGGCTGACGCCCTGCGCCCGGACAGGACCCGCCGGCCACGACAGCCCGAGGCCCAAAGCCAGCAGCAGCGCAGCCAGCGGGATCGCCCCGTGGCGCGGCTGAAACAGGGTTCTTGTGGTGGCGGAGGTGGTTTTGGGTCGCATTACCGGGGATTTTCCGAAGTGACGGTCTTATAGACCATCCCGGGTGAGACGCGAGCGCCGTTTGGGGGGCGGGACGTCGCATTACGGGCGGGGATCAGGGCCTCAAAGATAGCGTTTGAGGTCGGCCACCGCTTCTTCGGGTTTCCGCTTGATGTTGAACGGCGCCACGAATTTACCGTCGCGGTCCATCAGGTAGATCAGCGCGGTATGGTCCATGGTGTAGTCGCCATCCTTCAACGGGACTTTCCTGGCGTAGACCCGGTAATCCGCAATCACTTTCGCCACCGCATCCGGACTGCCGGTCAGGCCCTTGAGATGCGGATCGAAGCTGGACAGATAATCCTTCATCGCAGCCGCGGTGTCGCGCTCCGGGATCGACCGAGACGAAATAGGCGTTGACGCGCTCGGCATCCTTGCCCATGGCCCGCAGCACTTCGGAGATCTCGAACAGCGAGGTCGGACAAACATCCGGGCAATGGGTAAAGCCGAAGAAGATCAGCGTCGGGTGACCCAGCAGGTTTTTCTCGGTCACGGTCTGGCCGCTCTGGTCGGTGAGCTGGAACGACCCGCCAATGGCGGCCGGTGCCGCCACGCCGCGCAAGCCGCCGAACAGCCACAGCACCACGAGGAGGCCGACCGCGAGGCTGGAGGCAAACGCGGCAATCACAACCAGCGGCCGGGTCGTTTGGTCGGTCATGAGCAATCCTGTTGTTTGAGCATGATCTTACCGGAAAACCGGCCTCCACTTTTCCGGATCATGCTGTAGCCCGATCAGATGCAGGCGGCGATGCCCGAGGCAATCATCTCGAAGAAGACGGCCGTCCCGTAGTGGATCCACAACACCGCCGCAGCGAACATCAAGCCGGCGCAAACCACCGCGATGGCGGCGACGAGCGCCGCGCGCGCGCTGCCGAACCAGCGGTGCACCGGCACCGTGCCGTCCGGGCTGGAGATCGGGTGGACCATGAACCCCGTCCTTCGAAAACCTCGCCAGAGGACGCCTTGACCCGCTGCCGACCTGTTCCAGATAGGACTATCCGTGATGCCGGGCAAGCACCCCGGGCACCGCGTCGATCACGTCATGATGAAAACCAGAGCGATTTCAGCGCGGGATGGCGGTTGAGGCCTGGGCGTCCAGATAGCATGGACGGTACATGCTCATCAGCTGACGGCCGTGCAGGAAGATCATGTGCGGGGTCAGCCCGCCGCGTTGTGCGATCCAGTGCCGGACCCGGGACGGATACATCGAATACAGCATCTGGGTGGCTTCGGGATTGGTCACTGCGCGGCCGTTGGAACCGAAATCCCAGGCGGCATGAAATCCCAGCGTTGCCTTCGAGGTCACGCAGATCTTGTCGTGGGGAACGGCGCCGAGCACGATGGTACAGGCCGAGGCGCACAGGCCATCGATAATCACCGCTTCGCCGGAACTGCGCAGGTCCTGGTATTTGTCGACGTAAGTTCCGATCCGGCCGCCGCGATCCTCGGCAATCCGGACCACAGCGTGACTTGACCCCATTCCCGCCAGCAAGAGAACCGCCGCGAGCACCCCTGTAACGAATTTCATGACCAGCCCCAGCCCCAAACCTGACCCGAATCTGCCCGTCTTGTGCGATGCAGAGCGTGTTGCGAGTTCGGATTTTTGTCCAGACGGCGAAGGCCGCTCAAATCAAAATCAAATTGAGTGTTGCTGGCGCGCTGCACCCGGGCGGCGAAAGGTCCCAAACTGGAACAAGTCGTTGCCATGATTGACCTCGCAGGCTTCAATCGATTCCGGGCGGGGAGCGCGCAATGGCCGAGGATGCGGATGTAATCGTAATCGGCGGCGGCCTGGCGGGCCTTGTTGCGGCGACGGAAATCGCCGATGCGGGCAAGCGCGTCATCGTGGTCGACCAGGAAGGCGAACAGAGCCTCGGCGGCCAGGCGTTCTGGTCGTTCGGGGGATTGTTTCTGGTCAATTCTCCGGAGCAGCGCCGGCTCGGCATCAAGGACAGTTTTGAGCTCGCGCTGCAGGACTGGATGGGCACGGCCGGCTTCGACCGCGCCGACGATCATTGGCCGAGGCGCTGGGCCGAAGCCTATGTGGCCTTTGCCGCCGGCGAAAAACGCGACTGGCTGCGGGCGATGGGTCACCGGATCTTTCCGGTGGTCGGCTGGGCCGAGCGTGGCGGCTACGACGCCATGGGCCACGGCAATTCGGTACCGCGATTCCACGTCACCTGGGGCACCGGCCCGGGCGTGGTCGAACCGTTCGAACGCCGGGCACGGCAGGCGCAGGCCGCTGGACGCCTGACATTCAAGTTCCGCCACCGCGTCGATGCGCTCAGCATCACCGGCGGCCGCGTCGACGGCGTCTCGGGCGCAATCCTTGAACCCTCGACGCTGCCGCGCGGCCAGAGCAGTTCGCGTACCGCGATCGGCGACTTTGCGTTCAAGGCGCAGGCGGTAATCGTCGCCTCCGGCGGCATCGGTGGCAATCACGACCTGGTCCGGCAGAACTGGCCGAAGCGGCTTGGCGAAGCGCCGAAAAACATGATCAGCGGCGTGCCCGAGCATGTCGATGGCCGCATGATTGGCATCACCGAGGCGGCCGGTGCGCGGCTGATCAACCGCGACCGGATGTGGCACTATGTCGAGGGCATCCGGAACTGGTCGCCGATCTGGCCGATGCACGGCATTCGGATCCTGCCGGGCCCGTCGTCGATGTGGTTCGACGCCACCGGTACGCGGCTGCCGGCGCCGCTGTTTCCAGGCTCGGACACGCTCGGCCAGCTGCACTACATCATGTCGACCGGCTACGACTATTCGTGGTTCATCCTCACCCAGGCCATCATCAAGAAGGAGTTCGCGCTGTCGGGCTCCGAGCAGAATCCCGATCTCACCGGCAAGAGCTGGGCGATGACCGCCAAACGCGCCACCAACAAGGGGGCCCCGGCCCCGGTCGAAGCCTTCAAGAATAACGGCGTCGATTTCGTGGTACGCGACAATCTCGCCGACCTGGTCGCCGGCATGAATGCGCTCAGCGGCGACAACCTGCTCAAGCTCGACCACATCCGGATCCAGATCGAGGCGCGCGACCGCGAGATCGCCAATCCCTACGTCAAGGATGCGCAGGTGATGAACATCCACAACGCGCGCAAATATATCGGCGACCGTTTGATCCGCACGGCGAAACCGCACCGGATTCTCGATCCCGCGCAGGGGCCGCTGATCGCGGTGCGCCTCAACATCGTGACCCGCAAGACGTTGGGCGGCTTCGAGACCGATCTTGAGTCCCGGGTGTTCGGCAGCGACGGCCAGATCATTCCGGGCCTCTATGCCGCCGGCGAAGCCGCCGGTTTCGGCGGCGGCGGCATGCACGGCTACCGCTCTTTGGAAGGCACGTTCTTGGGCGGCTGCCTGTTCTCCGGCCGCAATGCCGGCCGCGCCGCGGCGAAAGCGGGCGGCTGACGAGATTTGCCAAAAAAGCACCGGATTGCCGTGGGTTAACCGGATCGTCAAACCGCCGGGAACCAATTTGACCAGGCCGCATCCAATATGACAGCAGTACAGATCGGATCGGAGTTAGTCCCCATGCGACAGGCACAGGCGCCCCAAACCATCGGCCAGGCCACCGCTGACCTGGCATTGGTCGGTCGCGCCCTTGACCGCGACGAGACGGCGATCCGCGCCATCATGAAATCGAACAACCGCAGGCTCTACCGGATCGCCCGCGGCATCCTGCGCAACGACAGCGAGGCCGAGGACGTCGTCCAGGAGACCTATGTCCGGGCGTTCACCCACCTGGAAAGCTTCCGCGGCGATTCGAGCCTGGCGACCTGGCTGACGCGCATCGCCATGAACGAGGCGATGGGCCGGTTGCGCCGGGAGCGGCCGAGCGTCGATTGGACGACATTGCCGCCGGGTACGCTGGAGGCCCAGATCATTCAGTTTCCCTTGTCGGGCAGCGCGGAGAATCCGGAAAAAGCCATGGCGCAACGTGAGATTCAGCATGTCGTCGAGAACGCAATCGACCAACTGCCCGAGGCGTTTCGTATCGTCTTCATCACCCGTGTGATCGAAGGCATGAGCGTCGAGGAAACCGCCGAGATCCTTGGCCTCAAGCCGGAGACGGTGAAGACACGATTGCACCGCGCGAGAGCGCTGCTGCGCGACAATGTGGAAAGGAAGATCGGCCCCGTCGTCATGGAAGCCTTTCCCTTTGCCGGCAAGCGCTGCGAACGCCTCACCGACGCCGTGGTGAGACGGCTCGGTCTCGGGAAATAAACCCGGGAACCTTTCAAACACCGCTGCATCCAATCCTGTGTGTCATCCATCATGCCGGTGGCTAAAACCCCGGCGCCACAGGAGAACAAGTCATGTTGGTTCGTTTGAGCGCGGCGATCGCCGCGGTTTCCTTGCTGAGCGGCGCTGCGCTGGCGCAAGCCGCAAAGCCCACCGATCCGCAGATCGCGCATATCGCCTATACCGCCGGAGTGATCGACGTCGCCGCCGCCAAGCAGGCGCTGGCGAAATCGGGCAGCAAGGAGGTCAAGGCGTTCGCGGAAGACATGGTGCGCGACCATGAAGCGGTGAACAAGCAGGCGCTGGCGCTGGTGAAGAAGCTCAACGTCACGCCCGAAGACAACGACACCAGCCGCACGCTGTCGAAACAGGCCTCGGACAAATTAGCCGAATTGGCAAAGCTGAAGGGCGCGGAGTTCGACAAGGCCTATGTCGCCAACGAGGTCGCCTATCACAAGGCCGTCGACAGCGCGCTCGAAACCCTGCTGATCCCCTCGGCCAGCAATGCGGAGCTGAAGAGCCTGTTGCAGACCGGTCTCAAGATTTTCCAGGGCCATGAGCAGCACGCCGAACACGTCGCCGCGACTCTGAAGTAAGGAGCGTCCCATGCAGCCGAGGCGGATTCTGCCGATTGTTACGGTTCTGACGACGGCCATGATCATCGCCTCGGCGCATGGCGCGACCATTCAGATCACGATGGAAAACCTGGTGATTTCGCCGGCGACAACCTCGGCCAAGGTCGGCGATACCGTCGAATGGATCAACAAGGACATCTTCGCCCACACCGCCACCGCACGAAACGGCGATTGGGACGTAACGCTGCCGCCGAAGAAAACCGTCACGTCGGTTTTGAAGAAGGCCGGAACGGTAGAGTTCTATTGCCGCTTCCATCCCAACATGAAGGCGACCTTGACCATCGCGCCGCAATAGCAAAAAATCCTCGAAGCATGACCTGAGAGGTAATCGAACCGCGTACACGAACCTTCGATAGTGGCCCGACCGATCCATGCGGTCCCATCGAAGGAGAAAGACGATGACCCACGTCCACACGACCGACGCCCTTGAAATCGCCTCGCGCTATATCGAGCTGTGGAACGAAAAAGCCCCGGGCCGGCGGCGCGATATCCTAGCCGCCAACTGGGTAAGCGACGCCAGATACGTCGATCCCCTGATGAGCGGCGACGGTCATGATGGCATCGACGCCATGATTGCCGGCGTCCAGCAGCGCTTCCCCGAATTCCGCTTCAAGCTGATCGGCACGCCGAACGGCTACGGCGACAACGTCCGCTTCTCATGGGGCCTTGGTCCCGACGGCATCGACAGCCCGATCAAGGGAACTGATTTTGCCGTGGTGCGTGACGGCCGAATCCACAGCATCACCGGGTTTCTGGATCAGATTCCCCAGGGGGCGTGACGCGGCCGTTCGCCCGAGGTGGACGACGCTCCGGTTATGGCCGAGCAGATCCGGAGCGCTGTCGCTTTGGATTGAATTGCGATAGCGCCCTAGATTCTTGTTTGCGCAGGATCTTTTCGGAAAACCGGTTTCCACTTTTCCGCATCATGCGCTAGCTCTAAATGGTATTGCCCGTCCCGGTCTGCCGGTGTTTGTTGGGAGGTACAACACGGCGGTGATCAGCACCCCATCAGGATCCGGACGAGGGTCTACGCAGGCAATATTGAAAGGCGGGGGTTCCGATGTGGTACGGTCAGGTCGAGGGAACGGACATCGTCGTTCTCGATCCGCGCTTCAAGGCTTGTTTCGCCGGTCACGTGCGCGTCGAGCGCTTGTGGTCCGGCGCACGCTGGGCTGAAGGTCCGGCCTGGTTCGCGGCGGGCCGTTATCTGGTCTGGTCGGACATTCCGAACAATCGCATGATGCGGTTCGTCGAACCATCCGGTGAAGTCTCGGTGTACCGCGAGCGCTCCAACAATTCGAACGGCAACACCGTCGACAATCAGGGCCGGCTGGTCACCTGCGAGCATCTCACGCGCCGCGTGACCCGCACCGAGATTGACGGCTCGATTTCCGTCATTGCGGAAAACTGCAACGGCAAGCGCCTGAATTCACCCAACGATGTCGTGGTGAAGTCGGACAACTCGATCTGGTTCACCGACCCGGCCTACGGCATCGACACCGACTACGAAGGGGATCGCGCCGGCCAGGAAATCGAGGGCTGCCATGTCTATCGGGTCGACGCCAAATCCGGCGCGGTCGCCGCGGTCATCACCGACATGGTTCGCCCGAACGGCCTCGCCTTCTCGCCGGACGAGAAATATCTCTACGTCGCCGACACAGGCGCAACGCACAAAGAGAATGGGCCGCGGCACATTCGCCGCTTCACCGTCGACGCGGACGGAACCAGGCTGTCGGGCGGCGAAATCTTCGCCGAGTCAACGGCGGGCCTGTTCGACGGTTTTCGCGTCGACCGGAACGGCCGCATCTGGACCAGCACCGCAGAGGGAGTCCATTGCTATGACCCCGACGGTTCGCTCATCGGCAAAATCCTGATTCCCGAAATGGTCGCCAACGTGACTTTCGGCGGCACCAAGCTCAACCGCCTGTTCATTTGCGGAACGACATCGCTCTATTCGATCTACGTTACGGCGAACGGCTCCAGGCTCGGTTGACGGACAGCCGATTTCCTGGCCAGGCGCGTTATCACGGATTTGGACGTCGAGCGGTGCCCCCGCGGAGCGTGATCGGCTGAAACAAACGCGGCTGCGGCATGGAAACCTTGCGGCGGGAAACGGAAACGCGAATGTTGCGTCAGGACTTATCGGCGAGCCGCAACGCCATCGTCAACCCGACCGCGACGCCGGCCTGCCATACCGGATAGAGCACCGAGAGCCGATCGAGATCGAGCGCGTTGTCCAGCGCCAGCAGCGCGCCGGCGATCGTGCCTATGACCAGCATCGGCAGCCACGCGACGACATCGCGCGGAGCTTTCGGCAGCAGGCATATCCCCAGTGCCATGATCGCTGCGCCGGTAAAGCCTCCGGCGAAACCGGCAAAGATATTCCTGACCGACTTGGCGGCGCCCGGCAGTTGTCCGTCGATCCAGATCGCGGCATTCACGGCACACACGAAAGCCACCATGGTGACGATGGCGGCGACGAGCGCCGCCCACCATGGATCGATGATGCCGCGACGAACCAGGATGAAAACCAAGATGGCGAACGGCACCGCCAACAGCGCAATGCGGAAATCTCCACGGGAGCCGACCATGCCGTCGATCAGTGGCTGAAACAGCGGCGTCAGAATGCCGGTCAGGATGCCGCCCGCAGCCACCTTGTAAAAGCTGCTGCGGCGCTCGTCGTGTGCAGCCTGGCTAACCGACATTGATGCTGACCTCTCTGAGCCCGTGGAACTTTGTCGAACACTGCGCCGACCAGGTTCGAAACCAGGCCCAGAATGGCCAACTCCCGCAAATAAAAGCCGCGCCAACCCGAAGGTTGACGCGGCAATGAAGCTTCTGTTGCCAGGTGCTCCGAACCCCGAACAGGTTACGCCGCGAGGCGCACTTCGTTCAATGCAACGTTATCGTTTGCATTTAGGTTTTTGACCCGATAACGGCGGTATCATGCCGAGCACAATTCGGAGCTTCTTCGCGGCCATCGATCCTGTTTCGCCCCCGCCTTAGCAGCTTTGGAATTCCGCCTTGCGACGGAATCGATCTCACCGCAAATGAGACCTTCAAGCTCAAGCTGCTAAGGTGGAGGCGCCGGGTACTGCCCCCGGGTCTGCCCGCAGTCCACTCCAAGGTTCAGCGCCATCGTCTTGCGACAGGGTGACCCTACGCGCGATCGGAGGCGAAAGCCATAGGGCTGTTGACAGAGCGCCGCCGGGGACCACGGAGGCTACACCCCCTCATCGGCGATCCACCTGGTGATGGAGCGATGCTGCGGTGCCCAGCCGAGCAATTCCTTGGCGCGCCGGCCGCGCACCCGGCTGTTGGAACCCAGCGAAAATACCGCCGTTCGGCGGCCCCAGAAGGCCACCGCCTCCTCAGGCGCCCACGGTTGCGCCGCGCCGAGATCGAGGCGGGCGGCAATGGCGCGAACGATCTCGCCGAGGCTCTCCTCGCCGTTCTCCACATACATGAACGTTCCACCCGGAGCTTTGGCGATGGCCAGGGCATACAGCACGGCGACGTCGGCGATGTGGACGTTGGACCAGCGATTGAGGCCGCGGCCGATGTAGCGGGCAATGCCGGAGGCCCTGGCCTGCCGCAGCAAGGCCGGTACCTGCACACTCTGGGCCGGGGGTCCCAGCGAATGGCCGTAGATCATGGTGTTGCACAGCACGACGGAGCGAACACCGGGCGCCGTGAGCACCAGCCGGTCGATGGCGACGCGGGCGACCTTGTCGGCGTGGGGCTCGATCGGCATGTCCTCGTCGAATATTTTCTCCGAGGGCTCGCCCATGGCCTCGTCGCCGACAATGCTGCTGCCGCTGGTGTGAAGCAGCGGCTTGCCGGAATTTTTGAGCCCGGCGATCAAGGCCTCGACCGCGCCACGGTGATCGCTGTTGGCGGCATTGACCACCGCGTCGGCCGTGCGCGCTGCATCCTGCAGCAGCATTGCGTCATCGAGCGAGCCGATCACCGGATCGATGCCATGGGCGGCGACGATGTCGGCCTTGGCGCGATCCCGCACCAGGCCGCGGACGGTATGTCCTGCGGCAATCAGCGTCGTGGCGACGGCGCCGCCGATGAAACCATTCGCGCCTGTGATGAAGATGCGCATGTTCGTTCGATGATCTACTTCTTTTGTTTGAACATGATCTTTTCGGAAAACCGGATTCCACTTTTCCGGATCATGCTCTACGCCACCGTCCATTCTTCGGCGCTGGCGCCGGCCAGCGCCCGGACCCGGGCTTCGTCGGCGGCAAGCTCCCGCGCCGATCCGGAATAGACCACGATACCGTCGTCCAGAACATAGGCGTCGTCGGCGATCTCGAGACTCATCCGCGCATTCTGTTCGACCAAGAGCACCGAGATGCCTTCGGCCTTCATCTGGGCGACGATGCGAAACACCTCCCGCACGATCAGCGGCGCCAGGCCCTGCGACGGCTCGTCCAGAATCAACAGCCTCGGATTGAGCAATAGCGCGCGGGCGATCGACAGCATCTCCTGCTCGCCGCCGGAAAGCTGGCGGCCGCGGTTGAGCTTGCGCTCCTCGAGCCGGGGAAACAGCTGGTAGATCCGCGCAATATTCCACGGCCCGCCGCGCTCCAGCGGAACCTTGAGATTTTCCTCGACGCTCAAATTGGCAAAGATGCGCCGTCCCTCCGGGACATAGCCGACGCCCTGCGCGGCGATGCGGAACGTCGGCCAGCGGGTAGTCTCCGCGCCGAAGATCGTGACCTTGCCCTGGCGCGCCGGGGTCAGTCCCATCAGGCTGCGCAGCGTGGTGGTCTTGCCGGCGCCGTTGCGTCCGAGCAGCGCGGTGATGCGTCCCTCGGCGACCTGCAGATTGACGCCGTGCAGGATGTGGCTCTTGCCGTAATAGGTGTGCAGATCCTCGGCGGTCAATGCTGCGGTCATGCGGCGTTGCCCAGATAGGCGGCCTGAACAGCCTCGTTGGCGTCGATTTCCTTCGGCGTGCCCTCGGCCAGCATGCGGCCCTGGTCGAGCACGCTGATGCGGTCGGCGAGGTGGAACACCACGCGCATGTCGTGCTCGATCAGCACGATGGTGTAGTTGCTGTCGCGGTGCAGCCGGCGGATCAACTGGGTGATCTGATAGGTCTCCTGGTCGCCCATGCCGGCGGTTGGCTCGTCGAGCAACAACAGATGCGGCTTCAGCGCCAGCGCCATGGCGATCTCGGCGGCGCGCTGGTCGCCGTGCGCGAGTTCGCCAACCAGCCGGTCGCTCTTGGTTTCCAGCGACACCTGTTTGAGCGTCTCCTCCACCCGCTGATGCACGCCGGCCTGGTCGGAACGGCTGATCCAGGGTTTCAGTCGATGACCGCCCGCCACTTCGGCAGCGATGCGGACGTTCTCGAACACCGTCAGTTCGGGAAAGATCTCGGTGATCTGGAAGGTGCGGGCCATGCCGAGGGTGACGCGCTGGTGGGTGGCGAGGCGGGTGATGTCGCGACCGTCGAAGGCGATCGATCCGGAAGTGGGCGGAAGAATCCGCTGATCAGGTTGAAGAACGTGGTCTTGCCGGCGCCATTGGGCCCAATGATCGCGCGCAACTCGCCTTTGGCGACGTTGAGCGACACATCGCGCACCGCGACCAGGTTGCCGAACCGCTTGCTGACGTTGTTGATCTCGAGAACGTTCATGCCTTGCTCCGCTGCAGGAAACCGAGCAATCCGCGCGGGAAGAACAGCACCACCAGCACGAACAACAGCCCCACGAACGACATCCAGTTCACCGTAACGCTGGATAAATAGTCCTGTAAGACCACGAATACGGTGGCGCCGAGCAGCGGTCCCCAGAAGCTGCGCATCCCGCCCATCACCGCCATCATAACGAAATCGCCGGACTGGCTGTAGTGCAGGCCCCGCGGATCGGCGAAATTGTTGACCAGCGCATACAGCGCGCCGGCAAAGCCCATGAAGAAGCAAGACAGCGTGAAGGCGATCCAGATGTGCCGTTCCACGGGAATGCCGAGGAAGCGGGCGCGGCGCTCGTTCTCGCGGATCGCGATCATGGTGCGGCCGAACGGCGAGCGCAGGATGAAGCCCATGACGCCGACCGCCAGGGCAAAGCAGAACAGCACGAAGTAGTAGAAATTGTTGGGGCTGGAGAGGATGTCGATCTTGAACAGGCCGAAGTCGAGCGGCTGGCGCGAGAAGCCGCGCAACCCGTCGTCGCCGCCGGTCAGCGAACTCCATTGAAACGCGATGTAGTAGAATACCTGGCCGAACGCGATGGTCACCATGGCGAAATAGACGCCGCGGCGCCGCACGATCAGGGTGCCGAGGATGGCGCCGCACAGTCCGCCCAGCAGCATGCCAAAGATCAGCGCCAGCGGCGTGCTCGGCGCCAGGAACTTCAGCGTCAGCCCGGCGCCATAGGCGCCGAGGCCGAAATAGGCGGCGTGACCGAACGACAGCACGCCGGTAAAGCCGAGCAGGAAATTCAGCGACATCGCCGCCAGCCCGAGCACCAGGACGCGGGTGGCGAGCGCGGTATAACCGCCGAGCGGCACCATCCAGTAGGGCGCAAGCAGCAGCGCCACCCAGATCGCGGCCAGTGCGATCAGCTTGCGGGTCTGTTCGGAATTCAAGACATCATCCCTTCTTCGCCGAGCAGTCCGCGCGGGCGGATCAGCAGTACCACCGCCATCATCACATAGATGACGGCCTCGCTGGCGGCCGGGAAAAACACTGCGGTCAGTCCCGACGCCACGCCGATCAACAGGCCGCCCATCAGCGTGCCCGGCAGGCTGCCGATGCCGCCGACGATGATGGCGATGAAACTCGGCATCAACAACCCGGTGCCCATGGTGGGCTCAAGTCCGAGTTGCCCGGCGGCGAGAACGCCGCTGAGACCAGCGAGAAAAATCCCGACCGCGAAATTGAGCGAGCGCAGCAACTGCACGTTGATGCCAAGCGCGGCGACGGTTTCCAGATCGAGCGTGCCGGCGCGGATGCGGATGCCGAGCCGGGTGTAACGCAGCAGCACGAACAACAGCGCCACCGCGATCATGACCACGGCCACCATGAACAGGCGATAGCCGGTGATAAAAAACAACTCGTTGCTCAACGGCTGCGCCAGAAACGCCGGGATGGTCACCGGCTTGCCTTGCGGGCCGAAGATGAAGCGGGTGCCGTCCTCGATGATAAAAGCCAGGCCGAAGGTGAGCAGCAGGCTGTAGAGCGGATCGCGGCCGTAGAGCGGACGGATCAATACCCGCTCGACCAGAAGGCCGATGACCGCGGTCAGCGGCGGCGCCAGCAATAGCGCGCCCCAGAAGCCGATATAGGGCGTGATGGTATAAGCGATGTAGCCGCCGATGACGAGGAAACCGCCATGGGCAAAGTTGATGGTGTTGCTCAGATTGAGGATCAGGGACAGGCCCAACGCCATCAACACATAGAACGCACCGATGATCAGCCCGTTGGTGACGTTAAACAGCAGCAGTTGCGTCATGAAACACCGGATTGGGAAACACTCGATCGGGTGACCCGGGAAGGGTACCTTCCCGGATCAGTTAACGCGGCCCGGCGTCAGGTCGGGTACGTGATGGTGCAGCCGGTCTGGCCAACCGCCGGCGCGGTCTTGTCGCCGGGCACGACTTCGTCGACCCGGAACAGATCTTCCGGATCGTCCTTGCCCTTCGACTGCGCCTCGCCGACAAACGCCGACGTCATCAGCTGGTGGTCGCCCTTGCGGTAATAGCACTTGTTGGGCTGCAGCTTGACGTCGTCGGGCAACTCGAAGTCTTCCAGTGCAGAGGCGAGCTTGACCGCATCGACGGTTTTCTCGCGGTTCGCCACCAGCGCGAAGGTCATCGCCGAGGTATAGCCGAACCAGTGGCGCGCGGTCGGCACTTTGCCGCCGTTTACCTTGCGGATGTCGGCGACGAACTTGTCGACGCCGGCGACGCCCGGCTGCTTCCAGTACCATTCGAACATCCAGATGCCGATGCGCGCCTCCGGCGGCAGCCCGGCCAGGGATTCCAGCTCCTGCTGGGTGCCGGCGACATGGATCTGCTTGTCGAGGCCGAACTGCACCACCTGCTTGAGGCAGTTGATCATGTCGGAGCCCTGCACCAGGAGGATCATCACGTCGGGATTGGCCGCCCGCGCCTTGATCAGATAGGCGGAGAAGTCGGTGGTACCCAAGGGGGTCAGTTCATTGCCTGTGACGCTGCCGCCGAGTTCCTTGAGGTCGTCGCGGCAGGCTTCGAACAGGGTGTGGCCGAAGGCATAGTCGGGGGTAATGAAATGCCATTTCTTTCCGTACTTCTTGAACAGCACGCCGGAGACGGAATTGGCTTCCATCCGCGTGGTGTTGCAGACCCGGAACACATTCCATTTGCAATCCTTGCCGGTGATCGAATCGGTGTGACCGCCGGAGACGATGTGCAGGACCTTCTTTTCGGCGGTGACCTGGGCGATCGCCTGGGCAATGCCGGAGTTGACGTCGCCGATCATGAAGGAGACCTGGTCGCGCTCGATCAGCTTGCGGGCTTTCTGCACCCCGGTGCCGACGTCGTTGGCGGAGTCCTCCACCAGAAGCTCGACCTGGCGTCCGAGGATGCCGCCCTTGGCGTTCATCTGTTCGACCGCAAGCTTGGCGCCCATCACTTCATTGCCGGCCGGCGCGGCATAGACGCCGGTCAAGGGATCGACCATGCCGATCCGCAATGCGGTCTCGCCACGCGCCGAAATGATGAAGGGCGACGCGACCTGGATCGTGCCCAGTGCGGCGGCGCCCTTGATCAGGGTGCGGCGGTTGAATTTTCCCGCTGATATAGAAGTCGTCATCAGTCGTTCTCCTCAGGGTTTCTTGGTCTTGTTAATGCATCGACCTGATGCCTCGACGGCATCAGGTCGCGGGTTTGTCAGTCGTGTCAGGCCGGCCACTGCACCTTGCAGCCGGTGTCCTCCGCGGGCCCGGCGGCTTTGGCGCCGGGGATCGGATTGCGCACGGTGAACATCTTGTCCGGATCGCCCTCGGGCGGATGCGCCTCGCCGACGAAGACCGTGCTCATCAACTCGTGGTCGCCGGCGCGATATTCCGGCGCGCCGGGTTGCAACGCGACTTCCGGCGGCAGCTTGAACCCGGACAGCGCATGCGCCAGCTTGACCGCGTCGAGACTCTTTTCCTGGTTGGCGACCAGCGCCAGGGTCTGTACCGAAGCATAGCCGAACCAGTTGCGGGCGGTGGCCGCACCGCCGGTGATCTTCTTGATGGCGGCGTTGAATTCGGCGACGTGCGGCACGCCCGGCTGGTCCCACCACCACTCCATGGTCCACCATCCGACGCGGGCACCGTCCGGCACCGCGCGGATGCTCTCGAGCTCGAACAACGTGCCGCCGACCGCCATCTGCTTGTCGAGGCCGAACTGGACGAACTGCTTCAGGCTCGAAACCTGGTCGCCGCCGCCCATCACGTTGATCAGCACCTGCGGCGCATAAGCCCGGGCCTGGATCAGGTAGGCCGAATAATCCGGCGTACCCAGCGGAACCAGGGAGCCGGACGAAGTACCGCCGGCGGCTTTCAAGAGTTTTTCAAAGCCGGCCTGGACTGAATGGCCATAGGCGTAATCCGGCGTCAGGAAGTACCATTTCTTGCCGAACTTCTCCATCAGGGTCGAGGCGATGGCGTTGGCATCCATGGTGGTGGAGTTGCAGACGCGGAAAACGTTCCACGAACAATTGGCGCCGGTGATCGGATCGGTGTGGCCGCCGGAGACGATGTGCAGCACCTTCTTTTCGCTGGTGACCTGCGCCATCGCAATCGCAATGCCGGAATTGACGTCGCCGACGATGAAGGAGACCTGATCGCGTTCGATCAGCTTGCGGGTTTTCTGCACCCCGGTGCCAACGTCGTTGGCGGAGTCCTCGATCAGGAGTTCGACCGGCCGGCCCAGAATGCCGCCCTTCTTGTTGATTTCCTCGGCGGCGAATTTGGCGCCGACCACCTCGCCCTGGGCGATTGCGGCATAGACGCCGGTGAGCGGATCTACCATGCCGATCCGCACCGGGGTTTCGCCCCGGGCCTTAATGATGAAAGGAGAAGTGATTTGCACTGCAGCAACGGCAGCGCCCGTCTTCAGAACAGTCCTGCGATCGAATGACCAGGATCGTTGTCCAGTAACCATGCTATTCCCTCCCAGGATTTTGATGTGTTTTTAGGCAGCGGACATTCTTCGACGCCCTTACGCTGCAGTCAGGGTAACGCGTTTGGATCGGTTTCGCCAACACTAACACCGCACTAACGTCGCCAACTTTTACGACCTTCGGCCTAGGGCCGGCGTCGGTTGTTCTTGACACCGCCAAACCACCGCACCACCCTCGCTGAAAACAAGAATATTGGAGAGCGCCAATGCCGAAGCTGTTGGGAGAGGATGACGTCGCGGCTTACCGCGAGCGCGGCTATCATTTTCCGATCGAGGCGCTGAGTGAAGGCGAAGTGGCGGATTTCCGTCGCAAGCTCGAGGACTATGAAGCGCGCAGCGGCGGTTCGATCAGGGGCGAGATGCGCCACCGCAGCCACGTGCTGTTTACCTGGATCAACGAGGTCATCCGCCATCCAAAAATCCTGGATGCCATCGAGGACCTGCTTGGGCCGGACATCCTGTGCTGGAACACCAGCTTCTTCATCAAGGAGGCGCGCGATCCCGGCTTCGTCTCCTGGCATCAGGATGCCACCTACTGGGGCCTCGATTCATCCGATGTCGCCACCGCCTGGATTGCCATCTCGCCGGCCAACAAGGTGTCGGGCTGCATGAAGTTCATCGCCGGGACCCACAAGAGCCAGGTCCGGCATGAAGACACCTTCGACCAGAACAACCTCTTGACCCGCGGCCAGGAGATCGCGGTCGAGGTCGACGAAGCCAAGGCCGTGCATGTCGAACTGAAACCCGGACAGGCGTCACTGCATCACGTGCTGCTGTTCCATGGATCGGAGCCGAACCGCTCCGACGAACGTCGCATCGGCCTCGCCATCCGCTACATCCCGACACGTCTCAAGCAGGCCGTCGGCCAGCGCGACTGGGCGACGCTGGTGCGCGGCAAGGACACCTATGGTCACTTCGAACCAGAGCACGTGCCGAAGCGCGACCTTGAACCCGAGGCTCTTGCTTTCCACAAGGCGGTGACGGAGGAGCAGGTGCGCGTGCTCTATCGCGGCACCGGCAAGACCGCCTATCGGGCCTAAGTCAACAAAGACGCCAGGAGGACCTGCCATGAAACTGACCCAGCAACAGATCGAGAGTTTCCATACCGAGGGCTGGCTGTTTCTCCCGGAACTGTTCAGCCCCGAGGAAGTCGCGCTGCTGCGCAACGAGGCCGAGACCATCTACCGCGAGCAGCGGCCGGAAGTCTGGCGCGAGAAGAGCGGCGCCCCGCGCACCGCCTTTGCCGCCCATCTCTACAACGAGGCGTTTCGCCTGCTTGGCGCCCATCCGCGCATGATCGACCCGGTCGAGCAGATCTTTGGCGAAAAAGTCTACATGCACCAGTACAAGATCAACGCCAAATCGGCCTTCACCGGCGACGTCTGGCAATGGCACCAGGATTACGGCACCTGGAAACGCGACGACGGCATGCTGCTGCCCAAGGCGATGAATATCGCGGTGTTCCTCGACGAGGTGATGCCCATCAACGGCCCCTTGATGCTGGTGCCGAAAAGCCAGACTGCCGGTGACCTCGTCGCCTCGCACGATACTTCCACCACGTCGTATCCGCTGTGGACCCTGGATGAGGACACCGTGACCCGCCTGGTGCGGGAAGGCGGCATCGTCGCGCCGACCGGCAAGGCCGGCGGCATGCTGATGTTCCACGGCAACCTGGTGCACGGTTCGGCCGGCAACATCACGCCGTATCCGCGCAAGATCGTCTATCTCACCCTCAACGCGGTCTCGAATTACATCCGCACCCCGACCCGGCCGGAGTTCATCGCCCATCGCGATTTCACGCCGATCGAAACCGTCGACGACGACGCGCTGGCGCGTTATGCACGCAGCCATCGCCAGGCGGCCGAATAAAGCCGATGAATCTGCATCATCTGCTGGAAAAGCGCCGCGTCGCCGGCAAGCCGGTTCATGTAGCGCTGATCGGTGCCGGCAAGTTCGGCTCGATGTTCCTGGCCCAGGTGCCGCACACGCCAGGGCTCGAGGTGCCAGTCATCGTCGATCTCGACCCCGATCGGGCGCGCGCGGCTTGCAGGACCGTCGGCTGGGATGCGGCAAGGATCGCCGCCACCCGCTTCACCGATGACGGATCGGCCGCAACCGCCGACAGCATCGAGGTGATCATTGAGGCCACCGGCCATCCCGCCGCCGGCATCAAGCACGCCCGCGCCGCGATCGCGGCCGGCAAGCATATCGTCATGGTCAATGTCGAGGCCGATGTGCTGGCGGGGCCGCTGCTTGCGGAGGAAGCCCGCAAGGCCGGCGTGGTCTATTCGCTGGCCTATGGCGACCAGCCGGCGTTGACCGCCGAAATGGTGGACTGGGCACGCGCCACCGGATTCCGCGTGGTCGCAGCCGGCAAGGGAACAAAATATCTGCCGGCCTATCACGACGTGACGCCGGCCGGGGTCTGGGGCCACTACGGTCTTTCCGCCGGCGAAGCGCAGTCCGCCGGCATGAATCCGCAGATGTTCAACTCGTTTCTTGACGGCACCAAATCCGCCATCGAGATGGCGGCGATCGCCAATGCCACCGGGCTCGACGTGCCCGCTGACGGCCTCAAGTTTCCGCCCTGCGGCGTCGACGACCTGCCCCACGTGCTGCGTCCGATTGAAGCCGGCGGCGTGCTGGAAAAATCCGGCGTGGTGGAGGTGGTATCATCGCTGGAGCGCGACGGGCGGGGCGTGTTTCGCGACCTGCGCTGGGGCGTCTATGTGGTGGTGGAAGCGCCGAACGATTATGCCGCCGACTGTTTCCGGCAATATGGCCTGAAGACCGATGCCTCCGGGCGCTATGCAGCGATGTACAAGCCGTATCACCTGATCGGGCTCGAGCTGAACATCTCGATCCTGTCGGCGGCGCTGCGCCATGAGCCGACCGGACAGCCGCACGGCTTTCGCGGCGACGTCGCCGCCGTCGCCAAGCGCGACCTGCGCGCCGGCGAGATGCTGGACGGCGAAGGCGGCTACACGGTCTGGGGCAAACTGCTGCCAGCGTCGAAGAGCCTACGGCCGGCGCGCTGCCGATCGGCCTCGCGCACAAGGTTCGCCTCAAACGCGACGTCGCGCATGGCTTGGTGATCGGTTGGGACGACGTCGAGGTCAACGCCAGGGATGACGCCATCGTGACCCGCCGCGCCATGGAAGCGCGTTTTGCCGAGGCGAAATAGCACGCTGCGGTCGACGCAACAACGAACAACAACAACAAACAATGGCTAGAGAAAACAGGATGCAAAATCACGCCCGTGCCCAGGCCCAGGAGCGCACCATCGACGAGATCAAGGCAGAGGCGCAGGCCCGCGCCGAGCGCAGGAACTATCCGCTGATCGGGCTCGACCCTGCCGACGTGCGCGACGCGCTCGCCGGCGTCAAGACCCGCGACGCCAACGAATGGGCGGCGAACTGGAGCGCGGTGGCCGACCGCTATGTCGCCAAGGCGGAAGCCGCGACAACCGCGGACGACAAGCGGGCTAACTATTTGCGCGCCTGGCGGCTGTATTACTTCGCGCAGTGGCCGGTGGCATCCTCCGACGGCAAGAAGGCGGCCTACCAGAAGGCGCTCGACGCGTTCGTGAAAAGCACCCAGGCGCTCACTCCGGCGGTCGAGGTGGTGCATATCCCGTTCGAAGGCAAGGAGATCGTCGGTTACCTGCGGCTGCCGACCGGCGTCTCACCGGCGCCGCTGGTGCTGGCGGTCAGCGGTCTCGACAGCCGCAAGGAGACCATGGCCGACAGCTACAATGCGCTGCTCGAGCACGGCATCGGCTATTTCGCCGTCGACGGCCCCGGCACCGGCCAGGCGCCGCTCAAGGTCAGCACCACTGCGGACCGCGTGCTCTCCAAGGTGATCGACTATCTCGGCACCCGCAAGGAGATCGATCCGAAGCGCATCGTCATGCACGGCGTCAGCTTCGGCGGCTACTGGGGCGCCAAGCTCGCCATCGTCGAGCACGATCGGCTGCGCGGCGTGGTGGTGCAATCGCCGCCGGTTCACAACGGCTTCCAGGCCGAGTTCCTCAAGACCAACCTGTTGGGCAACCGCGAATACCTGTTCGACGTGGTGCCGGCATTCCTGAACGTGGTCGAGAACGTCAACAGCACCGATGATCTGGCGCGTGAATTTCCGAAACTGTCGCTGCAGAACCAGGGCCTGCTCGGCAAGCCGACCGCACCGATGCTGATCATCGGCGGTACCAAGGATACCCAGGTTCCGATCGCCGATCTCGAATTGCTCCTCAACACCGGCGACGTGCCGAAGGAAGCCTGGATCAATCCCAAGGGCGGCCACCTCGGCCGCGAAAGCGCCGGCTGGACCGATCCCGTAATCTTCCGCAAGGTGATCATGCCGTGGGAGATCCGGATGCTGAAGGGGGAGTGAGGAGCGGCGCGGCGTTTCTGCGGCTCCTTCCGAGATTGGCCGTAACCGGTGATGACTGCGAACACGCCGAAATCGACGCAAATAACCGGGAGCGGACATGGCCGGGGCCTGTCAACTCCGCGCCCGATGCTGCTACGATGCATCGGCATGGAGCCAGTATGAGGCGGCGGGAATTCATCGGCTTTGCAGGCGGATCGGCGGTCGCATGGTCGTTCGCCGCCCATGCGCAGCAGCCGGGCGGGATGAAGCGCGTCGCGATCCTGAATGGCAACCCCGAGACTCCAGCCACACGAACACGCGTAGCTGCGTTTCAGCAAGGGCTCGGCCGCCTGGGCTGGCGGGAGGGCAGCAACGTCAGCTTCGAGGTCCGCTGGGGGGCGGCTGACGCCGCCCGCATCGACGCCTTTGCCGCGGAATTGGTGGAGCTGAAGCCGGACGTGATTCTCGCCACCAATACGCCGACAGCGCGCGCGCTCAAGCTTAAGACCGACACGATCCCGATGGTATTCGCCGGTCTCAGCGATCCGATTGGCGACAGCATCGTCACAGGCCTGTCGAGGCCGGGGCGCAACATCACCGGTTTTACCAGCTTCGACGCGCCGATCGCGGGAAAGTGGCTGCAACTCGTCAAGGAACTGTCGCCCGCTACGAC
Source organism: uncultured Alphaproteobacteria bacterium (assembly GCA_963710235.1). GTDB lineage: Bacteria > Pseudomonadota > Alphaproteobacteria > Rhizobiales > Xanthobacteraceae > Bradyrhizobium. The sequence continues at coordinate 639,153 of CAVPZI010000002.1, forward strand.
ACGTACCGGCATCATTTACAATCCCAGGACGGCGCCGCATGCGATCTTCCTGCCGGTGATGCAGGATATTGCCCCGAAATTCGGGATTGCGGTCGTGCCGATGCTGGTGGGCGATCAAGCCGCGATCGAGGGCGCGATCGATTCGCTCGCTCGCGAACCGAACTCCGGGCTTGTCGCCTTGCCGGACGTCTTCTTTACCAGCCACAGCCCGTTGATGTTCGCGCTGGCGCAGAAGACCCGGCTGCCGGCCGTAGGCCCGCTTCGCTCGTTTGCGGACAGCGGCGCTCTCGCATCATATGGCTCTGACTTCACCGAACTGTTTCGCCAGGCCTCGTCCTATGCCGATCGTATCCTTCGCGGCGAGAAGCCGGGCGATCTGCCGGTGCAGGAACCGACCAGGTATGAGCTGATCCTCAACCTGAAGACAGCCAAGGCCCTGGCGTTAGCCGTCCCGCAGGCCGTTCTCGCCCGCGCCGACGACGTGATTGAATAGGCTGCTGCCAGTTACTCTGCAGCTCATACGGCTGAAAGGTAGTTCCCAGCGACGAAAGGGATGTTTGTACCCAATCCTGCGAAGTTTTCCGAGATTGAGAAATCAGCAGTCCGCCCCACGGCCTGCTCTTAAGCTGAATGGACCTGGCGCGAGAGGCTTGACATGACGGACCGGCGGTCGTTGATCAGAATACTGGCCGGTACCACGCTGCTCGGCGTCGCACGCAGGGCCCGCGCGCAAAAAACAAAATCGTTCACCATCGCCTACCTCGCCTTGCTCGCAGGTGAGGATCGTAACTTCGCGCCGAATTTCTTGCGCCGTCTCAACAGCTTGGTTACGTTGACGGACAGAACCTGCACTTCATCTATCGCTCCGCGGAAGGCCGGCCGGAACTGTTGCCGGGTCTCGCGTCCGACCTCGTTCGGATGAAGCCCGACGTGCTTGTCACCGGATTTGGCACGGTTGCCGCCAAGGCGGCAAGGCAGCCGGAGACGGCATCCCGGTTGTGTTCATGGCTGTCGGCGATCCTGTCGGCGCCGGGGTGGTTGCAAGTCTCGCCCGGCCCGGCGGCAACGTCACCGGACTGTCGGACCTGGCCGCTGGCTTGCAGGGCATCCGGCTTCAGCTGTTGCGCGAGATCGCCCCTGCCGCCTCGCTGTTTGCGGCGGTCTTGAATCCGGGCACGCCGTACGCGGCCCTCGCCTACAAGGAGCTCGAGGCCGCAGCGCATGTCGCGAAGGTGGAGCTCCGGGCCTTCGAGGTGCGCTCGCCCGAGGAGATCGCGCCGCAGCTCGAGGCCAGCAAGGCCGCGGGGGCCGGCGGCCTTGCGATCTTCGAGGACCCCCTCACCTTAAGCCAGCGGAGCGAGATCGCCGCGGTCGCTTCCCGCCTGGGTCTGCCCGCTGTCTACGGCTACCGCGAGTTCGCGGAGGCAGGCGGCCTGATGTCCTACGGCACCGACCATGGCGGGCAATGGCGGCGCGGCGCCGAGATTGTCGACCTCATCCTCAAAGGCGCCAGGCCGGCCGATATCCCCGTCGAGCAGCCGACCAAGTTCGAACTTGTCGTCAATCTCAAGACGGCCAAGGCCTCGAACTTCACGGTGCCGCCAACGATCCTGATCCGCGCCGACACCATCATCGAATAAGCGCAGATGGGCAGGTGTGAGCGGAACAGCGATGGCGCGCGTCAAAGGCCCCGATCCTCAATGCAATAGTTCAGGGTGAAGCCGCTGGATTTGCCGCCGGCCGAGCTGGTGGGGCAGCAATCCCGCGTCTGCAGGTCAATCGCCGCCTCGTTGCAGCTGGAGAATCGGGAGCCTGAGACAATGCAACTGCGGCCCTTTTCCGACCCGCACCGGTGGGTTCCCGTCGCCGAGTAGCCTCGCCTCTGAGCGAGTTTCAGGTTCTCCGAGGCCGACAAGGACAACGGGAGAAAAACGTCTCCGCGGCTCGGTTGTCGGGCGTACGACGGTGCCGCCGCGGCAACGATCGCCAAGGCAATGGGAGCCAGCAAGACCCTGTTCATGGCAATCTCCCCGAAGGTCGATTTACGCGGAGCACCGGGCAGTATCTCGCGGTCCTCAGTGCTGTTGGTCAGTACCCATTCCGAATATAAGTTGATTGCCATCAAGATCAACAATGTCAAACTCGCGCATACCGTAGGCGTAATCCTGCGGGGGCTTGAGAACCTTTGCTCCGCGCGTTGCGAGTTCGCTGTAAACAGCATCGACGTCGGCGACGAAAATGCAGATGCCGCCGTTGCCTGCCAGCCGATTGGTTCGATGCGCAGCCAGTAAATGAAGAGAAACTTCATCACGGCATAAGCATGCATAGAAGGTCGGCGTGCCATATTGAAAAGCTACCGTGAAGCCAATGACTTCACGGTAATGCTCAATACTCCTGGCGATGTCGCTGACGACGAATACGGTCGCGGCACCTACCATCATCGGGTGTTCCTGGGTCATCCGACTCTCTCCGAACGACAGAATACGCCGCAACCTGTGATCGGGCCGCGCGTTGCGCGGACCCGTTGGGCTCCGATCCGCCCAACGGGCTACGCCCTGCATTACCTGCCTCTCCAATTCCTCCGCGAGGTGTGACGGATATGCACAACTTCCACCACGTCGCCACGAACGCGATAGAAGATCTTGTAGGGATAACGCAGGACGAACAAAACTCGTACGTGGGCAATGCCGGTTCGATACCCGCTGTGCGGCTGGTCTTTTAGCTGGCTCACCGCGTCGCGGATACTTGCAAGTACGCTGCGAGCGCCGCTCGGCGAACGTTCGTTCAAATATGCAAAAATTCTTTCACGGTCGGCAAAAAGCTTGGGGAGTATACCGAAGCTTCATAAGCCGTGGCGCTTGTCCGCTCGCGCAACGACGTCATCTGGAACGAACTCGCCGCGATCAGCCTCAGCCAGCCCCCTGGCCACGGCCTCTCGCTCACCATCCGACATGAGATAAACGCCCGTCCGCCGCGCCTCAATTTCGCGCGCGTATTCGGCAAGCTCTTCCTGATCCTCCTGCGGCCAGGTTGCGGCGTGTTCCAATACGTCTTTCAGGGTCTTCGTCGTCATCCGACGTTTGTACCACAATCGCTCACACAGGGCACGGCTTTTGGCGTGGGTTAGCCCCGTCGCTCGCAAACCTGGGCCGCCGCGGAACTGCCCGCAATTCGCCCCAGCACCGTCGCCGTCAGAAGGCCGTTGCCCGACAGATACCCGCCGGCCTGCGATCCGGAAACACCGGCCGCGGCGCCGCCGGCGGCGAAAAGGTTCGGCAATGTACGGCCATTTCTGTCGATCACCCGCGCCTGCCGGTCGACCGCCAGCCCGCCCTGGGTGTGGAAAAGCGCGCCGGTGACGCGCACCGCCTTGAAGGGCGGCGACAGCGGCGCGATGCCGATAAAACTGCGGCCGAACCGATCGGTGCCGCCGGTCTGCTTGAAACGCTCGACCTCCGCGAAGCTTTCCTTGACGGCCGCCACCGGCAATTTGAGGCGCGACGCCAATTGCTCGATGCTGTCCGCATCGATGATTGCGCCTTGCGCCTCGGCCTGCCGGAAATCCTCGAACTGGCGCGCGATGTTCGCGATCCGCGCGTCGAAAATATCGAACGCCACCGCCTCCGGCTCGGCGATGACGGCCGCGGCCTGCTCGGAATAGCCGAGACTCTCGTCGGAAAACCGGCGGCCGTGCAGGTTGACCTGGAAGCCGCCTTCCATGATGGCGGCCCAGGTGATCAGGATGCCATGGGGATGCGCCACCGAGCCGTGCCCCTGGTAGCCCGACATGTGCAAAAGCTTCGCGCCGAGCGCCTCGCCCCACTTGACCGCATCGCCGCGGTTGCCGGGATGACCGAAATACAGCGCGCCGCGCATTTCCGGGATGTATTGCGCCACTAGCGCCGGATTGCCGCCATAGCCGTTGCAGGCAAGGATCAGCGCGGCGCAGCCGATCGCCTCATGCGTGCCATCCGGCCGGGCGATCTCGACGCCGTGGATGCGATGGTCGGCATCGCCGAACAGCGCGCTCACGGTGGCGTCGGTCATCAGCGGCAGGCCGGCGTCCTCGACGGCGCGGCGCAGGCCATCGATCAGTTCGGCCCCCGAACGGCTCGGCAGCCCGTGCATCCGATGCGAGCTGTGGCCGGGATAGTTGAAATCAGTGACCACGGAAAACGGCAGGCGGTAGCGGTCGGCCAGCCATTCCACGGTGGGACCGGCTTGCGAGGCGACCAGATCGACGATGGCGGGATCGGCTTCGCCGTGGGCCTTGCGCTGAATATCGCCGGCAAAAAGTTCGGCGCTGTCGGTGATGCCGCCGGCGACCTGGAAGCGCGTCCCGGCAGCGGGGATCAACCCGGCCGACAAAGCCGTCGAACCGCGCGGCAGCGGATCGCGCTCGAGAATGACGACGTCGACGCCGGCTTCATGGGCGGCCAGGGCCGCGCACAGACCCGCCGCGCCACCACCGACCACGACAATCGGTATCGTGGTTTCGAATCCGCCTCGGGGCAGCGGCTTGATGGTCACCGCGCTATCTCCGCCAGCATTTCGGCAATGGTCGCGATCCGCGCCACCGGCTTCAGCGCCGCGATCGCGGTCTGGTGGGTGGTCTCGTCGAAGGCGGCGCAGCCGTCGGACAGCACCACGGCCTCGATGTCGCGGACATGGGCGTCGCGCACCGTCGACGCCACGCCGCCATTGGTGACGATGCCGCCGACGATCAACCGCTCGATACGGCATTTGCGCAGCATCCATTCGAGCCGCGTCATGTAGAACGCCGAATAGGCGACCTTCTCGACCTGAAGATCCGACGGCTGTAGTTCGTCGACCAGCGCGTGGCCCCAGCTGCCGGGCGCGAAATCGCCCTTGCGCAGGAACGGCCGCAGCGCCTTCAGATGCGGCGCGATCATGGGCTCGCCGTGCTTGCCCGGCACCAGCGTGAAATGCGTCGAGACGATCCAGCCGCCGGCCGAGCGAACCGCGTCGGCCAGCGGCTTCAGCCTGGCCGGCAACGCCGCGATCGACGCGGCGCCCTGCCCGCCGCGCGCATAGGCGCCGTCGGGATGCAGGAAGTCGTTCTGCAAATCGACGAGCAGCAAGGCGGTATGCGGCATCGAAACCGGACTGGCGCTCATGTCGATGGCCTTTCGATGAGGAGGTTGCCGAGCTTGTCGACCCGCGCCACGAGGCCAGGCTCGACCACCGTTGTGGCATCGGGCTGCTCCAGGATCGCCGGGCCCGAAATCACCGCACCTGATCGGGCAGGTCGAGCCGCGACCAGATCGAGGTTGGGTGCCAGGCGCCGTCGAACCAGACCTTGCGTCCGGCGAGTCTCGCCTTATCGATCGAGGCTTCCGGCGATGGCGCCAGCGCAGCAAGATCGAAATGCGGCCGGCGGCCGATGGCGGCGGTGCGCAGCGTGACGATCTTAACCGGGATGCCCGGCAGCTTGCGGCTGAACTGCGCCTGATAGGTGGCCTCGAATGCCCCGCCGGATCATTTCGGCATCGATGCCGGTGGTGGCGTCACCCAAGCGAACCGGCAGCGGCACGCCAATCGTGTGGGTCTGTCCGACATAATGCATGTCGAGTTCGTAGACGATGTCGATGCGATCGACCTGGACGCCTGCGGAAGCGACCACGGCGTGGGCGGCCTCGCCCTCCGCGACCATGCGCCGGTCGAGTGCGGCGGCATCGAGGCCGTCCAGCATCAGGTTGACGGTCTGGACCTGGTCATGGCGCAGATCGGCGATGACGCAGCCGAGCGCCGAGGTGATGCCGGGAAAGCGCGGCACCAGCGCCAGCTTCAGCCCGACCTCGCGCAACAGCGCGCCGGCGTGCAGCGCGCCGCCGCCGCCGAACGGCATGATGGCGAACTTGCCCGGATCATGGCCGCGCTCGATCGACACCAGCCTGATCGCGCCGGCCATCCGCGCATTGGCGATCCGCACCATGGCTTCGGCGGCGGCCATGGCATCGAGCCCCAACGGCGCGCCGATGTGGCGCAGGATCGCCGCCTTGGCCGCATCGACATCCAGCCGCTTGAGCTTGCCGCCGATCGGCTTGTCGGCATTGATGCGGCCGAGCACCACATTGGCGTCGGTCAGGGTCGGCCGGTCGTTGCCGGCGCCGTAGCAGACCGGTCCCGGCACCGAGCCGGCGCTTTCGGGACCGACCTGCAGCAAGCCACCGCGATCGACATGGGCGATCGAGCCGCCGCCGGCGCCGATGGTGGTGATCTCGATCATCGGGGTGCGGATCACCAGGCCGAAATCGATGGTGGTCTGCGCCGCCAGCGACGGCTGGCCGTTGGCAATCAAAGATACATCGAACGACGTACCGCCGAGATCGCTGGTGATGACATTGTCGAAGCCGGCGGCGCGGGCGATGGCGCCCGCGGCGATCACACCGGCGGCCGGGCCGGACAACGCGGTCCGGATCGGAAACCGGCGCGCCATCGCCGTCGACATCACGCCGCCGTTGGATTGCACGATATGAAACTGGCCGGCGAAACCTTCGCCGGATAGCGCATCCTGCAGCTTGCCGAGGTAGCGGCCGACCAAGGGCTGCAGGTACGCATTGAGCGCCGTGGTCGAGGTTCGCTCGAACTCGCGGATCTCGGGCAGGATTTCGCTGGAAGCGACCACGTCGTCGTTGGGCCAGACCGCGCGGGCGGCCGCCAGCGCCGCGCGCTCGTTGGCGGGATTGGCGTAGGCGTTGATGAACACGATGGCCAGCGCCTCCGCGCCAGATGCCAGCAGTTTGCGCGCCTGGACCTGAACCTGCGCCGGATCGACGGCGGTGCGGATGCTGCCGTCGGCAAGCACGCGCTCGTCGACCTCGACACGCATATCGCGATCGACCACCGGCACGAAATCTCCCCACAGCCCCCAGGTATGCGGACGGTCGCGGCGGCGCATCTCGAGCACGTCGCGAAAGCCGCGACGTGGTGATCAGGCCGACGCGGGCGCCCTTGCGCTCCAGCAGCGCATTGGTGCCGACCGTGGTGCCGTGGACGATGGCGCCGAAATCTCCGATGCGTCCGAACGCATTGAGGCCGAGCAGAAAGCCTTCGGCCTCGTTGCCGCGCTGCGACGGCACCTTGGCGGTGCGGAATTTTGCCTCGCGCTCGTCATAGTAGAACAGGTCGGTGAAGGTGCCGCCGACATCGACGCCGACAATCGAGGCGCCGCTCATGGCTTGACTCCGGGCGCGCTGACATAACCGAGGCGGAGATCGCGTTCGACCTTTACCGGATCACGATCGGCCGGGTGGCCGTAGCCGCCGCCGCCCGGCGGTCTCCAGCCGGACGCGCTGGCCTTTGGCGATCTTCACGTCGGTGATCTTCGATGCCAGGGGCGGCGTCGCCGGGCCGTCCTTTGTATCGAACACAAAACGGTTCAGCGCGGCGGCGCCGCCGCCATTGACGCCGAACGGCGCGAACTTGCCGCGCTCGCCCAGCAGGAACACGTCGGCGCCGCTCTCGCCCAGCGCTTCGATCTCATAGATCGCGCCGAGGCCGCCGCGGTGCCGGCCGGCGCCGGCGCTGTCCGGACGCAGCGCCCATTGCGTGAACATCACGGGATAGGAGGCTTCCAGGATTTCCACCGGCGGAATCGTCGCCATCGAGATCGGATTGTTGCCGTGGTTCAGGCCGTCGCTGAGCGGATTGCCGCCAAGCCCGCCACCGAAAAACGAGAACATCACCCAGCGCGAACCGTCGTTGCGATGGCCGGCCAGCGACAGCGCGTTGATGGTGCCGAACGGCGCCGCCATCGCCCGCTCCGGCGCGGCCTTGGCGATGGCGCCGAACACCACGCCGATCACCCGCAGGATGGTTTCGGTATAGCCGCCGACCGGGCGCGGCGCCTTGACGCCGAGCAGCGTCGTCTCCGGAATGATGAAGGTGATCGGCTCGAGGCAGCCGGCATTGGCCGGCACGTCGGTAAAGATGTGCTTGAGCGCGACATAGCAGCAGGCGGCAGCCGTGGCATAGGCGATGTTGAGCGGACCGGCGCAAGGCGGCGACGAGCTCGAGAAATCCAGCACCATGGTCTCGCCGGCGATGGTGAGATCGAGCGCGATCTTCAGCGGCGCATCGGTGACGCCGTCATTGTCGAGAAAATCCTCGAAGCTGTAGACGCCGTCGGGCAGCGCGCGGAGGTTCTCGCGCATCAGCGCCGCGGCGCGCCGCGTGAACAGGTCGAGCGCCGCCGCGACCGTGGCTTCGCCATAGTCGTCGAGCAGGCCAGCCAGGCGACGCTCGCCGAGCGCCAGCGCGTTGAGCTGGCCGTTGAGGTCGCCGTAATTCGAGGTCGGGACCCGGCTGTTGGCGGCGAGGATATCGACGATGTCCTCGTTGATCACGCCGGCACGGAACAGCTTGACCGGCGGAAACCGCACGCCTTCCTGAAAGCTTTCGGTGGCGCGCGAGTTGAAGCCGCCCGGCACGTTGCCGCCGATATCGAGCCAGTGGCCGACCGAGGCGATCCAGCAGAACACCCGGCCGTCGCGATAGACCGGCCGCACCAGCCGGAAGTCATTGAGATGGGTGCCGCCGTCATAGGGATCGTTGAACAGGAAGGTGTCGCCGGGCTGCAGTTGCTCACGACCGCTGGCAGCGTCGCGCGCGACCTTGTCGATCACCGCCTTGACGGCGAACGCCATGGCGCCGACGAAGATCGGCAGCCCGGTGGTGCCCTGCACCAGCGTGGCGCCGGTCTCGGCGTGATAGAGCCCATGACAGGCGTCGCGGGCCTCGGCGATAATCGGATTGAACGCGGAACGGTACAGCGTCGCGTCCATCTCGTCGGCGATCTGTTCGAGACGGCCTTTCAGCACGGCCAGGGTGACGGGGTCGATGGTTGGGGTCATGGGTGGTTGCTTTCTTATCCCCTCCCCCTTGCGGGGAGGGTGGCCGGACCGAAGGCTGGTCGGGTGGGGGTAGCCACAGGCAGTGAGTCAGTGCCCGTGGCTACCCCTACCCCGGCCTCCGCTTCGCTCGGCCGACCCTCCCCGCAAGGGGAAGGGATTACGCATACGATCGGTTTCATGATCCGCTCTTGCCGGGACCATTGGCCGGAAATTCGTAACTTCGTCCGAGCTCCAGCATCTGCGGCGTGCCGATGAGGGCGTTGAGCGCGTCGAAATCGAACATCTCGCCACGGAACGCGTCGGTGGTGCCGTCGCGGGCCAGGGTCTCGTAGAAGGCCTTGGCGGCCTTGGCGACGGCGCGGACGATGCCGCCGGGGAAGATCACCAGCGAGAAGCCCAACGCCTGCAGCTTGTCCTTGCCGAGGATCGGCGTCTTGCCGCCTTCGACCATGTTGGCCATCAGGGGCAGCCGCTGGCCGAGCCGCGCCGTGACGGCGGCAAGCTGCGCCTCGTCGCGCGGCGCTTCGACGAACAGCATGTCGGCGCCGGCCTCGGCATAGCGCTCGGCGCGATCGATGGCCTGATCGAAACCTTCCACCGCCACCGCATCGGTGCGCGCGATCACCAGGGTTTCGCCGCGGGCGCGGGCATCGGTCGCCGCCTTGATCTTGCCGACCATCTCCAGCGCCGGAACGAGGCTCTTGTCCTGCAGGTGGCCGCAGCGCTTGGGAAAAGTCTGGTCCTCGAGCTGGATCGCGCTGGCGCCGGCGCGCTCCAGCAGGCGCACGGTGCGCTGGACGTTCAGCGCATTGCCGTAGCCGGTGTCGGCATCGACGATCAGCGGCGTCGCCACCCGGTCGCGGATCAGGCTCAACGTCTCCACCACTTCCGACAGGGTGACGAGCCCGATATCGGGCCGCCCTAGCCTTGTATAGGCAATGCTGGCGCCGGACAGGTACAGCGCGCGAAAGCCGGCGTCGGTGGCGAGCGACGCGGTCAGGGCATCGTAGACGCCGGACGCCAATACGATATCCGGCTGCCGCAGCATCGCCTTGAGAGAGGGTTGTTCAGACATCCTATCCTCCGATCAGGCCGCGAGCAGGCGGGACAGCGCGCGCAGGTCGGGCGCACGGTCGAGATCCTCGACCGCTTCGAGCAGCGCCATGCAATGCGCCTCGTTCCAGACCGAGCCGGCGACCTCAAAAAATTTCTCGCGAATTTCCGCTGGGCTGTAGGGGTCTTCGGTATCGCCGCGGTTGGTAAAGGCCTCGGCCGCAAGGATGCGGCCGTCGGCCAGCGTGATCCTGACCCGCGCCGGCCGCAGGCCGGGCAGCATGGCGGTGAGCGCCTTGTCCTCACGCACGGTGATGCGTTTGGCCAGCGCCAGCGTCACCGCATCGCGCCGCGCCTCGTCGCGAAACGCCGCGATGGTGGCGGCACCGTTGACCACCGTGGTCGCCAGCGAAAACGGCAGCGAGAATTTCGCCGCCAGCATGTTGCGCGGCGCGTCGTCATCGAGCTGCGCCGCCCAGATGTAGGTATCGACCTCGATCCGCGCGATATCGTCCGGCTGCAGTTTGCCGCCGGCCTCGCGTCACCAGGCGCTGCAGCGCGTCGAGCGCGCCGTGGTTGTAGCGGCAGGCGGCGTGGCGCTTGAAGTAGTTGCGGGCGATCTCCCAGCGCGTGCCGAGATCGGCGATCATCTCGTCCGGCTGGAACTGGTCGGCGATGACCGTGCCGTAGACGGTGCCGATGCCGTCGGCCTCGCCGACGAATCCGGCCTGCACCATCGCCCAGGCGCGCAGCCCGATCTCGTTGGAGAAGCCGGCAAAGCTGTTTCGCACCGTGCCGCCTTCCAGCATGGTGCGCCGGCTGGTGGCGAGCCCAAGCGTGGACGACGACATTGATGGTTTCCACCATCTGCTCGTGACTGGCGCCATGCAGTTTGGCGACGGCGACCGCGGCGCCGATGGTGCCCCAGGTGCCATGGGGATGCATGGTGACGCGCAGCTTTGAGGCGATGCCGACGCGCGAACCGATTTCGTAGCCGAGCGCGATGGCCGCGCAGCACCTCGGCGCCGCTGCAGCCCAGCGGCTCCGGCGACCGCCAGCACGGCCGGCACCACATGGATGCCGGGATGGCCGCGCGCGAACTGGTTGCCTTCGTCGATCTCCAGCATGGTGCCGGCGGTGCCGTTGAGGAAGGCGGCGGTGCCCACTGCCGCGCGGTGCGGCGTCCCGATCACGGCGGCATCGCTGCCGCCGGAGACACGGCAGAGGCTCTCGGTCAGCCGCTGCATCTCGGGCTCCTGGGCGCCGGCGGCGATGGCGCCGATGCAATCGAACAGCACCTGCCTGGTGCGCGCCATCACCTCGGCCGGCAGCGAATCCGCGGTCAGGGCCACGGCAAAGTCGGCCCATCGGTCGAGCCACGGCGGCCGGCTGCTCTTGAACGATCCACCTTGCAACATGGTCACATCCCCAAATAGCTCTTGGCCAGTTCGCTGTTGCCGGCGAGTTCGGCACCGGTGCCGGACAGTACAAAACACCCGTTCTCCATGACGTGGGCCGCATCGGCGACCTCGAGCGACTGCACGACATTCTGCTCGACCAGCAGGATGGTCAGTCCCGTCCTGGTTGAGGCGGCGGATCAGCGTGAACATCTCCTCGACCAGCCGCGGCGAGAGGCCAAGCGAGGGTTCGTCGAGGATCAGCAGCTCGCGGCTCGGCCATCAGGCCGCGGCCGATCGCCAGCATCTGCTGCTCGCCGCCCGACAGCGTGCCGGCGCGCTGGTGCGAACCGCTCCTTCAGGCGCGGGAAGATCGGCGAGCACGCGGTCCAGGTTTCGGCGCGCGCCGCCTCGCCGCGCCGGTAGGAGCCGAGTTCGAGGTTTTCGCGCACACTCAGATCCGGGAACAGCTTGCGGCCCTCGGGCACGTGGATCAGGCCGGCGGCGACGATGTCGGCGGGAGCGCGCGCGGTCGATGCGCCGGCCATCGAAACTGCACCTCGCCCTGTTGCGGGCGGAGGATGCCCGACAGCGCCTTGTTCAAGGTGGTCTTGCCGACGCCGTTGGCGCCGAGCACGGCGACGATCTCGCCGGCAGCCACGGTCGAGGCTCGACGCCGCGCAGCACCTCGACGTGCCGCCATAGCCGGCGACGAGACCTGTGACCTGAAGCAGCGGCTCAGCCATGGTGCGCCTCCGCGAGCCGCGCGGCGCGCGCCGTGACCGAGATAGGCCTCGATCACCTCAGGCTCGCGCGTGACCTCGGCCGGCGTGCCGTTCGGCGATCAGCCGGCCCTCGGCCAGCACACAGACGTGTTCGCAGAGGTTCATCACCGCCTGCATCACATGCTCGACCATCAGGACGGTGACGCCGCCGGCGACGCGAGTCGCCCTGATGACGGGAACGATGTCGCGCACCTCGCGAGGGGTTGAGGCCGGCCAGCACTTCGTCGAGCAGCAGCAGCCGCGGCTGCGGTCGCCAGCGCCCGCGCCAGCTCCAGCCGCTTGCGCGCCGGCACGGTGAGCCCGGCGGCCGGCATGTCGAGCCGATCGGCAAGGCCGACGCCGCTGCGCGATCGCCTCGGCACGGGCCATCGCCTCGTGCGCGGCGCGGCATGGCGCAGATAGCGCGCCGACGGCGATGTTCTCGCGCACGCTCAAGCCCGCGAAAGGCTGCACGATCTGGAAGGTGCGCGCGATGCCGAGCGCCGCGCGCCGGTGCGGCGGCAAGCGCGGTGATATCGGCGCCGTCGAACACGATGGCGCCGGACGTCGGCCGCTCGAATCCGGAGATCAGCGCGAACAGCGTGGTCTTGCCGGCGCCATTGGGCCCGATCAGCGCCGGTGATGCCGCCGGCCTTCACGCTGCAGAGCTGGCGTCGTCGACGGCCGACAGCCCGCCGAAGCGCTTGCTGGCGCCTGTGACAGCGAGCAGCGGCGCGCTCATGCCGGCCTCCCTGCGCGCCAGTGGCCCGGCCAGCGGGTCGAGCAGGCCTTGCAGGCCATGGCGCGCAAAGGCGACGGTCAGGACCAGCAGGATGCCGAACAGCGCCAGATCGATGCCGGGGGTGCGGCCGGCCGAACGGCCTTGGCGAACTCGCCGAGAAAATGCAGCGCCAGCGCGCCGAGCAGCGGGCCGAACACGGTGCCGAGGCCGCCGATGATCGGCGCCAACAGCGCCTCGACGGAAATCGCAGGTGCCGAAGCCGATGACGGCGTCGACGAACAGGAAATACTGCACGTAGAACGCGCCGGCCGAATGCGGTCATGGCGGCGGAAAGCGTGATCGCCTGGAGCTTGACGTTCAGCGTGTCGATGCCGAGCGCCGCAGCGGCATCCTCGTTCTCGCGCATCGCGGCGAGGTAGGCGCCGAAACGCGAGCGCTCGATGCCGCGCATCGAGCAGCATGGCGGCGATGCACAAGCGCGAGGACGATCCAGAAATAGATCGCGCGGCTGGCGAACTGGAAATTTTGCGGCGATACCTCGAGCTTGATCAGGGTGCCCGCGGCGCCGCCGGTGAAGCGGCGCGGCGTTGGCGATGATACGGAACACTTCGGCAAACGCCAGTGTCACCAGGGCGAAATAGGAGCCGCGCAATCCCGAGCGAAAACTCAGATAGCCGATGATGGCGCCGACAGCGGCGCCGATCGCGGTCGCGAGCCCCAGCCGCCAGATAGGCATTGACGCCGTAGCGGGTCTGCAGGATGGCGTTGCCGTAAGCGCCGGTGCCAAAGAACGCGGCGTGGCCGAAGGAGAACTGCCCGCCATAGCCGGCCAGCAGGTTCCAGCCCTGCGCGGCGAGGCCGACGATCATCACCGTGACCAGCGCGTTGATCACCGTGTTGGAGTGGGTAGCCGCGGGCAACAGCGCCAGCAGCACGCCCGCGATCGCGATGAGCCCGTAATCCCTCGCCGCGTTCATGCCTTGGCTCCGTCCTTGGCTCCGAACAGATCCGGTCGGGCGCAGCAGCAGCACCAGGATGAAGATGACGAAGATGCCGAGCTGGCCCAGGCTCTCGCCGAACAGCAATCCGGAAATGCTTTCGACCACGCCGACGAACAGCCCGCCGGCGATGGCGCCGCCGATCGAGCCCATGCCGCCGAGCACGACGATGGTGAAGGCGACCAGCACATAGGCATTGCCGACGCGCGGGTGCACATAATAGGTCGGCAGCAAAAGGCAGGCGGCAATGGCAATGCAGGCGGCGCCGAGCCCGAAGGTCACGGCGTAGATATGCGCGACATCGATGCCGGCCAGCGAGGCGCCGAGTTTTTCCTTCGCCACCGCGCGGATTGCCTTGCCGGTGTCGGTATGGGCCAGGAGCAGCCACAGCAGCACCGCGACGACGCAGGAGACGCCGAACGCCACCGCGCGCGGCAGCGCCAGAAAGGTGAAGCCGAGATCGAAGGTGGAGAAGCCATAAGGCACATCGATGGAACGGGTATCGGAATGGAACGCCGCCAGCAGCAGGTTCTCGATCACGATGGACAGACCCAGGGTGATCAGCAGGATGTTCTGGTCGTCGCCGTGGCTGGCCGGCCCGATCACCAGCCGCTGCAGGCCATAGCCTAGACCGAAGAAAATCAGCGCCAGCGGAATCATCGCGAGCATAGGGATCGATGCCGGCCTGATAGGCGAGGTAAGCCGCGAACATCGCCGCGCTCAGCATGGCGCCATGGGCGAAGTTGATGATGTGCAGCACGCCATAGACCAGCGTCAGCCCCACCGCGATCAACGCATACACCGCCCCGGACATCAGCCCGTTGACGACGACGGCAGCCCAGATGTCAGGCGATGACATGGGTCAGGCGCCTTGTAATAAGGGATGGCCGTCATTGATCCCTCCCCCTTGCGGGGAGGGTCGGCCGAGCGAAGCGGAGGCCGGGGTGGGGGTGCTCCAGGCAAGGCTTCCGCTGTTGCTACCCCCACCCGACCAGCCTTCGGCTGGCCACCCTCCCCGCCACGCGCTTTGCTTCGCAAAGCGCTCGGGGGAGGGATAAGGAAGAGCAGCCGCGACCGTTCGCCTCCTCACGCCGGGACCGGGTATACCGGTTTGGCGTCGGCAAAACTCGACGGGAAGATCACCTTGATGTCGCCGTCCTGGACCTGGGTGTTGACCGGTGCGGCGCCGGAGTTCTGGCCGTTGACGAACTGGGTGGGACCATACGGCATGATGTGGCCGGTAAAGGTCGAGGATGCCAGCGCGGCGATGATGGCCTTGCGGTCGGCGGAGGCGGCGCGCTCGATGGCGTCGGCCAGCAGCAACACGCCGGAGTAGTTCAGCGCGACATTGTAGGTGAAGAATTTTCCGGCCGCCTCGACCTGCTTTTTCAGGGCTTGGGCCGCGGCATTGCGCGGATCGTACCAGTGGTTGCAGTCCATCACGTTCTGCGCGGCTTCGGGAAATTCCTTGACGAAGCGGTAGTTGGAGGCGGCGCCGTTGAGCACGCAGTAGATGCCCTTCGGCTTGATCTTCTGCTGCTGCATGGTGCGCGCCAGCAGCACGAACTCGCCGTAGTAGCTCGACGGAATCACGAGGTCCGGATTCTTGGCGCGGATCTGCAGCGCCACGTTGGACATGTCGCGCGCCGGGGTCGGGTGCGCGATGGTGTCGAGGATCTCGAAGCCGCGCTTGGGCAGTTCGGCCTGCATCAATTTGGCGAGGCCGGCGCCGAACAGGCCGTCCTCGTGCACCAGCACCACGGTCTTGGCCGGCTTGCCGGCCCCGTCGTTCAGGGTCGACGAGGTTGTCGAGCGCGGTCTTGGAGACGACGCCGAAGCCCGGCGCGAAGCGGAAGGTGTTGGTGAGGCCGCGCGAGACGATCTGGTCGGAGACGCCGACGTCGACGAGATAGCCGAGATCGTAGCGCGACGGCGGCCTGCGTGGCGGCGAGGCAAATCGGGCTGGCGAAACCGCCGACGATGGCGGCGACGCCTTCCGACGCCATGCGCTCGACTTCCGCGGTGCCGCCTTCCGGCGTCGAGCGGGCGTCGCCGAATACCATTTCCAGCTTGGCGCCGCCGAGCGACTTGATGCCGCCCTTGTCGTTGATCACCTTCAGCGCCGCCTCGGCGCCGAGCTGGCCCTGGGCGCCGTCATAGGCGAGCGCGCCGGTGACCGGCTGCAGGATGCCGACCTTGATGGGCGCGCCCTGCGCCCGCAGATAGGCCGGCATCGCCACCGAGCCCGCGAGCAGCGCGGCACTGCCTTTAAGGACACGGCGGCGGGACAAACCGGTGTTAGTTGCCTTGGTCATCAAGTCTCTCCATCCGTTTGCGGCCTGATCCAAGGCCAGTTGTTACGATGCCTTCCTGATCCGTTTGGTCATCCGTTCGCCGTCTGCCGCCGGCTTCAGCACCGTGGCCCAGCGGCGCACGCCGGCGTCTTCGGTGCGCACCATTTCCATGCGCAGCGCATAGCGGTCGGGCCGGTACAGCGCGCTGAGATGCTCGACGCCGCTGCCGTCGGCGGCAAACACCGTGCGCGTGGTGCCCAGCAATGCCGATCCGACATCGACATCGAGCGCCGCCGCCACTTCCGGCGAGGCCAGCACCGCGGTGACGTCCTGCGTCGCATGCGCGATCCGCACCCCGGAACGCTCCAGCAGCGACAGCAGCGGGCGCGCGGCGAGATCGGCCTCGGTATAGGTGACGCCGATCCGCTCGGGAACATGGGTGGTGAGGTGGGAGAACGGCAGGCCATCGATCAGGCGGACGCGCACCGAGAATTGCGTCTTCTCGCCGGCTGACGAGTTTCAGCGCATGCGCCACCGCCGCCGGCGGTTCGCGATAGCCGAAGGCGAGCAGCCGCACCGCGGTGTCGCGCCCCATTGCCACCAGGTTAGCCAGCACGTCGGAAAAGTCCGCCACGATCGGCTTGGCGCCGCCGGCGCCCACCACGAAGGTGCCGGCGCCGCGGCGGCGGCTGATCAAGCCCTCCTGCTCGAGCTCGGCCAAAGCGCGCCGCACGGTGACGCGGGAAACACCATATTCGGCGGCGAGCGCCTGCTCGGCCGGCAACAGGCCCTGGTTGTCGAGCCGGCCGCCGGCGATGCGATCGCGCAGTACCAGATAGACTTGTCTGGTTTTCGACGGCTCGATACCGGCCATATGGCGCCCTTGCCAATGATACTTTCAAAGGTATAGTGCGTAATACAACTCGATGCTGTCAAGCGGGTACGCGAAAACGCGCCCGGACAAAAAGCGAGGGCGACGAACCATGGCGGGCCCGCGACCGGCTACCATCATCGACAAGCTGTGGGACGCGCACGCGATCATGACGCGCGAGGACGGCCAGACGCTGCTGTTCATCGACCGGCATTTTGTTCATGAAGGCTCGTTCCACGCCTTCGATCAATTGAAGGCCCGCGGCGCCACGCTGGCGCGGCCGGATCTCACCTTCGGCATCGCCGACCACTACGTGCCGACCCGGGCGGCTTCCAGCGAAGCCAACCCCGATGCGGCGCGGATGATCGCCCAGCTCGAGCACAACGCGCACGCGCACGGTTTTGTCTCGTTCGGGCAGTTCGATCGCGCGCCAGGGCATCGTCCACGTCGCCCTTCCCGAACAGGGCCTGACCCTGCCGGGCTTGTCGGTGGTGTGCGGCGACAGCCATACCTCGACCCATGGCGCGTTCGGCGCCTTCGCGTTCGGCATCGGCGCCTCGGAAGTGGCGCATGTGCTGATGACGCAGACGCTGTGGCAGAAGCGGCCGAAGCGGATGCGGATCATCGTCGACGGCCGGTTGGGAGATGGCACCGGCGCCAAGGATATCGCGCTGACCATCATCGCGCGGATCGGCGCCGACGGCGCCCAGGGCCACGCGATCGAATACGCCGGCCACGCCATCACTTCACTTTCAATGGAAGGCCGGATGACGCTGTGCAACCTGTCCATCGAGGCCGGCGGGCGGCTCGGCCTGGTCGCGCCGGACGAAGTGACCTTTGACTACCTCCGCGGCCGTCCGTTCGCGCCGCGAGGCGACGATTTTGCCCGTGCGGTGGAAGACTGGCGCGAACTCGTCAGCGATCCGGATGCTGCCTTCGACCGCCAAGTCGTATTGAACGCCGCCGACATCGCGCCGGTCGTGACCTGGGGCACCAGCCCGGAACAGGCGGCACCGATCGACGGCAGCGTGCCGGACCCCGCCCGCATCGATGATGAAAAGAAGGCACAGGCCACCAGCGACGCGCTGAGCTACATGGATCTGCGCCCGGGACAGCCGCTGAACCAGATCCGGATCGACCGGGTGTTCATCGGCTCCTGCACCAACAGCCGGATCGAGGACCTGCGCGCCGCCGCCGCGATTCTCGCCGGCCGCCGCGCCCAAGTGCCCGGACTCGTCTCACCGGGATCGTCCGCCGTGAAAATTCAGGCCGAGCAGGAAGGTCTCGACCGGATCTTCGTCGACGCCGGCCTCGAATGGGTGGCGTCGGGCTGCTCGATGTGCGTCGGCATGAACGGCGATACGGTGCCGCCGGGCGAACGCTGCGCCTCCACCACCAACCGCAATTTCAAGGGCCGCCAGGGCCGCGGCAGCCGGACCCATCTGATGTCGCCGGCCATGGTGGCGGCGGCCGCCGTCACCGGCCATCTCACCGACAGCCGCCAGTTCGCACGGGAATAACGCCGCATGCGCCCCTTCACCACCCTCTCGGCGCTGGCCTGCAAGCTGCCCACCGCCAACATCGATACCGACCAGATCATCCCGGCCCGCTTCATGCGCCGCCCGCGCAGCGAAGGCTACGGCAACTTCCTGCTGCACGACCTGCGCCATGACGCCGACGGCAACCTGAAGCCGGAATTTCCGCTCAACGATCCGGCGGTGAAAGGCTGCGAGGTGATCCTCGCCGGCCGCAATTTCGGCTGCGGCTCGTCCCGCGAGGCCGCGGTCTATGCGCTCGCCGACTTCGGCATCCGCGTCGTGATCGCCTCGAGCTTCGGCGACATCTTCGCCTCCAACGCCATCAAGAATGGTCTCCTGCCGGCGCAGATCAGCGAAGTGGATTCCGAGCGGCTGCTCAATGCCGACGAACTGGTCGGACACCGGCCGATGACGATCGATTTGGCCGCCCAGACCATCACGGTCGGCAATCTGGTGGTGCCGTTTACGATCGATCCGGTCTGGAAAAAGCAGCTGCTCAACGGCTGGGACGACATCGACATGACCCGCAGCGAAGCCGGCGCCATCGCGCGGTTTTCGGCCGCGGATGAAAAGCGGCGGCCGTGGATGAAGCCGGTGGGTGGCTAAAGCAGTATGATTTAAAGTTTGATCAACGACATCAGCCCCGTCATTGCGAGCTCTTGCGAAGCAATCCAGAAAGCAACAAGCAAGAACTGGATTGCTTCATCGCATCCGCCTTCGCCCGAAGGCGGGCTTCGGCGGACAAGAGAGCTCCTCGCAATGACGGAGGTTATCCGGATTCCCCTTAAGCCATCATGTACTCTAGCGCGTCAGATTACATCAGCACCTTCACGTCCTTGATAAATTCCGTCGTCATCGACTGCTTGTAGTCGGTGTCGGCCTTGAGCAGGCTGGCCTCGACGAGGAAGTCGCGGGTCTGCTTCCAGCGCGCCTCGGTGATGATGCCGATGCCCATGGTGGCGGCGTCGCCGGCCTCGATGGCCTTGACCTCGCGCATCTTGGCCAGGCCGAAATTAATCTGGCCGTCGTCCATTTTCGGGTTGAGCTTCTTGATCAGCTCGTTGCCGATGGCCGGATCCTTCATGTAGGCCTTGAGACCCTCGACCGACACCCGGGTGAACGCCGCGACCGCCTCGCGGTTGTTCTTGATGAAGGCGTCGGTGGTCACCATGGTGTTCGCATAGGAGGGATAGCCCTCGTTGGCGAACAGAAAGAATTTGGTCGGCATCTTCTGCTGCTCGGCAACGTAGGGCTCCGAGGTGATGTAGCCGGCGACGGCCGAGGTCGGATCGGTAATGAAGGTCTGCAGGTTCTGGCCCTTGGGGCCGGCCATGTCGTCGGTGTAGCCGTACTTCTTCTTGAGCCACGGCCAGTAGGTGGCGAAGCCGCTCGGCGCGAAGTAGACCTTGCGGCCCTTGAGCTCCGCCAGTGAGTTCACCTCCGGGCGGGTCATCAGGCCGATCAGGTCGAACTGGAAGCAGGTGAAGATCGCCTTCACCGGTACGCCCTTCTCGTAGCTCGCGAGGATCGCCATGTCGTAACTCATGGCGATGTCGAGTTCGCCACCGGCCATCAACTGGATGCCATTGAGCCCAGGACCGCCGGGTTTTAGCTCGACGTCGAGGCCGGCCTTGTCGTAGAGGCCGGCGGCCACGGCATGAAACAGGCCGCCATGTTCGGGCTCGGCGAACCAGTTGGTCATCACCCGGATTTTGGTGTTTGCCCTGGCCGGCCGCGACCGCAGCAGCGTTGCGCCCCCGAGCGCGAGGCCGCCCGCCACCACGCCACGCCGTGAAATCCTGGTCATGCTGATCTCCAGTTGTTCCGGCTGCAACCCGTGCGTGCCGGCAAGACATTTTTATTCACAGGCCAACGCCGTTGGAAATGTCGCGCCTGTCGTCGTGACGTTGAATCAAGCAAGACATGCGCCACGCGCGGTACGCAGGCGCGTGTCGGCGCGACGCGTACGCCTGAAAGCGAGCATCGGGTATGACCTGCACAAAAAATGGACGCCGATCGCCTAAAAGACGATCTTTCACTGGTCCGGTCCGCGCCGCAGAATCGTGCACGGTCGACGCGCGGCGCCGATTCCGGGGAGCGCACGTGACACTCAATGATAGAGCCTATCTGCTGCTGCCGCCGGCGATCGTCGGCGTCGGGGTGCTGGTATTCTGGGAACTCGCCTGCCGGATGCTCGAGATCCCGTCGTATCTGTTTCCCGCGCCGAGCGTGATCGTGCAGGCGCTGATATCAGACGCGCCGTCGCTGCTCTATTCGCTGTGGATGACGGTGCGGGTGACGCTGATCGCGCTGGCGCTCGCGGTGGTGATCGGCGCGGTGACCGCGTTCCTGTTCGTGCAGAGCCCGATCATCGAGCGCAGCCTGTTCCCCTACGCCATCATCCTGCAGGTCACGCCGATCGTCGCGGTGGCGCCGCTGATCATCATCCTGGTCAAGAACACCCAGGCCGCACTGGTGATCTGCGCCACGCTGATCGCGATCTTCCCGATCATCTCCAACACCACGATCGGGCTGCGCAGCGTCGATACCGGTCACCGCAACCTGTTCGCGGTCAACCGGGCGTCGCGGCTGCAAAACCTGATTTATTTGCGGATTCCGACCGCGTTGCCGTTCTTTTTCGCGGGCCTCCGGGTCGCGAGCGGGCTCGCGCTGATCGGCGCCGTGGTCGCCGAGTTCGTCGCCGGCACCGGCGGCCGCAGCGCCGGGCTTGCGTTCGAGATCCTGCAGTCCGGCATCCAGATGGAAATCCCGCGCATGTTCGCCGCGCTGCTCTTGATCTCGGCGACCGGCGTCGCGCTGTTCCTGGTGGTGTCGGCGCTGACCAATCGGGTGCTGGGGTCGTGGCACGACAGCGTCGCGCGGCGGGAGACCTGAGCGATGTTGCGGGCAGTACGTTCGGGCGACGCAGCGACGGAAGCGCAGGCGAAGCGGCCGCTGCTGCGCATCCAGGGCGTGTCGAAGCGCTTCAACAACGACGTCACCGCGATCGCCGAAGCCAGCCTGAGCATCCGGCCGGGCGAATTCGTCAGCCTGCTCGGGCCGTCCGGCTGTGGAAAGTCGACGCTGCTGGCGCTGGTCGCCGGCCTCACCGAACCGACCACCGGCACCATCGACTGGCCGCAATCGAGCTACGACGCGCAAGGCGCGCCGGAGCGCTCCATCGGCTTCGTGTTCCAGGAGCCTACGCTGCTGCCGTGGCGCACGGTCTACGACAACGTCTACCTGCCGCTCAAGCTCGCCGGCGTCAACCGCGCCGCCGCGCACGAACAGGTCACCGACGGCCTGGCCCAAGTCGGCCTCACCGGCTTCGAGAAAGCCTATCCCCGGCAATTGTCCGGCGGCATGAAGATGCGGGTGTCGATCGCCCGCGCGCTGATCAGGCAGCCGAAAATCCTGCTGATGGACGAACCGTTCGCCGCGCTCGACGAGATTACGCGGGGCCATCTCAGCCGAGAATTGCTGCAGATGTTCGTGCAGCGCAACCTGACGGTGATCTTCGTCACCCACAGCGTCTACGAATCCGTGTTCCTGTCCAACCGCATCGTGGTGATGACCAAGCGTCCCGGCCGCATCCACGCCGACATTGCGATCGAGACGCCGTATCCACGCACCGAGGATTTCCGGATGTCGGTCGGCTATATCGAGCACTGCCGGCGGGTGTCGGCGCTGCTGGGAGAGGCGATGGAGTAATGCAAGTCGAGGCGATCGAATGTGAAACGAACGGTCGCCGCGGCCGCTCTTTCTCATCCCTCCCCCTTGTGGGGAGGGTGGCCAGCCGAAGGCTGGTCGGGTGGGGGTAGCCAGCAACGGAAGCCTACCTCGTGGCTACCCCACCCCGGCCTCCGCTTCGCTCGGCCGACCCTCCCCACAAGGGGGAGGGATTACTCGGCCTACCCCGTCCACAGCGGCCGGAATTGCGTCGCCACCACTTCGTCGTAAGCCGGCGTGCGCTTGAGGATGCCGGCGGCCTGGGAGAAGCCGATCATGCGGGTGACCGCCTCCGGAGTGATCGCCGCGTCGTAGTAGGGCAGGTCGCGCCGCACGATGTCGGTGATCACTTCGGCCTCGGCTTGCGGAAACACCTCGCGGCCGATCCGGCCTGCCAGCGTCACATCGGCCTTGAGCACCTGCTGCGCCTTGACGATGGCGCGGACCGCGGCGGCGGCCACCTCGGGCTGCGACTCGATCAACTGGTCGGAAGCGACGACCGACGCCATGGTGTAGTCGGGCATGCCGGCATCGCGCCGGGCGTCAATCACCACGGTGCCGACGCCGCGCCGCACCGCCAGTTCCGCGCCCATGCCGTTGGCCCAGAATCCGTCGACGCGGCCGTCTTGCAGCGCCTGCGCGGCAATGACGCCAAAGCTCATGCCGGCGCCATGGGCGCCGGGAATCGGCGCGATCTCGATGCCGTCGCGGGCCGGGTCGATGCCGGCCTCGGCCAGCAATTGCCGCAGCGTCATGCCGATCCAGTAGGCGGCACCGATGCGGCGGCCCTTGAGCGCTGATAGATCGCCGCGCGCCACCTCGAGGTCGGCGCGCATGACCAGAAACCAGTACATGCCCTGCGCCTGGGCGCAGAGCAGTTTGGCGCCCCGCCATTCCGGAAAGCCGCCGACCACCAGGTGCGACGAGCAGCCGAGGAATTCCAGGCTGCCGTCCTTGAGCGCGTCCATCGCCTTCTCCACCGGCACCACCAGTTCGAGGTCGACGTCGAGGCCCTCCTGTTTGAACAGGCCCAGTTTGACCGCCGCGATGGCCGGAAAATAGGAGTTCGAGATCAGATCGGGGATGGCGATTTTCATGGGAGGATCTCACGCAAGTGCACACCGGTCTTGCACGATGCATGCCGGGCAAGGGATGGCGGCATGCGTGCAGGATGGACAGGCACGGTGTTTGCAAGCCGTTGCTGATCCAGCTTACGCTCAGCGTAATTTGCACTGCACGGAGAGTGAAATGACCCAGGTTCCCGTCCTCAGCCTGAAGCCCGTTGTCGATGGCGAGCCGGACGGCGACGCGACATTCGCCCGGGAGTTGCTGCCTGTCATGCAGAGCTGGGGCGCGTTTCAGCTGCGCGACCACGGCGTGCCGCAAGCGGTGATCGACGCCGCCTTCGCCGCGGCCAAACGCTTTCACGACCTGCCGCTCGAAACTCGGATGATGCTGAAGATCGACAAGAACAACCGCGGCTACGCGCCGATGCACCAGAGCCATTATCCCGGCAACAAGCCCGACCTGAAGGAAAGCTTCAACGTCGGCATGGGCCTGACCGAAGCCGATCCCGACGTCGCCGCCAGCAAGCCGCTGCACGGCGTCAACCGCTGGCCCGAGCTGGAAGGTTTCCGCGCGCCGGTCGAAGCCTATTTCGATGCAGTGACCGCGCTCGGCAAGCGGCTGCTCGGCCCCTTGGCGATCTGCCTCAACATGCCGGTCGACGAACTGCGCCGGCAATACTCCAAGCCGATCGCCTTCATGCGGCTGTTTCACTATCCGCCCGACAGCGACGTCGATCAACGCGAGTTCGGCGCCGCCGAACACAAGGATTTCGGCTTCCTGACCATACTGGCGCAGGACGCCAATGGCGGCCTCGAGGTGCGCTCGCCGGACAATGAACTCGTGGGCGTGCCGCCGCGTACCGATCAGTTCGTGATCAACGTCGGCGACATGCTGTCGCAAATCACCGGCGGCCAATTCGTCTCGCCGCTGCACCGGGTGGTCAACCGCTCGGGCCTCGCGCGCTACTCGATTCCGTTTTTCTTCGATCCGGATTTCGACGCACGCTTTCCCGGCATGCCGGACGTCAGCGCCGGCGAATTCCTGCTGCGCAAGTTCGACAAGTTCTATCAGTACCGCAAGGAAATGGCCGCGGCCGGCAATGGGTGAGGACCTGCGCTCTCAGGCAGGCGGCCGTGACGCCGTCGCGACGCGGCGAGGTGAAAAGCGCCTGATGCCACCAGGTCTGGAAAGCTGGAGCGGGCGAAGGGAATCGAACCCTCGTATGCAGCTTGGGAAGCTGCCGTTCTACCATTGAACTACGCCCGCGAAATCAGCGCTCTCAAAGTTGCGTGAGGCGCCCGGGCACCGCCCGGCTGCCGATACACTTAGCAAGCATGGCACCGGTCGGGCAAGTGTCGGCGCCGCCGATTATGGCCCGCTTGCAGGCGGGGAGCTGTTCGAACCCGTGGGCTGCTCGCGTCGACCAATCCGGGGTCATGGCAGCCGTGCCGACGGCGGACGCGGGCCTATGCCGGCAGTGCTGTCGCGGGTATCACGACGGCTGCCGTACCTCCCGGCGCATGGTTTTGCCGGGAATAGGGAAGCGCTGACGGAGATCGGAAACCGGGAGGCTGACGAATGGTCCGTATCGCAGTGATCGTACTGGGAGTGCTGCTGTCTTTTGGAGCCAATGCGCAGAGCATGAGACTGAACCATTATCTCCATCCGGAAAACGAACGGATGCGCATCCTGAACGAAATATATCTGGCGGGCGCGGTGGATGCACTGATCGCCTACAACTGGTCAGCCCCCGTCAAACTGTTTTGCAAGGAGGGGCATGAGATTGTCAGCCATGAGGAGGCGGCTCATTTGCTTCAGGAGTGGGGCGAGAAGCAGACCAAGATGCCGGACGACACGCTGATCGTCATTCCGCTGCTGCTTCTTCTGAAAAAGACCTATCCCTGTCCCTAGAGCGCCATCGCTTCAAATTAAATCGCGACAGCGCTCTAGATTCTTGTTTGCGCATGATCTTTTCGGAAAACCGGCGTCCACTTTTCCGGATCATGCGCTAACCAGCATCCGCGACGCCGCTCGGCGGTCCCGGGCGACCGCGGCACGCTTTGGGCCTTCGCTACCGCAACGCGAAAGAGGGCCCTCTTTCGCCGGGCGATAGCCACGAGAGAAGCTTCCGTTGTTGCTACCCCCACCCGACCAGCCTTCGGCTGGCCACCCACGATCGAGCTTCGCTCGATCGGACCGCAAGGGGGAGGGATGGAAAGAGCTCCCGCAACCGTCACCGGCCCGCATCACCCGGTTCCGATTTTTACCACCGCAGCAAATTCCTGATGCGTCTGTTTATTTAAATGTTATCATTTCGCCACAATGGCGGGGCGCGGGTACACGATATTCGACACGACGGTTGGCCGGTGCGGCATCGCCTGGAGCCAAACCGGGATCGTCGGCGTTCACCTCCCCGAGGCCCGCGAGATCGAGACCCGGGGACGGCTGCTGCGGCAATATCCTGATGCCCGCGAGATGCGCCCGCCGCTCGGGGTCGAGATCGCCATCGAGGGCATCGTGACGCTGCTGCGCGGCGGCGCCGCCGACTTCTCCGACGCCGTTCTCGACATGCACGGCATTCCGGCCTTCAACCAGCGCGTCTACGAATTCGCGCGCAGGATTCCGCGTGGTGAAACCCGCACCTATGGCGAGGTCGCGGTCCAACTGAGGGCTTCGGGCGCCGCGCACTCGGTGGCAACGGCGATTTCCCGCAATCCCTTCATGATCATCGTGCCCTGTCACCGGGTTCTCGAAGCGGGCAGCTACGCCGACAAGATTTCCCCGAACGGCGGCAGCATCTCCAAGCGCCGGCTGCTGTCGATCGAGGGCTATGGCAGCAAGAGCAGCAAGACCCTGTTCGACGTGCTGCTTCCGGTTGCCCCGCCGCGCCCGCCCGGCTAAAATTGCGGCATGACGGCCACGCCGCTGCTGCAGGGAAAATCCGTTTTCGTCTCCGACTACCGGTGCAGCGCCGGGCCGGACGATGCGCCGTTTGTCGAACTGCATTCCCGTCATTCGATCTCCTATGTGCGCAAAGGCAGCTTCGGGCTGCGCAGCCGCGGGCAATCGTTCGAACTGGTGGCCGGATCGATCCTGGTCGGCCATCCCGGCGACGAATATGTCTGCAGCCATGACCATCATGTCTGCGGCGACGAGTGCCTGTCGTTCTTCCTCGCCCCGGAACTGATCGAAGCGGTCGGCGACCGTGCCGAGGTGTGGCGCCGCGGCTCGGTGCCGCCGCTGCCGGAACTGATGGTGCTGGGCGAACTGGGCCAGACCGCCGCCAATGGACACAGCGACGTCGCCCTGGACGAAGTCGGAACCCTGTTCGCGGCGCGGTTTGTCGAGGTGGTTTCCGGACGCAGGCCACAGCCGACGCAGGCGCCGGGCCGCGACCGCCGGCGCGCGACCGAAGCAGCGCTGTGGATCGATGCGCATTCGCACCAGGCGATCGATCTCGAGCGCGCTGCCGGCGAGGCCGGGCTCAGCCCGTTCCATTTCCTGCGGCTGTTTTCCGGGGTGATCGGGGTGACGCCGCACCAGTACCTGGTGCGCTCACGACTTCGTCACGCCGCGCGCCGTCTGGCCGACGAGGAAAGCTCGATCACCGACATCGCCTTCGACGTCGGCTTTGGCGACCTGTCCAATTTCGTGCGGACCTTTCACCGCGCCGCGGGAATCTCGCCGCGTGGGTTCCGCCAGGCCTCGCGCGGCGACCGCAAGATTTTCCAAGAACGCCTCGCCCTGCACTGACTAGGGTGATCCCCGAACGAGCGCCGCAAGGCGCGCGCGAAGAGGAGATCACCATGTACGACCATATCGGACTGAAGGTACGGGAACTCGACGCCAGCGTGCGGTTCTACACCGCAGCACTGGCACCCCTGGGCTATGAGCTCTGTTCCCGCGACGACTCTGGCGCCGGCTTCGGGCCGCCTGGCGAACCGGCGCTGTGGCTCTATCGGCACAAGGGAACCGCCGGTCCCGGCGCCCATGTCGCGTTTCGCGCCCCCGACCATGCCGCGATCAGGAAATTCCACGCCGCGGGCCTCAAGGCCGGCGGCCGCGACAACGGCGCCGCCGGGGCGCGCGCCGACTACAGCCCGACCTATTTCGCCGCGTTCCTGATCGACCCCGACGGCAACAACGTCGAAGCGGTCTGCACCTGACACGGATGAGGAATCTCAAGATGGCTTCGATTCACAAGGAAATTTCGCTCGATGCCCGCGCGCAAGATGTCTGGGACGCGGTGGCCGATTTCGGCGCCGTGCATACCCGGCTGGTGCCGGGCTTCGTCCTCGACGTGAAGCTCGACGGTGAGGCCCGGATCGTGACGTTTGCCAACGGTGCCGTGGCGCGCGAGCTGCTGGTCGATTGCGACGGCGGGCGGCGGCGGCTGGTCTATGCGGTCATCAGCGAGCGGGTCAAGCAGCACAGCGCCTCGGTGCAGGTGTTCGCCGAGGGCGAGGCGCGCAGCCGGCTGGTGTGGATCGTCGACGTGCTGCCGCACGAAATTGCGCCCTACATCGACGCCCAGATGGACCAGGCGGCGCGGGCCATGAAGCAGGCGCTGGGGCGCGCCGCCGCATGACCGCCTCTCCACTCAGCGACGCGCTGGTGGCCGACGGCCCCGCCGCCGACCGCGGCGACAAGATGGATCTCTACGGCTGGCTGATCGGCTCGTGGGACCTCGAGGTGACGCGGTTTTTCGACGACGGCAGCAAGCGGCAGCGCCAGGGCGAATGGCATTTCGGCTGGGTGCTGGAAGGCCGCGCCATCCAGGACGTCTGGATCGTGCCGCGGCGCGGCGCCTTGCGCCAGGGCGACGCCGCGGCCAATGCCCACACCTGGGGCACGACGCTGCGGATCTACGATCCGCGCATCGACGCCTGGCAGATCCAGTGGACCGACCCGGTCACGCAGAATTTTCTCAGCATGGTCGGCCGCAAGGAGGGTGAGGATATCGTTCAGCTCGGCAGCAACGCCGTGGGACGTCCGGTCCGCTGGCGTTTTTCCGAAATCACCCCGAATTCGTTTCGCTGGCGCGGCGAGACCGAGCGCGGCGCAGTGGGAGAGGCTAGCTGGCATCTTGATGTGGAGTTCTTCGCCCGGCGGGCGACTCAGTAGCGAGGCAGTCGCCTCGTTTTCTGCTCACCGGGCATAGCCGTCCGAAGGACGGCGTCGCTTCCGCTCGCCTATGCCCGGTGATCCATCTTCTCCGCGAGACTCTCGTGAAGATGGATGGAGGGTCAAGCCCGCGTATGACGCTGCACGACTAATGTGACTTTTCTCACAGAACTTGCCCCTCTCTGCCACCACTGTCGCGCAGGTCCGTAAAGTTAGCGGCGCCGTGCGGCGCGAGGCAGATGAGGAGCAGCAACATGACCGGAGCAGACAAGGTAATATGCCAGGCAGCCGCGTTGCTGCTGTTGTTTACGCTTTCGACGGTGCCCGCCAAGGCCCAGTTGGCCGGCTTCGGCGGTGGTGCCGGCGGTGGCGACATGATGACCCAGTTCGCGCCGATGCTGGAAATGATGAAGGCCAAGATGGGCAAGCGCCGCTTCGGCCAGATGATGCAGACCATGGGGCCGATGATGAGCAAGATGATGGACGGCGGCGGCGGCGGCTCGGCGGTCTCGGCGGCCTTGGCGGTGGTCTTGGTGGTGGTCTTGGCGGCGGCATCCCCGGTGGCTTCGGCGGCGGCTCTTCGTTCGCGCCGGGAGGCCTCGGCGGCGGCGATATATCCGGCATGCTCGGCGGCGCCGGCGGCGGCGAGCTGATGGGCATGATCCCGCAACTGATGAGCCTGGCCAATATGGGCGGCGGCCATCGGCATCACCGCAGGCGCTGAAGTCCGCGGCGTCTTCCGGACGCTGCCGCAGTCACGTTACGGCAACGCCGGGCTCGCCTGGCGCCCGCGCGGCGCGCTGGTGCTCCAGTCGGTGAAGATCACGCTGGTGGCGGAGGTGGCGCCGACCACCACCATCGAGGCTGCCGCCAGCATGAAGAAGGCCGTGGCGGATGCCCCGATCGACATCAGCCACCAGCCGCCGGCCGCGATGAACACCAGCCGCACGGTTTGCGCCAGCACCGGGCCGACCACCTTGGCGGCGCCCTGCGAGGAAAAATACATCGATATCGACAGCCCGATGAAGGCGTACATCGGCGCCGCGATGGACAGATATTTCCGCCCGGTGGCGCGCACGCCGGGATCCTGGCTGAAAATATCGACCCACAGATCCGGGAAGACGGCGATGAAGGCGCCGAAAATTCCCACCGATCCGAAGCCAATGCAGCCGGCAATCCAGGCGATGCGCCGGGCCCGCGCCACGCGTCCGGCGCCGATCGACATGCCGATCATCGGCACCGAGGCGATGCCCACCGCGAACGCGATGGAGGTCAGCATGAATTCAAGCCGGGCGCCGATGCCGTAACCGGCCAGGGTTTCGGTGCCGAACCGCGCCAGCATGTGGGTGAAGATGGTGATCGACAGCACCGACTGCAGCGGCGAGAAGCACGCCACCAGGCCGACCTTGAGAATATCGACGAACAGGCGGCGCTGAATTCTGGTACCGCGGACGTGGGGCCGCACGCGGGCGCGGCCGGAAAAGATGTACCAGGCCATGATCGACGTGCCGATCGAATAGGCGATCAGCGAACCGGCGGCGACGCCGCGCATGCCGAACTGCGGCACCGGACCGAGGCCAAGTCCGAGAATACCGCCGAGCACGATCTGGCAGACCGCGGAGTTGAGGATGATGGCCGAGGGCAGCTTCATGTTGCCGGTGCCGCGCAGGATAGCTGCCAGCGTGTTCATCAGCCACGCGATCACCGCGCCGCCGAAGAAGATCTGGATGTAGGCAATCGCCTGGGTCAGCACGTGGCCGCGGCCACCGAGCCGCTCCAGCAGCGCCGGTCCGAAGATCAGCATCCCCAGCATGAAGGTCAGGCCGAAGCAGAAGCCGATCAGGAGCGCATGGATGGCCAGCGTCGACGCGCGTTCGCGGTCGCCGGCGCCGAGCGCGCGCGCGATCGCCGATGACACGCCACCGCCCATGGCGCCGCCCGACATGGTCATCATCAGGATCACGAACGGAAACACCAGCGCCATCGCCGCCAGCGCTTCGGTGCCGAGCTTGCCGATGTAGGAGGTCTCGGCGATCACCACGCAGGTGCCGGCGCTGAGCGAGACGATGTTCGGCCAGGACAGCCGCAACAGCGTCGGCAGGATCGAACCGTCGAGCAACGGATTTTTGCCGCGGGGGGTCGGGAGCGGGGTTGCGACGCCGTCGACCACGGGGCTTTCGGCGACGCCGATGTCGGACATTTCTTCTCCCTGGCGCAGGTGTAAGTGCTGCGCGCGGAACTTTCCTAGCATCGATCGGCAGCAATGCCAGCCCAGCGGCTGCATGGCCCCCGCCGAAAAGCGGAATGCATCGCACGGCGACAGGATTGCATGCGTTTTCAGCTAGTTAGAGTACTGCCGGAGATCAGGCGATCGACCAGACAAAGGGCAGGGCATCGGCTGCGCCCGACTTCATGTCGATCACGATTCGGCGGTCGCTTGCGGCCGCAAGACCCTCCACCAGCCCCTGCAGCGCTTTGCTGCAAACGGGGTGATAATCGGCGACACCGTCCATCAGCTTCCAGCTGTGCTGCGTGACCTTGAAACCCCCGTCGGACTCGCGAAGTTCGGCGACATCGCCCGAAGCCTCGAACAGCGCGTGGAGGAATGACGCGAAGTCTTTGGTGGCGCCGCGCGACGCCGAAAATCCGCCCGCGACCTCGTCATGGAATTGCATGCCGATCAGCTTGCCGGTCAGGTGCAGGAGATAGCCCGCGTCCTGCGGCCCGAACAACTGCACCGCCACGGGGGCCGCGGTTCGCACATATTCCATCGCATAGTTGCGATAGGCCTTTTGCAGCCGCGGCTTCGGCCAACTCGCGACCGGCAATGCCGGCGCCCGGGCCGGATCGAATAGCGGCGCCTCGAGGTGTCGGGCGAACACCAGCCGCTGGTCGACTTCGAGCGCGTGGTCGTATTCATAGTAATAACCTTCGAGGCCGTCCTGCCCGTCGACGCTCTGCTTGGTGCAGACAAAGCCGAGGTTCGGATTGCCGAGCGATGCGCCGTTGTTGGCGTGCCAGCCGCGCAGCATGGCGCGCGACACCTCGCCCGGCACGGCGCAGATCGCCGTGCCGCGCCAGATCCAGCGCGGCGGCGGATAGCGGATCCAGGCCTTGCGGTCGGACTCCGGCATGTATTCGACATGAACGCCGCCGATCCAGTTCGACAGATAATGATACTGCGCCGCGGCCACCGCCGGCGGCAAATCGGCGAGGCCAAGTTTTTTCAAGCCCGGCAGGAACCGCTCCTGCTGCTGGCGGCGGAAAATCCGGAACACGAATCCGGCGGCGTCCGCGGTGCCGCGCCGCGTCACCACGGTAAGGATCAGGCCGGTAAAATACGCGTGATAGAGATCGGCGACGCCGCGCCATCGCAGCCAGGTCGCCTCAGGCGCGTCGCTGTCCCCGGTCATGGTCATCCCCGTTCGCTAGCGAATCTCGCAAGCTCAGCGCAGAAATTCGCTGGTTTGCGTCAGCCACGACGACGGCGGTGGCGGTCCCCATCGGCCGGACTTGAACACATCGGACCGGCGCCAGCGCACCGGCGCTTCTTCGATGTCGATGGTCTGGTAGTGGGTGTTGAAGAACTCGACCCGGTGGCCGTCGGGATCGCGCAGATAGACAAAGCGGGCGAGGCCTGGACCGAAATGCCGGCCGGGGCCGTATTCCACCGCTGCGCCAAATCCGTTGCGCGCGCACAGGTCGCAGACGTCCATCAGGTGATGGACTTCCGGCGCCACGAAGGCGAAATGATGAAGGCCCGGGGCGGCGCCGTTGGCGAAGACGATGTCGTGGGGGTTGCCCTTGCGCTGCAGGAACGCGAAGACGATGTCCTCGGCATCATCGGCAACGATGTATTCCGACAGACGGAAGCCGATCGCCATGTAGAACGCCATCGCCGCCGCGACGTCGGGTGCAAACACCTGGAAATGGTCGAGCCGTTGCGGCCAAGCGCCGCGAAACCGGTCGAACTGCAGCAGCATGCGCGGCTTGAGCTCCATGCTGGCGCAGAACTCGAGATGAATTCCGAACCGGTCGACCACGCGGAAGGTGCGCCGTTGATACGGCACCTCAAGCCATTCCACCTTCAGGTCGAGCTTGCGAAAATGTATCGCTGCAAGTTCGAGATCCTCGTCGGTCTTGACGCGCATGCCGATGCGTTCGCATCCGGCGCCGGATGCCTGCTTCAGCACCAGGCTGTGGTGACAGACCTCCTCGATGCCGCGCAGATAGATGGTCCCCCTGTCCTCGTCGCTGACGATCAGGCCTATGGTGTCGACGTAGAACGCCCGGCTGGCCGCGAGATCCCGGACGCGGAGCACGACATGGCTCGCCCGTGTCACGTCGAACGGCGGCCGCAATACCAAAGCCGGGATTTCCGTCATCGGGAGGCTCTCACCGCGTGATCAGGAGGGACCCCGGTCACGCAGACCCCAGCTTCGCAAGCCTTGATCTGCAGCGCGAGGTATTTCGAGTTGATGCGGCATTGCGCCAGGCTGCCTGCGATGAACCACAGTCCCGGCTGGGCGGTACGGACATACATGTTGCGCAGTTCCTGGCCGTCGCCAAAGCCCCAGATCGGACCGAGACGGTCGGCGACGTCGTCGCCGAACAGCTTGCGAACCAGCGCCTCCTGACCTTGGTATCCCGTCGCCAGCACGATCAGATCGGCGGCATGCGTCTCGCCGCTGCGCATCCGCGCTCCCTGCGCCTCGAGGCCGGCGATATCGGAATACTGCAGGAGCCCGATCTCGCCGGCGATGACCAGATCCGAACAGCCGACATTGAAGTAGTAGCCGCCGCCGCGAGTCAGGTATTTGAATTGCCAGCCCGATCCATCCTCGCCAAAATCCAGCTTGAATCCGGTGCGCGCCAGGCCATCGAGCAACTCGCGGTCCAGTTCCCTGGACTGTTCGGTGAAGCGGATGTGGGTTTTCCTTGCAAGTGCCCACGGCATCGATGTCGTGATCAGGTCGCAGTCTTCCAGCGGCGGTCCTTCCTCGTACAGCGCGTAAGCCAGTTGGGCGCTCGGCTCGATATTGACGACCTGGGTGGGGCTGCGTTGCACCAGCGTGACATGCGCGCCACTGGCGTGCAGGTCCTGCGCGATATCGTGGCCGCTGTTGCCGGTGCCAATCACCAGCGCGCGCTTGCCCGCCCAGGCCTCGCCATCGACGTATCGGCTGGCATGCAAGACCGTGCCGCCAAAATTACCCAGCGACGGAATATGTGGAAGGTTTGGGATGCCGCTCACACCGGTCGCCATCACGATATGGCGCGGATGCATCCGGCGTTCGCTGCCGTCGCTCCGACGCAGCACCACGGTCCAGCGCCGCCGTTCTGCATCGTAGGCGCCACTCTGGAATTCGGTCGAGGTCCAGTAGTTGAGCTCCATGCTTTCCACATAGGCTTCGAACCAGGCGGCCAGCTTGTCTTTTGGAATGTAAGTCGGCCAGTTCTGCGGAAACGGCATGTAAGGCAGATGATTGACGTGGACCTGGTTGTGCAAAGTGAGGGCGTGATAGCGATTGCGCCAATTGTCGCCGACGCGGGCCTCGCGATCCACGATCAGCGTATCCAGTTGCAATTGCGTCAGCCGGGCGGCGATGCACAGCCCCGCCTGCCCGCCACCGACCACCAGCACGTCGGGGTCGTGGTCGGCATAAGCGGCGGCCGCCCGGCGGTGGTCGAGCCAGTTCGGGCCGCGAAAATCCCGCGCGTATGATTTTTCGTGCGGGCGCGATCCGCCGGCCATTTCTTCATGGCCCTTGATTTCGTCGAGCGCCGTCAAGAGCGTCCAGGCCTTGAGCATATCGCCGTCATCGGCGTCGGGAATGAGCCGCAACACGCCGCTGCAGCGGCCCTGCATCGTCTCGAACCTGAAAATCGCCTCGATCGCGACGGTGCCCGCGCGCGTCACCGAACGTGGCGCGGTCCGCCTTGTGTCGATGGCAAAGTCGGCAGGTCTGACGCGGCCGGCGTAGGCGCGCAATTGCGGCAGGATCATATCCCGACCGTTGAGCGTCAGGATGTCCCACGTCAGCGCCAGCACATCGCGCCAATAGCTCTGCGGATGAAACAGCGCCCTCAGGCCAATATCGTCGGAATCCGCCAGCACGCGCTCGAATTGCGCCAGCCATTGCGCCACGGCCGTCGCGGCGTTTTCCGTTTCAGAACGCATTCGCGCTCCCTCTTGACCGACCCGGGGCGGTTCCAGGGCGCAGGCTATACCGATCGAAATCGTGGAGGAAGGGCGTGACGGCGACGCGCGGGATGCGCTCAGGCGCGAAAATGCTTCGACAGCTTGAGGCCCTGGGCCTGGTAGTTCGAGCCGATGCGCTGGCCATACAGCGCGTCGGGCCGCCCCAGCATTTTCTCATAGACCAGCCGGCCGACGATCTGGCCGTGCTCGAGGATGAACGGCACCTCGCGGGAGCGAACCTCGAGCACCGCGCGCGATCCCTGGCCGCCGGCGCCGGCGTAGCCGAAGCCGGGATCGAAGAAGCCGGCATAGTGGACGCGGAATTCGCCGACCAGCGGATCGAACGGCACCATTTCGGCGGCGTAATCCGGCGGCACCTGCACCGCTTCCTTGGAGGCGAGGATATAGAACTCGCCGGGATCGAGGATCAGCGTGCCGTCCGGCCGCGCCGCGATCGGCTCCCAGAACTCGCCGACCGGGTAGCCGGCGCGGCGATCGATATCGACCACGCCGGTATGACGTTTGGCGCGGTAGCCGACGAAGCCGCTGCCGTCTTCGCCGCTTAGATCGACGCTCAGCGCCACGCCATGGTTGAGATCGGCATCGTCGATGTCGACCAGTCGCTCCAGCGCATGCAGCGCGTCGAGTTCGTCGGCGTTAAGAATGGCGTCGCCGGTACGGAAGCGGACCTGCGACAGCCGCGAGCCCTCGCGCAGCAGCACCGGAAAGGTTTTCGGGCTGATCTCGGCATAGAGCGGGCCGTGATAGCCGGCGCCGATCATGTCGAACCGCCGGGTGCCGTCGGCAATGACGCGGGTGAACACGTCGAGCCGGCCGGTCGAGCTTTTCGGATTGGCGGCGGCTATGATCGAAGGCGGCAGCGCCAGGCTCTCCAGCAGCGGCACGATGTAGACGCAATTGGTCTCGAGCACCGCGCCGTCGGACAGATCGATTTCGTGCAGCTTCAATTCGTCGATGCGTTCCGCCACCGTGGCGCCGGGTCCCGGCAGAAAACTGGCGCGCACCCGGTAGGCGATATCGCCGAGCCGCAGGTCCAGGCTGGCGGGCTGGATCTGGCTTTCGACAAACGGATAGGCCGGCAGCACGAGGCCGGCATCCGCCATCGCCGCGATCATGCGGTCGGGGAGAATGCCATTGGCATCGGGTGCGAGCGTAAACGCCAATCTGTGGTCCTCGAACGCTTGAAACAGGCTGTTTTACCGGTTATCCGATGGCCGGCTTGACGGAAAGGGCGGAGCGGAATAAGGCTAGCACTTATCCCGTGGTGATTTGAGCCGGCCGGCTTGCAGCCACGTTAAATAAATCGCTAAACAGGCCGGGGACATGTGCTCCCGGCTTGTGGAATTTTTTCCAGGCCGGTTTTTTTGTGGCCATTTTTCGCCTGGCCGCGACGGAGGACACATGTCTGAGACTGCCAAGGCGGCTGCGTCCGCAACCGCCCGCTATCGCCCCGAAACCCGGCTGGTGCATTCCGGCACGCTGCGCTCGCAGTTCGGCGAGACATCCGAAGCGCTGTTCCTGACCCAGGGCTTCGTCTACGACACCGCCGAACAGTGCGAGGCGCGGTTCAAGGGCGACGATCCGGGCTTCCTGTATTCGCGGTTTTCCAATCCGAACGTGACGATGTTCGAACGCCGCATGATCGAGCTCGAGGGCGCCGAGGCCGGGCGCGCCACCGCCACCGGGATGGCGGCGGTGACCACCGCAATGCTGGCGCCGCTCAAGGCCGGCGACCACGTGGTGGCGGCCAAGGCGATGTTCGGCTCGTGCCGCTATGTGGTGGAGGATCTGTTGCCGCGCTACGGCATCGCTTCGACCCTGGTCGATGGCCTCGACCTCGACCAGTGGCAGAGCGCGATGCGGCCGAACACCAGGAGCTGCTTCCTGGAAAGCCCGACCAATCCCACCCTCGACGTGCTCGATATCGGCGCCATCGCCGACATCGCCCATCAGGCCGGCGCCCGGCTGATCGTCGACAACGTGTTCGCGACACCGATCTGGCAGAGCCCGCTGACGCTCGGCGCCGACGTCGTGGTGTATTCCGCGACCAAGCATATCGATGGCCAGGGCCGCTGCCTCGGCGGCATCATCCTGGCATCGGAAGCGTTCGTCGCCGAGCACATCCACAATTTCATGCGCCAGACCGGCCCCTCGATGTCGCCGTTCAACGCCTGGGTGCTGCTGAAGGGACTGGAGACGCTGGCGGTCCGCGTGCGCCAGCAGACCGAGACCGCTACTGCCGTGGCCGACGTGCTGGCGCAGCATCCGAAGATTTCGCGGCTGATCTATCCGGGACGCGACGACCATCCGCAGGCGGCGACGGTGAAGAAGCAGATGCGCGCAGGATCGACGCTGATCGGCTTCGAGGTCAAGGGCGGCAAGGCCGGCGCATTCCGCTTTCTCAACGAACTGAAGCTGTCGCGGATCAGCAACAACCTCGGCGACTCCCGCAGCCTCGTCACTCATCCCGCCACCACCACGCACCAGCGCCTGACGCCGGAGGCGCGGGCCGAACTCGGCATCAGCGAGGGCTTTGTCAGGTTCTCCGCCGGACTCGAACACCGCGACGACCTGATCGAGGATATGCAGGCCGGCCTGGCGAAGGCGTGAAGGGGGCGAATGGCGAATAGGGAGTAGCGAGTAGAAAGGGAACACTATTCGCTCTTCGCTACTCCCTGCTCGCCTCTTCATCTCACATCGGGCTGTAGGCCTGCTGGATCGGCGGCGCGTTGCCGAGCTTGATCTGTCCGACCGACTTGATGATGTCGTCACCGAGCAGCTGGGCGAAGCAGGCGTAGCCCCAGTCGTTCATGTGCAGCCCGTCGGCGATGACGAAGCTGTCGAACGGCATCGCCTGGCTCTCATGCCATTGGCGCATCACTTCGAAGCGCGGGAAAAATCCGACATGCCGCAGCGAGGCGACCTTGCCGAGCAGTTGCACCATCTTGCTGGCGCTGTCGCCCTTGGCGTTGACCGCGGGCGAATATTGCGGATCGACGATCACGACATCGGCGCCGATCGCCTGAATCCGCCCGACGCCGTCTTCGACGAGTCTGGCGGTCTCCGCCGGATCGAGGTTGCGCAGCACGGCATTGGTGCCGACCTGCCAGATCACCATGTCCGGCTTGACGTCGATCACCTCGGTCTGCAGCCGCTTCATCATTTCGGGCGCGTCGTCGCCGCCCTTGCCGCGGTTGACCACGGTGATGTTGGCGGTCGGGTACTGGCGATGCAACTGGGCGGCCAGCCGGTTCGGATAGGTGAATTCAGGAGACGTGGAGCCCCAGCCCTGGGTCGACGACGATCCGAACGCGACGATGACGACGGGCTGGCCGGCGGCCAGTTTGGCGGCCACACGCGGCAGCGAGCCCAGCGCCTTCAGGCCGCCCTTGGGCGGCAGGCAGGGCACGCGGTTGAAGATGTCGCTGGCGGTCTTGGCGACTTCCTTGACCTTCTCGATCGCCTTGGTGGTGAGGCTCTTGTTCGGCGCGTTGGTCGCCGGATCAGCCGGCGCGGCGTTGGCGTTGCTGCCATCGACTATGGCCGCCTGCGCGGTCTGGGCGCGCACCGGCGTTACCGATGCCGGTGTCAGCAGCATGCACGCCGCCATCGCCACGGCAGCCATCGTTACGGCAGGATTGCGAGCCGCCGCCGAAATATCACGCGCAGCCTTCATTA
Organism: uncultured Alphaproteobacteria bacterium; assembly: GCA_963710235.1. Lineage (GTDB taxonomy): Bacteria > Pseudomonadota > Alphaproteobacteria > Rhizobiales > Xanthobacteraceae > Bradyrhizobium. The sequence goes on from CAVPZI010000002.1 coordinate 677,508, forward strand.
ATGTGCAATCCCCAGACTCGGCCCGGTTGACATGGGCGGCGTCGATCACGAACGTCGACAGCGCGCGGCCGAGGCAATCATGAACACGTTTGGCCAACTCGACCCCATGGTAAGCACTGAACAAATCGAAATCTCCGGACTCATTCCACTGCCGCATGATGGCAAAGCGGTCGAACAGCGGAACGTCATACTGCTGCGCCACCACCCGCATGTTATCTAGGTAGGCGGCGGGGGAAATCATCGTCTCGGTGCGCGGACTATACTGCATATTCATCAAAACAACGTCGGCGCCGGCCTTCTGCATTGCGGCAACACCATCATCGATGGCGCCACGAAAATCATCCGGATCGATCGATCGCATCGCATCGACGGTTCCGGTCTGCCAGATCACCAACGTCGGCTTGCGGTCCCCCAGTAGTTTTTCGAGGTTGGCGGCGACCTCCTCGGCGGTTTGCTTGACCTGCAATACCACGCTGACATTGACTTCGACCTTGGGCAGTTTGTCGCGCAGGGCGGCCTGCAACCGGGCCGGATAGGCCCCGCTGCCATCGGATGTACCGATGGTTGAAGATCTGCTGCCCACCACCAGTATGTCGAGCTTGTGATCGTCCTTCAGGGCCTGTTCGACCTTTGGCAGCGCACTATCGCTGGTCAGAAGATAGGCCGGAACGTCGCAACTTGGGGCGTCGTCGGCACGCGCAGAGCCTGCCACCAGACAGGCGGCGAGCGCGGCGGGCGTCAGAATAGCCCTGAAAATGGCCGCGAAACCGGCCGTCATGATCCCCCTCCCGCCAGATCGGCGTTGGCGCTGGTGCTTTTCGCACGCGTTCCGCCCTTGTCAACGACGCCCTTGTACCACGAAAGCAGCCATGCCGCGGCGCACATCACGATGATTCCGGAAACACTGATAACGAAATGCATCCCGGCGCCGCCCGCGACCTCGGCCAGGATGAAATGCCCGGCAAAGGCCAGGAATACGCCGATGCAGAAGATCTCCAGCGAGTGCTGGCCGCACAGGATCACCGGCCGCAGCCAGCGCGATTTCAATCCGGCCCAGTCCTTGGGCAGGAATCGCACGATGATCGCCGCCAGCGCCAGAAAATGTGCGAAGCGCAGCACGTCCAGATCGGTCTTGTTGATCGGATACATCCATTGCTCGATAAGGCGCGGCATCAGATGGTGAAACTGGGGAACGTACCAGGTCAGGGTGACCCAGAACGCGGCCAAGAGGTAGGCCACGCAAATCCATAGCGTGACGTTCGACGACAGAATCCGCGACATCCGCCTGGCGCCACCAAGCGCGCACCACGCTCCGAACACGAACAGCAACTGCCAGGCATAGGGATTGAAGACCCAGACCCCGTTGGGATAGGCCGACAAATGGAGGTCGTATTCCCAGGTCAGGGCATAGAGCAGCACCGACAGCCCCAATGCGACGTCGGCGCGACGCTGCATCAGCCACAGGATCGGCGGCAGGAACAGCATCAAAACAATATAGAGCGGCAACACGTCCATGTTGACCGGCCGGAATTTCAGCAGCAGCGCCTCGACGATGGTGACATCGGGCTGCTTGAGAAAATCCATGATGCCCATTTCTTCGGTGTAGAGCGGATTCTCGAAGCTGGAGGCGACGTAGGAAATCTCGGCGAGGAAGATCGTGAACAGAAACACGTGGGCGACGTAAATCTGCCAGACCCGCTTGAGGATGCGCGCGGTGGCGATGACAAAACCCTGCTCGAGCATGGCGCGGCCATAGACGAACGCCGCGGTGTAGCCGGAGATGAAGATGAAGATCTCGGTGGCGTCGCTGAAGCCGTAGTTGCGGATGGTGAACCAGGTCAGGATATTGGGCGGCAGGTGATCGATGAAGATCAGCCACAGCGCCATGCCGCGAAACAGATCGAGCCGCAGCTCGCGCTCGCCGGCGGCGACCGGCAGCGCAACCGCCCGGCTTGCCAGCGATGGTGACGCGCCCGGCGCCAGATCCTGCGGCACGAGTTCCTTTGGCGCGCCCGCTGGCGAGATTCCGGCAATCTGGTCGGCAACGGATGTCATGGGCACCGCTTGATGGGGTCGCGTCGAGCGCTAACCGAAAGATGGGTTCGGCCGCCTGATTTGCCAGCAAATTACTACGGCGGGTCAAGGGCGTTGCCGCCGATTTAGGCCGGAACTATGTTCAAACGGCGATCACATCGGCGTTGAAATAGCCGGACGCGGACCACCGCGGAGATTGGTTCCGACGGCAGTTTTCGCTATGATGCAGCGATGATTTGAAGGCTGATTTCTGGAAGATCGTCTGACATGTACCGCGCCGTGACCCGTCAGATCGAAGTCACCGTCGAGCCGAACTTCCTGCCGGAACGTTCGTCGGCGGAGAACAGCCAGTTTTTCTGGTCCTACACCGTGGTCATCACCAATGCCGGCAAGGAAACCGTGCAACTGCGGACCCGGCACTGGATCATCACCGACGCGTCCGGCCGCAAGCAGGAAGTGCGCGGCGAAGGCGTGGTCGGCGAACAGCCGGTGCTGGCGCCGGGCGAGCGCTTCAAATACACCAGCGGCGTGCCGCTGCCGACCGCCTCGGGATTCATGGCCGGCCGCTACCAGATGGTCAACGAGAGCGGCGAACGCTTCGAGATCGACGTGCCGGCGTTTTCGCTCGACAGCCCCGACAGCAAGCGGGTGTTGAACTAGTCGGATGGTTTTTCGCCCGGATCAAGCGGGCCGCGGGATTCCGCAAACGGCGGTCGGTCGATGCGAAAAGCCATCCACGTGAGAAGCTTCCGCGCGAAAGTCCTGCCGCTTTTGATCGCGTCGTTGCTGTATGGCTCGCCAGCCAACAGTCTCGTCGATGCGAATCTCGCCGAGGGCGCGGTCCGGCGCTATACGGTGCTTGTCACAAGTTCGCTGGGCCGATGCAGTGGAATTGTTCTGGCACAGGATGTCGTGTTGACGGCCGCCCACTGTGTATCGGCGGCTTCCGCCCTTAAAATCGCCAGCGATCTGGGAGGAGGATTATACGCGCTAAGTGACGTCGTGGAGGCTGTCAGCCATCCGCTTTTTCGTCCTTCGGATATGGCCACGCCCGACCTCGCCCTGCTCAAACTGGAGCGGCCGTTGTCTGATAAATTCATGCCGGCAACGTTGGGCGGGCGGGTCGTCAACGCAGGCGACCACCTGATTGTTGCCGGATATGGCAAGGCTTCAACTGACGACCCAATTGGAGGAGCGGTGCTGCGAATGGAACTGCTCCGGGTTTCCAGCGCGGCCCAGGACTGGTTGAGGCTTGTGAAGGCATTCGGAGACCCCTCCGGAAGCTGCCACGGAGATTCCGGCGGTCCCGTATTCGCCTATCGTGGAATGTACGCCCTCGTAGGGGTGATTGTTCGTGGCCAGTGCGGCGGCAGCACGATCGCGGTCCACCTCGCACCGTACCACAGCTGGATCAACGAGACTATTCTGAAGCTTGCTCCGCCCCGGGAATAGCGTCCTGCTCCACGCCCGCTTCCGGCGGCGTGAATTCATAGACCGAACTGCAGAACTCGCAGGTCACCACCACCTTGCCGTCCTTGACCATGTCGGCGCGATCCTTGGGCGTAAAACTCTTGAGCATCGAGGCCACCGCCTGACGCGAACAGGAGCATTGCGCGCGCAGCGGCAGCGACGAGAACACGCGAACGCCGCGCTCGTGAAACAGCCGGTACAACAGCCGCTCGGCGGACAGGTCGGGATCGATCAGTTCGACGTCCTCCACGGTCGCGATCAGCGACTGGCCCTCGACCCAGGCGTCGTCCTCGACCGCGGCAGGCGTCACCACGCCGTCGGGCGCATCGCCGGGATGCAGGTCGGCCTGGCGCGCGCGCTCCGGCGCCCTGGGCAGGAACTGCAGCAGCATGCCGCCGGCGCGCCAGCGATGCTTCGGCCCGTCGCCGCCGCCGCGCCATTCCTCGCCGACCGCAAGCCGCACCCGGGTCGGAATTTGCTCCGAGCGCAGAAAATATTCGTGCGCGGCGTCTTCCAGATTGCCGCCCTCCAGCGCCACCAGGCCCTGGTAGCGGCTCATGTCAGGTCCCTGGTCGATGGTCATGGCGAGATGGCCGTGTCCCAAGCAGCGCGCCGGAATCGAGCCCCGGGGCAAGCCGGGCGGCGTCGAACCGCGCATAGGCGCGCAGCCGGTCCGGGGTCTGGAAGTCGACGATCAGGAACGACACCGGGCCGTCGGTCTGGGTCTGCAGGATGAAGCGGCCGCCGAATTTCAGCGACGAGCCGAGCAGCGTGGTGAGCACGATGGCCTCGCCGAGCAGCTTGCCGACCGGCGCGGGATAGTCGTGCCTGGTCAAGACCTCGTCGAGCGCCGGCCCGAGCCGGGTCAACCGCCCGCGCAGATCCAGCGACGCGACTTCGAACGGCAGCACCACGTCATCGACCGGTATCGCCGACGGTGCCCGGACCGGGGTTTCAAGCATGATTTTTGAATTCGGGGGATTGTGAGGTCATGGCGCTTTATGTGGGGTTGGCGGGCGCAGATCGAAACCCTGGTGAAGACGAAATCTGGTTGCGCAAGCAGCCTCTCACTCGTCATGCCCGGGCTCGTCCCCAGAGCTGGAAACATCCGGCTTTGGGGACGAAGCCCGGCCATGACGCAGAACAATTAGTTCGAACGACGTCTACCCCACCGCGTCCATGCACCACGCTAAAATGCCTTTTTGCGCGTGCAGGCGGTTTTCGGCTTCATCGAACACCACCGATTGCGGACCGTCCATCACCTCGTCGGTGACCTCGTCGCCACGATGGGCCGGCAGGCAGTGCATGAACAGCGCATCGGGCCTGGCCAGCGACATCAGCTTGGCGTTGACCTGATACGGCTTCAAGAGATTGTGCCGGTTTTCGCCGTCCTTGTCGCCCATCGACACCCAGGTGTCGGTGACCACGCAATCGGCGCCGCGCACCGCGCTCTCCGGATCGTTGCCGAGCACGATCGGCGCGCCGGTGGCCTTGATCCAGTCCCGCATCAGCTTGTTCGGCGCCAGCTGCGGCGGGGTGGCGACGCGAAGGTTGAAATGAAAGCGCTCCGCCGCGTGCGCCCAGGACGCCAGCACGTTGTTGTCGTCGCCGGTCCAGGCCACGGTGCGATCCTTGATCGGGCCGCGGTGCTCCTCGAACGTCATCACGTCCGCCATCACCTGGCAGGGATGCGAGCGCCGCGTCAGCCCGTTGATGACCGGCACGGTGGCGTTGGCGGCGAGTTCAAGCAACGCATCGTGATTGAGGATGCGGATCATGATGGCGTCGACATACCGCGACAGCACCCGCGCGGTGTCGGCAATGGTCTCGCCGCGGCCGAGCTGCATTTCGGCGCCGGTCAGCATGATGGATTCACCGCCGAGCTGGCGCATGCCGACGTCGAACGACACCCGGGTGCGGGTCGACGGCTTTTCGAAGATCATCGCCAAAGTCTTGCCGTCGAGCGGCTTGTCGCGCTTGGCCTCTTTCTTCAGTTTCGCCTTCATGGCGACGCTGGCGTCGAGCATGCTGCGCAGTTCCTGGGGCGGCAGTTCGCTGAGATCGAGAAAGTGCCGCGGCGGGCTTTTCATAGCGCCGCCTCCCGCTTGGAGTTCTTGGCCGCCAGCGCCACACAGGCGCGTTCCAGCCGCGCCACCGACTCCTCGATCTCGGCCTCGCTGACGATCAAGGGCGGCAGGAAACGCACGACGTTTTCACCGGCGCCGACGGTGAGCAGCTTCTGGTCGCGCAGCGCGTTGACGAGATCGGCCGACGGCACCACGGCCTTGACGCCGATCAGCAGTCCCTCGCCGCGCACCTCGCAGACGATGTCGCCGTGACGGTCGATCACCGACGCCAGCTTCTGCTTGAGCAGCAGCGACATCCGCTGCGCATGGTCGAAGAAGCCCGGCTTGAGCATGACGTCGAGCACGGCATTGGCCGCCGCCACCGCCAGCGGATTGCCGCCGAAGGTCGAGCCGTGCGAACCGGGCGTCATGCCGGCCGCCGCGTCCGCGGTGACGAGGCAGGCGCCGATCGGAAAGCCGCCGCCCAGCGCCTTGGCCAGCGACATCACGTCCGGAGTGACGCCGATGCGCTGATGGGCAAACAATACGCCGGTGCGTCCCATGCCGGTCTGCACCTCGTCGAACACCAGGAGCAGACCGTGCTCGTCGCACAGTTCGCGCAAGCTGCGGAAGAACGCATGCGGCGGCGAACGCACGCCGCCCTCGCCCTGCAGCGGCTCGATCAGGATGCCGGCGGTGTGCGGGCCGATCGCCCGCTTGACGGCGTCGAGGTCGCCGAGCGCGACCTGGTCGAAACCATCCATCGGCGGGCCGAAGCCCTCGAGATATTTGGCGGAGCCGGTCGCGGCCAGGGTCGCCAGCGTGCGGCCATGAAACGCGCCTTCGAAGGTGATGATCCGGTAGCGTTCCGGATGGCCCTTGGCGGCGTGATATTTGCGGGTCACCTTGATGGCGCATTCCATCGCCTCGGCGCCGGAATTGGCGAAGAAGACCAGGTCGGCAAAGCTCTGCTCGCACAGCCGCGCCGCCAGGCGCTCGCCGTCCGGGCTCTTGAACAGGTTGGACATGTGCCAGAGTTTGGTGGCCTGCTCCTGCAGGGCCGCCACCAGATGCGGGTGGGCATGGCCCAGCGCGTTGACGGCGACGCCGCTGGTGAAATCCAGATAGCGCTCGCCGTCGGTGCCGACCAGCCAGGCCCCCTCGCCGCGTTCGAAGGCGAGATCGGCCCGGGCAAATACCGGTAGCAGATGGGAACTGGTGCTCTGGGTCATGGTTGATCCGATCAGACGGTTGGGTCGTCGTGCCGGCGGCGCCTTTGCGCGATCGGATTAACAGCGCCCCGGAAACGAAAACGTGCCGCCTTTCGAGGCGGCACGTCGGTTTATTCTATGTGCGCGGCGATGACTGTCAACCGTGCGTATCGCGGCAACGGTCGCGGCAGGTTGCTCGTGTTACTACCGGGAAGTCGCAGAAAAAGCTGATTTTACTGCTTCAAATGCACTTCAGCGTAACAGAATGTGTGGAAGCATTGACGCGGACTCTTGCGCGCGAGTCACGGCATATTGTAGCTTTTGGGCTGTCGGGTACGACATCTCGTGCACGCGGTTGTGTTCCTCTTCGGTCCTGGTGTTGGCGTAAAACGCCGGCGCGCTTGATGCGCCCGGCGAGGGCTAAGGGATTCTGCCTGCAAGGGTTTTTGAGGGAATTACTTTGGCGCTGCCGCCCAACGGGCCGGCGCAACAGCAAGGGAAGAGGGCGATGACGGTATTGACCTGGACCGACGATCGCGTCGAACAATTGAAAAAACTCTGGGAAGCCGGTCTTTCGGCCAGCCAGATCGCCGCGGAACTCGGCAACGTGACGCGAAACGCCGTGATCGGCAAAGTCCACCGGCTCGGGCTGTCCGGCCGCGCCAAGAGTCCGTCTTCGGCGGCGCCGCGTCCGCGCAAGGCCCGCCCGGCCCAGCACATGATGCGGGTCTCGCGCCCGGTGTCGCGCGGCAACACCGCGCTGGCCCATGCTTTCGAAGTGGAAATGGAGCCGGATCCGGTCGCCTACGACAACGTGGTGCCGATGAGCCAGCGGCTGACGCTGCTGGAGCTCAACGAGGCCACCTGCCACTGGCCGATCGGCGATCCCAGCAACCCGGAATTTTTCTTCTGCGGCGGCAAGGCACTGGCGAGCCTGCCCTACTGCGCCCACCACTCCCGCATCGCCTACCAGCCGGCCAGCGACCGTCGCCGCCAGCAACCCAAGCCGACGCGGTAGAGCGCGGCGCGATCGACGCACGTTCGAGGGCATGCTCTTCCGGATCATGCGCTAAGCCGCGATCTGGGTTTTGCCCGACGCCGGAAAGCAGGCCGTGAAGGTGGCGCCGTTTTTCGGAACGCTTTCGATCAGAAGACGCCCGCGGTGCCGCGCCAGGATATGCTTGACAAGCGATAGCCCAAGGCCGGTGCCGCCTTGGGCACGGCTATCGCCGACATCGACCCGGTAAAACCTCTCGGTGAGCCGCGGCAAGTGTTCGGGCGCAATGCCGGGGCCGAAATCGCGCACCAGCACCCGGATTTCCGGGGTTCCTTCGGCAGAGGTCGCCGAGGTCAGCGAAACGATCACCTTGCCGCCCGAGGCGCCGTACTTCAGCGCATTCTCGACCAGGTTTTCAAACAGCCGCAGCAACTCCTCGCGGTCCCCGGCGATCACCACCGGCATCGGCGGCAGATCGATCTCGATCGCCACCTGGCGTTCGCCCGCCAGCGGCTCCAGCCCATCGGCGACCTGGCGAATGATGGGCACGATATCGACCAGGGTGTCGGGCCGCACATGGGCCGAAAGCTCGACCCGCGACAGCGACAGCAGATCATCGATCAGCCGCGCCATGCGCGTGGCCTGGGCGTGCATGATGCCGAGGAAGCGTTCGCGCGCCCGGGCATCGTCCTTGGCCGGGCCTTGCAGGGTGTCGATGAATCCGGACAGCGCCGCCAGCGGCGTGCGCAATTCATGGCTGGCGTTGGCGACGAAGTCGGCACGCATTTCCTCGACCCGGCGCAGCGGCGTCTGGTCGTGGAACGTCATCAGCATGCAGTAGTCGGTGCCGCCAAACGCGGTCGGCACCGAAACCGGCGTGACGATCAGTTCCATCCAGCGGTCGACCGGCACGTGATCGAGATAGGTGGCGCGCCGCGGCTCCGCGGTGGCGATGGCCTGGCGCAGCGCGGTGATGATTTCCGGCGAGCGCAGCGCGAACTGGGCGAGTTCGTTCCGGCGCAGGGCCGGCGCCAATTGCGCGGCCGCGGCGTTGAGATGAATCACCCGCCCGGCACGATCCAGCAACACCGCGGGATCGGGCATGCCGGCGACGATGGCCCGCACCGCCGCGGTCTCGACCGGATTGACACCGAGCGCATCGTCCCTGGCGTTGGCGACATGATGCAACCGCCAGGGCACCAGTGCGGCCCCCGCGATGCAGGCGAACACCAGGACGGCGCGCAGCAACGACAATTCGCCGAACAGCACCAGCGCGGCCAGCGCAAGGCCGGCGGCGAGCAGAACGATGGCCGAATGCCGCAGCCGGTCCGGCCACGGCGAGAAAATCGACGAAGAGGACGCGTCTGCTGTCATTGGACGACTGTCTCCCCTGTTTCGGTTCGAGCCCTTATTGTTTGAGCATGATCTTCTCGGAAAACCGGTTCCCACTTTTCCGGATCATGCTCCAGGTCGCAAACATCATGCCTGCGACCCAGGTCGCAAACATCATGCCTACGACTTAGGCGCCCGAGCTGCCACGCTCCTTGAGCCGGGCGACTTCCGGCGCAGGCTCGGCTTCGAGGACCGGCGCCATGGTGCGCAGGCGCTTGAGTTGCGCCCCAAGGATAACTTCCCGAAACGTCAGCAAGATTACGGACAGGAAGAAGGGGGCAAGATAATACAGGACCCGGAACAGCAGCATGCCGGCAAGCAGGCTCTCCTTGTCCATCTGCCACAGGCCGACCAGCATGGCGGCGTCGAACACCCCGAGCCCGCCCGGCGAATGGCTGGCAAAGCCGAGCAACGTCGCCGAGACGAAAATCACCGCCACCACGACAAAGCCGAGATTGGGCTCGTCCGGGACCAGCACGTACATGGCGAGCGCGCAGAAACCGAGGTCGACGATGCCGATGGCGATCTGCAGCAGGGTCAGCGGGCCACCGGGCAGCACCACCGTCCAGGGGCCGCGGCCAACCGTGCGCGGCTGCATCCAGACCCACACCACATACCCCACCAGACCGACCAGAATGGCCATGGCCAGCACCCGGTTGAGCCAGACCGGAAGCTGATCGATGGATGCCGCCGCCTCCGGGTGGTAGCAGATGCCGAGGCCAAGTACCGCGGCGTTGCCGAGCCAGAACGTCAGACCCGCCAGAAAGCAGATCTTGGCGACATCGATCGCGTTCAGACCCCAGGCGGAATATATCCGATAGCGCACCGCGCCACCGGTGAAGACGCTGGCGCCGACATTGTGGCCGATCGAATAGCTGGTGAAGGCGGCCAGCGCATTGATCCGGTACGGAACGTCGCCGCGGCCAATGGCGCGGACGGCGAACCAGTCATAGAAGGTCAGGGTGAAGTAGCCGGCGGCAACGAACAGCCCGGCCCAGGCGATCGAGCTGTATTCGGTTTCCTTGATGGCCTCGATGACGTCGTCGACATCGATGTGCCGGAGCATGTGGAACAGCACGTAGCACGCGATCGCGATGACCGTGACGCTGATCGCAACACCGAGTTTGTGCAGGATTTGCTTCTGGCGCAGTAACGAAATCGCCCTGCGTATGGCTTCCAGCATCTAAACCTCGAATACGCTGCTACGACCGGTGGCGGCCGGATGAACCCCGACGCTGCCGCCGCGCTGTCTCCCGGCCCAGCCGTCGTAGCGCGTTTTAGCCGGAAGTGGAATTCGGTCGGTGGGAATAAAACGCGCTCCGTCAATATATTAGGCAGGACTCGGTCCGCCAGATGGTCAACTTGCCACATTCCTGGCGCGACTGCAGCCTTACCCTGACAGTTCAGGCAGCGTCATGAAGTTTTCGTGACCAGGCGCGAACCTCGTAAAGATGCGGGCGCGCCAGGAAGCAGCCCTGGGTCGTAGATTTACGAACCTACGCCGGACTCGCCGCCGATTTGGCCGCGAGCCGCTGGAAATACAACAGATCGAGCTCCGGCGCTTCGCCGACGAGGCCGGTCAGCACGGCGTGGACCTGGCCGCGGTGATGGGTCTGATGGTTGAACCAGTGGGCCAGCGCCGGCGCCAGCTGCTGCTCGAATTGCTCAGGCGATGATACCCGCCGGTAGGCGATGGTCCCGGCGATCCGATCTTCATTGAGGCCGTCGACATAGGCGATAATTCGCCTGTCCTCGGCCTCGCGAGCGGCGCGTAGATCGGCGAAATCCTCGAACAGGATGGCATCGAGCCGGTCGGGCGCGTCGCCCTCGCCGGTAAAGCGTCGCATCCAGATCCGATCGGTCACCAGCAAATGGTTCAAGGTGCCATGGACGGATTTGAAGAAGGCGCCGCGATCGGCCCGGTATTGCCCGATGTCAAGACGGGCGGCGGCGGCATAGAGCCGGCCGTTGGCCCACGCATTGTAATGGCCGAACGTCTGGTAGTGGGCGGTCAGGTTCATCGATTTGGCCGCTTCAAGCTATCGGGTTTCACGCCGGGACGTCACGGGAGATCACCCGATCGCGCAACCAGGATCCCACCGCGCAGCCGAGTAGATAGAGCGCGAACATGACAAGGCCAAGGTCGAGCCAGTAGCCGGCGCGTCCCGGAACCAGCCGTGCCAGCGCCAGCGCAACCAGTGCCGCGACCAGCGCCGCGATCCAGCGCGACGCCGGCTTCGAAACCCCGCGGCCGCGATGAACCACGGCGATCCAGCCCATGGCAAAACCCAGCAGTGTCGACCCCAACAGCCAGCCCCAGTGAAATGTCATGAGATAGGCCATTGCGTCACCTCACCAGGAAATCGATACGGCGGTTCTGCGCCTTGCCTTGATCGGTATCGTTGGTCGCCAGTGGCTGCGTCGAGCCGTAGCCGACGGTCCTGAACCGGTCGGCGGGCAGCCCGGCCTTCACCAGATAGTCCTCGACCGCCTCCGCACGCTTTTCCGACAGCACCTGGTTGAAGCCATCCTCACCGTCGGCGTCGGTATGCCCGGCGATTTCGATATTGGCGGTGGCACAGCGCGAGGCAATCTCGATCAACCGGTCGAGCAGGCCGGCGGAATCGGGATCGAGGTTGGCGCCGCCCGGCGCGAAGCGGATCTTTCCCTTGCCGAGCAATTCGGAAAACAACTGCTGGCACACCGTGGCGTCGACCGCAGATGCGGCCGGCTTGACCGAAATTTCGGCCTTGACCAGCCAGCCCTGCGGCACTTCCTTGGGCAGCGCAGCGCGGATCTGCCCCGCCGCCGCATCGTAGAAGGCGTCGCCGGAGAGCTTGATCTCGCGGTCGGACACGACCAGCGATCCGGTCGAGAGCCGGGACAAGGCCCCGAGCGCCCGGTTCACGGCATTGGCAAATCCCGGCGCCGCGCCGACGCTGGCCTTCAGATTATCGACCACCTTCTCGTTGAAGAACCTGCGGGCCGCCGCCGCCACCAAGGCCGCGTGGACATTGTTGTCGGGCACGTAGCCGGTCAATGTCAGGGTGACTGCGACCGGGTCCTTGTTGGCCTGGAAGACATAGGGTGGCGCCCTGATCTCGTTGGCGGCGACCGAAAAGCCTTCGGGCAGGTTTTTCAGCGCCGCGGCAATCGCCTCCCGGCCGCCGAGTTCACGCGCCATGCCGGAGAGGCTGACCGCGGTATCCGAAATGACGATCTTGCCGTCCTTCAATTTGCCGACCTGATCGATCAGCAGAACTGCTGCGGCATCGAAGCGCGGCGGAGCGCCACGGGCGAGACCCATGTGATCGACCACCTCGACGCCACCCAGCGCCGCACGCGCGGCTTCCAGCAACCGGCCCTTGGTGGCCGGCAATGGCGTGTCGCCGCCCAGCGTCAGCCTGACCACATCGCGTTCCGCCGACCAGACATAGGGTTTGGCTTCGGGAATGAGCCGCGTCTCGTCGTGTACCAGCCGCACGCCGGGAACGGCCTCGACCGCGGCCAGCGAGCTGCGGCGGCCTTGTTCCGAAAACGCATCGGCCGAGAAGGTGACGTCACGGCCGTCGACCACGATGCCGCGTTTGTCGAGGACGGTATCCTTCAGCGCGTAGTTGGCCTTCGCGTTCAGATCGGCTTCCAGCCGTGCCGTCGAGTTAAAGGCGGCGGCAACCCAAAGAACGGCAAGGGGAATGAGGCCCGGCCACCATTTGCTGCTCCACCTGAAAAGACCCTGCATCCGACATCCTGCGGCTCTGGAAGCAGAGAGAAAACAAACCCTTGGCGGACTGTCAAACCCGAAATCGCCCGCCATGGCGGGCCAGCACTCCGGTTGCGGGAATAACCGTTTGTTCAGCGATTTCCGGCTAGCTTCACCGCCACGATCAAACCGGCCGGCGATCCGATGAAGCAACTCCGCAACCACGTCATTCGCGCCGGCCTGGATGCGCTGTATTTCAGCGGCGCCCATTACCTGCTGCGTCCGATTTTCGCAGGGGCCGGAACCATTTTCATGCTGCACCACGTCCGGCCGCGGCGCGAGGCGGAGTTCCAGCCCAACCGCCATCTCGAAATCACGCCGGATTTTCTGCGGGCAACACTGGCGCATCTGCGCGGCAGCGGCATCGACATCGTCAGCATGGACGAGATGCATCGGCGATTGAGCGAGGGCGACCTCGCCCGGCGTTTCGCCTGCTTCACCTTCGACGACGGCTATTGCGACAACCGGGATTTCGCGTTGCCGGCGATGCGGGAGTTCGATGCCCCGTTCACCGTTTATGTCACCAGCGATTTCGCCGAGGGCGTCGGGCGGCTGTGGTGGGTCGCACTGGAAAAGGTGGTCGCCAGGGCCGACTGGATCGAAGCCGGGATCGGCGGCACCGCCGTGCGCCTCGACGCCACGGGCGCCGTCGCCAAGCAGGCGGCGTTCGACCGGCTGCACGACTGGCTGCGCGAATTGCCCACTGAAGCGGACGTCCGGCGCGAGATCAGCGCGCTGTGCGCGCGCCACGGCGTCAACGAGGCCGCGATCAGCCGCGAGCTGTGCCTGTCGTGGAATGAATTGAAGCCGTTCGCCGACGATCCGCTGGTGACCATCGGCGCCCACACCATCAGCCATTGCAATCTCGCCAAGCAGGACGAGGCGGTCGCCGTCGATGAAATGACCGTCGGCCGGGCCCGGATCGAGGCCGTCCTGCAGCACCCCGTGACCCACCTGGCCTATCCCTATGGCGACAGAAATGCCGCCGGGGCGCGCGAATTCGCACTGGCGCGCACGAGCGGGTTCAAGACCGCGGTGACGACGCGGCCGGGAATGATCTTCGCCGAGAATGCCGCGCATCTCACCGCGCTGCCGCGCGTCTCGCTCAACGGCAACTATCAGAGCGAGCGCTATTTGCCGGTGCTGACCTCCGGCGCCGCCACCGCGCTGTGGAACGGTTTCAGCCGCGTCGACGCCGCATAGAGCGGCTGTCGCCATCTTGCCGCCGTCGCGGCGAGGCCATCTTGACTCGATCTTCCCCCGGTCTCAAACCATCCTCCAAGGAAACCTGGAGGAAGCCATGTTCAAGGATCTGTTTTCGCTGCAAGGCCGCGTTGCCCTGGTCACCGGCGGCTCGCGCGGGATCGGCAAGATGATCGCGGCGGGATTTCTCAGCCAGGGCGCCGCCCGAGTCTACATCACCGCGCGCAAGGCTGCACCGTGCGAGGCGACGGCGAAAGAGCTGACGGCGGAATATGGCGGCGAGTGCATTGCGCTGCCGATCGACATTTCGACCATGGCCGGCATCGACATGCTGGCGGGCGAGATCAAGAAGCGTGAGCCGAAGCTCGATATCCTGGTCAACAACGCCGGCGCCGCCTGGGGCGCGGACTTCGACGAATTCCCGGAGGGCGGCTGGGACAAGGTGATGAACCTGAACGTCAAGACGCCGTTCTTCCTGACCAAGGCGCTGGCGGCGCCGCTGCGCGCCGCCGCCACCACCGAGCGACCCGCCAAGGTCATCAACATCGCCTCCATCGACGGCATCTTCGTCAACCCGATGGAGACCTATTCCTATGCGGCCAGCAAATCGGCGCTGATCCATCTGACGCGGCGAATGGCGGTGAAGCTGATCAAGGACCACATCAACGTCACGGCCATCGCACCGGGCGCCTTCAAGTCGGACATGAACAAGGCCGCGCGCGACCACGCCGATGCTGTCGCAAAACGCGTTCCGGCGCGGCGGGTCGGAACCGATGAGGACATGGCCGGCGTCGCGATCTATCTCGCCTCGCGCGCCGGCGACTACGTGGTCGGAAATACGATTACGGTCGATGGCGGCGTTGCGTTCGCCAGCGCGGGACTTGAGATCGCGGGGTAGTTTCGCAACTCAGGTCTCGATCTTCACATACTCGAAATCGCCGGGCTTGTTGTCGATGCCGACCTTGGGCGGCGAGATCCAGGAGGCGAAGGCGCCGGTCTCGGTCACCGGCGTCATCAACGAGGCGATGAAGTCGCCGTCGTCCGCCGAAGGCAGCCACTCGGTCTTGCGCCTGTTCCAGCCGGCATCGTCGATCAGCTCGCCGTCCGGGGTGGCGTGGATGTCCTTGAACTCGCCGATCTGGCGATGGAACGCGACATGGGGCAGCTGTCAGCCGGAAGTCGTAGCCGGCGGTCGCGATGATCTTGTTCCAGCGCAGCAGGCCCTTCACGCAGTCCTGGGTGTAATCGTCGCGCAGCCGCATGTTGAGCGCGGTCAGCGCCGGCTCGTCGACGCGCTTGATCTCGCCGTCGACCAGCTTGAGCACCGGATAGGTGTCGTTCTCCAGCCGGTGATCGTCCTTGATCTGGGTCTCGTGGAAGCGGCCCTTGAGGCCGGAGTTGAAGGCGTTGGCCGCGTTGGTGGAAACCTCCGAGCCGAACAGATCGAGCGACAGCGTGTAGTGCAGGTTGAGCTTCTTCTGGATGGTCGGCAGATCGATCACGCCGAGCGCGCGCACCTTGGCGATGTCGGTCGGATCGCTGATGCCGGCCGCGCGCATGGCCTCGCAGGTGCGCTGCACCACGCGGCTGATGCCGGTCTCGCCGACGAACATGTGGTGGGCTTCCTCGGTCAGCATGAAGCGGCAGGTGCGCGACAGCGGATCGAAGCCCGATTGCGCCAGCGAGTGCAGCTGCATCTTGCCGTCGCGGTCGGTGAAGTAGGTGAACATGAAGAACGACAGCCAGTCCGGCGTCGCTTCGTTGAAGGCGCCGAGCATGCGCGGGCTGTCGGCGTCGCCGGAGCGGCGGCGCAACAATTCGTCGGCTTCCTCGCGGCCGTCGCGGCCGAAATATTTCTGCAGCAGGTAGACCATCGCCCACAGATGGCGGCCTTCCTCGACATTGACCTGGAACAGGTTGCGCATGTCGTAGAGCGACGGCGCGGTCTTGCCGAGATGGCGCTGCTGCTCGACCGAGGCCGGCTCGGTGTCGCCCTGGATCACGATCAGGCGGCGCAGCATGGCGCGGTATTCGCCCGGCACTTCCTGCCAGGCCGGCTCGCCGAGATGCTGGCCGAACGGAATGACGCGGTTCTCCTCCTGCGGCGCCAGCAGGATGCCCCAGCGATAGTCCGGCATCCTGACATAGTCGAACTTGGCCCAGCCGCGCGGGTCGACCGAATAGGCGGTGCGCAGATAGACCAGCGACTCCTGGAAACCTTCCGGGCCCATGTCGTTCCACCAGTTGAGATAGCCGGGGTGCCAGCCCTCCAGCGCCTTGCAGCACCTGGCGATCCTCGCCCAGACCGACGTTGTTGGGGATCTTGGTGGAGTAGTCGACGTTCATGGTGTCCATGGGTGGGCGCTCCTCGTTGGGCGGATGCCGCCTCTTACACTCGCCGCATATCGAATGCGCCTTCTGGCCGGTCCCGTAGCGCCTCAGCGCGCCGTCCTCGCCGACCGCGTTGGGGCGCTGGAAGATCCAGTTCTGCCAGGCGGTCAGCCGCGCGAAGATTTTCGGTCTCCATGGTTTCCGGGCCGACGAAGCGCAGGTTGGCTTCCATGCCGGTGAGGCGTCCGGCGAGAAGCTCGGCGCGCTCCTCCAAGAACACCCGGATCTCGTCGTCCCAGTCGATGTCGTCGAGCGCGAAGGTGACAAGGCCGAGCGCCTCGGCGGCCTCGGCGTCGAGTGCCGTCGCCGATTTTGGCCTGCGCGCGTTCGACGTGCACCGGCTCGCCCAGGAACCGCGATTGCAGCCGCGTGAGGCCGTTGCTCATCGGGTAGGGGCCGAAATTCAGCGCGCTCAGCACGATCGCCGGCGGCGCGCGGTTGTCGCCCTGCTCTGGCCGATCAGCATGTAGGAGCGGTCCGCGGCGAATACGATTTCGGCGAGCGTGCCGGCAAAGCACGAGCCCGGCTCGATCAGGGTCACGAGGCTGCGCGAGGTCACGTCGATGCGCTTCAGCACGCTCTTCCAGTAGTGCCGGATCTCGTTGACCAGCCAATGCGCCTTGTTGGCGGCCAGAAACGCGTCGTAGGCCAGCACCTGGGCGCTGTCGCCGGGCGACTTGAACACCAGCGTCGCCGATCTCGAACTCGTTGTTGCGCAGATGCAGGATCGCATCGTCGAGTTCGCGCGCGACCTGCAGCGGCCAGAATGCGGCGCCCTGCGCGATCATCGCCTTCGACGTCCTGCGGGCGGCGCCGCGTCCGGCGCCTTGCATCGTGATGGTGGCGATGCGCTCGGCGCGGTCGATGTCGACGCTCACTAGACCGTAGCGAATCCGCTATCGTCGGAAAGCTGCCGCTTCGAGCGGCGTGAGCGCGATGCCCGCGTCGGGCCCGTCGCGCTTGGAGGCGGCGGCGAACTCCGCCGGCGCGCTCGGCCACGCGTTGGCTTCGAGCTTGCTGTTGGGCACGACTTCGTCGACCAGGCGCCACTGCGACGCGCGCGCTTGCCCTTGATGCCTTCCTCGATGGTGCAGAATACGTCGGCGTGGTCGCGGCGCACCTTGCGCTTGTCGACGACCCGGGTGAGGCCGCCGGTGCCCGGCAGCACCGCGAGCAGCGGCAGCTCGGGCAGCGCGACCGCCGACGAGCCGTCGTCGGCAGGATGATGTGATCGGCCGCGAGCGCGAGTTCATAGCCGCCGCCGGCCGCGGTGCCGTTGATCACGCAGACGAAGCGCAGCCCGGAATTTTCGCTGGCATCCTCGATCGCGTTGCGGGTTTCGTTGGTGAACTTGCAGAAGTTGACCTTGTGGGCGTGGGTGGCGCCGGCCAGCATGCGGATATTGGCGCCGGCGCAGAAGACGCGATTTTTCGCCGAGCGCAGCAGCACGGCTTTGACTGCGGGATGTTCGAAGCGCAGCCGCTGCAGCGCGTCGGCGAGTTCGATATCGACGCCGAGGTCGTAGGAATTGAGCTTGAGCTGATAGCCCTCGAACAGGCCGGCGTTCTCGTCGACGTCCATCGCGAGCGTCGCGACGTCGCCCGCCACGATCGAGTTTCCAGTGCCGATAGCGCGCGGGTCGGTCTGGAAATCGATGCGCGTGGCGCCGTTCGCGAGAAGGCGGTCTTCACCGGCCATGGGCGACCTTTGATTTTTGATGCATTTCCTACGCCGCTTCTGCGCCGAGGAAACTTCGATGATTGCCAACCAATATGCACAATAATGCATGTTTTTGGGCCCGTCCAGAGGAAAAGACGCCCAAAAAATGCATTTTGCTTCATCCCAGGTGGATGGAAATGAAGTCCGCGACCGTCTTCAGCGTGGCCGCCGGCGCTTCGCGGTACGGCGAATGCGCCGGCGCCGGGGATGATCGCAACGTCGACCGGGCAATAGCACTCCTCCTGCGGCGATCTCGACCTGTCGCAACGTTCCGTAGTGGTCGTCTGCGCCCTGCACGATCAGAGTCGGCACGCGGATGTAGGCGAGGCAGGACGAAATATCCCAGTCGCGAAATTGCGGATCGAGCCAGGCGCCATTCCAGCCCTAGAACGCGTCGTCGACGTCGCGGTGCCAGCGCGCCGAGCTTTGCCTTCAGCGCCCCTCGTTCATAGGCCGTTTTGATTTCGCGCGATGGAGCGCACCGAAACATCCTCGACCACGAAATGCGGCGCCATCATCGCCACCGCGCGGATGCGGTGGTCCTGGACCCCGCCGGCATAGATCGCCGCGATCGAGGCGCCATCGGAATGGCCGAGCAACAGCCCGCGACGAAAGCCGATCGCCTCGAGAATTTTCGG
The DNA here is from genome assembly GCA_963710235.1 of uncultured Alphaproteobacteria bacterium. Taxonomy (GTDB): domain Bacteria; phylum Pseudomonadota; class Alphaproteobacteria; order Rhizobiales; family Xanthobacteraceae; genus Bradyrhizobium. The sequence continues at coordinate 696,392 of CAVPZI010000002.1, forward strand.
CAACACCTCCAGCGCCTCGGTGTGCATGTAATCCAGCGGCCGCGGCAACGGCACCGGGCTCGAAGCGCCATAGCCGGCACGCGAATAGAGGAACACGCCGCTGCCGGTGGCGGCGGCGAGTTTGTCGGGAAAATCGCCCCACAGCCCGACGGAGCCGAGGCCCTCATGCAGCATGACGATGGTCGGCGCCGCGTCGGGCAAGGGACCGATCATGCGGTATTCGAGTTCGGACGAGCCGATGATCGAGCGTGCCGGCGGCCTCGAGGCCCGTCATGGTGTGGAAGACTCGCGCAGCTTGAAGCGCTGGATCTTGCCGGTCGCGGTTTTCGGCAAGGCATCGACGACGTCGATCCAGCGCGGATATTTCCACGGACCGATCTTCTCCTTGACGTGCTCCTTCAACTGGTCGTGCAGGCCGTCCGTCGCAGCGCCCGGTCCTCAGCACCACGAAAGCCTTCGGCTTCAGCAAGCCTTCCGGGTCGGCCTCGGGCACCACAGCGGCTTCCAGCACCGCGGGATGGGTGATCAGCGCGCTTTCGACCTCGAACGGCGATACCCAGATCCCGGATACCTTGAACATGTCGTCGGAACGGCCGCAGAAGGTGTAACGGCCGTCGGCGTCGCGGGTGTATTTGTCGCCGGTGCGGGTCCATTGGCCCTCAAAGGTCTGGCGGCTCTTGCTGCGCTGGTTCCAGTAGCCTTCGCCGGCGGACGGCGCATCGACTAGCAGTTCGCCGATTTCGCCGTCGGCGACATCCGCGCCGGTCTCGTTGACCAGGCGCACCCTGTAGCCCGGCACCGGCCGCCCTGCGGAGCCGTATATGATGTCGCCGGGCGCGTTCGACAGGAAGATGTGCAGCAATTCGGTCGAGCCGACGCCATCGAGAATGTCGACACCGAAGCGGCCTTTCCAATGGTTGCCCACCGACTCCGGCAGCGGTTCGCCGGCAGAGACGCAGATCCGCAGGCGAGCCCCGGCGGGTTCGCTCTTCAGTGCTTCATCGTTCAGCATCGAGGCGAACAGCGTCGGTACGCCGAAGAAGAGGGTGGGATTGTACTTGTTCATCAGCGCGAACATCAGCGCCGGCGTCGGCCGTTCGGAATTCAGAATGGTCGTGGCGCCGACCGACATCGGAAACGTCAGCGCGTTGCCGAGACCATAGGCGAAGAACAATTTCGCCGCCGACAGCCCGACATCGTTCTCGCGAATGCCGAGCACCTGCCTGGCATAGGTTTCCGCGGTCGCCGCCAGCGACGCATGCAGATGCCGCACACCCTTGGGCATGCCGGTCGATCCCGAAGAGTAGAGCCAGAATGCCGGCTCCTCGGCGTGGGTGGCGGCGGTCTCGAAGCTGTCGGATTCTTTTGCGATCTCGTCGGACAGTTTCTTGTAACCGTGGGAGTTGGCGCCGGCGACCACGACATGTTCGAGATCCGGCATCCGCCCCAGCATGTCGCGCACCACCGGCAACAGCGGCTCCGAGATGAACAGGACGCGTGCGCGGCAATCGGCCAGCACGTAGGCGTATTGATCCGAGGTCAAGAGCGTGTTGAGCGGCACCGGGACGATGCCGGCGCGGAGGGCGCCGAGAAACACGATCGGAAAATCGATGGTGTCGAGCATGATCATGGCGACGCGCTCTTCGCGGCGCACGCCAAGCCGGCGCAGCAGGTTGGCGAGCCGGCGGCTTTGCTGCTGCAGCTGGCCGTAGCTGAGCTCGGAGACCGTGTCGGTGAAGACGAGCTTGTCGCCGCGCCCTTCGTCGACATTGCGGTCGAGCAACCAGGTCACCGCGTTATAAGTCACGACGTCTTCTCCCCAGAATTTGAATTATAATTCATAGAAAGCCACTGCCCGCGCTTGCTGTCAATCCATCTCGGCATTATGTTTCCGAAATGGGCGAAACTCCAGATCCCGAAGCCGATTTTCTTGACCAGCTTGGCCAGCGGGTCCGCACCATGCGGGCGCTGCGCGGCATGTCGCGAAAAGTGCTGGCGAAGGTCTCCGGCATTTCCGAGCGCTACATCGCCCAGCTGGAAAGCGGCAAGGGCAACGTCTCGATCGTGCTGCTGCGCCGGGTCTCCAACGCCATGGGCGCCCACCTCGAGGACCTGATTCCGGCCGGCGAACCGGCGCCGGACTGGCCGGTCATTCGCGACCTCGTGCGCAAGGCGACGCCGAACCAGATTGCGCATGCCAGGGAGATCCTGTCCGGACAGGGCAACGGCGCCTCCCACAGGAAGATGGCGTTCGCCGGCATTGCCCTGATCGGGCTGCGCGGCGCCGGCAAATCCACCCTGGGCAAACTGCTGGCGAGCCAGATCGGCTGGCGCTTTGTCGAATTGAACAAGGAGATCGAAGCCCAGAACGGACTGTCGGTGGCCGAGATCATCGCGCTGTACGGCCAGGAAGGTTTTCGCCGCATGGAGCAGGCCGCACTCGGGCAGTTGTTGGGCCGCAAGGAACTGATGGTGCTGGCGACCGGCGGCGGCATCGTCTCCGAGCCGCTCACCTTCGACCTCATCCTGTCGTCGTTCTATACCATCTGGCTCAAGGCCGAACCGGAAGAGCACATGGCGCGGGTGCGGCGGCAAGGCGATCTGCGGCCGATGGCGGACGATCGCTCGGCGATGCAGGAACTGCGCACGATCCTGCTGAGCCGCGAACCGCTGTACGCCCGCGCGGCCGCGGTGGTCGACACCGCGGGGCTGACGGTGGACCGCGCCGCGGCGCGACTGATCGACACCGTAGCTCCGGTGCTGTCGAAGGACGCGCGCGCCTTCGGGCTGCAGAGCGCGGCGTCGTGAGATCGCTCGATCGAGTGAGAACAGGTAACCGCCCTCGGGTCAGGCCCGAGGGCAGGCTTTTCGGTATCGTGCCTTGGCGCTAGTGTACGAGCGGAGCGCGTGACACGAAGTGGCTTCCGTGCGCCGGTCGCTGAACGGGAACAAAGTGGCCTTTCCAGGCTTCGATGGCGACGCAAAGCGAGGTGATCGCCCAGAACACGGGATATTCGTAGCCGCCGGTATTCCAGGTCCAGCCAAACCCCTTCACCACCTGCAGCGAATAGACCGCGACCGCCAGCAAAAAGCAGGCGCCGAGCGCGGCAAATCGCGTGCAAATTCCCAGCACCAAGGCAATGCCCGCAGCGCTCTCGGCAACCGCCGCGATACAGACCCATAGCTCCGGCGGCTGGAAGCCGGCCTTGGCAAAGAAGCCCGCCGTTGCCGCCGAGACCGTGCCGCCGGCAAATTTTCCCAGGACATGCGGAAACATAAACAACCCGCAGATGATCCTCAGGATATTAAGCCCATTGGTGGGATCGAAATTGCTGGCTTGAATTCGAAAGTCGGATTTGGTTGGCCACATCGTCAATTTCTCCTGTGATTTACCAGTCGCATTATTGTCGATTTGGCGCGGACGTAAGTTGCGGCAGATCAAATGCTATCTAAGTTCCTTGCGGCGAGCGCGCATGCCGGGATCAAGGGCAGCGCATGAAGAGTTCTTGCTGCCATTCGCCGACGCGCAAGGCGAGGTCGTCGGAAGTGACAAGCTGGAAATGGTCGATCCCCGGAATGATCTCGACGGTTGCTCGTGCAAGCGGCTGGAACACGTCCCGATAGCCCTCTGGGCGAAAAATGGAATCCTCCGCGGCGGCGAGAACCAGCACCGCGCATTTATGTACCGAGAGATGAAGATGCGATTTTGGGTGGAGCGGGCCGAGACGGAAACGCATCTGCTGCAGCCGTCCAGCGCTACGATCGATTGATCGCCACCCTCAGGCGGAACGGCAACAGCGCAACCGACATTGGCAATTGGCCGATACTTTCGCCGTCGACATCGGCGCGGACCATCCGATCGCTTTCGATTTTGATCCGTGTCGCGTGACGCCGTGAGACCTTGGGGTGTGTGAGATAGCTGCCGTCACCGAGACCGGGAATGATCCGGGTCAGCCCTTCCCGACGCTCGAGGTCGCCGGCCAGCAGCACGACATCGAGCTTGCCATCGGACGGGTCGGCGCCGGGCGCCAGCATCAACGTTCCGCCCGCGCCGTCGAAACTGCAAAGCATGACCGACCACAGCAGCAGGCTCTGTTCGGCTTCATCGTCAATTCGGAAACGATATTGGGACGGCATGTAGGTCAGCGCCGTGATCGCTGCGACGATGATGTAGCTGATCGGACCGAGCCGCTTCAGCAGTGGGATACGCTGGGCTCGCCAGGAGATGGCGGAAGCAATGCCGATCATCGCGAGCACGACACCGTAGCGCGTCACCTGACCTTGCTGATAGCTCGCAGCGTCGACGCGAAAAATATCGATCTCAAGCGTCTGCCCTGATGCTATGGCCCGGCTCGCATCGGCGAACGACAGCTGGCCGAACGAACGGCAAAGCTCATTCGAAGTCCCGCCGGGCATTTGCGCCAGCACCAGATCTGGCGCGATCAGCCGGTCATTGGCAATCACGCCATTCATCACTTCATTGAAAGTACCGTCGCCGCCGACCGACACCAGCCGACGATAGCCTTCACCGACGGCTTCTCGCGCCAGCACGCTTGCATGATTGGGAGCGTGGGTCATGACGACGTCGTCGGCAGCGAGCGGACCGAGAGTTTTTTCGAGCTCAGCGCGCATCTGCGGCCAGCGCTTGCCGCACCTGCCCTTGTTCGCCATCGGATTGACGATAACTTTGGTTTTCACGACAACTTTCGCGCGAGACAGTCGCGACACACTGAGTTGTGTAAGGTCATAAAATCAATCGAAATAGGGACTTTCGTCAAGCCGAAGCCGTTAGGCTCTGGTCCTAATCTCAAGCCGCCGAACAAATGCCGCTTTCGGACATCGTTCAAAACGTGCACATTAATCTTGATTTTATGGGTACACGTCCTCGTGCTGGTGCGATGCAATCCGATCGGCGCTCCTGTTCATTGCAACGACTGGACGATCAGCCCGCACTCCGGATGCGTTGCCGGCGCCGATGAACGGCTGAAGGGCGCCGGCAATGTAGAATGCCAGCCAGGCGCCCGCCACGACGACGGTGCCGCGATGATTGTAGGGCGCAGAGCGGTCCGACGACCGGTTGATATGAGCTGCCATGAGCCCCTCAATCTCTAATGCAGGGGTGGTGACGGTAGCGGTCATTGGCGGGAAACACCGGAAACAGTGTCTCGTAACGTTTCAGCCGGCTGCCGGTGACCGTCAGCCTGAGATGCAGTTCGAGGTGCTTCTGCTTGCTGCGTTGCCACGCCCGTATCAAGCGTCCCGGCATTCGGTGACCCGCGGAGTTACGCCCGGCAATCGTGACCGTGGGAAGCAGGAAAAAGCGCTTCCTGGCGATGATGGCGACGATGGTCAGGCAGCCCAGCAGGTTCAATAGAAAAATGCCGGCCATCAGGGGATCGTCGATGACCAGAAGCGCGTACGCCACCGTGGCGGCGTTCGCCATGCTGAACAAGGTCCAGGTGACCAGGGAGACGGCCGCGGCGTTGCTGTTATCGCGCGTCAAACAGCGGATCTGCGGTGCGTAGGCGATAACGCGAGCTCCGTTGAGCACGGCGAACGCCGTCACTGAATAATCCGCGATCGTCATCATGGCGCTCCGACTGTCGCGACAGAATGCTGCGGCATTCGTCGCCTGACACCCCTTGAAGCCGTTCGCCGTCGTCGCCGGCGTTAGCCGAGCGTCAAAGCGGCGTTATTTTTTCGAAGAACCGTGATAAAACGCGGAATATCTTTCCCCGGAGGGGTATCACCCGTGCCAAAGCGGCGTCCGCCAAGGGACGGCGCGCCGTCACCAAGGTTCGGTCTTTCGCTGCTCGGGGGCTTCGAACTGACCGGACCGGATGGCGTTGTCGAGCTGCCGAGCAAGAAGCTTGTGGGCTTGCTGGCCTATCTGGCCTGCACCGCCCCAAAGCCGCAGTCCCGCGAAAAGCTGTCGGCCCTGTTGTGGGGTTCACATTTCGACGCTCAGGCCAAGCAGAACCTGCGCCAGGCCCTGTTCCGGCTGCGCAAGGTGCTCGGCGAGGACGCCCTGGAAAGCGACGGCGAGGTCGTATCGCTCGATACGGCGGCCGTCGTATCCGATGTCAGCCGGTTCGAGGCCCTGGTCCGCGAGGGGAGCCGCGAGGCCTTGCGCACGGCAGCCGACCTCTACCGGGGCCGGCTGATTGACGCCATTACAATTGGCGAAGAGGGCTGGAACGAATGGCTCGACGGTGAACGCGAGCGGCTACTCGAACTTGCCCTTGGCGCCTTGATGGGGCTCGGCGAGCAGGAACTGGCCGCCGGCCGTGCCGAACAAGCCCTGAAGGCCGGCCATCGCGCCATCGCGCTCAACAACATGCGCGAGGACGCCCATCGGCTGGTCGTCCAGGCGCTGGCCGCCACCGGACGCAAGGCCGAGGCGCTCAGGCACTACCAGGACCTCGTTGCCCTGCTCAAGCGCGAACTGAATACCGAGGCCGACGCGGCCACCCGGTCGCTTGCCGCCGGGCTGCGCAGCGTGCAGCCGCCGCCTGCCGTCGGACCCATCACCGAGCCTGCAGTCGTGCCCGTCGCCAGCAGCAGGGGCGAGCCCGGGGCAGAGTTGAGCACCGAGAACCCCGCCGCGCGGAGCGAAGGCGCACTATCCGCAGTGCCGGTCCGCCCGGTCAGCCCCGAGCGGCGACAACTGACGATCCTGGTCTGCAGCATCGTCGACTCGGTGGCCCTTGCGGCACGTCTTGACCCCGAGGACACGCGGGATCTGTTCGTGGCTTTTCACAGACTGGTCGCCGATGTGTCGGCGCGATTGGACGGATATGTCGCGCAGTATCTGAGCGATGGCGTGCTGGTCTATTTCGGCTACCCCGCAGCCGACGAGCATGACGCCGAGCGCGCCGTGCGCACCGGGCTTGCCCTCGTCGAGGCGGTCCCGACTCTGAAGGCCGCACCCGACGCGGCCCTTCAGGCGCGCGTCAGTATCGCCACGGGGCTGGTCGTCGTCGGCGAGCCGTCGGGCAATGGCGACACGCTGCCGAACATCGCGATCGGCGAGACGCCGAATCTCGCGGCGCGGCTGCAGGCAACAGCTGCACCCGGAGAGGTCGTGATCGCGACCAGCACGCATCGGCTGGTGGGACGGATGTTCGACTGTCGCCCGCTCGACGCCGACGCGTTGAGGGCGCTGCCGCAAACGGTCGAGGCCTGGCGGGTGCGTGGCGAGAAGGCCGGCGTCACCCGGTTCGAGGCGCGCCGCGCCCACGCAGCGTCGCCCCTCGTTGGCCGGCAGGAGGAGATCGATCTCTTGCTGCGCCGTTGGGATCAGGCCAGGCGCGGCGATGGCCGGGTGGTACTGCTCTCGGGCGAGCCCGGGATCGGCAAGTCGCGCGTTGTCGAAGCCCTGCTGGACCGGCTCGAGAGCGAGCCGCACGCGCGCCTGCGCTTTTTCTGCTCCCCCCACCACACCCACAGTCCGCTCCACCCGTACATCACCCAGCTCGAATGGGCGGCTGGCATCATGCCCGGCAGCAGCTCCCGGGCAAAGCTCGACCGGCTGGAGGCTCTGCTCAAGCCGAGGGTGAGGAATCTGCCGCATGATCTGACGCTGATCGCCGATCTGTTGTCCGTGCCGACCGACGGGCGCTACCCGGCGCTTGCGGCCAGCCCGCAGCAGAAGCGTGAGATGACTCTGGTGGCGCTTCTCGACCTGCTCGACAGCGTGGTGGCGCAGAGTCCCGTCCTCGCCGTGTTCGAGGACGCCCACTGGACCGATCCGACATCGTTCGATCTGCTCGACAGATCGGTGGCGCGGATCGCCAACCAGCCGGTCCTGCTGGTGATCACGTTCCGGCCGGAGCTGCAACCGACCTGGGTCGGCCAACCGCATGTGACAATGCTGCCCCTGAGCCGTCTTGGCCGTCGCGACAGCGTGGGCATGATCGCCGGCATCGCCGGAGACAAGACCTTGCCCGACGCCGTCGTCAAGCAGCTCCTCGCACACACCGACGGTGTGCCGCTGTTCATCGAGGAACTCACAAGTTCGCTGCTCGAGAGCGGGCTGTTGCGTGAGGAGACCGAACGCTATGTGCTCGACCGGCCGCTGCCACGGCTCGCCATACCGACGACCCTGCAGGCGTCGTTGGTCGCTCGCCTCGACCGGCTCGGCCCGGTCAAGGAGGTGGCACAGCTCGGTGCCGCGATCGGGCGGGAGTTCTCCCACGAACTGCTTGCCGCGGTGTCGGAACTCGTGCCGGCGGATCTCGACCTGGCGCTCGGCAGGTTGACGGCCTCCGGCCTCGTCTCCCGGCGCGGCACGCCGCCGGAGGCGACCTACACGTTCAAGCACGCGCTGGTGCAGGATGCCGCCTACGCCACCATGCTCAAGAGCCGGCGGCAGCCGCTGCATGCGAGCATCGCCAAGGCGCTGGTCGAGCGGTTCCCGGCGCAGGCCGAAGCCCGGCCGGAGGTCGTCGCCCATCATTTCACCGAGGCCGGGTTTGCGAGCGAGGCGATCGCCTATTGGCTCAAGGCGGGTCGGCTTGCCAGCGCGCGGTCGGCCAACCGCGAGGCCGTTACATCCTTCGAGCAGGCGCTGCAGCTGCTCGAGGCGCTGCCGGAGAGCCGGTCCACGCTGGAGCAGGGCTGCGATCTCCGTCTCGAGTTGCGACCGGTGCTGCACCAGCTCGGCGAGGGCCGGCAGCTTCGAGAGCGGCTCCGCGAGGCCGAAGCGCTCGCCGAGCGGCTCAAGGACGACCGCCGGCAAAGTCTGGTCTGCAGCCTCCTCATCAACGTTCACACCGTCCTCGGCGAGCTGGACGAGGCGCTCGCGTCCGGCACGCGCGCGTTGGCGATCGCGCAAAAGCTGGGAGACCTGGAGATGCGCATCCGCTCCACCAACTATCTTGCGCAGGCGGCCTTCTACCGGGGGGACTACCAGCGGGTGGTCGAGCTTGCCACCGACAGCCTCGCAGCACTGCCGGTCGATTGGGCTCACAAGCATTTCGCCGGACCCGCCACACTGGCATCGGTCTATAGTCGCGCCTTCCTGCTCGTGAGCCTCGCCGAGCTCGGCCGATCCGCCGAGGCGGCGAGGTACCAGGCCGAGGCGATTGCGCTCGCCGAACCCACCCGACACGCGCCCACGATCGGCATGGCCTACCTCGCCGCAGGCCTGCGCCATCTCCTCGATGGCGACTGGGCCGAGGCGCGCCTGGTGATCGAGCGCTGGATCGCGGTGACCCGGACCGGGAATGTGCTGATATTGCTTGCTCCGGCGCTCGCGAGCTCCGCCTGTGTGCTGGCGCGGCTGGGCGAGAGGGACGCAGCACTGAATCGGCTTCACGAAGCCGAGCAGATTGTCGAGCATGAGGGGATGAACCAGCGCGGCCTGAACTATCAAGCGATGGGCCGCGCCGCCCTGCAACTCGACCGGCTCGACGAGGCGCAACGCCTGGCCCAACTTGGACTCGAATTCTCGCCATCGCACTTCGGGTCCGCGGCCCATACGCTGCACCTGCTCGGCGACATCGCGACCCATCCCGACCGGTTCGATGCCAACAGCGGCGAGGCCCGCTACCGAGCGGCGCTGGCGCTCGCCGAGCCGCGCGGCATGCGCATGCTGATGGCCCACTGCCACTTCGGCCTCGGCAAGCTCTCCCGACGCACGGGCAAACGCAAGCGGGCCTCCGGGCACCTCGGCACTGCAACGGCAATGTACCGGGAGATGGACGTGAAGTTCTGGCTGGCGGAGGCGGAGGCCGAGCTGCTTCAGCTGCAGTAGAGGAGGATCCGGAAAAGTGGAAACCGGGTTTTCCGCGGCGAACGAATTCGTTTGCCGCTGTTACCCGCCAGCGGTGCTGACTTCTGGTGCAATAGCGGGCACGTCAAAACCGACGACATCGATCCCATCGACCCGTCCGCGAATGGCAAACCGTCCCAGATCGCAAACCGCCACCGGCGGCGCAGACCGAAACCGGTCCATCGCCGCCCGGGACACGACAAAGCCACCCGGTACGTTGCGACTGAGCTCTTCGAGCCTTGCCGCCGTATTCATGACGTCGCCATTGAAAACGATGGCGCGCTTGACGTCGCCGATTTCGCCGACGATCACCGGCCCGAAATGCAGGCTGCCGCGAATTTGCGGGACAGCGCCGAATTCGCGCTCGAACTGGCTCGACGCACGCGATAATTCATCTCGCATCCCCATGAAGCAGCGCAGCGGACGGCAATCGACCGCACCGCCGCGCTCCGGCCAGGTCACGATCACCTCATCGCCGACATAGTTGAGGACCTCACCGCGATAATCCACGACCGCAAGGGTGAGCAGGCGAAACGTGCGATCCAGCAGCCGGTGAATGGCGATCCCGCCAAGCCGCTCCGCCAGGCCGGTCGACCCCGCGATATCGACGAAGAGCACGAAGCGACTTTCCTCGACCGGGGAATGGTATCGCCCGACGACGAGGTTGAGAAATGCACGCGGGCCGATGATGTTGGTGATGCCGCGCGCCAGGTTGACCACAACCGAGATCAGGATGGAATAAGCCAGGCCGGACCAGAATGTCCCGCCGGACATTTCGAGGGGCTGCCCGGCGACCCTCTCGCCCACCTGAAGCAACTGGATGATGACGAGAATCCCGACATAGATCGAGCTGCGCACCAGCAGACCGGCGGTGAACGAAAGGCTGCCGAACTGCGCCCGCATCGAACCTTCCAGGACGAACAGCTCGATGCTTCCGAGAATGACGCTCATCGACAGCCCGTAGGTGATCCCCACGAGCATCGAGATCGGGTTGGCGCGACCCTGCGCGAGGTTGAAGACGATGCCGGCGATGATGCCCGCGGCAATGATCCAGGCCAGCAATCGCAGCTGTCTTTCGAGCCTTGCGTTCATGAGAGGCAGGCTAACACGGGATGAGCTCGTGTTGTGCAGCATTGCCTCGCCTCACACCCCGAGATGGTGCTCCAGCAATTCCGGCTGTGCCGCCAGCGCCGCGGGCGTGCCCCGCGCGGCCGCCGTGATCGATACCGCAGGGCTGACGGTGGAGCGTGCCGCAACGCGGCTGATCGATATGGTGGCGCCGGTGCTGTCGAAGCAGGCGCGGGCGTCCGGACTGCAGAGCGCGGCGTCGTGAGATCGCGCGATCGAGCGGGAACCGGCAACTACCCCGGCGCAGGCCCGAGCGCAGGCTCTTCGGTATCGTGTCTTGGCTTAGTGCACGAGCGGGGCGCGTGACACGAAGTGGCTTCCTTGCGCCGGCCGCTGCGCCGGAACAAAGTGTCCTTTCCAAGCCTCGATGGCGACGCAAAGCGAGGTGATCGCCCAGAACACGGGATATTCGTAGCCGCCGGTATTCCAGGTCCAGCCAAACCCCTTCACCACCTGCTGCGAAGAGACCGCGACTGCCAGCAAAAAGCAGGCGCCGAGCGCGGCAAACGCGTTCAAATTCCCAACACCAGTGCGATGCCCGCAGCACTCTCGGCAACCGCCGCGATAAGGACCCATAGCTCCGGCGGCTGGAAGCCGGCCTTGGCAAAGAAGCCCGCCGTTGCCGCCGAGACCGTGCCGCCGGCAAATTTTCCCAGGACGTGCGGAAACATGAACAATCCGCAGATGATCCTCAGGATATTAAGCCCATTGGTGGGATCGAAATTGCTGGCTTGAATTCGAAAGTCGGATTTGGTTGGCCACATCGTCAATTCTCCTGTGATTTACCAGTCGCATTATCGTCGGATTGGCGCCGGCAGACGTTGCGGCAGATCAAACGCGATCTAAGTTCTTTGCGGCGAACGCGCATGCCGGGATCAAGGGCCGCGCATGAAGAGTTCTTGCAGCGCAATGAGGCTGTCGCGAATGTTGGACCAACGCCGCAATTGCTCACACCCCCAGATGCCGCTCCAGCAACTCCGGCTGCGCCGCCAGGCCTTCGCTGGCTTCGTCGATCAGCATCATGTCGGGATTGGTCATCAGCGCGCGGCCGACGGTCGGCGTCGCAAACTGGAACAACTTCAGATCAAATGGAAATCGTTCTGATGCTGGGTTAGCTCAGCCAGTGTGACGTTCTTCAGTGTTATGGAGTCGTTCTGGTCCGCGACGATCATCGTATTGCCGTGACCATCGTCATGGGTGGCGGCAAGAAGCGTCTGCACCGTCGCGAAGACGGTATGATCTATCTCGATAACGTCGGTGGCCGGCTGAAAGTTCGTGACGGTGAGATTGCCGAATCCTGGCTTGAAGACGAATGCATCGTTGCCGCCGGCCGCCGCCGTCAGCGTTTCGCCACCCGCGCTTGCAACGATGACGTCTCCCGGAACCGCTGGTGCGGCTAATCCGCCCGTCGCGCCGCCGGCATTCTGGTTGGAGCTCATGGGCGGGTCGACGATCAGCACCCCACCATGGTTGTCGGACGAGGCGGTGAATGTCGAATTGGAGTAGTTGCCCACCAACGCGATGCTTGCGCTGTGAGCAGAATCGCTCACGGTAAGTCTGCCCGTGCTCGCAGAATAGCTTGCCGACGCCGTGTTGTGGTCAAATCCAGCGAAATCGATCACATCCCCCGTTCCGGAAATGCCGGACACCTGGCCATTGAAACTGGATGGATCGTCGAGTTTGAGCAATCCGGTACCACCGGCGAACGTCACCTGGCCCGAGAAGGCGGTGTTTATTTCCAAAGTCGCTCCGTCGTTGATCGCGACGGCAGCCCCAGACGACGCTGAGCCTGGGGTAAGGGTAAAATTGTCGAAATACTCATTCATCGTCGGTGCAAAATCCAACGACTTGAGCCCGGTGAAGGAACTGTCAAAATGAAATGTCTGCATTCCGTGCGCGTTATCAAGGTTGAATGTCTGCGTAACGACGCTGTTGTCAGCCTTTACGCCGCTGAATGTTGCCGATTGGCCAACTGCCGCGAAAATCGTATCCAGGTCGATTGACTGCGCCGAGAACAAGGAGCCGTTCTGCTGCTGCACGTGGATGGTATCGACCGTGGCCGTGCCTCCGGGAGGCACGTCAACCACATGAACACCGTCGAAGAAGTATCCGTTGGCCGCGGCAAAGCCCGCATCGAACGAGGTCAAGGCAAAATCGCTGCGATCGGGATTTGTCAAGACGAATCCGTCGAAAGATACCGGTGCATAATAGTTGACCGTCCCTCCATTTCCATTGAACGTGTTGACCACCGTGAGAGCCCCCGCGGTCCACATCGCGGCATCGTTCAAGACGAGCGGGGAAGGCGCCGGGGCCGTCACGGTTATCTTCGTAATGTTATAAGTGTTGTTGGCTGCGTTGCTTTCGCTGACCGCATTGTCGTAGTCGGCAATGCCGCCGATGTAATAGGTGCCGGCCGCGAGGTTGGACGGCAACACGACCGACAAGGTCTGATGATCGACGTAGCCAGGCTGGCTGACCGTCGCCAGCGTTCCCGAGTTCAACGTCGCCAGCACGGTATCGGACGTGGTAATGGCAGGGTCGGTCGACAGATAGATCTGGGCGGCGGAGCCGGCTGCGACGGCGCTGCCGATGTTCATCGCATAGGCATCGACCACGGTAGTGCCGCCCGCCGCCACGGTGGTGCTGCTCACCGCGACGTATTCGGAGAGGTCGGGCCTGGCCGGCGCCGTCACAGTGATCTTTGTGACGTTATAGGTATTGTTAGTCTCGTTGCTTTCGCTGACCTGGTTGTTGTAGTCGGCGATGCCGCCGATGTAATAGGTGCCGGCTGCGAGGTTGGACGGCAGCATCACCGACAGGGTCTGATGATCGACGTAGCCGGACTGGCCGACCGTCGCCAGCGTTCCCGAGTTCACGGTCGCGAGCACGGTATCGGACGTGGTGATGGTCGCGTCGGTCGACAGATAGATCTGGGCGGCGGAGCCGGCCGCGACGACCGCTGCCGATGTTCATCGCATAGGCATCGACCGTGGCGCTGCCCCCGCCGCCACGGTCGCATTGCTCACCGCGACGTATTCGGAGAGGTCGGGCTTGGCCGGCGCCGTGACGGTGATCGGCACGACATTATAGGTATTGTTGGTCTCGTTGCTTTCGCTGACCGCGTTGTTGTAGTCGGCGATGCCGCCGATGTAATAGGTGCCGGCCGCGAGGTTGGACGGCAGCATCACCGACAGGGTCTGATGATCGACGTAGCCGGACTGGCCGACCGTCGCCAGGGTTCCCGAGTTCACGGTCGCCAGCACAGTGTCGGACGTTGTGATGGTGGCGTCGGTCGACAGATAGATCTGGGCGGCGGAGCCGGCCGCGACGGCGCTGCCGATGTTCATCGCATAGGCATCAACCGTGGCGCTGCCCCCCGCCGCCACGGTAGCATTGCTGACCGCGACGTATTCGGAGAGGTCGGGCTCGGCCGGCGCCGTGACGGTGATCGGCACGACATTATAGGTATTGTTGGTCTCGCTGCTTTCGCTGACCGCGTTGTTGTAGTCGGCGATGCCGCCGATGTAATAGGTGCCGGCCGCGAGGTTGGACGGCAGCATCACCGACAGGGTCTGATGATCGACGTAGCCGGACTGGCCGACCGTCGCCAGCGTTCCCGAGTTCACGGTCGCCAGCACAGTGTCGGACGTTGTGATGGTGGCGTCGGTCGACAGATAGATCTGGGCGGCGGAGCCGGCCGCGACGGCGCTGCCGATGTTCATCGCATAGGCATCAACCGTGGCGCTGCCCCCCGCCGCCACGGAGGCATTGCTGACAGCGACGTATTCGGAGAGGTCGGGTTTGGCCGGCGCCGTGACGGTGATCGGCACGACGTTATAGGTATTGTTGGTCTCGTTGCCTTCGCTGACCTGGTTGTTGTAGTCGGCAATGCCACCGATGTAATAGGTGCCGGGTGCCAGGTTGGACGGCAACATCACCGACAGGGTCTGATGATCGACGTAGCCGGACTGGCCGACCGTCGCCAGCATTCCCGAATTCACGGTCGCCAGAACGGTATCGGACGTAGTGATGGTCGCGTCTGTCGACAGATAGATTTGGGCGGCGGAGCCGGCTGCGACGGTGCTGCCGATGTTCATCGCATAGGCATCGACCGTCGTGCCGCTCCCCGCCGCCACAGTGGCATTACCCACCGCGACGTATTCGGAGAGATCGGGTTTGGCCGGCGCCGTGACGGTGATCGTCACAACATTATAGGTATTGTTGGTCTCGTTGCTTTCGCTGACCGCGTTGTTGTAGTCGGCGATGCCGCCGATGTAATAGGTGCCGGGTGCCAGGTTGGCCGGCAATGCCAGTGACAGGACCTGGTGGTCAAGGTAGCCGGAATGGCCGACGCTCGACAGCGCCCCCGAATTCACCGTCGCCAGCACGGTATCAGACGTTGTGATGGTGGCGTCGGTTGAAAGATAGATCTGGGCGGTGGAGGCTCCGACGTCGCTGTTGCCGATGTCCATGGCGTAGGTGTCGACCGTGACGCTGCTGCCGGCTGCCACGGTGGCGTTGCTCACCGCGACATATTCGGCAAGGTCGGGTTTCACGGCCGAGGCGAGGTCGGTAATCGTGCCCTGGACCTGCTCCAGAAGCGCCCGTTGATAGTCGTAAACATTGAAATTGAGGGTCTCGGTACCCTGATTGGGGTTCCCGTTGGCCAGCGTTTGAACCGTCACATCGGCGAACTGTGGGGAAGATGCGGTGAAATGGACGGCCATCGGATTGGCGATGCCATTGTAATCGATTCCGGCCACCGCCGTGCGGTCACTGGTGTCGTAGTAGATGAGATAGTCCGAAGTACTGGCGTAGTTGGGGTTCTGGATGCTGATACGGAATGTCAGCGTGCCGCCGACGTCCACCGTCTGGGGTGAAACCGCGAAGCTGACCCCCACTGAGCCCGCAGTCCATTGGCCAAAGTTGGAACCGAACGCTGTATCGAGATCGACATCGAAGCCGATCGAGGTGGGAGCGGCGGGCACCGCGTTATGGATGCGCTGGATGTTCTGTCCTGTGAAACCGTTCACCGGCCACGCATATGAATCAAGAAAAGTAAAATCCGGACTGACCGCCGGGTCCCTTGCAAGCACGTTCAGGACGTCTCCGGGTCCATAGACGCCAAGCTTGTATTGCGACGACGCCAGGTCGGCGCGTACTTCCTGAAAATACGTGTCGATCGCGGTGAAGTCGCTCTGGGCCGACGGATCGTAATCAATCGTAAAATAGATTGCCGATCCCGTGGGCTGGCCCGCTGCCCTGGCGGCGGCGATGGCGTCAGCGGCATCAAAATCGGCATTCGAAATACCGTTGGTGGTGCCGGTGAAATAGGCGACACTTGTCGGCGACCGTTCGAAGATCGATACGATCGATATGCCTTGCTGGGACAACGCGAGCGCGTCGGCGCTCGTGAGATAGCCGTGGTTTGCCGTTTGACCGATGTACTCGCCGACGAATTTGTAATAGTCGCCGCTGACGGTCGCGACATTGACCCCGTTCAGCGCGGATCCTGTTTGCGAAGGAACCCGATAGTCGATCCCGGCACTGGAAGTGGACGCCGACGTTACGGTTTGCCAACCTAGCGCCTTCATCACATCGAGGTCGGTCTGGGAGAGCGTATTTGTCTCACCGGCGGACGTGGTTCCGAACACATCCCGCTGCGAGAAGTCGGCCGTATCTTGCCCGTCCTTTTTGCTGGAACCGCTGTACTCGTTGTGGAACGAAACACCCGCGAGCGAGGATGTGGTGCTGCCGCCGTCGCTGGAAAAATAGGTCGTGACGTTATCCCGGCCATCCTGATAGTCGGCTGACCCCGCGGAACTGTAGCGGAACAGATCCATCGTGCTCCAACGGCTGTTCTGGTCGCCGAGGCCTCCGACGCGTCCCATTCCGCCTTCGGTGATCTCGTGCTCCAGGACGTTGACGACATCCTGGCCATAGGTCCAGGCGACGCTGCTGTTCAAGGTAACGACCGCGTCGTACGTCGGGGTCATCGTGCTCAGTCCCAACATCCGCGCGTAAGCTTCCGGCAAGCTCCAGTCTGTCGTGCTGTTGGTCGAGCCCGGGATCGGATTGTTGGCCGGCAGGGTGTCGAAGGACGGAAGCTTGCTTTTCAAATCCGCATAGCTGACGGAAACATAAGAGAAGTTGTTTTCGGCGCCGATCGTCTGGTCGCAGAGTTGCCGCGAGGAAGTCCAGGCTGATGGTGATCGGGTTGGGCGCGGTCCAATGACTCTCGATGTCCTTTTCAGCGGCGACGATACTCGACTTGTAGGCCGCAGAGACGCCCGTGCCGTACGTGTTGGCGAACGAAATATTGCTGCCCGCCGTGCTTACGGTTGCAATGGCTGACACGGTGAAGGCGCTGGAGCCGGAATGTTGCGTGCCGTCCGGACTATAGACCTGCACCGTCCAGGTGCCGGCGTCGCCGCCGTCATTGAGGCTGTAATCGATCTCGTTAGCGGAGACATAACTCAGCTTGCCCGACACGCTGTTGTAGGTGCGTCCCTGCGGATCGGTGAAGACCAGCGTGTCGTCGCTCTGGAAATCGCTGCCAAGCAGTCGAATCGCGTGGTCGTTGGCGTCCGACGGCAGTGAACCCGGCGAGACGCTGGTCAGCGAGGGCGGCGGCAAAACCGCCACGGTGAAGTTGCTGGTGCCGGAATGGCGCGCTCCGTCGGGACTGTAGACCTGAACGGACCAGGTGCCGGGATCGCTGCCGTCGTTGAGATTGTAATCGATCTCGCCGCTGGAGACGAAACTCAGCTTGCCCGGCACGCTGTTGTAGGTGCGTCCTTGCGGGTCGGTGAACACCAGGGTGTCGCCGCTCTGGAAATTGCTGCCAAGCAGTTCAATCGTGTGGTCACTGCCATCCGACGGCAGCGAAGACGGGGCGACGAAGCTCAGCGACGGCGTCAACAGCGGTGTCGCCACGGTGAAGCTGCTGGAGCTGGAATGGAGCGCCCCATCCGGGCTGTAGACCTGCACAGACCAGATGCCGGCGTCGCTGCCGTCGTTGAGGGCGTACTCGATCACGCTATTGGAGATGAAGGTGAGCTTGCTCGGCACACTGTTGTAGGTGCGTCCCTGCGGGTCGGTGAAGACGAGCGTGTCGCCACTCTGGAAATTGTTGCCGAACAATATCATCAGGTGGTCGTTGCCGTCGGGCGGCAGCGAGGTCGGCGAGAGGCTGGTCAGCGACGGCGCCGGCGCTACCGTGAAAGCGACCGAAGACTGCTCATCGTTGCCGATGTTGCTCTGGTTGGTTACGTTGCCGTTGTTGTCGGCAATCACCCACGCATAATAGGTTCCAGGCGTCGTCGGCACCGTTACCGTCGCACTCTCCAAAACAGAGGAGTTCCCGGCCAGCGCCGCCGCGCTCACGGATCCCACATTGTTGCTGGGGTTGCCATATGACGTCGAAGACGAAGTGATCCGCACCTCGGTCGTACTCGTCGAGTTCGCCGCCGCGGACCCTTGATTGACGAGCGACCAGGACACCGTCAGCGACCCGCCCGGCACCACTGTCCATGCACTCAGCGCAATGTTCTGGGGGAGCAGGTCAGACTGCGCCATGGCGGATCCTGTATGGCTTGTGGCCAACAATCACCGGATTACCTGGCTTAGCTTCTCCCATCCGGCCCTCGCTGGCGCCTCGCGACCGAGATAATCAACTTACAACCGAGGAGTGAGTCAATAGTCTTTTCTCAACCCAGCTTGCGTTTGTCTGGCGGTCACGCTGCCGATGGCTCGTGCTGGGGCGAAACACCTTAGACGATTGAAAGGCCGAACCGCGAAAACGGTTCAAGGGCGAACCTCCAATCGAATTGGAGGCCCTAAAACGCGGCCCCCGGCCTTCAAAACCAGCGGGGCGCTGCCATCTTTCCCTGACCTGGGACTCACACCCCGAGATGCCGCTCCAGCAATTCCGGCTGTGCCGCCAGTGCCGCGGGTGGGCCGTCGAACACCACCGTGCCTTTCGACAGCATCACCATGCGATCGGCAAGCTTCGCGAGGCTGGCGAAATCCTTGTCCACCACCAGCGTGGCGATGCCCTCGCCGCGGATGAGGGCGAGCGTGCGCCAGATATCCTGCGCCACCAGCGGCGCCAGGCCTTCGGTGGCTTCGTCGATCAGGATCATGTCGGGATTGGTCATCAGCGCGCGGCCGATGGTCAGCATCTGCTGTTCGCCGCCGGACAGTTGATGGCCGCCCTTGTTGCGGCGGGCGTGCAGCCGCGGGAACAGTTCGAAAATCCGCGGCAGGGTCCACGTCAGGCGGCCGTCGGGACTCTCGCGGGCCGCCATCATCAGATTTTCGGTGACCGACAACGAGCCGAAAATGCCGCGGCCTTCCGGCACCAGCGCGAGGCCGCCGCGGGCGATGGCTTCCGGCGCAGCCTGCGCGATATCGCGGCCATGAAACCTGCGAAGTCCGCGACACGCCGGCAGCAGTCCCATCAGGGCGCGCAGCAGCGTGGTCTTGCCCATGCCGTTGCGGCCGATCAGCGCCACCTGCTCGCCTCTTGCAACTTCGAGATCGACGCCATGCAGGATCTGGCTCACGCCATAGAACGCATCGAGCGCTTCGACCTGGAGCAGCGCGGTCACGACGCCGCTCCGTGATTGCCGAGATAGGCGGTGCGCACCGCCGGATGCATCCGCACCTCGTGCGGCGGTCCGGAGGCGATCACGGCGCCGTCCTGCATCACCGTGAGGCGATCGGCCAGTTCGAACACCGCATCCATGTCGTGTTCGACGATCAGCACGGCGCGGCCCACTTTAAGCGATGCGATCAGGGCGACGATACCGCGCGCCTCCGCCTGGCCCATGCCGGCGAGCGGCTCGTCGAGCAGAATGATCCGTGGGATCGGTCGCCAGCACCATGGCGATTTCGAGCTGGCGCTGTTCGCCGTGGCTGAGCCGATCGGCAATCACGTGCGCGCGTGCCGACAATCCAGCCTTCGCCAGCGCCTCCGCGGTGCGCTGCGCCACGCGCGCGTCGGAGCCGACGCCGCCGAACAGCCGCAGCGGGCGGCGCGCATGCGCCTGCGCGGCGAGACGGACGTTTTCGTGGACGCTGAATTTCGCGAAGATCGTGGTCTTCTGATAGGCGCGGCCGAGACCGGCGCGGGCCCGGCGGTCGGTGGCGAGCCAGGTGATGTCGGCATCGCCGAGCAGGATCGAGCCTCGGTTGGCGAACAATTCGCCGGACAAGCAGATTGATCAGGGTCGATTTGCCGGCGCCATTGGGGCCGATCACCGCATGAATTTCGCCGACATGAACGTCGATCGACACATCGAACACCGCAACGACGCCGCCGAAATGCTTGTGCAGGCCACTGGCGCAGAGCGCAATTTTGGGCGCGGCGTCAGACATGGCTGGCCTCGACCGGTGCGGGCCTGGGTTCGCCGCGGTCCGCGGGCGGTCCCATGATCATCGGCCAGATCTGTCGCACGCCATTGGGCAACGCCACCACGATGGCGATGATGATCAGCCCTTCGGCCAGCTTCCAGTTCTCGAGATTGGCCTTGAGCACTTCTTCGAGGCCGATCAGCACCAGCGCCCCCGCCAAGGGTCCTGTGACCGAACGCAACCCGCCGATCAGCACCATCACCAGCACCGTGGCGGACTGATGCCAGCCCAGCATCTGCGGCGCGACGAAGCCGAACTGCACCGCGGCGAAATAGCCGGCGATGCCGGCCAGCGCGCCCGATATAACGAAGGCGGTCAGGCGAATCCGGAACACCGGAAAGCCGAGCGAGCGCGCCCGGCGCTCGTTGTCGCGTGCCGCCGCCAGCGCATGACCGAACGGCGAGCGCAGCAGCGTGACGAGCAGCGCGATGACGCCGACCAGACACGCCAGCACCACGAAATAGAACGTCAGCGGCTTGTCGAGGTCGAGTAGCTGACGTCCAGCGATGGCGATCTCGGGCTTGACGTTGATGAAGGCGCCATCGGAGCCGCCGGCCACCTTGGTGTCGTGGAAAAAATAAAACAGCATTTCGCCGAACGCCAGTGTCACCATGATGAAGTAGACACCGCGGGTCCGCAGCGCCAGCGCCCCGATCGCCAATGCCGCAACCGCCGACGCCAGCGCCGCCAGCGGCAGCGTCAGCAGCAACGACGCGGCGTCATAGCGCGGCGACAGCAGCGCCAGCACGTAGCCGGCGAGACCGAAAAACGCCGCATGGCACAGGCTGACCATCCCGCCATGGCCGACCGCGAGATTGAGCGCCATCGCCAGGGTGCCCATGATCAGCGCCTTGGAGAGGAACTGGACGTAGTAGGTCGGGATGAAGAACGGCAGGGCGATCGCGCTGGCGAGACACGCGGCGGGGAGAAGCCACGTCCATATCCTCTCGTTCGTCATGGCCGGGCCCTTACCGGCGCCCTGGAATACTGGGTCCCCGCATACGCGGGGATGACGGCGTTGGTGGCGCGGCGCATCACCTTACACCTCCCGCCGGCCCAGAATGCCGTTGGGGCGCCACACCAGCACTGCCGCCATCACGAGATAGATCAGGATGCTGGCGACACTCGGAAAGAACACCTTGCCGAAGGTATCGGTGAGCCCGATCAGCAGCGCGCCGACCGCGGCACCGGCCACCGAGCCGATGCCGCCGAGCACCACCACGACAAAGGAAAGGATCAGCATGCTGTCGCCCATGCCGGGAAACACCGTGGAGCTCGGCGCCACCACGATGCCGCCGAGCGCCGCCAGTGCAATGCCGGCGGCGAAAACGTAGCGGTTGACCCGGTCGAACGGAATGCCGAGCACGCGCGTCATCTCGCGATTCTCGGCGCCGGCGCGCACGATCATGCCGATCCGGGTGCGCCTGATGACCAGGAATATCACGGCGGCGACCAACAGGCCGAAGCCGCAGATCGCCAGCCGATAAACCGGATAGGACAGATTGTCGGTCAACTGGATCGACCCCGATAGCCAGGCCGGCGGCGCCACCGCGTGGACGTCCTTGCCGAACAGCAATTGCCTGATCTCGTCGATCACCAGGATCAGTCCGAACGACAGCAGCACCTGGGCCAGATGATCGCGGCCGTACAGCAGCCGCACGAACACGGTTTCCAGCAGCAGCCCGGCCAGGAACGCGATGGCGACGCCGCCGACCACCGCCAGCAGGTAGCTGCCGGTGGTGAGCACGATCCAGTAGGCCAGATACGCGCCCAGCATATAGAACGCGCCGTGGGCGAGATTGATGACGCCGAGAATGCCGAACACCAGCGTCAGTCCGCTGGCCACCAGGAACAGCACCATTCCGTATTGCACGGCATTCAGGAGCTGAACGCCAAAGGTGACGAGGTCCATGGGTGGGTCCGGTCTCTCCGCATCGTCATGGCCGGGCTCGTCCCGGCCATCCACGTCTTACTTGCTGCGCCGCTGTAAAGACGTGGATGCCCGGGACAAAGCCCGGGCATGACGAACATTACTGCAGCGCCTGGCTTCTTCCCAGCGTCGCTCACGCCATCTTGCATCCGCGCGCCGGGTCGTCGACGTTGGCCTGCGCCACCGACAGCAGTTCGTTGCGGCCGTTGCGGACTTCGCGCAGATAAATGTTCTGGATCGGGTTGTGCGCCTTGTTGAAGGTGAGCGGGCCGCGCGGGCTGTCGATTTTGGCGGCGCCCATGGCCGTGATCATCTTGTCGCGCGCGGCGAAATCGCCGCCCACCGAGGACAGCCCGATGTCGAGTAGCGCGGCGCCGTCAAAACCCTGCACCGCATAGATGTCGCCGTCCTTGCCGGTCTTTTGTTTGAACGCCTTGAGGAAGGCGACATTGGCGGCGTTGTCGAGATTGTCGGCGTAATGCAGCGTGGTCTTGATGCCATTGGCGGCTTCGCCCTGGGCTTCTAAGGTGCCGTCGGTGAGGAAGCCCGCGCCATACAACGGAATGGTCTTGTTGAGACCGGCCGCCGCATAGTCCTTGACGAATTTCACGGCGCCGCCGCCGGCGAAGAAGGAGAACACCGCGTCCGGCTTCAGGGTGGCGATCCGCGTGATCAGCGCCTGGAATTCCACCTCGGGGAACGGCACCGTGAGATCCTCGGCGATCTTGCCGCCGTGTTTGGTGAAATTTTCGGAAAACGCGCCGATCATTTCGGCGCCGGCGGTGTAGCGCCAGGTGATGGTGGCGACGTTCTTGATGCCGGCATCGGCCATCACCTTGCCCATCGGGAACGTGGTCTGCCAGTTCGAGAACGAGGTGCGAAAGATGTTCGGCGCGCAGGCCGGTCCGGTGGCGTCGTTGGCGCCAGCGTTGGGAATGACCAGCAGGGTGTTGGTGTCGCGCGCCACCTTCACCATCGCCATGGCGACGCCGGAATGCACGGTGCCGACCACGACGTCGACCTTTTCGCGGCCTACCAGCCGGTTCATGTTGTCGGTAGCGGCCTCGGGCTTGGATTCATCGTCGACCTGGACGAAGGAAATGGCGCGGCCGCCGAGCTTGCCGCCCTTCTGTTCGACATAGAGCTTAAAGCCATCGTCGATGAACTGACCGAGCTTGGCGTAGGTGCCGGTGTAAGGCAGCATCATGCCGACCTTGAGCGGCGCGCTTTGCGCAATCGCCGGCGAACGCAGCGGCGAAGCCACCGCGAGCGTGGCGGCGCCGGCCGCACCGGACAGCAGGGCGCGGCGGGTGATGGGCAGAATTCGGGTGTCGGACATTGAATGGGGCTCCCTCTCCATCGATTTCTTTTAAGTTTTTGCGGTTTGACCGGGTGCAGGTTGCAAGCCATGTCCCGGCGGCCTCCCTCAAAGCCACCGCATCATGAACCATAATTCGCATTGGTCGCCGTTTGCAAGAATTATAATTCAGGTCTCCAGGCGCGCGTTCATTGCGAGGCTTCCAGCCCGAGCGACTTGACCACGGCTCCCCATTTCACCCGTTCGGAGCGGATGGTGTCGCGTATGGCGTCGCTCGAGACGGTATCGACCGCAACGAGGCCGAGGTCAGTGACCTTGTCCTGGAACGCCTTGTTGCCGGTGATCCGCTTCATCTCGGCGGACAGCCGGTCGACGATCGCCTGCGGCGTTGCCGCCGGGACGAACATGGCGTGCCACGAAACGGCTTCGTAGCCCGGCAGGTTCAGCGCCTCCGCCAGCGTTGGGACATCGGGTAAGGATTTCAGCCGCGTCAGCGACGTCACTGCCAGCGCCTTCAGCTTGCCGCTCTGGATCAGCGGCAGCGATACGCCGATCTCGGCCAGCGATGCGGCGACATGGCCGCCGATCACATCGGTGACGGCCTGCGGCGACGAGCGATACGGCACGTGGATCACATCGAAGGAAAATTTCTGCTTCAGGTATTCCATGGTGAGGTGCTGCAGCAGACCGATGCCGGGCGTGCTGTAGGTCAGCGGCTTGTCGCCACTGGCTTTGGCGCGCGCGATGAATTCGCTGACAGAGCCGATGTTCAGGCCGGGATCCACCACCAGCACGAACGGCGATTTGGCGTAGAGCGCAATCGGGATGAAATCCTTGTCGGGATCGTAATTCAGCTTCTTGTACAGCGTCTGGTTGACCGCCATCGGCGCCATCGCGGCGACCAGCAGGGTCTGTCCGTCGGGCGCCGCGCGGGCCACCGCGGCCACCGCCAGCATCATCGCGGCGCCCGGCTGGTTCTCGACCACCACCGGCACACGTAACGATCTCGACAGGTCCTCGGCGTAGATCCGCACGATCGAATCCATCCCGGTGCCGGCGGCGAGCGGCACGATGATGGTGACGGGCCGGCTCGGATAGGAATCCGCCAACGCCCGCGGGACTGAGGTGGCCGCCACGACCAGCATCGCGACCGCAACGAATACCTTGCCGTGTCTCATGACCGGATTTCCTCGCCGCGGATGAAAAATATGCATATTCTTGTCTGGACGCCAAGAAAATATTCAATATTGTCCGCCGGCACCGGGGCGAGCTTAGCCCCCGGACACAGGAAACGTCGATGCCCGAGGCGCAGCCTTCCATCATCAGCATGCGCGGCATCGTCAAAACCTTTGGCGGCACCGTCGCCGTCGATGACGTCGATTTCGACATCCGCGAGGGCGAGGTCCATGCGCTGCTGGGCGGCAACGGCGCCGGCAAATCGACGCTGATCAAGGTTTTGGCCGGCGTGCATCGCCCCGATGCCGGACGCATTTTGCTGGCCGACCGCACGGTCGACCCACAGATCGAGAATTTGCCGGTCGCCTTCATCCACCAGGACCTGGCGCTGGTGGAATGGATGAGCGTGGCCGAGAACATCGCGCTGGCGGCCGGATTTCCGCGCCGCTACGGCCTGATCGACTGGAACGCCGTGACAAAGCAGGCGTCCGCGGCGCTCGATATCATCGGCTGTGCGCTCGATCCGCTCGGCCGCATCGCCGATCTGTCGCGCACCGACCGCTCCATCGTCGCCATCGCCCGCGCGCTCGCCACCGACGCCCGCGCCATCGTGCTCGATGAGCCGACGGCCTCATTGCCGGAAGCCGAGGTGGCAAAACTGTTCGACGTGCTCGGCCGGCTGCGCCAGCGCGGCCGCGGCATGGTCTATGTCAGCCACCGGCTCGACGAGATCTTTCGCATCGCCGACCGGGTCACCGTGATGCGCGACGGCAAGGCGGTGGCGACCCGCGCCATCGCCGACACTTCGCCGGCCGAACTGGTCGAACTGATCGTCGGCCGCCGCCCCCGCGCCATCGCCGCCCGCGCGCCGGTCGCCCCGTGCGCGCCATTGCTCGAAGTCAGCGGACTGATTGCCGATGCCGCCGGACCGGTGGATCTTGCGATCCGCCCCGGCGAGATCGTCGGACTCGCCGGATTGCGCGGCGCCGGCCAGGAAGAAATCGGCCGCGCGCTCACCGGCGTGCTCGCGGCTTCCGCCGGCGAAGTGCGGCTCGATTCGGCGCGCGTCTGTCTCGACACCCCGGCGGATTGCGTCCGCGCCGGCATCGCCTTCGTCTCCAGCCGTCGGCAGGAGGAGAGCCTGGCGCTGAACCTCGCCGTGCGGGAAAACCTGTTCATCAACCCGACCGTCGAGGGCCGCGATACCTGGGACGCCATGGCGCCAGTGCAGGAAAGCGATCTCGCGCTGTCCCGGCTGCGCAACGTCGACGCCCGGCCGCTGCTGACCGAACCCGCCATTCACACCTTCTCCGGCGGCAACCAGCAGAAGGTGGTGATGGCGCGCTGGCTCGGCGGAGCCATGCGCGTGCTGGTGCTGGAGGAGCCGACCATGGGGGTCGATGTCGGCGCCAAGGCCGACATCTATGCGCTGCTCGACCGCCACGCCGCCGCCGGCGGCTGCGTGGTCGTGGTCTCCACCGATCTCGAAGAGGTCGCCGCGATCTGCCACCGCGTGATGATTTTCGGCCAGGGCCGCATCACCGCCGAACTCGCGCAAGACAGCCTGACCATCGCCGGGCTGATCGCGCATGTCGGCGGATCGGGAGCGAGTGCCGCGGCATGATGAAGGTTTGGGACATGCGTGGAGCGAGAACGGTGGATGGTTCTTATCCCTCCCCCCTGTGGGGAGGGTGGCCAGCCGAAGGCTGGTCGGGTGGGGGTAGCCACGAGCAGAGAGTCAGTGCCTGTGGCTACCCCCACCCCGGCCTCCGCTTCGCTCGGCCGACCCTGCCCACCACGCGCTTTGCTTCGCAAAGCGCTCGGGGGAGGGATTACGCGACCGCCGTCCTTGGAAACCGCCGGACACCCCACCATGCATAAACTGCTTCGCATCGTCGCCAACCAGGCGCTGCTGCTGCTGACGCTGGCGTTGATCGTGATCTTCTCGCTCTTGATGCCGAACACGTTTCCGACCACGCTGACCATGCAGTCGATCCTCAGCGACAAGTCGATCGTGGCGTTCCTGGCGCTGGCCGAGATGACGGTGATCTCCGCCAACCAGTTCGACCTCTCGGTGGGCTTCATGGTCTCGATGCTGCATTCGCTGGCGATCGGGCTGATGGTCAACATGCATTTGCCGTGGCCGCTGGTGATGGCGATCACGCTCGGCCTCGGGCTCGGCATCGGCGCCATCAACGGCATGCTGGTGCGCTTCGCCAAGATCGACAGTTTTATTGCCACGCTCGGCGTCGGCACCATCGCCTATGGCATATCGGGCTGGTACACCGGCGGCGAACAGATCATCGGCGACGTGCCGCACGGCTTCGTGATGCTCGACCACACCCGTGTTCTCGGCATTCCGCTGCCGGCGCTGCTGGTGCTGGCGCTGGGCGCGATGATGTGGATCGTGTTCGAATTCCTGCCGACCGGCCGCTATCTCTACGTCATCGGCGCCAACGAGCGCGCCGCCGAACTGACCGGCATTCGCGTCAACCGCACCGTGATCGGCGCCTTCATGGTGTCGGGCGGCATCACCGCTTTCGCCGCGCTATTGGTGGCCGCGCGCATCCAGGTCGGGCAAAGCGGCGTCGGATCCGAATTCATGCTGCCGGCCTTCGTCGGCGCCATGCTCGGCTCCACCACCGTCAAGCCCGGCCGGGTCAACGTCTGGGGCACCATCGTCGCGGTGCTGATCCTCGCCGTCGGCATCTCCGGCATCCAGCAGCTCGGCGGCGCGTTCTATGTCGAACCCTTGTTCAACGGCATCACGCTGGTGATCGCCGTCGGCATGGCGGGATGGGCGGCCCGGCGCCGCCTGCGCGCGTCGCGCGCCACGCCGGCATCCGAAATCACCACAGAAGCCGTCACCAAGACGGCATACTCCGGAGGACGCCAATGAAGTTAATTCCCGTACTGCTGGCCGCGACCTGCCTGTCGATCACGGCGGCGCGCGCCCAGGACGTCACCGCCGAGGCCAAGGCCAACATCGCCGGCGCCGTCGCCCCGGTGACGGCCTGGGACGGCCCGACCACCGGCCCCAAGGCGGCGCCGAAGAAGACCGTGATCTACATCTCCGCCGACCAGCGCAACGGCGGCGCGCTCGGCGTCTCGATCGGCGTCACCGAAGCGGCGGCCGCGATCGGCTGGGAATCGAAGATCATCGACGGCCAGGGCTCGGTGCCGGCGCAGACCGCGGCGATCGGCCAGGCCATCGCGCTGAAGCCGGACGGCATCATCCTCGGCACCGTCGACACCGTGGGCCAGCGCACCAACATCGAGCGCGCGCTCGAACAGGGTATCAAGATCGTCGGCTGGCACACCGGCCCGAAGCCGGGCCCGATCGAGAGCCCGGCCGTGTTCGCCAACATCACCACGCCACCGGAAGCCATCGCGCTGATGGCCGCAGATTTCGCCATCGCCAACAGCAACGGCACCGCCCAGGTGGCGATCATGCGCAACTCCGAAACCCTGATCGGCCGCACCAAGGGCGACCTGATGCGCAGCCGGATCGAGAAATGCACGGGCTGCGCGGTGCTGTCGTTCGACGTGATCCAGATCTCGGAGACCTCGACCCGGGTCACGCCGCTGACGTCGTCGCTGATGCAGCGCTTCAACGGCAAGCTGACCTGGATGCTGGCGATCAACGATCTGTATTTCGACTTTGCCGTGCCGGCGCTGCGCGCGGCAGGTGCGCCGGAAGCCGGTCCGCCCAACCTGATCTCGGGCGGCGACGGCAGCGTGTCGGCTTATGGCCGCATCCGCGCCGGCACTTACCAGTCGGCCACGGTGCCGGAACCGCTCAACCTGCAGGGCTGGATGGCGATCGACGAACTCAACCGCGCCTTCAACAACGCGCCGTGGAGCGGCTATGTCACCAAGGTGCATCTCGTCACCAAGGACAATGTCGACCAGGACGGCGGCAAGGACAACCGCTTCGATCCGCAGAACGGCTATCGCGACCACTACAAGACGATCTGGGGTGTGAAATAATGGGAAGTTTCTCTCTGCTCGGCCACACCGACCAGGGTGGCCGGCCCGATGGCGTGCAGCTGATGCTGCACGCCGGACACGCCTATATCGGCCACATGTTCAGCGACGGCATCAGCGTGGTCGACGTGCGCGATCCGCGCGCGCCGAACACCGTGGCGTTCCTGCCCTGCCCGACCAATACCCGCGCCCATCATCTGCAGGTGGCGGACGGCATCCTGCTGGCAGTCAATTCCGCCAACATGTGGGCGATGCAGAACTACCAGTCGCAAAAGGACTACTTCACCCAGCCCTTGGCGGACAGTTTCACCAAGCGTGAGCGCAATTTCACCGCCGGCCTGCGGGTCTACGATCTCGCCAACCCGGCCGCCCCGCGCGAGATCGGCTTCTGTCCAGTCGAGGGCATCGGCCTGCACCGGATCTGGTGGACCGGCGGACGCTATGCGTACGCCTCGTGCCATTTCGACGGCTGCTCCGACCATATCCTGGCGATCTTCGACGTCGCCGATCCCACCAGGCCGACGCTCGCCGGACGCTGGGCGCTGCCCGGCATGAGCGCCAATGAGGAGCCGAGCTGGCCGAAAGGCAAGCGCTGGGCGCTGCACCACATGATCACGGCCGGCAAGCTCGGCTACGCCGCCTGGCGCGACGGCGGCCTCACCATCCACGACCTCAGCGATCCGGTGAAGCCGAAGCTTCTGGTGCATCGGCTGCTGTCGCCGCCGTTCGCCGGCGGCAGCCATACGCCGGTGCCGCTGCCGGGGCGGGACCTGCTGCTGCTGGCCGACGAAGCCACCACCGCCAACTGCGCCGCCGGCTTCGCCCATACCTGGCTGTTCGACGTGCGCACGCCGGAGAACCCGGTCTCCTTTGCCACGCTGCCGCAGCCGGACGAGACGAATTTCTGTGCCGTCGGCGGCAAGTTCGGGCCGCACAACCTGCACGAAAACCGTCCCGGCAGTTTCCAGAGCGAGAACCTCGTGTTCGCCACCTGGCACAATGCGGGCGTGCGCGCCTTCGACATCAGCAACGCGTTCCAGCCGAAACCGGTCGGACATTACGTGCCCGCCGCGCCGACCAGGCTGGTCGATACCCGTCCGGGTGCCGTGCTCGTCACCCAGTCCTGCGACATCATGGTGGACCCGGGCGGCGTCACTTATGTCACCGACACCAACGCAGGTCTTTCGATCCTGCAATACAAAGACTGATGCCCGACGCCCCCGCCACCACGCTTTCCAGCGCCGCCTATGCCCGGCTGCGCCACGACATCCTGCAGGGTGCGTTGCCGCCGGGCCAGAAGCTGCGCATCGAGGAAGCCTGCGCCCGCACCGGCGCCACTTCGACGCCGGTGCGCGAGGCGCTGAACCAGCTGGCCATGGAGGGCTTCGTCGAGCGGCGCGAGCAGCGCGGCTTCGTGGTGGCGGAAGTCAGCGCCGCCGAGCTGACCGAGCTCACCGACACCCGCTGCTGGGTCGAGCCGATCGCGCTGCGCGAGGCGATCGCCCACCGGACCCAGGAATGGGAGAAGTCGCTGGTGCTGGCGTTCCATCGCCTCGCCCGCACCGAGCGATCGATCGACGCCGAAACATTCCGCGAGAATCCCGACTGGGAACAGACCCACGGCGCGTTTCACCTGGCGCTGATCGCCACCTGTCCGTCGCGCTTCTTGATCGACTTCTGCCGCCGGCTGTCCGATCACGCGACGCGCTACCGCCGCCTCGCCATGTCCACCGCCTACCGGCGGCGCGACGTCACCGCCGAGCACCGCGCCCTGATGGAGGCGGCCATTGACGGCCGCGCCGATGACGCCGCCGACCTCTTGATCGCCCATTACCGCCGCACGGCAAGCTTCGTGCAAACCAACGAAAACGAATAACAAGGAGTACAGAACCATGAAACTGATGAGCTTTACGAACGGCGGCAAGGCCGCGTGGGGTGTCGTGGACGGGTCCGACGTGGTCGATCTGTCGAGCCGGGCGCCGAGCCTGCGCGCCGCATTGGCCGGCGGGGTCGACCTGCGTCCCGCGGCCAACCTGCCGCGCCATCCATTGAGTTCGGTGACCTACCTGCCGCCGATCCCGGATCCGGACAAGATCATCTGCATCGGGCTCAACTACCTGAGCCACATTCTCGAGGGCGGCCGGGAGGTTCCGAAATATCCCACCATCTTCACGCGCTTTGCCAACAGCCAGGTCGGCCATGGCCAGCCGATCATCCGGCCAAAATCGTCGATCACGCTCGACTTCGAGGGCGAACTCGCGGTGGTGGTGGGAAAGCGCGCCCGCCACGTCGCCGAGGCCGATGCGATGCCGTATGTGGCCGGCTACAGCTGCTACAATGACGGGTCGGTGCGGGAGTGGCAGCGCCACACCAGCCAGTTCACCCCGGGCAAGAACTTTCCCTCGACCGGCGGCTTCGGACCCTATCTCGTGACCCCGGACGAGGCCGGCGATATCGGCAAGGCCACCAAGCTGGTCTGCCGGCTCAATGGCGAGGTCATGCAATCGGCCACCCTGGACGACCTGGTGTTCGGCATTCCGGCGCTGATCGCCTATTGCTCGGCCTTCACGGTGCTGGAACCCGGCGACGTCATCATCACCGGGACCACCGGCGGCGTCGGCGCCTACCGCAAGCCGCCGGTATGGATGAAGCCCGGAGATGTAGTAGAAGTGGAGGTCAGCGGCGTCGGTACGCTGCGGAACCCGGTTGCACAAGAAAGCTGACAAGCAAGTCAAGGGAGCCTGCCATGCACGATCTCGACGAAACCACCGTAACGCAAGCGGTCATCGACCAGATGGCCACCACGCCGGATCCGCGGCTGCGCGAAATCATGGCGTCCGCCGTCAAGCACCTGCACGCCTTTGCGCGGGACGTGAACCTCACCCCCGCCGAATGGCTGACCGGCATCGCCTTCATGACCGAGGTCGGCCAGACCTGCACCGCCAGCCGCCAGGAAACCATCCTGCTGTCGGACACGCTCGGCCTCTCGGCCATGGTCAACGCGCTGCACGACAAAACCAAACTCGACAAGGCCACCGACACCAGCCTGCTCGGTCCGTTCTACCGCAACGTCTCGCCGGAATATAAGCTCGGCGACAGCATCGTGGCAAAACCCAACTCGCCCGAGATCGTGTTCTACGGCAGGGTGCACGACCTCGAAGGCCGCGGCATTCCGCACGCCAAGGTGGAGGTGTGGCAGACCGACGAACACGGCTACTACGACATGCAGATGTATGGCGACGAGAAGATGGACATGCGCGGCACCTTCACCTGCGACGCCGAAGGCAAATTTTTCTTCCGCACCGTCAAGCCGCTCGGCTACTACATTCCGATGGATGGCCCGGTCGGCCGGATGATCAAGGCCCAGGCCCGCCACGGCTGCCGCCCGGCGCACATCCACTTCCTGATCACCGCCGACGGTTATCGCGAGCTGGTGACCTCGCTGTACCAGGGCGACGACCAGTATATCGACAGTGACGTGGTGTTCGGGGTGTCGTCATCGCTGATCATCCAGGCCAAGCCGGACAAGGCGTCGCCGTTCCCCGAGCTGGAAGCGATCCACTACGATTTCGGGCTGGCGCGGGCCGCGGCAGCCGGCGAGGCGCGGGTCGGCGCCGATCCGTCGAAGCTGGTGAAGGCGTAACGTTTCCCCGCCGATTAACCTACATGTTCGTCATGCCCGGGCTTGTCCCGGGCATCCACGTCTTTACAGCGCTGCAGCAAGCAAGACGTGGATGGCCGGGACAAGCCCGGCCATGACGGAGTTAGCGTTTCGCACCGACCTCTCACCGTCATTGCGAGCGGAGCGAAGCGATCCAGAAAGCAACAAGAAGGAACTGGATTGCTTCGTCGCTGCGCTCCTCGCAATGACGGTGAAGCGGCAGCGCCCGTCCATCACGCATTGCCTCTGTCTTCGCGGAACAGGTCGAGCTTCTGCTGCACCGGCCGATCCGAGAAGCTGAACAGCACGGCATCCTCGTCGCTCTCGTGGGTCACCCATTGCCAGCTCGGCACCACGAACAGATCGCGCGGGCCCCATTCGAAAGTCTCTTCCCCGATCCGTGAGCGGCCGCGGCCCTCGATCGGCGCGAACACCGTGGCGTCGGTCGAACGGTAGCGCGCGGTCTCAAAACCCTTCGGCAGCAGCTGCATGAAGGTGCCGATGGTCGGCATCGCGAAATCGCCGGTGACCGGATTGGAGAATTTCAGCTTGAGGCCGTGGCAGGCATCCCATTCCTCGCGCCGCCTGGCGTTTTCCAGCGCCTCGCGGCTGTGGGCGTAGGGATAGTTGAAAATCGGCGAGGTTTTCGAGGCGCGCTTGTAATCCACCGGCAACAGGTTGTGGCCGTAGCGCGCAAAGCTGTCGCCGACCGGCCGGGTCACCGGCTGTTCGTCGTCCTTCAAGCCTTCGGCAAATGACGCATCGAGAAACTGCACCAGCGGAATATCGAGGCCATCGAGCCAGAACATCGGCTCCGAGCTCTGGTTGCCGTGATCGTGCCAGGTCATCGACGGCGTGATGACGAAGTCGCCGGGCTCCATCAGCGTGCGCTCGCCGTCGACGGCGGTATGGGCGCCCTTGCCCTCCAGGATGAAGCGCAAGGCCGACTGGCTGTGACGATGCGCCGGCGCCACTTCGCCCGGCATCACCATCTGGACGCCGGCATAGAGCGAGGTGGTGATCTTCGACTGGCCGCGCATGCCGGGATTTTCCAGCACCAGCACCCGGCGCTCGGCCTCCTTCGCGGTGATCAATTGCCCGGCTTCCATCATGCAGGCGCGGATGTCGGCGAACCGCCACAGATGCGGCCGGCAGCCGCTCTTCGGCTGCGGCGTGATCAGGTCGCCCATCACGTTCCACAGCGCCGAGAGGTTTTCGCCGTCGATCTTGCGATAAAACGCCTCGCGCTCCGGCGTCTTCTGGATGGCGTGATCCACGGTCAACCTCCCCTGTCGTTTGATCGAGACTATAGCGCGCCCTGCGCCGAAATTCCCTGCCGCTTAATTCATGCCCATCGCGGCGATGGCGCATAGAGATTATGCAGATGCGCCAGGACCGGCGCCGCCAAGGCTCCTGCCTCCTGCGCAGGCATCCTCCTCAAGCCAATGAGAATCATTGTAAAATCCGCAGGCAGCGAGGTCGTCGCGGCATTGTACACAATGGCACACGGTTTGCTTCGTCGTCTCCGAGAGGTCCATGGCTCGGGGGCGCGGCGGTAATGGCGAACTCAAAGCAGCCATCAAGGGCACGGTTGCCGCGGAGCCCGGCGCCGATCGAGCTCGACTGGTCGGCCACCGCGCTTGTCATCATCGACATGCAGCGCGATTTCATGGAGCCGGGCGGCTTCGGCGAAACGCTGGGCAACGACGTCTCGCGGCTGGCCACCGCGGTGAAGCCGATCGCGCGCGGTGCTCAAGGCGGCGCGCGACAGCGGGATGCTGGTCGTCCACACCCGCGAAGGCCATCTGCCGGATCTTTCCGATGCGCCGCCGGCCAAGGTCGAGCGCGGCGCGCCAAGCTTCGGATCGGCGATCCCGGGCCGATGGGACGGATCCTGATCCGCGGCGAGGCCGGCCACGACATCATTCCCGGCGCTCTATCCGATCGACGGCGAGATCGTCATCGACAAGCCCGGCAAGGGCGCGTTCTACGCCACCTCGCTCGGCGACGACCTCAAGGAGCATGGCATCACAACCTTGCTGGTGTGCGGCGTGACCACCGAGGTCTGCGTCAACACCACGGTGCGCGAGGCCAACGATCGCGGCTACCGCTGCGTGGTGCTGGCCGACGGCTGCGCCTCCTACTTTCCCGAATTCCACGAGATGGGCCTGAAGATGATCAAGGCCCAGGGTGGCATCTTCGGCTGGGTCAGCGACTCGGCCGCGGTTCTTAAGGCAATGACACGGAACTCAAACGCATCTCGGCAGACTTCGGAAAACAGCACTATCAGCAGCAGGGAGCATCACGATGAGCACGAGCACGGGGACTGCCGTACAAATCCGATTTCAAGCCGGTATCTGTGGACGCCGGGCGACTGGAATGCCTTCTTCGGCTTCGGCACCAACATCCTGGTCAACATGCTGGTGCTGACCGGGCTGTTGCGGTTCGTGCTGAAGATGCCGGATTCGCTGGTGTTCGGCCGCATCCTGCCGGCGCTCGGCCTGATGATGTGCCTGTCGACCTTCTACTACGCGTTCCTCGCCTATCGCCTGGCGCAAAAGACCGGCCGCACCGACGTCTGCGCGCTGCCGTCCGGCGTCAGCGTGCCGCACATGTTCATCGTCACCTTCGTGATCATGCTGCCGATCACGATCAAGACCGGCGATCCGATGAAGGGCTGGTCGGCCGGCCTGGTCTGGGTGTTCTTCCAGAGCTTCATTCTGATGATCGGCGGCTTCATCGCGCCCTACATCCGAAAAATTACCCCCCGCGCGGCGCTGCTCGGCACCCTGGCCGGCGTCTCGGTGACCTTCATCTCGATGCGGCCGGCGCTCGAAATGTACATGACGCCGCAGATCGGCCTGATCTGCTTCGCCATCATTCTGGTGAGCTGGTTCGGCGGCGTGAAATATTTCAAGGGCATTCCGGCCGGCCTGGTCGCCATCGCCGCCGGCATGATCATCGCCTGGGGATCGAACCTGTTCGGTCTCGGGCTCGGCGGGCTGAGCATCAAGGGCGTCGGCGACGCGTTTGCCAGTTTCGGCTTCTCGGTGCCGATGCCGGCGGTCGGCGAGGTATTCTCGGGCTTCGAATTCCTCGGCGTCATCCTGGTGACGGCGATCCCGTTCGGCATCTACGATCTCGTCGAGGCCATGGACAACGTCGAAAGCGCCGAGGCCGCCGGCGACGAATATCCGACCACGCGCGTGCTGACCGCCGACGGCGTCGTCAGCCTGATCGGCTGCCTGATGGGCAATCCGTTCATCAACGCGGTCTATATCGGCCATCCCGGCTGGAAGGCGATGGGCGGCCGGATCGGCTACTCGGCCGCGACCGGAATCATGGTGGTCGTGCTGTCGTGGTTCGGCATCATCTCGGTGCTGCTGGCGCTGGTGCCGGTGGTCGCGATCTCGCCGATCCTGCTCTACATCGGCATGCTGATCGGGGCGCAGGCGTTCCAGACCACGCCGATCAAGCATGCGCCGGCGATCGTGCTGGCGTTGACGCCGCATCTGGCGGCGTGGGCCAAGCTGCAGATCGACACCATGCTGGGCGCGACCTCAATGCCGCCAGAAGGTCGGCGGGCTGGCGGCCGACAAGGTCGGCGAGGTCAAGACCGCGGCGATCGCCTCGCTGCCGCAGCAGGGCGTGCTCTATCACGGGCTGGAAGTGATGGGCGGCGGCTCGATCCTCGCCGGCCTGGTGCTCGGCGCGATCGGCGTCTTCATCATCGAGCGCGATTTCATCAAGGCGTCGGCCTTTGCGCTCGCCGGCGCCGTGATGACCTATTTCGGCTTCATGCACGGCGAGGCGGTCGGCATCGGCGGCGGGTTGGGGGTGACGCCCGGCGTCGCGCTGGCCTATGCGGTGGTGGCGGCCGGGCTGTTCGCAGCGGACAAGTTCGCCGCGACCAGCCTTACCGTCGGCCACCCGGAGACCCATGTTGCAGTGCCTGCCGAATGACCTTTGTGTGCTCGGTGGACGGCGCGTTAGCGCCGTCCATATGAGATTCGTCCCGTGACTGAAACCGTTGCCGCCATCGTCGCCGCGCACCGCACGGGCGCCGTCTCACCGGCACAGACCGTGGCCCGCAGCTATGCGCGGATCCGCGATCACAACGATCCCGCCATCTTCATCCATCTGCGCGCCGAGGCCGACGCGGTCGCCGAAGCCGAGGCGCTGAGCCGGAAGGATGCCGCACACCTGCCGCTGTACGGCGTGCCAGTCGCAGTCAAGGACAATATCGACGTCGCCGGGATGCCGACCACCGCGGCCTGCCCGGCGTTTGCCTACACGCCGGCGCACGACGCAACCGCGGTGGCGAAGCTGCGCGCCGCCGGCGCCATCATCATCGGCAAGACCAATCTCGACCAGTTCGCCACCGGCCTCGTCGGCGTGCGCTCGCCTTACGGCATTCCAAAAAATCCGATCCGTGCTGATCTCATTCCGGGCGGATCCAGTTCCGGTTCGGCGGTCGCGGTCGCCGCGGGCCTGGTGCCGCTGTCGCTGGGCACCGACACCGCCGGCTCCGGCCGGGTGCCGGCCATGCTCAACAACATCGTCGGGCTGAAGCCGTCGCTCGGGCTTGTCTCCACCGCCGGCGTGGTCAATGCCTGCCGGACGCTGGATTGCGTCTCGATCTTCTCGCTTACCGTCGACGATGCCATGACCGCGCTGACCGCGATCGCCGGCCCCGACGCCGCCGATCCGTTTTCGCGCAAGCTGGCGCTGGCGCCGCTGGGTGGTTTCCCGGCGCAGTTGCGGCTTGGCGTGCCGCGCAAGGGCCAGTTGATCTTCTTCGGCGACAAGCATTCCGAGAAGGCCTATGACGACGCGCTCAAGCGCTGGACCGGGATCGGCGCCACGCTGGCCGAATTCGATCTCGAACCGTTCTACGAGACCGCGCGGCTGCTCTATGAGGGGCCGTGGGTGGCCGAGCGCTACCTCGTGGTGCGAAATCTCTTGGCCTCGTCGCCGGATGCGATCCATCCGGTCACCCGCGAAATCATCATTGCGGGCGCCAAACTCTCCGCGGCGGATACTTTTACGGCGCTGTATAAATTGCAGGCGCTGCGCCGGGTCAGCGAGCGCATCTTCAGCAACATCGACGCGCTGGTGCTGCCGACCGCGCCGACCGCGTATTCGACCGCCCAGGTGCTGGCCAATCCGATCGAACTCAACAGCCGGCTCGGCACCTACACCAACTTCGTCAACCTGCTCGATCTCTGCGGCCTGGCGCTGCCGGCGGCGATGCGATCCGACGGCATCCCGTTCGGGATTACGCTGTTGGCGCCGACCGGTCACGACGCGCAACTGGCGAGCATCGGCCGCAGCTTCCATGCCGACACCCAACTGCCGATGGGCAGCAAGGGCCTGCCGCAGCCGCCGCTGGTGCCGCTCACCGCGCGCGGCAGCGACGAAATCCCCATCGCCGTGGTCGGCGCGCACCTGTCGGGCATGGCGCTGAACGGCGAGTTGCGCGCACTCGGCGGCCGCCTGCTCAGGGCCGCGGCCACGGCGCCCGACTACAAGCTCTACGCGCTCAAGGGAACCACGCCGCCGAAGCCCGGCATGCTGCGGGTCGCGGCCGGCGCCGGCACATCGATCGAACTCGAGGTCTGGGCGCTGTCGCCGGCGGCGTTCGGCAGCTTCGTCGCCACCATCCCCTCGCCGCTGTCGGTCGGCACCATAAGGCTCAGCGATGGCTCGGGCGTGCAGGGTTTTCTGGTAGAAGCCGAGGCGGTGCATGGCGCGCGGGATATTTCCAAATTCGGCGGCTGGCGCGCGTTCATGAAGGAAGCCGCGACGGCGTGAGGAAGTGAAAATCCCAAGTTCGTCATGCCCGGCCTTGTGCCGGGCATCCACGTCTTTACTGACTCGCATCAAAAAAGACGTGGATGGCCG
The DNA here is from genome assembly GCA_963710235.1 of uncultured Alphaproteobacteria bacterium. Taxonomy (GTDB): domain Bacteria; phylum Pseudomonadota; class Alphaproteobacteria; order Rhizobiales; family Xanthobacteraceae; genus Bradyrhizobium. Next base: position 734,688 of record CAVPZI010000002.1, read on the forward strand.
GGATGAGCCCGGCCATGACGAACTCAAAGTACTGTTTCGGGCTGGTGCGGCTAATCTTTTCTTGCAGCCGGCCGCAACGGCGCCCGGCTCAATTCGTTGCCGGCAGCGATCGCCTTGCGCAGCAGCCGCAGCAAGGTGTCCGCCTCCTCGCGCGCCAGGCCGCGCAGCATGGTCCGCTGCGCCGCTTGCACCGCCGGCTCGATCCCGCGAAGGGTGCGCTGCCCTTCCTTGGTGATCTGCAGCTCGCGGACGCGCCGGTCCCGGCTGTTGACCTGACGCAGCAGCAGGCCTTTCTGCACCAGCCGGTCGATCACGCCGGTGATGGTGGTCCGGTCGAAGGCGATCAATCCGGCCAGCGTCACCTGATCGATGTTCGGATGGGCCTCGACGGCGCCAAGCGCCGCGTACTGCACCGGCGTGAGGTCGTATCCTGCAGCCTCGACCTCGGCATGAAAGATCGCCACCGCGATCTGCTGGAACCGGCGCGCCAGGTGGCCTGGTTTGTCATTGTTGTCGCTCACCAAACCCTCCCAAGGGATCTCGCGAGGCCTATCAGCCTATGGCCAATTTGACAAGTATACTGATCATCAGTATACTGATTAAATGTTGAAAACATCGCCCGGGAGGGTTTCGTGCAATTTCATCTGAACGGATTCGAACCCGGCGACCCCGAGATTGCCGACCCGGCGCAGCGCATCGCCGCTTCGGGAAATCCCGGCGCGGTCCCGGAAAACGTCGACGTGCTCATCGTCGGCTGCGGGCCGGCCGGCCTGACCCTGGCGGCGCAACTGTCCGCCTTTCCCGACATCACCACCTGCATCGTCGAACAGAAGCCGGGCCCGCTGCTGCGCGGCCAGGCCGACGGCGTCGCCTGCCGCACCATGGAGATGTTCGAAGCCTTTGGCTTCAGCGAGCGCGTGCTGAAGGAAGCCTGCTGGATCAACGAGACCACGTTCTGGAAGCCTGACGGCAAGCGAAGCTGAGAACATCGTGCGCAGCGGGCGGGTGCAGGACACCGAAGACGGGCTGTCGGAATTTCCGCACGTCGTGCTCAACCAGGCGCGGGTGCACGACTTTTATCTCGACGTGATGCGCAAATCGCCGTCCAAGCTCGAGCCGCATTATGCGCGGCGCCTGCTCGATCTTCAGATCGACGCCGAGGCTTCCAAAGGCGACAATGCCTATCCCGTGACCGCCCGGCTCGAGCGCCTCGATGCCGCGCACGAGGGACAAATCGAAACCGTCAAGGCGCGCTATGTGGTGGGCTGCGACGGCGCCCGCAGCGCGGTGCGCAAGTCGATCGGGCGGGCGCTGCACGGGGATTCCGCCAATCACGCCTGGGGCGTGATGGACGTGCTGGCGGTCACCGATTTCCCGGATATCCGCTTCAAGTCGCTGATCCAGTCCGCCAGCCACGGCAGCATCATCGTGATCCCGCGCGAAGGCGGCTATCTGGTGCGCCTCTACATCGAGATGGACAAGCTCGATGCCGATGAGCGGGTTTCCGATCGCAACATCACCGCCGACGACCTGGTCGCGGCGGCGCGGCGGATTCTCCACCCCTACACGCTCGAGGTGAAGGAGATCCCGTGGTGGTCGGTCTACGAGATCGGCCAGCGGCTGTGCGACAAGTTCGATGACGTGCCCGAAGCAGATATCGGAACGCCTGCCGCGCGTGTTCATCGCCGGCGACGCCTGCCATACCCACAGCCCGAAAGCGGGCCAGGGCATGAATGTCTCGATGCAGGACGGCTTCAATCTCGGCTGGAAGCTGGCCGCCGTGCTGCGCAATCAGTGCGCGCCTCACCTCTTGCAGACCTACTCGGCGGAACGCCAGGCCGTCGCCAAGGAACTGATCGACTTCGATCGCGAATGGGCGGCGCTGCTGGCCTCCAGCAAAGGCTTCGATGCCGCCGAGACCCAGCGCTATTTCATCAGGCACGGCCGCTACACCGCGGGAACCGCGGCGCATTACCGGCCTTCGGTCATTTCAGGCGAACCGATCCACCAGCATCTCGCCAAGGGACTGACGATCGGCATGCGCTTTCATTCGGCGCCGGTGATCCGGCTGGCGGACGCCAAGCCAGTTCAGCTCGGCCACGTGGCAAGGGCTGATGGCCGCTGGCGCATCTTCGCCTTTGCCGGCGCCAGGGATCCCGCCGCGCCCAACTCCGGCATCCGAGCGCTGTGCGATTTTCTTGCCGAGGCCCCGTCATCTCCGGTGCGGAGGTACACCCCCAAGGCTGAGGACATCGATGCGGTGATCGATGTCCGTGCCGTTTTCCAGCAGGGCCATCGCGAACTCGCCATCGAGGCCATGCCGTCGTTTCTGCTGCCGCGGAAGGGACGTTACGGACTGTGTGATTACGAGAAGATGTTCTGCGCCGATCCCGGAAACGACATCTTCGGCATGCGTGGCATCGATCGCGAAGCCGGTTGCATGGTGGTGGCGCGGCCGGACCAGTACGTCGCGCACGTGCTTCCGCTCGATGGCTATGCGCGGCTTGCGGCGTTCTTCGACGGATTCATGACGGTGTGAGGATTGTGTCCGACTCGCTCATGCGCGCTTCTTGACCCAACTGCGACATCAGGGTCGCACGCCGGCCGCTTTCATGTTATGTCTAACGGACTTTCGCACAGCAATTTATGGTTTCACGCGGCGGTCGAACGAAGACGAGCAGCCATGAAGCGCAAAAGCAAGCTCACGATTGCGATAGCCACGGCAGTACTCGCCGTCCTGGGCGGCGCAGCCGTTTACGCGCAGGACAAGTACTCGCTGAAATCGCCGAGCGGAATTGCGTTCTCCGACTTCAAGGGATACGAGGATTGGTCAGTGGTCTCTTCCGCCCGGACCGACGAAGTGCTCAAGGTGATCGTCGCCAATCCGACCATGATCGAGGCGTACAAGGCCGGCATTCCAAACAACGGCCAGCCTTTCCCGGATGGCTCCAGGATCGTGAAGCTGCAGTGGAAGCCGAAGAAGAGCACGGAGGCTCCCTTCGTCGTGGATGTGCCGGACGTCTTCACGCAGGCCTTCGTCATCGAAAAGGACAGCAAGAGATTCCCGAACAGCGGCGGATGGGGATACGCGCTGTTCAACTACGAAGCCGCATCTGACCAGTTCACGGCCGATCCCAGTCCCTCAGACTGCGGACACGCGTGCCATACGGCCGTGAAGGCAAAGGACTACATCTTCCACCCGTACCAGAAGCGTTGAACCGCCCGGCGCGGATGAAGACCTACACCGACACCGCGTAAATCTCATATTCGCCGCGCACCAGTTCGATGTGAGCGCGCATCGCGCCGGCGGCGCCGACGCGGTCGCCGCGCATGATGGCGACCACGACGCGGTCGTGCTCGGCCTGGGACTTGGCCAGCCGGCCGAGGTTGCGGAACTGGGCGCGGCGGAACGGCTGTACCCGCACCCGCGTCGCCAGCGTCATCTCGGCGATGTAGCCGTTCTGCGAGCCGGCATAGATCGCGTTGTGAAACCGTTCGTTGACCTCGTGAAAGCGATCCGGGTTGCCGGCATGGCTCAACAGCCGCAATTCCTCGTGGATTGCTTCCAGGGCGTGCCGGTCGGCCGGCGGCATGCGCTCGGCGGCGAACCCGGCGCAGATCGCTTCCAGCTCGGCCATCGCCTCGAACATGCCGGTGAGCCGGTCGATCGACGGCCGCGCCACCACCGCGCCGCGATGCGCCCGCGAATCGACCAGGCCGCTGGCCACCAGCTGGCGCAACGCCTCGCGCACCGGGGTGCGCGACACGTTGAACCGGCGCGCGATTTCGGTCTCATCCAGCGCCGCGCCGGGCGGCAGCGCGCCGCGGACGATGTCGTCGGCGAGCTGCAGCCGCAGCTCTTCGGCACGGGTGATCTTGCCGGCAGTAAGCGGTGGCCGGTCGACCCGGCTGACCGGCTCGATGGTTCGCGGCAGCGGCAGGTCGTCAAAGCTCATACCGGATCCCGCGGTTCGTCGATGATCGAGACATGCGCGGCGACGATCCGCCAGCCTTCGGCAAACCGCACCCAGGTCTGCATCTGCCGCCCGATCCGGCCCGGCGCGTTGTCGCGAGAGAACAGCGTCGAGGCAACCGCGGTGTCCTTGCCATAGGCCGTAATGACGGTTTTGGCGGTCTTGCGCATCAGGCCGACCGGCGAGCGCGCCGCGCGAAAAGCCTGGATCGCCTCATAACCGTAAAGGTTCTCGCCGATGCCGTAGCGCAGGGTGCGCGGATCGTTGCGGAACAGGGCGCCGAGGGTGGCGACGTCGTTGTTGACAAGTGCGGCTTCATAGCGCGCGAACGCGTCCCTTACTTCGGCGACCACATCGGGCAGATCGACGTCCATCTAGAATCCTTTTGGCTGGGGTGCTCTGGCGACACCGGCGCGCTCCAGCGCATAGGCGACGCGCAGCGCGATGTCCTCGCGCCAGGGTGCGGCGATGATCTGGACGCCGATCGGCATCGGCTCGAGCGGAATCGGCACCGCCACGACCGGCAGGCCGATGAAGGAGATCGGCTGGGTGTGAATGCCGATGTTGGCCCGCACCGGCAGTTCGACGCCGTCGAGCGTGAAGTTGACCTGGCCGATTTTCGGCGCCACGCAGGGCGTCGCCGGCGCGATGATCACGTCGACCGACGTGAACAGCTCCAGCATTTTGGTGCGGTACCAGCGGCGGAATTTCTGCGCCCGGTCGACCAGCGCCCCAGGGACCATGGCCCCGGCCAGCAGCCGGTCGCGCACCGCCGGATCGAAATCGCCCGGTCGCTGGCGCAACCGGTCGAGATGCAGCGCGGCGCCCTCGACGGTGGTGATGACGTAAGCCGCGGCGCGGGCGCGCGCCGCCTCGGGGATCTCGACCACGCGCGTGGTGCCGAGCGCCCTGGCAACCCGCGCCACCGCTTCGGTGGCCTCGGGAAACAGGTTGGTCTGGAAATGGCCGCCGGCGATGGCGACGCGAAGCTGGCTTATGTCCTGCGCCAGCAGCGCGCTGACCGGTTCGGCCGGGCGCGTGGTGCAGGCGGCATCGGCGGCGTCGGGTCCCTGCATGACGTCATAGGCCAGCGCCAGGTCTTCGACGCTGCGCGCGAACGGGCCGAGATGATCGAGGCTGAAAACAAACGGAAACGAGCGCGCCCGCGACAGCCGGCCATAGGTCGGCTTCAGGCCGAAGACGCCGCAGAACGACGACGGCACCCGGATCGAACCGTTGGTGTCGGAGCCCAGCGCCAGCGGCACCAGGCCGCCGCCAACGCTGCCGCCGGAACCGCCCGAGGAGCCGCCGGTCATCCGCGCGGTGTCGTGCGGGTTGCGCGAATTGCCGTCGTGGACGTTCTCGCCGGTGAAATCATAGGCGTACTCGCCCATGTTGAGCGCACCGATCAGGACGGCGCCGGCCGCCTCCAGGCGTTCGATCAACGTGGCGTCGCGGGTTGACGGCTTGAGCTCACGGTTGATCTTCGAGCCGGCGCGGGTCGCAAGACCCTTGACGTCGAACAGGTTCTTCACCGCGAAAGGTACCCCGGCCAGCGGCCCCACGGCCTGGCCCGCGGCAAGCGCCGCGTCGATGGCGCGCGCCGTGGCGCGGGCGCGATCGGCGACCACATCGGTGAATGCATTGAGTTGCGGATCATGGCGTGCGATCCGCGCCAGCGTCGCCTCGGTGACGCTCAGCGCCGACATCTTGCGCGCTGCAACCGCGCGGGCGATTTCCGACGCCGGCAGCCAGTCGCCATGGCCCGTCATTGCGGATTCCATGTCAGGTTCTTTGGCGTGGTCAGGCTGCAAAGACACTGGCCGGCTCCGCTTCATCGGGCAGCGGGAAGGCATCGATCAGCCGCGCCAGCTTCAGCGTGACGTCGAGATTGGCCCGCACCGCCGGCTTCCAGGCGTCCTCGATCGGCAGCGCCAGTGCGGCGGCTGCGGCGTCGATGTAGTCGTCAAGCTTGTCGGTCACGCGGCATTCTCTCGTCCAGATTCGAAACGTTGCCGGCTCAGTGAACCGGAAGCGGTGGATGCGGTATAGCCGATAACAGTTCGCGGGTGTAGGCGTCCTGGGGCGCCCCCAGCACCCGTTCCGACGGCCCCTCCTCGACGATCCGGCCGCTGCGCATCACGATGACCCGGTCACACAACAGCCGCACCACGTTCAGATCGTGGGACACGAACAGGTAGCTCATGCCCATGGATAGTTTAAGGTCCTGCAGCAGGTTGAGCACCACGGCCTGCACCGACACGTCGAGCGCCGCGGTCGGCTCGTCGAGAATCACGAGTTTTGGCTGCAGCGCGATGGCGCGTGCGATGCCGACGCGGGCCTTCTGTCCGCCCGACAATTGATGCGGGAAGCGATCGAGCAGGTTGAGCGGCAGGCCGACCTGCCGCGCCAGCTCCTCGCACCGCGCGCGCAGCGCATCGCGGCCCTTGATGTCGCCCATCTGCATGATCGGATCGGCGATGGCGCGGACGGCGGTAAAGCGCGGATTGAGGCTGTCGGTGGGGTCCTGGAACACCATCTGGATGCTCTTGCGCAGCGGCAGCCGGGCAAAGGCGTTGGGCTTGATGTCGCCGATCTCATCGCCGTCGAACAGGATGCGGCCGGAGGTCTGGTCGATCAGCCGCATCACCATCATCGAGGTGGTGGATTTGCCGCAGCCGGACTCGCCGACAAGGCCGACGCTTTCGCCGTAGCCGACCGAAAACCCGATGCCGTCGACGGCGCGGAACTGTTCCGGCTGCGCCGCCGGCGTGCGCGAGAACAGTTTTGACAGCACCGCGGTGGCGCCCTGGCGCGGATATTCCTTGACCAGCTTTTCCACCAGCAGCAGCGGCTTGCCGCTGTCGGCAGCCTCGGGCTTGCCGGCGCCCGCCGGCTGCACCGGCATCGCCGCCGCTTCCTCCTCCGGCAACAGGTCGCGCAGCGATACCCCGAGCCGCGGGGTCGCCCGCATCAGCTTCTTGGTATAGGCGTGGTCGGGGTTGGCGAAGATGTTGGCCGACAGCGCGGTCTCGACCACGCGGCCCTTCTCCATCACCACCACGCGGTCGCAATAGGCGGCGGCAAGTCCGAGATCATGGGTGATCAGGATGGTGGACATGCCGCGGCTTTTGGTCAGCTCGACGATCAGGTCCATCACCGCCTTTTGCGTGGTGACGTCGAGACCGGTGGTCGGCTCGTCGGCGATCAGAAGCTGCGGATTGCAGGCCAGCGCCAGCGCGATCACCACGCGCTGGCACATGCCGCCCGACAGTTCGAACGGATAGGCGTGATAGCGTTCGCGCGGCCGCGCGATCTTGACCTGTTCCAGCGCCTCGACCGCCTTCTCGCCCCGATCGGTCGAGGTCGACTGCACATGCTGGCGCAGAACGTCCTCGATCTGGTCGCCGACCTTGCGGATCGGATTGAGCGCGGCGCGCGGGTTCTGGAAGATCATCGAGATTTCGCGGCCGCGCAGGTCGCGCATCTGGCTTTCCGGCGCGGCCTTGACGTCGATGCCGGAGAACATCACCGAACCTTCGGCGATCTGCCGGCGCGGTCCAGAATCCGCATGACCGCATAGGAGGTCACCGACTTGCCGGAACCCGATTCACCAACGATGCCCAGCGTCTCGCCCTTGGCGACGCTGATATTGACATGCTGCACCGCTTTCACGATGCCGCGCCGGGTGGCGAATTCGACCGTCAGGTCGCTGACGTCGAGCAGCGGCTGGGCGGTCATGCTCACGTCCTTCGCTGCGGGTCGACGATGTCGCGCAGGCCGTCGCCGAGCAGGTTGAAGCAGAACACCGCGACCATCAGCGCGAGGCCGGGAAACAGCGCGATCCACCATTCGCCGGACACGATGAAGCGCGGCGCCTTCGGCGACCATGATGCCCCATTCGGCGGTGGGCGGCCGCACGCCGAGGCCGATGAACGACAGGCCGGCGGCGTTGAGGATGGCGTAGCCCATGGTGAGCGACATCTGCACGATCATGATCGGCATGATGTTGGGCAGGATATGCACCAGCAGAATCCGGAACTCGCCATTGCCGGACAGCCGCGCCGCCTGGACGAAGCCGGCCTCGCGGCGGACGTTGGCCTCGGCGCGGGCGACGCGCGCATAGAGCGGGAAATTGATGATGGCGGTGGCGATGATGATGTTCTGCACGGTGTTGCCGAGCGCCGCGACGATGCCCATCGCCAGCACGAACAGCGGAAACGCCATGATCGTGTCGGCGATGCGGCCGACGATGCGATCGGTCCAGCCGCCGAAATAGCCCGCGGCGATGCCGGCGAGGCCGCCCATCATGAATACCAGGATCACGGAAGCCACCGCGATGAAGGTATCGAGTCTGCGTGGCGACGATGACCCGGCTGAAGATGTCGCGGCCAAGCTGGTCGGTGCCGAACCAGTGCGCGGCGGAAGGCGGCTTCAGCGCCGCCGCGGTGTCGCTGGCTAGCGGATCGTAGGGCACGATATAGGGCCCGAACAGCGCTGCGATCACGATCACGACCAGCAGGCCGAAGGCGAAGGCGGTGACGCGGTTTTCGCCGAATACATAGCGGGTGTGTTCGAAGATGGCGGCGAGGCCGGAGGTGCGCGCGGCGGCCGCGGGTTCGAGTCGGCGACGGGCTAACGTGCTCATCCTTCCAACCTCACGCGTGGGTCGATGACGCCATAGAGAATGTCGATGACCAGATTGAGCAGCACGTACATGACAGCCATGGTCAGCACGAAACCCTGGACCGGGGCGAAATCCGACGAGATCAGCGCTTCCACCGCATAGGAGCCGATGCCGGGCCAGGCGAACACCTTTTCCACCAGCACATTGGCGCCGAGCAGGAACGAGAACACCATGCTGAGCGTGGTGATGACCGGCAGCATGGCGTTGCGGAAGGCGTAGGTGACGATCACGGTGGACGGTTTCAGCCCGCTGGCGCGCGCGGTACGCACGAAATCCGACGACAGCACCGCCAGCATCGAGGCGCGGGTCATGCGCGCGATCGGCGCCAGCGAGAAGATCGCCAGCGTCAGCGCCGGCAGGATCAGCTGGTTCACGGACGAACGAAATGCCTCCCAGTCGCGCCCGATCAGGCTGTCGATCAGATAGAAGCCGGTCACGGCAGGCGGCGCGGTGGCGAACACGTCAAGCCTTCCCAGCGGCGCCGGCGACCAGCCGAGCTGGAAATAGAACACGTAGACCAGCACGAGGCCCGGTGAAGAACACCGGCAGCGACACGCCGGCCGTGGTGGTGACGCGACACAGATGATCGATCCAGGAGCCGGGCCGGGTCGCCGCCATGATGCCGAGCGGGATCGCGATCACGATCGAGACGATCAGTCCCAGCAAGGTCAGCTCCGCCGACGCCGGCAGGCGGTTCTTGATTTCGGTGGCCACCGGCTGGCCGGTGGTCAGCGAGTTGCCGAAATCGCCGTGGGCGAGATCGACGGTGTAACGGAAAAACTGGTCGATCAGCGGCTTGTCGAGGCCAAGCTTCTTGCGGATCTGCTCGACCGCCTGCTTGTCGGCGGCGGGCCCGGCGAAGTAAGCCGCGGGATCGCCGGGCAGCGCGCGGGTGAGCAGGAAGGTCACGATCACCACCCCGATCAGGCTCGGGATCGCGAACATCAGCCGCTTGCCGATCATGGTCAGCATGGGGCGCACCCTCCCGAGCAGCTGCGCGCAACGTAACGCACAGATTGCTCCCCTCCCCCCTTGCGGAGGGGGGAGGGAAAAGGTTGGCCGTGCTCGCGGTGATGCAGCGACCGCCAACATCATCGTTACGCCTTCACCATCGCCCGGTAATCCAGCCTCCGGTGGAACCAGTATTGATAGCCGGAGATGTTCTTCTGCATGGCGACGTTGACGAACGGCTGGTACAGCGGGATGCGCGGCACGTCGGCGAAGGCGAGGTCGACGAAGCCCTTGACGTCGGCAGCGTAGGTCGCGGTGTCGCCATTCGAGGCTGCGGTACGGGCGCCGTCGATGAACTTGTCCATCACTGGCGACTTGTAGCTCATGGTGTTGAACACCGAATTGTTGCCGTGATAGCACCAGTAGAAGAAGTATTCGGGGTAATCGAGCCAGCCCGAAAACACGTTGGTGTAGAGCGGCATCTCTTTCTTGTTGAGTTCGGTGCGCCAGTTGGCGCCGGGAATCTTGTTGATCGTGGTCTTGATGCCGATCTGGGCCAGGCTCTCCTGCACCAGCACGCAGAGCGGCTCGTTGACGACAGCGAAGCCGAGATCGAACGACAGCGTGGTCTCGAAGCCGTCGGGATAGCCGGCTTCGGTGAGCAGCGCCTTGGCCTTGGCCATGTCGGTGAAATATTTGGTCGGCTGCGGCCACGCGACCTCGGTGGCCTTGTCGGCGGCCGCGCCGAACATCGGCGTGGCGAGACCGAACAGCACGGCATCGACGATCTTCTGATAGGGAATGGCATAGGCCACCGCCATCCGCACCTTCGGATTATCGAACGGCGGCTTGGTGACGTTCATGCCGATATACTGGATGCCGTTCGAGAACGGCAGCGAGACCACGTCGAGCTTGCCGTTGGCCTTGATCTCGGTGAAATCCTTGTAGGGCAGCTCATAGGAGATATCGGCGTCGCCCTTCTCCAGCAGGGCGCGGCGGTTGCCGGCCTGCGGCACCATGCGCCAGATTACGCGCTTGATCTTCGGCATCGGCCCGCCGACCCAGGTATCGTTGCGCTCCATCACCACTTCGGTGCCCGCGGTCCACTTCGTCACCTTGTAGGCGCCGGAGCCCGCGGTCTGCTGCTTGGTGTATTCGAGGCCCCACGGATCCTTCTCAGAGGCGTTCTTCTTCACCAGTTCGGAATTGACCACGCACGGCACGATCACCGCGAGGTCGGGAATGGTCAGGCGATCTTTCTTCGCAAAATCCACCCGCACCGTGTTGTCGTCGACGATGACGAACTGCTCGGGCTTGGTCAGCGATCCGGCGCTCATCTGGAAGGTGGGGAAGCCGCCGACGCTGACGGCGCGGTCGAGCGACCACTTGACGTCCCTGGCCGTGACCGGCGCGCCGTCGTGGAATTTGGCGTTCTTCTTCAGCTTGAACGTCACCGACATGTCGCCGACGTTCATGTCCTCGGCGAGTTCGGGCTTGAACTTGTCGCGGTCGTAATACGGCACCCCGCCGGGGCCGGCCTTCATCTCGTGGCTGATCAGCCGGTCGTAGCAATTCCACGACACCTCGTAGCCCGGAACGTTGGTGCCGACGCCATGGATGTCGAGGTTGTTGGGACCGCTTTCGGAGACGATCAGCAGCGTCTCGGAACGGGCGTCGGCCTTGGCGGCGGACCAGATCGCCGGTGCCGGCACCATGGCGCCGGCGGCCACGCCGGTGACGGATTTCAGAAAATCGCGACGCTTCATGGGTGATCTCCAACGCCCGGGTGATGACTTTGGAGCAAGCTTCGCAAGGTTCGTGCCAGAACTTAACGGGACCTTACTCGCACCCTAAGTGACTGAATTGCATTGTTAATTGCAGTTGAGGCGGGAGCCCCGCGTGGCAGAGCCGGACGGGTTGATTGCATACACAGCAGGGCGAGTGCACACGGAATATGCAGTCATTTATTGACGCCCACTTCTTGGGCGCAACAGCAACTTGAAGCGTCGCGGCCATGCGGCGGCACCAGAACACGTGTAGAGATCAGCGCCATGAAGATGCAGCATTTCATTCGGGCAGCGTCCGGCCACACCGCAGGTGCCATGGCGGCGCTGGCCGCGTTGATGGATCCAGCGGCCGCGGCCGGCGACACCGCGCTGTTGCCGCGCAACCTGTCGCCCTGGGGCATGTTCATCAACGCCGACGTGGTGGTGAAGGCGGTCATGCTCGGCCTCGCCTTCGCGTCGCTGGTGACGTGGACGGTGTGGCTGGCAAAGACCATCGAGCTTCGCCGCGCGAACGGCTTGGCCAGGCGCCGGCTGAAACGGCTCGAGAACGACACCACGCTGGACGACGTCGAACGCGACTGCGCCGACGGCACCGACGCCGTGGCGCAACTGATTCAATCCGCCGCGCGTGAGGCAAAACTGTCCAAAGGCGTGATCGACGACGGCTTCGCCGAGCGCGTCGCGCTGCGGCTGGAGCGGGTCGAGGCGGCGCTGTCGCGGCGCATCGCGGTTGGCACCGGCGTGCTCGCCACCATCGGCGCCACCGCGCCGTTCGTCGGCCTGTTCGGCACGGTATGGGGCATCATGAACGCGTTCATCGGCATCTCGCAGGCCCACACCACTAATCTCGCGGTGGTGGCGCCGGGCATCGCCGAGGCGCTGCTCGCCACCGCGCTCGGCCTGATCGCGGCGATCCCGGCGGTGGTGATCTACAACCATCTGGTGCGGGCGATCGCGGCCTATCGCGCGCTCCTGACCGACGCTTCGGCGCAACTGCTGCTCTTGATCAGCCGGGAAGGCAACCGCCGCGGCTCGTTGCTGGCGCGGGCCGCGGAGTAGGCGCATGGCCGCAAAAATCGGGGCAAGACTCGGTGCACGATTGGGTGGGCGCGCGCGGAGCGACGACGACCTGGCCGAGGCGCACGAGATCAATGTCACGCCGTTCATCGACGTGATGCTGGTGCTCTTGATCATCTTCATGGTGGCGGCGCCCTTGGCCACCGTGGATCTCGGCGTCGACCTGCCGGCCAGCGCCGTCGAACCGCAGCCGCGTCCCGACCAGCCGGTGTTCGTCACGCTCAAGCCGGACCTCACGATCGCGGTCGGCGAGGACGTGATTCCGCGCGAGAATCTCAACGGCGCGCTCGACAGCGCCACCAAGGGGGCGAAGGACGAGGCGATTTATCTGCGCGCCGACAAGACCGTCAGCTATGGCGACCTGATGGCGGTGATGAATCTGTTGCGCAACGCCGGCTATCTCAAGGTCGCCCTGGTCGGCATCGACGAAGGCGCGACCGATAAATGAACGCCTTCGCGCTGCATGCCCCGGCCGACCGCTCCGGCGCCGTTCGCTGGGGCGGCTCCGCGGCCATCATCGCAGCGCTGCACGCCGCGCTGATCGCCGCAGGCATCGCCTGGTACAGCCAGCCGCCACCGCCGGGCTCGGCGGCGCCGACCATCCTGGTGACGATGGCGCCGGTATCGTCGGCGCCCGAGCCGCAACGGCTCGAAACGGCACCCGGGCCGCCGATGCAACAGGCCGATCTGGCGCCACCGCCGCCGGCTGAGATCGCCGCGCCGCAGCTGGAGCAGCAAATTCCCGCGACACCGCCGCAGGAGAAACCTGTGGTGGAAGCGCCGCCCGAACAGAAGCCCGAACCGCTGAAATCCGAATCGGCAAAAGACATCGCGGAGGCACCGAAACCGCTGCCGGCAAAGCCGCAACCCGTTCGGATCGAAGCGAGAAAACCGTCCGAGAAGCCGCCGGCGCCGCGCACCACTGCCACGCCGAAAGCCGAACGCCAGTCGCCTGCCGTCACCAGCACCGTCGACGGCGCCACCGCGGCGGCGGCGCTGGCCTCCTATCGCACCCTGCTCAGCGCACATCTGCAGCACTACAAGCAGTACCCGGCCGGCGCCAAGGCCGCCGGCGAACAGGGCACCTCGATGCTGAGTTTCACGGTCGGCCGCAACGGCCGGGTGCTGAACAGCCATCTGGCGCGAACGTCGGGCCATGCTTCGCTCGATGCCGAAACCCTCGACCTGATCCGGCGCGCCCAGCCGCTGCCGCCGTTTCCGCCCGAGATGAAGCAGGCGTCGATGAGCTACACCATGGCGATTCCGTTTTCGCTGCGATAGGGGGCGTTTGCGTTGCCGCAGCGCCGTCATTGCGAGGAGCGAAGCGACGAAGCAATCCAGTTCTTGCTTGTTGCTTTCTGGATTGCTTCGCTGCGCTCGCAATGACGGAGTTGGCGCTGCCGTATCAATCCGGGTTGGCGCGCTCGAACTGGCGCAGCAGGCGGTTGCCGCGTTCGACCGCGGCATCCAGCGCGGCTTGCGCGGATTTCTTGCCGCTGAAGGCCTGTTCGAGTTCGTCCTCGATGACGTCGCGGATCAGCACGAACGATCCGAGCCGCAAGCCTTTCGAATTCTCGGTGGGCATCTTCAGCGTCATCTGTTCGATCGAAATCGCGGTGCCCGGATTGCGATCGTAAAAGCCCTGGGCGCGGGTCAGGTCGAACGCCGCGCGGGTGATCGGCAGATAGCCGGTGTTCTGATGCCAGGCGGCCTGGACCTCGGGCCGCGACAGGAAGGCGAAGAATTTCGCGATACCCTTGTACTCGTCGCGCGGCCGGTCGCGCAGCACCCACAACGTGGCGCCGCCGATGATGGAATTCTGCGGCGCGCCCTCGACATCGGGCCAGTACGGCAGCATGCCATAACCGACGTCGAATTTCGCGTTGGCGAGAATGTCGGCGCGGGTGCCGGAGGAGCCGATGAAGATGCCGCAGTCGCCCTTCTGGAACCGCGGCTCCGCCGAGGTGGCGCGACCGCTGTAATCGAACACCTTGGTCTTCTGCCACTCCGCCAACTGGCCGATGTGGCGGACCATCAGCGGATTGTTGAACACCAGTACCGCGTCGAGGCCGCGCAGTCCGTTGGCCTTGGTGGCGATCGGCACGTTATGAAACGCCGAAAAATTCTCGACATTGATCCAGGACGGCCAGGCGGTGGTGAAGCCGCAGACGGCACCCGCGGCGCGCAACCGCTTGGCCGCCTCGCCGACTTCCGGCCAGGTTTTCGGCGCCACCTCGGGATCGAGGCCGGCGGAGCGGAACAGGTTCTTGTTGTAATAGAGGATGGGCGTCGAGGCGTTGAACGGGAACGACAGCATGTTGCCGGCGACGTCGGTATAGTAGCCGGTGATCGCGGGCAGGTAGGCGTTCGGCGAAAACGCCTCGGCCTGGTCGCGCATCAATTCGTACACCGGATAGGTCGCGCCCTTGGCGGCCATCATGGTCGCGGTGGCGATCTCGTTGACCTGGACGATGGCCGGCTGGCTGCGCGAGCGGAAGGCGAAGATCGCCGCCGTCACCGTCTCGGTATAGTTGCCCTTGTAGCTCGGCAAGATCCGGTAGCCGGGCTGCGAGGCGTTGAAGTCCGCCGTGATTTTTTCCAGCTGCCGGCCGAGTTCGCCGGACATGGCGTGCCACAGCATGATGTCGGTGGCGGCATCGGCCGGCAGCACCATCAGGATGGCGACCAAGGCGCCAGCGAAAAATCTTAAGACCGATCCGAGCATGTGTCAGGTTCTTGATTGTCGTGATGCCGCCCGTCCTCGCCCATCGGGATCTGCCGCCGCCTTCCTGGCGGACCGACTGGGAAACCCCGCAAGGCCCAAATCAATCCAGCCCTTTGACCTGGACCGGCTAGGCGCAAAAATCGCCGGCCGCCCCCAATAGCCTTCCCCACCGTCCCTCTGCTAGATTGTCCGGCCTGACGGTTCGGAAATCTAAATTCACCATAGGGGGGTGTGGTTGCCCGTGTCCAGTCGCGTCGCCGTTTTGCGGGCTGTCGCCGCCGCAGTGCTGTCGATCAGCGCGCTGTGCTGGACTGTTTCCTTAGGCATCCCGACCCCCGCGGTGGCGCGCGAGTTTCGCGCCGCCGATACCCAGGCCGAAGACTATCCGACGGTGCAGGCGCTGCGCTACATGGGCAGCCTGATCGCCGAAAAGAGCGGCGGCCAGGACCAGATCCGGGTGTTTCACTCCCGCCAGCTCGGCGAGGAAAAGGAAACCATCGAGCAGACCCGGGTCGGCGCCATCGACCTCAACCGCACCAACGTGGCGCCGATCGGCAGCTTCGTGCCGGCCATGAACGTGCTGGCGATGCCGTTCCTGTTTCGCTCCATCGACCATCTGCACAAGGTGCTGGACGGGCCGATCGGCAACGAGATCCTCAACAGTTTCGAGCCTTATGGATTTGTCGGCCTGACGTTCTACGATTCCGGGGCGCGCTCGATCTACAACAGCGTGCGGCCGGTCCGCACCCTGGCCGACATGAAGGGATTGCGGATCCGGGTGCAGCAATCCGAATTGATGTCCAACATGATCCGCGCACTGGGCGCCGAACCGGTCGAGCTGCCCTACGGCCAGGTCCTGACCGGGCTCGCCACCAAGCTGATCGACGGCGCCGAAAACAACTGGCCGTCGTTCGTCACCACCGACCACTACAAATATGCCGGCTACTATACCCTGACCGAGCACACCGCGAGCCCCGAGGTGCTGGTGATGTCGCTGAAGGCCTGGCAGAGCCTGTCGGAGGCGGAGCGCAAGATCTTTCGCGAGGCGGCGCAGCAGTCCAATCTCTTCATGCGCGAGAAATGGAAAGATCTCGAGGAGCGCTCGCGCCGGCAGGCGGAAGCGGCCCACGTCACCATCGTGACCGATTTCGACCGCAAACCGTTCGAGGCCGCGATGGCCGGACTATATGAAAAAGCGCAACACGATCCGGCAACCGCGGAACTGATCGACCGCATCCGCAAGGTTGAGTGAGTTGGACCTGGTGACGCCCCGGCAGAACGACAGCGCACAACCGCAGGCGGCCGCAGCCGCCCAGAGCGGCCGTACCGGCGTGATCCGGCTGGTTCGCGCGATCCCGATCCGCTGGCGCATCCTGTCGATCGCCGCGCTGAACTCCGCGGTCGTGCTGGTGCTCGCCGGCCTGATCTGGAGCGGCGCCGGCGTGCTGGGTTCGGCCTGGGACGACGTGCGCCGGGTGCGCGAATCCGACCAGATCCTGGCGCTGCTGGAAGGTGAAACCGGCCGGCTGCAGAACCTGATCCACCGCTACATCAACCAGCCCAGCCCGGAATTGTTCGCCGAGATCCTGCTGTTGCGCGAGGCGGTGCTCGGCACCCTCAATACCCGCGCCTCCACCGACCCGATGCTGTCGGGATCGGTGGCGGAACTGGAGCGGGTCACCGAACGCTTCCTGTCCGGGTTCGGCGAGCTGCGCTCGCTGCAGACCACCATCGCCAAGACCTATGAGGAGCAGGTGCTGACGCCGGCCCGCGACATGGCCGGGCTCTACTCCATCATCGAGGGCGCCACCGGCCACCGCGACGCCCTGATCTGGCCGGCGCTGGGAAAATCCCGCGAAGCGTTCACCGCCATGCTGGTCGCCGCCAACGCCTATTACCTGTCGCTGGCCTCGGCGTCGGCCGAAGAAGCCCGCCGCAATACCGAGACCATCGAACGAACTATTCCGGTCATGACCGATCTCGCCGACAACGACCTGCAGCGCATCGCGCTGCAGCGCCTGAAGACGCGGACCGTGGCGCTGCGCGAAGGTCTCGCCAAGCTGTCGGAGCAGCTCGCCAGCCGGACCGACCTGTTGCGCAATTCCATCGACGCCAGCCAGGCCGACACCATCGGCGCCATCGACGGCCTGTCGGTCAAGATGCGGCAGCGCGAGCAGAACGCGCAGACGACGTTCGACAAGACGCTGGCGGATATTTCCCGCAAGACGTTGTTGATCGCGGTGATCTTCCTCGCCATCATCATCGTGGTCGGCATCGTGATCGCGCTCAGCATCAGGCTGCCGCTGCAGCAGATCATGGCCTCGATGCAGGCCATCACCTCGGGGGATTACGACCGCGAGGTGCAGGGCGCCGCCGCCAAAGACGAAATCGGCGAGATGGCGCGCGCGGTCGAGGTGTTCCGCGAGAATGCCATCGCCAAGCGCGAGGCCGATGACGAGCTGCGCGCGTCAAAGGAACGGGCCGAGAGCGCGTTGCTGGAGCTCAACGCCGCCCAGCAGAACCTGATCGACGCCGAGCGGCTGGCCGCGCTGGGTGGTCTGGTGGCCGGCGTCGCCCACGAAGTCAACAACCCGATCGGCATCAGCCTGACGGTGGCCTCCAGCTTCGCGCGCCGCACCGACATGTTCGAAGCCGAGCTGAAATCCGATACGCCGTTGCGCCGGTCCCAGCTCGAGGACTTCGTCCGCACCAGCCAGGATGCGGCGCAGCAGCTGGTGGCGAACCTGCACCGCGCCGGCGAGCTGATCCAGTCCTTCAAGCAGGTCGCGGTCGACCGCTCGCACGCGGAGCGGCGGCAATTCAGCCTGAGCGAGGCCACCGACCAGATCATCGCCAGCCTGCGGCCGGTGCTGAAGAAAGCCCCGGTCACGGTATCGGTCGAGGTCCCCGACGGCCTGTTGATCGACGGCTATCCGGGATCGTACGGGCAGATTTTGACCAACCTGTTTCTCAACGCCACCAACCACGCATTTCCCGACGGCCGCTCCGGTACCATCTCGATTTCGGCCAAACCGCGCGGCAATGATGACATCGAGATCATTTTTGCCGACAATGGGGCCGGAATGACGCCGGATGTGCAGCGCCAGGCTTTCGACCCGTTTTTTACCACGCGCCGCAACGAGGGCGGCACCGGTCTGGGGCTGCATATCGTCTATAATCTGGTAACCCAACAACTCGGTGGCCGGATGATGCTGAACTCAAGACTGGGACAAGGCACCACATTTCGCATTATCATGCCCCGGGCCGCCACCGGCGGTGCTAACGAACCCGGCGTAACCAGTAACGGGACCACGCAATGGCCGACCAGGACGATGTCCTCCACCTGATCGAAGATTCCGGCCCCGAGCCGGAGGCGTCGACGGCACGCCGCTGGAAGATCGCGGTGATCGACGACGACCATGCGGTGCACGAGGGCACCCGATTCGCGCTGAGCGATTACACCCTGAACGGCCAGGGGCTCGAGATCCTGTCGGCCTATTCGGCGGCCGAGGGCCAGGTGCTGATGCGCGCGCATCCCGACATCGCCGCGGTGCTGCTCGACGTCATCATGGAAACCGACGCCGCCGGCCTCGATCTGGTCGAGTTCATCCGCAACGACATCAAGAACGAGACCGTCCGCATCATCCTGCGCACCGGCCAGCCCGGCCAGGCCCCGGAACGCCGCGTCATCGTCGACTACGACATCAACGACTACAAGGCCAAGACCGAGCTCACCGCCGACAAGCTGTTCACCTCGCTGACCGCAGCGCTGCGCAGCTACCTGCAGCTCGAGCGCATGGTGCAGACCCGGCGCGGGCTCGAGATCATCATCGACGCCGCCTCGACCCTGTACGACTTCAAGTCGATGCAGCGCCTCGCCGAAGGCGTGCTGACCCAGATCGCGTCGCTGCTCAACGTCGACTGCGCCGGCATCCTGGTGCTGCGCGACGGCGGCGTGGTCGGCGACGATTTCTCGGTGCTGGCCGGCTCGGGCTGCTACAGCCGCTTCATCGGCAGCCCCTCGCCGCAGGCGCTCGACCCCGATTTGCGGCAGATGGTCGAGGCCGCGTTCAAGCGCCGCAAGCATGAATTCGCCGATCACCGCACCGTGCTCTACGTCCGCACCGGCAGCGGGAGAGAGGTGGTGGTGCTGCTGCAGTCGGAGCGGCAGCTGTCCGAAACCGACCGCTCGCTGGTGGAGATCTTCGGCAGCCGGCTTTCGATCGCGTTCGACAACGTCATCCTGTATCAGCAGCTGCACGAGGCCAACACCCAGCTCGAAGACCGGGTGGCGCAGCGAACGCGAGCGCTGATGCAGGCCAACCGCCGGCTCTCGGCGCAATGGCTGCGGCTGCAGCGCGCCAACGGCTTCAAGAACGAAATTCTCGGCACCGTGGCCCACGACCTGAAGAATCCGCTCGGCGTGATCCTCGGACGCACCGAGATGCTGACCGAACTGATTGGCGCCGGTTCGTCGAAAGAGAGCATCACCGCGCAGGTCGAACACATCCGCGATGCCACCAAGCGCCTGACCTCGATGGTCGACCACCTGATTTCCGATGCCATGGCCGACGCCTTCGACATCTCGATCCGCCGCGAGCCGATCGACGTCGCCGCTCTCGTCACCGAGGTGGCCGAAGCCAACAAGCCTTTGGCCGTCAACAAGCAGCAGGCGATCACGGTTTCGGCGCCGGCCGATCACGTCACCATGTGCGATTCCGACCGGATGCGCGAGGCGATCGACAATTTGATCAGTAACGCCATCAAGTACAGCCCGATCGGCGGCAAGATCGCGCTTCTGGTCAGCCACGACGACGGCAAGACGCTGATCCGCGTCACCGACGAAGGCGCTGGACTATCGCCGGAGGATCTCGGCCGGCTGTTCGGCCGCTTCCAGCGGCTTTCCGCCAAGCCGACCGCCGGCGAAAGCTCGACCGGGCTCGGGCTTTCCATCGTCAAGCGGATCATCGACATGCATGGCGGCACCGTCACCGCCGACAGCGCCGGGCCCGGCCAGGGCGCGACCTTCACCATCATGCTGCCCTCGGCAGCCGCGTCCTGACATGAGCCAGAGCCAGCACATCATTATCGTCGATGACGAGGCCCCGGCCCGCGAGATGGTCGGCGACTATCTCAAGATGCACGGCTTTACCATCACGCTGTGCGACGGCGGCAAGAGTCTGCGCAGCGCCATCGAAACCGGCGTGCCCGATCTGGTCGTGCTCGACCTCAACATGCCCGAGGAAGACGGGCTGTCGATCATCCGCGACCTCAAGAGCCGCACCAATGTGCCGGTCATCATGCTGACCGCCACCGCGAGCCCGATCGACCGCGTCGTCGGGCTGGAATTAGGCGCCGACGATTACATCGCCAAACCCTGCGAGCTGCGCGAATTGATGGCGCGGATTCGTTCGGTATTACGCCGCAGCGCCCCGGTCAGGCTGGTGCAGGACGAGAAGGCGGACGCCGCCGCAGCCAAGGCCAAGGACCAGCTGGTGCGATTCGGCACCAAATGGCTCGATCTCGAGGCCCAGGCGCTGCGCGACGACGAAGGCAACGAGCACCCGCTGACGGCTTCCGAATTCGGCCTGCTCAAGGTGTTTGCCGCCAACCCCAAGCGCGTGCTGTCACGCGAACGGCTGCTGGAACTGGCCAATGCCCGCGACAGCGAGGCGTTCGATCGCGCGGTTGACCTGCGAATCATGCGAATCAGGCGCAAAATCGAGCCGGATCCGACCAAACCGGCGGTGATCCGCACGATCCGCGGCGGCGGCTACCTGTTTTCGCCGGTTGGCGACAAAGCCTGAGCGAATACTCCGTTCCAGACCCGATTCAGGCGCCTGGTCGGCATCGATAAAAATCATCCTATTCAAATTGCTATCATTTTGAGTTCGATTGTTTCGTCGCAGCGCGCGCGACGAAACAATTCTCCTTTGCCAAGAAACCATTTTCCGTTTTTGGCGCAGACGTCCTGAAACTTGTGCTGGCTATCAATCTGCCCAACGAGGCGCCGCCGGTTGCGGCGAATACGGGAGCCAGTCATGCAGAATGTCGTCGCCATCAACGCCGCAGGCCGCCAGGGGATCGCCGCCGCTCGGGCCACCTCGGATGAAACGTTGCTGGAAGGCATCGCCGACGGTAACCGGACCGCGATGCACACGCTGTATTGCCGTCACAACGTGCGGGTGTTCCGCTTCATCTTCCGGATGGTCCGCGACACCACCGTCGCGGAAGACCTGGTCAGCCAGGTTTTCCTGGACGTGTGGCGGACCGCCGGCCAGTTCGAAGGCCGTGCCCAGGTCTCGACCTGGCTGTTGTCGATCGCCCGCTTCAAGGCGCTGACCGCGCTGCGCCAGCGCCGCCATGAGGACGTCGACCAGGAGGACGTGCTCGAAATCGCCGACGAAACCGAGACGCCGGAACAGGCGCTCGACCGCAGCCGGACCAGCGCCATCCTGCGCGCCTGCGTCGCCAAGCTGTCGCCGGCGCATCGCGAGATCATCAACCTGGTCTATTACCACGAGAAATCGGTGGAAGAGGTCGGCGCCATCATCGGCATCCCGCAGAGCACGGTGAAGACCCGGATGTTTTATGCGCGCAAGCAACTGGCCGACCTGCTCAAAGTCGCCGGCGTCGACAGCCTGGCCGCCTGATTTGGGCGGCCGACGAAACCATTGAAACAATCGACGACATCAGCCGGAAAAACTCGGCTGCTACACACATCATCAGCAACGCCGAGACGGGGAGTGAGAACCATGCTGAAGCCGACCTTCCGCTTTTTCATCATCCCGCTCGGCGCGGTGGTCACCCTGGCCTCGATGTCCGCCCAGAATACCTCCCCCCGGATGCACCGGAACGGCGACAGCATGGTGGTGCGCCAGCAGGTGATCGACTGCAGCACCAAAAACCCCGCGGAGGTCTGCGTGATCTCCGTCGATAGCGGGGCCGCTCGCTGAACGCAGGATTTTATCGACTTTCGTCCTCCAAACCTCCCAAGACCTCCAACGACCCGGACGGGATGCCCCCCTTCCGGGTCGCTTTGCGTCTGCTGCACGAACACGTCCCATCTTCAAAAAACCTTAAATATTGCAGCACCATGCGCGAGGCGGCCGGACCGGCCGCCACCCCGGCGCAAACGCCGCGATTTGCCGGTTCCAAGATTTGCCAAATCGCGATAAACACCTCACGCATCGCCAACAGGAGCGCTTCCGATGATCGCCTTTCGTCGTCCGACATGGGTTCAGACCTGGCTTCAGATCGTGGTCGCGGCCGGCCTGATATTTTCCGCCTCGCACAGCTTCGCCCAGCCGCGGCAGCCCGATGTCGGCGATCAGCCCGGGCTCATTCCCGACGAGTCGGTGGACCTCGAACCGGAATTCCAGCGCCAGATGGTGCTCTACCGCACCACTGAGGTGCCCGGCACCATCATCATCGCGACGGCGGAGCGTCATCTCTATCTGGTGCAGGGCAACGGCAAGGCGCTGCGTTACGGCATCGGCGTCGGCCGCGACGGCTTCCAGTGGCAGGGACTGGTGAAGATCGCGCGCAAGGCGGAATGGCCGGACTGGACACCGCCGCCGGAAATGATCGAGCGCCAGCCCTATCTGCCGCGCTTCATGGCCGGCGGTCCCGGCAATCCGCTCGGCGCCCGGGCGCTGTATCTCGGCGCCACGGTTTACCGCATCCACGGCACCAACCGGCCGGATACCATCGGCACCGCGGTGTCGTCGGGCTGTTTCCGGCTGGTCAATTCCGACGTCGCCGATCTCTACGACCGCGTCCCGGTCGGCACCAAGGTCATCATCCGGCAGAAGCCCGAGCTCTGAGCGCGATCGAACTTTCTCTTTCAAGACTGAATATTTTTCCCCGATTGCTGGTGAGGGCAGATCATGTGGTTGCAGCGTACATTTCGCACCGGGCTTGCCATCGGCCTTGTGGTCGCCGTGGCGGTCGGCGCGGCGACCATCACCTATGAGCGCTACGACACCAGAACCTTGAAGCGCACGATACGGCGCGGTGCGGTGCTGTGCGGCGTCAACACCGGCCTGCCCGGCTTCTCGATCCCGGACGACAAGGGCAACTGGAGCGGTTTCGACGTGGATTTCTGCCGCGCCATCGCCGCGGCGATCTTCGACGATCCCAAGAGGGTGCAGTTCGTGCCGCTCGATGCCAACGAGCGCTTCAGGGAGCTGCAGAACCGCAAGGTCGACGTGCTGGCCCGCAACTCGACCTGGAGCATGTCGCGCGAGACCTCCTATGACCTGTATTTCCCCGCCGTCGCCTACTACGACGGCGAAGGCTTCATGACGCCGAAGGCAAGAGGCAAGGATTCCGCGCTCGACCTCGACGGCAGCAAGGTCTGCGTGCAGAGCGGAACGACCACCGAGCTCAACCTCGCCGACTATTTCCGCACCAACCACATCAAGTATGAGGAAGTGAAGTCCGCCAAGCTCGACGAGGTCGTCAAGAACTACAACGACGGCAAGTGCGACACCCTGACCGCCGATGTGTCGCAGCTCTACGCGCTGCGGCTGAACCTTTCGAAGCCGGGCGACCATACCATCCTGCCCGACGTGATCTCGAAGGAGCCGCTGGCCCCGGTGGTGCGCGAACGCGACGACGACTGGATGCTGATCGTGAAGTGGACGCTGTATGCGATGATCAACGCCGAAGAGCTTGGCGTCACCTCGCAGAACATCGACGACGCGCTGAAATCGAAGAAGCCCGACGTGATGCGCCTGGTCGGCACCGAAGGCGCCTATGGCGAGGATCTGGGCCTGACCAAGGACTGGGCAGCGCGCATCATCCGCCATGTCGGCAATTACGGCGAAGTCTACGAGCGCAATGTCGGCGCCGGCTCGAAACTCGGTATTCCACGCGGCCTCAACCAGTTGTGGAGCGCCGGCGGCATCCAGTACGCGCCACCGATCCGGTAGAATTCCGGCGCCGGTCCGGCCACATGGCGGCCGGATTCGGCCCGGCTTCACCATCTCGTGCAAAACCCGCCGATTTCGTCCCCGACCACTTATATTTTGCAGTGCAGCAACTATTGTCCGATGGATAAGTTATAAGGCGATAAACAAGGAGCCGCCGTGTCCCTGGCCAATAATATCGAATTTCTGCGTCACCTGCCGAAATTGAACGAAATCAAAGGTTTGAGGGGTTTCACGCACGGGCTGCGGGGCAGCCCGAGCCGGCTGAAAGAGACCGCCGAATTCGGCGCCAACCCCGGCGCTCTCAGGATGTTTTCGTTTGTGCCGGACAATCTGGCGAAGCCAAGCCCGCTTGTCGTGGTCCTGCACGGATGCACGCAAACCGCTGATGGCTACGACGCCGGCGCCGGCTGGTCGACGCTGGCGGACCGCTACGGTTTCGCGCTGCTGATGCCGCAACAGCAGCCGGCCAACAATGCCAATACCTGCTTCAACTGGTTTCTGCCGGAAGATACCGCGCGAGGGCACGGCGAGCCGGCCTCGATCCGGCACATGATCGAACACATGGCGCATGGCGCCGGCATCGATCGCCGGCGCATCTTCATCACCGGCCTTTCCGCCGGAGGCGCCATGACCTCGGTGATGCTGGCGACCTATCCGGAGATCTTCGCGGGCGGCGCCATCATCGCCGGCCTGCCCTACGGCATCGCCGGCAATGTCCAGGAAGCCTTGAAAGGCATGTTCCAGCCGTCGTCGCGCCCGGCCTCCGAACTCGGCGATCTGGTGCGCCATGCTTCGAAGCATAAGGGCCCGTGGCCGAAACTGTCGGTGTGGCACGGCAGCGCCGACCGCACCGTCAATCCGGCCAACGGCGACGATGTGGTCAAGCAGTGGCTCGACGTGCATCGGCTGCCCACCGCGCCGATGTCGCAATCGACCGTCGACGGTTACCCGCGGCAGGTCTGGTGGAACGCCGACGGCGAGACCGTCATCGAAGTCCTACTCCATCACCAACATGGCCCACGGCATGCCGCTCGGCACCGCCGCCAACGACGAACGCTATGGCACGGCGGGCGCCTTCCTGATCGAGGCCGGCATTTCGTCCTCGTATCACATCGCACAGTTCTTCGGCCTGACCGAACGCCTGCACCAGCCCAAGACTGCGACTGCGACTGCCAAGGCCGTCGCTGCCAAGCCGGTTACGGCGGCCGCAACCGATCGACCGATTGAAATCGCGCCCGCGCCCAAGGTGCGCGCGGCCAAGGACCGGCGGGCCGAACCGCGCCATCAACCGCCGCGGCGGGCGATCGACGTCGGCGCCATCATCACCCGCGCCCTGACCGCCGCCGGCCTGATCCGATAGAAACCCTGAATCAAAAAGGCCGCCCCTCGGGGCGGCCTTTTCTCTTGCTTCCGTTGTGGTCAGCGTCCGCGCAGCAGCCTAACGATCAACAGCAGCACGATGGCGCCGATCGCGGAATAGATGATTTCGGAAATCAGGCCGCTCCCGAGGTGGATGCCGAGCCTTGGAAACAACAGGCTCGCCACCAGCGCGCCGGCGATGCCGACCAGGATGTCGCCGATGATACCGAACCCGGTGCCCCGCACGATCTTGCCGGCCAGCCAGCCCGCCACCAGGCCGACAAACAGGATGACGATAATACCCTCGCTCGAAATATTCATGGACAACTCCCTGCTGTTTCGCCTGCCGTTGCTCGCCTGGCCGGTCGACCCGCCACGACGCTCGCGTCACGGTCGCACTCGACGGCACTCTCTCTTTAGCCAATTTTTCCTGACATGACCATGAATGAAACTTTTCATCGCAATCCGCGTTAAATGCGGATGACGCAACCTGACACCTGGTATGTGGCCTACGGGCCGGACAAAACGGTCAAATCGGATGACCGCGCCGTGGGCGTGAACCGATCGACGCGAACGTTCAAGACCGAAACCGACGCCAAGCTGTTCGCGACGCAGATCCTGGCCAAGGGCTGGACCGCCAATGCGGGGACGCTCAATCCCTGTCAGCCGAAACAGACCATCGCGGCTTCTCAGATCGAAAGCTGGGCCGACCTCACCCATAAGAGCGCCAGAAGCGCTTGATGCCCGGAGGTTGCGGCAAGCGAGGTCTGCCGGCTACGGCTGGGCTTTGGTCTCGGCGATGATCTCGAGCGGAGCAACCGACACCTCGCCGCCGGCGACAACGCGGGTCTTTTCAGTGTAACGCTTGAAGAACTCGCGCTGCTGCAGCACCTTGACCGCCTGCTCGTCGCTGGCCGCGGCGAGGTGATAGTAGTTCGCGTCGTCCCTCACCTTCATGCAGCGGTAGCTGATTTTCCCCTTCAGGTCGGGATCGTTGTCCAGCGCGGCAATGAACGCCGCGATGTCCGAGGGAGTGGCGGGAATGGGGAACCGCAAATTAGCGGGCTGCGGCTGCCCGGTGGCGGCGTTCCAGAAGACGATCAGCGGCAAATACAAGCTGCGCATCGTCTGGGACCTGCAGGACGGCCCGCGGCGCTACAGCGAAATCCGGATCGGGCTGTTGCGCGGCAACGAAGCCAGCCGCGAGATCGCGCCACGGGTGTTGAGCCGCGAATTGAAGGCGCTCACCGAGACCGGGCTGATCGACCGCAAGGATTTTGGCGTGGTGCCGCCCAAGGTGGAGTATCGGCTGACCCGCAAGGGACGAAGTTTCCTTCCCGTGATCGCCGCGATCCGCAACTGGGGCAGCCGCCACCTCACTCCGAGCATGTCCGGCGAACGGCTGCAAGCCGCGGCGGAATAGGTCGCCGAAGGCGCGCTCGTGTTCGCTGGAGCCGTAAGCGCCGTTACATCGCGCCGGTGAGAAACGGGTTGGTCTTGCGCTCCTGGCCGAAGCTCGAGCCCGGACCATGGCCGCAGATGAAGCCGACGTCGTCACCAAGCGGCAGCAGCTTGTCGGTGATGGACCTGATCAGGGTGGCGTGATCGCCACCGGGAAGGTCGGTGCGGCCGACCGAGCCATTGAACAGTACGTCGCCGACATGGGCGAAGCGCATCAGCCTTGTTGAAGTACACCACGCTGCCCGGCGAGTGGCCCGGGCAGTGCAGGATATCGAAGCTGAGTTCACCGATGCTGACGCGGTCACCTTCCTCGAGCCAGCTATCAGGCATGAAATTGCGCATCCCGGTCATGCCGAACCGGGCGCCGGAGTCCTCGATCAGATTGAAGTAGTGCCGATCGGCGATGTGCGGCCCGGTCACCTTCACCTTGAGCAGGTCGCGCAGTTCGGCAGCGCCGCCGACATGATCGATATGGCCGTGGGTGATCCAGATCTGCTCGACGATGACGCCGGCCTGCGCGATCGCAGCCTGGATCTGCGGCACGTCGCCGCCGGGATCGATCACCACGGCCTTCTTGGTGGCCTCTTCCCACAACAGCATGCAGTTCTGCTGAAACAGCGTCACCGGGATGATTACGGCGCCGGCTTTGGCCTGGGCATCGGTCTGGTTTGTCATGCAGGCACAATGCTGATTTTTCCGGGCCCGCCAAGTAAAATATTCAAGTAGAATGTTGCGACAGGGCAACGAGAAGGAATATCTGCCGCCAGATGCTTTTTGCCGCTCTGCCTGTCTCGACCGAACCGATCCGCTGCACGGGCGTTGGTGTGGCCGGGCACTTGAGCCAAGGTCTTATTTCCCGCAAGGTCTTATTTCCAGCATGACACCGAACGGCAAGCTGTGGTGGCGAGACGGCATTTTTTATCAGGTCTATCCGCGTTCGTTTCAGGATTCGAATGGCGATGGCATCGGCGATCTGCGCGGGGTCCTGGCGCGGCTGCCCTATCTCGCCTCACTCGGCGTCGACGCGATCTGGTTGTCGCCGATCTTTCCCTCGCCGATGGCCGATTTCGGCTACGACATTTCGGATTATGTCGGCATCGATCCGATTTTCGGCACCATGGACGATTTCGACGCGCTCTTGGCAGCCGCGCATGCGGCCGCCCTGAAACTGATCCTCGACCTCGTCCCCAATCATACTTCCGACCAGCACCCCTGGTTCGTCGAAAGCCGCAGCTCGTGCGATAATCCGAAGCGCGACTGGTACCTGTGGCGCGATGCCCGGCCCGACGGCAGCGCCCCGAACAACTGGATGTCGGAATTCGGCGGCAGCGCCTGGGCCTGGGACGACCATACCGGGCAATATTACTACCACGCCTTCCTCAAGCAGCAGCCCGACCTCAACTGGCGCAATCCGGAGGTCCGCCGCGCCATCTATGACGTGATGCGGTTCTGGCTGCGCAAGGGCGTCGACGGCTTTCGCGTCGACGTGATCTGGCACCTGATCAAGGACGACCAGTTTCGTGACAATCCGCCCAATCCGAATTTTCGCCACGGTCGCCCGCCGCACGAAGCGCTCACCAACCTGTACTCGGCGGACCGGGCCGAGGTGCAGGAAGTGGTCGCCGAAATGCGGCGCGTGGTCGACGAATTCGACAGCCGCGTGCTGATCGGCGAGATCTACCTGCCGTTCGACCGTCTGGTCGCGTATTACGGCCCGGAGCTGACCGGCGCCAACCTGCCGTTCAATTTTGCGTTGTTGGCGGCACCCTGGCATGCGCAGCAGATCGCCGGACTGGTCGGCGACTATGAACGCGCACTGCCCGCCGGCGCGTGGCCGAACTGGGTGCTCGGCAATCATGACCGGCCGCGGGTGGCAAGCCGGGTCGGGCCGGCACAATCGCGCGTCGCCGCCATGCTGCTCCTGACCCTGCGCGGCACGCCGACGCTGTATTACGGCGACGAGATCGGCATGCACCAGGTCGCGATCGCGCCCGACCAGGTGCGCGACCCGTTCGAGAAGAACGTGCCGGGCATCGGCGTCGGACGCGACGGCTGCCGCACCCCGATGCAATGGGACGCGGGGGCGAACAGCGGTTTCACCACGGGCGCGCCCTGGCTGCCGCTGGCGGAGGACGCGGTACGGGACAACGTGGAGAATCTCGACGCAGACGCCCGGTCGATCCTCAGTCTTTATCGCGCCTTGATCCAATTGCGACGAAACACGCCGCAGCTGGTGGCCGGCAGCTATGTGCCTGTGGTGACGATGGGCGATGTTCTGGCCTATCGGCGCGAAGCCGGGGGCAGCGCGCTTCTGGTCGTGCTCAACCTCGGCGACGAACCGCTGTCGATCACGTCGGCCGCATTTGGCTTTGCCGGACAAATCGTGTTGTCAACGAACCTCGATCGCAACGGCGAGACGGTTACGGATGGGCTGGACCTGCGCGGCGACGAGGGTTTGATCATCCGATTAGCATAGTCCCATCCGGGTCATTGCGGGGAGAGTCAGCCCGGCCGCTTGTTGACCCCATCGATGTCGGTCCGCTTCAACAGGTAATCCAGCCCGCCGACGCGGTACCAGCGGTAGCCATAAGCCTCGATCAGCAGCCTGTGCTTGCCGCCTGCGTCGGCTTCGCTGTGGTCTTCCGACAGAAGATTGACCAGGAGCCGGCCCGCGTCGCCGTCAAGGCCGACCGAAAACGTGATCTCGCGCGGCTGCTCGGCGAGGTTATGCACGAACAATACCGAGTTGTTGCGCCAGTCGTAGCGAATGACGAAGATCGCCGGATCGCGCGTTCCGATGACGCGAAAATCGCCCCAGCCGACCTCGGGCACTTCCTTGCGCATGCGGATGATGCGCTCGGTCCAGTTCAGCATCGAATTCGGGTCGCGCCGCTGTTTGGCGACGTTCACATGCTGATAGCCATAGGGTCCCTGGTCGATGACCGGCGACGCCGGCTTGTCGCTTTCGGTGAAGCCGGCGTGGGGCTCGGTCGACCACTGCATCGGCGTGCGGGCGCAATTGCGTTCCGGCAAGCCGAGATTGTCGCCCATGGCGATTTCGTCGCCGTAGCGGATCACCGGCGTGCCGGGCAGCGTGCACATCAGGCTGTAGGCGAGCTCGAGCCGCCGCCGGTCACCGCCCAGCATCGGCGCCAGGCGGCGGCGGATGCCGCGGTCATAGAGCTGCATGTCCTTGTCGGGGCCCAAGTTCCTGAACACCACGTCGCGCTGCGCCTTGGTCAGCCGGCCGAGGTCGAGTTCGTCGTGGTTGCGCAGGAACAGGCCCCACTGCGCGGTGGCCGGCCGCGGCCTGGTGTCCTTGAGCGCCTTGGCCAGCGGCCGCGAATCGGCGGACGCCAGCGCGTAGAACAGATGCTGGTTGACATGGAAGTTGAACATCATGTGCATGCGGTCGCCGTCCTTGCCGAAATACTCCATGTCGGTTTTGGGCAGCACGTTGGCTTCCGCCAGGATGATGGCGTCGCCTTCCCGCCATTGCAGGAATTCGCGGAACGCTCGCAGCATGTCGTATTGCTCGACCGGGACCTTGACCTTCGCGCCCTTGGTGGCGATCACGAACGGCACCGCATCCATGCGGAAGCCGGAGACGCCGAGCTGGATCCAGAAGCCCATGATTTTCAGGATTTCCGCCTGGACGAACGGGTTCGAGGTGTTGAGGTCGGGCTGGAAATCATAGAAGCGGTGGAAGTACCAGGCCCCGGCTTGCTTGTCGTGGCTCCAGGTCGATTTCTGCACGCCCGGGAATACCATGCCCTTGTTGGCGTTGGCCGGCTTCTTGTCGGCCCAGACATACCAGTCGCGGTACGGCGACGACGGCGAGCTACGGGCGTCGCGAAACCAGGTATGGGCATCGGAGGTGTGATTGACCACGAGATCGATGATGACGCGGATGCCGCGCTGGCGGCAGCCGTGGGTGAATTCGACAAAATCGCCCAAGGTGCCGTAGCGCGGATCGACGCCGTAATAGTCCGAGATGTCGTAGCCGTCGTCCTTGCCGGGGGACGGCTGGAACGGCATCAGCCAGATCGCGGTGATGCCGAGCCCGTGCAGATAATCGAGCCGGCGCAGCAATCCCTTGAAATCGCCGACGCCATCGCCGTTGGCGTCCATATAGGTGCCGACCGACAGACAGTAGAAGATGCCGTTCTTGAACCAGAGGTCGTCGATCATGCTGCCTGCCGTTGGCCAGTCAGCACTATCAAGACGTCAGGTGCGGCGGAGTTCCCCGAAAAGTTCGGCTCGCCATCCCGTCTCGGGACGGGACGGCGAGCCGCGATACGCTACCGCTTGATCTGCGCCTTCAGGGTTTCCTCGACCACGCGGTCGAAGGCCGGGGCTGGCGACGCCGGCGCCGCCTTGGCGCGCTGGTTGGCGACATAAGCGTCGCGCTTCTGGACCAGGGCGGTGAGCTTTTCGTTCAGCGCGTTGCGGGTCTTCATCTGGCTGTCCAGTTCGGCCTTGCGCTGTTCGGGCTTGAGCGCGCGCAGGTTGTCCGGCAGTTCGTCCTCCTTGACGCTACCAAGATTCTGCTTGCCGGCGGCAACGTCGCTGACCAGGTCGCCGCCGCCGGTGACCGCCTCCGACGAAAACC
The DNA here is from genome assembly GCA_963710235.1 of uncultured Alphaproteobacteria bacterium. Taxonomy (GTDB): domain Bacteria; phylum Pseudomonadota; class Alphaproteobacteria; order Rhizobiales; family Xanthobacteraceae; genus Bradyrhizobium. Next base: position 766,257 of record CAVPZI010000002.1, read on the forward strand.
GTGAGCGCTTGTTGATGTAGCTCGCCATGTCGGACGCCTGCGACGGCGCCGCCGCCGCGACCTTGGCCAGTTGCCGGGTCTGGTCTTCGGTGCGCTTCTGCAAGGCGCGCGGACCATAGGGGATCACGGTGCGGTTGATCTCGTTCTGCAGGATGATGATGTCGTCGTCGTAAGGCGTCTCGATCACCACCACATGGCCGCCATCCTGCGGGATCGGGATGAAGCGGCCGTTGCCGTTCTGGGCGATGTCGCGCCACACCCGCTCGGTATCACGGGCATCGCCGGCCTGCACGGTGTTGACGACGATGTCCTTCTGCCTGGCGACCGCCAGGGTGACCGGATATTTGGTGTCCTGGGCATAATCCATGTGCGGCGGCGCATCGCCCACCAGGAACACGATCTTCCTGGTATCGTTGCTCGGCGTCCAGTGCAGCTTGTTGACGGCGACATCGAGCGCTTCGTTGACGCTCTCCGGCCAATCGCCGCCGCCCCGCGCACGCAACTCGAGCAGGTTGGCGTAGAGGTCCTGGATGTCGGTGGTGAGATCGAAGGTCCGGGTGACGTAATCGTCGCCGATGTCGCGATAGGCCACGAGTCCCATGCGGATATCGGCGTCGGGGTTGCTGTCGAGGATCGAGGTGGCGATCGACCAGATCTTGCGCTTGGCACCCTCGATCAGGCCGCCCATCGATCCGGTGGTATCCAGCACGAACGCCACTTCCACGGTGGGCCTGGCATGGGCGTTGGAGGCGGCAGCAAGGAAAGGCAGGGTGGCAAGGGCAAACGCAAATGCGCGAAGTCGGATGACGGACGTCATGGTTTCTCCTCCGGTGGCTGTCCCTCGGAACTAAAGTTCCATCGGCTTCACGGTCCCGTGAGGTCGAAATTGCGGCGGGGCGGGTACGAATTTGAGGCCGGCCGGCAATCCGTTTGGAGGGCTGATGCGGAATCGGCTAGGCTAGAACCATGGAGTCACCCGCCCCTCATCTTGCGCTCGTCCCTGCGCCCGATCGCCGCCAGTCCGAGACTGCGCTGGCGATCGCGCGCGGTACCGCAAGGCTGTTGCGATCGCTGGGATTTTCCTGCGTCAGCGAATTGCCATTGCCGTCCGGGCGGCGCGCCGACCTGGTGGCGCTCAACGAGCGCGGCGAGATCTGGATCGTCGAGATCAAATCCTCGGTGGAGGATTTGCGGGCCGACCAGAAATGGCCGGAATACCGCTCACATTGCGACCGCCTGTTCTTCGCCTTCACGCGGGATTTGCCATGCGAGATCTTCCCCGCCGAGACCGGATTGATTGTCGCCGACGCCTACGGCGCCCATCTGCATTGCGAGGCGCCGGAGCACCGGTTGCCGGCACCGACGCGCAAGCTGATGATGGCGCGGTTTGCCACGATCGCGGCGCAGCGGTTGAATCGGCTGATCGACCCGCAGGGGCACGGCGAGATTTAAATCGCAATCGCTCCTTCCCCAGGCAGGCTCTGTCCCGGGGATCCACATCTTTTGTGCGTCCAAGACGTGGCTGGCCGGGACGAAGCCCGGCCATGACGAAATTGAACAGTTGAACGCGCGTTACCGCGGGGCGCGCTTGGCCAAAATCCGCTGCAGGGTGCGGCGGTGCATGTTGAGGCGGCGGGCGGTTTCCGAGACGTTGCGGTTGCACATCTCGTAGATGCGCTGGATGTGCTCCCAGCGCACCCGGTCGGCCGACATCGGATTGTTGGGCAATTCCGACTTCTCGGTGCTGGAGGCCAACAGCGCCGCGACCACGTCGTCGGCGTCGGCGGGTTTCGACAGATAGTCCACCGCGCCCATCTTCACCGCGGTCACCGCGGTGGCGATGTTGCCGTAGCCGGTCAGCACGATGGCGCGCGCGTCGGGGCGCTGCCGTTTCAGCGCCGACACCACGTCAAGGCCGTTGCCGTCGCCGAGGCGCAGATCCACCACCGCGAAGGCCGGGGCCGATTTGCCGATATGGGCCAAGCCATCGGAAACGCTGCCACACGAGGTGACGGTGAAGCCGCGGGTTTCCATGGCGCGCGACAGCCGCTCCAGAAATGGCTTGTCGTCCTCGACGATCAGCAAGGAGCGGTCGGCCTGGCCTGCAAGTTCAGCGATGGCGTTCACAGTGAGAATCCTCTTTGGCGTACACCCATCATATGGCGTGACCGCACCCCGCTGCCAAGCGGCTTTCCAATTGTTAATCAAGACGGTTTCTAAAGTGCTGTTTACAAACAGCTTCTCGCAGAAGCGAGACAAGGGGGCCGGATCGGGCATCGGGCCTCTTCCATTACCGCCATGTTGCGCCCATGGTGAATGAAACGATTGCGATTTCAAGAAACCGATCGGGATGGACGCTTCGCTACGCACCTGCCTTAGACGAAAGTTCACGGCTTACGGCTGGCGGGTGGTCGGCGCCTGTTTGTGGTGGCAGTTTGGCTGGGCGATCGGCTTTATGGCCAAAGCGTTTCTTGCCGAATGCATCGCATTCACGGCTGGCCGACTCGCTGATCTCGACGGCACAACTCTTTACCTGTTCAGCGCGTGCTGGTGGTGTTCGTCAGCGACGCGATGCGGCGGTTGGCCGCGCCTCTGCCTGATACGGCGTTGCTGCCTGGCGTTGGCTACCATCGGCTCGGACGCGTCGATCAGCCGTGGCAGCTTTACGCCTGATGCTTCGGCTGGGCCGGCGTCAGCCTCGGCGCCATCACCAACACGCTCGGCCTGTGGTTCGAGAAGCGGCGCGGCATGGCGATCAGCCTGGCGTTGAACGGGCAGCTTTGGCGGCGTGTTCGGCGTGCCGGTGCTGGTGGCGGCCATCGCGGCTTCGGCTTTGCCACCGCGATGCTGACCGCCATCGTAGGTCGCGGTGCTGTGCCGTGATCCTGCTCACATGGCACGCCGTTTCGGCCGTGACGGGCGCGATGGCGCGCCCCTCCCAATGCCGGCGCCGGATTCGCGCGCGACGCTTCCGCAGCTTCGCTTCCGGACCATCACGATCGCTTCGCCTGGTGCTGTTGCCCAGGTCGGCTTCATCGTGCACTGGTTTCTATCTCGACCATATCGGCCGCGAACGCGCCGCCGTCGCGCTGGCGTGATGACGATCATGGCGGTGGTGGGCGGGTCTGTTCTCGACGTGATCGACCGGCTGAACCAGCGCCGGGCGCCGCGGCTCGTTCTTCAGCCAGGCGGTGCCTGCTGCTGATGTCAATGCGCCCAATGAGCTGTTTTTCGCCTGGCGCTGTTCGGATTCTCGGTGGGCAAGTGATCACCCTGCCGCGCTGATCATCCAGCGCGAATTCGCCCGGCTCTTCGGCGTGCTGGTCAGCCTGAACGCGGCGATCGAAGGTCTCGGCGCTCGGCCGGGCGCATCGGCTGCTGCGCGATGCTCCGGCAGCTACACGGCCCGATCGCCTGTGCATGGCGCTCAGTCGCTGCCGCCGCATCATTTGATCGGCGCAGGCCTATCAGGGCTTGGCGCTGCCGCATCAGATCGTCGAGGTCGAGCCGGTGGGTGAACATGGCCAGCCCACCGTCGGCGTTGCGCGGCCACTCTTGCTGCGGGCGGTCCCAGTACAGCTCGACGCCGTTCTGGTCGGGATCGCGCAAATACAGGGCCTGGCTGACGCCGTGGTCGCTGGCGCCGTCGAGCGGGATGCCGGCCTGCATCAGCCGATGCAGCGCGTCCGCCAGCGCCGCGCGGGTCGGATACAGGATCGCGGTGTGAAACAACCCGGTGGTACCCGGCGCCGGCGGCTGGCCGCCTTTGCTCTCCCAGGTGTTCAGCCCGATATGGTGGTGATAGCCGCCGGCGGAAATGAACGCCGCCTGGTCGCCGAACCGCTGCATCAGTTCGAAACCGAGCACGTCGCGGTAAAACCCGAGCGCCCGATCGAGATCGGCCACCTTGAGATGAACATGCCCGATCCGCGTGCCCGCGACGATGGGTTTTGAGGGCTCGGGCATACTGACTTCCTTGTGTCGATGGTTTAGCTCGCGATCTATTCAGCGTGCATTCACTCCGCAAGGTCGGAGGTCTCGCCTTCGGGCAGATCGAACTCGTAGGTATTGAGCGTCATCGACACCATGGTGTAGTAGCCGCACAGGCCGATGATCTCGACCAGCCCGCGCTCGCCGAGCACCTTCGTGGCGTGGTCGTACAGCGGCTTCGGCAGCTTGTGGGTCTCGTGCAGCGATTTGGCGACGTCGTAAATCGCCTGCGCCTTCGGATCGTCGAAATGCGGCGGCCGGCGATTGCCGGATGTCTTCGATGATCGCGGGATCCATGCCGCCGGCCAGCGCCAGCCGCTTGTGGGCGTACCATTCGTAATGCGAGGTCCAGTGCCGCGCCGTGACCAGGATCGCGACTTCCGACAGTTTGGCCGGGAATACCGTGTCGAACCGCAGGTAGGCGCCAAGGCGCGTGGCATGGCGGGCCATTTCCGGGCTGTTGAGCCAGGCCATCATCGGCGGCGGCGGCTTGCCGCGCTTCGATGCAATCAACTCGTCGTAGGTTTCCTTCTGGTGCGCGGTCATTTCGCCAGGCGAAAGCAGCTTCAGTCGCATCTTGCGTTTCCTCACCTTTTCCATTGTTGCGGCCGGGCCAATATACCCAAATTGCGATCATGACCACATCGACGCGCCGCGCGGATCGGCAGAGTTTGGTTGAAATTCACCCTGCGGCCGCTAAGGTCGTCGCAACAAACCCATCCCGGATGCAAACACCGATGTCCGATCTCGACCAATTCCGCCGTGATAGCCGTGCCTGGCTCGAAAAAAACTGCCCGCCCGAAATGCGGCGGCCGATGACCTCGGACGAAGAAACGTTCTGGGGCGGACGCAACACCAAATTTGCCTCCGAACCGCAGCGCATCTGGTTCGAGCGGATGCGCGACAAGGGCTGGACCGTGCCGCATTGGCCCAAGGAATACGGCGGCGGCGGCCTCGACGGCGAAGAAACCAAGATCCTGCGCCAGGAAATGGCGGCAATCTCGGCGCGACTGCCGCTGGTTTCGTTCGGCATCTCGATGCTGGGACCGGCGCTGTTGAAATACGGCACGGAGGCGCAGAAGCAGGAGCATCTGCCGAAGATTGCCGCCGGACTGATCCGCTGGTGCCAGGGCTACTCCGAGCCCAACGCCGGATCGGACCTCGCCTCGCTGCAGACCCGGGCCGAAAGCGACGGCGACGATTTCATCATCAATGGCCAGAAGATCTGGACCTCCTACGCCAATTTCGCCGACTGGATCTTCTGCCTGGTGCGCACCGATGCGTCGGGCAAGAAACACGACGGCATCAGCTTCATCCTGTTCGACATGGCCTCCAAAGGCGTGTCGACCAAGCCGATCCTGCTGATCTCCGGCAAGTCGCCGTTCTGCGAAACTTTTTTCGACAACGTCCGGGTGCCGAAATCCCACGTGGTCGGCACCGTCAACCGCGGCTGGGATGTCGCCAAATACCTGCTGCAGCACGAGCGTGCCATGATCTCCGGCATGGGCGAACGCGGCGTCGGCCGCCCGATCGGCCAGATCGCCGCCAATTCGGTCGGCACCGACGAATTGGGACGGCTGGAAGATCCGATGCTGCGCGGCCAGATCGCGACCTTCGAGATCGACGAGGCGGCGCTGGCCTGCGCCGCCGAACGCGCCGTCGACCTTGCCAAAGCGGGACAGGCCCATCCGGCGTTTTCCTCGGCGATGAAATATTACGGCACCGAACTCAACAAGCGCCGCTACGAAATCCTGATGTCCGCCGGCGGCATCGACGCCCTGGAATGGGAAAGCGAACGCTCCAAACAGGGCGCGCGGCCGCGCGCCTGGCTGCGCACCAAGGCCAATTCGATCGAAGGCGGCACCTCTGAGGTGATGCTCGGCATCGTGGCGAAACGGATTCTGGATTTGCCGGGGGCGTGATGCGATTGCTCCCTTCTCGTCATGGCCGGGCTTGGCCCGGCCATCCACGTCTTTCTTGCTGAGCCGCAGTTGAGACGTGGATGCCCGGGACGAGCCCGGGCATGACGAACATGAAGTATCCCGACGCCGAACGACACCTCTCTTTAACGGAAACATGAATGCCCCTGCTCCTCACCGAAGAACAATCCATGCTGCGCGACAGCGCGCGCGGTCTGATCAGCGACAAGGCGCCGGTGTCGCACCTGCGCCAGCTGCGCGATTCGCGGGATGCGACCGGCTTCTCCCGCGAGCTGTGGCGCTCATTCGCGGAGATGGGATTTTGCGGCTTGCTGGTGCCGGAAGATTGCGGCGGCAGCGCGCTCGGCTGCGTCGAGGCCGGGGTCGTGATGGAAGAGATCGGCCGCACCCTGATGCCGTCGCCGTTCCTGGCCACCGCGGTGCTGGCGGCCTCCGCGCTCAGACGCGGCGGCAGCGCCGGGCAGAAGTCCGAATACCTGCCGAAGATCGCGCAAGGCTCGCTACTGGCGGCGCTGGCGGTCGACGAGGGGGCAAAACATCGCCCGCTGCAGACTGCGCTGCAGGCGGTGCGTTCCGGCAACGGATTCAGGCTTAACGGCGCCAAGGCGTTCGTGCTCGACGGCCATACCGCCGATCTTCTGATAGTGGCGGCACGCAGCGCCGGCTCGCCCGGCGAAGAAGACGGGCTGACGCTGTTCCTGGTCGATCCGAAAACCAAAGGCATCGACTGCGAACGCACCGCGATGGTGGATTCGCACAACGCCGCGCGAATCATCTTCGACAACGTCGAGGTCAACGCCGACAGCGTGCTCGGCGAAGTCGACCGGGGCTTTGGGCTGCTGCAGGGCGTGCTCAACATCGGCCGTGGCGCGGTGGCCTCGGAAATGGTCGGCGTCGCCGAAGAAGCGTTCGGCCGCACCGTCGGGTACCTCAAGGAGCGCAAGCAGTTCGGCAAGCTGATCGGCGAATTCCAGGCGCTGCAGCACCGCGCCGCGCATCTCTATACCGAAATCGAGATCACCCGCGCCGCGGTGCTCAAGGCGCTGCAGACCCTCGACGGCGATTTCGACCATGCCGGCGCCGCGGTCGCGGTGGCCAAGGCCCGCGCCGGCACCACGGCAACGCTGGCGGTGCAGGAAGCGGTGCAGATGCATGGCGGCATGGGCATGACCGACGCGTTCGACATCGGCTTCTTCATGAAGCGCGCCCGGGTCTGCCAGGAATTGTTCGGCGACAGCAATTTCCACGCCGACCAGCTGGCGAGAATGAAGAGTTATTGAATTCAATTCGCCGATCGCTCGCCGTGCACGGCTCGTCCCGGCCATGGCGAGGATGACGACCGCGCTTCCGTTTCACGGTTCAGCAGCCGCCGGGACACGCGATGACGAGCATTACCAGTGCAACAAGGGATGTTCCGGAGGGCAACAACACGCCGAAAAGACCCTCCATCATTCTCGATCGCGCACGCGCGACCGCAATCACGATGGCTGAAATTGCGGCCGTAACGCCGACAGCAAGGGAGAGAAGCGCGACATATCCGGTGCCTTCGAATCCCCATGGCAGGAAATGTATCCGCCACGAATCGATCGCGACGACCGTCATGATAACCGAAAGCACCGAAAGGAATCGCCCGGCCGTCAGCATTGCGGGGGCGGGCGTCTGGAGTGAAGTAGGGAGTGCAATGATTTCATACCGCTTCCGCCAAATGCAGCGATCCTGCAGAGAGCAATCAAGCGATCCAGTTTTCCACCTTCAAGCCGCAAATCCGTTTGAACTCATCAGCGTTGGCGGTAACGATCGTCGCACTGACCGCGCAAGCATGGGCGGCGATCAGGAAGTCATTTGCCCCGATCGGCTTTCCCGCACTTTCCAGTTCCGAGCGAATTCTGCCGTATTCGATATCTGCAGGGATGTCGAACGGCAGAACCTCGATCTCTCCCAGCACATCCTCGACAGCCTTGAGCAGACGCTCCGAACCCTTCTTGGCGCAGCCATAGCGCAGCTCGGCCGCAACGATAATGCTGGTGCAGATATTGATGTCGCCAACCCGAGCGAGCCGCTTCGCGGCTTTCCCCTTGGGGTTTCTGATCAGGTCCGAGATGACGTTGGTGTCCAGCATGTAGCGGGTCAAAACACGTCATCCACGGCTGGCGGCCGATCCTCGATTTCCGGGAAGTCCTCGTCGAGCGGCTTCATCGCCGCGAGCAGGGCACTTAAACCGCGCTTTCGCACCGGTTCGATCACCAGACGATCACCGTCGCGATGCATGATGGCTTCGTCGCCCGGCAACTCGAATTCAACCGGAATCCGTACCGCCTGGTTGCGGCCATTCCTGAATAACCTGACGTGTCTCCCAGCCGCCATACCTCGCCTCCATAGGCATATGCCACAAACATATGCCAAATGAAGCTGCCCGGCAAGGGCCTGCGCCAGCTAAATCTGGAGGATGTCCCTCATATCGCTCCCACCAGATACAGCACCACCCCCGTCACCGAACACGCCGCCAGCGTCTGCAGCATTCCCGCCTTGAAGCAAATCACCGCGATCACCGCAGCCGCCGACAGCAGCGTCGCCCAGACATTGATGCTGGAAACTACTGGCGCGTCGAAGCCGATGCCGAAAGCATGCAAGGGGCGGACCTCGCGGAACATGGTGTGGATGGCGAACCACACCGCGAGATTGAGGATGACGCCGACCACCGCGGCGGTGATGGCGGCAAGTGCGGCGGAGAGCGCCTTGTTGCCGCGCAGGGTTTCGACATAGGGCGCGCCGAGGAAAATCCACAGGAAGCACGGCGTGAAGGTGACCCAGGTAGCGAGCAGGCCGCCCAGCGTGCCTGCCAGCATCGGCGACAGCGAGCCTGGCGCGCGGAACGCCGCCATGAAGCCGACGAACTGCAGCACCATGATCAGCGGTCCCGGCGTGGTCTCGGCCATGCCGAGGCCGTCGAGCATCTCGCCGGGCTTGAGCCAGTGATAGGACTCGACCGCCTGCTGCGCCACATAGGCCAGCACCGCATAGGCGCCGCCGAACGTCACCATCGCCATCTTGGAAAAGAACACCGCGATCTGGCTGAACACGTTGCCGCTGCCGAACATCACCAGCAGCAGCACCACCGGCGTCAGCCACAGTGCGAGCCAGACGGCCGCCGCGACCAGCGACTGCCGTGCGCTGGGGCGGGCATGGGCGGGCAATTCATCGCCGAGCAGGCTTTCGCCGTCGCCATTGCCGGCCGCGCCATGGCCGCCGGCGATCATGAATGCGGCAAGTTGAAATTTTCCGCCGACGTAACCGATCAGCCCGGCACCGAACACGATCACCGGGAACGGCACGTCGATAAAGAAGATCGCCACAAAGGCCACCGCCGCCAGCGCCCGCATCAGGTTGTTCTTCAGCGCCCGGCTGCCGACCCGCACCACCGCCTGCAGCACGATGGCCAGAACCGCGGCTTTCAGCCCGAAGAACAACGCCGCCACCACGCCGACATTGCCGAACGCGGCATAGATCCAGCTCAGCGCCATGATGCAGACGATGCCGGGCAGGATGAACAGCCCGCCGGCCATCAGGCCGCCGGCGGTGCGGTGCATCAGCCAGCCGATATAGGTGGCGAGTTGCTGCGCCTCCGGCCCCGGCAGCAGCATGCAGTAGTTCAGGGCATGCAGGAACCGGCTCTCCGACACCCAGCGCTTCTCGTCGACCAGGATGCGATGCATCACCGCGATCTGGCCGGCCGGGCCGCCGAAACTCAGCGCGGCAACCCGCAGCCAGACTGCAAACGCCTCGGTGAAGGAAACGCCGTGGGCTTGCGGCTGGGGCAACCCGGGCCGGGTGGTCGAGACCGCCTCTGTCATCTCATGCCTTGTTCGTTCAAGTTTTGACCTTGTTGGTCGGCCAGTTGTGGGTTTCCGCGGTGGCATCGCGGCACCAGCGGTAGAACGCGTCGTACAGGTTCATCCCGGCCTCGAGCTGTTCGAGGTCGTCGCTGTACATCCGCGACAGCCCGAGCGATGCTGCCAAGAGGCCCGGCGCTTCGGGCGCGAGATCGAGCCGCGCCGTATCGGCGGCGCGCACGATGGCGGCAAGCCGCTGCAGCGGCGGCGCAGCAAGGCCGAACTCCTCGATCATGACGTCGAAGGTGCAGCGTTCGCCGCGGTGACTCCAGAACACGCCTTCGATGTCGAACGGCACCGCCGCAAATCGATCGCCGACGGCCTCGACTTCGGACGGCGCCACGAACATGAAGACGGCGGCGGGATCGACAAATCTGCGGATCAGCCACGGGCAGGCGATGCGATCGATTTTCGGCCGTTCGCGCGTCACCCAAAGGGTAGATCCTTTGGCATTGCGCGGCGGCAGCTTGGCGGCGGGCACCAGCGGCAATTTGGCATTTTCCCAGGCGGCAAAGCCGCCTTCCAGCACCTCGGCGGAGGCACCGGCCACGCGCAGCAGCGCCGCGGCACCCTCGGAGAGTTTCAGCCCGCCTTGACAGATCACGACGGCGGAACGCCCACCGAACGAACCGGCCCATTCGGCGACGTCGCGATGGTTGCGCCGGATCGAGCCCGGCACGAGATGGGGCGAGCGGTCGTAATCTTCGTCGGTGCGGACATCGACGAGATCGGGACACTTCGGAGTGCCGATCAAGCGGGCAAGTTTTTCGACGGAAATGCTGTTGATGGATGACATGGCGCGTCCTTGCTGAGTGCGGGACGCGATACTTCGGCATGTCGCCTCGTGGGGAGATCGCTTATCCCCATATCCGCGATATCAGACCGTTACTAGCGATCTGTCAAGATCACGCCATGGCGCGGCTTGTCAACTCGACGGTCGGGTGCAACCATTACCGCCAATCAAGAACCCGATGGGAGGCTGCGATGAACCGGACCGGCATCGCCACGGTGCTGGCGATCCTTGTGATGCACACGCCTTGTCAGGCCGCGCTGGCGCAGACGTTTCAGGCAAAGTGTGAGGCCCTGGCCGGCGGCGGTACCGCGGGCACGATCACGCAGGCGAAGTTCATCGCCGCAGGTTCCCTGAATTTCCCCGGCCCGCCGCCGATCAGCCTCGGCGCTCCCGACCATTGCCTGATCCAGGGCGCGCTGGCGCCCCATGTCGGGATCGACGGCAAGCCCTACGCCATCGGCTACGAACTGCGGCTGCCGGCCAACTGGAACGGCAAGTTCGTGTTCCAGGGCGGCGGCGGTTCGGACGGCGTGCTGCGGCCGGCGATCGGCGTGCAGGCGACCGGCGAGATTTCGGCGCTGGCCAAGGGTTATGCGATCGCCTCCACCGATGCCGGCCATCGCGACGAGCCGGGACCGATCGGCCCCTACATGTTCGGCCTCGATCCGCAGGCGCGGATCGACAAAGGCTACAACCACATTCCGGTGGTCACGGCGCAAGCGGAAGAACTGATCCGCGCGCTGTACGGCAAGCCGCGGTCGCGCGCCTATTTCGTCGGCTGTTCCAACGGCGGGCGGCAGGGCATGGCGGCGACGCAACGCTATCCGCAGCTGTTCGACGGCGTGATCGCCGGGGCTCCGGCCTACCGGGTGCCGCTGGCGGCGATCGAGGCGATGGCCGAAGTGCAGACGCTTGCCGCTGTGGCGCCGAAGGGCGCGGACGGCAAACCGGATCTCGGCGCCGCCATCAGCATGGACGACCTGAAACTGGTGGCGGGGAAAATCACCGAACTGTGCGACGCCGCCGATGGGCTGGCCGACGGCCTCGTCAACAACGTGAAGGCCTGCAAATTCGATCCCTTGGCGCTGGCCTGTCCGGCGGGACAGACCGGCAACTGCCTCGCGCCCGAAAAAGCCAAGGCGATCGACCGGGTGTTCAAGGGCGCGCGCCTTGGCAATGGCGAGGTGCTTTATTCCGACTGGCCCTACGATCCCGGCATTGCCAATCCCGGCTGGACCGCGTGGAAGATCGGTTCCGCCGGCAAGGTGCCGCCGGATGCCCGCAACGTGTCGCTGATCCCTGGCTCGGTGGCCTACTATTTCTCGACCCCGCCGGAAAAAGTCACCGACCTCTACGACTACACGCTGAAGTTCGATATCGATCGCGGCGTCAAGGCGGTGGGCGCGGTGTCGCCGCCGTTCCTGGAGTCCGGCGGATCGATCGAAGAGGCCTCCTCCACCGACATCGCCGCCTTCAAGGCGCATGGCGGCAAGATCATCTTTTATCACGGCATGGCGGATCCGATTTTCTCCGCGCACGACACCGTGGCCTATATCGACGCGCTTGCCAAACGGTTCGGATCCGCGGACGATTTCACCCGGCTTTACCTGGTGCCCGGCATGAACCATTGCAGCGGCGGCCCCTCCACCGACCAGTTCGATGCGCTGACCGCACTCGATGACTGGGTGGAAAAAGGCCAGGCGCCGCAAAGCCTGCTGGCCAAGGCCCGCAACATTCCCGGCGTGCCATGGCCGGGCCGCACCCGGCCCTTGTGTCCCTATCCCGCCTACGCCAGCTATTCGGGCGGCAATGCCGAGGATGCGGCGAGCTTTGTTTGCAAGTAGCCGCTGATCAACGGTTTCAAGCGGAGGCGCGGCGCATCCACTTGAGGAACGCCGCGCTGGCGATGAGCGACAGCGCGCAGGCGGCAAATGCCACCAGCAGCGCCGCCTGCGCCGAGGCCGCGGACTGAACCGCAAAATACACCGCACCAATGGCGGCGACGCCGGCGGCGTTGGCGATCTGCGTGGTGGTGCCGTACATGCCCGAGCCGGATCCGGCACTGGCCGCCGGCACGGTGGAGAGCACGGCGCCCGACAGCGGCGCCATTACCAGGCCCTGGCCGTATCCGAACAGCATCAGCGGCAACACCAAGGGCCACGCGGATGGCGAAGCGGCCAGCGCGCTCGTCAGCGCCAGCACGCCAAGACCGGCAATCTGCACCGCGCAGCCCTCGAGCAGAACCAGCGTGCCACGATGCCGCGCCCGCTCGCCGCTATGCCGGGAGGCCATCACGAAGGTCAATGCCAACGGCACGAATACCAGGCCGGCCTGCAACGGCGGAAGGTGCCAGGCGCCTTGCATGAACAGCGTCATCACCAGATAGAACGACAGGTTGGCAAAGAAGAAAAAGAACACCGCGCACAGGCCACGCATGAAGGCCTTGTCAGCCACCAGATCCAGATCGATCAGCGGCATGCCGCCATTGGCCGCCACCTGGTGCTCGAGCCGGACGAAGCCGGCAATCACCGCGAGGCCCGCAGCCATGGCCAGCCAGACCCAGGCGCGAAACCCGCATCGCGGCCGAACAGCAGCGGGCCGATCAGGCCCAGCAGCCCGAAGAACAGGACGATGGCGCCGGGAATATCGAGCCGGGTGCCGGCGCGTCGCGGTGCCTGCGGCATCCACAGCCACGCCGCGGCGACGATGACGAGGCCAATCGGCACATTGACGAAGAACACCGCCCGCCAGCCGAGGCCGGCCAGATCCAGCGTCACCAGCACGCCGCCCAGCATGAACCCCACCGCACCGGAGAGACCGAGCACGATGCCGTAGATGCCGAAGGCGCGAGGGCGCGACCCGTCGGCGAACAGCACATGGATGGTGGCCAGCACCTGCGGCACCATCAACGCCGCGGTTAAGCCCTGCGCCAGTCGGGCGCCGATCAGTTCGGGGCCGGACTGCGCCAGCGCGCACCACAGCGACGTCAGCGTGAAACCGAGCACGCCGGCCAGGAAGATCGACCGGGTGCCGTGGATATCGCCGAGCCTGCCGCCGGTGACCACCAGGGTCGCGTAGCCGATCAGGTAGATCGCGATCACGGCCTGGATTTGCGCCGGGCTCGCCCGCAACTCGACCGCAATGGTCGGGATCGCGACGTTGACGATGAAGGCATCGACGCCGAACATGAATTGCGCGGCGACCACGATCGCCAGCACCCACCAGCGCCGGCGCAATTCCACCGGGCTTGAGACCATCTGATGCATGGCGGCATTGCCTTCGAGACGCGCCCAATATGCGATGCGACATCACCGTTGTCACAAATTCCGGTCATAGCGTCGATTACCTGGGAGGTTATCGACGGCAGGTTTTTGGCCCGATTGCTGCATGGCTGGAAGTCTCCGACGCACCTCTCCGTTCAAGGCCCCCAATGGTTGAATACGACATGGTTGTCATCGGCTCCGGCCCGTCCGGCCGCCGGGCCGCCATTCAGTTTGCCAAGCTCAACAAGTCGGTTCTGGTGGTGGAAAAGGGCCGCCGGGTCGGCGGCGTCTCGGTCCATACCGGCACCATCCCGTCCAAAACCCTGCGCGAAACCGTGCTCAATCTGTCGGGCTGGCGCGAACGCGGCTTCTACGGCCGCTCCTACCGGGTCAAGCAGGACATCGGCGCCGCCGACCTGATCGCCCGGCTGCAAAAGACCCTGGATCACGAGGTCGAGGTCCTGGAGCACCAGTTCAGCCGCAACACCGTGCGCACCGCCTGCGGCGAGGCGCGCTTTGCCGGGCCGCACCAGGTCGAAATCACCACCGAGGCCGGCGAAACCCGCGTGGTCTCCGCCTCCCACATCCTGATCGCCTGCGGCACCCGGCCGTTCCGCCCTGACTATGTGCCCTTCGACGGCAAGACCGTATTCGACAGCGACGAAATCATCGACCTGCCGAAACTGCCGCGCAGTCTCGCGGTGATCGGCGCCGGCGTGATCGGTGTCGAATACGCCACCATCTTCTCGGCGCTCGACGTCGCGGTGACGCTGATCGAGCCGCGGCCGACGTTCCTGGATTTCATCGACAAGGAACTGATCGACGAGTTCATGCACGAACTGCGCGACCGCAATGTCGCGGTGCGGCTCGGCTCCGCCGTCAACGCCATCGAGCACACCGAAAACGGCAGTATCGTCACCCGGCTGGCCGATGGCCGCAACGTGGTCACCGAAATGCTGCTGTTCGCGGCGGGCCGGGTCGGCGCCACCGACCGGCTCAATCTCGAAGCGGCGGGCATCGCGGTCGACCATCGCGGCCGCATCAAGGTCGATCCCATGACGCTGCAGACCAGCGTGCCGCACATCTATGCCGCCGGCGACGTGATCGGCTTTCCGAGTCTCGCCTCGACCTCGATGGAGCAGGGCCGCGTCGCTGCCTGTCACGCGCTCGGGATGGAGCCGCTGGCGCCGCCGGAATTTTTCCCGTACGGCATCTATTCGGTACCGGAAATCTCCACCACCGGGCTGACCGAACAGGAAGTGCGGCAGAAGGGTATTCCCTACGAGGTCGGCGTGGCGCGTTTCCGCGAGACCTCGCGCGGCCATATCATGGGACTCAACAGCGGCATGATGAAAATGATCTTCTCGACCCGGACCCGCCGGCTGCTCGGCGTGCACATTCTCGGCGAAGGCGCCACCGAACTGATCCATATCGGCCAGGCGGTGCTCAACCTCAAAGGCACCATCGATTATTTCATCCAGAATACATTCAACTATCCGACCCTGGCCGAGGCCTACAAAATCGCCGGCCTCGATGCCTGGAACCGGATGTCGCGGCAGGGGGCGGACTGCATGACAGCTGCGGAACCTTCCCGCTTCCCGCCGCCTTCTTCTCCTCCGACACCTGGATGATCTTCGTGCATAGCTCTTCGCTGGTTCTATCGGTCGCGGCCGCCGCGACGCTGGGTGTCATCTCGCGCCCTTTTCGCCTGCCGGAATTCGTCTGGGCGCTGCTCGGCGCCGCGGTGCTGGTGCTGCTTGGCCACTTGCCGTGGCGCGACGCCCTGGCCGCCGCCAACAAGGGCACCGACGTCTATCTCTTTCTGGTCGGCATGATGCTGCTGGCCGAGGTGGCGCGCCAGGCGGGCTTGTTCGACTGGCTGGCCGGGCACGCGGTGCGCTGGGCCAAGGGGTCGGCGAAACGGCTGTTCCTGATCGTCTATGCAGTAGGCACGCTGGTCACGGTACTGTTGTCGAACGACGCCACGGCGGTGGTGCTGACGCCCGCGGTTTATGCCGCGGCGACGGCGGCGCGGGTCGAGCCGCTGCCTTATCTGTTCATTTGCGCCTTCATCGCCAATGCAGCGAGTTTCGTATTGCCGATTTCCAATCCGGCCAACCTCGTGATCTTCGGCAGCCAGATGCCGCCGCTGGGACAGTGGCTCACCCAGTTTACGCTGCCGTCCCTCGCCTCGATCGGCGTGACCTACGCGCTGCTGCGCTTCACCCAGCGCAACGCCTTGCGCCAGCCGGTCGCCATCGATCCCTCCGACGAACCGCTGTCGGTGGCGGGACGGTGCGTCGCGCTCGGCATCGGCTTGACTGCGGCCGCACTATTGACCGCCTCGGCGTTCGACTGGCGGCTCGGTCTTCCGACCTTCGTCGCGGGCTCTGTGGTAACGATCGCCGTGCTGCTGATCGGCCGGACATCGCCATGGCCGTTGCTGCGCGAGGTATCGTGGGGCGTGCTTCCGCTGGTGGCCGGGCTGTTCATTCTGGTGGCCGCGGTTGAACAGACCGGCGTGCTGCGTAACCTGACGGAAACATTGCATGCCGCCGCCGCGGCCTCGCCGCACCGGACCGGCTTCGGCGCCGGCATGATCGTGGCGCTGGCATCGAATCTCATCAACAATCTGCCGGCCGGCTTGATCGCAGCCAACGTTGGCCAGGCTGCCGCGGTGCCGCCTGACGTGACCGCCGGCATCCTGATCGGCGTCGACCTCGGCCCCAACCTGTCGGTGACGGGGTCGCTGGCCACCATCCTGTGGCTGATCGCGCTGCGCCGCGAGGGCGAGGCGGTGACCGCCTGGCAATTCCTGAAACTCGGCCTCATCGTCATGCCGCCGGCGCTCGTGGCCGCGCTCGCACTGGCGCCGGGGCATTAAGCCTCTGCAAAATCTGCCATCCCGCCATGAACGCAGCGGCGCCGGTGTGCGACAACCTATGAGTATCCCTGCGTATGACGGATCACCCATGATGGCTCTGCCAAAACGCCTGCTCGCATCGATGGCGGGAGCCATCGCAGTTTCTTTGGTGATCTTTTCAAGCGGCGGCGCGTCCGCCGCACAACCCACCACGCAAACGCCGCCGGTCGAACTGCCGGCCCAGATCTTTCCGGCAGGGATTTATCCGTTGTCACCGGAGCGCGAACAGGCGCTCAGGCCAAGGGACAGTTTCAAGGAATGCGACGCCTGTCCGGAAATGGTGGTGGTGCCGAAGGGGTCATTCATCATGGGCACGCCCGCCGGCGAGCCCGAACGCGACAGCGGCGAAGGCCCGCAACACCGCGTGACCATCGCAAAGCCCTTCGCGGTCGGACGTTTTGCCATCACCGGAGACGAATGGAATGCCTGCGTGGCCGAGCATGCCTGCAATGGCGCGTTTGCCCGCCCGGTCGGCCCCGGTGAGGGCCGGCAGCCCGCACCGGGTTTAAGCTTCGACGCCGCAAAGACCTATGTGGCCTGGATTTCGCGCAAGGCCGGCCGCACCTACCGTTTACCGAGCGAATCCGAGCGTGAATATTTTACCCGCGCCGGTACTGCGACGCCGTTCTGGTTCGGCAAAACCATCTCACCGCAGAACGCCAACTACAGGGCTTCGATGTCCTATAACGACGGCCCCCATGGCGTCGACGGCAAGGGCCCGGTGGCGGTGGATTCCTACGCCGCCAACGCGTTCGGCCTGTACCAGGTCCACGGCAACACCACCGAATGGACCGAAGATTGCTACAACAAGCGCTACACCCAGGACACGCCGACTGACGGCTCGCCCTGGCTGGAAGGCGACTGCAGCCAGCGCATGATCCGCGGCGGCGGCGCCGACAGCTATCCGACGGCGCTGCGCGCCGGCTATCGCGACAAGACCCCGGCCATCGGCTCGAGCGGACTGCGCGTGGTGCGGACGCTGAACTTGCCGTTGCAGTAGCCGCGTTCATGAACGCATTCGCGCCGCCGGGCGACCACCATGAGTATCCCCCACATGACGGACAACCGATGATGGCCATGCCAAATCTTCTCCTCGCACTGATGGTGGGAGCCGTTTCGGCTTTCCTGGCCGGCGGCGTTTATGCTGCGCAACCCTCCGGTCAAACCCCGCCGCAGGAGTTTCCGGTCCAGATCTTCCCGTCAGGACTCTATCCTCTGTCACCGGAGCGCGAGCAGGCGCTGCGGGCCAAGGACAGCTTCAAGGAATGCATCACCTGTCCGGAAATGGTGGTGGTGCCGAAAGGCTCATTCATGATGGGCACACCGGCCGATGAGCCGGAACGCGAACCCGGCGAAGGCCCGCAACATCGCGTCACCTTCGCCCAGCCGTTCGCGGTCGGCCGCTTCGCCATTACGTTCGATGAATGGGAGGCCTGCGTCGCGGACGGCGGCTGCGACGGCTACAAGCCCAACGACCAGGGCTATGGCCGCGGCCGGATGCCGGTGGCGAACATCTCGTTCGCGCAGGCCAAAACCTACCTCACCTGGATTTCGAAAAAAGTCGGCCGTACCTACCGGCTGCCGAGCGAATCCGAACGCGAATACTTCACCCGCGCCGGCACCACGACAGCGTTCTGGTTCGGCAACGGCATTTCGCCGAAGCAGGCGAATTACCTCTCCGGCGTTATGTACAACACCGCGCACAACGAGGAGATCCACGACAATGGTCCGAGACCCGTCGACAGCTTCGCGCCGAACAAATTCGGCCTCTATCAGGTGCACGGCAACACCAGGGAATGGACCGAGGACTGCTACAACAAGCGCTACACGGTGGATGCGCCGACCGACGGCTCGCCGTGGCTCGACGGTAATTGCAGCAAGCGCATGGTGCGTGGCGGCTACTGGCTCAGTATGCCCTCCCAGCTCCGCTCCGGCTCCCGCGAAGATTACCCTGAATTCGGCGGCAACGGTTTTCGTGTGGTGCGGACACTGAACCTGCCGCAGTGATGGCCACAATCCTCAGCGGCTGCCGGCCCGGGTCCTTGCCCGCACGGTTCCGGTGGCGCCGCAGGCGGGACATTGGAAGCGCGTCGTGCGACCAGGCGCGGGCGGCGCAATCTCGATGCGCTCGCCGCAGCCGGGGCAATCGGCCAATGTCAATGGTGGCGACACGCGGCGTGACGGCATGCTCGCGATCTCGGCGGCCAGCGGCCCGAGGCCGACGGCCTCGCGTCGCAGGTCGACGGACTTCGGTTTGCCGAGCCGCATCGCGACATATCGCCCGCCACGGTCCGCGAGTTGGGTGCCATAAACCTGCTTTTGCCCGCTCGCCAGCAGCACACGGTCGGTGAGGCGCGCCAGATCGGCGGGAGAGGCTTCACAGCGCGCAACCGCTGACTGAAGGCAGTCCCGGAATCTGCGCTGCGCGGCGGGATCGCGATCGGCATGCTGCGCGAGCAGCCATGCCGCGTGCGTCGCCTCATCGCCGACCTGCGACCGGTCCGGCCAGCCAGATCGGTCGATAACTCCCTTCAGCCACGCGGTATTACCCGCATCGATCGCCATCAGCCGAGCCATTTCGCTGGGACCGCCGGTGTAAGCTGCTCTCGCAGCCCGGTCGATTTCCGCACGACGCAGCAATTCGTCACGAATTTTCGAGTGCGTGATGCGCGTCGGGCGGCGTGTTGGCGCGGCATCCGCATAACCCAGGCGGCGCGCGAGAGCGGCGGCGCGGCGCCACAGCCGTTGTTCGCCGACCCACCCCTGCGGCGGTTCGAGCGCGGCGGGAAGCACGGCGGGGCGGAGCGCGGGATCGCGAAGGAAGCCGTGATCGTGACCCCCGATGACGCCGCTGCCCTTTGGACCGAACCGCGCGAACGGCGATGCTTCCGGATGCCGCATCGCCTCAACGGCTTCGTCGTCGTCGCGAATGCCGAGCCACCGCGCGATCGCCCGCAACTGGAAGTCGGGATCATTGAGGATGTCCTCCGCACGAACCCTCCGCGTGCGCTGCCTGGGCAAGGCCCCGGTGAAGCGCAGGATGCGGCTGTGAACCTCTACCCACGCGGCGATGCCGGCCATCGGCTCGCCGGTTTGCGGATGCTCGGGCACGGTAAGACGCAGGTGTCGCGCGGCGGATGCCTGGGTGCCCAGCGGGTGACGGGTCAAATGCAGGTAGCACGCTTTCGGATAGGCCAAAGCGAGCCGCTTCAGCGCCATGGCGCTGGTCACGTTCTCCGGCGACTTTTCCACCGCCGTTCGCGGCGCGATCCGCGCCTGCAGGACGTCGAAGACATCGGCACCCGACCAATGGCGCCGCGCGCGCAGCCACTGGCGCGCGGCGGCGACGCGTTTCGGCGTCTGGCCGCCGAATTCAAATTCGGCGAGCGCGCGCACCAGACCCGGGCTTCGGTGGGTGATGCCGCGCGCGCGCCAATAGGCCGGCAGCGAGAGCTCCAGTTCGGCGATGGTGCGGTAGCTGAACAGCTTCAGCTCCGGCAGCCCCGCGAGCTGCGGATGCTGGCCGATCATGGTCACGATCACCGAAGAGTAGGATCGCGCCGGCGCCAGCAGGAACAGCGGCGCAAAGCGTGCCGGCTCGCGTGCGGCCGCCGCCGGGGTTTTGCGGGGCGGACGCGCGCCCATGGACTTCATGCTAGTGGATTTGGGGCCGCATGACGGGGCCGCTCGAGCAATCGGCATTGATCCGCTCGGTCAGCGGCTCGAGATTGTCGGCGACAAAGCCATTGCGCAAATCGAGAAGCTGCTTGCGCGCGCGCTGGCAAAAGCCCGCGACGCGGCTGGCATCAAGCGGTGAGGTATCGCCCTGCTCGAAGGCTGTCGAGGACTCCTCGACCAGCCGGAACAAGCGCTCGTTGGCGCCGGCCGTCAGCTTCATCAGCCCCTTTCGATAAGCACGGGCGCCGCGCAGACCGGGCGTCAGCCGTTCGAAAGTTTCCACTTCGTCCCAGGCGTAGCTCAGTTCGTTGGAGAGGCCCTTGTTGTGGACCCACGGCCGGATCGCCACGCTAAGCAGCCGATAATAATCGTTCAGGCGGGTATCGAGGAAATCATAGTCGGGATGGGTCAGGTCGCCACGCAGCCGCCCCTCCTTGGCCAACTGATCGCGGATCGGCGTTCCGCCGTAAGGCAGCATCCGCGAGAACACGGCGGGCGCGCTGCCGTCGCCGACGATCCGGCGCAGGAAGCCGACGTTCTCGCGCACCGACTGGAACGTGCTCGACGGATCGAACAGCATGAAGCCGTAGGAAAAAACGATCTTCAGCTGCTTCAGCGTCTCGATCGCCTTGAGGTTCTGCCCGATGGTCATCTGCTTGAACAGGACCTCGAGACCGGCATCGACGCCGGATTCGATCCCCATATAGACGAGAAACAGACCCGCTTCGCGCATGTCGGTGAACAATTCGGGTTCGACATATTCCGACCGGCAACTGATCTTCCAGATGGTGTTGTCGGCCAGCCCGCTGTCATGCATGCGGCCCGTCAACTCGTCAGCCCAGCGCCGACCCTTGCTGCCCCAGAGCGGGAAATCATCATCCTGGAACAGGAACACGCGCACCCCGTGACGGTGATGCAGATCCAGCATTTCCTCAACCACCTTGGCGGGCTTGCGCACCCGCACCACCTTGCCAGGCGCCGTGCGGTAGAACGTGTGTATCGAGCAGAACGAGCAGCGACGGATGCAGCCGCGGCTGGCAAGCACCGGCAGCGTCGCAAATCCCCCGATGCTCTCGGGCTCTCGCGGACGATCCGGAAACGGCAGCGCATCGAGATCGGCGACCAGCGCCCGGGGCGCTGTCGCGACGATCGCCTCGCCGCGGCGATATGCGATGCCGTCGAGCTCGCGCCAATCCTTGCCCGCGCGAAGCTTGGCAACGAGTTCGATCAGCGTCTCCTCGCCTTCGTAGCGCACGACGCTGTCGATCTCGGGAAAATGCGTCAGCAGTTCTTCGTGACAAAGGCTCGGATAGTGGCCGCCGATGGTGAAATGGCTCTTCACCCCGGCCGCGCGCAGGTGCTGCGCGAGTTTGCGGTATTGCGGCAGGAAGAACTGGAAGATCAGTGAAAAGCCGACCACCAGCGGCTGCCATCGAAGCAGTTGCGCGGCGATGGAGTCATGGCCATCGCGCACTTCGATCATCCGCGCCGAGCAGCCGTTCTCGCGCAGCACCGCCGACAGATAGCCGAGCCCGAGGTTGCCCTGATCCTGAAAACCGATCAGCGCGACCCGCGGCTTGCCACGGACGATGACAGGCGTTTCGGCGGGCGCGGACGCAACCGCGCCGGCGCCGCCGCTATCCATTGGACTTCAGCAGACCGGCCATTTTGAGATGTGCCGCTGCGACGGCCTGCTGAACGGAGGCTTCCGCTTCGAGCCGCACCGCCATCATCTTGTTCTGCGTCTGCTTGTCCTGCTTGAGGAAAAACTCGCTTTCCTCCCCAAAATGGCCGATGGCCGGATCAGTCGCCGGACAATGCGGCCTGAAAATCAATGCGGGATTGGCTTTTGCAATCGTCGAAGCCTTCTTGGGAACCTTCACCATCGTCGCCTCGCGAACGGCGGCAGGAATTCCGACAACGAACGACCGCTTCCGCCGTCTCCGGTCTCGTCGGTTCATCCACCCCGGTCAGGATGAAATGGCGCCCGGCGCGAGTCAATGGCAAAGTAATTCGGATACCACCCGTAGGTGTTGCCTCGAATTTGACTGAAATCACCAGCCGCGGGAATTCGGTTTTCGAAAAACCGGCGAGTGTTCAGCCGGTTGTAATGAGCCAACAGATCGATAACGGAACGCCGGCGGAACGCGGCACGCGGTCCGTCAGCGCCACCATGCTGCGACGAAAGAACTCACTTGCCGTAATAATCCTGCACCGTCTCCCAGGCGACGTTTTGCAGGAAGCGCGCGGTCGGCTCGTCGATGCCGGCGAGGCAGCTGTTGCCGATGAAGAACCCGCTCTTCGGAAAATCAGGACCGAGCGTGGTGACCGTGGGCTTGGTCTGGGCCTGCACCGCGGCCGGCCCGCCGGCCATGAAACCGATCGCCGCCGCCACCATCAACGCCGCACGCCATATTGTGCTCATTGGAATTCTTCCTGCTTTTGCGTGTACTTGTTGGGGCCGGCGTAGCACGTCGCGGGCAAAATTTCGCCTGCTTCGCGCTTGCCAATAACGTCCCGGCGCGACAACCTGCGCGAGTCGGCGATTCCCGTTTCGATGGCCGTTCCGGCCGCGCGGCACGCGACGCCCTGACAGCCCCGAGGCTCCGCCATGTCGATGCAAGGTCTGGTTTCTCCCGCGACGCCGCGCCTGATGGCGCCGAAGGCCAGGGCGCTGGCTCACATTCCCGGCGATGAGGGCTGGCCCATCGTCGGCCGCACCTTCGAGGTGCTGGCCGATCCACGCGGCCAGGTCGAGAAGATGGCGGCGGCCTACGGCCTGATCTATCGCAGCAAGGTGCTGGGCGAGACCAGCATCTCGGTGCTCGGCCCCGAGGGCAACGAACTGGTGTTGTTCGATCAGAACAAGCTGTTCTCCTCGACCCATGGCTGGGGCAGCATTCTCGGCCTGCTATTTCCGCGCGGGCTGATGCTGCTGGATTTTGACGAGCACCGGCTGCACCGCCGCGCGCTGTCGGTCGCGTTCAAATCCGGCCCGATGAAATCCTACCTCTCAGCCCTCGATGCCGGCATCGCGGCGCGGGTGGCGCAGTGGCGGGCGAAGCCGGGCGAGATACTGCTCTATCCGGCGATGAAGCAGCTCACCCTCGATCTTGCCGCCACCTCGTTTCTCGGCACCGGTATCGGCCCCGAGGTCGAGGAGATCACCCGCGCCTTTGTCGACATGGTGGCGGCCTCGGTCGCCGTCATCCGCAAGCCATGGCCCGGTACCCAGATGGCGCGCGGCGTCAAGGGCCGCGCCCGCATTGTCGCCTATTTCTCCGAACAGATCCCGATCCGCCGCGCCGACGGCGGCGAAGACCTGTTCTCGCAGCTGTGCCAGGCCACCCACGAGGACGGCGCGCTGCTTTCGACCCAGGACATCGTCGACCACATGAGTTTTTTGATGATGGCGGCGCATGACACCCTGACGTCGTCGCTGACCTCGTTCGTGGCGGCGCTGGCCGCCAATCCGCAATGGCAGCAGAAACTGCGCGACGAAGTGACGGCGCTCGGGGTCGGCAGCAATGAGGCCGTCACGTTCGACCAGCTTGCCGCGATGCCGCTCAACGAGATGGCGTTCAAGGAAGCAATGCGGATGAAGCCGCCGGTGCCTTCGATCCCGCGTCGGGCGACGCGCGATTTCACCTTCAAGGGCTATGACATTCCGGCCGGTACCATGGTCAGCATCAATCCGCTGTTCAGCCACCATATGCCCGAGATCTGGCCCGATCCCGACACCTTCGATCCGATGCGCTTCACCGATGAGGCGCAGCGCACGCGGCATCGCTTTGCCTGGGTGCCGTTCGGCGGCGGCGCGCATATGTGTCTTGGGCTGCACTTCGCCTACATGCAGGCGAAATGTTTCGCCCGCCATTTCCTGCAGAATCTGACCGTTTCGCTCGAACCCGGCTACACGCCGAACTGGCAGATGTGGCCGATCCCCAAGCCAAAGGACGGACTGCGCGTGACGCTGAAGCCGATATGACCGGAAGGCCGCGATAGATGTGAGGATGCCATGAACGCGAGTGGAAGCCTGGATCCGTTGATCCTCGATCTCTTGGAATGGATCGCGCGAGAAACGCGATCCTATGCCGACGTCCTCGAAGCCTGGCGGACCTCTTGCCCGCGCCTGACGGTGTGGGAGGACGCGGTCGACCGCGGATTCGCGGTGCGCGAACACAGCCCGGGCCACGAGATCATGATCCGGCTGACCGCGCAGGGGCGCGATTTTCTCCATGCCCACGGGCGCCTTGCCGGTCAGGCACCTGTGACCCCCAGCGCCACGGGCGCGGCATTGCTGCGCCCGCTTCGCTGCGCGGCCTGAGGCGCGGCCCGGCCGGGCTGTCATCGCCGTTAACTTCCCGTTAACGAAACCACCCCGATCGCGGGCGCGGACACCGTTGCCGGCACTTTCTCTCCCTCACTTAACCAAAACTACAACGGCCACTGCCAAGGTCTAACCGATCCTCGCAACGGGACCGGAAATGATCCGTCGACCACACCAACGGAAACGGGAAGCGCTGCCGGCCATCGGCATTCCGCGGCGACGGCAGGCATGAACGACCAGAGCGATACCGAATCCGAACTGCGCATTTTGCGCGAAGTCGTGAAGCTGCTGCCGACCGGCGTCACGCTGCAGGACGCGAGCGGCAATTTCCTTCTGGTGAACGATGCCGCGGCGGCGCAGTTCAACGCGCCGGCAGCGGATTTGCTGGCAACGTCGCCGCGTATGGCGTTTGCCTCGGCGGAGGCCAACCGCCGCCGCAACGACGGCATTGGTCTATTGCGCGCCGGGCGCGACGCCGTGGCCGAGGAACTGGCAACCGGCGGCGGGGTCAACCGCACCTTCCTGACCTCGCATCGGCCGGTTCGCATCCTGGAAAAGAGTCTGCTGTTGTCGAATTCGGTCGATCTCACCGAGCAGAAGGCGGTCGAGGACGAACTGCTGCGCCGCGCCTATTTCGACGAACTGACCGGCCTTCCTACCCGGCGGGTGATCGAACAGCACGCCAATGCGCTGCTGCGCCAGCACGGCGAGACCTGCCGGTTTGCGCTGGCCTTCCTCGACATCGACAATTTCAAGCACATCAACGACTATTACGGCCACGGCGTCGGCGATGCCCTCCTGGTCGAGGTCGGAAAAAGGCTCGGGCTCGATCTGCGCGAAACCGACATGCTGTCGCGCATCAGCGGCGACGAATTCCTGCTGCTGCTCAATCCGGTCCGCAGCGAAACCGAGGTCGCGGAATACATCGAGTTTCTGCTAAAGCGGCTGCGTGCGCCGTTTTTCGTCGACGGATCGGAGGTATTCGCCTCGGCATCGATCGGCGTCAGCCTCTATCCGGAGCACGGCCGCAGCTATAATTCGCTGCGCCAGAACGCCGATACCGCCATGTACCGGGTCAAGAACGCCACCAAGGGCGCGGCGGCCATCTTCGATGCCGGCATGGAGCGCGAGGCACAGGCGCGGATGGCGACCGAGCAGTCGCTGCGGCTGGCCATTCTCGACAAGCGGTTCTGCTGCGCGTTCCAGCCCAAGGTCGACATCCGGACCCAGGAGATCAAGGGCATCGAGGCGCTGGTGCGGCTGCGCGACGACAACGGCATCATCCAGGCGCCGGGTACCTTCATCGACCTTGCGGTGGAGCTCGGGCTGATCGACGAGCTGACGCACCTCGTGCTGGCCGAGATCATGAAGTCGATCGATCTCATCAACGACCGGTTCGGCGCCAACTGCAGCATCAGCATCAATGTCGCGGCCAAGCAGGCCGGCAATCCGGTGTTCATGACCTCGTTCGCGCAGGCACTCGAGGCGACCTATTGCCCGGAACGCTTCATCGTCGAAGTGACCGAGGATGCCTTCGTCGCCAAGACCCATTTCCAGAGCGAGATCCTGCCGATGCTGCGCCGGATCGGGGTCGGGATTTCGATCGACGATTTTGGCATCGGCTATTCGTCGCTGTCGGCGCTGGCCGACATCACCGCGGATGAAATCAAGATTGACCGCTCCTTCATCGTCGACATTCACAAGCGCCCGCGCAGCCAGGGCATCCTGCGGGCGATCGAGTCGCTGAGCGAAGCGCTCAACATGACCGTGATTGCCGAGGGCCTCGAAACCTTCGAGGAACTGGCCTACCTGCAGGCCGCCACCCGGATCCGCTATGCCCAGGGCTACTACTTCTCGCGGCCGATTTTCCTCGAGGAATTGCAGCCCGCGAGCCACAGCCTCAGCAACGCGCGCGCGACGGCGCCGGGACGCCAGTGGCAGGAAGCCCGCCCATCCGCCGCGCCGGCCAACCGTGTGCGGCGGTAGGGCGATTCCCTCAGGTCAAGCCTAGGGTTATCGCATCTCCCTGAAAGAGCGATTGCGCAGCTCTCCCCGCAAACGGGGCGAGGTAGGGAAATCGATTGCTCAGTTGTTGCTGGAAACGAGCAGCAGCGGCACGGCCGGGGTCTGGTACTGCCGCACGCCGTCGCGGTCGAGCACGAACATCGGCCGATAGTACGGCAGCTGGCTATCCTCCAGCATGGCCATGCGGCGATTGTCGAGCAGCAGCCAGCGGCCGTCGAGCCGCGCCGAGACCACGGCATGGTCTTCCTGCTGGAGGGTATCACGCACGATCACCAGCCGGAGATCTTCCGCCGGCACACCGGCGACGCGCAGCGCCACGTATTTGGCTATGGCGTAGTCCTCGCAGTCTCCGGCGCCGGTGGTGAACGTCGCCAGCGGCGAACTCCATACGTCGATGCTGCCATATTGCTCGAGGTCGCTGACCGGCCGGATCACAAGGTTGATGGCGCGATTGATCAGGCCGAGACGGGCGCGGCCATCCCGGGCCTGGCCCTCGTCCACGACCGAAAGAAATTTCAGGGCAGGCGCCGACGAACACTGCTGGCGGCTTTCCTGGCACAGCATCAGCACCAGCATTTCATCGTCGAGCGCCCGCTCGACGCCGAGCCATTTTTCGCGCAGGCCGCCGACCGAGACGGTCGAGGTGCGCAGCCCGAACGGTTCGGCGGCCGCGCCGCCGACATCGACCGATCGCGGCGAAATCAGCGACGCCGCATCGGCGGCCGGAATAAACAGCGCAACCGCGCACGCAAGCATGACGACGCGCAACGCCCGCGCGCTGGCAACAATCCACATCTGACGCCCCCTGTCCGGGCATCGGCGCGGCTTTCAAGCCAGCACGTGACCGGATCATTCGAGGCGATGATGCAAGGAGGAACTATCGTTCTGATTAAGCTCCGACATCTCGGGTCGGAAAGCGTCGAATGCGGCAAACGCTTCGCGCGTCGCTTGTCTAAGATTTTAGCGATCGGCCCGACCGTGGTAAATGAACGGTGAAATCGTTTGGTTACCCGATTGGAACAACAGCGATCGCGCCGCCGTGCCGCGCACGATCATGATCCCCCGGGGTCAAGCCCGGGCATGCTTTTCCGCATCATGCTCTAGGGATTAGCAGCGGCCTTGTGGCGCCGGTGAATGATCGGTTCAGGCTTCAGCGTCGCACAGGAGATGTTTTCCGCTTCTTCCCTGGTGGATTCGGAGCTGGTCCAGACCTGCTGGACGCCGGTGAAGAACAGGTAGCGGCAGTGCTTCTTGTAGAACGGCACCGGGTAGTCGTCGCTCAGCTTGGCGGTTTCTATTTTCGATCCGACATACACCCCTCGATTGAGGCCATAGCCGGCCAGCACGATCACCGCCAAACCAGACAGGGCCCAACCGGCCGTTCGCATTCGCATGGCTCTACCTCAATGGACGCGCCGAAGTGTCCGACGCCGCCGGTTCGAACGGGTGATGAAGGTCAATGGCAAGCTGCCGATCGCAAGGTGTCTGGCCATCATTCCTCCATGCATTGCAGGATGAAGTCGGTGCGGTCCCTGGGCAGCACGCCTTGCGCATCGGCCATTTGCCGGCATTTGAGCTGCACGATGTGGGCGGCGAGTTCCTTGGCGCGGCGCGCGTCCGCGGCTTGATCCGCCACCTTGATCATCATCACCCTGATCGGCGAGCCATCCGATTCGAACTGGAATTGGTATTTCACCCCGTTCGCATCGGTGGCGACACAGGAAACGCTGGACACCTGTTGCGCAGAGAATTTTCCGATCTGCTTGCAGGTCCCGCCCGCTGCTACGACCAGCGGTACCGGCAGGCCATCGACCTTGGGCCTGTCCTTGGATTTCAGCAACATCCGGTCGACCGTGAGTTCGTAGAATCATCCACGCGCTTGCTCTTCGCTCCCGAGAATGTGACGATGTGACTGGCGTCATCCGGGTCGTTGAGCGGAACGACGAAACTGGATCGGCCGCCCGGGCTGTGGAAGAACGCCACGGATGGGCACACGAAATCGCGCTCGGCGACCTTCAGCGTGCTGCACTTGCCGGCCATCGACGCGAACATGTCGATGTCGGGACCGGCTTGTTCGGTCTCGTCGGCAACAAGTGCACCCAACCCAGTTGAAAAGAAAATAAGCGCAACAGCGATCGCTCGCCGGCAGACCCGCATGAAAATACCCTCAGCCGGCATCCAGCTTAAACGCCGCGGATGCAAACACAAACACGGGAATGGATCGCCAGCGCCGACGCCGGTCCGACCGTACCGGGCAGATTCCCGGCGCGGACTTCCCGGAACCGCGCGAGGTCAACCTCCGGTTCCGACGCCGGAAAAAAGAATGGGGGGCTTGTGGGGGGCCTCACAGTTCGCCCCGCAAAAATATGGCTAATGAATTCCGTCGGTTATGGCTAATTCGCAACGCCCGGCAACTCAACTGGGGAAGCTCGGGTAATTCTACCAAGTTTCGAGTAAAGGGCTCGTAGAATTCAGGATTCTCACCGTATTGGCAAGTAATGCAATGTATTCACTGACTTGCCTATCCTTTGAATTAAATGGCCACGGGTTGAACACAATTGGGAAACATAAATGTCTCCAATGCCCTGTTTGGAAAATTGCCCTTTTTAAACGTCTCGTTGCAGTGAAACTCTTTGCGTGGAATGCGCGAAAAACCCCCGGCCGCGGGAGCTGCTGCTTTCGCGTTGCACTCGTCGATGATATGCAGGCTCTAGCGCGAATATTGCAGAATTATTAACCTTTTCTGGTGGGGCCATTGAATTTCGTTGGCAAATTTGATTCCGACCACTCGGGCCCGCATTCCGGCGGCGCGGTGCAGGTCGAACATCACGGCGCGGCCGCCGACGCGATTACTGTTCCCGACGCCCATCTTCTGTTCAACGGCGACTTCAAGCGCGCCGGCCCCGACCTGGTGCTGTCGAAGGACGGCCATGAGCACGTCGTGCCGGATTATTTCAGGGGCGAGCACCGCTCCACCCTGGCGTCCCCGGACGGTTCGCGGCTGGCCGGCAACATCGTCGAAGCGCTGGCCGGTCACGTCCAATATGCCCAGGCCGGTCCGGCCGACGGCAGCGCCAGCGCCGCCAAGGTCATCGGCCACGTCACCAAGCTGACCGGCACCGCCACCGCGATCCGCAACGGCGTGTCGATCGAGCTGCATGTCGGCGACAACGTCAACAAGGGCGACGTGGTCCAGGCCGGAGCCGATTCCTCGCTTGGCCTGACCTTCATCGACGGCACCGTGTTCGGCCTGTCGTCGAACGCGCGCATGGTGCTCAACGAGATGGTCTACGACCCGAACGGGTCGTCGAATTCGTCGCTGCTCAGCCTGGTGCAGGGCACCATCACCTTCGTCGCCGGCGAAACCGCCAAGCACGGCGACATGAAGGTGGCGACGCCGGTCGCCACCATGGGTATCCGCGGCACCGCGGTGCTGGTCGAAATCGACTTCTCGGTCTCGGTCAACGGCGCCGCCCCGGTCAAATTCCAGGTGCTGGCCGAACCGGACGGGCACACCGGCTCCTACATCCTGTTCGACCCGGTCACGCTGCAGCCGATGGCCACCGTCAACCAGGCCGGCCAGGTCACGAGCATCAACGGCCAGGGCAACATCAGCACCAACGCCGCGGCGGCGATGAGCGACGCGGCCAAGCAGACTCGTCGCCGACGCGTTTCTGGCGGCCTTCAACGCGCCGCCGCCGCCCGACGCCACCCCGAAGATGTTCGTCCACGACAACCAGACCAACACCATCACCCCGCAGTCGGTCACGATCGGCCCGAACGGGACGACGATCGACCACCTACACCCTCTCGTCGACGCCGACCGGTTCAAATCCCGGCGGCTCGAGCGCCACCGGCACGGGTAAGCGCCACAGACTTTGCCGACACGACGCTGCTGGTCCACTCGAGCGGCAATGGCGTCGTCCATGAACAGGCAGGCCTCATCCACAGCGCGACCCCGGACACCGTCTCCGGGACGATCACCTTCGTCGATGCGGCCTCCGAGGATCGCCCGGTCGTCAGCACGCAGTTTACGTCCTTTACCTACACCGACGGCGGGGGCCACGACCTCAAGGGCTCCCTGACGGCCACGGAAGCGGCCGCCATCACCGCGGCGGAAGCCGCGATGTCGATCAGCCAGGACCCCGGCAACAGCAATCACGGCTCCGCCACCTGGACCTACAATATCGCCGACAGCGGCCTCGATTTCCTGGCCGAAGGCGAGACGCTGGTCCTGACCTACACGGCGAGCGTCACCCACGGCAACCTTCCGCCGGAGACGATCACGTTCACGGTCACGCTGACCGGCTCCAACGACACACCGGGCATTCCGCAGGCGACCAGCGGCATTCCCCTCCCCGGCGGCGCGCCGGAAACCATCGCCTTTGCCGCCGGCACCAGCACGCCCGGCGGATTCCTGACGTCGCACGATCCGACCTCGGGAACGATGTCGTTTACCGACGTCGACCTCAGCGACACCCACACGGTTTCGACGCACCTGACCAGCGCGGTGCTCAACGGCACCACGGTGCCGCCGGCGCCGCTGCAGATCTTCCAGAACGCGCTCTCCGCCGTGGTCGCGACCGACAGCACCGGCACCGGCAACGGCATCATCGACTGGAACCTGGCCAACCTGCCGGTCTATCTCGCGGACTTCGTCGGCAAGGGAAATACCCTCACGCTCACCTATACGGTGACGCTGCTGGACTCCCACGGTGCCACCTCGTCGCAGACGCTCAAGGTCACCATTACCGGCACCGACGAGCCCGCGGTGGTCTGGATCGCCACCACGACGCCTGGCGGCACGGCCGGTGGCTTGTGGAGCCACGCCAATAATTGGGAAACCGGCACCGTTCCCACCGCCACCGACGATGCCATCGTCATCACCGACCAGTTGCGCGGCCTGACGCCGTCGTATCCGGTCACGATCGACCAGCCGGCCTTCGCCCACTCGCTCACCATGAACGACTTCGGCACTACCCCGCCGGAGGTGATCAACCAGAGTTCGCTGACGATCGGCGACGCGGTGACGCTGAGCGCCGATTCCATCCTGGAAAACGCCGCGACCGGGACCATCAATGTCGGCGGCAAGTTCGAAATCCAGAATACCAGCGTGCTGCAAAACGCCGGCACGATCACCCTGGCCGGCGGCGGCGATTTCAAGGATACGAGTTCGATCACCAACGCGGGTTCGGGCACCATCAACGTCACCGGCGGTGTTCTGAACATCGATGTCGGCGTCGCCAATGCCGGCACGCTGAAAACGACCGGTGGCGGCGAAATCGTCCTGAACAGCGCCACGGTGACCAACACCGATACCGGCGTGGTGTCGGCCGGCGCCGGGACGACGATCGAACTGAATAACGGCACCATCCTGCACGGCACGGTGTCCACCGCGGTCGGCGGCGTCATCGAGACGGTGAGCGGGACCAGCAACACCATCGATACCGCCAACGGGCCGGTCGCGCCGGGCACGCCCCCCAGCATCGTCAACGCCGGGACCCTGATCGTCGCCGACAACAGCTCGCTGACGCTGATGAGCCCGGTCGACATCAGCAACACCGGCACCATCGAACTGAATTCGACCGGCGATACCACGACCCTCTACATCGACCAGGGTTTCGCCGCGCTGACCGGCTCCGGCCAGGTCACGCTGTCGAACGACACCCACAACGTGATCGCGGCCACCACCAGCGGCCAGCAACTCACCAACAAGAACAACACCATTTCCGGCGCCGGCGAGATCGGCGCCGGCGGGATGCTGCTGGTCAACGCCGGCACCATCGACGCCAATGTCAGCCACAGTCTGACGCTGGATCCGACCACGCTGGCCAACAGCGGCCTGGTCGAGGCGACCGTCGGCGGCACGCTGGTTCTGAACGACACCGTGGTCAGCAATTTCATCAACGCGCTGAACGGCGATTTCCTGACCGACGCGACCTCCGAGCTCGATGTCCAGGATTCCAGCATCACCGGCGGCACCCTGCACAACAGCGGCACGCTGGTTGGTACCGGTACCAGCGCCCTGCACGGCGTCGGCATCACCAATTCCGGCACGCTGGAATCGACCAGCGGTGTCCTGACCATCGACGGCAACAGCACGGTCGGCAACTCCGGCACGCTGCAGGCGATCAACGACAGCACGCTGGCGCTGACCTCCGCCACGGTGACCAACACCGCCAGCGGCAAGGTGACAGTGGCCAGCGGATCGACGCTCGATCTGAACGGCGGCGCGAAAATCAGTCGGCGGCGCCCTGGCCAATTCGGGCGTGGTCCAGGTCGAGACCAGCGCCGGCGCGATCCTCGATGGCGTCACCGTCACCGGCAGCGGCACCATCAATGTCGATCTGGTGGCACTCGCCGCTTCGCTGATCCTTCAAGGCGGCACCAGCATCGACGGCGGGACGCTGGCGATCGGGAATGCGGGCATCCTCGAGATCAAGACCGCCCTGGGTGCCCTGCTCAAGGGTGGCATCGCGGTAACCAACGGCAACCTGATCGCAGATCGACGCTTCGGCGGTGCTGAAGCTCTATCAGGCGACCATCAGCGGCGGCACCATCAGCGACAACGGCACCATCGACGTTACCGGCGACAGCACCATCAACGGCAGCGCCAACCTCGGCGGCGGCGGCACCGGCAAGGTCGACGGTCGAGGGCGCCAAGCTGACGCTCGACGGCGTCACGGTCACCGGCACCAGCATCACCGAGACCGCACCAGCGGCAGCATCCTGTCGGTGGACGGCGGCAACACCCTGACGCTGGCGGGCACCGACACCATCACCGGCGTTTCCGGCAGCCGATCAACAACGCCGGCACCATCGACGTCACCGGCACCACCACCATCACCACCGACAGCGTCACCAACACCGGCACGCTTGCAGGTCGACGGCACGCTGAAGCTGACGGCGCCACCGTCAGCGGCGGCACCATCACCGACAACGGCACCATCGACGTCACCGGCGACAGCACCATCAACGGCAGCGCCCACCTCGGCGGCACCGGCCAGGTCAAGGTCGACAACGCCAAGCTGTCGCTCAACGGCGTCACGGTGACCGGCACCGGCATCTCCGAGACCGTCCAGCGGCAGCATCCTGTCGGTGGACAGCGGCACCCTGACCCTGGCCGGCACCGACTCGATCACCGGCGTCTCCGGCAGCACCATCACCAATGCCGGCACCATCGACGTTACCGGCACCACCACCATCACCACCGACAGCGTCACCAACACCGGCACGCTGCAGGTCGACGGCACGCTGAAGCTCAACGGCGCCACCATCAGCGGCGGCACCATCACCGACAACGGCACCATCGAGGTGACCGGCACCAGCACCATCAACGGCGGCGCCAACCTCGGCGGCGGCCAGGTCAAGATCGACAACGCCAAGCTGTCGCTCAACGGCGTCACGGTGACCGGCACCAGCATCTCCGAGACCGTCAGCGGCAGCATCCTGTCGGTGGACAGCGGCATCCTGACCCTGGCCGGCACCGACTCGATCACCGGCGTCTCCGGCAGCTCCATCACCAATGCCGGCACCATCGACGTCACCGGCACCACCACCATTCACCACCGACAGCGTCACCAACACCGGCACGCTGCAGGTCGACGATACGCTGAAGCTCAGCGGCGCCACCATCAGCGGCGGCACCATCACCGACAACGGCACCATCGAGGTGACCGGCACAGCACCATCAACGGCGGCGCCCACCTCGGCGGCGGCCAGGTCAAGGTCGACAACGCCAAGCTGTCGCTCAACGGCGTCACGGTGACCGGCACCGGCATTTCCGAGACCGTCAGCGGCAGCATCCTGTCGGTGGACAGCGGACACCCTGACCCTGGCCGGCACCGACTTCGATCACCGGCGTCTCCGGCAGCACCATCACCAACGCCGGCACCATCGACGTCACCGGCACCACCACCATCACCACCGACAGCGTCACCAACACCGGCACGCTGCAGGTCGACGGCACGCTGAAGCTCAACGGCGCCACCATCAGCGGCGGCACCATCACCGGCAACGGCACCATCGACGTCACAGCCGACAGCACGATCGCGGGAACCACCAACCCCGACAGCACGCTCGACAACGCCAGCCTTAGCGCGAGTCATGTGACTGTCGAGACGAACGCTACCCTGACGCTGGATAATGTCACGGCGAGCGGCACGACGTTCTCCGCCACCGCGAGCGGCGCGGTTGTAGCTGTGGACAGCGGAGCCACGCTGGTGTTGCAAGGTGGCGCCAGCATCATCGGGCTCGCTGGCGCAACCGCAGCCAACATTACCAACGCCGGCACGCTCGAAATAGCCGGGCTAGCCACCCTTACCAACGATACCGTCAGCAATAACCTGACTATCCAGATTGACGACGGCCAGGCCCTGAAGCTGTCCGGCACCACGATCGCCGGCGGCAGCATCGCCGATGGCACGGTTGCCGGCGGCCCCGTGGCAAGCACCGGGCTGATTGATGTCACCGGCAACAGCACCATCCACGGCACGACCAACACCGACCTCACCATCGACAATGCCAGCCTGAGCAACGGCTATGTGACGGTCGAGAGCAACGTCACGCTGACGCTGGATAATGTCACGGTGACCGGCACCACGTTCAACGACAGCACCGCCTCGGGC
This sequence comes from uncultured Alphaproteobacteria bacterium, assembly GCA_963710235.1. Classification (GTDB taxonomy): domain Bacteria; phylum Pseudomonadota; class Alphaproteobacteria; order Rhizobiales; family Xanthobacteraceae; genus Bradyrhizobium. The sequence goes on from CAVPZI010000002.1 coordinate 801,716, forward strand.
GGCATCCTCTCGGTGGACGGCGGTGACACCCTGGTGCTCGACACCGTTACCATCAACGGCGGCACCATCAACGTCTCGGGTACGCTCGATTCGACCGGGACCAGCGCCATCACCGGCACTCACGTCAGCAACACCGGAACCCTCGAGGCGACCGCCGGCACCCTGACCATCGACGCCACCAGCACCCTCGATAACACCGGCACGCTGGAGGCGAACGGCGGGAAGCTGGTCATCGGCACCGATGTCACCGGCACCGGTTCGGGCACGATCGGCAGCGGCAGCATCCTGGATTTCGAGGCGGGCGCCGCCTCCGGCCAGACCGTCACCTTCTCTGACGCCACCGGCACGCTGAAACTCGGCGATCCCGCGGACGTTCCACGCGACCGTTGCCGGGCTGCAAATCGGTGATGTCATCGACCTCAAGGAAGGCGTCACCTCGGCCGCCTGGGACGGTGCGACGCTGACGCTCAACGGCGCCGCCACGGCGTTCACGATTTCCGGCCTGCCCGCGAACGACACCTTTTTCTTCACCGACGACAGTCACGGCGGCACCAATCTCACGGTGGAAGCAGCGCCGATCGTCACGATCGACCAGATCGACGGTACCGGCTTCATCAACCACGCCAACGCCAGTGCCGGCGTAACCATCAGCGGCACGGCGTCCGACAGCAGCATTGGGCTCTATCATCATTCGATCACGGTCGACCTCGTCAACAGTTCGGGCGTGACCGTCGACAGCTATACCGGGACGATCCAGGCGGACGGCACCTGGCGGGTTTTGGTGGACCAGAGCGACGCCCTCGGGCTGAGTGACGGCAGCTACACGGTCACCGCCAATGTCACGGATGCGGCTGTCAATCCCATCACGCAGACGACGCAGCCCGTCATCGTCGACGAGGACCAGGACGAGCAGCCGACGGTCACGGTGGACGGCGGCGGCGCGACGACGCCGATCGGCCATGCCGGGGCGTCCGCGGTGGCGTTCGCGGTCGGCGGCATCGATACCGACGACAGCGGTACGCTGACCTTCACCGACGCCAGCCATAACACCGTGACGGTGACCATCACCAATGGCGTGGCGGTGGCGGGCGATCACAACACGACCACGGCGGTCGACCTGTCGTCCCTGGCGGACGGCTCGATCACCTCACACCTCGCCCTGACCGACACGGCCGGCAACAGCTTCAGCGCCGACGGCAATGCCGTGACACTGGACCAGGACAGCGACGAGCAGCCCACGATCACGGTGGACGGCGGCGGCGCGACGACGCCGATCGGTCATGCCGGGGCGTCCGCGGTGGCGTTCGCGGTCGGCGGCATCGATACCGACGACAGTGGTACGCTGACCTTCACCGACGCCAGCCATAACACCGTGACGGTGACCATCACCAATGGCGTGGCGGTGGCGGGCGATCACAGCACGACCACGGCGGTCGACCTGTCGTCCCTGGCGGACGGCTCGATCACCTCACACCTCGCCCTGACCGACACGGCCGGCAACAGCTTCAGCGCCGACGGCAATGCCGTGACACTGGACCAGGACAGCGACGAGCAGCCCACGATCACGGTGGACGGCGGCGGCGCGACGACGCCGATCGGTCATGCCGGGGCGGCAGCGGTGGCGTTCGCGGTGACCGGGATCGATACCGACGACAGCGGCACGCTGACCTTCACGGACGGCGCCAACCACAGCGTGACGGTGACGATCACCGACGGCGCGGTGGTGGCGGGCGATCACAACACCACCACGACGGTCGACCTGTCGTCGCTGGCGGACGGCTCGATCACCTCGAGCCTGACCCTGAACGACACGGCGGGCAACAACTTCAACGCCAGCGGCAATGCGGTGACGCTGGACCAGGACACCGACGAGCAACCCGCCGTCACGGTGGACGGCGGCGCGCTGACCCCGATCGGTCATGCCGGGGCGGCAGCGGTGGCGTTCGCGGTGACCGGGATCGATACCGACGACAGCGGCACGCTGACCTTCACGGACGGCGCCAACCACAGCGTGACGGTGACGATCACCGACGGCGCGGTGGTGGCGGGCGATCACAACACCACCACGACGGTCGACCTGTCGTCGCTGGCGGACGGCTCGATCACCTCGAGCCTGACCCTGAACGACACGGCGGGCAACAGTTTCAGCGCCGGTGGCAACCCGGTGACGCTGGGGCCGACAACCGCGCCCACGGTCGCGCTGCTGAGCGGCTTCGACGGCCAGACCCTGGCCGTCGGCCCGGTGCCATCAGCGGAATCTCAAGACGGCGTCACCCTGGCTGGACAGGTGACCTGGAACGGCCACGCCCATGACGGCGATAGCCAGGTTCTGTTCTACAACGGCAACACCTCGACTTCCGGCTTTGGCCTGCTGGGCCAGGTGGGCACCGACGGCAAACTCGATCTGCAAATTCTGGCCGGCGGCGTTGCCGGGCTGGACACCGGCGTCGAGATCGCAGCCGGGGAGCCGCACACGATCGCGCTGACCTGGGCCGACGACCAATTCGATCTCTACGTCGACGGGATCTCCAAATACACGTGGACCCAGGGCTTCCATCCGATTTCGTCTGATCCGGACGCCACCTACATGATGGTCGGAGGCGCTGCCGATAGACACAGCGCCAACTTCGGCGCACAGGGATTTAACGGCACCGTCGCCAATGTCAGCGTCTGGAACACCGCGCTGACGCAAGACCAGATTCAGGCCACCGATTTTACCGCGCTCACGGGCAGCGAGACCGATCTCGCCGCCTACTACAAGCTCAACGATGGCGGCGCGACGCCGCTGTCCGACCTGGTCGACAGCGCCGGCAACCTCGCGCTTTCGCGGCAAATTCCGCCCGACAACCTGCCGAACCTTGTCTTCCCGCACCTGACGATCACCGATCCGGGCACGACCCTCGACGATGCGACGGTAAGCTGGAGCAACGTTGCGAGCGGGACCATTGTTGCTTTCGAGGGCCTCACCTTCGACAGCCACGGTACAAATCTGACCGATGGCATCACCATCACTTACGATGCCGCCGATCATCAATATCAGCTGACCGGCACCGCCTTGATCGCGGCCTACGAAGGTTTGCTCAACCGCCTGACGTTCCAATCGTCGCGAGACCAGACTCCGACCTTCACCGTTGTCGTCAATAACGGCAGCGCCAGCAGCGCGCCGGTGACGGAAACCGTCGATGTCTTCGTGCCCGCGTCCTGGGATCGCTGGACCGGGGCTGTCGGCAACGGCAACTGGAACGACGCCAGGCAACTGGAGTCACCATGCGGTGCCGGGTCCGTCGGACGTCGCCTATGTCGACACCACCGGCGCCTCGGGTTCGACGATCTCTTACGACCTGGGAGAGAGCGGCGGAAGCGTGCTCGATCTCTACGTCGTTGCGGGTACCGAGATCGACGTGACCACCCACGGGAGCCCGGCAACGCTGACGGTTACCGACGGGCTGTTCAATGGCGGCAATATCTCGCTGGGACCGGACGTCACGCTCGACCTGACTGGAACCGTCGAGAATGCAGGGACGATCACCGTCGATCCTGCTTCCGGGCCAGGCGCGGTATTGGATATCGACGGTCAGGTCATCCTGGCGGGCGGCGGTACGGTCACGCTGGTTGGGACCGGCGATACGATCACCGGCACCCACGGTAACGGCAGTGACACCCTGGAAAACGTCGACAACACCATCGACGGCGCCGGCAACCTCGGCGGCGGCGCCCTCACGCTTACCAACGACATCAACGGCACCATCGACGCCAATGTGAGCGGTAGCACGCTCACGCTCGACACCGGCAACACCATCACCAATGCCGGGCTGCTCGAAGCCACCAATGGCGGCGTTCTCGACGTTCAGGATGGCGAGATCCATAACGCCGGCACCGGTCCGGGCCATGGCATTGCGATCGACGGCACCTCGACGCTGATGGTGGATACCGTCACGCTGCAGCTCACCGGCGGCGGCGACGTGACGATCGCTGCCGGCAGTTCGATTACAGACGACGCCGCGAACGTGGACTCCTTCGTCACCCTGGACAACATCGACAACACCATTTCCGGCGCCGGCACCATCGGCAGCGGTGACGGCGAGTTCATTCTCACCAACGAAAGCGCCGGCACCATCGACGCCACCGGCACCATCGTGTTCGACACCGGCCACTCCATCAGCAACGACGGCCTGCTGGAAGCGACCGGCGGCGGCACGCTCGATTTCCAGGACGGCTATGTTGAAAACACCGGCACCGGCCCCGGCTACGGTATCCTGATCGACGGCACTTCGACGCTGCTGCTGGACACGTCCTATATGCAGCTTTCCGGCGGCGGCGACCTGTCGCTGGCGGCCGGCAGCGCGTTGATCAGCCACGGCATCACCACCGTGACGGTGGACTCAGGGACGTTCGTCTACATTCCCGAGCTCGACAACATCGACAACACCATTTCCGGTGCGGGCACGATCGGCAGCGGCAATGGCGATCTGATCCTGACCAACGAGTCCGACGGCACCATCGACGCCGACGTTTCAGGTGCCACGCTCAGCCTGAACACCGGCAACACGATCTCGAACGACGGGCTGCTGGAAGCGACCAACGGCGGCACCCTCGATATCCATGACGCCGTCTACAATACCGGGACCCTGGAAGCGGACTACGGCGGAACCTTGACGGTCGACGATGCGGTCAGCGGCGGCGGCAGCGCGCTGATCGACGGCGGCACCCTGGACTTCGCTCAAGCGTCGGACGCCGACGTGCAGTTCACCAGCAGCCCCGGCGGCAAGCTGGTGCTCGGCGATGTCCATCATTTCACCGGCACGGTATCGGGCCTGGCCGCCGGAGATGTGATCGATCTGGTCGGCATCGCCTCGGACGCCATCAGCTTCACCGGCGACGACACCGGGCTGAACCTTGTTTATGGGGCGCAACCCGGCGATTCCATCGCGCTTGGCGCGGGCTACGCTCCGGGCGCCTTCACGCTGGTCAGCGACGGCCACGGCGGTACCGACGTCGAGCTGACGCCGGTGGTGACGATTACCGTCGTGACGCCCGACGGCCTGGATTTCCAGAATCATAACGCCCTGGTGGAGATGGGAAGCGGCGCCATCCAGCCCGGCGGCGGTTCGGACAGCTTTACCATCGTCGATGGGGCCGACCATCTCCAGTTCGTCCTTGACGGCAGCCACTTCACCTATGGAATCGATGGCAGCGTTACCGGCGGCATCCTCACCGCGTTCCATGAATTCACCACCGACACCTCGCCGGTGGCGCTTGCGGACTTCACCGGCCTGGCGGTCGACGCCGCGACCTGGATGACCGATGTTCAGGACGCCGCTCTCGGCAACGATGGCGCCCTGAACGCCCTGACCGGGAGCTTCTCCTACATTTTCAACGGCGGCTCCGGACCCGACACCTTCGGCTCGGCGGGCCTGGCCGACACGCTCAACGGCGGCGCCGGCAATGACGTGCTGGATCCCGGCGGCGCGCCCAGCGGCAGCCACGACACCGTGACCGGCGGCGCCGGCAGCGATACGTTCGTGTATATGAAGGGATACGGCGCGGTCACGATCACTGACTTCGATCAGGGCAACAGCGGCAGTTTCGATGCCAGTGAGCATGACAAGCTCGAGATCAATGGGTTCAGCAATGCGAATCCGACGATCTCGCCCGACGGCCACGGCAACACCATTGTCGACTTCGGCAGCGGCGATGTTCTGACCCTGCTGGGCGTCGCCGACGCCAGCCAGATTCCGCAATCGGATATCATCGGTGGCGGTGGCAACGGCGACGGCGGCGGCGGTAACGGCAACGGCGGCCCGGGCGTCACCACCCTGACCTCGGTCAATAATGCCGGACTGATCTCGGAAGACGGCGATCATTTCGAACTCAATGGCGGCTTCGAGAAGGGCAGTTTTGTCGGCTGGTCGGTCACTGCAAGCGGCAGTTCCATTGTCTCGGTCGGTACTGCCTATGCGCACACCGGCTCTTCCGGTGCCCACATCGATTCGTCCGGATCGGACGTCGTGCTGAGCCAGGGGGTCGGCTCCGGGGTCAGCAATACGCTGGACTTCTGGCTCAAGGGCGGCGTGCCAAACGGTCCGCTGCCGAGCGGCATCACCGTGAGCTGGGACGGCACCCCGATCTCCAATACCAATTTCGCGGCTGTCGGGACGGGCGGCGGGTTCACCGAGTATCGCGTCGACAATTTGCCGTCGGCGCCGGGCGGCGCGGCGCTGCAATTCACCTTCCAGCAGGGCACCGGCAGCTACGAACTTGACGACGTCGCGTTCACCAGCGCGGGTGGACCGGCGGTGCAGACCGATCTCGGCAATATCGATTTCCAGGACAGCAATTCCGCGGATACGCATCGCGCCAGCTTCACGCCGGAAAATGGCGGCTTCGGTTATGTAGGCAACTTCTTCCTCGCTGGCGGCAACAATGGCGTCACCCAGCAGAGCGACGGTAGCGGTCAGACCCAGTGGGAATTCCAGGTCGACAACAGCGATCTGCAGTATCTGGCGGAAGGCCAGACCGTTCATCAACTCTATGATGTCACGATAACCAACGACAACAATCCGGCCGACACGGTGACGCAGACCGTCAATGTTACCCTGGTCGGCCACAACGGCGGCGTCGCGTCGACCAACTACGCCTGGGGCGAGCTGCGTTATCCGGCGGTGGTGCAGGATGAGCATCTGTTCGGCATCAGCCAGTCGTTCAACGCGCTGTCGCAGACCGTGGTGCTGGCCTATGCCGAGACCTCTCACTACGTGACCACGGATGCCAGCTACACGACCACGCGAAACGTCACGGGGCTGGATCCGTTCTTCCTGGCAAAGCAAAACGGCCAGCTGGCGCTCGGCACCTCCACCGTCGATGTTCCCGCCCGGTACAACATGGTGGTGCCGAACAACGTGAACTCCTCGGGGAACAACTCTCGCCCGAAGGCATCTTCATCTACAAGGGCCAGGCCAATCCGGACGGCAGCGGGGGTAACGCCCTGTGGCAAATCACCGTCACCAGCGATCATAACGGGGACGGCGGCCTGACGGCGAGCGCACCCGCGCAAATCGGCGCCGCGTTGACGACCGGACAGACGATCTACAATCTGCAGGAAAGCTTCAGGAACAACACTTCGGAGCGGCGGCCCATGCCACGAGCTATGTCGTAGCCTGGGACCAATACGACAGCGGCACCAGCAGCTACCATCTCGAGATCGACATCAGGCCGATCAACGCCGACGGCAGCTTCGCAAACCCTGTCGATCTTCTCGCCCGCGATCACAGAAGGCGGCGACGCGTCAGTGACGGGCGTGGATGCTTCGGAGCTTCCGCCTGGTTCGTCCGGTCCGTCAGGCGGATCGACATCATCGTATGTCCTAGCGGTGGCCGAGCACGATTCTGCCGCTAACGAGGATTTCATCCATTTCCAGGGCTACAAGCTCAACGGCGCCGGCACCGCGGCCGTCACGACCAGCCTCAGCTTCACCATCCAGCCGGACCTGACCGCCTATGCGTCCGGCGCCACCAACCACATCGTCTGGCAGACAATCCCGTCGCTCAGCCCCTATCCCGGGCAGAGCGTCCAGGCGATCCAGTTCACCCAGCTCTCGGCGAACAACGGCGTGACTTGCGGTGGCCTGGAACGAGACAGTCGTCGACAGCAACGGCACCCATGATCAGGTCGAAGTCGCCCTGTTGAATTCCACCACCGGCAGCGTGATCGCCCGGCAGCACATTCCAGATCGCGGACAACGATCCGCAGAACATCAGGATCGGCGAATTCACCGATCCGAACAACTCCTCGCAGGATGACATCGTCGTCGTCTATGGCGACGACAGCGGAACACATATTCTCGAATATGGCGTAACCACCGCCAGCGGCACGATCAGTCACCCTGCTCGCGGAATTCACCGATCCGACGACGCAGGCGTTCAACAACATGGTGGTGCATGGGCGACGGCCGGATCGAGATAGCCTACGACCGGCTGGTCAATGGCGCACCCGACCAGACCTCGCAATACGATTTCAAGATCTTCGACCTGCGCACGGCGGGACTCACGATCAACAATTCAACCCTCAGCGACGGCTAGGACAAATATGTCGCCGGGACCCACTACAACGACACGTTCACCGGCGAGAACGGCGTCGACAACGAATATTACTTCGTCGGCCAGAACGTCGCGAGCGGCCCCGGACCGACCGATACCTTCCACGGCGGAAGCAACGGCGCCTGGAACATCGCCATCTTCGCCGGCGATCGATCCGACTACACGATCTCGACGCAGATCGTGGACGGGCCGAATATCACCACCATCACCAGCAACGGCCACGATCCCGCCCATACCGGCTCGCTGGCCGTGACCAATGTCGAATTCCTGGCATTCAATCCGGCCGCCGATCCGACCCCGCATAACGGCACCATCGATGTCAACGGCGGCACCTTCGTCATTCTCGGCGGCAACACCCCGATCACCATCGAGGCCGGCGCGACCGCGGAAATCGACGCCGCGGCGTCGGGAGCCAGTTCGTACGCGGGCGACGTTACGTTCTCGGCTTCAACCGGCACGCTGGCTCTCGATCAGCCGACCGCCTTCACCGGCACCATTGCCGGGATCACCGGAAGCGGCCAGGTGCTGGACCTGGCCGGATTCGATGCCGCCCATCACACCGTTACAGCCACGACCGGCGACGGCAGCTTCAACGGTACCACGACGACGCTGACCGTGACCGATACGACGACCAACCAGACCGCGCAGCTCAACCTGCTCGGAAACCATTCCGATTCAAGCTGGACCGTCACCAGCGACGGCCATGGCGGCGCCAACATCGTTGACCCGCCGGCGCCGACCCGGCACCCGACGCCCGTCACCAACGTCACGGCCACCGCGCCCAACCAGACGCTGACCGGCACCGGCGCCATCGACAATTTCGTGTTCAACTTCGCCAATGTCGGGCAGGCGACCATCACCAATTTCCATGCCGACACCGACATGCTGCAGTTCAACACCTCGATGTTCGCCAACGAGCAGGCCATTCTCGCCGCAACCATCGACGATGGCCACGGCAACGCGGTGATCAGCATCGACGCGCACGATTCGATCACGCTGGCCGGCGTGACCAAGGCGCAGTTGCACCAGGGCGATTTCCACCTGGTGTGAGCTGCTGCGTCGCATCGTCTCGAAACCTCATGCCTGAGGAGCATCGCGCAGCGATGCGTCTCGAAGCGATGGCCGCGCGGCATCCAGCCTGGTTCGAGACTGGCGCGCAAGATGCGCGCCTCCTCACCATGAGGTGTCCGGACGGCCCTACAGCACCCGCGGAATGCCGAGGCGTTCGACTTCCTGCAGCACCGCGGCGATGTTCTGGTGCCCGGCGCCGAAATGGCTTTGCGGGTCGGGCAGCGGAACGGTGTCGACGCCGGCCAGGCGGTAGTGCTTGTCGTGGACCAGGCTGTGGCCGCGGATCAGCGGCCACAGCATCAGGCCGAGCATGCGCTGGTCGTGGCCGTAGCGGGCGGTGGGTCCGTTGGTGAGGCGGAAATAGCGCCGCATCAGGTCGACGATGTCGATGCCGCAGTCGGTGCGTCCGGCCCAGGTGCAGCCGATCATCAGTTCGTTGTGCATGACGTGGTCGCGTACCACGTGGAACGGCTTGCCGCTGTCGATCCATTGCGCCACCAGGTCGGCCTCCGCCGCCGACAGCCGGGCGTCGCAGTCGCGCACCAGGAAGCGCCCCACCGTGCTGTCGCTCATGACAAGGAAGCGCTGGAACAGGCCGACGCCGGGATACTCGTCCTCGATGTTGCGGACGTCGGCGCCGTTGTCGCGCAGGAAGGCGACACACGGCCGCGGCACGGTGGCGTCGACATAGAAGCGGCAGCTCCAGCCCGGATAGATGGTGCGGCTCTGCACCAGGTTGATCATGGCGCCGTAGCCGTAGAACGGCGCGGTTCCCCACAGCGAAAACGAAATGACGTTGTTTCCGGAAGGCGGACCGTCGGGCAGGGTGAGCGTGCCGGGCAGCGGCCTGGCGCAGGCCTCGGTGTCGCGCAGCTCGAGCGCCCGCTGCCCGTAGCGGATCGCCGCGTCGACCCGCCCGGTGTAGAAATTCGCCACCTTGAGCGCGTCGAGCATGGTCAGGTCGTCGCCATGGCGCTCGAGGTAGCGGGTAGCCTGCACGATGGTCTCGTCATAGCGCTTCATGTTCGAGAGCGTGCCGATCAGCGCCTTCTGCAACCGGGCGACTTCGGGCTGGCGCCGCACCAGTTCCTCGGCGAGAACCAGCGCCGGCGCCCATTCGCGCTTCTGGAAAAACGCGTCGAACAGCAGTTCCTTCGCCACCAGGTCGTCCGGCTGCACCACGGTAATGGCGCAGAGCTGGACGATCGCCTCGTCGTTGCGGCCGGCCCGCAGCAGGGCGCGGATCGGGGCGTGGCGCGGCCCAGGTTGCGCGGCTGCGGGGGTTACAACCTTATCGTTCATCCTCGGCTCCAGCTCCGGCCAGCCAATGGCCCCGCCGGGACCTTATTCATGAATACATGAATACCCGGCGCCACCGGCAAACAGATTGTGGCCCGGTGCATAGACGGAGATGGTAAACCTGCCCCAGAATGGCGCCGGCCGCGGCCGGCCGCGACCGCTTTTGCCGCCCATCGGCCGCTTGCCGGATCAGTCGCCGCCCCGTTAACTGTGCCGGATTCCATAACTGCCCAAATCACTTCGCCGATGGCATATTGTCCTAGAGAGTTTCACAACAGGGTCGCGCCGCCGCAAAGCCCGGATCGCGCCCGCCCCAGGATTTGACCATGCAGCGCGGCCCGCGAAGCTTACCCAATCTCCCGGCCAACTCCGAACTCGGCGAGGCGCTGCGGGCCTGCCGCGGCGCCTTCCTCGGCGTCGGCGCCATGAGCTTCATGATCAACCTGTTATACCTGACCGGCTCGTTCTTCATGCTGGAGGTCTATGACCGGGTGCTGCCGAGCCGCAGCGTGCCGACGCTGGTCGGCCTGATCATTCTCGCCGGCGGCCTCTACATCGCCCAGGGCGTGCTCGACCTGATCCGGGGACGCATCCTGGTGCGGATCGGCTCCGCGCTCGACGAGGCGCTCTCGGCGCGGGTATTCGAGACCGTGGTTCGGCTGCCGCTGGTCGCCGGCAGCCGCGGCGAGGGCCTGCAGCCGCTGCGCGACCTCGACAATGTCAGGTCGTTCCTGTCCGGCGTCGGGCCGAGCGCGCTGTTCGACCTGCCGTGGCTGCCGCTGTATCTGGCGATCTGCTTTGCGTTCCACGTCATGCTCGGCCTGACCGCCCTGGTCGGCGCGATCTTTCTGGTCGCGCTCACCATCCTCACCGAGATATTGACCCGCCAGCCGTCGCGCGAGGCGCTGGTGCTGGCGGCGCGGCGCAACGATCTCGCCGTCGCCAGCCGGCGCAACGCCGAAGTGCTGGTGGCGATGGGCATGTCCGGCCGGCTGGCCAAACGCTGGATGGCGACCAACCAGAATTACCTGGCGGGCAACCAGCGCACCAGCGACGTCGCCGGCGGACTCGGCGCCACCGCCAAGGTGATGCGCATGACGCTGCAGTCGGCGGTGCTCGGGGTCGGCGCCTATCTGGTGATCCATCAGGAAGCCACCGCCGGCATCATCATTGCCGGATCGATCCTCAGCGCGCGGGCGCTGGCGCCGGTGGATCTCGCCATCGCCAACTGGAAGGGTTTCGTCGCCGCGCGCCAGAGCTGGCACCGCCTCAACAAGCTGTTGGGATCGCTGCCGGCGCAATCGACACCGACGCTGTTGCAGGATCCGTGCAAGCGCCTGTCGGTCGAGGGCGTGAGCGTCGTCCCGCCGGGCGACCAGAAGATCGTGGTCCAGGACGTGACTTTCGCGCTCGAGGCCGGCAGCGGCCTCGGCATCATCGGCCCGAGCGGATCCGGCAAATCCTCGCTGCTGCGCTCGCTGGTCGGGGTCTGGCAGCCGGCGCGCGGCAAAGTCCGGCTCGATGCCGCCGCACTCGACCAGTGGTCGAGCGACGTGCTCGGCCGCCATATCGGCTACCTGCCGCAGGACGTCGAACTGTTCGCCGGCTCGATCGCGCAGAACATCGCCCGCTTCGACCCCGAGGCGAGTTCGGACGACATTATCGCGGCCGCCACCGACGCCGGCGTTCACGGCATGATCGTGAAGATGAGAGACGGCTACGACACCCAGATCGGCGAGCAGGGCCATGTGCTGTCGGCCGGCCAGGCCCAGCGGATCGGATTGGCCCGGGCGCTGTACGGCGAACCGTTCCTGATCGTGCTCGACGAGCCGAATTCGAAATCTCGACACCGAGGGCGATGAAGCGCTGACGCGGGCGGTGCGTGCGGCGCGCGAGCGCGGCGCCATCGTGATCGTGGTGGCGCACCGGCCGATCGGCATCGAAGGCGTCGACATGCTGCTGGTGCTGAACGACGGGCGCATGCAGGCGTTCGGTCCCAAGGAGGCGGTGCTCGGCCAGGTGCTGCAGCGGGTCAGCCCGCCGCCATCGCCCCCGATCAAGATCGTGTCCGACGGCGGGGTGAAGAAATGACAACCGACCTGCCTGAGAACCGTTCACGACGCTCGATCCGCCTGCACCTGATGATCGGGCTTTCGGTAGCGCTGGTGCTGGCGGGCGGCCTTGGCGGATGGGCCTCGACCGCCCAGATCTCCGGCGCCCTGATCGCGCCCGGCTCCGTCGTGGTCGATTCCAACGTCAAGAAGGTGCAGCACCCGACCGGCGGTGTGGTCGGCGAGGTGCGGGTGCGCGACGGCGACGTGGTCAAGGCCGGCGATGTCGTGGTGCGCCTCGACGACACCGTCACCAAGGCGAGCCTCGCCATCGTCACCAAGAACCTCAACGGCCTTTGGGCGCGCGCGGCGCGGCTGCAGGCCGAACAGCAAGGGTTGAGCAAGCTCACCTTCCCGCCCATGCTGCTCGATAATGCCGACGATCCCGACGTCAAGGCGGTGATGGCCTCTGAGTCGAAACTGTTCGATGTCCGCTCCACCGGACGGACCGGTCAGAAGTCGCAGCTGCGCGAGCGGATCTCGCAGCTCAATGAAGAGATCGCCGGCCTCACCGCCCAGGAGACGGCCAAGGCCCGCGAGATCGAGCTCGTCAACGAGGAACTGGTGGGCGTGCGCCAATTGTATAATCAGCACCTGGTGCAGATGTCGCGCCTGACCACGCTGGAACGCGACGCCGCGCGGCTGAACGGCGAACGGGCGCAGTTCATCGCCTCGCGCGCCCAGGCCAAGGGCAAGATCACCGAGACCGAATTGCAGATCATCCAGGTCGACAAGGACCTGGTCAGCGATGTCTCCAAGGATCTGCGCGAAACCAACGACAAGATCGGCGAGTTCGTCGAACGCAAGGTGACCGCCGAAGACCAGTTGCGGCGGGTCGACATCCGCGCCCCGCAGGACGGCATGGTGCTGCAGTCGACGGTGCATACCGTCGGCGGCGTTATCCAGGCCGGTGACGCCATCATGATGATCGTGCCGCAGACCGACAACCTGTCGGTGGAAGCCAAAGTGCAGCCGCAGGACATCGACCAGTTGCAGATCGGGCAGAAGACCCTGCTGCGGCTGTCGGCCTTCAACCAGCGCACCACGCCGGAACTGAACGGCGTCGTCAGCCGGGTCTCGCCCGACACCACCACCGACCAGCGCACCGGCCAGAGCTATTATACCATCCGGGTTTCGATGCCGGCGGAGGAAGTCGCCCGGCTCGGCGACGTCAAGCTGATCCCCGGCATGCCGGTCGAGGCGTTCGTGCAGACCGGCGACCGCACCATGCTGTCCTACCTGATCAAGCCGCTGCATGATCAACTGATGCGCGCCTTCCGCGAGAAGTGACGAGCAGGAATCCGAACCGACATGAGGCAGCTGTGGAGACGGGTGAGGCGGCTTGGGCGCCGATTCGGCTACGCCAGGGCGCTGTGCGTGCTGCTGCTGTTGGGCCTCGCCGCCTTGCGCATCGCCGACCCTCCGCCGGTCGAGGAAGTCCGGCTCCGCACCTTCGACACCCTGCAACGCTTCGATCCGCGGATAAAGACCGCGAGGCCGGTCCGCATCATCGACATCGACGAAAAGAGCCTCGCCAAATACGGCCAATGGCCATGGCCACGAACGCGCATCGCGGCGCTGATCCGCGAGCTGACCCGGCTGAACGCCGCCGTCATCGCCTTTGACATCGTGTTTTCCGAGCCCGACCGGCTGACGCCCGGCGTTGCCGCCGATACCTTCCAGGGTCTCGACGACGCCACAAGGGACAAGCTGCGGTCGCTGCCAAGCAACGATCGGGTATTTGCCGATGCGATGCGGCGCTCCCGCGTGGTGCTGGCGGAATCCGGCGTTCCCCGTGCCACGCCGAAACCCGATACCGAATTGCCGCTGACCGGTCTCGCCATGCTGGGCGGCGAGCCGCAACCCTTTCTCCTCGACTTTCCGGGCCTGCTGCGCAACATCCCGGTTCTGGAAGACGCCGCCGGCGGACGCGGACTGGTTTCGATCAACCCCGAGCGCGATGGCATCATCCGGCGAATCCCGATGATCATGCTGGCGCAGGGCAACACCATGCCCGGGCTCAGCTTCGAGATGCTGCGCGTCGCCACCGGCACCGACACCATCTTCGTCAAATCCGATGCAGCCGGCGTCAAATCGGTCGGGGTCAAGGGATTCGAGGTTCCCACCGACCGCAATGGCCAGCTGTGGGTTCATTTCGCCCACCAGGATCCGAAGATCTACGTGTCGGCGGCCGACGTGCTCGACGGGCTGGTGTCGCAGGACGAGATTGCGCAGCGGCTGATGATCATCGGCTCGTCGGCGACAGGCCTCAACGACGTCAAGACCACGCCGATCGATCGCGCCATGCCGGGCGTGGAAATCCACGCCCAGGTGCTGGAGAGTGCGCTCACCGGCAAGCTGCTGTCGCACCCGAACTGGGCCGTCGGCGCCGAACTGCTGGCGACCATCGTGCTTGGCATCGCCATCATTTGGGTCGCGCCGCTGTTCGGCGCGCTGCCGTTGTTCGCCTTCGGCACGCTGATTGTCGCGACCGTGACCGGAACGGCCTGGTTCCTCTATGCGTACGAACGGATCCTGGTCGATTTCACCTACCCCTTGATGGCGAGTCTCGCGATCTACCTGACACTCGTGTTCTCGAGTTATTTCAGGGAACAGCGGCAACGCCGCCAGATCCGGTCGGCGTTCGGCCAATACCTGTCGCCGGCGCTGGTCGAGCAACTGGCGCAGTCGCCCGACAAGCTGAAGCTCGGCGGCGAAGAGCGCGAGATGACCATCATGTTCTCGGACGTGCGCGGCTTCACCACCATCTCGGAATCCTACAAGCACGATCCGCAAGGCCTGACGACGCTGATGAACCGTTTCCTCACGCCGCTGACCAACGCCATCCTCGACCGCAAGGGCACCATCGACAAATACATGGGTGACGCCATCATGGCGTTCTGGAATGCGCCGCTCGACGACGCTTCGCACCAGATCAACGCCTGCGAGGCCGCGCTCGACATGCTGGAGCGCATCGACGGCCTCAACAAGCTGCGCGAAACCGAGGCCGAGCATGGCGGCCACGTCTACATCCCGATCAATGTCGGCGTCGGCCTCAACACCGGCACCTGCGTGGTCGGCAACATGGGATCCGACCTGCGGTTCGACTATTCGGTGCTGGGCGACAGCGTCAACCTGGCCTCACGGCTGGAAGGACAGTCGAAGGAATACGGCTTCCCGATCATCATCGGCTCCAACACCGCGCTCGCGGTCAAGGACCGCTTCGCCATCCTCGAGCTCGACTTCATCATGGTGAAGGGCAAGAAGGAGCCCGAGGTGATCTATGCCATCGCCGGTCGCGAGGACACCGCGCAATCCGGCCGCTTCCAGCGGTTGCGCAACCTGACCATTGAAATGCTGGCGTGCTACCGCAGCCGGGACTGGGAAGGCGCGCTGGCGGCGATCGAGCGCGGCCGGATCACCGATGACGGCCACAGCCTTGAATCACTTTATAATTTGTATTCGGCGCGGATCACCGCATTCCAGAAAAATCCGCCGCCGGACGACTGGAACGGCGCCTATGCACTGCTGACGAAGTAGCGGATGGCGCCGTTTCGAGGTCCGCCAGGCGGGCCGTGGTTTGCAATGCCGCAAACGCCATTGAAACAGGACGTACTTGTACGGGTCCTGCGGATAAGGACTTTTTCACCTTTGCGGCCTAAAAACTGGTACGATTGTGGGCAAGCCACCTTCAACCCGGGGTACATGCAAGCATGTCCATTGCAGAACCCGCAGTGTTGCGCGGCGCGGCGTCACCGCCGCTGTCGGACACGGCAGGCGCGTCGGCACGCGAACAGCTGGTCGACCAGCTGTCGAATCAGATCGGCGGTCTCGGGGTTGAACTCGCCGACGTGGCAGGCAATGTCCGGGAAGTGGCCGGAAGGGTAGCCAACCAGTCCGACCGGTTCGGCCATCTGCAGACCGCCGCCGAAACCATGGTCGCCACCAACCGCGACATCGCCAGTGCGTCGCAGGCGGTGCAGTCGGCGACCACGCGTGCCGTCGGAGAGATCACGGAATCGCACGCCGGCGTCGACGCCGCGGTGCAGCATATTTCCGAACTGGTCAGCGCCGTCGACCGCATCGAGCAGCGCCTGGGCGCCGTCGGATCGGCGCTAACCCAGGTGGCAAAAGTTTCCGGCGCGATCGAAGCGATCGCCAAGCAAACCAACCTGTTGGCTTTGAACGCGACCATCGAGGCCGCCCGCGCCGGCGACATGGGAAGAGGTTTTGCGGTGGTCGCGAGCGAAGTGAAGGGCCTCGCCGAAGCGACGCGCCAGGCGACGCGTCTGATCGGCGATACCGTGCGCGATCTCGACAGCCAGATCGGCAACCTGATCGGCGAAAGCGGCGACGCGTCACGGCGCGCCAAACAGGCCGGCGACAGCGCCAGCCTGATTCAGGGCGCCATCGTTCGCGTCCATGACGGGTTCACCTCGGTCGGTCACGAGATCGATGGCATCGCCAGGGCGGCCACCGCCAATCTTGCGCATTGCGACATGGTGATCGGCGAACTCGGCGAACTCGGCAAGGGGGTGGACCTGTCGTCGACCGACCTGAAACGCGCCGACGATCGCGTTGCCGCGCTGCTCGATCTTTCCGAAAATCTGATCGAGATGATCGCCGACAGCGGCGTCGAGACCGCCGATACGCCGCTGATCCGCATGGTCGTCGACACCGCCGGGAAAATTTCGGCGGCGTTCGAGGCCGCCGTCGAGCGCGGCGACATCGCGCTCGATAAGTTTTTCGATGAGAACTACCGCGAGATCCCCGGCACCGATCCCAAACAATATCTCACCGACTACGTCCTGCTCACCGACCAGATCCTGCCGCCGATCCAGGATCCGATCCAGAAAGCTGACCCGCGAATTGTGTTTTGCGTGGCCTGGGCCAAGGGCGGATATCTTCCGACCCACAATCCGAACTACCGCCTGCCGCAGGGCAAGGATGCGGTCTGGAACAATGCCAATTGCCGCAACCGGCGGCTGTTCAACGACCGCGCGGTTCACAAGGTGGCCGCCAATACCAAGCCGTTCCTGCTGCAGACCTACCGGCGGGACATGGGCGGCGGCAAGTTCGTCCTGATGAAGGACCTGTCCTCACCAATCCGCATTCGCGGCCGCCACTGGGGCGCGTTCCGGATGGGCTTCCGCCAGAGCTGAAGCGATAAGCGCAAGTCCCGCGGGCAGGCTTTCGGGATCATGCTTCAGGCGACACCCGTGACAATCTGCCCCTGTGTACTATCCGTGCGGCGCTTCCCACGTTGCTGGAATATTTTTTCCGTTGACGGTAATATTATACGTCAATTTCTCGTTAGAAGGGAAAATCCCATGAGACTCAGAACCGCCGCGTATGTTGCGGCCGTGACGCTGGCGCTCGCCGGTTCGGTCGCTATCGCGCCCGCCGCCCGCGCCGAAACGATCACCGTGAAGGCCGACCTGAAGGGCTCCAGCGAAGTCCCTCCGAACAACTCAACCGCGACCGGCACCGTCACCGCGACGCTGGATACGCAGACCCGGACGCTGACCTATACCATCACGTTTTCGGGGATGAGCGGACCGGTGGTCGGCGCGCATTTCCACGGGCCGTCCCCGGCCGGCGCAAATGCCGGCATCGCACTGCCGTTCAAAACGGTGCAGAGCCCGATCCAGGGCACCGCGACGCTGACGGAAAGCCAGGCCGCCGACCTGCTCGCCGGCAAGTGGTACGCCAATCTCCACACCGCGGCCAACCCCGGCGGCGAGCTTCGCGGCCAGATGATGAAGTAGACTTGTGTCGGTCGATGTCTCTCAACACGTCGTCCCGGCCCTGAGCCGGGACGACGTCGCGATCAGGCTCAGGCCACGACGCGCATGTGGCCGCGCTCGGCGGCGGCGGCGTGGACGATCGCAAGATGTTCGACGAGCTGATCGAACTTGTCGAACGGCAGCGGCGGCGAGACGATGTAGCCCTGTCCCTCCTCGACGCCGCAGGCGAGTAGCGCGGCGAGCTGCTCGGGCGTTTCGATCCCCTCGGCGACCACCGTCATCTTCAGCTCGCGCGCCAGCCGCACCAGCATCTCCACGATCATGACGGCCGAGCTGTCGCGCGTAATGGTATCGACGAATATCTTGTCGATCTTGATGGTGTCGGCGCCCAGTCCCTTGATCAGGGAAAGCCCGCTGTGCCCGACGCCGACGTCGTCGATGGCCACCCGGAAGCCGTATTCGCGCAATTCGTTCACCACAGAAGCGGCCCTTGCCAGGTCGGCGAATTCGTCGCGCTCGGTCACCTCGAGCACAATCTGGCGCGGCGAGACCTTGGCTTCCGCGACGACATGCCGAAGCGTGCCGATGAAGCCGTCGCTGAGCAGGTGGCGGGGAACCACGTTCAGGGACAGCTTGAAGTGCTTGTTGTAGCGAAGCCGCGGATACAGCTCGCTGAGCGCCGTGGCCAGGATCTGCCAGGTCATCGGCTCGATCCGTCCGGTCGATTCGGCCAGCGGGATGAAACTGGTCGGCGGAATCACCGTGCCGTCGGCGCGCACCCAGCGCGCCAGCACCTCGCAGCCCAGGACGGCCCCGGTGCGCAGATCGAAGGTCGGTTGAAAGAACGGCTTGAACTCGTGCGCGGCGAGCCCGCGGTCGAGGTCGGCGATCAGGCCGTCCGGCCTCGTCGCGCGCGTCAACAGAAAGCCGAACGCCAGACCGAGACCGCCGGCCAGCAGCACGGTCGGCCAGTAGGCTTCGCTGTTCCAGCTCTGCAGCGCGGCGGATTCGATCCGGATGGTGGCGCGGATCGGATAGCGGGTCGAGGCCTTGGCAAATTCGGCGGCGTTGGCGAATACGGTTTTGGTCCGGGTGGCGAAGCGGCCGACGTTCAGGCCGTCGCTGAGTTCGAGCAGGACCTCGCTGTGGCCGCGCAACTCGGCCGGCATGATATCGAAGGCGTAGGAATCGATGGCGAGGATGGCGACCAGCGAATATTTGTCCTTGAGGTCCCGCAGCACGCCCAGCGCCACCCCGTTGATCTGCTCGACGCGAAACAGCAACAGATGCGGATCGGCGGTGCGCAGCATGTCGGGGCGCCCGACCCAGCCGTTGTCGAATTCGAGCGTCTCGGAATAGGCCGAGCAGATCACCGAACCGTCCTGGTTGACGGCGCGGATATCCTTGACCGCGGAACGCAGATAGACCTGGAGCCGCAGCGCCTGCAGCGCCGCCGAGTCGCAACTCATCGGCCCGCGCGCGGCAACCTCGTCCAGCGTCCTGCTGCCGAAATCGATCGCGACCTCCGATCGCCGCAACGCGACGTCGGTCAGCTCCTTGAGCTGCTTGGAATGCTGCCTCTCGATGACGGCGGTCGCCGCGAAATGACCACCGGCGACGAACGCGACCAGGCAAGCCGCCACCAATGCAACCCGGGTCGTGCTTGGCCAGCGCAGATTCATCGCACACGCATATTTTCGACGGACAATCCGGCCGAAGCTAGGACCAAGCCTCTAACAATCGGTGTAGAGAACGACCTGCTGTGCGTGTGGTTAACGAATTCTGAAAGTCGCGGGTGGCATTCCTAACCTCTCCCCGCGCGCGGGGCGAGGTAAGAGTTGCGGCAGCCGCTCGTTTTGACGCCGTGCAGCCCTACTCCGAAACCCGGAGCCGGTAGCCGATGCCGGTTTCGGTGAGGATGAATTGCGGGCGCTCCGGGTCGTGTTCGATCTTCTGGCGCAGCTGGCGGACATAGACCCGCAGGTACTGGGCGTCGGTTAGTTCGTCCCACAGTTCCTTGAGCAGGAAGCGGTGGGTCAGCACCTTGCCGGCATGCTGCACCAGCACCCGCAGCAGCTCGTATTCCTTCGGCGACAGTTTTATGTCCTTGTCGCCGAGCTTGACGATCCGGCGCACCAGGTCGACCGACAGGTCGCCGGTACGGAACAGCGGACGCTCGCCGTGGACCTGCAACTGATGCCGCAGCGCCGCCCGCATCCGCGCCAGCAATTCGTCCATGCCGAACGGCTTGGTCAGGTAGTCGTCGGCGCCGAGATCGAGTGCCTGGACCTTGCCGGCCTCGTCGCCGCGGCTGGACAGCACCACGATCGGCACCGAGTCGTTGCGGGCGCGGATCAGCCGCAGCAATTCATGGCCCTGGATGTCCGGCAGCCCGAGGTCGAGGATGATCAGGGCCGGTTCTTGCGACAACAGCTCGAGCGCGGTTTTGCCGTTGCTGGCTTCGAGGATGTCGTAGCCTTGCGTGCTCAGCCCCATCCGCAGCAGCTTGCGGATCGGCGGTTCGTCATCGATGACCAGAACCTTGATGGCGGCGGCATTCATGCGGCGGTGTCCAGGGCTGCGCTTGCCGGGGGCACCGGCAACCGGATGGTCAGGATGGCGCCACTGCGGTCGGTGCGGTTGCCGGCCACGATGGAGCCATGCATCGCCTCGATGAAGCCGCGGGAAATGGCCAGCCCCAGCCCGGTGCCGGCGCGGACATGGTCGCCCTTCTGCGCCCGATAGAACTTGTCGAACACATTGGGCAGGTCATGGGCCGGAATGCCTTCGCCCTCGTCCATGATCCGCAGCACCACCGAGTCCTTGTCGCGCAGGCCCTGGATCGCGATCGTGGTCTGCGGCGGGGCATATTTGGCGGCGTTGTCCAACAGATTGAACACGGCCTGTTCGAACAGCACGGCATCGAGCTCCAGCATCGGCAGATCGGCCGCGAGTTCCAGGCTGATCTTGTGATGCGCGAGTATCTTGCCGGCGCGCCGCAACGCGCTGCCGACGATTTCGCCAAGGTCGTGCGGCGCGGTGTTGGGCACCACCGCGCCGGATTCAAGCTTGGTCATGTCGAGCAGGTTGGCGATGAAACGATTGAGCCGTTCGGATTCGTCGACGATGGTGCCAAGCAGATCGCCGCGCTCGGCGTCGGACAGTTTCGCCGACAGCTCGCGCAGGGTCGAGGCGGCGCCGAGCACCGAGGCCAGCGGCGTCTTCAGGTCGTGCGAGATCGAGGTCAGGAGCGCGGCGCGCAACCGGTCCGACTCGACGGTGCGCTTGACCCGGTCCATGTCCTCGACCAGCAGCACGCGTTCGATCGCCAGCGCGCCCTGGTCGACCAGCGCGTCAAGCAGCCGGCGCTGGTCCGGCGTCAGCAGCGGTCCGGTGCGGTCGTCGTCGATGCCGATCACGCCGATCGAGCCGCGCCCGGTGCGCATCGGCAGGAACAGCCGCTTGGCGCCGGGCAAGGTATCGGAGCCGCGTCCGGCCGGACGATCGTGGCTCCAGGCCCAGTTCGCCGCGGCGAGATCCGCCTTGTCCAGTTCGTCCTCGGGCGGATAGCCTGCCTTTACGGTGATGACGCCGTCTTCCGGCAGCAGCAGCACCACCCGCACCTTGAGCAGCAGCGCGATCTGGTAGGCGGTGGCCCACAACACGTCGTCCAATGTCGCGGTGCCCGCCAGCTTGCGGCTGAAGGCGTAGAGCGATTCCGTGGTCCGCACCCGGCCGATCGCCGCCACCGCCTGGGTCCGCACCCGTGCCGCGACGTTCGAGACCAGCACGGCGATCAGCATGAAAAAGAAGAACGCCGCGACATTGGTCGGATCGGTGATGGTGAAGGTGTAGACCGGCGGCAGGAAGAAGAAATTGTAGGCCAAGGACGCCGCGACGCTGGCCAGCAGCGACGGCCACAGGCCATAGCGGACTGCAACGCTCACCACGGCGGTCAGAAACACCAGGTCGACATTCTCGATCCCGAATATCGGCCGGATCAGTTCGGCGGCACCGAGGCCCACCGCCGCCACCAGCAGCGCCATCAGATACGGTTTCGGATCGAACGGCTCCGACCGCTCCGCCGTGCGCACGGTGCGTTTCGGCAGCGCTTCGGCGGCAAGTTCCTCGCCGGCAATGACGTTGACGCTGATATTGCCCGAGCGCCGCACCAGGTCGTGCACCACCGAGCCGCGCATCAGCTCGAAGCCCCAGGAGCGGGTCGACTTGCCGATGATGATCTGCGTCACGTTGTTGGCGTGGGCAAAGCCGATGACATCATCGGCAATGCGGCGTCCAACGCCGGGAATGGTCAGCGCCTCGCCGCCGAGCGCCTCGGCGAGGCGCAACGTATCGGCCAGCCGGTCGCGCTCCTCATCGGAAAGCTGCAGGCTGCGCCGGGTCTCGATCGAGAGCGCGGTCCACGGCGCGTGCAACCGATCCGCCAGCCGCCTTGTATAGCGCACGAGGCCGGCGGCGCGCGGATCCTCGCTGACGCAGACCAGGATGCGCTCGCCCGCCGCCCACGGACCGGCGATGGCGTTGGCCTGCATATGCGTGAGGAGTTGTTCGTCGACCCGCTCTGCGGTGCGCCGCAGCGCCAGTTCGCGCAGCGCGGTGAGGTTGCCGGACGAAAAATAATGTTCGAGCGCGCGTTCGGCCTGCCGGGGAACGTAGACCTTGCCTTCCTTGAGGCGCTGGATCAGGTCGTCCGGCGTGAGGTCGACCAGTTCGATGGCATCGGCGCGGTCGAACACCGAATCCGGCACGGTCTCGCGCACCCGCACATGGGTGATCTGCGCCACCACGTCGTTGAGGCTTTCGATATGCTGGATATTGACCGCTGTATAGACGTCGATGCCGTGGCTCAGCAATTCCTCGACATCGAGGTAGCGCTTGGGATGTCTGGAGCCCGGCGCATTGGTGTGGGCGAGTTCGTCGACCAGCGCGATTTTCGGGCGGCGCGCAATCAGCGCGTCGAGGTCCATCTCTTCGAGGATCTGGTCCTTGTAGTCGAGCTTGCGCCGCGGCACGACTTCGAGCCCTTCCAGCAGCGCCTCGGTCTCCGCCCGCCCGTGGGTCTCGACCACCCCGACCACGACGTCGACGCCGGCCTTGCGGCGGGCATGGGCGCTTTGCAGCATCTCGAAGGTCTTGCCGACGCCGGGCGCGGCGCCAACGAATATCTTGAGCCGGCCGGCCGGATTGTCCTCGCGCCGGGCCGCCTCGAGCAGCGCCTCCGGCGATGGCCGTTGTTCAGGTTCGCGGCGCTGATTTGCCATGAGGCAATATAGTCTCCGCCCCTTGTCGCGGCAACGGAAGCGCGCTGCGTTGCCCCCGCCTGCCGCGAACTTAGCTTACTTTGACACCGCATCCAGCGCCAGGTTGAGCGCCAGCACGTTGACCCGGGGCTCGCCCAGCAAGCCGGCGAACCGGCCCTTGGTGTTGTCCGTGACCAGCGCCCGCACGCGGTCTTCCGGCATATTCCGCGTCTTCGCCACGCGGGGTACCTGAAACAGCGCTGCTTCCGGCGAAATATCGGGGTCGAGGCCGGAGGCCGAGGTGGTGACGAGATCGGCCGGCACGGGCACCGAAGGATTTTCTGACCTTGAGCTTGTCGACATCTTCCTTGACCCGGTCGGCCAGCGCCTTGCTGGTCGGGCCGAGATTGGAGCCGCCGGAATTGGCGGCGTTGTAGGGCGCCGACACCGTCTTGGTGGAATCGGCGGGGTCCGGCGCGGACGTCGCCGACGGCCGGCCATGGAAATACTTGTCGTCCTTGAACTCCTGCCCGATCAGCGCCGAGCCGACAACCTTGCCGTCCTTCTCGATCAGGCTGCCTTGCGCCTGGCCGGGGAAGATAATCCCGGCGAGGCCGGTCATCGCCAGCGGATAAGCCGAGACCGGTGATCAGCGTCAGGGCGAGGAGCACGATGATCGCGGGGCGAATTTCTTTCAACATGACAGTCTCCTCAGACGAGATGGAGGGCGGCGACCAAGAGGTCGATCGCCTTGATGCCGATGAACGGAACGATGATGCCGCCGAGGCCGTAGATCAGCAGGTTGCGGCGCAGCAGCGCACCGGCGCCGATGGCGCGGTAGGCGACGCCCTTCAGCGCCAGCGGGATCAGCGCGATGATGATCAGCGCGTTGAAGATGATGGCCGACAGGATCGCGCTTTGCGGGCTATCGAGATGCATGACGTTGAGCACCGCGAGCTGCGGGTAGAACGCGAGGAACATCGCCGGGATGATGGCGAAATATTTCGCCACGTCGTTGGCGATCGAGAACGTGGTCAAGGCGCCGCGCGTCATCAGAAGCTGCTTGCCGATTTCCACCACCTCGATCAGCTTGGTCGGGTTGGAATCCAGATCCACCATGTTGCCGGCCTCGCGTGCCGCCTGGGTGCCGGTGTTCATGGCGACGCCGACATCGGCCTGGGCCAGCGCCGGGGCGTCGTTGGTGCCGTCGCCGCACATCGCCACCAGCTTGCCCTTGGCCTGCTCGTCGCGAATGAGCTGCAGCTTGTCTTCCGGGGTGGCCTGCGCCAGGAAATCATCGACGCCGGCTTCGGCGGCGATCGCGGCCGCGGTCATCGGGTTGTCGCCGGTGATCATGACGGTGCGGATCCCCATCCGGCGCAGCTCGGCGAAGCGCTCGCGGATGCCCCCCTTGACGATGTCCTTGAGCTGGACGACGCCGAGCAGGCGGCCGTCCTTGGCCACCGCCAGCGGCGTGCCGCCGGACTTGGCGATCTCGTCGGCAATGGCCTGGATCTCCCGGGCGGTGTCCGACATCGCCGACTGGATCGAGCGGACGGTATTGCCCGACGCCACCGCGCGGGTGGCACCGCCGTCGCCGACGTAGGTGAGGATCGCCTCCACCGCGCCCTTGCGCACCGAAGAAGCCCCGGCATCGACACCGCTCATGCGGGTCTGCGCCGTGAACGGAATGAAGGTCGCCGACAGTTCGGCGAGGTCGCGGCTGCGGATGCCGTATTTCTCCTTGGCCAGCACGACGATGGAACGGCCTTCCGGCGTCTCATCGGCCAGCGAGGCGAGCTGCGCGGCATCCGCCAGCTCCTGCTCGTTGACACCGCGCACCGGACGGAACGCAGTGGCCTGGCGGTTGCCGAGCGTGATGGTGCCGGTCTTGTCGAGCAGCAGGGTGTCGACGTCGCCGGCGGCTTCCACCGCACGGCCGGACATCGCCAGCACGTTGAAGCGCACCAGCCGGTCCATGCCGGCGATGCCGATGGCAGACAGCAGCGCGCCGATCGTGGTCGGGATCAGGGTGACGAACAGCGCCACCAGCACCACCACCGAGATCGAGCCGCCGGCATAGGCGGCATAGCTCGGGATCGTCACGGTGGCGAACACGAAGATGATGGTGAGGCCGGCGAGCAGGATGTTGAGCGCGATCTCGTTCGGGGTCTTCTGCCGCTCGGCGCCTTCGACCAGCTTGATCATGCGGTCGATGAAGGTCGAGCCCTGCGCCGCAGTGATGCGAACACGGATCCAGTCGCTCAATACCTGGGTGCCGCCGGTGACCGCCGAGCGGTCGCCGCCGGATTCGCGGATGACAGGCGCGGATTCGCCCGTGATCGCGGCCTCGTTGACCGAGGCCACGCCCTCGATCACCTCGCCGTCGGACGGGATGTTGTCGCCGGCCTCGACCAGCACAACGTCGCCGACCTTCAGGCTGGTGCCGGAAACCAGACGGTAGGTCTTGTCGGCACCCGACAGCAACTTGGCCTGGCTTTCGGTGCGAGTCTTCCTGAGCGACTCGGCCTGGGCCTTGCCGCGGCCTTCCGCCACGGCTTCGGCGAAGTTGGCGAACAGCACCGTGAACCACAGCCACAGGATGATCTGAAAGGTGAAACCGAGCTCTGCGCCGCCCGAGACGATGTTCTTGAGAAACACCACCGTGGTCAGGGCGGCGACGATCTCGACCACGAACATGACCGGGTTCTTGATCATCAGCCGCGGGTCGAGCTTGACAAAGGCCGAGCCAATCGCGGGCATGACGATCTTCGGATCGAGCATCGCCGACACCGCTGTCCGCTTCTGCAATTTAAGGGTTTCCATGGCAGTGACTCCGGATGAATCGATCAGAACAGGGTGTTGGCGTTCATCGCGAGATGCTCGACGATCGGCCCCAGCGCCAGCGCCGGGAAGAACGTAAGCCCGCCGATGATCAGAATGACGCCGACGACCAGGCCTATGAACAGGCCGCCCGTGGTCGGCAGCGTTCCCGCCGACGGCGGGATCGATTTCTTCGCCGCCAGTGAGCCGGCCATCGCCATCGCCGGCACGATCATGAAGAAGCGGCCGACGAACATCGCGACGCCGCCGGTCACGTTATAAAAGGGGATGTTTCCGGTGAGGCCGGCGAACGCCGAACCGTTGTTGCCGGTTTGCGAGGTGTAGGCATAGAGCACCTCGGTGAAACCGTGCGGCCCCGCATTGGCCATCGACGCCACCGCCGAGGGCAGCACCACCGCCACCGCGGTCCAGCCGAGATACATCAGCGGCAGCACCAGGACGGCGAGCATCGCCATCTTGACCTCGCGCGCCTCGATCTTCTTGCCGGCATATTCCGGGGTGCGGCCGACCATCAGGCCGGCGACGAAGATCGCCAGCACGACGAAGATCAGCATGCCGTAGAGCCCGGCGCCGACGCCGCCGACGATGATCTCGCCAAGCTGGATGTTGATCAGCGGGATCATGCCGCCAAGCGCGGTGAACGAGTCGTGCATGGCATTGACCGCGCCGCAGGACGCCGACGTGGTGATGACGGCGAACAGCGAGGACGCGACGATGCCGAAGCGGACTTCCTTGCCTTCCATGTTGCCGCCCTCGAGGCCCAGCGCGTGGAGCGCGGTGGTGCCGTTGGCTTCGGCCCAATAGGTCACGGCGACGCCGGCGATGAACAACACGCCCATCACGCCCAGGATCGCCCAGCCCTGGCGCTGGTTGCCGACCATGCGGCCGAACACGTTGGTAAGCGCGGCGCCGAGCGCGAAGATCGAGATCATCTGGACGAAATTCGACAGCGCGGTCGGGTTTTCGAACGGATGCGCGGCATTGGCGTTGAAGAAGCCGCCGCCATTGGTGCCGAGCATCTTGATCGCGACCTGGGACGCCACCGGCCCGACCGCGATGGTCTGCCTGGCGCCTTCCAGCGTGGTGGCATCGACATAGGCGCCGAGGGTCTGCGGCATGCCCTGCCAGACCAGGAACAGCGTGTAGACGATGCAGATCGGCAGCAGCACATAGAGGGTGCAGCGGGTCACGTCGACCCAGAAATTGCCGATGGTGCGCATCGAGGAGCGCGAGAAGCCGCGGATCAGCGCCACCGCGAGCGCAATGCCGGTTGCCGCCGAGAGAAAATTCTGGTGGGTCAGGCCCAGCATCTGCACCAGATAGGACAGCGTGCTCTCGCCGCCGTAGTTCTGCCAGTTAGTGTTGGTGATGAAGCTGATCGCGGTATTGAACGACAGATCCTCGGCCACCGCCGACTGTTCCGCCGGATTGAACGGCAGCATCGCCTGCAGCCGCATCACGCCATAGATGATGAGAAAGCCGCCGACGTGGAACAGCAGCATCGCCACCGTATAGGTCAGCCAATGCTGCTCGCGCTTTTCATCGACGCCGCCGATCCAGTACAGGGAGGCCTCGACCGGACGCAGCACCGGCGAGAGGAAAGTGCGCTCGCCGTTGAAGACGCGGGTCATGTAGCCGCCGAGCGGCTTGACCAGCGCGACCACGATCGCGCAGTACAACAGGATCTCTATCCAGCCAATGAGGGTCATCGTCATATGCCTTTGAATGTGCGTAATCGACGGCGAACGAATTCGTTCGCCGGGGCTCAGAACCGCTCCGGCCGCAGCAGCGCGTAGGTCAGGTAGAACAACAGCCCCGCAGAGACGAGGCCGGCGAGCGAATAGTCGAATAACATGGCTGTTCTCCTTCAGAGCCGTTCGCAGGCATAGGCGTAGCCGATGCCCGCCGCGAAGAAGCCGAGGCCGAGGGCCAGCATTAAAATGTCCAGCATGGAATGCTCCCGATGGGTGACCGCCGCGCCGGGCCAGGCGCGTGTGGTTGCACGCCGAGAGGTGCCACCGGCCCCATAGGTTTTCGAGACGACGGCCAGGCCGAGTTTATAGGAATCTCATAAAGGCCCGGCCGCGCCACCACGGGCAGCGAAAACGGCGCTTATGAAATTCCTATAACTTGAGCGATTGGCTCATCTCGCTTTCAAACGTCGTCGGGGACCATCTTGGCGGCGCGGCCCAGTTCGTGGCCGCGCCGGTTGCGAGATCCGCCATGTCCCAGTCCCCTGAAGATCATGACCTCAACAAGCTCGACGCCCGGCTCGACGGCGCACCGGCCCTGACGGCGGAGCTGTTCGCCGAGGTTGCAGCGGCCTGCCGTCCGCGCCTCGGCTTGCTGCGGCATACCGAACGGGCGGCGCGCGCCGAGCAGATGATCGAACAGTGCGCCTGGACCGATGCCGCGCTGGCGCTAATGGACCTCGAGCTGCCGCAATGGCAGCTGCGCCGGCTGGTCTATGATAGCGGCGAGTGGCATTGCGCGCTGTCGCGCCAGCGCGAGATGCCGGAATGGCTCGATCAGTCGATCGAAGCCCATCACGCCGATCTGCCGCTGGCGATCCTGCGCGCCTTCATCGGCGCGCGGCAGACCAGCGCGCCCGCCATCCGGTCCAGCGTGCCCGCCGTGCCCCGCGCCGACGGCCTGCCGTACGAGCCGGTGCTATGCGACAATTTCACCTGACCACCCGCAGGCGTTGCTGGCGTCCTGCCGCCGGGCCGGAATCGGCGAGCTAACTCCGGCCCGAACCGGCGCCGCCGGGACACCGCCGCCGGACGGGCCAGCCGAGCGGGACGAAAGCCTGACCCCCATGCGCCTCAATCCGCCCACCGCAATGGTAGAGGCGATGTATTGAGAACAGCCCCTGATTTGTTGTTTTGGGGTATTCTTTGGGTAATCTTTCGGTAATCTACTGACAGCCTGCGGCCCAAGACCCGCCCGCTTGTCATGGTCGAGTGCGCCTGGAAACCAACATGCCGCTGAACAAGGACGACACGGTTCGTGCCCGTTTGGCCGACAAGGCTTCCGTCTTGCGGAACTATCCCGCGTTCCGGGATCTCGAGCCGGCGGCGCTCGACCAGCTGTGCCGCTACGCGAAACATACCAAGTTCAAGCGCGGCGCCGAGATCTTCTCGAAAGGCGACTCCGGCACCGCCCTCTATGCCGTGGTCAGCGGCACCGTCCGGATGAGCACCGCCTCGGCCGAAGGCCGCACGGCGTTGCTGAACCTGATCGTGCCGGGCGATATTTTCGGCGAGATTGCCGTGCTGGACGGAGGGACGCGCACCACCGATGCGATCGCCAACAGCAATTGCGAACTGTTGATCATCGACCGGCGCGATTTTCTGCCGTTTCTTCGCGGCCAGCCGGAGCTGGCGATGAAGTTCATCGAACTGTTGTGCGCGCGGCTGCGCTGGACCAGCGAGCATGTCGAACAGATGATCCTGAACAATCTGCCGGCGCGTCTCGCCAACACCATCGTTCGGCTCGCCGAACGGCATCATTCCGAGGCTTCGCCCAAGGGGATCGAAATGACCCAGCAGCGGGTCAGCGAAATGGCCGGCATGTCGCGCGAGAGCGTCAACAAGCTGCTGTCGGTGTGGGCCGCGGACAAGTGGGTTCGCCTCGAACACGGCACCTTGCTGGTGCTGGACATGGATGCGCTGAAGGCGGTCGCCGGCGAAATCTAGGGCCGTGTGAAGCAGATCACACGCACTGTTTCGCAGTTGCGCTAGTCCCATGATGGGGACTTACGCGCAAGGAGCGATCCATGCCGATGTCGAACAGGGAATTGGACCAGGCCTATCGCCGCACCTACCGGCGTCTGATCACCGGCGTCCTTATGGCCTATGGGACCGGCCTGCTGGTCGTGCTGACGCTGCTGATCAGCCATCCCCGGATTGCCAACTGGATGTCGGAGGCGTTCCAGGCGGAGCTTGGCACCACCGTCCCGCCGGCGCAGCAAACGACGCGCCTGGCGCAGCCGAGCAAGGGCGTTCGAACCGTCAGGACAAACTGAGCGGGCACACGCCTCCCGGGGGCCGCCTGCGCGGCCCGGCGTCGGGACCAATATCGCCAATACGTTTCAATTTGTTTGAATGAAATACCGGGACGGTCGGTCGGGTCAGCTCGGCGCCGATGATCCGGTGCCTGCGCGCGGACCGCCCGACGTCCAGCGCGCCAGCGCGGCGGCGAGTTCGGTACTCGACAGCGGCCGGCGCAGCACTTCGGAAATCCCGGCCTTCGCCAGCACGTCGACGCTGAGCTCGGTGGCCGAGGCGGCAGCAAGCAGCACCGGCCGGCGCGGTGCCATCTCGTGCAACGTACGCGCCAGATCGAGACCGTCCTGGGTCTGCGGGCCATGGCTGATCAGGATGATGTCGAACCGATCCGGCGCCGCGCCACGCGCCGCCAGCGCATCCGCCGCGTATCGAAAGCCGACCGGCTCATATCCGAGCGCCGCCAGCATCTCCTCGTTGCGCAGCAGCCGCTCGGGCTCGCTCTCGACCACCAGCACGGTCTCGCCCCGTCCCAGCGGCAGCGACGCCGCCGGCCCTGCCAAAGCCACATCGCCGGCCCGCATCGCCGGCAACCACGCTTCGAACCGGCTGCCCTGCCCGGTCATGCTGTGCACGTTCATCGCGCCGTCGTGATCGCGAACGATCTCACGCACCGTGGCGAGGCCAAGGCCCGTCCCCGCCAGCCGCGTCGTGAAGAACGGCTCGAACAAGCGTTGCGCGATGCCGTCGTCGAAGCCCGGCCCGGTATCGGCGACGGCCAGGCACACATAGCGACCCGGCACCAGCTCGCCGTGGCTCAGCGCGACTGGCGCCGTCACGTTCTGCTGCACGGCGCTGAGCAGGATCGAACCGCTCTCCTGCATGGCCTGCGCCGCATTGGTGCACAGGTTGACGATGACCTGCTGCAACTGCGCCGGCTCGCCCGATACGGTGACGTCCGCCGCGACGTCCTCGACGACGAGTTCGAAGGCGGACGGCAGCGAGGCGCGCAGCAACGACGCCGCCTCGTGAAACAGGTCGCGCACCCTGACCGGGCGGACCCGGGCGTCGCGCCGCCGCCCGAAGGCGAGGATATTGTCGACCAGGTCGCGGCCGCGCTCCGCGGCCCGCCTGATCTCGTCGAGATGCTGCGCCGGCTTGCTGCCCGGTTTGAGCTGCGGTTCAGCCATCTCCGAAAACCCGAGAATGGCGCCGATGATGTTGTTGAAGTTGTGCGCGATGCCGCTCGCCAGCGACCCGATCATCTGCATGCGGCGCGCGCGTTCGAGGCGCGCCGTCAGCTTGGAGCGGTCGCGTTCGAGAAACTCCCGTTCGATGGCATTGGAGACGGCGTCGCCCGCCAGTCGCAGCACCGGCGGCGGAAATACCCGGTCCCACCCCGGCCGAACCGCCTCGAAGCTGTCAAGTCCCAGGATACCGGGCACCTGGCCCGGCTGGATCAACGGAACGCAGACCCAGCCGCGCACCCCGGCCGCGGCCAGCATGTCCTTGACCGGGCCAGGCGGCAAGGCCGTGACATCGGCGATGGTGACGATATCCGATCCGGAGGCGCCGATCCGCGCCGCCAGCGTCAAGGCCTGATCCGGCCACCCCGCGGGATAGGCCACAGCACCTGCGCTCCAGGCATGGACGCGAGGCGGATTTTCCGCGAGCACCACATAGGCGCGTGCAAACCCGATCGCCCGGCCGAGTTCGCCGAGCACCTGGTGCAGCCGCGTTTCGGTTTCGGCCGGCGAGCAGTTGATCAACCGGATCGAATTCTGCGCAATGACATGCTCGAACGCCGCCCGCCGGGTCAGCGCCAGCGCGCGGGCGCGCAACCGAAAGCCGAGGCCGACCAGCAGCACCAGCAGCACCATCGACACGATGTAGAGCAACAGCCGGGAACGTTGCACCGTGGCCACGACCACCGCCTGGCGCCTGGCGAACATGGCGCGGGTTTCCTCCAGCGGCTGCCGGTTCGGCATCGCGACCAGCGCCCGCAGCGTTGCATCGACCGCCGGCAGCAGGCCATGCAGCAGACGGGCGTGGGCGAGCAGCGCCTGCGACGCCTCGGCTTCCGGCCCGCTCGCCGGCGCCTGCACCGCGAACCTTCCGATGCGATCCTGCAGCGCCTGTATCGCGTCGGGTGAAGTGTCGCGCCGCAGGTTCAGCAGCGCCGCCGTGATCGCACCGGCGGCGGCGGCCGATCGCGAATTGTCGCCGCCAAAGGCCGGGCTCGTGCTCAGCAGGCCGACATAGGAAAGCGAGTTCTGCAGCAGCGCGTTGCTGCTCTTGAAGCGCTCGATCAATTCCTCCTGCTGGGCGACCGACGCGGCCAGCCGGTCGACCGGACCGGTCTTGAGGCGCTCCCGCTGCGCGTCGGAACGCAATCGTGAGACCGCGTCGCGGATCGTCTCGACGGCCTTGACCAGGGGATCGTAATCGCGCAACAGCCCGGCGCGCGCTTCCACCACGTCGCGCTGCAACGAGGCTTCGGCCAAGGCGAACTCGTCGAAGGTCTTCAGCGTCATTTCGTAGTCCGGCGCATTGCTGTCGATGCCGCGCAGCAATAGCCAGGTGAGCAGCACCAGCAACAGCAATAGCCCGAACGCCACCGACCACATCCTCATGGCGCGGCCTTGGCGCGCGGCACCGCTGCTGTCACCGGACGATCCAGATAGCTGCCGGTCAGGGTGTTGAGAAAAGCGACGACGTCGGCGATCTGCGGATCGCTCAGCTGGCGATCGAGTTGCGCAAACGCCATCGCCTTGACCGCCTCGGGCAGCGTCGCCGCGCTGCCGTCGTGGAAATAGGGCGCCGTCGTCGCCACGTTGCGCAAACTGGGGACCCGTACCACCTGCGGTTCGGTCGAGCCGAGCGGATGGAAGATGTCGTGGCGCTGAAACAGATTGCCGCCCACGTTGACGCCCTGATGGCAGGAGATGCAGCCGAACGACTTGAACAGCTGATAGCCGGCGAGTTCCTGCGGCGTGATGGCGCCACGCTCGCCTGCGAGCCAGCGATCGAACCGGCTGCCGGGAGTGACCAGCGACCGCTCGTAGGTCGCAAGGGCATCGAGCAGGGCGATCCTGTCCGGCTCCCGTCCATAAGCGTCGCGGAATTGCTTCGTCATTTCCGGATCGGCACGCAGCTTGTTCACCACCTGCTCCGGGCTCGAGGCCATGATCCCGGGATTGCGAAGCGTCTGCTCGCTTTCCTCCTCGAGGGTGCGATAGTTGCCCTCCCAGTTCAGCCGGAAACTCAAGGCGGCGTTGAACACCGTCGGCGTATTGAGCGGGAGCGGCGCCCCCTCGGGCGTGACGTCACGGACGTTGGCGCCGGCGCCGTTGCTCTGGATATCGTGACAGGATGCGCAAGCGTGGGTGTCGTCGCGCGACAGGCGGCGATCGTTGAACAGCCGCTCCCCGAGCGCCAATCGCCGCGGATCCTGCGCCGGCCTCGTGGGAATCGGCGCAATCGGCTCCAGGGTGGCAGCAGCCTGCGACACTTGCGATTGTGCCATGCCGGGCGAGACCGTATCGAGACCGACCAACACCAGCAGGATGCATGCTATGCTGCTGACGTGCCGGAGCGGCAACGCCGCTGATGGCATCAAGGCAGGAGCTGAACGGCATGGCCGAGACATCGTCACCGAGCCCGGGTATTGGCGAGAGCGATCATCAGGTATGCGTCCTTGTGGTGGAAGATGATCCTGCCTTGCAGCGGATGATCCTAAACTATTTCGCCGAGAACAACATCCGCACCCTGTTGGCCTCGGGCCGTCAGGACATGGTTCGTCTGCTCGGCCATGCCGAGGTAAACCTGGTCATCCTCGACCTTCGGCTCGGCCAGGAGGACGGCCTCGACCTGCTGCGCCAGATCCGGTCGAACTCCGACGTTCCGGTCATCATCATTACCGGCCACCGCCGCGATGAAATCGACCGCATCATCGGGCTCGAACTCGGGGCCGACGACTACATGACCAAGCCGTTCAACCTGCGCGAATTGCTGGCGCGGGTCCGTGCCGTGTTGCGGCGGTTCGACGTCGGACGGATTGCCCCGGCGCGCGAGCCGGAGCGCGGCCGCTTTCGATTCGCCGGCTGGCATCTCGACTGCCGCGCCCGCCGTCTCACCGATCCCTCCGGCGCGGCGGTCGCCTTGACCAAGGGCGAGTATGCGTTGCTGCTGGCCTTTGTCGAGCAACCGCAGCGGCCGCTCAGCCGCGAGCAATTGCTGCAGGCCACGCGCGTGCACGAGGACGTGTTCGATCGCAGCATCGACGTGCAAATCCTTCGGCTGCGGCGCAAGCTGGAACGTGACCCCAGCGCGCCGGGCATTATCCAGACCGAACGCGGCGTCGGCTACGTGTTCGCCGTGGCGGTCGATCGGGCCTGATCGCACTGCTCTTCCTTATCCCTCCCCTTGTGGGGTCCAGCCTCCGCTTCGCTCGGCCGACTACGATCGAGCGAAGCTCGATCGGACCTCACAAGGGGGAGGGATCAAACACGCTCGTTTAATATGCGATAGGTCTAATCGATCGGGGTCGCCTCATCGTTCGCGCAGGATCTCCTGCTTGTAGCGCATCAGCGGCGACAGCAGATAATCCAGGATCTCCCGCGAGCCGGTCCTGACTTCCACCGTGACCGCCATGCCCGGGGACAAATTGACCAACCGGTCGTCGATCTGCATGGCGGTGCGGTCGAGCGATATCCGCGCGCTGTAATTCAGTTCCTGGCCCTTCGGCTCGCTGCTGTCATTCTGTGAGCCGGGCCCGTGTTCGCCGGAGCGATCGCCGGCGCGATCCGGTGGCTGGTCGCGGATGATGGCGTCCTGGGAGATGCTGACCACCTCGCCGTGCAGCAGGCCGTAGCGGGTGAAGTTGAAGGTATCGATCTTGATCTCGGCTTCCTGGCCGGGATGGACGAAGCCAATGTCGCGGTTCGACACCATCGCCTCGATCTCCAGCCGGCTGTCGCTGGGCACCACCGCCAGCAAGGCCTGCGCGGGGGTGACGACGCCGCCGACGGTATGGATCGCAAGCTGCTGCACCACGCCGTCGACCGGCGCGGTCAGTTGCTGCAGCCTCATCTTCTGCTCGGCCTTGATCAGGTCCTGGCCGAGACCGCCGGCCTTCTGCTCGGCCTTGGCGAGCTCGTCGGACAGCGTATGGCGATACTCGGCCATCGCCTGGCCGCGGGTCTCACGCAGCGCCGCCACCGCCGCTTCGGCTTCGTGCAGGTGGCTCTTCTGCACGCCAAGCTCCTCCTGCTGTTCGACCAGTTGCTGCAGAATCTCGAAGTAGGTCAGCTTGGAGCTAAGTTCCTTTTCCATCAGTACTTTACGGATGTCGACGCGCTGCTGGATCACCGGGATGGTGGTTTCGAGCTTGTGGATGGTGGCCGCCGTGGTGGCCTGCTCGGCCTCCTTCTGCGACTGTTGGCGATCGAGCGCGGCGATCTTGGCGCGGTGCTCAGTGACCTGGTGCAGCAGGAGCTGGCGCTGGGTGTCCACCAGGATCGGGTCGGCGCCGACCGGCGCCACGAAATCAACCGCGCGGTCATCTGCGGCCGCCCGCGCCGCGCGCAACCGCGCGATATTGAGCTGTTCGGCCAAAAAATCGTTTTGCAGGTGATCGCGTTCCGCGGCGTTCACCGTCGGGTCGAGCTCGATCAGCACGTCGCCGGCCTTGACCTTTTGCCCGTCCTGCACCCGGATCGAACGCACCACCGCGGTCTCGAACGGCTGCACTACCTTGGTGCGCCCGCTCGGCACGATTTTTCCGGTCGCCGACGCCACGATGTCGACCGTGCCCCACCATGACCAGGCCAGCGCCGCGCAAAACAGCACGATGATGGTGGCGCCGATGGCACGGCCGATCGGCGACGGCGGTGTGGCGACGAGTTCGAGCGCGGCCGGCAGGAACTCGAGTTCTTCGGCGTTCTGGCGCTGCTCGCGGCGAAACGGGATGACGCCTCGCGCGGTGCCGGCGGATGCGCTGGATTCAGCTGACATAGATTCCTCCCTGCAACCGGTGCAATGCCGCGTAGCGGCCGCCGGTCTTGATCAAAGCGTCGTGGGTGCCGTCCTCGACCAGGCGACCGCGCTCGAGGGTGACGATGCGGTCGGCCGCGCGCACCGTGGAAAGCCGGTGTGCGATGATCAGGACGGTGCGCCCTTTGGCGATTTGCTTCATGTTGGCCTGAATGATGCGCTCGCTCTCATAGTCCAGCGCGCTGGTCGCCTCGTCGAAAATCAGGATCCGGGGATCGGCGATCAGCGCGCGGGCGATGGCGATACGCTGGCGCTGGCCGCCCGAAAGCGTCGAACCGCGCTCGCCGACGATGGTGTCATAGCCTTCGGTCAGTTCGAGGATGAATTCGTGTGCGCCGGCCAGTTCGGCCGCCGCGATGATGCGCTCCATCGGCATCGCCGGATCGGCCAGCGCGATGTTCTCGCGCACCGAGCGGTTGAACAGCACGTTCTCCTGCAGCACCACGCCGATCTGGCGGCGCAGCCATGCCGGATCGGCCATGGCCAGATCCATGCCGTCGACCAGCACGCGGCCGCTTTCCGGCACATAGAGCCGCTGCACCAGTTTGGCGAAGGTGCTCTTGCCCGACCCGGAAGGCCCGACGATGCCGACCACCTGCCCGGCGGACACCTCGAAGGAAACATCATGCAGGACCTGCTGGCCGTCGAGGCGATAGCGGAACGAGACGTGGTCAAAGCTGATGTTGCCCCGGATCGCCGGCAGCCGGGTACGCGCCGCCATGTAGGTCGGCTCGGCCGCGGTGTTGAGGATGTCGCCCAGCCGCAGCACCGACAGCCGCGCCTGGTGAAAGTCCTGCCAGACCTGGGCGAGACGCAGCACCGGCGCAGAGACCCGGCCGGCAAGGATGTTGAAGGCGACGAGTTCGCCAACCGTCAGGCCGCCGCCAATCACCAGCCTGGCTCCGAAATAGAGGATGCCGGCAGTGACGACCTTGCTGACGAGTTGCACCAGCTGGCTGGCGGTGTTGCCGAGGCTGAGCACCTTGAAGCTCGCGGCAACGTAGCCGGCGAGCTGTTCCTCCCAGCGCCGCTGCATCTGCGGCTCGACGGCCATGGCCTTGAGCGTCTCGATCCCGGTCACGCTTTCGACCAGAAAGGCCTGGTTCTCGGCGCCGCGCCGGAATTTCTCGTCGAGCCGCCGCCGGAACAGCGGCGTCGCGCCCGCCGAGATCGCGATGTAGAACGGGAACGACCCGAGAACGATCCAGGTCAGCAACGGCGAATAGACGTACATCACCGCCAGGAATACCGACGTGAACAGCAGGTCGATCACAAGGGTCAGCGCCGAACTGGTGAGAAAATTGCGGATGTTCTCCAGTTCGCGCACCCGCGCCACCGAATCGCCGACCCGCCGCGCCTGGAAATAGGCCATCGGCAACGCCAGCAGATGGTGGAACAGGCGGGCGCCGAGTTCGACGTCGATGCGGTTGGTGGTGTGCGCGAACAGATAGGTTCGCAACAACGCCAGCACGGTTTCGAACGCCGAGATCGCCAGCAGGCCGACAACCAGCACGTCGAGGGTGCTGATGCCGCGATGCACCAGCACCTTGTCGATGACCACCTGGAAGAACAGCGGTGAAACCAGCGCGAACAGCTGCAGGAAGAACGATGCCACCAGCACCTCGCCCAGCAGATTGCGGTATTTGTGGATCGCGCCCAGGAACCAGCCGATATCGAATCGGCGGGTAATGTCCGACAGCGCGGCACGCCGGGTCATCAGGATCAGATCGCCGTCCCACACCGCGCCGAGTTCGGCGCGCGTCAGCAGCATCGGCCGGGAGGTCTGCGGCGACTGCACCAGAACCTGGTCCTCGGCGGCCTTGGCCACCACCATGAAGCTGCCGTCGCGCAGGCTCGCAATGGCCGGCAGCGGTGTCGCGACCAGGCGCGACCAGTTGGTCCGGTACGCCCGCGCCTTTAAACCGAGATCCCTGGCGCACCGGAGAATTTCCGGTACGCCAACCCTGTCGGTTCCCAGCCGGTGCCGGATCTGCTCGCGATCAGCCGCCACCCCCTGGAAATGCAACAACGTAACGAGGGCCTCGAGTTCCCGGATCCGCCGGTCGGGTCGTGTCGATGGTGATGCTCATGGCGTGCTCCGGGGACTCAAGGTTCGCGTTCAGGCGTGGGGTTGCGCCAGCAGCGGCGGCTGGTTCGGCGGCGGCGGCGCAATCGGCGAAGCGCCGTGGCCATCGCCGGCATTGACGAAGCTCGACGCCATGGCCTGTCCCAGCAAAGCGAGACTGGCGGCGTGCGAAACATCGGCAGGCCCGGCCGTGCCGCCGGGGTTCGCCACCGGGGCCTGGATCAAGATGTTGTTGCCTGTTCCGCCGTCGAGCACGTCCTGTCCGGGACCGCCGATCAGCACGTCGTCACCGGCACCGCCATTGAGGATGTCATTGCCGGCGCTGCCGATCAGGACATCGTCGCCGTCGCCGCCATTGGCGGTGAGCTGCATGCCGGTCAGCCCCGACGCCTCGATGACGTCGTCGCCGCCGAGGCCGTTGATGACGATACGGTCGCCGGCCTCGAAGTTCGAGATCGTCACCGTACTGGCCAGGCCCGTCACCGTGACGACACCGTTGACGTTGGTGACGGTGATGGCGTCATCACCGTTGGTGGCATTGATCACCACGGTGTCCTGCGCGCCATCGTTGCCGCCGAGATCGATGCCGACCTGCTTGACATCGGTGCCGCAGAGGTCGTCGACGGTGATGGTGTCGGCACCGCCGAACGCCGCGACATTGATATGCTCGACGTCGTTGAGGTCCATGGTGACGTTGCCGACATCGCGGAACAATCGCGCCCGGCCGCCATTGGCCGAGATCTCCATGTTCTCGTTGATGTTGGCGCCGTTGAACTGCAGCGTGTCGGTGCCGGCCTGGCCTTCGACAATGTCGCTGCCGTCCCCCGGATTCCAGACGAAGGTATCGTCGCCGGCGCCGAGCAACGCCACGTCATTGCCGCGACCGCCCACCACCGTGTCATTGCCGGCGCTGCCGATAATGCTGTCGTTGCCGTCGCCGCCGTTGAGGGTGAGGTTGATCTGGCCCGACTTGATGGCGGACGCATCGATGGTGTCGTTGCCGGCAAGGCCGTTGATGACGAGCCGGTCGAGCGCGCCGTCGGCATGCGCGACCGTCACCTGCGCCGCCAGTCCGTTCACGGTGAACGTGCTGCCGCTGCGCGCGAGGGTAATGGTGTCGTCACCGGCGGTGCCGTTGACGGTCACCTGGTCCGCCTGGCCATCGCCGCTGGTGGTGCCGGTCGCGGCCAGGTCGATTGCGACCTGGGTAACGCCGGTGCCGGACAGATCCTCGACGGTGATGTTGTCGGCGCCGCCGGCCGCGGCGAGCTGGATGTGCTCGACGCTGTTGACGTCCATGGTGACATTGCCGACATCGCGGAACAGCCGCACCCGGCCGCCATTGGCCGAGATGTCCATGTTTTCATTCACGTCGGACCCGTTGAAGGCCAGCGTGTCGGCGCCATCGCCGCCTTCGACCACGTCGCTGCCGTCACCCGGGTTCCAGGTGAACCGGTCGTTGCCGGCGCCGCCGAACATCTGGTCGTTGCCGGCGCCGCCGGAGATGACGTCATCGCCGTCACCGCCGATCAGCACATCGGCGCCGCGGCTGCCGGTGAGGGTGTCGTTGCCGGCGCCGGCGTCGACGGTCAGCGACGCAAGCTGACCGGCATTGAGCAGCGAGGCATCGATGGTGTCGTTGCCGTCAAGACCGTTGATGACAAGGGCGTCATTGCTGCCCTCGGCGCCGTCGATGGTCACCTGTTCCGACAGCCCGGTCACCACGATCGACGCGCCATTGCTGGCGACGGTGATGTGGTTGTTGCGGGCAGTGGCGTTGAGGATCACGGTGTCCGCCGCGCCATCGCCGACGCCGCCGAAGGCGGCCAGGTTGAGCTCGAGCTGGGTGACGCCGGTGCCGGTGAGGTCGCCGACGGTGATGGTGTCGGCCGCGCCCAGCGCCGCGACGTTGATGTGCTCGACGCCGTTGACGTCCATGGTGACGTTGCCGACGTCGCGGAACAGCCGCACCCGGCTGCCATTGGCCGAAATGTCGATCTTCTCCGCGGCGTTGGAGCCGTTGAACTGCAGCGTATCGGTGCCGGCCTGGCCCTCGATGACGTCGCTGCCGTCGCCCGGATTCCACACAAAGGTATCGTCGCCGGCGCCGCCGAACAGCTGGTCGCTGCCACGGCCACCGACCAGGGTGTCATTGCCGTCGCCGCCCATCAGCATGTCGTTGCCGTCGCCGCCGGTGATGCTGTCGTTACCGGCACCGCCGTCGATGGTCAGGCTGGTGAGAGGGGCCAGGCCGTTGCCGGCAACGATGGTGTCGTCGCCGGCGCCGGCATTGACCACGAGGTTTTCGACCGCGCTGATGTCCATGAGGACGTTGCCGACATCGCGGAACAGCGAGACGTGCGAACCGTTCGGCCCGATCGAAATGGTCTCGTTGGCGTCGGAGCCGTTGAAGGTCAGCGTATCGGTGCCGTCGCCGCCATCGACCAGGTCGCTGCCGTCGCCGGGGTTCCAGACAAACCGGTCGTTGCCGGCGCCACCGAACAGCTGGTCGTTGCCGGCGCCGCCGGTGATGACGTCATCGCCGTCGCCGCCGATCAGCATGTCGGCGCCGCGGCTGCCGATCAGGGTGTCGTTGCCGGCACCGCCGTCGAGAGTCAGGGTGCGAAGCAGGCCGGCAGCGAGCGCCGAGCCGTCGAGGGTGTCGTTGCCGGCCAGGCCGCTGACGACCACGGTGTCGTTGGCCGCCTCGGCGCCGTCGACGATCACCTGCGTGGCGAGCCCGTTGACAACGATCGATGCGCCGCTGCTGGTGACGGTGATGTGGTTGTTGCCTGCCGTGCCGTTGACGATCACCGTATCCGTTGCGCCATCGCCGGCACCGCCCTGGGCGGCGAGGTTTATCTCGACCTGCTTGACGCCGGTACCGGTGAGGTCCTCGACGGTGATGATGTCGGCGCCGCCCAGCGCCGCCACGTTGATGTGCTCGACGCTGTTGATGTCCATGGTGATATTGGCGACGTCGCGGAACAGCCGCACCCGGCCGCCATTGGCCGAGATGTCGATACTCTCGTTGGCGTTGGAGCCGTTGAACTGCATCGTATCGGTGCCGGAGCCGCCTTCGATGACGTCGCTGCCGTCGCCCGGATTCCAGATGAAGGTATCGTTGCCGGCGCCGCCGAGACAGCTGGTCGCTGCCGCGGCCGCCGATGAGGGTGTCGTTGCCGTCGCCGCCCATCAGCACGTCGTTGCCGTCGCCGCCGGTGATGGTGTCGTCTCCGGCGCCGCCGTCGACCGTGAGCTGGATCAGGCTGGAGAGGCCATTGCCGGCGGTGAAGACGTCGTTGCCGCGGCCACCATTGAGCACCAGGTTTTCGGTGGTGCCGATGTCGAGGTTGAACGTCTCGGCGCCGGTGCCGTCGAAGCGGACGCGCGTGCCGTTGGCGACGAGCGTGTAAGTCTCGGCATAGTTGCCGCCGTTGACCACGGCGGTGTCGGTGCCGTCGCCGCCTTCGAGCAGGTCGCTGCCGTCGCCCGAATTCCAGATCATGCGGTCGTTGCCGCTCTGGCCGAAGACCTGGTCGCTGCCGGCGCCGCCGGTCAATACGTCGTCACCGTCGCCGCCGAACAACAGGTCGTTGCCGGCCTTGCCGTTGAGGATGTCGTTGCCGCTCTGGCCGAACAGAAGGTCGTTGCCCGAGCCGCCGGTCAGGGTGTCGTTTCCGGCGCCGCCGAACAGCTCCACGGCAGGCATCGCGCCGTTGGTCTGGTCGACCGAAATCATCTCGTCGCCGCCGAGGCCGAACGCCTGGATCTGGGTGGTGTTGCCGACCGTCGGCTTGCCGCCGGTGATGGTGACGCTGCCGCCGTTGATGAGAAGGTTTCCGGAGGCGGTGCGGCTGAGGGTGATCCTGGTGTGGCCGTCGCCGATCACGGACAACAGACCGGTGGTGGGGGAGAAGCTGGCGGTGATGGTCATGGCGATAGTCCTCCTGAATGCGCCGCGGGAACGGCGCGCGATTTCTGTGAGTTGGGAGCTGATGGCGGGTTGGACCGTAAGGGACGCCAGCTGGGAGCGGCGGCATGGTGGGATTGATTGCGCTTCCTTCTGGCTGTTGGTGCAGCGTGAAGCTGGCAGTGCCGCGCTACAGAAGGATTTCAGCGGCCCGCTATCGTGTTACGATGGTAATGTCCGGGAAATCGGGTCTGGATCGCCCTTGCGACGAGCGACCGGATTGTGCGGAATCGATCCGGTGGCCGGGTCGAACACACTGGAAACAACGGATAACGCCATG
This sequence comes from uncultured Alphaproteobacteria bacterium, assembly GCA_963710235.1. Lineage (GTDB taxonomy): Bacteria > Pseudomonadota > Alphaproteobacteria > Rhizobiales > Xanthobacteraceae > Bradyrhizobium. The sequence goes on from CAVPZI010000002.1 coordinate 844,545, forward strand.
TCCCCAGTCTCATTGCTGCTGAATGTTCTCTGGATCGTGATCGGCGGCGCCTGGATGGCCGCCGGCTGGCTGCTCGCCGCCGTCATCATGGCCATCACCATCATCGGCCTGCCGTGGGCCCGCGCGGCGTTCAATATCGCGGTCTATACGCTGTTTCCGTTCGGCCAGAAGGCGGTGCCGCGCGAGTGGGTCACCGGGCAGAGCGACGTCGGCACCGGCCCGTTGGGGTTCATCGGCAACCTGATCTGGCTGCTGTTGGCCGGGTGGTGGCTGGCGCTGGGCCACCTCATCACGGCGGTTGTCCTTGCCGTGACCATTGTCGGCATTCCGTTCGCGTGGGCGCACCTGAAGCTGGCCGGACTGGCGCTGTGGCCGATCGGCAAGATGATCGTTCCGGCGTAACGGCGGCGGGAAGCGCGTCGCCCGCAATATCGTCGCACATCCCCCTGGATGGCCGGGATTTGGGGCCTTTTTGTCCCAAACCGGCCCCCGCGGACCGTTGCTCCTGCCCGCCCGATCCGCTAAATGAAGCCCCACGCACCCGTAGCTCAGCTGGATAGAGCGTTGCCCTCCGAAGGCAAAGGTCACACGTTCGAATCGTGTCGGGTGCGCCACTTCGAACACGCATCGCGCCAAGCGTTGCCGATCCTCGTCATGCATTCGCAGCGCGTACGAATTCTCCAGCTCTTATTTTCGTGACCTTGACATTCGAAGCCGCAAGCGAGGCTATTCGCGCTTCGGCAGGTTGGCCCGCACGGTTTGCACTACGAAACCCGCGGTGCGCTCGAGCGGCGCGACACCTTTCTCGGCACGGCTCAGCACGATGGCGCCTTCCAGCGATGACAGCACGTAGCTCGCCAGGGTGCGGGCGTTCTTCGCCGGCAAGCCCGTGGCGGCGAGCCCGTGCGCAATCGTCCCAATCCAGAGATCGAATGCCTCGCCGCAGGGTTCGCGCAGTTCCTCGACGGTGCTGGCGACGTCGAGCGTGACCGCGGCAACCGGGCAGCCGTTGCGAAACTTCGATTCGGTGAGGATTTTGGCTTCGGCCTTGAACACCGCCGCAACGGCATCGGCCGGGTCCGGATAGGCGGCAAAGGCTTTTGCGATCAGCGCCGCATAGCGACCGGCGGCATAGCGCACCACCTCGGCGCCGAGTTGCTGCTTGCCGCCCGGGAAGAAGTGATACATCGAACTCCACGGCGCCTCGGCTTCCTGCGCGAGCTGCTTGAGACCGGTGCCCGAATATCCCTGGCTGCGGAACAGCCGCTCGCCGGCGGCCAGCAGCCGCGCTCTGGTGTCGTTCAACGCAATCGCCCTTGCTCGTACCTTGATCAAAAACCGCGTTGACATATTGTATGGATCGATCTATTCAGTCAAGCCGCAACGCAAAGGCGCCTGGGCCGCTCCGCGCGTTCCGGTGATCTGCCCCATGCAACAGCAAGGCGGGCTCGTCCCATGACCCTGTCGTTCTCCACTCCGATCGCGATTCTGCTCGGCGGCCTGATCGCCGGTACGCTCGATATTGGCGCCGCCGCGCTCATCAACGGCAGGAGCCCGCTGGTCATCCTGCTGGTGATCGCGAGCGGCCTGCTCGGCAAGGCCTCGTTCCAGGGCGGACTGCCGGCGGCGTTGCTGGGTCTCGTATTGCAGTGGCTGATGTCGCTGGTGATCGCCGCCGTCTATGTGCTCGCCAGCAATCGCTTCCCCGAGCTCAGGCAGCATTGGATCGCCGGCGGGCTGGCCTACGGCGTCGGCATCTTCGCGGTGATGAATTACGTGGTGGTCCCCTTGTCCGAGATCGGACGCATCCCGCAATTCACGGCGTGGACATTCGGCGGAAATGCCCTGGCGATGCTGGGCTTCGGCCTGCTGATCGCGTTCTTCGCGCGCAGCCCGCTCCCGGGCTAGAGCGTCGACGCCCTGGAGCGGGCGGCGCGCAAGGACGACGCGCCGGCGTCCGATTGCATCAACGATGCGTTCCGTTCGACCGCATCGTTTGGCGTCACTGACCGTTGAGGAAAACCTCGCCAGAGGGCAAAACCTGAACGAACAGAAATAACGGTTCTGGCACTGAAAGACCCTTGTCAGTCTTCGCAAAACTCGTCTTGATGCCGGTAGTGGCATCTGGATTGATTGACAACTTACGGAAGATTTTGGGCCGGGCGGCCCGGTGCCGGCCGGTCGCAGGGAAGTTCGGGCTGCGTTGCCTTTTTCGCAATGCGAATTGACGCCGCCGCCGGCGGCCCGCGCATTCGATGCGCGGAGCTGCACCAGACGCGGAATTGGGGTTGGGGGAGCTACGATGCGGCAGACCATCCTATCCGTCATCCTGGAAGTGAATCCGGAAAGCGCGGGAAGGCTTTCGCTCATCATCGAACAGCTGAAGCAAAACGAGGAGAATCCCGGCCAGGGCATGGCCCAGTCCTACGATGGCCTGAAGGCCAGCGTCCCGTCACTTCATTTCATGTCGATGTCGGTATTTCCCAGCGCTGACTATGATCCGATCTTTATCCTCGAGGCGAATTTCGATGGCGAGCCCGGTCCATTCTGGGCTCAGCTTGAGGCCAGGCTGGAGCCGTACCTGCGGCCGATGCTGCGTTGCTGCAAGCGGCCCGGTGACAGCGACGGTCCGCTCTACGACGCCATTACCGCGGATCAATCGCGATATCCGATCGCCCCCTACCTCGAACGACGGACGCTGACGCCGAGCGCGCGTCATCAAGGCAATCGAGGGCTGGGCAGAGACCAGATCTTGCGGGAAGCCGAACTGTTCCTGGCGACCCAGGCCGAGTTTGCAAACGCCGACGCCGCGGCCAGCCATCCGTACCGCGACGTCCCGGCGCAACAAATCCATCAGAAACTGCGCCAGGCCATGCTGCCGCGCTTTCCGTGGCTCGCGATAGCCGCGTCGGCGAGGATCTCGTGGGCCGAATGGATGATGGATCTGCTGCGGCTGTTTGTCTTCATTCTTGCCGTGCTGTTCTGCCTTTCGATTCCGGGTTTGGCGTTCGCCCCGATCACGCCGCGACCGCGTTTTTATGGCCTGCTCGCGGTGGCGATCCTGTTCGTGGGCGTCTGGCTCTGGCGCATCAAGGAACCGCTGACGGGCAAGGCCGCTCCGGCCCCCTCGGGCGGGCTCACCCTGTCCACCAAGAAAAAAGTCACATCGGCCGCTCACCCGGCCGGTTTTGTTTTTTGGCTGGCGATGATGTTGACGCTGTATGTTTTGATCGCAACGTGCGCCCTGTCCCTGTTTGCCGTTGCGGTCACTGGCCAACACTTCACCGAGCTTTGGTGGCCAACCATGGGCGTCGTCAGACATGGTCTCTACAGTGCTGTCTTCTCGGTGATGGCGATCATCCTCTGGCTGCGCCTGCTGGAGCGGCGCGATTCGTCTCAGGACGCGCCGCCGATCGATCAGCGCGAATTGCGCAAGATGACGCATCGCGAGGACTGGATTCCGCAAAATCACATGGGAAGCGTGGTCCTCGTCAAACCCGGGGTGCTGCGCATGGCGCTGTTTCGGACGGGGCATCTCGGCCTGGGCCTGGTCCTCAGGCTGATCGCGACCGACGGTTATCTCGGCAGCATGCGCACCATTCACTTTGCCCATTGGGTATTCCTGAGCAACGCCAGCCGGCTGCTGTTTTTAAGCAACTTTGACCATAGCTGGGACAGCTATCTCGACGATTTCATCGAGAAGGCGCATGACGGCCTGACGCTGGCGTGGGGCAGCGGCGTCGGCTTTCCGCCGACCCGGTTTCTGGTGATCGATGGCGCCAGCCATGGGCGCCAGTTCAAGGCCTGGGCGCGGCACTCCATGGCGGTCAGCCGGTTCTGGTACAGCGCCTACAAGGACCTCACTGTCGATCAGATCGAGCGCAACAACCGCATCGCCGACGGCCTGCGGAAAACCTCGTTGGAACCACAAGAGGCCATGGCATGGGCGCTGGATCTGTAACGAACCGGGGCAACAAGGCGCCGAGCTGGAAGCTGGCGTCGCCGCATGACAAGCAGGCGCAAGGCATCGTTGTCAGCGGCTTCAACGCGTTGCCTTCCGCACTGGCGCTGTTTCTCGAGTTTGGCCCGAAACAACCTGTTGGCGGCGCCGGTCCGGGGCCGGCCGGCAACTGGCTGCAAACGTTGATGGGCGTCGCACCGATCACCGATGCGGATAAGCCCGACAAGCGCGCGGCATGCATCGCATTCACCTGGACCGGCCTGCAAAATCTCGGTCTTCCCGACGCCGGACTGGCGAGCTTCCCGGCTCCGTTCAGCGAGGGCATGTATCAGGAAGACCGGTTGCGCCGGCTCGGCGACAAGATCAACGACACCTGGCAACCGACCGTGATCGATGGCGGGCCATTGTGGAGCGCCAACATTCCGGCGCGGAAGAAGGATACGGCGCCACCGAAGGCAAGCCCGCTGGGCAACGTCGGCGGCACACCCGAGGGTGACGAACGCCAGGTGACAACCCCAACTACGGTGCACGCGCTGCTGCTGCTGTACGATGCGGATGTAGCAGCCGTCACCGCGTGGGCCGGCGCGGTCGAGCAGGCGCTGGCTCCCGCCAACGTCAAAATCGTGCACCGGTTGCAGCTTGACCTCCGGCTCGATCAAAACGGCGTCGGCCGTGAGCACTTCGGTTTCGCGGACGGGCTATCCCAGCCGCGGCCTTACGAAAACATCACCTCCGGCGACCCGACGGTCCTGGTCGACGGCCAGCCCGCGCCGCATGACTACTGGAACGGCGTGCCGCTCGGCGACATCCTGATCGGCCACAATGATCTGCATGACGAGAAGAGTCCCGGACCGTTGATACCCGACAGTGATGACGGCAAGGCGCGCGCGGCAGGCCTTACGGCCGCAGGCGCACCGGCGGGACTGCTGAACTTCGGCCTCAACGGCAGCTACCTGGTGGTGCGCGAACTTCGGCAAAACGTCGCGGCGTTCTGGAAATCCTTCAAGGCCGAGGCCGAAAAGATCTCGCTGCAGGACCCGTCCGCAAAGCCCGTCTCCGACCTGTGGCTGGCCGAGCGGGCAATCGGCCGAAGCATCGACGGTCACTTGCTTTGCCCCGGCGGCAAGCTTCTGCCGCCGGACCGGTTCAATCACCCGCAAAACGACTTTCTGTTCAAGGAAAACGATCCGAACGGGTTTGGCTGCCCACTCGGCTCGCATGTCCGCAGGGCCAACCCGCGTGACAGCCTGGCAAAAGATATGGCGGCGGCTCAGACCTTGCTCGATGCGGCCAATAATCACCGGATACTGCGGCGCGGCCGCAAATACGGCGCCACGATCCGGCAGCGCGACCAGGACGACAATGCCGAGCGCGGACTGCTCTTCATGTGCCTCAACACCGACATCGCCCGGCAATTCGAATTCATCCAGCAGCGATGGCTGCTCAATCGCAATTTTTCGACGCTGTTTGACGAAGCCGATCCGCTGATCGGGCCGAAGGGCCGCTTCACCGTCAACGAACAGCCGTTGCGGAAGATCGTCGAGGTCGAGACTTATGTCCAATGCGCCGGCGGCGAATATTTCTTTCTGCCCAGCATTCCGGCCCTCAACTACCTGGCAACGATATGAACATCACACCCGCCCGAGACGTCCTGCGGCCCGGCCCGAGCGGACCGAAAGCTGCCATCATGGCCTGGGTCATGGAGCAACTGCCGCTTGTTTTTCGAATCCTGCGCGCCGTTTTGCCGATTGTGCGATTCGGCAAGACCTTTGTCGTGACCCGCTATGACGACGTGCGCGAAACATTCCTCAACGATGCCGCGTTCCGCGTCCCCTATGCCGAAAAGCTCGACGTCATCATGGGAGGCCAGCCGTTTTTCCTGAGCATGGACGACACGCCGCAATATCGCAGCGACACCAATGCGATGCGAAAGGTGATCCGGATCGACGACATTCCCCAGCGCCTGATTCCCGAGGTGGAACGGCTCGGCGAAAAGATCGTCGCCGAGGCGAATGGCAATCTGGAAGTCGTCGATCAACTGGTCCGGCGCATTACATTTGAACTGTACGGCGCCTATTTCGGCGTGACCGATCCGCCCGGCGGCGACCTGCGTGTTTTCGCAACCCGGCTGTTCGAATTCCAGTTCGCCGATAGCGGCAACGACCCTTCGCTGCGGGCAGAGGTCGATGTCATGGCACCTGCGTTGCGCGACCATATCCAGAACCTCTTGGACGCGCGACGGACCTCCGGGGTCAGTCAGGACGACGTGCTCGGCCGCTGCCTGGAAATGCAGAAACAAGGCGTTACGGGCTTTACCGATGATCAGATTCGCAGTTCGCTGATGGGTTTCATTGTGGGAGGCCCGCCACAGCCGCCCATGGTGGTGCCGCAGGCGCTTGAGCAATTGTTGCGCCGTCCGGACGCACTGGAAGGCGCACAGCAGGCGGCGCGCGCCAACGACGACAAACTGCTCGGCGGTTATGTTTTCGAAGCGATGCGCTTCGATCCGATTGCGCCGGCGCTTGCCCCGCACGGCGAGCAGGCTCGCGACGATCGCCAAGGGGACTTCACGTTCAACCGACGTACCTGAAGGCGCCAACCTGTACATCGCGTTCAGTTCAGCCATGATGGATGACCGGCGGCTGACCGATCCCAGGACATTCAATCCGCGGCGATTGCCCCATGAATACATTCATTTCGGCTACGGACTGCACCAGTGTTTCGGTATCCATATGAACAACGCGCTGCTGCCGCTGATGCTGAAATCGCTCCTGAAGCGGAAAAACCTGCGTCGGGCCAGTGGCGCCAAGGGAAAGCTGCGCAAGCGTGGCGCCTTTGCCGATGCGCTCACCGTCAACTACGATTGATCGAGACAACGAAGCAACAGAGACAATATCACGATGCGGGCCTCAATCGGTCACTGCGTCGTTTTCGTCTTTCGCACATTCCGAGGTGACGCCTGCGGCCCCGACATCTCCGCCTCCACCTGCTCCAGCCAGTACGTCATGCCGGTGTCCCGGTATGTCGCCGCCGCGACAGCGAGGTGATCGCGCGCCTGATCCGGTTGGCTTGTGCGCAGCGAGATCTTGCCGAGACCGAGGTGGCAGTGGGCGACAAGGGGGCGCATCCCGAGCCGCTTCGCGAGCGCCAGCGCCTTGCGGTAATGAGCCTCGCCGCGCTCGGCATCGAACGGGTCGGAGTGGGTTGCGACATCGCCAAGCAGGTGCAGCGCATGAGCCGCGTACCCCGGGCTGGACAAACAGAATTCGAGCGCGCGGTTGCCAAGACGCCTCGCCTCGTCGCACCGGCCGAGCCGCAGAGAAGCGCGCCCCAGCAAGCAATAAAACGAGGCGATGGACGCGCGGAGTCCATTCGCCGCGTGACGTTCGAGCAGCAGCTCGCCTTCCCTGATCCGGGTCAGCGCGTCGCTTGCCTCGCCGAGCTGCGCCAGTGGCCACGCCGAGGAGGCGATCGCCCAGGGCAGGTGGAGGTGGGAGTTTCCCGCGCGCGCCACCGCGACCCAGCGTTCGATCCGGGAGCGGGCCTGCGCCCAGTCGCCCTTGGCGAGGTGGAGGGTGCTCGCGCAAAACATGGCCATGCCGATGGTAAAGGCATGCTGGATCGGTTCGACGAGGCGGATCATTTCGGCTTCATACCTGGCCAATTCGGCGAATCGCCCGACCTCGGCGAGGCTCTGGATCAAGCAGCCCCGATTCCAGACCGACACGGGTCCACCAAGTCCGAAACTCTCGTGGGCCCAATCGGGAGGCAACGCGGCGAGGTTGCCGGTGGCCAGTTCAATCACCCGATCGTACTCACCCCGGGCTTGATGCACCTGCACGAGAAGGCTCGTGGCGACGACGTGAAGTCTCAAATCCCCGAGGCGCCCGGCAGCCTCCAATGCGCGGGTAGCAGCCGCGAGCGCCTCGTCAAGCTCGCCGCCTATCGAGTGGGCGATGGTCATGAAACCATAGACGCGGCCGAGCCGGCGGTCGTCATGCAGCCGCTCGGCGAGCGCCTCGGCCTCGCGCAGGCACTCCAGCATCTGCGGCCTTCTGCCAAGTTCGAGCAGCACCGGACGCAACTCGAGACGGACATCGCAGCCCTGCTCAAGCGTGGACTGGCTCTCCGGCAGCGTCTCGAGGAGGCTCGTTGCCCGCTCAAAGGAGCTGACGGCCTCGCGGTTGGCCGACCGCGCGCTGGCGAGCCGACCCGCCTTGAGCCAATGGTTGATCGCCTCGCTGGCAAGCCCGGCCTCGGTGAAATGATGGGCGACAACTTCAGGCAGGGTTTCGGACAGCGCCGCGAACCGCTCGACCAGTACTTTGGCGATGCCCGCATGCAACTGCCGCCGCCGGCTCTTGAGCATCGTGGCATAGGCGGCGTCCTGCACCAGCGCGTGCTTGAACGAGTAGGTCGCCAGCGGCGGCGTTCCTCTCCGGGAGATAAGGCCGGAGGCGGTCAGCCTCTCCAACGCCGCGTCGAGGCGCCCCGGGCCCAGGGACGTCACCGCGTCAATCAGCTCGTGGGAGAACTCGCGTCCGATCGCGGCGCCAATCTGCGCCACATCCTTCACCGAGGGAAGCCGATCGAGGCGAGCCACCAGCGAAGCCTGCAGCGACGTCGGAACGGCGAGCCGCGGCAGCGCTCCGTCGAGCACGTAGCTGTCCGTCGTCTCCCGCAATAACCCGCTCTCAAGCAGCGTGCTGGTCAGTTCCTCGATGAACAGCGGTACGCCATCCGTGCGCGCAAGGATGTGATCGACAATTGCGCCGGGCAGCGCTTTGTCCCCGGTGATGCTGCTAATGATGCCGGCGCTGTCGCGACGGCCGAGACGGTTCAAGGGCAACGTGGTCACATGCGGCTGGCCGACCCAGGTCGGCTCGAATTCCGGCCGGAACGTGACGATCAGCAGCGCCGGCATGGTAGCGGCGCGGGCAACCAATCGATCGAGCAAGTCAAGCGACGTCGGATCGATCCAGTGGACGTCCTCGAACACGATCAGGACGGGGCTTCGCACCGCTACGCCCTCGAGTTGGTCGAGCAGCATCGTGAGGGTAAGCTCCCGCTTTTGCTGCGGGCTGACCGCCAACGCCGGGTAGCGCTCTTCCGTGGCCACCCCCAACAGCTCGGCCATGAGTGTCGCATCGCGTGGCAAATTCTTCGCCGTCGGCCTGAGCATGGCCTCCAGTCTGTCGAGCTTCACTCCGACGCTGTTTCCCGGTTCGAATCCCGCGGCCCGTTCCAGCAGCGCAATGAGCGGGTAGAGCGGGCTGCGTGTATGATGCGGCGAACAGAAATAGCGAAGGCGAGCATGCGGCTCACCCTCGCACGCGGCCAGCAGGTTTTCGGCGATACGCGACTTGCCGATGCCGGGCTCGCCCGAAAGCAGTACAACTCGCCCCTCGCCGAGCTTCGCCTGCCCCCAACGGCGAAGCAGCCGCTCAATCTCCTCTTGCCGGCCGACAAGCGGGGACAGCGCGCCGGTGCGGCGCGCCTCGAACCGGCTGATGCCGGCTGTTTCGCCGCGCACCTGCCACGCCTCGACCGCTTGCGGGGCCCCCTTCAGCTCGATCCGGCGGCAGTCGAACAACTGCCCCACCAGCTGCCGCGTGCTGGCGGCGATCACGACCTCGCCGGGCGCTGCCATCGCCTGCAGCTGCACCGCCACGTTTGGCGCCTCGCCGATCGCAACGCGCTGCTGTGTCTGGCCGGTCGCCGGCCACTCGCCGACCACGACAAGCCCGGTGGCGATGCCGAGGCTCGCCTGAACGGTCACGCCGGAAGGCGTTTTCAGCACGCCGACCGCATCGAGGATGGCCAGGCCCGCCCGCACGGCCTGCTCCGCGTCATGTTCGCGAGCAGCGGGATAGCCGAAATAGACGTGCGCTCCATCGCTCAAATATTGGGCGACAAATCCGTCAAATGACGACACGGCATCGGCGACCGCCCGATGAAAGCCGGCGACAAGACCATGCATCTCCTCGGGGTCAAGGCGCGCCGAAAGCGCCGCAGATCCGATCACGTTGCAAACCATGATCGTCAACTGCCGCCGCTCGGGGCTCCCGCGGCGGACCGCCACCCCGGACAAGGCCGGCTCGCCGTTCGCGACGGGGTCGTCGGCACTCTGTTCTTCGAGGTCTCTCCTCATATCGTCCACGGGCAACGCCACCATCGATGGCCGGTCGGGTTGCGGCGGCGCGGGCTTGGCGATTTTGACCGCAGGCGATCCGCTCGACGGCTCGGTCGCCCTAAGCTCGGCGGCGAGCGACCTGGTTGCGGCATCCGGCTGGGTATTCAGCTCATGCTTGAGCAGCGTGACGAGGTCCTGGTAGTGCTTGAGCGCTTCAGCTTTGCGTCCGGTGGCCGCCAGCGCCTGCACAATCAACCGATGGGCATCCTCGCGCATGTTGTTGAGCGCGATGGCACGCTGGCCGGCCTTCAGGGCGTCTTCGGCACGGCCGGCGGCCAGTTCCTGTTCACCGAGCCTCATCATGGCGCCAAGGGCCAGTTCCATCAGCCTGTCGCGTTCACCCGCGAGCCATTCGTTCCAGCCCTCTTCGCCGATGGTAACGTCATCGATCAGCCGACCCCGGTAGAGATCGGCTGCCGCGCGCAGGGCATCACGGCTCCCCTCCCGGATCAGGGCCTCGAACCGGCCGACATCGCACAACACGGCCGTTTCATTGAGCGATACGACCTCGCCGTCGCCTTGCAGAGCATCGTCGCCGAGCACCTTGCGCAGCCGGAACAGGGCCTGGCGCAGGTTCTGCTTGGCTTGCGCGTCGAAATGAGAGCCCCACAGCAGGGCCGCCAGCTTCTCGCGCGGCTGCGGCCGGGGCGCGGTGCAGGCCAGATAGGCCAGCAAGCCCGCGAGCTTCTTGCTCGGCAGGTCGACGACGCCATCCGGTCCGGTCAGCTCGAAGCCCCCCAGCAGCGAAAGACCAAACCTCGGTGACGGCGCGCCGTCCCTTGGCGGACGCCGCTTTGGCACGGGTGATGCCCCTCCGGGGAAAGATATTCCGCAATTTATCACGGTTCTCCGAAAAAATAACGCCGCGGTAACGCTGGACTGACGCCGGCGACGACGGCGACCGGCTTCACTCGGTATCAGGCGAGCGGCGTTCCGGGCGTTCCGGCCGTGCAAGTCCCGCCCGCCAGGATGCCAAATGTTCAATCACATCAAGGTTTTTTCCAACCCTCACGGTTTCGTCGGCCCGGGTCCGAGCCGTCACAAGACATTCACCTGACACCCTTGCGGAGTTTCAACGATGACACACGCTTCATCCTATCCTGCGCTGGCAACCGCCGCTCATGCGGCCGCAGCTCGCGGTCAAACAACCCGGCGAAAAAGCATTTTCGCATGGGTCCTCGAGGCGCTGCATGGCTCCCGACGCCTTCAGGCGGGGCGCATCCTTTATCAGCACCGGCATCTGATCGCCCGGCTCAACGAAGCCGGCCCTTACGGTTTGCTCCCGAAACTCGGAGGCAACAACAGTGCAGATCAATGAATTGCTTTCGGAAGGAAAGCTGTCTGCCCGGCTGCCGGTACCGAGCAAAAAGGTATTGATCGCGACCGTCGCCGTCGCATTCCTGTTGCTCCATGTCCTTGCCGGCATGGCTGTGCTGCGCGCTGCTGCGGATGGAATCATGACGCCGCAGGAACAGGCCAGAGCCTCGCTATATGACTAGCTCCATTTGCAGCCCATTCGTTCGCCGGCGGGTCGAACGGAGACGACGGCTTGCGGCCATCGAATCCTTTATCGCCGGCTCGTCCGTGTTGTCCGCTTCGACACTTTTATTTCAGGCCCCGCTGCCTTGGTCTTTCCGGCCGCGCCAGGCGCCATATCGATAATGGAAGTAATTCCATGCACGCAACCATCATTGCCACGTCTGTATTCGTCGCGGCCGTCTTGTCGGGCGCAACCGGTCTCGGATTTTCACTGCTGGCGGTGCCGGTTTTTCTGCTCGACTATGCCCCGCCGCAAGCCATTCTCATGGCCTGCATCTGCTCCCTGATCGGGCAGTTCTTCGCGGTCGGGGTGCTGCGCCAAACCGTTTGCTACGAAATCAAGTGGCAGTTGGTGCTGTCCGGCATGCTGGGGGTGCCGATCGGCACGGCACTGCTGTTGCTGGCCGATATCAGCACGCTTCGATTTGGACTTGCCATCCTTCTCGTTTCATCCAGCCTGTGGCTATTGATCGGCGGCTACGTGCATGTTCGCCGTGCCGCCGGTGTTTCCGAACTGCTGGTCGGCGTGTCGGGTGGCATATGCGGCGGGCTATTCGGACTTCCGGCAACGGTTCCGGCGACCTGGCTGTCGGCCTGCGGTCTCGACAAGATACGCCAGCGCGCCATCATCCAGCCCTACATCATCGCGATGCAGTGTATCTCGCTGATCCTGCTTTGCCTTCATCAGACCCTGACGGTCGCCGCCATCTCCACGGCGGTTGCGGCATATATCGTGCCCATGGTCGCGGGCGTTGCCGTTGGCGCAGCGGGATTCCGGTTGGTATCGAGCGGGACGTACTCCCGCGCGGTACTGGCAATTACGCTGCTGTCCGGCCTGACGCTGCTGTTCTGATTTGGCAAATTACCGGCCTGCCTCTTTGTTCCCGCGTCGACGAGAAGCCCAGTCCTGCGGAGTCGTTCGCCGGCGCAGTCTCGTCGGGGCGGGCTGCGGTCGATGGCTGGCCGGCAACCGGCGTAGTCGGTCTGTAGCGCTCCTTTGGTCACATCATGCCCATCGGGCTCCAAAACAACTGATCTGCAGTTTTCTTCTGGCCGTCGCTCAGCGCGGCGTAGAGCGGCTTCAGCGCCTTGTTCATGGCACGTACGGCGTCGAACTGCGCGGCCATCAACTGCTCATTCTGGTCGAGCCGGTCCGGCAAACTTGTCTGCGAACCACGCTTCCCCATCATGGTCGTGCAACGGGCAATCATGGTTTTCGCATTGTCGCGCGCGGCGAGCGCGTAAGTGCTCCAAAGCGGCTCCTGGGCATCCGTCACCTTGAGCTCCGCTTTGATATAGCCGAGGCGACCATCGATATGGCTGGCCATCGCGCTGCACATCGCTTCCGCCGATCCGCTTCCTCCCATCATCCAGGCACCCATAGATCCCATGGGCCCGTAACCCATCATGCCGCGGGGACCCCAGCTCCATCCTGGCGGCGTGCCTTGCTGCGTGGGCTGATCCTGGGCCATGGCAGTACCGGCCATTGCCGCCGCGATGGCAAGCGCGACGACGGCACTCTTGTTTACTGATCTCATGACACCTCTCCTCGTGGGTGAGTGAACACACCCATGATCGCTTTCAACCGCAGCCGGCGCCTTGATCTCGGTCAACAAATCCCGATGAGCCTCAGCGGCGACAATGCTCGCCGGCGCGATGCGAAGACGACAGAGCGGACGACCTGAACTCCCGATTGTCCGGAATTGTGCCATCGCGTCGGGACTGGAAACACGAAGCTGTTCCATCGCGTCAGCGACCAGGCAGTGTGCACGTTCGGCGCCGTCCCGCTCGAACTGTTTTCCGGTCCTAGTCGGTCTTCAGGCTGAGAATGTAATCGGCCACGGCATCGGCCTGATCGGGCGCGATGACCAGATTCGGCATTTGCTCGTGGCTGGTCTTTAAAAACACCTTCAGCGAAAGCGCCGTCGTTCCGTGCCGGTTGGCGATTGCTTCGAAGCTTGGCGCCTTGTCCAACGGACTGGCCATGTGCGGCTCGATGGCATGGCACGGCTTGCACCAGGCTTCCACCAACCGATGTCCTTCTAATGCGTTTTGGGCGGCAAGTTCGTCTCCCCCCGCCTTGTGCACGCGCATGAGGAAGAATGCTGCCAGCGCGATCAGGATGGCCAGGCTGATGTGAATTCCGGTGCGGCGTGTCATTTCTGTTGACCTGTGATGTCCCGCCAGTTCCATTCAATTCCACGAGAAGACCAAAGTCGTTCACATCTGCTTGGGCGGGTGCGGCAGCATGCGTCGTAGGGTGTTGTCGCCAAACACAAAGTGATGGAGCAGGGCAGCGGTCATATGGAATGCCGCCAGGGCGACCAGAACATTGGCCAGAATCTCATGCACTTCCTTGAGGCTGTGCGCGAACGCCTTGTCGGCGAGCCACGGCGATGGAGTTTTATCCATGATAGGCCGACCCCAATCGTACGAAGTTGATCTGAATCAACAGAGTAATCTCGTTTGGTGCCTGATGTTGCTTGCGCAATGCGTTGCGCCTGGAATTCGAACGAGCATGGAGCCGCGCAATCGGCCGGCGGCGGGTTGCCAGGCCGGCTCAGAGATGCAGCCCGGGGTTCCTCGTAAGGCGCGACCCTCGCCGGATTGCCGCAGCCCGTTATCAGGCTTTGCCCCTGGACCGCTGGCGTTTGACATTCGAAGCCGCGAGCGACGCTGTCAGCGTTTCGGCAGGTTGGCCCGCACCGTTTGCACCACGAAAACCGCGGCGCGCTCGAGCGACGCGATAACCTTTTCGGCACGGCTGAGCACGATGGCGCCTTCCAGCGCAATCGTCCCGATCCAGAGATCGAACGCCTGTCCCCAGGGCTCACGCAGTTCCTCCACGGTGCTGGCGCTGCTGGACTTCGGCTTGCTGATCGCGTTCTTCGCGCGCGGCCCGCTCTCGGGCTGGTTGCGCTGCTGCGCCACCTCTAGCTCGTCAGCCTGAACAGATAGGCGAGCGCATAGAATTGCGGCCGGTTTTCGTGCGCGCCGCCGCCGCCTTGTGCGTTTATCGAGTGCGAATGATTATTTACCTGTATCTGGGGATTACCCTTGGTGGTAATCGCATTCGGCCGATTGCCGTTCGGATCGGCCACGCCCATGTTGATCATGATGCCCGTCGAGACACCTTGGGTCTGATATTGGACCCCTCCATAGTTCAGGTTAGGCGCGCTGCCGGCGGTCACACCCCCATGATCATGGGAGGGAATCTGTGCAATGCTCAAGGTGACCTGGTTCTGTCCGCCCTTGTCGCCGACATGGTATTGTCCGCCCGCCGCGGGGATGAAGCAATCCCGCAGATCGGGCGCGCCGTTCTGGCCATTGCACACCTGCCATCCCTGGTACGGCGTTCCGGCAAGGCCCATGCCGTGGGAGTCGAAATTCTTCGGATTGCCGGTGTCGCCGCTGTACATGATGACGGTCCCCGGCGGGCAGATTCCCACCCCGGCGATGACGCCCTTGGCGGTGATGTTCGCGCTGGTCTGCAACGATGTCGCGATCAGCGCCGGATTGCGCACCGCGATCGCCGTCGACATCGATGCGGTCAGCGGCACGCCGCCGATGGTCGTGGTGGCCTGCACCACCAGCGTGAACACGGTGTCCGCGGTCAGCGGCGGCGACGTCCATAGGTCGGGAACTTGGGGTATCTGCTGCTGCTGACCGCTGGCGGCGTTGGAAAACAGGATACAGTAGGCGCTGGCGTCCGCGACCGAGCCGTTCCATGTCAGCGTTACCGTTGCGCCCTGTTCGACCTGCGCAACCGGGACAAGGCTGCTTCCCGACATGACGTTGGCAGCCAGCCCGTTGAAAAAGAAACCATAGGGAAAGGTCGTGACGTCGAAGCTGGCGTTGCCGCCCTTGCTGCCAACAAAATCTTCCGCGATCGTGATCGTGCTGGTGCCGGAAACGGTGCTGGCCTGGATCCCAAAGATCTGCACGGCGATCGAAGCATTCGCCTCGAGCGGGGCGTACGGCCCGACGGCAGGGCCAAGCACATACTGGGCAGGGCCGCTGGTGATCGTCGACGACGGGCCGTCGACCTCCCAGTTCACCTGGTCCGAAGGCACCCCCTTGATGCCGTCGGTGGTGAACGTCAGGTCGGTGGCGTCGGTGCCGACCTGAATCGTGAATGTGATGGAGGAAACGTTGACCGCCGCGCCGGTCGCGTTGGTGATCACGATTTCGATCGAGGCAAGGGTCGGATCCGTGGTCGAGAGACTGACCGTCAGCGGCGCGGGATCGACCAGCGGCGCATATTGGAAGGCCGCGGTGTCATCGGTGCCGCGCACGATCCAGGCATTCGGTCGCAGGCGTAATGTCATGGCGTAGGTCCTTTACGGCTGAAGGGAGCAGAGAGCTGAAGCATGCCCTGCCGAAGCACGGGCGCCACGTTGGCGAGGCGGGCCGTGGCGTCGTTCGGGGCGGTGGGGTAGGCCGACCAGGTGCCGCCGTTGTTTTCCAGCCACGACCAACTGCCGGTCTTTTCCGCAGGGAGCGGCAGCAGCATGGTGGTGGTGGCGCCGGCCTCGGCGCTGGTCCCCTGGGCTGCCAGCAACTGGTCGGTCAGCACGCCCTCGAGGCGGAACGTGACATTCATGGCCGCCAGCGCGGCGTCGACGAACTGGCTTGGCACGGCCAGCGACAGCGGCGGAAGGATTCCCGTGGTGGCATGGACCGGCGCCCGCGGATCGACCAGCATGGAAACATGGACCGTGGTTCCGTCGAACGGCATGTCGACATAGTTGTCATCGACCCCGATCGGCGCGAGGTAAGAGGAGTCGGACGCGCCGGATTGCTGGACCACGTTGAACGTCGCGTAGTTGTCGCCGGTAAAGTAGCCGATCAGGCCATCGTCGAGCTGCGCGATGTTGCCGAGTTCGATTCCGAACAGATAACCGGTGATGTCGGGCGGCGCGGCATCGAGGGTGAACTGCCAGCTCGGATCCTGATACGGCGATCCCGCAAGCTCGAACCGCAGCGAGGCCCGGACCATCGCGAGCGGCCGCCCGATCAGCACCGCAAGGCTCTTGTCGAACACCGCGCCGATCGGCTGGGTGGTCCACATCGTCTCGTCGATTGCCGCCAGGAAGGACTGAAAGACCGCCGGCGTCTGCTGGGACAGCGCCAGCAGGAACGGCCCGAAATGCGGAATAGCGGTGGCGATATCGGCCAGCGTCGACCCGGATGGCGCCGAACTCCAGCAGATCGCCTGGGTTCCGTCGGCCTCGGCGCCGAGCGTCATTTCACCGAGAAAGGCACCGGCGGCGTCATACGCCATCAGCGAGGCGTCGAGATGATTGGGCAGAACCCAGCCGCAGACCGGATCGGCCCCGGGATTGGCCGGCCCGACCACGATCAGGTCGTTGCTCGCCGAAACCAGATCGAAGTCGAGCCGCGCCGGCTGCAGCAGGGCCGGGGGAAGCTGGATCACCGAGGTCGCCCCCTTGGCGACAATCGAAGAACCGGTGCTTTCGACGATCGTGAGTGTTCCTTGAGACGCGATCGCGGTCGCAGGCAGCTGCGCGGAAAGTTGTTCCGGTGTGACAAAGGAGGTCTCGAGCTGCGCCATCGGGCCGCCGGAAGCCGATATCCATGCCACCACCGAGGACGGCGTGAAGCCGACGCCGGTGACGGTCAGCGTGATCGCGCCGCTGCCGGCGATCACCGATGCCGGCGTCAACGCGGTGACCGCCGGACCATCGGCGATCGTGAACGTCGCCGGCGCCGAGGTGGTGCCTGCGGTCGTCACCGTGACCGCAATGGAAGCCGGCGCGGCGAGAAATGTGGCGGGGATCTGCGCGGTAAGGGTGGCCGCGTCATCGACCGCCGTGGCGAGGTTGATTCCGTTCCAGGAGACGATCGCGTCCGGTCCGAAGTTGGCGCCGGTGACCAGCAGCGGAACCAGGGACGATGGCGCCATCCCGGCCTGCAGTAGCGACGGCGTCAGCGTATCGATCACGACGCCGGCGCTGACCGTGAATGAGGCCGGCGCCGACGTCGCACCGCCGGATCTGACCGTGATCGGAAAGGATCCGGCCGCCAGAAGGTGTGCTGGAACGGTCGCGGTGAGCGTGTTGGCGTCGAGATAGGACGTCGTCAGCGGCGTGCTGCCCCATACTACCACCGCATCGGCCGCGAAACCTGCGCCGCTCACGGTCAAGGTGAACTGCGGGCCGTTGGCCGCGGCGAGCGCGGGCGACAGCCCATCGATGGTTACGCCACCGACGACGTTCAACGTCTTTGGAAGCGAAGTCAGGACCGGCGTCAGCTCGGGCGGAAGATAGACGTGCTCGGTCGCCGCGGTTTGCTGGTCGATCGGATACAGCGCCTGGCCCCACTCATCGACAACGATCAGGCCGGTCAGGTAGAACTGGCCGGCCCGCCACGGCTGGAATAGCGAAGTGGTCGAGGCGCCTTGGGACGGTACCGGGCCAAGCCCGGGCGGGCTGGTCGCGGCATCGCCGATCTGGGCCGCGAGGGTCGCATCCGTAGCCTGCGGGTTGACGAAGAGTCCCGGCTGCACCAGCCGCAGCTGGGCGTTGAACCCGTCGAGCGCCTGCGACAGCAGATCCCAGTTGTCGCTGTTCTGAACGAAGTCGAGCAGCGCCTTCAGCGCCGCGGCCTGGTCGGCAGGGAGGTTCGGATTGTTCGCCAGATACTGCGTCAGCCGCGCCTCCATGTTGAACGAGGCGGTCGGCGCCAGGTACAACGTGCCGGACGGACCGAGGCCGGATTGCTCGATCGTCGTCGCGTCCTGGCCCAGGACGTACCCGCCGCCCTGGAATTGCCAGTTCGGCGCCGCCGTCGTTCCGTATGGCAACGCAAAATAGGAACTTTGGTACATCAACAGCAGCGGATGCCAGGGATTGCCGTTCCACTGCGTCACCGCGCCGGTTGGATAGACACCCGCGTCATTGGCCGGCGCCAGCATCGCGTTGGCGATGGCGGCATAATCGGTATTGCCCAGCGCCGTTCCGACCAGCGTGGCATTGTTCGGATCGAGAAAGAACGCTTCCTGCAACAGCGCGGTGGCGAGCGCACCGGTCCACGGCACGCCGGTGGCGCCGCCGAGGCTCGGAAGCGGAATGGTCAGGTTCGGCGTCGACGCGGTCACCGTGGTGGCGCCGAACTTAAAGCCGGTGACCAGTTGCGAGGCGAAGCGCGCCAGCGCCGGGGCGTCATCGTCCACGATCCCCGACGCGCCGGCGCCGGCAATCAGCACCACGGGTTCGTTGGCCTGATAGAACTGCGGCGCCGCCGACCGCTTCAGCTGCAGCGTATCGGGAATCCCGTTCCGCGATTGATAGGCCGCGATCGCGGCCGCCAGCGCCTGCTGTGTGTCGCCATGCGGGACCTGGGCGCGCAACTGGAAGACTGCTTCGTTTGCCAGATCGACCTGTTGGGTGAGATCGGCGACCAGGGCCGTCAGATCGCTCTGTTGCAGGATCGGATTGGAAACGCCGTTGCTGGCGTTCGGATAGACGAAGTTCTTCCACCACGCGACGTAGAGCTGGGCCCGCAACGCGGCGGAAGCGACCATCGCGGCGTCGAACGCCGCCTGCGATTTGTTGAGGTGCGCCAGAATTGCGCTGAAGTCGCTCGAAGGTGCCGTCTGGTTCGGCGCGGTGACCAGCGACCAGGTGTAACCGCCGGAAAACTTCTTGAAGAAGCTTGCCTGCACCCGCTCGGCCAGTTGCGCGGCGCCATCGGGCTGATCGAGGACGTCGATGGCGTCAAGCTGCAGCGCCTCGAGCAAGTCGGCTTCGATCGGCTGCGCCTGCTCGTCCGCCTGGGCGGCAACCAGCGCGGTCAGGGCTTCGGCCGACGTGTTGCCGAGCGCAATCGAAATCGGCGGATTGCCGGTCGGCGGACCGCCGCCGGGATTGGCGCCATTCTGCCACACGACACCGTCGACCGAGCCGCACAGCAACGACCAGGACGCGGTCAGCGACGGATCGGTATTGGCGGGCCGCTGCCAGTCGAGCTGGGCCAACAGGTCGCTGAAGGCAAGCTCGCCGGGATTGGCGAGCGGGTCGTTGGCGGCGCTCGAGAACCAGCCGAAAACCGTGTAGCTGAGCGTCGATGGCCCGATCTGCGCATATTGCAGGGGATCGATGAAGGAGAACACGTTGTTGTTCTGCGGCTGGTAATAGGCGAAAGCGGGATTTCCCGGCGCGACCGCCGTCAGGCCGAGGGAATGCCCGGTTTCCGACCAGCTTCCGCCCTCGAGCGAAACATTGCGGCCGATAAAGTAGGCGTAGGGCATGGTGCCGTTCGGCAGCGTGCGCGGATAACGCGACGGCAACTGCGAAGCATTGGCGGGCTGCACATTGCCGGGCCATGCATAGTCGCTCTCGATGATCCATGCCGTCGCGGTACGGCTTGCGGCCGGGCCCCCGGTTCGCACCACCAGCCAGCGGTTGGGAACCTGCGGATAGGTCGTGATCCCCGAGACACTGTCCTGGACTCCATGGGTAAAAGCCCGGGGCAGTCGCCATTTCAGGTAGACGCCGTTGTAGTAGGTCCCCCAGTTCGGCTGCTGCCCGGAAAAATTCGGATCGCTGGTCTGGGGCGCCGCGCCATTCATCCCTTTCGATAATCCGTTGTAGTTCATCGTCGTGCGCATCCACGCCGACGTGTGCCGGGTCTGGTCGTTGACCACGAGGGCCTCGACCATCATCGAGACGACAAGGGGACTCTGATCGCTCACGTGACTTCCTCGCGGTTACACACGAGATCACGATCCGATCGGATGCATCGGATCATGGTCTCATCTCCTTGTTTCCGGGCGTGATCATTTCGGTAACCGTCGCCGCTTCTCCGGATCATGTTGGAACGAATGACAAAAGCTCGGGCGCCTGAACCATTTGCAGGGCGAAGCCGGCGGGACCGAAGCCGCCATAGACGTTCAGGGTCAGCGCCGCGGATCCGGCCGGTGCGCTGTTCGGCACCAACAGGCCGACGGTCGGACCCTTGTCGGGCAGGACGGTGAACACCACGGCGTTCGACGCCGCGCCGCCCTGGCTCACGGTCACCTGGATGGTTCCGGGCGTCAGCGCCGATGCCGGAACGGTGGCGGTCAATTGGCCACTGTCGTCGAAGGTGGTCGACAGCGCGGTGGTGCCCCACTGCACCGAGGCTGCGCTTTCGAAATTCGCGCCATCGACGGTCAGCAGAAACCCGGCAGCCCCGGCAATCGACACCACCGGCGCGATCGATCCGATAATCGGGGCGCCGCCGGCCGCGACAACAGTGAAAGCGGCGGGATTGGAGGTCGCGCCATCGGATACGACCGTGACGGAGACGGCACCCGCCGACGCCAGCAGCGCCTCCGGCACGACCGCGGTCAGGTGCGCCGTATCGACAAAGGAAGTGACCAGCGGACTGCCGTTCCACTGCGCAATCGCACCGCTGGCAAACCCGCTGCCGGCGACGGTCAACGTGAAGCCGTCCGAACCGGTAGATGCCACGCTCGGGCTCAGCGCATCGATTTCGGGCTCAGCGGTGACGATCGGCAGCGTGATCGCGTTGGTGGTTGCCCCGCCGGACAAGACGGAGACCGACACGTTGCCCGCCGCGGCGACCTGCGCCGCGCTGACCTGCGCCAGCAGCAGGGTCGGCCCGACCATCTGCGTCACAAGCGCGGTCCCATTCCATTGCACGGTGGCATCCGAGGCAAAGCCCTCGCCCTCGGCCGTCAGCGTGAATGCATCGGCGCCGGCAATGATGCTTGATGGCGACAGCGCGTCGAGCGAGAACGACGGCTCGATGGCGAAAGCAACGGCACTTGAGGTGACGCCGCCGTCCACGACGGTGACCTCGGCCGTGCCCACCGAAGCGAGCGAGGCGGCAGGAATGGTCGCCGTCAGCTGGTTCGGCGCGACATACGTCGTCGGGAAAGCGGTGCCATTCCATTGCACCACGGCGCCGCTGCTGAACCCACTGGTGCCGGTCGCGGCCGCAAGCGACCCGGCGAGCGCCGCGACATCGATGACCCCACCGGTCTCGCCGGGAATGGTCGCGCGCAGCGGGACCGCGACCGGGGTCGCGCCGGCGATCTCCGCGCCGACGGTCCCGCCAGCCTGGTTGCCTGTGATGGCGCGCGGCACGACGGCATTGCTCTCAAGCCCGAACAGCAGTCCCCGATAGGGTTGCGCGATGGTCACGGTGTCGGGGATGCCCTGGAACAGCGTCAATCGCACCGAAGGCGCCGGCTGGTCATCGCGCAGCAACGTCAATGCGGCCCCGCCCGTGGTTGCGGCGACGCGCAGCCCGGGCGTGTCGGCGACCAGCTGCGACCGGATCAGCATGCCGGTGATGCCGGTGGTCGTCAGATTGTTCCGCGGCACCAGATGACGGCGCAGGGCGGCCTGCGCGGCGACGTCGACGCTGGTGTGAATGGCAAGGCTCATCGCGCCCGCGGTGAATGCATCGAGCCAGCCCTGATCGACGTAGAAGAACCGGACCGATTCGACCGGAAGCATCCGCGGGTCGGGGACCAGGTGCGAGAATGGCACGCTTTCCAGCAGCATCGCCCGCGCCAGCCAGCGCCTGACCGGCGCCATCTGCGCCGCCAGTTCGGCCGCGATCGCCACGCCGGCGCCGGGATGCGCCAGGACCTGGAGCGGATGCGGCGCGGCGGGCCGCTTGCCGCGGCGCATCGCCCCGGCCCGGGACGTCCGCGGCGTGCGGCCGGGGCCGGCCCGCACTGCGCCGAGGGCACCATTCCAGCGGAGCCCGAGCCCCGCCGCTGCCAATTGCGCGAAGCGCCGGCGGCTGGCGTCGCGGGCGAGCAGCGCGCCCAGGTTGGTCTCACCGCCGAAATGCGGCAGCGTCATCCGCTGCGCGAGCGTCGTGATGACGGTGTTGGCGCCGATGCGCAGCGCGTGCACCGCCTGGGCGAAGTTGGCGTCGGCAAGCGCCAGGTTGCGTCCGATATTCCATGCGGCAGCGTAGGACAGGTCGAACAGACCCTGCTCGGCCAGGTAGACCATGAGCGCATCGGCGCTCATCGCCGCGGCGGGCGAAGTCTGCGCCGTGCCGACATCGGGAAGCGGCTGCGGAACGACCGGCGAGAACGGGCCGCGGTACCAGGCGAAACTCTGCTCGCCCGAATTGGCAATGAATTGCAGCGGCGCATAACCGTCCTGCAGCCGCGCCACCACCGCGGCGGGCAGCGAAGAAACATCTTGCTGCGGCACCGGCAGCGCCAGCGCCGGCAACCCCTGGCGGTTGTTCGCTGCGCACCAGCCCCTGCGCGAGCTGCGCGAAATTGAACCCGGTTTCCGGAAGCGAGACAAAGGTCCAGTTGTAGAGCGAGACCAGCATCACATCCTGGAGCCCGGAGGTCCCGGCCTTGTCCGGAACCGGCTTTGCGTCGGGGCCGAGATAGGCGGCGAAGCCTTCCAGCGACACCAGGTGCGCATACCAGCGCAGCGCGGCAGACGGCGTCGAGCTGCGCGTAACCGGCAACCGGTTCGCAAGCAGGACGGACAAGAGTTGCTGCCCTTCGGTGCCGGAGTTGACAGCGCGCACATGGGCGAGCAACGGCAATTCGTTGACCTGAGGCATCGTCGCGGCGAAGGCGGCGCCAGTGACGGTGATGGTCTGGCATTGCGATGCCATCACGTCGGACGAGATCAGGCCGAGTGGGATCGCCGGCTTGAGAATATTCGGGTCGGACGCCAGAAGTTGCGACACGGTCCGGGTGGTGAGCGGATTGCTGGATCCAGCGGGCACCTGGATTTCGCCCTCGGCGAACAAGACCAGCGCCATCCAGGGCAGTGGATTGACCTCCGACGCCACGGGCCCGCCGGGCACCAGCGGCCTCTCCCATGGCAGCACCGCATCGGTCAGCACGACGAATGGCACGATCTGCTCATACTGGTCGCTGCCGCCCGACGGTGGGTAGCTGGTCTGCACGGTCGTGGTGTCGATGGAGAATTCCGGCGCCTGCACGACGAACTGCTGCGAGCCCGAATAGGACGGCGAAGTCGGGCCCGCGACGCTGTGGGTCAGTCCGATGTTGTAGACGCCGGGGCCCAGCGACGGAAAGAAGCCGTCGAAGAACTGCACCCAGCCCGGCGGTGGCGGGGCGGGAAGCTGCAGGAACGCACGGGTGGGAAGCGAGCGGGCCACGATGTTCCTCACGGTACGAGCAATGGAACGGCGGCGAAGGCACAGCCCACCTCGGCCGCGAACAACGTCATCGGATCGTTCGCGGTGGTTGGGGCGTAGGACATGCTTCTCAACGCCGTCAGGATGTTGCTACGCGTGGCGACGGTCGAAGGCGCGCCGATCCCGCTCGTTGTGCTTGCGATCACGCCGATGGCCGTGGCGATGAAGGTCGGGACATCGCCGGTCGGTTGCGCGGTGGCGATGAGCGGAAGCACGCCGTGCTCGGGCAGCGGATCGAAGGCGAGGCTGGTCGCGACGTCGACCGGACCCGCGCTGGCGCCGATCTGCGGCGGGTTGACCGTCATCTGCACGCCGACGATCTGGTTCGCCACCAGTTGCTGATCGCCCGCCGGAACCCGCGGCTGGCCGCCCGAGCCCGGCGGCGATCCCCACAGCGAGGCGGGGACACTCTTGATGACCGGGATCGCGGAAAACGCGCCCGACATATCGCTGCTCGTATTATCGACCGGCGTGATGGTGATCGCGTGCGTTGCAGTAACGTTCTGCCAGGCTGGATTGCTCGCGACCAGGGGATAGACGTTGAACGGCGTGCCGTTGAATGTGTAGGCGCCGCCCGCCGTCATTGTCGTCGCCGGGATCGCGGAGTTGGTGGTGAACGCGAAGGTTCCGCCGCGCACGATCCAGGGCGCGGGCGCCGACGGCGGATCCGCGGCGGCCGCGGCGCGACCCGGCCGCGCCGACGACGCGCCATTGCCGGACGGCGGCGACGTCGTCGCCGGATGCAGCCCGGCGGCGGGAGAAATCGAAATCGGGTTCGGCCCCGACGTGCCGTTGCTCGGCAGCATGGTCGCCACGTCGCTCCAGTCCTGCGCGCCGGGCGGGTTTTGCGATTGGTTGCCGAACGGGATCGTGAAGCTGATGATGTACCAGTCGACCGAGACGGTGCCGCCGGTCGGCGGGCCCCAAAGCTCGAGGTCGCAGCCGAGTTCGACCGTGACGGTGGAAGTCGTGAACCCCATGTTGATGGTGTAGGAGGCGCCGATGCTGATGCCGATGCTCGCCCTGAACCAGAACGGCTTCCATTGCACCAGCACATCGGCATGGGCGTCGAACCACGCCTGCAGATTCCCGGATTGATAGGTCGCGCTGAGCTCGCCGCCGAACATCAGGGCCGCCGGCGTCAATGCGAAATAGGCGCCGCCCTGGATCGAGATGGAAGAATCGAGCGACCAGTGGAAGCCGACTCGCGGGACTGAGGGATAATAGGACGGCGGCGTGAAGCCCGGATTGTATCCGCCCAGTGTCAAGACAAAGTCGCCCGCGTGCGGGTTGCTGCCGAACCAGACGAAGAACGCGAAGCCGCCGGTCAGGACGCAGGCGCGGTCGAGCAGGAACGAGGTCGATGCCAATACGGCCTGCAACGAGAACAGACCATCGTCCGGCGCGAAGATTACTTCGAGGTCGAGTTCGATATAGGCATAGGTCGGTATGTCGGTGTCGCCGGCGATCGGCTGCGGGAACTGGGCGCGGGAGGTCCCGAGCAGGGCGATCACCAGATCCTGCCCCAGCTGCACCGCGATCAGCGCCTGGGAATTGACCAGCTCGAAACTCGTGAAGGTGATGCCCGCCATGAACCACAGCGAGCCCTTGGTCGGGCTCACCCAGGGCGGACTGCTGCCGAGGATGGCATTCAGGGCGGACAGCGGGGTCGGATTGGCGCCACCGAAGACGTTGGGCTGGGGCGCCATCGAGGTCGGCAGCACCTCGATGAACGGGAAGGTTCCGACCTGGTCGATGGTGGGAATGCGCAGCGCCGAGTTGTAGCCGAAGCCGAGCGCGAGACCGGTGACGAAGAACGCCGGCGGGCCGCCGAAATCGTAGGCGACATCCCCGAAGATGAACATCGAGGAGAAACCGCTCTGGTTGCCGTAATAGCCGAACACGGTGATCGTGATGTCCTCGGCGCCGATGGTAAGGCCACCCTCGAACTCGATATAGTTGGCGCCCGGCGGCGCCAGGTTGACGAACGATCCCGCAATCGTCAGCGGCGGTTCGGAATAGCTGACGCCGAGGCCTTGCAGCATGAAGTCGGGATCGAACGACGAAATCGGCGAACCGACGCCGAGGCCGATCAGGCTGAGGGCGAGCGGGCCGAAAGCCAGCGACGCATCGAGTTCGAACCACAGCGTTTGCGCATCCGACTGGTACATGGCGCCGATCCGCTGGATCGTTACCGGACCGAAGCTGCGCTGGACGTTGAACCAGAAAGTGCCGTCGGAGGTCGCCTGCGAAGTCACCGAGCCGCCGCTGCCGGCCGGCGCGTCTGTCGCCACCATGCCCAACTCGCGCGAGGTCTCGCCTGCCGTCGTGGTCCCGCCATCGAGCGCAAAGGCGAGCGGCAAGGTCCCCGCGCCATAATCGAATATCGCGCCGAGATAAGCCTTGGTGGTCGCGCCCGCCGCCAGCGTCGGAAATGACGGGTAGGTCAGGCCGCTGAGGAAGTCCGCATACTGCCCGACCATGCGTGTTGAATTGCGCGCCGGCCGCGCCCAGCGGCTGGTTCGACACCGAGATCTGCAACTGATCGATCGAAATGGTGGCGATCTTGGCCAGTTCCTGGCCGACCAGCGGCAGGTTCGAGAGGTTCAGGAGATCCTTGGCCAGCGCCGCAAAGCCGATCTGCACCGGCGAATTCGCCGCCGCCACCACGAACAGCAGCGAACTGCCCGACTCCATATCGGCGACAATGACGAGATTGTCGTTGGTCTTGTCGTAGACGATGGCCGCGCCGGTCAGCGTGAGATCGAGCGAAGACGGCAGGTTGTCGATCGGCAAATTCAATGCCTGGATCAGGTTGTCCAGCGACAGCTGTGACGAGGAGCCGTCGAGCGGCGTCCATTTGCCCGCGAACACCGTGGCCGACCCGACCGAGAAGTCGAGCTCGAAGGCATCGTCGTCGATCCAGATATAGCCGTTGAACACCGTGCCGGTCTGGTCGTGCGAGACATTGACGCCGAAATCGCAGGTGGTGCCGGCGATGGTCACCGCCGCCATGCCCATGAAGGTGAAGGCATTGGTCGCGGTATTGAAGGTCATGTTCAGGTTGGTCAGCGTGACCTCGGGCGCGTTGCCCGGAAGCTGGACCCCGAACAGATTCAACACGTCGTCGACGATCGCGTTGACGTCGATGGTCTCACTGCCGACGGTCCCGCCGGAGAATGTCCAGCCGGCATCGCTGCCGCCATATTCGGCGGACGCATAGAGACTGGTTCCGGCGATGGCGAAGGTCCCGATCACTTGTCCGGTCAACGGCGACACCGTTCCCGGGAGATAGGTCAGATCCATGCCGACCTGCGTGATCGCGAGCGAGGTTTTGCCGATCGAGAACGACCAGTCGTCGGTGACGGTGGCCTGGAAGCGGTAGTGGTTGTCGTGGACCGAACCGCTGAAATCGAGCTCGGTGCAGTTCACCGCCGGCATCGAAATCGTGTTGTTGCTGACATTGGCGACGATACTGGCGATATCGATCGAACCGGATTCCAGCTTGCAATAAAACTCGGTGTCCGGCAGCTGGACGCCGGCGGTCAGGGCGCCGCCGGCAATGGTCGCGTTCGCTTCGACGTCGGTGCTGATCGCGCTGACCGACGGCAGCCAGGTAAACGATACCGACATCCCGTCGAACACGATCATATCGTTGAACACGCCCCAGGTCTGGCCGGCCTTGGGCTGGAATTCGATGGTAACGCCGGCGCTGATCAGCGTCTGGGTCGCCGGAGCCACGTTCAGCGTGACGCTGCGGATGCCGATGTCGTCGAGGGCCGGGAATTCGTCCGGGATCTGACCGGTGACGTCGGCGCCGATCAAGGCCGTGATGTCCGCGATGGTCAGGGGCGTCAGGTCATCGAGTTCGCCCTCGATGGTCACGACCCCCAGCGAAGGCGTGAAGGTGCGGGCATAGATCGGGATTTGCAGGACCGTAGACGTCAACTGCTTGGTGATGTCGGCCTCGAACTGCAGAACGGAAGCGACCGTAGCGGGGGCGCTGCCGTCGCCGGGCACCACGATTGCCGCGGCAAGCGTTGCGGAAAACGAGATCGAGAAGGCGCCGATGGTGATCGCGGCTCCCGCTGTGCTGGTGAGCGCGATGCTTGGCAGGTTGGAGACCACTTCAATCGGACCGCTCAGGGTCCAGGAATCGCCGCCGAGCAGCCAGCCTATGCCGGTCAGGTCGGTGTTGACGGACGCCGTGGCCTGGAAGCTCAGTCCGGAAGCCAAGGCGCTTTCGATCGAGGCCGGATAGGCGGCCATGCCGTAGCTGGACGGGAATGAAGCCGGCAGCGCCGGCGCATCCGTAGACGCCAGCGTGAACGTCGGGCTCGCATAGCTGAAGGAATCGAACAGGGTCCCCTGCAGCGACGGGAAACTGGCCGACAGCGTCCAGTCCGACGGCAAGCCGTTGACGGTGGCCACGATCTCCGCGGTCGTGCCCACGACGCTGAAGGTCGCCGTGACGGCCAGGTTCGGTGCCCCGAGATAGGGCGACGCGAACGTGCCGCTCACGGTGATCGACGTCGCCGTCTCACTTTGTTGCGATGCGCCGTTCAGGACCAGCGCGTCGCTGCCGAACTGCGTGGTGAAAAGCGTCGTGATATCGGCGGATTGCAGGGTGGCGCCGCTGATCGAGAACGGCGCGGACTGTAGCGCTTTCTGAACGAGACCCTTGAGCGTGGTGATATCCATGCCGGGACGATCCTTGCGCTCAAGGACACGAGAATTGCAGGACGGTCGGCAGGTGGTCGCTGACCAGGCGCGCGCCGATCCACCGGTCGTTGTTGGTCAGCGCCGGCGCGCCGGGGGCAGCGCCGGCGAGATTGGGCGCGAGCGCGGCGTTCTTTGTGCCGGCCGCGGCATAGTACGCCTGCAGCGCCGCGACCGAGATGTTTTGTAGCCCACCGGCCGCCCCCGTCTGTTGGATGTTGGCGGGAATATCGATGATTTCGCCGGCGTCAGCGGCGCCAGCGCCAAAGTTCACCACCGCGGTGTTTGGCTCTGCACCGCCATAAAGGAAGTTGTCGAACGCCGCGCCGCGCAACAACAGCGTCGTGGCGGGCGGCGGAGCCGGCATCACGGTGGGAAGCTTCTGGAGGATGGTGCCTTGCGTCGTGCAGGCCGCCCGCAGCGTCTGCAGCGGGATATCGGTAACGACCGGCGCGCCTGGAAACGCAGTGAAAGGAACCCCCGGCGCCGGCCCGCCCGGCACGGCCCCTGCGGCGGCCGGCGGCGGGGGCGCCGACCCGCCTTGTTGCAGTGTCGGCGTCAGCGACAGCAGCGCGTCGTGATTGAGTTGTGCCAGGGACGATCCCCCGGCCTGGTTATTGAGAAAGTCGACGTTGAAGTCGCCGGTGTAGAGGATGTTCGTCACCGTTTGCGCCGCGGCGTCGACATCGAGATAGCCGCACACGGGTGCAGGCGGCGCGACCAGGATGTTGTAGAAACTGAAAAGCTGCGCGATATCGAGCAGGTTCAATTGCGCTATCTGCTGCTGTCCCAGCACATTTCGTCCGCTGCGGACCGCCGCATAATGGCAGACCACGATCGGCAGCAGGGTGACCGCGGTGGGCCCCTGCACCATGAATAGTGCGAGGGCCGGCATCCGGTAGCCGCGTCCGAGCGAATAGCCGCCGGCGCCAATCCGCTGACCGCCGAAATTGACCCGCTTGACCGTGCGGGCATTTCTCGGCGTCGCGAAAGCATCGATCAGACCGACGCGCGGCCAGGGCTGCGGTAGCGGGGCGGGCGGCGGCGCTGGAAAAGCCGCCGGCCAGGTCGTCCAGACTTGTTTGTGCAAATCGGTGAAGGGGTGGTTCGCCGTCCCGTCGGTCGGGGGCTGCGCATTCGGACTCGGATTTGCCGCGAACTGCAACGGCCGGATCGTATTCATATCGCGAACGACAAATCCGTAAAACTCGCCACCCGTTCCCATCGACAGCAGCCAGTAGTAGGCGGGACCGGCGGCCTGCAGGGTGATCGCCGCGGTGAGGGCGGTCATGATCCCAGGCGCATTTTTCTTCTTGACCTCGACCACCACCAGGATGTCGACATTGGCCGCGACAACGACCCTGGCGATCGCCGTGGCCATGCCGGCAATCTGGATTTTTTTCCAGCTCAGCTGTTCGATATTCCAGTTCATGACGCGAATATTGACGGGCACGAAATCCCCCTCAGTACGGCCAGCCAGGAACCATCCCGATCGTCGAAGACCTTGCCTGCGCCCCGCCCGCGCGCGACAGCGCCGCTCGCTTCCGGTTAACTATCTGAAGCTTAGTATCACGCACAATGCTATTTATAGTTGAACAGGCACGCCAAGTTCGTTTCGCGAACCCCACTTCGGCACGCGATCAACAAATGCAGAAATTTCGCCGGCGATGCTTCAGGCCAGAGGACGCATTTTGCTGCATTCGACCGCAACGCCAGCAAAAACAAGCAGCCAAAAGAGCAAGCCCAACCAGCCTGGCGCCTCCGACGATCCTCTGTACAATTCTACCTAAGCATACAAAGTTTAATCGTACAATCTGATTTTCAATTGGCGAATCGCCCGCGTGTTTGATTGCCGTGTCGTTCCGCGTGCAGACGTCGTGCCGCAAGAGAAGGCCCGACCTGCCGCCGTCCACCGAGATCGTGACACGGACCCGACAATGGGCTTCAGCCGTTCATCCATAGGACTACGCTCCTGCCGAGGGGATTATTTGCGCTCCTCGCGAAAGGTCCTATGGTGTAACCCATGTCTCCGGAATGAAGTGTCACCCTTCCCTCAGCAAGGGCACCGAAGATTCAGCCGCGACATCCCGCACCAAGGTGCGCGTTATCGTAACTCTTCAACCGGACGGCCGATCCAGATCCGTCATTTGCTGCGGCCGTGGGTGGCGCGATGTCGTCATCTTCAGCAGAACATCGGTTGGGCAACAACCGATGGTTTCTTATCCGAAAGGCGTGTCCATGGCAGACGTCTCCCAATTGGCTGAAAGGATCATCGATGAACTCGCTGATGCGGTCATCTATGCCGACCGCCAGGGCGCTATCGTGCGCTGGAACCGGGCGTCTGCCGCCTTGTTCGGCTTCTCCGCGGAAGACGCGCTCGGTCAAAACCTCGATCTGATCATTCCCGAACATCTGCGGGCCTCGCACTGGCGCGGTTTTGAGGCGGCGATGACCAAGGCCACCATGAAGCTCGCGGGCCGTCCGACGCTGACTCGCGCGCTGCACAAGAGCGGACGCAAACTCTACGTCGAGATGACCTTCGCGATCGTCAGAGGCGATGCGGAAGGCGAAGTGCTTGGCTCGGTTGCGATGGCGCGAGACGTAACGGAGCGGGTCGAGCGGGAGCGCGCAGCGACCCGCCCTGCTTGAGATGCGCGATACGCGCGTACAGCTTTTCCATCCGCCACGGCTTCACGAACCGCCCTTTCCGATTGAGGATGCCGATCAATGCCAAAGCCCAGAGCGTTTCAGACCATTGCGGCGGCCAACGGAATTGCGGCCGATGCGGAATTCGGGGCCGTTGTGCCGCCGATCTACCTGTCGACCACCTTTGCATTTGCGGGTTTCGAACAGCCGCGGGGTCACGAATACACCCGCACGTCGAATCCGAGCAGGGACCTTTTGGCCGATACCATCGCCAGGCTTGAAGGCGGCGCCGGCGCGGTCATGCTGGCCTCGGGAATGGCTGCGGTCGACCTGGTCTTGGCACGCCTGAAACCCGGTGAACTCGTGATCGCCCCGCACGACTGCTATGGCGGCACCTACCGGCTGCTCGGCGCCCGGCGCGACCGCGGCCAGTTCGATGTGCGCTTTATCGATCAGGGCGACGAGGCGGCACTGTCGGCGGCGCTCGAGAAGAAGCCGGCGCTGATCCTGATCGAGACCCCCAGCAACCCGCTGATGCGCGTCGTCGATATCAGCGCCATCGCCAGGCGCGCCAGGGCCGTCGGCGCCAGGACCGCGGTCGACAACACGTTCCTCTCCCCCGCGCTGCAACGCCCGATCGCGCTCGGCGCGGATTTTGTCATCCACTCGACCACGAAATATCTCAATGGCCACTCCGACGTGGTCGGCGGCGTTGTGGTTGCGGCGGCAAAGGCCGACCTCGACGAGCTCGCTGCCTGGGCCAATATCACCGGGGTCACCGGTGCGCCATTCGACGCCTATCTGACGCTACGCGGGTTGCGCACGCTGTTCCCCCGCGTCGAGCGGCAGCAGGCGACGGCTGTCATGGTGGCGGAATTCCTGCAAGCGGATCCGCGGGTGAGCGCCGTCCACTATCCCGGCCTCACGTCGCATCCCGGACACGCGATCGCGAAAGCCCAGCAGGCCGGCTTCGGCGCCATGTTGAGCTTCGAGCTCGCCGGCGGCGTCGCGGCCGTGCGCCGCTTCGTGGAAGCGCTCGGGCTCATCACGCTGGCGGAATCGCTCGGCGGGATCGAAACCCTGCTGGCGCATCCGGCGACCATGACCCATGCGGGGATGGGCGCCGAGGCGCGCCGCGCCGCCGGCATCAGCGATGGCTTGTTGCGGCTCTCCATCGGCCTCGAGGCGGAGGCCGATCTGATCGCCGATCTCAAGGCCGGCCTGGCGGCAATCGGCGGATGAGGCGCGGGATGTGCTTGCGGCGGCGATCCGCGATGGCCCTATTTTGACTTCGATACCGCGACCGGAAGCCAGTCCTCGTCGGCGCCGGCTTGCTGCAACTCCCTGCAGCGTGAAAGCAATACCTTGGCAGGCCGGTCCTGCTGTCGTTCCCGCAGCACGGCCTCCAAATCGAGAACGGCACCATTGAGGTCGCGGGCGCGGTATTTCGCGAGCGCTTGCTCGTAGCGCGCCATCCAGGACGGGCGTGGGCTTTCGCCCGGCTGCTCCACCAGACCAACCAGTTCGTAAATGGCAAGCTCCCTTTCACGGCCATAGACGGCGATGCTGTCGACTTCGCGGGTCACGATCGCGCCGCGCGCCAGGCGCTCGGTCTCCTCGCCGATCAGCACATCGGTTCCATAGGTCTTGTTGACGCCCTCGAGGCGGCTGGCGACGTTCACGGCGTCGCCGATCACGGTGTAGTTCAGGCGCAGCTCGGAGCCGATATTGCCGACCAGCATGCGGCCGGAATTGATGCCGATCCGGATCTGCAACGGAGCGCCGAGATCGTCGGTGAGGCCGGACTCCTCGATAGCCCTGCGGCAGGCGACCGCGGCGCGGCAGCATCGCAGGGCGTGATCCTCTTGCGGCTGCGGCGCACCCCAGAACGCCATGACGGCGTCGCCGATGAACTTGTCGATAGTGCCGCCATTGGCGACGATGACTTCCGAGGCAAGATCGAGATAGCGCGACAACAGCGGCACGATCCGGTCGCCCATGCGTTCGGACAGACCGGTGAAGCCGGCGACGTCGATGAACAT
This sequence comes from uncultured Alphaproteobacteria bacterium, assembly GCA_963710235.1. GTDB lineage: Bacteria > Pseudomonadota > Alphaproteobacteria > Rhizobiales > Xanthobacteraceae > Bradyrhizobium. The sequence continues at coordinate 877,828 of CAVPZI010000002.1, forward strand.
CACGCTCAGTTCCTGGATGGCGCCGCCGGGCTTGGCTTCGACACCCTGGCGCAGCAGGGCGCGGACCAGATCGGCCGGGATGAATTTGCGAAACGCCGACAGGCCGGACGCCATCTCGGCAATCGCGCCCGACAGGCTCGCGATCTCCTTCAGCCGCGACGGATGGCGGCGGACCAGTTCCAGCGCAAAGGTCTCGACGTGACGGATCTCGCCGACGACGCGGGACAATGGCGCCGCGATCACGCTGCGCGCCAGCGCCGCCGAGGCCAGCGCCGCCAGCACCGCGCCCACGGCAAGACCGGCGATCAATCGCCGCAGCGTGGTCTCGACCGGTCCCAGAAACTCGGCCTCGGGTATCACCGTTGCCAGTGACCAGCCGGGAAACGGCAGCGGGGTGAGCGCTGCTTCATAGGCCGCGCCGCCCGCGGTGAGCCGGCTGCGCCAGGCATCCTTGCGGCCTGCATCGCCGGCGTTCGCCAGCGCCAGCTGCGCCAGCGGCAACAGCTTCTGCTCGCCTTGCGCGGCTCGCAATTCGTCGGCATCCTTGTCCGGCGCGGCCACGAGTTCGCCGTTGCCGTCGAAGATGAAGGCCGCTCCGGTGCGCCCGACCTCGAGCTGGGACAGGAAACGCGCGATCCGGGTATATTCGATGATGATGGCGAGGACGCCCTGGCGTTCCTGGTAGACGTCGATCGGTCCGGCATAGGCGATCGAGGCGCGTTGCCCGATCGGATGCTCGATCACCTTGAACCACTCCGGGTCATCCGCCTTGATGCCGGTCTTGAACCAGCTCTGCTCGGCGACGCGAAAATCGGTCGGCTCGAAGCGGCGATTGGCGAATTCGATATCGCCGGGCACCACGTCATATTCGTCGACCCGGCGCTGGCCCGGATGATCGGTCCGTGAAATTTCCATCATCTCGAGGCGGCGGTCGCCGAGCTTGTGGGCGGCGAAGAACGAGCCGTCGGGCCAGCCGAACGCCACCCAGGAAATGGTCGCCTGCGACTGCAATTGCGACAGGAAGACGAATTCCCGCTTGTCGGCCTCGCGGGTGTCGAGCACGTTCTGCAGAAACAGGGTGCGGATGGCGGTATGGGCGGCGCGCGCTTCGTCCACGATCGCCGACACCTCCTTGCGCACGGCGGCCACGATCTGCTCGTTGATGGTCGAGGCAAGCTGCCGGCTGGTCGCCTCCGCGGTGCGCCACCACAACAGGCTGGAAAGGGCCGCGGTCAAAAGGATCGCCGTCAGGACCAGCGCCGATACCGCCAGACGGATGCTGACCGTCAGCTGTTTGACGGCAGAGGAAGCCGGCTTTGGTCCCAAATCGGCGATCATGGCCGTTTCCGCCCTCCGCCAAGGCCGAGGCCGGCAATTCCACCTGGTATCGCCATACGCAGCGCTTCCCCGCTCGTTACGTTTCGCAGGCTTTGACGGCTGCCTCCAATGCGCGGCGGCTAACATCTCGATAGCCACAAGGCATTGGAATTGTCGCAGCTCATCCGCTCTAATCGCCGCCAAGCGCACCGCGTCGTGCGCCTCACCCAATGGTCTCACGAACTCGTGAGCGGTTCAACCGGTAACGACGGCCGCGTGCACGACGAAGGGGACAATGCGCCATCGCTGGTACGAGCGATGCAATCTCGAGAGGAGAAATCTCATGTCTGCCAAGACTATCGTCAGTTCGTTGATTCTCGCCGGCGCCGTTTCGACCGCGCTGGCCACGCTTGCCGCCGCCGCCCCGCTCACCAAGGCCGAGATGGACGCCGCCACGGCCGCCAAGAAGGAAAAGTGCTTCGGCGTCGCGCTGAAGGGCCAGAACGACTGCGCGGCGGGGCCGGGCACCACTTGCCAGGGCACCTCGACCGCCGACTTCCAGGGCAACGCGTGGAAGTTCGTGCAGGGCGGCACCTGCGCCAACATCGAGTTGCCGGGCGGCAAGCACGGTTCGCTCAAGCCGGTCTGACACAAGGGCGTCACAACGACAAAGGACAGCGGAGGACGACATGAACGCGGCGATCAGTTCAGGCGCAACCATGCCCCTCCGCTTTCCGGTTCCGATCGGTGGCGTGGCCGGGACGAGCTTCAGGCACGAACACCTGCCCGCCATCCTCGCCGAGGGCCGGCAGCGCGGCTTCTTCGAGGTCCATGCCGAGAATTACATGGGTGCGGGCGGAGCGCCGCATCGGGCGCTGGAAGCCATCCGCCGCGACTATCCGGTGTCGCTGCATGGCGTCGGCATGTCGATCGGCGCCCCACAGCCGCTCGACCGCGCGCATCTGGCGCGCTTGCGCGGTCTGGTCGCGCGCTACCAGCCGGCTCTGGTGTCCGAGCACCTGGCCTGGTCGACGCACGAATCGAGCTTCTTCAACGATCTGTTGCCCCTGCCCTACACCGGGGCGACGCTCGACCACGTCTGCGATCACATCGACGAGGTGCAGGAGGCGATCCGGCGCCCGATCCTGTTGGAAAACCCGTCGACCTATCTCGCCTTTCATGAACAGACCATGAGCGAAACCGACTTCATCCGCAGCGTCGCGAGCCGCACCGGGTGCGGCCTGCTGCTCGACATCAACAATGTGTTCGTCTCCGCCGCCAATCATGGCTTTTCGGCGCTGGACTATCTGGCCGGTTTCCCGCTGGCGCGGGTCGGCGAGATTCACCTCGCCGGCCACGCCGTGCAACGCGACGACGAAGGCGATCTGCTGCTGATCGACAGCCATGACGGCCCGGTTGCCGACGCGGTGTGGAAGCTGTTTGCGATGGTCGTCGCGCGCCGCGGCGCCATCCCGACGCTGATCGAATGGGACAGCCAGATCCCGGCGTGGCCGATCCTGAAGGCCGAGGCAGCGCTGGCGCAGGCAATCCTCGATCGTTGTCAGACTGTCGCTTCGCCGGGGGATCGTCATGCTGCTTGACCAACATGGCTGCTACGCCGCGGCCTTTGCTCCGGCACTGCTCGATCCGGCCCGCGCGCTTCCGGCCGCCGTCACAGGCCCGAATGGCAAGGCGGCCGGCAGGCGCTACGGCGTCTATCGCAACAATGTCACGGTCAGCCTGATCGACGCGCTCGCCGCGATCTACCCGGCGGTGCAGCGCATCACCGGCGTCGATTTCTTCCGCGCCATGGCACGCTTCCATATCCGCGCGACGCCGCCGAACTCGCCGCTGCTGTTCGAATACGGCCGGGACTTGCCCGCTTTCATCGAATGCTACGAACACGCCCGGTCGATGCCGTGGCTGGCGGACGTCGCCCGCATCGAGCGGGGCTGGCTTGACGCCTATCATGCCGCCGACGCCGCGCCGCTCGCCGCGGCCGCGCTTGCCGCGGTCGCGCCGGAACGGCTGGCCGGCGTCATCTTCACCGCCCACCCGGCAACACGGATCGTGCGTTCGCCATTTTCAAGCGTGACGATCTTCGCCGCCAACCGTGGCACGGCGGCTGTCGAGCGCATCGATGCCTCGGCACCCGAAGATGCCTTGATCACGCGGCCGGATTTCGAGGTTGTGGTGCGATCGCTGCCGCCGGGCGGCGCGGTCTTCCTCAGCCTGCTGATGTCGGGACAACCGCTCGGCGAGGCCGCCGCATCGGCGCTTGCGGCTGCGCCGGACTTCGACATTGCCTCAAATATCGCCGGCCTGATCGAGGCCGGCGCATTCACCCAGGTGACCTCTGGAGACGCAGGATGATCTCGGAACAACGCATCGCGCCCACCACGGGCCTGCCGTCGCTTGGGCTGCTCGCCGGAAAGGCCAATCATCTGGTGCAGGCGGTCGCCTCGCCATCCCTCGTCCAACTCGTGATGCGCGTGGCGCTGGCGGTGCCGTTCTGGCGCTCCGGCATGCTGAAATGGAGCGGCTTTCTCAAGCTGAGCGACACCGCCACCACCCTGTTCAGCGACGAGTTCATGCTGCATCTGCCCGGCGGCCCCTATCATTATCCGGCGCCGACCGTGATGGCGTTCCTGTCCGGATCGGGCGAAATCCTGTTTCCGATTCTGCTGGTGCTCGGCCTCGGGACGCGGTTCGCGGCGCTCGGCCTGTTGTTGATGACGGTCATCGTCGAGCTCACGGTACCGGACGGCTGGCCGGTCCACATCACCTGGGCAGCGATGGCGCTCGGCATCATGGCCTTTGGGCCGGGACGTGCCTCGCTCGATCACGTGCTGGGTAAATTCATGGTCGTGCCGGCGCAATGAAGCGTGCGCGGCCTCGCGGAGATCCGCGCTTGAGGCGCAGGTCGCCCTGCTTCACGCGCCACGCCGCCGTGTGCCGCAGGCCGCGTTAAGGGATCGTTAACCTTCTTGCTGTCCCCTGAGGACGGGCAAGTGGGCATTGCAGAGTGGAGTAGCGCAATGGGACGCCTGTCGCCTCACGCACCGGTTTCCCCCGTGTCGCGCCGCCGCCTCGCCCGGTGGCTGGTCGGCTCGCCCCTTCGAGACGTCGAACGGGACCTGGTTCTGGAAACACTCGCCAATACCCATGGCAACCGAACCGCATCGGCGCGGCTGCTCGGTGTCTCGGTGCGGACGTTGCGAAACAAGATCGCCGAATATTCGGCGAAAGGCATCGACGTGCCCCGTCACGAGGGTCCGGCGGGCTAGCCGGCGGCGACGTTGCACGACGGCGCGGCGAGCCCGGGGATCGCCTAGTCGATCTTGACCCCGGCGAACTTGACGACCTTCTCCCACTTTTCGGTTTCGGCCACGATCATCTTGCCGAAATCCTCCGGCGAACCGATCAGCGGCGCGCCGCCGAGGTCGATCAGCCGCGCCTTGATGGCGGGCTCCGCCAGCACGGCGTTGATCTCCTTGTTCAGCTTCTCGATGATTTCCGGCGGGGTCTTCTTCGGCGCGCCCATGCCGAACAGCGCGCTCGCTTCGTAGCCCGGGACCGTCTCGGCGATCGCCTGCACGTCGGGTAGCAGGTCGGAGCGCCCGGTCGTGGTCACGCCCAGCGCGCGCAGGCTGCCGGCGCGGATGTGCTGGATGATGGACGGCATGTTGTCGAAGATCACCTGGACCTGGCCACCGAGCAGGTCGGTGACGGCGGGCGCGGCGCCGCGATAGGGCACGTGCTGCATCTTGGTGCCGGACATCGCCATGAACATTTCGCCGGACAGGTGCACCGAGGTGCCGTTGCCCGACGACGCCATGTTGACCTTGCCGGGGTTGGCCTTCACATAGGCGATGAACTCGGCCACCGTCCTGGCCGGCACTTCGTTGTTGACCGTCATCACGTTGGGCACCCGGTTGAAGGCTGCTACGGGTGCGATGTCGCGGACGAAGTTGAACTTCAGGTTGCTGTACAGCGTGGCGTTGATGAAGTTGGCGGGGTTGACCAGGAGCACGGTGTAACCGTCGGGCTCGGCATTGACCACCGTCTCGGTGCCGATGTTGTTGCCGGCGCCGGGCTTGTTTTCGATCACGAACTGCTGGCCCAACCGTTCCGACAGCCGCTGGCCGATCAGGCGGGCCAGGATGTCGGTGGCGCCGCCGGGCGGATAGCCGACGATGAAGCGCACCGGCCGGGTCGGGTAGTCGAGCGCCGAGGCGCTGCCGTTCAAGGCCAAAACCGATACAACCGCCGAAACACCCATCGCGATCAGACCAATCGCCGTGCGACGCAAAATCATGCAGTTTCTCCCCGGTCGGCCGCGACGTGGCGCGCGGTCCGCATGGCTGAATTGACAAGGTGAGGTCTTTTAACAAACAAGTTTCAGTGCCACCAGTGCGGCCTGCCCGCGCACCGGGTCTTGCCGGAAGGACCAACCATGCCCGTCACCGTCCACGCGCTCGATCATCTCGTCATCAACGTCACCGACGTCGAGCGCTGCGCCGAGTGGTATCGCCGGGTCCTGGGCATGGAGATCAGGGTGTTCGATCCCGGCCCGGGCAAGGCGCCGCGGACCTCGCTGATTTTCGGCAACCAGAAGATCAATGTGCGGCCGCTCACCGCCGACAAGACCGAATGGTTCACCGCCGATCACGAGGCCGCCGGCAGCGAAGATCTGTGCTTCCTCACCGCGGCCAGGCCGGCCGAGGTGGTCGCGCATCTGAAGGCATGTGGCGTGGCCATCGCGGAAGGCCCGGTGCAGAAGCAGGGCGCGCGCGGCGTGCTCCAGTCGGTCTATTGCCGCGATCCGGACGGCAGCCTGATCGAGATTTCAAGCTATGAGGATGCGGCGTAGAACCGCCGCCCGATCACGCCGGGCGACGACGGCGATGGCGTGGCGCCTCAGTTGGTTCCCAGCGCCACCGGACGGAATACCTGCAGCAGGGTCTGGTCGAGTTTGCCGCCCATCTGCTCCATGATGGCAAAGGCCTTGGCGTGGGTGAACGGCAGCCGGTAGGCGCGCTTTTCCACCAGAGCTGAGTGGATGTCGACGATGGTCATCAGCCGCACGATATCGCTGATCTGGTCGCCGCTCAGCCCGTCGGGATAGCCCGAGCCATCGAGGAATTCGTGGTGATGCAGCACCACGTCGAGCATCTCGCGCGGAAAGCTGCCCTGGGCAGCCAGCGCGTCGTAGCCGAGGCGCGGATGCTTGCGCATCTCTGTCATCTCCTCGTCGGTCAGCGTGCCCGGCTTGTCGAGGATCGCCACCGGGATGAAGGCCTTGCCGACATCGTGCAGCAGCGCGGCGCGGGTCAGCCGGCGCTGGTCCTCCTCGCGCATGCCGAGATGCTGGGCGAAGGCGACCGCGAAACCGGTCACGAACAGGCAATGGCGATAGCTGTTGTCGTGATGGCGGCCGACCGCAGCGAGCCATTCCCGCAAGCTTGACCGCTTGATCGCCTTGAGGATCTGGCTTTCCGCCTGCATGACGTCGTTGAAGGTGAGCGGAATGCCGGCCGGCAGCCGCTGGAAGATCTTGACCATGACCGCATGGGCGGCTTCGATGCCGCGATTGAGCGCCTTGCCGCCGCCGGTGGCGTCGTCTTCGTGCGGATCGGGAAATGCGGCGCGGATCCGCTGCAGGATGCCCTGGGCATCGAACGGCCGCGCGATGGTATCGGTGGCGCCCAGCGCCCATGCCTGCATCGAACCGTGATGCAGCGCGTCGGCCAGCACGAACAGCCGCGGCAGCGACCGGTAGGCCTTGCCGACCAGCTTGTTGCGAACCCGTTGCACGCTCTCGGCCGAGCGCAGGTTGATGTCGACGATGACGCCCGAGAATTCCTGCGACGGCGTATCCGGAAGGTCGGTGGCGGCGATGGTCTCGACCTCGCCGACGCGCTCCAGGATACCCGCCAGTTCACGGCTTTGGTCGGTCCGATCCGACGCCAGCAGCAGGCGGCGCCTGGCCGTTGTTTGTTTTGCAGCAGTCATGAACCCTCAACCTCGCGGTGCAACCCGCACGGGATATCTAGCGCGGAAGGTTGTTCCTACTGATTAAGGGGTATTGTTAATGATTGGCTTTGGCCGGTCGCGTCCATCACATGGCAACCGAAAGCCTAACGGACTACGCGGGTTTTGCATCAAGGCGGCGCCGCGTCGTTGTGCGCCGCGGAAAATCATGCATGATCCGACTTGGCATCGCCCATGACCGGAACCGGACATGACGGAACCGGATCCCCGAGCTAGAATGGGCACGCGCCCAACAAATCCATTCACGAAAATCCCATCCAAGAAATCCGGTTCAGGACCCGCCGCATGTTTTCCTTCCATCGACCCATGGCGAGCGCCGCGGCGGTCCTGATGATTGCGCTGGCCGGCCGCGCTTCGCCCGCCGGCGCGCAACAGATGGCGCCGTTTGCAGCGCCTCGCCCGCCGTTCACCGCGACGCTATCGAACAACACGCCTCTGGTGTTCGGCATGGGCGCACAGGATGCCAGCCACGCGCTCGGCGCGCCGCTGAACTACATCAGCGGCCGTCCCGGCGAAGAGATCTTCTTGGCGGTCCGCCACGTCGGCGGCAGCGGATTCTTTCCGCGCGACGACCGGCTCTATCTGCAATTCCGCCGCGGCCGCCTCACCGGCTGGAAGGGTGACTGGGGGGAGCGTTGGATTCCGCGCTAACCTCTCCCGCCATTCAAGCAACCCTTGCGACCCTTCACACCATCAACGAGCCATCAAAAGGATACCCCGTGGGACAAGACATCACGCTGACTGCGTCCGACAAGTTTCAACTGGGCGCCTATCGCGCCGATCCCGCCGCCGCGCCGAAGGGCGGCGTGGTGGTGATCCAGGAGATCTTTGGCGTCAACCACCATATCCGCGCGGTGTGCGATCGTTTCGCCGCCCAGGGCTATGCCGCCATCGCGCCGGCGATCTTCGACCGCATCGAGCCCAATTTCCAGTCAGGCTATTCCCCGGATGAGATCGCGATCGCGCGCAAATTCGTCGCCAATCCGGACTGGCAGGCGATGCTGCTGGACACCCAGGCAGCCATCGATGCATTGAAGGATACCGGGCCGGTCGGCATCATCGGCTTTTGCCTGGGCGGCAGCGTGGCCTATGCGGCGGCGACCCGGCTGTCAGGCCTCGATGCCGCGATCGGCTATTACGGCGGTGCCATCGTCCGCTTCGCCGATGAAAAGCCCAAGGTGCCGACGCAGCTGCATTTCGGCGAAAAGGACAGCGGCATCCCGCTCACCGACGTCGAGACCATCCGCGCCAAGCGGCCGGACGTGGAGATCTTGGTTTATCCCGGCGCGCAGCACGGGTTTGGCTGCGACGAGCGCGCGAGCTACGACAAGGCCAGCGCTGATCTCGCGTGGGAGCGCAGCCTCAAATTCTTCGCCGCGCATTTGAAATAAGTAATGATCAGAACCAGCGTTCGCCGACGAGGACGGTATCACCGGGGCTGAGCGGGGTGCCGAGCGGCACTACCGCGCGGATCGAGCCGCGCTGGTCGGTGTGGGTGAGGGTGACGGCGTCACGCCTGGCGCGTGGTGCGAAGCCGCCGGCAATCGCGACCGCGCTCTCGACGCTCATGTTGGGCACGTAAGGATATTGGCCGGGAGCGGCGACCTCGCCAAGGATGAAGAACGGCCGGTAGCTCTCGATCTCCACCGCCACCGACGGCTCGCGGATATAACCGTTGCGCAGCCTTGCCGTGATGCTGGCCGCAAGGCCCGCCGGCGTCATCCCGCGCGCGACGACAGAGCCGATCAGCGGCAGCGTGATCGCGCCGCCGGCATCGATGGCGTAGGTGTTGGTGAGACCTTCCTGGCCGTAGACCACGACCCGCAACTTGTCGCCGGCGTCGAGCCGGTACTGGGAATCATAGGCGGCAACCGGAATCGGAGCGGGAGCCGGCTCGGCATAGGCGACCGGCGCCGCGACCCCTCCGCGCGATGCGGCCACCCTGCGCGACGTGAACAGGCCGCGCGGCGCCGCCGGCGCGGCATAGGTCGGCTGGGCGGATTCCGGCTGGGCGGATCCCGACTGCGCATATCCCGGTTGGCCGTAAGCCATGGAATCAAGAACGTTAGGCGGCTGCATCGTGGCGACCGGCGCCGCGACCACCCTGTGCGACGTGAACAGGCCGGGCTGTGGCGCCGGCGCGGCATAGGTCGGCTGGGCGTATCCCGGCTGCGCGTATCCCGGTTGGCCGTAAGCCATGGAATCAAGAACGTTAGGCGGCTGCATCGTGGCGACCGGCGCCGCGACCACCCTGTGCGACGTGAACAGGCCGGGCTGTGCCGCCGGCGCGGCATAGGTTGGCTGAGCGTATCCCGGCTGCGCGTATCCCGATTGGCCGTAAGCCATGGAATCAAGAACGTTAGGCGGCTGCATCGTCGCGACTGGCGCCGCGACCACCCTGTGCGACGTGAACAGGCCGGGCTGTGCCGCCGGCGCGGCATAGGTCGGCTGGGCATATCCCGGCTGCGCGTATCCCGGTTGAGCGTATCCCGATTGGTCGTAAGCCATGGAATCAAGAACGTTATGCGGCTGCACCATGGCGACCGGGCCGGGCCTGCCCATGCAGCCCGACAAAGCGAGCGCAGTCATGGCGGCGATCATCGACAATTGGAACGCGCGCACAACCACCGGACCTATCCCTTGGAGCGAGATGGCTCCGGTTTTGCCCGGTTATAGTTAACAAACCGTTTTCAGGAGGCGCCGCAGCAAGCCGCCGCGTCCCACATCAACGGAGCCGCGTGATCCGCGCTGCACCCCGTCCGGGACACGTTCGGATGCCGAAAGCCGTCGCCCCGTTACGCGCTGGAACGCTACAATTCCGCAACCGGCACGACCGCGGCCGGCATCAATTGCGCGAATAGCCGATCAACGGCTTGCGCGGCCGGAACAGCAACATCAGCAGGATCCCCAGCACGCCCATGACGGCCCAGGCCGGCTGATTGAGGATGACCTTGACCAGGTTGTTCCAGAGCCAGGGGGAGGCGCCCTCGACCATGGTGCGGAACGCCTGCTGGCTGGTTTGATGGACGTCGTTCCAGAATTCGCCAAGCCGGGTCAGCCGCACGGTCTGGTCCGCGATCGACCGCGCCCCGTCGTAAACCAGGAAAATGAACCCACCGGCCAGCAGCAAAAGCCCTACCAGACGGAAAAAGCCGCGGATCATGCGTCACCTTATATGGGTGTTATTTGCGGTCGCCCCCGGCAATACCGCCGGGATGCGAGAAATTCAACCTCCCCAGCAGCTTACGCCCCCAGGCCGGTACCGCCCCGGATCCGCCCCGATCGCGGTAAGCCGTTGACGCTGGCAGGCCGGGCCTCTATAAAGCCGGCCAATGGCGGCGGGCGCAATCCTGCCGCCGCTGTTCTTTGAGCGGCGCCGCCTGGAAAGTCCTGTTGGCTTCGGGCATCAGCTCCGGGAGCGGCATTTTCACAGAACACCCGATAACCCCATCGCGTCGCTTGCCGAATTCGGTCGACGCCAATCAGCCCGGCCACCCGCGACGGGTCGCTGCTGAAGGATATTTTGAGCCATGGCCAATACCTCCTCCGCCAAGAAGGCGACCCGCAAGATCGCCCGCCGCACCGTGATCAACAAATCGCGCCGCACCCAGATGCGCGGCTCGGTCCGCATCGTCGAGGAAGCGATCGCCCGCGGCGACCACGATGCGGCGCTGAAGGCCATGGTGCGCGCCGAACCCGAATTGATGCAGGCAGCGCAACGCAACATCATTCACAAGAACAACGCCAGCCGGAAGGTCTCGCGTCTCGCGCATCAGATCGCGAAGCTGGCAAAATGAATTGAAGCGGAAATCGTCCGTCACAAAAGCCCGGCTCTGCCGGGCTTTTTTATTGCAACTATCTGGTTGGAACTACGTAGCGCTACGTGGTCTGCTTGCATCCGCGCTGGTAGCTTCATCCTAGCAGTTTCACCTGGCGCAATTTCGCATGCATCAACGCGCGGCACACAAGACCCGGATTCGCTGCAGCCAATCGACCCTGCGCATCAAACGCGCATGCATTCGAAAAAGCAATTGCGTCGTCGCATCGCGCCGAAGCTGCGCGCGGGAGTTACCCTGCTTTCCTGAACAGGAAAAAACGCGCGCGCTTAATCACTTATCGGCATAGCGAGAGCAAGCGCTTTCAAAAGGCTTTCGTCGCCTGACCGAACGTAAACAATTTATGAATTTATTTTGAGCATTCGTGTGAAATATGACAGCACCGCGGTGTTTCGATTCCATGCGCAGATTCAAAACCTTGTCATCGTGTTGCGAAAACACCTGCCTTAGTTCGGGTTCGCAAGTCGATTTTGGCGGCACGACTACGTAATCATATCCGTTGCGGGAAATAAGACGTCGTGTATTTCTTTAATCGTTCGCGGCGCCCACGGATCTTCAGGCCAGTGCGGTTTGAGCGCCAAGGGCGGGCATGCAGGCCGGGGGCGGCAGGCGTGTTTGCGACGCTAACCCAAGCGATGGTCGGATTGCAACTCATAGCAATATGAGAACGGTCGTTCTGTGTCGAAATTTCTCAATCGCGGCGTTCCAGGGCGCCTCGGAAACAAGAGAGATACGAACCAGTCTGCTGCGAGCCGACGTGCCTGGAAGTGGGCCAATGGACGGGTTGAACGAAGGCTAGACGACGCGGTTTATCGATCCTGGACATATTGATGTTGAGGCATCGCGGCTGAATTTGAACACACCTTGAGTCGACAACTTGCCGTGGCTTCCGCGGCGAGAGGGGGAGGTTTTATGTCCAAGAAAATCACGACGGCGGCTTTTGCGATGCGGTTTTTGCCGATTGCTGCTTCACATACTGCCTTGTACGCCTATTGCTATTGCCAACCGCCGACGCGCGTGTCGAGTACCCGCTGACCTGGCGGTCGCTTCTTCCTTCCCATCACTGAGCTTGGCCGCGGTGTTTTGCCGATCGGCTGGCCTATGGAAGCGAAGCATCGCTTGAGGTCACGCCGCGACATCAGCGGCAATTTCACCGGCACCACGCCACACTGAACAAGCTCAACCAGAAAAGTCGCAAGATAATGTCGGAATTGGAACAGGATCGCTGGTCACGCGTGAAGGGTCGACTGCGTTCAAGCGTCGGAGAAGACGTCTATTCGAGCTGGTTCGCGCGGATGGAGCTCGACAGCGTGCAACCGGAAAGCGTGCGCCTGTCGGTGCCGACGACGTTCCTGCGGAGCTGGATCCAGGCGCATTATGCCGACCGGGTTCTCACCTGCTTCCAGGCCGAGATGCCCGAGGTGCACCGCATCGACCTCACCGTGCGCTCGGCCATGCGCTGCGCAGCTCCGAAGGAAATCCCGGCGGCGACGGAGCCGCGCCGCGCCGACAGCCGGCCCGCGCCGGAACTGCGTGCCACCGCGATCGCGCCGGTGTCGGCCAGCCACGACGCGCTCGGCGGCTCGCCGCTCGATCCGCGGCTGACCTTCGGCAGCTTCGTGATCGGCCGCTCCAATACGCTGGCCCACGCCGCGGCACGTCAGGTCGCCGAAGGACGCCGCGGCGACAGCGTGATGTTCAATCCGCTCTACATTCATGCCGGTGTCGGTTTAGGCAAGACCCATCTCTTGCAGGCGGTGACCTGGGCCGGCAATTCCGGCGCCGAGCGCAAGGTGCTCTATCTCACCGCCGAGAAATTCATGTACGGCTTCGTCGCGGCGCTGAAGACCCAGACCGCGCTGGCCTTCAAGGAAGCGCTGCGCGGCATCGACGTGCTGGTCATCGACGACCTGCAGTTCCTGCAGGGCAAGACCACCCAGGCTGAATTCTGCCATACCCTGAACGCGCTGATCGACGCCGGCCGCCAGGTGGTGATCGCGGCCGACCGTCCGCCGTCCGATCTCGAAAGCCTCGACGAGCGGGTCCGCTCGCGGCTGGCCGGCGGCCTGGTGGTCGAAATGGGTTCGCTCGGCGAAGAGCTCCGGCTTGGCATTCTCAAGTCGCGGGTCGCGGCGGCGCGGGTGCATCATGCGAGCTTCGACGTGCCGGCGCCGGTGCTGGAATATCTGGCCCGGACCATCACCCATAACGGGCGCGACCTGGAAGGCGCAGTCAACCGGCTGTTGGCGCACAGCAAGCTCAATGCCACGCCGGTCACGCTGGAAATGGCCGAACGCGAGGTGCGCGACCTGGTGCGGCCGCAGGAACCGAAGCGGATCAAGATCGAGGACATCCAGCGGGTGGTCGCCCGCCAGTATAATGTCAGCCGTTCGGACCTGTTGTCGTCGCGGCGCACGGCCAACGTGGTTCGCCCACGCCAGGTCGCGATGTATCTGGCGAAAACCCTGACGCTGCGCTCGTTGCCGGAAATCGGGCGCCGGTTCGGCGGCCGCGACCACACCACGGTGCTGCATGCCGTCCGCAAGATCGAGGCCCTGGTCGCCAAGGATGCGGCGTTGTCCGACGAGGTCGAACTGTTGAAACGGCAGTTGCAGGAGTGAACTTTCGGCGCCTTCCTCGAGGCGCGGGGAAGGGCCGGGGCTGCGGCCAAAAAACCGTCAAAAAGCCTGCAAAAGGCGGGGAACGGACCGCCGTTTCCCTTGCGCTTGGCGTCCATCCACGCCACCTTGCGCACCCCTGCGGGTTTGAGCAAAATCCGGCTGGGTTCAGACGCCGTGGCGCTTCCGGCTGCCCGGGACTCCCAACAGGTGCACTTCTAGGACATGGCACTTCCAACACATGATGTCGATTTGGATCGGGCGGGTTTTTAAATGAAGGTCACCGTCGAACGCGCGCAACTGCTGAAATCGTTGAGCCACGTCCACCGCGTCGTTGAACGCCGCAACACCATACCGATCCTGGGCAATGTGCTGGTGCGCGCCGAGAATTCGCGGCTTTCGCTGAAGGCCACCGACCTTGATCTGGAAGTGACCGAGACGCTACCGGCGGAGGCCGCGACCGGCGGTTCCACCACCGTGCCCGCCCACATGTTCTACGACATCGTGCGCAAATTGCCCGATGGCGCCCAGATCGTGCTGGAAGGCGACGGCGATCGCTCGGTGCTGGCGATTCGCGCCGGCCGCTCGCGCTTCACCCTGCAGACGCTGCCCGAGAACGATTTCCCCGACCTCGCCGCCGGCGAGATGACGCATTCCTTCACCCTGGCCGCGGCCGACGTCAAGCGCCTGATCGACCGCACCCAGTTTGCGATCTCGACCGAAGAGACCCGCTATTACCTCAATGGCATCTATCTGCATTCCGCCGGCAGCGCCAAGGCGGCGACGCTGCGCGCCGTCGCCACCGACGGCCACCGCCTCGCCCAGATCGACCTGCCGCTGCCGAAGGGCGCCGCCGGAATGCCCGGCGTCATCGTGCCGCGCAAGACCGTCGGCGAGGTGCAGCGGCTGATCGAGGACGCCGAGGCCGAGGTCACCATCGAATTGTCCGTCGGCAAGATCCGCTTCACCATCGGCAATGTGGTACTGACCTCGAAGCTGATCGACGGCACCTTCCCGGATTACGGCCGGGTGATTCCGCAGAACAACGACAAGGAACTGATCGTCGACAAGAAGGATTTCGAGGCCGCGGTGGACCGCGTCTCGACCATCTCCAGCGAACGCGGCCGCGCGGTCAAGCTGGCGCTGTCGTCCGGCAAGCTGGTGCTGAGCGTCACCAACCCGGATTCCGGCAGCGCCACCGAGGAGCTCGAGGTCGAGTACGCCTCCGACGCCCTCGATATCGGATTCAACTCGCGCTACCTGCTCGACATCGCCGCCCAGATCGAAGGCGAGGTCGCGGTGCTGCGATTGGCCGACCCGGGCTCGCCCACGCTGGTCCAGGACAAGGAATCCAAAGGCGCGCTCTACGTGCTGATGCCGATGCGGGTGTGAGGCGCTTCTGTTCTTGGATAGAACTACTAGATTACGTCATGGCCGGGCTTGTCCCGGCCATCCACGTCTTGGAGGCAGCAAAGACGTGGATGCCCGGCACAAGGCCGGGCATGACGAAAGAACAGATTTTCCATGACCGCCTCCCGCATCCATCGCCTGACGCTGACGCACTTCCGCAACTATCGCGCGGCAGGCCTGGAAGCGCGCGGTGACGTGGTGGCGCTGGTCGGCCCGAACGGCGCCGGCAAGACCAATTGCCTGGAAGCGATATCGTTTCTGTCGCCGGGCCGCGGCCTGCGGCGCGCCACCCTCGACGACGTCGCCGACAATGAGGGCGACGGCTCCTGGGCGGTCTCCGCGGAAGTCGAAGGCGCGCTGGGGCTGGCAACGCTCGGCACCGGCATCGATCCGCCGGATGCGGAGGCCGCCGCAACCAGCCGGCGCTGCCGGATCGACCGCGAGCCGGTGGGTTCGGCAGTCGCATTCGGCGATCATCTGCGGATGGTGTGGCTGACGCCGTCGATGGACGCCCTGTTCATGGGGGCGGCGTCGGAACGGCGGCGGTTTTTCGATCGGCTGGTGCTGGCCATCGACAGCGAGCATTCGAGCCGGGTCTCGGCGCTCGATCGCAGCCTGCGCTCGCGCAACCGGCTTCTGGAGGAGCGCAACACCGACGGCCATTGGCTCGATGCGGTCGAGCGCGAGACCGCCGAACTCGCCGTTGCCGTCGCGGCGATGCGCGGCGAGACGGCGGGCCGGCTTGCCGCCTCGTTGCGCGCGCGTGGCGCCGCTTCGGCGTTTCCGTCCGCGCAGGTCATGCTCGACGGCTGGATGGAAAACGCCCTGACCAATGAACCCGCGACCTCCGTGGAGGACCGTTATCGCCAGATCCTGCACGACGGCCGGGGGCGCGACGCCGCCGCCGGCCGCACCCTCGATGGCCCGCATCTTACCGATCTGCAGGTGATCTACGCGCCGAAGAACATGCCGGCGCGCGATGCGTCCACCGGCGAGCAGAAGGCGCTGTTGATCGGGCTGGTGCTCGCCCATGCCGGCCTGGTCGCGGAAATGACCGGCATCACGCCGCTGCTGCTGCTCGACGAAGTGGTCGCGCATCTCGATCCGGCGCGGCGCGCCGCGCTGTTCGACGAACTGGCGGGCCTTGGCGCGCAGATCTGGATGACCGGCGCCGATCCGGCGGCGTTTGCCGATATCGGCAGCGGCGGCGAAGTGTTCGAGGTTGCCAACGGTCGCATTTCGCGGCGGCCGTAGGCGGATAACGCGCTTAGGGGCGAAGCCGGACCGACCTTGCCCGCTCGCCTTGCGCGGCTTTCAAAGGCCTCGAATCGCGGTTTTTCAGAGCGTCCGAAATCAGCCTTCGGGGACCTTGAAAAACCACCAAAAAAGCCCATTTATTCAACAGCTTGATCGGCACGACTTTGCGCTAGGCGCATGGCGCCTTTCATGGCAGAAATAGAGTTGATCAGCGCCAGTTTTTCCGCGCGCGATTCGCGACATCCTCGAAGGCCCCCACATGACAGAACCTGCCCGGCTCCCGATCGCCGACCCTGAGCATTCCGCACCGATCGAATACGGCGCGGAATCGATCCGGGTCCTGAAGGGTCTCGATGCCGTGCGCAAGCGGCCCGGCATGTATATCGGCGATACCGACGACGGCTCTGGCCTGCACCACATGGTCTATGAAGTCGTCGACAACGCCATCGACGAGGCGCTGGCGGGCCACGCCACCGCGGTGGAAGTGGTGCTCAATGCCGACGGCTCGGTGACCGTGCGCGACGACGGCCGCGGCATTCCGGTCGACATTCACAAGGGCGAAGGCATTTCCGCCGCCGAGGTCATCATGACCCAGCTGCATGCGGGCGGAAAATTCGACCAGAACTCCTACAAGGTTTCCGGCGGCCTGCACGGCGTCGGCGTGTCGGTGGTCAACGCGCTCTCGAGCAAGTTGACGCTGCGGGTCTGGCGCGACGACAAGGAGCACATGATCGAATTCGCCCATGGCGATGCGGTGGCGCCGCTGAAAGTAGTCGGTGACGCCCATGGCAAGCGCGGCACCGAGGTGACCTTCCTTGCCTCCACCGAGACCTTCACCAACGTCGAATACGATTTCGCCACGCTGGAGCATCGGTTGCGCGAGCTCGCGTTCCTCAATTCCGGCGTCAACATCGTGCTCTCGGACATGCGCCACGCGGTCGAGAAGCGCGAGGAGATGATGTACAAGGGCGGCGTCGAGGAATTCGTCAAATATCTCGACCGCAACAAGAAGGCGATGGTGCCGTCCCCGATCATGGTCGCCGCCGAGATGAACGGCATCACGGTCGAGGCGGCGCTGTGGTGGAACGACAGCTACCACGAGAACGTGCTGTGCTTCACCAACAACATACCGCAGCGCGACGGCGGCACCCATCTCGCCGGCTTCCGTGGCGCGCTGACCCGCCAGGTCAACGGCTATGCGGAAGCCAACGCCAAGAAGGAAAAGATCGCGCTGACCGGCGACGACTGCCGCGAGGGCTTGACCGCGGTGCTGTCGGTAAAGGTGCCGGATCCGAAATTCTCGTCGCAGACCAAGGACAAGCTGGTTTCCTCCGAAGTCCGCCCGGTGGTCGAGAATGTGCTCAACGAGGCCCTGGCGGCATGGTTCGAGGAGCATCCGACCGAAGCCCGGGTCATTGTCGGCAAGGTGATCCAGGCCGCGGCGGCGCGCGAAGCCGCCCGCAAGGCGCGCGAACTGACCCGCAAGAATCCGCTCAGCGTTTCCTCGCTGCCCGGCAAGCTCGCCGACTGCCAGGAGCGCGATCCGGCCAAGTCGGAGCTGTTCATCGTCGAGGGTGATTCCGCCGGCGGCAGCGCCAAGCAGGGCCGCAACCGCGAGTTCCAGGCGGTGCTGCCACTGCGCGGCAAGATTCTCAATGTCGAGCGCGTCCGCCTCGACAAGATGCTGTCGAGCGAGCAGATCGGCACCCTGATCACCGCGCTCGGCACCGGCATCAGCGACGATTTCAGCGTCGACAAGCTGCGCTACCACAAGATCATCCTGATGACCGACGCCGACGTCGACGGCGCCCACATCCGCACCCTGCTGTTGACGTTCTTCTATCGGCAGATGCGCGAACTGGTCGATCGCGGCCACCTCTATATTGCCCAGCCGCCGCTCTACAAGGTGACGCGCGGCAAGTCCGAGCAGTACCTCAAGGACGAGCGCGCGCTCGAGGATTACCTGATCGAGACCGGGCTGGACGACTGCGTATTCCGCCCGGCCACGGGCGGCGACCGCACCGGCCGCGACCTGCTGTCGCTGGTGGAGGATGCCCGGGTGATCCGCGCCACCCTGAACAACCTGCACAGCCGCTATAACCGCAAGGTGGTGGAGCAGGCGGCCATCGCCGGCGTGCTGAACTCGAAGATCACCGGCGATATCGCCACCGCCAACGCCGCCGCCGATTACATCGCCAAGCGGCTCGACGCGCTGGCCGAGGAGGTCGAACGCGGCTGGACCGGCCGCTTCAGCGAGGGCGAGGGGTTCTTCTTCGAGCGTACCGTGCGCGGGGTCAAGGACGTCGCCATCATCGACGCGGCGCTGCTCGGCTCGGCCGATGCCCGCAAGCTCGACGAGTACGCCGCGAAGTTGCAGGAGGCCTATCCGCGGCCCGGCCTGCTGCGCCGCAAGGATACCGAAACCGCCATCCACGGCCCGGTCAGCCTGTTCGAGGCCGTCAACGACGCCGGCCGCAAGGGCGTGACGCTGCAGCGCTACAAAGGCCTCGGCGAGATGAACCCGGGCCAGCTGTGGGAGACCACGCTGGACACCAACGAACGCTCGCTGCTGCAGGTCAAGGTCAAGGAGGTCGACGAGGCCGACGACATCTTCACCAAGCTGATGGGCGACGTGGTGGAACCGCGCCGCGAGTTCATCCAGGACAACTCGCTCAGCGCCAACGTGGACGTGTAGAGCGGTTTTCGCTGCTGTCCGGATCCCGCAAGCGACCTTCTGACAGCGTTCCGCATCGACCTCGCGCATCAGTCCCGATCGGCTCGGCAACGCGCGAGCGGAATTACACCGCGACCTGATGATCGTGGTTGTTGAACACCACGTCGACAATGTGCTGGTTGCTGACCGCGTAGTTCGCCAGCGTCACCACGTCGTGCGACCCGCCGCTGAAGGCGCTGCCACCTGACGTGTCGACCTGAAGGACGAGATCGCTGCCGTTGGTGGCGAAGTGCAGGTAGTTATTGATGCTGGCGGAATCGGCGGCACCCTGCGCCGCGCCGAGCAGCGCGGAGATGTCGATCTTGTCGCCCGCCGCATCGCTGAAATCGAAAATCCTGTCGAGGTTCGACGGGCCCTGCGCGCTGAGCTTGAAGGTGTCGGCGCCGGCGCCGCCGGTCAGGGTATCGTTGCCGGTTCCACCGGTCAGCGTATCGTTGCCCGAGCCGCCGGACAGGGTGTCGTTGCCCGAGCCGCCGGTCAGGTTCAGGTTGGCGGTCAGCGCCGAACCGTTGACGGTGAGACTGCCGGTTCCGACGGAGCCGTCCACGGTGAAGGTATGGCCGGCGCCGCCGACATTGGCGTCGGCATTGGCGCCCAAGGTCACGCTGTCGTTGGCGGTGCCGCCAAGCTGCAGCGTCTCGATGCCGAGCACATGGGCCAGGGCGGCATCGGTGACGACGATCCCGGTCGTATCGACGAGCTGGATGGTATCGCTGCCGCCGCCACCGGTGATGTCATCGCAGGCGTTGAAATTTGCGATCGACAGCAGAACCATCAAGTTGGCGGTCAACTGCGAACCATCGACGGTCAGCGGACCGGTGCCGGCGAAATCGTCGACCGTGAAGCTGTGGCCGGCACCGCCGACGGCGAGGTCGGCATTATGACCGAGCGTGATGCTGTCCAACGCCGGCCGCCGATCTTCAGCGTCTCTACGCCGAGCACATTGAGCAGGTCGGCGTCGGTCACCGTGATCGAAGTGCTGTCGGTGATCCAGATCGCGTCGTTGCCGGCACCGCCAGTGACCGATTGTGCCGCGCCGTGAAAGTGCGCCAGGATAAAGGCAAAGGTGTCATTGCCCGAACCGCCGGTCAGGGTATCGGTCGCGCCGCTGCCGGTGATGACGGTGAGATTGGCGGTCATCGCCGCGCCGTCGACCGTCAGGTTGCCGGTTCCCGCCGAGTCGTCGACCGTCAGCAGATGTCCGGCACCGCCGACGTCGTTGCTGGCGCTGGTGCCGAGATGCAGGACATCGGTACCGCTGCCGCCGACCTTCAGCACCTCGATGTTGCTGGTGCCGGCAAAGGCGCCGTCATTAACGGTGAAGCCGGCGCTGTCGGTGAGCCACAGCGTATCCGCCCCCGCCCCGCCATTGACCGCGTCTGACGCGGCGAAGTTGGCACTCTGGAATTCGAAGGTGTCGCTACCGGAACCGCCGGTCAGGGTGTTGGACGTATTGCCGGCCGCAATGAAGATGAAGTTGCCGCCGTCGTTGACGGTCGAGGCGCTGGCCGTGAACGCCTGGGTGGTGTCGGCGTGGGCATCGACCGTGATGGTCTGGCCGGCCAAGATGTTGGCGTTGCCGAAGATGAGGCTGGTGGCCGCGCCCGGATTCTGTGTCAGCGCGATGGTGCCGAAGCCGGTGAAGGCCGCCATGGTATCGAAATGCGCCGTGAATGGGCTCGCGGCGCCGCTCAGATCCAGATTTAGCGTGTCGGCGCCGGCGCCGTTGAGCTTGTCGGTCGCATTCAGCGTGGTGTTGGTGGCGCTGACGGTGTGGGTGCCGCTGGTATAGAACACCGTATCGGTCGATCCGGTCAGCGGGAATGTGCTGCCCGCGGTAACGGAGCCGATCGCCAGGCTCACTGTCTCCGCGACGGTCGAGAACGCCGTCGTCCCGCCCGTGGTGCCGGCGTTGGCGGTGCTGCCGTTGGTCCCGGTGGTCTGATCCCAGGCCTTGAAGGTAATTGCGGCTGATCCGGAGGAGCTTCCGGTAGGCTGGAAATAGATCTCGGTCGCGGCGTCGGCGGCGAGCAGCAGCGCATTGCTGGTGCTTACGGCGGGGAAAGCGGTCCATGTCGCGCCGGCGTTGGTGGAGTACAACCACAAACCGCCGACAGTGTTGCTGGCGGCCGTGATGGCGATACCGGCTCCTGGCGCCGCTGTCGACATCGCTGACATTATTCGGGCTGTTCCCGATGCCCACGAGTGACGAAATCAGCGTGCCGGCTATGCCCGTCGGCACAGCCATCAGGGAAACGTCGTCCAGGAAGACCGATCGGCTGCTTTTGCTGTCTGACAGCGTGAAGGAAAGCGCCGAATTGCCGCCCGTCGCGGTGACCAGCGCAGTCCTCTCGACGTAGCCCGAGCCCGTGAGACCGGACGCCGACGCCACCGTGCTGCCGTTCCACTTGGCGGTGACGCTGCCCGAGCCATCCAGGAAGCTTCCGTTCAGCGTGGCCACCCAGAAGTCGAGCAGATACTGCTGGTTCGCCACCGTCGACACGATGGTCTGCGAAAGCGTTCCGGATGTGTTGCCCGTGATCGCCGCGCTGTTGGCACCGCTGTGATGGGAAGCGCTGGAGTTGGTGGCCGGTGCTGGTACCTCCGGTAGTCCATCCCGTCAACGAGCCCTCAAAACCGCCATTGCTGGCCAGACTGCCTGGCGCAGCCTCGTTGTTGAGCGCAACCGCATTCGCGGCGTTGAGCACCGGCGCGTCGTTGGCCCCGAACACCGTCACGGTAACATTCTGGGTCGTGGTGTTGCCTTTGCCGTCGTTGATCGCTACCGCATAGGTCTGGGTGAGGCTCTGGCCAGCCGCCAGGCAACTGGATGGCGGCGTTGTCGGTCGCATAGTTCCAGGTCACGCTGCCAGTGCCGCCGCCGGTCGAGTTCGCGGCGAGGGCTGCCGTCAGAACGCCGTAGTAGCCGCCGGCGAAGGCGTCACCGAGACCGGTACGCCCGTCGGTGGTGTCGGCGTCGGTGAAGGTGATGACGCCATTGGTGGCGGTCGCCGCCGGCTTCACCGAGACGTCGTCGAGGAACCAGAAACTCGGGTCGTTCCGCTCCGTAAAGGTAAGCGTCGTGCTCGAACTGCTGGCGACGACATTGATCGTGTGCTCGGGATAACCGGACGAACCCGCGTTCACCGTGCTGAAGAGTTGCGTTCCGCCAAAGTTGACACTGAAGTCGTTGGTCCCGCTGCTGCCGTTTTTGAGCCAGAAGTCCACGGCATAGGTGGTTCCGGGCACGGTCGCGAAGGTCTGGCTGAGGGTGCCATCCCCTCCAGACGTGCCGAGTTCGACATCGAAACCGCCGGAATGCGGGGTGCTGCTGTCGATGCCCGAAGAGCCACCGTTAAGTATCCATGGTACGAGGCTTCCGGCCTCGAAGCCGCCATTGGCGACGAGATTGGGTGCGGCGCTGGCGGAGTTATCCTCGAATAGCGTGACGCCGGGCGGTCCCGACGTAATCGTCGGCAGATGATTGCCGGTTACCGTCAGATGCACGGTGTCGGACGCGGTGGAGAAAGCGCTGGTGCCGCCGCGCGTGGTGGTGTCGGCCGTCGCGCCGTCGGTTCCGGTGGTCTGGTCCCAGGCCACATAGCTAAACGCGTCGTTGCCGCCGCTATTGGTGCCATCCGGCAGGAAACGCACCAGATCGGTGCCCGCCAGCAGCAGCGCCGAGGTGGTCGAGTACGAGGCGAAGGACGTCCAATGGGCGCCGCCGTCAGTGGAGAACTGCCAGCTGCCGGCGGCGTTCGTCGCGGAGGTGATCGCGATTCCCTTCAACGCCCCGCCATTGACGTCGCTGATGCTCGAGCCGACGATCGACGCAACGGTCTCGGTGGGGATGTTTGCTACGTTGGCCGCAAATGACGTCAGGTTCGGAGCGGCGGCCGTCAGTACCGGCGCGTCGTTGACACCGGTGAGATCGACCACGACGTTCTGTGTCGTGACCCCGCCGTGACCGTCGCTGATGTTGACCGCATAGGTCTGGACCACGGTCTGGCCGGCGGCCAGCACCTGGATGTCGGCGTCGTTGACTGAGAAGTTCCAGTTCACATGGCCGGTGTGGCCGCCGGTCGAGTCGTTCGCCAGTGTCGTCGTGAAGCTGCCGAAGTAGCCGCTGCTTGCCCCCGGCGTCACCGTGATCGAATGGCCGTCGGCCGGATCGAATCGGCGAAGGAGATGGTGCCGGTGCGGTTATCCTGGCCGGGCGTCACCATCGGAGTCAGGGAAACGTCGTCGAGGAACCAGTAATAGTTGATGTTGAGGAAGGTGAGAGCGAGCACACGCTCCCCGTGCCGACAACATCGGCGCTGTATTCGGTGTATTGGCTCGGGTCGGTCGGATTGGTCGTCGACAGTGACGGGACGTCGTTCACCGCCACGACCGTCTGGTTGCCCCAGGTTACGGTCAGGCTGTTGTTCGTGGTGACGGCGCCGCTGCCACTGGTCGGGATTGCCCAGAAGTCGAGGTGGTAAAGCACCCCGGTCACGTCCGTGATGGTCTGGCTCAGCGTGCCGGGGCTGTTGAAGGTCGCCATGCTCGCGTCATGACGGCCGGAATGAGGCCCGGCGGCGGAGCCCGGCGGATACAGGAACCCGGTGCTGGACCAGCCGACGCTGATGTCGGAGGTACCGGGATCGACGATCTCGAAGTCTCCATTGACCACCAGATTGCTGCTGAGGGTTTCGTCCTCCGTCACATTGACGGTCCACGGTCCCGAGGTGATCACGGGCGATGGTCCGGCCGTGATCGCCAGCGTCACCGTCGAGGTGTCGGTGCCGCCGGCATGACCATCGCTGACCGTCACCGTTTCCGACAAGGTCACGGTCTCGCCGTAGGTCATGAAGCCCAGGGCGCTGTCGGCGATGCTGTAGTTCCAGTCGACGGCGCCATTGTTGGTGTTGCCGCCGGCCGGCGTGACCGAGAAGGCGGCCTCGATGGCGTTGAGTTCGGGCGTCGTCAGCGTCAACCGGTTGCCGTTTGCGTCCGTATAGGCAATCGATGCGACGGTGGCCGATCCGGACGGGAGATCGCCAAGATCGACGTCGGTGAAGTGGATGACACCGGAAGCGGCATCGGTGCCACCACCGCCGGCGATGATGCTGGCGGATTCGGTGTGATCGGCACTCGCGATGACCGGCGCATCGTCTTGTCCGGTGATGTGGAACGTCAGCGTGGTGCTGGAGGTGGCGCCGCCGGTGTCCTTGGCCATGTAGGTGAAAACATCGTCGGCGGTGATGCCCTGTGCCAGCGCTTCGGCGCTGGCATCGTTCGGTGTGTAGCTGTAGGTGCCGTCGGCATTGATGCTGAGATCGCCGTAGACGCCGTGGACGACCGTGGCCGCGCCCGCGACGACGGCCAGCACGGTACCACTGACGCCAGCCAGCACGGCGCTGACCACCAGTGTCGCCGCATCGCCGGTGTCCGGATCGGTGTCGTTGCCGAGCACGCCGGTGTCGCGGGTTACGACCGAGGCGGTGGCGTCCTCGTTGACATTGACGACGTCGGTCACCGCCACCGGCGGGTCGTTGACGCCGGTCAGCGTGATGATCACGTCCTGCTTCACGGTCACTTTCTGGCTGTCGGTGACATCGACCGTGAAGGTTTCCGTCTGGGTCTGTCCTGCGCCCAGGAACGCCAGCGCCGCATCGGAAACCGTGAAGCTCCAGTCCACCGTCCCGGTGCCGCCATCGGCCGGTCGTCGGCGAGCGTTGCCGTCAATGTGCCGATGTTGCTGTTCTTCTCGACCGACACCTTACGTATCGGTAAAGTCGCCGACGGTGAAGGTGATCGCGCCGCTGGTGGACTCGAACGGCGTCGTCAGGCTGACATCATCGAGATACCATGTGGCGACAATGTCGGAGTGATGAACAATAGTGCTCGGGAGATTGCTGAACATGAATTCGAGCTGCGAGCTCGATCCGGGTCCGCCAACGACGTCAAAGGTATATTCGGTGTAGTCGGGGACCGAAGTCGTCGTTTGGTCCGACACCGCCGTCGTGACGCTGTTGCCATTCCACAATATACTGGCGAGCCCGCATCGGTGACCTGATCGGTCGCAAGGAAGAAGTCGAGTGTGTAATGCTGACCGCTCGTCGTCGCGATCGTCTGCGCAGCGTTCCGAAAAGTCCCGGACATCGCTCCCGGATACCTCCACCGATCGACTGTAAAAACGCTGGAGCCCGAATGGGGCAACGAGGTGCTGACCCCGCCTTGGAGGATGTTCGCCGTCCAGGAGGCCGACACGGCGCGGCGTCCTCGAAGCCGCCGTTATGGATCAGCGAGATCCGCGCGTCCGCCGTCACGGCGCCGGTCTGCGCGCCGGAGGTGATCTGCGGCAAATCCTCGGCGCCGTCGAAGGTCATATTCACCTGCTCGGTCGCGCTGCCGCCATGGCCGTCGGCAACGGAGACGTTGAAGGTGGCGGCAAGCGTTTCGCCCTGGGCAAGGAAGTCGAGATCCCGGTCCGGCAGCGTCGCTGTCCAGGTGACCTGACCGGTCGCACCGTTGATCGAGTTCGCCGTGACCTGCGTCTGCATGGCGCTCGCAAGATCGGCCAGCGTCTGCGCCGGGATCAGGCTGGCATCGCCGCCGGACCAGCCGCAGAATTGGCCACATAGCTGGCGGACGCCGTGTGGGTGTCGATCAGGTCCGGATCGGTGAAGTTGAGCGTGCTTGACGTGAAGTCGACCGTGGTCGTGGGCGCCTGGGTAACGAGGGTCTCCTCAAGCGCGGTGCCGACGGTCGTACCGCCTGTGAACTTAGGGGCGTCGTTGGCGCCGTCGATGGTCACCGTGACGGTCTGCGTCGACGACGCATGCGACGGATCGGTCACGGTCACGTCGTAGGTCAGCGTCAGCCGCTCGCCGCCGGACAGGAACTGGATGTCGCTGTTGGGCAGCGCAAAACTCCAGTCGATGGAGCCGGCGCCGGTGCCGTTGGAATCATGCAGCACGAGGCTGAGTGCGTTGGCGAGATCAGCGGAGATCGCGGCAGGAATGACGGCGCCATCGGTCGACAGCGACGATGACACCAGCTTTGCCGCCACGGTGTGGATGTCGGTGAGATCGACGTCGGTAAACTGCAGCGTGCCCTGCGAGGTCAGGTCGCCCGTCTGAGACACGTTGAAGTCCTGGTCGTCGTGGCCGGTCTCCGGGCCGCTGGTGATGACAGGCGCGTCGTTGGCGCCGGCAATGGTGACCGTGACGGTCTGGATCGCCGACGCATTCGACGGGTCGGTTACCGTGACGTCGTAGGTCAGCGTCAGGGTTTCATTCTTGGCCAGGAACTGGACATCACTGTTGGAAAGCGCAAAGCTCCAGCCGATGCTGCCGACGCCGGTGCCGGTGAAATCGTGCAAGGTGAGACTCAGCGCATTGGCAAGATCCGCGGCGATGCCCGTCGGGATGATCGCGCCGGCAGTCGACAGCGACGATGACACGAGGCTTGCTGTGGCGAGAGTGTGCTTGTCCGCCAGGTCGACGTCGGCAAACAGCAGCGTGCCCTGCGAGGTCAGGTTGCCGGCCTGGGAGACGTGGAAATCCTCGGCGTCGTGGCCGAATCCGGGGCCGCTGACAAACGTCGGCGCATCGTTGCTGCCGGTGACGGTGATGGCGACGGTCTGGGTCGAGGTGCCACCGGAGTGGTCGTTGACCTCGACCGTGTAGGTCAGCGTCACGGTCTGGCCGGCCGCCAGGTAATCAAAGGCGAGGTCCGGCGCCGAGAAGGTCCAGTCGATGGTGCCGGCGCTCGATCCTGCGGCCTTGGTCACGCTATCGATGTGGAAGAAGGCCAGTTCCTCGAGCGTGCCGAGGAACCCGGGCAACAGCCCGCTGGTCACGCCGCTGGCGGCGACGTTGGTGACCTTGGCAGTGTGGCCGACATTGTTGAGATCGACGTCGGTAAAGTTGAGCGTGCCGCTGACGTGGTCGGGCGACGGCGAGAGAATCTGGCCGGCCTGCTCCGCCACCTTGGCCGTCTCCGGCAAGCTGTCGAAGCTTGGCGCGTCGTTGCTGCCGGTCACCGTGATGGTGACGGTCTGGGTCGACGACTGGCCCGGACAGATCGGTGACCGTGACGTCGTAAGTGAGCTTCAGGGTCTCGTTCTTGGCCAGGAAATCGAAGTCGCTGTCCGGCAGGCTGAAAGTCCAGTTGATCGAGCCGGAGCCGGTGCCGGTGCTGTCGGTCAGCACGGTCTGCAACGCGCTGTTCAGGGCGGTTTGTGTCGCGGAGGGAATAGCGGTGTGGTTGGCACCTTCCGACCAGGTGGTCGAGGCGAGGGATACGCCGACAAAATGCCGATCGTTGAGGTCGACGTCGGTGAAAGTGAGCACGCCGGTCTTCGTGTCCGCGGTCGACGAAGCGGTCTGCCCGGTCAGTTCGCCGAAAGCAGCCGATTCCGCGCCGCTGGTGATGCGAGGCGTGTCATCGCTGCCGTCGATGGTGATGGTGACGGTCGCGGTGTCGGTGCCGCCATTGTGGTCGTCGATCACCACCGTCGAGACCAGGGTGACGGTCTCGCCCTGCGACAGGAAATCCAGCGCGTTGTCGGCGATGCTGTAGGTCCAGTTGACCGCGCCGTTGTTGGTGTTACCGGGCGCCGCCGTGACCGTAAAAGCCTGTTCGATGGCGGCGAGTTCGGCCGCAGACAGCGTCAGGGTCTTGTGGCCTTCGTCGCCCGATCCGGCGGTGTAGGTCACGGTCTGTGACGTGACGGTGGCGGTCGGACGGTCGGTCAGGTTCAGATCGGTGAAGTGGATGGTGCCGGTCTCGACATGCAGCGTCGGATCGTTGGTCACCAGCACCGCCTCGACGATGGGCGCCCCGCTCTCCACCTTGTCGGCCGAGGCGATTACCGGCGCATGATCGGTGCCGACCACGTCGATGGTCAGCGTCGTGGTCGAGGCGTGTCCGAGCGAATCGGACATGGAATAGGTGAAGACGTCGAACGCCTGCTGCCCCTGCGCCAGAGCAAGCACCGCCGGATTGGCGTTGTCGAGCGTGTAGGTGTAGTTGCCGTCGGCGCCGAGGACGAGCGAGCCGTAGCTACCGGTCAGCACCGCACCGACATTGCCGGTCGCGGCCGATTCCGTGCCGACCGCAACGCCGATCACAACCTTGACGGCGGTGGCGTCAAGAAAGATGTCGTTGGTCAGCACATTGCCGGTGGCGACCAGCGTCCCCGCGAACGGCACGTTGGTGGGATGGACGCCGGCTTCGACCACGGTGGCGGTATCCGGCGTCGCAGCCGGGAGATGGGTCGGCAGCGGCACATCGGTGTGGGCGCCGAAATTGGCGCCCGATGCCTGTGAGGCGCCGAGCAGGTCGAGCGCGGTGAAGGTCGGCAGCGCATCGACGATGGGGTCGCCGAAATGCGCGCCCGCGGTCGGGCCGTTGCCGCCAGCCGCCGGCAATACCGATTGATCCGTGGTGATCGGAAACAGATCGGCGAACTGATCGCCGGTCAGCATCCGGTCCGGCGCCATCTCGAACGCGATGTTGGGCAGCGGATGGCCGGATGGGTCGAACACCCCATCGATGGTGACGGTCGCCTGGTTGTCGAACAGAACGACCAGTCTGTCGCCGACGCGAACGAACGTCAGCTTTTCGCTGGCGACATCGCTGAAATCGATCCGGGTCTGACCGTCGGCATGAAATGTGACAGCCTGACCGTTCTGCGGCTTTTCAAGTTTGAGGATGTTCGGTTGGATTTCGGCAAGCGTGATCGGACGCTGTGAATGGCGATCAGGATTCCCGCCAACGACAGCATCAATGCCCTGGGCAATTACGAACCGAGCGTTCACGCCACTCTCCCTGAAGCAGCTTGATTTCGTTATTTAATTTTTTATTAAAATCGCCCTGGAGGTGCAACGACACCGCCGCGCCATAGTTAAGTTGACGAAACTAAGGAACCGATTGGAAATACTTTAGTTTTGTCCATTTCCGCGGGCGCGGCCGGATTTTCGATGACTTGACTATTTGTCCCAATTTTCAAATGACGCGCGCGAGATGCGTCGATAAGCCGGACGATCAAGCCAGCACAGTCGGACTAATCATCGCCTTGCGCTTGCGCAGACTTGGTGAATCCGGCGCTGGAGCGGAAGCCGTGGCGGAGTCCGCCGCGGGCCATCACGGTCTCACCGCGTGAGATCAAAGGAGCCCGATGTCGCGCACGCCGGCGGGGCTTCTCGCCCCGCTACACCGTGACCTGGTGATCGTGGTTGTTGAACACGACGTCGACGATATGCGGGTTACTCACCGCATAGTTCGCCAGCGTCACCACGTCGTGCGAGCCGCCACTGAAGGCGCCGTGACCTGAAGTATCGACCTGGAGAACGATATCATTACCCGCGATCGCGAGTTGCACGTAGTTGGCGATGGCCGTATCGGCAGCGCTTTGCGCCGTGCCCAGCAGCGCGGAGATGTCGATCTTGTCGCCTTGCGCATTGCTGAAACCGAGGATCTGATCGAGATTGGCCGAACCCTGCTCGCCGAACTTGAAGGTGTCGGCGCCGGCGCCGCCGGTCAGGATATCGTTGCCGGTGCCTCCGGTCAGCGTATTGTTGCCCGAGCCGCCGGTCAGGGTGTCGTTGCCCGAACCCCCGATCAGGTTCAGATCGGCGGTCATCGCCGAACCGTCGATGGTGAGACCACCGGTTCCGGCCGAGCCGTCGACGGTGAACGAATGGCCCGCGCCGCCGACGTCGTGGTCGGCGTTGGGTCCGAGCGTGACGCTGTCTGCCGCCGTGCCCCCGATCCTCAGCGTCTCGACGCCGAACACGTTGAGCAGGTCGTCATCGGTCACCGTGATCGAGCCGGTGTCGGTGATCCACAGGGTGTCATTGCCGCCACCGCCGGTGATCGACTGCGCCGCGCCGTGGAAATTTGCGTCGGTGACGGCAAAGGTGTCGTTGCCGAGGCCGCCGGTCAGCACGTCATGGCCGTTGGCCGACACGATGGCGTCGTTGCCCGGCGAACCGGTGATGTGGTTCACGGTCGGCACGCCCTTGATCAGGTCGTCCACGCCCGGCAGGTTGAACGCGGTCTGCCAGCCAAAAGTGCCGCCGTCGAAGCTGACGTGCGACAGGTCGAGGGTACTGGTGGTCGCCGACGGCGTGAAGCCGCCGCTGGTCGAGTCCGGCTCGATATAGAGGCCGGTCCAGCTGGTAGCGCTGGTGCTGTCGCCGATGTGGGTATTCGTGAACGACAGATTCGAGAAGTTGTCGTAGCCCTGCAGGTAGACCAGGGTCTTCTCGTAGCTTCCGGTCACGGTGACGTCGTCGAACGATACGTGACCGATGGCGCTGGTCACCGGGCTGGTGCCGCTGGGCACGCCGGAGAACTGGATGCCGTGGTCGGCACTCGCCGCTACGGTTCCCGTGGTGCCGGTGACGATATCATGGGCAAGCGTAGCGTTTCCGAGGAAGTTGTAGAACAGCAGGTCGCCGGTGCCGCCGGAGGTTCCCGCGCCGCCGTTGCCATCGAACAGCGAGTGCTGCACGTCCACGGTCAGGTTGGTGGCGCCGCCGCCGAACACGGCGAGGCCGGTCTGGCTGGCGCCGTCGATTGAGACATTGTTGACGGTGATGGTTTCCGCACCCGTCAGGGTCGGGGTCAGCGACACCCCGTATTGTTGGCCGGTGGCATGGATGACGAGGCCCTCGAGGGTCAGGGCGCCGTTGAGCGCACCGGTCTCGGTGATCGAGCCGTCTAGCACCGCGCCACCAGCCCCGTTGGCGCCGCCAAAGCCCTCGATGGTCAGGGACTTGCCATTGATAGTGACGTTCTCGGCATAGGTCCCCGGCGCGAGCAGGATGGTGTCGCCGGCGTGCGCCAGGTGGATGGTGGTGTATGGCTGGGGCGAAGGCGCGCGTGAACCGATGTTTCGTTAGGTGAGGCCTGACGTGACGGTTCGTCGCCGGCGCCGCCGTTGATGGTGATGGTCGAGGTCGCAACGACCGGTGCCGTGGAGGTCGCCGCTGATGTTGACGGTATCGCCGCCGTTGCCGAGGTTGAGGCGATCTCCTCGACATGGGTGGTGGACGGTGGATTGGGCGGTCGGCGGTGCCGGCGTGGTTAGCGCCTGACAGGATCTCGATGCCGAGATGGTGGTGGTCGGATTGATGTTGTAGGTCGACGTCGCCGCGCTGCCGTTGACGAACAAGGTGTCGGTGCCGGGCCGCCGTCGACATGCTGACGATGCCGAGGCCTGGTTGTAGATGATCGCGTCGTTGACGGGCGTGCCGGTGATCGCGGTGGTGCCGGCGACCGACGATGAGGTCGTCGAGCCGGCGGTGGCGAGCGCCGCGAAGGTGGGCTGCCGGGCACGAAGCTCCAGCCCGCAGCGTGACGCCGGCGAGATTGACGGGGCCGGCGGGTCGGGTGCGGCTTGCGTCCCGCCGCGGCCGAGGTCGACGAACATCGAGGTCCAGCCGGTCTGGGGCGTCGTCGCGTGCCGAGCGTCAGCCCGGGTGGTGGAAGGTGAGCCCGGTGGCGTCGTATAGCCCTGGATGTAGACCAGCGTTTTCGCGTAGGTGCCGGTACCGACACGTTGTCGAAAGATGACGTTGCCGAGCGGTGGTGACGTTGTGCGTGGCTTCGTCGAAGCCAGAATCTGGATGCCGTTGTCGCCGGAATTCGCGAGCGGTGCCCGTGGTGCCGGTCCGACGACTGTACGTGGGGAAGCGTGGCATTGCCGAGGAAGTCGAAGAAAGCGATGTCGCCGGAGCCGCCGGAGGTTTTGGCGATGCCGTTGCCGGAGAAGCATCGAATGCTGCACGTTCGACGCGTGAGGTTGGTGCCGCCGCCGTCGCACGGCGAGGCCGGTCTGGCTGGCGCCGTCGATCGAGACATTGTTGACGGTGATGGTTTCCGCACCCGTCAGGGTCGGGGTCAGCGACACCCCGTATTGTTGGCCGGTGGCATGGATGACGAGGCCCTCGAGGGTCAGGGCGCCGTTGAGCGCACCGGTCTCGGTGATCGAGCCGTCGAGGATCGCGCCGCCAACCCCGTTGGCGTTGCCAAGACCCTCGATGTTGACGGCCTTGCCGTTGATGGTGACGTTCTCGGTGTAGGTGCCCGGCGCCACCAGGATGGTATCGCCGTTGGCGGCGGCGTTCACCGCCGCCTGGATGGTGGTGTACTGGCTGCCGCCGCCGACCAGGATGAAATGGTGGCTTGCGTTGTCGGAGACCCGCTCAAAGTTCGTGATGGTGTCGGAGGCACCGCCCGATTTCGCGACGTGCCAGGCGCCGGACGAGAAGGTGAAATCAGAGATCGTCAGTGCCTGCGTGTAGACGGCGGTGTCGATCCCGGTCCCGCCGGTGAGCGTGTCGCTGCCGTCGTTGGTGGTGACGGTGTCGCCGAGGCTGTTGGCGACGACCGTGACATTGGCTCCGTGGCCAGATGAATAGTCGCCGACCGCGAGGCTGGTCGCGCTGCCGCTGCCGAGGTCGAACGTCATGCCGTTGGAGTTCACGGTCGGGTCGACGGTGAGGCCGCTGACGATGATCTCTTCGACCGAGGTCGCGGTCCCCTGGACGATGATGGTATCGCCGGAGTCCATCGTGTCGCGATGGCTGCCGAAGATGCCGTTCGGCGCCGTGAGGCCGGCATCGAGCGTGTCGATGCTGTTGGCGACGTCGAGCGCGTAGTACGGCGCGGGCCCGTCGGTACGCTGGATCAGGTGCAGCGAATCGTCGGGATTGAGTACATAGGCGTAGGTCGTGTTCGCCGTGGTGTTCTGGCTGATGAAGGTCGCGATCTCGGCCGCCGTCGGGAACAGCGCCGTATTCTGTTCGGTCATGCGGAACAGGAACGGCGACACATTGCTGTCGAGCGTGTTGCCTTCGATGGTCGGGACCTGCGCGGGATCGGGCTGCCACGGGATCCCTGGGATCGTCCCCTGCACCGCGACCATGTCGTAGCGGCCGAGGCCGCTCGTGGTGTCAAACGTGCCCTGGAACTCGTTGTTGGAGATGATCTCGGTGGTGCTGATGCCGTTGGCCGCGGTGCCGACGCCGCTGGCGACGTAGATGCCCTCGTTCAAAATATTGTGGTCGATCAAATACTTATTGATCGCCGTGCCCTGGTTGTCGAGGTAGATCGCTGCCGCGCCGCTGTCGGTGCCCTGGAAGAACGTGTCGATGAAGTCGTTCTTGAGGGTGACGTTGTCGGCGGTGATCTCGATCAACTTGTTGTCGGTCGCGGCGCCGGCTGCCAGGTGCAGGCCTTCGATGGTGGCGCCGGAACCGCCCTGGTCGATCCAGTCGTTGGCGCCGAACTCGTTTTGCGCCGCCGCGATGACGGTCGGACCGTAGAGCTTGGCGTCCGCCGCCGTGGTGATGGCGGTGCCGTCGTGGGAACTGTAGCCCTGCAGCGTCAGGTCCGCGGTGTTGATGTGGAGGCCCTGGAAATTGCCGGGCACGTATTGCGAGGTCTCGCTGTACGTGCCGGGCGCGATCAGGATGGTATCGCCGGCCTGCGCCGCATCGATCGCACTCTGGATGGTGGCGTACTGGCTGCCGCCGCCGACCAACAGGAAGCGGTGGCCGGAACCGTCCTGCACCGTTTCGATATTGTGCAGCGTATCGGTGCTGGCGCCATTGCTGACGACCCAATTGCCATGGGCCGCGTCAAAACTGAAGCTTGCCGTGGTCAGCGTCGCGGCAACCGTCACGCTGTCGGTGCCGCCGCCGCCGGTAATGGTGTCGCTGGCGCTGTTGGCGGTGATCGCCAGATTGCCTGACGTGGTCGGGCTGGCCAGCAGGCTGTTGTCGCCGGGCGCCATCGTCATCGTGAACGTCGAGCCGGTGACGTTGGCGATGTCGCCGTGCAGCGGCGAGCCATCGGCGGCTCCCGAGATGATGACGCCCGTCACGTCGACGGCCGGATAGACATTGTGCTGGCCCGGCTCGCCGGCCTGGATGGCGGTCGAGGTCGAGCCGTCGATGGTGCCGTTCTCGATCGTCACCGCGCCGGTGTAGGTCGCTGGCGCCAGGCTATAGGTCGCGCCGTCGTTGCGCGCCTCGACCACGATGGCCCCGCCATGGGCGTCATCGGTTGCGTGGCCGTTCTGGTTCGACGCGCCGGTATCGGTCAGGTGGAAGTTGCTGATGGTGTCGTTGCTGTAGGTGCCGTTCTTCAGGTTGAGGTCGATGCCGTCGCCGCCGGTACCGACGCCGCCCGAGGTGCTCGGCGCGCCGAACTGCCCGACATTGGTCATCTCGACATTGGTAATCAGGCCATTCGACAACGTCTCGAGGTAGATGCCCTTGTAGGCGAGGTTGCTGAAGCTGGTGCCGTCGAAGGTCACATGGTCGGCCATGCCAACCGACTGCTGGCCCGGCGTCGTGGTCTTGTCGAAGTCGATGCCGATCAGGCCGTCGGAGATCGAGCCGCCCGTAAGGGCGAAGTTGGTGATGCCGGCGGTGGTGCCCTTCTTGATGCCGACCAGATTGTCGGTGAAGTCGACATTCTTGATGCTGTCGCCGTTGCTGCCGTCGGTCAGCGAGACGCCATAGGTGAAGCTGTCGATCTTGAGGTTCTGAACCGAGTCGTTACTGCCCGAGAGGATGACGCCGCTGCCGGCGGTCTGGATGTAGCTGTGCCCGCTTTCCAGGAAGGACGCGACGCCGCCGTCCGCGATACCGTTGTCGCTCTTGAACGTGCCTTCGATGACCGTGCTGTCGCCCTGGCCGACCAGCGTGACGTTGCTCTGCGTCACGTTGACGTTCTCGTGGTAGGTGCCGGCCGCGATCTCGATCGTGACCGGCCCACTGATCGAGGCCGCGGCGGCCAGCGCCGCGCCGATCGTCGTGAAGGCGCCGGTGTAATGACCCGCGCCGGTGCCGTTGTCGACGAACAGCACCGTGGCGTCGGCGAACTTCGCCACCTCGACACCCGTCAGGGTGTCGGTGCCTTGCGTCCCGTGTACCGTCACCGCCGCGCCATTCATCGCGACCGAATAGGTCGCGAAATTACCGGAAAATACCGCGGTGTCGTTACCGCCGCCACCGTTGAACACGACATCGACTGGCGTTCCGGTCATGCCGCTGACGTCGACCGTGTCGTTGCCGGTGCCGCCGTTGATCGTGACCGTGGACGTCGCAACCCCGGTACCGTGCAGGTCGCCGCTGATGTTGACGGTATCGCCGCCATTGCCGAGATTGAGGACGATCTCCTCGACGTTGGTGGTGGTGACCGCGGAATTGGCCGTGGTCGCGGTATCGGTCTGGTTCGCACCGGCAAGGATCTCGATGCCGAGATGGGTCGGGTCGGTCGGATTGATGTTGTAGGTCGACGCCGCCGCCGTGCCGACGATGATCTCGGCGTCGGTGCCCGCGCCGCCATCGACGTGCTCGACGCCACCGACGGCCTGGTTGTAGACGATCGCGTCGTTGCCGGGCGTGCCCGTGATCTCGGTCGTGTTGGGCGTGCCGATGATGAGGTCATCGAGGCCCGCCACGGCGAGCGCTGCAAAGGTCGCGCTGCCGGGCACGAAGCTCCAGCCCGCCAGGTGGACACCGGCGAGATCGACGCCGTGGGGCGTGTTCACCGCTTCGGTCCCGCCCTGCGGACCGAGGTCGACGAACATCGAGGTCCAGCCGGTCTGCGTCGTGGCGTCGCCGAGCTTCAGCCCCGGGCCCGTGAAGGTCAATCCGGTGGCGTCGTCGTAGCCCTGGATGTAGACCAGCGTCTTGGCGTAGGTGCCAGTCACCGACACGTTGTCGAACGTGACGTTGCCGAGCGGGTTGGTGACGTTGTGCGTCGTCTCGTCGAAGCCGGCGATCTGGATGCCGTTGTCGCCCGCGTTGGCGAGAGAGGTGCCGTTCGGCTGACCGAACACCTGGACGTTGGTGAACACCGCATTGCCGAGGAACTCGAAATAGGTGATCCCGCCGGAGCCTCCGGACGTCTTGGCGAAGCCATTGTTCGCGAAGACCGAGTCCGTCGTGTCGACTGTCAGGTGTATACCGCCGCCATTGACGATCAGGCCGGTCTGGCTGGCTCCGCTGACCGACACGTCGTTGATCGTGACAGTCTTGGAGCCGCTCAGCGTCGGCGTCAGCGAGATGCCGTTCTGCTGCCCGGTGGCATCGATGATCAGGCCTTCGATGGCCATGTTGCCGTTGAGCGCACCGGTCTCGGTGATCGAGCCCTTCAAGATGGCGCCGTTGACGCCGTTGGCGCCGCCGAGGCCCTCGATGTTGACGGCGATGCCGTTGATCACGACGTTCTCGGTGTAGGTGCCGGGGGCGAGCAGGATGGTGTCGCCGTCATGGGCGGCGTTCACCGCGGCCTGGATCGTGATGTAATTGCTGTCCGGACTGACCAGGATGAAGCGATGGCCTGAGCCATTGCCGTCGGCGACGACCGAGAAGCCCGACAGCGTGTCGGTGCCTTCACCGGCCGTCGTGACCGTCCACTTGCCGCCGCTGTAGCTGAAATTCGACGGCGCCAGGGTTTCGATAAAGCCCGCGCGGTCGAAGCCGCCGCCGCCCGTGAAGCCGTCGTTGCCGGCGCCACCCATGAAGAAATCGTTGCCGGTGGTCCCGGTGACGGTGAAGTTCCCGGTCGCCTCGTGCAGGGACACCGGGTCGGTCGCCTCGAAATCGAGCGCGAACTGGGTGGAGTCGGTGACGGTATTGGTGATGCCGACGCTCCAGGTCGGCGCGAATACGCCCGCGAAGCCGTTCGTGGTGTCCTCGAACGCGCCAATTCCCTCAAGCACGTCCGAGATGGTGTTGCCGTCGATGGTGACGTTCGATGAATTGAGGCCGTAGATGCCAACCTGCGAGACCGGGTTGCCGTGGCTGTCCAGCGCGCCGGTAATGGTGTTGTCTTCGATGGTGAGGTTGGTGCTGTTCCAGAACAGGATGCCGGTGGCAGTGGTGCCGGCCGGGATATAACCGATCTCGCTGACGGTGTTGCCGGACACGTCACCGCTGACGCCCGACACCTGGATGCCGTTCTGGGCATTGAGACCGGTGGCGCCGACGCCGGTAACGGTGTCGTGGCTGATCTCGACGGTGGCGTTGAAGACGACGATGCCGCCCTTCTGGAAATCCTCGACCGACGAATTGGTGACGGTGAAGGAATTGGCGGGACCGATAACGGGCGCGGTATTGGAAGCGAAGATGGCGATGCCGCGCTGGTCGCCAAAGCTGGCGTCGCCCTCGCGGATGCCGGTGACGTCGACATGATCGACCGTGCCCGATGCATTCAGATAGGCGATGCCGACCAGGGTCGGATTGTTGGCGCCGGTAACCGAGGCGCCCTCCAGCAGGCCGTTGACCGAAATGCCTTCGATGGTGACGTTGCTGGCACCGTTGACCGTGAACAGGCCGTCGATATCGCGGCCGCTGGTCGGC
Source organism: uncultured Alphaproteobacteria bacterium (assembly GCA_963710235.1). Taxonomy (GTDB): domain Bacteria; phylum Pseudomonadota; class Alphaproteobacteria; order Rhizobiales; family Xanthobacteraceae; genus Bradyrhizobium. The sequence goes on from CAVPZI010000002.1 coordinate 915,434, forward strand.
GAATTGCCGGTAGAGTGCAGCGAGGCCGGCGCATCCAAAGTCACCGACCCGATGCCGATGATCGAGAGGCCGTTGGCGCCGTGGCCGTGGGCAGGATCGACCACGACCTGCTCGGCATAGGTGCCGGGCGCGACCAGGATGGTATCGCCGGCCTGCGCCGCGTCGACCGCCTCCTGGATGGTAGCGTACTGGCTGCCGCCGCCGACCAGCAGGAAGTGATGCGGCGAACTGCCGCCGTCGACCGCGGCGACGCCCTGCAGCGTGTCGGTGCCTTCACCGGCCGTGGTGACGATCCACTTGCCGGCGTTGAAGCTGAAGTTCGATGCACTCAGGGTTTCGGAATAGACCGCCCTGCCGGCGCCGGTGTCGGTGAAGGTGTCGTTGCCAAGTCCGCTCTTGAAGACGTCGTTGCCGCCGCCGCCGTTGAACACGACGTCGACCTTGTAGATCGCCATGCCGCTGGCGTCGACGGTATCGTTGCCGGTGCCGCCGTCGACCGTGATGGTCGACGTGGCGATGCCGGTGCTGCCCAGATTGCCGTTGATCAGCACCGTGTCGCCGCCGCTGCCGAGGTGCAGTTCGAGCTCTTCGACGGAGGTGGCCGCAATCTCGGCGTTGGCGACGGTGGCCGGATCGACGACGTTGGTGCCGGCCACGATATGGACGCCGAGTTCGCCGTTGGCGAGCGTGTTGATGTTGAAGGTCTCGGGATTGGCCGTCGGGTTGTTGACGAGCTGGATATCCGTCCCCGCACCGCCGTCGACCGTGTCCTGGCCGTCGCCGACGTTGTAGATGAAGGTGTCGTCGCCGCCGTTGCCGATCAGCGTATCGTTGCCGCCGGCTCCGGTGAGGATGTTGTCGGCGTCGTTGCCGGTGATGATATTGTCGAGATTGTTGCCGGTGCCGCTCGCTGCTGGTAGACGGAATTGCTCAGGGCGTCGATCAGGAAGCCCTGGTTCTGCCCGCCCGGGCCGTCCTGCGGCGCGCCGTTGGCGCTCGGCCGGAAGAACACGCGGTCGGTCTCGTTGGCGATCGCGTTGCCGATGTGCGCGCCAGCGTGCGCTGGCGGCGTCATGGTAAGTTCTCGAACGTCGTGGTGGTGCCGATATACTGCCGTCGAGATAGATCTCGATGACGTCGTTGTTCGGCCCGTCGACATAAGTCGAGCCGCATCTCGAGGGTGTGCGCGACGGTCGGATCGACGCTGCTGGTCAGCTCGCGCCAGTCGTTCGGCGCCGGATCGATGCCGTCACCGCTGAAATTGCCGTTGACTGTCGGGCTCGCTGACCGCGATGCGGATGCCGCCGGGAACGACTCGAGGACCATGAAGTTGTTGCGGTCGGTGCCGGCGGCGTTGCCAAAGTCGATCTCGAGCCGCGAGCCATCCGGCGTCGGATTGACCGCCTTGAACTCGAAGCTGATCGATTCGCCGTTGTAAGCGCGCGCCGGTGTCCGGCTCGCCCGCCGCAGCGCTCAGCGCCGGCGAATAGGGACCGGCGAAATCGGGCACCGAAGGGTCGCTCGACATGCGGAACGCATGGTTGCCGCCGCCGAGATCGACGACCTCCTGATCGCGGCCGCAGGCCAGCACCCGCCAGCCGTTCTCGCCGTCGGTGATCGGACCGACCGGCATGGCGTTGAAATTCTGGAAGTCGGACGGACGGCGCGTCGAGCAGCGTGAGATTCTCGACATTGGCGGGCAGCGTGTAACTGTCCGGCGTGCGCACTTCGTCGGTGCCCTGGCCGGACTGCTCGGTGACGGTGTCGTTGGGATGGACGTAATAGACGTCGTTGCCCTGACCGCCGGCGAAAGTGTCGGTGCTGGCGCCGCCGACGAACAGGTCGTTGCCGTCGGTGCCGACCACGTTGAAGTTGTGGGTGTTGGCGGGATCGACCTCGAAGTCGAGCGCCTGCTGGGTGTAGTTGGTGATGATGTTGGTGGGGCCGATGTCCCAGCTCGGCGCGAAGCTCCGGAGCTGAAGCCGCCGTCCTCGAGCGCGACGATGCCCTCGATCACGCTGTCGATGGTGTTGCCGTGGATGGTGATGTTGGACGAGTTCAGGCCATAGATGCCGGTCTCGTCCACCGGAACGCCGGCGTTAAGTGGGCCTGTGATCAGGTTGTTGTCGATGGTGAGATTGATGCTGTCCCAGAACAGGATGCCGGTCGAGGTGGTGCCGGCCGGGATATAGCCGATTTCGCTGATGGTGTTGTCGGAGACGTTGCCGGTGGCGTTGGAAACCTGGATGCCGTTCTGGGCGGTGGCGCTGGTGGCGCCATGGCCGGTGACGGTGTCGTGGTTGATGTCAACGATGGCGTTGTTGACGACGATGCCGCCCTTCTGGAAGTCCTCGACGGTCGAATTGGTGACGGTGAAGGGATTGCCCGGCGGCCGCGTTCGAACCGTAGATGCCGATGCCACGCTGGATGCCGAACCCGGCTTCGTTCTCGCGGATGCCGGTGACGTCGACATGGTCGACCGTCCCCGATGCATTCAGGTAGGCGATACCGACCAGGGTCGGATTGTTGGCGCCGGTGACCGGGGCGCCCTCCTGCAGGCCGTTGACCGAGATGCCCTCGATGGTGACGTTGCTGGCGTTGCTGACGGTGAAAATGCCGTCGATGTCGCGTCCGTTGGTCGGTGAATGACCGGTGCTGATCAGCGAGATTGGCGCATCCAATGTCACCAATCCGATGCCGACGATCGAAATGCCGTTGGCGCCATGGCCATGGGCCGGATCGACCACGACCTGTTCGGTATACGTGCCGGGCGCGACCAGGATGGTATCGCCAGCCTGCGCCGCGTCGACGGCTTCCTGGATGGTAGCGTACTGACTGCCACCGCCGACCAGCAGGAAGTTGTGACTGGCATTGTCGGACACCTTCTCGAAGCCCGTGATGGTGTCGGAGGCGCCGCCCGCCTTCGCGACATGCCAGGCGCCACCCGAGAAGGTGAAAGCGGAGGTCGTCAGCGCCTGGGTGTAGACCGCCGTGTCGGTGCCGGCGCCGCCGGTGAGCGTATCGCTGCCGTCGTTTGGGGTGACGGTGTCGCCGAAACTGTTGGCGACCACCGTGACGTTGGTCCCCAGATGGTTGACCGTGTCGTAATCGCCGAGCGTCAGCGACGTGACGCCTGACAGCGCCGGGTCGAGCGTGAAGGTGAGGGCGGTCGAGGTCGCGGTCGGATCGACCGTGAGGTTGTTGACGACGATGTCGTCGTTGGTCGGGCCCACCGTCTGCACGATGACGATGTCGCCCGGGTCCATCATGTTGCGCGCGCTGCCGAATGGATCGGTGCCGTTCTGGCCGGCGTCGAGCGTCGCGATGCCGTTGGTGACGTAGAACGACTCGAAGCTGCCCCGATTGACCAGATGCAGGCTATTGTCGCCGTTGAGCACGTAGGCGTAGGCCGTGCCGGCATCGGTGTTGTTGTGGATGAAGTTGGCGATGTCGGCTGCCGAGGGCGGGGTCGCGTCGCCCGGCAGCGAGCCATAGGTATCGCTGCCGCGCAGCAGGAACGGCCGGCCATTGTTGTCGAGATCGTTGCCCGTCGCGGTCGGAATCTGCGCCGGCTCGAGCAGCCAGCCGAAGCCCGGGACGTCGCCCTGCACGAGGATGGTGTCGTAGCTGGTCAGCCCGCTGCCCGCGACGTAAACGCCCTCGAAGGTATTGCCGGTGATGAGCTGGTTGGCGCCGATCGCGCCCTGGGTGTCGTCTCCGACGCCGTTCGATATCACGACGCTGTTGTTGAGAATGTTGTCGGCGACGTCGTAGCTCGCGATCTCGTCGGTGAACGTCGTGCCGTTGTCGTTGAAGTAGATCGCGGCTGCGCCGGTGTCGTGGCCGTTGAAGAACGTGTCGATGAAGTCGTTCTTCACCGTGACGTTGTTGGCCCAGATCTCGAGCAGCTTGTTGCTGGTTTCGCTGCCGGCCTGCAGATGCAGGCCCTGGATCACGGTGTTGTCGGCGTCCGGGCCGACGAAGATATTGGAGCCGAAATCGGTCTGCGCTCCCGGCACGATGGTCGGCAGGTCATTCTTGTTGACGTCGGTGACGCTGGTGAACGGCGTGCCGTGGGCATCGACGCCCTGTAGAGTGAGGTTCGGCGTGTCGATATACAGCCCGCCAGGCGTCGCCGAGAACGGAGATGGAAATCGTGGTGTCGGTGTAGGTGCCGGGCAGCACCCAGATGGTATCGCCGGCGGTGGCGGCATTGACGGCGGCCTGCACCGAGGAGAAGCCGTACTGACCGGTCGGATCGACGATCAACAGGCCGTGGTCGGCGAACTGCACCTGGTCGATGCCGGCCAGGGTGTCGGTGCCGCCGGCGGTGGTGACGGTGATGATGCCGCCATCGAGGCTGATATGGGTCGACGGGTCGGCGAAGTTGGCGTCGATCACCGCGGTGTCGTGACTGCCGGCGCCGGTAATGGTGTCGTTGCCGGTGCCGCCGATGAAGACGGTATTGGCGCCGCCGCTCAGGTGGTCGTTGCCGGTGCTGCCGAACACCGTTGTGATCGGGGTATAGACGCCGAAGCCACCGGTTTCGCCCGGGAAGCTGCCGCCCGGACCGGATGCGATATCGATGACGTGCGCTTGATTGTCGGTGCCGATCTGGACAAGCTGCTCGCCCTGCGAGGTTCCGGCTTCCAAATAAAGCTTACCGTCAAAGACCGTGAAGTTCGCAGCCGACAGCGGCAGGCCGAAGGTCCCGCCGTGGTCGGCGTCCGTCACCGCCGTCGCGACGCCGGTCGAGTCGATCGAAAAAAGCGTCGATTTATTCGCGAAAAAGTAGAGACGGTTGTTGAAGGCGAAGAATCCGCCATCCTGGCCGGCATCAATCAGGTAGTGTCCATTCGTGTCGACGACCAGGTTGGCCGCGCCGGCCTGGTCGAGGGCGAACAGCGCCGCGTTCGGGCTGATCTGGTTATTGCTGGACAGCGCAATGTCGCTGAGCTGCGTTTCGGCGCTGAAGTAGAGGTTGCCGTTGAAGTCGGCCATGCCGCCATCTTGCGGCTGGCCGTTGAACAACGCGACGGCGCTGTTGACGAACTCGAATTCGTTCTGCGGGCCGCCCGGCGGCTGGTAGAAGACCTCCGTGGCGTTGCCATTGGGGTCAAGCCTGAACAGGCCAACCTCGGCAGGTAACCCGCCGCTTCCCGGCACGCCCTCGCCCTGCTCGGTGAAGTATAGGCTGCCGTTGAAGCCGTGGAAGATGCTCGATTCGCCGTCCGGATGCATGAACGGCGCGCCGCTGCCGTCGAGCACACGGGTCGGCGTTCCGTTGACATCGAGCTTGAACAGCTCGCTCTGCAGCGTCGTCGGATCAACCGCGTTGAAGAACATGCCGCCGTTGAAGCTGAAGAAGCCGCCATCCTCGCCGGCATCGCCGAGCGATTGGCCCTGGTAAAGGACCTGATCATGGGCGCCATCGAAGACGCCGGCCGGGGTGATGAAGAACAGGCCGGTTTGGTCGAAGCTCGTCGTCGCCGGAGTCGACGCCGTGAAAAACAGGTCCCCATCGAACTGCGTGAAGCCAAAATTCTCGCTGAAACTGAAGGGGAACGCGTAGCCGCCGGGATTGACGTTGAGCTCGCTCACCGCGCCGGTCGGGTCGACCTTGAACAGATCGGTGCCGAGGCTGCCGAAGCCGATGAAGTACAGGCTGCCGTCATAGATGGTGAATTCGGCGGGGATGCCGCTCCCCGTCTCGATGTCGTGCCCATGCGCGTCGGTGACCGGATGCGCCACGTTGTCGGCGCCGAGGCTGAACAGGACCTCGGGCGTGCCGGCCCTCTCGGCATTGAAATAGAGCTGGTTGGCGAACTGGATGAAGCCGCCGTCTTCGCCGGCGAAGCTGCCGTTCGGATTGCCCGGATTGACCGGAATCGAGCTGAGGTTGCCCTGATTGTCGAGGGTGAAGAGTTCGGGATCGTCGGCCGCGAAATAGAGTCCACCGCCTGCGTCGCTGACCGTAATCGCGATGCTGCCGTCGACCAACGAGGCGCCATCCTGAACGCTGTAGACGATGCTGTCGCCGGTAAAGCTGCCGCCGGCGGGCGGCGTATAGCTCAGGGTGGTCAGCGCGGCGGCGCCGAGCACCATGCCGTCGGTGACCTGATGCGTGTGGCCGAGCAGGTCGGTGTATTGCACGACGCCGTAGGTCGGCACCGCCTGGATGGTGATGGTGTCGTTCTCGCCGACCGCCTGATCCGGATCGGATGGCAGGCCGATGCTCAGGGAGACCGCGCCCGCGCCCGATTGGACCGTGACCGCCGACGGATTGCTCAGGGTGACATCGTTCGCATCGGCGACCGTGACGTGGATGAGATCGATCGCCACGCTGCTGCTGACCTGCGCGCCGAGCGTCTTGCTCTCGACCACGGCGGGCTCGAGCGTGAAGCTGCCGGAAAATCCGGGCGGCGAAATCATCGTCAACGGCTCGGTCGCGAGCAGAGCGAGCTGCGCCGGGTCGGTGATGACCCATTGGTTGCCGACCAGGCTGCCTGCAGTCACGCCGTTGATCTGGAAGGATATGCCGGCCGGCAAGCTGTCGAAAATCGGGACGAGGTTGAGCGTGACCTCGGCCAGCGTGTCGGTGGGAGCACCCTTGAATACATTGACGAGCGCGATCGGCGTGTTCTCGGCGCCGCTCGCCGTATAGGTGAAATCGAGGTTGAGCGTATGCTGGCCTGCGCCAGCCGAGGTGGCGGCGGCCAGCAACGTGCCATTGGCAAGCGCGGCCTGGAACTGGACCAGGGTCAGGTTGTCGTTCGCGGACAGCTCCACCAGCGAGTTTGCGACGGCATGGCCGCTGGCATGAAATCGCTCCGCCCAGATCTGGTCCTGGGTGCCGACCCCTTGCTCCCAGATCGCCTCGAAACCACCGTCGGCCAGCGCCACCATGCCGGTTTGTCCGCCTTGCACCAGGGTCGCGGAGGGATTGCTGGCGAGCTCGACCTGGCCGCTCACCGCGTGGCCCTGGGCGTCGTAGACGCTGACGAACTCGTTGCTGAGATTGTTGTACTCGACGGCGAAGCCGCCGCCCTTGAGCGCGACGACGTCATCGGCGAACGCAAATCCGGCTGCCGCGCCGCTGTCGACCTGGATGCCGGTCGGCGGGGTCGCGCCGGCCAGGTGGCCGTTGGCGTCGTAGACCTGGGCGAACACGTCGGCGGCCGCACCGGTCTGGTCCCAGACCACCGCGTATCCCCCGTTGGCGAGTTCGACCGTTTCCCACGGCGCATCGGTCGCCCCCGGGCCGGCGCTGCCAGTCACCACCCCGGTCGTGCCGGCGTAATTGTCGCTCGCATGGAAGATGCGCGTGAGGGTATCGATCTCGCCGCCGGCAGTGGTCTGCTGCCACATCACCGCAAAGTCGTCGCCGCCGAGCGCAACCACCTGCGCGGGCTGGTCGATGTTTACGCCGCTCGGTGTGTTCACCTCGATCGGTCCCGACGCAAAACTGCCGTCCGCGTTCAGAACGCGGACATACGTGTGCTCGACGGCGTTGCCGCTGCCGTCGTCGCTGTTCTGCTCCCACATCACCACGAGCCCGTGCCCGGTTCGACGACCTGGGAGATGTCCGCGTAATCGGCGTGCTGGTATTTTCGAACAGGTCGGAACTGATGCCGAACGTGTTGGCCTGGATCGCCGCAGTCGCGGGCGTGCCGTCCGGATTGAAGATGCGGGCGTAGACGTCGTCGGTGGCGCCGTCATGCTGGCCGTAGACCACCGCGTAGTCGCCGTTGGCGAGCGCGACGATGATCTGTGCGTTGGTGTTGATGGTGAGGTCGGTCGTTGAGACGGTCTGCACGCCGCCAGCGGCCGGGTGGCCGCTGGCGTCGAACGCCTCGGTGACCAGATCGGCGCCGTCCTGCCAAACCATGGCAAATCCGCCGTTCGGCAGCACCACGATGTTGCTTTGCGTATCGGAGGTCGGCGTCGACGGGGTGATCTCGGTCGGAGCGCCGAGCGGCTGGTTGTGCGCGTCGAACACCTGCACGAACACGCTCTCGTTGCCGGCCGGGCCGGCGGCCCAGGTTGCGACGAACCCGCCGCCGGTCAGCGCGACGGTGTGGGGCTCGCGCACGTCGTCGGTGGTCGGCGCAAACTGGAAGTTGGCGTCGACATTGGTGACGGTCGGTGGCGTAGCGCCAGGAACGATGCTGACGGCGATGGTGCCATTTACCAGGTTCGGGCCGTCCTGCACGCTGTAGACAATCACGTCGCCGGTGCTTGCGGGCGTCAAGGGCGCCGCCGTGAAGGACAGCGTTTGCAGCTCCGCAGCGGTGAGCACTGTGCCGTCAACCGCGGTATGCACCACCGAACTGGCATCGGTGTATTGCACGGTGCCGTAGCCTGGCACGGCCTGGATCGTGATGATCAGATCGTTGCCGTTGTCGGCGTCGACCGGCGCGCCAATTCCGAGCGGAACGGTATTCGCGCCCGCGATCGCGGTGAACGAGGACGGATTGCTGAGCGTGACGTCGTTGGCGTCCGCGACCGTGACGTCGATGGTCTGGATGGTGTCGGCTGTGCTGGTCGCCGGCCCGGTCGACAGCGTCGCGTTATCGATCGACTGCACGTCGACGTTGAGCGTGAAGGTGCCGGCGGTCGACGACACGAACTGCAGCGGCGAGGTCGCGAGCAGCGCCGTCTGGGCCGGATCGGAGATGACCCAGGCGCCGGGGGTTGAGCCGGCGGCGCCGACCGTGTGGCCGTTGATCTCGAAGCTTCCGCCGGCCGGCACGCCGGTGATCGTCACCTTCAGCGTCTCGGACGGGTCCGGCGGGATCGAGACATTGAACAGCGCAATCGGCTGATCCTCGATGCCGTGCGCGGTGCCGACGAAGCCGCTGTCGGTCAGCACCGGCGGATCGGCGACCGGGGCCACGTCGATGGTCGCGGTGGCGGCCGCAGCGCTGTCGGCGCCGGTGCTGTCGGTGGCGACATAATGGAAGCTGGTGGTGCCGGCGAAGAACGCGTTAGGCTCGAAATACAGCGTCAACGGGTTGCCAGACGCGTCGTAATTGGTGCCAGTGACGGCCGGTTGGGTCATCGCGGCATCGACGAACAGGGTGCCGTTGGCCGGCAGATCAGTCAGCCGGAACGACTGCACGAAATCGCCGTTGTCGGCGTCGCTGCCGTTCAGCGTAATCGCGATCGGGCCAGCGTTTGGCGAGATGGTGCTGGGGGGATTTGGCGTGTTCTCGCTGCCGAGCGCGGTGACGGCGTCCGCCACCGGCAGGTCGTTGGCGCCGTGTACCGTGAACGACAGGTTTTCGGTGGAGCTCGCGCCGAACGGATCGGTCACCTCCACCTGGTAGGTGAGCGTGACGCTTGCGCCCTTCGGCAGATAGTCGAACACGTCGTCCTGGGTCAGGAACGTGTAGGCACCGAGCCCGTACTCGAGCCGGAATTCTTGCTGACCGGACCGAGCGTCAGAAAACTTTCGAGCGTCGCCAGATCGGGCGGCAGCCCGACCGCAAGACCGCTCGACGTCTCGCCGAGAATGGTCGCGGTGTAGCCGACGTCGTGCAGGTTGATGTCGGTGAAACCGAGCGAGCCGCTCGCGGTCACCGGCGCATTCGAGCCCGTGACATCCTGAATCTCGAAGAAGGTGCCGCCGATCGTCGCCGAGTGATCGAACACCGGCGCGTCGTTCACGCCATGCAGGGTGATCGTGACGTCCTGGGTGGTGTGGCCGCCGTAAATGTCCGAGATGGTAACGGCGAACACTTCGTGGACGGTGTCCTCGGCGCCCAGTGCCTGGAAGTTCGGATCGCTGTTGTTGACCGCGAAATCCCAGTGCGCGATGCCGCCGACGCCGGCGGCAGTGTTATGCGTTACGTTCGCGATCAGGGAGCCGAGCTGCGGCCCGAGCCCGCCGTCGAGGTCGGTCGACACGAATGCACTGCTGGCGGAGTGAAAGTCGTTGAAGTCGGCGTCGTTGAAGCCAATGTTGCCGGAGGCGGCCTGCGGGTTCGGGATCGGCTTTACCGATACGTCGTCGAGCAGCCAGCCGGTGCCGTCGTCCTGGAAGTCGAACTCCAGCCGCGAGGTGGCATTTACGGGATCGCCGATGACTACGAACTGGTAGGTCTTGGCGCCGGAGGCGGGCGAATCCACCAGCGTCAACAGCACCTTCGAGCCGTCCCAGGTGACGGTAAAGTCGTTGGTGACGTCGTCGGGAGCCGCGGCCAGCGTAAACTGCACGACGTAATTCTGGCCGGGGTGGGTGGCGACGTCCTGGAATAGCGACTGGGTGCCGCCAGTCGCATTCAGCCGGGCGCTGAATTGGCCGTCGAGCACATTGTTGTTGTCGACGAAGACATTTGGCCCGGCACTCCATCCGGTCAGGTCACCGGTCTCGAAATCGCCGTTGGCGATCTCGCTCGCCGTCCCTGCCGGCATGAAATCCTTGGTGACCTCGCCATTGTCGACCTGGGTGATGATCGGCAGGTCGTTGCTGCCTTCGATCGTCAACGTCACGGTGGCGGTATCGGTGCCGCCGTTGTGGTCGTCGAGCAGCACGGTCGAGACCAGGGTGATGGTCTCATGCGGCGCCAGGAAATCAAGCGCGTTGTCGGCAATGCTGTAGGTCCAGTCGATGGCGCCATTGTTGGTGCTGCCCGGGGTGTTCGCAACCGTGAAAGCCTGCTCGATGGCGGCAAGCTGGGCCGGGGTCAGGGTCAGGGTGGTGTGGCCTTCGTCACCGAAGCTCGAGGTATAGGTTACCGCCTGCGTGGTGACGGTGGCAGTCGGCCGGTCGGTCAGGTCGACGTCGGTGAAATGGATGGTGCCGGTCTCGACATGCAGCGTCGGATCGCCGGTCACCAGCGCGTTTTCGACGATGGGCGACGACGCGAACTCGACCTTGTCGACCGGGGCGATCACCGGCGACTGATCGGTGCCGATGACGTCGATGGTCAGCGTCGTCGTGAAGGTGTGACCGAGCCCGTCGTTCATCGTGTAGGTGAAAGGGTCGCTGGCGTGCTGGTTCTGCGCCAGTGCAATTCCCGCCGGATTGGCGGGGTCGAGCGTGTAGGTGTAGGTGCCGTCGGCGTTGAGAACGAGTGTGCCGTAGGTGCCGGTCACAGCCGCGCCGACATGGCCGCTCGGGATCGATCCCGATCCGGCGCCGACGTCGGTGACCGTCTTGACCACGCCGACTTCGGCTACCAAGTCGTTGGTCAGCACGTTGCCGGTGGCGACAGGCGTTCCCGAGAATGGCACGTTGGTGGGATGGATTCCGGCTTCGACCACGGTGGCGGTATCGGGCGCCGCGTTCGGGACGAGCGGCGATGGAACATCGGTATGGGCGCCGAAATTGATGTTCGGACCGGGCAGCGCGCCGAGCAGGTCGAGCGGTGTGAAGGTCGACAGTGGATCGACCGTGGGGTCGCCGAAATGGGCGCCGGCGGTCGGGCCGCTGCCGCCAGCCGCCGGCAACACCGATTGATCGGTGGTGATGGGAAACAGCGCGGCGAATTCGTCGCCGCTCAGCGTGCGGTCCGGCGCCATTTCGAAGGCGACGTCGGGCAGCGGGTGGCCGGCCGAATCGAACACCGGATCGACGGTGACGGTCGACTGGTTGTCGAACAGGACGATCAGCTTGTTGCCAACGCGGACGAAGGTCAGCTTTTCACTGGCGACGTCGCTGAAGTCGAGACGGGTGTTGCCATCCAGATGGAAGGTGAGGGCCTGGCCGTTTTGCGGCTTCTCGATCTTGAGATTTTTCGGGGACAACTGCGCGAGCAAAACAGGTGCATTCATCACAGAATCCTTGCCTCATCCGGCAAATTGCCGGCCCCGCGCCCCCCCATGGTTAAAGTATTATTAAGGCTGCAGGGCGGTCAACGAATAACCTCCTGTTTTCAAAGATTCGGCGCCGTTTGGTTAAGTTCGGACGCGCCATCGTAAACGGTTCGAAATAGCTCCATCCCTTCAACAGGTGGCTGCGCACTGCGGTGAATTGTGAGAATCAGGGAACTTCATCGTTGTGGTCGAACGGCACGATCGCCGCTCAATCTGCCGGCCGTGGCACGCCGGCCACTTCACGGAAAGCCCTAGGTCGTAAACATCATGCCTACGACCTAGGGCTCGTCCTTGCCGTCGGCGGCGACCGTGGCTTCGCTCCACGCCGAGACGCAACGCTCGAGATCCTTCAGGTTCAGCCGCATCTGTTCGAGCGCGAAGCCGAGCGCGAAAAACCGTTCGGCGGCGTCGGCGGGCAATCCGCGCGTCAGGCCTTCGCCGCGCAGCGCCGCCACTTCGGCCGCGTAGGCCCGCAGCGCGGTCTGAACCGGCCAGAACGCCGGCGCACCGCTGCCGCTGCGCAGCGTCGCCGCGCTGGCACGCAGATAGGCGGCGATGGCCTCGCTGACCTTGGCAAGTGGCGCGGCCAGCCGGGCCTGCAGATCGATCGGCAGCGGCACCACGGTGGCGCGGCCGATCATCACGAGGTCGTGGCGCAGCCGCAGCACCGTGCGCAGCAGCGGTCCGGTTTCCGGGCCCGAGGACAGCCGCGCGGCACGCTCGCGCTCGGCCTCGACGCCGGTCGCGTTCAATCCCACCAGCGCCTGGCCGATGCCGTCCTGCAACTGGTGCAAGGCGTCATTGTCTCGCCCCCGCGTCAGGCCCGCCAGCAATTCATTCAATGCCGACGCCAGCAGCTCGAGCACGCGCGCCGCATTGCTGCGAACCTGGCTGTGGGCCCGCGACGGCAACACCAGGAACGCGACGACGAGACCGGTGACAGCGCCGACCGCGACCTCGAGCACGCGGTCGATGGCGGAGTCCAGCGGATCGACATGGCTCATGGTGGGAACCAGCAGCACGATGATGGCGGTGACGGTAGCGACATTCAGGCTGGGCTTGATGGCGGCGATGAAGGCCAGCGGCGCCACCGCCAGCACCAGCACCGCAAGCAGCGCGCCTTCGCCGTGATGCGGAACCAGGATCGCGACGGCGCCGCCGTAGATCGCGCCGCCCACCGTCCCGACCAGATAATCGCGCGTCGTCTTCAGCGAGCGGCCGACACTCATCTGGGTGACGATGATCGACGTCAGCACCGCCCACAGCGGCAACTTGAGACCGGCCGCCATCGCGATCGCCAGCGCCGTGAACGAGGCGATGGTGACGCGGACGCCGAGCGCCAGTTCGACCCTGTGCGACCACACCCGGGCCATCAGGCGCCTTGTCAATTCGAACATCGGCCTCGTTCCGGGATGCCGCGGATCGGGTTGTCTGGAAGCCGCAGGCCCGTCCGCTATGTCGCAAATCCGGATGCAAAAAACCAGCGGCAGTTGTCGAACCGCCGACGGATGCCTAAGGTCGGACCTCAAGAATATGCTGTTGAGGATAGACCGATGGCCGATGAAACCGCTGTTCTCGCCGCCTACGTAGCGCAGCTGAAATACGACGACATCCCGCGCGGCGTGCTGGAGCGCGCCAAAATCCTGACGCTGGATTTTCTCGGCAGCGCGATCCGGGCGCGGCGCGATGCGGAGTCCACGCCCTCGCTGCTCAAGATGCTGCAGGCGCTGGCGCTCGACGGCGACGGCCAGGCCACCGTATTCGGCGACACCAGGAGCTGGACGCCGGCGGTGGCGGCGCTGCTCAACGGCGCGCTCGGCCATTCGCTGGATTTCGACGACACCCATGCGGATTCTTCGCTGCATCCGAGTGCGCCGGTGGTGCCGGCGGCATTCGCGGCCGGCGAACTGGTGGGCGCCTCGGGCCGCGACGTGCTGACCGCGATCGTGGCCGGCTATGAAGTCTGCTGCCGGCTCGGCAACGCGCTCGATCCGACCTCGCATTATGCCCGCGGCTTCCATCCGACCGCGACCGCCGGCACCTATGGCGCGGCGGCGGCGGCGGCCAAACTGTTCGGATTGACGGCCGCGCAGATTGTCGCCGCGTTCGGCGTCTCCGGCAGCCAGGCCGCCGGCTCGCTGCAGTTTCTGGTCAACGGCGGCTGGAACAAGCGTTACCAGGTCGGCGCCGCCGCCATGAACGGCGTGATCGCCGCGACCCTGGCGCGCAACGATTTTGTCGGCGCCACCTGTTCGGTGGAAGGCATCCATGGCTTGCTGGTCGGCTACAGCGACAACGCGCATCCGCAAAAGGCGGTCGCCGGGCTCGGCGAGATCTACGAGACCATGAAGATCGGCGTCAAACCCTATCCGAGTTGCCGCTATACCCACGCCGCGCTGGACGCGCTGATCGCGATGCGGCGCGAGCACAATCTGACGCCGGACCAGGTCAAACGCGTCGAGATCGGCCTGCACCGCAATGGCATTACGCTAACCGGTGACGCCGCCACCAAGCGGCATCCGACAAGCGATTGTCGGCGGCCAGTTCTCGATGTTCTTCACTGGCTCCGTGGCGCTCGACCAGGGCCGCTTCGGCTGGGACGATTATGCAAGGCTCGGCGACCGCGACATCAACGCGCTCGCCGACCGGTTCGACGTGGTGCAGGACGATCGGCTCGAGACCGGCCGCAGCCATCCGTTCGGCGCCCGCGTCGCCATCACCACCGACGACGGCGTCCACGAACGGCTGTTCGCCGATCCCTCCGGCGAGCCGTCATCGTTCCCAACTGCAGAGGCGATGCAGCAGAAGTTCCTGCAACTGGCCCGCCCGGTGCTGCAGGGACGCGCCGACAAATTCGCCGACGCGATCCTGTCGCTGGAACGGTTCGAGCGGGTTGCCGCGGCGGCGGAACTGGGGCGGCAATAGAAGATGTTGGCTTTAAGCTGATTCGGGATAGCTATACGCCGTCATTGCGAGGAGCGAAGCGACGAAGCAATCCAGTTTTTGCTTGTTGCTCTCTGGATTGCTTCGCTTCGCTCGCAATGACGAGGTTGATGTCGTCGACCTAACTTAATATCATCGCGCTTTATAAGATCTTCAATCTCCACCCGCAGACGCGGCTTGATCAATTACCGCGCAGCGGTTAGCGCCCGATCAATTGTCGCATGCCGCGATCACATCCGCGACAAGGTGCGAAACACCTTCGATGTCATACTGGTTTGCCGAGATACCGAAGCGGGCGATCACCAGATGCTGTGACGGCACGATGACAACGTACTGGCCGAGCACGCCCGAGGCATAGAAGGCGTCGGACGGCATGCCGAGAGCCTTGCGAAAGCGCGACCCCTTGCTGTCGCCGAGATTGGTCCAGAATCCGGCACCCATGCCGACCCAGGCACTCGGCGTCAGCGACGCCGAATAGCGTACCCAGCCTTCGGGCAGGATGCGCCTGCCGCCGACCATGCCGTCGTTGAGATAGAGCAGCCCGAACCGCGCCCAGTCGCGCGCCGGGGCCAGCATCTGGCTCGACCCTTCCGCGGTGCCGGTGGCGTCGAATTCAAGGGTGACGCCCTGCATCCCGAGCGGATCGAACAGTTCGCGCCGGGCGAACTGCATCACGTCGGCGGCATGGCCGCCCGCCGCGTCGCGGATCAGGCGCGACAGGATGAGGTAATTGCCGTCGTGATAATTCCACGCCGTGCCGGGCGTGGTCTCGACCTCGGCGCGCTCGGCAAAGCCGGCCATGTCGCGCTCGAGATATTTCATCCGGTTGACCGGATCGAGCACGCTCAACAGCGAGGCGTTGAGCGAACTGCCCATCTTCAGCCCGCTGGTGTGCCGCAGCAGATGGTCGACGGTGATGGCGTGATGCGGATCGCTTGCATCGCGCCACGCCGCGACCGGGGCCGGATCGTCGACCTTGAGCTTGCCGACGCGAACCAGGATGCCGATCAGCGCGCTGGTGACGGATTTGGTCGCCGAGAATCCGAGGATCGGGGTATCGATGCCGTAGCCTTCGGCATAGCGCTCGGCGATGACGCGGCCGTCCCTGACCACGACAATCGCCTTGGTGCGGCGGAACGGCGGCTGGTCGGGCTCGGCGAAACGCCTTGTCGAGCGCGCGGTCGAGCTCCGGGTTGGCGCTTTGCACCAGGGAGGGTCCGGCGATTTCCGGCAGCAACGAGGGCGCTCGGGCCGAGGCCTGTGGCAGCGCGGCATCGATGTCGCCGGCGCCGGCCTCGACCAGGCAGCCGAGCCCGGCGCGGTAGACGGCGCGGGTCTGTCCTGACCCGAACAACGTCGTCGTCACCGTTTTGGCGCTGCGATCGATCCTGGATATCGAGCGCCCAGGCGATCAATCCCACGCCCGGCATCGCCTCCACCGTGTCCGAAAGCACCCGGTCCGGATCCAGTCCCGACACGAAGGTCGTCGCGCACAAAGTGTGCGCGACAAAGCCGGTGGCAACGCGCGGCACATCGTGCGACCAGGCCGCCGTCAGCGCCAGGGCGCTGCCTACGGTAACGACGCCAGCACCTGCAATCATCAATCGACGTTTTCGGGTCACGGCTCTCTCCAGCAAATTGACATGCTGGAACCAGAACCGATTGGACCGGCGGCGGCTCGCCGAATTCCGCAATCGCCCTGGCCGAAACTGAAGCGGGGCTAGCCGATTTCGAAATTCGCGGCCGACAGCAAGGGCTTGGACGATGGCGGCGGCATCGCATGGGTGCGGCGGTATTCGCTCGGGGTCACCCCGGTGGTGGCCTTGAAGGCGCGATTGAAGGGCCCGAGCGATTGAAAGCCGGCGTCCATGGCGATGGTGATCACGGGCACCTCCGCCTGGGTCGGATCCGCCAGCGCCGCCGTCGCCTCCGCAATCCGGTGGTCGTTCAGGAAGACATTGAAATTGCGGTAGCCGAGCCGCTGGTTGATCAGCCGGCGCAGCTTGTATTCCGGCAGCTTGAGCCGCAGCGCCAGCGCGCCGATGGTCAGGTTCTCGTCACGGTAGATGCGATCCTCCGCCATCAGCCGCGCCAGGGTGTCGATCAGCTTCTGATCGGCCAGGTTCGGATTGTCGGTCCTGATGTTGGCGACGCGGTCTGAAACCTCGGCCACGGTCTTTGCGGCGGGCGCCACCGCAAACACGTTCTCGCCGGCGACCCGCGTCAGGGCGTAGGCAATTGCGATGGCGATGCCGGCGAGGATCGCCGCATTGGCGGTGTTGGCGAAATCAGGCGATTCATGCGCCGGTGTCATAAGCTGCAGGATCGCGTTGACCGCGCCATAGACCGCGGCGGCGCCGACGATGAAGAGACGCAGCCGGCGGCGGCCTTCCACCAGATCGCCCGACCACGACGCGATGGTCTGGCCCACCGTCAGGGCAATGAAGCCGAGCGCGATCAGGCTCATGACCACCGGACTGGGGCTGGCGCCGAACAGCCGCCAGCTAGCTGCCGTTTCGGGACCGAGCAGCAGGCAGTTGACGAGGCTGATGCCGGCTACCAGGGCCCAGGGCACCGCGTGCCACGCCCGCAATTGAAAATTGTCGTCGAACAGCGCTTTGGCGAACAGCCACAGCACCACGACGTTGGCGGTCGAGAGCGCGATCAGCGGCGCCCGCCACCACATGACCGGCGCGGAGAATCCGCCCGCCGAACTCACCGCATGAACGGCCGATCCCAGCGCCAGGGCGATGGCCAGCCGCCCCGAGGCGGTGGCTCTGAAATCGCGATAGAGCAATGCCGCCAGCAGCAGCAGCACCGCCACCGTGCCGGCGCGTAGCGCAATATCCAGGGTTGGCAGCAGCATCGGATCGGCCCGGTTGCAGTTCGCGGCGGTTCTACAGGATTCCAATCGATTGTTTAACCCCGGGTTCCCCGCCGCCGACACCGCCGGGACCAAGCGACCGGTCCGCGGTTTACACCCAATGCCGGCGATTGCTAACGTCGCGCCATGCTGCGCACCCCATTCATCGAAACCCTGAGCGACCTGTTCATCCGCTCGGCGCAGTGGCGCGGGCGCGATGAACTGTTCGTCGACGAAGAAAACCGCATCACCGGAGAACAGGCGCTCGACCAGGCGCTGCGGCTCGTGCGCGGCTTCGCCGACCACGGCACAGCACCGGGCGGCGTGATCGCCTATCTCTGCCGCAGTTCGGCGCGCCATGCGGTGGCGTGGTTCGCCGCACCCTTGGGCGGACGAATCGCCTGCAGCCTGCATGTGCGCGAAACGCCACAACGGCTCGGCGAGGCGCTGGCCTGGCTCGACGCCAAGGTGCTGGTGCACGACGACGAGTTGGACGACCATGCGGTCGCAGCGGTTACGGCTTCCGGCCGCGCGGTCAGGCGCATCAGCCTCGGTGGGCGCGGCAGCGCCGCGGCCGATTACGGCAGCATCGTCGCCGGCAGCGAACCGTTCGACGTTGCGGCGCATCGGCCACAACCCGCCGACATCGCCGCCATCGTGTTCTCCTCCGGCACCACCGGAAAGCCCAAGGGCATCGTGCATACCCAGAAGACGCTGCTCGAGGCGGCCAAGGGCGGCCAGGTGGTGATGGGGCCGATCAGCCCCGACGGCGCCACGCTGCTCTACATGCAGCCGTCGTTCGCGGCCTGGCCGATCATCGTGCTGCCGTTCGTTGCCGCCAAGGCCAAGGTGTGTTTCGGCAAGCAGTTCACCCCGGCGGCGTTCCTTTCGGCGTGCCAGCGCGAACGCATCACCAAGGCGCCGCTGGTGCCGACCATGTGGCGGATGGTGTTCGAGGCCGGTCCGGAGAATTACGATCTGTCGTCATTGACCCTGGTGTCGATATCGGGCGAAGCGCCGGCACCGAGCGACGTGCGCCAGCTCTACGACCGGATCTGCAAAAACATCTGTTGCGTCTACCTGTCCGGCGAGGCCTTCACCGCATCGGGCGTGATGGCCAACACGACCGACCTGATGAAGCGTGGCAAGATCGGCTCCAGCGGCCGTCCGGTGGTCGGCGCCGATGTCCGGATTCTCACACCCGGCGGTGGCTTCGACGACGAAGCTGCCCTGGGAGAGACAGGGGAGATTTGCGTTTCCGGCCCGTCGCTGGCGATCGGCTACTGGAAGGATCCGGAGCTGACGCGGCAAAAATTTCGCGACGGCTGGTGGCGCAGCGGCGACCTCGGGCGGCTGGATGAGGATCATTTCCTGTGGGTCTCGGGCCGCATCGACAACGTCATCAACAGCGGTGGGATCAAGGTCAGCGGCGAGGAGATCGAGCACGCGCTGTTGTCGCATCCGGCGATCGCGCAATGCGCCGTCGTCGGCCAGCCCGATCACGCGCTCGGCCAGCGCATCGAGGCCTTCATGGTCGCCCGCGGCGTGCCGCCGGCCACCGGCGAACTCGAGATCTATCTGCGCCAGCAGCGCCAACTTGCCGGCTTCAAGGTACCGAAGGCATTTCACTGGGTCGATGCGCTGCCGACCGGGCCGACGGGAAAACTGTTCCGCCGCGCGTTGCGGACCGAAGGATAGCGGCCGGGTGCTGGAGCGACCCGATGACTGCTGCTATGATCGGCGGAAACTGCCACGGAGTGCCCCATGAGCTGGCTTCCCGACAAGGATCCGGTGCTCGGCGACACGCAGTCCTGCGACGCGCTGGAGCTGGTGATCGTGCCGCGTACCCGCGACATCGGCGACGGCTTTGAAGTGCGGCGCGCGTTGCCGCATGGCAAGCGCCAGATGGTGGGGCCGTTCATCTTCTTCGATCATTTCGGGCCGGTGCAGTTCGTTTCCGGCAAGGGCATGGACGTGCGTCCGCACCCCCATATCGGGCTTGCCACCGTCACCTACCTGTTCGACGGCAGCATCATGCACCGCGACAGCGAGGGCAACGTCCAGGAGATCGCGCCCGGCGCCATGAACCTGATGACCGCCGGGAGAGGCATCGCCCATTCCGAGCGCACGCCCGACCTGCCGCGCCGCGACGGCCAGAAGATGCTCGGGCTGCAGAGCTGGATCGCGCTGCCCAGGGGCGCGGAAGAAATCGCGCCGTCGTTCCAGCACTACGCCGCCGACAGCCTGCCAAAGGTCGCCGACCGCGGCTTCACCGCGCGCGTCATTGCCGGCCGCGCGTTCGGAAAATCCTCCGCCGTCGAGATGGTGTCGCCGTGGTTCTACGCCGAGGTGACGCTGGACCAGGGCGCGACCGTGCCGCTCGATCCCGATCACGAGGAGCGTGCCATCTACGTCATCGACGGCGAGATCGAGATTGCCGGCGACCGCTTTCAGGGACCGCGGATGCTGATCTTCCGGCCCGGCGACGCCATCACGGTGCGCGCGACCGGCAAGGCACGGATGATGTTCCTGGGCGGCGATGCGCTGGAAGGCCCGCGCCATATCTGGTGGAATTTCGTCTCTTCCAGCAAGGAGCGCATCGAACAGGCCAAGGCGGACTGGAAAAGCGGCCGCTTCGCCCCTATCCCCAGCGAACACGAGTTCATTCCGCTGCCGGAATAGAGCATGATCCCGAACAAGCATGCCCTCGGACTTGATCCGAGGGTGGGCACCGGTTTTCGGACCAGGTCACGCTCAAGCAACAAGTCTGCACAATTTCCCATTTCGCCATCGGCGCCGTGCCGGGACGGCGATGCTTTCGAAAGAGTTTCATCATGACAACGATGCTAAGCAGCAACCTGCCCCTGCCACGGCTGGGGCACGGCAAGGTTCGCGACATCTATGACGCCGGCGACGGCCGGTTGCTGCTGGTGACCACCGACCGGATCTCCGCGTTCGACGTGGTGATGGCCGAGACGATCCCGATGAAGGGCGCGGTGCTGACCCAGATCAGCGCCTGGTGGTTCCGTCAGCTCGGCGGCGTGGTGCCGCACCACATGATCAGCGCCGACGCCGACGAGATCGTCGCCGCGGTGCCGTCGCTGAAGAACCACCGTGGCGACATCGCCGGCCGCGCCATGCTGTGCCGGCGCACCACCGTGTTCCCGATCGAGTGCGTGATCCGCGGCTATCTCACCGGATCGGCCTGGAAGGAGTACGCGGAGACGGCGACGCTGGCCGGCGAGAAACTGGCGCCGGATCTTAAGGAAAGCGCCAGGCTCGAACCCGCGATCTTCAGCCCGGCCACCAAGGCCGAAACCGGCCACGACGAAAACATCACGGTCGCGAAGATGCGCAGCGTGCTGGGCGACGAGGTGACGCAGACGCTGGAACAGATGAGCCGCGCGGTCTACGGCCGCGGCGAAGCGATCGCGCGCGAGCGCGGCATCATCATTGCCGACACCAAGTTCGAATTCGGCCGCGGTGCCGATGGCGGCATCATCCTGATCGACGAGGTGATGACCCCGGACAGTTCGCGGTTCTGGGCCGCCGACGCCTACCAGCCGGGCCGGCCGCAGCCGAGCTTCGACAAGCAGCCGCTGCGCGATTATCTCGACACTGAGCGCCGCGCCGGCCGCTGGAACGGCGAGGCACCCGCCCCGGCGCTGCCCGCAAGCGTGGTAGAGGCGACCAGCCTGCGCTACCTCGAGGCATATCGCCGCCTGACCGGGGCCGAACTCGCGGTTTCCTGAGCCTGATCGCGGCAAAGGCCGAAAGCACGCAAAAAGTTCCCGCGGTCATCGTGTCACAAAATAATGGTTGTCCGGACCGCGCGGCGTCGTCTACCAGAGAAGCCTGTTGCCACGCTTGCGGCGAGGCAGGCGCCGCCAGACGCGACACGTTCCGCGGCTTGGTTCGATCGTCAGGGGCAAACCCGCGCGTGGTCAATCCATCCATCCATTTTGGGCCGAAGGCGCGTGCGGCCATCGCAGACGTGCTCGGCGGCGGCGCCGCCAGCGTGCTGACGGTCACCTTTGGACTGTCCTACTCCCTCCTGATCTTTGCCGGTCCGCTGACGCCGTATCTTTCCTACGGGGTCGCCGCCACCTTCATCACGTCGGCGGTCCTCGCCACGGTGATCGCGCTGGGAAGTTCATTCCGCTTCGCGATCGCCGGTCCGGAAAGCACCACTGCAGCAATGACCGCGATCCTGGCGTCGTCGCTGACCGAGCGCATGATAGCGGCCGATCCGGCGGCGCCGCTGCTCGGACCGGTCCTTATCACCCTGGCGTTCGCGACCATCGTGACAGGCGTGGTGCTGTGCGGCTTCGGCGTGACGCGGATGGGCCGCGCCATCCGCTACGTGCCGTATCCGGTGGTCGGTGGATTTCTCGGCGCCACCGCCGTGCTGATCGTTGCCGGCGCCATCCGGGTGATCAGCGGTCTGCGCCTGAATTTTGCGAACCTCGCTTTGTTCGCCAACCTCACGACGCTGTCGGAACTGGCGGCCGCCTCCGCCATGGCCGTGATTCTCTACCTGACCTGGCACCGCTCCCGTAATCCATTCGGCTTGCCCGCGATCCTGGTCGGCGGCGTGGCGGTCGCCCACATCGCGTTCTGGATGGCTGGCCTTTCCCCCGAGCAGGCGCAGGCGTCGGGCTGGGCCTTTCAGCCCCCGCCGCACATCAACTTCATGCTGCCGTGGAGCTTTGAGGCGATCAGCCGCTATCCCTGGTACACGTTGCCGGACATGATCGGCAATCTTGTCGCGGTGGCGTTCGTGACCGCCTCCAGCACGCTGTTCAACACCGCGGGGATCGAAGTGGCCGCGCACCGCGAAGCCGATCTCGAGCGCGAACTCAACGTCACCGGCATTGCCAATATCCTGTCCGGGGCGCTGGGCGGCTATACGGGCTGCATTTCGGTCAGCCGCTCGGTGCTCAACTATTCCAGCGGCGGAACCGGCCGCCTGTCCGGACTGACGGTAGCGGGGATTTCGCTGCTGATGCTGATCGCCGCGCCGGAGCTGCTCGGCTACATGCCGAAGTTCGTGCTCGGCGGCCTGCTGCTCTATCTCGGCGCCGACCAGCTGCACCAGTGGATCATCGCGTCGCGGCGGCGGCTGTCGACGCTCGACTATCTGTCGCTGCTGGCGATCATCGTCATCATCGTGGAGTGGGGTTTCATTCCCGGCGTCCTGATCGGCACCGTGATCGGCTGCGCCACCTTCGCGCTGACCGCTTCCCGGATCGATTCCATCAAGTACGGCTTCGATGGCTCCGAATTCCGCAGCTCGCTGGATCGCTCGCTCGACGATCAGCTGGCGCTGGCGGCGCACGGCCGCGAAATCCAGGGATTGAACCTGCAGAGCTATCTGTTCTTCGGCTCGGCCAACCGGCTGTACCAGCACGTCAAGGCGCTGCTGCACCGCCATCCCGAGTGCCGCTTCCTGGTATTCGACTTCAAGCTGGTGACCGGGATCGATTCATCGGCGGCGCACAGCTTCGCCCAGATCAAGCGCGCCACCCACGAGCGCGGCATCCGGCTGCTGCTGGTCAACCTGCCGCCGGCGGCGGCCAAGAACCTGCGCTCGAGCGGCTTCATCTCCGACGACGTCAGCATCCTCAATGAGCTCGATCATGCGCTGGAGTGGTGCGAGAACGAGGTGATCGGGCGGCATCGCGGGCTGGAGCAGGAGGAGACCACGCTGCGCGAGTGGTTCGTCAAGATCCTGCGGACCGACGACGATGCCGACGAACTGATGCGCCGCTGCCTGCGCGCCGAATTTGCCGCCGGCGAGATCATCGCCCATGCCGGCGACGCCGCCGATTCCATGCATTTCATTCTCGACGGACGGATCGGAATCATGGTCCCCACCGGCGAGGGTCGCAGCACGCGGGTGCGCAGCCTCGGCCGCTACACCACGGTGGGCGAGATGGGCCTCGTGACCGGCGCGCCGCGCAGCGCCACCATCCAGGCCGAGGTCGACAGCGTGCTCTATGTGCTGCGCGCCGACGATTTCGACGACGTCAAGAACGACCATCCGGCGCTGGGCCAGAAGCTTCTGACCTATTTCGTCTCGGTCATGGCCGAGCGGCTGGCCTTCGCCAGCCGCATGATCGCGGCGCTGCGGCGGTAGGAATCCGCCCCGCTCAAATCCCCGCCATCATCACGTATTTGATCTCGACATATTCTTCCATGCCGTGATGCGAGCCTTCGCGGCCGAGCCCGCTTTCCTTGACGCCGCCGAACGGCGCCACTTCGGTGGTGATCAGCCCGGTGTTGACGCCGACCATGCCGGACTCCAGTGCCTCGGCGACCCGCCACACCCGGCCGAGATCGCGTGAGTAGAAATAGGAGGCGAGGCCGAACGGCGAATTGTTGCACATCGCGATCACGTCGGCCTCGTCCTTGAAGCGGAACACCGGCGCCAGCGGACCAAAGGTCTCCTCATGCGCCACCAGCGCATCGCTCGGCACGTTGGCGAGCACCGTCGGTTCGAAGAACGAGCCGCCAAGGGCGTGGCGCTTGCCGCCGGTGACGATTTTGGCGCCGTGCTTGACCGCGTCGGCGATGTGCTTCTCGACCTTGTCGACCGCGTCCATGTTGATCAGCGGGCCCTGGGTCACGCCGGCCTCGGTGCCGTCGCCGATCTTCATCGCCGCAACTTTCTTCGACAATTTCTCGACAAAGCTGTCGTAGATCTTGTCCTGGGCGTAGATCCGGTTGGCGCAGACGCAGGTCTGGCCCATGTTGCGGTACTTCGAGACCATGGCGCCTTCCACCGCGGCGTCGATATCGGCATCGTCGAACACCACGAACGGCGCGTTGCCGCCCAGTTCGAGCCCGAGCTTCTTCACCCCGACCGCGGCCTGCTGGTAGAGGATCTTGCCGACTTCGGTCGAACCGGTGAAGCCGACGAACCGGACCAGCGGATGCTCACACAAAACCTTGCCGATGGCGGACGAATTGCCAGTCAGGATATTGAGCACGCCCTTGGGAACGCCGGCCTTCTCGGCCAGCGCCACCAGCGCCAGCGCGGTGAGCGGGGTTTCGTTGGCGGGTTTCAGCACCACGGTGCAGCCGGCGGCCAGCGCCGGCGACACCTTGCGCGTGATCATCGAGGCCGGGAAATTCCACGGCGTGATCGCACCGCAGACGCCGATCGGCTGGCGGATCGCCAACAGCCGCGCATCGGGCCGCTGCGACGGGATGGTCTCGCCGTAAACCCGGCGCGCTTCCTCGGCAAAGAACTCGACATAGGCGCCGCCGATGTCGACTTCGCCGAGCGCTTCCGCCAGCGGCTTGCCCTGTTCGGAGGTGAGGATCAGCGCCAGATCCTCGCGGTTGGCGACGATCAGGTCGAACCATTTGCGAAGGATGTTGGAGCGCTGCTTGGCGGTGAGCCTGGCCCAGGCCGGAAACGCCCTTCCCGCGGCCTCGACCGCGGCGGTGGCTTCGGCGGTACCCAGCTTCGGCACCTTGGCGAGTTCGACCCCGTTGACCGGATTGGTCACCGGATTGACCGGAGTGCCGGTCCAGGCGCCGTCGATATAGCAGCGATCGCGCAGCAGCGAAGGATCTTTCAGGCGGTCGTGCAGCGATGGCGCGGAAGATGTACGTGCGGCAGCGGCGGTGGGGGTCATGGCGTTGCTCCTCGTGCGGTTTCTTTATGAGCATGATCCGGAAAAGCATGCCCTCGGACTTGATCCGGGGCGGAAACCGGTTTTCCGAAAAGATCATGCTCAAACGAAAGGATCTTATCGCTTGCGCGCAATGATAGGCGGATTCAGGCCACCATGCACCGACTACCTGCGCTGGCCGCCAGGGTCAGGCCGCGCCGCTCATATAAGTTTCGCGGCGGCCGATCATGCGCTCGGCCGCGATCTTGGCATCGGCCTTCGACGAGGTGGCGCAGGTGCGGTACTCGAGATCGGGCAGATCGGTGTTTTCGCGGCGGCCAAACCACGATTTCGGCGCGACCGGCAACAGCGCCAGGGCCTGCGCCAGGTTGTCGACGGCGCCGAACCCGAACATGGCGCCGGTAGACGCGTGCCGGACTTCATAGATGCCGGGACCGATCGGTGCCTCGAGATTTTCGCCGCGCGCCGCCCGCGGATAGCGCTTCCATTCGGTCCAGGTGGAAATCATCGCACGCCTTCCCTGCAGCTTGCTGCTGCTACAATTTTCTTCAAATTGGCCGCCAGCCCGGCAGTCCCGCGTCAATTCAATGAGGCCCGTAGTTCATGATACCCCCGATCATCTCCAAAACAAGGCAAGCCGCCGCAAATCAGCTGTGCGTGCGCACTGCGCGGGGGATTTATTGCGGGGTCTCGAAATCCGATCACCGCTTTGTGAACAGCCCGCCGTCCTTGCAGTAAATCCGCCGGCAGAACAAGATCGACCGATTTGCCGCAACGAAACGCCTCGGAGAACCGCACCATGCAGGGCACCCCCCAGATCGATCGCGTGTTACGCGACAAGACCGAGGCCGGGGAGATTCCGGGCGTGGTCGCGATGGCGGCGACCGGAAAAGAAGTGATCTACCAGGGCGCGTTCGGCAGGCGCGACCTGTCAAAGGACGCGGCCATGACACTGGACAGCGTGTTCTGGATCGCTTCCATGACCAAGGCGATCACCGCGGCGGCGGCCATGCAACTGGTCGAACAAGGCAGACTGTCGCTCGAAGCGCCGATCGGCAAGCTCTTGCCCGACCTTGCCGCGCCGCAGGTGCTCGAAGGTTTCGATGCCAAGGGCGAACCGATGCTGCGGCCCGCCCGCAACGCGATCACGCTGCGCCACCTTCTGACCCACACCGCCGGCTACTGTTACAATACGTGGAATGGCGACATGCGGAGCTACATGGAGCGCACCGGTCTGCCCGCGGTCAGAACCGGCAGGATCGCGGCGCTGCAGGCGCCCCTGGTGTCGGACCCGGGAACACGCTGGGAATACGGCATCAACATCGATTTTGTCGGCAGGGCGGTGGAGGCCGTCAGCGGCCTGCGCCTCGACGCTTATCTGCGCGAGCATCTGTTCACACCGCTCGGCATGTCCGACACCGGCTATCGGATCGGCGCCTCGCAGCGTGCCCGTCTGGTCGGGATGCATGCGCGCGGCGCGGATGGATCGCTGTCGCCGGTCCCGTTCGAGACCGAACAGAATCCGGAATTCCACATGGGCGGCGGCGGTCTCTACTCGACTGCCGGCGACTACATCCGCTTCACCCGGATGATCCTCAACAAGGGCAACGGGGGCGGCAATCAGGTGCTGAGACCCGAGACGGTTAAGATGATGGGACAAAACCACATCGGCGAGCTCAACGTGACGAAGATGGTTTCGGCGATGCCCTCCGCCAGCAATGACGGCGATTTCTATCCCGGCATCGACAAGAAATGGGGCCTGAGCTTCCTGATCAATACCGCAAAAACCCCGGAGGGCCGCAGCGCCGGCAGCCTCGCCTGGGCCGGCCTCGCCAACTGCTACTTCTGGATCGATCCGGCGCGCGATGTCACCGGCGTGATCCTGATGCAGTTGTTTCCATTCGTCGACGGCAAATGCATGGACGCCTTCGCGGCTTTCGAGCGCGGCGTCTATGCCGCGCTGGATGCGAGCCAGCACGCGGCGTGAAGGTGCGCCCTCACGCGCTCAGCGCGTACGAACTTTCCGTGACATAGGGCCCGCCACCGGTGGAGGCCCGGGACGAGAACAGCACGAAGCGCGAGGCGGTGAACACCCGGGTCGGGAAGTAGCCGCGCACCGACAGGTAATCCGCCACATCCTGGTTGGAGGCGTCGCGCAGCCGGGCCAGGGTCACGTGCGGGGTGAACTTGCGGCCTTCGGGATCGAGGCCGAACCGCTGCATCAGCCGCTCGAGCTCCGCCTGCAGCTCGATCAGCGGCCGGCTCGGCACCACCGACGCCACCACGGCGCGCGGCTTGCGCCCGCCGAAGCTGGAAAGCCCCTGCAAGGCGACCTCGAACGGCTTGCGGTTGACCCGAAACAGCATGGAAGCGATTTCGTTGGCGGCAATGCCGTCGATATCGCCGATGAAGCGCAAGGTAACGTGGTAATTTTCGGGGTCTATCCAGCGCGCGCCAGGAAGGCCGCCACGCAAGCTGGAAAGCGTCTGGCCGATTTCGGCCGGGATTTCCAGTCCAGTGAACAAACGCGGCATCGCGAACTCCTCGATGCAGGGGCATGGTCCCGGCTGGCCGGGATCGGGCCCAAACCAAAGTCCCAAACCGAAGTCTTAAACCCAGGTCCCAAACCCGGGTCCGATGACGAATCACCGATGTGTTTTTTTTACAGTAGTTCTGTGACTCTGCGAAGCAGGCGGCGTTAGCATCCCGGAAAGGTTGATGAATATCGTCCTTTAAGGTTGAGGCTGCCGCTTTTTCAACTGCGCTGCCCAGACTTCGCGCCGAGAAATGCCTCAACCGTGGGCAGGATCGCCCGGACGATAATGTCGACGCCTTCGGTGGTCGGGTGGAGGCCGTCGGCCTGGTTCAGTCTGGCGTCGCCGGCCACGCCCTGCAGGAAAAATGGATAGAGCGGCACCGCAAACGCCTTGGCGAGATCGGGGTAGATCGCGTTGAACTCTGTCGCGTACTGCTCGCCGAAATTGGGCGGCGCCAGCATGCCGCACAACAATACCTTGATGCCGCGCGCCTTCAGCCGGGTCAGGATCTGCTCCAGCGCGGCGCGCGGGATTTTGGGATCGATGCCGCGCAGCGCATCGTTGGCGCCGAGTTCGAGAATCACCGCCTCGGTGCCCTCGCCGACCGACCAGTCGAGCCGCTCGAGCCCCCCGGAGGTGGTGTCGCCGGACACCCCGGCATTGGTCATGTCGACCTCTATCCCTTTGGCCTTGAGGGCCTTTTGCAATTTCACCGGAAATGCTGCGCCCGCCGGCAGGCCATACCCCGCGCTCAGCGAATCACCCAGCACCACGACCTTGATCGGGTGGTTGTCCGGCATCTCGGCCGATGCCCCCGTTGTCATCAGCATCGCCGCCATGACCGCGAGAGCCGGCAGCAACCCCAAGAGCGGCCGCACAAACAGCCTGGGCAGCCCCTCGACCGCCGCAAACCAATGGCCATATGGAAGGTGCATGGACAGTCTCATCGAATCCCCGTCATCGCCTGGTGTTGCACCCGACACCATTTCCATCTCGAACCTCAATCTCTCGCTCGGCACCGGCGCGGCGCGGGTTCATATCCTCAAGGATATCAGCCTCAAGGTCGCCTCCGGCGAAGCGATCGGCCTGATCGGGCCGTCAGGTTCGGGGAAATCCACGCTGCTGATGGTGATGGCGGGACTGGAACGACCTGACAGCGGAGAGGTAGTGCTCAACGGCACGCCTTTCAACGCCCTCGACGAGGACGCGCTGGCGCGGTTTCGCGGCCGCCATGTCGGCATCGTATTCCAGTCGTTTCATCTGATCCCGACCATGACCGCGCTCGAGAACGTCGCGGTGCCGCTCGAACTGGCCGGCGATCCCGCTGCATCGGAACGCGCCATCCGCGAACTGCAATCGGTCGGTCTCGGCGACCGGCTGCATCATTATCCGACCCAGTTGTCCGGCGGCGAACAGCAACGCGTCGCGCTGGCCCGCGCGCTGGTGCCGGACCCGGCCATCCTGGTGGCCGACGAGCCGACCGGAAATCTCGACGAAGCCACCGGCAAGCAGATCGTCGACCTGTTGTTCACCAAGCACGCCGAACGCGGCATGACGCTGGTGCTGGTGACCCACGATACCGCGCTGGCGCAACGCTGCGACCGCGTGGTGCGGCTGCGTTCCGGCCGCCTCGACAATGCTGTGACCGACAAGCAATGGGGCGAGACCGCCTGATTTCATGACCATCGCCACCGATCGCATTCCCACCCTCGGCCTCGCGGCACGGCGCCCGCAGCGCGGCCGCGCCCGTTCGCTGGCGCTGCGCTACGCGCTGCGCGAATTGCGCGGCGGACTACGCGGCTTCTACGTCTTCATCGCCTGCATCGCGCTCGGCGTGCTGGCCATCGCCGGCGTCGGTTCGGTCGCGGCCTCGCTCGGCGAAGGACTGGCGCGCGAGGGCCGCACCTTGCTCGGCGGCGACGCCGCGTTCTCGCTGTTCCAGCGCGAGGCCAAGCCGGAAGAAATCGCATGGCTGCGCTCGCGCGGACAGGTTTCGGTGGCCGCCACGCTGCGCGGCATGGCGCGCGCGGCGGACGGCCAGCTGGCGCTGGTCGAACTCAAGGCGGTCGACGACAACTATCCGATGCTGGGCGAATTGACCCTCGACCCCAAAATGCCGGTCGCCGACCTCATGGGCGAGCGCGACGGCGCGTTCGGCGCCGCGGCGGATGCCACCCTGCTGGCACGGCTCAACCTGAAGCGCGGCGACCGCGTCACCGTCGGCAGCGCCACCTTCGCCATTCGCAGCGTGGTCAGCGCCGAGCCCGACAAGCTCGCCGGTGGCGTCGGCTTCGGTCCGCGCTTCCTGATCAGCGAAGCGGGGCTAAGGGCGACGCAATTGCTGCAGCCCGGCAGCCTGGTGCGCTGGGTCTACCGGGTGCGCCTGCCGGACGACAACGCCACCGATCGTGCCGTGACCGCGCTGGCAAACGATGCGCGGACCGCGCTGCCGCAGGCCGGCTGGGAAATTCGCAGCCGCGACAACGCCTCGCCGCAGCTCGAACGCACCATCAGCCGTTTCACCCAGTTTCTCACCCTGGTGGGCCTTGCCGCGCTGCTGGTCGGCGGCGTCGGGGTCGCCAACGCCGTCAAGAGCCATATCGACCGCCGGCGCGACGTCATTGCCTCGTTCAAGGCGCTGGGCGCCACCGGCCGCGACGTGTTCGCCATCTACCTCACCCAGGTCACGGTGCTGGCCGCGATCGGATCCGTGATCGGCCTCGTGCTGGGCGCAGCCCTTCCCTTCGTGGTGGTCGGCCTGTTCGGCAAGTTGCTGCCGCTGCCGGTGGTGCCGGCGCTGCATCCCGGTCAGCTGGCGCTGTCGTTCGTCTATGGCCTGTTGACCGCGCTCGCCTTCGGGCTATGGCCGCTGGCCCAGGCCCATGACGTGCCGGTGGCGACGCTGTTCCGCGAGGCGTCGTCGAGCGAATGGCACCGCCCCAAACCGCGTTACATCGCCGGGATGGCGCTGGTGATCGCGCTCCTGGTCGCGGTGGTGGTCGGACTCGCCTATGACCGGCGGGTGGCGCTGGTGTTCGTGGCGTCGTCGTTCGTGGTGTTCGCGCTGCTGCGCGTCATCGCCGCCGCCTTGATGGCGCTGGCGCGCGCTTTGCCGCGGCCGCGCATCACCATGCTGCGGCTCGCGATCGCCAACATCCATCGGCCGGGCGCCCTGACGCCGTCGGTAGTGATGTCGCTCGGCCTCGGGCTTGCGGTGCTGGTCACGGTGACGCAGATCGACGGCAATCTGCGCCGGCAATTCATGGCGGCGTTGCCGGAGCGCGCGCCGTCGTTCTATTTCATCGATATTCCGTCTACCTCGGCCGATGCTTTCAGCGCCTTTCTCCAGCAGCAGGTGCCGGGGTCCACCGTCGCCGACGTGCCGATGCTGCGCGGCCGTATCGTCTCCGCCCGCGGCGTCAGGTCGGAGGACATCAAGCCGTCGACCGACGCCGAATGGGTGCTGCAAAGCGACCGCGGCCTGACCTATACCGGAGAGATCCCCAAGGGATCGAAGGTCGTCGAAGGGCAATGGTGGGGCGCCGATTACAACGGCCCGCCGCTGGTCTCTTTCGAGAAAAAACTGGCCGATGGCCTCGACCTCAGGATCGGCGACGAAGTCGTGGTCAACGTGCTCGGCCGCAATATCTCGGCCACCATCAGCAATCTGCGCGATGTCGACTGGCAGAGCCTTGGCATCAATTTCGTGCTGGTGTTCTCGCCCAATGCGTTCCGCGGCGCGCCGCACACCCACATCGCCACCCTGACCGAGGCCAAGGGCAGTGCGGCCAACAACCCGGCCGGCGACGCCACGCTGATCCGGGCGGTGGCGGATGCCTACCCGATGGTAACCAGCGTGCGGGTTCGCGAGGCCCTGGAAACCATCGGCACGGTGGTCACCAACCTGGTGCTGGCGATCCGCGCCGCCAGCGCCATCACGCTGATCTCGGCCATCCTGGTGCTGGGCGGGGCGCTGGCCGCCGGCCACCGCCACCGGGTTTACGACGCCGTGATCCTGAAGACCCTGGGCGCCACCCGGGCCCGGCTGCTCGGCGCCTATGCGCTGGAATACCTGATGATCGGCTTTGCCACCGCGGTATTCGGCGTCGTTGCCGGCTCGATCGCCGCCTGGCTGATCGTGACCCGGCTGATGACCTTGAGCTTCGTCTGGCAGGCCGGCAGCGCCACCCTTGTGGTGGTGGCAGCGCTGGTGGTCACGGTGGGTCTCGGCCTCGCCGGCACGCTATTGGCCCTTAACCAGAAGCCGGCGGCCGTGCTGCGGAATTTATGACAATTCGCCGCAGCGCGGTTTGGCTGAAACCGGCTCAGATACAGCCGAATCGGCCCCGCAGCGACATTCAGCCGCGCGTGGAAGCTTGCATCGGATGTGCTAGTTTCCCACATGCCAGTCTGGGTCAGATACCGGGCTTGATGACATAAAATTAATGTTCAGCGCGATCCGGTATCTGGGATAGAATTCTTTACTGACGGCGCAAGCCCCTTGCGTTTGCCAGGCAACTTCGGGATTTCGACCATGTCGGACTTCGACCGCAACTATGCTTCTCCCTTCGGCCGGGCCGCCGGGCGCGTTGACGCCGCGACCGTCGATGCCGGTCTGCGCGCCTACATGCTGCGCATCTACAATTACATGTCGATCGGCCTCGCCATCACCGGCCTCGCCGCACTCGGCGTTTACATGGCCGCCGTGACCGCCGACCCGTCGGGTGCAGCGGCCCGGATCGGCAGCGCCTACCTGACCCCGTTCGGCTACGCGATGTTCGTGAGCCCGCTGAAATGGCTGTTCATCCTGGCGCCGCTGGTGATGGTGTTCGTGATTTCGGCCGGCATCAACCGGCTCCGGCCCGCAACGGCGCAAATGCTGTTCTGGGTGTTCTCGGCACTGATGGGCATCTCGCTGTCGTCGATCTTCCTGGTCTATACCCACACCTCGATCGTGCGGGTGTTCTTCATCACCGCGGCCTCGTTCGGTGCGCTCAGCCTCTACGGCTACACCACCAAGCGTGACATGACCGGCATGGGATCGTTCCTGATGATGGGCCTGTTCGGCATCATCATCGCCAGCCTCGTGAACCTGTTCATCGCGAGCTCGGCGCTGCAGTTCGTGGTGTCGGTGGTCGGCGTGCTGGTGTTCGCGGGCCTCACCGCCTGGGATACCCAGCGGCTGAAGAACGACTACATCTACGGCTACGCCTCGCAGGGCGGTGACGTGGCGGAGCGTGCGGCCATTACCGGTGCGCTGTCGCTCTACCTGAACTTCATCAACCTGTTCACGCTGCTGCTGCAGCTGCTCGGGCAGCGCGACTAGGCACCGCCTGAAGCGCAAAACCATCGGAGCCCCGGCCTTGAGGCCGGGGCTTTTCTTTTGCGTCCGTCGAAAATACGCTTAAGCCCATGTCCGACGTTGAAATCAGACCGGCGACCCCGGCCGACCTTGCCGCCATCACCGCGATTTACGCGGACGCGGTCCGCTTCGGCACGGCGACCTTTGAGTTGATCCCGCCGGATCTCGAGGAGATGACGCGGCGATATCAATCGCTGAGTTCGGGCGGCTTTCCCTACCTCGTCGCCGTGCGCGGTGCCGAGGTGGCCGGTTACGCCTATGCCGGGCCGTACCGGCCGCGGCCGGCCTATCGCTTCACGGTGGAGAATTCAGTCTATCTGGCGCCATCGGCCCAGCAGCGTGGCATCGGCACGTTACTGCTGCGACGGCTGATCGCGGAATCCGAAGCGCGCGGCTACCGCCAGATGATCGCGGTGATCGGCGACTCCGCCAATGCCGGATCGATCGGCGTTCACACCAGCGCCGGATTCCAGATGATCGGCACCCACCCGAGTGTCGGCTTCAAGTTCGGCCGCTGGCTCGACACCGTGATGATGCAGCTGGCGCTCGGCGACGGCGGCACCACGCTGCCGGCTGATAACGCGTAGCGTCAGTGCGTGGATGGGTTGAACTCTTGTGAAACCCTTCAGCCACAGTTTCGGGACTTGATGGGTTTCGCAAAGAGCTCAACCCATCCTACAAACCGTCCCTGCGCGAACTAACTAGACCAGCGCCAGCTTGCGGTCGATCACCAGGAGAACGCGATCCAGTTCGTGGCCGCGGCGCAGGATCAGGCCGGTGGCCGATATTACGCTGTAAGCGCCCTGCTTGCGCGCCAGCCGCGGATCCTTTTCGATGCGGTAGATCGGAACTTCGGAAGCGCGGCGGAACACCGAGAACACCGCGCGGTCTTTCAGGAAATCAATGGCGTAATCGCGCCACTCGCCGTCTGCAACCATACGCCCGTACAGATCGAGAATGCGGCCGAGTTCGAAACGATTGAACGTCACCCGGCCCGGCAATGCACCCGCGGCGGTACTGCGCTCCGCCGCGCGATTCTCGCTTGGATCAGCCTCCCCCGACACCGAACTCATGCAGCGCCCTCCTGTCATGCGGGCTTCATGATTGCGCCGACCGGCCGCGGCTGCAAGGGTCCTAACGGGCAAATGCGGAAATTATCGTTTCCGCAGCAAGGCGGCGGCCAAACGCCCCGACCGGGCGCGAAAGGTCGCCGATTCCTGCCCAAAACGCACTCAGCGCGCCGGAACCGCCTCGTCACGGGATCGTTAGCGAAATCATAATACGGCCCCACTTCCGCCCATCGACCGCCCTTCTGGATTGCGAAAAGAAACTACTGCGTTGGCCCGGTCCTTTCGGCTCCGGATTCCTCAGCCCCCAGCCCCCCGGGGTCGTCGGGATCGGGCCTGTTCGCAGGGAGTTTATCCCCACACTCATTGGGCCAACGAAAGTTGGTCCTTTTCTTTTTTGGGCCGGTTTGCGAACGCGCGCCGGATAACGAATTCCGCGAAGCAACTGCCGCGCCTCGCTGAGCGACCCGCGATCTCACACCATCTCTATCGGGGATGGCTCGATGCGTGACCCGCGGTGAAGCCGGCGGCGCCGATCCAGCTTGCGATTGATCTTCGGTCAGTGCAGCGAGGTGAACGCCGCGCCCAGCATCGGTCCGGGCTTGTCGCGATTGCCGTCCTGGACGTAGACCGCCGCGGCATCGACGCCTTCGCGGGAGATGTTTTCCAGCGGCACGGTCCAGGTGCCGGCGCTGCCGTTCCAGTCGCCGACCTTCAGCACGTTGCGCACCACATTGTGATAGGTGATCTCACGGCCGCGATTCTCGCCGCGCCCGATCGAAATCGGCACCGCCTTCGAGATCGCGCAGATCCACACTTCGCCATGGCTGGCCGCGGCTCCGGCACGGGACGCCGCCACCGAAACGTTGAGCTGTTTGCCCGACAGTGTCATCGACACCGGTACCGACATCACGGCAGTCTGCTTCTTGGTGTCGTCGATCGCCCCTTCGATGCCGGCGCGATCGCTGCCGACCACATGGATCTCGCCGTTGACCACCACTTGCGGGGTGTAGACATCGCGATCGCCGCGCATCTGCGAGTAGGCTTTCTGGCGGGCGCTGAAGCGCAAGTCGGCCAGCGTGTCCTTCCAGCCGAGATAATCCCAATAGTCGATCGGCAGGCTCAGCGCGATCACCGACGGATCCTTGGCGAGCTCACCGATGATCTTGTCGGCCGGCGGGCACGACGAGCAGCCCTGCGACGTGAACAGCTCGACCACCGCGCGCGGATCGGCATGGGCGGGGCGGACGATCGCAACGATGGCGCAAACGCCAAGCGTACCCGACCATCGCGAGATCAAATTTGGGGTCATCATTGTTGCCACGCTGGAACCAGGATACGACACGATGCCGCTAACACGGAAACACCTTCAAACGCGTAAAGGCGGCCCTTCATAGGCCGCCTTCCGCTTAGCCGCCACTCACTTCGCAGTGAGGCCATCGGCGCACCCCGCCTCACGCCGCCAGCTTGCGCAACACGTAGTGCAGGATGCCGCCGTTGCGGTAGTATTCGAGCTCATCGAGAGTATCGATGCGGCACAGCAGCGACACCCGGCGCAGCGAGCCGTCGGCTGACACGATCTCCGCCGTTAACTTCTGACGCGGCTTGAGGTCGCCCTGCAGGCCGCGGATGGTGACGGTCTCGTCGCCCTTCAGCCCGATCGACTGCCAGGAAGCGCCATCCTCGAAGGTCAGTGGCAGCACGCCCATGCCGACCAGGTTGGAGCGATGGATGCGCTCGAAACTCTGGCAGATCACGGCGCGGACCCCGAGCAGCCGGGTTCCCTTCGCGGCCCAGTCGCGCGACGAACCGTTGCCGTATTCCGCACCGGCAAACACCACCAGCGGCACCTTCTCTTGCTGATACTTCATCGCTGCATCGTAAATCGTCATCGGCTCGCCGTCGGGCCAATGCTTGGTCAGGCCGCCTTCGGGAATATTGCCGTCGGCGCCCTTCAGCATGAAGTTCTTGATGCGGATGTTGGCGAAGGTGCCGCGCATCATCACTTCATGGTTACCGCGGCGCGTGCCGTACTGGTTGAAGTCGGCCGGTCGCACCTGGTGCTCGGACAGGTATTTGCCGGCCGGCGAGGTCAGCTTGATGGCACCGGCTGGCGAGATGTGGTCGGTGGTGATCTTGTCGCCGAAGATCGCCAGGATGCGGGCGTCGACCACGTCGACGATCGGCTCCGGCACTTTCTTCATGCCTTCGAAATAAGGCGGGTTCTGCACGTAGGTCGAGCTCATGTTCCAGCGATAGGTTTCGCTCTCGACGGTCTTGATCTTGCGCCAGTTGGTGTCGCCCTTGAACACGTCGGCGTAGCGCTTCTTGAAGATCGCCGCGGTGACGTATTTCTTCATGAAGGCGTTGATCTCCTTGGTCGTCGGCCAGACGTCCTTCAGGTACACCGGCTTGCCGTCCTTGCCGGTGCCGAGCGGCTCGACCGCGAGGTTCCTGGTGACGCTGCCGGCCAGCGCATAGGCCACCACCAGCGGCGGCGAGGCCAGATAGTTCGCCTGCACATCCGGGCTGACGCGGCCTTCGAAATTGCGGTTGCCCGACAACACCGCCGCGGCGATGATTCCGTTGTCGTTGATCGATTTCGAAATCTCTTCCGGCAACGGCCCGGAATTGCCGATGCAGGTGGTGCAGCCGAAACCGATCAGGTTGAAGCCGACCTTGTCGAGGTCGAGCTGCAGGCCGGAATTGGAAAGATATTCCGCCACCACCTGGCTGCCCGGCGCCAGCGACGTCTTCACCCACGGCTTGGCGGTGAGGCCCTTGGCCGCGGCATTGCGCGCCAGGAGGCCGGCGCCGATCAGCACGCTGGGATTGGAGGTGTTGGTGCACGACGTGATCGCCGCGATCACCACGTCGCCATGGCCGAGATCGAAATTGCGGCCTTCGACCGCATAGCGCTTCTCGCCGTCGGTGGCCTTCTTGTATTCGCTGGCCATCGCGGCGGCAAAACCGTCCGCCACCGCGGGCAGCGCGACGCGGCCTTCAGGCCGCTTCGGTCCAGCCATCGACGGCACCACGTCGCCGAGATCGAGGGTGAGGGTCTCGGTGAACACCGGATCCGGCGAAGCCGAAGTGCGGAACAGTCCCTGCGCCTTGGCGTATTTGGTGACCAGCGCAACGCGGTCGGCCTTGCGCCCGGAGGTCTTGAGATAATCGATGGTCTCGCCGTCGACCGGGAAGAAGCCGCAGGTGGCGCCGTATTCCGGCGCCATGTTGCCGATGGTCGCCTTGTCCGCCACCGACAGGTGGTCGAGACCGGGGCCGAAGAATTCGACGAATTTTCCGACCACGCCCTGCTTGCGCAGCATCTGGGTCACCGTCAGCACGAGGTCGGTAGCGGTGACGCCTTCCTTCATCTGGCCCTTGAGCTTGAAGCCGACCACCTCCGGCAGCAGCATCGACAGCGGCTGGCCGAGCATGGCGGCTTCGGCCTCGATGCCGCCGACGCCCCAGCCGAGCACGGCAAGTCCGTTGACCATGGTGGTGTGCGAATCGGTTCCGACCAGCAAGTCGGGATAGGCCACTTCGAACGTGCCCTTCTTCTTGCCGACGGCCATCTTCTCCTTGCGGGTCCACACCGTCTGCGCAAGATATTCGAGATTGACCTGGTGGCAGATGCCGGTGCCGGGCGGCACCACCGAGAAATTCGTGAACGCGCGCTGGCCCCATTTGAGGAATTCGTAGCGCTCCTGGTTCTGCTTGTACTCCTCGACCACGTTCTTGCCGAACGCCTTGTTGTCGCCGAAGAAGTTGACGATCACCGAGTGATCGATGACCAGATCGACCGGGACCAGCGGATTGATCTTTTCGGCGTCGCCGCCGAGCTTCTGCATCGCATTGCGCATGGCGGCGAGATCGACCACCGCCGGCACGCCGGTGAAATCCTGCATCAGCACCCGGGCCGGACGGAACGCGACTTCATGCTCGAGCTTGCGCTTCTTCAGCCATTGCGCCACCGCCAGGATGTCGGCCTTCTTGACGGTGCGGTCGTCCTCGTTGCGCAGCAGGTTTTCCAACAGCACCTTCATCGAATAAGGCAGCCTGGAAATGCCCTTCAGACCGTTCTTCTCGGCGGCGGGCAGGCTGTAATAGACGTAGGTCTTGCCGCCAACCTTGAGGGTCTTCTGGCACTTGAAGCTGTCGAGCGATGTCATGTGAGGCGGTCCCAATCATCATTGAAGGATACCCGGCAAAAGGTATCTGCGCACCGCAGCACGGATCGCCCGCGAGGAAAGCCTGATGGCTTGCAGGCGCCGATTGTGTGCTGCATCAAGTTCCGGCTTATAGAAATCTTTCCAGGGGCGCCGCCACACCGACAATCGTTTCGCAGCAATGCGACCCGGGTAAGCCAATCAAGCAATGGCAAGGCAATGGAACGAGCAACGATGCGGCTGTCGGGACGCGGGATCAGGTGCATCCGGGGCGGCCGCGAGGTGTTTTCCGGCCTCGATTTCGAGGCCTCCGCCGGCGAGGCGCTGGCGGTCACCGGCGCCAATGGC
Source organism: uncultured Alphaproteobacteria bacterium (assembly GCA_963710235.1). GTDB lineage: Bacteria > Pseudomonadota > Alphaproteobacteria > Rhizobiales > Xanthobacteraceae > Bradyrhizobium. The sequence goes on from CAVPZI010000002.1 coordinate 954,189, forward strand.
GCCGGCAAGACCTCGCTGCTGCGGCTGATTGCCGGCCTCGTGGCCATCGCCGGCGGCTCGATCGAACTTGCCGGCGGCGAAGCTGAGCTGACCTTGCCCGAGCAGGCGCATTACCTCGGCCACCGCGACGCCCTGAAACCATCCCTGAGCGTGACCGAGAACCTGGCGTTCTGGGGCAATTATCTGGGGATAGGTGCATCCGACCCATCGGCCGGCCTCGCCGCCGTCGGGCTTGACCACATCGCCGAGCTGCCGGCGGCCTACCTCTCCGCCGGGCAACGGCGGCGGCTGTCGATCGCCCGGCTCCTGGTGGTGCGGCGTCCGGTCTGGCTGCTGGACGAACCGACGTCGGCGCTGGACCACGCCGGCCAGGACCTGTTCGCGGGCGTGATGGCCGAGCATCTCCGCCGCGGCGGCCTGATCGTCGCCGCCACCCACACCGAGCTTGGAATTGAGGCGAAGCAATTGCGCATCGGGGGCGTTCCCGCATGACCGCGCTTGCCGCCCTGCTTCGCCGCGATATCCGCCTTGCGCTGCGGGTCGGCGGCGGCGCCTTGATCGGGGTATTGTTCTTTCTCACCGTAGTGGTGCTGATGCCATTCGCGGTCGGCCCGGACCTCGCTTTGCTCAAGCGCCTCGGCCCGGCGATCCTGTGGCTCGGCGCCCTGCTGGCGAGCCTGCTGACGCTGGACCGCCTGTTCACGTCCGATCACGACGACGGCTCGCTGGATCTGTTGGTGATGGGCCGCGCGCCGCTGGAACTGGCCTGCGCGGCCAAGGCGCTGGCGCACTGGCTGGCGGCGGGGTTGCCGCTGATTGTCGCAACCCCGGTGCTCGGACTGCTCTTGAACCTCGACGGCACCGCAACGCTGGCGGTGGCGGTGACGCTATTGGCGGGCACCCCGGCATTGACCTTTACCGGCATGATCGGCGCGGCGCTGGCGGTGACCCTGCACCGCGGCGGCCTGCTGCTGGCGGTGCTGGTGCTGCCGCTATCGATCCCGGTCCTGATTTTCGGCGTCGCCGCCTCGGATGCGGCGATTTCCGGAGCCCACCCGTTCGGGCCGCCGTTCCTGATCCTGTGCGCGCTGTCGCTGGTAAGCTTCGTAGTCGGACCATTCGCCGCAGCCGCGAGCCTGCGGCATGGCCTCGATTGATCAACTCTCGCGGAAGCACCATGAAACCCGGCAAGGCGGATTGCCTGCACCGGCGCGGACGACTAACAGGAGTGCCATGACGCTGATCGATCTCGCCAACCCGACCCGGTTCCTTGCGCTGACGGGGCGGATTTTGCCGTGGCTGGTGGCCGCGACCGCGCTGCTGCTGATCATCGGGCTGACGCAGTCGGCGCTGGCGCCCGATGACTATCAGCAGGGCGCCACCGTGAAGCTGATGTTCATCCACGTCCCCAATGCCTGGCTGTCGATGTTCGTCTGGGGCGTGATGAGCGTCGCGGCGCTGGGCACCCTGGTGTGGCGGCACCCCCTGGCCGACGTGGCCGCCAAGGCCGCGGCCCCGATCGGCGCCGCCTTTACCTTCCTGGCGCTGGTGACGGGTTCGCTGTGGGGCCGTCCGATGTGGGGCACCTATTGGGAATGGGATGCGCGGCTGACCTCGGTGCTGATCCTGTTTCTGATGTATCTCGGGCTGATGGCGCTGTGGCGCGCGGTGGAGGATCCGTCGCGCGCGGCACGCGCCGCCGCGGTGCTGACCCTGGTCGGCGCGATCAATCTGCCGATCATCAAGTTTTCCGTGGACTGGTGGAATACGCTGCACCAGCCGGCGTCGGTGATGCGGCTCGGCGGCTCGACGCTCGACCGCGCGTTCCTGATTCCACTGCTGGTGATGGCGATCGCGTTTTCGCTGCTGTTCGTCACGCTGCATCTGGCGGCGATGCGCAACGAGATCCTGCGGCGGCGCCTGCGCGCGCTGCAGATGCTGCAAGCCAGCAAGCAGGCCGCGTGAACGCCATGTCGTCGCTCGGTCCCTATGCCTCCTTCATCGTCACCGCCTATGCGCTGGTCACCGCCGTGGTGCTGATGCTGGTGGCATGGGTCATGCTCGACTATCGGCGGGTGCAGCGGCGCCTGCGCGATCTCGAGGCTTCGGGCGCGACCCGGCGTTCCGGAAGCCGCGCGGCGGACCTGTCATGAGCGAGCCCGTCGCCTCCTCGCCCGCTCCACGCCGCTCGTGGTTGATGGCGCTGCCGCTACTCGCCTTCACCGCGCTGGCGGTGATCTTCTGGTTTCGGCTCGGCGGCGGCGATCCGTCGAAAATCCCATCCGCCTTGATCGGTCACCCGGCGCCGCAAACCGCGCTGCCGGCACTGCAAGGCCTGGTGCGCGACGGCGCACCGGTCACCGGGCTCGATCCCGCCGTCTTCAAGGGCCATGTCAGCGTCGTCAACGTCTGGGCGTCGTGGTGCGTGCCCTGCCACGACGAGGCGCCGCTGCTGACCGAGCTTGGCCGCGACAAGAGGCTGCAGCTGGTCGGCATCAACTACAAGGACGGCGCCGACAACGCCCGGCGCTTCCTCGGCCGCTACGGCAATCCGTTCGGCATCGTCGGCGTCGACGGCAACGGCCGCGCCTCGATCGAATGGGGGGTTTACGGCGTGCCGGAGACGTTCGTGGTCGGCCGCGACGGCGTCATCGCCTACAAGATGGTGGGCCCGGTGACGCCGGACAACTTCAACAGCGTGTTGAAGGTCGAGATCGACAAGGCGTTGAAAGCCGGCTCCTAGCTCGGGCTGGTTGACCGCAAACCGGTATCCCCATCCCGGCATCATGCTTCCAATTAACCGCAAATAAGTTTCGGCTTTTATCTGCCGTTCATTCCACGGCCTTGGCGCCGCCACGAATCCACCGCTAGCGTGATGCCGCTACTTTGAACCGTCCTGGGAGGGACACACACCATGCGTCATTTCACGCTCGCTTCGATTGCCGCCGCCGCCCTCAGCCTCGGTCTGTTGACGGTTTCGCCGTCGATGGCCCAGACCGCCCAGTCCACCGCCAAATCCGACAAGATGGCCCCGGCCAAACCGGCGTCGACCATGGCGCCGACGGCCAAGACCGACCTGCTCGACATCAACTCCGCCACCGCCGACGAGCTCGACGCGCTGCCGGGCATCGGCAAGGCCTATTCGGCGGCGATCATCAAGGGCCGCCCCTACAAGGGCAAGGATGAGCTGGTGCAGAAGAACATCGTGCCGCAAAAGACCTATGACGGCATCAAGGACAAGATCATCGCCAAGCAGAAGAGCTGAGCTGAAGCGAATTCCTCGTCACCCTTTCCCCGCACGCGGGGAGAGGGTGCAGGATCAGCCCTTGCTGACATCGCCGCCGCCGGCTTCGCTGGCCTCCAGCGACACCGGCTCCAGGTGATAGCGCTTGATCAGCGGCATCTGGGTGATGGCAAAGCCCATGGTCAGCGGGATCACGCCGAACGCCTTGAACGCCACCCAGAAATCCGTGGTCTGGCTGCGCCAGATGATCTCGTTCAGGATCGCCATGCCGAAAAAGAATACCGCCCAGCGCATGGTCAGGAGCCGCCAGCCTTCCGCGGTGAGATTGAACATCTGGTCGAACATGATGGCGATGAAGGAACGGCCGAACAGCAACCCGCCGCCGAGGATCGCCGCGAACAGGCCGTAGATGATGGTCGGCTTGACCTTGATGAAGGTCTCGTCGTGCAGCACCAGCGTCAAGGTGCCGAACACGATGACGATGACGCCGGTGACCAGCGCCATGATCGGCACGTGGCGGGTCACCATGTAGGACGCGATCATCGCGGCGATCACCGCCACCATGAAGGCGCCGGTGGCGACGAACAGGTGGAATTTCGCGTTGGCGATGAAGAACACCATCAAGGGGCCGAGCTCGGTGGCAAGCTTGAACAGCGGATGCGGCGTGGTCTTGTTCATGTCAGCTTTCAATTCCTGCAATCGCTTGCGCAAAATCCCGCGCCGTGAACGGCGCAAGGTCGTCGATGCCCTCGCCGACGCCGATGAAATGCACCGGCAGTTTGTGTTTCTCCGCCAGCGCCACCAGAATGCCGCCGCGTGCGGTGCCGTCAAGCTTGGTCATGACCAGACCGGTGACGCCGGCGGTGCGATGAAACGCCTCGACTTGCGAGAGCGCGTTTTGTCCCACCGTGGCGTCGAGAACCAGCAGCACCGCATGCGGCGCCGACGCATCGACCTTGCGGATGACGCGCACGACTTTTTCGAGCTCGTTCATCAGCTCGGCCTTGTTCTGCAGCCTTCCTGCGGTGTCGATCAACAGCACGTCGCGTTTGCCTTCCCGCGCGGCGGTCAGCGCGTTGAAGGCGAGGCTGGCGGAATCCGATCCCTGCGCGCCGGCGATCACCGGCGATTTGGTGCGCTCGCCCCAGATCTTCAACTGCTCGATGGCCGCGGCGCGGAAGGTGTCGCCGGCCGCCAGCATCACCTTGCGCCCCTCCGCGCTCAATTTGGCGGCGAGCTTGCCGATGGTGGTGGTCTTGCCGGAGCCGTTGACGCCGACCACCAGGATCACGAACGGCTTGTGCGCTTCATCGATCGCCAGCGGCCTCGCCACATCGGCCAGCACCTTTTCGACTTCGCTGGCGACCACGGCCTTGACGTCATCGGCCGAGACCGATTTGTCGTAGCGGCCGGCCCCGACCGCCTTGGCGATCCGCGCCGCCACCTCGGTTCCGAGATCGGCGCGCAACAGCACATCCTCGATGTCCTCGAGCATGGCCTGGTCGAGCTTGCGCTTGGTGACGAGATCGGCCACCGCCGACCCCAGCGAACTCGACGTGCGCTTCAGCCCGCTGGAAAGCCGCCGCCACCAGCTCTGTTTGGTTTTTTCGGGGGTGCTATCGCTCATAGGGGGGGTGTGTTAGCCGTTTCGCGCCATGAGCGAAAGTCACTCCGAACCGGCGGTTACGGCGCAATTGACCGCCGACGAGATCCTGTCCCGCGTGCTGTACCGCGACGGGCTGATGCTGGTGATCGACAAGCCGGCCGGACTGCCGGTGCACCGCGGACCCAAGGGCGGCGCCAATCTGGAAGCCTCGTTCGACGCGCTGCGGTTCGGCCTGCCGCGCCCGCCGGTGCTGGCTCATCGCCTCGACCGCGACACCTCCGGCTGCCTGGTGCTGGGACGGCATCGCAAGGCCACCGCGTCGCTCGGGCTGTTGTTCAAGCATGGCCGCATTTCCAAGACCTATTGGGCGGTAGTGGAGGGCGGACCTGCCGAAAACGAAGGCACCATCGACATGCCGCTCGGCCGCCTCAACGCCGAGCGCGGCTGGTGGCAGAAACCTGATCCCGACGGTCAGGTTGCCGTCACAAAATGGAAAGTATTGGGGCGTGCTGAAGGATTGAGCTGGCTGGCGCTGGAACCGGTCACCGGCCGCACCCATCAATTGCGCGTGCACACCGCCGCCATGGGCTGGCCGATTGTCGGCGACAACATTTACGGCCGTGGCCCGCGATTTGGCGAACCGCGGCTGCATCTGCATGCCCGCGAGATCGTGGTGCCGATTTCGAAGAACAAGGACCCGATCCGGGTGCAGGCGCCGGCGCCGGATCATCTGCGGCGGCGATTGATCGCCTGCGGCTGGAACGGCGAGGTGGTTTCGTAGGATGGGCTGAGCTGTTGCGAAACCCAAAGGCACCACGCGCGGCTGATGGGTTTCGCAACACAGCTCAACCCATCCTGCACGCGCCACTTACGCCGCGGCGGCGACCACCTGGGCCAACAGCTGCTCGCGCTTGGATTGCGAACGATAGCCGGTCATGGTGGCGGCAAACCGCTCCAGGATGCCCTCTTCGAACGCGGTGACGATGGTGTCGTGCACGTAGCTTTTGCGGCAGATCGCCGGCGTGTTCGACAGTTCGTCGGCGGCGGCGCGCACCGCTTCCAGCACCTGCTTGCGACGGCCGCGGGCGCTGGCGGCGGGAGAAATCCGCGACAGCAATTCCAGCACCACGGCGGACGCCATCAGGGTGCGGAAATCCTTCAACGAGATCTTGATGCCGGCGATTTCGCGCAGGAACGCATTGACCTGGGTGGTGTTGACGATGCGGACGTTGCCGGCCTCGTCCCGGTACTGGAACATGCGCTTGCCCGGCACGCCGCGCAGAATGCCGATCGCCCGCACCAGTTTGGCGGCATCGCACTCCTTGCGCACCGCCTTGCCGCCCTTGGCCTTGAAGGTCAGCACGACGCAGTCGGCGTCGAGGGTGACGTTGGATTTCAACAGCGTGGTGGCCCCGCGGGTGCCGTTGAGCCGGGCATAGGATTCGTTGCCGGGGCGGATCGCGGTCCGGGCGATCAGTTCGATCACGGCAGACAGCGCGAACTCGCGGGTCGGGGCGTCGCCGGCGAGGTGCTGGGAAACGTTGCGCCGGATCTTGGGCAGCGCCCCAACCAGCCGCGCCAGGCGATGCGCCTTGCGCTGCTCGCGGACTTTTTCCCAGTCGGAATGATAACGGTACTGCAACCGGCCGGCGGCATCGCGGCCGACCGCCTGCAGATGCGAGGTAGGATCGGGCGAATAGCGGACTTCGGCGTAAGCCGGGGGAACCGCCATGGAATTCAGCCGCTTGATGGTGCCGACATGGCGGATCGGGCTGCCATTGGCCCGGATGAACGAATAATTCTTGCCGCGCTTGATCCGGCGGATGGTCAGTTCGTTCTGGTCGCCCAGCTTGAGGCCGAGTTCCCGCGCCAGCGTCTCGACGCTGCCGGGCGTTCCAGGGGTCGCGGCAATGACGGATTCAGCCGACACGGGCCGAGATGGCACGAAATTCTGCTGATCTGTCATAGTCTTAAGCGCCTCGCTCGAGCCGGTTCGCAAACTAATGCCGGCCATTGGTGTTTGGTTCCGGCGACTGCCGCCGGCTCGTCTGCCGCCATTTAGTGGCAAGAGGCGGCAAACGCCAGCCCATAAATTCGCATTAAGGTTATTAGATACCGTAACTTACCGCGCTGCGGGGGCGCGCAGGCCGAGGCTGGGCCGCCGGAATGGGCCTCGATACAGGTAACATCCGACGCGGTGGCGCCGAACTCAGCTCACAAGGCGTGGCCTTTGCTGCGCAGCTCATCCATCATGCGCTTCTGGGCTTCCGCACCCACCGACTGGCCGAACTTCTGGCCCGCCGCCATGGTCTGCTGGGTAACCAGCGGCGTTTTCTGCAGGAATTTCTGCCCGGCCGGCGTCCGGTAGAATGCCGTCGCCGCCCGCAATTCCTCGGCGCTGAAGTTGCTGGCATAGACTGCCACGACCGCGTCGGTCAGTTCGTTCATGCGCGCCGCAAATCCCGATATCAGTGCCGGCGCCAGGGCATCGAAATCCTTGTCGACATCGGGGCGATTCTGCACGATCGCCGGCTTCAGGTTGTTCAGGATCATCGGCATCAGCGCCTTGAACTGCTCGTCGAGCTTCATGGTGGCGATCAATTCCTTTGCCGCGGCCACGCTTTCGGAGGTCGGCGTTTGGGCAAGCGACGGCGCCGGCGAGAAAGCGATCACGGCCAGCAGGCCGACCACGTGCAACACGGACCTGGTGATGGGATTTTTCCGGGTGATGCGATGATTGGGCATGAAATTCCCTTTCTGGAAATGCGTGCGGCCCCAATTGTAATATACATCCGCCCCGATGTCGTGCGGTTGACGGCAGGAGCGACAAATGTGGCAGGCCTTTCCCCTTGCCGGGGCCGAGCGCCGCGACGCATAATCGCGGCAACAAGACCGGCTGGCGGCGGGGGTGTGGCGCCGCCACACGGGTGGAGGAATAAATGTCCGAGAAAATTTACGACGTGCCGGAACCGTGGGCGAAGCGCGCCCTCATCGACGACGCCAAATATCGCGAGATGTATGCACGTTCGATCAGGGATCCGGCCGGATTCTGGGCGGAACAGGCCAGGCGCGTCGACTGGATGAAGCCTTTCACCAAGGTTGAAGATACCTCGTTCGCGCCGGGCAAGATCTCGATCAAGTGGTTCGAGGACGGCGTGCTCAACGTCGCCTGGAATTGCATCGACCGCCATCTCGCCAAGCGCGCCGGCCAGACCGCGATCATCTGGGAGGGCGACAACCCGGCCGAATCCAGGCACATCACCTATCGCGAACTGCACGACGAGGTCTGCCGGTTCGCCAACATCCTGCGAACCCGCAACGTCAAGAAAGGCGACCGCGTCACCATCTATCTGCCGATGATTCCGGAGGCCGCCTACGCGATGCTGGCCTGCGCGCGGATCGGCGCCATCCATTCGGTGGTGTTCGCCGGCTTCTCGCCCGACAGCCTGGCCCAGCGCATCACCGATTGCCAGTCCAAGGTGGTCATCACCGCCGACGAAGGGTTGCGCGGCGGCAAGAAAGTCCCGCTGAAGGCCAATGTCGACGCCGCGATCGCCAAGAGCGGCGGCGTGGACTGGGTTGTTGTCGTCAGGCGCACCGGCGCCAGCGTCGACATGAACCCGTCACGCGATTTCTGGTACCACGAAGCCGCCAAGGTGGTGACCACGGAATGTCCGGCCGAGCACATGCATGCCGAGGATCCGCTGTTCATCCTCTACACCTCGGGCTCGACCGGCCAGCCGAAAGGCGTGCTGCACACCAGCGCCGGCTACCTGGTGTTCGCGTCGATGACGCACCAATACGTGTTCGACTATCACGAGGGCGACATCTACTGGTGCACCGCGGATGTCGGCTGGGTCACCGGTCACAGCTACATTCTCTATGGACCGCTGGCCAATGGCGCCACCACGCTGATGTTCGAAGGCGTGCCGAACTATCCGGACAATTCGCGGTTCTGGAATGTGATCGACAAGCACAAGGTCAACATCTTCTACACCGCGCCGACCGCGATCCGGGCCCTGATGCAGGCCGGCGACGAGCCGGTGACAAGGACCTCGCGGAAAAGCCTGCGGCTGTTGGGATCGGTGGGCGAGCCGATCAATCCGGAAGCCTGGGAGTGGTATCACCGCGTGGTCGGCGACGAGCGCTGCCCGATCGTCGACACCTGGTGGCAAACCGAGACCGGCGGCATCCTGATCACCCCGTTGCCCGGCGCCACCAAACTCAAGCCCGGCTCGGCGACGCGGCCGTTCTTCGGTGTGGTGCCGGAGATCGTCGACGCCGACGGCAAGGTGCTGGAGGGTGAGGCCCAGGGCAATCTCTGTATCGCCAGATCGTGGCCCGGACAGATGCGCACGGTGTATGGCGATCATGCGCGCTTCGAGCAGACTTATTTCTCCACCTACAAGGGCAAGTACTTCACCGGCGACGGCTGCCGCCGCGACGCCGACGGCTATTACTGGATCACCGGACGGGTCGACGACGTGATCAACGTCTCCGGCCACCGCATGGGCACCGCGGAAGTCGAGAGTGCGCTGGTGGCGCATCCCAAGGTCTCGGAAGCCGCCGTGGTCGGCTATCCCCACGACATCAAGGGCCAGGGCATCTACGCCTATGTGACGCTGATGACCGGGGTCGAGCCCACCGAGGAATTGCGCAAGGAACTGGTGGCGTGGGTGCGCAAGGATATCGGCCCGATCGCCTCGCCCGACCTCATTCAGTTCGCGCCGGGCCTGCCGAAAACCCGCTCCGGCAAGATCATGCGCCGCATCCTGCGCAAGATCGCCGAGGACGAACCCTCGAGCCTCGGCGACACCTCGACCCTGGCCGATCCGGCCGTGGTCAACGATCTGGTCTCGCACCGTCAGAACAAGAAGGGCGCGTAGAGCCTGTCCACGCGTCGTCCCGGCCTTGAGCCGGGACCCATAGGGCGCGAACTATCGTTCATCCGGGGCGGGGTTCTTTTTCAACCTTTGACGCCAAGGGTTTTGGGTCCCGGCTCAAGGCCGGGACGGCTCGTCGAGAGGCATCGCTCGATCTCGCTACAAACCAATACGCGTCGGCGCCACCACTGCCGACATCACACGATTGTCAGGGGCATCCGCCCCCGCGATGGCGTTTTGCGGCGAGTGTTGTTTTCCGGTCATTTACTTTGTTTGCAGCATTTCCTTTGTTCGCTCCATCGGGCGGGGCCTGACCGGCCGGCTGGAAACCGTTTGGTTAACGCGGCTGGTTAAAAATATACGCGCGAAGCCGCCTCAAACCCGGGATTCGATCCCGGGCCGGGTGGAATTGTGTGGATTCGGACGGGCCACGACAGGCCGTCGAGCGAACTGGAGAGCGTGATGTCGTCGAAGACCAAGGCGGTGAAGATGGCGGTGGCGCTGGTGGCCACCCTCGGGGCGGGGCTTATGGCCAGCGGCACGGCGCAGGCGCGGCCGGACGTGGTGGGTTTTCAGGGCAGTTATTCGCCAGGCACCATCGTGGTGAAAACCAGCGAGCGCCGGCTCTATCTCGTGCTCGATCCCAGCCACGCCGTGCGTTACCCCGTCGGCGTCGGCAAGGCCGGCAAGCAGTGGGCCGGCACCACCCGGATCGACGGAAAATACCGCAACCCGGCGTGGTCGCCGCCGGCGGAAGTCAGGCGCGACAGGCCGACGATGCCGGACGTCATTCCCGGCGGATCGCCGCGCAATCCGATGGGCGTCGCCGCGATGACGCTGGCCGGTGGCGAATACGCCATTCACGGCACCAACATGCCGGGCTCGGTCGGCGGCTTCGTGTCCTACGGCTGCGTGCGGATGTACAATGAAGACATCACCGATCTCTACCAGCGTGTTTCGGTGGGAACGACTGTGGTCGTGACCCAGCGCTGATCGCCTTCACTTTCAGTTCGAGTCACGAAAAGCCGCGCAGATGCGCGGCTTTTTTTGTGCTTCACCGCCAGCCGCACCAGCCGCTGCGATGGCCGCCGTCATAGGCGCGGGCAAAACCGCCGGCCAGCAATGCCGCCGATACGTTCGCCGTTCGCCGGGTCGCGACATCGGCGTCGACCCGGCCCTGGTATTTGTCGGGACCGACGTTGGAAATCGTCACGTCGCCCTCGGCGAGCAGGTTGCGCAGCGCGTCGCTGGCGGCTTCTGCCAACCGCAATTCCTTGTCGCAGCGCGCCTTCAACTCCGGGGCATCGATGCCGCGCAGCCGGACATGGGTGGTGACGTCGAGACCCGGCGACAGGTGCACCCGCGCCTCGAACGTATCGCCGTCGATGGTCCGGATCACGTCGACCGGCCGGCTCAGCTTCGGATCGCCGGCGCGTTTCCAGGCCGGATCGAACTCGCGCGGCAGACTTTGCGACCATGGCGGCGGCCAATGCACCCAGCGCCGCACCGGCAGCATGGTCCCCGCCGCCATCCCCAGCACGAATACCCACGGCAACGCGGCCGACAGCCGCCGTCGCCAGGGCGAGGGGCCATAACGTGGCGGGTTGAACTCCCGGTATGGGTACATATTCCTAGGTTAGGGTGAGTCGGCCACGCACACAACCGCCATCTGCGGTTGTGTGGCATCAAGCAGATGGCCGGCGCACGATGCCGCTACGACCTAAAAATCCGACGCGATTCCGTTGCGCTCCCAGTCGCCGAACCGGGTCGGCTCCGGCCCTTTGGGGCCGCCGGACTCTTTGGCGGCCGGCGTGGCGGCGGCCTGGGCCGCGGCGCGGCGCGCCTCGGCTTCGGCCAGCGCCCGTTTGGCCGCCTCGGAGAGCGGTTTGCGCTCGGGTGTGGTTGCTACCGGCAGAACGGGATCCGTCATGGGGCATCTCCACGCAGACAAGGCTCACTTTCAATTCATATCGTTGCTGCGGAATGCAAGGGCGCGATTCTTACATTTGGCATATTCGCGTGCCAGAACGAGGGTCCCACCACGATGGATCGCGCCGCGCGCCGACCCTTCGTCCGTTTTCCCGCTGTGACGCCCGGATCCCATGCCACCACTGAAATTTGCGCAGCCAACCGAGGTACCCGGCCTCGCGGCGCGGCGGATTGCGGCGGACATTCTCGACGGCGTGCTGCACAAGCGGCGCACCCTGGACGACCAGCTCGAAGGCGCTGCGGCGCATCCCGGGCTGAAAACCCTGTCCGATCGCGACCGCGCCCTGATGCGGCGGCTGGTGGCGACGATTTTGCGGCGGCTGGGAACGCTCGGCCATGTGCTGTCGCGTCTGCTCGACCGCGGCATCCCCACCGACGCGCCGCGGGCGCAGAGCGCGCTGTTGATCGGCGCGGCGCAGATCCTCTGGATGGAAGTCCCCGATCATGCCGCGGTCGATCTGTCGGTGCGGCTGGTACAGTCGGACCGGCGCGCCGCGAAATATGCCGGGCTGATCAACGCGGTGCTGCGGCGCTGCGCCCGTGAGGGCCAGCCCTTGATCGACGAGGTCGCAAGCCAGACCCTCGATATCCCGCCATGGCTGATGGGGCGCTGGACCGCCAATTATGGCGAGGCCACCGCGCGCGCCATCGCGCTGGCGCTGAGCCATGAACCCTCGCTCGACCTCACCGTGAAATCCGACGCCGCGCAGTGGGCGACCCGGCTGCACGGCGAGGTGGTGCCGACCGGAACCGTGCGCACGCTGCTGCACGGCCCGGTGACCATGCTGCCGGGCTTCAGCGAGGGGCAATGGTGGGTGCAGGACGCCGCCGCGGCGTTGCCGGCGCGGCTGTTCGGCGACATCGCCGGCAAGACCATCGCGGATCTCTGCGCCGCGCCTGGCGGCAAGACCGCGCAACTGGTGCACGGAGGCGCCGCCGTCACCGCCATCGACCGTTCGCCGAACCGGGTGAACCGGTTGCGCGATAATCTGGCGCGTCTTGGCCTCGAAGCGGAAACGGTGGTGGCTGACGCCACCGAATGGCGGCCACCCGACGGCAAAGCACCCGAAGGCGGGTTCGACGGCGTGCTGGTCGACGCACCCTGCGCCTCCACCGGCACCATCCGGCGCCATCCCGACGTAGCCTGGCTGAAGCAGGAAACCGATATCGGCGCCCTGACGGCGCTGCAAAAGCGCCTGCTGCAAAAGGCCGTCAGCCTGCTCAAGCCGGGTGGAACCCTGGTTTATTGTACCTGTTCGCTGGAGCCGGAAGAGGGCGAACAGGCGGTGGCGGCACTGCTCGCCGCGGAACCCGGCATGCGGCGCGCGCCGGTTACGAGTTCCGAGGTTTCGGGTCTTGCCGAGATCGTAACGCCCGACGGCGAACTGCGGACCCTGCCCTGCCATCTGCCCAACGTCGATCCCCGGCTTGGCGGCCTCGACGGTTTCTATGCGGCGCGGCTGGTTAAATCCTGATATTTACAGCTCATTTCGCCGATTCGGTCTCTCCATGGTGTGTTGACCGCGTTTCCGGATTAAAAGGATTCGCAACACGGATTTCCCAAAACCAAGGCGCGCGTGTCGGTCGCTCAACGCAGAAACATTTCCACGCTGATCATCGGCCGCTTCGCGCGGAACGTGATGTCGCGCTTCAGCGGCGGCTCGGTGGCGTTGTCGCGGCTGTGGCCGGGCCGCACCGACCGCCTGATCATCGCGCCGCACGACCTGCGCACCGCCGACGCCACCCGCGCCGCCGAGATCTATGCCGGCCGGTTCGTGTTCGCCGGCAAGATCGTCACCTGCCACGGCCGCTCGGTATTCGATCTCGAGCCGCCATCGGAAGACTGGGAAGTGGCGCTGCTCGGCTTCGGCTGGCTGCGGCATTTGCGGGCGGCGGATACCGCCATCACCCGCGCCAATGCCCGCTCGCTGGTCGACGACTGGATTTCCAATCCCGCCCGCCGCCGCCCGATCGGCCGCCGCGCCGACGTGCTGGCGCGACGGGTGATCTCGCTGTTGTCGCAGGCGCCGCTGGTGCTGAACGATACCGACGGCAAATTCTATCGCCGCTATCTGCGGGCGCTGACCCGCGAGATCCGCACCCTGCGCTACGCCATGATGGACACAGCCGACGGCGTGGCGCGGCTGCAGGTCCTGATCGCGCTGTGCTACGCCTCGCTCTGCCTCGCCAACCAGGCCCGCCACATCCGCACCGCCACGCGAAAACTCTCCGACGAATTGCTGCGCCAGATTCTCCCCGACGGCGGCCACATCTCGCGCAATCCCGGCGCGCTGATCGAACTTTTGATCGACCTGTTGCCGCTGCGGCAGACCTTCGCGGCGCGCAATATCGCGCCGCCGCCGGCGCTGCTCAATGCCATCGACCGGATGATGCCGATGCTGCGCTTCTTCCGCCATGGCGACGGCAGCTTCGCGATGTTCAACGGCATGAGCAGCGCGCCGTCGCATTTGCTGGCGACGCTGCTCGCCTACGACGACACCCACGGCGCGCCGATGGCCCATATGCCGCACACCGGTTTCCAGCGGCTCGATGCCGGCGCCATGACGGTGATCATGGATACCGGTCCGCCACCGTCGCCGAATGTCAGCCACGACGCCCACGCCGGCTGCCTGTCCTTCGAGCTTTCCAGTGGCCCGAGCCGGATCGTGATCAATTGCGGCATGCCGGCCACCGGCCGCGACAACTGGCGGGTATTTGCCCGCGGCACCGCGGCGCATTCGACCCTGACCTATCACGGCACGTCGTCCTGCCAGTTCGTCGAGCTTTCGGCGATGAAGCGCTTCCTGCAGGGTGCGCCGATCGTCAGCGGTCCTGCCACGGTTGAAAGCTACCGCGAGGTGGTCGCCAATGGCACGCTTCTGACGACGTCACACGACGGCTATCTCGGCCGCTTCGGCGTGATCCACCGCCGCGTGCTGATGGTCGCGCATGACGGCTCGCGGCTGGACGGCGAGGACTCGGTTACGCCGGCGCCGGGCGCCCGCATCAAGGGCAACGACACCGACTACGCGCTGCGCTTTCATCTGCATCCCTCGGTAAAGGCGAGCCGGCTCAGCGACGCCCGCGGCGTGATGCTGGTGCTGCCGAATCGCGACGTCTGGACCTTCGAGGCGGTCGACGACAAGGTCGATCTGGAAGACAGCGTGTTCCTCGCCGGCAACGACGGCCCGCGCCGTACCGCCCAGATCGTGATCCAGCAGAATTCGAAGGCCGCCTCCAGCGTCCGCTGGAGCTTCGTTCGATCGCCGGCATCGGCGTCGGCCACCGCAGCCCGGCGCAATGCGCGCCGCGAGCCGGAATTGCCGCTTTAGGTCGTAGGCATGACGTTTACGGCCTGGAGCATGATCCGGAAACACATGCCCCCGGGGGATCATGCTCAAACATAAAGATAAGACCATGATGCGATTCTATTTAGTCGCGTCATGGTCCGGGCAGCAGCACCGCGGAACATAGGTTGTTAGCTTTCCCACTAACCAACTTTCAATACTTGCCCGGTAGTTTTGCCCGGTGGAGGCGGCCGTGGGCAGAGGTAGCGAGCTTGGCGAGCGCAAGCACAGCCGAATCGAGTTTCAGAAGGCCGCATTTGTCATCCTGGAACCGGATGGCGTGTGGATTGAATGCTCTATTCTCGACATCTCCGACGGCGGCGTGTGCCTGGAAGTCAACGACCTGCCGGTCCCCAAGATCTTCGTTCTGGTGATGACCCCCGACGGCAGGGTCCGCCGGGCCTGCCTGACGGCGTGGCGCCGTGGCGGGCTGTTGGGCGCCCGGTTCGTCACCGCTGAACAGCTTCGCCAGGGCATTGCCGAGCCAGGCTATGTCGATCCGAAGCTCGCCAAGAGGTCGGCTGACCGGGTGTGATCCCGGACAAGCATGCCCTCGCACTTGATGCGAGGGTGGATCCCGGACAACAACATGCCCAAACAACAAGCCCTGCGGCGTCCACAGCAACCTTGGCCGCCCCGTTCCATCGCCCAAAAAATCGTGCTAACCGGCGCCTGACCTCATCCCGGGACCAGCCGCCATGACCGACCACCCGCGCCGCGTGACCCGCGCCCTGTTGTCCGTTTCCGACAAGGCAGGACTGATCGAATTCGCGCAGGCACTCGTCGCCCACGGCATCGATCTCGTCTCCACCGGCGGCACCGCCAAGGCGATCGCCGCGGCGGGATTGAAGGTCACCGACGTGTCGGAGCTGACCGGATTCCCGGAGATGATGGACGGCCGGGTCAAGACCCTGCATCCCAAGGTGCATGGCGGCCTGCTGGCGATCCGCGACAATGCCGAGCATGCCCGCGCCATGAAGGATCATGGCATCGCGCCGATCGATCTGCTGGTGGTCAACCTGTATCCGTTCGAGGCGACGGTCGACAAAGGCGCGGGCTTTGCGGACTGCATCGAGAACATCGACATCGGCGGCCCGGCGATGATCCGCGCCGCGGCGAAGAACCACGACGACGTCGCCGTCGTGGTCGAGCCGCAGGACTACCAGACCGTGCTCGATGAACTCGCCGCCAACGGCGGCGCCACCACGCTGACGCTGCGCCGGCGGCTGGCGGCCAAGGCCTACGCCCGCACTGCCGCCTATGACGCGGCGATTTCGAACTGGTTCGCGCTTCAGCTCGAGACCGAGGCGCCGGACTATCGCGCCATCGGCGGGCGTCTGGTTCAGGCGCTGCGCTATGGCGAGAACCCGCACCAGCAGGCCGCGTTCTACCGCACGCCGGACCGCAGACCCGGCGTCGCCACGGCGCGGCAGCTGCAGGGCAAGGAATTGTCCTACAACAATATCAACGATACCGACGCGGCCTATGAATGCATCGCCGAATTCGACCCGGTTCGCACCGCGGCCTGTGTCATCGTCAAGCACGCCAACCCTTGCGGCGTCGCCGAAGGCACCGACCTGGTCAGCGCCTATCGCAAGGCGTTCGCGTGCGACACCCAATCGCCCTATGGCGGCATCATCGCCGTCAACCGCACCCTCGACGCGGATGCCGCGCGCGCGATCACCGAGATTCTGACGGAAGTCATCATCGCGCCCGATGCCACCGAGGAAGCCATCGCGATCATCAGCAAGCGCAGGAACCTGCGGCTGCTGCTCGCCGGTGGCGTGCCTGATCCGCGCGCGACCGGACTCACCGCGAAAACCGTCGCCGGCGGCCTCCTGGTGCAGACCCGCGACAACGCCGTGGTCGACGATATATCGCTGCGCACGGTCACCAGGCGGGCGCCGACCGAGGCGGAAATGCGTGACCTCAAATTCGCGTTCCGCGTCGCCAAGCATGTCAAATCCAACACCATTGTCTATGCCAAAGACCTCGCCACCGTCGGTGTCGGTGCCGGACAAATGAGCCGGGTCGATTCGGCGCGCATCGCGGCACGCAAGGCCCAGGATGCCGCCGACGAACTCAAGCTCGCAGCGCCGATGACGCGGGGATCCGTGGTCGCCTCCGACGCATTCTTTCCGTTCGCCGATGGACTGTTGGTGACCATCGAAGCCGGCGCCACCGCGGTGATCCAGCCCGGCGGCTCGGTGCGCGACGAAGAGGTGATCAAGGCCGCCGACGAAGCCGGCATCGCCATGGTGTTCACCGGGGTGCGGCACTTCAGGCACTAGAGTTCAAGTCATTGGTGCCGTCATGCCCGGACTTGATCCGGGCATCCATCGCATTCTCGCGAAATGATGGGTTGCCGGGTCAAGCCCGGCAACGACGAATGCATCAGTCCCTTACCCGCGACAACAGTATGAGCCCGGCGAGAAAGAACGCCACCAGCACCACCATGCCGGCCTTCTGACTCGCGGTGACCGCGGTGACGACGCCTACCAGCAGCGGCCCGACGAACGAGGTGACCTTTCCGGTCAGCGCGAACAATCCGAAATACTGCGCAATGCGGGCTTTCGGCGCCATCCGGATCAACAGCGTGCGTGACGCCGCCTGCAGCGGACCGCCCGCCATGCCGATCAGGCATCCGAGCGCGAGATAGACCTGTTCGGCGCGCGCCGCGAACAGGCCACCGCCGGGCTGTGGCGGCGCCACCTTGATGAAGAGCACGGAGTCCCGGTCGACCAGCAGGATGGCGATGACCGACAGCAGCAGGATCAGCAGGCTGCCGGTGACGACGCGTTTCGGTCCCAACCTGTCGTCGAGCTTGCCGCCCAGCCAGGCGCCGAAGGTGCCGGCGATCGCCAGCATGATGCCGAAGGTGCCGATCTGGATCGTGTTCCAGCCGAAGGTGCCGGCGGCATAGATGCCGCCGAACGCGAACAGCGACACCAGGCCGTCGGTATAGACCATGTTGGCCAGGAGAAACGCCGCCATCGAGCGCTGCTTCGGCAGTTCTTTGAGGGTTTCGCGCAAGTCCGCGAGGCCCTCTTGCAGCGCCTGACGCACCGAAAGCTTCGGCGGAAAATCCGGCGTCAGCAAAAACATCGGCAGCACGAACACGATGAACCACACCCCGGTCAGCGGGCCGGTGATGCGGTCGCCCTGATGGCTGACGGGATCGAGCCCGAACAGCGGCCAGAAGCCGAACAGCGTGCGGCCGCTCTCGGGCGACGCCGCCAGGAAGCCGAGCACCAGGATCAGGCTGAGAATGCCGCCGACATAGCCCAGCGCCCAGCCGGAACCGGACAGGCGCCCGATCTTCTCCGGCGGCACCAGCGACGGCATCATCGCATTGTTGAACACGGTGGCGAACTCGACCCCGACGGTGGCGATGCCATAGGCGATCAGGAGCGGCGGGATCACGCTGGCATCGCCGGGCTTGCCGATCCACATCACAGCGGAGCCGATCACCAGCAGGGCGCCGAACACCGCGATCCACGGCTTGCGCCGGCCGCTGGCGTCGGCAATGGCGCCCAGCACCGGCGACGCCAGCGCGATCAGGATGCCGGCTGCGGCGGTGGCGAATCCCCACAGCGACTGCCCGCTGGCCGGGTCGGACGCCACATGGGTGGCAAAATAGGGCGCGAACACGAAGGTGGTGATCAGCGTGAAATAAGGCTGCGCCGCCCAGTCGAACAGCATCCAGCTGAACACGGCGGAGCGCGGCGGATAGACCTTCGGCAACTCCGCGATGCGCGTATCCGATGTCGCCGTGATTGCCATGTCGTCGGTCCTGTTCGATGGCCGGCGTATTGTGCTGGCCGCCGGGACAGCCATATAGCATCCGGGATCGTGATGCGATAATGGCGGCCACTTTGTCGGAGGGTGCGATGATCTCGTTCAGGGCCGGCCGGACCTTGCTGCTGGCGACGCTGGCGCTGATTGCCGCCTGGGGCGGCAGCGCCGGTGCGCAGGACCAGCGCCGCGGCGCCTTCACGCCGAACGTTTCCGGCTTGAACCATCCCGTGGTGGCGCGCCACGGCATGGTGGTGGCGCAGGAAAAAATCGCCGCGGGCATCGGCGCCGACGTGCTGGCGCGCGGCGGCAACGCCGTCGACGCCGCGGTTGCCACCGGCTTTGCCATGGCGGTGACCTATCCGCGCGCGGGAAATATCGGCGGCGGCGGCTTCATGGTGATCCATGCAGCGACGAGCCACGAAGACGTCGCCATCGACTATCGCGAGACCGCGCCGGCGGCGACCACGAAGGACATCTTCCTCGGCACGGACGGCAAGCCGGACAGCGCCAAGTCGCGCGATTCGGCGCTGGGCATCGGCGTTCCCGGCACCGTCGCCGGGCTGACGCTGGCGCTGCAAAAATACGGTTCCGGGAAATTCACGCTGGCGGAGCTGTTGCAGCCCGCCATCGCGCTGGCGCGGCAAGGTTTTGCCATCACCGACGACAGCGCCGACACGCTGCCCGACTGGTACCCGCGGCTGGCGCGCTGGCCATCGTCGGTGAAGATTTTTTCGCGCGCCGACGGCGGTGCGCTACGCGAGGGTGACGCGCTGGTGCAGACCGACCTGGCCGCGACCCTCACCGCGATCGCCGGGCAGGGCGCGCGCGGATTTTACCGGGGCCCGGTGGCGGACAAGCTGGTGACGAGTATCCGCACTGCCGGCGGCATCATGACGCTGCAGGATCTGGCGGCCTATCAGCCAGTGATCCGCGAGCCGGTGCGCGGTAGCTATCGCGGCTATGACATCGTGTCGATGCCGCTGCCATCTTCCGGCGGCGTGGTGCTGCTGGAGACGCTGAATATTCTCGAAGGCTTTCCGCTGCCCGACATGCAGCAGGGCTCGGCGCCATCACTGCATCTATTGATCGAGGCGATGAAACGCGGCTATGCCGACCGCGCCCGCTATCTCGGCGATCCCGCCTTTGTCAACGCGCCGATCGCGACGCTGACCGCCAAGGACTACGCGATCAAGCAGCGCGCCGGCATCGATCCCGACCATGCCACGCCGTGGACCGACGCCTTGTCGGCGACGCCGCCGCGCGAGGGCAGCAACACCACGCATTTTGCCGTGGTCGATGACGCCGGCAACGCGGTCAGCAATACCTACACGCTGAATTTCAGCTATGGCCTCGGCCTGGTCGCCGACGGCACCGGCGTGCTGCTTAACAACGAACTCGACGATTTCACCGCGGCACCGGGTGCCGCCAACGCCTATGGCCTGGTCGGCTTCGAGGCCAACCTGCCGGGACCCGGCAAGCGACCACTGTCGTCGATGTCGCCGACGGTAGTACTCAAGGACGGCAAGCCGGTGCTGGTTACCGGATCGCCGGGCGGCAGCCGGATCATCTCCACGGTGCTGCAGGTGATCGTCAACGTGCTCGACTACCACATGGATGTCGCCGCCGCGGTCGCGGCACCGCGGCTGCATCACCAATGGCTGCCGGACGAGGTGCGGATCGAGCGCGGCTTTGCCGATGATACGCTTGGCCAACTGCGGGCCCGGGGCCACCAGGTCATCGAACCGATGGGACAGACCTCCGCCAACAGCATAGCTGTGACTTCCGACGGCTTGCTCGGCGCGCCCGATCCGCGTACGCGTGGATCGGCGGCGGCTGGAAACTAGGTCGTAGGCATGATGTTCACGACCCAGCCCGTTTGAGGCAAGGCCGGCGCAACGCCGCGGGTGGAACGAACGGAGTTTCGATCATGACGACCCTCAAGGGCAAGACGCTGTTCATTTCCGGCGCCAGCCGCGGCATCGGGCTGGCGATCGCGCTGCGCGCCGCGCGCGACGGCGCCAATGTGGCGGTCGCCGCCAAGACCGCGGAGCCGCATCCGAAACTCGCCGGCACCATCTACACCGCCGCCGACGAAATCCGCGCCGCCGGTGGCAAGGCACTGCCGATCCTGTGCGACATCCGCGATGAAGCCCAGGTAATCGCGGCGATCGACAAGACCGTCGCCGAATTCGGCGGCATCGACATCTGCGTCAACAACGCCAGCGCCATCAGCCTGACCAATTCGCAAAAGACCGACATGAAACGGTTCGACCTGATGATGGGCATCAACACCCGCGGCACCTTCATGGTGTCGAAATATTGCATCCCGCATCTGAAGCAGGCCGCCAATCCGCACATTTTAATGCTGTCGCCGCCGCTCGACATGAAGGCCAAGTGGTTTGCGCACTCCACCGCCTACACCATGGCCAAGTTCGGCATGAGCATGTGCGTGCTGGGCCTTGCCGGCGAATTGAAGCGCGACGGGGTTGCCGTCAACGCGCTGTGGCCGCGCACCACCATCGCTACCGCCGCGGTCGGCAACCTGCTCGGCGGCGACGCCATGATGCGCGCCAGCCGCAAGCCCGACATCATGGGCGACGCCGCCCACGCCATCTTCACGAAGCCGGCGCGCGACTTCACCGGCCAGTTCTGCATCGACGACAAGGTGCTGTACGCCGCCGGCGTGCGCGACTTCGAGCCTTATCGCGTCGATCCGACGGTTTCGCTGATGTCGGATTTCTTCGTGCCCGACGACGACGTGGCGCCGCCCGGCGTGACGGTGATGGCACTGCCTTCGGTGGCCGCCGCGCAAGGCAAAAGCTAGCGCCCGACGGTATAGGGTCCGCCTTTTTCCAGCGCGCGGGCATAGGCCGGGCGGGCGTGAATCCGCGCCAGAAACGCCATCGCCTTCGGATGGCCCTGGTCGAGCCCGGCGCGCGCCGCGGCGGCTTCGAGCGGAAAGCTCATCTGGATGTCGGCGGCGGTGAATTCACTGCCGGCGAACCACTCGCTGTTGCCGAGTTCGCTTTCCCAGTACGCCATGTGCTGCTTGAGCTGCGGATTGACCAGCGTGATCATCGCCTGGTTGGTGACCTTGCGCACCAGGGGCCGCAGCAACGCCGGCGCGCGCTTCGGCATCAGCGTGAACAACAGCTTCAGCAGCAGCGGCGACATCGCCGAGCCTTCGGCGTAGTGCAGCCAGTAGGTATAGCGCAGCCGTTCCGGCGTTTGGGGCGGCGGAACGAGGCGGCCCGCGCCATAGGTGTCGACCAGGTACTCGGTGATCGCGCCCAACTCGGCGATGGTGTTGCCGTTGTCGGTGATGACGGGCGACTTGCCGAGCGGATGCACCGCGCGCAATTCCGCCGGCGCCTGCATGTTGGGCTGGCGCTGATAGCGCACGATCTCATAGGGCACGCCGAGTTCTTCGAGCAGCCACAGCACGCGCTGGGATCGCGAATTGTTGAGATGATGGACAGTGAGCATGGCGATCCCCCTGTGGATGCGGTCAGTGGTGCCAGCGGGACTATGGCTTGTCGAGGCGGCAGCCTGGTACGTGCGGCGTGCGATATTTTTACCCGGCTCTTATTGACATAGTAATTTATCCGGGTAAAAAGGTCCGATCCCGACGCCGAGGAGATTTGTCCGTGAAATACGCCAATTCCACCCAGTTTACCGCCTTTGAGGGCGAGCGGCGGCTCATTTCCGGCTCACTCGCCGAGGTCGCGCTTGCCGTCAAAGAGGCCTCCGACCGCCGGCCATCGGGATCGATCCTGATCTTCGACAATTCGACCGGCCGCGCCATCGATCTCGATCTGCGCGGGTCCGACCGCGACATCCTCGCGCGGTTGCCGCCGCAAAATTCCGAACCTGCGCCGGCCGACCCGCCGGCGAGCGAACCGCGCGGACGCGGCCGGCCAAAACTCGGCGTGGTGGCGCGCGAGGTGACGTTGCTGCCGCGCCACTGGGAGTGGCTCGGCGCCCAGCCGGGCGGCGCGTCGGTGGCGTTGCGAAAACTGGTGGAGCAGGCGCGCCGCGTGGGCGGCGACCGAGACCGCAGCCGCGCCGCGCGTGACGCGGCCTATCACTTCATGTCGGCGATGGCCGGCAACCTGGCTGGGCTTCGAGGAAGCAAGCCGCGCGCTGTTCGCCGACGATCGCCGGCGATTTGTCGCCCTGGTTGCGGCATGGCCACACGATATCCGTGACCATATCGTCACGCTGGCGTTCGGCGACCACGCCGACGCCGTACCGGCGTAACCGCCGAACAAGATCCAGTTGAGGAAAATTCCCGTGCCCGCTCCAAGACCCCTTTGGAAGACGTTTCTCGTCTTCCTCGCGCCGATGATGCTGAGCAATCTGCTGCAATCGCTGTCCGGCACCGTCAATGGCGTCTATCTCGGCCAGATGATCGGGGTCGATGCGCTGGCCGCGGCGTCGTTGTTTTTTCCGGTGATGTTCTTCTTCGTCGCCTTTGTCATCGGGCTCGCTGCCGGCGCCAGCGTGCTGATCGGCCAGGCCTGGGGCGCGGGCGAGCGCGACGCCATGAAAGCGGTGGCCGGTACCACGATGGCGGTGGCGCTGCTGTTGTCCGCCATCGTCGCGATCATTGGCGGCTTCTTTACCCGGCCATTGCTGATCGCGCTGGCCACGCCGCCCGATATCCTCGACCAGGCCACCGCCTACGCCCGCATCATGCTGCTGACGATGCCGCTGATCTACGTCTTCATCGTGATGACGTCGCTGCCGCGCGGCGTCGGCGATACCGTGACACCGTTATGGGCGCTGGCGCTGTCCACGGTCCTCGGCCTGGCCATGACCCCGGCCCTGATCAAGGGCTGGTGGGGCCTGCCGCAAACCGGGGTTGCCAGTGCCGCCTGGGCGTCGGCGCTATCCACCGCCATCACCCTGGTGTGGCTCGCCGCCTACATGCGCCGCAACAACCACCCACTGGCGCCGGATGCGACCTTTCTTCGCGCCGTTCGCATCGACGGCATCCTGCTGCGCAAGATTCTGCACATCGGGATTCCCACCGCTCTCGGCATGATCGTAATGTCGCTGGCCGAACTGGTGTTGCTCGGTCTCGTCAACGGCTTCGGCTCCGGTGCCACCGCGGCTTATGGCGCGGTCAACCAGGTCATGACCTACACGCAATTTCCCGCGATCTCGATTTCGATCACGGTCTCGATTTTCGGCGCCCAGGCCATCGGTGCCGGCCACACCAACAGGCTCAACGCCATCGTCCGCACCGGGCTGTTGATGAACCTGGTGCTGACCGGCGCCCTGGTCGCGCTGGGCTATCTGTCGTCCCGGCTGCTGATGGGTTTTTTCATCACCGATCCCGCCGTGCTCGAACTCGGCCAACGATGGCTTTACGTCGTGCTGTGGAGTTCGGTGCTGTTCGGCATGGCGCTGACCTTTTCCGGGATGATGCGGGCCAGCGGAACCGTGTTCGTGCCGCTCGGATTGTCGTTTCTGGCGATCGCCGTGATCGAGGTACCCTCGGCGATCCTGCTCAGCCGCGCCATCGGACTCGAGGGCATCTGGGCGGCCTATCCGATCTGCTTCTGCGCCATGTTCGTGCTGCAGATGAGCTATTACATGCTGGTGTGGCGCAAGCGGAAGGTTGAGCGCCTGATCTAGGTCGTAGGCATGACGTTTACGACCTAGCTGCCCGGTGGATCAAGGTATTATGATCATCATCAAAACAGTGGACGCGCCCGCCCCGGGGCGCCACAATGGCTTGAACGGCGCTTGAACAGATGAGGGGAGGCCGCCTTGACCCGGACGTCCGTGCAATTCCTGTTCGATGTCGGCAGCCCCAACGCCTTTCTCAGCCACGAGGCGATCCCGGCCATCGAGGCGCGCACCGGCGCCAAATTCGAATACGTGCCGGTGCTGCTGGGCGGCATCTTCAAGGCCACCAACAACAAGTCCCCGGCCGAAACCCTGGCGGGCGTCAAAAACAAGCGCGAGTTTCACCAGATCGAAACCGAGCGTTTCGTGCAGCGCTTCGGCGTCAAGCCTTACGTCATGAATCCGTTCTTTCCGGTCAATACGCTCAACCTGATGCGCGGCGCCATCGCCGCGCAGTTCGAAGGCGTGTTTGAAAAATATGTCGATGCCGCGTTTCATCACATGTGGGCGGAGCCGAAGAAGATGGACGATGTGGCGGTGGCGCAGAAGGCGCTGGGCGAGTCCGGCCTCGACGCCGCAAGACTGTTCGCCCGTGCCCAGGAGGCCGACGTCAAGACCCGCCTGATCGAAAACACCCAGGCGGCGGTCGAGCGCGGCGCGTTCGGTTCTCCCACCTTCTTTGTCGGCAGCGAGATGTTTTTCGGCAAGGAGCAGTTGCGCGAGGTCGAGGAACTGATTGCGGCAAGCCCATAGGAGCATGATCCGGAAAAGTGGAAACCGGTTTTCCAGGACGAACGAATTCGTTCGATCAAGCTCAAACAAAAAGACGGAGGCCACCTTGGAAAAGCGTAACGCAACCGTCGCGGTGATCGGCGCCGGCGACTACATCGGCGCCGAGATCGCCAAGAAATTTGCCGCCGAGGGCTTTGTCGTATTCGCCGGCCGGCGCGATGGTGCCAAGCTCGAACCGCTGGTGAAGGATATCGAGGCGGCGGGCGGCAGCGTCGTTGCGCGATCGCTGGACGCCCGCAAGGAAGATGAAGTCACGGCGTTTCTCAACGACGCCGATGCGCATGCGCCGCTCGAGGTCTGCATCTTCAACGTCGGCGCCAACGTCAATTTCCCGATTCTGGAGACCACCGACCGGGTGTTTCGCAAGGTCTGGGAGATGGCCTGCTGGGCCGGCTTCCTGGCCGGCCGCGAGGCGGCCCGGCTGATGCTGCCGCGCGGGCGCGGCAACATCTTCTTCACCGGCGCCACCGCGAGCCTGCGCGGCGGCAGCGGCTTTGCCGCCTTCGCCAGCGCCAAATTCGGTCTGCGCGCCGTGGCGCAGTCGATGGCCCGCGAGTTGGGTCCGAAAAATATCCACGTCGCCCACCTGGTGATCAATTCCGGGGTCGACACCGCCTGGGTGCGCGAGCGCCGCGAGGCGCTGTGGGGCAAGGAAGCGCTCGACAATCCCGACCTGCTGATGCCGCCGGCCTCGGTGGCCGCGTCCTATTGGCAACTGTACCAGCAGCCGCGCAGCGCCTGGACTTTTGAGCTCGAAATTCGCCCGTTCGGCGAAAAGTGGTAGGAAGGGGCGAATTCGCCCGCTTCTGTCCATTGCAAGAACAACAAGGAAACCAACAATGCGAATGCTCGTGGTCGGCGCCGGTGCGATCGGCGGCTATTTCGGCGGCAGGATGCTGGCGGCCGGACGCGACGTGACCTTCCTGGTCCGGCCGCGGCGCGCCACGGAGCTCGCCAGCGACGGCCTGGTGATCAAGAGCCCGCTCGGCGACGCCACGCTGAAAAACCCGCCGGCGGTGCAGGCCGACACGCTGCGCGAAAAATTCGATGCGGTGCTGCTCAGCTGCAAGGCGTTCGATCTCGACGACGCCATCGCGTCGTTCGCGCCGGCGGTGGGACCGCAGACCGCCATCATCCCGCTGCTCAACGGCATGCGGCACCTCGACGTGCTCGACAAGAAATTCGGCCCCGAGCGTGTGCTCGGCGGCCAATGCGGCATCGCGGTCATGCTCGATCCCAACCGCCACATCGTGCAGCTCGCGCCGATGCAGTCGCTGAGCTTCGGCGAGCGCAGCGGCAAGATCACCGACCGGGTTACCGCCATTGCCGAATTCATGGCGGCTGGAAAAATCGGCTCCCAGGCCACCGAGAGCATCGTCCAGGAAATGTGGGAGAAGTGGGTATTCCTGGCCACGCTCGCCGCCTCGACCAGCGTGATGCGGGCGCCGGTCGGGCACATCCTGGCGGCGCCGGGTGGGCGGGACTTCATTCTCGGCGTCAGGGACGAGTGCGCTTCGGTGGCGACCGCCGCCGGCCACGCGCCGCGCCCGGCATTCTACACCCGCACCGACGGCATGCTGACGGCGGAAGGCTCGACCCTGACCGCATCGATGTACCGCGATATCCAGGCCGGCGCGCCGATCGAGGCCGACCAGATCGTCGGCGACCTGATCGCGCGCGCCGACGCCGCCAAGGCGCCAGTGCCGAGACTGCGCGTCGTCTATACACACCTGAAGGCCTATGAAGGGCAGCGCGAGTAGAGCGCGCTTGATGCAGGCGGCGGCGCCCCGTGGTTACCAGAAACGCCGCCACCCCTCATCGGTTGACGACCGCTCAGCCCGGTGCCGCGCCCTGGGTGGCGAGATACACCGCATAGAGCGACTGGCTTCCTGCCATAAACAGGCGGTTGCGCTTGGGACCACCGAAGCAGATGTTGCCGCACACTTCGGGCAACCGGATGCGGCCGATCAACTGGCCTGATGGCGTCCACACCGTCACGCCGCTATAGCCGACGTGGCGGCCGGCATTGCTGGAGGCCCAGACATTGCCGTTGACGTCGCAGCGCACGCCGTCCGGTCCGCAGGCGACGCCGTCGATCATGAAGTCGCTGAAGCGCTTCTGGTTGCTGAGCTTGTTGTCGGCGCCGACATCGAACACGAACACATCGCCCTTGCCGCCCGGACCGCTATCGCCGGGTCCCTTGCCGGTAGAGACCACATAGAGCTTCTTGTAGTCGGGCGAGAACGCCAGCCCGTTGGGATCCGGCACCTGGTCCTCGGTCACCACGACGTCGACCCGGCCACCGGGATCGATGCGGTAGCAGTTGGTCGGCAATTCGCGCTTGCCCGGCACGAAGCCGGCCGGTTGCCCGATCCGCGGGTTGAGCTTGCCGGCGGCATTGCTGGCGCCACCCGGGGCGTCGGGCTCACCCTCGTAGAGCTGGCCGCCATAGGGCGGATCGGTGAACCAGTAGCTGCCATCCGGATGCGGGACGACGTCGTTGGGCGAGTTCAGCTTCTTGCCGTTGAAGGAGTCGGCCAGAACGGTCGCGGTGCCGTCGTTCTCGTAGCGCGTGACACGGCGGGTCAGATGTTCGCAGGACAGCTGGCGACCCTGGAAGTCGAACGAGTTGCCGTTGCTGTAATTGGACGGCGCGCGGAACACGCTGACGTGACCGTCGTCCTCCAGCCAGCGCATCTGCCGGTTGTTGGGAATATCGCTCCACACCAGATAACGTCCCTGCGCATTCCACGCCGGGCCTTCGGCCCACAACAGCCCGGTGAACAGCCGCTTGATCGACGTGTTGGGCTGGGCGAGGTCGTTGAACGACGGATCGACCGCGATGACGTCGGGGTCCCAGAAATACGTGGTCGGCGCACCGCGCGGACCGAAGTCCCGCGGCGGACTGGTGATCGTGGTCGGCGGGGCGACCTCGCTGCTCTGGGCCCGCGCGTCGGCGGCCGCTCCCACCACCGTGGCGGCGCCGGCGACGGCTGCCAAACCCTGGACCAATGTACGTCGTGAAATTGTGGTTGCTGGATCGCGCTGCGCATCATGCTGTGTCATCACGTCCTCCCGTTTTTTTCGCCGGCCGGTTGATCCAGCCGCGCAACTTGAGGTTAAACCTGTCTGCACCCGGTTGCGAGGGGCGAGATGACGCGTTACCTCGGCTTGGCGCGCATGATATGTGTGACCGCAGCGGCGGCTGGCATGCCAGGTTCCGCGCGGCGGCGACGCGGACCCGCTTGAATGGGTGCCGTCGGTGCATCAGGGTTGGCGGGCGGCTGATTCGAAGGGGCGATGGTGATGCTTGCTGAATTACTGGAACAACCCGCAACCTCCTGGGACAAACGCATTGCCGCCGATCTCACCGTGGAGATCGAGCGCCAGCTTGCCGAAACGGCCACCACTATTCCCGAGATGCGCCGATTCCTGGCCATCAAGGGTTATCGGGAGTTGCAAGAGCGCATCGAGGACAGCATCGCCGGCAAGACCGGCGCGGAGGCGCTGCGCGCCACGGCGATCAGCATGCGCCGGTACGCCATGGACCGTCCGGGCCTGTCGGCCGCCACTTTTCGCAGTCCGGCCACCGACAGTCCGGAATGGCGCGACGCCCAGATGCGGCTGGGCCGGGTCGTGCTCCGCGTCTTTGCACAAAACGGCGTCGAGGGTGAAGCAGCGGTGCACGCGCTTCGCCTGCTGCGAAGCTTTGTGCGCGGTTTTGTCATGCACGAGATGGGCGCGTCATTCATTGAGCCGCTCGAGTATGACAAGACCTACGAACTGGGTGTCGAGGTCTTCATCCAGGGACTGTCCGCGCTGAGGAAATGAAAGGCACGCGTGTCGTGGTCGGACCAGATCATGATGCGATTGACCAGGATCGCATCATGATCTTGTCTTTTTGTTGGAACATGATCTTTTCGGAAAACCGGTTTCCACTTTTCCGGATCATGCTTTAGAGCCGTCTGAAGCACGGCGTCGCTTCCACTCGTCATGCCCCGGCCATCCAGCTCTTTACTGAAGATGCGCCAGGTAGTGCGCGAGCGCGGTGATTTCCTCCTCGTGCAGCGGATAGGCGACGTCGGCCATGGCGGCCACGCCGCCACCGGACCGAAGCCCTGATTTGTAGTCGTGCAGCGCCTTGAGCAGGTATTCCTCGCGCTGGCTGGCGATGCGCGCGGTCGCCTTGGTGCCCGCGAAGGTGTCGGTGTGGCACGACGCGCAACGACGGCCCGCCGCCGACTGCGCGCCCAGCTTGGACAAGTCCGGATTGTCATCCGGCACGGGCTTTGGCGGCGTCAGCGAAGCGAAGTAGGCGCCGAGATTGCGGATGTCGTCGTTGCTGAGCTGCTCGACGATCGGCTGCATCTGCTCATTCTTGCGGGCGCCGCTGCGAAAGAACACCAGCTGCCACTGGACGAATTGATCCGGTTGTCCGGCCAGCGACGGAATGTTCTCGGTCTGCGAGATGCCGGCTTCGCCGTGGCAGCCGATGCAGAGTTCGGCCTTTTCCTTGCCGGCGGCGAGATCGGCCGCATCGGCCGGCGGAACCGCGAGGACCGACATTGCCAGGGCGGCGGCAAAACATCCGAAGCGCAGCATGATCGGCACTCCCGAGGAACGTCCAGGCAGGCTTTCAGGACAAAAACGACGGGGCTGCGACTCCCGGAAAGAAGTCGCAGCCCCGAATGTTCAACGCATCACTTGCTGTAGCTGATGCGATAGATCGCGCCGGCCCAGTCGTCCGCGACCAGGATGGAGCCATCCTTGTCGAGGATGATGTCGTCAGGACGGCCGAGGTATCCCTGGTCGCCCTCGATCCAGCCGGAAGCGAACACTTCCTGCTTGGCATTCTTGCCGTCCGGACCGACGATCACGCGCATGATCCGTCCACCCTGGTACTTGTGTCGGTTCCAGGAGCCGTGTTCGGCGATCAGGATGTTGTTCTTGTACTCGGCGGGGAATTGGCTGCCGGTATAGAACTTCATCCCGAGCGGAGCGACGTGGGCGCCGAGGTTGAGCACCGGCGCGGTGAACTCCGCACATTTGTGGCCCATGGCGAATTTCGGATCCGGAAGATTGCCCTGGTGGCAGTACGGATATCCGAAATGCTCGCCGAGTTTGGAGACCATGTTCAGCTTGTCGCTGGGCAGGTCGTCGCTGATCCAGTCACGCGCATTTTCCGTGAACCAGTATTTGCCGCTGCGCGGATCGACGTCGCCGCCGACGCTGTTACGGACCCCGAGCGCCACCAGTTCGGCGTTACCGGTCTTCGGGTCGACGCGCCTGATCTGCGAGACGCTGGTCGGAGGAATGCCGACGTTGAAGGGAGGTCCGAACGGAACATAGAACCAGCCGTCCTTGTCGGCGGCGAGATACTTCCAGCCGTGCGCCGCGTAGGACGGCATGTCGTCATAGACCACCTTGCCATCGCCGAGCTTGTCGAGATTGGCTTCGGCGTTTTCGTACTTGATCAGCTTGTCCGTCGCGATCACGTAGAGCGCGCCATCCTTGAACGCGAGACCGGTGGGCATATTCAGCCCCTTGAGGATGGTCTTGACGGTCTTCTTGCCGCCGCTGTCGGTGATGGCATAGACGTTGCCGAGGCCGAACGAACCGACGAACAGCGTGCCTTTGTCGCCCCACGCCATCTGACGCGCGGCCAGCACGCCCGGCGCATAGACTTCGATCTTGAAGCCCGGCGGCAGCTTGATCTTCTTCATCATCGCAGCCAGTTCGGCCTCCGACGCACCGGTCGGCGGTCCCGAAGGCGGCGCCAGGCCCTTCTGGGCCTCGGTTTCGTCACCAAGGAACCAGTCATCCGGCGGATGGGTCCAGAACTCCTTGGTACCGGACTGATAGCTATGGAGAGCCTTTTGCTGGGCGCTGGCCTGGCTGGCTCCGGCGACCATGACGATGGCAGAAAGCGCAATAACGGATCGATTGAAGACCGATTTCATCGCGTCACTCCCTATGCAGCCGAAGTGGCTGCGCTGTTATTTTATTTTGAACGTTTCGAGAGACGAACTTGGTAGTCTGTCAGTTTGGATCAGACCAATGGAACCTAGCACATCCGCTGCCGCTGAGAAGCGCGCGCCGCGCTGTGCCGCCATGGGTTGGGAGAAAATTTCTCGAACTAAGTTCGGAACAAAAATGAGTTGAGGGAAAAACCCAAAGTCAGGTCTAGAAAAAAATTTCGCGAAATTGTCCCGAAAGAAAATTTTCTTTGCGAATGCGGCCGGCGGGGAGCGTTTCAACTTGATGGCGATGTCCGAGTTGGCTTCAGGACATGCGGGCGGCATGACGGATTTGCACTGCACAAGTGCGCTGCCCACATCAGGCGCCCACAAAACGAAAAGCCCGCGAATACCGCGGGCCTTCGTTCAGCTTTGCCATGAAAAGTTCTTGGAGCGGGCGAAGGGATTTCGAACCCTCGACCCCGACCTTGGCAAGGTTGGGCTTGCAATATTTGCAGCCCCACACCATCTGATCTTAATTGCAAAAACCCAATGTTTACAGGCATATGAAGGGCTATGCAGGGTTCGGGCGGGTTCGCCCGGTTTCTATACGGTGGACCACGGGTGGACCACGAGGGGATGGGGATGGAAAACGGGGCAAAGCTTACAAAACGCGTCGTCGACGCGGCGGAGCCGCGCGGCAAGCGTTACGAGATCTGGGACAGTGAATTGCCTGGCTTCGGGCTGCGCATTGAGCCGAGCGGCAAGAAGGCTTTCTTCGTGCGATACCGCGTCGGCGGTGGTCGGGCAGCCACCCGACGCAACATGTCGATCGGCGGCTATGGCACGGTTACGCCGGAGCAGGCCCGCATTGAGGCCAAGAAACTCCTAGGCCAAGCGGCCAACGGCCACGATCCGTCGGACGTGCGCAGCGCGCGGCGCCGGGAAATGACGATCGCGGACTTGTTGAGCCTGTATGAGCAAAGAGGCTGTGTCATCCAGCGCGGGTTCCGCCAGGGCCAGCCGATGAAGCCGATGACGAAGCGCCAGACGCTCAAGCGGCTCCGCAATCGATGTGGAACCCCTCATTGGCCGGAAGAAGCTCAGCGACGTCCGGCCGAAGGATATCGAGCAACTTGCCCGGGATATCGCGGCCGGCAAGACGAACAATGACGAAAAGACCGGCTTCCGAACGCGGGTCATCGTGCGAGGGGGCGAAGGCGCCGCCCGCAAGGTGGTCCGTGACCTGTCCGCAGTCTTCACCTTTGCCCAGCGCCAGGAGCTGAGCGCCGATAACCCTTGCGCGCACGCGGCGGTCAACAAGATCGACAACAAGCGAAAGCGGTACCTCCCTCTTGAAGAGGTCCAGAGGCTCGGCGCCGCACTGCGTCAGCTTGAGGAAGGCGGGGCAAACCCGAAGGCCATCAACATCGCGCGCCTTTGGGCGCTCACTGGCTTTCGCCGGAACGAAGCAGCCGGCCTGAAACGGACAGAGGTCGATTTCGGACGCGGCGGCGTGCGGCTGGCCGACAGCAAGGAGGGCGAGTTTATCCGGCCACTCTGGGGCGCCGGCGCTCGTGCTGCTGGCGTCCCTCCCATTGCAAGAGGGCTCGCCTTACTTTTTCCCGGCTGAACGCGGGAAGGGCTTTTATGTTGGAACGAAGCGTATCTGGCCGCGAGCGATCAAGCTGGCCGGGCTCGCCGGCGTCACGCCGCACACGCTGCGGCATACGCTTGGCTCTACCGCCGTCTCGTTTGGCGAGTTGCTGAAGATGACCGGGGCCATCCTTGGCCACGCCACGTCGGCGGCCACAGAAGTGTACGCTCACATGCAGCATAATCCGAGCAAGGACGCAGCGGACCGCGTCTCAGAGACGATTTCTGCGGCCTTGAAGGGCAATCCTGCTGCGGAGATCATTACTTTGCGTCACGTCGCCAACGGATAACGTGAGGTCCGTCTGCGAGTGAACGTAAAGCTGAAGTCGAAATCGGTATGCACTAATTCCACTTTTCGCGCCGCATCGAGGCGGTCTGTGCATGGGGTTTCTGGCGGTAAAGGATCAACAGCTATGCGAAGCTTCTCACCTCCGCCTTGCGGCAGACGAAGCGTGGATGATCACGAAAGGCGAACCGCAACGCGCATTGCGGTTCCAGAATTAACCCGCATTGCCGACATCAAGCTTAACTCGCGAGTTTCGTTGACCTGCCTTGTTTCTTCGGACCACGTTTAACTTGAGACGACCACCCCGATTGCTTCTTTCGTTTGCCCCTTGCGGGACGGTTGTGCGACGGGGCGGGGCGCGGAGGCCCCATATACCGCAGCGATCCGCCCCGTCGCTTGGGCGTCCGTTGCGCCTTGCTGCTCGAGCTTGGCCGCGAACGCGGCCGGCGTGAGATAGCCGAGACTCGAATGCGGCCGCACCGTGTTGAAGTGCTTCCGCCACGCTTCGATCAGCACCTTCGCCTCGGTCCGTGACCGGAACCATTCGAGGCTCAGACACTCATCGCGGAACTTGCCGTTGAAGCTCTCCGTCGCGCCATTCTGCCAGGGTTTGCCCGGATCGATCAATGCGGTGGCGATGCCTTGGTCGACGATCCACTTCAGCAAGGCGCGGGAGACAAACTCCGGCCCATTGTCCGAGCGCAAATACAGTGGTGCGCCGCGCTCGGACACCAGCCGCGACAACACTTCGATCACGCGGCCGGAACGGATGCGGCCATCCACCTCGATCGCAAGACCCTCTTTTGTCCATTCGTCGGTGACGGTCAGGCACTTGAGCTGCTGGCCGTTGGCGCACCAGTCGAACACGAAGTCGTACGACCACACCTGGTTGGCGCCCGTCGGCGCGTTCGGGCGTGGGCGGCCGGTCGCGATGCGCTTTCTTGGGCGCTTGCGTGGCACCTGAAGACGCGCCTGCCGCCACAGACGGTGCACACGTCCAAAGCTCATCACATGACCGTCGCGGCCAAGAAAGATCGCGATCCGCCGGTAACCATAACGCGGATATTGCGCCGCCAACTCCGCCATCCGCGCCAGCACCGGCGTATCCTTCGCCAGCTTCGTCGAGCAATAGTGCAACGCGGATCGCCCGACACCGAGCAGCGTGCAAGCCCGCCGTTGCGACAGGCCCTTGCCCGTCGCGTACGCTACTCCGGCACGGCGAGCCGGCACGCTCACCATTTTTTTGCAGTGATCTCCTTCATCACCTCGATCTCGAGGTCGCGTTCGGCAACCAGCTTCTTCAGCCGCGCGTTCTCAGCTTCAAGCCGCTTAAGCCGGCGTACATCGTCAGCCTGGAACGTTCCGAAACGCTTCCTCCACGTGTAGATCGTCTGCTCGCTGATCCCATGCCTCTTGGCGACCACGCCGATCGGCTCTCGATCCGCTTCTCGCAGGATCGCCACTATCTGCTCGTCCGTGAACCTTGACTTGCGCATCCGCTCCTCCGATTGGGAGGGCAGTCTCTCAAGTAATCACCGGTCCGAAAATCACGGGGCAGGTCATCGTTGCGGATCGCCCCGCACAAGGTAACGTTGAATTCAGCGGAGCGGAACTGATTGGGACAATTTCGGTTCTCCCGGTGAGCCCTACGGAGGCCGCAAGATGCGGTGGTTTTTGAAAAGTTTCCTTTTCGGTCTGTTTGTGATTGCCCCGACTTTGGCGGCTGCCGAAGTGAGAGTTACGATTGAAAAGTGGCGGGCTGATTTGAATACTCTATCGTGCGACGCCTTTGTAAAAACTCCAAATGGTGGTTGGGGTTTGGCGGGAACGATAGTCGTAAGATCTTCTAATGAGGTTTTGACAGGAAACACTTACGTAAAAGGCAATGCCGTCGCCGATATCATCAAAAGGAAATGCGGCAACCCTTTTGATCCGCCGCGCTAGCTAGCGCCGCGCCGGACGGACCTTTTCGTGGCGCTGCCGGCCCGCTCGCGATGCCTCGCAAGTTCGCCGGCAACCGCGACCAAGCTGATTGCTGCTGAGCTGGAAGCACGCTCGGCAAGCGCGGCGCCTAACCTCGCAATTCCCAGATATCGAATGTGATCCTTTATGGCGCGCAATCGCAAGTTTATGGCGGGCAATCACAAGACTTGGATGCTGGTGTCCGGTAACGGTATCAGTGCCGCTGAGTGCATACGTCGCGGCTAAACCGAATCATCTGGCAGAATTCGACCGTGATCCAAGAGGACGCGGTTGTTTGCTTTGTGCTTTGTGCTTTGTGCTCTGTGCTGTGCGGCGATCTGCGCACCGTTTGAGCTTTGAAATCGGTCAACAGGGAACTTAAGAATGTCGCATATCAGAACACTAACCATCGCCGCTGCGCTGATTGCCGGCTTGCTCGGCATAAACTCAGCTAACGCCACGACGTTTCATCTTGACTTCACGCAAGTTGGTGTCCCCAGTAACGGGTGTTGTGGTCCTTTCGATGTCTCGGCAACTCTAGATGCCACCGCCAATGGCGACCACTTCAATATCACTGGCATCTCCGGAACAGTTACGCAAAACGGGACGGCCTTCGCGATCACCGGCTTGATCCCTGCGCCCAGCGATCCGGGCAACTTGTTTGGTTTCGATAATATCATTCTGGCCAACGCCGGCGGCGCACCTTATTCGTTAGATAACGGCGGCATCGGGTTCTATGCTTCCGGAGTCTTCAATTTTTATACTCCGGGAAACCCAAATAGTAATGTGGATCCATACGCTACTTTTAATATCTGGGGTAATGGTGGGTCATCGGGTACCTTGGGCACGACAGCCTCTTACGACGCGAATACCGAATTCAAAGGCACGTATTCGCTAAATGCCGCGGTCCCAGAACCCGGCACCTGGGCCATGATGATCCTGGGCTTCGCTGGCGTCGGCTTCATGGCCTATCGTCGCAGGAATTAAGGCTCAGCTTTCCGCTTCGCGTAAGCGGCCGACGTGCTCTCCGTTCCTGAAGGCCGCCTAAGGGCGGCCTTCTTTTGCAAAGATCCAAGTCGGTTCCGCCTCCGCGCAGTTTGGAGCTTGGATATGAGTGACCCCACTGAGGTCGATAACGATCTCAAGCGCCTGCAAATGGCCCTTGAAGCGTTGTCAGCCGAACTTGATGCGATAATGCGACGACCACACTTCTCGCTTCGGTTCGCTGCTGAAAGTTTGACGAATAGCGGTTCTCAACAAATCGAGCGCGTCGTTTATCCCTTCGCATTTGCCGTAAATCGAGGCGCGTTATGATCGACGGAAGTCCGATCAGAGGAACAGAGCACCCGCCTTCAGACGGTCTTTGGGTGAGTTCGTCCGGTCAACGCTGAGCTATTTTGGCCCGTGGCCGCCGCTTTGACGGATTGACGTCGAAATCCTGGGCAGCATTGTGCGGAAGCCGTCCCTCCTGGCACAGCCGCTCCGCCTTCCTGCATATCGCCGAGCGCCGGCGGTGCAACTGTTTGGCAATTTGCGAAGCCGAATTTGTCGGCCACAAGGCGACATTGTCCTTTAAACGGGCACACTCCGCACGGCCTTGGAACCGCGATTGCGGACTAACCAGCTTTGGTGGTCCAAGTCGCGCAGCCGCTAGGGATTCTCCGTTCAACCGCGTACCGGCCTCGTGTTTGGCGATACGTTGTGCGCGTTGCGCCTATCGCCGGCTACGCGGTCTCATGGCTGCAGGAGCCGATCGAAATTCGCCGATGCAAATCGACTGCCGGCTGCGTTGGTGACGTGAACCTGCCAACCTGTCTTTTCCAGTTCGCGCGCTTTATCGGCAGCAACGGCGGGACTTATGCGAACCGTCGTGATGTTCTGATCGGCCTTCCAAGCGTGAATAGTGAATGTCATGAATCGACCGCCAACAATTGTGACGCGTATGTATGGCTTTAGAATTGTGGCCGGAACACCATCCCGCGCTGCGTACGCCGCTATGTTGCGATGCGTTGCCTTCGAGTTTCTGCATCGGCGCAAAGATGTTTTCTGTAAGGCTCTAACAATCAAATGATCGCAGTGGGTTAGCGGCAAGTGGGGCGTTTCGTTTGTAAGTCGTTTTTAGGTATTCGCCGTCAATATACCTCGCGAACCAACCAAGCCCGCGAGGAACCCGTGGCGAACACCAATTACATTTCAACGCGCGACGCTGCGGCCAAGCTGTCGATCGGCGCGAGCACATTGAAGAAGCTTCGCATCCACGGTGGCGGCCCAGCATTCCACCGCATCGGCCGGCGCGTCGTTTATTCCACGGACATTTTGGACGAGTGGGCAGCTCGGGAAACGTACGAGACGACAAGCCAGTACCGACGAGCCAATTGATCCAAAGGGAGTAAATTGTGACAAACGCAGCACTAGAGGAAGCAAAGGCCCTTCTCGCGCGCGAAGCAGGTTCGACCTTGCCGAATGAACTTTGTGTACTTTCTGTAGAGTTTCTCTTCAGTCCGTCAGCTCGTGAAAAGTATGAGGAAGCCTCGGACCGATGTATGTCGGAGGACATCCGCTATGTTTTCGGAGAAATCGGCCGCGTGGTCGAGATTGGTCCAAAAGACATCTCCTCCTTCTCAAACAGTTCCTCGCCAAAAGGGGCACGCATACGCGTCGACATCGTTGGTTCGAAGGCCCTAGTAGAATTGCTGCTCAAAAAGATGCAGGAAGAGAGCTTCGCTCTCCACATCGAGCATTGGACATACGGGCCGGAGGGTTTTCTGATTTCAAACAACTTGCTTCACCTCCAAAAGGAATTGATGGCGCCGTGGGTTGGCTTAGCAAGCTTCGAATTCAAAAAATTAGCGGCTCGTTGGTGTGGGGACCCGGGCGACGAGAACTATCCGCATGCCCTCCTTCCCGGTTCGAGCTTTCCGTTCGCGGATTGGATGTGTGAGGCAGCTGTAACCGAAGCGGAAGCGACAAAATTTCTAAACCTTGTCGAAGTGTCTGCTGGCCTGCTCCATACCATGGCGAAGGCTGTCGAACGGGCAGCCTCGCCCCGACCAAAAAACACGTTCTTGGTACCTGGTCTTATTCCAGACGGCGCACCAACCCTGCTGCTCGGCAACCGCAAGGCTGGCAAGAGCACCGCCTTGCTCGAATTGTCCGTTGCAGTTGACGTTGCCCCCAGCTCTTATCCAGTAGAACTCAGAGTTTGGCGGTTGGCATCATGCACAGTTTGAGCAATGGGCCAAGGCGCGTAGCCCCTTTCGAGCGCAGCGACTTGGTCCCGTTGCGGTGAGAATGTGGCCGCATAGACGGCCGGCGCGAGCCAGCCGATGCCGGAGTGGGGCCGAATATTGTTGTAGTCGCGTCGCCAGTCTTCGAGCGCGAGGCGAGCCTGTGGCAGGGAGGTGAACAGCGTCTCGTTCAAGAACTCGTCCCGCAGACGCCCGTTGAAGCTCTCGACGAAGGCATTCTGCATGGGCTTGCCCGGCGCGATGTAGTGCCATCCCACGCGGGTTTGATCGGTCCAGGACAGGATCGCGTTGCTGGTCAGTTCGGTCCCATTGTCGCTGACGATCGTCCTGGGCCGGCCGCGCCTGGCGATCAGAAGGTCGAGTTCGCGCGCCACCCGGCGGCCCGACAACGAGACGTCGGCCACGGCCGCGAGGCATTCCCGGGTGCAATCGTCGAAGATCGCCAGAATGCGGAATCGGCGACCGCTCGCCAGTTGGTCGGAGACGAAATCGAGCGACCAGCGATCGTCGGGCAGCCGCGGTACCGCCATCGGCGCCCTTGTGCCCAGGGCCCTTTTGCGACCGCCCCGTTTGCGTACCATCAGACGTTCCTCCCGATAGATGCGGAAAAGCCGCTTGTGGTTCACGATGAAACCTTCCCGACGCAGGAAGATCAGAAGCCGCCGGTAGCCGAACCGCCGGCGTTCCCGTGCCAGCGCCCGCAGCCGTTCGCGCAAGGCCGGATCATCCGGACGCCGTGAGCGATAGCGCACCGTCATCCGCTGGCAACCGATCACACGACACGCCCGCCGCTCGCTCATCTCGTGTTCCGTCCTGAGATGCGCGACCGCCTCTCGCTTCACAGCGGGCGTCACCATTTTTTTGACAGCAGATCCTTCAAGGCCGCGTTGTCGAGCATGGCATCGGCCAACAGCTTCTTGAGCTTGCCGTTCTCGTCCACAAGCTGCTTCAGCCGCTTGGCTTCGGATACGTCCATGCCGCCGAACTTGCTCTTCCAGTTGTAGAGGGTCGCCTCGCTGATCCCGTGCTTGCGGCACAGGTCGCCGGCCTTCGCGCCCAGCTCGTGCTCCTTCAAAACCCCGATGATCTGCTCTTCCGTAAACCGCTTCCGCTTCATCGTCTGGTCCTTCCCTAAAGGGCCAGACTCCAGTTCAACATGGATTAAACCGCGGGGGCAACGTCACAGTTGCTCAACGCGAACCGGAATGGATGGGCTTTCCGCTCAACCACAATCGCCGGGGGCTGGCCGTCTATTTGTCCGGCGAGGATTCCGAGGCGGAGGTTATCGACCGCGTGCGCCGCATGACGGGGGGAGAAACGCCTTACGGCTTGCATGTCATTCCGGCGCGCGGCGGCGATCTCGATGAAATCGTGAAAACCATGCTGAAGGAGAATCCTCGATTGATCGTCATCGATCCGGCCAGGAAATACTTCAAAGGTGACGAGGACGGGTCCGACGCGGTGAACGACCTTTTCAATCGGATCGAACCGCTGATACAGGAGAAGAATTGCGCGGTCATCGTGGCCCACCATTTGAAGCGCGGCGCGAATCCACGCACCGTGGCCGACGTCGCCGAATACGTGCGGGGCTCCGGCGTGTGGGCTCGATCGCCCGCGCGTGACCCTCGGGATGTTGCGGAGCGGGAACGAGACGTTATTTGGAATTACTGGGCCAGCGGACGCGCCGCTTCACAATTTCAGACGGGACACCATGTTCGCCGGCGTGCGGCGGCTGCGGCGGGACGACCCGACGTCCAGACATATCCCGATCGATCGGCCACAGGCTATAACCAAGTCAGCGCCGGCCACTGACGAATTGGCCACCGTCCTGGCTGCGGCCAAGGGCGTGCTCGATCGCGGCGAGCGCATCACTCGCACCGGTGCAAAGGAATTGTTCAATCACAAAGCACCGGAAACGAGTGACCTGTCGCGCGCGAAGGTCCGGGCGGCCGTAGGGGAGCTTATGCAAACCGGCCAGCTTGTACTCGCCGCGGACGGGAGCCTCTCAATCGCATCGCACGCGGAGCTGGCTTTCCTCGAATGAACGGGCTTAGCCGCCGTAGCCGGGCGCAGCCGCGTCTTAGCCGGAAACGGCTAAGGGGCGGCTACGAAACACGACAAACGAGCTAAGTATTTGAAATCGTGATATTTTTCGTAGCCGAAGTCAAACGGCTACGAAAATACTAAGCCATTGATATAATTACGTTTTTCGTTGCCGGCTGTATTGAGAGAGAGTACGGACTTAAAGGTCCGTATCTCTCAACCTCTACACGGCGGCGATCCGCTGGCCACGATGGCCACAACCGCAGGAGTGAAAGTATGTGTCTTGAGAAGATCGCCCGCTACGTTGTGAACGTTCCCCCAGGTTTGAGCATCAGCGAAGCCGTGGCCCGTCATCGTGACAACACCGGCCACGGCGGAATGTGCGTGTTGCGGTTCGCGCCAAGGGACGAGGCCACGTCAGGCCGTGACAAACCGGTGGCTGTGGCGACGTAACGGCCAACACTGGCCGGAACACGACAAAACGCGACAGGCAAAACGGCCTCTCGGGCTGTAGGATTTCAGATGAAACCGGCACAATTGAATATGTCTCAAGTGATCTGTCGAGAGGCTCAGGAAGGGACGACCTCAGTACCTTGCGACAACCGGCGCACCCCAGTTGAACTTGTAGTTCACGCCAACCTTCGCCACTGACAGCTTGTTCTGAACACCCAACCTGGCGGTCCCTGGGACGGGTTCAGCCATCGGCAAGTTGAATGCGATGCTTTTGCTGCCGAAATCCAGATAGTCGTATTCGATGAAACCACGCCAGTTCGGGCTGAAGGCATATTCGGCACCGAAGCCAAGTAGCCAGCCGGCGGTGGTGCTGTCGGTACTCACACCGCTAAATCCGTTCAACCCGCCGCCAAGCGCTGTAATAGGTGGGACGTTGACGGAATGGGTCGTATTCAGCCAAGCACCACCGCCTTTGA
Organism: uncultured Alphaproteobacteria bacterium; assembly: GCA_963710235.1. Classification (GTDB taxonomy): domain Bacteria; phylum Pseudomonadota; class Alphaproteobacteria; order Rhizobiales; family Xanthobacteraceae; genus Bradyrhizobium. The sequence goes on from CAVPZI010000002.1 coordinate 995,566, forward strand.
TGTAAACCAACGATCTATCTGAAACGACACCGCCGATGCGACCCGTCGCCGTGGCGAGCCAGTGGCTCTTCGCCGTGCACGAAAATACGTCCAGACACAGCGTCGTTCCCTTGACATCAAGTCCAGCGAGATCGGCTTGGACACCGAGGACCGCCCAGCCGGACTGGAAATCATACCCAAGCTGCCCGCCGCCGAGAAAACCGCTCCGGCTGTTTTGCGCGAGGGGGAGACCAATAATGCCGACGATCCCCGGGTAAGTATCGAGCGTCGATTCGGTGGTCCCCCAACCCGCTCCGGCGTGAGCGCCGATATAGAATCCAGTCCAACTCCAGACCGGAGCGGAAGCTGCGTAAGGCGCCGGGGCCAGGTCGGCAGCGGACCCCGCGGCAGTGGCCGCCATCAAGATGGCCGCGGTCGTAAGGATCGTTTTCATAGCAATATCCTCAATTAAAGGCTTGATCGGTAGGAAGAAATTTCCGCCCGACCCTCGCTCTACAGAACTACGGGTTCCAAGGACGCAGCCGCTCGCAATCGTCGCGGCGAGTGGAAGCCGTGCCAATCAATTGAGGCCTTAGCTGAGTGCCCTTCTGCCCACCGCATCCAATCGCAACCGAAGGCTGAGGGCAAGCGGGCCAGCGTCGCCTGTAGTGAACCAACATCATCAGTGGCCTTAGCCTTGGATAACGCGCTTTCGGTTGATGATGGCCCGCGAGTGCTGCGCACCGTCCCGCCAGGCCGCCGCAAACAACGGCCATTCGCTCCGGACGATTGTGAAATGGTCCACTGAGGAGCCGCGCGGAAAATGATTTTCAAAATTCAATCCTGCTACACGAGTTCAGCCGGAGCGCCGCGTCAAGCGCCTAACGGGATCGGGCCATTCCGAAAAATAGAAAATTTAGGGAAGCCGGATTCGCGGCTCGCGCACGCCAGCGCCGGGGGACGCCGGGGGGTGGTCTCGGTGGCCGCCCCGCGGTCCGATCGTCTGAAATGCTTAAGCCATGGCTGCGGCGCCGAGGCGGAGCACATTGGCTGCTCCACAATGGTCACGTCACGAAGCCCCGAATCGATCAGCCTGACGGCGAGCGGTGGTGAGCGATCGGCCTATCAATACGGAGAACGGTGGACCACGGGTGGACCACGCTGCACAGCCCGCTTCCCTCAAGCGATCGTTTGCTTGAGTGAAGTGGCTGTTATGCAGAAAGAAAATTGGAGCGGGCGAAGGGATTCGAACCCTCGACCCCGACCTTGGCAAGGTCGTGCTCTACCACTGAGCTACACCCGCATCCGTTAGAACCGGCGGCGATTCCTCGCCGGCAGCGGGCAGAGCTATGCCAAATGCGGCCCGCGAATGCAACAGTGGGCCTGCCATCCCTTGCACTTTGCGCCCGGATCGGCGGAAACGGCGCCGAAATCGGGCGAGTTGGCGAAAAGTGCCGGAAATGCGGCGGGACAGGCCGCCGCGCCGGTTCCGCCGGATTGCAAATTGGCGCCGCGACCGCCATTTAGGGGGCCGGGCCGGGCGAGAATCGGCATTATGTTGGGATAATCGGGACATCAGGCGAGGCACACGTGACGATACTGGAACAGGGCGGCGGACCAACCCCGCAGGCGGCGCCGGATCTCATCAAGGAGACCACGACCCAGACCTTCGTGAAGGACGTCATCGAGGAATCCAAGCGCCAGCCGGTGCTGATTGACTTCTGGGCGCCGTGGTGCGGGCCGTGCCGCCAGCTCACCCCGATCCTCGAGAAGGTGGTGCGGGGCGCCAAGGGCAAGGTCAAGCTGGTCAAGATGAACATCGACGAGCATCCGGCCATCCCCGGCCAGATGGGCATCCAGTCGATCCCGGCGGTGATCGCCTTTGTCAACGGCCAGCCGGCCGACGGCTTCATGGGCGCGGTGCCGGAGAGCCAGGTCTCGGCCTTCATCGACAAGCTGACCGCGGGCATGCCGGGCGCCGGCGAGCCCAATATTGCGGAAATCCTGAAAGAGGCCGAGACGGTGCTGGCCGAGGGCGATCCCGCCGGCGCCGCCTCGATCTATGCCGAAGTGCTCAGCGTGGAGCCCACCAACGTTGCGGCCCTGGCCGGGCTGGCGCGCTGCTACATGGAAACCGGCGCCATCGACCAGGCCAGGCAGACCCTGGCGCAGGTGCCCGAGGCCAAGCGCGGCGAAGCCGCGGTCAAGGCGGTGCAGACCATCATCGATCTTGCCGAGCAGGCGCAGTCGCTCGGACCGGTTGCCGAGCTCGAAGCGAAGGTGGCCGCCGACCCGCTCGACCACCAGGCCCGCTTCGATCTTGCCATCGCGCTGAACGCCGGTGGCGACCGCGCCGAGGCGACCAACCGGCTGCTCGAAATCGTCAAGCGCGACCGCAAATGGAATGACGACGGCGCCCGCAAGCAGCTGGTGCAGTTCTTCGAAGCATGGGGGCCGACCGACGAGGCCACGGTCGAAGGGCGGAAGCGGCTGTCGACGATCCTGTTCGCCTAACGCATGATACGGACAACCGGAAACCGGTTTTCCGGAACGATCATACTCAAATAAGAAAAACCCGAAGTTTGCTTTCGTGCAGCACCGGAACTGGCCATGCCGATCAATGCCGACTATCGCGGGCCCAGCGACCTTCCCGAGGTGATCCCGGTATTTCCGCTGCCCGGCGCGCTGCTGCTGCCGCGCGGACAGATGCCGCTGAATATTTTCGAGCAGCGTTACCTGGCGATGGTCGACGATTCGCTGCGCGACGGCCACCGCCTGATCGGGATGATCCAGCCTGACGTGGCCCACTCTTCCAGCGAGGACAAGCCGGCGCTGTTCCGGGTCGGCTGCGTCGGCCGCATCACCCAGCTCGCGGAAGCCGGCGACGGCCGTTACATCCTGGAGCTGACCGGCATCGCGCGCTTCCGGATCAAGGAAGAAGTCACCGTGCTGACCCCATACCGGCAATGCAGGGTGGATTACTTCCCCTACATCGACGATTTCACCGCACGCAAGGGCGAGGAGGCGGTGGATCGCGAAGCGCTGATCGAGGTGCTGCGGGATTTCCTCAAGGCCAACAATCTCAAGGTCGACTGGGAGGGCGTCGAGTCCGCACCCAACGAGGCGCTGGTGAACGCTCTCGCCATGATGTCGCCGTACGGCCCGCCGGAAAAGCAGGCCATGCTGGAAGCGCCCGACCTCAAGACCCGCGCCGAAATCCTGATCGCGGTCACCGAGATGGATCTCGCCAAGAAACGCACCAGCGGCGACCCGCCGCTGCAGTGATAATTCGCAGGCCGCGCCATCGCCGGGCTTGACCCGGTGCTCCGGCTCTCCCAACAATCACAAAAACACCATCGGGAGGAGACCATGATGAGAAGCCTCATCGCGATCGCGGGTGCCTGCTGTGCCGCCGCTACGTTGTCCGCGACCCCGGCCGCGGCGGCTGAGCGCGGCCTCGGCACCGATCCCGCCGCCGCATGCGGCGCGCTTGCCGGCGCCGGCACCGGCGCGACCCGCATCGATAGCGCCGCGATGGTCGAGGCCACGCCGCTCGCGGTCGCCGACAAGGGCGCGACGCCGGCCGGCCGCGTCACGCCGGCGACGCCAAAGTTCTGCCGCGTGCTCGGCCATATCGACCCCACCGATCCGAAGGCGCCGCCGATCCGCTTCGAGGTGAACCTGCCGCTGCAGTGGAACGGACGCTCGCTGCAATATGGCGGCGGCGGTTTCAACGGCGTGCTGATCACCGGCATCGGCCTGCCGCCGGCAGCACCGTTCGACGGTCCCTCGCCGCTGGCGCGGGGTTTTGTCACCTATGGCACCGATTCCGGCCATGAACAGAAGCCGGGCGAAGCGCCGCAAGCGTTCGCCGCCAACGACGAGGCCTTTGTCAATTTCGCCCACGCCTCCTACAAGAAGGTGCGCGACACCGCGGTCGCCCTGATCGAACGCGCCTATGGCTTAAAGCCCGACAAGATGTACTTCATGGGCAGCTCGGAAGGCGGCCGCGAAGCGCTGACCATGGCGCAGCGCTATCCGAACGATTTCGACGGCATCTTCGCCCGCGTGCCGGTCATCAACTGGACCGGCCTGCAACATGCCGGTACCCGTGCCGGCCTCGCCACCATGGGCGAAGGCTGGCTGCGCCCGGCGCAGGTCAAACTGGTTCACGAGGCGGTACTGGCGGCGTGCGACGCGAAGGACGGCAGCGCCGATGGCCTCGTCGAGGATGCGGTCGGCTGCAAGGCCCGCTTCGATCCGAAGACGCTGTTGTGCGCGCCGGGTGCCGGCGGCGATCAATGTCTCGGCGACGCCCAGGTCAACGCTGTCAACACGCTGCACACCACCTATCGCTTCTCGTTTCCGCTCGCCAACGGCGTCACCGAATATCCCGGATGGGGCGTCTCCGGCGAGGGGACGCCATCGTACGGGCCGACCGGCGGATGGAGCGCCTGGTGGCTGGGCTCGGCGCCGCCCGCCATGCCGCCGCTGCCCAACAACGGCATTGCCTGGGTGTTCGGCAGTGGCGCGATCCAGCATATCTATGCCAGGGATGCGAAATTCGACGTCCGCAACTATCGCCCGGAAGATTTCAAGGCGCGGGTCATGGAGGTCTCGCAGTTGATGGATTCGACCAATCCGGACCTCGGCACCTTCAAGGCCCATGGCGGCAAGCTGATCATGCTGGAACATCTGTCGGACTACGCGCAAAGCCCCTATGCGGGGATCGGCTATTTTCAACAGGTCCAGCAGCGGCTCGGCGAAGCCAGCGTGGCCGAGTTCATGCGGCTCTATACCGCGCCCGGCGTCGATCACGTCGGCAGCGGCGCGCCTTCCAACGTCGACATGCTGTCGGTTCTGGTCGATTGGGTCGAGAGTGGCCGCGCCCCGGCCGACCTGGTCGTGGTGGAACAGCAGGCGGCGCTGCCGATCAAGACCGACCGCGCACTGCCGTTGTGCCCGTGGCCGGCATGGCCGCACTACAAGGCGGGCGATGCCAAACAGGCATCGAGTTTCGAATGCGCGCAGTGACACGGTCGATCCCGGTTGAACCGGCGCCGCGCGCCGGTTACAGCAACACAAAGCCGAAACCCTGCGCCGGAGACCCCGCATGACGACCCCGCTACCGGACCGCCCCGAGGCCACCGTCGATCCAAAGCTGCTGGAAATTCTGGTCTGTCCGCTGACCAAGGGACCACTTGAATTCGACACTGCCCGGCAGGAGCTGATCTCGCGGTCCGCCAAGCTGGCCTATCCGATCCGCGACGGCATCCCGATCATGTTGCCGGAAGAGGCCAGGAAGATCGAGTAGAACTCGCTGTGTATCATCCTAAATTCGGATGGCTGACCGCATGCAGTTCCTCACCGAATTGAACGATGAATGGGTTCTTATCGACGGCAGGATCGCGGCCGAAGGCGACGCCAAAACGATTGATACGCTACTTCAAACCGAACTGTTTGAGTTGAAGAAGGGAAATTGGGCGATTCTCTATCGCCACAAGGATACAGAGGAGCTTTGGGACCTAGTGTATCCGCAAGGCGAGTTGCAGGGCGGAGGGCCGAGACGTTTGCGTCGGCTCGGGCACATCGATCCTGACGAGTGGGTCCCTTACCCAATTTCTGGAAATCCAATAATTCGAAGATAGATCTCGGTTTGCGCGATCGTTACAACGCTTCGCCGCGCAGCAGCCGCGGCACTTCGCCATTGAGGCCCGCGGCCTGGCGGATGAAGACGTTTTTCAGCGGCGGCAGGCGATCGACCAGGCCAAGGCCGATATCGCGGACGCTGCGCAGCAGCGTCGATTCGTTCGAGAACAACAGATTGAGCGAGTTGGTGGCCAGCCCCATCGCCATGGTGTCGAAGCGGCGCCAGCGCTGGTAGCGCTCCAGCACATCGGCCTGTCCCGGATCCATGCCGAGCCGCGCCGCGTCGACGATGGTTTCCGCCAGCGCCGCGACGTCCTTCAGCCCCATGTTGAGACCCTGTCCCGCGATCGGGTGAATCACATGCGCGGCATCGCCGACCAGCGCCAGCCGCTCGCCAATGAACGAGCGCGCCACGAAATAGCCGAGCGGAAACGCCCGCGGCTTGTCCAGCGCTTTGATCTCGCCAAGCTTGAGGCCGAAGCGCTGCTCGAGCTCGGCATGAAATTCATTTTCGTCGAGCGCTGTGATGCGGGCGGCCTCGGCGCGATTTTCGGTCCACACCAGCGACGAGCGAAGCCCCTTGAGCGGCAGGATGGCAAACGGACCGGCCGGTAAGAAGTGTTCCTCGGCGCGGCCCTGGTGGTCGCGTTCGTGGCCGACGGTGACGACGATACCCGATTGATCGTAATCCCAGCCATGGGTGGCGATGCCGGCGCGCTCGCGCAGTTTCGAGCGGGCGCCGTCGGCGGCCACCAGCAGGCTCGCCTCGATGTGACTACCGTCGCTGAGCGTCACGCCGACACCATCGGGGCGGGAATCGAACTCGGTCACCGCGGCACTGCGCAGGTCGATGTTTTCGGCTGCGGCGCGCTTTACCAATGCGTCAATCAGATGACGGTTCTCGACCATGTGGGCGAACGGTTCGCCCGGCTCGACGTGGCCGGCAAAGGTCAGGAAGACGGGACGGGTGGCATCTTCCAGTTTCGAATCGGTGACCACCATGTCGAGGATCGGCTGCGTGTCGGCGGCCACCGCATCCCAGACCCCGATGGCGTCGAACAGGCGGCGGCAGGCGGCGACGATGGCGGTGGCGCGCGGATCGCGGCTCGGCCGCACCGCAAGCGCTGGATCGGCTACCACAATGGGAATCTCGCTGCCTAGGCCCTGGCGCAGCGCCAGCGCCAGCGCCAGACCCGCAAACGCCCCGCCGCCGATGACAATGCTTGGCTGTTGTATCGTCATGCCAGACCTGCTCACACCCTGCTCACCCTTGCCACCCGGTTATAGCTGGGCGAAACAGGAAGGGGAAACAAGGGCCGGCTGCGGAATCCGCGGGGATGATCGTTAACGGCCGTGTGACGGAACAGTGCCATGTCCAAAGGCGTGATCGACCTGATTTCAATCCTCGATATCGAGCCGATCGAGGTCAACATGTTCCGCGGCCGCAGCCCGAAGACGAGCTGGCAGCGGGTGTTCGGCGGCCAGGTGATCGGACAGGCTATGGTGGCGGCGTGCCGCACCGTCGAGGGCCGGATGCCGCACTCGCTGCATTGCTATTTCATCCTGCCCGGCGATCCGCAGATTCCGATCATTTATGAGGTGGAGCGGCTGCGCGACGGCAAGAGCTATTCGACCCGCCGCGTCACCGCGATCCAGCACGGCCACGCGATCTTCTCGGTCATGGTGTCGTTTCACGTCGAGGAGCCGGACGCCTTCAACCATCAGGACAAGATGCCGGATGTGCCACTGCCGGAGAAACTGACCGCCGAGGAAGTGGCCAAGCAGCCGCTGTTCAAGGAGATGCCGGAATTCATCAAGCGCTACTACGAATCCGACCGGCCGATCGAGCTGCGTCCGGTCGAACTCGACCGTTATTTCGGCAAGAAGATCGAGGACGGACGCATCCACGTCTGGATCCGCACCGCCGCCAGGCTGCCGGACGACCCGGCCTTGCACATGTGCGCGCTGGCCTATGCCTCGGATTTCTCATTGCTCGACGCGGCGATGGCGCGCTACGGACGCACCCTGTTCGACCGCCGCCTCATGCCCGCCAGCCTCGATCATGCGATGTGGTTTCACCGCCCGTTCCGCGCCGACGAATGGCTGCTGTACAGCCAGGATTCGCCGAGCGCCCAGGGCGGCCGCGGCCTCACCCGCGGCCTGATCTTCAAGCAGGACGGCACCCTGGTGGCTTCCGTGGCCCAGGAAGGCTCGATCCGCGAACGCCGGGAAAAGCCCAAGCCGTAACGCGCGACCCATGACGAACGGATTCGTTCGTCGCGAAGGGCAATCCGGCCTCGGATTGTGGCAACGCTAGTTGGTTCTTTCAGCCAGCACGACTTGCGACGCATGCCAGCGGGTGAGCCAGCGCACCATCCACGGAATCGGAATAATCAAGCTGCAGACGATCCCGGTGACGATCGAACGCCACAAAACCTGCAGCCCGGTTGCGTTGTAGACCACCGCGCGTCGTGTGCCCTCGATGTTACGACACATCCACCGTCCCTGGGCGGTGAAGACCCACGCCCAGCCAATGATGGTAATGAAGGAAATGGAATCCAGAATATTCCAGCCGACATAAGCCAGGTAGGAGCCCGAGAATGTCAATCCAAGCGGCTGGCCATCCGAAGCAAGGTTTGCAACGAACCACCTGAGAAACAGCCAGTTGAACACGATGTAGACAAGAAACGACACGCCGTTGACGACGGAAGATTCGATCAGGCTACCGATCACGGCCAGAACGATCAGGATAACAACCATCCCGAAGTACCAGATCACCAGGGTCATCGTCGGCCCGGTGAAGCTCAGATTGGGCCGGCCGGGCACATGCACGCAGGTTGTCATCCACCGGCAATACATGGCGATGACCCACGGGCCCGGGATCAGGAACAGACATCCGATGACGAGCACCAGGGTCCGCCAGGTAAACTCCCAAATGCCGAAGTCGACGGACAGCGTCCCGCCGGCAGCGAAGCTGCCCCTGGCTTGCGGCGGTCCCGACTGCGGAAACGCCGGCGGCCGCGATGCGCCTGAAAACAGGCCGGGAATGTCGCCGGCCCGTTGCCAGTCCGACATCCCCTCGCTCCAGATCAGCGTGTCAGGCGTAACCCTGCCCTGGCCGATCAGGTCGCGAAATTGAGTTTCGGCATACGGGCCTTCCTGCTTGCCCCCGGACGCAACAAACCAGGATCGGTCCGACATATCGCCCCCCTTGCGCCGCGATGCTGCTTTGTCGACAGGACAAATCAGGTTCGCGGCCTTGCAATCGGCCCGCACCACCGGCCGGGCCCCTTTGATTTCCCGATGCTACCGAGCGGTATGACCGCACGGCAATCGTTTTCGACGCCGATGCCAATTTTTTTGCCTATTTGCCGAAAAAAATGTCAGATTCGGAACGGTGGCGCGCGCCGACGCGGGGCCAGTGTCAGTCCAGGGAGTGAACGACCATCATGAAACTCGTCGTAGCGATCATCAAACCCTTCAAGCTTGACGAGGTTCGCCAGGCGCTGACCGCCATCGGCGTGCACGGCATGACCGTAACCGAGGTGAAGGGCTATGGCCGGCAAAAGGGCCATACCGAAATCTATCGCGGCGCCGAATATATCGTGAATTTCCTGCCCAAGCTGCGGATCGAGATCGCGGTGGCCTCGGATCTCGCCGCCAAGGCGGTCGAGGTCATCACCTCCAGCGCCCGCACCGGCCAGATCGGCGACGGCAAGATTTTCGTGACGCCGATCGACCACGCGCTGCGTATCCGCACCGGCGAGACCGACAGCGACGCGCTGTAGGCATGATCGATGGGGGGGACGGCGGTTTTCCGACCCATCATGCGGCTGACTGAAGCTTCCACATAACAAACGCTGCGCTGCATCGAAGCAGGGCACGAATCCAACAGGCCCGGGGAAACACCATGGCACTGCTACGTCACGCAGCCAGCGCTGCGGGGGCTATCCTTGTTGCAACGATTTTTGCGTTGCGCGCGACGCCGGCGTTCGCGCAATCCTCCACCATCAGTCCGGCCGATACCGCCTGGATGATCGTCGCCACCGCGCTGGTGCTGATGATGACGGTCCCGGGCCTCGCCCTGTTCTACTCGGGCATGGTGCGCAAGAAGAACGTGCTGGCGACCATGGCGCAGTCTCTCGCGGCGGTGTGCGTCATCTCGATCCTGTGGGTGGCTTTCGGCTATTCGCTGGCTTTCGTCGGCGACGGCCCGTGGATCGGCTCGCTCGATCGCTGGTTTCTCTCCGGGATGACCATGGAAAGCACCAATCCCGCCGCCAAAACGATTCCGGAAGCGTTGTTCATGCTCTATCAGATGACGTTCGCGATCATCACCGTCGCGCTGGTCGCCGGCGCTGTGGCCGATCGCATGCGGTTCTCGGCCTATCTGTTGTTTTCCATCGGCTGGTTTGTCTTCGTCTACGTTCCGCTTGCGCACTGGATCTGGGGCGGCGGCTTTCTCGCCGCCATGGGCGTGCTGGATTTCGCCGGCGGCCTCGTGGTGCATCTCAGCGCCGGGGTCGGCGGCCTGGTGGCGGCAAAGGTGATGGGACGCCGCCATGGCTACGGCACCGAAAACCTGTCGCCGTTCGATCTGTCGCTGGCGGTGGTCGGCACCGGCCTGTTGTGGGTCGGCTGGTTCGGCTTCAATGGCGGCTCGGCGCTCGGCGCCAACTCGCGCGCGGTGATGGCCATCATCGCCACCCATCTCGCCGCCTGTGCCGGCGCGCTGACCTGGGGCGCGGTAGAATGGATGACGCGGCGCAAGCCGAGCGTGCTGGGCATGATCTCCGGCGCGGTCGCCGGCCTCGGCACCATCACGCCGGCGTCCGGCTTCGTCGCGCCCTGGCACGGCATCGTCATCGGGATAACCGCGGGTCTGGTCTGCTTCTGGGCCTGCACCAGGCTGAAGCATCGCTTCGATTACGACGATTCGCTGGACGTGTTCGGCGTCCACGGCATCGGTGGACTGACCGGAACCCTGCTCGCCGGGGTGTTCGCCACCGCGGCGATCGGCGGCACCCCGGGGCTCGTCGAAGGCAACCCCCAGCAGTTGCTGATCCAGCTCTACGGCGTGGCGGTCACCCTGGTCTGGTCGACCGGCGTCACTTTCGTCTTGCTCAAGCTGGTTGGGGTCTTCGTGCCGTTGCGCGTATCGCGCGAACACGAGCTGGAAGGCCTCGACATTACGCAGCACGGCGAGGCCCTGCAGTAAATCCGCCAATTGGGGGCATCTGAATACCCTTCGGCTGCCCGTCCGCTAAGCACGAATATGTCCGGAGCCTGACGTGCCCGCGTTTTGAGCAGGCCTGACTAGACTTTGAGCGCGACCGAATAGCGCAGGTAGCATGGAACCGGACAAACCCCGAAAAGGTGCGGATTTGTCGATTGTTAAGGAAAACCGCCGATCTGGCACGGCATTTGATTCTAACGCGCTGGCTGTGCCCGCGTAGTGAACTTCTCCGCGTGGTGAACCTCAGTCGAGATCGCCCGGTCAAGTGGGGCCGGGCCAAGCGGGGATAGGACCCATGAAAATTGTTATGGCGATCATCAAGCCATTCAAGCTCGAAGAAGTCCGTGATGCCCTGACCGCCATTGGCGTTCATGGTTTGACGGTGACGGAAGTCAAGGGATACGGCCGCCAGAAAGGCCATACGGAAATTTATCGCGGTGCTGAATACGCGGTGAGCTTCCTGCCCAAGATCAAGATCGAGGTCGCTGTCGCCTCGGACCAGGTCGACAAGACCATCGAAGCCATCACGGCCGCAGCAAAGACCGGCCAGATCGGCGACGGCAAGATCTTCGTCATCAACCTCGACCATGCGGTTCGCATCCGCACCGGCGAGGCCGATGCCGCGGCACTCTGATTTCGCGCTCACCTTCTTCAATCAATCAGGAGTCAAACAAATGACGTTCGAACGTCCAACCCGCGCGGGATTGGCAGTACTTGCACTCGGCCTGCTTTGCGTCGCAGGGTTCGCCGACGCAGCGCTGGCCCAGACTGCGGCTCCGGCAACGGACACCGCGACCGCCGCGGCGCCGGCCCTCGTGCCCAACAAGGGCGACACCGCCTGGATGCTGGTCTCCAGCGCGCTGGTTCTGATGATGTCGATACCCGGCCTCGCCCTGTTTTATGGCGGTCTGGTGCGCACCAAGAACATGGCGTCGGTGCTGACCCAGGTGTTCACCATCGTCGCCCTCGTCGGCGTGGTCTGGACCCTGTACGGCTATTCGCTGGCCTTCGGCGATGGCGGCAGCATGACGCCTTACATCGGTGGTTTCGGCAAAGCCTTCCTTCATGGCGTCGACGCCAATTCGACCGCCGCGACATTCTCCAACGGCGTCGTGATCCCCGAACTGTCGTACTTCGTGTTCCAGATGACGTTCGCGATGATCACGCCGGCCCTGATCGTCGGCGCCTTCGCCGAGCGCATCAAGTTCTCGGCGTGCTTTCTCTTCATCCTGCTCTGGGTGACCTTCGTCTACTTCCCGATCGCGCATTGGGTCTGGTACGTCGCCGCACCCGATGACGTCGCAGCCGCCGCCAAGGCGCTCGCTGCCGCGACCGACGCCGCGGCGAAGACGGCCGCGCAGACCAAGCTCGACGAAGTCACCAACGCGGTCGGCTGGCTCGCGGGCAAGGGCGCCCTCGACTTCGCCGGCGGAACGGTCGTGCACATCAACGCCGGCATTGCCGGTCTGGTGGGCGCGCTCATCATCGGCAAGCGCGTCGGCTACGGCAAGGACCTGATGCCTCCCCACTCGCTGACCATGACCATGATCGGCGCTTCCCTGCTCTGGGTCGGCTGGTTCGGCTTCAACGCCGGTTCCAACCTCGAAGCCAACGGCACCACGGCGCTGGCCTTCGTCAACACTATGGTGGCGACCGCCGGCGCATCGCTGTCCTGGCTCTTGGTCGAATGGATGTTCAAGGGCAAGCCGTCGCTACTGGGCATCTGCTCCGGCGCGGTGGCGGGTCTGGTCGCGGTGACGCCGGCGTCCGGTTTTGCCGGTCCGATCGGCGCCCTGTGCCTGGGCTTCGTGGTCTCGCCGGTCTGCCTGTTCTTCGTCACCACGGTGAAGAATTCGCTCGGCTATGACGACGCGCTCGACGTGTTCGGCGTCCACTGCATCGGCGGAATCATCGGTGCGCTCGGCACCGGCATTCTGGTCAACCCCGCGCTCGGTGGCGTCGGCATCACCGACTACACCAACATCACCGGCAACAACGCCGGCACCTACGACCTGGTCGGCCAGATGACCTCACAACTCTGGGCCGTCTGCGCGACCCTGGTCTGGTCCGGCGTCGGTTCGGCGATCCTCTACAAGGTCGTCGACGTGATCATCGGTCTTCGCCCCACCGTCGAGGCGGAACGCGAAGGCCTCGACATCACCGATCACGGCGAACGCGCCTACAATATGTAAGGTCTCTCCCGGGGCGCGATCCGACAGGGTCGCGCCCAAAACTCCGGTTCGGGCACATACCCGGCAATGCCCCGACCGTTGAGGGGCTCCAGCGCAAGCTGGGGCCCCTTTCTTTTTTGACTTCCGGACGGCCAACGTGTCGCGCACGCACGAAGCCAAACCCACCGCAATCCGGGTTACACTGGCGTCCTCGAAGAGGCTGAGGGGAGCGATGTCGCTGCTCGACAGATATCTGCCGGTCTACCAATTCGCGGAGCGGCACAGCATCGTGGTGGACGGCGCTGCCGGCACGGTGCTGGACGCAGTGCAGGCCTATGATCCGGCGGCGGACCGCGTGTCCCGCGGCATGACAGTGCTGCGGGAACTGCCGGGGCGCTGGCTGGCGAAACTTGGTTTCGCCGGAACATCGCGCGAGGCCACGTTCGGCATGCGCGATTTCATTCCGTTGGACCGGGACGGCGATCAGGAAATGGCTGCCGGCCTGGTCGGCCGGTTCTGGCGGCTGGATTACGGCCTGGTGCCGCTGCCCGACGCCGCCGCGTTCACCGCCTTCGCTGAGCCTGGCACCGCCAAACTGGTGATCGGTTTTCGCGCCGAACCGCACGGCGATCGGACCCGCCTCGTCACCGAGACCCGGGTCTATTGCCCCGACCGCCGGTCGCGGCTGCTGTTCACGCCGTATTGGCTTGTCATCCGCCTTGCCAGCAGCTTGATCCGGCGGCGGTTCTTGCAGCGGGTGAAACGGTCCATCGAACACCGCGCCGCGTCACCACCCGGGCCCGGAACCCGGACTTGATGCCGCGTTCGCTCGATGGTTAATCGCGTCTTAACCTCGCCGTATCTATGGTGGGTTGTGTTTTCCGGTCGATCCCCAACGGTTGGGCGCGACCGCTTGCGAAAGTGCTGGCGCTTCAACAATGGCAATGACCGCATCAAGTGGCGCGGCCCGGGACGCTGGCAGCCAGACACCGGCCGGTCAGGACAGTGAGCGCTCGCCTTTTGCGCGGCTGACCGAGCTGCTGGCGCCCTACCAGCCGGGTAAGCCGCTGATCACGCTGTCGCTCGGCGAACCGCAGCACCCGGTGCCCGGCTTTGTCGGCCCGGTGCTGGCCCAACACATCGCCGATTTCGGCCGCTATCCCATTGCCAAGGGCATCGAGCCGTTCCGCCGCTCCGCCGCGGCGTGGCTCGGCACGCGATTCAGCCTGCCCCGCGCCGTCGATCCCGAAAGCGAAGTCCTGGTACTGAATGGCAGCCGCGAGGGTCTGTTCTTCGCCGCCCTGACCGCCGCGCGCTTTGTCACGCAGCGCAAAGGCCGGCCGGCGATCCTGATGCCCAATCCGTTCTATCCCGCCTATGGCGCCGGCGCCCGGGCCGCCGGCTGCGAGGCGGTGTATCTGCCGACCACGCCGGCCAACGGGTTCCTGCCGGACCTCGACGCGCTCGACGAGGCGACGCTGGCGCGAACCGTCGCGATCTACATTGCCTCGCCCGCCAATCCGCAGGGCGCGGTGGCATCGCGCGATTATTTCAGCCGTCTGAAAAATCTCGCCGACCGCTTCGGTTTCGTGATCCTGAGCGACGAGTGCTATTCGGAAATCTATACCCGGAACGCACCCGGCAGCATGCTGGAAGCGGCCGGATCTGATTTCGCCCGGGTGGTGGCGTTTCAATCGCTGTCGAAGCGCTCCAACCTGCCCGGCATGCGGGTCGGTTTCGCCGCCGGCGACCGCAAATTCCTGGCGATGTTTCACGAACTGCGCAATGTCGCCGCCCCCCAGGTGCCGGTGCCGCTGCAGCAGGTGGCCGTCGCCGCCTATGGCGACGAGGCCCATGTCGAGGAGAACCGCCGGCTGTACCGGATCAAGTTCGACCTCGCCGACCAGATCATCGGCAATCGGTTCGGCTACCGCCGCCCAGCTGGCGGCTTCTGTCTCTGGCTCGACGTCTCCGGCCACGGCGGCGACGAAGCCGCGACGGTGAAACTCTACAAGGATGCCGGCGTGCGCGTGGTGCCCGGAAGCTATCTGGCGCGCCAGCAAGCCGACGGCAGCAATCCCGGCGCCGGCTACATTCGTGTAGCCATGGTGCAGGACAGTGAAACCACAGCCGAGGCGTTGCACCGGCTGGTCCAGATTTTCGATTAGTCGCGGGGCCCGGGCGCATGCCAGCGATCGAACGCGTCGTTCCCATCGTCGGACAATTGCCGGCGGCGATCCGCGAGATGCTGGCGCGGCGGCTGCGCGAACTGGCCGGCTTCGGCCTGATCGCGCTCGCAGGCGGCGCCGCGGCGGCACTGATGACCTGGTCGGTGCAGGATCCCAGTCTCAGTCACGCCACCTCGCGCGCGATCCGCAACATCATGGGCTATACCGGCGCCATCGGCGCCGATCTGTTGATGCAGATTCTCGGCCTCGGCTCGATCATGCTGATCCTGCCGGTGGCGGTGTGGGGCTGGCGCATGCTGATGCATCGCCATTTCGACCGTGAGGCGTTGCGGATCGGCTGCTGGATCCTGTGCACCGTGATCGCGGCCGGCTTCGCCAGTTGCTTCAGCCATGGCGGCGCCTGGCCGTTGCCGACCGGGCTTGGCGGCGTGGTCGGCGATGCGCTGGTCCGCGCGCCGGCGGTGGTGTTCGGCCCGCCGGGCCTGATCTATCGCCTGCTGCTCGGCATCGTTCTGGGTGCGGCGATGACCGTCACATTCCTGATCGCGTGCGGGCTGGGATCGCGCGAGCCTGATCCCGAGGTTGCGGTTATCGAGGATGACGATACGCCGTTCGAGGAAGACGAGAATGACGGCTCGGTGTCGCTGGGCTTTGTGGTTCACGCGCTGATGAGCGCGAAGGCCCGGTTGCTGCGCCTGATATCGCTGACCTACCGCTGGCTGGTCTCGAGCGCGCCTGGGGCGCGCACCGCGTCGTTCGACCGCCGCGAGCCCAGCCTCGACGGTCGCGCCGGTCCGTCGCTGGCCCCGCGCGGCCAGGATGGGGACGAAGAAGACCTCGACGAGGACGAAGACGACGAGCCCGCCGCCCGGGCGCCACGCAAGAAGGCCGCGCCGCGCCAGCCGGCGCGCAAATCCACCGCCAAATTCGAACTGCCGGCGGTCGGCATGCTCACCGCGCCGAAGGCATCGGACCGTCAGCCGCTGAGCAAATCAGAACTGGAAGCCAACTCGCGCGCGCTGGAAGGCGTGCTGCAGGATTTCGGCGTGCGCGGCGAGATCGTCAAGGCCAATCCGGGTCCGGTGGTGACGCTGTATGAACTGGAGCCCGCGCCCGGCATCAAATCGTCGCGCGTCATCGGCCTTGCCGACGACATCGCGCGCTCGATGAGCGCGCTGTCGGCGCGCGTCGCGGTGGTCGCCGGCCGCAACGCCATCGGCATCGAATTGCCAAATGCGCATCGCGAGAAGGTTTATCTGCGCGAGCTGCTGTCGGTGAAGGACGAATCGATGGCGAAGCTGCCGCTTTGCCTCGGCAAGAACATCGGCGGCGAATCCATCATCATCGATCTGGCGCGCACCCCGCACATGCTGATCGCCGGCACCACCGGCTCGGGCAAGTCGGTCGCCATCAACACCATGATCCTCAGCCTCGTCTACCGGCTGCGGCCGGACCAGTGCCGGCTGATCATGGTCGATCCGAAGATGCTCGAACTGTCGGTCTATGACGGCATCCCGCACCTTTTGACGCCTGTGGTGACCGACCCGAAGAAGGCCGTGGTGGCGCTCAAATGGGCCGTCCGCGAGATGGAAGAGCGCTACAAGAAGATGTCCAAGCTCGGGGTGCGCAACATCGACGGCTACAACGCGCGCCTGTCGGAGGCCCGATCCAAGGGCGAGGACCTGACCCGCACGGTGCATACCGGCTTCGACAAGGAGACCGGCAAGGCGATCTACGAGGAGGAGAAGCTCGACCTCGATCCGCTGCCCTACATCGTCATCATCGTCGACGAAATGGCCGACCTGATGATGGTCGCCGGCAAGGACATCGAGGGCGCGGTGCAGCGGCTGGCGCAAATGGCCCGCGCCGCCGGCCTGCACGTGATCCTCGCCACCCAGCGTCCCTCGGTCGATGTCATCACCGGTACCATCAAGGCCAACTTCCCGACCCGCATCTCGTTTCAGGTGACCTCGAAGATCGACAGCCGGACCATCCTGGGCGAAATGGGCGCCGAGCAGCTGCTTGGCCAGGGCGACATGCTGTACATGGCCGGCGGCGGACGCATCAGCCGCGTCCACGGGCCGTTCGTCTCCGACGAGGAAGTCGAGAAGGTGGTGCGCCATCTCAAGACGCAGGGCGCCCCGGAATATCTCGAGGCGGTCACCGCGGAAGAGCCGACCGACGAGGACGGCGCGGTGTTCGACTCTACCGGCATGGGCGGCGACGGCGGCGGCGACCTGTTCACCCAGGCCGTGGCGATCGTGAAACGCGACCGCAAGGCCTCCACCAGCTACATCCAGCGCCGGCTGCAGATCGGATACAACCGCGCCGCGTCGCTGATGGAGCGCATGGAGCTCGAGGGCATCGTCGGACAGGCCAACCACGCCGGCAAGCGCGAAATCCTGGTCGAGGAAGAAGAAAGCGGCTTCTAGAGCATGATCCGGAAAAGTGGAAACCGGTTTTCCGAAAAGATCATGCTCAACCAAAAAGAAAGCGTGATCGGGCCAATGAACAATTGCGGCGCGGTGACGCGAAATCGCCACAGGCCGGGGTTAGCGCGTCGGGACAGCGGGTTCGATTGGACCGGCGCCTGTTCCGGCGGCGCACGACGGCAGGCACAAGCGGAATTTGACGCCATCGGCGCCGAAAACCGGTACCTATTTTGACTGAAAACCTTGTAAAACGTGTCGCATCCGCCCGGCAGGACGAATCATTGACTGGACATCCGAACCATCCGATAGCTGGCCGGCTCCCGCTCCGGCGCGCAAGGCTCGCCACCGGCGCATCGCTGGCCGCCGCGACGCTGATCGTCGCGTTGCTGGTTCCGCCCGCGCTGGCGCAGACCGTGCCGCTGCCGAAGCCGGCGCCGAAGGGGCGCGACAACAGCCAGATGTCGGCTTCCGAACGGTCGCAGCTGACCACGGCATCGACCAGCAAGCCGCCTGATCCGTATATTCCGGATCCCCATCGCAATATTCCCGCCAACCTGTTTGCCAGCTTCGACGCCAATCAGAAGGCGCAGGCGGCCAAGGTGAGCAACTACCTGTCGACGCTGAGCACCCTGGTCGGAAACTTCGTCCAGGTCGGCCCCGACGGCAGCCGCGCGACCGGCGATTTCTACATCCAGAAGCCCGGCAAGGTGCGATTCGAATACGACCCGCCGAGCCCGATCGACATGATCGCCGACGGGACGACGCTGGCGGTGCGCGATCGCAAGCTCGCGACCCAGGACATCTACCCGCTGTCGCAAACCCCGCTGCGCTATCTGCTGTCGGACCGCATCGACCTGATGCGCGACACCAATGTCGTCAACGTCACCGCGGACGACGTCTTCATCAGCGTCACGATCGAGGAAAAGAACACGCTGATCGGCACCAGCCGGCTGTTGCTGATGCTCGGCGCCAAGGACAACCAGCTCAAGCAGTGGACGGTGACCGATCCGCAGGGCTACGACACCACGGTTGCGGTGTACAATCTGGATTCCACCAAGAAACTCGATCCTGCTTTGTTCAAGATCGATTTCACCTCCTACCCCACCGCCAATTAGCGCCTGGCTTTAAGCTGAATCGGGATAGCTAACTCCGTCATTGCGAGGAGCTCTTGCGACGAAGCAATCCAGTTCTTGCTTGTTGCTTTCTGGATTGCTTCGCTTCGCTCGCAATGACGGGGTTGGTTTTGTGATCTAACTTAAAAACATCCCGCTTTAAACGGCGAATAGCGAATAGGGAGTAGCGAATAGAAATTCCCTACTCGCTCTTCGCTAATCCCTGTTCGCTCTTTCCTTTCGCCCATCCCGGACTCGATGCCCTTCACCCTGACCACCTGGAACATCAACTCGGTGCGGCTGCGCATCGATCTCGTCGCCAAATTCCTCAAGGCAGTGCGGCCCGACGTGCTGTGCCTGCAGGAAACCAAGTGCCCCGACGACGCCTTCCCGCGCAAGCGGCTGCGGCGTCTCGGCTATGAGCATGTCGCGCTGAACGGGCAGAAGGGCTATCACGGCGTCGCGGTGATCTCGAAGCTGCCGTTCGAAACCACCGACATCAGGACCTTCTGCGACACCCTCGATTCACGCCACATCTCGGTCAGCTTCGGCGCCGGGGCCGGGATGACCGCGCCGCTGGTGTTGCACAATTTCTACGTTCCGGCCGGCGGCGATATTCCGGATCCCGCACTCAATGTGAAATTCCGCCACAAGCTGTCGTTCCTCGACGGCATGCGCGACTGCGAGCCGCTGCATCCGCGCGGCGACGAGCGCCACATCCTGGTCGGCGATCTCAACGTCGCGCCGCACGAAAACGACGTGTGGTCGCACAAGCAATTGCTCAAGGTGGTGTCGCACACCCCGATCGAATGCGAGAAATTGCTCGCCGTGCAAAACCATGGCGGATGGATCGACATCGCGCGCGAGCGCATCCCGATGTCGGAAAAGGTCTACACTTGGTGGAGCTACCGTGCCGCGGACTGGACCGCCGCCGATCGCGGCCGTCGTCTCGACCACATCTGGGTCTCGCCGGCGCTCCGGCAAACCGTGCGCGACTTTCGCATCACGAAGGATGCGCGGAGCTGGCAACGCCCGTCCGATCATGTCCCGGTGACGACGGTGCTGGAGCTGTAGCGCTCCTGTTATTTGCGCATGATCTTTTCGGAAAACCGGTACCCACCCTCGGATCAAGTCCGAGGGCATGCTTGTTCCGGATCATGCGCTAGCCGCTGAGCTTGGCGCCGACCAGCAGGATATCGCTGGCGACCTGGCTGGCGCGGGTGGCGAAGGCATCGCGCAGCCGGCGCGCCGCGGCGGGATCGCTGTCGAGCACGCGCTGGAACAGACTGCGCGGAATCCGGATCACCGTGGAATATTCCAGCGCCAGCGCCGTCGACGGCCGCTCCATCGCCACCACCAGCGCCAGTTCGCCGATCAGGATGCCGGGGCTGGCGACGACTTCGTGGCCGCTGCCATCTTCCAGGCTGATCCGGAACGCGCCGCGCTGGACCACGAAACCGGCATCCGCATCGTCGCCGGCGCTGAACAGGAGGTCGCCGCGCTCGAACTCGCGCTGCTCCGATCCGATCGCCAGCACCCGCAACGCCGCATTGCCCAACAGGCGCAGTGTCGGGACGCGCTCGAGCAGGGCAACATCGTCTTCGATCGACATGCAGAACCGGTTACGGAGCGCCGGAAAGGACGTCCTGGATCCAACGTAATGGACTGGGTTTTAGCAAAAAACTGGGTTCGGTACGAATCGGTGGCCGAATCGTATCACGGGACCAGCTTGTAGCCACCGGCTTCCGTCACCAGAATCTCGGGGTTGGCGGCGTCCTTCTCGATCTTCTGACGCAGGCGATAGATGTGGGTTTCCAGGGTATGGGTGGTCACCCCGGAATTGTAGCCCCAGACCTCCTGCAGCAGGGTCTCGCGCGAGACCGGCAACTGGCCGGCCCGGTAGAGAAAGCGCAGGATCGCGGTTTCCTTCTCGGTCAGCCGCACCTTCCTGGCGTTGGCACCGGTCAGCATCTTGGAGCCGGGCCGGAAACTGTACGGCCCCACCGTAAACACCGCGTCCTCGCTGGCCTCGTGCTGGCGCAGCTGGGCGCGAATCCGCGCCAGCAGCACCGCGAAGCGAAATGGCTTGGCGACATAATCATTGGCGCCGGATTCGAGGCCGAGAATGGTGTCCGAATCGGTGTCGTGGCCGGTGAGCATGATGATCGGCGCCTTGAAGCCGCCCTTGCGCAGGCTGCGCACCACTTCGCGGCCATCGGTGTCGGGCAGGCCGACATCCATCAGCACCAGATCGGGGGAATTCGCCTTGGCGGCGTGGGCGCCCTTGGCGCCGGTGTCGACGGCGGAGGCCTCGAATTCCTCGTGCAGCGACAGCTGCTCCACCAGGGCATCGCGCAGATCGGTATCGTCATCCACGATCAGGATCTTGCGGGCGTTGGCCATTGCGTACAATCCTCTCGGGCAGCGGGCGCGAACACGGGGTGTTCAACTTGCAGTTCGTCCTGAGATAGGGCGCCGTTACCGATTCCACAAATCGTGGTTCAGTCTAGCCCACAATTGCGCGCCTTTTGGATGAATGTCCTGTAATGGGCGGCAGCGGGCAGTTGCCTCCGCTAACCCTCAAACAAGCCTTGATTCGCATGAGAAAGTTAGATTTATCAGCCACTTATGAATTAAATCGGCGTGATGGGCCGCTGTCCCTGATCCGGATCAACAGTAAACCCGGCGACCGGCGCCGGGGCTGGCTTGTGGCCGGCGACCGGGCGATCCCGGTGGCGCTTGGTCGCGGCGGCATCAGGGCCAACAAGCGCGAGGGGGACGGCGGCACGCCGCGCGGTACTTTCCGTCCGCGGCAACTGTGGTGGCGGGCCGACCGCCATCCGCGTCCGCGCTCGTTTCTGCCGGTTCGCGCCATCGCGCCTGACGATGCCTGGTGCGAGGACCCCACGGACCGGCATTACAACCGGCCGGTCCGGCTCGAGCGCGGCCAGGCCGGCGACCGGCTGTCACGCCAGGACCATCTCTACGACTTCATCGTCGAAATCGATCACAACACCCGGCCGCGCATCACCGACCGCGGCAGCGCAGTGTTTCTGCATCTGGCGCGGCCAAATTTCGCGCCGACCGCGGGCTGTGTCGCCATGACGAAGGCCGCGATGCTGCAGCTATTGGCGCGGATCGGACCACAGACGCGGATCGTGATCGAATAAATTTTAACGCTTGCCGAAAATCGCCGAACCAACCCGCACATGGGTGGCGCCGAACTGGATGGCGATGGCGAAATCGGCGCTCATGCCCATCGACAGGAATTCCAGTCCGTTGCGGGCCGCGATCTTCGCGGTCAACGCAAAATGCGGCGCCGGCGCTTCGTCGACCGGCGGAATGCACATCAATCCGCAAATCTTCAAGCCATAGTGATCGCGGCAGCGGGCGATGAAGCCGTCGGCCTCACCGGGCGCGATACCGGCTTTCTGCGGCTCCTCGCCGGTGTTGAGCTGGACGAACAGATCGGGCGTGCGCTGCTGCGCGTTGATTTCCCTGGCTAACGCTTCGCAAATGCTCGGACGGTCCACCGAATGAACGGCGTCGAACAGCGCCACCGCTTCGCGCGCCTTGTTGGACTGCAGCGGTCCGATCAGGTGCAGCGCGATGCCGGGATGCGCCGACATCAACTCCGGCCATTTCGATTTGGCTTCCTGCACCCGGTTTTCGCCGAATACGTGCTGGCCCGCGGCAATCACCGGGGTAATCACGCCGGCGTCGAAGGTCTTGGAGACCGCGATCAGGGTTACCGAATTGCGCTCGCGCCTGGCGTCGCGGCAGGCGCGGCGAATTTCGGACTCGACGGTGGCGAGACCGCTTGGTGAAGAGACGGTTACCGCCGGGGCGGAGGCGGGGAGCGTGTTGTCAACCAAGGCGTAAACTTTCGTAGTTCTGTTGGATTTTAGCGATTCGGGGAAAGGCTTTTTGAACTGTTGTGCCTAGTAATGATGCGGGGCAGGGATGAACGATGTCACGCATCAGCGTCAATCGCAAGAAAGCGAAGCTCAAGGGACTGCTGGGTATCCGCGCGCGGCTGGTGCTGCTGGCGCTGATCCTGGTCGGGCCTTTGATGCTGGACCGGGTCCGCTCGCTCGAGGCCACCCGTGCCAGGCAGGTCGAGCTGATGTCCAGCGAGTTTGCGCAGCTTGCCAGGCACAGCGCCGAAGCTCAACGGGAAGTCATCGCGTCAATTCAGGCGGTGCTGAAATCGGCTGCCTACATTTATGCGTCGGCCGCCAGGATCGGGAACAGCTGCGCCATCATGCGCGACAGCCTGCAGGTCGACCTGCCGTGGATCCGAGGCCTGTCGGTGGTCGGCACCGACGGCAAGATCCAGTGCTCGACCTCGCCGCAGTTCGTCGGGCTGGACCTGAGCGACCGTGCCTATTTTCGGAAAGCCATCGAAACCCACGACTTCGTCCTGAGCGACTATCTGTTCACCCCTGCTCTGAAGCGGCCGACCGTGATGGCGGCCTATCCGGTATCGGCGGTGGATAGCGGCGGCGATGCCATCATGGTCGCGTCCATCAACCTCGACTGGATGTCCCAGATCATGGGCAATCTCGGCGGCCGGCCGGGCGTCTCCGCGGTTCTGGTCGACAGCGGCGGCACGGTGCTGGCCGCGCCTTCCGATCAGGCCAGCATGATCGGACGTCCGCTGGAAAACCGGTCACTGCTGTCGGCCATCACCGCCCGCGAACAGATTTCCGGTGCCAGCACCGGAACGGTTTCGGTCAACGCCGCCGATGGCGGCGGGCGCCAGATGAATTTTGCCCGGGTCGGCGATACCGGAACGCACCTGGTCGTCAGCATCGACGAGGCCAAGGCCGCCGCAGCCACCAACCGCGAGATCCGCACCGCCTATCTGCAGCTGGCGTTTGTCTGCCTGTTCGTGCTGCTGGGCGCGCTGGTCGCGGCCGAACGCATTATCATCCAGCCGATCACCATGCTGGCGTCGATCGCGCGACGCTTCGGCCGCGGCGACTGGTCGGCCCGCGCCGCACGGATCGGCCTGCCGGCAGAATTCATTCCCCTGGCCCGGGCCTTCAACGCCATGGCGGCGAAGCTTTCGGAGCGCGAGCGCGAACTGATCGCCACCAACGACCGCCTCACCGTGATGGCGTCGATGGATATGTTGTCTGGCCTCGCCAACCGGCGCGGCTTCCAGAGCCGGCTCGATTTCGCATGGCTGAAGGCACAGCAGGATCGCCAGGAAGTAGCCTTGCTGATGATCGACGTCGATCATTTCAAGCTGTTCAACGATACCTACGGCCATCCCGAAGGCGACGCCTGCCTGGCGCGGCTGGGCGAGACCTTGAGCGGCATCGCCAACGACACTATGGGCTTCGCCGCACGCTATGGCGGCGAGGAGTTCTGCCTGCTGCTGCCAAACCTGAACCCGGCGATGGCGCTCAAGGTCGGCGAAATGGTGCGCACCGCGGTGGCCGCTCTCGCCATCCCCCATGCCACCAGCCCGCATCAGCAGATTACCGTCAGCGTCGGGGTTGCCTGCAGCGCGCCAAACCAGGCCCAGGAGCCCCGCGAACTGGTCGAGGCCGCCGACGCCGCTCTCTATGCCGCCAAGCACCGCGGCCGCAACGCCGTGGTCGAACACGCGCTGATCCGGGCGAGCGACGGGGCGATGTCGCTGGCGAGCTGAAACCCGCTCTTTCGCCCCCGCCGCTTGCTCGCTTAAACCGTTGACCCCTTTGCCGCTTTTGTGGCCTAAGTCTGCATCGGACCGCCACGAATCCCTTTAAAGCTGCAAATCCAATGACCAACGAACGCTACAACGCCCGCGACGCTGAACCGCGCTGGCAGAAGGTGTGGGACGAGCAGGGGATCTTCACCTCGTCCAACGAAGACCCGCGGCCGAAATACTACGTGCTGGAGATGTTCCCGTATCCATCCGGGCGGATTCATATCGGGCACGTGCGCAACTACACTCTCGGCGACGTGCTGGCGCGCTTCATGCGGGCCAGGGGTTTCAACGTGCTGCATCCGATGGGCTGGGACGCGTTCGGACTGCCGGCCGAGAATGCCGCCATCGAGCGCAAGGTGGCGCCGAAGGCGTGGACCTACGACAACATCGCGGCGATGAAGAAGCAACTGCGCTCGATCGGGCTGTCGCTCGACTGGTCACGCGAGTTCGCCACCTGCGATCCGACTTACTACAAGCATCAGCAGAAGATGTTTCTTGATTTCCTCGGCGCCGGCCTCGCCGAGCGCGAGCAGCGCAAGCTGAACTGGGACCCGGTCGACATGACCGTGCTCGCCAACGAGCAGGTGATCGACGGCCGCGGCTGGCGCTCCGGGGCTGTGGTCGAACTGCGCGAGATGAATCAGTGGGTCTTCAAGATCACGAAATACTCGCAGGAACTGCTCGACGCGCTGGACGGTCTCGACCGCTGGCCCGACAAAGTGCGGCTGATGCAGCGCAACTGGATCGGCCGTTCCGAGGGTATGCTGGTGCGCTTCGAACTCGATGCGGCGACGGCACCGTCGGGCGAAACCGAGCTGAAGATTTTCACCACCCGCCACGACACGCTGTTCGGCGCCAAATTCATGGCGATCGCCGCGGACCATCCGCTGGCCACCGCGGCGGCTTTGAGGAATCCAAAGCTCGCCGGGTTCATCGCCGAGACCAAGCGCCACGGCACCGCCCAGGAAATCATCGACACGGCGGAAAAGCTCGGTTTCGACACCGGCATCCGGGCGGTGCATCCGTTCGATCCCAACTGGAAGCTGCCGGTCTACGTCGCCAATTTCGTGCTGATGGATTACGGCACCGGCGCCATTTTCGGCTGTCCGGCGCACGATCAGCGCGACCTCGACTTCGTCAACAAATACGACCTCGGCAACACGCCGGTGGTCTGTCCCGAGGGCCAGGACCCGAAATCGTTCGTCATCACCGACACCGCCTATGACGGCGATGGCCGCATGATCAATTCGCGCTTCCTCGACGGCATGACCATCGCGGAAGCCAAGGAAGAAGTCGCCAGGCGACTCGAAGCCGCCATGCGCGGCAACATGCCGGTCGGCGAGCGCAAGGTGAATTTCCGGCTGCGCGACTGGGGCATTTCACGGCAGCGCTACTGGGGCTGCCCGATCCCGGTGATTCACTGCGAGGCCTGCGGCGTGGTCCCGGTGCCGGCCAAGGATCTGCCGGTGGTGCTGCCCGAGGATGTCTCGTTCGACAAGCCGGGCAACGCGCTCGACCATCATCCGACCTGGAAGCACGTCGCCTGTCCGCAATGCGGCGGCAAGGCGCGGCGCGAAACCGATACCATGGACACCTTCGTCGATTCGTCGTGGTATTTCGCGCGCTTCACCGATCCGTGGAACGAAGCCGCGCCGACCACGCCTGATGTGGCCGACCGCATGATGCCGGTGGACCAGTATATCGGCGGCGTCGAGCACGCGATCCTGCATCTGTTGTACAGCCGCTTCTTCGTCCGCGCGATGAAGGTGACCGGGCATATCGGCATGGAAGAGCCGTTCGCCGGCATGTTCACCCAGGGCATGGTGGTGCACGAGACCTACAAGAAGGCCGACGGCAGCTTCGCCACGCCGGCGGAGGTCGCGATCGAGAGCGGCAGGCCCATGGCCGCCGCGCCACGCTCGCCGCGACCGGCGAGGAAGTGACCATCGGCCCGATCGAGAAGATGTCGAAGTCGAAGCGCAACACCGTCGATCCTGACGACATCATCGCCACCTACGGCGCCGACACCGCGCGCTGGTTCATGCTGTCGGACTCGCCACCCGACCGCGACGTGATCTGGAGCGACGAGCGGGTGCAGGGCGCCGCGCGGTTCGTGCAGCGGGTCTGGCGGCTGGTCAACGAAGCCGCCGGCCTGGCCGGAACCGCAGCGCAGCCGCGCCCGGCCGCCTTTGGCGCCGACGCGCTGGCGCTGCGCAAGGCGGCCCATGGCGCCCTGGACAAGGTCTCGACCGGCATCGAACGGCTGCATTTCAATGTCTGCCTCGCCCATATCAGGGAATTCACCAATGCGCTGGCCGACGTGCTCGGGCAGGGCGGAACCCGGCCGCCAGACCTGGTCTGGGCCGTCCATGAAGCCGCCGTCATTCTTGTTCAACTGATTTCGCCGATGATGCCGCATCTGGCCGAGGAGTGCTGGGTCGCCCTGGGCCAGAACGGCCTGGTTTCAGAGGCCAGTTGGCCGCAAATCGAGCGCGATTTGCTGGTAGAAGACACCATGACCCTGCCGGTGCAGGTGAATGGCAAGAAGCGGGGCGAAGTGACGGTGGCACGGGCGGCGCAAAATCCGGAAATTGAGGCTGCCGTTTTAGCCCTCGATGCGGTAAAACTGGCGCTGGGCGGCAAACCCGCCCGCAAGGTGATCGTGGTTCCGCAGAGGATCGTGAATGTCGTCGGTTAACTTCCGCACCCTGGCCCGGCTGGTGATGGTGGCCGCGCTGGCAGCGTTAACCGCCGGCTGCTTCCAGCCGATGTACGCCGAGCATACCGACGGCACGCCTGGCCTGCGCGAAAAGCTCCAGGGCGTCGAGCTGCCGCCGATGAGATACCCCAACGCCTCGCACGAGGCGCGGCTCGGGGTCGAGATCCGCAACGCGCTGGCGTTCAAGCTGTACGGCACCGCCACCGGCATGGCGCCGACCCACCGGCTCGAGATGCGTATCACCACCACCCGGTCGTCGCTCCTGGTCGATCCGGCCACAGCACTTCCGTCCAGCGAAAACTACGGTATCGATTGCTCGTACCAGTTGATCGACAACGCTACCAACAGACCGGTGATGACCGGCTCGACCTTTTCGCGGGTCACCTACGACATTCCCGGCCAGTTGCAGCGCTTCGCCCGCGCCCGCGCCTACCGCGATGCCGAGGATCGCGCCGCCCAGGAAATCGCCGAAAACGTCCAGACCCGGCTGGCGTCGTTCTTCACCGCCGGTAGCTGACGCCAGCTCATGATGCGATTAAGTGGAATCGCATCATGATCTTATCTTTTTGTTTGAGCATGATCTTTTCGGAAAACCGGTCTCCACTTTTCCGGATCATGCTCTAGACTTGGAAGCTGTCCGGGTGGTCGCGCTGCGCGGAAGGGAAGTCGATGCTTTTCTCGCCCGGCCCGATCCGGGACGTCCCATCATCCTGCTCTATGGTCCGGACGCCGGCCTGGTCCGCGAGCGCGCCGACGCGCTGATGGCGTCCGCGGTGGACGATCTCACCGATCCGTTTTCACTGGTGCGGATGGACGGCGACGAACTCGCCGCCGAGCCGTCGCGACTGGTGGAGGAGGCCATGACGGTGCCGCTGTTCGGCGGCCGCCGGGCGATCCGCGTCCGGGCCGGCGGCAAGAGCTTCGCCTCCGGCGTCGACACGCTGGCCGAGATGCCGCTGAAGGATTGCCGGATCGTGATCGAGGCCGGCGAACTGCGGCCGGAGTCGCCGCTGCGCAAGGCCTGCGAACGCGCCAAAACCGCGGTGGCGATCGGCTGCTATCCCGACGGCGAGCGCGACATTGCCAAGCTGATCGACGACGAATTGCGCGCCTCGAATTTGCGCATCGCGCCGGACGCGCGGGCGTCGCTGGTGGCGCTGTTGGGCGGCGACCGCCAGGCTACGCGCGGCGAGCTGCGCAAGCTCACCCTGTACGCGCACGGCACCGGCGAGGTCACGCTTGATGACGTCATGGCCGTGGTCGCTGACGCCTCCGAACTGAAGCTCGATCCGATCGTCGACGGCGCCTTCGCCGGCAACCCTGCCGTGGTCGAAACCGAATTCACCAAGGCCATGACCGCCGGCACCTATCCCGGTGTCATCGTGTCGGCCGCGCAGCGCCAGGCCGCGCTGCTGCACAAGGCCAGCCTCGCGGTGGAGGACGGCGCGCCGGCGTCGGTGGTGGTCGAGAGCGGATTTCCGCGGCTGCATTTTTCGCGCAAGGCCGTGGTCGAGACCGCACTGCGCAACTTCACCCCGGCGCGGCTGGTGCTGGTCATCGACCAGCTCGCCACTGCCGCACTGGAGATGCGCAAGCAGTCGACGCTGGCCGCCGTGATCGCCCAGCGCGCGCTGCTGTCCATCGCCGCCAATGCGCGGCGGCGGGGTTGAGCGGAATCAGGAACCCGCGCCGAGCTTTCGCGTCACCTCGTCGAGCTGGTCGAGGTCGCGGTAGCGGATCTGCACGGTGCCACCGGGATCGCGGTGATCGACCGTGACCTTGAGGCCGAGCGCGTCGCTGATGCGTTTTTCCAGCGCCACCGTGTCGGCATCCTTGACCCTGGCGCCGGCCCGCGCCTTTTGCGGCTTGCGCGCGGGCACGCCCTCGTCGTGGGCGAGCGCCTCGGTCTGGCGCACGTTGAGGCCTTCCGCGATAACGCGTCTTGCCACCGCCGTCGAATTCGTCACGCCGATCAGCGCGCGGGCGTGTCCCGCCGACAACTGCCCCGAAGCGATCAGGGCCTGAACTTCATCCGGCAGCCTGGTCAGCCGCATCATGTTGGCGACGTGGCTGCGGCTCTTGCCGACGATCTTGGCGATGTCTTCCTGGCTGCGTTTGAATTCGTCGGCGAGGGCATGATAGCCCTGCGCCTCTTCCATGGCGTTGAGATCTTCGCGCTGGACGTTTTCGATGATGGCGATTTCCAGCGCATCGGCGTCGCTGACCTCGACCGGCACGATCGGCACTTCGTGCAATCCGGCGATCTGCGCCGCGCGCCAGCGCCGCTCTCCGGCGATGATCTCGAAGCGGTCCGTCGCGCCACGCACCGGCCGCACCACGATCGGCTGGATCACCCCGTGCTGCTTGATCGAACCGGCGAGTTCGCCGAGCTCGGCATCGGAAAAGGCGCGGCGCGGGTTGCGCGGGTTGGCCTTGAGAAATTCGATCGGCACCTTGCGCTGGGCGCGCGGCCGCTCCAGATGCGCGGCCTCGCCGCCGACATCTCCGATCAGACTTGCCAGACCGCGACCCAGTCGCGAACGCGCTTCGTCGGCCATCGCCTGCTCCCTTGGACTCACGCTCATCACTCCGGAATTAGACGCCAATGACTATTGTGTTTTTGTCGCGTGATGGTTCGCGCGCGTAGCTGCCTCAATGCGTGGTGCGCAGCTCGCGCTCGCGCTGGATCACTTCGGTGGCGAGTTTCAGATAGGCTTCGCTGCCGACGCATTTGAGGTCGTAGACCAGGACCGGCTTGCCATAGGACGGCGCTTCGGAAATCCGCACGTTGCGCGGGATCATGGTGTCGTAGACCTTCTTGCCCATGAACTGGCGCACGTCGGCCACCACCTGGTTCGACAGGTTGTTGCGCGAGTCGAACATGGTCAGCACGATGCCGTGGATCGACAGATTGGGATTGAGCGTCGAACGCACCTGCTCGACGGTCTGCAGCAGCTGCGACAGGCCTTCGAGCGCAAAGAACTCGCACTGCAGCGGCACCAGGATGGCGTCGGAGGCCGCCATCGCATTGACGGTCAGCAGGTTGAGCGAGGGCGGGCAGTCGATCAGCACGTAGGTGTAATCGGTGTCGGGCAGCACGTTGGTGTTCAGCGCGGCGATGGCGTCGCGCAACCGGAACGCCCGGTCGCGGGTCGAGCCCAGTTCGAGCTCGAGGCCGGACAGGTCCATGGTCGACGGCGCGATGTGCAAACGTGGCACCGCGGTCGGCACCACCGCATCGCGCAGCGTCGCTTCACCGATCAGCACGTCATAGGTCGAGCAGTTGCGGTTGCGGCGATCGATACCGAGACCGGTGGAAGCGTTGCCCTGCGGATCGAGGTCGACGATCAGCACCCGCTCGCCGATGGCGGCCAGCGCCGTGCCGAGATTGATGGCGGTCGTGGTCTTGCCGACGCCGCCCTTCTGGTTGGCCAGGGCAAGGATGCGCGGATGTCCGGCGACTGATGTATCTTCTTGATATATTTGATCAATTACGGTCATGCGGATGGGCCATGGGTTACGCGGGCGGATGAGCCTTGCCGCTCGACGTGATCGAGTTCGACAATCCAGCCGTGTCCACCGGTGCGGCTGGGATGCAGATGGGGTTTTATATTCCAATATTTAGTAGCTTGGGTCAATTCCGCATCAACATCTTGACCCTTGAGAAACAAGGCTTTTACACCCCGTTGCAGCAAGGGTTCCGCGAAACCGATCAGTTCATGTAGCGGAGCCACCGCGCGGGCGGTGACGCAATCGACCTGGCCCACAAAACTATCCACACTATCCCCGATGTCAGCGAGGATAACCTGGCCGGGTGCGCCAGTCACCCGCAATGCCTCGCGCAGGAACGCGGCCTTCTTGGCGTTGCGCTCCACCAGATACACCTGGCCGCCCTCGACCTCTGCCATGGCGCAAGCCAGCACCACGCCGGGTAAGCCGCCACCGCTGCCGAAGTCGAGCCAGACTTTGGCCGATGGGGCGAGCGTCAGAAGCTGCAGCAAATCGGCAATATGGCGGGTCCACAGCGTCGGCAGTTGCGACGCCGCCACCAGGTTGGTCTTGGCCTGCCACTGTTGCAGCAGATCGACGTAACGCTGCAGCCGCGCCTCCGTTTCACGTGAAACAGGCGTCAGCTTCAGCGCCGCGGCCTTGTCGGCTTCGAGCTGCGGGGGCGGTGAAGTGGAATGTTGGGAGCGTTGGGCCATAGCTTGATCGGGACCATGAAGATCACACTCATATCCGTGTGCGGGCGGGGTATCCATCGATTTGCATCAGGCAATGAAATGCGCTGCCCACCCTATTGCTTCAGCCGAAGCCACACCGCTTCGATGATCTTCATGGACGCATGGTCAGGATGGCAGGGCTGACCGCAGGCGGATATTAAAAGGCTTTCGTTACCCGACCAGAGACCGTCGCGGTTGCGAATGTACATTCCCAGAGAGAAGTGCAGCCGGATCAATTCGTCTTTCCTCATGGCCCTGATTGTGGATCGATCAGCCGCTGTCAGTCGGGGAAGGACATCTTGGACCGCTTGTTCGACGGTCTTTGGCCAGTTCTTTGGGCTCGGCGCCTCTGTATTGTCGCCCGAGTTGGCTCCCGTTGGCAAAAGCAGACAGAGCAGGACCAAGGCAATTCGATTGCCGCATCTCCTTCCCTGCGGGCGCACCGATATGGGATTCATGGATCAAGCCCTCGGGCCAGCGTTTCACGTGAACAGCCTAGCCGGCAGCAACCGATCCGGCTGCCGCCGGCTTCCGCCGCGCTTCGCGGCGGAGATACGCCGCCAGAATTCCCAGGGCCGCCGGAGTCAGACCATCCAGCCGCCCGGCTTGGCCAACGGTCCGCGGCCGCGCCGCCTCAAGCTTGGCGCGGGCCTCATTGGAAAGCCCAGGCACCAGGCAGTAATCGACCTCGGTCAGGATCAGGCCCTCGTCGCGGCGGAAGGCGTCAACGTCGGCGGTCTGGCGCTTCAGGTAGACGTCGTATTTGGCATCGATCTCGAGATGAACGGCGACCCCGGCATCGATGGCGGCCAATTCCGGCCAGATTCCCTTGATTTCACCCCATCCGATCTCCGGATAGGCCAGAAGCTCGAACGCCGAGCGGCGGTGGCCATCGCGGTTGAGGGTCAGGCCATGGCGTGCCGCCTCGTTCGGGGTGATGGTCAGCGACTTCGACAGGGCCTTTGCAGCCGCCAGGGCCGCCATCTTGGCGGCGTGGCGGTCCGCCCGGGCCGGCCCGACGCAGCCCAGCGCCAGACCCTTGTCGGTCAGCCGCTGATCGGCATTGTCGGCCCGCAGAGTCAGCCGGTACTCGGCCCGCGAGGTGAACATCCGGTACGGTTCGGTGATGCCGCGGGTGACCAGATCGTCGATCATTACCCCGAGATAGCCGTCGGCGCGGTCGAACACGACCGGTTCCGCCCGACTCGCCGCCAGTGCGGCGTTGAGGCCGGCCACCAGTCCCTGCGCCGCGGCTTCTTCATAACCGGTAGTGCCGTTGATCTGCCCGGCCAGGAACAGGCCCGGCAGCCGCCGGGTCTGC
Organism: uncultured Alphaproteobacteria bacterium; assembly: GCA_963710235.1. GTDB lineage: Bacteria > Pseudomonadota > Alphaproteobacteria > Rhizobiales > Xanthobacteraceae > Bradyrhizobium. The sequence continues at coordinate 1,028,301 of CAVPZI010000002.1, forward strand.
AGACTGGGGTCGAGTTCGCGCGGATCGACATGGTCGTATTCGATGGCATAGCCGGGCCGTACCATCCGCACCCGCTCCAGCCCGGGGATCGAGGCCAGGATCGCGAGCTGCACCTCTTCCGGCAGCGAGGTCGAGATGCCGTTGGGATAGACGGTGTCGTCGTCGAGGCCTTCCGGTTCCAGAAACACCTGGTGCCCGTCGCGGTCGCCGAAACGGACGATCTTGTCCTCGATGGAGGGGCAATAGCGCGGCCCCCGGCTCTGGATCTGGCCGGAATACATCGGCGACCGGTGCACATTGGCGCGGATCACCTCATGGGTGGCCGGCGTGGTGCGGGTGATGCCGCACTGGATCTGCCGCGTGGTGATGCGGTCGGTCATGACCGAAAACGGCTCCGGCGGATCGTCGCCGGGCTGCATTTCCACACCTGCCCAGTCGATGGTAGTGCCGTCGAGCCGCGGCGGCGTACCGGTCTTCAGCCGTCCGAGGGTAAAGCCCGCCTGCTCGAACGACCTGGACAGCCCCAGTGCCGGCGCCTCACCGACCCGGCCGGCCGGCCAGTTCTTTTCGCCGAGATGGATCAGGCCGCGCAGGAAGGTGCCGGTGGTGACCACCACGGCGCCGGCGGCCAACGCACGGCCATCGGCCAAGCGGATACCGGTCACTCGGCCACTGGACAGGATGAGTTCGTCGGCCTCGCCTTCGATGACGTCGAGGCCTGCGGTCTCGAGTATCGCCGTTTGAATCGCCGCAGCATAGAGCTTGCGGTCGGCCTGCGCCCGCGGGCCGCGCACCGCCGGACCCTTGCGCCGGTTGAGCATCCGGAACTGGATGCCGGCGGCATCGGCCGCCCGGCCCATCACACCGTCGAGCGCGTCGACCTCGCGAACCAGGTGGCCCTTGCCGAGACCGCCGATGGCAGGGTTGCAGGACATGGCGCCGACCGTGGCAAAGCGGTGGGTGACCAGGGCGGTCCGGGCGCCCATACGGGCAGCCGCGGTCGCGGCCTCGCACCCGGCGTGGCCTCCCCCGATCACAATGACATCGAACGATTTTGACATGGCTGTTCCGGAGCGCTTCTAGCCCAGCTTCGCGGCGTCCAAAAGCGCGAATTGCGGAATCGGCCGAAACGCAGTTGTTTCACGTGAAAACCAGCAATAAGTGTTTCACGTGAAACGATGGAACCAGATGGAACTAACAACTGAACCAATGTTCATTATTTTCCCACGCAGAATTTAAGAAATATCGCGTCCAGAATATCCTCGACGTCGACCCTACCCAGCAGCCTACCCAGCGAGTTTGCAGCCAACCGCAAATCCTCAGCCACCAACTCTTCGGCGCCTCCAGTTATACTGCGTTGCAGCGAGGATGCCGTCTGTCGCAGCAAAGCCCGCTGTCGCTCCCGGGTGATCAGACCCCCCTCTCCGGTACCAAAATACTCCTGCGCAAATGCCGCCAGCGCCGCCACCAGCTCCGGTAACCCGTCGCCGCGCGCGGCCGAAATCGCAAACCGCGGACCCTCGCCTGCGCCGCCCAGCCCGGCCGTCCCGGCTCTGACTTCCCCCAGATCGATCTTATTGCCCACCAGCCAGGTCGGCGTGGTGTCGTGACCCGTCGGCAAATCGCTTGCGCCACTTTGCAAATCGACCACCCACAACACCAGATCCGCCGCGGCGGCGCGGGCCCGCGCGCGCCGCACACCCTCCTGCTCCACCGGATCGTCGGTCTCGCGAATTCCCGCGGTGTCGATTACCGTCACCGGAAAGCCGTCGAGATCGAGTTGCACCTCGATCACGTCGCGCGTGGTGCCGGCGTGCGGCGACACGATCGCGACCTCGCGCCGCGCCAGTTGATTCATCAACGTCGACTTGCCCACATTGGGCGGACCGGCGATCGCCACCACGAGGCCGTCGCGCAGACGTTCGCTGTGCCCCTGCGCGCCGAGCACTTCTTCGATTTCGCTCGCCAGCGCTTTAATGGTCGCGAGCGCCGGCGCCATCAGCGTTTCCGGCACGTCGCCCTCGTCGGAAAAATCGATGCCGGCTTCGATCAGCGCCGAGGCTTCGATGATCTGCGCCCGCCAGTGCCGCGCCTTGTCGCCGAGCAGGCCGTTCAACTGTCGCAGCGCCTGGCGGCGCTGACGATCGGTGTCGGCGTGGATCAGGTCGTCAAGCCCTTCCGCCTCGACAAGATCGAGCTTGCCGTTCTCGAACGCGCGGCGGGTGAACTCACCCGCCTCGGCGGCACGCAGGTTGTCGTCGACCGCGGAGAGCGCCGCGAACAGCGCCGCCAGCACCGCGCGCCCGCCGTGAACGTGAAATTCGGCGACGTCCTCGCCGGTCGCGCTGGCCGGTCCGGGAAACCACAGCACCACGGCGTCGTCGATGGGCTGCCGGTCCGCATCGCGCAGCAGCGTATGGGTCGCCACCCGCGGCACCGGGAGCCGGCCACTCAACCGCTCCAGCGCCGGTCCGGCTTGCGGCCCCGACACCCGCACAATGGCGATCGCCGTCGGCGGCCGGCCCGAAGCCAGGGCAAAGATGGTTTGCTCGCGCGGATGCATGGCCTATTTGTAGATCAGCCCTCGCAGACGCAACGAAAATCCCCCGCAGCCCGGGGCCAAGGCTCTTGCTGCATCGCAACATAGCCGAAACGAACCGCGCCATGCCCATTGCTGCATCGCACAATAACCGGCTTGCCGGCGAAACCAGCCCCTATCTGCTGCAGCATCAGCACAATCCGGTCGCCTGGTGGCCGTGGGGCCCGGAAGCCCTGGCCGAGGCGCAGCGCAGCAACCGGCCGATCCTGCTCTCGGTCGGCTACGCCGCCTGCCACTGGTGCCACGTCATGGCCCACGAGAGTTTTGAGGACGACGCCACCGCCGCGGTCATGAACGAGCTGTTCGTCTCGATCAAAGTCGACCGCGAGGAGCGGCCGGACATCGACCAGATCTACATGAACGCGCTGCATCACCTCGGCGAACAGGGTGGCTGGCCGCTCACCATGTTCCTGGCGCCCGACGGCTCGCCGTTCTGGGGCGGCACGTATTTTCCGAAGACTTCGCAGTATGGTCGCCCGGCCTTCACCGACGTGCTGCGCGAGGTGGCGAGGATCTTTCACGACGAGCCAGCGAAGATCGCGCAGAACCGCGACGCGCTGGTGGCGCAACTGGCGCGGCGGGCGCATGCCGCAAACCCTGCAAATCTGGGGGTTTCCGAGCTTGACGAAGCCGCCGCCTCGATCGCCCGCGCCACCGATCCGGTCAATGGCGGGTTGCGCGGCGCGCCGAAATTTCCGCAATGCTCGATGCTCGAATTTCTCTGGCGCGCCGGCGCGCGAACCAACGACCCGCGCTTCTTCGCCACTACGGCACTGGCGCTGACCCGGATGAGCCAGGGCGGCATCTACGATCACCTCGGCGGCGGCTACGCCCGCTACTCGGTCGATGAGCGCTGGCTGGTGCCGCATTTCGAGAAGATGCTGTACGACAATGCCCAGATCCTCGACCTGCTGGCGCTCGATTTCGCCCGCAGCGGGAACCCGCTTTATCTCCAGCGGGCAATCGAGACCATCGGCTGGCTGAACCGGGAAATGGTTACCGCCGAAGGCGGCTTCGCCTCCTCGCTCGATGCCGACTCTGAGGGCGAGGAAGGCAAGTATTATGTCTGGTCGCTGGACGAGGTTCAGCGGGTCCTCGGCGCCGCCGATGCTGCACCCTATGCTGCAGCGGATTCCGCAGCATTTTTTGCTGCACAATATGACATTTCCGCCGCCGGAAACTTCGAAGGCCACAATATCCTCAACCGTCTCAATGGTTTACCGGATATCCCACCCGAAAGCGAGCGGTTGGCCATGCTGCGCTCCATGCTGCACCAAGCGCGCAGCAGGCGAGTTCGCCCGGGACTGGACGACAAGGTGCTGGCGGACTGGAACGGACTGATGATCGCGGCCCTGGCCCATGGCGCCATGGCCTTCGGCATCCCCGGCTGGCTGGGGACCGCCCGGACCGCGTTCGATTTCGTCGCAACTTCCATGTCGAGGGGTGACCGGCTCGGCCATTCCTGGCGCGCCGGCAAGCTGCTGCTGCCGGGCCTTGCCTCGGATTACGCCGCCATGGGGCGCGCCGCCCTGGCCTTGTATGAGGCCACCGGCGAGCCGCGGTTTCTCGACCATGCCTTGCGCTGGCAGCACTCGCTCGACACCCACTACGCCGACGACGCCCACGGCGGCTACTATCTCACCGCCGACGATGCCGAAGGCCTGATCATCCGGCCGCATTCCAGCATCGACGACGCGATCCCGAATCACACCGGACTGATCGCGCAGAACCTGGTGCGGCTGACGGTGCTGACCGGCGACGCACACTGGCGCAGCCAAACCGATGCGCTGTTCGCGGCGCTGTTGCCGCGCGCCGCCGAAAACGTGTTCGGCCATCTGTCGCTGCTCAACGCGCTCGACCTGCACCTGACCGGCCACGAGATCGTCGTGGTCGGCGAAGGCGCGCCAGCCGATGCCCTGCTCGCCACCGCGCGACAACTGCCGCACGCGACCTGCATCGTCCTGCATGCGCCGCGCGCCGAAGCGCTTGCCTCAACTCACCCGGCCCGCGCCAAGCTGGCTGCGATGAAGGGTGCTGCGGCGTTCGTCTGCCGCGGCCAAAGCTGCTCGCTGCCGGTGACGGAGCCGGCGGCGCTGGTGGAGCTGGTGATGGACTCTGGGAAGAGTTGAACCGGCCGCCCGTAACCGCACATGATGAGTTGAGGTTGGAACGAAATCGCCAACTCCGATTTACGAAAAAAGCCGCCCCGGATTTCGCCGGGGCGGCTGTGTCAAACCTGGCTCTCGATCGCTCAGGTATTCATCGAATTGAAGAATTCCGAGTTGTTCTTGGTGTTGCGCAGCTTGTCGAGCAGGAAGTCGATGGCATCCATGGTGCCCATCGGATTGAGGATCCGGCGCAGCACATACATCTTCTTCAACAGCTGCGGATCGGTGATCAGCTCTTCCTTGCGGGTGCCCGAGCGCGAAATGTCGATCGCCGGGAAGGTACGCTTGTCAGAGACCTTGCGATCAAGGATCAGTTCCGAGTTGCCGGTGCCCTTGAACTCTTCGAAAATCACTTCGTCCATGCGGCTGCCGGTATCCACCAGCGCGGTGGCGATGATGGTGAGCGAGCCACCTTCCTCGATGTTGCGCGCCGCACCGAAGAAGCGCTTTGGCCGCTGCAGCGCATTGGCGTCGACGCCGCCGGTCAGCACCTTGCCGGATGACGGCACCACGGTGTTGTAGGCGCGTCCCAGACGCGTGATCGAATCGAGCAGGATCACCACGTCGCGGCCGTGTTCGACCAGCCGTTTTGCTTTTTCGATCACCATCTCGGCGACCTGGACGTGACGAACCGCAGGCTCGTCGAAGGTGGAGGATACCACCTCGCCCTTCACCGAACGCTGCATGTCGGTAACTTCTTCCGGACGTTCGTCGATCAGAAGCACGATCAGATAGCATTCCGGGTGATTGGCAGTAATCGAGTGCGCGATATTCTGCATCAGCACGGTCTTGCCGGTGCGCGGCGGCGCCACGATCAACGCGCGCTGGCCCTTGCCGATCGGGGCGACGATGTCGATCACCCGGGCCGAGAGGTCCTTGCGGGTCGGATCTTCCAGCTCGAGCCGGAAGCGCTCGTCGGGAAACAGCGGCGTCAGATTGTCGAAATTGACCTTGTGCTTCGACTTCTCGGGATCCTCGAAGTTCAGCGTGTTGACCTTGAGCAGCGCAAAATAACGCTCGCCCTCTTTCGGGCTGCGAATGTGGCCCTCGAGGGTGTCGCCGGTGCGAAGCCCGAAGCGGCGGATCTGCGACGGCGAGACGTAGATGTCGTCGGGGCCGGGCAGGTAATTGGCGTCCGGAGAGCGCAAAAATCCAAAACCGTCGGAGAGAACTTCGACGACGCCTTCGCCGATGATGTCGGTTTCCTTGATCGCCAATTGCTTGAGGCTGGCGAACATCAGCTCCTGCTTGCGCATGGTGCTGGCATTTTCGACCCCAAGCTCTTCCGCAAACGAGACGAGCTCGGCGGGGAGTCTTGGCTTTGAGGTCTTGTAGTTTCATTTCCCGCATTGGGATGGTCCTGTGGAAAGCGGAGAGGGATTACCAGGTGGCTGAAAAGAAAATGCGGACGCCGAAAAGCTCAGGAAGGTCCGCAGGTCTTGAGCGAGGAAATGTGCCGGAAGGGCTTCAAACCTGATGCGGTGGCCGGTTCAACAAACCGGAACGCAACTGCATCCGCCTGCGTAGGGTGGGGTAAACCCAATATAGAAAATCGCCGGGCCGCGCGCAAGGAGGTCGCAAAACAGGCAGCCGGGCCATCGACATTCTAAAACGGCTTCACCACCACCAAAATCACGATCCCGATCATCAGTAAAGTCGGCACCTCGTTGATAATACGATAGAATTTCTGGCTCCTGGGATTGCGATCGGCGCCGAAATCGCGCACGCAACGGGCAAAGAATCCGTGCACGCCCGACATTGCGACCACCAGCAGCAGCTTGCCGTGCAGCCACGGCGCCGCCAGCCAGTGCCCGGCCCAGGCCAGATAAAGCCCAAGCAGCCAGGTCAAAATCATCGCCGGATTGATGATGGCTTTGAGCAGTCGCCGTTCCATCACCTTGAAGGTCTCGGACTGCTTCGATCCGGTCTCGGCCTCGCAGTGATAGACGAACAGTCGCGGCAGATACAGCATGCCCGCCATCCACGAAATGACGGCGATGACATGCAGCGCCTTGATCCATTCGTACATCGAAAAAACTCTCCGGGTGTCGCGCGTGAGCTGGTTTCATCATCGCGACGCAGGAACATTTCCGAACCTGCCAGCGTTGCAACGACGGCCGGATAGAAGCCTGATCCCGGGCTTGTCCGCAAGCGGCACTTTTCTAAAACAATATTTTTAGAATCTTAGGTTTGAGTCTAGGTAGCGGTGATTAGGGGTCGCACAACGCCATCCCGGATTTTGCAAATCTTGTACACAGCTGCCCGCAATCTTTCCGCAACCTTCCCCTGATGCGGGAAGGTCACAGCGATCAGGTACTTGCGCGTCATTGTGGGTGGGTTATCAAGAGACAAGTCCACAGAATCCCACTATCATCATCGCGGCCTGTAAAATCCATCCCGTCACGAGGGCTGTGAAGAAAAAACAGAGTTATCCCGGCGGTGCGGACCCGCGACTGATTTTTGTCGAAAAGCTCCACAGCGATTCACAGGACACACAGGGTCATGGTGCCCCAGAGCGGCAGTTATTTTCATCTTCACCTGGTGTCCGATTCGACCGGCGAGACGCTGATCACGGTGGCGCGCGCGGTCGCCGCGCAATACGCCAATGTCACGCCGGTCGAACACGTCTATCCCCTGGTGCGCAGCCAGAAGCAGCTTGACCGGGTCTTGAGCGAAATCGAGGAGGCGCCCGGCATTGTGCTGTTCACGCTGCTGGAAAAGGATCTGGTGGCGCGGCTGGAAGCCAAATGCCAGGAAATCAACATCCCGTCGCTGTCGATCATCGGTCCGGTCATGCAGTTGTTCCAGGCCTATCTCGGCGCCTCGACCACCGGACGGGTCGGCGCCCAGCACACCCTCAACGCCGAATACTTCAAGCGCATCGATGCCTTGAACTACACCATGATGCATGACGACGGTCAGCACGTCGAAGGGCTGGAAGAAGCCGACGTGGTGCTGGTGGGCGTTTCCCGGACCTCGAAGACGCCGACCTCGATCTATCTCGCCAATCGCGGCATCCGCACCGCCAACGTTCCACTGGTGCCTGGCATCGCCATTCCGCATCAGCTGGAATATCTCAAGAAGCCGCTGATCGTCAGCCTGCACGCCACGCCGGAACGGCTGATCCAGGTGCGGCAGAACCGGCTGTTGAGCATGGGCGCCGGTCCCGGCAACGACGAATACATCGATCGCCAGGCAGTGGCCGATGAGGTCACCTTTGCGCGGCGGCTCAGCGCGAAGTTCAATTGGGCATTGCTTGACGTGACCCGCCGATCCATCGAGGAGACCGCCGCCGCTGTCATGAAGCTGCTGGTGGACCGGCAACGGCATCGGCCCTCAGAATGACGGCTTCGGAAGCAACCGTCTGGCGTGGCAGGCAGCCTTTGATTCTGGCCTCGCAAAGCCGCGCGCGGCAAATGCTGCTGGCCGATGCCGGCATCGCCTTCGAGGCAATCCCGGCCGACATCGATGAGCGGGCGATCCAGCAACAATCGGGATTGCAACGGCCCGGGGATGTGGCGGCCTTGCTGGCGCTGGAAAAGGCCCGTGCCGTCGCCGCGAAAAATTCCGGCCGGATCGTGCTTGGCGCCGATCAAACCCTGGCGCTGGGTGAGGAGCTGTTCGACAAACCCGCCGATCGTGGCCGGGCGGCCGCGCAGCTCCGGGCCCTCAGCGGCAAAACCCATGAGCTTCACGCGGCCATTGTCCTGATCGGCGCCGGCGAACTGCTGGGGCAGCAGGTTTCCGTGGCACGCCTGACCATGCGCCGGCTGACCGACGGGCAAATCGAACAATACCTCGACGCTGCCGGCGCCGCGGTCACCACCAGCGTCGGCGCGTATCAGCTCGAAGGGCTTGGCGTACATCTGTTCGAACGCGTCGAAGGCGACCATTTCACCATTCTCGGGCTGCCGTTATTGGCCTTGCTGCCGATGCTGCGCGACCGGGCGCTGATCGGAATTTAATGTCGACAAGGGACCACATGCGCGTGCTTGGCCTGACCGGTTCGATCGGAATGGGAAAGTCGACCACCGCGAAACTGTTCGCGGAGGCGGGCGTGCCGGTCTACGACGCCGACGCCACCGTTCACCTGGTCTATGACGGCGAGGCGGCACCGGCCATCGAGGCGGCGTTTCCCGGAACCACCGCCGGCGGCAAGGTCGACCGCGCCAAATTGTCGGCGCAGGTGCTGAACGACGCGGCGGCGCTGCGGCGGCTGGAAGCGATCGTGCACCCGATGCTGCGCGCCTACCACCAGAAGTTTCTCGATGATGCCGAACGGTCCGGCGCGCCGGTAGCGGTGGTCGACGTGCCGCTGTTGTACGAGACCGGCGGCGAAAACCGCGTCGATGCGGTGGTGGTGGTGACCACCGATCCGGACATCCAGCGGGCGCGCATTCTGTCGCGCGACAACATGACCGACGAGAAGCTCGACGCCATCCTGGCCCGGCAACTGCCCGACGCGGAAAAGCGCAAACGGGCCGATTTTGTCGTGGATACGTCGCATGGCCTTGAGCCGGTGCGGGCGCGAATCCGCGAAATCCTGGCCGAGGCTGCTAGGATGCCGCGGCGGCGCCCCTGATTCGCGCCCCGGTTGGAGAGCCATGCGCGAAATCATCCTAGATACCGAAACCACCGGGCTCGATCCCTTGCGCGGTGATCGGCTGGTCGAAATCGGCTGCGTCGAAATCTTCAACCGCATGCCCACCGGGCAGACCTATCACTGCCACATCAATCCACAGCGCGAGATGCCGGCGGAGGCCTTCGCCGTGCACGGGCTGTCCACCGAGTTCCTGGCCGCCAAGCCGCTGTTCTGGGAAGTCGTCGACGAATTTTTGGAGTTTATCGGCGATGCGCCGCTGGTGATCCACAACGCCTCGTTCGACATCGGCTTCATCAATGCCGAACTCGATCGCATCAAGCGGGCACCGATTGCGCGCGAACGGCTGGTCGACACGCTGCTGCTGGCGCGGCGCAAGCATCCGGGCGTCTCCAACCGGCTCGATGACCTGTGCTCGCGCTATGCCATCGACAACTCGCGCCGCACCAAGCATGGCGCGCTGCTGGACGCGGAACTTCTGGCCGAGGTCTATATCGATCTGATCGGCGCCCGGCAGTCGCAACTGATCCTGGCCGAAACCCACACCGCGCGAACTGCGGTCGGCGGCGACACGCCACGACGTCAGCGGCTCGAGCCGCTCGCGCCGCGGATCACCGAGGCCGATCGGATCGCCCATCGCGCGTTTGTCGCCACGCTGGGCGACAAGCCGATCTGGAATGATTTTCTCGGCGCCGCCTGAGGCGCTTTCAACCGGGATTTAGCTCGGTTTGGTTTCGCTCGCCTTGGCCTGCTGTGCGGCAGCCTGCCGTTCCATGTTCTGACGATACAGGCCGACAAAATCCACCGGATCGAGCATCAGCGGCGGGAAACCGCCGTCGCGCACCGAGGTGGCGATGATTTCCCGGGCGAACGGGAACAAGAGCCGCGGACATTCGATCATGATCAGCGGATGCAGGTTTTCCTTGGGCACGTTCAGGATCCGGAACACGCCGCAATAGGCCAGTTCGAACCGGAACATCAGCTTGTCGCCGTGTTCGGCCTTGCCTTCGACCGAAAGCGTCACTTCGTATTCGTGTTCGGAGAGGTTGTTGGCGGCCACGTTGATCTGAATGTTGATCGCCGGCTGCTGCTGTTGCGGCGCCAGTGAGGCCGGCGCGTTCGGATTCTCGAACGACAGGTCCTTGGTATACTGCGCCAGGACGTTCAGTTGCGGAGGAGGGGCCGCCTCGGGAGGTGCGCCGTTGCCGTTGGTCATGGGGTTTCTCCTGGGGCGGTTTCGGGCGAAAGCGAATTCGGTCTGACCCCGCGCGTTCGAGGCGACCCATGCTGCTGTCGAGGCGAGTGGCTAACATAGCCCTGCCACATTCCACAAGGACGACGCGGCGGCAGCAAGCGACTTGGTTAAGGTCGGTCGGTTCAACCGGCTTGCAGACGAGATCCAGCGGTCAAGTCCGGCGACTGCCTCAAAAATATCCTAAATAATTGAGGGTGCGCGGTTTCTTCGGGCCAATCCGGTTTCCACTTTGGCCCGAAACGCGCTACTATTCGCTTCCAGCAGTGGCAAAAAATGAGGTGTTCTGGCCATCCTCATCCCGGGTGCGCGGTTGCGCCGTCAACGTGCCATTGGCTGGGCAGAGGTTTGTGCCTACATGGTGGAGGCCCACCCGATATCCGACCTGAAGAGGCGACCCTGACCGTTACCCTGACCCTGCCTGTCGCGCCGATCGAGGGCAGGATTGTTCCACCGGGCCGGCCCGGCTGATCAGAAAGCAATACGACGTGGATATTTACACCATCATCTTCCTGGCGCTGGCGGTCTTCATTTTTCTGCGCCTGCGCAATGTGCTCGGACAGCGCACAGGGAGTGAGCGGCCGCCTTACGACCGTGCCGCCCGCGATATCGTGCAGGGCGGGCAGGATAACAATGTCGCGCCGATGCCGGGCAAGGTGCAAGGCGATCGAAATCGATCCTGCGCCGCCGGCGCCCTCCGCCGATGCCACGCCGCCGGCCGATCGCTGGAAGGGCACCGCCGAGCCCGGCAGCCCGCTTGCCCTTGGCCTCGATGCCATCGCGGCCCAGGATTCCTCGTTCGATCCGCAGCATTTCATCTCGGGCGCGCGCAGCGCCTACGAAATGATCGTACTGGCCTTTGCCAACGGCGACCGGCGCGCCCTGAAGGACCTGCTGTCGCCGGAAGTCTATGACAGCTTCGAGGCGGTGATCCGGGATCGCGAGAAACACGAGCAGAAGACCGAGACCCGGTTCGTCTCGATCGACAAGGCGGAGCTGGCGAGCGCGGAGGTGCGCGACCGCAGCGCGCAGGTGACGGTGCGCTTTGTTTCCCAGATGATCTCGGTCACCCGAGACAAGACCGGCGCGATCGTCGACGGCAACCCGGACAAGGTCGCCGATATCACCGATGTTTGGACCTTTGCCCGCGACATTACCTCGCGCGATCCGAACTGGAAGCTGGTTGGAACCGGCAGCGCCCACTAGAGCGCGCGGCGCGCGATACCATGCTGCGTGCCTGGTGATCGCCGCAGGATTCTGGCTGGTCCCCTTCGCTGCGCAGGCGGCACGACCGCACTTCTTTCGGCCGCATTATCACCCCGCGCCCCGGGTGGTTTCCTGGCCGCTTGAAATCGAAGGCAGCCAATACACGCCGGTGACGTGGGCCGATATCGCCGGCTGGAACGACGACGACCAATTGCCGGCCTTCACTGCCTTTCGCACCAGCTGCAATCCGATCAACGCGCAGCGCAATCCGCCTGCTGATGCCAAGCCTGTCGATGCCAAGCCTGCCGATACCAAGGCGCTCGGCACCTCGCTGCGCGATCCCTGCCAGGCGGCAAAGCTTGCCAGCGTTTCCGACAGCGCTGCGGCACGGGCGTTCTTCGAGCAGAATTTCCAGCCGCTGCGGATTTCGCGGCTCGGCGAGAGCGATGGCTTCGTCACCGGCTATTACGAGCCGGTGATCGACGGATCGCGGGTACAGACCGATGTCTACACCGTGCCGGTCTATCGCCGCCCGTCCAATCTTTTCGTCCGCGGCTTCAGTCAGGACTCCCCGACGCTACCGAACAAGGGCCAGGTGTTTCGCAAGATCGGCCGCCGCAAGCTCGTGCCCTATTACGATCGCGGCGAAATCGAGGACGGCGCCATCGCCGGGCGTGGCCTGGAAATCTGCTGGCTGATCAACCAGACCGATCTCCTGTTCGCGCAGATCCAGGGCTCGGCCCGGGTCCGTCTCGAGGACGGCACCACGCTGCGCATCAATTACGACGCCCATAACGGCTATCCCTACACCGCGGTCGGGCGGATCCTGATCGAACGCAACATCATCCCGCGCGAGCAGATGTCGATGCAGCGGATCCGGCAATGGATGAATGAAAATCCTGACGGAGCCAGGGAGCTGCGCCGGCAGAACCGGTCCTACATCTTCTTTCGCGAGGTAAAACTGTCCGACAAGGACGAGGCAGTGGGCGCGCAGGGCGTGCCGCTGACGCCGGGCCGGTCGATCGCCGTCGACAAGTCGCTGCACGTCTTTGGCACGCCGTTCTTCATCGAAGGCGAACTGCCGATCGAATCCGAACAATCCAAGACCCCGTTCCGCCACCTGATGGTGGCGCAGGATACCGGCTCGGCGATCACGGGCCCGGCGCGCGCCGATATCTACTTCGGCGCCGGCGCCGATGCCGGCCGCGTCTCGGGCCGGCTGCGGCACAATATGCGCTTCGTGATCCTGGTGCCGAAAAGCCTCGATCCGGTGGCCCGGGGTCACACCGTGCCGCTGCCCGACGATCGGCCATCGGCCAGGATCGCAAAGCTGTTTCCGCAGACCGATCCGCTGAAAAACCAGCCGAAGCCCGCCGCCCAGCTGGTGGCGAAGGACGGCGCGAAACCACCCGCTCCCGGTGCTCCGGCACCGGTGGCGCAGAACACCGAGGTCGCCAAACCGGTGCCGCTGCCGGAAGCCCGGCCCGAGCTTGCGCCGAGCCGTCCCGCGCCACGGCGGTGGCACTACGGCCGCCATATCCATCGTTCAAGATGAAACGTCCACCGAAGTCCGCCCCTGTTGCCGAAATGCCTGCGCCGCCACGGCGCCGCCGCGCCCTGAGCGAGGAGGAGCGCGCCTTGTGGGACAGCGTGGCCAAACAGATCAAACCGCTGCGAAAGCCGCCGCGGACGGCCAGGGCGGCGGCTGCAGCCGCCGTTGAAACCGGGCCCGCGCGGGCCGGCCCCGCGGCTGCCCCAAAGCCGCAGCCGTTGACACGGTCCACGAAAGCCGCGCCGCCGCCTCAACCGCCGCCGCTGGCGCCGCTGGGCCGCCGCGAGCGCTCGCAATTGTCGCGCGGCAAAAAGAGCATCGACGCCCGGATCGATCTGCACGGCATGACCCAGACCCGCGCCCACGAAGCGCTGTTGGGGTTCCTGCAGCGCGCCACGCGCGACGGCCTGACCTTCGTTCTCGTCATCACCGGCAAGGGTCGCATCGGCGGTTCCGAACGCGGCGTGCTGCGCCGGCAGGTGCCGCAATGGCTCGGCCTGCCGGAATTTCGCGCGCTGGTCGTGAGCTTCGAGGAGGCCCATATCGGCCACGGCGGTGAAGGCGCGCTTTATGTGCGGGTGCGGCGGACGCGGGCGTAGCCCTCTAGAACGGCCTGACAATTCCCACCCGCGGGATAACCGTAACGATCCAGCCGAGCGTTGAATTGCGGCGATCACTCTCGATGGGCGGCGTGATCCGCGCCGCCGGCAGCGTCTTCACCGCGTGCAGGATCAGGAACATGCAGACCGCCCAGTTCGAGATCCAGCGCGAGTAATCGAACACGGTTGCAAAGATGATCAGATAGCCAAAGCTGACCAGGACAATGGCGGCAACGACGATGCGACGGTGCATCGCCAGCGACAGTGACCGGACCAGGTCGCGAAAGTATTTCCACAGCGGCGCATGCAGCGCGATCAGCAGCGCGAACACCGGCACGCCGAGCAGGTTTGACGGCATCCGCGCCCAGGTATCGCGCAGTTCGCCGCCGAGATTCTGGTACCAGATCGAGGGAAACGTCAGCAGATAGGCCTTGCCGGGATCGGCCAGGCGGCCCTGCAGGTAGCGGACGAATTCATCCTGCGGCACCGACATCGTGCCGTAGAACTGGGCGGCGAGGAACAGGCCGCCGATACTCGCCGTCGCCGCAACCCCTATCGCCGCGTTCTGCCGCGTCATACCCTCGGCGAGATAATAGCGCAGCACCACGATCACCGCGATAGTCGGCACGTACATCAACAGATGAATGTGGTGGATCAGGATCAGGATGATCGATGCCGCCGCAGCGACGATCACAAAGCCTGCCGAACGCGCCGGGATCAGCAGCAGGCCGATCGCGAAGGCGCAGCCATAGATGTCGAAATGGCCGAGCGTGAACATGAAATTCTTGAAGAAGAACGGCGAGCCGGCCATCAGCACGAACAGCGGCAGATGGGCTTCATCGAAGCCGAAGCTTTTGCGAAACAGTTTTACGAACAGCCCGAGCGTGACCAGCCAGGCTGTGCCGCTCAGTGCAAACACCAGCCACACCGGCACCTTGGCGGTGAACAGCCCGACGATGGCGCCGATCAGCGCGCGCTTGGTGAAGCCGAAATGATAGTCGACCAAGAGGTGAATGTAGGGGACGTAGGGCTCGCGGGTGATCTTGAAGAAGAACACGCCGATCATGACGGCGACGTTCACGGCAATCATGGTGCGCCACGGTTGATCCCGCAGGCGGGCAAGCAGACTCATTCGGCACCGTGACGAGGTCGGAACGCGCTGTAACCCGGGGCTTATCCCACGGCCGGCACGAGGCCTCAACAGCCTAAATTGCGGGTGGGGCGGCCGGTTACAGGATGAAGCGGCTCAGGTCGGCGTTCTTGGCGAGGTCGCCGACGTGCTTCTGCACATAGTCGGCGTCGATCCGGATGGTTTCGCCGTTGCGGTCGGGCGCGGCGAATGAAATCTCGTCGAGCACCCGTTCCATCACAGTCTGCAGCCGTCGCGCGCCGATATTTTCCACCGTCGAGTTCACCGCCACGGCGACGTCGGCCAGCGCGTCGATGGCATCGTCGGCAATGTCCAGCGTCACGCCTTCGGTCTGCAGCAGCGCGACATACTGCTTGATCAGCGATGCCTCGGGCTCGGTCAGGATCCGGCGCATGTCGTCCCGGGTCAACGCGTTGAGTTCGACGCGGATCGGCAAGCGGCCCTGCAGCTCCGGCAACAGGTCCGACGGTTTTGCGATGTGGAACGCGCCGGATGCAATAAACAGGATGTGGTCGGTCTTCACCGCACCATGCTTGGTCGACACCGTGGTGCCTTCGATCAGCGGCAGCAGGTCGCGCTGCACGCCTTCGCGCGAGACATCGCCGCCGCTGCGGCCGTCGCGGACGCAGATCTTGTCGATTTCGTCGAGGAACACGATGCCGTTGTTCTCGACCGCATTGATCGCTTCCAGCACCAATTGGTCGTTGTCGAGCAACTTGTCGGATTCCTCATTGACCAACAGTTCGTGGGAACCCTCGACGGTCAGCCGCCGGGTCTTGGTGCGCTGCCCCATCTTGCCGAAGATATCGCCGATCGAAATCGCGCCCATCTGGGCGCCCGGCATGCCGGGAATCTCGAACAGCGGCATACCGCCGGAAGCCTGGGTCTCGATCTCGATTTCCTTGTCGTTCAATTCGCCGGCGCGCAGCTTGCGGCGAAACGAATCCCGGGTCGCGGCGCTGGAGCCGGCGCCCACCAGCGCGTCCAGCACGCGCTCCTCGGCGGCGAGCTGGGCCCGGGCCTCGACGTCCTTGCGCTTGCGCTCGCGGGTCTGGGCGATGGCGACCTCGACCAGGTCGCGGATGATCTGCTCGACGTCGCGGCCGACATAGCCCACTTCAGTGAATTTCGTCGCCTCGACCTTGATGAACGGCGCGCCGGCCAGCTTGGCCAGGCGGCGCGCGATTTCGGTCTTGCCGACGCCGGTCGGCCCGATCATCAGGATGTTCTTCGGCAGCACCTCTTCGCGCAGCGATCCGGTGAGCTGCAACCGCCGCCAGCGGTTGCGCAGCGCGATCGACACCGCACGCTTGGCGTCGCTCTGCCCAACAATGAAGCGATCGAGTTCGGAAACGATTTCGCGGGGGGAGAAGTCGGTCATGGGCCTTAAATATGTTGGGATGGCTGCCGGGACAAGCCGGCTCAAATAATGGGCGGCCCGGCCTGCCATTGCCGGATCGCCTCGAACGGATGGATCAACATGATCACGTTGAGGGTGAGGTTGTCGCGGATGTGCAGCCCGACCAGGATCTCGAATGCCAGCGCCAGTGCGAAGGTCAGCGCCACTGGAAGCTTCCGCGCCAGCACGAAGCCGGTCACCATGGCCAGGGTATCCGACAGCGAATTGACGATGCTGTCGCCATAATAGTCGAGCGACACGGTCGCGGCACGGTAGCGATCGATGATCCAGTTCGAATTCTCGGTGAGCTCCCAGCCGCCTTCGACCAGCATGGCAATCATGAGGCGGCCGGGCCATGACAGCTGCGGCAGCAGCAGGAAGGTCGCGCCATAGAACAGAAAGCCGTGGATGAGGTGCGAGAAGGTGTACCAGTCGGTCAGGTGCTGCGAATTCTCCGAACTCTGCACCACCCCGTGCCAGAATTTCACATAACCGCAGGTGCAGATCGGATGGCGGCCCATGACGAACAGGATCGCGGCCTGCAACGCCAATAGCGCCAACGCGATCGGGATGGCCTGACGCAGCACAGGGCCCGTGGTGGGCCGGATGGTGGTGGCGGGATCGGCGGACGCGGTCATGGATTGCGAACCATCAGCAAGGCGGGCCCGTCCCTTGTATCGACGATGCGCTGCCGCGCAAAGCCCGCCTTGGCGTAGGCGGCGATGGCGCGGGCATTTTCGGGGTGCGGATCGGTGATGACGCGCGGGACGCCACTGCGCAACAATCCATCGACGAAGCTGCGTATGAAGCCGGAGCCGTGGCCGCAGTCGATCATATCGGGCCGGCCGATGAACTGATCGATGGCGCGGGTGCCGTCGGGCTGTGGCCCGAACGCCGGATCTACCCAGGCGCGGAGATCGTAGCACTGCAGATAGCCGAACGGCTGGCCGGCGGTCGCGACGATGAACTGTGCCATGGCCGGCTCGTCGAGATCGCCGCTCACGAGCTCATATTGCTGCGCCGGATCACCCCACCATTCGACCACATGGGGCATCGCCAGCCATTGCTGGATCAGGGCCAGGTCAGCGAACGTGAACGGGCGGAACTGATAGCCCGGCGCGGCCATTCTTCTCTAACCCGCGCTCAGGCTCTCGATGGTCACGTTGCGGTTGGTGTAGACGCAGATGTCGGCGGCGATATCCAGCGCGCGGCGCACGATGGTCTCGGCGTCCTTGTCGGTATCCACCAGCGCGCGGGCGGCGGCCAGGGCGTAATTGCCGCCGGAGCCGATCGCCATCACGCCGGCTTCCGGCTCCAGCACGTCGCCGGTGCCGGTCAGCACCAGCGAGACGTCCTTGTCGGCGACGATCATCATGGCCTCCAGCCGCCGCAGATAGCGGTCGGTGCGCCAATCCTTGGCCAGTTCGACCGCGGCGCGGGTCAATTGTCCCGGATATTGCTCGAGCTTGCTCTCCAGCCGCTCGAACAGGGTGAACGCATCGGCAGTGGCGCCGGCAAAGCCGCCGATGACGTCGCCCTTGCCGAGCTTGCGGACCTTTTTGGCGTTGGATTTGATCACGGTCTGGCCGATCGAGACCTGGCCGTCGCCGCCGATCACCACCCGGCCGCCCTTGCGGACCGTCAGGATGGTGGTGCCGTGCCAGACCTGATTCCAGGCTTGCGGCGATCCCTCGCCCGAATGTGATGCGTTCATGATGATCCCGGTTGTTTGCCAGAACTGATCTAGGCACGGCGGCGCAGGCTTGCAAATACACGGGTGGCGTCGGATTCCGGTCACCATAGGCCCAAAGTTCGGTCGCTGGGGCTTCCGGATGTGTCATCCCGCAGTAGCGAAGGCGGCATGAGCCTGTTAAAAGGGCGCGTTTTCAGGCCCGACAGAGAGCACTTTTCATGCGCACGGCGACGATCAAGCGCAAGACCAAGGAAACCGACATCGAGGTCAGCGTTAACCTCGACGGGTCAGGCGTGTCCAGGGTTGCGACCGGCATCGGCTTTTTCGACCACATGCTCGATCTGTTGGCCCGCCATTCGCGCATCGACATCACCGTCAAGGCCGACGGCGACCTGCATGTCGACCATCACCACACCACCGAGGATGTCGGCATCGCGCTCGGCCAGGCGGTCAAGCAGGCGCTGGGCTCGATGGCCGGCATCACCCGCTATGCCAGCGTCCACATGCCGATGGACGAGACGCTGTCGCGCGTGGTGATCGATATTTCGGGGCGGCCGGTGCTGGTGTTCAAGGCTGAATTTCCCCGCGACAAGGTCGGCGAGTTCGACACCGAGCTGGTGCGCGAATGGTTCAATGCCTTCGCCATCAATGCGGGCGTGACATTGCACGTCGAGACCTTATATGGCGAGAACAGCCATCACATCGCCGAATCCTGCTTCAAGGGTCTGGCGCGGGCGCTGCGCACGGCCATCGCGATCGATCCGCGCAACGCGGGCGAAGTGCCGTCCACCAAGGGTCAGCTCGGCGGCTGATCTTTCCATCGGCGGAGAAGACCATGCCGGTTTACACAGTTCATGTACCTGCGGGCACCAATCCTGCGGTCGGCGGCGCGACCGACCGGTTCGTGTTCGTGCGCGACGGCTTTTTCGCCTGGGCGTTCGTGCTGGCCCCGCTGTGGCTGATCTGGCATCGGCTCTGGCTGGCGCTGATCGGCTATCTCGCCGTCACCGCGGTCAGCGTCGTGGCGCTGTCGCGACTGGGCGCCCGCGGCGGCATCGCCGTGGCGGTGATGCTGCTGATCGCGCTGCTGATGGGGTTTGAAGCCGGCAGCCTGTGGCGATGGACGCTGTCGCGCGGCAAATGGCGCCAGATCGACATCGTCGTGGCCGATGACGAGGAAACCGCCGAACGGCGCTTCTTCGACCGCTGGACCGCAAGGCCGGGCGCTCGGGTCAACGATCAATTGGCGGTCGATCGCGGCGGCCCGCCGCCGACCCGCGACATTCCGGGGCAGCCGTTCTCGCGGCCGCCGCCGCTGCCGCACGCCAGCATCATTGGACTGTTTCCCGAGCCCGGCGGAGGCCCGCGATGAGCGTCGCCATCATCGATTACGGTTCCGGTAATTTGCACTCCGCCGCCAAGGCGTTCGAGCGCGCGGCGCGCAGCATGGACGGCGGCGAAAAGATCGTGGTGACCCGCGATCCGGAAGTGGTGTTCCGCGCCGATCGCGTGGTGCTGCCGGGTGTCGGCGCCTTCGCCGATTGCCGCAGGGGCCTCGATTCGCTCGACGGCATGGTCGAGGCGTTGACGCAGACGGTGCGCGACAAGGCGCGGCCGTTTTTCGGCATCTGCGTCGGCATGCAGCTGATGGCGACGCGGGGCAAGGAGCACGTCACCACCGACGGACTGAACTGGATCAAGGGCGACGTCGAGAAGATTTCGCCGCGCGACGAAAACCTCAAAATTCCGCACATGGGCTGGAACACGCTGGACATGGTGCGCGAGCACCCGGTGCTGGAACGGTTGCCGCTGGGGCCGAAGGGCCGCCACGCCTATTTCGTGCACTCCTATCATCTCAATGCGGCCAATGAGGCCGACGTGCTGGCGCGCGCCGATTACGGCGGGCCGGTGACGGCCGTGGTCGGCAAGGATACCGCCATCGGCACCCAGTTTCATCCCGAGAAAAGCCAGCGCTTCGGCCTCGCCTTGATCTCGAATTTCCTGAAGTGGAAGCCGTGATCCTGTTTCCCGCCATCGACCTGAAGAACGGCCAGTGCGTGCGCCTCGAGCAGGGCGACATGAACCGGGCGACGGTGTTCAGTCTCGACCCCGCGGCGCAGGCGCGCGCCTTCGCCGCCCAGGGTTTCGAGTATCTGCACGTGGTCGATCTCGACGGCGCCTTCGCCGGCAAGCCGATCAATGCGCAAGCCGTCGAGGCGATGCTTGCCGCCGTCACGATGCCGGTGCAGCTCGGCGGCGGCATTCGCGATCTCACAACCGTCGAAGCCTGGCTGGCCAAGGGCATCGCGCGCGTCATTATCGGCACCGCGGCGGTGCGCAACCCGGCACTGGTGAAGGATGCCGCCAAGGCCTTTCCGGGCCGCGTCGCCGTCGGTCTCGACGCCCGCGACGGCAAGGTCGCGGTCGAAGGTTGGGCGGAGGCCTCCGAAGTGACGGCGCTCGAGATCGCGCAGCGGTTCGAGGATGCCGGCGTCGCGGCCATCATCTTCACCGACATCGCCCGCGACGGCCTGCTCAAGGGTCTCAATCTCGACGCCACCATTGCGCTTGCCGAAAGCATCTCGATTCCGGTGATCGCGTCCGGCGGGTTTGCCTCGATCGAGGATGTCAAGGCGCTGCTGGCGCCGCGCGCCAAAAGACTCGCCGGCGCCATTGCCGGCCGGGCGCTCTATGACGGCCGGCTCGATCCGGCAGCCGCATTGGCGCTGATCCGCAACGCACGTACTGCGGCGTAGGAGTAACCATGTTCAAGGTCCGCGTCATTCCCTGTCTCGACGTCAAGGACGGCCGTGTCGTCAAGGGCGTCAACTTCGTCGACCTGCGCGACGCCGGCGATCCGGTGGAAGCCGCCATCGCCTATGATGCCGCCGGCGCCGATGAGCTGACATTTCTCGATATCACCGCCACCCATGAAAACCGCGGCATCATGCTGGACGTGGTCCGGCGCACCGCGGAAGCCTGCTTCATGCCGCTCACCGTCGGCGGCGGCGTTCGTACCGTCGACGATATCCGCATCCTGTTGCGGAGTGGCGCCGACAAGGTCTCGATCAACTCGGCCGCCGTGAGCCGCCGCGAATTCGTCAAGGAAGCGGCGGAGAAATTCGGCGAGCAGTGCATTGTCGTCGCCATCGACGCCAAGCGCGTCAAGCGCGGTGGCGGCGGGGAGCGCTGGGAGATCTTCACCCATGGCGGGCGGAACTCGACCGGCATTGATGCCATCGAATACGCCCAGGAAGTGGTCTCGCTCGGCGCCGGCGAGATCCTGCTGACCTCCATGGACCGCGACGGCACCCGCCAGGGGTTCGACATCCCGCTGACCCAGGCGGTGGCCGATAGCGTCGGCGTACCCGTGATCGCCTCCGGTGGGGTCGGCAACCTCGATCACCTGGTCGACGGCATCCGTAACGGACATGCTACCGCGGTGCTGGCAGCGTCGATCTTCCATTTTGGCGAATTTACCATACGTCAGGCCAAGGACCACATGGTCCGCGCCGGCCTGCCGATGCGGCTCGACCCATAAACCAAATTCTGTCAATGCTTTAGGCTGTTGACCGCGACTGGAAGCCTGGATGCCCCGCTTTACGATCCACGACCTTGCCGCCACCATCGATGCCCGCGCAGCGTCGGGGGGAGAGGCGTCCTATACCCGTAAGCTGTTGGACAAGGGCGCCGAGCATTGCGCCAAGAAACTCGGCGAAGAAGCGGTGGAGACCGTCATTGCCGCGGTCGAGAACCAGCGCGATCATCTGATCGCCGAAAGTGCCGATCTTGTGTTCCACTTGCTGGTGCTGTTGAAATCGCGCGGCGTGACGCTGGCAGAGGTTGAGACCGCGCTGGAGCAACGCACCGCGATGTCCGGACTCGAGGAAAAGGCGGCGCGCAAGCGCGATTAGCAAATGTTCGAAGCATGCCCCCGGACCTGATCCGGGGGTGGATATCCGGTTCGCGTGAAGAAACGCGACAAACGAAAGGTAAAGCGCAATCGTGATTGCGCTGAGAAGGCGGGGGCTTCATGGATATGCGCGCCGAGCAAGTCCAATATAATCCCTACCGGGTCTTTACCCGCGAGCAGTGGGCGAAACTGCGCGATGATACCCCGATGACGCTGGACGCGGGCGAGGTCGCGGCGTTGCGCTCCATGCACGACCGGCTCGACCTGAAGGAGGTCGAGGAAATCTACCTGCCGCTGTCCCGGCTGTTGTCGATCTATGTCGCGGCGACGCAACGGCTGTACTACGCCCAGCGGCGGTTTCTCGGCATCCAGGACCGCAAGATGCCCTACATCATCGGCGTCGCCGGCTCGGTGGCGGTGGGAAAGTCCACCACGGCGCGCGTGCTGCAGGCCCTGTTGGCGCGCTGGTCGCCGCGGCCGAAGGTCGATCTCGTCACCACCGACGGCTTTCTCTACCCCAACGCCGTTCTCGAGCGGCAAGGCCTGATGCAGAAGAAGGGCTTTCCGGAAAGCTACGACCTGCCGACGCTGCTGACGTTTCTCAGCGACATCAAGGCCGGCCGCAGCCCGGTGCGGGCGCCGGTCTACTCGCATCTGACCTACGACATCGTGCCCAACAAGTGGATCGAGGTCGAACAGCCGGACATCCTCATTGTCGAGGGCGTCAACGTGCTGCAGACCGGACGGCTGCCGCGCGACGGCAAGGCGGTGCCGGTGGTTTCGGACTTCTTCGATTTTTCGGTCTACATCGACGCCGACGAGCCGGTGCTGCGCAAATGGTATGTGCAGCGCTTTCTGACCCTTCGCGACACCGCGTTTCACGATCCGCGATCGTTCTTCAATCGCTACGCGCTGTTGTCCGACGACGAGGCGATCGCCACCGCGACCGCGATCTGGGAACGCACCAACCGCGCCAACCTCGAGGACAACATCCTGCCGACCCGGCCGCGGGCGACGCTGATCCTGCAGAAGGGCGCCGAGCACATCGTCGAAGCGGTGGCGCTGCGGCGGCTGTAGTTTTTCGCGGCTCAGTCAGCCGGCAGGCCTGCGCGCGACCGAAGCGCGGCGGTGCTCTGGAAATAGACCGGCAGATCCGCCGATAGACCGCGATGCACCTGGCGGGTGATATCATCGGCCAGGACCTGACTATCC
Organism: uncultured Alphaproteobacteria bacterium; assembly: GCA_963710235.1. GTDB lineage: Bacteria > Pseudomonadota > Alphaproteobacteria > Rhizobiales > Xanthobacteraceae > Bradyrhizobium. The sequence goes on from CAVPZI010000002.1 coordinate 1,051,644, forward strand.
CCGCGCTCGAGGGCGTCGAGCGTCGTCCGCACGATTTCCTCGGGCGAACTCTTCGGCGTGTCGATATTGCGCGTAAGGTCGGTGTCGATGAAGCCTGCATGCAACCCGACCACCTGGGTGCCCTGTTGCGCCAGTTCGATGCGAAGGCCGTTGGTCAGCGCCCATGCGGCTGATTTCGACGCGCCATAGGTCGCCAGCCCCGGACCATTCATCCAGCTTGCAACGGAAAGCACGTTGATGATCGCGCCGCCGCCGTTCTTCGCCAGAACCGGCGCGAAAGCGCGCGCCATACGCAGCGGTCCGACAAAGTTCACTTCAAGCTGCTCGCGCGCGGCCTCGACCGCTCCGTCGGCGAGAAAACCGCCAGGCCTGGCGATGCCGGCATTGTTAACGAGCAGGTTGACGTTCCCGGCGGCGCGCGCCGCGGCGACGACGTCTTCGTCGCTGGTGACTTCCAGTTTCAGCGGCACGACGCCCTTCAGGGTAACCGTCTCCGGATTGCGCGCCGCGGCGTACACCTTCGCCGCCCCCCTCTCCACAAGCGCCTTGGCAAAGGCGAGGCCGAGGCCCCGGTTGGCGCCCGTCACCAGGGCGATCGATCCTTTAATCTTCATGGTCGACTCCTCTCTTGTTTCTTGCTCTGGGGCCTTGCGCACAGCCAACGCGCTGATTTCGCGGCGCGGCTGGGCAGGCGAACCTTGCAGGTCTGGTTTGACGAACGGGGCGGCAGTCCTGGCAATGCCGCTCCGCTCCTCCTCGCTTCTGCCGACAGACCTGGAGCCGGAGTTACACGCCCTGTCGAATGCGGCCGGCTATTAGAGCATGATCCGGAAAAGTGGAAACCGGTTTTCCGAAAAGATCATGCTCAAACAAAAGGATAAGAATCATGATGCGATTCTATTTAATCGCATCAGGATTCTCGGCGGCCCTTACTCTCCGGCGTGAGTCGTTGAACTCCCCGCCTGGGGGCCGTGCTCCGTCGGGAATATGCTCTCATATTTCGCGCGGGCCTCCCTGATGAGACGCGCGCGTTCCAGCTCAGACTTCGGGATAAACCGTACGACATCACCCATGAGAACTCTCCAAATCCAAATTCGGAGCAACAGGTGGCTTTAGGTCGTTTGCTTTGGAAGGCCCGCGCCTATCAAAAAAAGGTGTTTCCGGACAAATGAGCCCCAATGAAAAAACCCGCCTGTATTGGGCGAACAGGCGAAGGGAAATTTCTAAAACTCCGGTTTTACAGGGCGTTTCCTGGTCGCAGGCCGTCTCAGGCCGTCACACCGCGTATCGCTAAAATTCAGCTGCGCTCCACCGGGCTATCGCCCGCCGCCTCACCGCAGCGCCAGCGGCTCCTGCTCGTCGAGGAAACCGATGATCTCGCGAAAAAACTGCATGCGGTTCCTTTCCAGCATCACGGTGTGGGTGCCTTCGCCGATTTCCACCAGCCGCTTGTACGGCACGTTCGTCAGCTGCGCGAAAAAGCCGATCGCCTGATAGCTCGGCAGGTCGAAATCCCATTCGGCGTGAACGAGGAACGTCGGCACCGTGATCTTGCCGGGATCGTAATAGGCCTTGCCCGCGCCCCAGCTCGCCAACACGTCGGCGATCACGCCATTGGGCGCGCGCAGCATCGGCGGGGTGTGCGTGCCGGCGTCGGGGTCGGTGGCCCAGGTCGCTTCGATCCATGCTTCGAACACGCCGGGCGGAATGAGACCGGCCTGCTTGTGCTCCGGCACGCCTTCCAGCCAGCGGGTGCGGGCGATTTCCTTCGACACCCGCCGGTAGGCGCCGAGCGGCGGCGGATGGGCGGCGGCAGCCTCGGGCGCCGGGGCAATGACGGCGCCCTCGCGAAAAATCCACAGCGGCGCGAACAGCACCAGGCGGTGGACCTTGTCGTTGTGCTGGCTGGTGTACAGGCCCGCAATCGACGTGCCCCACGACCAGCCCATCAGGTTGATCCTGGCCACGCCGCGGCGTTTCAGGATGTGATCCACCGCGCAACCGAAGTCGCGCACCGCGACGTCGGTGGTGACGATCGGCTTGTTGGCTTCCGGCGGCGCGCTCATCTCGGGCGGCCGCGTCGAGCCGCCATAGCCGCGGATGTCGACCAGCCAGACGTCGTAGCCGCGCGCCGCGATCAGGTCCATCATCGAGGCGCCTTCGATGGGAAGATCGAACGCGGTCTCGGACGGATAGGTGGCGCCGTGGACGTAAAGCAAAATCCGCTCGGCGGAAAAGCTCCGCATGCCGGCGGGATGTTTGTTGCGAACGTAAAGCTCGATCCCGGCGTCGCCGGACGGGATCAGCCTATCGGTGGTGACGAGTTCGGGCAGTTGTGGCGGCGGGATCATCGCACGAGATGCTCGGTGCAATCGGCGGCACCGTCAAGCGGTTACGCGGCCAGGTGCCGCGAAGCGGCAAGATTGGCCAGCGCTTCGGCGAGCTTGTCGCGGTCCAGCGGCTTGACCAGGAAACCGTCCATTCCCGCCTCGAAGCAGGCGTAGCGGTCTTCCACCAGGGTGTTGGCGGTCAGCGCCAGAATCGGCGTCGGGCGAAGGCGGATGCCGGCCTCGCAGGCGCGAATCCGCCTGCTGGTCTCGATGCCGTCGAGCTTCGGCATCTGGATATCCATCAGCACCAGGTCATAGGGCGTGCCGGCGGATTCCGCCGCTTGCCACGACTTCAGCGCGGCCTCGCCGTTGGTGGTGATCACCACATGATGGCCGAGCCGGGTCAGCAGCGAACGCATTAACAGCGCGTTGATCTCGTTGTCTTCCGCCACCAGGATCGACAGCTGCTGCGCGACGCCAGCGATCTTCATGTCGGCTTGCGCCGGCAATCCGGACCCGGACGGTTCATCATCGCCGACGAGACCCGGCGCGTCGACTTCCGGCGGCAGGGTCAGGCGCGCCGCCAGCGATGCCGCGCGCAGCGGTTTTATCAGATAGCCGGTGAACGCCTTGAGCAATGATCCCGGCTCGTGCCGGGTCGCCGGCGTCACCAGCACGATGCGCTGCGTGGCATGGGCAATGGCGGCGCCGGCCAGTTGCTCGGCTTCGCCCGCGCCGAGCGCGCGGTCGATCAGCACGGCATGCCAGGACCGCTCGGGCAGCAAAGCCAGCGCCACCGCCGGATCGGAAACCGTGCAGGTCTGCGCGGCCCAGCGTGCCAGCCGCCGGGCGATCAGCGAGGTCTCGATGCTCTGCGGCGCCACCAGCATGATCGACTTGCCGGCGAGGTCAGGCGTATCGAAGCTCTTCGGTTCGCCGCCTTCGGCGCCAGCCAAGGCTTGCAGCGGGATCGAGACCTCGAAGGTCGAGCCCTTGCCGGGGGCGCTTTCCAGGGTGATGCGTCCGCCCATGCGCTTGACGATGCGCTCGCTGATGCTGAGCCCAAGGCCGGTGCCGCCGTAATGCCGCGCGGTGCCCTCATCGGCCTGCTCGAACTCGCGGAAAATGCGCTGCTGGGCTTCGGGCGCGATGCCGATGCCGGTGTCGCGCACCAGGAAGCTGATTTCACCAGGCCAGATCCCGGGCTCCACGATCAACGCCACGCCGCCGGTTGAGGTGAATTTGATGGCGTTGCCGGCGAGATTGAGCAGCACCTGGCGCAATCGGGCGGCGTCGCCCACCACCTCGATCGGCAGCCGCTCGTCGACATAGGCCGCGACCTCGATGGCCTTGGCCTGGGCCCGCGGCGCCAGCAGTTCGGTGATGTCCTCGATCAGCGCGGTCAGCGCGAACGGGCGATGTTCGAGGTCGATCTTGCCGGCCTCGATCTTGGAATAGTCCAGCAGTTCCTCGATCAGCGACAGCAGCGCGTCGCCGGAGGTCTTCACCGCCCTGGCATAAGTCATCTGTTCCGGCGAAAGCTGGGTGTCGAGCAACAGCGAGCTCATGCCGATGATGCCGTTGAGCGGGGTGCGAATCTCGTGCGACGCCATCGCCAGGAAACGCGACTTGGCGCGGTTGGCGGCGTTGGCGTGGTCGCGGGCTTCGCCAAGCGCGCGTTCGGTCTCGGCGCGGTCGGTGACGTCGCGGCCGACGCATTGCAGATCGGCCGGCCGGTTGGCGTCGGAGCGCACCAGCGCCTCGCGCCAGGCGATCCACCGCGGCCCGAGCCTGGTCGCCACCTTCTGGTCGTGAATCCGGGTGCCGTCCGGCTCATGGGCGGCGTCGCCCTGCTCAAGCACGTCCAGCGCGAAACGGCTGCCGACCAGCGCCGCACGCGGCGCTTGCGCCAGGGTGCAGAACGCGTCGTTGACGAAGGTAATGACGCCACTGGCATCGCGCAGCACGATCAGGTCGCCCTGGGATTCGAACAGGCTGCGGGCGCGCTGTTCGGCTTCCTGCAGTTCCCAGTTGCGGTCGGCCAGCGCCTCGTTGTGCAGGGCGACCTGGCGCAACCGGGCGCGCATCCAGCGCAGCCGCATGCTCAAGGTGGCGAGCGCGACGCAGGACATCGCAAACAGCATGCTGGCGCCGATCGCGAACAGATGCGGCTCGTAGCCCGAATTGCTCGCCCGGCTGCCGGAAATGAATCCGTAGGCGCCGCCGAACGCGGCGGAGAAGATCATGAACGAGCGCACCGCGAAGGAGAGCCACGGATGACGGCGGGCAAACCGGCGGATGCGATGCCTGATCAGGAAAAATCGCGGTATCACGTACCACTCCGGAAATTGTCGTCACGCCCGATTTGGTGGGGGCCGTTGCGTGCGGGGGCGAGCATGCGTCGCCGATGTTGCCAACTGTTTGAGGCCGGCCACGGCAATCCCGCCCGGTGCGAACATGGTTAATGAAAGGTTTAGAGGATGCTACAGCGCAGCCGCGGCCATGCGGGGATGCCCGCCGCTGGCGCCGACGATCAACGCCGCGGCTTCACGGGGAGTGAAGCGTTTCGACCGCACATAGATCCGGTAATCGGCGTTGCCGTCGGTCGACAGATAGATCACCGGCTGCGCGGCCGAGGCGGACGCCGCGATGGCGACAAAGCGCGTCGCCGCGGTGCCCTCGCAGGCATTGGCTTCATCGCTGTCGACGTCGTCGACCACGGCGAAATCGGCCGCTTCGGGCCCGTCCACCAGTTGCACCCGCACGGTGGCCAGCGCCGAGTCGCTGGTGAAGCTGACAGTGAGCGCTGCCTGCCAGGGCAAGGGTGCGATCTGGACCGAGGTTTCGCCGACCGCGATGCACGGCCGCGCCGCCGGCACCAGTTCGCTGCGGGCGAACACGCCGGCCAGGAATAGCGGCAGTGCCGAGGCAAGGATCTTGAAACGCAGCATGACACGCTACTCGCTGGCCAGGCCCGGGGAACGCAGGGCTTATGGTTTGCGGAGCGTAAACAAAACTCGTTAGCGCGGGGTTTACGCAGGAGTGAGGGGACAATGGAACTTCATCTGTGAGTCACGCGACCGCGCGCCGCAAATCATCCGCCAGCGCGCGGTACGACAGCGCCTCGGCGAGATGAAGCCTGCCGATCTTCTCGGCGCCATCGAGGTCGGCGAGCGTGCGCGCGACCCGCAGCACGCGATGGTAGCCACGCGCGGAAAGTTTCATGGTTTCGGCGGCGTCGCGCAGCAATGCCAGGCCCTGGGCGTCGGGCCGCGCGATGGTTTCCAGCACCGAGGCCGGCGCTTCGGCGTTGGTGCGAACCTGGGGCAGGCCGGCTGCGGCGTAGCGTTCGAGCTGGATGGCGCGGGCGGCAGCGACGCGGGCGGCGACTTCCGCCGAGCCTTCGGCGGGCGGCGGCAATATCAGGTCGGCGGCAGTGACGGCGGGCACTTCGATGCGCAGGTCGATGCGGTCCATCAAGGGTCCCGAGATGCGGGTCTGGTAGTCGGCGGTGCAGCGGTCGATGCGACCGCGCTTGCAGGCATAGCCCGGCTGATAGGCGTGGCCGCAGCGGCACGGGTTCATCGCCCCGACCAGCATGAAGCGCGCCGGATAGGTGACGCGGTGGTTGGCGCGCGACACCGCGACCTCGCCGTTCTCCATCGGCGCGCGCAGCGAATCCAGCACGCGGGGATCGAACTCGGGCAGTTCGTCGAGAAACAGCACGCCCTGGTGCGCCAGCGAAATCTCGCCGGGTTTGGCGCGCATGCCGCCGCCGGTCAGCGCCGCCATGCTGGCGGAATGATGCGGTGAGCGAAACGGCCGCTGCGCGGTCAGCGCGCCGTCGCGGATTTCACCGGCGACGGAAGCGATCATCGAGACTTCCAGAAGTTCGGACGGCGACAGCGGCGGCAGTATCGAGGGCAGCCGCGCCGCCAGCATCGACTTGCCGGAGCCAGGTGAGCCGATCATCAGCAAATGATGTCCGCCGGCGGCGGCAATCTCCAGCGCCCGCTTGGCGCTTTCCTGGCCCTTGATGTCGCGCAGGTCGAGCGAGGTCGCTTCGCGGCCGTGCACCTTCGGCTGCGGCCGCGACAACAGCTGCGTGCCCTTGAAGTGGTTGGCGATCTGGATCAGCGAATGGGCCGCGATGATCTGGATGTCCGGGCTCGCCCAGGCGGCCTCGGCGCCGCAGGCCGCCGGACAGATCAGGCCTTCCTCGCGCGCATTGGCGCCGATCGCCGCCGGCAGCACGCCGGCCACCGGCGCGATCGATCCGTCGAGGCCGAGCTCGCCCAATACCGTGAAGCCGCTCAAGGCGTCGGGCGGGATCGCGCCGATCGCCGCCATCAGGCCGAGCGCAATCGGCAGGTCGTAGTGGCTGCCCTCCTTCGGCAGGTCCGCCGGCGCCATGTTGACGATGATGCGGCGCGCCGGCAGCGCCAGCCCCGAGGCGACCAGCGCCGCCCGCACCCGCTCGCGCGCTTCCGACACCGCCTTGTCGGGCAACCCGACGATCAGGAAGTTGGGCAGTCCCGGCACCACCTGGACCTGGACGTCAACTGCCCGGGCCTCGATACCCTCAAAGGCCACGGTGGAAACCCGCTGGACCATGCCGCCGCTCTCCTTGCGGTTGCAGGCTAACGTGGAACCCACAATTTCACAAGAACATTAAGGGAACGGAAGCCGGTTCCCGCGGGCGCGTTCCGGTCTGCAGAAAGCACCTGAAAAATTCCCGATGACGCGGCGCTTTCAAGCCTCGGTGCGGCGCATTAACCTGTTGTCGGGGCGCAACGAACCGGAGCCGTCACCATGTCGGGCAATCTTTCACGCAGCGAGTTGGACGATCGCATCGCCATCCTCCGCGACAACATCCGGCAACTGGTGGAACAGGCGGCCGCGGTATCGGGCGCGCAAAACGAAGAGAGAACGGCCGACCGCATCGTCCAGCAGGAAGCCGAGCTCGACAAGCTCGTCGCGCAGCGCGACGCACTGGACAAAAAATAGCGTTGCGGCGGTATCCCCTGGGGGTGTTTTTAATTGAGCATGATCTTGTCCGAAAACCGGTATCCACTTTTCGGGATCATGCTCTAGCCGCTCCGCTTCTTCTCGATCACATCCCAGACCTTGGCCGCCACGTCCGGGCCGCCCAGGCGCGCGATGGCGCGGATGCCGGTCGGTGACGTGACGTTGATCTCGGTCAGGTGGCCGTCGATGACGTCGATGCCGACCAGGAGCAGTCCGCGCTCGCGCAGCGCCGGGCCGAGCCGCGCGACGATCTCGCGTTCGCGCGGCGTGAGGTCGGTGGCATGCGCGGCGCCGCCGCGCACCATGTTGGAACGCAGATCGTCGGCGGCGGGCACGCGGTTGACGGCGCCGGCGAATTCGCCGTCGACCAGCACGATGCGTTTGTCGCCGGCCTTGACCTCGGGCAGGAAGCGCTGGATCACCCACGCCTCCTTGAAGGTGACCGAGAACATGTCGAACAGCGAGCCGAAATTCATGTCCTGCGGCATCACCCGGAACACCGCGGCGCCGCCGTGGCCGTGCAGCGGCTTCATCACCACGGCGCCGTGTTCGCTGCGGAACGCATTGATCTCGTCGAGATCGCGCGAGATCAGGGTCGGCGGCATCAGGTCGGCGAAATTCATCACGAACAGTTTTTCCGGCGCGTTGCGCACGCTCATCGGATCGTTGACCACCAGCGTCTTCGGATGGATGCGCTCGAGGAAATGCGTGCTGGTGATGTAGGCGAGGTCGAACGGCGGATCCTGCCGCAGCAGCACCACGTCGAACGCGGCGAGATGGGCGCGTTCGGCCTCGCCGAGGGTGAAATGATTGCCCTCCTCGTCGCGCACGCTGAGCGGCTGCACCGGCGCCACCAGGTCATCGCCGCGCAGCGACAGCTTGTCCGGGGTGTAATACGAAATGGCGTGGCCGCGCTGCTGCGCCTCCAGCAGCAGCGCAAAGGTCGAATCGCCGCGGATGTTGATGCGCGCGATGGGGTCCATCTGGACGGCGATTTTCAAAGGCATGGGGTGATCCGGGTTCTGCGGGGCTTGTTGTCAGGTACTGGCGTCGAACGCCGCTAACAGATGGCGTGGCAGGCGCGCCGGCGCAATCAGCATGACGTCGAAACGCAGCTCGAATTCGGCGTGTTCGGGATGCGCCATCAGCCAGGCCTGCGCCGCCTCGACGATGCGCGCCTGCTGACGCGGCGACACCGCATAGGCCGCCTCGTCAAGGCTGGCGCGCGCCTTGACCTCGACAAAGGCCACGAGGTTGCGCCGCCTGGCGACGATGTCGATTTCGCCGTACGGGGTGCGAAACCGCTTGGCCAGGATGCGATAACCTTTCAGCATCAGATAGGCCGCGGCGCGCAATTCCGCCGAGAGGCCGGTCTTGAACGCGGCGACGCGCTCGGGTGCCGCGGTTTTCGCCACCGGCTTTGGCGTAGAACTGCGCTTAGTCTTGCGCATCGTCCGCACCCCCGCGGAGTTGCTGGTTCAGTTCAAGCGCCCGGGCATAGATCTCGCGGCGTGGCCGGCCGGAGATTTCCACCGCATGGCTGACCGCATCCTTGACACTGCCGTGCGCAAGCTGCGCGCGCAGCAGCTCGTCGAGATCAGCCGCGGCCATGACGGCGCTTTCCGGCGCCGGCGGACCGATCACCACGACAAACTCGCCGCGAGTCTCCAGCGTATCGGCGATGGCCGCCAATTCGGCCAGAGGCGCCCGCCTCACCTCTTCATGCAGCTTGGTCAGTTCGCGGCAGATCGCGCCGTCGCGGCCGCCGAGGATGGCGGCGAGATCGGCCAGCGTTTCCTGGATGCGGTTGCCGGATTCGAACAGCACCAGCGTCGCGTCGATGGCGGCGAGTTCGCCAAGCCGGCTGCGGCGCGCCAGCTGTTTGGCCGGCAAAAAGCCTTCGAAATAGAACCGGTCGGTGGGCAGCGCCGCCACCGCCAGCGCCGCCAGCACCGATGAAGGTCCCGGCAGCGCGATCACCGCGTGGCCGGCGGCGGTGGCCTCGCGCGCCAGCTTGAAGCCGGGATCCGAAATCAACGGCGTGCCGGCGTCGGAGACCAGCGCGATCGAGGCGCCCTGCGCCAGCCGCTCGAGGATTTTCGGCCGCGCCAAAGCGGCATTGTGTTCGTGATAGGGCTTGAGCACCGCTGAGATGCCGAACCGCTCGGTGAGCCTGCGGGTGATGCGGGTGTCCTCGCAGGCGATGATGTCGACGCCGGCCAGCGTCTCCAGCGCGCGCAAGGTGATGTCGCCGAGATTGCCGATCGGCGTCGCCACCAGATGCAATCCCGGCGCCGCCCGGGGAACGGTGACGAGGTGTCCGGCCACCATGAAGCTGCGCGCCGCCGATGCGGATTGGTCGGCAGTCGTATTGGTGGGAGCGGGTTTTGCGCGCATAGTGGCAATCTAAAGGGATTTCCCGCAAAACAGGAAACCGGATTTTGGGAGGAATGCGCGGCGGCCGACAGGCGGCGCCGCCGATCGGACAAAAGCTTTTGTTTTGTTTAACTATTTGCCGACAATATGCCTGAATCTCCCCCTCCAGATCATGTCAGGGGTGAAGTCCGGGCCGATCGCGGTCGGTCAATGGAAGAGATGCAATGGCGGGGCCGCTCGATCCGAAGTTTCTGCGTTCGAGACCAACCCGGCGGGCCGCGGTTGGCCTGATCGTTGGCGCGCCGCTGCTCGGCGCCTGCGCCGGCGTGCAACAGACCTTCACCAACGCTTTCGGCACCTCGCAATCCACCGCCCCTGCCGGGTCGGCGCAGCAGCCGCTCGCGGTCGGCACCGGTCAGGTCAAGGTCGGCCTGCTGCTGCCGCTGTCGGGCACCGGTAATGCCGGCGTAGCGGCGCAGTCGATGAAGAACGCCGCCGAAATGGCGCTGGCCGAATTCCAAAATCCCAACATCCAGCTCCTGATCAAGGATGACGGCGGCAGCCCGCAGGGCGCCCAGGGTGGGACCCAGCAGGCGCTCGACGAAGGCGCCGAGATCATGCTGGGGCCGCTGTTCGCGCTGTCGGTTCCGGCCACCGCGCAACTGACCCGCGCGAGGGGCGTGTCGGTGATCGCGTTCTCAACCGACTCCAGCGTCGCCGGCCGTGGCGTTTACCTGTTGAGCTTCCTGCCGGAGTCGGACGTCAACCGGATCATCGAATACGCGGCCTCGATCGGCAAACGCTCGTTCGCGGCGATGCTGCCCGACAATGCGTATGGCAATGTGGTGGAAGCCGCCTTCAAGCAGGCGGTGGGGCGCCGCGGCGGCCGCGTCGTCGCGTTCGAGCGTTATGGCGTCGACCGTACCGGCGCGGTGCGCAACATCATTTCATCGCTCGCCACCGCCGATGCGCTGCTGATCGCCGACGATGGCAATTCGGTCGCCGGCACCGCCGATGCACTGGTGTCGGCCGGCGCCAATCTGAAAAACCTGCAGCTGCTCGGCACCGGATTGTGGGACAACCCGCGGGTGTTCGCCTCGCCGACCTTGCAGGGCGGCCTCTATGCCGCGCCGGATCCGTCCGGCTTCCGCGCCTTTGCCACCCGCTACCGCGCCAAATACGGCGCCGAGCCGGTCCGCACCGCAACCCTGGCCTACGATGCCGTGGCGCTGGTCGCCGCGCTGGCCCGCACCCAGGGCGGACAGCGCTTCGCGGCCGAGACGCTTACCAATCCGTCGGGCTTTGCCGGCATCGACGGGCTGTTCCGCTTCCGTGCCGACGGCTCCAACGAACGCGGCCTCGCTGTGATGCGCGTAACTTCGAGCGGCGGTCAGCCGGTGGCGGGTTCGCCGAAGAGTTTTGGGACCTAGCGCGGGATCCGCGGCCCTACGCCGCGAGATCGGCCACCACGGCGTCGAGCACCGGAAACCCCTCTTTCGTAACGCGCAGCCGGCCGCCCTCGTCGACTACGATGGCGCCTTCTTCCAGCAGCACCGCGATCCGCGCCGGATCGAGCGTGCGGCCGGACAGCGCCGCATAGCGCTTGGGATCGATGCCCTCGGCGAGCCGCAGCCCCATCAGCAGGAACTCGTCGGCGCGCTCTTCGCTGTTCAGGGTGTCGTCGGTGATGACGCCGTGGCCCGAGGCTTCCACCCGCATCAGCCAGGTTTCCGGGCGCTTTTCGGTGGCGATGGCATGGCGTGCGCCGTCGAGGTCGAGGCGGCCATGGGCGCCGGGGCCGATGCCGGCATATTCCTCGCCGCGCCAGTACACCAGGTTGTGCCGGCACTCGGCGCCGGCGCGGGCATGGTTGGAAATCTCGTAGGACGGCAGTCCCTCCAGGGTGCAGATTTCCTGGGTGACATCGTAGAGCGCACGCGCGGTCGCTTCATCCGGCGTTTTCAGCTTGCCGGCGGCGTGCAGGCCGAAAAATGGCGTGCCCGGCTCGATGGTCAGTTGATACAGCGACAGGTGCTCGGCGGCCTCATTGATCGCCTGCTTCAGTTCATGCGCCCACATCGGCGCGGTCTGGTCGGGGCGGGCGTAAATTAAGTCGAACGAGTAGCGGTCGAACACGGTGCGCGCGATCGCCACCGCATCGAGCGCCTCGCGCGCGGTGTGCAGCCGTCCCAGCGCCTTCAGCGACGCATCGTCCAGCGCCTGGACGCCGAGCGAAACCCGGTTGACGCCGGCTGCGCGATAGCCGCGAAACCGCGTCGCCTCGACGCTGGTGGGATTGGCCTCCAGCGTGACTTCGACATCGCGCGCGACGCGCCAGTGTTTTGCGATGGCGTCGAGCACGGCGCCCACCGTGTGCGGCTGCATCAGGGACGGCGTGCCGCCGCCGAGGAAGATCGACGACACCTCGCGAGCGCCGGTGCGCGCCGCGGTGGTTTCGATCTCGCGGGCGAAGGCGCGGGCAAAGCGCTCCTCGTCGATCGGCGCATGGCGGACATGGCTGTTGAAATCGCAATACGGACATTTCGACAGGCAGAACGGCCAGTGCACGTAAACGCCGAAAGCGGGTGAAACCTCAGCGTGGCTCAAGACAGATCTCCGCCAGCTTGACGAAAGCGCGCGCCCGGTGCGACAGCCCGAGACCGAGCGGCGGCAGGCCGTGCTTCTCGATACTGGTCATCTCGCCAAAAGTCCGGTCATGGCCATCGGGCAGGAATGCCGGATCGTAACCGAACCCCGCGGTGCCGCGCGGTGGCCACACCAGCGTGCCATCGACCCGCGCCTCGACCTCCTCGAGGTGATGGTCCGGCCAGGCCACGCACAACGCCGAGACGAAATGCGCCTTGCGCTGATCCGGTAAGGTAGCGCCGCGCTCCTGCAGCAGGCGCTCGACCTGGCTCATCGCCGCCATGAAATTTTTGGATTCGCCGGCCCAGCGCGCCGAATAGATCCCCGGCGCGCCGTCGAGCGCATCCACCGCCAATCCGAAATCGTCGGCGAAGGCCGGCAGTTGCGCCGCTTGCGCCGCCGCGATCGCCTTGATCTGCGCATTGGCGCGAAAACTGTCGCCGGTCTCGTCGGGCTCGCCGAGCCCGAGTTCGCCGGCCGACACCGCTTCGATGCCATAGGGCTCGAGCAGCTCGCGCATCTCGATGAGCTTGCCGGGATTGTGGGTGGCGATCACGAGCTTGCCGGTGATTCGACGATGCATGGCCTTGTCTATGCCAGATCGGGCGTCATCGGCAAAAGCCGAATACGGCCTTGCCAACAGCTGTCGCTCACGCCACCGCCATTTTCTGCAGGTCCACCAGCCGGGCGACGCCCTTCCGGGCCAGCGCCATCAGCGCCAGGAACTCGTCCTGCGAGAACGGGGTCTTTTCCGCAGTGCCCTGCACTTCGATGATGCGGCCGTCGCCGGTCATGACGAAATTGGCGTCGGTCTCGGCTTCGGAATCTTCCGCATAATCGAGATCGAGCACCGGCGTGCCGTTGTAGATGCCGCACGAGATCGCCGCCACATTGTCGCGCAGCACGTTGGTCTTGATCATGTTGCGGGTCTTCATCCAGCCGATGCAGTCGGCCAGCGCCACCCAGGCGCCGGTGATCGACGCCGTCCGGGTGCCGCCGTCGGCCTGCAGCACGTCGCAGTCCACCGTGATCTGGCGCTCGCCCAGCGCTTCGAGATCGAGGGTGGCGCGCAGCGAGCGGCCGATCAGGCGCTGGATCTCGACGGTGCGGCCATTTTGTTTGCCGGCCGCGGCCTCGCGGCGGGTGCGCTCCAGGGTGGCACGCGGCAGCATGCCGTATTCGGCGGTGACCCAGCCGCGGCCCTGGCCCTTCAGCCATGGCGGCAGCCGTTCTTCCAGCGTCGCCGTCACCAGCACATGGGTGTCGCCGAATTTGACCATGCAGGAGCCCTCGGCGTATTTGACCACGCCCCGTTCCAGCGAGACGGCGCGCAATTCGTCGGGCGCACGGCGGCTTGGCCGCATGGGAAATCCTCCGGAAAATTCATGAAAACTTGATCTCGCGGTGCTTTTAGGGGTGGGCAACGGCAGCGGCAAGGGCCGCGGACCAGGTTTGGTGCAATGATGGCTTGTAACTGGGCCCGGGATGGACAAATTTATACCTCCTGGAGGAGACGCCTTGGCGCAACATGATCCGATCGGCCTGATCACTCCCCACGCTGGCCTCGCCCAGCTCAACGAGCGCTCGCGGGATATTTTTCGTCAAATCGTCGAGAGTTACCTCGCTACCGGGGAACCGGTCGGCTCCCGCAACATTTCGCGGCTGATCACCATGCCGCTGTCGCCGGCGTCGGTGCGCAACGTGATGTCGGATCTCGAACAGCTCGGGCTGATCTACGCGCCGCATACTTCCGCCGGCCGGCTGCCCACCGAACTGGGTTTAAGGTTTTTTGTCGACGCCCTGATGCAGGTCGGCGATCTCACCGAGCCCGAGCGGCAGTCGATCCAGACCCAGCTTGCTTCGGTGGGCAAGGCGCAATCCATCGAGGCCGCGCTCGGCGAGGCCCTGACCCGGTTGAGCGGCCTGACCCGGGCGGCGGCGGTGGTGCTGACCGCCAAATCCAATTCACGCCTCAAGCACATTGAATTCGTGCGGCTGGAGCCGGAAAAGGCGCTGGTGGTGCTGGTGGCCGAGGACGGCCAGGTCGAAAACCGCGTGCTGACCTTGCCGCCGGGGGTACCGGCCTCGGCGCTGACCGAGGCGTCGAATTTCCTCAACGCCCGGATTCGCGGCCGGACGCTCGCCGAGGCGCGGCTCGAGCTCGAAACCGCGCTGGCGCAGGACCGCACCGAACTCGACCAATTGACGCAAAAGGTCATCGCCGCGGGGGTTGCGAGCTGGTCCGGCGGCGACAACGACGACCGGCAACTGATTGTGCGCGGCCATGCCAATCTATTGGAGGATCTGCATGCGCTGGAGGATCTCGAGCGGGTGCGGCTGCTGTTCGGCGACCTCGAAACCAAGCGTGGCGTGATCGACCTGTTGGGCCGCGCCGAGCGCGCCGACGGGGTGCGGATTTTCATCGGCTCGGAAAACAAGCTGTTCTCGCTGTCCGGTTCCTCCACCATCATCGCGCCCTACAACGATGCCGCCGGCCATATCGTCGGCGTTCTAGGGGTCATCGGACCGACCCGGCTGAATTATGCCCGCGTCATCCCGATGGTGGATTATGCCGCCCGCATCGTCAGCCAGATGCTCGGCGGCTGATTTGAAGGGTCGCGGCGGGCCCCTTTGCGCTTGATTTTCCCGACCTAAACCACGATATCCCGGCCAGCCGCATTCCCCCTCAAGATTTCAAGACGATTTTCAGAAGGCAGCGTGATGACCGATCCGAACGGACAGAAGGATTTTCAGGGCAAACCGGCGCCGGAGGCCGAGCCGGTGATCTCGAAACCCTACATCATGCCGGATGATCCGGAAGTGGGATCGGTGGAGGCGCTGACCAGGGAGGCCGCGGAAGCGCGCGACAAGATGCTGCGCACCCTGGCCGAGATGGAAAACCTGCGCAAGCGCACCAGCAAGGAAGTCGCCGACGCCCGCATCTATGGCATCCAGAATTTTGCCCGCGACGTACTCGACATCGCCGACAACCTGCAGCGCGCGCTCGACGCGGTGCCGGCCGAGGCGAGAGCGGCCGCCGATCCGGGTCTCAAGGCGCTGATCGAGGGCGTCGAGCTAACCGAGCGGTCGCTGCTCAACGCGCTGGAGAAAAACGGCGTCAAGAAATTCGATCCGTCGGGCGAAAAATTCGATCCGAATTTTCAGCAGGCGATGTACGAGGTGCCGGACGCCTCGGTGCCATCAGGCACGGTGGTGCAGGTGGTGCAGGCCGGCTACACCATCGGCGAGCGGGTGTTGCGGCCGGCGCTGGTCGCCGTCGCCAAGGGCGGCGCCAAGGCGGCGGCTTCGGAATAAAATTAACGCGGCTGGATGCCGTCGCGCACCGCGCGGAAGCGCGGAAACGACTTCGGCCAGTCGTCGCGCGGCGAGCTTGCGATGATCCGCATGGTCGCGTTGCCGCTGCCGAAGCGCAGCCACTGCACCACGCTGACCGGTGTTGCGGCCTTGCCGCTGTTGGCGTCGATGCGGGTCTCGTATCCCGGCGATCCGTCGATGCGGATCGGCTCGGACATCGTGATGTGACCGTCGCGCAGGCCGGGAATCGTGCCGGCGGCTTCGCGGGCGAAGCGGTCGCGATCCTCGGGCGCGGCCGGCGCCGAGGCCACGGTGCCGATCACCATGAAGGACGTGGCGTCGAGCGTGGAGTCCGCGTCGCCGTCGGAGAGCAGGACGGCAGCACCCGGCGCCAGCGTGCGGATGTTCTTGAACGAGGCGAGCTCGGTGACCTTGAACGGCAGCAAGGCGAGCTGCTCCTCGACCGGCACTTCGGTGCGGGTCACCGCCGAGGCGAACATCCGCCGCACCGCCTCGTCGGTGTAGATCTTGCTGGCGTTCTCCGGAACCTGCGCCGCCACGAAGCCGGAAAAAGTCCCGCCCGAAAGGATCATCGAGTAGCGCTTGACGGTGCCCGCGACGTCCTTCGCGGCCTCGATGGTGTAATAGGCCTTGCCGGCGGCGGTATCGATGCTTTCAGGCCTGGCCGCTCCCGGCACCGGACGGGTCTTGAAGGCGGTCTCGACCTCGCCGAACGCCGCGGCGGGAAGTTCCGTGATCAGCACCTTGACGCCGTGGTCCTCGGTCTCGAAGCCCGAGAAGGTCCTGGCCGGCCCGAGGCCCACCAAAGGAGCGAGACCTACCCGAACCCCCGGCGGGAAGACGGCGCTGTCGGCGAATGCCGGGCCGGTCAAGAGCGTCAGCAAGGCCGCCGCCAGATATCGCCCGAAGGCTGGTCCAAGATGTTTCATGCGCAAATCTACTGGGTTTGATTTGAGGCCGTTCGATGGTGGCGTGGCAGCTGCCCTTTTTAGACCCGAAGCGGCCGGCCGTCTCGGCCGGATTAGGGCCTGGATTAAGGTCGCTTGCCCCGAAAATCCATCGCGTCCGATTTTAATCTTGCCCGATGGCGGGTTTCCGGGGCCGTGGGTTTCCCGACATTAACGATCGGGAAACCGGCGTTTTCGTGCGTTGAATTGCGCTCGGTCCTTGCGGGCTCCACCCCCCCTCCTATATGAGGCCTACCGTCGCAATATCGCGAGCATTTGATCTTTGGGGGTTTGGATTGGTGCGCCGTCAGGGCCCAGCCAACCTGCCGCAAATAGAAGGATATGAGGACCATGGGAAAGGTCATTGGGATCGACCTCGGCACCACCAATTCGTGCGTTGCCGTAATGGATGGCAAAACGTCGAAAGTCATCGAGAACGCCGAAGGCATGCGCACCACCCCCTCGATCGTCGCTTTCAGCGATGATGGCGAGCGTCTGGTCGGCCAGCCGGCCAAGCGCCAGGCGGTGACCAATCCCGAGCGGACTTTCTTCGCGGTGAAGCGCCTGGTCGGCCGCCGCTACGACGACCCGATGGTCGAGAAGGACAAGAAGCTCGTCCCCTACAAGATCGTCAAGGCCTCCAACGGCGACGCCTGGGTCGAGGCCGACGACAAGACCTATTCGCCCTCGCAGGTTTCGGCCTTCATCCTGCAGAAGATGAAGGAGACTGCGGAAGCCCATCTCGGCCAGAAGGTCGATCAGGCCGTCATCACCGTCCCCGCCTATTTCAACGACGCCCAGCGCCAGGCCACCAAGGACGCCGGCAAGATCGCCGGCCTGGAAGTGCTGCGC
The DNA here is from genome assembly GCA_963710235.1 of uncultured Alphaproteobacteria bacterium. Taxonomy (GTDB): domain Bacteria; phylum Pseudomonadota; class Alphaproteobacteria; order Rhizobiales; family Xanthobacteraceae; genus Bradyrhizobium. Next base: position 1,069,159 of record CAVPZI010000002.1, read on the forward strand.
ATCATCAACGAGCCGACCGCGGCTGCGCTGGCCTATGGCCTCGACAAGTCGAAGAGCGGCACGATTGCGGTGTACGACCTCGGCGGCGGCACCTTCGACGTCTCGATCCTGGAGATCGGCGACGGCGTGTTCGAGGTGAAGTCCACCAACGGCGACACCTTCCTCGGCGGTGAAGACTTCGACATGCGCCTGGTCAGCTACCTGGCCGACGAGTTCCAGAAGGAGCAGGGCATCAACCTGCGCAACGACAAGCTCGCCTTGCAGCGCCTGAAGGAGGCCGCCGAAAAGGCCAAGATCGAACTGTCGTCGACCACCCAGACCGAAATCAACCTGCCGTTCATCACCGCCGACCAGACCGGGCCGAAACATCTGACCATGAAGTTGACCCGCTCGAAGTTCGAGGCGCTGGTCGACGACCTGGTGCAGAAGACCATCGAGCCGTGCCGCAAGGCGCTCAAGGACGCGGGCCTCACCGCCGCCGAGATCGGCGAAGTGGTGCTGGTCGGCGGCATGACGCGCATGCCGAAGGTTCAGGAAGTGGTGAAGCAGCTGTTCGGCAAGGAGCCGCACAAGGGCGTCAACCCGGATGAAGTCGTGGCCATCGGTGCCGCGATTCAGGCCGGCGTGCTGCAGGGCGACGTCAAGGACGTGCTGCTGCTCGACGTCACCCCGCTGTCGCTCGGCATCGAGACCCTGGGCGGCGTGTTCACACGCATCATCGACCGCAACACCACGATCCCGACCAAGAAGAGCCAGGTATTCTCCACCGCCGAGGACAACCAGAACGCCGTCACCATCCGCGTGTTCCAGGGCGAGCGCGAAATGGCCGCCGACAACAAGATCCTCGGCCAGTTCGACCTGATGGGTATTCCGCCGTCGCCGCGCGGTATGCCGCAGATCGAGGTGACGTTCGATATCGACGCCAACGGCATCGTCAACGTCTCGGCCAAGGACAAGGCCACCGGCAAGGAGCAGCAGATCCGCATCCAGGCCTCGGGTGGTTTGTCCGAAGCCGACATCCAGAAGATGGTCAAGGACGCCGAGGCCAATGCCGCCGAGGACAAGAAGCGCCGCGAGGCGGTCGACGCCAAGAACCACGCCGACGCGCTGGTGCATTCCACCGAGAAGGCGCTGGCCGAGCACGGCTCGAAGGTCGAGGACAGTGAGCGCCGCGCCATCGAGGACGCCGTCAGCGATCTGAAGGAGGCGCTGAAGGGCGACGATGCCGAGGCCATCAAGGCCAAGACCAATACCCTGGCCCAGGCTTCGATGAAGCTCGGCGAGGCGATGTACAAGCAGCAGGCCGAGGCCGATGCCGCCAAGGATGCCGCCAAGGATGACGTCGTCGATGCCGAGTTCACCGAAGTCGACGACGACAAGCACAACAAGAAATCCGCTTAAGCGGCAGTGACGACACCCATGGCCCCCATCCTACAGAGCGCTCGGCGCGTCTTGCGGGATGAGGGCTGTTTTTTGTCGAAAAACAATTGTGGAACGACAGCGTAGAGTCTTCTTCAACCTTGTTGAAGCAGGCTCTGCCTTCTGCATTCTTCGAATGCTCCTCGGGACGAGGACGGAACTCGGGCGGATTTGACGGATGTCCACCAAGCGTTGCTACTACGAAACCCTGGAGGTCGAGCGCACCGCCGATGATGCGGGCCTCAAGGCCGCCTTCCGCAAGCTGGCCATGAAATGGCATCCGGACAAGAATCCGGGCGATGCCACCAGCGAGGTCCGGTTCAAGGAAATCAACGAAGCCTATGAGGTCCTGAAGGACGGCGACAAGCGCGCCGCCTATGACCGGTTCGGCCACGCCGCGTTCGAGCAGGGCGGCGCCGGCGGGCCGGGTTTCGGCGCCGGCTTTGCCTCCTCGTTCTCCGATATCTTCGAGGACCTGTTCGGCATGGCCGGGCAGCGTGGCCGCGGCGGTGGCCGCGAGCGCGGCGCCGACCTGCGCTACAACATGGAAATCACCCTCGAGGAGGCTTTTGTCGGCAAGACCGCGCAGATCGAAATCCCGGTCTCGGTCACCTGCGAATCCTGCTCCGGAACCGGCGCCAAGGCCGGCACCAAACCCAAGACCTGCTCGATGTGCGGCGGCGCCGGCCGGGTGCGTCAGGCCCAGGGCTTCTTCACCCTGGAGCGGACCTGTCCCGGCTGCCAGGGCCGCGGCCAGATGATCGAGGACGCATGTCCGGGCTGCAAGGGATCGGGCCGCGTCGCCCGCGAGCGCACGCTGTCGGTCAACATTCCGCAGGGCGTCGAAGACGGCACCCGGATCAGACTCGCCGGCGAAGGCGAGGCCGGGGTTCGCGGCGGCCCGGCCGGCGATCTCTACATTTTCCTGTCGCTGGCGGCGCACCAGTTTTTCCAGCGCGACGGCGCCGACCTGCATTGCCGGGTGCCGATTTCCATGGTCACGGCGTCGCTGGGCGGCGAATTCGAGGTGCCGACCATCGACAAGGCCAAAACCCGCGTCAAAGTGCCGTCCGGCACCCAGTCCGGACGTCGTTTCCGCATTGCATCAAAAGGCATGCCGGTGCTGCGGTCGCGCCAGACCGGCGACATGTATGTCCAGGTTGTGGTTGAAACGCCGCAGAATTTAACCAAGCGCCAGCAGGAACTGTTGGCTGAATTCGAAAAATTGTCGTCCGGTGCAACCCAGCCCGAAGCAGCGGGTTTCTTCACTAAGGTCAAGGACTTCTTCGGCACCCGTGCCAACGGGTAGCGGCCCGCCAGCTTGACCGTTCCGGTCGTTACCTATACGTCTTTATGACTAATTTCTGACAGTCCCCGCTTTATTGCGGTCCCGCCTGGAAGCGACATGCCTTTGCAATCGTCCGCGCGTGCGTTGAAGAAGCCACTCCGTCTCGATGACGAAGTCCGCTTCCTCCGCTCGTGGATCGAGAAGCCGCTGCACATGGGCGCGGTGATGCCGTCGGGCAAGAATCTGGCCCGCACCATGGCGCAATATGTCGACATCGAATCCGATGGGCCGGTGATCGAGCTCGGGCCCGGCACCGGCGCCATCACCAGTGCCCTGGTCGACCATGGCGTCGAGCAGAAGCGGCTGGTGCTGGTGGAATACAATCCCGGCTTTTGCGCGCTGCTGCGCGACCGCTATCCGCAGGCCACCGTGGTGCAGGGCGATGCCTATGCGCTGCGCGATACGCTGTGGGATGTGCTGGGTGCCCCCGCCGCCGCCGTGGTTTCCGGACTGCCGCTGGTCACCAAGCCGATGCTGATCCGCCTCAAACTGATCCGCGACGCCTTCGTGGCGCTGGCGCCGCGCGCCCCGTTCGTGCAGTTCACCTATTCGGTGGCGCCGCCGATCCCGAGATCGCTGCCCGGCGTATCCACAGAGGCCTCCGAACGGATCTGGATGAACCTTCCGCCGGCCCGCGTCTGGGTGTATCGCAAGGGCTGATACGGTCCTGTGCCGCGCGACGACGCGCGCGGGCCCGATCCGTAACGCGATCGAGATGGCCCGATCTATAACCCGATCCATAACATGCCCGCGCTGAAAATCCTGGTGATCCCCGGCTCGCTCCGCACCGGCTCGCTCAATGCCAGGCTCGCGGCGACGGCGGCCGCAGAACTGGTGCGCGCGGAGGCTGAGGTCACCCGGCTGTCGCTGGCGGACTTTCCGCTGCCGATCTACGACGGCGACCTCGAGACCAAATCGGGCGTGCCCAAACATGCGGTCAATCTCAAGCGCATGATCGGCAGCCATGACGGCGTGCTAATGATCACGCCCGAATACAATTCCTCGGTGCCGGCGCTGCTGAAGAATGCCATCGACTGGATCTCGCGGGTGCAGGATACCCACGAAACCAGGGGCCAGGTGTTTCGCGACCGTCCGTTCGCCATCGCCGCGGCCTCCGCCGGCCGGCTCGGCGGCACCCGCGCGCTGGCGGCGTTGCGGCTGATCCTGTCGGCCTGCCACGCCCCCGTGGTACCCAATCAACTGGCGCTGTCGTTCGCCAACGAGGCGTATGACGAGATGGATCGCCTGAAGCACCCCGCCGATGTCGAGGCGATGCAGGCGATGGTGCGGCAATTGATCGGTTTCGCGCAACAGATGAGGTGAAGTGAGATGCTGGCCAAAGCCAAAGACATTGCCCTGGCTCCCCGCGACCGCCTGATCGTCGGGCTCGATCTGCCCAGTGTCGATGCCGCCGAAGCGATGATCGCGCGGCTCGGCGACAGCGTCACCTTCTACAAGATCGGCTACCAGCTCGCCTATGCCGGCGGGCTGCCGCTGGTGCCGCAACTGGTCAAGGCCGGCAAGCAGGTATTCGTCGATCTCAAGCTGCACGACATCGGCAACACCGTCGCGCGCGGCGTTGAGAGTGTTGCCGGCCTCGGCGCCACCTTCCTCACCGTGCATGCCTATCCGCAGACCATGAAGGCCGCGGTCGAAGGCCGCGCCGGATCGGACCTGAAAATCCTCGCGGTCACCGTGCTGACCTCCTACGACGACGACGACATGCATGCCGCGGGTTATCGGCTCGGCGTCTCGGACATGGTCGCGGCGCGCGCCCAGCAGGCCCAGGTGCTGGGCATCGACGGGCTGGTGTGTTCGCCGGAAGAGGCGGCCGACCTGCGCAAGCTCGTCGGCCAACAGATGAAGCTGGTGACCCCCGGCATCCGGCCTGCTTCCGCCGCAGTGGGCGATCAGAAGCGGATCATGACCCCCGGCCGCGCCATCGCCGCCGGCGCCGATTACCTGGTGGCGGCGCGACCCGTCATCGCTGCCGCCGATCCGAAGGCGGCCGCCGACGCTATCGTCGCCGAAATTGCCCAGGCGCAAGGCCGATAAGACAGGCTCACGACGACGACCGGAGAAGAGGCATGGCCAAGGGCTACTGGATCGCGCGGATCGACGTCCACAACATGGACGGCTACAAGGACTACGTCGCCCAGAACGGCGCGGTGTTCCATAAATATGGCGCCAGGTTCCTGGTGCGCGGCGGCAGGTTCGAGGCCAAAGAAGGCTCGTCGCGGTCGCGCAACGTGGTGCTGGAATTCAAGGACTACGAGACCGCGCTGGCCTGTTACAACTCGCCCGAATACGCGCGGCTGGTGGCAATCCGCGGACCGCATGCCGACAGCGATCTCGTCATCATCGAGGGCTACGACGGTGCCCAGCCGTAAGGGCACGCTGACACCGACCGAAATCGACCTGATCGGTTGCCGGAACAGGCTGCCCCGGGTTATACCGCCAAGCTTAGCTAAGGATTTTAATGATGGCGGACATGCGCTTGATCGTTGCCGGGGCCGGTGGCCGGATGGGCAGGGCGTTGACCCGGGTGATCGCCGAGACCGAAGGCGCCGTGCTGGCCGGCGCGCTGGAGGCGCCGGGTTCCGAACTGCTCGGCAAGGACGCCGGTGTGCTGGCCGGCCTGCCGGCCAACGGCGTGCTGTTGTCGGGGGACCTGTGGTCGCTGTCGGCCAATGCCGACGGCATCCTGGATTTCACCGTGCCTGCCGCCACCATCGCCAATGTTGCGATCGCGGCGCAGCGCGGCCTGGTTCACGTCATCGGCACCACCGGTCTATCGGCGTCCGACAACGCGGTGATCAAGAGCGTGACCGGGCAGGCCATCGTGGTGCAGTCCGGCAATATGAGCCTCGGCGTCAATCTCCTGGCGGCGCTGGTCAGGCGGGTGGCGCAATCGCTCGACGACGGCTTCGACATCGAAATTCTTGAAATGCATCATCGCGCCAAGGTCGACGCGCCGTCGGGCACCGCCTTGCTGTTAGGCGAAGCCGCCGCCGCCGGCCGCAACATCGACCTTAACCAGCGTTCGGTGCGCGGCCGTGACGGCCACACCGGGGAGCGCGAACCCGGCGACATCGGCTTTGCATCGCTGCGCGGTGGTACCGCGGCCGGTGACCACAGCGTGATCTTCGCCGGCCCCCATGAGCGGATCGAGCTCACCCACCGCGCCGAGGACCGCACCATCTTCGCCCACGGCGCGCTGAAGGCGGCGTTGTGGGCCCATGGCAAGAAGCCGGGACACTATTCGATGGCCGACGTGCTCGGCCTCGGCGAAATTTAGAGAGCATGATCCGGAAAAGTGGGAACCGGTTTTCCGACAAGATCATGCTCAAACAAAAACGGATAAGAAAATGAGCGACCGCCTTCTCGTGCTCGTGCGTCACGGCCAGAGCGATTGGAACCTGAAGAATCTTTTCACCGGCTGGAAGGATCCTGATCTCACCGAGCAGGGCATCAAGGAGGCGATAGATGCCGGCCAAAGGCTCAAGGCGCAGGGCCTCAAGTTCGATATCGCGTTCACCTCGGTGCTGACCCGCGCCCAGCACACCCTCGATCTGATGCTGAAAGAACTCGACCAGACCGGCTTGCCGACCAAAAAAAATCTGGCGCTCAACGAGCGCGACTATGGCGACCTCTCCGGCCTCAACAAGGACGACGCCCGCAAGCGGTGGGGTGAGGAGCAGGTCCACATCTGGCGCCGCTCCTACGACGTGGCGCCGCCCGGCGGCGAAAGCCTGAAGGACACCCTGGCGCGCACCTTGCCGTATTACGTGCAGGAGATCCTGCCCGCCGTGCTGCGCGGCGAGCGAACCCTGGTCGCGGCGCACGGCAATTCGCTGCGGGCGCTGATCATGGTGCTGGATAAGCTGACCCCGGAAGGCATTGTGGCGCGCGAACTCGCCACCGGCGTGCCGATCATCTACCGCCTCAACGCCGACGCCACCGTGGCCTCAAAACTCGACCTGGCGGCGTGACCGCAGCTGCCGAGATCGTCGTTCTCGGCGCGCCCATTGCGGACGCGGTCCTCGCTGAACTGGCCGCGGTGCTGGTCGATTGCGTCGAAGGCGGCGCCAGCGTCAGTTTCATGGCGCCGTTTTCGAAATGCTGAGGCGCTGGCGTTTTTCCGCAAGGTTTCTGCCTCGGTCGCTGCGGGCGACACCGTGCTGCTGGCGGCGAAGCTCGATGGCCGCATCGTCGGCACCGTCCAGCTTGGCCTCGACACCCCACCCAACCAGCCGCATCGCGCCGACATCAAGAAAATGCTGGTGCATCGCGCCGCGCGCGACCGCGGCATTGGCGCGGCCTTGATGGCGGCGGTCGAGGACGAGGCGCGTCGCCATGGCCGCTGGCTGCTGGTGCTCGACACCGTACCCGGCGAGAACGGCCATCGACTCTACGCCCGCGCCGGCTGGACCGAGACCGGTATCGTGCCCGATTATGCGATGTTTCCCGACGGCCGGCTGTGCGACACCACGATCATGTGGAAGCGGCTGGAGCGGTCGTGATCGATGCCTACATCTATCGAGACGTTTCGCTCGTTTCCAGCGGTGAAGCCGTCGTCTGCATCGTGGATCGCTGCGCAGCGGACGCGTATCTGAGCCAAGGAGAGGTGGAAAATCTGTTCGGCGGATGTGCCGTCTATGCGACCCCCGAAGGGCGGGAATTCGTTGGCGTGTGGGGAGCGCGAAACGCAGCTCGGTTTCGCCGATATTTACGCGAACGAGGTGCTCAGGTTTTGATCCATCATAGACGCCCCTTCGACCTGCGCCTTCGCGCGACCAAGACGACCGGCAACCGGCCTCGAGTTCGTGTCATCTGAATTGGGCTAAGCCGCCGCGACCTGCCCCGCCTCCCAGCCCAGCATCGCCTGTTTGCGGGTGATGCCCCAGTGATAGCCGGTCAGCGTGCCGCCCTTGCCGAGCGCGCGGTGGCACGGCACCACGAACGAGATCGGGTTCTTGCCGATCGCGGCGCCGACCGCGCGGGAAGCCTTGGGATTCTTGATGTTGCAGGCGATATCCGAGTAGCTCACCGCGCGGCCCATCGGGATCTTCAACAGCGTCTCCCACACCCGCACCTCGAAATCGGTGCCGATCAGCACCACCCGCAGCGGCTGGTCGGGACGCCACAGCTTTTTGTCGAAGATGCGCTGCGCCAGGCCTGCGGTGCCGGCATGGTCCTCGACAAAACTGGCGCGGGGCCAGCGCCGCCGCATGTCGGCGAACGCGTTTTGCTCATCGCCTGGGTCGGCGAAGGCGAGCCCGGCGAGGCCACGGCCCGAGGCGATCACGATGGCGGTGCCGAACGGCGAAGGATGAAATCCGTATTGCAGCGTCATGCCGGCGCCGCCGGTTTTCCATTCGCCCGGCGACATCGCCTCGTGGGTGACGAATAAATCATGCAGCCGTCCCGGGCCTGACAGCCCGGAGTCGAGTGCGGCGTCGAGCACGCTGGCGGAATCGCGCAGCAGCGCCTTGGCGTGATCGAGCGTCAGCGCCTGCATGAACGCCTTCGGCGTCAGCCCGGCCCAGCGCCGGAACAAGAGATGCAGTTCGTCGGGCGTGACGCTGGCGGCATCGGCCGTCGCCTCGATGGTCGGCTGCGCGCGCCAGTGTTCCGATATGAAGGCGATGGCGCGGCGCACCGAATCGTAGTCGCGACGTGCTGCGTCCTGGGGCCCCGATTGGACGAGGCGTTGATCGTGAATGGCGAGTGTCATCATGCCTTCCGATGTAGGCGCACGGCGGCGTCGCAACCACCCGATTTCCGACAATCACCTCACCGGATTGTAGGTCGGTCCCCGCCGGGCAGCCTGCAAGGCCGCAGTTAAAGCATTGGCAAAGCTTGCCTTTTCGTCGGCGCCGAGGAAGTTGGCAATCGACACCCGGCGGCCGCGCGAGACCAGGTAGAGCTTTTCGATGCCGAACTCGGCGTGCGCCTTGCGGTCGAGCTGCACCCACACCGGATTGAGCACCCACTCCACCACATGGCCGCGGTGGCTGACCCGACGAACGCGCAGCTCGGTGGCGGTAACGGTGATTTCCTCGGTGGCGTTGCCGCGGCGAAAATTGATCCGGAACGCCCACCAGACGATCAGCACATCGAGGCCGAAGAATCCGACCACCGGCCACGCCCCCATCAGCAGGAACGCCATTCCGGCGACGAAGGAGACCAGCGAAAGGAATCCCATCAGCACCAGAAAACCGGTCCGGCTCAGCGAGCGGTGCGGCGTCAGCAGCGCCGAGAACAGCTGTGGGTCCGATGCATCAAAAGAGTTGCCTGCGGTCATGACGTGTCAGTATATCCCGATCATGCCAAAAATCACCCGCAGAGCGGCCTCGAAAGCGAAAACGGCGCCGAAAAAGCCTGCCGCGAAACCGGCAAAAAAATCAGCCGGAAAAGCGGCCAAACCAAAACCCTGGACCCCGGCCGAAGTCCGCGAGGCATTCACGCGGTTTCAAAACGCCAATCCCGAACCCAGGGGCGAACTCGAACACCTCAATCCCTACACACTTCTGGTCGCGGTGGTGCTGTCGGCGCAGGCCACCGACGCCGGCGTCAACAAGGCGACGCGAAAACTGTTCGAGCTCGCCGACACGCCGCAAAAGATGATCGCGCTCGGCGAGGAACAGGTGCGCGAGCACATCAAGACCATCGGGCTCTATCGCAACAAGGCCCGCAACGTCATCGCGCTGTCGGAAAAGCTGATCGCGGAATTCGGCGGCGAGGTGCCGCGCACCCGCGCCGAGCTGGAGACGCTACCCGGCGCCGGCCGCAAGACCGCCAATGTGGTGCTCAACATGGCGTTCGGCAAATCGACCATGGCGGTCGACACCCACGTGTTTCGCGTCGGCAACCGCACCGGCCTCGCCCCCGGCACCACGCCGCTCGAGGTCGAACTCGAACTCGAGCGGGTGATCCCCGCCGAGTTCATGCGCCACGCCCACCACTGGCTGATCCTGCACGGCCGCTACACGTGTCTTGCGCGCGGGCCGCGCTGCGAGGTCTGCCTGATCAACGATCTCTGCCGTTGGCCGGAGAAGACGGTGTAGCGCGGGGAGAGGTGCAACGCAGCCGCGCCATCCCATGAATATGGCTGTTCCCCGTTTTCCGGAATGCGTTACAATTCGCCCTTGGCGGCAACGACCGTGGATCGCAGTGGATGACGCAGCAAGCGAATGACCCTTCGGCCGAAGCCCCAATCTCCGTCCTGCTGGTCGAAGACGACGCGCCGACGCGGTGGCGCCTGCACGACGCCCTGGCCGCGGCGTCGTTCGAAGTGACCGCTGCGGCGACGCTCGCCGAGGCGCGCGCCGCGCTGGCGACGCCGGACCGCCCGGCGCCGAAAGTGCTGCTGACCGATCTTCAGTTGCCCGACGGGCACGGCACCGAACTGATCCGCGAGGTCCGGCAGCGCTTTCCCGAAACCGAGATCATGGTGATCTCGATCCTCGGCGACGAACAGAGCGTGATTTCCGCCATCACCGTCGGCGCCACAGGTTATCTGCTCAAGGATGCGTTCCCGACCGACATCGCCGCCACCGTGCGCGACCTGTTTGCCGGGCATTCGCCGATCTCCGCCTCGATCGCCCGCTTCATCGTGCGTCGGACACAAGGGCAGTCGCAGGCACAGTCGCCCGGACCGGCCAGGCCAGCGCCGCAGCCTGTGCTCAATACCGCCAAGCTCACGCCGCGCGAGATCGATATCCTGTGGGGCATCGCCAAGGGTTTCAGCTACGCCGACATTGCCGACAATCTCGGCCTGTCGCGCCTGACGGTTCCCGGCCATATCAAGAGCATCTACCGCAAGCTGGAGGTCAACACCCGCGGCGAGGCGGTCTACGAGGCGCTGCAGCAGGGCTTGATCCGGCTGTGACCAGCCTCAGTGTGCCACGATCGTCAGCGCCGCAGCCGTCGCGGCGGCGCGCGCGATTCCATCGGCTCGGCGTCCACCTCGTGGTGCAGCTAATGGTCGCGGTGACCTGCGTGCTGCTGTTGCAGCTGCCGCAGCCGGCGCCATCGCCGTCGTACCGGTTGGGGCGCGCCAGCCTGGTCCAGGACGGCGTCGAGCGCGAGGTCGGCCTGCCCGATCGCAGCGCAAAACCGTCGGCGCCGGACGATCCAGCGGTCTATACGCTGCGGTTCGAAACCCGCGACGTCGCTTCCGATCATCCGTGGTCGGTGTTCCTGCCGCGCTTTTTCAATCGCGTCGAGGTCGCGGTCAACGGCACCTTCATCTTCGACAGCTACCGCGACTCCTCCGCCAACCGGCCGACCCGCAACACGCCGGAACTGGTCACGATTCCAGCGTCCCTGCTGCACGACGGCGTCAATGAGCTGACCGTCCGGCTTTACGTGTGGGGGCCGCTGAACGGCTTTCTCGATCCGGTCTATCTCGGCCCCGACGAGGAACTGCGTCCCGCCTTCGACCGCCGCACGCTGCTGTTCGTGACCGCGCCGGTGATCTTTTCGGCATGGCAGGCGGTCCTCGCCGCCATCGTCGGCATCATCTGGCTGAAGCGGCGCCATGAGGTGTTCTACGGTATCTTCGCGGTGGCGATGGCGCTGGGCTTTCTGCAGGCCTTTGGTTCGGCGCCGGTGACGCCGGTCCCTTATGCGGCGTGGAATACCCCGCTGACCGCGTCGGGCGCGCTCGAGTCGGCCTGCGTGGTGCTGTTCGTGGTCACGTTCCTGGGCTTCTCGTGGCCGCGATGGGCCTGGCTCAGCTTCGTGCCGGGGTTTGTGATCGTCGCCACCGGCCTGTTCGCCGGTCGGGAGACCTTGTCCAAGGTGTTTCTGGTGCTGACGCTGCCGACCGTGGGTTTATGTCTGGTCACCACCTGGCTCATTGTCGCGCGGGCTGCGTTGCGGCGTTTCGACCCGATCCCGCTGCTGCTCGGCTGCGGCGTCACCGTGGTTTTCGTTTGCTGGCTGCACGATGTGCTGACGGTGGCTGGCTTCACGTCAGATCAGATCTTTGTGTCGCGCCTGTCCTATTCGGCGCTGCTGATCGCCATCGGCGTCGGCCTGACCTGGCGTCTTGCCCGGGCGCTGAACGCAGTCGACGGCTTCGCCCATCGCACCGTGAAGCTGCTGCGGGAGGCGGAGGCGCGCCTGCGCGCGACCTTTGCCAACGAAGAGAAAATGGCGCGGGCCGCGGCGCTGGCGGCCGAGCGCGCCCGGCTGATGCGCGACCTGCATGACGGCCTCGGCGGCCAGTTGGTCTCGATCGTCGCGCTCAGCGAACGCAACAAGCAATCCGCGCCGCAGGATGGCAATCCGATCGGCGAGGCCGCGCGCGCCGCGCTGCGCGACCTGCGGCTGGTGATCGACGCCATGGACGATATCGACGGCGACCTGATGCTGGCGCTCGGCGCCTGGCGTGAACGGGCGCAGGCCCAGTTGCGGCCGCATGGCATGGTTCTGGCCTGGCGCGCGCTGAGCCCCGGCGGCCTGCCGGTCTGTCCCGACCTGCGACCCTGGCACGTGATCCAGATTCTTCGCCTGCTCGACGAGGCCGTCACCAACGCGGTCAAGCATTCCGGCGCAAGCTGCGTCACCGTGGAGCTCGAAACGTCAGGCGATGGCGCTGGCCGCCATGGCCGCATCATCATTAGCGACGATGGCCGCGGCCTGCCCGCCGACCGCGAACCTGGCGCGGTATCGAAGGCGCATCGCGGCCTCGCCAACATGGCGATGCGCGCGGCGCGGTGCGATGCCAGACTCGATATTTCGTCCACCGCGGCTGGAACACGGGTGCAGCTCGATCTGCCGAGCCAGTTCCCGCCCGCCGAGACCGCCGCGCCCTGATCCGCGGAGAACCCGGCGCCCGCCCTGCCCGGCGCCTGCCTCCGTCAGATCATGCACCAACCATCGCGGCCGACGGGCGCGGTTTACCGGACACCGACGCGATTCACCGGACCGCCGCGATTGACCGCCCCGCCGACGCCGACGGCGCGCGGCCTGGCCACGACGACTGCACGCGGCGCTACCACCACGGGCTCGACCACCGGCGCGACCGCGACGCAGCCCTGCGGCACGCCGGCGGTCTTGCACACCACCGCCGCGGCGGCCGGCTGCGCGCCGATGATGGTCAGGCCGAAGGTGGACAAGACGGCGGTGGCGATGACAACGCGCGGGAAATGAACAATGCGAACCATTTTGGATTCCTCCATCTGAGCGTCGCAGGTGCGATGGCCAAGGCGGCAACCGCAGTCGACGGCATGCGATCTACGTCGCGGAGCCCGCGCGCGGTATCCCATATCCATGGGTGATGCAGATCGTCGCGTACCGATGCCATGAACATGGCATGGGCTTTCGGCGCGTCGTGGCCGAGGGTGGATGGACCGGCGCGCATCGCCGCGCCGTCATTTTTTCAAACCCCAACGCAACAAGGACGACCCCATGACCAAAGCCATTTTGCTTCCGCTCGCCCTGCTCGTGGCGCTCACCTCGGCCGCTTCGGCGCAGACCCCGGCGAGCCGGCAGGACCAGATCGACTGTCGCCCCGATGCCATGCGGCTGTGCGCCACGCATGTCGGCAAGCCCGACGAAATGCGCGCCTGCCTCGCCAGCAACAAGGCGCAGCTGTCGGCGGCCTGCCGCAAGGTGGTCGAGGCCCGCGGCGGCTGAGCCGGATGCCGAAACGCGCTGCGCGTGTCGGACCCGCCGCGTGAGGCGCGGATTTCGTTATGTTGCGACGATCCGAAGCCGACGCCCTAGAGTCCGATCACGCCGAATTTGCTTGCATCGCCCCGCTGCGATACGGATCGTTGCCACGACCCTTTGTCGGATCAACGCAGCGCAGCGGGGGCAACCTTGGCAGAGTCGGATCAGGCCACCACGGCCCCCGTCGCAGTTCCCGTCGGAACCGCCGCGCCTCCACCCGCCGCCCCGCCGACGCAAGTTCCGCCGCCTACCGCTGCGCGCGGCACCTTGAGCCGCCTCGCCATCCCGCTGTTCGCGGTGCTGGCGGCGTTGGGATTCATCGCGCTGGCGACGCAGCGCTGGGACGCCTGGGTCGGCAATGCCACCATCCAGACCACCAACGACGCCTATGTGCGCGCCGAGACCACGCGGCTGTCGAGCCGCGTCGCCGGTGAAGTGCTCACCGTCGCCATGCAGGATTTCCAGCACGTCAAGGCCGGCGATCTGTTGATCCAGATCGATCCCGCCGATTACGAAGCCCAGGTGGCCCAGGCCGAGGCCGGGGTCGGCGGCGCCCAGGCGGCGCTCGACAATCTCGACAACCAGGTCGAGCTGCAATACGCCACTATCGCCCAGGCCGAGGCCCAGCGCGTCTCGGCGCAGGCGCGCGAGGTCGAGGCCCGCCAGGAGCAGGAGCGGCAGCAGTCGCTGAGCCAGTCCGAAGCCGGCACCCGGCAAAAACTCGAACAGGCCGTTGCCGACCACGCCCGCGCCCAGGCCGACGTCAAGGCCTCAGGCGCCGTGATCGCGGCACAGCGCCACCAGCTCGAAGTGTTGTCCGGTACCAAGAAGCAGCGCGCCGCGGATCTGCTCGGCGCCAGGGCGACGCTGGCCGCGGCGCGGCTCAAGCTCGGCTACACCAAAATCACCGCGCCGTTCGACGGCGTGGTCGGCGAACGCCAGGTGCAGCCGGGCGATTATGTCAACATCGGCACCAACCTGATCAACGTGGTGCCGCTGCCCAACGTCTATCTGATCGCCAACTACAAGGAGACGCAGCTCACCCATGTGAGGCCCGGCCAGGGTGTCGACGTCACCGTCGACAGTTTCCCGGGCCAGACGCTGCGCGGCCGGGTCGAGCGGATCTCGCCCGCTTCAGGCTCGCAATTCGCGCTATTGCCGCCCGACAACGCCACCGGCAATTTCACCAAGGTGGTGCAGCGCATCCCGGTCAGGATCGCGCTTGATCCGGGACAGAAGCTGCTGGAGCGCCTGCTGCCCGGCATGTCCGCCGAAACCCGCATTCACACCGACCAGCCGGGCGCGGATGAGCGAAAATGACCATCACGACTCCGGACCGCTGTCGCGCGGTGGCGTCGCGCCGCGGCCGATGTTCGCGGTGGTCGCGGTGCTGCTCGCCGCCTTCCTGGGCAATTTCGACAGCCGGCTGACCTCGGTCGGATTGCCGGACCTGCGCGGGGCGTTTTCGCTGGGCTTCGACGAGGGCGCCTGGCTTTCCACCGCGGCGATCGGCTCGCAGATCTGCATCGCGCCGGCGGTGGCGTGGCTCGCCACCGTGTTCGGGCTGCGCCGCGTGCTCGGCGTTCCCAGCCTGCTCTATGCCCTGGTCTCGCTGGTGGTGCCGTTCGTGCACGATTACCCGACGCTGATCGCGCTCAGCATCGTGCACGGCCTCCTGCTCGGCACCTTCGTTCCCGCCACCTTGATGATCATCTTCCGCAACCTGCCGATCAAATGGTGGCTGCCGGCGATCGCGCTGTATTCGATCCGGGTCGGGTTCGCACTCGACACCTCGACCACGGCGGTCGGCTTCTATGTCGAACATCTCGGTTGGCAATGGCTGTACTGGCAGAGCGTCGTGGTGGCGCCGCTGATGGGACTGATGGTCTATCTCGGAACGCCGCGCGAGCCGGTCAACCGCACCTTGCTTCAGAATGCCGACTGGGGCGGCATGTTGCTGCTCGGTACCGGCGTCTCGATGATCTATGCCGGCCTCGATCAGGGCAACCGCCTCGACTGGCTGGAATCCGGCACGGTGATGGCGCTGTTGCTTGGCGGGGGCGTGCTGTGCATCGGCTTTCTCATCAACGAATACCTGGTCCGTCAGCCCTGGGCCCATGTCAGCGTGCTGTTCAACCGCAACATCGGGCTCTCGCTCGTCGTGATCCTGCTCTACACGCTGTGCAGTCTTTCCAATTCGTCGCTGGTGCCGAACTTTCTCGCCAGCGTGGCGCGGGCTTCGTCCCGAGCAATCCGGCCCGCTGCTGGTGCTCTACGGCGCGCTGCCGATGTTCGTCCTGGTGCCGGTGTCGATCTTCCTGCTGCGCCATGTCGATCCGCGCGTCGTGATGGTGATTGGACTCTCGGCATTTGCCTCGGCCAACCTGCTCGGTACCCAATTGACCCACGACTGGGCGCCGGGCGACTTCATCCCGATCGTGCTGCTGCAGTCGGTCGGCCAGGCGTTCACGCTGCTGCCGATCATCCTTACTGCGCTGTCCAATTCGGATTTCACCCGCGCCACGGCGTTCGCGGCCTATATCCAGATCATGCGGCTCGGCGGCGCCGAAATCGGCATCGCGCTGATGGGCACCTGGCTGCGCGTCCGCGAACAGGTCCATTCCAACCTGCTCGGCCTGCACGTCGCCAATGGCAGCTTCGATGTATCGCACCTGTTGCAGCAGCTGACCGGCGGCTTTGCCAGCCATGGCGCCGCCACCGCGCCGGCCCGCGCGCTGGGTTCGCTGTCGGCGCTGGTGGCGCGTGAGGCCAACGTGCTGGCCTATATCGACGGCTTCTGGCTGACGTTCTCTTTGGCGATCGTCGCCATCGCGCTCGTCAGCCTCATCACCCGGGCGCCGCCCGGCCCGTTCACGCCGGTGCCGCTGCGCAGCTGGCGCGCGCTGACACCATGAGGCGTCGGTCGATAACGAAAGCCGTGGCGGCCTCTTAGCCAAGCGCGGCGATTTGCGGATGAGATGACCAATGCTCGCGCAATGCCGCGGCAAATTCTTCCGGCCGCTCCTCCGGGAAAAACAGTTTGGCGCCTTCGAGTTCGACCACGGGGCGCGCGCCGGGCAGCGTGCCACGCAGCCAGTAAGCCCACTTCACCGGAAAGAACGCATCATCGGTCGCCCACACGATCAGGGCAGGCGCTTCGAGCCGACGCAGCTGGGTTTCGACCGCAACCGTCTGGATGCAGTCGTGGGACTGGACAAACCAGCGCTCCAGGTCACGCGTTGCCTGCGGATCGCTGAACAGCGGCGCCAGATAGATCTGGAAGGTTTCGGCCGCGACCTCTTCGGGATGTTCGTAGGCCGAAGCAAATGCGGCGCGGGCGAAGGCCGTGTCCGCCAGCATCTTGCGGCCGATCCCGCCGAGCCGCCCCTGCGCCGCGGCGTTGAACAACGCCTCGCCGGCCTTGGGCGGCCAGTTGTCGTGGGTATCGCAATTGGTCAAGGTCAGGCTGCGGATCCGCTCGGGATGGCGGGCGGCAAAAATCTGCGCGATGCCGCCGCCGCTGTCGTTGGCGACGAGGTCGACCTGGTCGAGCTTCAGGCTGTCGCAGAACGCCGCCAGCATCTCCGCCTGCGCCGTGAAGGAGACATCCTGGTCGCGCGAGATTTTCGTCGCCCCATGCGCCATCAGGTCGACGGCGATGCAGCGCCGCAGGTCTTTGACGCGGTCGATGACATGCCGCCACAAATAGCCGTTGAGCAGCACGCCATGGACGAACAGCGCCACCGGGCCTGCGCCCTGTTCGGTGTAGGCGATCTCGCCAAAAGCGGTGCTGGTGAACTTCGTTTCCCGGGCCATGAACTGCCTCCTTGTGCAGCGCCCTTGAACAATCCGGTAGGGTGCGCAAGATACCGACCATCAGTCGGTCATCTTATAAGAAACCGACTGACGGTATGTCAAGAGGCGAATCATGAACAAAAAACTCGAACGCGGCCAGGACACCCGGCTCCGCATGGTCGCGGTGGCCACCCGGCTGTTCGGCGAACTCGGTTACGAGGCGACCTCGATCGAGGCGGTGCTGCGCGAATCCGGCGTCAGCCGCGGCGCGCTCTACCACCACTTCGCCAGCAAGGAAGCGCTGTTCGAGGCGGTGCTGGAAGCCGCCGAGGCGGAAATCTCCACGGCCACCATCGCGGCCTCGCGCGGCGTCGCCGATCCGGTCGAGGCGCTGCGGGTGGGGTGCGAGACCTTCATGGAACTGGCGCAGGCCGGCCCGGTGCGGCAGATCGTCCTGATCGATGCGCCGACCGCGCTTGGCTGGCAGAAGTGGCGCGAGATCGAGGCGCGCCACGGCCTTGGCTTGTTGAAGGCGGGCCTCAACGCCGTGGCGAAGCGCGGACAGCTGCGCCCCGAACTGGTCGATACCTTCGCGCATATTCTTCTGGCCGCGCTGATCGAGGTGGCGATGATGATCGCCCGCGCCGACGACCCCGCCGCGGCGCTGCGCTCCGGCCGCACGGCGCTGCATCAGCTCACGGACAAGCTGCTGGCGCCATGACAGGTCCGGCCATGATTACCCGCAGCCACTCATCCATCGATATGACCTGCTTCCTCCAAAGCCCGAATCGAGAACTACGCCCGACACCGGCAATGCCACCAGAACGACGGAACAACCCTGCGAGCCTACCGGCGTCAGGGACCTTTCAAGACGGGGTCATTTGGCGCACCAGCGGATGCCGCAACAGAGCGCGCACGATGAGCGGAGCCCCGACGGCAAGAGGTAACAGCCAATAGGTGAAGTGGGGCAGCTCTTTCCAGACCGGCAACTGCTTTCCGTTGTCCACGTAAAATGCGGTCAGCAGCAAAACGTAAGACGTGCCCATGCCGATGATGTGCAGTCTAACCCAATCGCGCCAGCGTTGCCGTCTGGCTTGACGGCCCAAACAGGCCGCCGCAAACGATAGCGCGCCAAGAATGAACAAGTGATAGTCCTCGGCCCAACGCACCGCGGCCAGGCCGGTCGCCGTCAGAAAGACTGCGGCCAAACACCAAAAGTAGATCGTGCCATACCGGGGATGGCGACCCGCACGTTTCCGGCTCAGCATGGCGATAGCGCCCGTGACCGTGCAAGTGAGCCCCAGCAGGATGTGAATGCCCACCACAGCCAGAAAGGTTGGATCAGCGGAGGGTATCTCGATCCCTGCGATATGGGTGGTCCCTTCGATCATACCGCTGCTTTCCGTGCATCAAACACCTACACGATCACGCGGATTTCCCGGCGGCGTGTTTTTCATTGCCATCATCAGAATCACACGGATGAGCATTGTTTGATGCGGCAAGGATTGCCCCGGACACCCATTCCGGGATTCGGCAAACCCGCGGATCAACCTGGCTCACACTCCAAAAATCCTGGTATAGCGCGCCTTGATCTCCTCGCCCTGTACCTGCACTTCGGCGGGATCCGCCTTGAGCAGCTTGATCGACGACAGCGGCGTGTGGCCGGGCCGCTCCTTGACCAGGCCATGGAACGAGCGCAGCGCATAGGTGTCGACCAGCATCTGCTGCGTCTCGGCGCTGAACAGGAAACTCTGGAACAGGCGCGCGGCATTGGGATTGGGCGCGTTGCGAAACACGCCGCTCGGCACGATGATCAGCGGCGCGCCCTCGGCCGGGAACACGGTCTCGACCGGTTTGCCCTGGTCCTTGAGCAGCACCAGATTGTAGTCGTTGCCGTCGGCCATCACGGCGCGCTCGCCAAGCAGGATCTTCTTGGGCGGATCGGCCGCCGATTGCACCTGCAGCACCTTCTGCTGGGCCAGCTTCTCCAGATAAGGCCAGCCGAGGTCGCGCTTGAGGACGAAGGTCGCCGTCATGATGGCGCCGGAATAACCGGGATGGGCCTTGACCAGCTTGCCCAGCCATTTCGGGTCGAGCAGGTCGGCGTAGCTCTTCGGCGCGTCCTCCGCTTTCACCAGGGTGGTGTTGTAGCCGATCACTTCGAGCCAGGCGCACGAGGTCGCCCACAAGCCGTCCTTGTCGACCTGATCTGTCGGAAAATGTTTGGCGGCGTCGCCGGGAAGATAGGGCGCCAGCCAGTCGTTCTTCTTCCAGTCGAGATAGTGCGCCGGATCGGTAGAGTTGGCGACGTCGACCGCATTGATGTGGCTGGACTGCTCCTGGCCGATGCGCTGGTAGATCCGCTCCGCCCCGGAACGTTCGACGCGCACCGCGATCCCGGGATATTTTGCT
The DNA here is from genome assembly GCA_963710235.1 of uncultured Alphaproteobacteria bacterium. Classification (GTDB taxonomy): domain Bacteria; phylum Pseudomonadota; class Alphaproteobacteria; order Rhizobiales; family Xanthobacteraceae; genus Bradyrhizobium. The sequence goes on from CAVPZI010000002.1 coordinate 1,088,819, forward strand.
TCGAAAGTCTTGCCGAGCTTTTCGGCGACATTGAGCTCCAGCGCCGAGTAGTACGACACCTTGCCCTCGGCGCGCGCGGCCTCGATCAGCGCCGGCGTGACTTCGCTGGGTGGCGGTGCGGCGGCCTTCACCGGCTCCGCAAACAGCGCGCCTGCCGCCAGCGCCGTCGATGCGCTCAGCACGTCACGCCTGGACCATGAATGGTCTCGCATGCTTCCCCCGATATTGTTGTTGTCGCTTGCCGCAAGCTACCCTGCTTCAAGCCACCTTGCCGTAAAATCGCTCAGCTGTCAGCCGGGGCCGGATCCTGCTGCAGCTGAAAACGCTCGAAACGGTGCAGCTCTTCCTCGATGCGCCGCTTCAGCTCCCGGCCGCGGTGCTTGCCGATCCAGTTCCACTTCTGCAGCAGCAGTTTCTGCCGCTGGCGATCGGTCTTGAGGTCGACCGCGGCGACGATGGCGTCGCCGACCAGGACCGGCAGCGCAAAATAGCCGAACAGCCGCTTCTGCCTGGGGATATAGGCCTCGAAGCGATGCTCGTAGTCGAAGAACAGGTGGGTCCGCTTGCGCTGGATCACCAGCGGGTCGAACGGCGACAGGATATGAACCAGCTCCGACGGGTTGCGATCGGGTCGCGCGATCGTGTCCGGGTGGGCCCAGTGTTCGAGCTTGCCCGCGCCCTCAAGTTCGATCCGCACCAGTTCGCCGCGGCGCAGCCGTCGTTCGATCACGCGCCGGATTGCCGGTTTGCTCGAGGCGGCGAGATGGCAGACCGAATCCAGGCTGACAATGCCCTGCGAGCGCAGGGCGCGGTCGAGCAGGTAGTCGGAAATTTCCGTGGCCGAAGCCGGCTTCGGCGGCCTGTCCCAGCCGAAGTGCCGCGCCGTCAGCTCATAGGTCTTGAGCATGCCGATGCGCTCGCTGATGGTCAGCACGCCGGTATAGAACGCCAGCTGCAGCGCCCGCTTCGACGGCTTGCGGCTGGCCCACGGATGGTCCTTGTCCACCAGCACGTCGTCGTCGATGTCGCGGATGGTCAGCGCGCCGTCCTTGCGGATCAGCCGCAGCACCTTGCGCAGATCGGCCGGCTTGACCGTGTCGAACCGGTTGTGCGGTTCGCGCTGATGCCGCCGCATCTCGGCGATGAAGAACCTGAGATCCCGGGTCGACACATAGGACAAAGCATGGGTCCAGTATTCGAATACGCTCTTGTCGATGCTTTGGGCGTGGCGCAGATCGGCGCGCCGGTAACCGGGGATGCGGGTGAACAGGATGTGATGATGGGAGCGCTCGATGACGTTAATGGTGTCGATCTGGACATAACCGAGGTGCTCGACGGCGGCGGCGGTGGCCTGCGGCCCGTCGCCGAACGGGTTCCGGGTGTCCAGCCGCTGCGCCTCGAGCCAGAGACGTCTGGCTCGGTCCTTGGTCAGCGGTTGGGGTGGAACGGCGCCCGGCATGGCGCCGAATGTAGCTGGATTCGCGCCCGCGCGGCGAGTGCGTTAATGACGTGAACCGTCGTCCCGGCGGGCGCGGATCGCGGTGCCGTCATGCTGAATCTTTTTCGGGATATTTTCGACCTATCGACGTTCGCCCCGCACGGCGCCGGCCTGATGTGGCAGCCGGAACTGGTCTGGACCAACGTCATTTCCGACGCCCTGCTGGCGGGCGCCTTCTTCGCCACCGCGTTCGTCCTGGCGTCTTTCGCCTGGCGCCGCCGCAGCGATATGCTGCCGATGTTCCGCTGCGTATTCTGGGCCTTCGCGATCTTTGTCGCGATGTGCGCGGTAACCCGCCTGCTGTCGATCCTCACCCTGTGGGTACCGGCCTACGGCATCGAGGCGCTTGTCAAGGCGGTGCTGGCGCTGATCTCCGCCGCGATCACCGGAGTGATGCTGCTGCTGTTGCCGCGGCTCCTGGTGATGCCGACACCCGTTCAAGTGCAGCGAGCCTATGCGCAGCTCGAGGAGGAAGTCCGGTTGCGCCGCAGCGCCGAGGCCACGGTCCAGCGTTTCAAGGAGATCGAGGCCAACGAGGCCCAGGTCCGGCAGGCCCAGAAGATGGAGGCCATCGGGCAGCTCACCGGTGGCGTCGCGCACGACTTCAACAACATCCTGACCGTGATCACCGGAACCATCGAGATCCTCGACGATGCGGTCAAGGATCGGCCGCAACTCGCCCAGGTCACCCGGTTGATCGGCGCCGCCGCGGCGCGTGGCGCCGATCTCACCCAGCATTTGCTGGCGTTTTCGCGTCGCCAGCCGCTGCAGCCCCGCAGCGTCGACGTCAACGCTTTGATCATCGATGCGGCGCGGCTGCTGCGAGCGACGCTTGGCGAACAAATTGAAATCGAATCGATGCTGGCCCACGATGCCGCGCCGGCCCTGATCGATCCGAGCCAGCTCTCGACCGCGATCCTGAACCTTGCGCTGAATGCGCGGGATGCGATGCCGAACGGCGGCAAGCTGACGCTGGAAACCAGAAATGTCGTGCTCGACGACAACTACGCCGACAGGAACAACGAAGTCGTTCCGGGCAACTACCTGATGATCGCGGTCAGCGACTCCGGGAACGGAATTCCCGCCGGCCTGCTTGAAAAGGTGTTCGAACCGTTCTTTACCACCAAGGACGTCGGAAAGGGATCGGGGCTCGGCCTGAGCATGGTCTACGGCTTCGTCAAGCAGTCGAACGGACACGTCAAGATCTACAGCGAAGAGGGCCATGGCACCACCGTGAAGCTTTATTTGCCGCAGGCCGCAGTTGGCCCGTCCATGCCGGCGGTCGACACCGGCGATTCCAGGATCGAATACGGTGACGAATCCATTTTGATCGTCGAGGACGACGCGCTGGTGCGCGAATATGTCGTGACCCAGGTCCGCGGCCTCGGCTACGCCACGCTGGCCGCCAGCAATGCCGCCGAGGCGCTGGCCATCATCGATGGCCCCGCGCGCATCGATCTGTTGTTCACCGACGTGATCATTCCCGGCACCATGAACGGACGCCAGTTGGCTATCGAGGCGCAGACGCGACGCCCGGGACTGAAGGTGTTGTACACCTCGGGCTATACCGAAAACGCCATTGTGCATCATGGCCGGCTCGATGCCGGCGTGCTGCTGCTGGCAAAACCCTATCTTCGCCTCGATCTGGCGCGGATGATCCGCACCGCGCTGGCATCGTGATCACGACAGGCGGTCGGCAGCGGGTCGGTTCGGCAGCTGCTCCAGGTTGCGACTCAAGGTAATATATTACTGAACAAGGCCGCGATCAGCTCGCGCAGTTCCGAAAAGCGGATGAGGCGCGTCGCGTCAGCGCGCGGAAACCTCGCGCCGCTGTGCCGGTTCGATCAATTCCGGCCGCGGCCCGGATAGCCGCTTGTGCATGTGAACCATGAACGCCATCCCGAACAGCGGGGTGGCCAGGTTGACGATCGGGATCGACACGAACGCCGCGATCACCAGCCCCGCGGTGAAAACCGTGGCGGCATTCTGCCTGCGCATCATCTTGGCTTCCGCGGGCGATCGGAAGCGCATTGCCGCAAGCTCGAAATATTCCCGGCCAAGCAGCCATGCCGTCGCGACGAAGAATGCGATGAAGCCGGCGCCGGCCACGAATACGAACGGCAGCGCGATCAGGTAGACCAGGATGGTCAATAGCGCGGTCTTGATGCCCTCGGCGATGGCGAGGCCGAACGGCAATGCTGTGCCGGCGCGTTCCGCCGGATAGTGCTCGCGTTCGACCAGGTCGGCGACATCGTCGACGAAAATGCTCGCCACCAGCGAGGTGATCGCCGGCATCAGGAACACTGCCCCGAACACCACGCCAAGGCCGGCCGCGATCGAGACGATCCAGGACAGGATATTCAGCGGGGTATGAAACCCCGGGCCCAACATGGCCTCGGCCCAGCCTTCACCATGGACCGCGAACCAGCTCAACAGCCGCTGCAGGCCGATCGCCAGCACGACAATCAACACCAGCGCCAGCCCGATCGCCTTGTACAGGATGGCGCGCATCGGCGGTGACAGGATCTGTGCGAGCGCCTTGACGGCGGCGTCGAGCATGGGTGGAGTTCCTTCAGTCAAGATCCTGGTAGAGCTAGCGACGCCCATGGGCTTCGACAAGAGGCCCTCGCGTGGGAGGAGCCATGAGGCGGCGCGCCTTGATGTCCTTTCCTGCAAAGGTCAGCATGATCGGACCACCGCAACCTGGATAACAAGACATGAACCGGATTTTGCTCGTCGCCCTGCTAGCCTTGACTTCAGCCTTGGGCCTTGCAGCGCCCGCGCGGGCGCGGGTCGAGCCGTTTCCATCCTCGTTCCGTATCCTGGATATCAAGACCGACGGCGCCGTGATCCATGTGCGCGTCGGCGGGCAGGGGCCGGCGGTGCTGATGCTGCACGGTTTCGGCGACAGCGGCGACATGTGGCAGCCGCTCGCGGTCGCCATGATGCGCGACCACACCGTAGTGGTGCCGGACCTGCGCGGCATGGGCCTGTCGTCTCACCCGGACAGTGGCTACGACAAGAAGACCGAAGCGCGCGACGTGGCGCAGGTGCTCGACAGCCTGAAGATTTCAGCACCCGTCCAGCTCGTCACCCACGACATCGGCAACATGGTCGGCTACGCCTTCGCCGCGCAATACCGTGACCGGGTGACGCGCTGGGTGGTGATGGATGCGCCGTTGCCGGGCATCGGCGGCTGGGAAGCCGGCCTGAGCAATCCCAAGGTGTGGCACTTCAATTTCCACGGTCCCGACGAGGAACGCCTGGTGGCGGGTCGTGAGCGGATCTACCTCGACCGGTTCTGGAACGAGCTCTCCGCCAATCCGTCCGGCATCGACGAGCAGACCCGCCGGCACTATGCCAAGCTCTATGCCCGGCCGCACGCCATGCATGACGCCTTCGAGCAGTTCGTCAATTTCCCGAAAGATGGCGTCGACAACCAGGCATTCCTGGCCCAGGGCAAGCTGACCATTCCGGTGCTCGCGATCGGCGCTGAAAAATCCTATGGCAAGCGGATGGCGGACGAACTGGGCTTTGTTGCCAGCAACGTGACCGGAGCGGTGATTGCCAATTCCGGTCACTGGCTGATGGAGGAGCAGCCGGCCAGGACCATGGAGACGATTCGCGCCTTCCTCGACGGCAAATGAGGCTTACCTGACGGATTCCGGCGCCCGCCCCTCTGCGTCTCCGGTTTCCGGCGCGTCGGCCGTAACCTGCTCGAAGGTGAATTCGTCGGTGATCGTGAAATGCTCCAGCAAAATCACTTCCTCAACAGGAAGCGGCGCTTCCGCGTCAATCGCTTCAGGAACGAGTTGCGGCGCCTTAATCGACCCTTGAAACGGACCGAATGCGTCCGCTACCCCCCGGAGCGGCTTCTGTTTGTCGGCCCAATGCAGGGCGGTGTAATCGAAACCGAGTTCGATGGTGGGCTTGACCACGTCGAAATAGGGCGAGATATCGAAGTCGCGCGGCATGTACAGCGACGAATCGCGGATGTGCAGGATTTCCCGCCGCGCCGCCCGGCTGCCGGCGCGGGTGACTTTCGGCAAAATCGGATAACGCACCGCGTCGAACGCCTGTGCGATCAAAGCCGAACAGATAATCTTGGTCGGATCGCCCGAACCCAGCGCGATCATGCGCCGCCGCCAGCGCTGCGGGATCGGCACCGGAAACAGGAAGCGCATCAGGTCCAGGATGTTCTTGGTGTCGTAGCCGAACCCGATCCGGTTGATGGCGTAGCGGCACACCGTGGTGCGATCCTCATAGGACAGCCCGACCGGACGGCAGACCCGGGTGTGGTAGGGAAAATATTTCGATAGCGGCGCCGATGTCACGCCTTCGCCGATATTGGCCTCGATCAGGACATGGGGCTCGCCATCGGCCTCGACCGCGCCATCGATCGGGCCGACATACAGCGCCGCGTGCGACCAGGTCGATTGCGTCAGGTATTTGATGATGCCGGAAACCCGGTTGTTGCCCTCGACCAGGAGAACGTCGCCGTCCTGCATCACGCTGCGCAGATGTTCCGGATCGCTCGGCGTGAATGGCTCGTAACCCGGCACCTCCTTCTGAAGGTAGCCGGCGATCCATTTTCCGACCGTATCAATCACGACGCCCATAACGCTGTCTCTCCCCGCGCGGTTCGTTCTGGCCGCTTCCCCTGTCCTTATCATGGTCGGAACCCATTGCAATTTAGTTCACCGCTCCGGAGTTTGTTACCAACGGCTAACCATGACGGTTGCCGTGCCGGCTTTGTTCCGGCAAATTCAAGCGAGCCACAGTGGCCGTGCATCCGGCTCGCGCTGCGGCAAACGAAGGTCTCCGGGGTCCAAACAGCCTTTGGAAATCGATGATTCCCGGATGGTTTCGGCCTGGAGGTTGGCTTGATGAGGCGGCGAAGGCGAGCCGGGGTTGCCGCACCATGTGGCCGTGATGTGCCGCCCTTACACAAAGTTTCGGAAACCATGACATGACAATTTCGCGCCGCGCATTCCTATCGGCGTCGGCGGCCTTTGCCCTTGCACCGGCGCTCCATCGGCAGGCGCGGGCCGCGCCGGTCCCGCGCGAGGCTGACATTGTCGTGATCGGCGCCGGCGCCGCCGGCATTGCCGCGGCGCGTCGCATCGCCGCCGCCAACCGCCAGGCCATCGTGATCGAGGCCGCGGACCGGATCGGCGGTCGCTGCCTGACCGATACCGCGACCTTCGAGGTGCCGTTCGATCGCGGCGCGCGGTGGTTGTACGGTCCCGACAGCAACCCGCTGGTGAAGCTGGCGCGCAACTCAGGGATCGAGACCTTTCCGGCGCCGCCGGGACAGAAGATCCGGATCGGCCGCCGCAACGCCCGCGCCGGCGAAACCGAAGACTTTCTCGCCACGCTGGTCCGCGCCAACCGTGCCATCGATGACCTGTCCCGCAGGGCCGACATGGCCTGCGCGGCGGCCTTGCCGAAGGATCTTGGCGACTGGGCGGCCACGGTGGAGTTCGTGCTCGGCGCCTATGCGACCGGAAAGGATCTGAAAGATCTTTCCGCGATGGACCAGGTTCGCGCCGAGGACCGCAATGCGGCGGTCGGCTGCCGCCAGGGCGTTGGTGCGCTGATCGGCAAGCTCGGCGAGACCGTGCCGGTGGCGCTGTCGACGCCGGCGAGCCGCATCACCTGGAGCGGCCGCGATGTCGCGGTCGAGACGCCGGGGGGCCGCATCAGCGCGCGGGCCGCCATCATCACCGTGTCCACCAACGTGCTCGCCTCCGGCGCGATCAAATTCGCGCCGGACTTGCCGAAGCGCCAGCTCGATGCCGCGGCGAAGCTCAGTCTCGGCTCGACCGATCACATCGCGCTGCGGCTGGCGGGCAACCCGCTCGGGCTGGAACGCGACGAGGCCGTCATCGAACAGAGCAGCGGGCCGCGAACCGCGCTGCTGTTGGCCAAAGCCGGCAATTCGTCGCTGTGTACCATCGATGTCGCGGGCAGCTTCGGCCGCGATCTCAGTGCGCAGGGCGAAGCCGCGATGGTGGCATTCGCGGTGGAGTGGCTGACCAAGCTCTACGGCAGCGATGTCGCCGCCGCGGTCAGGCGCTCCAGCGCGACCCGCTGGAATGCGGCGCCATACGTGCTCGGCGCCATGTCGGCTGCATCGCCGGGCGGACAGGCCTCGCGGCGGGTCCTGATGGAGCCGGTCGGCAACCTGTTCCTGGCCGGCGAAGCAGTCCACGAGATGCAGTGGGGCACCGTCGACGGCGCCTGGGACAGCGGCGAACGCGCTGCGGACGCGGCACTCAGGCGAATCGGCGCCATCAAGGATGTGGTGCCGGTTGCTCCGGTTCGGAAGCCGGTGCAACGGCGGCAGCGATTGCCGGGCGGACTGCAGTAGGGGGCGCGATGGCGCAAGCCTTCGTGTCGACGGCTACACCGGCAGCGCGAGCTGCATCAGGTCTTTGGCGACGACGATCCGACCGGAGAAATTTTTGCGTGCGCCTTCGATCCAGTTGTCGTCGGTCACCAGCGGATCTTCGGCCGGCACGAAATGGCTGAGCACCAGCACCTTGACGCCGGCGGCGGCGGCAATCCGGCCGACGTCCTCGATCGGGGTGTGGCTCTCCATCAGATGTTTCTTCAGCGTCGCGCCGTTCTTGACGCTGAGGACCAGCCGATCGACCGCCGGCACATACAGCGCCTCATGCACCAGCACGTCGGCGCCTTTGGCGAACTCCGCGAGTTTAGGATTGTAGGCGGTGTCGCTGGAGAACACGATGGTTCCGTCGGGGGTCTCGAACTTGTAGGCGAAGTTGTCCATGATTGGCGGATGCGGGGTGCGAAACGCGGTCACCTTGACGTCGGCGGTCTGCAGCACCACCCCGTCCTCGGTGATGTCCTTCGCGATCAGCAACGAACGCGGATCGGGTCGGCCTTCGTCCTCGATCCGGGTCTCGACATCGAATTTGTTCAGCTCCCAATAGATTTTGGTCATCCCCTCGATGCCCTTCGGACCAAACGAATGGACCGGTGTCGACAGCCCCGCGGCCCAGGCGTTGTAGAACAGGTTGCCGTATTCGAGGTTGTGGTCGGAGTGGTGATGGCTGATGAAAATGTATTTCACCCGTGGGATCGGCACACCGGCGGCGACCAACTGCCGGCTGACGCCCATGCCGCAGTCGATCACGAACGGGGTATCGTTGACCATCACCAGGTTGGCGGGATTGGAGGCGCCGATGCCGACGCGCGGGCCGCCCTTGGTGCCGAGGAAGACGATTTTGCTGCGCGGCTTGGCCGGCTCGGCCAGCACGGACGGCGCCGCCAGTGCGGCAGCCGTACCTAGCGCCAGTTTCAGCGCATCGCGGCGAGCAATCATGGCATCCTCCCTGGGCCTCGTTGAGGGACACCGTAACCCGGATTGAATGAAGTGCAATCCGCTTTAAGGAAAACTCATCCCCGCAGCACGCCGCCGGTCTTCTTCGTCACCTCGGCCACGATCCCGGCGGCGACCGCGTCGATTTCCTGATCGGTCAGGGTTTTCTCGCGCGGCTGTATCGTGACCGCGATAGCGATCGATTTCTTGCCCTCGTCGATGCCCTTGCCTTCATAGACGTCGAACACGGTGACGGCGGCGATCAGTTTCCGGTCGGCGCCCTGCGCCGCTCGCACGATGTCGCCGGCCTTGACGGCGCGATCGACGATGAAGGCGAAATCGCGCGACACCGGCTGGAATGCCGACAGCTCAAGCGCCGGCCTGGCGCGGGTCGGCTTCTGCTTGGCGTCGGGAAGGCGGTCGAGGATCACTTCGAACGCCATCAGCGGGCCGTCGGCACCAAGTGCTTCCAGGATGCGCGGGTGCAGTTCGCCGAAGGTGCCGAGAATATTCTGCGGACCGATCTGGATGGTGCCGGAACGGCCGGGATGCAGCCAGCCGATATTTTGCGCGGCGCCGATCTGCAGGGCCTGCATCGGCGCGCCGGCGGCGGCCAGCACCGCGAAGGCATCGGCCTTGGTATCGAGCGCGTCGGCCATGGCCGACCCCGACCAGTGCCGGCCGAGGCCCTGCGAAGACGCAAAGCCGCGGCGAACGCCGGATGCGGCGATCAACTGCTGTTCGGGCCGGTCACCCGTGAAAATCTGCCCGACTTCGAACAGCGCCAGATCCGGGAAGCCGCGATCGGCATTGGCCTGCGCCGCGGCGATCAGCCCCGGCAGCAGGCTTGGCCGCATGTCGGAGAGGTCGGCCGCGATCGGATTGGCCAGCGCCAGTTCGGCCTGACCGCCACCGAACAATTCGGCCTGCGGCTTCGAGACGAATGACCACGTCACTGCCTCGACCAGGCCACGTGCGGCCAGTGCCCGCTTGGCGCGCCGGGTGCGCAACTGGATCGGCGTCAGGACCGGCTTGCGCGGCGCGTCGCCGCGCTCGAACGGCACCATCGGCACCTTGTCGACGCCGACGATGCGGATGATCTCCTCGACGATGTCGGCCTTGTCGTGGACATCCGAGCGCCACGACGGCACCGCTACCTTCACGGCTGGTCCGGGGCCGGCCATCATGAACCCGAGATGGCCCAGGATTCGGCGCATCTCGATCAGCGGCACGTCGATGCCGGCCAGACGCTTCACCTCGGTCAGCGGAAACTCGATGACGCGGTCGTCGGCGTGGGTCTTGCCGACGGCGGTGATCTCTGACGGCGTGCCGCCGCACAGGTCCATCACCAGCTTCGTCGCCATCTCCAGGCCCGGCACCATGAATTCCGGATCGACACCGCGCTCGAAACGATACCGCGCGTCGGAATTGATGCCGAGTTTGCGGCCGGTCTGGGCGATGTTGATCTCGTTCCACAAGGCCGATTCGATCAGCACGTCGGTAGTGGTTTCCGAGCAGCCGGAAGCCTCGCCGCCCATGATGCCGGCCAGCGATTCGACGCCCTGGTCATCGGCGATGACGCAAATGCCGGGATCGAGGGAGTAGGTGCGGCCGTCGAGCGCCAGCAGGGTTTCGCCGTCGCGGGCATGGCGCACGGTCAGATTGCCCTTGACCTTGGCGGCGTCGAACACATGCAGCGGCCGGGCGCGGTCATAGGTCATGAAGTTGGTGATGTCGACCAGCGCGTTGATCGGCCGCAGCCCGATCGAGGTCAGCCGCCTCTGCAGCCACTCCGGCGAGGGACCGTTCTTGACGCCGCGCACCAGCCGCAGGGCGAAGCCGGGACACAGCGTCGGGTCCTCGACCGTCACTTTCACCGGGCAGGGAAACTCGCCCCTGACCTGCTTGATGCCGGGGTCCTTGAATTTTCCCATGTCGGCGGCGGCAAGATCGCGCGCGATGCCGTGCACGCCGGTGCAATCCTGCCGGTTCGGCGTGAGGTTGATCTCGAGCACCGGATCGCCGAGCCCGGCCCAGTCGGCATAAGCGGTACCGAGCGGCGCATCGGCCGGCAGTTCGATGATGCCGTCATGGTCCTCGGAGATCTGCAATTCCGCCGCCGAGCACAGCATGCCGCGGCTCTCGACGCCGCGAATGGTGCCGACACCCAGCGTGATGTTCTTGCCGGGAATGAAGGTGCCGGGCGGCGAGAACACGCTGATGAGGCCGGTGCGCGCATTCGGCGCGCCGCACACCACCTGCACCGGGGCGGCGCCGTCGCCGGTCTCCACCATGCAGACCCGCAGGCGGTCCGCATTGGGATGCTGCTCGGCGGAGATCACCCGGGCGATGGTGAAGGCTTTCAGCGCCTTGGCCTTGTCGTCGATGTGCTCGACCTCGAGCCCGATCATGGTGAGCTTGTCGGCGAGCTTCTGCAGCGGCTCGTCGGTGTCGAGATGTTCCTTCAGCCAGGATAGGGTGAATTTCACGTGCTCAATCCTCCCGCCAGGGTCGGGACGTCGAGCGGCTTGAAGCCGTAATGGCTGAGCCAGCGCACGTCGTTCTCGAACATCTGGCGCAGATCGGGCATGCCGTATTTCAGCATGGCGATGCGGTCGATGCCCATGCCCCAGGCAAAACCCTGATAGACCTCGGGATCGATGCCGCAGGCGCGCAGCACGTTCGGATGCACCATGCCGCAGCCGAGAATCTCCATCCAGTCCTCGCCTTCGCCGAAGCGAATTTCGCCCTTGTCGCGGCGGCACTGGATATCGACTTCGAGCGACGGCTCGGTGAACGGAAAGAACGACGGCCGGAACCGCATGTTGATCTGATCAACCTCGAAGAACGCCTTGCAGAACTCGTGCAGGATCCATTTCAGGTGGCCGAGATGCGAGGTCTTGTCGATGACGAGGCCTTCGACCTGGTGGAATTGCGGCGTGTGGGTGGCGTCGGAATCGATGCGGTAGGTGCGGCCGGGACACACGATTCGGATCGGCGGCTTCTGGGTCAGCATGGTGCGGACCTGGACCGGCGAGGTATGGGTGCGTAACAGCATGCGCGAGCCATCATCCTTCGGATTGAAGAAGAACGTGTCGTGCATTTCCCGCGCCGGATGGCCCTCGGGGAAGTTCAGCTTGGTGAAATTGTAATCGTCGGTCTCGATATCGGGACCTTCGGCGATGGCGAATCCCATGTCGGCGAAGATCGTCGTCAGTTCGTCCATCACCTGGCTGAGCGGATGGATTCGACCCTGCTCGGCGGCGCCCTCGCGCAGCGGCAGCGTGACGTCGATGACCTCGGATGCCAGCCGGGCGTCGAGCGCCGAGGATTTCAGGATTTCGCGGCGTGCCGCCAGCGCCTGGGTGACGGCGTCCTTGGCAAGGTTGATGGCGGCGCCTTCGGACTTGCGCTGATCCGGCGACATCTTGCCGAGCGTGGCCAACAGCGCCGAGATCGAGCCCTTCTTGCCGAGCGCGCCGACGCGCACCGCTTCGAGCGCGGCCTCGTCGCTTGCGGCGGCGATATCGGCAAGGATCTGGGATTCGAGTTTAGCAAGGTCGGTCATGGCAATCCCCTTTGACTAGGATGCCAAGCCGGTGCCCCTAGTCCGTCATGCCTGGGCTAAAGCGCGAAGCACGTCTTCGCGGAATGCCCGGCCATGACGACAACTCCGTTGAGCGCAAAATGCCGCGGCGACTTACGCCGCCAGCGCGGCCTTGGCCTTTTCGGCAATCGCCTGGAACGCCGCCGGTTCGTGGATGGCCAGATCCGACAGCACCTTGCGGTCCACCGTGATGCCCGACTTGGCGAGGCCGTCGATGAACCGGCTGTAGGTCATGCCGAGCGGCCGTACCGCGGCGTTGAGGCGCTGGATCCACAGCGCGCGGAACGTGCGCTTCTTGCGCTTGCGGTCGCGGAAGGCGTACTGGCCGGCCTTCTCGACCGCCGCCTTCGCGGTGCGGATGGTGTTCTTGCGGCGGCCGTAGAAACCCTTGGCGGCCTTGTAGACTTTCTTGTGCTTGGCGTGAGAGGTCACACCGCGTTTGACGCGAGCCATGACGGATCTCCTTGATCTGAAAAGAGGGGCAAAATCGCCGCGCGAACGCGGCGTGACGGGATCACCGCGAAAAGCGGATCAGGCGTTCGGCAAGAAGTATTTCTTGACGTTGTCGCCGTCGGTCTTGAACAGCACGCGGGTGCCGCGCAGCTGCCGGATCTGCTTCTTGGTTCGCTTGATCATGCCGTGGCGCTTGCCGCGCTGGGCGTGCATCACTTTGCCGGTGGCAGTCACTTTGAAGCGCTTTTTGGCGCCTGACTTGGTCTTCAGCTTGGGCATTTGGCTCTCCTGTTGCCGCGCGCATGATGCGCCCGAGGAGGCGCTATGCCGGCTAAAATGCTCGTTAGAGCGTTGAAAGTGCTCGATATATTCCAAAAAGGAACCGATCGGCACGGCATCGACACGGCAGCCCTTGATCAGCCGGGCGATGAAGGCTGCGCTTATGGCAGACGAGAGCCGGATTGGCAACGGTTAACGCTGAGCTGGTAGCCTGCTTGCCGCGACCATTGATAGCTCCCGCAAGCCTTCCCCGATGCTCTCACCTCAGGTGACCGATGACCGTTTCAGCCCGATCGATGTTGATTGCCGCCACCGTGCTTGCCGCCCCCCTGGCCGCCACCGGACCCGCGCAGGCGGGGGCCTATGACGGGTTGTGGAACGTCATGATCATCACCCAGGCCGGCAGCTGCGACGCCGCCTACACCTACCCCTTCCGGATCGCCGGCGGCCGTATCGCCTCGGCGGGCAGCTTCGATGTCTCCGGCCAGGTCAGCGGCGGAGGCGGCGTGGTGGTCCGGATTTCGGCTGGCGGCAACGTGGCCAACGGGACCGGCCGGCTCGGCGCTGGTTCCGGCACGGGCAAATGGATGGCCAGACTGTCCAACGGCAATTGCAGCGGTCGTTGGCAGGCCACCCGGAGCTGAAATTTCCCGGATCGTACATGAAAAGGCCCGCCAGGCGATCTGACGGGCCGAACTCATTTTCTGGCGCGCAAAACTTAACTTAGCGGCTGTGGCAGCCTCAGCGCGGCGCCAGAACCATCACCACCTGACGGCCTTCGAAACGCGCGTCCTGCTCGACCTTGGCGATTTCGGCGACGTCGCTCTTGACCTTGTCCAAGAGCTTGGTGCCGATTTCCTGGTGCGCCATTTCGCGGCCGCGATAGCGCAGCGTCACCTTGACCTTGTCGCCTTCCTCGAAGAACCGCTGCATGGCGCGCATTTTCACGTCATAGTCGTGATCGTCGATCATCGGCCGCAGCTTGATTTCCTTGATCTCGACGATCTTCTGCTTTTTGCGGGCTTCCGCGGCCTTCTTCTGGGCCGAGTACTTGAACTTCCCGTAATCCATGATCTTGCAAACGGGAGGGCTGGTATTGGGCGAAATCTCGACCAGATCCATGCCGGCTTCCATCGCCATCTTGATGGCAGCGATGGTCTCGACGTTGCCATGGTTGACACCGTTCTGATCGATCAGCTGGATTTCGTGATTGCGGATTTCATCGTTGGTGCGCGGCCCGTCTTTGCTGGCGGCGGGCGGGGCTCTGTTCGGACGGCGAATGGGTAACTCTCCAATATTGTGGGCGAAGGCAGCAGTGTGAAGGAATAAGCCCGGACGGGCAAGCAAACTCACGCATCGGCGCGCAAAAACCGTTAAATACGCGACATTTCGGTAACGCCCGCGGCGACTGCCGACGACGTCCACATAGAGGGCAGGCGCCTGTTCTGCAAGCGTCTCGACTACTTCTGTTGACGATCCAACGCTGCTCAATCAGACAGCAGGGTCAAACAAGGTAACGTTCTATGACCAATTCCACCGTCGCCGAACCGGGTCCGACACATATCGACGTCGGCAACGGTAGTGAGGCCAGGCCAATCGCCGTGCGCGCCCGCGCGGGCGCAGCACCGGGTCTGCTGTGGTTGGGCGGTTTCAAGTCGGACATGCAGGGAACCAAGGCGCTGGCGCTGGACGGCTGGGCTGCCGCCCACGGCCGCGCCTGTGTGCGGTTCGACTATTCCGGCCACGGCGAATCCGGAGGTCTCTTCACCGACGGCACCATCGGGCGCTGGCTGGAGGAGAGCGTCGCGGTGTTCGATCTGTTCTGCTCGGGCCCGCAGGTCGCAATCGGCTCGTCGATGGGCGGCTGGATGGCGCTGCTGCTCGCGCGCGCGCTGGCGCGGCGCAAAACGTCGGCGCCGCGGGCTACGGTGGCCGGGCTGGTGCTGATCGCGCCGGCGCCGGATTTTACCGAGGAGCTGATGTGGAAGGGCTTTTCGCCCGCGATTCGCCGGGAGATCACCGACAAGGGCGTCTGGTTGCGGCCGTCGGAGTACGGCGAGCCCTACCCGATCACGCGGCGCCTGATCGAGGAGGGCCGCGATCATCTGATGCTCGGCGGCGCCATCGAGGTCGGCTGTCCGGTTCGCATCCTGCAGGGCGCCCAGGATCCGGATGTGCCGTGGCAGCACGCGTTTGCGCTGGCGCACCGGCTGCCGAGCGACGACGTGGTGCTGACCATGATCCAGGACGGCGATCACCGGTTGTCGCGTCCGCAGGACATCGCGCGGATCATTGCTGCGGTGGCGGAGCTCGGATAGCGGAAATATCGTCGCGACGCCACTCCGCGCGAACGTCGTCGTCCGGTTCGGCATTCGTATGCAGCCGTGCCAGCCCTTCGAATTCTTGCCGTCCGATCAATTGCGCCAGCGCCCACACTGCAGCACCGCGCACGATGGCGCTATCATCCGCGAGCAGCCGCTCCGCCTCCGCCGCCAGCGACGGATCGTTGGAATTGCCGATCGCGATCAGCACATTGCGAACAAACCGGTCGCGGCCGATGCGCTTAACCGGCGATTTGGTGAACAGGGCGCGAAACGCCGCGTCATCGAGCCGCACGAGGTTCGCCAGATCGGGTGCGCGCAGTTCGTCGCGCGCGGCGAGCCTGGTCTCGTGTCCGGCTTGCGCGAACTTGTTCCATGGGCAGGCCGCCAGGCAATCGTCACAGCCATAGATACGGTTACCGATGTTCCTGCGAAATTCGTGCGGGATCGGGTCCTTGTGCTCGATGGTGAGATAGGAAATGCAGCGCCGTGCATCGAGCTGGTAGGGCGCCGGAAACGCCGCGGTCGGGCAGATGTCGAGACACGCCTGGCATGAGCCGCAATGGTCGCGTTCAGCTCGGTCACGCGGAAGCTCGAGCGTGGCGAAGATCGCGCCGAGAAACAGCCAGGAGCCGAATTCGCGCGACACCAGGTTGGTATGCTTGCCCTGCCAGCCGAGACCCGATGCCTGCGCCAGCGGCTTTTCCATTACCGCGGCGGTGTCGACGAAGACCTTGACGTCGCCGCCGGCAGTCGCGATCAGCCAGCGCGCCAATTGCTTCAGGCGCTTCTTGATCAGGTCGTGATAGTCGTCGCCTTTGGCATAGACCGAGATCGCGCCGCTGGAGCGTTGCTGCAGGATGTCCAGCGGATTCTCGTCGGGCCCGTAGTTGACGCCGAGCATGATGACCGAGCGCACGTCGCGCCACATCAGCTTCGGATCGGCGCGGCGGGCCGGATTGTCCGCAAGCCAGTCCATCTGGCCATACGCGCCGGCGTCTAGAAAGGCCTTGAGGCGCTCATGAACGCCGGCGATAGCGTCGGGGTCGGTGATCCCGACCGCATCGAAGCCAAGCGCGCGAGCCTCGCTTGCCAAAGCGGCTTTCAGGTCGAGGGGGCCGGGCTCGGGGTGCGTCTTCAGAAATCCAGATCCACGTAGGTCCGCGACGCCGGCACGCCCGCCAGCCATTCGCTCAATAGCGGGCGGAACGACGGACGGGACTTGATCCGCGCGTACCACGCCTTTGCCGCGTCGTCCTCGCTCCATGGCACGTCGCCCAGGTAGTCGATCGCCGACAGATGCGCCGCCGCGACCAGATCCGCGTAGGTCAGCCGGTCGCCGGCGAGGAAATTCCGGGTCCGCGCCAGCCAGCCGATATAGGCCAGATGATAGCGCACATTGGCGGTCGCCGCCCAAATCACGTCCATCGCCGGCGCGCCGCCGCCGTTGCTCTCGCCCATGAAGCGCTTGTAGATGCGCTCGGTGACCAGGGGACCGCTGGCCTCCTCGAAGAACTTTTCGTTGAACCAGGCGGTCAGGCGGCGCACCTCGATCCGCTGCGCGGTCGAGGCCGGCAGCAGCCGGCGCTCGGCGAGCTCGGCGCCATGGGCTTCGTCGAGATATTCGCTGATCACACCGGCGCCCGGGATGGCAGGCAGGCCCTCGGCGATCAAGACCGGCGTCGTCCCCGCCGGGTTGAGGGCCAGAAACGCCTCCCGCCGCTCCCACACCCGTTCCTCCACCAGCCGCAAATCGAGACCGTGTTCGCCGATCGCGAGCCGGATGAAACGCGAATGCGGACAAAACGGGTGGTGGTAGAGCGTGAACATGCAGGCCTTGATAGTTATGCGATCGTTAAGAAAGCGTCTCATTTCCGGGTTATGCGCGGCCGGACCGTCGAAGGGCGCCAATGACTCTCGACAGACCCTGGGGTCTGTAATAACTCTCGACAGACCCTAGAGCATGATCCGGTTCAGGCAAGGCGCTTTTCGCATTTTTGAGATTGCCGGGCGAGATCGAATAAGCCAGAAGAACCCGGCATTTGCCGGCCCTGTTCAGCCAGAATGGACCCCGTGATGTTTTCCGATGCGATAAGAGCTGTGATTCTTGGTGTCATCGAGGGCATCACCGAGTTTCTGCCGGTGTCCTCGACCGGCCATATGCTGCTCGTTAAGCGTTTTTTTGGTCTCGGTGAGGGCAACTTCTGGGACAGCTTTGCTGTGCTGATTCAGCTCGGCGCTATCCTTGCTATCGTGGTGATCTATTTCGCCAAATTGTGGCAGGTCGCGCTCGGCATGTTCTCCAATCCCGATGACCGGCGCTTCGTCATCGGCGTGCTGGTGGCGTTTCTGCCCGCGGTCGTTATCGGCCTGATTGCCGGCAAGTACATCAAGGAGATCCTGTTCAATCCCTGGGTGGTGTGTTTTTCGCTGATCGTCGGCGGCGCCGTGCTGCTGTGGGTCGATCAGATCGATCACGATCCGCATGAGCACGACGCCACGAAATTTCCGCTGCTGATGTATCTGTGGATCGGCGTGGCGCAGTGCCTCGCCATGATCCCCGGGGTGTCGCGCTCCGGCGCCAGCATCGTGGCGGCGATGCTGCTCGGCGCCGACAAGCGCGCGGCGGCGGAATTTTCCTTCTTCCTGGCGATCCCCACCATGGTCGGCGCGTTCGCCTACGATTTTTACAAGAACCGTGCCGAGATGACGACTGACCACCTCAGCATCATCGCGATCGGATTCGTGATTTCTTTCATCACGGCAATTATCGTGGTGAAGACGTTTCTGAGCTATGTCACCCGCCACGGCTTCACGCTGTTCGCGTGGTGGCGCGTCATCGTCGGCACGCTTGGCCTGATTGCGCTGGCGATGGGACGGTAGGCTTCAGCTACGCGCTTTTGCGCTGGAACTGGCCGGCGGCGCGGAAGCGCCAGAGATATTGCGGCACGATCGCTTCCATTGAATTCGGACACGATCCCGAGGCCTTCCAGCGTCAGGCCGGCCGTCTTCGCCGCCTCGGAGACTACGTTGTCGAGGCGCAGCAGCGCCACCTGATCCGGCGTCAGTTTCAACGGGCCCGGCGCAAACTGCAGCAGCAACGCCTGCAGCTTGGCGATCCCGAACGGCACCGGCACCAGTACGCGCTTACGCTCGATGGTCGCAAGAATGATTTCGATGATCTCGCGCATGGTCAGCACTTCGGGGCCGCCGAGTTCGTAAATCGAACCCGCCTTGGCCCTGCCGTCGACCGCGTCGGCGACGGCAGTGGCGACATCGCCGACATAGACCGGCTGCATTCTGGTTTCGCCGCCGATCAGCGGCACCACCGGCGAGATTCGCGCCAGCGCGGCGAACCGGTTGGTGAATTGATCCTCGGGACCGAACACCAGTGAAGGCCGCAGGATCACCGCCGACGGGATCGTGCTCAATATTGCCTTTTCGCCGGCAGCCTTGGCGCGGGCATAGCGCGACGGCGAGGCCTCGTCGGCGCCGATCGCCGAGACATGCACCATGCGCGCGCCGACCGCGGCGGCAGCCGTGGCGACCGCGCCGGCGCCCTGGGCCTGCACGGCGTCAAAGGTCTGGGCGCCGCTCTGGTGAAGAATCCCACACAGGTTGATGGCCACGTGGGAGTCGCGCATGGCGGCGTCCACCGACGCCGGGAAGCGCAGATTGGCCTGGACGGCGTGGATCTGGCCGACCTTGCCGAGCGGCTGCAGATGCCCTGCCAGTTCCGGCCGGCGCACCGCCACCCGGATGCGGAAATCGCGCTTGGCCAGGGCCCGCACCACGTGGCGTCCCAGGAAGCCGGATCCGCCGAAGACCGTGACGAGGGTGTCGATATTCGAGGCCATATCCGGTCCCATATTGATTTTGCCGCTGGCTCCGATTCGGTCAAAGCCGATGCAGCAACAGGCGTTTGGCGCATTTCGCGATACGCCATCGGCTCTGTGCTGTACAGCGTATTTGGGCGCCGCTTCAACAATTTGACAACGGCGCGACCGATCCGTACTAACCGGCCCGGGCCCAGGTGGCGGAATTGGTAGACGCGCTGGCTTCAGGTGCCAGTGGCTTAACGGCCGTGAAGGTTCGAGTCCTTTCCTGGGCACCATTTTGCCCAAGCCCCCCACAGGGTTGCGTCGTCCGGCGGTCGAAGATCACTTCGGCCGGCGGTATCCGAATCCAGATAATGTCTTGAAAGTATTGTAGAATAATCGCGCGCCGGGAGTCTCGTGCTGGCAAGGCCAGTTCGGCGGTCCCGTCGGTCAGGCGGCGACTTCGCCGACCACCAGCGAGACGTAGGCGGTTTCCCGGCCGAACAGTCCGCTGAAGTGCTTCATTCCGGCCACCGAACCCGCATCAAGCGTGGGGCTGTCCCACATATCGCACAACTCCTCGAAGGCCGCGCCCAGTTCGGCCTCGATTGCCCCGAGTTCACCGCCGAGCCGGCGGATCGCCTGCCCGATCAGACCGGACGCGGCCTGGTCGGAAGCGCCGGTCGCATCGTGAGCTTTCAGCCAAGCCAGGCCGGCGCTGCGAAAATCGCGGCAGATCGCATCGAGAACTTCGTTCTGTTCCGCGCGACGCGCGGTGAATTCGCGACGGTAGTCGACGAAATTATGCAGGTTGCTGATATAGCTCGCCTGGAATGCCGCATTGAAGCGGCGCTCGCTCGCCACCAGGCTCTTGAACCAGCGCAAGTCGGTATAAAAACGGGGGACGGTAGCCAGAACCTCGGCGCGCGATCCGATTTCGGCAATCACCGCATCGAGCGGCAGGATGATGTTGAAGTAATGCGGATTGAGCAGGCAATCCATCACCCAGTCGCGATGGCTGCGCGTCATGTGCTTGATTGTCCGCAAATGCGGACCGAAGGCCTCCGTCAGGTGGGTTACCTTGTCGGCGAAGGGCGCCTCTCGCCTGACGAGGCGCAGCGCCAAAAGCTTCCGCATCATGTTCGGCAACAGACCGATCGTGGGTGTCAGCGTCATGACCAGGACGCCGCCGGGTCTCACCAGATCCGCTAGCTTGCGGATCAGCAACAGCTCATGCGGCAGGTCGCCGATCCAGTTCTCACAAATGACGATATCGTACCGTGTCTTCGGCTCGAACTCCTCCAGTCGCATGGCGTGAAGCACCGGGACCGTGTGGGGACGCTCGAAATTCGCAAACAGCTTCTCGAGATCCTTGACCGCTGCCGGGTTCGGCTCGATGAGCTCATAGCGCGCCGGCAGCGACGCTGCGACATAGAGGCCATTTTGCCCGGAGCCCGGTGCGACCTCGAGGACGTCGCAGCCCTTGAACGCAACGCCGGGCAACCCCAGCCCGCGATAGAGCGAGTCGCGCCGGTCGAGATGCGCCTGCAGGTCGCTGACATCGTAAGTGACCGGCGAGATGCCGTGTTCCTTGTAGTAGGCGAGGTGTCCGCCGCTCGATGTGCTGTTCATGAGAGTCATTCAATCGGGTAGAGAAACCTGCGAGGAGTCTCGGCGAGACGTCTCTCCGGGAATCACCGGTGGATTCATTGCTGCTCAACATCGAGTCGGCTACCATAAGCGCAAATCGCGGGCAATCGTATTCAATCTGCAATGAAAGGCAGTGAATGAAGGGCTGTCTGATGTGCGCCAAAATCGCGGTGGAGCCGCTGATTGATCTTGGCCAACAGCCGGTTTCAAGCCATCTGACAGCCTCGCCGACCACGGACGTGGTCCAGCATAAGTTGCAGCTGGGAGCCTGTCAGGCCTGCGGTATGGTTCAGATTATCGAACCTTTCCCCTATCAGTCTCTGATCCCGCCTTTCAAAGGGCTGATCTATCGCGAACCGGAACCGCATCTGGACGCGATGGTCGAAAAAGCGATCGCCCTGCCGGGTATCGAAAAAACCTCGACCATCGCGGGAATAACCTACAAGGATCAGTCGACCCTGGATCGATTTAACCGCCTCGGCTTCGGGCGAACCTGGTGCATCGATCTCGTGCGCGACCTCGGCGTATCCGACCCCTATGCCAACATCGAAACGGTGCAGGCACACCTCACGCCGGAAAACGCTGCCGAAATCGTCCGGCGGCGCGGACCGGTTGACGTCCTTGTCGTGCGGCACATCCTCGAACATGCCGAAAATCCCCGACGGCTGTTGCGCGCGCTTTCCGCCCTGTTGCGCGACGGCGGTTACATGATTGTCGAAGTGCCGGATTGCGAGGGCAATATCGCGTACCAGGACTACACAATGATCTGGGAGGAGCATACGCTCTACTTCACCCGTCAGACGTTTGATGCGATCATGCCGATCGCTGGCTGTCGCAACCTCGGCACCGATGTCGCGCCCTACACGTTCGAAAACTGCCTGGTGGCGTACGGGCGGAAGATCGATGAGACCAACTCCAGGCCGCCGATGCCCGCGCCCGATCCCGACTTGCGCATGATACGGCAATATGCCGGATCGTTTTTGCGCTGGACCGGAGAATACCATTCGCTGCTGGACAGCTACGTCAGGGACGGCCGGCAAGTGGCGCTGTACGGCGCCGGGCATCTGACCTGCGCCTTCGTGAACTTTCACGGTCTTGCCGAACAGATCGCCTTCGTGGCCGACGATACAGCGCAAAAGCAGGGGCTCTATATGCCCAAATGCGGCGTGCCGGTCAGGCCCAGGGAGGCGCTCGATCCTGCGCAAACGCCGCTGTGCCTGCTCGGCCTTTCGCCTGAGATCGAGGACAAGGTCATTGCGAACAACGATCGGTTTGTCGCGGCCGGCGGCCGGTTCAACTCGGTTTTCGCCGCAAGCCGCCGCTCGGTCCGGAGGCTGCTGCCGAGCCCACCGTCGCATACCTGAGGGGCGTCTCTTCGGCTTGACCCCCGCGCACCAACGATCGGATGTAGCGTCGCCCGGCGGCGACATCGGTATAAATCGGCGCCCATGACGCGTTTTCGGAGTCTTCCGCGCGGAAGGGGCCCTTTGTGCTCTCGACGAAGACGAGCATGTCCGTTTCGATCGAGAGGCTGTGAAAGATGCGTTCGGGCATCCGGTAGAAGAATGTGCGCCCAGAACCGGTGGGTCCCATCGGCACGCGCTGGGTGACTGCTCCGGCGTCATCGAAGATCAGGGCATCTGCCCGTCCTTCGATCACGAGCATGGACTCACTTTTGGCAAGATGTCGATGCGGCGCAACATAGGTGCTGCGAAGGCTGACAATCAGCATGTCGTGCTGGGTAGCGTCGGGCGAGGGATGTGCGCAGAGCCGCGCGCGTCTGGATGGTGTTCGGAGCGCCGCGGCTTTCAGGAACTCGATCATGGATTCGTCAGCCATGACCAGCGAGCTTTGCGTATAAAAGATTCCCGGCGCTACTTCTGCAAGGTCAGCCCGAGGCGGCATTCTGATTCCGATCGGCAGAGTGATTCGCAGGCATTATAGGGTTGAGACGGCTCCAAAAGGTTAACAAGACCAACAACCGCTTGAACGCCGGTATCGCGCTTGCTAGGTCTTCAGAGTTTTAAATTCCTGGCACTTTCATTGCAATTTGGCGCCACCAGCGCGCGTGTACAGGGCGAACGTGACACCATGCTCGCCCGGCATCGCGAAAATAGAGAACCTGGTTTCCGATGCCGGAACGTCTTAGAATTGGGGTGATCGGCGGCGGCATGATCAGCCAGGTCGCTCACCTTCCTTTCTATTTTTCCGACTCGCGTTGCGAAGTCGTCGCTATCTCCGAATCGCGGCCGTCGCTGGTAGAAGTACTGGGACGGCAATATCCGACAGCGCGCATCGTTTCGCAGCACCGTGCAGTTCTGGACGATCCCCGGATTGTCGCCGTGGTCATCGTGGCGCCGCGGGCATCGATGGCGCCGCTCGCGTTGGAAGCGCTGCGCGCCGGCAAGCATGTGATGATGGAAAAGCCGATGGCCCACACGGCCGCGCAGGCTGCGAAACTGGTCGCCGCGGCCGATGACGGCAAAGTCGACCTGGCAGTCGGCTTCATGAAGCGTTACGATCCGGGAGTTGTCGAAGCTCGGCGAATCTTTACCGAGTTGCAGAGCGGCCAGCGCCTCGGAAATCTGCTGCTGGCGCGCTTCTATGATTTCTCCCGGAGCTATGCGGTGCCGCCGCCCGTGCACGCCCGCCCGAAGGAGAGCCGTGCCGATCGCTTTGCCGAATGGCCGCTGTGGCCGGAATGGCTGGCTGAATCGCACCGCGAACCGTATGCGTGGTTCATCAACGCCGGCAGCCACGACGTCAATCTCGTGAACTTCTTCTTCGATGGCGTCGACGTGGTTTCCGCGTTCAGCCCTTCGGGCGGCGCAGTGGTTGCGACGCTTGCCGCCGGGGATGTTCCGATTGCACTCGAGGTTACCAGGAGCGCCGTAGGCGTCTGGCGGGAAGGCATCGAACTGCTGTATGAAAATGGGCGGCTTGCGGTCGCGATCCCGTCGCCGATGGCCAGCGATCGGTGCGCGCGCGTGGTACTGGAAGAAAATGCCGACGGACCGAAACGCACCGTGGTCGCAACCGAATCCGGATGGGCGTTCGAGCGCCAGGCAACGGGATTTCTCGATGCGCTTTCGGGCCCGGGCAAACCCATGACCAGCGGCAAAGACGGCTTGCGCGACCTCGAACTGTGCGAGCGGATATGGCATCGAATTCAGGAAACGAGATGAACGACCTCGTCAAGATTCGGGATACCTGCCGACTGTGCGGTTCGCACCGGCTGGCGCTGAGCGTGCCGCTTCCATCGGTGCCGATTGTCTCGACCAATGTCGGGAAGTCGGGAAAGCCGGACGCCGACGTGGCTGCGGCTCTCAGTGCGCCGCTGGATACCTATTTGTGCGAAGCGTGCGGCCTGATCCAGCTTATCCATGTGGTCGATCCGTCGCTGATCTATCATAACTACCTCTATACGACGTCGCTCTCGCTTGGTCTCGCCGATCATTTTCGCGGCCTTCGCGACGCCGTGGTCACCCGGCTCGACTTGGCGGCGGGCAGCCTGGTCATGGAGTTCGGAAGCAACGACGGGACGCTGCTGGGATACTTTCAGCAAAGCGGCATGAAGGTCGTCGGCGTCGACCCGGCAGAAGCGATCGCCGCGGAGGCGACCCGCAAGGGCATTCCGACGCTGGCCGATTTTTTCGGCTATCGCGTGGCCGGGAAATTGCGCACCCAATACGGCCCGGCCAAGGTCATCATCGCCAACAACGCGATGGCCAACATCGACGACCTTGACGACATCCTGCGCGGCATAACCGCGTTGCTGGACGATGACGGCGTGTTTGCGTTCGAGACGCAATACGCTCTCGATGTCTTCGAGAAAGCCCTGATCGACGTCATCTACCACGAACACATTTCGTGTTTCTCGGTGCAGCCGGTCGCACGCGCGCTCGAGCGTTACGGACTGGAACTGTTCGACGCCGAGCAAATCGCAACGAAGGGGGGATCGATCCGGTTCTGGATTCAGCGGACCGGCGGTACCCGACCGGTAGCGGATCGGGTTCGCATGCTGATCGAACTGGAAAACCAGGTTGGACTTTACGACTTGGGCTACCACGCGCGGCTCACCAAACGGATCGAAAGCGTGCGATCGGAGCTCCACGACATGATCCGCGTGACCAAGGCGGCTGGCGGCCGGGTCGCGGCTTATGGAATTTCGGTCGGCGGCGTGGCGCTGATCCACCAATTCGAACTTGCCGACAAGCTCGACTTTCTGCTCGACGACAAGCCGTTGAAGGACCGGCTCGACGGCCCGGACTACAGCCTGCCGATCTATACCGGCGACGGGGTCTATTCGCAGTCACCTTCGCTGATCGTCATCCTGGCCTGGCGCTACGTCGATCCGATCGTCGCAAAGCATCAGCGATACATGGATGCCGGCGGAAAATTTGTGGTACCGCTGCCCGAAGTCCGCATCATTCCATGATCCGCGGGCGGCTTCCCGGCCGCGTGGAACGCTCGGCCGCTACAGTGCCTTGACCTTGAAGAATCCTCAGCAGCATCGCGCCGTGGCGGAAGCGGGAGATCTGGGTGCTGCCATAGGTGCGCGCGGCGTAGCGGATCGGCACATCGACGCATTTCAGGTTGAGCTTGAACCCGCAGGTGCAACGCACATAATTTATCAGTCGACGGGGCCGCTGCTTGGCTAAGCCATTGCAAATATTAATGTATCCTTGGGACGATTCAGCATGTTTGTAGCCGGCAGATCTCGGCGGCAACCTCCGATCGCCAACCGCATCGCCAAAGTCCCGCCCTCTCGTTTAATCGCGATTTCATCGCTAGTTTAGGCCTGCACCGATTCGATCACGCCCGCCGAGGTTCCCCCACCCATGACCATCCGCCTGCATCGCGGCGACTTGCCGGATCTGTCCCGTTATACCTCTTCGGTGGCGATCGATACCGAGACCATGGGCCTCAATCCGCATCGCGACCGGCTCTGCGTGGTGCAGTTGTCGAGCGGCGATGGCAGCGCCGACGTGGTGCAGATTCCGCAAGGCCATGGCGACGCGCCCAACCTGAAAAAGCTGCTGGGCGGATGCGAACATCACCAAGATCTTCCATTTCGCGCGGTTCGATATCGCCGCACTTTACAACGCCTTCGGCGTGATGCCGCAGCCGGTCTACTGCACCAAGATCGCGTCCCGGCTGTGCCGCACCTATACCGATCGCCATGGCTTGAAGGATCTGGTGCGTGAGGTGCTGAATATCGACCTGTCGAAACAGCAGCAGTCCAGCGACTGGGGCTCGCAATCGCTGAGCGACGCCCAACTGGCCTATGCGGCCTCCGACGTGCTGCACCTGCATGGCCTGCGCGACAAGCTCGACGTGATGCTCGCGCGCGAAGACCGCGTCGCATTGGCGCAGGCCTGTTTCCAGTTCTTGCCGACCCGGGCCAGGCTGGACCTGTCCGGCTGGGAAAACGAAGACATATTTGCCCATTCTTAACGGCGGCGTTCGGAAATGACCGGCCGGGGTTGCCGCGGAGCGGTCCTGCCCCGTTTCGGTCACACTGCTCATTCTGGGTGGTATCGGCTGCGCCCGCCGCCGGTCCGGTGTAGACTGGACCGGCCAACCCCGGCGCTTCGGAGCAACGGTGAATTCGGTTCAGAGCCCAGCCTATCAAGCCGGAATGGACGTGCGCTTCGCCATCGCCGCGCGCCACAGCCGGCTGGTGCGAATTTTGCGGGTCGCGGTGCCGGCGGCCGTGATCCTGTCGATGGCCGTGGTGGTGCTGATATCGGTCTTCAACCCCTTCCGCATTCTGGCCAAGCTGCCAATTGACGTTGGCAACCTGGTGGTTTCCGGCACCAAGATCACCATGGAGTCGCCGCATCTGTCCGGCTTCTCGCCCGACAAGCGGCCCTATGAGATGTGGGCGAAGACGGCGACCCAGGACGTCACCGATCCCGATCACGTCGAACTCGCCACCCTGCGCGCCAAGATGCTGATGGAAGACCAGTCCACGGTCACGGTGGACGCCCGCACCGGGCTGTTCGACACCAAGACCCAGATGCTGGACCTTCACAAGGATATCTTCCTGCAGACGTCGACCGGCTACGAGGCGCGCCTGACCTCGGCATTGGTCAATCTTGCCGACAGTTCGGTGGTGTCGGACGAACCGGTCGACGTCAAACTACCGAACGGCACACTGCGGTCCGATCGGCTCAGGGTCACCGACAACGGCGCCGTGGCGCATTTTGACGGCAACGTCGTGATGTATCT
The DNA here is from genome assembly GCA_963710235.1 of uncultured Alphaproteobacteria bacterium. Lineage (GTDB taxonomy): Bacteria > Pseudomonadota > Alphaproteobacteria > Rhizobiales > Xanthobacteraceae > Bradyrhizobium. The sequence continues at coordinate 1,116,027 of CAVPZI010000002.1, forward strand.
GGTACCGGAGCATCCGGCGGAGGCGCAGCCTGCCCCGGAGCCCGCGCCGATAATCACTCCCCCCGCCCAGCCGGCCAAGGCGCGTGCCCACCGGCCCAGCGCGAAATGAACGCCATGACAGCCATGCATCGTCTCCCGATCGACCGGCGCCTCGTGCGCAGCCTTGGCGCCGGGCTATTGGCTTTCGCGCTGATCGCCGCCAGCGAGGTTCGGGCGCAAAGCGCGGTGCAGGGCGTGCCCAACGCCATGCAGGGCTTTTCGCAGAACCGCGACCAGCCGATCCAGATCGAAGCCGCGTCGCTGGTGATGAAGGACAAGATCAAGGAAGCCACCTTCACCGGCGACGTGAAGGTGGTGCAGGGCGACACCACCATGAAGTCGAAAGTGCTGGTGGTGTTCTACGACAACGCCGCGCCGGCGCCCCCGGCTGGATCGGCATCGCCCCCGGCGGGCGCCAAGTCGGCGCCGATCCCTACGACCACGCCCGGTCCCGGCGGCAGTTCGTCGATCCGGCGTCTGGAGGCCAAGGGCAACGTGATTGTGACCCAGAAGGATCAGGTCGTGACCGGCGAAACCGCCGTGTTCGATACCAAGACCAACCTCATCACCATGCTCGGCGGCGTGATCCTGACCCAGGGCAAGAACGTGCTGCGTGGCGACCGCCTGGTGGTGGACATGACCACGGGCGTCTCGCGGGTCGAATTGGACAGCGGCCGCGTCCAGGGCCTGTTCCAGTCCGCGGGTCAGGGCGGGGGCGGTCCGCTGATCCCCGGACCCGCCGGACCCACGTCGCTTGCGCCGGGGCCTGGGCAGGGGTCGAAATCCAAATAACATCAATTAGTTGCAGCCGAGGGGCCGGCACGACGATTGAAACCGCGGTGGCAACCCTATAGACCCGCGTCGAGTTGATGGCGCCATCGGCGCCGGAGCGCCTGGCGTTTCGCTGGGCAAGGGACATCTGGTGCTTCATGCTGGGTCGGCGAATCGATATCGCCACAGCGGTTGAGCGGATGACCTCAAGAGGCTGAACGACGCGCGAATGGTGGATTTACTCGGCATGTTCCGGCGTCGCGCGCCCAAGCGCGGTCCACACGGATTCGCACGCTCCCACACCGACATCACCGCGCTGGGCGACAGCATCGGAGACCTGTTGACCAGCCCGGTTCGCGATGCGCCGCCGCTGTCCCGGGAGACGCCGCGGGATGTCCCGCACATCCAGGCCCCGGCCCAGAAGAAAACCCCGCCGCCGGCGGAAAAACCCAAGCCGAAGGCCAAGACCAACGGCGCCGCGGCGCCGCGCCTGGCGACGCGCGCGGGCTATCTGGCTGTGCATAGTGTGGAAAAGAGTTTTGGCTCGCGCCACGTGGTGCGCGGCGTCAGCATCTATGTCCGGCGCGGCGAAGCGGTCGGTTTGCTGGGTCCGAACGGCGCCGGCAAGACCACGGTTTTCTACATGATCACCGGCCTCATTCCGGCTGACCGCGGCACCATCGAGCTCGACGGGCACGATGTCACCAAGCTGCCGATGTATCAGCGCGCCCGGCTCGGCATCGGCTATCTGCCACAGGAAGCGTCGATCTTTCGCGGCCTTACCGTCGAACAGAATATCCGCGCCGTGCTCGAGGTGGTCGAGCCCAGCAAGAAAAAACGCGAGCACGAACTCGACTCGCTGCTGCAGGAATTCAACATCACAAAGCTGCGGAAAACGCCGTCAATCGCGCTTTCGGGCGGTGAGCGGCGGCGCGTCGAAATTGCCCGCGCGCTGGCCACGCGGCCCAACTACATGCTGCTCGACGAGCCCTTCGCCGGCATCGATCCGATTGCGGTCGGCGACATTCAGGACCTGGTACGCCATCTCACCAACCGGGGCATCGGCGTCCTGATCACCGACCACAACGTCCGGGAAACCCTCGGACTGACCGATCGCGCCTACATCGTCTATGCGGGGGAGATTTTGACCGAGGGCAGCCCGGACGAAATCGTCAATAACCCCGATGTCCGGCGTCTTTACCTTGGCGAGGAATTCCGCCTCTAGCCCAAATTTACAATTCGTCAAGCCGTGTACATCGCCAATGGACTGAGTTAAGCAAGAAACGGACCAACTGATGGATCGGTTTTTGCATCTATGGCGCTGTCGCAGCGATTAGAATTCCGGCAATCGCAGTCGCTGGTAATGACCCCCCAGCTGATGCAGGCCATCAAGCTGCTGCAGCTGTCAAATCTCGATCTTTCCGCCTTCGTTGAGGAAGAACTGGAGCGAAATCCACTGCTGGAGCGCGCCAGCGAGGGCCCTGAGCCGGCGGCTCCGGGCGACCAGGGCGAGGGACGGGCGGAGTTTTCCGGTTCCGAATCGGGCGCCGGTCCCGGCGAAGATGGCACGACCGACCGGTTCGACACGCCGGGCGGGGCCGCGGGCGACAGTTTCGAGCCCGGCCAGGAAGAATGGATGAACCGCGATCTCGGCAGCCGCGCCGAAATCGAGCAGACCCTCGATACCGGCCTCGACAACGTGTTTCCGGAGGAGCCGGCCGAGGCTGCGGCGCGAACCGCGCAGGATGCTGCCCCCACCGCCTACACCGAATGGGGCGGCGGCGCCTCCAACGACGACAGCTACAATCTGGAAGCCTTCGTGGCCGCCGAGATCACGCTCGGCAGCCATCTCGCCGAGCAATTGGCAGTGGCGTTTGCCGCGCCGGCACAGCGCATGATCGGGCAATACCTGATCGATCTCGTCGACGAAGCCGGCTATCTGCCGTCAGACATGGGTCAGGCCGCCGAACGGCTTGGCGCTTCGCCCGCCGACGTCGAGGCGGTGCTGGCGGTGTTGCAGAAATTCGACCCACCGGGGGTGTGTGCGCGCAACCTGTCCGAATGCCTGGCGATCCAGCTCCGCGAGCACAACCGGTACGATCCCGCCATGCAGGCGCTGGTCGAACACCTCGATCTGCTGGCGAAACGCGACATCGGCAATTTGCGAAAAATCTGCGGCGTCGACGACGATGATCTCGCCGACATGATTGCCGAGATCAGGCGCCTCGATCCCAAGCCCGGACTGAAATTCGGCTCGGCCCGGATGCAGACCGTGGTGCCTGACGTCTATGTCCGGCCGGGACCCGACGGCGGCTGGCTGGTCGAGCTCAACAGCGACACGCTGCCGAGAGTGCTGGTCAATCAGGTCTACTACTCGGAATTGTCGAAGACGATTCGCAAGGACGGCGACAAATCCTATTTCACCGACTGTCTGCAGAATGCGACCTGGCTGGTGCGCGCGCTCGATCAGCGCGCCCGCACCATCCTGAAAGTAGCCACCGAAATCGTGCGCCAGCAGGACGCGTTTTTTACCCACGGCGTCGCCCATTTGCGGCCGCTGAATCTCAAGGCGGTCGCGGACGCGATCCAGATGCACGAATCGACGGTGTCGCGGGTCACCGCCAACAAGTACATGGCGACCAATCGCGGCAGTTTTGAATTGAAGTATTTCTTCACCGCATCGATCGCCTCGGCGGACGGCGGCGAAGCCCACTCGGCGGAGGCCGTTCGCCACCACATCAAGCTCCTGATCGATGCCGAGAACCCGGCCGTGATCCTGTCCGACGACACCATCGTGGAACGATTGCGCGAATCGGGCATTGATATTGCCCGCCGCACCGTCGCAAAGTATCGCGAGGCGATGCGAATACCTTCCTCGGTGCAGCGTCGCCGCGACAAACAGAGTATGCTCGGCAATGCACTCAACGCCGCGCCTGCGACGTCCGCCGACCGGTCCCGCGACATCGCACCGGCTTGATGGCCCAGTTGTGACGCTGAATAGTGTCTTCCCTCTCATCACCAGACGAGGCGCACCATGACCATCCGAGTCTCGGGCAAGAGCATCAGTGTAGGCGAAGCGTTGCGGGGGCGGGTCAGTGAGCGCACGGATGAAGTGCTGAGAAAGTATTTCGATGGCAACTATTCCGGCCATATCACTTTCAGCAAGGACGGCTTTGGCTTTCGCACCGATTGTGCGCTGCACCTCGATTCCGGGGTCACCCTGGAAGCCGACTCCAATGCGGCCGATGCCTATGCCAGCGCCGACCAGGCCCTGGCGCAGATCGAGAAGCGGCTGCGCCGCTACAAGAGCCGACTGAAGGACCGGTCCGCCCGCAAGGCCCACGCCGAAGCGGTCGCCATTGCCGAGCTGGACATGCCGGCGGCGCTGGATGCCCCGAGCTACGTCATCGAGGCCCCGGCGGGGGATGGCGAGGATGAAGCCACCCCCTACAATGCGGTGATCATCGCCGAGGCCACCACCGCGCTGAAGCGGCTTTCGGTCAGCGAGGCGGTCATGGAACTGGATTTTACCGGGGCCCCGGTGATCGTGTTCCAGCATGGCTCCAGCGGGCGGGTAAACGTCATTTATCGGCGCCCCGACGGCAATGTCGGCTGGGTCGATCCCCCGGTAGTTACCCCGGTGGTTAACCCGCCCAATCGCCATTGACGCCCCGCCGGACCCTCCCTATGGTCCGCCGCCTTCGACGGCCCTGGTCGGGAAAAATGAACGGGAGTTGGCATTGGTTTTGCGTTAAAATGGCTGCCCCGGCCGTTTGATCGGGGCGCCTTGTGTCGCAAAACGGATATGCCTTCGCCCGAAAATGCCCTCCCGCTTGACGCAGCCAGTTCGAAGCCTATTTCACACCCTGACGGTCAAATTGCCCTCGGAAGCTCCATGACGATTACCGATCTGGTCGCGCCCGAGGCGATTCTTCCGGCGTTGAAAGTCAACAGCAAGAAGCAGGCGCTGCAGGAACTGTCGGCACGCGCGGCGGCGCTGACCGGGCAGAACGAGCGCGCCGTTTTCGAGGTGCTGCTGCAGCGTGAAAAGCTCGGCACCACGGCGGTTGGCTACGGCGTCGCCATTCCCCACGGCAAGCTGCCCAAGCTGGCCAAGCTGTTCGGCCTGTTCGCCCGCCTCGAGCGTCCGATCGATTTCGAATCCATGGATGGCCAGCCGGTCGACCTGGTGTTTCTGCTGCTGGCACCGGAAGGCGCCGGCGCCGATCACCTCAAGGCGCTGGCGCGTATCGCCCGGCTGTTGCGCGACCAGGATGTCGCCAAGAAACTGCGCGCCTCGCGCGACGCCCAGGCGATCTATTCGGTGCTGGCGTTGCCGCCGGCGAGCGCGGCCTGACGATTGCACAGTCTGCCGTTCGTTGCTCCGCGCTTTCGCTATTGCCGTTTCGCACCTACGGGCTCACGGACCGACTGCCGAACGACAATCGCGTGTGAAAGCACGATGTTCATCGCTGATCGGCGTTGCCGGGTCGCGCCATAGCTTCGCCGGCGCTTTCTTGCCTGGCGATTTGTGGCGGGATTATTTGGATGAAGTTGATGTTCACCGGCCGTCCTGATCCAGGCGGCGGGCGGAGAACATCGAGATCGCGGCATACGCGGGAGGAACCCGCGTCTGCCGCCAATCTCGTTTCGATCGCCGCGTCAGCGACACCAGCAAGCTGGGTCAGTGCACGCTGACGGCCTGCAGTTCGTTGCTCCATGCGTTCGCAATCGCCGCTTCGCGGCTGTCGGTCAGCATGATCGGGGTGCCGTCGGCGGAATGCAGCGCGAACAGCTTCAGTCCCGGCGCGATGTGCGGTGCCTGCGGAAACAGTCCCGGCACGTCCTCGGAACGGATCTGTTTGACATAGGCGAGTTGGCCCTCGCCCAGGTGTGCCAGCGCCTCGGTGGAGACGCCCGCGGTTTCATACACGTTACCAGCTTCAGTCATGGTCTCGACTCCTCTATCAGTCTAAGCGGTCGAGTCCGCTACTCGTTCCATTATTCGTGTTCATTGATGGCTATCGTCTTAACGACCTTTTCAGGCTCCGGCCTGGCAAGGTCGATGGACAACAACCCGTTTTTCAAATCCGCACCCAGCACCTGCATCCCCTCCGCCAGCACGAAGGTGCGCTGGAAGTGCCGCGCGGCGATGCCGCGATGGATGTATTGCCGGGTCTTGTCGTCCTGTTGGCGGCCCCGGATCACGAGCTGGTTTTCCTCAATGGTTACATCGAGTTGGTCGCGGGTAAAACCCGCCACCGCCAGCGTGATACGCAGCCTTTCAGGCTGGCCGTTGTTACGGTCACACCGCTCGATATTGTACGGAGGATAACCGTCGGCGCCTTTGACCACGCGATCGAGCGCACGCTCGATCTCGTCGAATCCCAAAAGGAACGGACTGGATAACGAAGGAACACGCGACATAGTTACAAAGTCCTCTCGAAGCGACTTTGAGGGGCCCTTGCGGCGCCCCATGCGACCGGTTGGCAGACTGCCGCCCGGACAATCAACAATATGGGAAGCTCAGGTTAAGGGTTCAAGAACCTCGCAAAACCAGCCGGATCGGGCCGAAAAAGGGTTAAAAATCGATCCGGGCCCGGCCGTCGGCGCGGAACAGATGGAGTTTTTGGCGCGGCGCGGTCACCCTGATTCGCTCGCCGACCCCGGGCGCCGCCGATCCGGGAAGACGTACGATCACCTCGCCGGGCGGCAATTCCCCGGGGGTGGCGCTGACGGTTTGGGCCGCGCTGCGGGTGCCGTACACGAAGGTTTCCGGTCCGACCCGCTCGATCGCCTCGACCGTCAGGTCAAGCGCGAGGCCGCCGGACGCGCCGGCGCCGGCCGAGATCACCAGGTCTTCCGGCCGGATTCCCAAAATGCCGCCGGCCGACGCGGCCTGGACGGCGCCGCCGACCTGCATCTGGATCTCGTCGGCACGCAGCGGCAGCAGATTCATCGGCGGCGCGCCGATGAACGAGGCGACGAAGGTGGTGGCGGGCTTCTGGTAGATCTCGAGCGGGTTGCCGATCTGCTCGACCTCGCCGCCATTCATCACCACCAGGATATCCGCCAGGGTCATCGCCTCGAGCTGGTCGTGGGTGACGTAGATCGAGGTAGTGGCGAGCCGGCGCTGCAGCTTGCGGATCTCGACCCGCATGGCGATGCGCAGCTTGGCGTCGAGGTTGGACAACGGCTCGTCGAACAGGAACACCTTCGGCTGGCGCACGATGGCGCGCCCCATGGCGACGCGCTGGCGCTGGCCGCCGGACAGTTGCCGCGGCTTGCGCTCCAGCATCGCCGCGATCTCGAGGATCCGCGCGGCTTCGCGAACGCGGCTGTCGATCTCCGGCTCCTTCATGCCGCGGTTGCGCAGGCCATAGGCCATGTTGTTGTAGACGCTCATATGCGGATAGAGCGCGTAATTCTGAAACACCATGGCGATGTCGCGCTGCGCCGGCTCGATCTGGTTGACGATGCGCCCGCCGATGTCGATCTCGCCCGAGGTGATGGTCTCGAGGCCCGCCACCATCCGCAGCAGGGTCGATTTGCCACAGCCCGACGGACCGACCAGCACACAGAACTGGCCGTCGCCGACCGCGAAATCGATGCCCTTGATGGCCTCGACGCCGCCGGCGTAGGTTTTTTTTACGTTGCGAAGCACGACCTCGGCCATGGGCGCTATCTTCTCACTTTTCCGTCTCCACGAGGCCGCGCACGAACAGGCGCTGCATGAACACCACCACCGCGATCGGCGGCAGCATGGCGAGCACGGCGGTTGCCATCGCCAGCTGCCATTCCGCCAGTTCGTCGGTCGTGGTCAGCATCTTCTTGATGCCGGTAACGATGGTCTGCATCGAGTCCTGGGTGGTGATGAGCAGCGGCCACAAATACTGATTCCAGCCGTAGATGAACTGGATCACGAACAGCGCGGCGCAGGTCGTGACCGACAGCGGCAACAGCGTGTCCTTGAAGAACCGGAACGGCCCGGCGCCGTCGATGCGCGACGCCTCCAGCAATTCCTCGGGCACGGTCATGAAGAACTGCCGAAACAGCAGCGTGCCGGTTGCGGAGGCGATCAAGGGCAGGATCAACCCGGCATAGGTATCGAGCATGTGCAGGTCGGAGACCACCTTGTAGGTCGGATAGATGCGGACCTCGACCGGCAGCATCAGGGTGACGAAGATGATCCAGAACGCGGTCTTGCGGAACGGAAAGCGGAAATACACCACCGCATAGGCCGACAGGATCGAAATGAAGATCTTGCCGACGGCAATGCCGGTGGCGGAGATCAGCGAATTGAGCAGCATGCGGCCGACCGGCTCGCGGCTGAAGCGGGCGCCGCCGACGAATACCGCCCGGTAGTAATTCTCCAGGGCGTGACCGCCCGGGGAAAGCGGCATGTTGCCGCTGACCACGGTTGCGGCGTCATGGGTCGATGCGATCAGCGCCAGGTAGACCGGAAACGCGACGATGAACACGCCCAGCGTCAGGATGGCATAGGCGATGATGTCGTTCAGCGGGCGGTGCTCGACCATCAGTACTGCACCTTGCGCTCTACATAGCGGAACTGGATCGCGGTCAGGGCGATCACGATGACCATCAGCACCACCGACTGCGCCGCCGAGCCGCCGAGATCGCCACCGGTGCGGCCGTCGGCATAGACCTTGTAGACCAGCGTCGTGGTGGCGCCGGCCGGGCCGCCGCCGGTCACCGCGTCGATGATGCCGAACGTGTCGAAGAACACGTAGACGATGTTGACGACCAGCAGGAAGAACGTGGTCGGCGATATCAGCGGAAAGGTGATGGTCCAGAACCGCCGCAGCGGCCCGGCGCCGTCGATGGCGCCGGCTTCGATCACGCTTTTGGGAATCGATTGCAGGCCTGCCAGGAAGAACAGGAAATTATACGAGATCTGCTTCCACACCGCCGCCATCACCACCAGCGCCATCGCGTGGTTGCCGTTCAGAAGCGGATTCCAGTCGAAATTCATCCAGCGCAGCGGCCGGGCCAGGGTGCCGAGGGTGGGATGAAACATGAAGATCCAGAGCACGCCGGCAACCGCCGGGGCCACCGCGTAGGGCCAGATCATCAGCGTCTTGTAGGCGGAGGCCGCCTTGAGGTTCTTGTCGGCCTGGGTTGCGAACAACAGCGCGATGGCCAGCGACAACAGCGCGACCAGGGTCGAGAACACCGCGGTCGTCAGCATGGCCTTGTAGTATTCGGGTTGTGAGAACAATGCCTGGTAATTTTCAAGGCCGACGAATTCCGAAGACAGCCCGAAGGTGTCCTCGCGCAGGAACGACTGCCAAAGCGCCTGGCTGGCCGGCCAGTAGAAAAATACCACGGTAATGACGAGTTGCGGCAGCAGCAGCAAATACGGCAGCAGCTTGTTGTTGAAGACGACGGACTTTTCCATGCAGGGCGTCTCGTCCGGTCGGAAGGGCTGGCGTTGCGGGCATCCGGCGCGATGCGCGGCGCCTCCCTCCAAACCGGGAGGGAGGGTCGCATGGAGGGGCTATTTGGCGGTCTTTTCGAAGGTCCGCAACATCGCGTTGCCGCGCGCGACCGCGGCGTCAAGCGCGTCCTTGGCGCTCTTCTGCCCGGCCAAGGCGGCTTCCATTTCCTCGGCCCAGATGTCGCGCATCTGCACCATGTTGCCGAAGCGCAGGCCGCGCGAATTCTCGGTCGGATCCTTGTTGGTCAGTTCCTTGAGCGGCGTTTCCAGGATCGGATTCTTCTCGTAGAAGCCGTCCGCCTTGGTCTTTTCATAGGCGGCCTTGGTAATCGGCAGGTAGCCGGACTCCTGGTGCAGCCTGGCCTGGCGGTTGGTGTCGGACAGGAAGCTGAAGAATTTGGCGATGCCCTTGTATTCGTCGGGCTTCTTGCCGCCCATCACCCACAGCGACGCGCCGCCGATGATCGAGTTCTGCGGGGCGCCTGCGACATCGGGATAATACGGCATCGGCGCCGAGGTGAAATCGAACTTCGCCGTGCCTTTCGCCGTCGCATAGTAGCCCGAGGAGGTCAGGAAGATGGCGCATTCGCCCGAGGCGAAGCGGTTCTCGCTCTTGTTCTCGCGGCCGGAATAATCGTAGGTCTTGTCCTTTTGCAGGTCGATCAGGTTCTGCAGGTGCTTGACATGCAGCGGCGTGTTGAACGCCAGGACGGTGTCGAAGCCGTCGAGGCCGTTGGCCTTGGTGGCGATCGGCACGTTATGCCAGGCCGAGAACTGCTCGATATTGGCCCAGGTCGCCCAGGCATTGGAGAAGCCGCAGGTGGCATGGCCTGCCGCCTTGAGCTTCCTGGCGGCGTCAAACACTTCCGGCCAGGTCTTCGGGATCTCGGCGACGCCGGCTTTCTTCAGCTCATCCTTGTTGATCCACATCACCATCGACGAAGAGTTGAACGGGAACGACAGCATGTCGCCCTTGGAGGTCGAATAATAGCCGGTGATGGCCGGCAGGTAGGCCTTGGGATCGAACGGCTCGCCGGCGTCCTTCATCAGCTGGTAGACCGGCTTGATGGCGCCGGTGGCGCTCATCATGGTCGCGGTGCCGACCTCGAACACCTGGATGATGTGCGGCGCGTTGCCGGCGCGGAACGCGGCGATGCCGGCATTCATGGTGTCGGCATAGGTGCCCTTGAAGGTCGGAATGATCTTGTAGTCGGGCTGGCTGGCGTTGAAGTCCTCGGCGAGCTTGTTGACGATGTCGTTGTTGCCGCCGGTCATGGCGTGCCACCACTGGATCTCGGTCACCGCGTAAGCCGGCGAGGCAAGCGCGAGGGTGGTCGCGAGGGTGGCGGCAAGGCCGAAATGTCGAAGCGTCATTCAAATCTCTCCCAGGTGGCCGTCATTATCGGTAACGCGCGATAACAGCGCGGAATGACGTGCGAATGACCTATAATCGAGCCGATGGTACGGGGGAAGCACCCGCCAAGGGAAGCTGGAAAATGAACCGGTTGAGCGGGCAACCGCAGCGAACTCAGCGCTGCCGTTCCGGCCCGCTGACGATGCCGCTTTCGACCAGCGTTTCGATCTCGCGCTGCGAATAGCCGAATTCGGCCAGCACCGCGGCGGCATGTTCGCTGAATTTCGGCGGCAGGTGGCGCAGCGACGGCTTGCTGCGCGAAAGCCGGATCGGCGAGGCCACGCCCTTGTACCAGTCCTTTTCGATCACGTCGCCACGATGGACGGTATGGGCATTGGTCAGCGCCTTGTCGATCGACTGGACCGGGCCGGCAGGCAAGCCGGCATTGAGCAACCGGTCGCACAAGGGTTCGCTGTCGAATTGACTGAACACCGCTTCGAGTTCGGTGCGAAGCGCCTGCCGGTTGGCGATGCGGTCCTTGTTGCGCGCAAAACGCGGGTCGGTGCCGAGTTCCGGCTTGCCGATCTCCTTGGCTAGCTTGCGGAAGGTGCCGTCGTTGCCGACGCCGGTGAAAATCTTGCCGTCGCGGGTGGCGAAGATCGAATACGGCACGAGATTGGGATGCTCGTTGCCGGTCAGCGCCGGCGGCTTGCCGTGCAAGAAGTAGTTCGCCGCATGCGGGTGCATGATGGCGAGGCCGGTCTCATACAGCGTCGTCTCGAGGAACTGGCCCTTGCCGGACTTCTGCCGTTCCGCCAGCGCCATCAGGATCCCGATCGCGGCATACAGACCGGTGGTGATATCCACCAGCGGCACGCCGATGCGCATCGGGCCGCTTTCCGGCGAGCCGGTGGCGGCGATCATTCCGGTCATGGCCTGGATAATGGCGTCATAGCCCGGGTTGCCGCCGCGCGGACCGTCGGCGCCGAAGCCGGAAATCCGGCAGTGCACCAGTTTCGGAAATCGCACGCCCAAGGCGTCTTTGCCGATGCCCCATTTGTCCAGCGTGCCCGGCTTGAAATTCTCGATCAGCACGTCGGCGCCTTCGAGCAGCTTGAGCAGCACCTCGCGCCCGCCCGGCGAGGCCAGATCGAGCCCGATCGAGCGCTTGTTGCGGTTGATGCCGATGAAGTAGGCGGCGTCCTCGCCGTGAAACGGCGGTCCCCAGTCGCGCACTTCATCCCCCGCCGGCGGTTCGACCTTGATCACGTCGGCGCCGTGATCCGCCAGGATCTGCGTGCAGAAAGGGCCACCGAGCACCCGCGTGAGATCAATCACGCGCAGTCCGGTCATGGCGCCGGGAGCGGTTGGTGAACTCATGGAATCGACTTTCCCTCGAATGAGAATGTTCGATTCCAGAGCTAGCGGTGTTCCGCCGCGGCAGCAATGCCTTCGCGCCAGGGGGCCGCCGGTCGTGGCGGCGGACCGTCCGGCGGAATAATCACACCACGGTCAGGCGCACATCGACGTTGCCGCGGGTGGCGTTGGAGTAGGGGCACACCTGGTGCGCTTTCTCCACCAGGGCCGTGGCTTCCTCGCGGGCGAGGCCGGGCAGGGAGACGGCGAGGTCGATGTCCAGGCCAAAGCCGCCGGCCGAGCGCGGTCCGATGCCGACCGTGGATGTCACCGATGCGTCCGCGGGCACCTTGGGGCCGCCCTGCGACGCGACGAACTTCATGGCGCCGATGAAGCAGGCGGCATAGCCGGCCGCGAACAGCTGCTCGGGATTGTTGCCCGCGCCGCCGCCGCCGCCGAGTTCCTTCGGCGTCGCCAGCTTGACGTCGAGCGCCCCGTCGAGGGTTGCGGCATGGCCGTCGCGGCCACCGGTGGCCTTGGCGCTGGTTTTGTAGAGCACGTTTACCGACATATCGATCTCTCCCTGTTATGCCAATCCGACGGGTTTTGTATTGCAGGCAATTAGATTGTGTGCAATGTAAATAATCGAGATTGCGATCCGGTCGTGGTCAACTGGTCGTGAAGTCATGGCGTCCAGAATGGACGCGCGGCAAATCAGGTTGGAGGTCGTCATGGCAAAAAGATCCGCCGCCCATCCGCCGCTGATGCTCGATAACCAGCTTTGTTTTGCGGTGTATTCCACCGCGCACGCCTTCACGCGGGTATACAAGCCGTTGCTCGAGCGGCTTGCGCTGACCTATCCGCAATATCTCGTGATGCTGGTGCTGTGGGAACGCGACGAAGTGCCGGTCAAGGACATCGGGAAACGCCTGTTCCTGGATTCCGGCACCTTGACGCCGCTGCTGAAGCGGCTCGAGGCCGCGCAACTGGTCCGGCGCAGGCGCAGTGCGGACGACGAACGGCAGGTGCTGATCGCGCTGACGCCGCAAGGTCAGGCGCTGCGCGAAAGGGCCAAAGCCGTACCGCAGGGCATTCTCTCCGCCTCGGCTTGCTCGGTCAGTGAACTGACCGCGATGAAAAACGAGATCGTCGCGCTTCGCGACAAGCTGAATGCTGCGTTGGGGGACTGAACGGCGGCAGGCGTTAGAGATGTTTTTTGGCGAAGGCGCGGCCGGATCCGGACTTCAGACATTTCTCAAACTCAACAGCCAGCTTTTCATCGCTGAATGCGACGTGGGTTCTTATCCGCCCAGGCTTGTATTTCGAGGTGTGCGGAACCTCGCCAGCATTGTGCTTTGTCAGCCGCGCGCGCAAGTCGTCGGTAATTCCCGTGTAGAAATGCTGGGAATCGTGGCTTCGAGAATGTAGACGTACTTCATGGGCCTGGAGGACTCACGACGAAAGTCGTTCGCCAGAACTGCCCAAAAGGGGGCTTGCCGAGGCCCGCCTTCGCCCTTCGGGCTACGGCGCGGCATCCTTCGCTTGCTTCGCGCCGATGGAATCTTCGGCTTGCCCAGCCGAAGCTGGCGAAGCCAGCGAAGGATGGTGGAGCCAGGCGGGATCGAACCGCCGACCTCTTGCATGCCATGCAAGCGCTCTCCCAGCTGAGCTATGGCCCCTTAACTCGACGCGCGGATCAAATCACCTGCGCGGGCAAAAAACCCTGAACACAGTTCAGGGCCGATCTCAAGTCTCCTCGTCGCCGGAAACATCGCCGATGATGTCGGTCACGTCCTCGTCGCCCTCTTCCTCGTCGGCGATGAAGGTCGAATCGTCGTCATCATCGTCTTCGAGGGTCTCGTCGATTTCGATGTCGTCTTCCGATTCCGGGACCACGGCCTTGACCTTGCCGGTATTCTCTTCGGCGTCGGCTTCCTCCAACGGCACCAATTCCTCGGCCTCGGCGGGCTCAGGGGTCGCCTCGGCGGCGGAAGCCGCAGCAGCAGCGGCACGGGAAGCCGCGTCGGCACGGGTCCGGGGCGGCGCCACGGGCGCAATCGGCACCACCTCGCCAGTATAGGGCGAGATCACCGGATTCTTATTCAGATCATAGAATTTCTTGCCCGTTGTCGGGCAAATACGCTTGGTTCCGAGATCGGCTTTGGCCACGTGTGGAATCCTGGGAATTCTTGAAAAACGGTGCTTCACTTGGCTAGTTGCCACGCCGCTGTCAATAGCGCTTTGCGCGAGAGTGCCAGCGGCGTGACGTAGCGGCGGCCGTGTGCTACGAGCCCGCCGCACAGGGGAACACAATCTTGACTCATTCCGATCAAGGCGCCGGTCAGGCGGTGCCGCTCGAGGCGCGCAAGGGCGGTTCTCTCAGCGGGCGGACGCGGGTACCGGGCGACAAGTCGATCTCCCACCGCGCCCTGATTCTGGGCGCGCTCGCGGTCGGGGAAACCCGGATTTCCGGGCTGCTCGAGGGCGAGGATGTGCTCAATACCGCCAAGGCCATGCGGGCCCTGGGCGCGCGGGTCGAGCGAACCGGTGCGTTTGCCTGGTCGGTACACGGCGTCGGGGTGTCCGGTTTCGCGCAACCTCCGTCCCCGCTCGATTTCGGCAATTCCGGCACCGGCTGCCGGCTGGTGATGGGGGCCGTGGCCGGCTGTCCAATTGTGGCAACATTTGACGGCGACGCGTCCCTGCGTAGCCGGCCGATGCGCCGGGTGCTCGATCCCCTTGAATTGATGGGCGCCAGGGTCACTGCCGCCGAGACTGGCGGCCGCCTCCCTCTCACGCTCCAGGGCGCCCGCGATCCGCTGCCGATCCTGTACCGGACGCCGGTGGCCTCGGCGCAGATCAAGTCGGCGGTGCTGCTGGCCGGGTTGTCGGCGCCGGGGGAAACCACGGTGATCGAATCCGAGGCCAGCCGTGACCATACCGAGCTGATGCTGAAACATTTTGGCGCGCAGATCGTCTCGCACAATGAGGGCGCCCATGGCCGCCGGATCGTGCTGACCGGCCAGCCCGAACTGCACGGCGCCAACGTCGTGGTCCCGGCCGATCCGTCCTCGTCGGCGTTTCCGCTGGTGGCGGCGCTGATTGTGGCGGGCTCCGACATCGTGCTGTCGGACGTGATGACCAATCCGCTGCGCACCGGGTTGTTCACCACGCTGCGCGAGATGGGTGCCATGATCGATGAGAGCGAAAGGCGCGGGGATGCCGGCGAACCGATGGCGCAATTCCGGGTGCGGGCATCGAAGCTGCACGGCGTCGAGGTGCCGCCGGAGCGGGCGCCGTCGATGATCGACGAGTATCTGGTGCTGGCGGTCGCGGCGGCCTTCGCCGAAGGTACCACGGTCATGCGCGGCCTGCAGGAATTGCGGGTCAAGGAATCCGACCGGCTGGAGGCCACAGCCGCCATGCTCCGCGTCAATGGCGTCAAGGTCGAGATCGCGGGCGACGACCTGATCGTCGAGGGTCGCGGTCACGTCCCCGGCGGTGGCCTGGTCTCGACCCATATGGACCATCGGATCGCGATGTCGGCGCTGGTCATGGGGCTCGCCTCCGACCTGCCGGTGAAGGTCGATGACACCGCCTTCATCGCCACCAGCTTTCCGGATTTCATTCCGATGATGCGCTCGCTGGGGGCGGAGTTTTCATGATCATCGCCATCGACGGACCCGCGGCGTCGGGCAAGGGCACGCTCGGCAAGCGGCTCGCCAAGCATTACGGCTATCGTCACCTCGATACCGGCGTGATCTACCGCGCGGTGGCGAAAGCGCTACTGGATGCCGGTGCCGATCTTCGGGATGAAATGCTCGCGGTGTCCGCGGCGCTGGAGCTCGACCCGGAGAAATTCGGCAACCCGGCACTGAAAACCCAGGCGGTGGGCGAGGCCGCCTCGGTGGTTTCGGCGATCCCCCAGGTGCGGCAGGTGCTGCTGAATTTCCAGCGCCGGTTTGCCGAGGATCCGCCGGGCGCAGTGCTGGACGGCCGCGATATCGGGACCGTAATTTGTCCCCATGCCGACGTGAAGATCTTCGTCGTCGCCGATGCCAAGGTCCGCGCCCGGCGCCGCACCCTGGAAGCGAAGGCGCGCGGCGAGGAGGCCGACGAGGCCGCGGTGCTGGCCGACATCCTGATGCGCGACGAACGCGATCAGAACCGCACCGTCGCGCCGCTCAAGCGCGCCCCGGACGCCCATGTACTGGACAATTCAAACCTCGACATCGAAGCCGGGGTTCGGGCCGCCATCGCCATCGTCGACGCGGTCCGCGCGGCGCGACAATAAAATACCCGGAGCGCGGTCGCGCTCCGGGCCTTGGGCGATGGAAGCGCTCAGTTCTGGGCCAGAACGACCGGCAGTTCCTGCGCCACCGGAACGAGGATCGATGCGGTGACGGATTCCACCGTTGCGCCGGGTCCGACCGGCGCGGTAGCCGTCACGCTGCCGACCATGGCAACGATTGCGAAAGCGGCAAAAGCCGCCAGAACGGAAATATTCTTCATTGTTAACCCCTCCTTGTTTTTGAGCACGCGGGAAGTCTTACGGGAGAGCCCCTAAGACCGGGTTCCATCGGTGCGCCGCTGCGGCCTGTTTTGCCGGGTTCGGTCAACAGGCGGTTGACGACACGGGTCCGGGGGGCCGCATTTACGCCCCGGCAACCATCTGACGCCTTGCCCGGGAAGGCGCGGGGCGCTATATCCCTCGGCGTCCGGGCCGCCATCGACAGTGTCGAGGCCGTCCGAGCGGGCCGGCAGCGGGTTTGAAATCCAGTTTCTAAAACCCTTGCCGTCATTGGAGGAAAGCCCGCTCCAGGTTCTTGAAGTCGTAACGTTCAGGCTCCGGATGAAATCAACGTATCGATCGTGCAGGCATGCTGCCGGCCCGCTTTTGCATTGTTTGCATGGCGGTCGCCAGAGTTGCGGACCTCTGGCACTCCACGCGCGATACGCCCTTCAACCCGAACGCCGGCAAGACCCGTGATCTGGAGAACCAATGGCTTCGACTGCTACTTCCTATAATCCTTCCCGCGACGATTTTGCCGCGATGCTCGACGAATCCTTCGCCGGCGGCAATCTGCAGGAAAGCTCGGTCATCAAGGGCCGGGTGGTCGCGATTGAAAAAGACATGGCTGTCATCGATGTCGGCCTCAAGACCGAAGGCCGCGTGGCGCTGCGTGAATTCGCCGGGCCCGGCCGGGACAGCGAACTCAAGGTCGGCGACGAGGTCGAGGTGTTCCTCGACCGTATCGAGAATGCGCTCGGCGAGGCCGTGCTGTCGCGCGACAAGGCGCGCCGCGAGGAAAGCTGGGGCAAGCTGGAAAAGGCTTTCAACAATAACGAGAAGGTGCACGGCGTCATCTTCAATCAGGTCAAGGGCGGCTTCACCGTCGATCTCGACGGCGCGGTGGCGTTCCTGCCGCGTTCGCAGGTCGACATCCGCCCGATCCGCGACGTCGGTCCCTTGATGAACAACTCGCAGCCGTTCCAGATCCTGAAGATGGATCGCCGCCGCGGCAACATCGTGGTGTCGCGCCGCACTGTGCTGGAAGAGACCCGCGCCGAGCAGCGTCAGGAACTGGTGCAGAACCTCGAAGAGGGCCAGGTCATCGACGGCGTGGTCAAGAACATCACCGACTACGGTGCGTTCGTCGACCTCGGCGGCATCGACGGCCTGCTCCATGTCACCGATATCGCCTGGCGCCGGGTCAATCACCCGACCGAGGTTTTGACCATCGGCCAGACCGTCAAGGTCAAGATCATCAAGATCAACCACGAAACCCACCGCATTTCGCTCGGCATGAAGCAGTTGCTGGACGATCCGTGGCAGGGCATCGAGGCGAAGTACCCGCTCAACGCGCGCTTCACCGGCCGCGTCACCAACATCACCGACTACGGCGCTTTCGTCGAGCTGGAGCCGGGCATCGAAGGCCTGATCCACGTTTCGGAGATGTCGTGGACCAAGAAGAACATGCATCCCGGCAAGATCGTCTCCACCTCGCAGGAAGTCGAAGTGCAGGTGCTCGAGGTCGATTCGGTCAAGCGCCGGATTTCGCTCGGTCTCAAGCAGACCATGCGCAATCCCTGGGAGGTGTTCGTCGAGAAGTATCCGGTCGGTGCCACCGTCGAGGGCGAGGTCAAGAACAAGACCGAGTTCGGCCTGTTTCTCGGGCTCGACGGCGACGTCGACGGCATGGTCCATCTTTCCGATCTCGACTGGAAGCTCCCGGGCGAGCAGGTCATCGACAACTTCAAGAAGGGCGACATGGTCAAGGCCATCGTGCTCGATGTCGATGTCGAGAAGGAGCGCATCTCGCTCGGCGTCAAGCAGCTCGAGGGCGATCCCTTCGCCGAGCCGGGCGACGTCAAGAAGGGCGCGGTGGTAACCTGCGAAGTGCTTGAAGTGAAGGAGTCCGGGATCGAGGTGCAGATCGTCGGCACCGACTTCACCACCTTCATCAAGCGTTCCGAGCTGGCGCGCGAGCGCGCCGATCAGCGCGCCGAGCGTTTCGCGGTCGGCGAAAAGGTCGATGCGCGGGTGATCCAGTTCGACAAGAAGGCCCGCAAGGTCCAGGTCTCGATCAAGGCCCTGGAAGTCGCCGAGGAAAAGGAAGCCATTGCGCAATACGGCTCCTCGGATTCGGGGGCGACGCTGGGCGATATCCTCGGCACCGCGCTGAAGCAGCGTACCGACAAGTAAGCCACGGCCCTGTTCGGCCATTGCTGCGGGCCCCGGTGCAAACCGGGGCCCGTTTTGTTTGGCTCGGCCGCGCACTTGACCTTGTTTTCTTCATATTGCCTCGCAATTGATGTAATTGGGATACCGCAAATCAACGCTGTCCGGACAACGGTGCGATCCGCCGGGCTTGCCGTCTTGAGGAGAATTTCGATGTCGCTTGATTCCGATGTGATCGTCGATCGCCGCAGGATGCGCCGCAAGCTGACCTTCTGGCGCGTCACCGCGGCCGTGGTCGCCATCGCCGCGGTGGTGACCGTCGGCATGTTAGCCACGCCGGCCGGGCGCGGCGCGCTGACCGCCTCGGGCTCGATCGCGCGGATTCATATCGACGGCCTGATCCGCAGCGACAATGATCGCGTCGAGGCACTGGAGCGGCTGGAGAAGTCGCGGGCGCCCGCGGTCATCGTCCATATCAATTCGCCGGGCGGCACCACGGCAGGCTCGGAGCAGCTCTACGACGCCCTGATGCGGCTGAAGGCCAAGAAGCCGCTGGTGGTGGTGGTCGAGGGACTGGCGGCGTCCGGCGGCTACATCGCGGCCCTGGCTTCCGACCACATCGTCGCCCAGCAGAGCTCGCTGGTCGGTTCGATCGGCGTGCTGTTCCAGTTTCCGAATTTCAGCGGCCTTCTGAAATCCGTCGGCGTGCAGGTCGAGGAAGTGAAGTCGTCGCCTTTGAAGGCAGCCCCGAACGGATTCGAGCCGACCAGCCCGGAGGCGCGCGACGCCCTCGATGCGTTGGTGAAAGATTCCTATGCCTGGTTTCGCGGCCTGGTGAAAACGCGCCGCGGCATGGATGACGCGCTGCTCGACAAGGTCGCCGACGGCCGGGTCTTTACCGGACATCAGGCTGTCGATCTCAAGCTGATCGATCAGCTTGGCGACGAGAAAACCGCGGTGGCATGGCTGGTCGCGGAGAAGAAGGTCAAGAGCGACCTGCCGGTGCGTGATTTCAAGCTGGATCCGAAATTCGGCGACCTGACTTTCCTGCGGACCGCGGCGGCTGTTTCGCTCGATGCGCTGGGCTTGAGCGGGATGGCGCGGCGGGTCGAGCAGGCCGGCGTCACCCAGGCCGTTGAAAGCATGAGCCTCGACGGGATGCTGGCCCTGTGGCGTCCGGCGGGCTCGAATTGAGGTCGGGGGAGGCGGCGCCGGTGCGGGTCCGGTTGAAAAATTCCGCATTGCGGTTGTTGTCACAAACCCCCTTCCGTCGGTTTGTCACGTCTTTTCGCTTCATCTGAATTTGATTTAGCGTCTTGACAGTTCAACGCATTTTCACGGAAATGGACATCCTATGTGACGGGTCCCAGTGCCGATGATCAAATCCGAACTCGTTCAGCGCATCGCCGAGCACAACCCACACCTGTATCAGCGGGATGTGGAGAACATCGTAAATGCCATTCTCGACGAGATCGTCGCGGCGCTGGCGCGCGGTGACCGGGTAGAGTTACGTGGTTTCGGCGCGTTTTCGGTGAAACACCGTCCCGCCCGCGCCGGCCGCAATCCGCGCACCGGCGCCCATGTGCCGGTGGACCAGAAGAGCGTGCCGTTCTTCAAGACCGGCAAGGAAATGCGCGAACGGCTGAACCGCGACTCCGGGACCCCCGACGCCGGCGCGTAGTGTTCGTACGCACACAATCGTGCGGTTGCCGATCGCGATCCTGATCGCCAACGCGAGAGAACCTCATGCGCAAATTCTTCGCGAGCCTGGTGCTGATTCTGCTCGGTGTCGTCCTGGTGGCGTTCGCGGTCGCCAATCGGCACCGTGTGACCGTGTCGTTCAACCCGTTTGATCCCCCCGATCCCTCGCTTAGCACGACGCCGCCGCTGTTCGTCCTCATCGTCGTGGTGGCGATCCTGGGCGTGCTGGCGGGCGGCATGGCGACCTGGTTTCGGCAGCGCCATTGGCGGCGCGCGGCGCGCCGGCACGAGGCCGACGCCCGGCAGGCGCGCACCCAGCTCAACGATCTTCGCGCCGGCGCCACAGCCCCGGCCGGGTTCGACCCGCAACGGCTGCCGGCGCCCCGTCGCGAGGCGGCCGGATATGGGACCGGTGGGCGAGACAAGCAGGGCGCGACGTTGTAGAACCCGCCCCGGCGGCCGGTCTTTCCGCACGGCTTGCGCCGCGAACCGAACCTTTGCTTTCTGTCCTCGTTTGGAAACCATGTCCCTGATCGTCAAAATCTGTGGCCTGTCGACGCCCGAGACGCTCGATGCGGCTCTTCAGGCCGGCGCCGACATGGTGGGATTTGTGTTCTTTCCGCCCTCGCCGCGCCATGTCAGTCTCGAAGTCGCCGGCGGCCTCGGCAGGCAGGTCAGGGGCCGCGCCGGTAAGGTCGCGTTGTCGGTCGATGCCGACGATGCGCTGCTGGCCAACTCGATCGACGCGCTGCGGCCGGATTTTCTGCAATTGCACGGCCGGGAAAGCGTGGCGCGCCTGCGCGACATCAAGCAGAAATTCGGCCTGCCGGTGATCAAGGCCATCGCCGTCGAGACCCGCGCCGACCTCGCTGGCCTTGCGGGCTACGCTGCGGTCGCCGACCGGATCCTGTTCGACGCCCGCGCTCCCAAAGGCGCCACCCGCCCCGGCGGCCTTGGCGCCGCCTTCGACTGGCAGCTGCTGCAGAACCTGGAGCTGAAGCTGCCCTTCATCGTTTCCGGCGGTCTCAATGCCGGCAATGTCGCCGAGGCCGTCCGGATCACCCGCGCCGGCGGCGTCGATATTTCTTCCGGCGTGGAACGCGCGCCGGGGATCAAGGATAGCGACATGATCCGTGCATTTGTTCGCGCCGCGCGCGCCACCGAAGAGTTGACGACCTGATGCCGCAAGCCTCGCCGAATTCCCCGTCCAAATCCTTGCCCAATTCGTTCCGGTCCGGCCCCGACGAGCGCGGACATTTCGGCATCTTCGGCGGCCGCTTTGTCGCCGAAACGCTGATGCCGCTGATCCTCGACCTCGAAAAAGCCTATGCTGACGCCAAGACCGATCCGGCATTTGCGGCCGAGATGAACGGCTATCTCAAGGACTATGTCGGCCGGCCGTCGCCGCTGTATTTCGCCGAGCGGCTCACCGCGCATCTCGGCGGCGCTAAAATATATCTCAAGCGCGAGGAGCTCAACCACACCGGCTCGCACAAGGTCAACAACGTGCTCGGCCAGATCATGGTGGCGCGGCGCATGGGCAAGCCGCGCATCATCGCCGAGACCGGCGCCGGCCAGCATGGCGTCGCCACCGCGACGCTGTGCGCGCGCTTCGGGCTCGACTGCGTGGTCTATATGGGCGCGGTCGACGTCGAACGCCAACAGCCCAATGTCATCCGCATGGAAATGCTGGGCGCCAGGGTGATCCCGGTGCAGTCAGGAACGCGCACCCTGAAGGATGCGATGAACGAGGCGCTGCGCGACTGGGTCACCAACGTCCACAACACCTTCTATTGCATCGGCACCGTGGCCGGGCCGCATCCCTATCCGATGATGGTGCGTGACTTCCAGTCGATCATCGGCACCGAGACCCGCGCCCAGATGCAAGAGGCCGAAGGCCGTCTGCCCGATTCGCTGATCGCCTGCATCGGCGGAGGCTCCAACGCGATGGGGCTGTTTCACCCGTTCCTCGATGATCCCGGCGTCGAGATCTTCGGCGTCGAGGCCGCGGGCCACGGGCTGACGCAATTGCACGCCGCGTCGATCGCCGGTGGCCGTCCTGGCGTTCTGCATGGCAACCGCACCTATCTGTTGATGGACGATGACGGCCAGATCCAGGACGCCCATTCGATCTCAGCCGGGTTGGATTACCCGGGCATCGGCCCGGAGCATTCCTGGCTGTACGAGACCGGGCGGGTGACCTATCTGTCCGCCACCGACGACGAGGCGCTGGCGGCGTTTCAACTGCTGTCGCGGCTCGAAGGCATCATCCCGGCGCTGGAGCCGGCCCATGCCATCGCCAAGGTGATGGAACTGGCGCCCAATCGGCCAAAGGATCATCTGATGGTGGTCAACCTTTCCGGGCGCGGCGACAAGGACGTGCCGCAGGTCGGCGATATCCTGAGGGGCAAGAGGAAGTGACCACCCGTATCGATACTCGCTTCGCCGACCTCGCCAAACAAGGCCGCTCGGCCTTCGTCACCTTCCTGATGGCCGGTGATCCCGATCCGGCGACCTCGCTCGCTATCATCAAGGCGCTGCCCAAGGCCGGCGCCGACATCATCGAGATCGGCATGCCGTTCACCGATCCGATGGCGGATGGTCCGTCGATTCAGGCGGCGGGTTTGCGCGCGCTCAAGGCCGGCATGAGCCTGAAGAAAACGCTGGAGCTGGTGCGCGCGTTCCGCACCGACGACACCACCACGCCGCTGGTGCTGATGGGCTATTACAATCCGATCTACATTTATGGTGTCGATCGGTTTCTGTCCGATGCGAAGACCGCCGGCGTCGACGGACTGATCATCGTCGACCTGCCGCCGGAGGAAGACACCGAACTGTGCCTGCCGGCGATGAAGGCCGGGCTCAATTTCATCCGTCTGGCGACGCCCACCACCGACGACAAGCGGTTGCCGGCGGTGCTCGCCAACACCTCGGGCTTTGTCTATTACGTGTCCATCACCGGCATCACCGGCGCGGCCAGCGCCGATTCCAGCGTCGTCGGCGAAGCCGTCGCCCGCATCAAGCGGCACACCCACTTGCCGGTCTGTGTCGGCTTCGGCATCCGGACCCCGGACGCCGCCCGCGCCATCGCCGAGCACGCCAACGGCGCCGTGGTCGGAACCGCGCTGGTCGATGCGTTGCACGCCAGCCTCGACGCCGAGGGCCACGCTACCACGACAACCGTGGGCGCGGTCGCCGATATGGCAGCCGCGCTGGCGCAAGGCGTACGCGGGGCGAGGCAGGCTGCGGAATAAGCCACAATTGCAGTGGAAATAGCTGCCGCTGGCAGCTTGCCCGGCTCGGCCGGCGGCGCCATATACTTTCAAGGGAATGCGATATTCGATCGCCATTCGGAGCGAACTATGAATTGGCTCACCAACGTCGTCCGGCCGAAAATCCGCAACATCCTGCGTCGCGAAACGCCGGAGAATCTGTGGATCAAATGCCCTGATTCGGGACAGCTCGTGTTCTACAAGGACGTCGAGAGCAACCAGTTCGTGATTCCCGGCTCCAACTACCACATGCGGATGGGCGCGGTGGCGCGGCTGAAGTCGATCTTCGACAACGAGACCTGGTACGACATCGCGCTGCCCGAGGTCACGGCCGATCCGCTTAAATTCCGCGACGAACGCCGCTATGCCGATCGCATCAAGGATGCGCGCGCCAAGACCTCGCTGAACGATGCCATCAAGGTCGGCTACGGCAAGCTGGAAGGCGCCGGTGTGGTCATCGCGGTGCAGGATTTCGAGTTCATGGGCGGCTCGCTGGGCATGGCGGCCGGCGAGGCGATCGTGCGCGGGCTCGAGCTCGCGGTGGAAAAGAAATCGCCCTTCATCGTGTTCGCGGCGTCCGGCGGTGCCCGGATGCAGGAGGGTATTCTCTCCCTGATGCAGTTGCCGCGGACCACGGTGGCGGTACAGATGCTGCGTGAGGCCCGGCTGCCCTATATCGTGGTGCTGACCAATCCGACCACCGGCGGTGTCACCGCCTCCTACGCCATGCTGGGCGACGTGCAGATCGCCGAACCCGGGCGCGTTGATCGGCTTTGCCGGCGCCCGCGTCATCGAGCAGACCATCCGCGAGAAATTGCCGGAGGGTTTTCAGCGCGCCGAATATCTCAAGGACCATGGCATGGTCGACATGGTGGTGCATCGCCACGACCTGCGGCCGACGCTGGCGCGGCTATGCCGGCTGCTCACCAGATCCCCGGCCGTTGAAGCGGCGTCGCAACCGAAATCGTTGCCGGCGCCGCCGATCACCATTCCTCCGGAAGTCGTTGCCAGTCCGGACGTCGTGCCGGCTGCGCCCCACGCGTGAACGCGCCCGCCGCTCATCCGTTGCCGCCGCTCGGCGATGTGCTGCAGCGGTTGTCGGCGCTGCATCCCCGCCGTATCGATCTGACGCTGGAGCGGATGCTGCGCCTGCTGCAGCGGCTGGATCATCCCGAACGCCGGCTGGCGAGCGTGATCCATGTCGCCGGCACCAACGGCAAGGGCTCCACCATCGCCTATCTGCGCGCAATCCTGGAGGCCGCGGGCCTGCGCGTGCACGTCTATACCTCGCCGCACCTGGTGCGGATCAACGAGCGCTACCGCCTCGGCCGCGCCGGCGGCGGCGTCCTGGTCGACGACGACGAACTGTGCCGGGCGCTGCTGCATTGCGAGCGCCTCAACCAGGGCGATCCGATCACGATTTTCGAAATCGAAACCGCAGCGGCATTCTGGCTGTTCGCGCAGCATCCGGCCGACGTGGTGCTGCTCGAGGTCGGTCTCGGCGGACGGCTCGACGCCACCAACGTGATCGAGCAGCCTTTGGCCTGCGTCATCACCCCGATCGGCATTGACCACACCGAATTTCTCGGCGCCTCCCTGGTCGACATCGCCGGGGAAAAGGCCGCCATCATCAAGCGCGACACGCCGGTGATTTGCGCCGAACAGCCACCGGAGGCGACCGCGGCGATCGAGCAGCAGTCCAGACGCATGCGCTCCGCGCTGCATGCCGCCGGCCAGCAGTGGCACGTCAATGTCGAGCGCGGACGGCTGGTGTATCAGGACGAACGCGGCCTGATGGATCTGGCCGCGCCCCGGCTGTTCGGGCGGCATCAGTTCGACAATGCCGGCCTTGCGATCGCGACGCTGCGCGCGCTGGACGGCTTCAGGATCGATGCCGCGGCGTTTGAGCGCGGCATCCTCAGTGCCGAATGGCCGGCCAGGATGCAGCGGCTGAGCTCCGGCGCGCTGCTGGAGCAGGCGCCGCAGGGCAGCGAAATCTGGCTCGACGGCGGCCACAATGCCGATGGCGGCCGCGTCGTGGCGGCGGCGCTAGGCGATCTCGAGGAGCGGGTGCCGCGCCCGCTGGTGGTCGTGGTCGGCATGATGGCCAACAAGGACGCGCCGGCATTTCTTGCCAATTTCGCCGGCCTGACCCGGCATATCATCGCGGTGAAAATTCCGGGTCATGAGCAGGCCATGGCGCCGGACGTGCTGGCGGACGCCGCACGGCATCTTGGCATGCGGGTGGAAACCGCTAACGACGTCGAGGCGGCGCTGCGGTCGCTGACCCGGCTTTCGTACGAGGTGCCGCCGCGCATTCTCATCACCGGCTCGCTCTATCTCGCCGGCGAGGTGCTGGCCGCCAACGGCACGCCGCCCGCCTGACCGATCCGGAGCCCGCATGCGCTTTGCCGCGATTGCCGACATCCATGGAAACTACCTCGCCCTTGAGGCGGTGATCGCCGATATCCGCGCCGAAGGTATCGACGACATCGTCAATCTCGGCGACATGGTGAGCGGACCGTTCGACGCCCGGCGCACCATGGAGCGGCTGATGCCGCTCGATGCGGTGCACGTGCTCGGCAACCACGACCGCTATCTGATCGACCGGCCGCGGGAAAAAATGGGATCGTGGGATGGCCCTGCCTTTGAGCAACTCGACGCCGGCCATCTCGACTGGATCCGCCGCGTGCCGCCGACGCGGGTATTCCGCGATCGGGTCTTTCTGTGTCACGCCACGCCGGCAAACGACGAGGTCTACTGGCTGGAGACCGTGACGCCCGACGGGTCGGTGCGCATGTCCTCGCTTGACGCGATTGAACCGGCGGCGGTCGGCATCGAACAATCGCTGATCCTGTGCGCGCACAGCCACATCTCCCGCGCGGTCAGGCTTCGCGACGGGCGCATGGTGGTCAATCCCGGCAGCGTGGGCTGCCCCGGCTATCGCGATAGCGTGCCGTTTCCGCATGTGATGGAAACCGGGACCCCGGACGCCTGCTACGCCATTCTCGAGTTGCGCGCGGCACGCTGGCAGGTGACGTTCAGGCACGTGCCTTACGATCACGACGCGGCGGCCGCGCTGGCGCGCGAGAGCCGGTCGAAATGGGTGAACGCGCTTTCCACCGGCTGGGTGGGATGACAGGGATCACAAAGCAAAACGGCCGGCGAGTTCGTCGCCGGCCGTCGAAACAGATGCGATCGGGCGCGGATCAGACCGCCGCAGTAATCCACTGCTGCAGCTTCTGCTTGGGTGCGGCGCCGACCTGACGCGAGGCCATCTCGCCGCCCTTGAAGATCATCAGGGTCGGGATCGACATCACGCCGTACTTCGAAGCCGTCTTCGGACTTTCGTCGACATTCAGCTTCACGATCTTGACCTTGTCGCCCATGGCGCCGGAAATCTCGTCCAGCGCCGGCGCGATCATGCGGCAGGGGCCGCACCATTCGGCCCAGAAATCGACCACGACCGGGCCCGTCGCATTGAGTACTTCCGATTCGAAATCGGCATCAGAAACCTTGCCAACGGCCATGGGTTCTACCTCGTTTGGGTTGTGTAGGTGCGGCTCGAGAATCGCCGCCGGGATCATGGCTGCAA
Organism: uncultured Alphaproteobacteria bacterium; assembly: GCA_963710235.1. GTDB lineage: Bacteria > Pseudomonadota > Alphaproteobacteria > Rhizobiales > Xanthobacteraceae > Bradyrhizobium. The sequence continues at coordinate 1,143,255 of CAVPZI010000002.1, forward strand.
CGTATGAACGCGCCGTTGCCGGGTCAAGGACGCTCATCCCTGCGGATAATGGTTGCCAGTTGTGCGTCCAGCGCCGGGACCGAAATCTCCATCATTTCAGGGGTCTCGGTCCAGAGCAGCGCCGCCCGGACGCGCCGGTCGGGGTACAGGCGGGCCAAAACCGCCCGGTACAGCGCCAACTGCCGGATATAGGCGAGCGGTACTCCCGCCTCCGCGTTCGGCGGGGCGTGATTGGTCTTGTAGTCGACGATCAGGATCTCGCGCTCCGTCACCACCAGCCGGTCGATTTGCCCGGAAACCAGCACCGCTGGTCCGTTTGGCCGCTCCAGCCTGCCCGCGATCGAGACTTCGGCGCGGCTGCCCGGCGCGAACAGCGCAGCAAAGCGCGGTTCGGCGATCAGCGCCAGCACGTCCCCGGCAAGCTTCACGCGGTCGTCCGCCGTCCTGTTGCCGGCGTTGCGCGCCAGGTACCGCAGTGCGGCCTCGCGGCGGTGCTCCGGCGCCAGGTCGGGCAGGGATTGCAGCAACCGGTGCACCAGCGAACCGCGCTGCAGCGCCTCCGCGCGCTGTGCGGCGGTCTCACCGCGCCGCAGCCTGTAGCCATCCTGGTCGATGGGGGCCGAGGGCCGCAAAACACCGTCAGTGGCGAAGTCGGGGGGCGCCGGCGCGCGCAGCCATGCCGGCGGCGCGATCGAAGCTGCCTTGGACGGAGCTTCCGCCGCCTCCGCAACCGGGCTTGAGTCTTCCAGTCGCGTGAAACGCCGCACCGCCCCGTCGGGCGGCGGCACGTTCTGCATGTGCAGGCCGGAGCCCTCCAATGCCCGTGCGATCAGGTCGTACCAGGACAGCGGCCGAATCTCGCTGCGGTTGCCCGGCATGCAGCCGCCGACGATCAGGCGGTCGGCGGCGCGGGTCATCGCCACGTAGAGCAGCCGGCGATATTCATCCTCGGTCTCGCCGATCTGCGCCGTCCGTGCCGCCGCCACCGCCGGCGGATCGTCCGCCTTCCGGCCGGCCCACACCACCACGCCCGGCGTATGCGGCGCGGCGTTGCCCTGCGGCACATGAATGAGATTGAGGCGCTGGGTGTCGGCGGGCGAGGAGGTGGTGTCGATCAGGAAGACCACCGGCGCTTCCAGGCCCTTGGCGCCGTGCACGGTCATCACCCGGACTTCGTCGCGCGAGATCTCCATGTCGCGCTTGATGTCGGTATCCGCAGCGCGCAGCCACGCCATGAAGCCCTGCAGCGACGCCGGCGCCTTGCGCTCATAGCCGAGCGCCAGTTCGAGAAATTCGTCGAGCGCGTCGTTGGCTTCGTGTCCCAGCCTCCGCAAGATGCGCGCCCGCCCGCCGTCGCCGCCGAGCAGCCAGGCATAGAACGCGAATGGCGTCTCCTCCATGGCGTGCCGTTCGCAGGCGTTGAGGCGGCGCAGCGCCGCGGCAAACCTGCCCTCCTCGCCGGCGTGTGTTTCGAGGGCGGTACGCAACGAACCGGGGCGCTGCCAGCAGAGCTTGAACAGGTCGTCATCGTCGAGCCCGAACAGCGGGCTCTTCAGCGCCACCGCCAGCGCCAGGTCGTCCTGCGGCAGCAGCAGCGCGTCCGCGAGGTTCATCAGGTCGATGATGGCGATGTGTTCGGTAAGCTTCAACCGGTCGGCGCCGGCGACCGGAATATTGGCGCGCTTCAGCGCCTGAATGATGGCGTCGAACGCGATGCCGCGCCGGCGCACCAGCACCATGATATCGCCGTAACGCAAGGCGCGCCGCTTGCCGGCCGCGCCGGTCATGGTTGGAGCCGCGATCAGCGACCGGATCTCGTCCTGCACGCGGTTGGCGAGCCGAACTTCCGGGCTCGTCTCCGACACCGCATCGAACGGCGCCTGCCAGCCCTCGATGTCCAGCCTCGGATCCGGCTGCTGCAATTCCCACAGGTCCACCAGGCTCGGCCCGGCATCGGCCAGCGACTCGTGGATCGGGTAACCGATGTCGACGGCGTGGATGCTGCGGTAGATCGCCGGATCGCGAAACACATGGTCCACCGAGCGCAGGATTGCCGCTCCCGAGCGGAACGAATAGTTGAATGCCACCCGATCGAATTTCAGCCCGGCGGCTTCAAATCTGCTTTGCAGCGATCGGCGCCGGAGGTCGAATTCGCGCGGCTTGGCGCCCTGAAACGAAAAAATCGACTGCTTCTCGTCGCCGACCGCGAAGACGGTGCGCCGGATGCCGTCGCGGGCACCCTCACCGGTGGTGAATTCGTCAATCAGGCGTTCGACGATGTCCCACTGCTTCGGGCTGGTGTCCTGGGCCTCGTCGATCAGCACATGATCGACGCCGCGGTCGAGTTTGTAATGCACCCAGCCGGCCGCGCCGCGGTCCAGCATCGCCAGGGTCTTCTCGATAAGGTCGTCATAGTCGAGTAGCCCGCGCTCCAGCTTTTCGCGGCGATAGTGTTCGGCAACCCCGGTCGCGATCACCAGCAGCGCCGTCGTGCGCTCGCGCATGGCGACCGCGCGCCGCCGCTCCAGCAGGGCGCCGATGCGGTCGCCTTCGGCTTCCAGCGTTCGTGCCAGATCGGGCCGGCTGCCGCCGAGTTTTTTGGTCACGAGGGTTTTGCGCGGGGTCATTTCCTTGGTCAGGAAGACCTCGAGATAACGTTCGACCTGGGCGCTGCCGGAACGCAACAGCGCTTCGCGCAGCCGTGCGGCCTGATCGTTGTCGGTGATGCTGCCGGTCTCGAGCGCTGCGGCGGTGGCTTCCCATACGGTGCGCGGCAGATGCGGCCCGTCGACGATGTCGCGCTCGACGGCTTCGATCGAGTCCTCCTGCCGCACTCCGAGCGCGGCGCAGAGCTGCGCTGTCGCAGCCGCGATGCTGCCGGCGTGGTCGGTCCAGGCCAGGAACCGGTCGCGGCTGAGGCTGGCTTCCCGCACCACGTCGCGAAACGTCACATCGGCTGCGCTGGTCATGGCGATCGCCAGCGCCCGGCCGGCGGGGCTGTCCGGGTTCGCGGCGGCCTGCAGCAGCACGCCGAGGCTGGCGCGCTCCAGCATTTCGTTCTGGTCGCGGTCGTCGAGCACGCTGAAGCGCGCCGGTACGTTGGCCTCAAAGGGAAACTGCTGAAGCAGCCTCGTGCACAGCGCGTGGATGGTCTGTACCTTCAACCCGCCCGGCGTTTCCAGCGCACAGGCGAACAGTTCGCGGGCGCGCATCCGGGTGCTGGCGTCGCGCCGCGTCACCCCGGCCTCGCGGATCACCGCGTCGAGGGCAGCGTCGTCCAGCGTGATCCAGTGGCCGAGGGTTTCGAACACCCGCTGCGCCATGTTGGCGGCGGCGGCCTTGGTGAAGGTGATGCAGAGGATTTTCTCCGGTGCCACGCCGTCAAGCAGCAGCCGGACCACGCGCTGCACCAGCACATGGGTCTTGCCCGATCCGGCGTTGGCCGAGACGAAGGCCGACGCGGTCGGGTCGGACGCACGGGCCTGCGCCGCACGCACGCCATCGGGGATCGGGCGCGGCGCCGTCATTCGCGGCCTGCACCGGCGGCGGACCATTCCTTGATCCGGGCGAGATCGTCGTAAGAACCATAGCGGTTCGCCCACATCGACAGATTGAGCGACGTATAGGCGGTGGTCTCGTCCTCGAATTTTCGGATCAGGGCTTCCAGCTTGGAACGCGCCTCGTCGGCGGCGTCGTTGGGCGTTTGTGGCTCTTCGTTGCGGTCGCGCCGCAATTCCAGAACCCTCTCCTCGCCGGGAGGATTGTTGCCGCTCAGCCGGACATAGGTTAGTTCGCTGACCGAGGCGCCTGCCCCGATGCCCTTGAAACCACCCTGGCGCAGGATAGCCGCTTCCAGCGTCAGTTGCGGCGACAGCCCCATCCGCACCTGTTTGCCGGTGGGCGGCTGGCCGGTCTTGTAGTCGAGGATGGCAAAGCTGCGGTCGCGGCGATGCTCGATCCGGTCGGCCCGCGCCGACAGGAAGAAGGTGCGGCCGCCGCCAAGCGGTATCGCCATCTCGCCCCGCACTTCGGCGTCGATCTCGGCCACATCGCCCCGCCGCCCCGCCTCCCAGTTGGCGAACCAGGCGGCGATGCGGAGGTACCGCGGCCACCACAGCGCCCGCGCTTCCGGCCGCGTCATCAGCGGCGCGAAATGTACTTCGCCGATCCTGCGCAGCATACCCGCGGGATCGTCGGGCAGCGCTTTGGCAAATTCCTGGGTGAATTCGCCGAGCGCGTCGTGGATCGCCGAGCCGCGATCCGCCGCCGACAACGGCATGTCAACCGGATCGAGCGGCTCGAGCTCCAGGATATGTCTCGCATAAATGGTGTAGGGATCGCGCAACCAGTCCTCGATGGCAGTGACCGACAGCCGCAGCGGCCGCGCCACGAGCGGTGGCTTTGGCGAGGGCTGCTCGATCGGCTCGACCGCGGACGGCGCATCGAGTTCGTCCGCGTAGCGGACATAAGTTTCGCCCGCCGCGCGGGCGGCCTGCCAGCGCGCCTCTCCCGCCACGGCTTCAAGGCGGTGCAGGAAACGCGACGCCACCGCCGGCGCGCCGCCCACCTTGGCGGCATGGCTGAGGACGACATCGTCGGCGCCGAGCAGTTGCGCGAAATCATGGGCCGAAAGCCCGATGCGGCGCTCCGGCAGGTCGAGGCCGAGCTCATGGCGCATCGGACGGCTCAACCACGGATCGATCCGCGGCGCCGGCGGCCAGATCCCTTCCGCCAAACCGCCGAGGATGACGCGGTCGCAATGGGTCAGCCGCGCTTCCAGCGGGCCATAGATTCGCAAGGCGGCGTTGAACGCCTCCGGTCGCCGCACCACGCGGTCGGCGAACGCGGTCTGAAACACCTGGCCGTAGTCGCCGATCGGGACCATCAGGCCGCTGGGGGATGCAGTGCCGACAAGATCGTCGAACGCGCTGGCCAGCGCCGATCCGGCATGGCCGTCGAAGGCGACCTCAAAGCCGTCGGGATCGCGTGACAGTGCCCCGATCGCGTCGCGATGGTGTTGCGCGATGTCGGCAAAATCAGTCGGCTTCGAGGCATCGACGGCTTCCAGCCGCGTCAGCGCGGCGCGCAGTTTTTCCACCAGCAGCTGTGCGGAATCGAGATCGGCGTCGCCGAGCCGGGTTCTCGGCTCGGACCGATGCAATGCCGAAGCCTCGCCGCACTTCAGCTTGGCAAGCTCATCGCGGAAGCGCGCCAGATCCCTGATCAGCCCGCCACTCCCCGGTTGCGGGCGGGTGCCGCGCAGCAGCGCCAGCTCGAGCGTCTCGATCGCGTTGCTCCAGGCGCCCGGGGCGGCATCAAGCCGCAACAGCGGATGCTTCAGCAACGCCAGCAAGGTTGCGGGCTCGAGCTGCGCGGCCGCGGCCTCGGCGGTGAGCCGCGCGAAAATGCCGGCCGGCGTATCCATCAGCGCGTCGCCGCCGGAATCGTCGAACGCCAGGTTCCAGCGTCCGAGCGCCGCCATCACCCGCCGCGCCAGCGCCCGGTCGGGCGTGACCAGCGCCGCCGATTTGCCGAGCTCGCGCGCCTCGCGCATGGCCACCGCAATCGCCAGCGCCTCCATCTCCGGGTTGGCGGCGGCGATCACCGCGAGGTGCTTCATGCCGGCGGAAATTTCTTCGGCAACCTTCGGCTCGGCCAGGCGGCGATGCCACTGCGCCGTCGCATTCGAGGGCCGCATCGTTTCGGAAGCGAGCACTTCGCGGCCCCGCGATGCCGGCGCGCCCAGCCGTTCGACGTCGCCGCGCTTGATGCCGAAGCGCGCGAGCAGGGCATGCAGCGCGAATTGCGGATGGTTCGAGGACGGCGCCGTGCTCCTGCCCTGCGCGTCGACGGCGCCGCCGATCAGCCGCCAGGCGTCGTCGTCGAGATCGGTGTCGAGACCCGGCAACACCACCGCGCCCTGCGGCAGCCGGGCGATAGCGTCGAGAAATCGGGCCGTCGCCGGCATCGAGCCGGTGGAGCCCGCCGCGATCACAGGCCCATCGTGGTGCGCCATCAGCCGTCCAGCTTCGGCCTCGATCAGGCGGTCGCGGCGGGCTGCCGGCTCGATCCGGCCGTGGGCGGCAAGCAGGTTCGGCCACACTTCCCGGGCGATATTGAGGAATTGCAGCGTCAGCTGCCAGTAGATGTCGTGCGCATCCGGCACCAGGCTGTCGAGCGCGCGCCAGTCGACCTTGCGGGTCACCATGTCGTTCATCAGCCGCGCCAGGTCGCCGGCCAGCGCCAGCGTCGACGCCGGTCCGCCGGTCACCAGCGGTGCCTGCGCCGGATCCGCGGGCGAAATGCCTTTGGCCCAGGCCGCGATCAGCTGCGCCAGCAGCAGCCGCCGTTCGAGATCGCCGAAGGCGGGCTCGATGTCGAACGCCTCATGCAGGTCGCTGTCGGCAAGCGCAATTTCATCCTCGTCGATGTCGCCGAGGGTGAAGATCCGCGGCAGCAGCACGGCGTCGGTGTCGAGCACGTCGAGGAAGATCTCGCGCGCCATCCGTCCGGCGCGCCGGGTCGGCAGATAGAGCGTCGCCTGCGCCAGCCGCTCGGGATGCGCGCGCGCCTCAAAGCCATCCACCAGCCGGCCGTCGACCAGCGCCGCAATCACCGTGCGCAGGAACGGCGCCGAGGATGGAACAGTGAAAACGCGCATGAGCTGCCTGATTCGCCTGGATATCAGGCATCATGGCATGGGCAGCAACCGCGCGGGAGTGGAGGGAAGCCGGTTTCGCTCAGGCGACGCTGGCGAGGAACGCGTCTTCGGCGGCGTGCACGGCGTCGGGTGTGCCAACATGCATCCAGACGCCGTCGAGCCGCAGCCCGAACAGCCGCTCCGCCTCGTTGGCGCGATCGAACATTTTCGTCAGCGAGAACTCGCCGGTTGGCGCGTCCTTGAACAGCGACGGCGACAGGATGGCGACGCCGGCATAGACGAACGGTACCACCTGGTGTTCCTTGCGCTTGCGCAAGCTCCCGTCGGGCGCCATCGCGTAATCGCCGCTGCCGGAATAGCCGATCGAGCTTGCGGTCGGCGCCATCAACAGCAGGATATCCATGCGCGCGGGGTCGAAGGCCTCGGCGAGGCGGGCGAGGTTCGGTCGAACGCCGTCGATCCACAGGGTGTCGGCGTTGACGTGGAAGAACGGAGCGTTACCCAATAGCGGCAGCGCCTTCACCACGCCACCGCCGGTGCCGAGCACGACATCGCGCTCGTCGGAAACGATCACCCGCGGCCGGCTCCGCGTTGCCACGTGATCGATGATCTGGTCGGGCAGATAGTGCACATTGACCACCGCTTCGCCGACGCCGGCGTCGGCAAGCTTGTCCAGCACATGGTCCAGCAAGGGGCTGCCGGCAACCGGCACCAGGGGCTTCGGCATCCGGTCGGTGAGCGGGCGCATGCGCACGCCGAGACCGGCGGCAAGGACCATGGCTCGGGTTGGCTTGACGGACATGTTGCGGGGATTCTCCTTAACCGGCCTGGCGATGGCCGCCGGTGATCATAGCACAGGGCATCGATCGCTCAGGCCATATTAGCCCGGCATGACGTTGGTGCGACATGGCGAAATTATCCCCCGGTGTCGTCAAGACCGCGCGTTGCAGGAGCGCTGTCCTCAGCTCTCCAATGCCGCGGTCCGCCGCGCGCCCTTTTTCTTGCCTTCCTGTTTCAGGAAATTGACGCCGACCTGATCGCCGTTGACCCAGGCCAATTCGCAACGGCGATAGGCCAGCCCGGTTGACGACAGCAGCAGGAAGAATTCCTTCAGGTTCAGTCCCTCGATCGAGCCTTCGACGGTCAGTTTGGCACCGATCTCCGAGATGTCTTCCACCGCGCATTGGCGCCGCCAGGTTCCGTCGATGCCCATCATGTGCGCGTTGATGCCGCGCTCGAAGGTGACGCGCTCGCCTCTTCGCCGTTCTGAAGCCACGGTTCCTATCTCCGCCAGATGTGCCGCCGGAATGCTCTGGATTCGACAGCCTTTGCGGACAGATTAAGGCCAAGTTGGCTAACAACACGTAAAGTTTCAGGACTGCGGCGGCGGAACGATAGCCGCAAACCATTGCCGCAATGCGGCAAGCGCAGGGTGGGCCAGCGAGCGATGAAGATAGGTCCAGATTCGAGGCTGGTGGCGCAGATATTGCGGCTTGCCATCACGCCGGTTGAGCCGCGCGAAGGTGCCCAGCAGCCGGGTATTGCGCTGCGCGGACATGATGGCATAGAGCTCCGCGAAGGCGGCGGCGTCGAATGCAGCATCTGCGGCGCGGCGCGCCCTGATATAGCGGGTCAGCATGGCCAGTTCGAGCGCCTCGTCGACATCGATCCGCGCGTCCTGCAGCAGCGATACCAGATCGTAGGCGGCCGGACCCAGCATCGCGTCCTGAAAGTCGATGATGCCGACCCGCGCGATATCGGCTCGCTCGTCGAGCCAGATCAGGTTCGGAGAATGAAAATCGCGCAGCACCCAGGTCTTCGGCGCCGTCGCGGTCCGGCCCAGGAGGTTGCGCCACAGGCTGACGAATTCGGCCTGCTGGATCTCGGTCAATTCAACGCCGCGATCCGGCAGATACCATTGCGGCATCAATCCGACCTCGACCAGCTGGGCGTCGATGTCGAAAACGGGAATATCGTAGCGGCTCTCCGCGGTGAGCGGCAAGGTCTCCGGCAGCGGCTTTTGATGCAGCGCGCAGAGCAGATCGGTCGCGGACTGATAACGGTCGGGAATCGGCGCCGGGGGTGAGCCGGCGATAACGGCCGCGGTGCCGAAATCCTCGGTGATCAAAAAACCGAGGTCGAGGTCGGCGTGATGGATCGCAGGCGCCGAGAATCCATGCGCGCGCAGGCCGTTGGCGATGGCGACGAACGGCTTGACGTCTTCGGCCAGATGCACCGCCGCGCTGTAGGATTTGCCGTCATAGATCGGCGGTCCGTCCGGCCGCCGTGGCGCGTTCATCAGGATGGCCGTGCCATCCTCGCGCACCAGGCGGGCGTAGGAGCGTGTCGAGGCATCACCCGGCATCCGCAAGCGTTCGGCTTCCGCGTAGCCCGTATCGTCGAGAAACCGCAGCAGTTGTTCGAGACGGGTCACTTGCGCGGCCGCCTTGCCATGGCCGGTGATTTCGGCGGCGCGCGCCGAGGCTCCCAGCGCCGGGCGGTGGCTCAGCGCGATGTCGATGCGGTCGTCGGGCTGCGCGCCCGGCGCGCGCTCCGGCCATTCGATCAACGTCACCGCGCCCTCGGGCAGCGGCGACAGCCCGATCTCCTCGAGTTCCGCCGGATCGTTGACGCGGTAGAGATCGGCGTGCAGCAGCGGAAACGACGGCAGGTCGTAGCCCTGCACCAGCGTAAAGGTCGGGCTTGGCACCTCGATCTCATCGTCGCCGGCGAGATAGCGGATCAGGGCGCGCGCCGCTGCGGTCTTGCCGGTGCCGAGATCGCCTGAAAGAGTGATGACGTCGCCCGGGCCGATCAACAGCGCAAGATCCGCCATCAACCGCGCGGTCGCCGTCTCGGTGGGAAGTGCCAGCGAAAATGTGGCGGGCTCGCTCATTCCGCGGCGTTGCGATGCGCGGCCTGGTCGATCGGGAAATTGCAGGTCACGGTGGTGCCCGTGCCGACCACCGAATCGACCCGCACCTTGCCGCCGTGCAACTCGACAAAGGATCGCACCAGCGACAGGCCGAGGCCGGCGCCGCGATGCCGCGAGCCGTTGGGTTGGCTCTCGAACCAGTTGAACACCTTGTCCTTGACGTCGGGCGGAATGCCGGGGCCGGAATCCGTCACCGCAAAGATCACGTTGTGCTCGGTGCGCGTGGCGCTGACGCTGATGGTGGCGTCCTGCGGCGAGAAACCGACCGCGTTGGCCAGCAGGTTATACAGCACCTGGACCACGCGGCGCTGGTCGCCGGTGAAACTGCCGATCTGCGGGTCGGCAACGACCTGCAGCGTGATGCGGTCCTTGGCAAGGCGATCCTGAATGCCCTCGGCGGCGTCGTCGATGGTCTTGCGGATGTCGACCGGGCCGAGCTCGAGCTTCATGGCGCCGGCGTCGATGGTGGCGAGATCGAGGATGTTGTCGATCAGCGCCAGCAATGCGTTGGTCGAGGTGGTGATGTAGCCGAGGTATTCGGCCTGCTTTGCCGTCAGCGAGCCGGTGGCCGGATCGCTGAGGAAATAGGCGAAGCCGATCAGCGTGGTCAGCGGTGAGCGCAGCTCGTAGGACACGTGGTGGACGAAATCGACCTTCATCTGGTCGGCGGCCTCGAGCGCCTCGTTGCGTTCGCGCAGCGCGCGCTCGACGTTCTCGGTGTCGGTGATGTCCTGGAACGTCAGCATGGTGGCGCCGTCGGGCAGCGGCATGGTCATGCAGTCGAGCACGCTGCCGTCCTTGCGCTCCAGCTTCAACGGCACCGCGATCCGGTTCTCGATTCCGGTGATTGCGCCGCGCAGGGTCTGCCAGGTCGGGCCGTCATCGAACAGCGGCCTGCACCATTCCTCCACGGTCTCGATATGCGGCTGTTCCTGCAGCGCCTGCGCCGACAGTTTCCACATCTTGGCGAAGGCGGGATTGAACAGTTGGGCCCGGCCGTTGCTGCCGAACACCGCCACCGCCTCGGCGAGGTTGTCCAGGGTTTCGCGCTGCACCCGGATCAGCCCGTCGAACCGGCGCGCCAGTTCGAGGCTTTCGGTCACGTCGTCGAACAGATAGGTGACGCCGCCCTCGGGGTTCGGCGTGGTGGCGATGGAGACCGCGCGGCCGTCGGGCAGGTACCAGACGTCCTTGGCCGGCTCGATCGCCCGATAGGCTTCGTGCAGCTTGGCTTTCCAGGCCCGGAAGTCCGGCTGTTCGGGAAGCTTGCGGGCGGCGCGCAGCCGGTCGAGCACGCTCGAATCGTCCGGGTTGCCGTCGAGGAAGGCGCGGTCCAGATCCCATAACCGGCGATAGGAATCGTTGTAGAAGGCGAGCCGCTGCTCGGCATCGAAAACCGCGACGCCGGACGACAGCTGATCGAGGGTGCGCCGGTGCGCCTCGGCCATCCGGACCAAGGCCGCGCTCAGCGCCGCGGCCTCGCTGGCGTCGATGGCGATACCGGCGCTGCCGCCCGTGACATTGAGGGCGTGAACGTCATAGATGCGCCGCTCGCCGCCGGCCACGATGGGCAGGCGGGCGTTGAACGGCTGATTGTCGTTCAGCGCCCGCGCCATGTTATCGCGGTCGTCGGTATCCAGCAGTTCAAGGTTGCGCTCGATGGCCTCGGCGACGCTGCCGGCCTCGGTGGCGCGGGCATAGGCGGGATTGGCATAGCTGATGCCGCCCGCGGATCGCCGGCCCCAGATCGGCCACGGCGCCGCGGCGGCGAAACCGCGCAACAATTCGGTCTCGTCCTGCAGCGCCTTGTGGCGCAGCGTCATCTCGGCAAGTTCGCGGCGCACTCCCGATAGTTCGCGAATCCGGACGATGGCCTGGCCGCCGATGGCGCGGCCCATGGCTTCGATGGAACGGCCGGCGGATGTGGTGAGATGGAGCAGAAAGCCCTGGCCGGCATCGCGCAACGCGTCCACGGCGTGGTCCATCTGCAGCGCCGGTTCCGGTGGCAGCCAGGTTCCGAACGCCAGAACGCGCTGCGGCGACAGGTTCTGGGTTTCCCTCGAGATCAACAGCGAGGTGTCGCCGCTGATCTGCGGACGCGCCTCACCCGCCGCCCACGAGATCAAAACCTGCGGTTCGGCAAACAGCAGGGCGCGGAACTGGTCGGACTGTGCCTGCAAGCCCTGAATGTCGGAACGCAGCCGGGCCTCGTTGTGGGCGGCGCGAAGGCGGGTGCGCATCAACAGGATGGCTGCGACCACCGAAAAGCCCAATACCGCCAGCGCCAGCGCCACGGCCGCGAGCTCATGGCGATCCAGCGTCGCCACCACGACGCGCTCGACCTCCGCCGCTTCCTCGGCCCGCGCCGGCGAAAGCGCAGCCAGCGCGACAGCGCCAGCGATGCCGTTGCGCACGAGGCAAGTGCACGACAGCAAAGTCCGACGCATCATCGCGATCACGCCTGACATGGTTGGCCCCAAACCGCACGACTCCCCGACCGGCCTTTCCCCACCGTTCGCGAATCGATTGACAATATCCCCTTCGGGAGTCGGCCGGTAAGAGTCCAGACCGTGAACGCAAACCGCACCGACAAAAAAGGGCGGCGGTTGTTCGAATGCAGATAAAATTCGAGCTACATCTGGGTCGTAGGCATGATGTTTACGACCTAGCGTCCGGTCGAGCCAAACCCGCCGCCGCCGCGTGCCGTCTCCGGCAGTGCTGAGGCCGCGACCAGTTCCGCCCGCGTGACCGGCGCGATCACCATCTGGGCGATGCGTTCGCCGCGGCGGATCGTGAACGGCGCTTCGCCGTGGTTGATCAAGAGCACGTTGATCTCGCCGCGATAATCCGCATCTACCGTGCCCGGCGTATTGAGCACGGTGATGCCGTGCCTGGCGGCCAAACCGGATCGCGGCCGGACCTGGGCCTCATAGCCCTCGGGCAGCGCGATCATCAACCCGGTGGGAACCATGGCGTGGCGTCCGGGCGGCAAAACCAGCGGCGTGTGCTCTGGCACCGCCGCCTGCAGGTCGAGGCCGGCGGCGTGCGCGGTTTGATAGGCCGGCAGCGCCAGGCCTTCGGCATGCGGGAGCTGCTGAACGGCGATGGTGATGGTGGCACTCATGACTTAAGCTTTCCCGGTATATTCAGCGATGCGTGTGATCAGTGTCGCGGCGACGTCGGTCTTGGTCATGGCCGGCCAGGAGTCGACGCTGGCGTCGGTGCCGTCGCGCTTGATCAAGTGGACGGTGTTGCTGTCGCCGCCCATGATGCCGGTCGCGGAAGACACATCGTTGGCGAGGATCCAGTCGCAGCCCTTGCGCTTGAGCTTGGCCTTGGCGTTGTCGATCAGGTGCTCGGTTTCGGCGGCGAACCCGATCACCAAAGGTGGCCGGCGCCCTGACTCCAGATTGGAGATGGTGGCAAGAATGTCCGGATTTTCCACCAGCTGCAGCGGCGGCATGCCCTTGCCGGTCTTCTTGATCTTCTGGGTTCCTGCGCTGGCGACGCGCCAGTCGGCGACCGCGGCGGCGAACACCGCGATATCGACCGGCAATCGCGCCTCGACCTCGGCCAGCATGTCGCGTGCGGATTCCACGTGCTGCACCGTGACGCCGGGCGGATCGTCGAGCTCGACCGGGCCCGAAACCAGAATGACCTCGGCGCCGGCGCGCTGTGCCGCCGCGGCGATGGCAAAGCCCTGCTTGCCGGACGAGCGGTTGGCGATGTAGCGCACCGGATCGATCGGCTCATAGGTGGGGCCGGCGGTGATCAGCATCCGCTTGCCGGCGAGCGGCCGTGGTTGCGGCGGGCGCAGAAACTTTTCCGCCATTGCCGCGATCTCCAGCGGCTCGGCCATGCGGCCGACGCCGGCTTCATGGGCCTCGGCCATTTCGCCGGCATTGGGGCCGATCATGGCGATGCCATCGCGGGTGAGCTGGGCGACGTTGCGGCGGGTGGCGGCGTTGTTCCACATCAGGGGATTCATCGCCGGTGCCAGCAGGATCGGGCGGTTGGCCGCGAGCAGGATGGCGGTGGCGAGGTCGTCGGCCTGGCCGGTGGCCATCTTCGCCATCAGGTCGGCGGTGGCCGGCGCCACCACGATCAGATCGCAGTCGCGCGCCAGGCGGATGTGGCCGGCGTCGAACTCGCTCACGGCATCGAACAGATCGGTGTAGCAACGCTCGCCCGACAGGGCGCTGGCCGACAGCGCGGTGACGAAGTGCTGCGCCGCCTGCGTCAGCACGCAGCGCAGCTCGATGTGGCGCTCTTTCAGCCGTCGGATCAGGTCCAGCGACTTGTAGGCGGCGATGCCGCCGCCGATGATCAGGGTGACGCGGGGAGCGCCTGTCGAGATGCGGGACGCGTTGGGCGGCGCGGCCGGTCCAGGCAGTGCGGCTGGCGTCGGTGCCGATCCGGAGGGTTGCCGGGAGGCGTCGCGCAGGATCACCCGCACCTCGTCTTCCACCGAGCGGCCGTTGCGGGCGGCGCGCAGCCGCAATTCATCCCGGATCGCGTCGTCGAGTTTTCGGATGGTCAAACTGGCCATGGCGGTATCCTTGCAGGCCGATCGCTTGATAGCAATGCTATCACATCAAGCCAGCATTGCAATCAAAGTTATCGGACCGACCACAGGATGCCGATGAAGGTCAAGGCGATGATCCAGACCGCGATGGTGCGCCAGCGGCTTTTGCGCCCTTCGGCCCGGCCCATGGCCGCAACCGTCTCTGGCGACAACGTGATGCCTTCCCGGGTCATGGTCTCCAACTGCTCCAGCACCGCCACCGAGCGCGCTGCGATGGCCGGCAGGCCCGCCAGCACCCGGCCCAGATCGCCTGCGCCGGACATGGCACCCTGGATGCGTCCGATCGGTCCCAGGTTGCGTTCGATCCACTCCCGCACCACCGGATCGGCGACCTTCCAGATGTCGAGCTTCGGATCGAAGCTGCGGGCCACGCCCTCGACCACCACCATGGTCTTCTGCAGCAGGATCAGTTCCGGCCGGGTTCGCATGTCGAACAGGCCGGTGACCTCCAGCAGCAGCGTCAGCAGCTTCGCCATCGAGATTTCTTCGGCGGTGCGGTTATGGATCGGCTCGCCGATGGCGCGGATGGCCTGGGCAAAATTCTCCACCGAATGATGTCCCGGGACATAGCCGGCCTCGAAATGCACTTCGGCGACGCGCCGGTAATCGCGGGTGATGAAGCCGAGCAAAATCTCCGCGAGGAATCTTCGCTCCTTCATGCCGAGCCGGCCCATGATGCCGAAATCCACCGCCACCAGCCGTCCGGCATCGTCGAGGAACAGATTTCCGGGATGCATGTCGGCGTGAAAGAAGCCGTCGCGCAGCGCGTGGCGTAAAAAACTCTGGATCACCTTGCGGCCGAGGTCGGCGAGATCGACGTCTGCCTGTTCGAGGCGCGCGTGGTCGCTGAGCGCAATGCCGTCGATCCACTCCATGGTCAGCACATTGTGGGTGGTGCGGTCCCAGTCGACGGTGGGAACCCGGAAATCGGGATCGTCCCGGGTGTTCTCCGCCATTTCGGAGAGGGCTGCGGCCTCGAGCCGCAGATCCATTTCCATGGCTACCGATCGCGACATCAATTCGATGATCTCGATCAGCCGCAGCCGGCGCGCTTCCGCCGAAAGCGCCTCGGCCTTCTCGGCGACAAAGAAGAAATCGCGAAGGTCGCGGCGAAACCGCGCGGCCACGTTCGGCCGCAGCACCTTGACCGCTACCGACTGGCGGATGCCATCGCGGTCGACTTCGCCGCGATGCACCTGGGCGATCGAAGCCGCCGCCACCGACGGGCCGAAGCTGGCAAAAGCCTGCGCCAGCGGGCGTTCCAGCGAGGCCGCAACCACGGCTTCGGCTTCGGCCTGGGGAAACGGCGGCAGCCGGTCCTGCAGGCTTTCCAGGTCGCGCGCCATGGCGACGCCGACCACGTCGGGCCGGGTGGCGAGAAACTGTCCGAGCTTGAGGTAAGCCGGTCCGAGCCGGGTCAGCGCCCGCGACAGCCGCGGACCGGATTTGGCGCCCGGACGTTCGATCAGCCGGGCGAGGCGCAGCGCCAACTGCCCGGGCGGCGGCACCAGACTGGGGTCGACGACGCCGAACACGCCTTCGCGCGCGAACACAAGACCGGCGCGGGCAAGCCGCGCCACATGGGTTGAGGCAGAAATCACAAACGCCAGCCCGAATGCAGCGCCACGATGCCGCCCGAAAGGCTCTGATGCTTGACACGCGCGAAACCGGCGGCGCGGATCATCTCGGCAAACGCATTGGGTTTGGGAAACTTGCGGATCAATTCCACCAGATAGCGATAGGAATCGGCGTCGCCGGTGACGGCACGGCCGAGCGGCGGGATCACCTTGAACGAGAACAGGTCGTAGATCCGGTCGAGACCCGGCACGTCGACGGTGGAAAATTCCAGGCAGAGGAATCGGCTACCGGGTTTCAGCACCCGAAACGCTTCACTTAAGCCCAGGTCGATGCGCGGCACGTTGCGGATGCCGAACGCGATGGTGTAGGCGTCGAACGAAGAATTGGGAAAAGCCAGCGTTTCGGCGTTGCCCTCGACGAACGACACCCGGTCCTCGAGATGGCGCGCCGCGGCGCGTTCACGGCCGACCGCCAGCATGTCGGAATTGATGTCGCACACCGTGGCGTGAAAGCCCAAACCTGCGCCCTTGGCGGCGCGGAACGCGATGTCGCCGGTGCCGCCGGCCACGTCGAGCAGGGCGAACGCCGTATCGCTGCGCGGCGGATTGAGCGCGTTGATCATCACGTCTTTCCAGACCCGGTGCAGTCCGCCCGACATCAGATCGTTCATCAGGTCGTAGCGCCGCGCCACGCTGTGGAACACGTCGTTGACCAGGGCCTGCTTGTCGTCCGCCGGGACGTCCCTGAAGCCGAAATGCGTCGTCTCACCCGGCCGATCCATGCCACTCATCCCGAAAACCTTAAAAAGCACCAGACCATAGCGCGCCCGCCGCAATGGCGCTATCACGTCAGCCCCATAAGGTGAATGACGACCTATGCCTGAATTGCCCGAAGTCGAAACCGTCCGCCGCGGTCTGCAGCCCGTCATGGAGGGGTTTCAGATCGTCAAGGCCGAAGCCCGCCGCAAGGACCTGAGGTTTCCGTTCCAGAAGGATTTTGTCGCGCGGCTCGAGGGTCAGACCGTGACCGGGCTCGGCCGCCGCGCCAAGTACCTGATGGCCGATCTTGGCTCCGGCGACGTGCTGCTGATGCATCTGGGCATGTCAGGTTCGTTTCGCGTGGTTTCCGATCATGGCCAGTCCGCGCCGGGCGCCTTCCATCATCCGCGCAGCGAGGACCGCGCCCACGACCATGTGCGGTTTGTGATGTCGTCCGGGCCTTCGATCGTCTTCAACGATCCGCGCCGCTTCGGCTATATGAAGATCCTGGCCCGCGGCGAGATCGAAAATGATCCGCTGCTGAAGGATCTTGGCCCGGAGCCGCTCGGCAATGCGTTCGACGCGGCGATGCTGGCGCATTCCTGCGCCAACAAGAAGACCAGCCTGAAAGCGGCGCTGCTCGACCAGCGCGTGGTCGCCGGGTTGGGCAACATCTATGTCTGCGAGGCGCTGTTTCGTGCCCATCTGTCGCCGCGGCGGTTGGCTGCGACATTGGCCACCAGGAAGGGCGAACCGACCGATCATGCCAGACGCCTGGTCACCGCCATTCACGGCGTGCTGAACCAGGCCATCAAGGCCGGCGGTTCGTCGCTGCGCGATCACCGCCAGACTTCCGGCGAACTCGGTTATTTCCAGCACTCGTTCCAGGTCTACGACCGCGAGGGCGAGAAATGCCAGACCGCGGGATGCAAGGGCGTGGTGAAGCGGTTCACGCAGAACGGCCGTTCGACGTTCTGGTGCCCGACCTGCCAGAAATGACACGCGGCGCGCCGCGGCTTACTTCCGCACGCAGATCACCCGCACCGCCGCTGCCTTCGCATCCGACGACGACCCGGTGGCCGCGACGCCGTTGGCCTTGAGAAAGTCGCGCACGATGTCGGCGTACACCAGCATGGCCTGACCGGGAATGGCGCCGCTCGACGTGCCGGCGACGACCACCGGCTTCAGCAGGGCGATGCCGGCGAATTTGCCCTCGCCATCGAGCGCGGCGGCGCCGGAAAAGCCGATCGCAGGTGCCGGAATCAGCGCGAGATCGTTGCCGCCGCCGACCGGGGTGATCAGCGACTTGACGCTGCTGACGGCCGCGGCACCGCCCTGGTTCTGCGGGTCGGCGATCCCGGTCAGTTCGACGGCAGACTTCGCCGAGCCAGAGCCGAGGCCGAGCGGCTTCAAGTCGCGCGCGCCGTAGATGCGCAGCAGGGCGAGATCGTGTTCCTTGTCTTCGGCGACGCGGTCGGCATGGCCACGGCCGGCGATCACGATGGCTATGCAGCCGTCGACGATCTGGCGGTCGGTGACGACGGCGCCGTCATCGCTGACCACGATGCCGGATCCGTATTCGACGGTTTTGCGCGGCGGCGGTCCCGACGCCTGGGCGCCGGTGGGGAACGGATTGAATGCGCTCGACATCGCAATCACCACCGGCTCCATGGTGCCTTCGGTGGCCTGGTCGTACAGGATGGTCAGGATGCGAACCTCGCTGTCCCGGAACTGCCCGCGCACATAAAACTTCTTCAGGCCCTGCATGCCCGACAGCACGAAGAAATCCGGCTTGACCACGCTGTAGTCGATCTTGCGCCCGGCCGGCTCCTTCTTTTCCTGTTCGGCAAGCTTGGCGGTAGTCGGGCTTGCTTCCTTGCGGCGCGCCAGCAGGATCTGGATGGTGCCGGTCGACGAACTCCATTTGGCGCCGTTGGCGTCGCTGGATTGCTGCGGCACCAGCTTGGTCGGCACGCCGAGCCGTACCCCGGAGCCGGCATCGGTGACAGTCTTCCAGCCGACATTGTCCTGCAACCGCCTGGCGGCGTCGGCCAGCGCCCCACGCTCCTGCGGATTGAGCACGCCGGTCTGCTTGCCGCCGTGGTTCTTCTGCCAGGACTTGATGGCGGTCACCATGCGGTCACTGACCTCGCCGTTGATGACGCCGTTGTAGTTGCCGGTCCAGGCCAGGTCCGACTGGATCGCCTGCCGCTCCGCCTGTGCCATGGCGTTGGCGGTATCGGCGGGCGTCTGCAGCCCCGGCCGTATCGGAACGGTGGTCACCGTCTTCGGCTTGATGCCCGGCGGTACGCCGCTGGTTTGCGCCTCGGCGGCAGTTGTGGCGGCCACGATCATCAATGTTGCAGTCAGCATCGATCTCATGACAAGTCCATCGGTCATTGACCTGCAGGCAATTAAACACATCTGCTTGGTCGGCAACAGCCGTGCGATGGTTCACGGAACCGGCCCGGCTGGGGCGCACATAAGGACCTGAGGTGACGATGCTGAGTGCCGAAGAGCTGGAACGCTATGCCCGCCATATCGTGCTGCGCGAGGTCGGCGGTCCGGGCCAGGCCAAGCTGAAGGCGGCACGGGTGCTGGCGATCGGGGCCGGCGGTCTCGGCGCGCCGGCGCTGATGTATCTCGCCGCCGCCGGCGTCGGCACGCTCGGCGTGGTCGATGACGACACCGTGTCGCTGTCGAACCTGCAGCGCCAGATCATTCATGCCACGCCCGATATCGGCCGGCCCAAGGCCGAAAGCGCCACCGAGCGCATTCATGCGCTCAATCCGCATGTCGCGTTTGCGGCGCATGCGGCGCGCCTCGATGCCGGCAACGCGCTGGCGCTGATCGGCGGCTACGATCTGGTGCTCGATGGCTCGGACAATTTCGCAACCCGCTACCTCGTTGCGGACGCCTGCTTCATCGCCGGAAAGCCGCTGATCACCGCCGCGCTCGGCGTGTTCGACGGATCGCTGACCACGATCCGCGCCCACGAACGCAATGCCGACGGCGAATTCAATCCGACCTACCGTTGCCTGTTTCCCGAAGCGCCGCCGCCGGGCACCGTGCCGACCTGCGCCGAGGCCGGCGTGATGGGCGCACTGGCCGGAGTGCTCGGCTCGATGATGGCGCTGGAGGCGATCCGCGAGATCGTAGGCTTTGGCGAAGGCCTGGTCGGGCGGCTCTTGATGGTCGATGCCCGCGCCATGCGATTCGAGACGCTGCGCTACAGGCGAGATCCGGCCAACCCGCTCAACGGCGACGCGCCGACGATCAGGGACTTGAGCGCCCATTCAGCTCAATGAACGCTGCTCCAGCCGGCTCACCAGACGCGCCAGCGGCCATAATCCGATGAAGTAGAGCAACGCGGCCGCGATGATGGGTGTCGCGTTGAACGTAAGGCCCTGTACGACCCGCGCCGCCTGGGTGAGTTCGACATAGGTGACGACTGCTGCAATCGATGTCAGCTTGACGAGTTCGAGCGTGTTCGACAGCAGATCCGGCAACACGTTGCGAATGGCGATCGGCACGCGCACATAGGCCGCCGCCTGCAGATAGCCCAGGCCGGTGGCCCGCGCGGCTTCCACCACACCCTTTGGAACGGTGAGAAGGCCGGCGCGGAATATCTCGGCGTAATAGGCCGATGAATTCAGCAGCAGGGCGATGGTCACCGACGCCAGCGGCGGCAGGCGCAGGTCGAAATGCGGCAGACCGGCGTTGACCAGAATGAGAAGCACCAGCGGTGGAAACGCCCGCAACAGGTCGACATAGACCATCGCCACGATGCGCCATGGGCGGCCGGTCTGGGTGCCCAGCAAGGCCATGCCAAGGCCGACTGCGACGCCAAGCGGGATCGCGATGACCGAAAGCAGCGCCGTCTGCTCCAGACCCCGCAGCAGGTACGGCCCGTATCGCGTGAGGATCTGCAGGTTGAAAAAGCTGTGCAGCAGATTGTCCATCAAACCGTCCACCGCGTCCGCGTTTCCAGGGTGCGGCTGACGATGGCCAGCGGCAGAAAGATCAGCAGGTAGCCGGCCGCGGCCATCATCAGTGGCGTGCTGTTGGAGGAATACGACACCGCAGCCGTTGCCTCGCCCAGCATTTCCGGCACGGCCACCGTCGAGGCGAGCGCCACGCCCTTGGTGATGGCGATGGTTCGGTTGGTGAGTGGGGGGAGGGCGATGCGCATGGCTTGCGGCAGGATCACGAAGACAATGGTCTGGCCAAGGCCGAGCCCGGTCGACCTCGCCGCTTCCCACTGTCCCTTGTGAATGGACAATACCGCCGTCCAGAACACTTCTTCGGCGAAGGCGGCGAGGACCAGGCTTAATGCCAGCCACGCCGCCACCATTCCTGACATCGGCATTCCCGCCAACGGAAACGCGAAGTAGAACAGGAACATCAGCGTCAGCGACGGGATGCAGCGAAAGATATCCGCATAGCCAACGATCAGCAACGAGAGCAGCCGAAACTGCTGCGTGCGCAGCAGGCAGAGACCGAGGCCAGCGAGCAGTCCCGAAACGATCACGCACCCCGCGAGTTCGAGTGTGACCAGCATTCCCTGCATCAGGGCGGGAAGATATTTCTCGGCCACACCGTAGTCGAAGAACTGGCCGAGAAAACGCTCCATGGCCTAGGCAACGCTTTTGAGAAATTCGGCAAGGCGGGGATGCGGCGGCTTGTCGAAAAATTCCGGCGGCTGACCCTGGGCGACCTCGATCCCGTCGGCCATGAACACGACCTGGTCTGCGGCCTGGCGGGCAAACCGCATTTCGTGCGTGACCACGACCATCGTCATTCCGTCCTGGCGCAGCCGACGCATGGTTCCGATGACGTCGCCGACCAGTTCCGGGTCGAGCGCACTGGTCGGCTCGTCAAACAACAACGCCTTGGGCTTCAAGGCGACGGCTCTCGCGATCGCCACCCGTTGCTGCTGACCGCCGGACAGATTGCCGGGAAATGCGTCGGCCCTGGCGCGCAGCCCGACCTGGTCGAGCGCTTCAAGCCCGATCTCGTCAGCTTGCTTCCGCCGCAGCTTCTGGACCTTGCGCAAGGCGAGGGTGACGTTGGCGAGCGCCGACAGATGCGGATAGAGGTTGAACGATTGAAAGACCATGCCGAGTTGCTGCCGCATCCGGTTCAGGTCGGTCGCCTTGTCCGAAATCTCCTCGCCATCGAGCCAGACCTGACCCGAATCCGGACTTTCGAGCCGGTTCAGGCAACGCAGCAACGTGCTTTTGCCCGATCCGGAAGGCCCGATGACGCAGACACATTCATGCGGCCGAACCTTAAGGTCGACACCTTTCAGAACGATATTTTCGCCAAAGGATTTCCGGATCGCCTTGGCCTCGATCATGAAGGTCATCGTCGGTCGGCATCCGGAGGATCAAGGACACGCCGGCGGATGCGGCGTCGGGTCGTATCCCTCGAGCCCCGGTTCGCCCGATCCGACAACGACACGAAGCGCGGCTTCGTCCGCGGGCGGCTTTTCGCCGAACCATTTTTCGTAGATTTTTGCGACCGTTCCGTCGAGCTTGGTGCACTCCAGCGCCCGTTCAAAACGATCCCGGAGGACCGCATCGCCTTTGCGGAACGGATGCGAATAGGTGAAGCCGGTGTGCACGACCAAAGATGCCTGAAGTGCGGGAGATTGGCGCACGATCCAGGTCGCGACCGTCGAGCCGGACAAATTCGCATCGGCCTGTCCCGATATGACCGCCTGCAGCGCATCCGGGTTCGAACCGAAGCGCGCTATGTTAAATCCATATTCCGCCTGCCGCTCGGTCAGCCACACATCGTTGCTGTTGCCGCGATTGACGGAAACCGTCTTGCCGCGCAGGTCCGCGAGAGTCTTGATGGCCAGGCCGCCCGCTTTCACAATGAAGCGATAGTCGTTGTTCAGGTAGCCTTCGCTGAGCAGCACCTTCGAGGAGCGGTCCGCGTTTGCGGTGGTCGGCGCGATGATGAAATTGATGGTCCCGGCGTCCATGGCCGCGAAAATCCCGGAGTAGGGAACGTTGACGATCTCCACCTTGACGCCCATCCGCTTGGCGACGGCCTCGATCAGGTCGACGTTGAAGCCCTCGTAGCCGCCTTCCGGCTTTGCCATGACGTGCGGCGCAAATCCGACATCGGCGCCGACCCGGAGGGTTTCCTGGGCGTTGGCCGGCGCGGCCATGGTGCCGGCCAAAACCAGGAGAACCGTGACGACCGACAGCCTGCCTCTCCTGATCATGTTTATCCCTTTTGTAAAAATGATGAACTTGAATTGTCAACAATAATGGCCAAAAGCAGCCGTTAGGCAAGCGCCCGGGTGAGGATATTGCCGGCAGGGTGCCTAGTTTTCGCTCAGGTTTTGTCGCGACCTCACCGCGCGCCGGAACGCGGACCATCCCGTTCGCAGGTAGTCGTCCTCTGCCATGCAGGTGCTCCAGCAGGCGATTTTCGACATTCGGTCTTCAAATGAGCCGCCCTCACGAACATCCCCCGGCGCGCCGATGACCGAGCCATCCGGCGCCACGATCGGACCGCTGGCGGGCAGGCCGAGCTGCCAGTAATTCCACTCACCGGGGCTGAGGAAGGGCCGCGCGGCTTCCGGGGTCGAACAATAATAGCCCTGCCGCATCAGGTAGGCGCCGGCCCAGCCGCCGATGTACCAGTTCATGTAGGCGACAGCCTTGCGGCGCTGGTCCGGCGATATCCGGGACGACATGGCAAGCCCACCGGCCCAGCCCCGGGATCCCTCGCGCAGCGGACCATAGCGAACCGGAATGCCCTGTTTCTTCAACGCCGTCACGGCGGGGGGCCATAGCGACTGGATCGCCACCGGTCCCTCGGTCATTCGTTCGACGGAGGTTTCAAAGCTCGCCCACAGGCTGTCAAAGTGACCCTGCTCCGCAAGTCCGGTCAGCACGCGATACGTCGCGTCGATCTCCGCCCGGGTCTGCTCGCCGATGTTGCCGTAGCCCACCAGTCCCAGCGCCTGGCAGGCCAGCGACGCTTCGAGGTACGACACCGCGGGCACGTCGGCGAGCGCGACGCGTCCGCGGTAGGCCGCGGACAACAGGTCACCCCAGCTCTCCACCGGATCTGCGACACGGTCCTGCCGCCAGCCCAGCGTGTCGCTGTTGCATATCGTTGGAACGACGTTGAGCCAGACCGAATCTCTGCTGCCCTCGGCGGGCGCGAACTGCCGTGTGTGAGGCGCGACCCCGATCGCGGAAATGTGGACATCGCCGATCGTGCCTTGCGTGAACAGGGTCGAGACCTGGGAAAACCGGTCGATTTCCGCAAGGGCCACCGGCTGTAGTGCGCCCTTGTGGCCGAGTTTGTTGATCATCCAGTACTCGACTTGTATGAGATCGAACGAGTTAGGGCTTGCCATCCCCTGCTCCACCAGTTCCTCCGTCGGCAAGACAAACAGTTCGACTTCAAAACCCAGGTCGGCCGTGGCCCGCGCGGCGATAGCCTGGTGGCCCGAAGGGGGCGTTACAAAAACGCGCAGGCGGTCAGCATTCATGGGTGTGATTGTTCATCAGATTTGTAATTCTGATGTACAAACGCATAAAACCGAGCGAACGTAAAGTCAGCAGAGAAGGCTCGCCGTGTCCCAGTTTCCATTTCCCGCGCTTCCGAATGCAACCCTTAGCGGGGCGGACGCCGTTTTCCGGGGGGTCCTGGAGGCGATTTCGCGTCAGCGGCTGGTGCCTGGTACCAAGCTGCAGGAAGAAAATCTGGCGCAGATTTTCAGGGTCAGCCGGGCGCAGGTGCGCACGGCGCTGTCGCGGCTCAAGCAGCGGGGCCTGGTCGAGATGAAGCCGAAACACACCGCGGCGGTGGCGCGCCCCTCTGTTGAGGAAGTGCGGAGTATTTTCGCCTTGCGGCGATGGATCGAGCCGGAAATCGCCAGCGAGGTGGCGGGCAAGTTCGCGAAAAAACATGAGTTGGCGCTCAGGGCCCACCTCGATCAGGAGCAGTCCGCACGTGAGAGGGGTGATCGGATCGAGGCGACCCGGCTGGCGGGCCTGTTTCACAGCGCGATCTGCGCGTGTTCGGATAATCTTGTCGCCGCCGGCTATGTTTCCGAACTCGTCGACCGGTCATTTCTGGCGATCTATTTGTACCAGCGTGCCGGCGAATTGATGTGCGTGAACGACGAGCATTTTGCGTTGGCCGCCGCCTTCAAGAGCAAGGACTCGAAGAAGGCGCGTCATCTCATGGGCGAACATCTCGATCACATCCTGAAACGGATGGATCTCGTTCAAAGCGAGAACACTTCAGCCGACCTTGGCCAGGCATTCCGAGGCCTGATTTGAGCCGGGCTGCAGAGCCGCTTCCGCCGAACGATATCGTCAACTTTCGATCGAAGCGCTACCCGTGCTTTGGCCGTTCACTGTCCATGTGCGTGAGCTGCGCTTCCGGATAGCGCGCGCCGGCCGCGGCGCCGACCGGTATCGCCTTTGCCAGGGCGGCGAGATGCGCCGGCGTCAGGTTGACGTTGAGCGCGCCGAGCGCCTCAGCGAGCCGATCGCGGCGCCGCGCCCCGATCAGCGGGACGATGTCAGATCCCTGCGCCAGCACCCAGGCGATCGCCACCTGGGCGACCGAGACGCCGATCTCGGAGGCCGTGGCACGGATGCGATCCACCAGCGCCAGATTGGTGGCGAGATTGTCGCCCTGGAAGCGCGGATTGCGGGTGCGGAAATCGCCGCTGTCATTGCGCTCCGCCGACCAGTGCCCGCTGATCAGGCCGCGCGACAGCACGCCATAGGCGGTGATGCCGACGCCGAGTTCGCGGCAGGTCGGCAGGATGTCGTCCTCGATGCCGCGCGAGATCAGCGAATATTCGATCTGCAGATCGCAGATCGGATGCACCGCATGCGCCCGACGAATGGTCTGGGAGCCTACTTCCGACAGGCCGATGTGGCGGATGTATCCCGCCTTCACGAGGTCAGCCATGCCGCCGATGGTCTCCTCGATCGGCACCGCGGGATCGAGCCGGGCCGGCCGGTAGATGTCGATGTGGTCGACGCGCAGGCGCTGCAGCGAATAGGCGAGGAAATTCCGCACCGCCACCGGGCGGCTGTCATAGCCGGACCATCCCTGTGCGGGATCGCGCAACGCGCCGAATTTGACACTGATCAGCACGTTGTCGCGGTTGCGGCCAGCCAATGCCTCGCCGATCAGCATTTCATTGTGGCCCATGCCGTAGAAATCGCCGGTATCGAGCAGGGTCACGCCGGCTTCCAGCGCCGCGTGGATGGTGGCGATGCTCTCGGCGCGGTCGGCCGGGCCGTACATGCCGGACATGCCCATGCAACCCAGTCCGAGCATCGAAACATCAGAACCTGTGCGACCGAGCCGGCGGTGCTGCATGGCGTCGTGTCCAGGGCTATCGGGCGTCCTACAGCATGCTCGGCAGTACGCGGTCCGGCGGCTTGTGGTTATCGAGGAAGGCGCGGATGTTGATGATCACCTTCTCGCCCATCTCGACGCGGCCCTCGATGGTGGCCGAGCCCATGTGCGGCAGGATCACCACCTTGCCGGCCCGGGCGAGCCGTACCAGCTTCGGGTTGACCGCGGGTTCGTGCTCGTAGACGTCGAGCGCCGCGCCGGCGATGTCGCCGGTTTCGATCAGCTTGGTCATGGTCTCTTCGTCGATCACCTCGCCGCGCGCGGTGTTGACGATATAGGCGCTCTTGCGAATCAGCTTCAGCCGCCGCGCCGACAGCAGGTGGAACGTCGCCGGCGTATGCGGGCAGTTGACCGAGATGATATCCATCCGCGCCAGCATCTGGTCGAGGCTCTCCCAATAGGTCGCGCCCAGTTCGTCGGCGATGCGCGGCGCCACTGGCCGGCGGTTGTGATAGTGAATCTGCAGGCCGAAGGCGCGGGCGCGGCGCGCCACGGCCTGGCCGATGCGGCCCATACCGATGATGCCGAGCCGCTTGCCGCCGATCCTCTGCCCGAGCATCCAGGTCGGCGACCAGCCCGGCCAGTCCTTGCCCTCGGTCAGGATCGAAGCCCCCTCGATCAGCCGGCGCGGCACCGCGAGAATCAGCGCCATCGTCATGTCGGCGGTGTCTTCGGTGAGCACCTTTGGTGTATTGGTCACGATGATGCCGCGCGCGTGCGCCGCCTCGACGTCGATGTTGTCGACGCCGTTGCCGAAATTGGCGATCAGGCGCAGCTTGCAGTCGGGCTGCTTGAGGATGTCCTCGGTGATTTCGTCGGTGACGGTCGGCACCAGCACGTCAGCGGTTCGCACCGCCTCGGCGATCTGCTCCGTGGTCATCGGCTGGTCGTCGAGATTGATCCGGGCGTCGAACAACTCGCGCATCCGGGTTTCGATCGAGTCCGGCAGCTTGCGGGTGACCACGACCAGAGGCTTTTTCTTGACCGACATGTTCTGCTCTCTCGCGGCTTGCGCGTCGTCGTTCAGTTCCCATTAACCCGGGTGTTCGAAACTGCCGCTGCGGCGCGATCTCGGTGTTTTGTCGGGTTCCCTAAAGTCTCCCTGGAGGTTCCTCGGCGTTTGCCCGGAGCTTCCTTGAGGGGTTTCCCTGGGGTTTCATCGAAGTTCTGCGGCGCTTGGCCGTCGGTCCTCTCTAGCAGAAGGCCGGGCCAAAACAAGAACCCCGCAGGTCCGGAGCAAGTGGACCTCGTCGGTCGGGTGCGGTGCGGTGACGAAGGCAAGACGGGGCGGGTTGATGGCGTATTGGCGTTTGACGTATGCGGCGATCGCTGCTTGTGCGCTGTTCGGCGCGACGTCCGAGGTGGCTTTGGCGGGCAAGGATGCAGCGGTTTCCGCCAGTGGATTGCCGGTGCCGCGCTACGTCAGCCTCAAATCCGATCACGTCAATGTCCGGGCCGGCCCGACCAAGGACAACGATGTCGCCTGGGTTTATACCCGATCCGGTCTTCCGGTCGAAATCACCGCCGAGTTCGAGAACTGGCGGCGGGTGCGCGATTCCGAAGGCGCCGAGGGCTGGGTCTATCATTCGCTGTTGTCGGGACGCCGCACCGCGGTGGTGACCATGAAGACCAAGGACGAACTGGCGTCGATCTACGACAGTCCGGACGCGAAAGGCACGGTGGTCGCGCGCCTGCAGGCCGGTGTGGTCGCCCAGGTCAAGCACTGTGCGGCAAGCTGGTGCCGCGTCGCCGGCAACGGGTTCGACGGCTGGATCGAACAGCAGCGGCTGTGGGGCGTCTACGCCGACGAGAAGGTGGATTAAATTCAGGACTGAAGCGTCAGGCCGCTCTCAGCGCTTCTTGCGCAGCCGCACCACCATGTCGATCCGGCTGATCTCGTAGCCTTCGGGCACATCCGGCATCTTCTGCAGCACCAGATGCGGATCGGGAATATCGACCAGTTCGTGGTTGTTCTCGAGGTAGTAGTGATGGTGGGCGGTGACGTTGGTGTCGAAATAGGTCTTGGTGCCGTCGACGCTGACCTGCCGCAGCAGGCCGGAATCGGTCAGCTGGTTCAACGTATTGTAGACCGTGGCCAGCGAAACCGGGACCTTGGCGAGGGTGGCTTCCTCGTAGAGCATTTCCGCAGTGAGATGGCGGGCGCCCTTGCCGAACAACAGCCAGCCCAGCGCCATGCGCTGCCGGGTCGGGCGCAGGCCGACCGACTGCAGCATTTCGTTGACGTCGTGCCAGGGGCAGCCGGTCAGCGCCGGCTGGCGGCCATGGGCCACACCCGCGCCGCCGACACTCGTTCCAGTGTCGTCGTCGCTCAAATTGGGAACATTTTCAGTCATAGCCACGCCAGGCACCTTGCCCTTCATCGCAACACGGTAGCAGTCAATTACTATAGGAAGCCCGGCGGTTAGATGCAAGTTTTTCGCAACTAGATCAATGCGGAGGGGGTCAATTTGCCGCCGATCGCGACACTGGCTCGGCTTTGCCGGTCCATTGCCGTATGATAGAGAGCCCGCGAACAAACTTTGAGCTGATAATTAGCGGATAACCGGTTCGCACCGCAGCGAAATTGATGCAGGCGCGGACACCCATTGGCTATTCGGTTGCAATGGAACCAGGGCGGCGATACCTGACCCGAAATGGGCCAATTTCACCCGCCCGAACATGTCGAGAAAAGGCCGGCGGTATGCAGGACAAGCGCAGCAGCTACGAATACGAGGACCTGTTGGCATGCGGCCGCAGCGAGCTGTTCGGTCCAGGCAACGCGCAGTTGCCGTTGCCGCCGATGCTGATGTTCGACCGCATCAGCGAGATTTCTGAAACCGGCGGCGAGTACGGCAAAGGCCTGATCCGCGCCGAGCTCGACGTGAAGCAGGACCTCTGGTTCTTCGGTTGCCATTTCAAGGGCGATCCGGTGATGCCGGGATGCCTCGGTCTCGACGCGCTCTGGCAGATGGTCGGGTTCTTCCTGGGATGGACCGGCGGCCAGGGTCGCGGCCGGGCGCTCGGCCTTGGCGAGCTGAAGCTGGCCGGGCAAGTGCTGCCGAACATCCGCAAGGTTGTGTACAATATCGACATCAAGCGCGTGATGCGGTCAAAGCTGGTGCTGGGCATCGCCGACGGGTGGCTTTCCACCGATGGCGATATTATCTATCGGGCGAAGGACCTGAAGGTCGGCCTGTTCAAGCAGGACGCCGCATTGCAGCCGGTAACCTAGATTATCTCGCCGGCTGGCGAGGCAGTCTCCGGGTTGTCGGCGGCATTCAATAACAACGCAATCGAAGGCGAGGCGATCATGAGGCGGGTTGTCGTCACGGGGATGGGGATCGTCTCATCCATCGGAAACAACACACAGGAAGTGCTGGCGAGCCTTCACGACGCGAAGTCCGGCATCAGTCGTGCCGAGAAGTATGCGGAACTCGGATTCCGCTGCCAGGTCGAGGGCGCGCCGAAGATCAACGCCGCCGAAATCATCGACCGGCGCGCGATGCGTTTTCTCGGCGAGGGTGCCGCCTGGAATCACATTGCCATGGAGCAGGCGATCCAGGATTTCCGGCCTCGAGCCGTCCGAGGTCTCGAATATCCGCACCGGCATCATCATGGGCTCCGGCGGTCCTTCGGCCCGCACCATCGTCGAAGCCGCCGACACTACCCGCAGCAAGGGACCGAAGCGGGTCGGACCGTTCGCGGTGCCGAAGGCGATGTCCTCGACCGCGTCGGCGACGCTGGCCACCTGGTTCAAGATCAAGGGCGTGAACTATTCGATCTCGTCGGCCTGCGCCACCTCGAACCATTGCATCGGCAATGCCTACGAGACCATCCAGTACGGCAAGCAGGACGTCATCTTCGCCGGCGGCTGCGAAGAACTCGACTGGTCGCTGTCGGTGCTGTTCGACGCCATGGGCGCGATGTCGTCGAAATATAACGATACCCCGGCCACCGCATCGCGGCCCTACGATGTCAGCCGCGACGGTTTCGTGATCGCCGGCGGCGCCGGCGTCGTGGTGGTCGAAGAACTCGAGCACGCCAAAGCGCGCGGCGCGCGGATCTACGGCGAAATCATCGGCTACGGTGCCACCTCGGACGGCTACGACATGGTGGCGCCTTCGGGCGAAGGCGCCGAGCGCTGCATGAAAATGGCGATGGCCACCGTCAAGACCAAGGTCGACTACATCAATCCGCACGCCACCTCGACGCCGGCGGGCGATCCGCCGGAAATTGCGGCGATTCGCAGCGTGTTCGGCACCGGCGACAAGTGTCCGCCGATTTCGGCGACCAAGGCGCTGACCGGACATTCGCTCGGCGCCACCGGCGTGCAGGAGGCGATCTATTCGCTGTTGATGATGAACAACGGCTTCATCTGCGAGAGCGCCAACATTACCGAGCTCGACCCGGTGTTCGCCGACATGCCGATCGTGCGCAAACGCATCGACAATGCCAAGGTCGGCACCGTGTTGTCGAATTCATTCGGCTTCGGCGGCACCAATGCGACGCTGGTGTTCAAGCGAATGGATGCGTGATCATTCCTGCATGGCAAACGAGAGAGCGGTGAGTATGCAGGGATTGATGCAGGGCAAGCGCGGCCTGATCATGGGCGTGGCCAATGATCATTCGATCGCATGGGGCATCGCCAAGACACTGGCGGCGCAGGGCGCCGAACTGGCCTTTACTTATCAAGGCGAGGCGCTCGGCAAGCGGGTCAAGCCGTTGGCGCTGTCGCTCAAAGCCGAACTGGTGCTGCCGTGCGACGTCGAGAGCCTCGACAGCGTCGATCAGGTTTTCGAGACGCTGCGTCAGAAATGGGACGGCCTCGATTTTCTGGTCCACGCCATCGCCTTTTCCGACAAGAACGAGCTGAAGGGGCGTTATGCGGACACCACGCGGGAGAATTTCTCGCGCACCATGCTGATCTCGTGTTTCTCGTTCACCGAATTGGCCAAGCGCGCCGCGGCCTTGATGCCGGCGTCCGGCGGGTCGATGATCACGCTGACCTACGGCGGCTCGACGCGCGTAATGCCGAACTACAACGTGATGGGCGTTGCGAAGGCGGCGCTGGAAGCCTCGGTGCGATATCTCGCCTCCGATTTCGGACCGCGCGGAATTCGCGTCAATGCCATTTCGGCAGGGCCGATCCGCACGCTGGCGGGCGCCGGAATCTCCGACGCGCGGCAGATGTTCAATTTTCAGCAGCGCCATGCGCCGCTGAAACGCACCGTGACTATCGAAGAGGTCGGCGGCTCGGCGCTGTATCTGTTGTCCGACCTGTCGAGCGGCGTCACCGGCGACATTCACTTCGTCGATTCCGGCTACAACATCATTTCGATGCCGCAGCCCGATGCGCTGAAGGCGGTCGACGCCGCCGAAAGCGCCGCCGAGCAGCGCGCGCCGCAAGCGGCGAAATAGACAAGTCATCCCGCCCGAACGCCTGTTGGATTCAGGTCTTCTCGCCCGAGGCGATGGCGGCGGCGCGCTGGAATGCCGGCCGCGCCATGCAATTGTCGATGTAGCGGTCGAACGACGGCCGCGACGGCACCATCTTGAACAGCCGGACCGCGAAGTTCAGTCCCGAGCCCACCGCGATGTCGGCAGCCGAGAAGGCATCGCCGAGCAGCCACGGTCCCTTCTCCAGCGCCGCGTCGAGCACGTCCATCACCCGCTGCGAGTCGCCCCAGCCGGCGGCCACCGAATTCATCTCGAGTTTTGTCGCGATCTGTACCATTGCCGGCTCGATGCAGCCCGGCGCGAAGAACAGCCAGTACAGGTATTTGGCGCGGCTTACATCGCCGAGCGGCGGCGCCAGTTTGGCTTGCGGATAGCGCTCGGCGACATAGGCGCAGATCGCCGCGGATTCAGCCATGGTCGCCTCGCCGTCCTGCAACGCCGGCACTTTCCCCATCGGGTTGACCGCGAGAAATTCCAGCGTCTTCTGCGCGCCGGTGGAAATGTCGGTCAGCACCCGCTCATAGGGCTGCCCGGTTTCTTCCATCAGCCACAAGGCAGAAAATGAACGCGAGCGCGGCGACCAGTAGAGTTTCATCATGGCGGTATCCCCATTGTCCTGTCGCTGATTTCTGCGGTCGTTCCACGGCAATTTCAACAACAAAGGCGTGCGATCCGGCTCCGGAGCGAGCTCCGACGCGGCCGTTCGCGAGCCGCCTCACTGATTGAAGAACGGCTTCAAAACCTTGTCCAGCTTGCTCGCAAGCAAGGTGCGGGTAGCATCGCGAAGTTCCAGATTATTGGCGACCTCTGCCGGGGCCTCCGGAATCGGAAAATCGACGGTTGTGCCCTGCGCCTCCGTGAGGGCGGTCAGCCGTGCTCCAAACGAATCGGTCGGTTTCTCTTCGACCGTGAACGTCTGTCCGTCATATATCGTCACCGTGACGTCGGCTATCACACCGGACTTCGGATTGAGAGCAGTGGAAACCACTCCAATACCATGCATGGTCTGGTTGGTACCCGCCAGTTGCCTGAAAAACCGGGTAATGACGACGTAACGCCGGCAGC
This sequence comes from uncultured Alphaproteobacteria bacterium, assembly GCA_963710235.1. Classification (GTDB taxonomy): domain Bacteria; phylum Pseudomonadota; class Alphaproteobacteria; order Rhizobiales; family Xanthobacteraceae; genus Bradyrhizobium. Next base: position 1,175,711 of record CAVPZI010000002.1, read on the forward strand.
CGGCATTCGCCGCAATCTGCCGCACAATCGTGGTCAGGTCAGCCTTCGGGTCGCGAAACAGCTTTGGCGCGGGATCGTAATAAGGCTCGAACGCCGACCTGGGGTAGGTGATCCTTCGTACCACGGCGCCCGGGGCCGCAGCTCGAACCCGCGCAACTGCCAGATCGTCGAGGCCCCAGGCCGCGATCGGCACCTCCTTCAGATCGTTGCCGAACACGGTGAAGCCGACCTTCTGAACCGCAAACATCTCGCCGAACGCCGGAATGACTCCGACCTGGCAAGGTCCCTTGTCAGTCGGCCCGGGGGGCTGCGCGGCGGCTTTGGCCTTCGGCGTGGCCTTTTTGGCGGCCGGCTTGCTGGCCGGCATTGCGGTCTGGCTCGACGCCGTTCCGCGGGCGGGCGAGGTCTGCGCCCATGCGCATGAGGTCAGATATGCCAGGACAATCGCGACGGCAAAGGATCTGGTCATCGAGCTTCGGGACATGTGGCGGGGCGTGTAAGTCATGCAGCGCGAACAACCAGAACTAGAACAGGCCGGGACTACGTGCAAGCTGACGCCGGGAACGGGAGCAACATTTCCGTGCAAAGAAAAAGCCCCCGCGACGCCGTCGCGGGGGCTTGTCATGGCTGGTCGCGTTGGCTTAAGCGGCGGCCCGCGCAGCTTTCGATTGCAGATCAAACCGATCGAGGTTCATCACCTTGGTCCACGCCGCCACGAAGTCCCTCACGAACTTCTCCTTCGAGTTCCGCGCAGGCATAGACTTCCGCGATGGCGCGAAGCTGCGAGTGCGAGCCGAAGATCAGGTCGACGCGGGTGCCGGTCCACTTCACCGCCTTGGTCTTGCGGTCGCGGCCCTCGTATGCGCCGTCGGAGCCGGCCGGCTGCCACTCCGTCCCCATGTCGAGCAGGTTGACGAAGAAGTCGTTGCTCAGCGTTCCCGGCTTGTGGGTGAAGACGCCATGTTTCGCGTTGCCGGCATTGGCGCCAAGCACGCGCAGGCCACCCACCAGCACCGTCATTTCGGGTGCGGTCAGTTTCAAGAGTTGCGCCCGGTCCACCAGGGCCTCCTCCGGCATCATGAACAGCGTCTTGCCGCCGATGTAGTTGCGGAAGCCGTCGGCGCGGGGTTCCAGCGGCGCAAAGGAGGCGGCGTCGGTCTGCTCTTGCGATGCGTCCATCCGGCCTGGCGTGAACGGCACCGTTACGGCGAGACCCGCATCCTTCGCCGCCCTCTCGATCGCGGCGCTGCCGCCGAGAACGATCAGGTCGGCGAGCGACACCTTCTTGCCGAACTCCTTCTGGATCGCCTCATACTTTTGCAGCACCTTGGCCAACTCCGGCGGATTGTTGACGTGCCAATCCTTCTGCGGGCTCAGGCGAAGGCGCGCGCCGTTGGCGCCGCCGCGCTTGTCGGAGCCGCGGAACGTCGAGGCCGACGCCCAGGCGGTCGAGACCAGCTGGGCAACGGTAAGGCCGGAGCCGAGGATTTTCGCCTTCAGCGCCGCAACGTCCTGCTCTCCGATCAAGGAGTGATCCACGGCGGGGATCGGGTCCTGCCAGATCAGCGTTTCCTTCGGCACGAGCTTGCCGCGATAGCGCACGATCGGCCCCATGTCGCGGTGCGTGAGCTTGAACCAGGCACGGGCAAACGCGTCCGCGAACTGGTCCGGGTGCTCGTAGAAGCGTCGCGAGATCTTCTCGTAGGCCGGGTCGAAGCGCAGCGCGAGGTCCGTGGTCAGCATGGTCGGAACATGCTTCCTCGACTTGTCATACGCATCGGGGATCGAGGCCTCGGCGCCTTTCGCCTTCCACTGCTTGGCGCCGGCCGGGCTCTTGGTCAGCTCCCATTCGTACTTGAACAGGTTTTCGAAGAAATGGCTGCTCCACTTCGTCGGGGTCTGCGACCAGGTCACTTCCGGGCCGCCGGTGATGGCGTCGGCGCCGATACCGCTGCCATGCTTGCTCTTCCAGCCGAGGCCCTGATCCTCGATGGCGCCGCCTTCCGGATCCGGACCGATCAGCGACGGATCGCCGGCGCCGTGCGTCTTGCCGAAGGTGTGACCGCCGGCGATCAGCGCCACGGTCTCTTCGTCGTTCATCGCCATGCGGAAGAACGTCTCGCGGATGTCCTTCGCTGAAGCGATCGGATCCGGGTTGCCGTTCGGGCCTTCCGGATTGACGTAGATCAGGCCCATCTGCACCGCGCCGAGCGGTTCGGCCAGCTGGCGTTCGCCGCTGTAGCGTTCGTCGCCAAGCCACGTGCCCTCGGGACCCCAGTAGAGTTCTTCAGGCTCCCACACATCGGCGCGGCCGCCGGCAAAGCCGAACGTCTTGAAGCCCATCGATTCGAGCGCGACGTTGCCCACCAGCACAAACAGGTCGGCCCAGGAAATCTTGCGGCCATATTTCTGCTTGATCGGCCACAGCAGGCGGCGCGCCTTGTCGAGGTTGGCGTTATCAGGCCAGCTGTTGAGCGGCGCGAAGCGCTGCTGACCGGCTCCGGCGCCACCGCGGCCGTCGGTGATGCGGTAGGTGCCGGCGCTGTGCCACGCCAAACGGACGAACAGTCCGCCATAGTGACCGAAGTCGGCCGGCCACCACTCCTGCGAGTCCTTCATCAAGGCATGCAGGTCCTTGATGACAGCGTCGAGGTCGAGGCTCTCGAATTCCTTGGCATAGTCGAATGCCTGGCCCATCGGATCCGCCGCGGGCGCGTTGATATGGAGCGCGCCGATATCGAGGTGCTCCGGCCACCAGTCGCGGTTCCTGCGTCCGTGGGTGCCCCCGGTGAACGGGCACTTGCCCGCGCCTTCGTCAGTCTTTGCGTCCATGTTTGTTCTCCGATCGTGGTCTGTGGTTTCGTTGTTCTCTATCGAACGACGATGACGTCTGGGAGGTGTTGCCGGTGCCGGTCGTCAATGGGGGCGTTCTGCCATCGCTGGTATCCCTTCCGGCGTGTCGGGCAGGGCGTATTTGACCGGGAAACCACCCGCGACAGCCTTGACCTGGGACAAATCGGTCAGGTCCGTTTCGCCGGCGTGGAGCCCTCGTCAAATCTGCTGCGGGACAAGATTGGAAGATATCCAACATCAGGTCCAGTCGAATTGTCTTGAGCTGCCGATCAGTTTATCTGATGGGGTATGATCACGCTCCGACAGCTTCGTTATCTCGCGGCGTTGGCCAAACACGGCCATTTCGGCCGTGCCGCGGAGGCCTGCGCCGTGACCCAGCCGGCGCTGTCGATGCAGATCCGCGATCTTGAGCGCACGCTGGGCGTCAAGGTGGTGGAGCGCCGGCCGGGCGAGGTGATGCTGACCGATGTCGGCCGTGAAATCGCCCGCCGTGGCGAGGACGTGCTGGCGGCCTCGCGCGATCTGGTGGATTTCGCCAGGCATCGCGGCGGGCTATTGACCGGGCGGCTGACGCTCGGGGTGATTCCCTCACTGGCGCCCTATCTGCTGCCGCGCATCCTGCCGGTGCTGCAGAGGCAATTTCCGGAACTGCGGCTGGAACTGCGCGAGACCCAGACCCGGCAACTGATCGACGAGGTCAAGAGCGGTGGCCTCGATGCGGCGATGCTGGCGCTGCCGCTCGGCGAGCCCGAGATCGACACGCTGGCGCTGTTCGAGGATCTGTTCCTGCTGGCGGTGCCGGCGCGGGATCGGCGCCCGGCGCGCGATCGGATCAAGGCCCGCGACATCGACCAAAGCCGGCTGATCCTGCTGGAAGACGGCCATTGCCTGCGCGACCAGGCTCTGGCGTTCTGCGCCACCGCCGCGCGGGGAAGCTCCAACCTGGCGGGCATGGCGTTCGCGGCCTCCAGCCTCTCCACCGTGATGCAGATGGTCGCCTCCGGCTACGGCGTCACGCTGATCCCGCAGATCGCCGCCGATGTGGAAAAGCGCGATGACCGGGTGAAATTCCTGCGGCTGGAGGATCCGCAGCCAGGCCGCACCATTGGTCTTGCGTTCCGCCGCACTTCGCCACGCAAGGCGGATTTTTCGGCGCTGGGCGAGGTGGTGAAGGCGAGCGTGGGATAGACGCGAGGGCGCACCGTGTTGCCGCGATAACGGCCGTCATGCTCCGCGAAAGCGGAGTACCCAGTACGCTGCAGCATTTCGATTTATCGCAAGCTCGCCGGAGTCGCCCGCTTTCGCGGGCGATGACGGCCGTAAATGGGATTAGACGTCGTCAAAACAAAAGGGCGGCCTCTCGGCCGCCCTTTCGCAATCGCATTTCTTCCCGACGCCTACTCGCCCGCGGCTTCGCGCGGCGGGGCTTCGGCCTTCGCCTTGGCCTCGAGGTCCTCGCCGGTGGCCTGGTCGACCGCCTTCATCGACAGCCGGGTCTTGCCGCGGTCGTCGAAGCCGAGCAGCTTGACCTTGACCTTGTCGCCTTCCTTGACCACGTCGGAGGTCTTCTGGACGCGGTTGGCGGACAGCTGGCTGATGTGAACCAGGCCGTCCTTGGCGCCGAAGAAGTTCACGAACGCGCCGAACTCCATCACCTTGACCACGGTGCCGTCATAGATCGCGTTGAGCTCCGGATCGGAAGCGATCGACTTGATCCACTTGATCGCGGCCTTGATCGATTCGCCGTCGGAGGACGCCACCTTGACGGTGCCGTCGTCCTCGATGTTGACCTTGGCGCCGGTCTTCTCGACGATCTCGCGGATCACCTTGCCGCCGGTGCCGATCACTTCGCGGATCTTGTCGGTGGCGATCTTGAAGGTCTCGATGCGCGGCGCGTATTCGCCGAGCTCGGCGCGGGCGTTGGTCAGCGCCTTGGCCATCTCGCCGAGGATGTGCATGCGGCCTTCCTTGGCCTGGCCAAGCGCGACCTTCATGATCTCTTCGGTGATGCCGGCGATCTTGATGTCCATCTGCAGCGAGGTGATGCCCTGGTCGGTGCCAGCCACCTTGAAGTCCATGTCGCCGAGATGATCCTCGTCGCCGAGGATGTCGGACAACACGGCGAAGCGCGAGCCTTCCAGGATCAGGCCCATGGCGATACCCGCCGTCGGCCGCTTCAGCGGTACGCCGGCATCCATCAGCGACAGCGAGGCGCCGCACACCGAAGCCATCGACGACGAGCCGTTCGACTCGGTGATCTCCGAGACCACCCGCACCGTGTAGGGGAATTCATGGTGCGGCGGCAGCACCGGGTGGATCGCGCGCCAGGCCAGCTTGCCGTGGCCGATCTCGCGCCGCTTGGTGCCGCCCATGCGCCCGGTTTCACCGACCGAGTAGGGAGGGAAGTTGTAGTGCAGCAGGAACTGTTCCTTGTAGGTCCCCGACAGCGAGTCGATGTACTGCTCATCCTCGCCGGTGCCCAGTGTCGTGACCACCACCGCCTGGGTTTCACCGCGGGTGAACAGCGCCGAGCCGTGGGCGCGCGGCAGGATGCCGACTTCGGCGATGATGTTGCGCACGGTCCTGGAATCGCGGCCGTCGATGCGCTTGCCGGTGTCGAGGATGTTCCAGCGGACGATCTTGGCTTCCAGTTCCTTGAACACGCCGGCGACGCGCAGCTTGTCGTATTTCGGCTCCTGGCCTTCCGGGAAGAAGTGCGCCATCGCCTTTTCCTTGACCTTGCCGACCGCGCTGTAGCGGTCCTGCTTGACCGGAATGGCGTACGCGGCGCGCAGGTCCTGCTCGACCAGGCCGAGCATCTCCTTCTCGATGGAGGCGTTGTCGATGGTGACGACGTCACGCGGCTCCTTGGCGGCTTTCTCGGCGAGTTCGATGATCGCCTTGATCACCGGCTGGAAATGCCGGTGACCGAACATCACGGCGCCGAGCATGATTTCTTCGTTGAGTTCCTTGGCTTCCGATTCGACCATCAGCACGGCGTTGGCGGTGCCGGCGACCACCAGGTCGAGTCCGGTCTCGACCATTTCGTCGAGTGTCGGGTTCAACACGTATTCGTCGTTGACGAAGCCGACCCGGGCGGCGCCGATCGGGCCCTCGAAGGGCGCGCCGGACAGGGTCAGCGCCGCGGAAGACGCCACCAGCGCCAGGATGTCAGGATCGTTTTCCATGTCATGGGACAAAACCGTCACGATGACCTGGGTTTCGTTGCGCCAGCCGTCGACGAACAGCGGGCGGATCGGGCGGTCGATCAGGCGGGAGACCAGCGTCTCCTTCTCGGTGGGGCGCCCTTCGCGCTTGAAATAGCCGCCGGGAATCCGGCCGGCCGCGTAGGTCTTCTCGATGTAGTCAACGGTCAGCGGCAGGAAGTCGACGCCTTCCTTGGCGGATTTCGCCGCGACCACGGTGGCGAGCACCACGGTCTCGCCATAGCTCGCGACCACGGCACCGTCGGCCTGACGCGCGATCTTTCCGGTTTCAAGTTTAAGGGGACGGCCACCCCAGTCGATCTCGACGGAATGAATATTGAACATTGGGTTTTTCTTTCATGGGTTCACGAAAGGCATGGCGACCCAACACACGAAAACCATGCGCAAGATGGCGAGAAGCTGATCGCATGGCGACGTCAGCATCCGGCGATCCTGCCATGGTCTTCATGTCCTGAATGGCTTGCATCCTTCCGGGGAATTCGGGCAAAGGCGCCTCGCCTTCGACCCGTGCGACGGGCACCGTGCCCGTCATCGTCCAGCGGCCGGAGTGCTGCTGGACGCGGCGTGCAGGCACGGGATGCGCCTGCACTGTGAGACACGGTGTTGACCGGAAAGTCGAAAGGCCGAGTTTCCGGACCGTGCCGGTAGCAACGCGCGCAACGGCGCGCGCGGATCAGCGACGAATGTTATGCTTTTCGAGCAACGCCTTGTACCGCGCCTCGTCCTTCTTCTTGATGTAATCGAGAAGCGAACGACGGGTGGAAACCAGTTTCAAAAGCCCGCGCCGCGAATGGTTGTCCTTCACGTGGGTCTTGAAATGGCCGGTGAGGTTGGCGATGCGTTCCGACAGGATCGCGACCTGGACCTCGGGCGAGCCGGTGTCGCCGGCCTTGTTGGCATTGGTCTTGATGACTTCCGCTTTGCGTTGGGCGGTAATCGACATCGTCAGATACTTTCGTTTCTAGCCGGACTGGCGGTCAGTCCGTTGAGGTTGAACACGCGCTTGGGGATGAGTTCGCCATTGCCAATTTCGGCGAGGGCCAGAAGCCGGCCTGCCACCGTGACATAAACTGTGCCGCTACAATTGGGCGCATCCCGTCCGCGCAACAAAACGGCCTGGCCCCGGTGGAGCCTTGCCGCATCAGCCCGTGTGACGGCCAGTGCCGGGATGTCGTCCAGCGCGGTCTCAACGGGCATAAGCGCGTCGGCGAGGCTGCCCTCGCCAGACGCGGCTCTATCGCACAAAGCCTCCAACTGTTCCAGCGGAATCATGTCCGCCTCGCCGAACGGTCCGACCAGGGTTCGCCGCAGTGCGCAAATGTGGCCGAAGCAGCCCAGAAGGCGGCCGATATCGCGGGCCAGCGCCCGTACGTAGGTACCTTTCCCGCATTCGGCCTCGAACACGAAATGGCTTTCATCCTGCTTGTTCCACAAGGCTTAATTCAAAAATCTCGACGGTCCGGGGCTTCAATTCGACGACCTCACCGTCGCGCGCCAGGTCATAGGCCCGCTCGCCCTGGACCTTGATCGCCGAATATTGCGGCGGGGTCTGCTCGATCAGGCCGACAAACCGGGGCAACAGCTCCCGCACAGCGGCCTCGGAGGGTCTCAGATCGCTGGTCCTGACCACCCTGCCCTCGGTGTCGTCGGTATCGCGTTCCTCGCCCCAGCACACCGTGAAGCGATAGCGCTTGCGGCCGTCCATCACGAACGGCACGGTCTTGGTGGCCTCGCCGAGCGCGATCGGCAGGCCGCCGGAGGCGAGCGGATCGAGCGTTCCGGCATGGCCGGCGCGCTTGCACTGGAACAGCCGCTTCACGATCGCCACCGCATGGGTCGAGGTCATGCCGATCGGCTTGTCGAGCACCACCCAGCCGTGGACGTCGCGCTTGTCGCGGCGCGGCTGGTTGTTCGGCTTCGGCTTGCCGCCGTGCTGGCGCGGATCGTTGTTCGAGCGCTGGGCACGGCCGGAATCCGTCAGGGAATTATTTTTTTCCACGCCGTTCGATTCATCGCTGGTCGAATCGATCACGCCGGTTGCGGTCATCACGGTCATCAGGTTTCGTCCGAATCTGGTTTGAGGTCGCGCTGCACCGCAGGTGTTCTCAGTAATTTCTCGATACGTTCCGCTTCGTCGAATCGCTCGTCGACGCGGAAGCGAATATCAGGTGCGAATTTTAAGTTAACCCGGCGCGCCACCTCGCCGCGCAGGAACTTCCTGTTGTGCTCCAGCGCTGCCAGAACGATGTCGGTATCGCGGCCGCCGAGCGGCAGCACATAGATGGTGGCGAGCTTGAGGTCCGGCGACATCCGCACTTCTGGAACCGTGATCAGGTGTCCCTCCAGCACCGGATCGTGCACGCCGCCTTGCGAGAAAATATCCGAGATGGCGCGGCGTACGGTTTCGCCGACGCGCAACTGCCGTTGCGAGCCGCCCGGGCCCGCGTCGCGCTTGTGATGAGCTGGCATCGTCGTCCTTCGAAAAAAAAGCCGTCATGGCCGCGCTTATGCCGGCCACTCACGTCTTTCCGCTTGTTGAATTCTTCCGGGACGTGGATGCCCGGCCTGAAGCCGGGCATGACGTCGAACGTTTAAAAATATCCTTCCGACGAAGCTGTAAGGTTCGAACTTACAGGCTGCGCTGAATTGTCTCCACGCGATAGCACTCGATGACGTCGCCGGCCCGCATGTCGCCATAGCCTTCGAACGCCATGCCGCATTCCTGGCCGGACTGCACTTCCTTCACTTCGTCCTTGAAGCGCTTCAGTGTCGACAGCTTGCCTTCGTGCACCACGACGTTGTCGCGGATCAGGCGCACATTGGCGCCGCGTTCCACGGTGCCGTCGGTGACGCGGCAACCGGCCACCTTGCCGACCTTGGAGATGTTGAACACTTCCAGGATCAGGGCATTGCCCAGCATGGTCTCGCGCAACGTCGGCGCCAGCAGGCCCGACATCGCCTTCTTCACGTCGTCGACGAGGTCGTAGATGATGTTGTAGTAGCGGATTTCGATGCCGTTGCGCTTGGCGGCGGCGGCCGCCTCCTTGTGGGCGCGGACGTTGAAGCCGATGATGGCGGCATTGAAGCCTTCCGCCAGCGTGACGTCGGATTCCGAAATGCCGCCGACGCCGGCGTGCAGGATGCGCGCCGCGACTTCGTCGGTGCCGAGCTTTTCCAGCGAGCCGAGGATCGCTTCCAGCGAGCCCTGCACGTCGGCCTTGATGATCAGCGGGAAGTCCTTGCGGCCCGTGGTCTTGAGCTGCGACATCATCTGCTCGAGCGAGCCGCGCATGCCGGAAATCGAGGCGGCGGATTGCTCGCGCTTGCGATGGGCGCGGTAGCTGGTGACTTCGCGGGCGCGGGCTTCGCTTTCGACCACGGCAAGGCGGTCGCCGGCTTCCGGCGGGCCGTTGAAGCCGAGCACCTCGACCGGAACCGACGGACCGGCTTCGTCGATGGTATCGCCCTGGTCGGAAATCAGCGCGCGAACCCGGCCCATCTCGGCGCCGGCCACCACGATGTCGCCGACCCGCAGCGTGCCGCGCTGGACCAGTACGGTGGCCACCGGACCCCGGCCGCGGTCGAGCTTGGCTTCGATCACGGTACCTTCGGCCGGCCGCGTCACGTTGGTCTTGAGGTCGAGCAGTTCGGCCTGCAGCGCGATCATTTCCAGGAGCTTGTCGAGGTTGGTCTTGTTCTTGGCCGAAACCTCGACGTCGACCACGTCGCCGCCCAGCGATTCCACCTGCACGCCATGCTGCAGCAATTCGGTGCGCACCCGCTCCGGCTTCGAGTCGGGCTTGTCGATCTTGTTGATGGCGACGATCAAGGGAACCTTGGCCGCCTTGGCGTGATTGATGGCTTCGATGGTCTGCGGCATGACGCCGTCATCCGCCGCGACCACCAGCACCACGATGTCGGTGACCTTGGCGCCGCGGGCCCGCATCGCGGTGAACGCGGCATGGCCCGGGGTGTCGATGAAGGTGATCTTCTTGCCGCTTTCCGGCGAAGTGACCTGGTAGGCGCCGATATGCTGGGTAATGCCGCCGGCTTCGCCCGAGACCACGTTGGCATGGCGCAGCGCGTCGAGCAGCGACGTCTTGCCGTGGTCGACATGGCCCATCACGGTCACCACAGGCGAGCGCGGTTCGGTGTCGGTCGAATCGTCGACGATGTCGAACAGGCCTTCCTCGACGTCGGATTCGGCGACGCGCTTGACGGTATGGCCCATTTCCTCGGCCACCAGCTGCGCGGTATCGGCGTCGATCACGTCGGTGATCTTCACCATCTGGCCCTGCTTCATCAAAAGCCGGATCACGTCCACGGCGCGCTCGGCCATGCGGTTGGCCAGTTCCTGGATGGTGATGGCTTCCGGGATCGTCACCTCGCGAATGAGCTTCTCTTTCGGCTCGTTCGAGGCGTGGCCCTTCAGGCGCTGGGTGCGGCGGCGGAACGAGGCAATCGAACGCTCGCGCACGTCGTCGGCGCTCAGCGCCGTCACCAGCGTCAGGCGTCCACGCTGCTTCTGCGGCGCCGGCTTGGCGGTAGTCTTCGGGGGCGCGGCGGGGCGGGCGACGCCGCCGGGGCCGCGGCGGATCTGCCGCGGACCTTCATCCTCGTCGGTGGCATCGGCGGCAACGCCGGGGGCGCGCGCAGCCGGAACCGCGGCGCGCGGCGCGGCCACAGCCGCCTTCTTTTCCTCGGCCTCGCCAAAACGCTTCTTGGCTTCGAGTTCCGCCTTGCGCTTGGCTTCCTCGTCGGCCCGATGGCGTTCTTCCTCGGCCTTGCGGCGGGCCTCGGCGGCCTCCCGCTCGGCCTGCTCGATGCCTTCCTTGCTGTTGCGGCGGGCGGCTTCCGCCTCGGCCAGGCGGCGCTCCTCGACGTCGCGGATCTTGGCATCCGCCAGCGCATTGGCGCGGTGCTGGCGCTCTTCCTCGGTCAGGCTCCGCAGCACCACGCCGGAATTGCTGCGCGGCGCGGCCGGGGCGGCCGGACGGCCCAGCGGCGCCCGTGCCGGCGCGGCCTTGGCGACCACCGGCTCGGGCGCAGCGGCAGGGGTGTCGGAGCCGGGCATGTCGCCGCCGATCCGGCGCTTGCCGCGCTTTTCGACCACCACCTGCTTGGTCCGGCCATGCGGGAAGCTCTGGCGCACGGTGCCCTGCTCGACGCGCGGCTTGAGCGTCAAGGTTTTGGTCGGGACACTGAGTGTCTTGTCGCCAGGCGTTTTCGTATCAACCATACAGCAGTCCTAATCTCGTTACGTGTGCGTGTCCGCACCAGTCCTCAGCACGCTCGTCCAGGTCGGTTCTTGGTTAGTGTCAGTTCTTGATCAGTCTTTGGCCGTCATGCCGCCTGCATCACCGCCGTCCGCCAGCCGGTATCGGACCAGAATCTGGCAGCGCGACAGGAACGTCTTGCCCGCCGGGCCCGCGAGCAGCGCAGCATGTATCACATTTGACCTGCCCAATGCCAAATCCAATTGTGCCGAAGTCAGCACATTGATGACCGGAAATTCGGGCAAATCATCGCGGTTTCCGGCGGTTTGCCGGATCAGGGCGTCCATTTTGCGGATTCCGTCGGCGGCGCCGTCGCTGGCATGGAGCACGGCGACGGCGAGGTGCTGTCCGAGCGCGGTTTCGACCTTGCTGAAACCGGCCACCGTCTGGCCGGCCTTGGCCGCCATGGCGAGGGCTTCGACGATGGCGCGAACCAGCAGGTTTTCAGTATCTTGCGCCAGCGCCGCCGCCACCCGGACGTTGCGCCTGAAACCCTTGGCGAACAGGTTCCGCCGCGCGGCTTCGGCAACCGCCTTGCGCGACGCCGAAACCCACATGCCGCGACCGGGCAGCTTGCGCTTCAAATCCGCCACCACCTCGCCCGTGGGCGAAACCACGAACCGGATCAGCTGGTCGATCGGCCGCACCGTCCGCGTGACCGCGCACATCCGCTGCGTCCCGGACCTGGTGGTCCGGGGTCCGTCGTCGAGGTCCGGCAACAGACCAGCGGATTCAGCAAGGGCAAGCATGCGTGGCGCATCGCTCCTTAAGCCGGTGCGTCTTCAGCGGCTTCGGCCTGGTCGGCGTTCTTGGCGAGATCCGCCTCGGTAATCCAGCCGGCGATCACGCGGGCCTGCATGATCAGGCTCTCGGCGTCCTCGCGAGAGGTTTCCGCGGCGTCGAGAATGCCGGGATGCTTGACCGGCTCGCCGCCTTCCTTGCGCTCGCTCCAGCCCACCAGGTCATCGGTGGCGCAGCCGGCGAGATCCTCGACGGTCTTGATGTCGTTCTCGCCGAATTTCACCAGCATTTTCGAGGTCACGCCGGGCACGGTTTTCAAAGCGTCTTCCACACCGAGTTCCTTACGTTTGTTTTCCAGCTCGGATTCGAGCTGTTCAAGATATTCGCGGGCGCGGCGTTGCAGCTCGTTCGCGGTCTCGTCGTCGAAGCCTTCGATCGAAGCCAGTTCCTTGGCATCGACCAGCGCCAGTTCCTCAACCGAGGTGAAGCCTTCCGACGCCAGTAATTGGCCGACCACTTCGTCGACATCCAGCGCTTCCATGAACACCCGGGTGGAGTTCTCGAAATCGGCCTGGCGGCGTTCGGATTCTTCCTGCTCGGTCAGGATGTCGATGTCCCAGCCGGTCAGCTGCGAGGCCAGGCGCACGTTCTGGCCGCGCCGTCCGATCGCCAGCGACAGCTGGTTATTGGTGTCCGGCACCACAACCTCGATCCGCTCGCGATCTTCGTCGATCACGACCTTGGAAACCTCGGCCGGCGCCAGCGCATTGACCACGAAGGTCGCGATATCCGGCGACCACGGGATGATGTCGATCTTCTCGCCCTGCAATTCGTTGACCACGGCCTGGACCCGCGAGCCGCGCATGCCGACGCAGGCGCCCACCGGATCGACCGACGAATCCCGCGAAATCACCCCGATTTTCGCCCGCGAACCCGGGTCCCGCGCCACCGCCTTGATCTCGACGATGCCGTCGTAGATCTCCGGCACCTCCTGGGCGAACAGCTTGGCCATGAATTGCGGATGGGTGCGCGACAGGAAAATCTGCGGCCCGCGAGTTTCGCGCCGCACGTCGAAAATGTAGGCGCGGACCCGGTCGCCGTTGCGGAACACCTCGCGGGGCAGCATCTCGTCGCGGCGCACGATGGCTTCGCCGCGGCCGAGATCGACGATGACGCTGCCGTATTCGACGCGCTTGACGATGCCGTTGACGATATCGCCGATCCGGTCCTTGAATTCCTGGTACTGCCGGTCGCGTTCGGCTTCGCGCACCTTCTGCACGATCACCTGCTTGGCGGATTGCGCGGCGATGCGGCCATATTCGAGCGGCGGCAGGGTATCGGCGATGGTATCGCCGACCTGGGCGCCGGGATTGGCGCGTTGCGCATCCTTCAGCGAAATCTGGTTGGAGGAATTCTCGACCTCTTCGACCACCAGCATATGGCGCGACAGCCGCAACTCGCCTTTCTTGGCGTCGATCTCGGCATGAACGTCGGTCTCGGAGCCGTAGCGCGCCCGTGCGGCCTTGGCGATGGCGTCTTCCATCGCCGCGATCACAATGCCGCGGTCGATCGACTTTTCACGCGCGACGGCGTCCGCGATCTGCAGCAATTCGAGTTTGTTGGCGCTGACAGCTGCCATGGCTCAGTCTCCTTCGGTGGGGTCGATTTCGCCTCGCCGCAGTCTTTCCGCGGCAAGCCGGTGTTCCTTGGTATTTTTCGGCGGGCTCTTCTGCGCCGCTTTCGCGGTGGTCTTGAATTTCGGTTTCGGCTTGTTGCTCTTTGCCGGATCGCTTCGCTTGGCGTGCGGCGGTGGCGGCGGCGCCAGTCCGAGGCTCTGCTTGAGCTCGCGTTCCGCCAGCTTGCCGCGCCGCATCGATTCGGCGATCAGTTCGTCGGTCAAAACCAGCCTGGCATCCGCGATGTCTTCCATCGTCAAGGCGATGTCGGCAGTTTCGCCGTCGCGTATGTCATCACGATGCAAGGTAACGCAGTCGCCGTCGACTTGTCCCAGGACGCCACGGAACCGCTTGCGGCCCTGATGCGCCACCGCCATCTCGATTTTCACCAGGTAGCCGGCATAGCGCTCGAAATCAGAGCGGCGGACCAGCGGCCGGTCGATCCCGGGCGAGGAAATCTCCAGCCGGTAGGCGCGCTCGATCGGATCGGCGACATCCAGCACCGGCGATAGCGCCCGCGAAATCGCTTCGCAGTCGTCGATCAGCATGGTGCCGTCAGGTCGTTCCGCCATGATCTGAACCGTGCAGCCGAGTTCCCCCGACACCTTGATCCGCACCAGCCGGTAGCCCATGGCCTGCAAGACCGGTGCTGCGACCGCGGCGACGCGCGCAGCCACACCCGGCTCGACGACCAGGCGCGGTTCGGCAAGCAGATCGGACTCCACGGCAGCAGCGATCGGATCGGTCATATCCAGGGTCAAGGTCGCTCTATCAGGCCACGTGATCGGGTGGTTCGGTTGTCAAGGTACTTGGGTTGCAGCCGCAGCGCGGCTAAGCTGCCTAAACGCAACTCTGGGTCGTTCCCCGCACCCAGGCCCGTTCAGGTAATAAAAAAGAGCGGGTCCCGGGGGGCCCACTCTCAATACGCGATCGTATGAGAACCAAAAGTTGAAGCTGATATAGCGGTTTTGAGGCGTCCCGGCAAGGGCCGCGACACCCAAAGCGTCGATTTCAGCCCCCGTGGAAGCCCGGTGTTAAGGGCTAACCCTTCCTTCACGAACCATCCCTAAGTTGGAAAATGCCGAATTGTGGCGCGTATCGAGCTTGTTTGCATGGCAGTTGCGTATTCGTTAATTCCCGGGCTCGATGACATCGTCAAATACGGCGATTCAAAGCGGCGCGCCGATGCCATCCGCAAGATCTCGGATCTGTTCGTGCAGGGCGCGGCCGGCTATCAGCCCAATCACGTCGACCTGTTCGACGGCATTCTGGTCAGTCTGGTTCCGCGCACCGAAATCGAAGCCCGCAGCGAACTGGCCGAGCGGCTGTCCACGCTCTCCAACGCGCCACCCCTGCTGGTGCGCCAGCTGGTGCGCGACGACGAGGCCAGGATCGCCGGCCCCCTGCTGAGCAATTCTCCGCTGATCGACGAACCGACGCTGGTCGAGATCGCGCGGCTGAAAAGCCAGTTGCATCTGTTGGCGATTTCCGCCCGCTCGACGCTTTCGACGCCGATCACCGATGTCATCGTCCGCCGCGGCGATCGCGAGGTGGTGCGAAAGGTGGCCGGAAACTCCGGAGCGCATTTCTCGCAGGCGGGCTATTCGGGGTTGATCCGGCGCGCCGGCGAAGACGGCGTGCTGGCGCTTGCGGTCGGACAGCGCAACGATCTTTCGGCACCGATGTTGAAGGATCTCCTGGAGCGATCCGCCGATACGGTGCGCCGCCGGCTGTTCGAAATCGCCCCGCCCGACGCCAAGGCCGCGATCAACCGGGTCATGGGCGAGATCTCCGGCGCCGTCAGGCCACAACAGTCCGGGCCGCGCGATTTTCTCCCGGCGCAGCGCCTTGTCGCCAAGCTGCACAACGCCAATGACCTCAACGAAAGCGCGCTGCTCGGATTCGCCAAGGCGCATCAATACGAGGAAGCGATCGCCGCGCTCTCGGCCATGTCGGGTGTCCGCATCGCCACCGTGGATCATCTGGTGATGGGCGAACGCTACGATCCGATCCTGATTCTCGGAAAATCCATCGGCCTCGACTGGGCCACCGTGCGGGCCCTGATCGTGCTGCGGCTCGGCCCGGCGCGGGCACCGAGCGGGCCCGACCTCGATGAAGCCCGCGCCAATTTCGAACGGCTGGTGCCGTCGACCGCGCAACGCGTGCTGGGCTTCTGGCGGATGCGCGAACCCGGCGCGGCGATGCGGGCCTGACGCTAGAGCATGATCCCGAAAAGTGGATACCGGTTTTCGGATAAGATCATGCTCAAACACTGAACATCATTCCGTCGTCCGGCGAAACACCAGATAGGTGGCGCGACGCCCTTCGCGTTCGGCTTTGCGGCCGTACCGCGTCATGGTGTAGCCGGCCCACGGCGAACGCCAATCCCGCGCGCATTGCGCGGTCCAGACGAATTGCGGCGCCCGCAACAGATGCGACAGGGTCCACGCGCAGTAGTCGTCGATATCGCAGACGAAGCGGAATTCGCCGCCAGGCTTGAGCACGCGCGCCATCGCGGCAACGGTTAAATCCTGCACAAAACGCCGTTTCCAATGCCGCCGCTTCGGCCACGGGTCGGGATGAATGAGGTCGATGCGCGACAGCGAGCCCTTTGGCGCCCAGGCCAGGAGTTCGGCGGCATCGCCTGCCATCAGCCTGACGTTGCCGATGTTGTGGGTCTCGATCTGGGCCAGGATCTTGGCCATGCCGTTGACGTAGGGCTCGCAGCCGATGAAGCCGACATCGGGACAGGCCTTGGCTTCCGCCACCAGATGCTCACCGCCGCCAAAGCCGATCTCGAGCCTGATGTCCCCGACCGGCAGCTCGAACAGCGTCGCGAGGTCCGGACCGGACACCCCGTCGATGTCGAACGCAAGGTGCGGCAGCAGGTTCTCGATCAGGTCGGCTTGATGGGACCGCAACTTGTGTCCCTTGCGCCGTCCGAAGAATGAGCCTTGGCCATGCACCGGCGCGGCATCGGCGCCGGCGGCTTCGCCCTTGTCTGTGTCGCGTGCGGGTGTGTTCATCGCGGCGATTGATAGCGCCGAAACACCGGCCGTACCATCGCCAATACGGTTCGGCGTCGTCAGAGCCGTGTCTCAGGCCAACTCAGCCGCGATCGGGCTCGCGCGCGGCGATCTGTTCGACCATGTCGACAATGCTGCGGCGGAGTTTGGCGTCGGCGATCCGCGTGAAGGCGCGGGTCAGTGCCAGCCCCTCGGAGGTCGCGAGGAAATCGGACACATAGGTCGGCGACGCCGCTTCGCTGTAACCCTCGGCATTCATGCCGCCGCCGGGACCTCCCTCGAACAGGAAGGAAACCGGGACCTGAAGGATTCCGGAGATCTGCTGAATGCGGCTGGCGCCGATCCGGTTGGTGCCCTTTTCGTATTTCTGAACCTGCTGGAACGTCAGGCCCAGCGCGTCGCCAAGCTTCTCCTGGCTCATGCCCAGCATGATGCGTCGCATGCGCACACGACTGCCGACATACTTGTCAACAGGATTAGGTGCTTTGGTCGACATCACCGGCACTCCCCCGACTTCCCGCACAAGTCTAATGGCCGAACCCCGAAAAGCGATACGCGGTTTCGCGACGCAATCGAAAAATCCAACCAAACATTTGATGACAGTTGCAGCGATGCGCCGCAATGCGACCGATCCGCACTTATTATATCAAGTGTCGGATTTTCCTAAGCGGAAAATTTCAGCGGAAAATTTGAACCCGGGCCGAATCAGGCTGAATCGATTCCAATCAGGTTCGAACCAGGGCACGGCGTCGACGCATCGGATGTCACGCGTGCCTGATCGCTCGCCGTCGAATTGCGATGACGATTGCAACGGCGATGATGATCGCGGCCGGAATATCGCCGGTTCGTGCGTAAACCGTCGCGGGAATGGCGCGGGGCAACCGGGAATCCAGCACGCCTTCGACGCCGAGATCAAGCCGCGCGACAATCCGTCCCACCGGATCGATCACCGCCGAAATGCCGGTGTTTGCAACCCGAACGATCGGCAGGCCTTCCTCGATGGCGCGCAGCCTGGTCTGCTGCAGATGCTGGTAGGGACCGGTCGAGATCCCGAACCAGCCGTCATTGGTGAGATTGACGATCCACCCGGGGCGATCATCGCGCGACGCAATTTCACCGGGAAAGATCGCTTCGTAGCAGATCAAGGGTAGCATGCGCGGCGCGCCCGGCAGCTCCATCGTGCGGCGGCGGTCACCGGGGATGAATCCGCCCTGGATCTTGGTGAGTTGAACAAAGCCGAGCTTTTCCATCCAGTCCTGGAACGGCAGGAACTCGCCGAACGGCACCAGGTGCAGCTTGTCATAGGAAGACAGAACGCTGCCGTCGTGGTCGATCACGTAGATCGAATTATAGGCGCGCGTGACCTTGACGCCAGGCGGCAGGTCGGGCGCGCGGACCGCGCCGGTGATCAGCACGGTGCCCTTGGGCAACAGTTCGGCGATCTGCGCCATGGCGTCGGCTTCGCGCGTCAGAAAAAACGGAAACGCCGATTCCGGCCAGACCAGGATGGTGGCGTCGCGCACGCCGGTCGACCCCGGGCCGGTCGAGCGATCGGACAATGTCAGATATTTTTTCATCACTTCCGCCTTGGCGGAATAGTTGAAGCGCGCGTCCTGCTGCAGGTTGGGCTGCATCAGCCGCAGCTTGACGTTTTCGATCTGCCGGGTGGGCTGCAGCGACAGTCGCACGGCGCCGTAAATTCCCATCGCCGCGAGGACGGTCAGCGCCACCGCCGGCGCCAGCCACGGACGGCGCGCCCGCGAACGCCCGTCGATCAGCACCGCGGGGCTGGCGAAAATCACCACCGTCAGGAATGTCAGGCCCCACAGGCCGATCAGGGATGCGGCTTGCGCCAACGCCAGCGGTTCGGTCAGGGCGTAGCCGAACGCGTTCCAGGGAAAGCCGGTGAGGACATGACCGCGCAGCCATTCCGCCAGCGTCAGGCTCGCCGCCAGCGCCAGCAGGCGCGAAGCATCCTTGGTCCAGATCAGCCGCGCCAGGGCGAAGCCGAAGGCGGTGAACAGCGCGAGATAGGCGGGCAGGCCGCACACGGCGACCGGCAACAGCCATCCGAACGTCGATGCGTCCACCAGGAACGCATAACCGATCCAGTAAAGTCCGGGAACGAAATAGCCGAAGCCGAACCACCAGCCGGTCATGGCCGCGGCCGGCAATCCGCGCAGGTTTCCGGCGGCGGCGCCGTCGATCAGCCAGACCACCGCCGGAAAGGTGAGAAACAGCACCGGCCATGCATTGAAAGGCGCCATCGCCAGCGACGACAGCGCGCCCGCGATCAGCGCGATGGCGGCGCGCTTCCAGCCCCAGGCCAGGATGATCGCAAGACCAAGGTTGCGGATATTGCGGACGGCCGTCACGGCGAGCCGGCTCCGTCGCTGGTCGGCGGCGGGCTGATGTTGTCGTTGGCCTGCGGACTGCCGGGGTCGGGCACCGCCTCGCGGCGCCGCGCTTCGCGCTGGCGCGCCGCGGGACGTTCCTTTCGCGTTCCGATCCGCAGCCGCTTGACGCGGCGCGGGTCGGCGTCGAGCACCTCGATCTCGAAATTGCCGGGACCCGAAATCACCTCGCCGCGCACCGGCAGGCGCCCGACATGGGTCACGAGGTAACCGCCGAGCGTCTCGACTTCCTCGCCGGCTTCGCCGGTCACGAAGTCGTCGCCGATCACCGAGCGGACGTCCTCGAGGCTGGCGCGGGCGTCGGCGATGAAGGAGTTGTCGGCCTGGCGAACGATCGACGGCGGCGCGTCGCTGTCATGTTCGTCGTCGATTTCGCCAACGATCTGCTCGACGATGTCCTCGATCGACACCAGACCGTCGGTGCCGCCATATTCGTCGACCACCAGCGCCAGATGAATCCGCGACGCCTGCATCTGCGCCAGCAGGTCGATCGCCCGCATCGACGGCGGCACATAGAGCAGTTTGCGGATGATGTTGGCGTCCGCGAGCGGCAGCGCCAGGTCGACCGCGCGCAGGTCGAGGCCGGCGGGGAGCGGCTTCTTGCGCTTGGCGCCGCTCGGCGCCGTCCGCGCCTTCGAGGTCATGAAGGCCAGCAGGTCGCGGATGTGAACGATGCCTTCCGGATCGTCGAGGGTCTCGTTATAGACCACGAGGCGCGAATGCGCCGCGCTCTCGAACAGGCTCATCAGTTCGCCGAGCGAAATATCGCGCTTGACCGCGACGATGTCGGCGCGGTGGATCATCACGTCGGCGATGCGGCGCTCGTGCAGGCCCAGGATGTTGCGCAGCATGGTGCGCTCGATGGCGGAGAAGCCGGTCTCGTCCGGCGTCGAGGCGTCGAGCACCACCTGGAGGTCGTCGCGGACCGAACCCGGTTTCCATCCGAACAAGGTGCGGATCGCGCGGGTGAGCCAGTTCTCGGCCGCGGGGCGCATCACCTCGCCGTCCTGCACCACCGCCGGCAGGTTGCGGGTGTTGCGCGGGTTGTCCTGGGTAGGGTCGGAGTCCGGCATCGTTACAGCACCCGATCCTGATCCGCATAGGGATCCGGAATTCCGAGCTGGCCGAGGATATCGCGCTCCAGGCTTTCCATCACCTCGGCCTCGCCGTCTTTCTCATGGTCGTAGCCGACCAGATGAAGAAAGCCATGCACCGCAAGATGGCTGAGGTGGTGGTTGAACGGCTTCTGCTCCTCGTCGGCCTCGCGGCGCGTCGTCTCATAGGCGATGGCGATATCGCCAAGCATGCGCGGGACCAGTTCCTGATCGGGTTTTTGGGCCTCAACGCCGCCGGGCGGCTGCAAGGCCGGAAACGACAGCACGTTGGTCGGCTTGTCGATGCCGCGCCAATTCCGGTTCAGGGTGCGGATTCCCGCATCGTCCGTCAGCATGACCGCCAGTTCGGCATCGCCGGTGTCGGCCTCGACGCTCAAAGCCGCGGCTTCGATGGCGCTGAGGATGACGGCTTCGGCGTCAGGTTCGGCCTGCCAGCAGTCGGCGACCACGAGGACCTCGGTCGCGGGCAGGGAGAAACTCGAGGAAAAACCCGTCATCGTTCCGGAACTTTCGCGCGCGAGTCCCGGTTTATAGGGCCCGCGATCGGCGTTTGGTGTGTGGCTCAAGGCTTGCTGGTTGCCGGCCGCTGCGGCAATCCCTCATAGGCGGCAACGATGCGCGCCACCAATTCGTGCCTGATCACGTCTTCGCCGGTGAATCGCACCTGGGCGATGCCCGGGACCCCGTCGAGCAGCCGCGCCGCTTCGGCAAGACCCGAGGTCTGGCCGTTGGGCAGGTCGACCTGGCTGGGGTCGCCGGTGATGATCATGCGGCTGTTTTCCCCGAGCCTGGTCAGGAACATCTTCATCTGCATCGAGGTGGTGTTTTGCGCCTCATCGAGAATGATGGCGGCGTTGGTCAGGGTGCGGCCGCGCATGAACGCGAGCGGCGCGATCTCGATTTCGCCGGTCTGCAGCGCCCGCTCGACGATCCGCGAATCCATCAGGTCGTACAGCGCGTCGTAGATCGGGCGCAGGTAGGGATCGACCTTTTCGCGCAGATCGCCGGGCAGGAAGCCGAGACGCTCACCGGCCTCGACCGCGGGGCGCGACAGGATGATGCGATCGACTTCCTTGCGCTCGAACAGCTGCGCCGCCTGCGCCACCGCGAGCCAGGTCTTGCCGGTGCCGGCGGGGCCGATACCGAACACCAGCTCATGGTGTTTCAGCGCGCGGATGTAGGAATCCTGCGCCGCGGTGCGCGCCCGCACCGGGCGCTTGCGCAGGTTGATGGTTTCGAACGACGACTTTGGCGCCTTGGGATCGAACTCGAACAGCGTGCCCTGGGCGATGACGGCGCGGATCGCACCCTCGACGTCGCCCTGCGCCGGATCGTGGCCCTGCATCGCCTGGGCGTACAGTGTCTCGAGCACCCGGCGCGCCGAATCGCAGGCATCGCGCGATCCCGCCAGCGTGATGTGGTTGCCGCGCGAATCCACCACGATGCCGAGCCGGCGTTCGATCAGGGCGAGGTTCTGTCCGTAGGGGCCGACCAGCGCCGACGCCGCGCGGTTGTCGTCGAAGTCGATGACCACCTGGGTCTCGGGCTGGCTTTGCAGGTCGCGGTCGTGTTTACGGCTGGGGGCGAGCGAAGGCGAATCCGATGCGCTTTTGGCCAAGGGCTCAGGCTCCCGTGATGATGTGAGAAACAGCCGGCCGGGCGGGCCGCATCCGGGGAATAGCGAGCGCACCGAGCAGGCTGTAACGCTCGAGGCTGGCGATGGTGACCGGCAGCACCTGTCCGATGATAGCTTCGGACGCCATGACATGCGCGGGCTGCAGATAGGCGGTGCGGCCGACGATCTGGCCGGGATTGCGTGCGGCGCGTTCGAACAGCACATCGACGGTGGTGCCAATCGTCGCCGCATTGAAGGCCGACTGCTGGCTGTCGATCAATTCCTGAAGCCGCACCAATCGCTCGTCCATCTCGATAGCTGACACCATCTCCCGCATGTCCGCCGCCGGCGTGCCGGGCCGGGGCGAATACTTGAACGAATAGGCGCCAGCGTATCCGATTTGTGTGACGAGAGCGAGGGTCGCGGCAAAATCTTCCTCACTTTCGCCGGGGAAGCCGACGATGAAATCCGATGAGAATGCAATGTCTTGCCGGGCGTCGCGAAACCGGTCGATGACACGCCGATAATCGTCGGCGGTGTGTTTGCGGTTCATGGCCATCAAAATCCGGTCGGAACCGGACTGCACCGGCAGATGCACGAACGGCATCAGCGATTCGAGGTCGCGGTGCGCCTCGATCAGCGTGTCATCGACATCGCGCGGGTGGCTGGTGGAGTAGCGCAGCCGGACGATGCCGGGAATCTCCGCAAGATGCCGCAGCAAGGTGCCGAGCGTCCATGGCCGCCCGTCGGGTCCCTCGCCATGATAGGCGTTGACGTTCTGTCCGATCAGCGTGATCTCGCGCACGCCGTTGTCGGCCAGCCTTCGCACGTCGTCGGCGATGCGCGCCACCGGGCGGGAGATCTCGGCGCCGCGGGTATAGGGCACCACGCAGAAGGTGCAGAACTTGTCGCAGCCTTCCTGCACGGTGACGAAGGACGATATGCCGCGGGCACGGATCGCGGCGGGTTTGGGCTGCGGCAGCAGGCCGAACTTGTCCTCGACGGGAAACTCGGTTTCGAGCGCGCGGCCATGGAGTTCGGCACGCGCCAGCAGTTGCGGCAGGTGATGGTAGCTTTGCGGCCCCACCACCACATCGACCGCGGGCGCGCGGCGGATGATCTCGCTGCCTTCGGCCTGGGCGACGCAACCGGCGACCACGATGTTCATCTTGCGGCCGCCGCGCGCCGCCTCGTCCTTGGTGACGCGCAACCGGCCGAGTTCGGAATAGACCTTTTCGGAAGCCTTTTCCCGGATATGGCAGGTATTGAGGATCACGAGGTCGGCGTCGTCGGCGTTCGGCGTTTCAACGAATCCCTCGACCGCCAGCGTGTCCACCATGCGCTGGGCATCGTAGACGTTCATCTGACAGCCATAGGACTTGATGTGCAGCTTGCGCGGCGGATTCATGGAGCCTTGCGAGTTTTCTTGCGAGTTTTCTTGGGAGTTTACCGGAAACGGTGCCGGCGCCGCTGCATTATAGACTAACCCACGCAAAATCCAGTATTTCGGCGGAAAGCAAATTATTTCAATGGCTTAAGTAGGGTCGGCGGGAACCGGATCGATCGCGGTCCGGTTAATCAGGTCGGGCAATCGGCGCATGTCGTCGAAGCTCAAGACCGCGCCGGCGGCGCCAAGTGCCGCGGCGGTGGTGGGCCGGCAGTGGCTGCCGCCGTGAAAACCCAGCACCGCCATGCCGGCGGCTCGCGCGGCGCGGACGCCGGGAACGCTGTCCTCGACCACCACGCATCGCGACGGCGAAACCTTCATCTGCGTCGCCGCGAACAGGAACAGGTCCGGCGCCGGCTTGCCGTTCTCGACCTGCAGCGCCGAAAACAGGTTGGGCGCGAAGCGATCGTAAAGGCCGACCAGCGTCAGGCTGGTGCGGATACGTTCCGGCGAGCCGCTCGAGGCGACGCAGACGGCCTGCGAAATTCCGGCCAGCGCCTGCGCGATGCCGGGAATGGCCTGCAGGCTCGCCTTGAAGCTTCGATGCAGCTCGGCCTTCAACGCCACGTCGAGTTCGTCGGGGAGCCGGCGGCCGAGTTCGCGCTCGATCTCGAGGCGCGCCTCGCGTGCCGAGCGGCCGAGGAAACGATCGTGCACCGCTTCGGTGGATATCGGATAGCCGTGCAAGGTCAGCATCTCGGCGTGGGTGCGGCACGAGATCACCTCGCTGTCGACGAGAACGCCGTCGCAATCGAAAATGACGAGGTCGAACGCCGATCTTAAGTTCCGCATCTTTCAGGACTTGTCGTCGTCCAGCGGAATGCAATACAGCTCGAGCCGGTGATCGACCAGCTTGTAGCCGAGCTTGCGGGCGATCTCGGCCTGCAGCTTCTCGATTTCCTCGGAGGTGAACTCGATCACCTTGCCGTCGCGCAGGTTGATCAGGTGGTCGTGATGGCTGTCGCGCATCTGCTCGTAGCGGGCGCGGCCCTCGCGGAAATCGTGCCGCTCAATGATGCCGGCGTCCTCGAACAGTTTTACCGTGCGATACACCGTGGAGATCGAGATCTTGTCATCGACCGCGACGCAGCGGCGATACAGTTCCTCGACGTCGGGATGATCCAGCGCGTCCGCCAGCACCCGCGCGATCACCCGGCGCTGCTCGGTCATGCGCATTCCGGTCGCGGCACAACGCGCCTCGATCCCGGTGGCCTTGAGCGGTGGCGATGATTTCAGGGCGGTCATCACAATGCGGCTATTACAGTGCGGTCATCACATGGCTTCCGGCGCCTGTTCTGCCACCGCGCGCGCCCTACGACAAGTCGCGGCGCATCACCAGTGCGTTCAATTGTTGGCCGCCGGCCTCCCGGTAGTAACGTTCGCGGCGGCCGGCGACGGTAAATCCGGCCCGGTCATACAGCCGTCGCGCCGGCTGATTATTTTCCTCGACTTCGAGGAACACGGTGCGCACGCCGCGGCCGGCGAGATGTCCGAGATGGGTGAGCAGCAATTGCCGCGACAGGCCGCGGCCGCGATAGGCTTCCGCGACCGCGATCGACAGGATTTCGGCCTCGTCGGCGGCGATGCGAGACACTGCAAAGCCGATGGTTCTGGCGCGCAGCCGCAACCGGTGCACCAGCGTGTTCCGCTGGCTCAGCATCTCCTCGAATTCACCCTCGCCCCAGCCGCGGTGAAACGACGCGCCGTGCAGCTGCGCCAGGCGGGGCGCATCACGCAGGCTGGCGGGTTCGACCACTGCGCTGGCGCTGCCGAACAGGCCGGAGAACCACGCCATCATCGCTGCGGCTGCCGTGATGACGCGTGCAGCCGATCGGTTTGCGGTTTGGCGTCCGGCGCCCGCAGGTAATATGGCCTCGCCGGCGCGGTGTTCGGATCGACCGCGGCGCCGAGCCACGCGACCCAGGCGATATCGGGCGCCGGCTGCGCATCGATCCGCACGGGTTGAGGCGCGTCGGCGGGCCAGCGTTCGCCAAGGATGCCGGCGGCATTGCCGACCAGCAGCGGAGCACCCAGCCGCGCGGCTTCGAGCGCCTCGGCGACCGGGGCCACGCGCGGCCGGATCAGCGAACTGCCGTTGCCGCTGACCACCTGGTAATAAACCTGATCGTGGCGCGCATCGACCGCGGAAATGATCGGGCTGGCGCCGTCCTCGCTCACGACAGCTGCGGCGTAGGCGGTCAGCGTGGTCAGGCCGACCACCGGCTTGTCGGCGGCCAGCGCAATGCCGCGCGCCGCCGACAGCCCGACGCGCAGACCGGTGAAACTGCCGGGCCCGGTGGTCACGGCTATTCGATCCAGCGCCTTGAAGGGGACGCCGGATTCGGCCATGACGCGCGCGATCAGCGGCATCAGGGCCTCGGCGTGGCCGCGCTTCATCGGCAGCGATTCCCGCGCGATCAGGCGACCGGCATCGGTGTCCAGCACGCCCGCGGCGCAGGCATCGAGCGCGGTGTCGATGGCGAGGATCAGCATGCGCCCGTTATATCAGCCGCAACCGACGAAGCTAGGCTGTCGCAACGTCGGTTCGCACCGAGCCGTGGCTTATCTCGGCAGCTTGCATGGCGTGCTTACGTGGCAAGCTTTAGTTGGCAGGCTTGCATGTCAGGGCATGCATGTCAGGCTTACATGGGCCTGACTTCGACCACGTCCGGCACGAAGTGCCTCAGGAGATTCTGGATGCCGTGCTGCAGCGTCGCGGTGGATGACGGGCACCCGGCACAGGAGCCCTTCATGTTGAGATAGACGATGCCGTCCTTGAAGCCGCGGAAAGTAATGTCGCCGCCGTCGCTGGCGACCGCCGGACGGACCCGGGTCTCGATCAGGTCCTTGATGGTCTCCACCGTCTCGGCATCGGCCTCGTCGAAGAATTCGTCGCCATCGGAGGCTTGATCGCCATCGACGCTGCCATCCGCCAGCAAGGGGCCGCCGGACATGTAGTGTTCCATGATGGCGCCGAGGATCGCCGGCTTCAGATGCTGCCAGTCGCTGTCGTCCTTGGTCACAGTGACGAAATCCGAGCCGTAAAACACGCTGGTGACGCCGGGCACGCTGAACAGCTTTTCGGCGAGCGGCGAGCGCGCGGCGGCCTCGCGGTTGACAAATTCCATGGTGCCGCTGTCGAGCACGGTGCGGCCGGGCAGGAACTTCAAGGTAGCGGGATTGGGGGTCGCTTCGGTCTGGATGAACATGATCTTCTCCTGCGTCACCGGTTCAAGGCCGGCGCGTGGCTGTCCCTTACCAGATGGCGATCCCGAACGCACGATCAAGCTGGCGCAAGGCTGGTATTAGGGCAGGTATCAGGACAGGGCGTCGATCTCCTCGTCGGTCAGGCTGCCGGGCACGATGGTCACCGGAATCGGGAATGAACCCACCAGCTTGGCCATCACGGCGATGATCGGACCGGGGCCCTCCGGGCCGTCATTGGCCGCCAGCACCAGCTTGGCAATGTCGACGTCCTGGTCGATCACGTCGAGGATCTGCTCGGTGGTGTCACCTTCGCGAATCACCCGCTCCGGGGTAATGGCGGCAATGCCGTTGGCGCGGCCGGCGGCGCGGTCGAGCGCGGCATTGGCGGCCTCCTCGGCTTCGGCGCGCATGATGTCGGCGACCCCCAGCCATTGCTGGTTCTGGTCCTCGGTCTCGATCACCCGCAGCATCACCACGCCGCCGCCGACCCGCACCGCCCAGCGGCTGGCGTAATAGACCGCGCGATCCCATTCGGCGGTCTCGTCGACGATGACCAGACATTTCGGCTTGTGGCCGCTCTCGTAGCTTCGCCGCTGGGTGCCCATGCCTGTTCCGATGCAAGAACGCGCCTGTGCGCGCCAGATGGGTCATGCTGCCATGGCACAGCCGGATTCGACAAGCACCACGCGTCGCGGCACCGGTCGTGGCGGCGAAGGTATTGCGAAACTACCGCTTGTGAATGAAGCCGACGATGTCCTTCACCGACCTCATGGTTTCGTCGGCGATGGCGCGGGCGCGGTCGGCGCCGTCGATCAGGACCTGATCGACATAGGCCTGGTCCGCGGTCAGGCGTTTCATCTCGGCGGCGATCGGCGAAAGTTTTGCTACCGCGAGATCGACCAGGTTGGACTTGAAGCCGGAAAACTGCGCGCCGCCGAATTCGCTCAGCACCTCGGATTTCGGCCGGCCCGACAACGCCGCATAGATGCCGACCAGGTTATCGGCTTCCGGGCGCGGCTCGAGGCCTTTTTCTTCCGACGGCAACGGCTCGGGATCGGTCTTGGCCTTGCGGATCTTTTGCGCGATGGCGTCGGCATCGTCGGTGAGGTTGATGCGCGAATAGTCTGACGCGTCAGACTTCGACATCTTCTTGGTGCCGTCGCGCAGCGACATCACCCGCGTCGCCGGTCCGGTGATGACCGGTTCCGGCAGCGGGAAAAACCTGTCGCCATGACCCTGGGCTGTGATCGACTCGGCAAAGTCGTTGTTGAATTTCTGGGCGATGTCGCGCGACAGCTCCAGGTGCTGCTTCTGGTCTTCGCCAACCGGCACATGGGTGGCGCGATAGACCAGGATATCCGACGCCATCAGCACCGGATAGTCGTAGAGGCCAATCGAGGCGTTCTCGCGGTCCTTGCCGGCCTTCTCCTTGAACTGGGTCATGCGGTTCAGCCAGCCGAGCCGGGCCACGCAGTTGAACACCCAGGCGAGTTCGGCGTGTCCCGAAACCTGGCTCTGGTTGAAGATGATGTGCTTGTTCGGATCGATGCCGCTGGCGATGAACGCCGCGGTGACCTCGCGGGTGTTGCGGCGCAGTTCGTCCGGGCCGCCCCACACCGCCATCGGAACGGTGATGGCATGCAGATCGACCACGCAATAGAGGCAGGAGTAGTTGGCCTGCAGCTTCACGAAATTGACGATGGCGCCGAGGTAGTTGCCGAGGTGCAGGTTGCCCGTCGGCTGGACTCCTGAAAAGACCCGTTCGATGATCGCCATAGCCGTATTCCCAAGGGGGTGTTGCGGTGCGCCTTACGTTGCCGACCGGCGCTCTGCGCCGTCCATTGCCACGTGGGCACAAGGCGCGCAAGTCGCGGGCCGTCAGGGCTTGATCTGGCGCAGCCGGGTCGGGTCGATCACGCCGAACAGCGTCAGAAGCAAGGCATAGATGACGAGCCCGCCGGCGATCAGGACGCCGAGGCCCGCGGCCCGTGCCAGGCCGGGGGCGTCCGCTGCAAACGACAGCACCAAAGGTGCTGTCAGCCACAGCAGGGCACCCATCGTCAGCGCCGCGACGACGATCCGTGGCAGCCGCCGGCGCGCTTCATCGTCGATGGAAATTCCGAATGTCATGGCGCCGCGCGCGATCAGCACGCCGGCGCAGCTTGAGGCGGCAAGCGCGATGCTGGCCGCGATACCGGCTGCGCCAAACGGGGCTTGCAGCAGCTGCGCCGCCACCACCGCGACGGCAAGGCCGGCCAGGGTCGCGAGCATCGGTGTGCGGGTGTCGTCGCGGGCGAAGAACGCAGGCGCCAGCGCCTTGACCAGGACATGGGCGGGCAGGCCAAGGGAAAGCAGCGCCAGCGCCTGCGCCGTCGCCGTGGTGTCGGCGGCGGTGAAGGCGCCGTGTTCGAACAACAGCTGCACGATCGGCCGGCTCAGCACCACCAGGCCGAGCGTGGCGGGTAACGCAAGGCCGATCGAAAGCTCGAGGCCGTGCGACTGCGCGGTGACGACGGCGGCCGGATCGGTGCCGCGTACCGCGCGGGTCAATTCCGGCATCAGCACGCTGCCGATGGCGACGCCGACCATGCCGAGCGGCAGTTCGATCAGGCGGTTGGCAAAATACAGCCACGATACCGCCGAAGGCGATGTCGAGGCGACAATGGCGGCGGCCACCATCAGCAATTGCGGGGCGGAATTGGCCACCATGCCCGGGATCGCCTTGCCGGCAAAGCCGCGCATTTCCGCGTCGAACGCCATGCGCAGCGGCGTCGCCAGGCGGCCGCCCCGGCGCAGCACCAGAACAAGCAGTTGCATCAGGCCGGCGATGCCGACCGCACCCGACAGCAACAGCCCGGCCTCGGAGGCGCCGATGGGCCGAACCAGCAGCGCCGTCATCACAACGATCAGCACGAGGTTGAACAGCAGCGGCGAAAACGCGGTCAGGGCAAAACGCTGTTGCGCGTTCAGCAGTCCCATCATCACCGTGACCGGGCCGGCGAAGGCGAGATAGGGCAGCATCAGCCGGGCGTTATCGACCGCGAGCTGCAGTGTCCCGTGGCCGGCAAAGCCCGGCGCCAGGACGGCAATGACCAGCGGCATCGCGAGGCCGAGGATGACGGACACGGCAATCAGCGCCACGCTGATACTGCCGAGGACGCGTCCGGCAAACGCCGCGGCCGCATCGGCGCCCTCGCTGTCGCGCACCCGCACCCAGGCCGGCACCAGCGCGGCATTCAAGGCGCCCTCGCTGAGCAGCCGCCGCACCACATTGACCAGTTGAAACGCCACCAGGAATGCATCGGCGACTGGCCCCGTGCCGAGCAGGGTCGCCACCATGGCGTCGCGGACAAATCCCATGAGCCGCGAGGCCAGCGTGCCGGTGAAAACGGTAAGGATCGAGCGGATCATGATGCCATCGGTATCTGCGCGGCTTGCCGGTGCGCGGTTGATCGTGATAGGCCGCAGCACGCTTGGCGGGTTTGCCTTTAAAGTCGGTTCAAATCGGATTTGGCGCACCATCGCCACGGCCGCAACGGGATTTATCGGATGACTTCAGCGAAATACGACGTTCTCGGTGTCGGCAATGCGATTTTCGACGTCCTGGTGCAGACCGACGAAAGCTTCCTGGCCCAGCATCAGATGACCAAGGGCGGCATGGCGCTGATCGACGAGGCGCGCGCGCTGGCGATCTACGAGGCCATGGGTCCGGCAGTGGAAATGTCCGGCGGCTCCGCCGCCAATACCATCGTCGGCATCGCCAATCTCGGCGCCCGCGCAGCCTTTGTCGGCAAAGTCAAGGACGACCAGATCGGCCGGCTATACAGCCACGATATCCGCGCCGCAGGTGTCGCGTTCGAGACCCCGGCGGCGTCGCAGGGGCCGGCCACCGGCTGTTCCTATATCCTGGTGACGCCCGACGGCGAGCGCACCATGAACACCTATCTCGGCGCGGCGCAGGAGCTGACGCCCGATGACATCGATCCGGCGCAGGTTGCCGCCTCGGCGATGGTCTATCTCGAAGGCTATCTGTGGGATCCGAAGAGCGCCAAGGAGGCGTTCCTGAAGGCTTCGAAAATCGCCCACGACGCCGGCCGCCAGGTGGCGCTGACGCTGTCGGATTCGTTTTGCGTCGACCGCTACCGCGGCGAGTTTATCGAGTTGATGCGATCAGGCACCGTCGACCTGATCTTCGCCAACGAGGCCGAACTGCATTCGCTGTACCAGACCTCCGATTTCGATACAGCGCTCAAGCAACTCGCCAAAGACGTCAAGCTCGGCGTCGTCACCCGCAGCGAGCAGGGCTGCGTGGTCGCGGCCGGCGACAAGATCACCGCGGTTCCGGCCTTTCCGATCGACAAGATGGTGGACACGACCGGCGCCGGCGATCTGTTCGCCGCGGGCTTCATGTTCGGGCTGGTGCGCGGCGCCGGCTTTGAGAACGCCGGCAAGCTCGGCGCTCTGGCGGCCGCCGAAGTGATCCAGCATATCGGCGCGCGGCCGCAAACCTCGCTGAAAACTCTGGCGCAGAACCATGGCCTGCCGGTGTAGAGGCCGGCGCGTGAACAAATTCACGGCTTGCATTTTCTGCCTCGCTGGGGCCGTTAACACAACATGCTGACCGCCTCGCCGTCCTCGTTTCGCGACCACTATCGGGAGCTCGTCGCCGGCGGCGCGATCGAGGCCGATCCCGCCCAGGCGGCGGCGGTCGCGGCCTTCAGCGACCTCGAAGCGCGGCTCGCCAACTACAAGCCGGTGCGTAAACAGGGCTTCCTCGGCCGGCTGTTCGCCGACAAGAACGGGGGACCGCCGCGCGGGCTCTATGTCTACGGCGAAGTCGGGCGCGGCAAGACCATGCTGATGGACCTGTTTTTCCAGCACAGCCCGGTCATCCACAAGCGCCGCACCCATTTCCACGAATTCATGGCCGGGGTGCACGAGCGGATCTACGCCTTTCGCCAGAATATCGCCCGCGGCGAAATCGCCGACGGCGATGTGGTGGCGCTGACCGCAGCTTCGATTTTCGACGAGGCGTGGCTGCTGTGCTTCGACGAATTTCACGTCACCGACATCGCCGACGCGATGATCCTGGGGCGGTTGTTTTCACGGCTGTTCGAACTCGGCACGGTGGTGGTGGCGACCTCCAATGTCGCGCCGCAGGATCTCTACAAGGATGGACTCAACCGGGCCTTGTTCCTGCCGTTCATCGCCGAAATCGAGGCGCGCATGGACGTGCTGCGTCTCGACGCCCGCACCGATTTCCGGCTGGAAAAACTGACCGGGGTCAAGATGTGGCTGGTTCCGGCCGACCAACAGGCCGATGCCGCCCTCGACAAGGCCTGGGCGCGGATGACCGGCAATGCGCGCGGCAAGCCGCGCGACATTTCGATCAAGGGCCGCCGCCTGCATGTGCCGC
Organism: uncultured Alphaproteobacteria bacterium; assembly: GCA_963710235.1. Taxonomy (GTDB): domain Bacteria; phylum Pseudomonadota; class Alphaproteobacteria; order Rhizobiales; family Xanthobacteraceae; genus Bradyrhizobium. Next base: position 1,207,724 of record CAVPZI010000002.1, read on the forward strand.
GCTCAGCCCATGGCGTCGCCCGGTTCTCGTTCGCGGATCTGTGCGAACGGCCGCTTGCCGCATCGGACTACCTGCGGCTCGCCCATGACTATCACACCATCATGATCGACCACATTCCGGTGATGGACTATGCCGAACGCAACGCCGCCAAGCGGTTCATCGCGCTGATCGATACGCTGTACGACAATGCCGTGAAACTGATGGCCTCGGCCGAGGCCGATCCGCTGACGCTCTATCGCGCTACCGAGGGCTATGAGGCGAACGAATTCAAGCGCACTGCCTCCCGGCTGATCGAAATGAGTTCGGAATCCTACCTCGCGCTGCCCCATGGCCGCCGCGATTCCACCGCGTCGGGTTCCAGCACCGGACTGGTTGAAACCTGAAGCGTGCCGCGCGGACCGGTGGCTTGAGAATCCAGGCGGCGATGATTGGTCAACAATTGGGCGGGCCGCGACTTGAACGGTTCCGTCGAAAGGGATAACCAGCCAGTCAGCAGGTTTCACCCTCCTCCTTCGGGCTCAAAGGACAGATTTCCCATGGCGCGCGACAAGATTGCATTGATTGGCTCCGGTCAGATCGGCGGAACGCTGGCTCACCTGATCGGCCTGAAAGAGCTGGGTGACGTGGTGATGTTCGACATCGCCGAAGGCGTGCCGCAGGGAAAATCGCTGGATATCGCGCAGTCGTCCCCCGTGGACGGGTTCGACGCGCAGTTTACCGGCGCCAATTCCTACGAGGCGCTCGACAACGCCAAGGTCTGCATCGTCACCGCCGGCGTGCCGCGCAAGCCCGGCATGAGCCGCGACGACCTGCTGAGCATCAACCTCAAGGTGATGGAGCAGGTCGGCGCCGGCATCAAGAAATACGCCCCCGACGCCTTCGTCATCTGCATCACCAACCCGCTCGACGCCATGGTGTGGGCACTGCAGAAGGCGTCCAACATGCCGCACAAGAAGGTGGTCGGCATGGCCGGCGTGCTGGATTCGTCGCGCTTCCGGTTTTTCCTGGCCGATGAGTTCAACGTCTCGGTGGAAGACGTCACCGCCTTCGTGCTCGGCGGCCATGGCGACACCATGGTGCCGCTGGTGAAATATTCCACCGTGGCCGGCATCCCGCTGCCCGATCTGGTCAAGATGGGCTGGACCTCGCAGGCCCGGCTCGACGAAATTGTCGACCGCACCCGCAACGGTGGCGCCGAAATCGTCAACCTGCTGAAGACCGGCTCGGCTTTCTACGCCCCGGCGGCCTCCGCGATTGCGATGGCCGAGAGCTACCTGCGCGACAAGAAGCGGGTGCTGCCGTGCGCCGCCTATCTCAACGGCGAATACGGCGTGAAAGACATGTATGTCGGCGTGCCGGTGGTGATCGGCTCGAAGGGCGTCGAACGCGTCGTCGAGATCGAGCTCGCCGGCAAGGACCGCGAAGCCTTCGACAAGTCGGTCGGCGCCGTGCAGGGCCTGGTCGAGGCCTGCAAGAAGATCGCGCCGGACCTGCTCGGGCGCTGACGCGCGCTCAAAAACATCATCCGCGTCAGGCGAGTTGGGGCTTCGGGGACGTCAGAATGAATATTCACGAATATCAGGCCAAGGCGGTGCTTCGCGAGTTCGGCGTGCCGGTTTCGCGCGGCGTGCCGGTGTTCAAGGCGGCCGAGGCCGAAGCGGCGGCGAAGCAGCTTGGTGGTCCGGTCTGGGTGGTGAAGAGCCAGATCCATGCCGGCGGCCGCGGCAAGGGCAAGTTCAAGGAAGCCTCGGCCGGCGACAAGGGCGGCGTGCGCCTCGCCAAATCCATCGACGAGGTCAAGCAATTCGCCGGACAGATGCTGGGCGCGACCCTGGTGACGGTGCAGACCGGCGCCCACGGCAAGCAGGTCAACCGCCTCTACATCGAGGAAGGCGCCGACATCGCCAAGGAATTCTACCTGTCGCTGTTGGTCGACCGCGAGTCGTCGAAGATCTCGTTCGTGGTCTCCACCGAAGGGGGCATGAACATCGAGGATGTCGCCCACTCCACCCCCGAGAAGATCGTCAGCTTCTCGGTCGACCCGGCCACCGGCATCATGGGACATCATGGCCGCACCGTCGCCAAGGCGCTGGGGCTTTCCGGCGATCTCGCCAAACAGGCGGAAAAGCTGGTGACGCAGCTCTATACCGCGTTCGTCGCCAAGGACATGGAGATGCTCGAGGTCAACCCGCTGGTGGTGACCAAGGGCGGTGAACTGCGCTGTCTCGACGCCAAGATGGCGTTCGACGGCAATGCGCTGTTCCGCCACCCCGACATGCTGGCGCTGCGCGACGAGACCGAGGAAGACGCCAAGGAAATCGAGGCGTCGAAATACGATCTGAACTACATCACGCTCGACGGCACCATCGGCTGCATGGTCAACGGCGCCGGGCTTGCCATGGCGACCATGGACATCATCAAGCTCTATGGCATGGCGCCGGCCAACTTCCTCGACGTCGGCGGCGGCGCCAACAAGGAGAAGGTGACCGCGGCGTTCAAGATCATTACCGCCGATCCCAACGTGAAGGGCATCCTGATCAATATCTTCGGCGGCATCATGAAATGCGACATCATCGCCGAGGGCGTCGTCGCCGCGGTCAAGGAAGTCGGGCTCACGGTGCCGCTGGTGGTACGTCTCGAAGGCACCAATGTCGACGCCGGCAAGAAGATCATCCGGGAAAGCGGGCTGAACGTGCTGCCGGCCGACGATCTCGACGACGCTGCGCAGAAGATCGTCAAGGCCGTGAAGGGCTAGAGCGATGCCCGGGGATCATCTCGCCGCACCGAGCCCGCTGGAGGAGCACCGCAGGCTTGCCGTATTCGCCGGCGAGTGGACCGGCGAGGAGATGGTGTATCCGTCGCGATGGACCGCGGGCGGTCCCGCCGCCGCCCATGTGATGGCGCGGATCGACCTCAACGGCTTCTATCTGATCCAGGACAGCCGCCAGACCCGCGACGGCAAGGAAACCTTCGCCAGCCACGGCGTCTTCACCTATGACCGCGAGGACCGGCTTTATAAATTGTTCTGGCACGATTCGCTCGGCTACTACCCGCCGTCGCCGGCCTCCGGCGGTTGGACCGGCAAGACGCTGGTGCTGGTGCGCGGCTCGCTGCGCGGCAATGCACGCCATGTCTACGAAGTCGTCGACAATGACAATTACACCATGAAAATCCAGTTTTCGCCCGACGCGGAAGGGTGGGCCGACGTGCTCACCGGCGTCTATCGGCGCGTCCACTAACCCTTCACAGATCGTCTCGCGAAAGCATCCCAACCATGTCCGTCCTGATCGACAAGAATACCAAAGTCATCTGCCAGGGCTTTACTGGCAAGAACGGCACCTTTCACTCCGAAGCCGCAATCGCCTACGGCACCAGAATGGTCGGCGGTACTTCGCCCGGCAAAGGCGGTTCGACCCATCTCGGCCTGCCGGTGTTCGACACGGTGCAGGAGGCGCGCGAGAAGACCGGCGCCGACGCCAGCGTGATCTATGTGCCGCCGCCGGGTGCCGCGGACGCGATCTGTGAAGCCATCGACGCGGAGATGCCGCTGATCGTCTGCATCACCGAAGGCATCCCGGTGCTCGACATGGTGCGGGTCAAGCGCTCGCTGTCCGGATCGAAGTCGCGGCTGATCGGGCCGAACTGCCCGGGCGTGATGACCGCGGGCGAATGCAAGATCGGCATCATGCCGGCGAATATCTTCAAGCCCGGCAATGTCGGGATCGTCTCGCGTTCCGGCACGCTGACCTATGAAGCCGTGTTCCAGACCACCCAGGAAGGCCTCGGCCAGACCACCGCGGTCGGCATCGGCGGCGATCCGGTCAAGGGCACCGAATTCATCGACGTGCTGGAGATGTTTCTGGCCGACCCGAAAACCCACTCGATTGTGATGATCGGTGAAATCGGCGGATCCGCCGAGGAAGACGCTGCGCAGTTCCTGATCGACGAGGCCAAGCGTGGCCGCACCAAGCCGATGGTCGGTTTCATCGCCGGCGTCACCGCACCCCCCGGACGCCGCATGGGTCATGCCGGCGCGATCATTTCCGGCGGCAAGGGCGATGCAGCATCGAAGACTGCTGCGATGCAAGCGGCCGGCATTTCCGTCTCGCCGTCCCCGGCGCGGCTCGGAAAGACCCTTGTGGAAAAATTGAAAGCATAATCAGTTCTTGGGTCTTTTCGGCGGGCAAGTTCACCTTAAATAAGGTAAAGCTTGCCGATCGGGCTGATCGGAGAGGTTGGATCGGCCCAGAACGCCAATTCCCCAACGATTACAGTCATCCGGACGCCATTCTTTAGGACGCAATCATGTCTCGCCAGGACGCGAATGCCGCATTTGCCCTCTCCTCGTTCCTGCAGGGCGCCAACGCCACCTATATTGACGAGCTCTACGCCCGCTACGAAACCAACTCGGCCTCCGTGGATCCGGAATGGCAGGAGTTCTTCAAGAGCCTGAAGGACCCGCCCGGCGACGTCCAGAAGAACGCGGCGGGGCCGTCCTGGAGCAAACCGAACTGGCCGCTGACCCCCAGCGACGACCTGACGTCGGCGCTCGACGGCAACTGGGCCCAGGTCGAGAAGGTGATCGGCACCAAGCTTGCCGCCAGGGCGCAGGCCGAGACCAAGGCGTCGGCCAAAGCCGCCCCGTCGTCGGCGGCCGACGTCCACCAGGCGACCCGGGATTCGGTTCGCGCCCTGATGCTGATCCGGGCCTACCGCATGCGCGGGCATTTCCACGCCAAGCTCGATCCGCTCGGCATTGAGGCGCCGCGCGATCGCGAGGAACTCGATCCGCGCTCCTACGGATTCGTCGAAGGCGACTTCGAGCGCAAGATCTTCCTCGATCACGTGCTCGGCCTCGAATACGCCAGCTTGCGCGAGATCGTCGCGATCTGCGAACGGACCTACTGCCAGACTCTCGGCGTCGAGTTCATGCACATCACCAATGCCGCGCAGAAATCCTGGATCCAGGAGCGCATCGAGGGCCCGGACAAGGAAATCAGTTTCACCCGCGAGGGCCGTCGCGCGATCCTGATGAAGCTGGTCGAGGCCGAGGGTTTCGAAAAATTCTGCGATCTCAAGTTCACCGGCACCAAGCGGTTCGGCCTCGACGGCGCTGAATCGCTGATCCCCGCGCTCGAGCAGATCATCAAGCGTGGCGGCAATCTCGGGGTCAAGGAGATCGTCGTCGGCATGCCGCATCGCGGCCGCCTCAACGTGCTGACTCAGGTGATGGGCAAGCCGCACCGCGCGCTGTTTCACGAATTCAAGGGCGGTTCCGCCAACCCGGATGCGGTCGAAGGCTCGGGCGACGTCAAGTATCATCTCGGCGCGTCGTCGGACCGCGAGTTCGACAACAACCGGATCCATCTGTCGCTGACCGCCAATCCCTCGCATCTGGAGATCGTCGATCCGGTGGTGCTCGGCAAGGTCCGCGCCAAGCAGGACCAGCACGGCGATCCGCCGGACCAGCGCATCTCGGTGCTGCCGCTGTTGATGCACGGCGATGCCGCGTTCGCCGGACAGGGCGTGGTGGCGGAATGCTTCGGCCTGTCCGACCTGAAGGGCTACCGCACCGGCGGTTCGCTGCACTTCATCGTCAACAACCAGATCGGCTTCACCACCTATCCGCGCTATTCGCGCTCCTCGCCCTATCCGTCCGACGTCGCCAAGATGATCGACGCGCCGATCTTCCACGTCAACGGCGACGACCCGGAGGCGGTGGTGTTCGCCGCCAAGGTCGCGATCGAATTCCGGCAGAAATTCCACAAGCCGGTCGTGATCGACATGTTCTGCTATCGCCGCCACGGCCACAACGAGGGCGACGAGCCGGCGTTCACCCAGCCGGTGATGTACAAGAAGATTGCTGTCCACCCCTCGACGCTGGAGATCTATTCCAAGCGGCTGATTGCCGAAGGCGTGATGACCGAGGGCGAGGTCGAGAAGGCCAAGGCCGACTGGCGGGCGCGGCTCGATGCCGAACTCGAGGCCGGTTCGGGCTACAAGCCCAACAAGGCCGACTGGCTCGACGGCAAGTGGGCCGGGTTCAAGTCCGCCGACCAGGAAGAGGATCCGCGCCGCGGCGTCACCGGTGTCGATGTCGCCGTGCTGAAGGAGATCGGCCGCAAGATCACCAGGGTTCCCGACGGGTTCCGGGTTCATCGTACCATCCAGCGCTTCCTGGAAAACCGCGCCAAGGCCATCGAGAACGGCGTCGGCATCGACTGGGCGACCGGCGAGGGGCTGGCGTTCTGCACGCTGCTGCAGGAGGGTCATCATGTCCGGCTGTCCGGCCAGGACTCGGAGCGCGGCACCTTCTCGCAACGGCATTCGGTGCTGATCGACCAGGAAGACGAAAGCCGTTACACGCCGTACAACCATCTCGGCGGCGACCAGGGCCATTACGAGGTCATCAACTCGCTGTTGTCGGAAGAAGCCGTGCTCGGCTTCGAATACGGCTACTCGCTGGCGGAGCCGAACGCGCTGACCATCTGGGAGGCCCAGTTCGGCGACTTCGCCAACGGCGCCCAGGTGCTGTTCGACCAGTTCATCTCGTCGGGCGAACGCAAATGGCTGCGCATGTCGGGCCTCGTCTGCATGCTGCCGCACGGCTACGAGGGGCAGGGTCCGGAGCATTCGTCGGCGCGGCTCGAGCGCTACCTGCAAATGTGCGCCGAAGACAACATGCAGGTGGTCTACGCCAGCACGCCGGCCAATTTCTTCCACGTGCTGCGGCGCCAGCTCAAGCGCGAGATCCGCAAACCCCTGATCCTGATGACGCCGAAGTCGCTGCTGCGCCACAAACGCGCGGTGTCGCGGCTCGACGAACTCGGCGACAACACCACCTTCCATCGCCTGTTGTACGATGACGCGGCGATGCTGCCCGATGAAAAGATCAAGCTGGTTGCGGACGACAAGATTCGCCGCGTCGTGCTGTGCTCGGGCAAGGTCTATTACGATCTCTACGAGGAGCGCGAGAAGCGCGGCATCGACAACATCTACCTGATGCGGGTCGAGCAGCTCTATCCGGTGCCGCTCAAGGCGCTGGTGCAGGAACTGTCGCGCTTCAAGGGCGCGGAAGTGGTCTGGTGCCAGGAAGAGCCCCGCAACATGGGGGCCTGGCATTTCATCGAGCCGTATCTCGAATGGGTGCTCAACCAGATCAACGCCCCGAGCAAGCGCCCGCGCTATGCCGGACGCGCGGCCTCGGCGGCCACCGCCACCGGGCTGATGTCGAAGCATCTGGCACAGCTCAAGGCGCTGCTGGATGAGGCGCTGAACTAGAGCATGATGCCGAAAAGTGGATACCGGTTTTCGGATAAGATCATGCTCCAAGAAATAGCGACTGCTGAAATCACCGGATGCCCCGCATTGGCGGGACATCCGGTGGGACGCGCCGACATTTTCATCACCGACCTTTACCGACTTACTGGATCATCGCCGGGCCATCGCCCCAGCCGCTCCAGGGACCCCTGAGGGAAGAAACCATGACTGAAATTCGCGTTCCGACGCTCGGCGAGTCCGTCACCGAAGCCACCATCGGCCGCTGGTTCAAGAAGGCCGGCGACGCGGTCGCGGTCGACGAGCCGCTGGTCGAACTCGAGACCGACAAGGTCACCATCGAAGTCCCGGCGCCCTCGGCCGGCACGCTCGGCGAGATCGTCGCCAAGGATGGCGAGACCGTCGCGGTCGGCGCCTTGCTGGGCCAGATCTCGGACGGCACCGTCGCCGCCAAGCCCGCACCCGCTGCCGCACCCAGGGAAGCGCCGAAACCCGCGCCGGCCGCGCCTGCGCCGGTCGCCGCCAAGGCGCCGCCCTCCGATGCGCCGCTGGCGCCGTCGGTGCGCAAGATTTCCGCCGAGAGCGGCATCGATGCCTCCACGGTCCCCGGTTCGGGCAAGGACGGCCGCGTCACCAAGGGCGACATGCTCGCCGCCATCGAAAAGGCCGCCTCGGCGCCGACGCCGGTCAATCAGCCGGCCGCCAATGTCCAGGTACGGGCGCCGTCGCCCGCCGACGATGCCGCGCGCGAAGAGCGGGTCAAGATGACGCGGCTGCGCCAGACCATCGCGCGACGCCTGAAGGACGTGCAGAACACCGCCGCCATGCTGACGACCTTCAACGAGGTCGACATGAGCCACATCATGGCGATGCGGGCGCAGTACAAGGACGTGTTCGAGAAGAAGCACGGCTCGAAGCTCGGCTTCATGGGCTTCTTCACCAAGGCCTGCGTGCAGGCGCTCAAGGACATCCCGGCGGCCAATGCGGAGATCGACGGCACCGACCTGATCTACAAGAATTATTACCACATCGGCGTCGCCGTCGGCACCGACAAGGGCCTGGTGGTGCCGGTGGTGCGCGACTGCGACCACAAGTCGATCGCTGAAATCGAGAAGAGCATCGCCGATTACGGCCGCCGCGCCCGCGACGGCCAGCTCAAGATCGACGAAATGCAGGGCGGCACCTTCACCATCACCAACGGCGGCATCTATGGCTCGCTGATGTCGACGCCGATCCTCAACGCACCGCAGTCCGGCATTCTCGGCATGCACAAGATCCAGGATCGCCCGGTGGCGATCGGCGGCAAGGTCGAGATCCGGCCGATGATGTATCTGGCGCTGTCCTACGATCACCGCGTCATCGACGGCAAGGAAGCGGTGACGTTCCTGGTGCGCGTCAAGGAAAGCCTGGAAGACCCGGCGCGGCTGGTGCTGGATCTGTAGCGGCTGCCGGCCTTGGAATAGTTTTCAGCGCGCGATGGGGGTTTGATGGACAGGGTTGCAATCATCACCGGGGGCAGCCGAGGCATCGGCCGCGCCACGGCGATCGCCGCGGCGGCGCGCGGGTTTCGGGTCTGCATCGGCTATGCCAGCAACGAAGTTGCGGCCAATGCGGTCGTCGCCGCCATCGGGGCCGCGGGCGGCAAGGCCATCGCGGTGAAATGCGACGTCGGCGAGGAAGCCGACATCCTGGCGCTGTTCAAGGCGGCCGACGCCTTTGGAACGCTGGGCGCGCTGGTCAACAATGCCGGCATTGTCGGCATGACCTCGCGGGTGGAGGACATGTCCGCGGCGCGCATTGCGCGCATGATGGCGGTCAACGTCACCGGCAGCATGCTGTGCGCGCGCGAGGCGGTGAAGCGGATGTCGACCCGCCATGGCGGCAACGGCGGCGTCATCGTCAACCTGTCGTCGGTGGCGGCGAAACTCGGTTCGCCCAACACCTATGTCGACTACGCGGCCTCGAAAGGCGCGATCAATTCCTTCACCATCGGGCTCGGACACGAAGTCGCCGCCGAAGGCATCCGCGTTGCCGCGGTCCGGCCGGGGCTGATCGATACCGAGATCCACGCCTCCGGCGGCGAACCGGATCGTCATCACCGGCTCGCCGGCACGGTGCCGATGAAGCGCGTCGGCACCGCCGAGGAAGTCGCCAACGCCATCGTCTGGCTGATGTCGGACCAGGCCTCCTACGTGACCAGCACCATCCTCGATGTGACCGGCGGGCGCTAACACTTCGCATAGCCATCAGCTACAGGACCTCATCATGGCATCTTACGATCTCGTCGTCATTGGCACCGGTCCCGGTGGTTACGTCTGCGCGATCCGTGCCGCGCAACTCGGCATGAAGGTCGCCGTGGTCGAAAAAAACGCAACGCTGGGCGGCACCTGCCTCAACGTCGGCTGCATGCCGTCGAAGGCGCTGCTCCATGCGTCTGAAATGTTCGAGGAGGCCGGGCATTCCTTCGCCAGGATGGGCGTCAGCGTTCCGGCGCCGAAGCTCGACCTGCCGTCGATGATGAATTTCAAGCAGCAGGGCATCGACGGCAACGTCAAGGGCGTCGAGTTCCTGATGAAGAAGAACAAGATCGACGTCATCGGCGGCAGGGGCAAGGTGCTCGGCACCGGCAAGGTCGAGGTCACCGGCGGCGACGGCAAGACCCAGACGGTGGAGACCAAGAATATCGTGATCGCTTCGGGTTCCGACATCGCGCGGCTGAAGGGCATCGAGATCGACGAGAAGCGCATCGTGTCGTCCACCGGGGCGCTGTCGCTGGAGCGCGTGCCGGCAAGCCTGCTGATCGTCGGTGCCGGCGTGATCGGGCTCGAGCTCGGCTCGGTCTGGCACCGGCTCGGCGCCAAGGTCACCGTGGTGGAATTCCTTGACCGCATCCTGCCCGGTATGGATGGCGAGGTGGCCAAGCAGTTTCAGCGCATGCTCGAAAAGCAGGGCTTTGCGTTCAAGCTCGGCGCCAAGGTCACCGGCATCGATACCTCAGGCCCGACGCTGAAGGCGCAGGTCGAGCCGGCGGCCGGTGGCAAGGCGGAATTCCTCGAAGCCGACGTGGTGCTGGTCTGTATCGGCCGCGTCCCCTACACCGACGGTCTCGGCCTCAAGGAAGCCGGCGTCGCCCTCGACAACCGCGGGCGGGTGCAGATCGATGCGCATTTCGCCACCAGCGTGAAGGGCGTCTATGCCATCGGCGACGTGGTGGCCGGGCCGATGCTGGCGCACAAGGCCGAGGATGAAGGCGTTGCCTGTGCCGAGATCCTGGCCGGCCAGGCCGGGCACGTGAACTACGATGTCATCCCTGGTGTGGTGTATACCACGCCCGAGGTCTCCGCCGTCGGCAAGACCGAGGAGGAATTGAAGCAGGCCGGCGTGGCTTATACGGTCGGCAAATTTCCGTTTACCGCCAATGGCCGCTCCAAGGTCAACCAGACCACGGAGGGGTTCGTGAAGGTTCTCGCAGATGCGAAAACCGATCGCGTGCTGGGCGTCCATATCGTCGGCCGCGAAGCCGGTGAAATGATTCACGAGGCTGCGGTATTGATGGAATTCGGCGGCTCGGCGGAGGATCTCGCCCGCACCTGCCATGCCCATCCGACGCGCTCGGAGGCCATCAAGGAGGCCGCGCTTGCAGTCGGCAAGCGAGCGATCCATATGTAGGTGTCATTCGGCTGGTAGCCGGATGGGGGACGAGCCTGAATGATGCGCCGCCTGCTCCAGCCGCTTTGGGTTTTCTTCGCGATCATCTTTCTGATCGAAGCCTGGCTGTGGGATCATCTCGAACCCATCGTGGCGCGCGCCGTCGCGCTGATTCCGCTCACCACGTTCAAGCAATGGCTTGCCGACCGCGTCGACACGCTGTCGCCGGCGATGACGCTGATCGTGTTCATCGTGCCGGTCGTTCCGCTGTTTCCGTTGAAGCTGGTGGGACTCTATTTGCTTACCCACGAATACTGGCTCAGCGCCGTCACGACGATACTGTTCGCGAAATTCCTCGGCGTCGGCGTCACCGCCTTCCTGTTCGACGTGACGCGGCCGAAATTGCTGCAGATGGACTGGTTCCAGCGGTTGTATGACATCATCATCGACCTGCGCCGCCGGGCCAACGCCCTGGTCGACCCGATCAAGTTGAAGATCCGAGAAATCCTGCGCGCCGGCGGCGACGGCTGGTCGGCGCGCATGCTGCGGTTGATCCAGCGCTTCCGCAAGAGCGTGCGCGAAGCGCGCTAGCCCGCTTTAATTCAACGCGGCGGAGGATCCGTTGGCAAATCTGGCGCACGTGCAAACTTCCGTGCTGGATGTCGCCTATGAACACGGCGGGCCTGCCGGCGCCCCCGCGGTGGTGCTGCTGCACGGCTTTCCCTACGACATCAGGTCATTCGACGAGGCCGCGGCCCTGATCAATGCCGCCGGCTATCGCACCATCGTGCCGTTTCTGCGCGGCTATGGCGCAACGCGCTTCCCGTCGGCGGACACGCCGCGTTCCGGCCAGCAGGCCGCGCTCGGCCAGGACCTGCTCGAACTGCTTGATGCACTCCGGATCGATCGGGCGGTGCTCGCAGGTTACGACTGGGGCGGCCGCGCCGCGTGCATCGTTTCGGCGTTGTCGCCGCAGCGGGTGGCGGGGCTCGTCAGCTGCGCCGGTTACAACATCCAGGACATCCCGCATTCCCTTGAGCCTGCCGATCCGGAGCAGGAAGCGCGGTTCTGGTATCAATATTATTTTCACACCGAACGCGGCCGCAGCGGCCTGGGCCGGAAACGAGCCGAGTTGTGCCGGCTGCTCTGGAAGATGTGGTCGCCGACCTGGGCGTTCGATGACGCGACATTTGCGCGAACTGCGGAGGCGTTCGACAACGAAGAATTTGTCGAGGTGGTCATCCACTCCTATCGGCATCGCTTCGGCAATGCCGCCGGCGATCCGCGTTACCAAGCCATCGAAGCGCAACTCGTGGCGCAGCCGCGGATCGATGTGCCGACCATCGTGTTGCACGGCGCTGCCGATGGCGTCACCCCCTGCCACATCTCGGAATCGCATCGAAAACATTTCGGTGCGCGGTATGAGCGCCGCGTGCTGGAAAATGTCGGCCACAATCCGCCGCAGGAAGCGCCGCGCCTGTTCGCCGATGCCGTGCTGCAGTTGTGCGAAGGCACGGCGGCCGCCTGATCCAGGCGGCGAGTTTGGAGCGCCTTACCCGATATGTATGGCAAACGGCGCGAACAGGCCCAGGGCGGTGAAGGCAATGCCGGTCAGCGTCAGCAGGCCGGAGATCCAGGCCAGCGCGAGGATGCCGGTGATGATGGTGGCGGAAGCCAGCACGATCCCGATCTGGAACGCCGCGGATGCGATTTCGAATTTATGGTATTTCTCCGTCGACAGGTCGCGTTCTTCCTCCGCCTTCCTGGCGCGATGGGACAATTGTTCCGATCCCTCGCCGGTTTCGGGCTCGGAGCGGTAGCGCGCGGCGGTCTTCTGCCAGTCGTCGATCTGCTTCTGCACTGCCGCCTTGGCGGCATCGTCGCTGCCGGTGCCAACGCCGAGCCTGGCCAGTTCGGCGTTCGATTGCACCACGGTGCGGCGGATGGTCTTGGCCTGGAAGAACGCCCACAGGTTGGAGGCTTCGACGTTCTTGGCGATGGATTCGGTCTGGGCACCCTTGGCCAGGGTTTCCGACAGCGCCAGGCACAGCGCGATGATCGCAATCAACAGGGCGATTTTCCTGTTCTCGCCGGCAGCGTGCTCGGTGTGCTCGGCCTGCTCCATGCTTTCGTGGGCGCTCATGATTCCTCCGGGCTGGATCGTCTGCCCGCACGATTGACCGAACCGCACCCTGCGCGCAAGAGGCAACCGCCGCGGGGCGGTGGATGGTCGCAGGTCGGATCGATCAGGCGCGGGGATGCGCGGTCCGGTAGACCTCGAACAGGCGCTCGGTATCGATGCCGGTATAGATCTGCGTGGTCGACAGCGACGCATGGCCAAGCAATTCCTGGATCGCGCGCAGGTCGCCGCCGCGATTGAGCAGGTGGGTCGCGAACGAATGCCGCAGTGCGTGCGGCGTCGCGCTGTCGGGCAGGCCGAGCGCGCCGCGCAACCGTTCCATGGTGAGCTGGATGATCCGCGCCCTGAGCGGTCCGCCGCGGGCGCCGACGAACATCGGTCCATTTGGCGGCAGCGGATGCGGGCACATCGCCGCATAGTCCTGGATCAGCGCCAGCACGTTCTGCAGCACCGGCACCATGCGGGTCTTGTTGCCCTTGCCGTTGACGATCAGCGTATCGCCGGCACCCGGGGCCGGCACGTCGCGGCGCTTCAGCCCGAGCGCCTCGGAGATGCGCAGGCCCGAACCGTACAGCAAGGCCATGACGGCGGCATCGCGCGCCCAGATCCACGGCTCGCGGTTTTCACCGGCGCGCTCGTCCGCATCGACCAGCCGTTTCGCCGAAGCCATCTGGATCGGCTTCGGCAGGCTCTTGCCGATTTTCGGCGCCCGGATCGCCGACAAGGCGCCGACCCGGCCCTTGCCTTCGCGCTCCAGGAAGCGGCCGAACGAACGCAGTCCCGCCAGCGCCCGCATCAGGGATCGTCCGCCGATCTGGTCGGCGCGGCGAGCCGCCATGAAGGCCCTGATGTCGCCGGCTTCCAGCGCGGCAAAACGCGACAGCGTCACCACCGTGCCCCAATGTTCGCACAGGAACGCCAGGCACTGCCGCAGATCGCGGGCATAGGCCTCGCTGGTCTTCGGCGACAGCCGTCGCTCGGCGCGCAGGTGCGACAGCCATTGCGTCATCGCCAGCGCGATATCGTTACCGGCGCAGGCGAGTTCGATCGGCGGCGGTGTAGGATCCGGTTTTGTCATGCAGCCCATACTATCACACCGGGCTGGTTTACCGTTCGTGAAGCTGCTCGAGCGGGATGACCGATCTTCGATTGGTCATCCCGCTCTATCTTATTGTTTGAGCATGGTCTTGTCCGAAAACCGGTACCCACTTTTCGGGATCATGCTCTAAAGCCATGGCACACCGGTTCCGCGCTGGCTCCGGCCGGCTGCCGGCCTTAAGTTAACCTGCTCGCCGCTCAATCCGATTCTCCGCAGACCTGATTCCGCCATGGACCACGCCACGCGCGAAAAGCCATCAGTTGCCGGCTCGGCCCGCGTCGTCGACGTGCTGGTGCCGGTGGCGCTGAACCAGGCCTATTCCTACCGGGCGCCACGCGGCATGGATTTGCAGCCTGGCGACGTCGTCAGCGTGCCGCTCGGGCCACGCGAGGTCATCGGCGTGGTGTGGGCCGAGAACGCCAATCCGGATCCGCGGCTGCACAACCGCCTCAAGGAGGTCGGCGAGAAGCTCGACGTGCCGCCGCTCCGGCCCGAATTGCGCAGCCTGGTCGACTGGGTCGCCAACTACACCCTGTCGTCGCGCGGCATGGTGCTGCGGATGACGCTGCGGATGGGCGAACATCTCGGTCCCGAGCGGGTGCGGCTTGGGGTGCGGCTGGTCGGCGATGTCCCGAAACGCATGACGCCGGCGCGCTCACGGCTGCTCGCGGTGCTGTCCGACGGCCTGCTGCACGGCAAATCCGAAGCCGCCAGGGAAGCCGGCGTCAGCGCAGGCGTCGTGGACGGCCTGGTCGACGAAGGCACGCTGACGGTGGAAGCGATGCCGCGTGAGATGGCTGCGCCGGCGCCGGATCCGTCCTTTGCCACGACGGATTTCTCGCCGCAGCAGCGCATTGCGGCGGATGCCCTGCAGGCGTTGGCCGCGAACGGCGGCTTTCACGTCGCGCTGCTCGACGGCGTCACCGGTTCCGGCAAGACCGAAGTCTATTTCGAGGCCGTCGCCGAGATCATCCGGGGTGGCCGGCAGACCCTGATCCTGATGCCGGAGATCGCGCTCACCGGGCAGTTTCTCGATCGCTTTGCCGAACGTTTCGGGGTGCGGCCGCTGGAGTGGCATTCCGAGCTGACGCCGCGCACCCGGGCGCGCAACTGGGCGGCGATCGCCGCCGGCGAAGCAGCGGTCGTGGTCGGCGCCCGCTCGGCGCTGTTTCTGCCCTACGCCGATCTCGGCCTCATCATCGTCGATGAAGAACACGACCAGGCCTACAAGCAGGAGGACGGCGTGCATTACCATGCCCGCGACATGGCGGTGGTGCGCGGATCCATCGCCAAAATTCCGGTGGTGCTGTCGTCGGGGACGCCGTCGCTGGAGAGCGAAGTCAATGCCCGCAAGGGCCGCTATCAGCGCGTGGTGCTGCCGTCGCGGTTCGGCGGCCAGCATATGCCGCACATCGAGGCCATCGATCTTCGCCGCGAAGCGCCGATGCGCGGCCGCTTCATCTCGCCGCGGCTGGCCGAACAGATCGGCATTGCCGTCGAGCGGCGCGAGCAGGCGCTGCTGTTCCTCAATCGCCGCGGCTACGCGCCGCTTACCCTGTGCCGGGCCTGCGGCCATCGCTTCGGCTGCACCATCTGCGATGCCTGGCTGGTGGACCACCGCTTTCGCCAGCGCCTGGTGTGCCATCACTGCGGCTTCTCGATGCCGCGGCCGCATGTGTGCCCGCACTGCGCCGCCGAGCAATCCCTGGTCGCGGTCGGTCCCGGCGTCGAACGTCTGCAGGAAGAGGCGGCGGTGCTGTTTCCGGACGCCCGCACCATGGTGCTGTCGAGCGACCTGATCACCTCGATCGAGACCATGCGCTCGGAATTGAACGAAATCGCCGAGGGCCGCGTCGATATCATCATCGGCACGCAGCTGGTGGCCAAGGGGCATAATTTCCCGCGCCTCAATCTGGTCGGCGTGGTCGACGCGGATCTGGGCCTCGGTAACGGCGATCCGCGCGCCGCCGAGCGCACCTTTCAGATGCTCAACCAGGTGATCGGGCGCGCCGGGCGCGAACAGGGCCGCGGCGTCGGCTATCTGCAGACCCATCAGCCCGAGCATCCGGTCATGAAGGCGCTGGTGGCCTGCGACCGCGAGGCGTTCTATTTAAGCGAGATCGAGGCGCGGGAGCGCGCCACCTATCCGCCGTTCGGGCGCCTCGCCAGCCTGATCATCTCGGCCGGCGACCGTCCGAGCGCGGAAGGCTTTGCGCGCGCCCTGGCGGCGGTCTCCCCGATCGACGAGCGGATCAAGGTCCTGGGACCGGCGGAAGCACCGCTGGCGGTGATCAAGGGCCGCTACCGGTTCCGGCTCCTGGTAAAATCGGCGCGCAACGTCGACCTGTCGGATTATCTGCGGCAATGGCTCGCCGCGGGTCCGAAGACCCGCGGCAATCTCAAGCTCGAGGTCGACGTCGATCCGCAGAGCTTTTTGTAGGAAGCAAAACGCAAAGGCCCGCCATCGTTGTCGATGGCGGGCCTTTCGGCACGGGAAGTCACCGCGGCTGTACTGGACGCAACACTTACTGAAAAATGTCGGGTTTGATCGGCGCGTTCGGGCGCCTGCGTCGGTTACATGACCTCGGCGACCACCTGGCCGGTGCCGCCGAGGCCAATCGCACGCGCGGCGCCGGTGGACAGGTCGAGCACCCGGCCGCGGACGAACGGGCCACGGTCATTGATGGTGACGACAACGCTGCGGCCGCCATGGGTGACCTTGAGCCGGGTTCCGAACGGCAGGGTGCGGTGGGCCGCGGTCATGGCGTTTTGGTTGAAGCGCGCCCCGGAAGCGGTCCGGCTGCCGGATTCATTGCCGTAATAGGACGCGATCCCGGAGAAGGAGCGCCCGGTTCCCGAGGTCGGGGACACCGAAGCGTTGGCGTTGCGCCAATCGCCGCCGGCGTTGCTGGCCTCGTGGTGGTGATGGCCGCGGTAGTGGTGATGGCGGGATTTCGCCGAAGCTTCGGAAACGCCCCCGCCGAGCAGAAGAGTTGCAGCGATCATGGCAATCGCCGTACGCGGCCGGGTTAGAATCCCCGACACCAAGTTTTCGTTTTGCATATTTTACAGTCCCTCAGATAGTATTGCCACATATGTGGCAAGTGGAACCCCCGTCCCGATTTGAGCGGTGAACCGTTGACCGCGTAATAAGGCCAAAAATTGGCAGGTGAATTGTTCCGGGCGGCGCTGGAATATCTCATGATACGTACAGGTAGTGGCTAATTCGTTTTCTTTAACGAATTATTAACCATATCTATAGGCATTAATACGAATGAATACTGTTGAATGAAGTCATCGCGGTGCATGGCCAGCATTCATCAAGTAACGCGACACAAAATGACCCGCGCTCTGGCACGGTGCCGGAGGCGAGAAGATTTGGCAGCGATAGAACCCGGCCACGCGCGTCGGCTGGCCATTCCGCGCGCTGGCACGACGCGCATCGCGAATCATCAGCGAGGCGTCCGGCGAGGTTGCAGACAGGTGATTTCGCGTCGTGCTGCGGCGGCGTTGCACATCGGCCCGGATCGCCTGCGACAAGGCGGCGCCCGCAGCGGCGGTCATGTTGCACCTGCGCGCGCGCTATGTTAGCAAAGCCGCGATTTTGGGGTTGCCGGGGCACGATGCGCCGGCAAGAAAATCGAAGTCCCATTTGAATTCCAAGGGCTTGGATCGCTAGGCGCCGCACGGTGGCGACGGTTTTTCCCTTGCGAATTTGACAGCTTGAAGAGCGCGCTTGTGGCAGCTGAAAATCCGTCGGTTTCGGGAGTATCGGGCCGTTATGCAACGGCCTTGTTCGAGCTCGCTCGGGATGAAAAATCCGTCGATGCGGTCAAGGCGGATCTGGACCGGTTCGAGGCCATGCTCGCCGACAGCCCCGACCTCAAGCGACTGGTGCGCAGCCCGGTTTTTTCCGCCGATGTGCAGTCGAAGGCGCTGGCCGCGGTGCTCGACAAGGCTGAAATCGGCGGTACCAGCGCCAAGTTCCTCAAGGTCCTGACCGCCAACCGCCGGCTGTTTGCCGTCGCCGACGTGATCCGGGCGTTCCGCGCCCTGGTCGCCAAGTTCAAGGGCGAAGCCACCGCCGACGTGACCGTCGCCGAACCGCTCAGCGACAGGAATCTCGACGCCCTGAAGACCGCGCTGAAATCGGTGACGGGCAAGGACGTCGCGCTCAACATGAATATCGATCCGTCGATCATCGGCGGGCTTGTCGTCAAGCTCGGCAGCCGCATGGTCGACAGTTCGCTTCGCACCAAACTCAATTCGATCAAGCACGCGATGAAAGAGGCAGGCTGATGGACATCCGCGCCGCGGAAATTTCCGCGATCCTCAAGGACCAGATCAAGAACTTCGGCCAGGAGGCTGAGGTTTCCGAAGTCGGACAGGTGTTGTCCGTCGGCGACGGCATTGCCCGCGTCTACGGCCTCGACAACGTCCAGGCCGGCGAAATGGTCGAGTTCGAAAACGGCACCCGCGGCATGGCGCTGAACCTCGAAACCGACAACGTCGGCATCGTGATCTTCGGCGCCGACCGCGAGATCAAGGAAGGCCAGACAGTCAAACGCACCCGCGCCATCGTCGATACCCCGGTGGGCAAGGGCCTGCTCGGCCGCGTCGTCGACGCGCTCGGCAATCCGATCGACGGCAAGGGTCCCATCCAGGCCACCGAACGCAAGCGCGTCGACGTCAAGGCGCCCGGCATCATCCCGCGCAAGTCGGTCAGCGAGCCGATGGCCACCGGCCTCAAGGCGATCGATGCGCTGATCCCGGTCGGCCGCGGCCAGCGCGAACTGATCATCGGCGACCGTCAGACCGGCAAGACCGCGATCGCGCTCGACACCATCCTCAACCAGAAGCCGCTCAACGCCCAGCCGGACGAGAACATCAAGCTGTATTGCGTCTATGTCGCGATCGGCCAGAAGCGTTCGACGGTGGCGCAGTTCGTCAAGGTGCTCGAAGAGCAGGGCGCGCTGGAATATTCCATCATCGTCGCGGCGACCGCGTCCGATCCGGCGCCGATGCAGTACATCGCGCCGTTCACCGGCTGCACCATGGGCGAGTATTTCCGCGACAACGGCATGCACGCCGTCATCATCTATGACGATCTGTCGAAGCAGGCCGTCGCCTATCGCCAGATGTCGCTGCTGCTGCGCCGCCCGCCGGGCCGCGAAGCCTATCCCGGCGACGTGTTCTACCTGCATTCGCGCCTGCTCGAGCGCGCCGCCAAGCTCAACAAGGATCAGGGCTCGGGCTCGCTGACCGCGCTGCCGGTGATCGAAACCCAGGCCAACGACGTCTCGGCCTACATTCCGACCAACGTGATCTCGATTACCGACGGCCAGATCTTCCTGGAAACCGACCTGTTCTTCCAGGGCATCCGTCCGGCGGTGAACGTCGGTCTGTCGGTGTCGCGCGTCGGATCGTCGGCGCAGACCAAGGCGATGAAAAAGGTCGCCGGCAAGATCAAGGGCGAACTGGCGCAGTACCGCGAAATGGCGGCGTTCGCGCAGTTCGGCTCCGACCTCGACGCCTCGACCCAGCGCCTGCTCAACCGCGGCTCGCGCCTGACCGAACTCCTGAAGCAGCCGCAGTTCTCGCCGCTGAAGATGGAAGAGCAGGTCGTGGTGATCTACGCCGGCGTCAACGGCTATCTCGATGCGCTGCCGCTTGCCAAGGTGCGCAGCTTCGAGGACGGCCTGTTGTCGTTGCTGCGCGGCAAGAACGTCGACATCCTCACCGCCATCCGCGACAGCCGCGATCTCAGCGACGACACCGCCGCCAAGCTCAAGTCGGTGGTCGAGGGTTACGCCAAGACATTTGCTTGAAGCACCCGTCCTGCGCATCCACGTCCCCCTGGACATGGATGGCGAGACGTGGATGCCCGGCCCAGAGGCCGGGCATGACGAAAAGAGAAGTTTGCGGTCTGATCGAAAATCGGATCGCCGGGGTGAACTGAGATATGGCTTCACTGAAAGACATGCGGGTCCGCATCGCCTCGACCAAGGCGACGCAGAAGATCACCAAGGCCATGCAGATGGTCGCCGCCTCGAAGCTGCGCCGGGCCCAGACCGCCGCCGAAGCCGCGCGGCCCTATGCCGAAAAGATGGATGCGGTGATCGCCAACATCGCCGCTGGCGCCAGCGCCGGCGGCGGACCGGCGCTGTTGTCCGGCACCGGCAAGGACCAGGTGCACCTGCTGCTGGTCTGCACCGGCGAGCGCGGCCTGTGCGGCGCCTTCAACTCCTCGATCGTGCGCCTCGCCCGCGAGCACGCGCTGTCGCTGATGGGCGAGGGCAAAGAGGTCAAGTTCTTCTGCGTCGGCCGCAAGGGTTTTGAGCAGCTGCGCCGCAACTTCGAAAAGCAGATCGTCGAGAACGTCGAGCTGCGCTCGGTGCGCCAGCTCGGCTTCGTCAATGCCGAAGCCATCGCCAGGAAGGTGATCGCGCGCTTCGAGGCCGGCGAGTTCGACGTCTGCACGCTGTTCTATTCGCGCTTCAAGTCGGTGATCGCGCAGATCCCGACCGCGCAGCAGATCATTCCGCTCGAGGTGGAAAAGCCGGCGGCCAATGCCGGCCCGGCCACGTCTTACGAATACGAGCCGGAAGAGGACGAGATCCTTGGCGGGCTGTTGCCCCGCAACATCGCGGTGCAGATATTCCGCGCGCTGCTGGAGAACAACGCCTCGTTCTACGGCGCGCAGATGAGCGCGATGGACAACGCCACCCGCAACGCCGGCGACATGATCCGCAAGCAGACCCTGATTTACAACCGTACCCGCCAGGCGATGATCACCAAGGAGCTGATCGAGATCATCTCCGGCGCCGAAGCGATGTAGCGGCGACAGGCACGATCAAACTGACGGTTGTCTAGAAATACGAATTCGAAGGAGAGATTTACATGGCCACCCCCGCCAACCAGACCGGACGCATTACCCAGGTCATCGGCGCCGTCGTCGACGTGCAGTTCGAAGGCCACCTGCCAGCCATTCTGAACGCGATCGAGACCAAGAACGGCGGCAATCGGCTGGTACTCGAGGTTGCCCAGCATCTTGGCGAATCCACGGTGCGCACCGTCGCTATGGACACCACCGAAGGACTGGTGCGCGGCCAGGAGGTCACCGACACCGGCAGCCCGATCATGGTGCCGGTCGGCGCCGGCACGCTCGGCCGCATCATCAACGTCATCGGCGAGCCGATCGACGAAGCCGGTCCGGTGGAAGCCGAAGGCATGCGCCCGATCCACGCCGAAGCGCCTACTTACACCGACCAGTCCACCGAGGCGGAAATTCTCGTAACCGGCATCAAGGTCGTCGACCTGCTGGCGCCCTACGCCAAGGGCGGCAAGATCGGCCTGTTCGGCGGCGCCGGCGTCGGCAAGACGGTGCTGATTCAGGAACTGATCAACAACGTCGCCAAGGCGCACGGCGGCTATTCGGTGTTCGCCGGCGTTGGCGAGCGGACCCGCGAAGGCAACGACCTCTACCACGAGTTCATCGAATCCAAGGTCAATGCCGATCCGCACCATCCCGATCCGAACGTCAAATCGAAGTGCGCGCTGGTGTTCGGCCAGATGAACGAACCGCCGGGTGCCCGTGCCCGCGTCGGCCTCACTGGCCTGACCGTCGCCGAGCATTTCCGCGACCAGGGCCAGGACGTGCTGTTCTTCGTCGACAACATCTTCCGCTTCACCCAGGCCGGCTCGGAAGTGTCGGCGCTGCTCGGCCGTATCCCTTCCGCGGTGGGTTATCAGCCGACGCTGGCCACCGACATGGGCGCGCTGCAGGAGCGCATCACCACCACCCACAAGGGTTCGATCACTTCGGTGCAGGCGATCTACGTGCCCGCCGACGACTTGACCGACCCGGCGCCCGCCACCTCGTTCGCCCATCTGGATGCCACCACGGTGCTGAGCCGTGCGATTTCCGAAAAGGGAATCTATCCGGCGGTGGATCCGCTCGAACTCGACCTCGCGCATGCTTTCCCCGCTCGTCGTCGGCGAGGAGCACTACCAGACCGCGCGCATGGTTCAGCAGGTGCTGCAGAAGTACAAGTCGCTGCAGGACATCATCGCCATTCTCGGCATGGACGAATTGTCCGAAGAGGACAAGATCGCGGTAGCCCGCGCCCGCAAGATCGAGCGCTTCCTGTCGCAGCCGTTCCACGTCGCCGAAGTGTTCACCGGCTCGCCCGGCAAGTTCGTCGAGCTCGCCGATACCATCAAGGGTTTCCGCGCCATCTGCGAAGGCAAGTACGATCACCTGCCGGAAGCCGCGTTCTACATGGTCGGTACCATCGAAGAGGCGGTCGAAAAGGGCAAGAAGCTCGCCGCCGAGGCGGCATAAGCTAGCGGAGAATAGCGAATAGGGAGTAGCGAATAGGGAAGAAGCCGATCGTCGAGTATCTTTCTACTCGCTATTCGCTATTCGCTATTCGCCCCTTCAAACCGACAGGGCGTTTCCACCGATGGCCACCTTCCACTTCGATCTCGTCTCGCCGGAAAAGCTCGCCTTTTCAGGCGATGTCGACCAGGTTGATATCCCCGGCGCCGAGGGCGATTTCGGCGTGCTGGCCGGGCATGCTCCGGTGGTGGCGAAGATCCGCCCGGGCATCCTCACCGTGATCACCGGCACCACGCATCAGAAGATCATCGTGCTCGGTGGTATTGCCGAAGTGTCGGACAAGGGCCTTACCGTGCTCGCCGACGTGGCGACGTCGATCCAGGACATCGATCGGGCGGCGTTCGCCGACACCATTGCCGAGATGGAAGCCAAGCTGGCCGAGAAGGAAGGCTCCGAGTTCGACCGCGCCCTCGAGTGGCTGGATCATTACAAGAGCATTCAGCACCAGATCACTACGACGGCGATGCATTAAGCGTCGTTGCGCGATCCACTTCTGCAATGTGATAATCTCGCAGGAACGAGCCCGGGCATGACGGGGCTGTGTCCATCGACTCGCCGCACCGAAGCCCGCAGGGCGTAGGCCGGGTTGCACCTTGGCGCGGATAACGGCATTCTGCGCCAGTCATTTCCGCGGGCCGCCTTGTCCATGAAACGCAAGATCGCAGCCATCTTCGCTGCCGACATCGCCGGATACAGCCGGCTGGTCGCCGAGGATGAAGAAGAGACGCTGCGGCGTCTGGCCTCCTATCGCTCCGTCACCGACGATTTCATCGCGCGCTACGGCGGCCGCATTTTCAACACCGCCGGCGACGCGGTGCTCGCCGAGTTTTCCAGCGCGGTCGAAGCGGTGCGCTGCGCCATCGATATCCAGGAAAGCCTGCGTACCCGCAACATGGCTTATCCGCCAAGCCGGCACATGAGCTTTCGCATCGGTATCACCATCGGCGACGTGGTCGAGCGCGACGGCGATCTGCTCGGCGACGGCGTCAACATTGCCGCGCGGCTCGAAGGCCTCGCCGAGGTCGGCGGCATCTGCATTTCGCGCGCGGTGCATGAGCAGGTTGCCAACAAGCTGTCGGTGCAGTTCGCCGATATCGGCGCCCAGGAGGTCAAGAACATTCCGACCCCGGTGCATGCCTACATGGTGGCGATGCGCCGTGAGGACGGCAGTTATTCGACGCCGCAGGTCAAGAAGCCGACCAGGCCCCCGGCGACGGCGCCAAACTGGATGTGGCCGGCCGCCGTGGCGCTGGTGTGCATTTTCGCCATCGGCGTCGGCGGCTTCCTGTATTTCTTCAGGCTGGAGCAATCGGGCGCGCCGGCGACACCGCCCTCCAAAGCAACCGCCACCACACAAATGACCCAGGCGCCCGCCGATCCCGCGCCGGCCCCGGGACCGCAGCCACCGGCGATCACCGCGCAAAAGTCCGAGCCGGTGGCGCCGCCATCGCCGCCCGCGCCACCTCCTGCACCCTCACTGGCGCCGCAGGGCGAAAAGCTGGTGCTGGAAACGGTGCCTTTCCTCGGCACCCCGGCCCGCACCACGCTGGCCAACGAATACCTGCCCGCCGCCGACCACAAGGCGCTTGCCATCAGCACCGGCCCGTTCGGATTCGTAACCGGTCAGCCGAGCGATGAAGCAGCGAGGAGCGCGGCGCTCGAGGTGTGCCAGAAGCGCGCTGACGCCGTACAGCCGCCGCGCAAATGCGAGATCTACGCGGTCGGCGACACAGTGGTATTTACGCATGCGCGTCCGCCGATGCCGCCGACGCCCTGGGTGGTGCGCGATCCATCGATCGAGAGGCCATTCGTGGCCGGGGACATGCCGCTGGTCCGCGACCCTGGCAAAGCCAATCTCGAGCGGAATTATGCCGTGGCCCGCAAGTCCAAGGCGCTGGCGCTGGGTCCGGGCGGACAATTCTTCACCTACGTCAATCAGGACACGCCGGAAGATGCCGAGCGGCGGGCGCTGGAAAGCTGCGGCTTCACCGCCGGCGTTCCGTGCATGGTGGTCAGCGTCGACGATGTCTTTGTCGTTCCGGTACCGACAACCTTCAAGGTCGTCGGATTTTTCCGCGCCGCCGGCAACTCCGGCATCGCGGCCGATACTCGGGAAGATGTGGCGCGTCGCTTTGGCGCTTCAGCCGGTGGGTGGAATGCGGTCGCCGTCGGCGCCAGCGGGCGCCCCGGCCTCGCGTTCAAGGCGTCCAGCGAACAGGATGCCGTCAAAGATGCGCTCGGCAATTGCGCCAAACAGGACCGCGATTGCCATGTCATCGCCATCGGCCCGTTCACGGTCGGCCCGAATTAGTTTTGCGCGTCGGGGCGTAGCCTCTGCCTCTCCCCGCGGGCGGCGCGAGGGGCGCGCAGCCGTCGTTGCAATTCTCAATCTTCCGCCCGCGCAAATTCCGCAAAGTGCTGCGCCACCGCGCGATAGACCTCACGACGGAACGGCACCACGAGGTCGGCGACGCAGTCCAGGCGCTCCCATCGCCACTGATCGAATTCCGGCGGCTGGCCGTTGCGCGTCGTCAGCGGATCGACCTCGTCGTCACGTCCGGTGAAGCGCAGCGCGAACCATTTCTGGCGCTGGCCGCGGAATTGGGCGAGGCGATGCGGCGGTCCGTCATAAGGCGGAAAGTCGTAGGTCAGCCAATCGGTCTCGCCGAGATGGCGGGCGTTGATGACGCCGGTCTCCTCGAACAGTTCGCGCATCACCGCGTCGCGGGGATCTTCGCCGGCATCGATGCCGCCTTGCGGCATCTGCCATTCGAGGCCGGGCAGGATGATTTCCGGACCATCATCGCGAAACCGCCGCCCGGTCAAAACCAGGCCGGCAGCATTGAACAGCGCGATTCCGGCATTGGGCCGATAAGGCTTTTCGCTAGCCATTAGAGCATGATCCGGAAAAGTGGAAACCGGCTTTCGAGGACGAACAAATTCGTTCGTCCATAGATCATGCGCCGGCGAGTTTGGCGAATTCCTTGACCACGCGCTCATAGACCGGACGCTTGAACGGAACGATCAGGTCGGGAAGGTTCTTCATCGGCTCCCAGCGCCAGGAAATGAACTCCGGCTTGTGGCCGCCGCCGGGGCTGGCGACGTTGATCTCGGCGTCCTTGCCGGTGAAGCGCACCGCGAACCATTTCTGCCGCTGGCCGCGGTAGCGGCCCTTCCAGGCGCGTCCGGCCACGGTGCGCGGAATATCGTAGATCAGCCAGTCCGGGACCTCGCCCAGTTTCTCCACCGACTGGACGCTGGTCTCCTCATACAGTTCGCGTTTTGCTGCTTCCCAGGTGTCTTCGCCGGGGTCGACGCCGCCCTGCGGCATCTGCCAGACATGGGCTTCGTCGACATGCTCGATGCCGCCGGCGCGGCGACCAATGAAGACGAGCCCCGCTGCGTTGATCAGCATCATGCCGACACAGGTTCGATAGGGCAGATCTTCGTAACGCGCCATTCCGTCAATGCCTCTTGCGTGTTGCGGCGCCCGTTTGGCCGCGGCGGTTCGGTCACGCCGGGTCGAGCCTATCCCGGAAAGCGCCATAAATTCCACTGTTGACGCATGTCCCTGTCGGCGAACCGGATCCACCCTCGGATCAAGTCCGAGGGCATGTTTCGCCGGGACATGCGTTAGCTTGATTTTGATTTCAGCATGACGGTTGTCAATGGCACAAGCACGATACCGTGGCTGGCCAGCGCCTTGGCCCAGAGGTTGACCCGTTCGATCGAAATCGGCAGCGCCGACGCCATGCCGACGGCGGTGCCGTGATCCCTTGCCAGGCTTTCGAGTTTGGCCAGCGCCCGGTCGATCTCGATCGAGGTTGGTATTGCGTCGATGGCGAGATCGGCCTTGGCGAACGGCATCGATTGATCCTCGGCCAGGGTGGCGGCAACGCTGCGCGGTGCCGATCCATCGTCGAGGTAGCCCAAGCCGCGTTTGGCCGCCTCGCGGATGAAGGGTTGCATCACCGCGTCAGTGGCGACGAAGCGGCCGCCCATGAAATTGGCCACGCCGACATAGCCCTGGAAGCGGGCGAGGTGCCAGAACAGCCGGTCGAGGTTCTGCTCGGCGCTGACCGAGGTGAGCAGGGTCTGCGGCCCCGGGTCGTTGTCGGGATAGTCGAACGGCTCCATGGGAATCTGCAGTAGTACCTCATGGTGCTGGGCACGGGCGCGCTCCACCAGCTTGCCGGGATCGGATCCGTAGGGCGTGAATGCCAGCGTCACCGCGCCCGGCAATTTCATGATGGCGTCGGTGGTCTTGGCGGCGCCGACCCCGAGGCCACCGATCACCAGCGCAATGACCGGCGTCTTGGCCACCTTGGCGCGGTCGGCGTCGCCGCCGGCGGCATAGGCCGTGACCGGCCGCAGGCCGTTGAAGACCACCGGGATCATGCCGTAGCGCGATTTCTCCAGAAGCTGCGGATTGATGCCGCCCATCACGGCCGGCGCGGCGTCGGGTTGAGCCGCGCCCTTCTCGGCGGCGTCCCCTGCCACGACCACGTCGTGGCGCGCGCCGGTCGATCCATCGATCATGGTGATGGTCTTTTGCCCCGCAGCGCCCGCGGGCTTGGCTTCGGTGCCGGACTTCGCCGCCATGGCCGCGTCGCCATGGCCTTCGGCGGCGGCTTTTTCCCCGCTCGGGGGGACCGCCTGCCGGATCGCGACCCGCGCCACCGGTTCGCCGCCCAGCGGGTTGTCGGTGAACAGGGCAAAGCCGGCGAAGCCGGCCAAAATCAGGCCGAGCACGGCGGCGATCACCTGGGTTCCGCTGAACGGCAGCCGGAACCGGGGCTTGCGCGCCGTTTTTTGTCCAAGCGGGGTGCTCAGATCGTCCGTCGTCACTGCCAAAAACCTCTCCGAATCAGCCGCCCCGACAATACCACGGCGGGTCGGAGCCGCAGCAGAGGTGGCCGTGCCCAGCAAAAAGGGCGGCCCGAAGGCCGCCCTGATCGCAAATCCGTGGTTCCGATCGGGTCCCGATCAGTTGGCTTCCTTGGTCACCGGCTTGTCCACCGCCGCCTTGTCGGTGGTGGCCGGGTTGGCCGGCGTCGTGGCGGAGCTCTTGATGCCGTGCAGCAGGTCGTCGGCCACCTTCAGCGCCTTGTCGTCCTTGGCGTCCGGCGGCACGTAGGACTGCGAGCCGGTCTTCTCGTCGCCATCGTTCTTCAGATGGCCGCGCAGCGAGGCTTCGCCCTTGGTGTCGGTACGCGACTTCAGTTCATCCGGCACGTCCTGCAGCACTTCGATATCAGGCACGATACCCTTGGCCTGGATCGACTTGCCCGACGGCGTGAAGTAGCGCGCGGTGGTCAGCCGCAGCGCGCCGTTGCCGCTGCCGAGCGGGATGATGGTCTGCACCGAACCCTTGCCGAACGAACGGGTGCCGACCAGCGTGGCGCGCTTGTGGTCCTGCAGCGCGCCGGCGACGATTTCGGAAGCCGACGCCGAGCCGCCGTTGATCAGCACGATCACCGGCTTGCCCTTGGTGAGGTCGCCCGCGTGCGCAACGCGGCGCTGGGTTTCCTCGGCGTTGCGGCCGCGGGTCGAGACGATTTCACCGCGCTCCAGGAAGGTGTCGGAGACGGTCACCGCCTCCTCGAGCAATCCGCCGGGATTGTTGCGCAGGTCGATGACGAAGCCCTTGATCTTGTCGGCGCCGATCTGGTTGGTCAGGTTGCCGATCTCGCGCTTCAGGCCTTCGGTGGTCTGCTCGTTGAAGGTGGTGATGCGGATGTAGCCGATGTCGTCGGCCTCGACATGGGCACGCACCGAGCGGACCCGGATGTTGTCGCGCACCAGCGTGACGTCGATCGGATTGTCCTGGCCCTTGCGAATGATCTTCAGCTTGATCTTGGTGTTGACCGGGCCGCGCATTTTCTCGACCGCCTGGTTCAGGGTGAGGCCCTGTACGGCTTCGTCGTCGAGATTGGTGATGATGTCGTTGGCCATGATGCCGGCCTTCGATGCCGGCGTGTCGTCGATCGGCGACACCACCTTGATCAGGCCGTCTTCCATGGTGACTTCGATGCCGAGGCCGCCGAATTCACCGCGGGTCTGCACCTGCATGTCGCGGAAGCTCTTGGCGTCCATGTAGCTCGAATGCGGATCAAGGCCGGTCAGCATGCCGCTGATGGCGGATTCGACCAGTTTGGAGTCGTCGGGCTTTTCGACGTAGTCGCTGCGCACCCGTTCGAACACGTCGCCGAACAGGTTGAGCTGGCGATAGGTGTCCGACGTCGCGGCGCGCGCGGTCGATCCCATCAGCACGGCGCGCGGCTGGGTGACGAAAAGGGCCAGCGCCGCGCCTGCGGCAGCACTGAGAAGAATTACCGAAGTCTTGCGCATCATCCGCGAACCTTTTCGCCTTCATTTGCGGCCCACCATGGGCCTGAATCAATGGGAGTGCCATCCTTACGGAACTCGATATAGAGCACCGGCTGGGTGGCGTTTGTAGCTAGAACAGACGCAATCTGAGACCTCGATCCCATGGTTGCGACCGGCTCCCCTGTCAGCACAAACTGGCCGATGCTCACCGAAATGCGCTCCATCCCGGCGATCAGGACATGATACCCGCCTCCGGCATTGAGGATCAAGAGTTGTCCGTAGCTGCGGAACGGACCGGCATACACAACCCAGCCATCACACGGGGTTGTGACCTGTGCGGCGGCCCGGGTGGCCAACGAAATGCCTTTTTCTACGCCACCAACGCCGTCGGAACCGCCGAATTCGCGAATCTTGACCCCGTTAACCGGTAACGCCAATAAACCCTTGGTAGCGGCGAATGCAACCGCCGGGCTGAGCCGGCCGGGGTCCTTCAAGGCGCCCAGATTGGGCTTGCCATTGAGGGCTGCGGGGGTGCCCTGCAGGGTAGCGGTAGCCGCGGCCTTGGCGGCGCCCTTCACGTCCTGTTCCATCCTGGCGATCAGGCCCTGCAGGCTGTCGACCTGGCGCGCCAGCGCCACCGCGCGGGCGGTCTCGGCCTCCATGTCCTTTTCCGCGGCACTCTGCTTTTTCTGCCGTTCATCGACCAGCGAGGCGAGGCGAGCCTGGTCTTCCTTGATCTTGTCGCGGTCCTGCGCCAGCTGATCGCGCTCGGAGGCGATTGCCTTGCGCACATTGACCAGTTCGCCGAGGTCGCCCACCAGCTTTTCGGCCTGCGAGCGCATCTCGGGCACTACCGATCCCAGCAGCATGGCGGTGCGCAGCGATTTAAGCGCGTCCTCGGGACGCACCAGCAGCGCCGGCGGTGCGCGCCGGCCGGCGCGTTGCAGGGCCGCGAGCACTTCGGTGATTTCGGAGCGGCGCGAATTCGAGCGAGCCGCGAACCTGCGCCTCGCGGGCATCGAGCGGGCGAAGCCGCGCCTCGTCCTCGTCGATCCGGCCTTCGATGCCGCGCACCCTTGCGGCGATGTCGATCAATTGCTGATTGAGCTTGCTGCGATCCTGGCCGATGGCGGCGATCTCGGCCTTGAGCTTTTCCTGCAGGTCGGCGGCGCTCTTTTGCTGGGCGCGGGCGGCTTCGAGTTCCTGCTCGCGCTGCTTGATGGCATCGGCATCGGAAGACGAGGTCACCGCCGCCTGCTGGGTCGGGGCCGGCGTCGGGGCGACCTGGGCTCGCGCAATCGAAGCGGTCGCGGCCAATCCCAAAGAAACCGTCAGGACATAAGGTGGTACGCGACCCCAGCGCGCCGGTTTGACGGCCGCAGCTTCGGGTCTCGAACCGGTTGACAGCGTGGACGGCATTCGTTGCGGGTGCCTGTGGGTACGTTTAGGTACGGTGATAAGGATGGCCGGCCAAAATGGTCGCGGCCCGGTAAATCTGCTCCAGCAGCATCACGCGAACCATCTGATGTGGCCAGGTCGCGGTCCCGAAAGCCACGGTCAGCTTGGACTTGCGCCGCAAATCGGGCGAAAGTCCGTCCGCGCCGCCGATCACGAAAACATTGTTGGCCACCCCTTCGTCGCGCCAGCGGCCGAGATGGCGGGCAAAACTGTCGCTGTCGACGCTTTTGCCGTGTTCATCCAGCGCCACCAGCACGGATTTCTCGGGAATTGCCGCCGAAATCGCCGCCGCCTCCTCGGCGACCCGGGTGGCCGCGTCGCGGGCGCGGCTTTCGGGGATTTCATGGATCGCAAGCCCGCGAAAGCCGAGCTTGCGGCCGATGTCCGCGAACCGGTCGCGATAGCGTTCCGCCAATTCGCGCTCCGGACCCTGCTTGAGGCGGCCGACTGAAATGACGAGGAGATGCATGGCGGCGTTGTTTCCGTGGGCACGCAGCACGCATGCGGTCATTGCCCGAATAGATCGGGCAAACCTCCACCCGCTGTTGCGGGTGGTGACGGTCAACCGCCTCAGCTCGTCTTCGCCACCGGTCCCTGCGTCCACAATCGTTCCAGATTGTAGAACTCGCGCACTTCGGGTCGGAACACGTGCACGATCACGTCGCCGGAATCAATCAGGACCCAGTCGCAATTGGGCAAGCCCTCGACGTGGAGACTTTTGATTCCGGTTTCCTTGAGACCCTTGGCAACGTTCTCCGCGATCGCGCCGACGTGCCGGTTGGCCCGGCCCGAGGTGACGATCATGTAGTCGGAGAAGGCGGATTTGCCGCGGAGATCGATGGTGACCGTTTCTTCCGCCTTCATATCGTCGAGGCGGGAGAGGATCAGCTTGAGGGTTTCGTCGGCGGCAGGCGTCGAGGAAACCGCAGCGGTCGGTGCCGTGTCTTGCGTCGGTTTTTTACGCGTCGATGCTTTACGCGCCAATTCTTTAGGAGATTTGGGTAAAACAGACTTCGACAAGGCAGACTTGGACAATACAGATGCGGTCAGGGACCATTCCTTTCACTGTATCGCGAACGCCAAATCCCGGCGCCCGCCGGCTATACTACCCATGTGGGGTTAACGGTTTCAACATTCCAGTGACCCGGCATGGCTTCCATGTGCTCGATTTACCCTCTCCCCGGCGGTCATGACTTCCAGCTGCCGTCCGGGTTCCGCAACCGGGTGGATGACAGGTTCAACTTCATTCCGGTGAGGAACACCCAGGCCGGTGCCTTTCGGTCGGCCAATTGGCCGGCGTCGGTTTCGGCAATCCGATAGCGCGCCAGCGCCCGCGCGGCGGGGGCGGCCAGCGCCCGAAAGCTCTGCGGCGGGCGGTCGATCACGGCAATCGGCACCTGCGAGGCGATCCGCCGCCAGTTTTCCCAGCGATGAAATTGCGCGAGGTTGTCAGCGCCCATGATCCATACAAAGCGCAGGCCGGAACAGCGGCGGCGCAAATAGGTGATCGTATCGACCGTATAGCGCGTTCCAATGACAGCTTCGAGACAGCTGACATCGATGCGCGGGTCGCTTGCGACCCTGCGCGCGGCCGCGGCGCGCTCGGTGAGATCGTGCAGCCCGCCGTTTTCCTTCAGTGGATTGCCGGGCGAGACCAGCCACCAGATTTTGTCGAGCTTGAGCCGCTTGATGGCGAACAGGCTGATGGCGCGGTGCGCGGCATGGGGCGGATTGAACGAGCCGCCGAGCAGGCCGACGCGGAGGCCATGGCCATGAACGGGTAGCACGTGCGACGAAGAGATGTGGGACGGCGAGACCGAATGCGGCTCCAACTCAGTCTCCAGGCGCGCTACAGCGCATTCCGGTATGACCGGAATGCGCTCTAAATTCGAGTGTTGGCGCATGTCCTTGTCGGCGAACCGGATCCACTTCGCCGGGACATGCGCAGTAAAGTGCGTTCACGGGCGGGTCTGCCCGGTGCCGTGAATGCGATATTTGAAGCTGGTCAACTGCTCGGCGCCGACCGGACCGCGGGCATGAAATTTTCCGGTGGCAATGCCGATTTCGGCGCCGAAGCCGAACTCGCCGCCGTCGGCGAATTGCGTCGATGCGTTGTGCAGGACGATCGCCGAATCGACCTCGTTGAGAAATTTCTTCGCGACAGCGGCATCTTCGGTGACGATGGCGTCGGTGTGATGCGAGCCGTGGTGCTGGATGTGGCTGATCGCTTCACTGACGCCGTCGACCACCTTCGCGGCGATGATGGCGTCTTCATACTCGGTGTCCCAATCCTCGTCGGAAGCCGGTTTCACCCGCGCGTCGGCGCGCTGCACGGCCTCGTCGCCGCGCACCTCGCAGCCGGCTTCGATCAAGAGATTGACCAGCGGGCGCAGATGCTGCTCGACGCCGGCCCTGTCAATCAGCAGGGTTTCGGCGGCGCCACACACGCCGGGACGCCGCATCTTGGCGTTGAGCACGATGGACTTCGCCATGTCGAGATTGGCGGCGCGGTCGACGTAGACGTGGTTGACGCCTTCGAGATGGGCGAACACCGGCACCCGCGCTTCGGCTTCGACGCGCGCCACCAGGCTCTTGCCGCCGCGCGGCACGATGACATCGACGCCGCCGTTCAATCCGCCGAGCAACAGCCCGACCGCGGCGCGGTCGCGGGTCGGCACCAGCGTGATCGCGGCCTCGGGGAGGCCTGCTTCGCGCAGTCCCTGCTTTAGGCAGTCATGGATGGCGCGGCAGGAGCGAAAACTGTCCGAGCCGCCGCGCAGGATCACGGCGTTGCCCGACTTCAGGCACAGCACGCCGGCGTCGGCGGCGACGTTGGGGCGGCTTTCGAAGATCACCGCGACCACGCCGAGCGGGACCCTGACCCGCTCGATGGTCATGCCGTTGGGTCGCTGCCAGGTCTCGGTGATCGCGCCCACCGGATCGGGAATATCGCGCACGGTCGCCACCCCGTCGGCCATGGCGTTGATGCGCGCCTGCGTCAGCGCCAGGCGGTCGAGAAACGCCGCGGTGGCGCCGTTGCCGCGCACCTCGGCGACATCCTCGGCATTGGCTGCGAGGATGCTGGCGGCATGGGCCCGGATCGCGCGCTCGATCGCTTCCAGCGCCCGGTTCTTCTGCTCCGCCGGGGCCAGCGCCAGCACCCGCGCCGCGGCGCGGGCCTGCCGGGCGAGGTCGTTCATCAGCGCCGGAAGATCGGAGGTCGCTTCAATGGTCTTCAGCGAGGCGGTCATGGTGGGCCCAGAAGTTGATCAGCTGGAAATTAGGATGTCGAGGCCGCGAGGTCAAAGCCGGATGGCACAGGTCAGGCCAATACGGCGCGGATTGGAGGTTTTCAGCGGTTTAGCGGCCTTCTTAGGTCATGCAAGCCGTGCGTTCGGGGTTCCGACGGCGCCGGGACCACCCGCTACCCCGGTGCCGCCCCGACCACCAGATCGTCGCGGTGGATCATTTCGGCGCGGCCGCTGATGCCCAGGATGGCCATGACGTCGGGGGAGGACCGGCCCTTGATGCGGTCGGCGTCGTCGGCGTCGTAGGCGACGAGGCCGCGGCCGATTTCGCGGGTGTCCGGCCCGCGCACCACCACGGCGTCGCCGCGGGCGAACTGGCCGTCGACCCGGATCACGCCCGCCGGCAACAGGCTCTTGCCGGCGCGCAGCGCGCTCACCGCGCCGGCGTCGATGGTCAGCGTGCCCTTCGGCTCCAGGGAGCCGGCGATCCAGCGTTTTCGCGCGGTGACCGGATTCGCCGGGGTTAAAAACCAGGTGCAGCGCCCGCCATCGGCGATAGCCTTTAGCGGATGTTCGATCTTGCCCGAGGCGATCAGCATGTGGGTGCCGGCGGTGGTGGCGATCTTCGCCGCCTCGATCTTGGTGAACATGCCGCCGCGCGACAATTCGGATTCGGCGGCACCCGCCATCGCCTCGATTTCGGCGGTGACGGAATCGACGATCGGAATCAGTTTGGCGCCCGGGTTGGCGGCGGGCGGTGCGTCGTACAGCCCGTCGATATCCGACAGCAGGATCAACAGATCCGCGCTGGCCATGGTGGCGACCCGGGCGGCCAGGCGATCGTTGTCGCCGTAGCGGATTTCGTTGGTGGCGACGGTGTCGTTTTCATTGATTACCGGCACCGCGCGCCATTCCAGCAGTTTGGCGATGGTCGAGCGGGCGTTGAGATAACGCCGCCTTTCCTCGGTGTCCTGCAGCGTCACCAGGATCTGCCCGGCGCCGATGCCGTGATGCCCGAGCACTTCCGACCAGATCCGCGCCAGCGCGATCTGGCCGACCGCGGCCGCGGCCTGGCTCTCTTCCAGTTTCAACGCCCCGCGCGGCAGCTTCAGGCGGCTGCGGCCGAGCGCGATCGAGCCCGACGACACGATCAGCACGTCGCGGCCCTTGCCGTGCAGCTTGGCAATATCCGCCGCCAGCGCCGCCAGCCACGCCGCCTTGACCTCGCCCGCGGCCTGGGTCGATCAAGCAGCGACGAGCCGACCTTGACCACGATGCGGCGGAAATTTTTCAGTTCGGGGCGGGCCATGGATCGATCTGCGATTGCGGGGAATGGCCGTGTTTTAAAGCAGGCGGCGGGATGCGCAAGGGCAACGGGCGAATAGGGAGTAGCGAATAGCGAGTAGGGAAAAGGCTTCTTCCTGTTCGCTACTCCCTATTCGCTATTAGCCTTCTTTTTCCTCAAATCTTCGCAACGATCGCCCGCTTCAACTTCGCGATCCGCGCCTCGTCGCGCTTGTAGAACGTCCACTGCTTGATCCGCTTGGAGCTCATCAATCCGGCCTGGGCGAGGATCTTGAGGTGTTCGCTGACGGTGGGCTGGCTGACCCCGAGCTTCTCGGCGATCAGCACCCCGCAGACGCCGTCGCGGAACAGGTCGCCGTCGACCTGGGCGCGAAAATGCGCCTTCGGCTGCTTCAGCCACTGCAGGATCAACAGCCGCCGGTCGCTGGCCAGCGACCGGCGTCATCCTCTGCGGCGGCAACACCACGGCGGTAGATTTCGATCGCTGACAGCCTGTCTCAATGCGACGCCGGCGCTCCGGGCTGGCGCAGCGGCAAAGCCCGCGCAAAGGCATCGAGCGCGAGGCAGGCCTCCGTGATGCGGTTGACCGTAGGCAGGTCGGATGTATCGACCTTGAAGCCGCGCGCGCCCATCACCTGGCTGATCAGGCAAAGGTCGGCGATCGAAGGCGCTTCGCCATGGCAGAAGCGGCCGGTGGCCGGATCGCCTGACAGTTTGGCCTCGGCCTGCACGAGACCCTCGCGAAACCAGTGCCGCACCCAGGCGTTTCGCTGGTCGTCGGTCACTTTAAGCTGTTCGGTGAGATAGCGGCGGATTCGCGGGACGATCAGCGGATGGTGGTCGGCGGCGAACAGCAGCGCCAGCGCCCGCACCCGGGCCCGGCCGCGGGCATCGGCCGGCAACAGCGCCGGTTCCGGATGGGTCTCTTCGAGATATTCCAGGATCGCCAGCGACTGGGTCAGCGGCGCGCCGCCATCGATGAACAGCGACGGCACCGCCGACTGCGGATTGATCGCCTTGTAGGCCGGCGTGTGCTGGTCGCCGACATCGATGTCGACCATGGTCTCCTCGTAGGCGAGACCCTTGAGGTTGAGCGCGATGCGGACCCGAAACGACGCGGCCGAACGCCAGAACCCGTACATCTTGATCATGCGGCGAGCCTCTATTGCCTGGAGTGGAACGAGTGTACGTGACGGCCGCGCCCACGCCAATCAAATCAACGTCGCCTAACGCTCCGTCCTGGTTCCGATCGCCGCGGTCACCGCGCCGGCTATCAAAAGCAGCGCGCCGATCCAGAAGGTGGCATGCAATCCGCCGATCGCCTGCTCGGAATGACCACCGATCGCGCCGAACACCGCGACGCCGATGGCGCCCGCGGCCTGGCGGATGGTGTTGAGCGCGCCGGAGGCCGTGCCGGCTTCGGTCCTGGCCACGGTCGAGAGCAGCGCGGTGGTCATCGCCGGCACCGCGGTGCCGACGCCACAGGAAATCAACAGCAGGCTCGGCATCAGCAGTCCATAATGGGTCTCCGCACCGATGCCGGTGAGCAGGACGAAACCCAGCGCGCCGGCGGCAAGGCCGGCG
The DNA here is from genome assembly GCA_963710235.1 of uncultured Alphaproteobacteria bacterium. Taxonomy (GTDB): domain Bacteria; phylum Pseudomonadota; class Alphaproteobacteria; order Rhizobiales; family Xanthobacteraceae; genus Bradyrhizobium. The sequence continues at coordinate 1,244,215 of CAVPZI010000002.1, forward strand.
ACCATCGGCAGTCGCGGTCCGGTCCTGGTCATCAGCCAGCCCGCGAACAGGTTGGCGAACCCCACCGCCACCGATAGCGGCAGGAAGGCGAAGCCGGTCTGCTCTGGGGAGTAGCCACGGGCATGCTGGAAATACAGGCTCAGTACGAAGAAGGCACCGTACAGCACAAAATTGATGACCAGGCCGATCAGCATGGTCGAGGAAAATCGCCGGTCGGCGAAATACCTCAGCGGCAGCATCGGATCGGCGCCGCGCCGCTCGGCCATGATGAATCCGATAGCGGCGGCGATCGCCAGCGCGCCGAGCCATAGCGCAGTCGGCGCGCCATTCTCGCCGGCCTCGATCACGGCGCCGGTCAGCGCCGCCAGCGTGACGATACCGAGCACTTGCCCGGGCAGATCGAAGCCGCGACGCCGCGTGTCCGGTTTCGTCTCCTCAACGAAGGTCAGCGTCAGCCAGATCGCCAAAAGGCCGAGCGGCAGATTGACGAAGAAAATGCCGCGCCAGCCGAAGGCGTGGATCAATACGCCGCCGGCGAGCGGACCGGCGGCGAGGCCGACGCTGCCGGCCGCGGTCCACCACGCCACCGCATGGCCGCGCAGCTTCTGGTCATGGCCGCAGGCATGGGTGAGCAGCGCCAGCGACGACGGCAGCATCAGCGCGGCGCCAGCGCCCTGCACCACGCGGGCGGCAATCAAGGTGCCGGCGTTGGGCGCCAGACCACAGCCCGCGGACGCCGCGATGAACAGCGCAAAACCCGTCGCCAGCACCCGGCGCGAGCCGATGCGGTCGCCGAACGAACCCGATGACAACAACAGCGACGCGAACGCGATGGCATAGGCGTCGACCACCCATTGCAGGGTGGCGATTTCCGCGTGCAACTCGGCGCCCATGGTGGCAAGCGCCACATTGACGATGGTGACATCGAGCTGCACCAGCAGGAACGCCAGGCAGGTGGCGAGGATGCCGAGGGCGAAGCGGCGGTCGGTCGCGACCGGTGCCGCGGTGGCGGAAGCGATGGTCATGAGTGGCCTCCTGAGTTCTTCGTCGCGGATGCGCGAGCTGATTTAGCGCGTGCATCGCGCCCGACGTTTCGGGCATCAGCGAAGTGTTGGATGCTTTCATGGAGGAAAACGTTGCGCGCCGCGGATGTGTTCCTGTCGCGGGCCGGCGAACACTTCGGTCGCGGCCGAAGTGGCGCGTCCGTCATTGCGAGAACTTCGCGCTTACGTCGCGTACCTCTCAACGTCATTGCGAGCAAACGGGTCGCGCGAATGCGCGCCCGATGACAGGCTTTGCGACTGCGTCCGCCGAAGCTTTAGCGAAGGCAGAAGCAATCCAGAAGCAACGCGCAAGACGAAATCTTACGTCGTCTGCGGCACCCAGGGCTCGGCTTCCGCCGGCGCCTTGGCCTTGTCGGAGACCGGCGCTTCGCCGATCACGGCGACCAGCGCGCGCAGCGCTTCCTTGACGCCGGCGCCGGTGGCGCCGGAGATCAGCAGGGGAGTCTTTTTCGCGGCGCGCTTCAGCCGGTCCTTCTGCTGCTTCAGCACGTCGGGCTCGACCGCATCGATCTTGTTCAGCGCCACGATCTCGATCTTGCCGGCGAGGTCGCCTTCATACGCCTCGAGTTCGCCGCGCACGGTCTTGTAGGCCCGGCCGGCGTGCTCGGTGGTGGCGTCGACCAGGTGCAGCAGCACGCGGCAGCGCTCGACATGGCCCAGGAACCGGTCGCCGAGGCCGGCACCTTCATGGGCGCCCTCGATCAGGCCCGGAATGTCCGCCAGCACGAATTCGCGGCCGTCGGCATTCACCACACCGAGCTGCGGATGCAGCGTGGTGAACGGATAGTCGGCGATCTTCGGCTTGGCGGCGCTGACCACCGAGAGGAAGGTCGACTTGCCGGCATTGGGCAGGCCGACGAGGCCAGCGTCGGCGATCAGCTTCAGCCGCAGCCAGATCCAGCGCTCCTCGCCGGGCGCGCCGGGATTGGCGTTGCGCGGCGCGCGGTTGGTGGACGACTTGAAGTGCGCGTTGCCGAAGCCGCCATTGCCGCCTTCCGCCAGCACGAATCGTTCCCCCAGCTTGGTGAAGTCATGCAGCAGGGTCTCGCGGTCCTCGTCGAAGATCTGGGTGCCGACCGGAACCTTGAGCACGATCGGCTTGCCGTTGGCGCCATGGCGGTCCTTGCCCATGCCGTTGGTGCCCTTCTGGGCCTTGAAGTGCTGCTGGTAGCGGTAATCGATCAGGGTGTTGAGCCCGTCCGCAACCTCGACGATGACGTCGCCGCCGCGCCCGCCATTGCCGCCGCTCGGTCCGCCGAACTCGATATACTTCTCGCGGCGAAACGCCACGCAGCCGTTGCCACCGTCGCCGGAACGGATATAGACCTTGGCTTCATCGAGGAATTTCATGGCGTATCCAGTAGCGCAGGAAGGGGCGAATAGCGAATAGGGAGTAGCGAATAGGGCAAGGAAATTCAGCTGTTAACCACGACGAGGCCGGGAAATCCGCTATTCGCTATTCGCCACTCCCTATTCGCCTGCTATCTCCCCGATATGGGCATTCTTTCGAGAATTTCGACCACCACCGACCCGCATTCCCAGCGTCTCGCCGGCATCGGGCTGATGCTGCTGGGCGTATTCATGTTCTCGTTCGGCGACGCGCTCGGCAAGTTCATCGTCGGAACCTATGCGGTCGGCCAGTTGCTGCTGCTGCGCGCCTGCGCCGCGCTGGTGCTGCTGGCGCCGCTGATCTGGCGCGACCGCGCGGCGTTCGCCCGGATCGAGCGGCCGGGGCTGCAGCTTGCTCGCGTGCTGCTCTCGACGCTGGAGGTGGCGGCGTTCTTCGTCGCCGTGGTCTATCTGCCGCTGGCCGATGTCATCACCTATTACCTTGCCTGCCCGGTGTTCGTCGCGGCGCTGTCGGCGCTGGTGCTGCGCGAGCGGATCGGCTGGCGGCGCTGGAGCGCCATCCTCGCCGGCTTTTGCGGCGTGCTGATCGCGATGCAGCCTTCGGTCCACACCGTCACCTGGCCGGCGCTGATCGCGCTCGGCGGCAGTCTTTCATTCTCGGTGCTGATGCTGGTCACCCGTTCGCTGCGCGCGACGCCGGATATCGTGCTGGCGACGTCGCAGTTTGTCGGCACGCTGACCTGCGGTGCGGTGCTGGTTCCGTTCGGCTGGGTGACGCCGACCCTGGGGAGTCTCGGCCTGTTTGCGCTCGCCGGCTGGATCTCGATCTGCGCGCTGCTCTGCGTCAACCGTTCGCTGAAGCTGGCGCCGGCCTCCACTGTGGTGCCGTACCAGTATTCCATGATCGTCTGGGCGGTGATGTTCGGCCTCGTCGTGTTCGGCGACGTGCCGCCGCCGGCCACGCTCATCGGCGCCGCCATCATCATCGCCGCCGGTTTCTATATTTTCCTGCGCGAACAGGCGCTGGGGAAAGGCGAGCCGGTGGTCAGCCCGCCGGTGTAAATCGTCGTCCCGGCCAACGGATCGGCGCAAACCGCCGTCCGATGACAGCTGGCCGGGACGACATGATCCTTACCGCTCCCGCCGCGTCGAGGTGCCCCAGTTCTTCAGGCTCGCCCACACGCCCCGTGTCAGGCGGAAGCAATCCACCGGGGTCGACGAGCCCAGCGCCTCGAAGCGGTGCAGTTCGACGCCGCTCCACTGGAAGCCGCATTTCTCCAGGACGTTGCGTGACGCCGGGTTGGCGACGCGGGCGCCGGAAATGATGTGCTCGATGTCGAATTCCTCGAAGGTGAAATCGATCGCCGCGCGCGCCGCTTCGGTGGCAAAACCCTGGCCCCAATGGTCGACGCCGATCCAGTAGCCGAGCTCCGGGTTTTCCGGCGCCCGCCAGTCGATCCCGACCATGCCGATCGGCCGGAAGTCGCGCTCGATCAGGAACACTGTCTCGCGATCGGAATTCTGGGCGTTGACGAACGCGACGGCGTGATCCTGCAGATAGGGATGCGGCAGGCGCCTTGTGTTGATGGCGATGCGTCGGTCATTGGCGAGCCGCGTCATGGTCGAGACGTCCGCGAGCGTCGGCTTGCGCAGCACGAGCCGTTCGGTCTCCAGCACGCACGGTCTTGGTTCGCGCAATGTCGGGGGCGGGATATCCTGCAGCATGTCGGCTCCTTGAGGCGTCGAAATCAAACGCAACGAAAAAGGGGAGGCCGGTTTCCCGTCTCCCCTTCAAGAGCCTCTTTTGGCTCCGCCGGTTCAACAGGACCGGCGAACTCCGATGGTGTCCACCGTTTATTCGGCCGCGGCTTCGGTGATCGGAAGGACCGATACGAAAGTGCGGCCGTTGCCTTTGGCACGAAACTCGACATGGCCTTCGACCTTGGCGAACAACGTATGATCGGTGCCCATGCCGACATTATGACCGGGATGCCAGGTGGTGCCGCGCTGGCGCGCAATGATGTTGCCGGGCACGACGCGCTCGCCGCCGTAGGCCTTGATCCCGAGGCGCTTGCCTGCCAAATCACGTCCGTTGCGCGATGAACCGCCTGCTTTTTTGTGAGCCATGGCCCGTCTCCAATCTCGACTTAATCTCTAGATCAATTCCTTGACGGAATCATTTCACTTTTTATCACGCAAAAATTTTTGCGCGATTTTTCGCGGCGGCTTTGCTGCGCCGCCGCGCGTGACCTTATGCCGCGTCGGCGTCGTCCTCGGCCGGCTTTGCCACCGGCTTTTCGCGCTTCGGCCGCGGGCCGATGGTCGGCTTGTTGCCGTCGGCCAGGATCTCGGTGATGCGCAGCACCGTGATCTCGTCGCGGTAACCGCGCTTGCGGCGCGAATTCTTGCGGCGGCGTTTCTTGAACGAAATCACCTTGGGACCGCGTTTGTGCTGCAGCACTTCGGCCGCAACCGTGGCGCCGGCCACCGTCGGCAAACCGAGCACCGGCGTATCGCCGCCGAGCACCAGCACTTCTTCAAGCTGCACGATCGTTCCGACATCGCCGGCGATCTTGCCAATCTCGAGCACATCATCCGGAACGACGCGGTACTGCCGGCCGCCGGTTTTGATGACTGCGAACATCGTTCTATTCCTTCGTGTTCGATCCCGGCCTCGGACAGGTCCGGGCCGGCTTCTTGTTCAGTCGTTATGGGTTCGATTCTTGCGCTGCCGGCGGAGCGATCCACCACGCGCAAAAACAATCAGCGCGAGAAAAATCCCGCGCCGGATGCGGGACTTATAGCCGGCGGGGGCTGGGAGTCAAGGCAAACCGGGCCGAAAATGGCCCAAAAATGCGGGTTTTGACCGTTTTTCCGGGCGGATAGACCCCCATGAAACCAACGGGTTCCCCGGCCGTTACCCCCTGACAGAGGGCAGGGCAGCATGGCTGAAGAAACACTCACGACCGCCGGCATCGGCAGGCACGGCGCCACCCGCTTGCCCTCGGTCGACGTCGATAATTACAACATCGAACTCAAGGACGACGACGGCTTTCTCGGCGATCGTGCCTCGAAAGGCGCGTTTCAGCGGATCCTGGACAACTGGCGCAAGCCGCTGAAGAAGAACGGCGAGGACCCGTTTGGCAAGAAGGCCAGTGAGGAAATCAGCAAGGCCACGCTGGACGAAATCCTCACCAGCGACGACGTCATGGCCGCCGCCCTGCTGCACTCTGCCATCGAGGAGTTCGCCCAGGAACTGGCCTACGTCACCCGGCGCTTTCTCAAGACCAAGGCGTGGACCGACACCGAACGCATCGTGGTCGGCGGCGGCTTCCGCCAGAGCCGGATCGGTGAGCTCACCATCGCCCGCACCGATGTCATCCTCAAATCCGAGGGCCTCAAGGTGGATCTGGTGCCGATCCGCTTTCACCCCGATGAAGCCGGGCTGGTCGGCTGCCTGCATCTGGCGCCATCGTGGATTTTCGAGGCCCATGACTCGATTCTGGCGGTGGATATCGGCGGCTCCAATATCCGCTGCGGCGTGGTCGAAACCCGCTGGAAAAAGGCGCCGGACCTGTCCAGGGCGGTGGTCTGGAAATCCGAATTGTGGCGCCACGCCGACGACGAACCGACGCGCGAAGGCGCGGTCAAGCGCCTGGTCAAGATGCTGAAGGACCTGATCGCCGCCGCCGAGGCCGAGGGGCTGAAGCTCGCGCCGTTCATCGGCATTTCCTGTCCCGGCGTGATCGACGAGGACGGCGGCATCGAAAAAGGCGCACAGAACCTGCCCGGCAACTGGGAAAGCAGCAAATTCAACCTGCCGCAGCTCCTGGTCGAAGGCATTCCCGAGATCGGCGGCCACGACACCACGGCGCTGATGCACAACGACGGCGTCGCGCAAGGTTTGAGCGAAGTGCCATTCATGCAGGAAGTCGACCGCTGGGGCGTGCTCACCATCGGCACCGGGCTCGGCAACGCCCGTTTCACCAACCGGAAGAAGGAGAAGAAGGGCAAGGACGAGAAGGACAAGGAGAAGGAAGAGAAAAAAGATAAGAAATCCAAGGACTAAGCGCCTCGCCTGCGACCCTTGAAAAGCCATGATATCATGGCTATGATATACTTATCAAAATGTATATCATGGAGGCTGCGATGCAGGTTTCCAAATGGGGCAACAGCCTGGCGGTTCGCCTGCCCAAGAAGCTGGTCGAAGAGATGGGATTGGCGGAAGGCGACGAGGTCAAGGTGGTCAAGGCCTCGAAGGCGGAGATCGTGGTCGAGAAAGTCGACAAGCGGGCGGAATTTCTCAAGCGGATGGAGCAGTTCCGATTTGCGCTGCCCGAGGACTACAAATTCGATCGCGATGAGGCGAATGAACGGTGACGCCGTTCTTTGACAGCAACGTCCTGATCTATGCGTATTCGACCGATGCGCGACGGGATCGCGCGCTGGCCACGATTGCAACGGGCGGCACGATCAGCGCGCAGGTGTTGAACGAATTCACCAATGTCCTGCGCAACAAGCAAAAGCAGCCTTGGCAGATCATCGAGCGAGCTGTTGATTCAGTCCATTTTCTGTTTCCGGACATCGCGCCGCTGACCGCCGATACCCACGCCGCCGCGTTGGCGCTCGCCCGCGACCATGGCTTCGCGTTCTACGATGCGCTCATCGTCGCGGCCGCGATCGAAGCCGGCTGCGACATTCTCTACAGTGAAGACCTGCAGCACGGCCGTACCATCGGCGGGCTGACGATCCGCAATCCATTCGTGGCAAGCGCGCCGTAGCAGGACCGCCCTCGACCGTCGCGGCCGGGACAAACCCGGGATAGCCAATCGGAGGGACTTTTCCCGCTCCCGCGCCTTGTCTGACTCACCATCCTCGCCTAGAACGTCGCCCGACTACCGGCCTTCGCGCCGGTTTTGGCACCCCGGAGAGGTGGCAGAGTGGTCGAATGCACCGCACTCGAAATGCGGTTGCGGCCGTATCAGCCGGTTTTTTCCCATCCCCAATTGTATTGCAATGTAATGCTTTTCTGGCGTGCAAAGTCATTTCTGTGCCGAGCCATAACGTCCAGTGCTACCGAGTTCGGTTGCAAAGCGGTAGCAGGATGTTTCTGGCCTGTTCTATTAGACCGAAGAATTGGCAGCCCCACCGAACGACGATCACGTCACACGCTCGTCGAGACGTGTCTCAGTGCCCCAATAATCGGGCATTACTGCAATTTTTCTTGTCCCTGACACCGGGTAGCATCGGGTGAGTAAACCGCGCTGGGCCACGAATTTGCGTGATGGTCAGCAGCCTGGGTATGCGCCCATCTTTCCAGTTTTTTCTTTGAGAGCTCGGAATACGATCTGTTGCTTCTTTCCGGGCAGAGAGACGAGATCGTAACATTCGACGTCATTGGGCGTCGGGATATTGACGTCGTGGCTGTCTGCCGGCTCCCGTGGATTTCTCTGCAGTCCGGTGATGATACTTTCCAAGCTGGCGCGAGTTACAAAGATCAAGCAGTAGAGGTCGCCGGCGCTTCCGAGTCCGAAGGGCCTGAATGGTTGGATCTCGCAAACGTCGAAACGTTGTGCGAAACGCTCCGTATTCCAGTGCTCCCATGGTATCTCGCGATACTCGCCGCCCTGCTTGGTCCGCCACGCGGTATGCAGCCGTTCTTCTTCTGCCCAAAAAGCAATTTGACGGACAACCGCACTGAACCGGGCCAGGGCTGGCCGATGCTGTGCGTGGTTCTGTGCAACCAGCTCGTGCGCTGCCGCCCATTCCTCTGCCGTGAATTGGACAGTTGGAGGGATAGTTCCGAAAGGAGTGCGTCGCCGTTTTAGTGGCATGCGGTTGAAGTCTGGCCGATGCCGCATAAGGAGATTGTGAGCGAAGTATTCGCTGCCACCGGCGGCCCTCGGCGCGACCGGCAAGACCGATAAACTTCGGTAGCGCCTTCGCTGCCCGTCCACGCTTCTCCAAATTTGGCTGTGCCGATCAGATTTACGGCTCGCGCCAAGAATACGTGCGATCGGCTATCGCGTGGCCAGCTGTGAGGGGCCTTCCAGAAATCGACCCGAGGGTTGCTCATGCGGACTTCTCGGCGGCGATAATGGATTGCAGTTGGTCCGCCCAAGCACTCAACGCCTCCCATTTTTCCGCTGCACGCTCATACTGGTCATAGTGTCTGGAGCCAATATCAGTGGGTGTGTGATTAAAGCAGGCGTCGCGGTCCTCCTTGGAAATGCCCAAGGCGGACAAGCGGGTTGCGACTGAAAATCGCAGTGTCGGTGGTTCGATCCCGCCCCTGGGCACCATTTTTATCAATTAAATCAATACATTGAGTGCAACGGCGTCGCGGGGGCGTTAGAGTCTCAATGGGGACGTGCTGGGGACGCAAACGCTGGGCCCGCTTCATCTCCCGATTTGAGCTGAGGACTGCGGCCGATGTTCCCTGGTGCGAGTTCGTCGGCGCCCGAGGCCCGGCCGCGCGGATCACGTCGGTTGCGCTGAAAATCCCCGAACGATCCACCGGAAGAGTAGACCAATCACCAACAAGACAATTGGTGGTGCGGCCACTATACAGATGGCGGTTACCAGAGCGATGTATCCCATCGCGCCTATTTTGATCTCGGATCAGAGAGGTTTGGGCGTTTACGCCATTGAAGACGTCGTCGGCTTGGTGGATCAGAAAGTTTTTGATTTTGTCAGCGTCAGCAATATTACCCTTTTGCTCCTGGAGTTTTTACGTGTTGGGATAGCGCGCTATCACAAGAAGAGACCGTGGAAAATCTAGACCGGCCACAACGGAACGACAGTTTCGATCTGCTTAGATTGATTGCGGCGCTGATGGTGTTGTGGTCGCACCAGCATGTCTTACTCGGCTTTCCGGAACCCGCGGTCGGCGCCATTGAGGGATCAATCGGAACGCTCGGCGTCTGCATCTTCTTTGGTATCAGCGGCTATCTGAACGGGAAGAGCCTACTGCGCCGTAAGAGCGCAACGTCTTTTTTGATCGGCCGCGCCTTTCGAAATCTATCCGGCGCTTGTGGTATGCATTGTCCTGTGCGTCGTCATGGGTGCCGTCATAACCATCGACCCAGCCAATTTCTACGGGTTCAAGACGCTCAAATTTCTGCTTCAAAATTCCACGCTGCTCGGCACAGAGGTCCGTTTGCCCGGCGTATTCAAAAATAACATTTTTCGGGATGCAGTGAACGGTTCGATATGGACGTTACCGATCGAAGCCGTTCTCTATGTTGGATTTGCATTGCTGGCCGCTGTCGCTGCGTTCGACAACCGGAAAATGCTTTTTGCACTGACTGCAACGGCCATTCTCCTATGTCTCTTCTCGCTTCTGGTATGCGATATCAGCACCGATTTTGCGATTAAAAATGATCATTTTGCTCGCTTCTACGGCGCAGTGTTCTTAGGAGGCGCGCTGCTCGCGCTCGCCGAAACGCTCTTTCAGGGCATTTTGTTGTTAGCGGCTGTCGCGGCTGTATTTGCTCTGACCGGCCAGCGGTGACAGCGCTGCTTGTGCTCCTTCCCGCTACTGCCGTCTTCGTCGGACGGTTGCCCTCGCCGAGATGGCTGCGGCCGCCGCTGGATATTTCCTACGGCACTTATCTCTATGCATTTCCAGTGCAACAACTAATCGCAAGCTGTTACATCCCGTTCTGGCCATCGCTCGCATTGTCGCTGATCATCACGATAGCTCTCGGCACCTTGTCCGCCATTATGATCGAGCGGCCCGCACTGAGGCGAAGCAGGATGCAATGGCGTAGCCGAGTTTATTTCGCTCGGTAAAATCGGAAACACTCGGTATCAATCGGTCGACTACCGCGGTTCCCCCATCAGATGATCCATCAGCTTTTCCCGAGCGTGGCATCCGCAGCACCTCCAGGGAATTTCAAGAAATTTAGGGTAAGCAGGAGGAATGACTGTGACGTTGCCCTCTCAAGGCTGAAACAGGGGTTCGATTCCCCTAGGGAGCGCCAGTAATTTCAATAACTTATAAAAATGATGCCAGATCACCCACCGCTTAGGTAAGCACTGGGTAAGCAGGCGGAGCCGGCATACAAGGAACCACGCCCTTTGCATTGGCGGTTGAACTTTTTCGTGCCATTGGCGCAAGAAGGAGAAATCGGATGACTAAGTTTCGGCGCTTGATCTGGATGGTAATTGGAGCTGTTGGACTGATACTTTCGGCCTCGCAGAGCCAGGCGCAACTGCGACAGCCTGACGTCGGCGACCAGCCAGGATTGATCGCCGATGATTTCGTGGAACTGGATCCGGAATTCAGGAAGACGGCGGTGTCTACCGCACCAACGAGGCACCGGGCACCATCATCGTCCAGACCGCCGAGCGCCATCTCTATTTGATCCAGGGCAACGGCCGCGCGCTGCGCTACGGCATCGGCGTCGGCCGCGAAGGCTTCCAGTGGCAGGGGCTGGTGAACATCACCCGCAAGGCCGAGTGGCCGGACTGGACGCCGCCGTCCGAGATGATCGCGCGCCAGCCCTATCTGCCGCGCTTCATGGCAGGCGGTCCCGGCAACCCGCTTGGGGCGCGGGCGATGTATCTCGGCACCACTGTGTATCGCATTCACGGCACCAACCGGCCCGACACTATCGGCACGGCGTGTCTTCCGGCTGCTTCCGGCTGGTCAATACCGACGTCGCCGACCTTTACGAACGCGTTCCGGTCGGCACCAGGGTCATCATCCGGCAGAAGCCAGAACTGTAACCGCGACGCCCCCGTCTCTTCAGCAGTTCTGCCATTTCCGGGCCGGCCGCCGATCGGCTCGTTGGTATCGATTGCTTCAACGCGGCCGATCTGATGATTGCAACGCCGAGCGGTTCGCAGTGAGAAGCCAGCACAAAGACATGAGCGCGGCGCATTTCGTCTAATACCCCGTGTTCGCCTACCACAGATTTTCGTCGGACAGCCACCACGACGAAGAGCCAGTCGTCAGGTCAAGTGCAGCCAAGCCACAACTGCAAACGACTTCAGCAAGTCTCTGGCCACAGTTCTGCTGCCCAACAAAAACCCCGCCAGTCACAGTACAATTATTTTGGGCCGGACTGGAGAACATGATGCGTCTGCCGTTGATGGTGATAGTTGGTGCTGCCGTCCTGACGCTCGCAGGGTGCTTTGAAGGTCCTCCTGGACCTCCCGGTCCCGCCGGCCCGCCGGGGGCCCAAGGCGAAAAGGGTGAAAAGGGCGATAAAGGCGACCAAGGCGACAAAGGCGATCCCGGACGAGACGCCGTCGTTGCGCCGGCCACGAAGAAGAAATGAACGGCTAGAAAAGACGCCAGCCGTGAACCGGCGGGCTTTGATTTGCGGGCAATCAAATGCCGGCGAGCCGCTTGCCGAGGTCGCAAGACACGTACTCACCCTGCGGCGAATTCAAGAGTCGCCGGCCGCCCATAACGATTGACTGTGTTCCGCTGCGAGAACAGGTGGTGCCCTTCCACGCGGCCGCCGCAGCCTAACGAGATCACCGCGCTTGTAATATCCGCGCATTTCCGAACGTGGCCGGCAGCGCATGTGATGTTCAACTTGCCAGACGGGTGTTTTGCCGAGGTTCGACCGATGGAGCTGAAGGGAATGACGACCTACATCGTCATCAAAAAACCGTCCTTGCATCTGTCTCACGTCGACCGGCGGCAATCCCGGTGGCAGTTTGCGGTTCGCTACTGTTGCCAGCAAAAAAGCCGATTTAGAAATTTTTAATAAAGTCGGACCAGCCTCCTTCAGCGACAGGAGGTGTTCCATGCATAATCATGACTTCGTGTCCGACGGATTCCTCGCGCTAATTGCGACCGGCCTCGTACTGTTGTGCTCCAGCTTGCTCGTTATCGCCTTTAGCAAGCCTCTAATGCTTTCGGGCTACTCCAATGATAGATCAGCACAAACGTCCCCAAGCCTCCAACCAGCTAGCGAAGTCGATTATAGATAGTGTGACTGGGCAGCAACCGAGTCCGGTCGATAACAGACCGGTGGCGGTGGCGCTTGGCCGTAAGGCCAGATTAAAGGGGAGAGCAGCCCATGCAACCTCAACCCTGACGTCTGATCGGCACGCCGAGATCGCCAAGAGGGCGACCAAGGAGTGACGGGCAAAAATTCGGCTGAAGTCCCTAACATGACTCAGCGCACGGTTTTGCAATGTCTCAACTTGGACGATTGGAAGATCGTCACTCACCTGCCCGTTCCTGTGGGTGAGCAGATGTTGAACCGCATGTATGACTATGGTTGGATCGATATCCGAGGTGAAAGCAGACCCCGGCGGGGCTAAAGGCGATGCGGTCGTTTAAGCCATCCGCCGGCCGGTCGAGATCGGGCTGAAGGCGAGGACAAAGTGACAGATGTCTTATCATCGATGGAATATCCGCACTGGCTGATCGTAGCCGGAGCCATCCTGGTGGTGCTCGGATTCGTCGGGCTCGCATTTCGCCAAAGAGTGGCCCCTGTTGAGCCCAAAGAAAATCGACCAGTTACGACCACCACAAAAGGCATGGTTCACGATGAAACCTTCCCGACGCAGGAAGATCAGAAGCCGCCGGTAGCCGAACCGCCGGCGTTCTTGCCAAGGCGCCCAGCCGTTCGCGCAAGGCAGGATCATCCAGGCGCCGCGAAGCGATAGCGCACCGTCATCCGCTGGCAGCCGATCACCAGACACGCCCGCCGCTCGCTCATCTCGTGTTCCGTCTTGAGATCAGCGACCGCTTTTCGCTTCACAGCAGGCGTCACCATTTTTTGACAGCAGATCCACGCATCACGATCCTTAGCGCATCATCCGGCAATGGCCGTTGCAGCTTGATTGTGGGGCGGTAGGCTTTTCCGTCATTGCGAGCGAAGCGAGGCCTCGCTGACCATTTCGGCGGTCACCGGGTTCACCTTCATCTCGCCGAGCCGGGCGTGGATGTGGCCGTCAGCCTCGGATAGGACGCCACGGGGGCGAAGTCGGCGGTCTGGCTGGCGCCGAGCCTGACGCCGGTGAAGGCAGCCAGGCCATCAGAGGTGGCAACCACGTCGCCGGGGCGCAGCGAGGTGTCGAGCGTGAGATCGACCGGCGCCAGGCCGGCAGGATCGCGGCCATTGCAGGTGCAATCGGCGCGCAACGCCTCGCGGTAGGCAAAGGCGTTCTCGCTATCGGCATAACGCTCGCCATTGCTCGCGGTCGCGTCGTCGATATTGCCGCCATAATAGACCTTTGTGGCGCTCGCCGGACAAAATGCCTGGCACAGCGCGACCGGCGTGGCATTGCCGCGCAAGGTCAGCGGGAAATATTTGCCCTCGCAGCTGCGCACGCAAAACGAAGGTCCGTAGCCGGCGACGCGCGGTGCGGGCGCCTGTTGTTGCGGCTGCTGGGCCTGCTGCTTCTGCGCGCCGAAGAAGAAATCGAACAGGCCTTCGGCGGAAACCGGGCCGGGCATAAGAGCCAGCGAGCCCGTTGCGGCAAGCACCACGCGGCGTCGCACGCGCCTGTTCACCGACATTATACGCCAATCACGTCGAGGAAATCCACACGGCTATCGCTAGAGGCCCAGCCTCCGTTAGCGCCGATGTAGAAGCCGGTCGCCGTGGCGGGAGCGGCCATCCCAAAAGCAACCAGCCCGGCTGTTTCGAGCAAGAATTTCTTCATTGTCTCGATCCCAATTGTCATGCGCGCCGTTGGGCGACCTGGGTTCGTAGGGTGGGCGAAGGATCCCCCGCGCCGCACCCGCCATCGGCATAA
>CAVPZI010000003.1:0-427118 GCA_963710235.1 uncultured Alphaproteobacteria bacterium
CCGGGTGTCCTCGCGCTCGGCCATGGCGCGGAAGGCGCGGTGGGCGCCGTCGCGGTCGCCGTCGAGCTGGGCCGATTGCGCATGCAGCAATAGCGCCAGCGGATCGTCGGCGGCGTGGCGCCGCGCCACGTCGGCATGCGCGCGCGCGGAGGCGGAATCGCCGTGCCCGATCGCCAGCAGGCCGTGGGTGATGGCATGGCGGCCGCGTTGTAGCCGCCGCTCGCGCCGGTTTTTGCGCAGCCGACGCGGCATCCGCCATATTGCGAGCACGATGGTCCATGCCAGCACCGCTGCGACGATGACGCAGCCCAGCACCAGCGCGAACACCGGCAGCGACGGATGGGCGCGCCAGCCGCCCCATTCCAGCAGGACAGTGCCAGGCTGATCGGCGACCCAGGCTGCGCCCGCACCCGCGAGTGCGATCAACACCAGATAAAGAATGATACGGAACATCAGGATCCTCTAGAGCATGATCCGGAAAAGCGGGAACCGGTTTTCCGACAAGATCATGCTCAAACAAAAGAAATGATCAGGATGCGATTTCATTTAATCGTATCCTGATCATTGCTTGGAAAGCGCCGTCAACGCGTCGACTGCGAATTGGCGTGACGCGGCAAGCGCGGCGTCGCGGGCGTCCAGCCGGTCGATGCCGGGCTGCACGGCGGCGCGCTCGGCGCCTGACAAGGACATCAGCTCGCGCCGCGCACCGGCGATATCGTTGCGCTGTGCCGCCGCCGCCGCCCGCAGCACCGCCGCGGTACGATCGGTGGTGTCGGTCGCGTCGGTGCGCTCGAGCCGGATCAGCCGCGCCGCGCCGCCCTTCAGGCGGTCGACGATGCCGGTGCCCGTGGTGGCTGCGCCGCCCTCCGGCGCCGGAGCCGCCTTCGGCAGCAACTCCGCCAGCAGATCGCGGCTCAGCTTGTTCGGGTTCGGTAGGCCGGTGGCCGCGAATGGTTCGAGTGGCTTCAGGATATTGGCATCGGGTGCCAGCGCTTTCGCCGCGGTGAGCGCTGCCGCATAGGGTTCGCCGACCCGCACCGACAATTCGAGCAGGGTCGCGGCGACGACGCGGCGCAGCGGCTTGTCGTCGGCGGGCTTGGCGTCCTGCCGGGTCTGTTCGGTGACCCGCGCACTCAAGGTGCGCTCGACCTCGGCGATCTTTGCGTTGACGGCAGACAGATCAGGCGGCGCGGCGGCGTCGCGCGGCGCGGCCTTGAGTTCGTTGATCGCCGCAATCAGGCGGTCCGCTTGGCCGCGCGATGCGTTCAGCTGTTCGCGCAGCGACGCAACGGACTTTTCCAGCGTATCGATTTTGCCCGCGACCGCGGGATCAGGCACCGCGTTCGAAGGTGCAGTGGCTTTGGCCTCGATGTCGGCGACGCGCGCGACCAGCGCGTCCACCGCTGCATGGTCGGCCTCCGGCTCCACCGCCGGCGCGACGGCCTGGCCCGGCCATCCGGCGAGCCACACCACCGCGATGACCAGCCCGGCAGCGACGGCACCGGTGAGCGCCGAAATGGCTGCCGTGCCGAAACGCTGCGTCCGCGGCCCGGCGGGGGGCGGAGTTCCGGCCGAGGTCGCGCTGCCACCCCTATTGGCGTCCGCGGCTGCCCCGGTCACCTCGGTAGCCTCCAGGTCAAGGGTCGGCGGCGGGCGCTTCGGCCGGCCCAAATCCGGTGCCGGATCAACATCTTGGGGCCTGTCATCGGCCATCGATCAGGTTTCCTTGTCGGTCCATCGGGTGCGGCGCACCCTACCAGATTCAGGCGCAGTGTTAGCGCGATATCGGGCTTAGCGCACGATCCAGCACCTCGAACAAGGCTTTTTCGTCGGGGGTGCGTGCCACCATCACTTGAGTCGCGCCGGCGTCGCGGACCAGCGACGCAATGGCCTCGGAAAGGCAGCATTGCGGGATCGCCAGCGCTGAAATCTCGACGCCGCCGGAACGCGCCGCATCCAGGAAAGCGCGCGCGCTGCGCCGGGAATAATGCAGCACCGCCTCGATGGCGCTGGTGGCGAAGGCGTCGCAAACCTCGCGCGGCAGGCCCGGGATCGGCGCCATCCGGTAGGTGGTCTGGGTGACGACATTGAATCCGCGTTCCCCGAGTTCGCCGGCCAGATCGCGGGCGAGATCAGCGCCGGCGAGATAAAGCAGTGTCGCAGCCTTCTTCAGGATTTTGGTGCGTGCGCTGGCCGCGATCAGGTCGCGCAGCGCCATGGCGTCGCCGTCGGCGGCAATGACGTTGCGAAATCCGATGTCGCGGGCAGCTTCCGCGGTGCGCTCTCCCACCGCGAACAGCGGCAGTTCCTTCAGCCGGGTCAGCGCGGCCTGGGGCGCGATCGCGCGCAGCGCGTTGGCGCTGGTGACGATCACCGCGCCATAGCCGGCCTCCGGTTCATCCTGGAAGGCGACCGCCTCGAACCGCAGCATCGGTGCCGCCAGCACGTCGAATCCCTTCGCGCGCAGGGCCGCCATGGTTTTGTCGTTATCTGGCTGCGGGCGGGTGACGAGAATGGCCATGGGTTACAAATTCTCTCTCTCCGTCATGGCCGGGCTCGTCCCGGCCATCCACGTCTTTACTGACTCGCCGCAAGAAAGACGTGGATGCCCGGGACAAGCCCGGGCATGACGAACTCTTACTCCGAGGAGCGACAAAGTCGAACAACTACTCCCTATTCGCCCCTTAAAGTGTTACTTCGTCACGCAAACGCTGCAGGAACGCAAGGATTCAAATTGGAACACGCCTCTCCAATGCTGGTACTCGGCATCGAGACCACCTGCGACGAAACCGCGGCCGCGGTGATCGAGCGGCAAAGCGACGGCGACGGCCGGATCCTGTCCAACATCGTGCATTCGCAGACCGCGGACCACGCGCCGTTCGGCGGCGTGGTGCCGGAGATCGCGGCGCGCGCGCATGTCGACCTGCTCGATGGCCTGATCGGCCGCGCCATGAGCGTGGCCGGGGTCGGCTTCGCGCAACTCTCGGGCGTTGCCGCCGCCGCCGGACCGGGGCTGATCGGCGGCGTTATCGTCGGCCTCACCACCGCCAAGGCGATCGCGCTGGTGCACGATACGCCGCTGATCGCGGTCAACCACCTTGAGGCCCATGCATTGACGCCTCGGCTGACCAGCGCGCTGCAATTTCCCTATTGCCTGTTCCTGGCTTCCGGCGGCCACACCCAGATCGTCGCCGTGCTCGGGGTCGGCCAGTATGTCCGGCTCGGCACCACCGTCGATGATGCCATGGGCGAAGCGTTCGACAAGGTCGCCAAGATGCTCGGCCTGCCCTATCCGGGCGGACCGGAGGTGGAAGCGGCGGCGGCGCAGGGCGACGCCACGCGTTTTCAGTTTCCGCGGCCGATGCTGGGCCGCGCCGACGCCAATTTCTCGCTGTCCGGCCTGAAAACCGCGGTGCGCAACGAGGCCAGCCGGCTGGATCCGCTGAGTCCTGAGGACATCAACGATCTCTGCGCCGGCTTTCAGGCCGCGGTGCTGGAGTCGACGGCGGACCGGTTGAAGGTCGGGCTCAGACTGTTTCAGGAACAATTCGGTGCGCCCCAGGCGCTGGTCGCTGCCGGCGGCGTCGCTGCCAACCGGGCCATCCGCGGTGCGCTGCAGGATGTCGCGGCCAAAGCACGGACCCCGCTGATCATCCCGCCGCCGGCGCTGTGCACCGACAACGGCGCCATGATCGCCTGGGCGGGCGCCGAGCGGTTGGCCGCAGGCTTGACCGACACCCTGGAGGCGGCGCCCCGGGCGCGCTGGCTGCTCGACGCCAACGCTGCGGCGCCTGCCGGTTTCGCCAATACCCGCGCCGGGTTTTAATTGCATGATGGCTCTAACAGGAATCGGGACCATCTTCCCGTCAATGCGAGCGAAGCGAAGCAATCCAGAAGCCCCAGGCAAGAACTGGATTGCTTCGTCGCAAGAGCTCCTCGCAATGACGGGGTTAGTGTCTTTGATTCCGCTTTAGCAAGGTCGATCGCACCATGCCGTCATACCAAACCGTAACGGTGATCGGTGCCGGCGCCTGGGGCACGGCGCTCGCCGCCGTGGCGGCGCGGGCCGGCCGCGATGTGGTGCTGTATGCCCGCGATACACGCGCGGTCGCCAAGCTGACGGCGAAGCGCGAAAATCCGAAACTGCCCGGCGTGCCGCTCGATCCGCGCATCGCCATAACGGGCGATCTGGCCGCGGCGTCACGGGCGGACATCATTCTGCTGGTGGTCCCGGCGCAGCATCTGCGCGCCGCCGCAATTGAATTCGCGCCGCACCTGCGCCCACAAACCCCCGTGATTGCCTGCGCCAAGGGCATCGAGCGCGGCACCCATCGCTTCATGACCGAGGTGATCGGCGAGGTGGCGCCGCACGCCGTTCCGGCAATCCTGTCGGGGCCGAGTTTTGCGGCGGACGTGGCGCGCGGCCTGCCGACGGCGGTGACGCTTGCGGCCGCGGATGAGGCTCTGGCCGTCGCGCTGGTGCATGCGCTGGGATCGGCGACATTCAGGCCCTATCATTCGACGGACGTGCGCGGCGTCGAAATCGGCGGCGCCGCCAAGAACGTGCTGGCGATCGCCGCCGGGATCGTCGCCGGAAAGCAGCTCGGCGCCTCGGCGCTGGCGGCGCTGACCACGCGTGGCTTCGCCGAATTGCAGCGCCTCGGCCGCGCCTGCGGCGCCCGCGGCGAAACCCTGGCGGGACTTTCGGGCCTCGGCGATCTTATCCTGAGCTGCTCCACGGCGCAGTCGCGCAATTTTTCGCTGGGCGTGGCCCTCGGGCGCGGCGAGCCGCCGCCTCCCGGAAAACTTGCCGAAGGCGAATTCACCGCCCCGGTGCTGGTCGAACTGGCGGCTTCGAAAAATGTCGACATGCCGGTGGCAAGCGCGGTGGCGGCGATCCTCCGCGGCGATGTCACCATCGATCAGGCCATCGAAAGCCTGCTGACCCGGCCGTTCAAGGCCGAGGGATAGCCCGCAACCGTCATGCCCGCGCTTGTCGCGGGCATCCACGTCTTGGTAAGAAGCGTGATGTCGGTGACGAACTCGGCTACGTGAGGCTAGAGTTCACCGTCATGGCCGGGCTTCGTCCCGGCCATCCACGTCTTTCTTGCCGTGCGGTCGAAAGACGTGGATGCCCGGCATGACGCCGGGCATGACGGACAGGGGAGAGCGCGTATCATGAACTACTGGCTGGTGAAATCGGAGCCGACGAGCTGGTCGTGGGATCAGCAGGTCGCCAAGGGCGCCAAAGGCGAGGCCTGGACCGGCGTGCGCAACCACACCGCCAAGCAGAACCTGATGAAGATGAAGAAAGGCGACCGCGTCTTCTTCTATCATTCCAACGAAGGCAAGGAGATCGTCGGCATTGCCGAGATCATCCGCGAACACTATCCCGACCCTAGTGATGCCTCCGGCAAATTCGTCTGCGTCGACCTCAAGGCCGACAAACCCTTGAAGCAGGCGGTGACGCTCGATGACGTCAAGGCCGACAAGCGGCTGTCGAACATGGCGCTGTTGAAATTGTCGCGGCTGTCGGTGCAGCCGGTCACGGCGGAAGAGTGGAAGATCGTCTGCAAGATGGGTGGGGTTTAGTTTTCGCCGTCATGGCAGGGCTTCGTCCCGGCCATCCACGTCTTTACTGCAGCCGAGACGTGGATGCCCGGGGACAAGCCCGGGCATGACGAACGCTAAGGTAAGCGTGCTTTGCTCACACCCTCAGCCGCGCGCCGTCATGCCCTTTGATCACAAGCGTCCGCACCGCTCCCGGCGTCTCACCCTTCACCGCCACCGGCATGAAATGCTCGGTCCTTCCCTGCGCCGCGCTCTCGATCAGCACCTGGCGCGTGGCGCCGACTTCCGCCGCAAGCCTGCGCTGCAATGCGCCCTCACTGGCCGCGCGTAGCCGCCTGGCGCGGTCCTTGATGACGTTGCCGTTCACCTGCGGCATCCGCTGCGCCGGCGTGCCGGGCCGCGGCGAATATGGGAACACGTGCAGGAAGGTGAGGTCGCATTCGGCGACCAGGTCCGCCGAGCGCGCGAACATGGCTTCGGTTTCGGTGGGAAAGCCCGCAATAATATCGGCGCCGAACGCGATGTCCGGCCGCAGCCGCTTCACCTGCGCACAAAACGCAATGGCGTCAGCCCGCGAATGCCGCCGCTTCATCCGCTTCAGGATCAGATCGTCGCCGGATTGCAGCGACAGATGCAGGTGCGGCATCAGGCGGTCGTCACCGGCGATCACGTCCAGGAGATCGCGATCGGCCTCGATGGAATCGATCGAGGAAATCCGCAAGCGTTTCAGCTCCGGCACATGGCGCAGGATCTGCTTGGTGAGCAGGCCCAGCCTGGGCGCGCCGGGCAGATCCTGGCCGTAGCTGGTGAGATCGACGCCGGTCAGCACGATCTCGGTATGGCCGCGCTCCACCAGCGCGCGGACCTGGTCCACCACCGCGCCCATCGCCACCGAGCGTGAATTGCCGCGGCCGAACGGAATGATGCAGAACGTGCAGCGGTGATCGCAGCCGTTCTGCACCTGCACGAACACCCGCGGCAGGCCGCTCTGGAATCCCTCGAGCAGATGCGGCGCCATTTCCGTCACCGCCATGATGTCGGCGACCGCGATTTTTTGCTCGTTGGCGAGGCCGAAGCGCCCTTCGAACGCAGCGCGGGCATTGCGCCAGGCACGGCTTCGCATCTTGTCGTCATTTCCGACCACGCGATCGACTTCGTCCATCTGCGCGAACATCTCGGGCTGGGTCTGCGCCGCGCAACCGGTGACGACGATGCGCGCCGCCGGCCGCTCGCGCTTCAGGCGGCGGATCTGCTGCCGCGCCTGCGCCACCGCTTCGCCCGTCACCGCGCAGCTGTTGATGACGATGGTGTCGGTCAGGCCGGCGCGCTCCGCCTCAAGCCGGATTACCTCGGATTCGAAGCTGTTGAGGCGGCAGCCGAAGGTGACGACGTCGACGCCCATGGCTCGTCTCAGGCCACCGGCGCGAACAGCGCCGGATCGAAACGGCCTTCATATTCGAAGGTCGCCGAACCCGTCATCAGCACGTGGTCGTCACGCTCGCGCCACTCGATCGAGAGTTCGCCGCCGGGCAGCGTCAGGTTGACGGTGCGGTTGGCGCGCCGCAGCCGTGCCGCCGCCACCGCGGTGGCGCAGGCCGCGGAGCCGCAGGCCCTGGTCAGCCCGGCACCGCGTTCCCAGGTACGGATTTCGATGTGGTCGCGGTCGACGATGTGGGCCAGCGTGATGTTGGCGCGTTCCGGAAAGATCGGGTGGTTTTCCAACAGCGGCCCGAACCGGCCGAGGTCATAGGCATGGATGTCGTCGACCCAGAAAATCGCATGCGGGTTGCCCATGCTGACGGCCGACGGCGTGTGCAGGATCGGCGCGTCGATCGGGCCGATCTGCAGTTCGATCGAACGGGTGTCGCGGAACTCTTCGGCCAGCGGAATGTCCTTCCAGCCGAACTTCGGTGGCCCCATGTCCACCGTATAGAGGCCCGGCGCGGGTCCCTGCCAGCAGTTCAGCAGTCCGGCTTTGGTTTCGAACGTCAGCGCGGTCTTGCCGCTGGATTCGAAAATCCGCCGCGCCACGCAACGCATGCCGTTGCCGCAGGCGCCAGCTTCCGAGCCATCATTGTTGAAAATCGAAATGAACGCCTCGGTGCCCGATAGCCGCGGCCTGCCAAGCACCATCAACTGGTCGTAGGGCACGCCCTCCGGCGCCGCCACCGCGCGGGCGTCCTGCGGCGTCACGGCGGCCGCGGTGTCGCGCAGGTCGACCACGACGATCTCGTTGCCGATGCCATTCATCTTGGCAAATGCGTGGTTGGCGAGCGCGCTCATGGCCTGTTCCGGGTGATCCCGGCCTTATATGGCGAATGCTGGTGTTCTTGGCCAGTGGTGCCT
The DNA here is from genome assembly GCA_963710235.1 of uncultured Alphaproteobacteria bacterium. Classification (GTDB taxonomy): domain Bacteria; phylum Pseudomonadota; class Alphaproteobacteria; order Rhizobiales; family Xanthobacteraceae; genus Bradyrhizobium. The sequence continues at coordinate 7,918 of CAVPZI010000003.1, forward strand.
GGTCTGTGCCGGGCAGCGGTGCGGCAATTCTGTGTCGGCGCGGCGGAATGCGCCCATGCCGCATCTGGCAGGGGACGAAAGCCGCGTTCGCGTGTTAACATGACACCGTCGCATGGGGCTGCGGGGACGTGAACCGGGACACGCCGCAAGCCGCCAACCGCCATCCGCAATGGCCGGCGGGCAAGGTAGATCATCTGGGAGACCATCGGAATGAACTGCTCTCGTTTTCATCGCCTTGCCATGGCCGTGCTGATCCCGGCGGCGGCATTTTCCATCGGCCTTGCCGGTGTTTCGGCCCAGACGCCGGCTCCCACGGCCCCGCCCGCGCCAGGTGCGCCGCCGGCCCCAGCCGCCCCGCCCGTCGTCGCGCAACCCCCGGCGCCGCCGGCGCCGACACCCCCGCCGGGCCCGGCTCCGGTGCAGACCGCCGACCCGTTCGGCGAGGAAATCGTGCTGACACCGAAAACCGTGGTGCTGCTCAAGGGCAACGCCAACTGGGATGCGGCGTTCGAGACGCTGACCGATTCGTTCAAGCAGCTCGCGGCGCTGCTCGACAAGCAGGGCATCAAGCGCTCGGGCAACCAGATGATCGTCTACACCTCGACCGACGACACCGGCTTCACCTTCCAGGCCGAGATGCCTGTCGATCAGGAGCCGAAAAATCTCGGCAAGAACATGAGCATTGGCAAATCCCCCGACGGCAAGGCGCTGAAATTCGTCCATCGCGGGTCCTACGACAACATGGACAACACCTATGAGGCGATCACCAATTTCCTCGACGACAAGAAACTGGAAGCCAAGGACACCTTCATCGAGGAATACATCACCGATCCCTTGAAGACCGCGGAAGACAAGCTGCAAATCAACGTCTATGTGCCGTTGAAGTGACCCGATGAAAAGTCAGTTCCATCTGGCCGCCGCGGCGCTGGCCTGCGGCCTCGCGGCAGCGCCGGCGAAGGCGCAGACGGCGCTGCCCGCGGCGATTTCCGTCACCGGCGAGGCCCGCGTCTCGGTGCCGCCGGATCTCGCCGAGATCACCGCCGGCGTGACCAGCGAGGCCAAGACCGCGCGTGACGCCTCCGAGGCCAACAATGCCGCCATGGGCAGGGTGCTGCTGGCGCTGAAGGGCGCCGGCATTGCCGAGAAGGACTACCAGACCTCGCGGCTGTCGCTGCAGCCGCAGAGCGCGCCGAACCGGGTTTCCATCGGACCGCTCCAGATCACAGGCTATCGTGCCAGCAACAACGTCACCGTCCGGCTGCGCGACGTCAGCAAGGTCGCCACCGTCATCGACATCCTGGTGGGTGCCGGCGCCAATGAGATCGGCGGCATCAATTTCAGTGTATCGGAAGCCTCGAAGCTGCTCGACGACGCCCGCACCGAAGCGATTGCAGATGCCCGCCGCAAGGCGGAAATCTACGCCAAGGCCGCCGGCGTCACGCTCGGCGCGCCGCTGAGCATTGAAGAAGGCGGCGGCGGTCAGGCGCCGATCCAGTTCCGCAAGATGGCGGCTGCACCGATGGCCGCGACGCCAATTGCCCAGGGCGAAGAGACGTTGCAGGTTTCGGTCAGCGTCTCCTGGGCAATCAAGCCGGTGCCGTAAAAGTTCGTCATGGCCGGGCTCGTCCCGGCCATCCACGTCTTTCTTGCTGAGCCGTTGTAAAGACGTGGATGCCCGGGACGAGCCCGGGCATGACGTGGAGAGTTTGTTTCTCAAATCTCCATCACCTGGCCCGGCTTCAGCGCCACGAACCGCTCGCGCGGAATCTTTGCTTCATCGAGCGCGGCATGCAACGCCTTCTCCGGCGCGTCGATGGCTTCGTCGGTGAGTTGGAAGGTGCCGTGATGATGCGCGAAGGCCTGCGCCGCGCCGCAATCGGCCAGCGCCTTCACTGCGTCCGACGGGTTCATGTGCTGGTCGCGCATGAACCAGCGCGGCTCATAGGCGCCGATCGGCAGGATCGCGGCGCGCAGCGGGCCGTGGGCCTGCGCCACGCGGCGAAAATGCGAACCGTCGCCATAGCCGGAATCGCAGACGATGTAGATCTTGCCCGCCGGCGTTTCGAGCACGAAGCTCGCCCACAGCGACTTGTTGCGGTCGAACAGCCCGCGCGCCGTCCAGTGCCGGGTCGGCACCAGCGTCACCGCAAGGCCGCCGCCGAGTTCGACCCGGTCATGCCAGTCATGCGCCTCGGCGCGGATCGTGGCATCGGCGCTTCGCATGGTGGCGTCATTGCCGAGCGGCGTGACGATGCGGGGCGAAAATTTTCCGTGCAGCCGCGCCAGCGTCGCGAGATCAAGATGGTCATAATGGCCGTGCGACACCAGCACGGCGTCGACCTCTGGCAGCGCCTCGAAGGCGACGCCCGGTGCATTGTGCCGCTTCGGGCCGGCAAATGAAAACGGCGAGACCCGGTCTGACCACACCGGATCGATCAGGATGTTCTGCCCCGCGGTCTGGATCAGCCAACTGGCATGACCGACGAACGAGAAGCGCACCTGGCCCCCGTTGACGCGCGCCGGCGGCGTGTCGGCATGAGGGCTCGGCGACCACGCCGGCCACTCGTGCCGCTGCCGGTTGCGGCCGAATTGCCAGCGCAGCACTTCGCCAAGGCTTTTCGGCGGTGAGCCGTCGGGGTCGAAGAAATGCGTGCCGTTGAAATGATCGGAGACCGGGCCGTCGTAATTGCGCATGCGGGAAATCCGGAAAGACGACAAGCCGGCCGTGGCAACGAGGCCCGAGAGCAGCGTCAGCACCCGGCGGCGGGTCAGGGTCACGGCGATGTCATGAAGCGGGGAGGGCGGCAAGCATCCGTGCTATATGGAGCGCCGATGCCCGATCGGGAACCAGTATCGGCGATTTGACGGGTCCATCTGAAAATTACTTTTATATTCAATAACTTAAGATTATTACCGAAGTTATGGTCCGCCGCGGATCATGTTGACCTCCTTCAGAAATGCGTCTAAGTCCACGGATCTCTCGGAAAGACGTTCTTTTCGACCCGCCGCCCGGTCCTTGAGACCGGAGGTCAACGCCCGACAGCGCGATGCGCCCTCGGGCGCGAAACTGTTTGGATCATGTGCTGATGTTCGACAATCTGTCGGAAAAACTGGGTGGCATTCTCGATCGGCTGACACGGCGCGGCGCGCTGACGGAGGCCGACGTCGACGCCGCGATGCGCGAGGTGCGCCGCGCGCTGCTCGAGGCCGACGTCTCGCTCGATGTGGTGCGCAGCTTCACCGAAAAAGTCCGCGAGCAGGCGATCGGCGCCACCGTGGTCAAGTCGGTCACCCCCGGCCAGATGGTGGTCAAGATCGTCCATGACGAGCTGATCGCCACCCTCGGCTCGGACGGCCAGGGCATCGATCTCAATGCGGTGCCGCCGGTGGCGATCATGATGGTCGGCCTGCAGGGCTCCGGCAAAACCACCACCACCGCCAAGCTGGCCCGCCGCCTGACCCAGCGCGACAAGCGCAAGGTGCTGATGGCGTCGCTCGACGTCTATCGCCCGGCGGCGATGGAGCAACTGGCGGTGCTCGGCCGCGACCTCGAGATCCCGACGCTGCCGATCGTCGAAGGCCAGAAGCCGGCGCAGATCGCCCGGCGCGCGCTGGAAGCCGGCAAGCTCGGCGGCTACGACGTGGTGCTGCTCGACACCGCCGGCCGCACCACGCTCGACGAAGAGATGATGAGCGAGGCGGCCGAAATCAAAACCACCGCCAATCCGCACGAAGTGCTGCTGGTGGCGGATTCGCTGACCGGCCAGGACGCCGTCAACCTGGCGCGCGCGTTCGACCAGCGCGTCGGCCTCACCGGCATCGTGCTGACGCGGGTCGACGGCGACGGCCGCGGCGGCGCCGCGCTGTCGATGCGCGCGGTCACCGGCAAGCCGATCAAGCTGATGGGCACCGGCGAAAAGACCGACGCGCTGGAAGACTTTCATCCCAGCCGCATCGCCGGCCGCATCCTCGGCATGGGCGACGTGGTCTCGCTGGTCGAGAAGGCCGCCGCGCATATCGACGCGGAGAAGGCCGCGCGCACCGCCGAGCGGATGCGCAAGGGCCAATTCGACCTCACCGACATGCGCGAGCAGTTGCTGCAGATGTCCAACATGGGCGGCATCAGCGGGCTGATGGGCATGATGCCCGGCATCGCCAAGATGAAGAACCAGATCGCCAATGCCGGGCTCGACGACAGGGTGCTGAAGCGCCAGATCGCGGTGATCGATTCGATGACGCGGCAGGAGCGCAAAAATCCCGATATCCTCAAGGCCAGCCGCAAGAAGCGTATTGCCGCCGGCGCCGGCCAGAAGGTCGAGGAAGTCAACAAGCTCCTGAAGATGCATCGCAACATGGCCGACATGATGAAGGCCATGGGCTCCGGCAAGCGTGGCCCGATGGCCGGCATCGCCCAGGCCATGGGATTTGGCGGCGGCATGCCGTCGCCGGAGCAGATGAAGGCGCTGGCGGAAAAAATGCCGGGCGGCGCCGGCCCGGGCGGCATGCCGGCGCTGCCCAAGGACCTTCCCCAAGGCCTTCGTTCCGGCCTGCCCAATCTGCCCGGACTGACCGGGCTCAGCGGCAAGCCGAACCTGCCGGGCCTCGGCGGCTTTCCCGGCCTCGGCAAGAAGAAGTAACCCGATCCATTCACCTCACTCGAAATCAAACAGACACCCACAAGGAGAACCAAATGTCCGTCGTTATCCGTCTCGCCCGTGCCGGCACCAAGAAGCGCCCGGTCTATCACGTCGTCGTCGCCAACTCGCGCTTTCCGCGCGACGGCCGCTTCATCGAACGGCTCGGCCATTTCAACCCGCTGCTGGCCAAGGACAACGAGGCCCGGCTGAAGCTCGACATGGACAAGGTCAAGGGCTGGCTCGCCAAGGGCGCGCAGCCGTCGGATCGGGTGTCGCGCTTCCTCGATGCCGCCGGCGTCGCCAAGCGCGCCGCGCGCAGCAACCCGGAAAAGGCCGTGCCGCGCAAGGAGCGCAAGGCCGCGGCCGAAGCCGCCGCCAAGAAGTAAAGGTGCGCGCGGCGGCGAGCAGCGGTGCAGGGGCGCGCTGATGTCCGGCCTGCAAATCTGCGTCGCCCGGATCGGCGCCGCGCATGGCGTGCGCGGCGCGGTGAGGCTGTGGACCTTCACCGAAGATCCGATGGCGGTGACGCGCTACGGCGCGCTCGCCACCAAGGACGGCAGGCGCCAGTTCGAAATCGCCACCGCCCGCGAAGCCAAGACCCACCTGGTGGCGACGCTGAAGGGCGTCGCCACGCGTGAGGAGGCCGAACGGCTCAATGGCGTCGAGCTCTACATCCCGCGCGACCGGCTGCCGGCGACGGGTCGGAACGAATATTACCACGCCGACCTGATCGGCCTCGCCGCGGTGGACGCCGCCGGCGCGGCGATCGGCCAGGTGACCGCGATCCACAATTTCGGCGCCGGCGACATCATCGAAATCGCCCCGCCGCAGGGGCCGACGCTGCTGCTGCCGTTCACCAATGCGGTGGTGCCGACGGTCGATCTGGCCGCCGGACGCGTGGTGGTCGAACTGCCCGGCGAGATCGAGGGCGACGGGCCTGAAGACGCGGAGCCGTCGGTGTCATGACCACAATCTGGCGCGCCACAGTGCTGACCCTGTTTCCCGAGATGTTTCCCGGGCCGCTCGGCGTCAGCCTTGCGGGTAAGGCGCTGGCGTCCGGGCTGTGGGCGCTCGAGACACGCGACATCCGCAACTCGGCCACCGACCGACACCGCAGCGTCGATGATACCCCCGCTGGCGGCGGCCCGGGCATGGTGCTGCGCGCCGACGTGCTGGCGGCGGCCATCGATGCCGCCGATGGCGCCGGGGGTCGGCCGCGACTGGTCATGAGCCCGCGGGGTCGGCCATTGACCCAGTCCCGGGTGATGGAACTGGTGGCCGGGCCCGGACCGCTGATCGTCTGCGGCCGGTTCGAGGGCATCGACCAGCGGGTGATCGAGGCGAGGCGGCTCGAAGAGGTCTCGGTCGGGGATTTCGTGCTGTCTGGCGGCGAAATCGCGGCTTTGGCGCTGATTGACGCCTGCGTGCGGCTGTTGCCGGGGGTGATGGGCAAGCCCGGTTCCGGAACCGAGGAAAGTTTTTCCGACGGACTACTGGAATACCCGCAATATACCCGCCCGCAGCATTTCGAGGGCCAGCCGATCCCCGAGGTGCTACTGTGCGGCGATCATGCCCGGGTTGCGGCCTGGCGTCTGGCTGAGGCGGAAGCATTGACCCGGACCCGCCGTCCGGACCTTTGGGCCGCTCGCGCCGCCGCCGGGCCCCGCCAAAAACGCCCAAAAAACACGACGGACGGGTGACAACGCTGCGGCTTTGCCGTATAGGAGCGCCAAATCCGTGCAATTGCAGGATAAATGGACGTTCGCGCAGCCCGCGCTTTTGCGGCTGGGGCGCGCCGCCGATGGAGATTCCGATGAACCTGATTCAAGAGCTCGAAAAAGAGCAGTTCGACAAACTGTCCGCCGGCAAGACCATTCCGGAGTTCGGACCCGGCGATACCGTGATCGTCAACGTCAAGGTGGTCGAAGGCGACCGCTCCCGCGTGCAGGCCTATGAAGGCGTCTGCATCGGCCGTTCCGGCGGCGGGCTCAACGAGAGCTTCACGGTCCGCAAGATTTCCTACGGCGAGGGCGTCGAGCGCGTGTTTCCGGTGATGTCGCCGATGATCGATTCGATCAAGGTGGTCCGCCGCGGCAAGGTGCGTCGCGCCAAGCTTTATTACCTCCGCGACCTGCGCGGCAAGTCGGCCCGCATCGTCGAGAAGAAGACGGACCGCGCCGCCGCAGTCGGCGAGTAACTCCCGCGCTGCAACGGGCTTCAAAGGAGCGTGGCGCAAGCCGCGCTTTTTTGTTGCGCGGGCGATGGTCTGCCACGCGCGCAGACATGGGTCAGATCGTTGTCGGGCGCGCACGCCGTGTGCTAAGAGAATGGAATGTTTCCAGATCGCCAGCTGAATACGGCACGCATCGTGCTCGACGACCGCAGCCGCCTGCCGTGGCGCTTCTTCGGCCGGCTGACGACGGCGGCCCTGACGGCCTGACCAAAGCGCGCCGCGCTCGCCTGCCCATTCCGTTTTCAATTCTGACCCAAGGTCCGGCACATGTCCGATTCAAAATCCGCCCCCACCACGCTGTACGACAAGATCTGGAACGATCATCTGGTTCACGAGGCCGATGACGGCACCTGCCTGCTCTATATCGATCGCCATCTGGTCCACGAGGTGACGAGCCCGCAGGCATTCGAGGGCCTGCGCGTCACCGGCCGCAAGGTCCGCGCGCCGGAGAAAACGCTGGCGGTAGTCGATCATAATGTGCCGACCACCGACCGCTCCAAACCCAACCCCGATCCGGAAAGCGCCGAACAGATTGCCGCGCTGGCGAAGAACGCCCGTGATTTCGGCATCGAATATTACAACGAGACCGACATACGCCAGGGCATCGTGCATGTGATCGGCCCCGAGCAGGGCTTTACCTTGCCCGGCACCACCATCGTCTGCGGCGACAGCCATACCTCGACCCATGGCGCGTTCGGCGCGCTGGCGCACGGCATCGGCACCTCGGAAGTCGAGCACGTGCTGGCGACCCAGACGCTGATCCAGAAGAAGGCAAAGAACATGCGCGCCGTCGTCGACGGCAAACTGCCCGACGGCGTTACCGGCAAGGATATCATCCTCGCCATCATCGGCGAGATCGGCACCGCGGGCGGCACCGGCTATGTGCTGGAATACGCCGGCGAGGCGATCCGCGCGCTGTCGATGGAAGGCCGCATGACGGTCTGCAACATGTCGATCGAGGGTGGCGCCCGCGCCGGCCTGGTGGCGCCCGACGCGAAAGCCTTCGAGTTCCTGAAAGGCAGGCCGATGTCGCCGAAGGGCGAGACCTGGGACGCCGCGATGCGTTACTGGGAGACGCTGCGCTCCGACGACGGCGCGCATTTCGATCACGAAATCCGCCTCGACGCCGCCAAGTTGCCGCCGATCGTGACCTGGGGCACCTCGCCGGAAGACGTGGTCTCGATCAGCGGTTTCGTGCCGGATCCCGACCAGATCGCCGACGAAGCCAAACGGCTGTCGAAACACCGCGCGCTGAACTACATGGGCCTGAAGGCCGGCACCAAGATCACCGACATCAAGCTCGACCGCATCTTCATCGGTTCCTGCACCAACGGCCGCATCGAGGATCTGCGCGCCGCAGCGAAAATGGTGGAGGGCAAGACCGTCAACGCCAATCTCAACGCCATGATCGTGCCGGGCTCCGGGCTAGTGAAGGAACAGGCCGAGGCCGAAGGTCTCGACAAGATCTTCCTGAAGGCCGGCTTCGAGTGGCGCGAGCCGGGCTGCTCGATGTGCCTCGCCATGAATCCCGACAAGCTGAAGCCGGAAGAGCGCTGCGCCTCGACCTCGAACCGCAATTTCGAAGGCCGCCAGGGCTTCAAGGGCCGCACCCACCTGGTGTCGCCGGCGATGGCCGCGGCCGCGGCGATTGCCGGTCATTTTGTCGATATCCGGGAGTGGCGGTAGCTAAGCAGGCCACCCTGCGAAATGGCGGGGGCCGGCGTTTGAGCGGCGCGAGCTAGCCCTGCGCAATGCCGAGCAGGCCTGCCAGTCGCGCGCGCGGCTTCACCAGGTCGCCGAGCGTATAGCCTTCGAGCACCGCCATGAACGCGTCGCGCGCCTGTTCCAGCGCGCGTCGCAGCACGCAGCACGGCCGGATTGCGCAAGGCGCATCGACCGGCTTTAAGCACGATACGATCGCCATGTCGGGTTCGGTGGTGCGTACCACGTCGGCCAGCCCGATCGATTCGGCCGGTTTGGCCAGCCGCAACCCGCCGCCCCGGCCGCGGACGGTTTCGACATAGCCAGCAACGCCCAGTTGATGGGCGACCTTCATCAGGTGGTTCTCGGAGATATCGTAGCTGGCGGCGATCTCGGCGATGGTCGCAAGCCCATCCTGTTTGACCGCGAGATACATCAGCACCCGCAAGGCATAGTCGGAATAGACGGTCATGCGCATGCGCTTTCCCCGCGACTGGCTGCATCGCATAAAGATGTATTTAAAATATTGCTTTGAAGCAAGTCCTGTTCTATGAGGGGAGTGTACCGTTTAAGGAGAATGCCGATGAACAGGCCGATTTCGATCCAGGACAGGGTGGCGTGGCCGTTCCTGCTGCCGGGGAACCTTGCCTGCAGGGCGCTGCATCTCGGCGCTCACACCAACCTGGTGCGCATGCTGGTCAATTCACTGGTCTGGACCGTGCTCGGCGTCATCGTGGTGGCGATTGCGGTATGACCCTGGTCAAGGAAAAATCCGCAACCATCAATGAGGCCAACATTCGCGACCTCGTTGACGCGTTCTATGCCAGGGTCCGCGTCGATCCCGAACTCGGGCCGATCTTCCTGCGCGCGATTCCGGGCGACTGGCAACCGCATCTGGAGAAAATGTACGCCTTCTGGTCCTCGGTCATGCTGACCAGCGGGCGCTACAAGGGCAATCCGGTAATCAAGCATCTGGCGCTTCCGGGCATGACACCGGAACTGTTCGCTCACTGGCTGAAGTTGTTCGACGCCGCCTGCCGCGAGCTGTTCGAGGACGACGTCAGCGCCGCGTTCCGCGGCAAGGCGGAACGCATCGCCGAAAGCCTGAAGCTGGCGCTATTCTACCGGCCGGATCGGCCGTGGCCGCCGCAGCAAACTTCGTCGTTGCCGGCCTGAACATCATGCCCAAGACCTGAGCGAAGACCTGATCGAACACGCGATCGGTCTGTCAATAGATCCGCCAGTGATGATGCCGGTGGTAGCGGTACCCGTAGTGATGCCACGGACGATATCGGCAGAACCGGCGCGGGCCGTAATCGGTCCAGACCACCCGGCAGTAGCGGTGTGGCGCGTAGTAATAGTCCGGCACGTAACTCGAGTAGCCGTAAAACCGCGGACCGAAGTGGTGGCGTTGATGGAACGCCAGCGGTGCCGCGAAGCGGGCGCCGCCGCCGTGATGGAAGCCGCCGCCATGGAAGGCGCCGCCTCCAGCGTGAAACGCCGCAGCACCGCCGTGAAATCCGCCGCCGTGAAAGCCTCCGCCGCCGCCGTGAAATCCGCCACCCCCTCCGCCGTGGCCTCCACCACCTCCGTGGCCGCCGCCACCGCCGTGGCCGCCACGGACTTCGGTGATCAGCGCATCGGCGGCGACCTTGGCGATCGGCGCCGCAGCGGGATTGATCGGTGACAGCGCTTCGGCGCGCTGCGCGCCTGACATCAGCAATACGGCGGCGGCGATGCCCAGCGCTTGACTGAGACCGCGCCCGAGACTTGCAACGGTGGTCATGTGTGCTTCTCCCTGGAAACAGTGCCGTGCGCAGCCGACCACGTCGATTGCGCGAGCGCGCGCATCGTGCATCGGCCAAACGGCCTTCTGTTCATTTTTGCCAGCCTTGATGGCAGTCTAGGAGGCCCGATCTGAATGCGCCATGAATGCGCAACGTGGAACATGCTTCGGCGGATGAACAAGAGGTTCGGCATCGTGCAAGCAGAAGGGCCCGCAAGGGGCGGGCCCGTTCGAATTCGCCTGGCTCGCACAATCTCAGTAATGGCGGTGCCAGCGCTAATGGTGATGAGAGCCGTAATGATGGTGCCAGCGCACTTCGGTGGTCAGTTTGCGGGCCTCGTCCTGTACCGCCGCGGCGATACCGGGACTGGAGAGCGACACGGCCCGGGCGCGCTCGGCCGGCGCGACCATCACCAGCAATCCACGACCGCGGCAAAACCCAGAATTCTCCTCAGGTTCATGAATGCCCTCCTTAGGAAGCGACGTTGGAAGCAAACCCGTCTTGCCGTCGGTGTGGAAAAACACGGCAATATTCGCCCAGCCGCGCGACAAACTTAGTTGGCGCGACCTGAATGCGGAATGAATGTTGCCGCGCGCTCCATCGGGAATACCCGGATGGCACAACCGATGAGCCGGGCAGTCGCCGTGCAATGGAAGATTTTCAGGGGCGCTCGATAAAGATCGACTCTCCCGCTGCCGCTGGAACGATCCTGTAGATCGCGACCGACGACACGTCATGTTGGCTGCGATCGATCAAGGTCAGGTGGTCAGACAGGATGCCAAAGAAATCGGGCGTAAAACGTTCCAGCCGGGAACTGATCAGATAGGCGCAATTCTGCCGGACCCACGCGTCCACCTCCGGCTTGTTGATGGTGCCCGTTGCCGTTTCGATGGCCCGATCACGTTCCTGATAGAACATCGCCTCCGGATAAGCCCGGTACAGGGCCGGAAGGTGAAACAATCCGGAAGTCGTGATGCCAAAACGCAGCTTGAAGGGAATGGCCTGACTCTCATAGGCATATATCAATTTGCATCCGGCAGCTGAGAAGCGCTTCAGCACCGCGTTGTTGTCACGGCGCTCGGCGGCATTCACGTAGACCCAGTTTAGCGCGATGGGCGTTGCGTGCGACATTCCCAGGTAAGCCAGCGCCAGAACCGCCAGGACGGCGGCGACCCGCCGCACCATCCCACTCTCGAACAGGACGAAACATATCCCGGCATTGGCTAGACAAACCGTAGCCGAAACCGGAAGGAGATAATGGGGCTGGGCGTACTTGGCCACCAGCGCAATCTGGGCAAGCTGCACCGCCGCCGAGACAACGAACAGGCGCGTCAGGGCAAACTTGTCCGAACGAATGATTCTGGTCGCGATCAGGAGCGCCAATATCAGGCAAAGCGCGAAACAGACATAGACCTCAGGCACATCATAATACATTTGCTTGAGCGCCGTCCCGTATTGGGCCGGATCGATCACCCTGGTTTCGCCTGTGCCCCATTTCCCGAGGTGCGTCAGCATGCGCCAGTTGAAGATGATGATGGCGCCATATTTTCCGACCACCGGCAACGTGCAAACGACAAGGGAGAGCACCGCCCACTTGACGGCGATCTCTCCAATCTTCCGCTCAAAAATGTAGAAGCAGAAAATCAACGGCAGGGCGTCTGTCTTGGTCGCAAGACACGCGCCGATCAACGCACCGACCAGCGGCGCCGTTTTCGAAAGATCGGCCGTATCGGAAGCAAAGGCGGCAGGAACCATGGCCGCCGCAAGCAACAGCGTCAGCGGCAACATCAATCCTTCCGGCGAGACCTGGGTCAGTCCGAAGGTGAGTGCGGGATATGAAAAGAATATCGAGACTTGCGCCGCGATCGCCGCGAGCAGGCTGCCGGTGTGGGAAACAATGCGGCAGCCCAGCACGAACAGTGCAGCCGAACTCAACATGTCGAACACAAGTCGGATGATGCCGAGATACAATTCCGGCTGCCGGAACACGTCGTCTACCAGGCTTGGCCCGGCACCAAACGGTACCCTCGCAAGCCAGACGACGCCTGAAATCAATCCTGCAAGGAGCTGGACCGGCGTGCCCGGGTGATCGATCTGGCCGGGACTGTGGAATTGCAGGATGTTCAGGCCATTGAGCAGATACTGATAGTCCGGGTCGCCGACCCAGTGATTCAGGACGTGCCTGAAATAGAGTGCGACCCCCAGCAGGACCAGCGGCAGCACGGCAACGATAGCTACGTGGAGCTTTTCGAGCCGGCCCGGGCGCGACACAAATCCGTCTGCAGATGCAAATTGAATGGCAACACCAGGTCTGGAAGCAACTGTCTTGTGACCGAGTGCACTTCAGAACTCGGTAAACCCGCAATCTCGCGGGAGTTGGCATCTTGAAAAATATTCCCTAGCCGCGGCGCCAGAAGCAGTTCATGCGCGGGACGATCACCGTGCCGCTCGGCCGGTATTCCTCGACATAGTGCGCGGTGCACTCCCGCACCGCATCGGGTCCCGGATAGTAGCTGGGATAAACCCCGCGCTCGTCCTCGCGATAGATTCGCACCCGCGGGCGACGTTGGCGGGTCTGGTACGGCGTTTCGGCTACCGGCGCCGCCTGGGCCATCCGGATGTCCGATGGTGCGGTCTGGGCGCGCGCCGATGGTGCTGCCGGCAGGGCAGCCGCCACCGCCATCGCCAATCCGGTCGCCGCTGTCCTGATCCGCATGACTCGCCTCAAAAGCACCAAATCCGAGGGCGGCAACGTCTCCGATTGCCGCGGCGGCGTCAACCCGGGCCAATGCGCTGCCTGGCCCGAGGCCGAAGTCTGATTTTGCCCAATCGGCCGCGATTGTCTAAATAGCCTGATGTGGTCGACTGCGACAGCGCCCTCCCTCGCCGAAATCGAGGCCATGGCGCATGACATGCTGGAGCGCCTGCCGGACGGCTTTCGCAAGCTGTGCGCGGGCGTGATCGTTCGCGTCGACGATTTCCCGACCGAGGAGGTGCTCGACGAGATGCAGGCCGAAACCGAATTCGACCTGCTCGGCCTGTTCCAGGGCATCGGCCTGCCGCAGCAGAGCAACGACGACGTGGCGCGGCTTCCCAACCTGATCTGGCTGTATCGCCGGCCGATCCTGGACTATTGGGCCGAGCACGACGAGACGCTGGGCCATATCGTTCGCCACGTGCTGATTCACGAAATCGGCCATCATTTCGGGCTGTCGGATGCCGACATGGTGGCGATCGAGGCGGATTCCGCGGAGTAGCCCTGTGCAAATGGGCCTTGGAGCAGGGCCATGATCGGGCTAAAACGCGGCCTCACTCAAGGAAGATGGGCCATGGACAAGTTCACCACACTGGAAGGCGTCGCCGCGCCGCTGAAGATCATCAATGTCGACACCGACATGATCATCCCAAAACAGTATCTCAAGACCATCAAGCGCACCGGCCTCGGCAAGGGCCTGTTCTCGGAACAGCGCTACAAGGACGACGGCAGCGAGAACCCGGATTTCATCCTCAACAAGCCGGCCTACCGGGGTGCCAAGGTGCTCGTCGCCGGCGACAATTTCGGTTGCGGCTCGAGCCGCGAGCACGCGCCGTGGGCGCTGCTCGATTTCGGCATCCGCTGCGTGATCTCGACCTCGTTCGGCGATATTTTCTACAACAACTGCTTCAAGAACGGGATCCTGCCGATCCGCGTCAGCCAGGAAGATCTCGACAAGCTGTTCGACGACGCCGAGCGCGGCGCCAACGCGACCTTGAGCATCGATCTCGCCGCCCAGGAAATCCGTGGTCCCGACGGCGGCACCGTCAAATTCGAGATCGATCCGTTCCGCAAGCACTGCCTGTTGAACGGCCTCGACGACATCGGCTTGACCATGGAAAAGAAGACGGCGATCGACAGTTACGAGGCTAAGGCGAAGACCGCGCGCGCCTGGGCCTGAGTTCTATTCCCGCATCGATCGAGGTGACGCGCGCATGATGCCTGACGTCGTCACCTTCTGGCGCGGCCCGCTCGATCCGCTGCGGCGGCTGTGCCTGGCCTCGCAGGTCGCAGTTGGCCATCGGGTCACCATCTACAGCTTCGAGACGCTGGCGGGCCTGCCCGCAGGTGTCGTTAGCGCCGACGCCGGAGCGATCCTGCCGCGCGAATTCGCCGAGAAATTACGACCGAGCGGTCCCGATGGGGTCTGGCGCGACTGGACCACGCTGCAGTTTTCCGACTTCTTTCGAATGAGGCTGATGGCCCTGGAAGCAGGGCTGTGGCTCGATGCCGACGTGTTGCTGCTGAAACCGGTCGAGATCGATCCGGCGAAACCTTATTTTGCCTGGGAACGGCGGCGCCAACTCGGCAACTCGGTGTTATTCCTGCCGCCGGGCGATGCCATCGTCGCCGCGTTCGAAAATCTGATGGAACAGGAGGAACTGACGCCGGACTGGCTGTCGCTGCGGCATCGCCTGACCTTTACCCTGCGCCGGCTGCGCGGCGGCTCCGACCGCCTCTCCGACATTCGCGTCGCGATCTATGGGCCGGCGGCGCTGACGGCGCTGGCGCGCCGCGCCGGTCACCTTCAGCACGCGCTGCCGAAGAAATCGTTTTATGCCATTCACGCCGAGCCGCGGCGCTTTTTCGAGCGAGCCAACTTTTCTGCGCTGCTCGACGATCCCGGTATTCTCGGCTTTCACATCTCGCCAAAGGGCCGCGGCAGCGAACGGCCATTGCCGGGCAGCTTTTATGCCTGGGCGGCGGAGAATGTCGGGAAGGGCACGTAGCCACCTCCAAGTTCGTCATGGCCGGGACAAGCCAGGGCATGACGGTCGGTGAGGTCGCGCGCCTCTCAGAACTCCATCATCATCGCCAACCACAAGACGTTCACTTCCCCATCGCCGCGATCGCATCGGCTATCGCGATGGTGCGCGTCGCCATGTCGGCGTGCAGCCGCTCCACCATGCGGCCGTCGAGCTGGATGGCGCCGCGCGCGGCGTTTTCCGGTCGTTCGAACGCCGCGATGATCTTGCGGGCCTCGGCGACTTCTTCCGCGGGCGGCGTGAAGATCGCGTTGCAGGCTTCGATCTGGTTCGGGTGAATGAGCGTCTTGCCGTCGAAGCCGAGGTCGCGGCCCTGAGCGCATTCCTCGGCAAAGCCCGCGGCATTGCCGATATCGCTGTAGGGGCCGTCGAGAATTTCCAGCCCGTGCAGCCGGGTGGCGAGGATGCAATGGGTGATCATCGGCAGCATGGCGGCGCGGCCGGGCTGCATCCGGATCCGGGTTTCGCGCGAAATGTCGTTGGGCCCGAACACGAAGCCCGCCAGCCGCAGTTCGGCATCCTTTGAGGCGGCGGCCAGTTCCTCGGCATGCAGCACCGCGCGCGCGGTTTCGATCATCGCCCAGACGTTGATGGACGGATCGGCGCCGGCCTCGGCGAGGCGGTCGGCGACGTCCGACAGTTCGTCGATGCTGGAAATCTTCGGCACCACGATGCCGTCCGGCCGGGCCTTGCCGGCCATGGCGACGTCATCGGTCCACCATGGCGAATCCAGCGCGTTGATGCGGATCAGCACTTCGCGCCTGCCGAAGCCGCCGGCGGCGACCGCCGCCGCGATGGCGTCGCGCGCGCCCGCCTTGGCGTCCGGTGCCACCAAATCCTCGAGGTCGAGAATGATCCCGTCGGCAGGCAGGGTGCGCGCCTTCTCCAATGCGCGGGCGTTGGAGCCGGGCATGAACAGCAGGCTGCGGCGCGGACGGGTCATCGGCTCGTTACTCCTCTGGGCAAAAACTTAATATTTGCGCACGCGACCGGATCCAAAATCGGATACCGTTTTCGCCGGTCGGGGCGCCTGCGATAACATCTTGGCCCGCCGTTCGGAAGCCTTGTCCCGGATCGCCAGCTATGGTTTAGCCACTGCCATGTCATCCTTTCCGCAAGCTCTGATCTCCGGCTACCGGACCTTCAAATCGCAGCGGCTGCCGACCGAGCAGTCGCGCTACCGGGAACTGTCCGAACGCGGCCAGTCGCCGGCGGTGATGGTGATCGGGTGTTGCGATTCCCGGGTGTCGCCCGAGGTGATCTTCGACGCCGGCCCCGGCGAACTGTTCGTGGTGCGCAACGTTGCCAACCTGGTGCCGGTCTATCAGCCCGATGGCGGCGCCCACGGCGTCTCGGCGGCGCTGGAATACGCGGTTTCGGTGCTGCGCGTCCGGCATATCGTGGTGCTGGGGCACGCCCAGTGCGGCGGCATCCGGGCCTTCATCGACAACATCGAGCCGCTGTCGCCCGGCGATTTCATCGGCCGGTGGATGTCGATGTTCATCAAGCCCGGTGAGGTGGTCGAGCAGCGCGAACGGGAATCCATGCAGGACTTTACCATCCGCATCGAAAAAGCCGCGGTGTTCCGCAGCCTCGAAAACCTGACGACATTTCCGTTCGTGCGGGAGCGGGTGGTGCGCGGCGAGATGCAGTTGCACGGGGCCTATTTCGGCGTCGCCGAGGGCTCGCTGTTCGTGCTCGATCAGGTGGCCAAGGAATTCAACAAGGTGCAAAGCGGCGAATAGCGAATAGGGAAGATTTCTACGTGCTATTCGCTACTCCCTATTCGCTTCTTCACGCCGCCTTTTTCTTGGCGCTGATCAGCTTGCGGTTGACCAGGCACTCGGCGATCTGCACCGCGTTGAGCGCCGCGCCCTTGCGCAGATTGTCTGACACGCACCACAGCACGAGGCCGTTCTCCACGGTCGCATCCTCGCGGATCCGGCTGATGTAGGTGGCGTCCTCGCCGGCGGCTTCATACGGGGTGACGTAACCACCCGGCTCGCGCCTGTCGATGACGAGGCAGCCCGGCGCCTTGCGCAGGATTTCACGCGCTTCATCGGCCGAGATCGGGTTCTCGAATTCGATGTTCACCGCTTCGGAATGGCCGACGAACACCGGCACCCGGACGCAGGTCGCGGTCAGCTTGATTTTGGGATCAAGAATCTTCTTGGTCTCCATCATCATCTTCCACTCTTCCTTGGTGTAGCCGTCCTCCATGAACACATCGATTTCCGGGATCACGTTGAAGGCGATCCGCTTCGGAAACTTCTTCGATTCGACCTCGCTGACCGTGAACACCGCCTTGGTCTGCGAGAACAGCTCGTCCATGGCTTCCTTGCCGGCGCCGGATACCGACTGGTAGGTCGACACCACCACCCGCTTGATCGTGGCCCGGTCATGCAGCGGCTTCAGCGCCACCACGAGCTGCGCGGTCGAGCAGTTCGGGTTGGCGATGATGTTCTTCTTGGTAAAGCCCACCACGGCGTCGGCATTGACCTCGGGCACGATCAGCGGCACGTCGGGGTCCATCCGCCAGGTCGACGAATTGTCGATCACCACCGCGCCGGCGGCGCCGATTTTCGGCGACCATTCCCGCGATACCGCGCCGCCCGCCGACATCAGGCAGATGTCGACGTCGCTGAAATCGTAATTCTCCAGCGCTTTGCATTTCAGGGTACGGTCGCCATAGGAGACTTCGACGCCCATGCTGCGGCGGGAGGCCAGCGCCACCACCTCGTCAGCAGGGAATTTGCGTTCGTCCAGAATGTTGAGCATTTCCCGCCCGACATTGCCGGTCGCTCCGACCAGCGCGACTTTGTAACCCATCGTTTACTCTCCGCAGAAAAATGCTTCGCTCCCGCCCGAAGCGGAAACCGAAGAGGCAGCGCTTCTATGCGAGAAACGCCGCCGAGACAACTCGATAACCTTAGCAGATGACTAAAGCGTTTTGGTGAGCGTTTCGATGCCTTCGACCCTGGCCCGGCGCATCGCGCGACACCCGAGCGGAACCCACCCGCTGCTGTGGAGCTTTGCCGAGGAATGCCGCGGCCTTTGCGCCCGCCTGCTGGCCTATATGGGCGCCGTCGCGCTCATTGCCATCGCCGTTGTCAGGCTGTGGGACCTGTTGCCGCTGGCAGGTGACGCCGAGCCGGTGACCAGGGTGGAGTGGAGCCTGGCCGAGCGCTCGTATCCGGCCTTTGCCGTTAGTCAGGCGGATTCGGCTGGAAAAATAGAGACTTATGATATTTGGCGACACCCCGATGGCGGCCGCAAGGACGTCCTGCGCTGGGCCTTCTCACCATCGCAGAGGCCGATTGCCGAACTCGAATTATACCGTCCCGGTACCGAGCCGGCCGAAGCCGGGCCGCCGGCCGATCAGGTCGCAGCCCGGATGGACCCAGACGGCATGCGCGAAATCGCCGGCGAAGGCATCATCGAAAGCAAATTCGGGCAGGTGACGCTGCTCGGCTTCGCCGACCAGGCCAGCGATCCCAAACGTTGTCTTGGTTTCATGAAAAACCTCGAAGCGGCCAATTTGCGCATCTCGGGCTGGTCCTGCCAGGGCGAAACCCTGCCGGCGCGGCGCGCGACGATCGCCTGCACCCTGAACCGGCTGACCCTGCTGACCGCCGGCAATGACCTGAAACTGGCCGAATTGTTCGCCCGCGCCGAATTGAAGCGGGGCGAATGCGCCACCGGCAACGCCGCCACCGTGCTGTCGGCGGATTGGGTCACAGGCGCCCAGAATCCCCGGCTGCGCGGCGGCCTTTGATCGGGCAGCCTTGGCGCCGGTTTGGGTCCAGGGAGTTGGTCCAAGACGCTGGTTTTCCTGAAACTTTCGCGCGGGGGCGGCATTATTGTCGGCGGGTGTGGCCCGATTGACCTTGTGGCGCCACACCCCTGGCAGCTAACATGACTGCAAATCGGCTCGCCTGAGCCCCGCATCTTCCATGAGGACCTGATGACCCCAGCATTTCCCGCCGCAAATACCTTGGCCGCAAAGCTTGCGGTACTGCTCGCGGCGGCCGCCATGGTTGCCGCTGGCCTGACGCCGGCCGAGGCGGCCAAAAAGCAGGTGCGCTACGTCGACCCTGCCGCTTATGCGTCGCGCGGCCCCAACGTGTCGTACCAGGCAGGTCCGCGAACCCGCGTCTACATCACCAAGCGCTCCTGGCTCGATGCCGGGGTCGAGGTATTGCCCGGCGACCGCAAATTCACCGACTACGCCTTGCCGCAGAGCCGGTCGTTCGGCAACGAAAACCTCAATCGTCCGCTCGACCGGCACCCGCTGAGCCCGGCCTCGGATCTCGGCGGCTACCCGCAGACGTTTCCGCTGTATTGATTCGGCGACGTTCGTCGCCGCGACGCGTGCTTGCGACGACCCGTCCGCCGCAGCTTGAAGCGCTGCGGCGTGATCACGTCGTCAACTCCAGCTTCAGCCGTGCAACGCCTGCAATTCCTTCAGGATCGCCTCGCCCATCTGCGTGGTGCTGACCGCGGTGGTGCCTTCCGACCTGATGTCGGCGGTGCGCAGCCCGCTCGCCAGCACCGCGGCGATGGCCTGGTCGACCTTGTCGGCCAACGCACCCATGTCGAACGAATAGCGCAGCGCCATGCCGAATGACGCAATCATGGCGATCGGATTGGCGAGGCCCTTGCCGGCGATATCGGGCGCCGAGCCGTGCACCGGCTCGAACAGCGACTTGCGCTTTTTGGTCTTGACGTCGACCTCGCCGAGCGAGGCCGACGGCAGCATGCCGAGCGATCCGGTCAGCATCGCCGCGATATCCGACAGCATGTCGCCGAACAGGTTGTCGGTGACGATGACGTCGAATTGCTTCGGCCATTTCACCAGGTTCATGCCGCCGGAATCCGCCAGCTGGTGCTCGAGTTGAACGTCCTTGTATTCGCGGGCGTGGACCGCGGTCACCACCTCGTTCCAGAGCACGCCGGATTTCATGACGTTGCGCTTTTCCATCGAAGTCAGCTTGTTGCGGCGCTTGCGTGCGAGATCGAAGGCGACGCGCGCGATGCGCTCGATTTCATAGGTATCGTAGACCTGGGTGTCGACGGCGCGCTTCTGGCCGTTGCCGAGGTCGGTGATGGTCTTGGGTTCGCCGAAATACACCCCGCCGGTGAGTTCGCGCACGATCATGATGTCGAGGCCTTCGACCACTTCGCGCTTCAGGCTCGAGGCGTCCGCCAGCGCCGGGTAGCAGATCGCCGGGCGAAGGTTGGCAAACAGTGCCATGTCCTTGCGCAGCCGCAGCAGGCCGGCTTCGGGTCGGACGTCGTAAGGCACCTGGTCCCACTTCGGCCCGCCGACGGCGCCGAAGATCACCGCATCGCTGGCCTGTGCCAGCGCCATGGTGGCGTCGGTGATCGCCACCTGGTTGGCGTCGTAGGCGCTGCCGCCGACCAGCCCCTGCTCGGTCTCGAAGCGCGCGATGCCCTGCGCGTTGAGCCAGTCGATCAGCCGCTTCACCTCGGCCATCACCTCGGGTCCGATGCCATCGCCGGGAAGAAGCAGCAGTTTGTGGGTCGCCATGGTTGTTTACCTCTCGATACGTCAAGGCCGGGACCAGCCCGGCCTTGACGGCCGATATTTGCATGTGCGCGGAGTGCTAAAGCGGCATTGCGCGATTGGCAAGACACCGTTGCCTGGGGCGGCCTTGCCGCGCGTAGGGGAAAACTGCGACGATAGTGGGTGTCCGCCGGAGAATCCCCGTGAAAGCCCCCAGCCAGCCGCCCGCGCATCCCGCGCGGTTGATCCTGATTCTGTCGCTGGCGCCGACCATCGGGCTTGGCATCGGCCGCTTTGCCTATTCGCTGGTGCTGCCGGACATGCGCGACGCGCTGGGCTGGTCGTATTCCGGCGCCGGCTTCATGAACACCATCAACGCCGCCGGCTATCTCGCCGGCGCGCTGACGGCGTCGAAACTGGTCAATCGCTTTGGCTTGTCCGCCGTGGTGCGCTGGGGAACGCTGGCCTGTATCGCCGCGCTGGCGCTCAGTGGGCTGTCGGGCAATTTCGCCATCCTCAGCTTTGCGCGGCTGTTGGTGGGCATTGGCGCGGCGCTGGCGTTTGTGGCGGGCGGTGCCCTGGGGGCGACCATCGCGCAATCGCGGCCGGAGCGGGCGAGTTTCCTGCTCAGCCTGTTCTATGCGGGACCCGGGGTTGGCATCCTGGCGTCGGGACTGATGGCGCCGTTCCTGTTGCAGGCGTTCGGGCCGGGATCGTGGTGGATCGTCTGGCTGGCGCTGGCGCTGCTTGCGGCGGTGCTGGCGGTTCCGCTGCTGATGGCGACGATGGAAGCCGGTTCCGGCATCGTCAACGTGGCACCGGTCAAATTCAGGATCCGGCCGGCGCTGGTCTACCTTGCCAGCTATTTCATGTTCGGCGCCGGGTACATAGCCTATATGACGTTCATGATCGCCTATGTGCGCGACGGCGGCGGCGGTGCGTGGGCGCAAAGTGCGTTCTGGTGCCTGATCGGTCTGAGCGCATTCGCGACGCCCTGGGTCTGGCGCGGCGTGCTCGCGCGTGGCCGCAGCGGCAATGCCTCCGCCATCATTCTCGGCTTCAACGCCATCGGCGCGGCGGTGCCGCTGCTCGGGCATTCGGCGCTGCTGCTGGCCAGCTCGGCGCTGGTATTCGGGGTCTCGTTCTTCGCGGTGGTGGCCTCGACCACGGCGTTCGTCCGCTTCAACTATCCGCCGGCCGAATGGCCGAAGGGGATCGCGGCCATGACAATCGTATTCGGCGTTGGCCAGACGTTGGGCCCGTTTGTCGTAGGCGCCATTACCGATGCGCTGGGAAGTTTGTCGTATGCGTTGAGCGTCTCGGCGGCGACGCTGGCGCTTGGCGCCGTTCTCGCGGCGTTTCAGCGGCCGCTGTCGCCGCCGACCTGACGATCAGCTGCCGCTGAAGTCGTTGTAGCCCTGGTCTTCCCAGTAGCCGCCCTTGTAGTCGTTGGTGACTTCCAGCGAGATCACGTATTTCGGGTTCTTGAAGCCGAGCTTGGTCGGTACCCGGATCTTCATCGGGTAGCCGTAGGCGCGCGGCAGGATCTTGTCGTCGAACTTGAACGCCATCGTGGTCTGCGGATGCAGCGCGGTCGGCATGTCGATCGGACTGGTGTAGCCCTCGGCGCAGCGGAACCAGACCCACTTCGCCGAGGTATCGGCGCCGATCAGCTTCAAAAAGTCGCGCAGCGGCGTGCCCGACCAGCTGCCGATTGCGCTCCAGCCTTCGACGCAGACGTGGCGCGTGATCTGCTTGACCTCGGGCAGCTTGTAGAGTTCGGCCAGCGTCCACGGCTTCTTGTTTTGCACCAGACCATAGATCTCGAGCTTGTAGGTGTCGCCGTCGACCTCGGGCGCGTCATCCTCCTCGTAATAGGCATTGAACGGGAACGGCCGCTTGATGTCCTTTTCCGAGAAGGTCGGCGCCAGCGTGTGGGGATTGAAGATCGCCGCCTGCACGCCGTCGTTGAATTTGGAGATCTGCGCCAAGAGCTTGTCGGCGGAAAAACTGTCCGACACGTCGCAGCCGGTCAGGAAGGTCAGGGCGCCGAGGCTGGCGCCGCTGGCGATGAAGCGGCGGCGCGACAGCTCCGGCATCAGTTTGACGGCGTCCTTGACCAGCAGTTGCTTGTCGACGCCGGGAATCAGCAGAGATCGGATACGGCCCATGATGGTACTCCTCTAGAGCATGATCCGGAAAAGTGGAAACCGGTTTTCCGAAAAGATCATGCTCGAACAAAAATGATCTATCTTCCGATCAGCATGGCGCGCAGACTCTTCGGCACGACCAGCGCCAGAGCGACGTGAACGATCAGGAAAGCGACGATCGCCGACATCGCGGCGAAGTGCACATAGCGTGCGAAATCATAGCCGCCGAACAGCGCCGTCAGGTATTGCAGCTGCACCGGTTTCCAGATCGACAGCCCCGACAGCACGATCAGGATGCCGACCAGGATGATCCCGACATAGAGCAGCTTCTGCACATAATTGTACTTGCTGAGGTCGTCGTGGGACAGGTGCCCGGTCAGCGCCGCCCTGGTGTCTGCGATCACCCCCTCCGGCGTGATCGGCAGCAGCTTCTTGCGGAAGCGGCCGGTGACAATCCCGAGGGTGAGATAAACCAGGCCGTTGACCATCAACAGCCACATTGCCGCGAAATGCCACTGCAGCGCGCCGCCGAGCCAGCCGCCGAGTGTGATCGCGCTGGAGAACCTGAAGTTGAACAACGGCGAGGCATTGTAGATCTGCCAGCCGGACATGATCATCAGGACCATGGCGAAAGCGTTGGTCCAATGCAGGGTCCTGACCCAGGCCGGCTGAATCACCTTGCCTGGAGCGGACGCTGCCTGTTGCTCGTTGACGGTAATGCTCGACATGATCTGATCCGTGACAAATTCTGATCCGGGACAGCAGAGGTATTATCAGTCTATTCGGCCTGGGGTAGGGATTCGTTACGGCATTGCACCCTACCACCGTCACGACATCGGGTCATCTCGATCACAAAAAAGCGAGCCGGGTTGTCCCGGCTCGCCCGTGCGCATCCTGGAGGGGACCAGTCAGGATGCGCGTAGTTGTGGGTTTGAACCGAGGGTACGGCGTTACGACGGCATCAGGACGGTATCGACCACGTGGATCACACCGTTCGACTGGTTGACGTTCGGGATGGTCACGGTCGACGAACCGCCCTTGGAGTCGATGATCATGACCTTGTCGCCGGCCCGCTTCACGGTCAGTTCCTCGCCTTGGACGGTCTTGAGCTTCTTGCCGTCGGTCAGGCTGGAGGCCTCGAGCTTGCCGGGAACCACGTGGTAGGTGAGGATCTTGGTCAGCGTCGCCTTGTTCTCGGGCTTCACCAGGGTGTCGACGGTGCCGGCCGGCAGCTTGCCGAACGCCGCGTTGGTCGGCGCGAACACCGTGAACGGGCCCTTGCCTTCCAGGGTATCGACCAGGCCGGCGGCCTTCACCGCGGCCACCAGCGTGGTGTGGTCCTTGGAGTTGACCGCGTTCTGGACGATGTTCTTGGACGGGAACATGGCGGCGCCGCCGACCATCACGGTCTTCTCGCCGCTCATTTCGCTTTTCATCATCTTGTCTTCCGCGCGCACCGGCGCAACGAAATTGGCAGTCAGGGCCAGCGCGCCGAACGCCGCGGCCGACAGAAGTGCAATACGCTTCGACATGGATCGTCTCCCGATGGATTGAGGTGACCGGCGGACATCCGCCGGCAAGTTGGGGCATCAACGGCGGCGCGGCTGGCTTGCAGCCGGATCGCGTCGTCGTTGGCCGAACTACGGGAGGGTTTTGTTGCGGTTTCAGGCGAAATTTTTTGTCGCACCTGAAACTATTGGCTGGGCAAGCCGTGGGTGATCGATCGTGCCGACGTTTCCTATCGCGTCGGCGTCGCGATAAAACCCCGGTTCCAGGTCGGGCTGATCAGGATCTCGTTGATGCAGACCCGCGGCGGCATGCCGGCGACGAAGGCGATGGTGCGGCCGAGATCCTCGGATTGCAGCATCCTGGCCTGCTCTTCCGCTGACGGCACCGATGGCCGCGTGTTCAGGATCGGGGTTGCGACTTCGCCCGGCGACAGACAGCACGCCCGCAGGCCGTTGACGCATTCGTCCATGTTGAAGGAATGGGTCAGCGCCAGCACCGCATGCTTGGTGGCGGTATAGGCCGGGCCGGTCAGCTTGGAGACATGACGCCCGGCCCAGGAGGCGACATTGATGATGACGCCGTCCTTTTGCGCCCGCATCGCCGGCAGCACCGCGCGCATGCAATACAGCACGCCGTTGAGGTTGATATCGACCACTTTCTCCCAGCCCTCGGTGTCCACCTCGGCCCAGCTGCGTTTGGTCACGTTGGTGCCGGCGCTGTTGACCAACAGGTCGATGCGGCCGTGACGCGCGAGGATCTGCTGCGCGGCCTTGTTGACGTCGTCGACCTTGCTGACGTCCAGCGCGATCGCTTCCGCCTCGCCGCCCCGCGCCACGATCTTTTTGACCACCGCATCGAGCGGTTCCCGGCGCCGCCCGGAAACCACTACCGTCCAGCCGTCGGCCGCCAGCGCTTCGGCGCCGGCCTCGCCGATCCCGCTGCCGCCACCAGTCACCCAGGCCACGCGTTTTCCCTGTTTTGACATGCAATCTGTCTCCGTTGCCTTGTGAAGGGCGTTCTTGCTAAGGAACGCCTTAAGCTGACGGTTTTTCGGGTCGCTTCCGGCCCCGGCCGGGATTTCCCTTCTGGAATGATGCATGAACACCACCGCGAACGCCAACCTGTTTTCCCGCCTGTTCGATTCCCTCGATGACGCCTCGCGCCTCGCCATCGAGACCCCGGACGGCCAGCGCATCAGCTATGGCGATCTGATCGCCCGCTCAGGGCAGATGGCGAACGTGCTGGTCAGCCGCGGCGTCAAGGTCGGCGACCGCGTTGCGGCGCAAACCGAAAAGTCGGTGCCGGGTCTTGTGCTGTATCTCGCCACGGTGCGTGCCGGCGCGGTCTATCTGCCGCTCAACACCGCCTACACGCTCAACGAGCTGGAATATTTCATCACCGACGCCGAGCCGTCGCTGGTGGTCTGCGATCCGGCCAGGGCCGACGGCATCGGCGCGATTGCCGGCAAGGTCGGCGCCAGAGTCGAGACGCTGGGCGCCGACGGCAGGGGCTCGCTCACCGAGACTGCCGCCACGGCGCGTCCTGGCTTCTCCACCGTTGTGCGCGCCGATGACGACCTCGCCGCCATCCTCTACACCTCGGGCACCACCGGCCGTTCCAAGGGCGCGATGCTGACCCATGACAATCTGGCGTCGAACTCGCTGACCCTGGTCGACACCTGGCGCTTCACCGATAAGGACGTGCTGATCCACGCGCTGCCGATCTATCACACCCACGGCCTGTTTGTGGCCAGCAACGTCACGCTGTTCGCGCGCGCCTCGATGATCTTCCTCAACAAGTTCGATCCGGAACTGATCATCAGGCTGATGGCCCGCGCCACCGTGCTGATGGGGGTGCCGACCTTCTACACAAGGCTGCTGCAGAGCCCGTCGCTCAGCAGGGAATCCACCAGCCACATGCGGCTGTTCGTTTCCGGCTCGGCGCCGCTGCTCGCCGACACCCACCGCGAATGGTTCGCGCGCACCGGTCACGCCGTGCTCGAGCGCTACGGCATGACCGAAACCAACATGAACACCTCCAATCCCTATGACGGCGCCCGGGTGCCCGGCGCGGTCGGCCGCGCGCTGCCCGGCGTTTCCGTCCGCATTACCGATCCCGAGACCGGCAAGACGCAGGCTCCCGAAACCATCGGCATGATCGAGGTCAAGGGCTCCAACGTGTTCAAGGGCTACTGGCGGATGCCGGAGAAGACCAAGGCCGAATTTCGCGACGACGGCTTCTTCATCACCGGTGATCTCGGCAAGATCGACGCCGAGGGTTACGTCCACATTCTCGGCCGCGGCAAGGATCTGGTGATATCCGGCGGGTTCAACGTCTATCCGAAGGAAATCGAGAGCGAGATCGATGCCATGCCCGGCGTGATCGAGGCCGCGGTGATCGGCGTGCCCCATGCCGATTTCGGCGAGGGTGTCACCGCGGTGGTAGTGTGCGACAAGGGCGCCAGGGTCGATGAAGCCACCGTGCTCGGCGCGCTCGACGGCCGCCTCGCCAAGTTCAAGATGCCGAAGCGGGTGATCTTCGTCGACGAGTTGCCGCGCAATGCCATGGGCAAGGTGCAGAAGAACATTCTGCGCGACACCTATGCGGGCATCTACGCCAAGGCGAAGTGAGTATTGGCACCTGCGCGGAGCATCGGAAGGCAGGCGTCAGCCGCAATCCGGCATTGCCGCGCAAGAACATGCGGGAGACGGGCGGTACTAGTCAGCTCTTTTAACCAGATGTAATACCGCCAGCACAGAAGAAAAAAACATCGTAAAGAGCATGATCGTGACCGTTGTTTCGCGCAGGTCGTGGACTCTCCAGGCGTGGCCGGCGGCGTCGATGACTTCGCCTGGCGGCTCGAACAGCCAGGGCACAATGTGTGTCAAGCCCGCGCTGACGTAGAACAAGATAGCGATTAGCCGCAATTCGCGGGTTTGCCGCGGAGTCCCCATCAATTTCACGGGCCGGTGGCGCAGATAGAAGGCAAAGGATTGGAAGAAAAGCCAGGAGGTGAGAAGCCAGCCGACATAGTTCGACAGTGGCACCCCAAAGTTGGCGCCACCCTCATGCCAAATCCAGACCTTGGCCATCGTTGATGCCGGCGGATCCATCACGACATCCCACTGCGTCATCACGAAGGCGGCAACGATTGGCAATCCGAAGAGATTGGAGCGTCGATCGAGACGCTGATCCGCGCCGTCAAGCAGGGTTGATGCGACAATCCACGAGAAATATCCCATGCCAAACCATAGCGGTCCGACAATAACGGGTATGTTTCCCACGCGAGGAAGTCCGACGTCGACTACAAAATGATAATGTCCAAAGGGGATTCCTGTTGCGGTGCCGATGTTCTCCATCGTGAATGTGATAGCAATGCAGATGACAAAAAACGCCAAAGTGGTCCGGAAGCCATAGAAGAAACTGGCATGCACCAAAGCGCAGGCAATGAGGATAGCGGCCAGAACCTGCGCAAGCGGCGTCGCGTTCCACGAAAACCCGATACCGGCAGCGAGGATGCAAAATGTCGTTGGCCAAAGGATAACATCCCGTACCGAGAGCGGTGATTTGCCGTCGATGCTTTCAATTGCCATTCACCCGCTCCTCTTCGCAACCAGGGACGCGGAGTAGACTTTAATTCGACGATTTTATCTGCTCAAGCCCAGCCAAAGTGAATTGGAATTCCAGTCCGCGGCGGAAGCAGTCGTTTCACTCGATCACCTCGTCGGCGGTCGCGAGCAGGGTCGGCGGCACGTCGACGCCTAGCGCCCTGGCGGCTTTCAGGTTGATGACCAGTTCGAACTTGACAGGCTGCACCACCGGCAATTCGGCCGGTTTCGCGCCTTTGAGAATCTTGCCGACGTAAATCCCGCCGTTGCGATAGCCGTCGGCGAAGTCCGGCCCGTAGCTGATCAGGCCGCCGCCGCGGACATATTCGCGTTGCGGATAGATCACCGGTATCCGGTATTGATTGGCCAGCGCGACGAACCGTCCGGCGCGGCTGTTGAAGAACGGATCGGAGGCCACCAGCAGCGCGCCGGCGCCCTGTGCCGCGCCGTTGGCGAAGGCGGCGGCAATCTCGTCGTCGGTCGCGGCCGTGAGCGGGATGGCCTTCAGACCAAGTTGGCCGGCCGTTTCCTGGAGTTCCGCCGTCTGCACCCTGGCGCCCGGGTAGTTCGGATTGGTCAGCCCGGCCACCGTCGATGCCTTGGGCGCCAGTTCGTGCAGCAGGCCGAGTTTTTTGGCGTCGAGGGCCGCCGCTATCAGGCTGACGCCGGTCACATTGCCGCCGGGGCGATTGAGGCTGGCGACGAGCCCGGTCCTGACCGGATCGGCAGCGCTGACGAACACGATCGGAATCGTCGAAGTCGCCGCCTTGGCGGCGCGCGCCGGGTCGGTGCCGCCCATGGCCAGGATGACGGCGACCTGGCGGTTGACTAGGTCGGTCGCGAGATTGGGTAGCTGATCATAATGTCCCTCCGCCCAGCGGTATTCGATCGCCAGATTCTGTCCCTCGACATAGCCGGTCTCGTTGAGGCCGGCGCGAAGCGCGTCGACGAATTGCCCGAGATAGCTCGGTGACGCGCCATGCAGGAAGCCGACCACCGGCATCGCCGGCTGCTGCGCCCGCGCCATGCGCGGCAGACCCGCAGCCGCGCCGCCGATCAGGGTGATGAATTCCCGCCGCTTCATTCGATCACCTCGTCGGCGGTGGCGAGCAGATTGGGGGGAACATCGAGCCCCAGCGCCCTGGCCGTCTTCATGTTGAACACCAGTTCGAACCGGGTCGGCTGCATCACCGGCAGATTGGCCGGCTTTTCGCCCTTGAGGATGCGCGCGACCAAGGCGCCGGCCTGCTGCCACAGCTCCGCAATGATCGTTCCATAACTCATCAGGCCGCCGGTCTCGGCGAATTCGCGGTTATCATAGATCGTCGCCACCTTGCTCGCGGCCGCGAGCGCGACCAGCCGCGCACGGCGGATGAAGAAGAACGGATCGGTGGCGACCAGCAACGCGCTGCCGGGTTTGAGCGATGCATAGGCTGCCTCGATCTCCGCATCGGTAGCGGCCTCCTTGATGTCGAGCCCAACCCCCAGCGTCCTGGCGGTTTCCTTAAGGCTCGCGGTCACCGCCCTGGCGCTGGGATGGCTCGGCTTCAGCAGCAACGACAGGCTGGCGGCCCTGGGCACCAGCTCATGCAGCAGGCTGAACCGCTTGGCCGCCAGTTCCGCGGCGAGGGAACTGATGCCGGTGGCGTTACCGCCGGGCCGGTTGAGGCTGGCGACCAGGCCGAGTTCAACGGGCGGATCGGCGATGAGGAAGAAGATCGGAACGGTTGAGGTCGCTGCCTTGGCCGCGACCGCCGCCGTCGTGCTGGACAGGGTCGCGATCACCGCCACCCGATGCCGAATCAGATCCGCCGCCAGTTCCGGCAACCGGTCGTCGTGTCCCTCGGCCCAGCGGTATTCGATCGCGACGTTCTGGCCCTCGACAAAGCCCGCTTCGCTCAAACCCTTGCGGAACGCCGCCACGCGCCGCGCGTTCGGTTCGGGCGAGCCGGAGTGCAGAAATCCGATCATTGGCATCGTGGCTGGCTGCTGCGCCCATGCCGCAATCGGCAAGACGCTGGCGGCGCCCAGCACTGTCATGAACTGTCGTCGCTTCATAATGGTCCTTTACTCGATCACCTCGTCGGCGGTGGCGAGCAGCGTTGGCGCGATGCCGACCCCGAGCGCCTTGGCCGTCTTCAAATTGATGGTGAATTCGAATTTGTCCGGCTGTTGCACCGGCAGTTCGGCCGGTTTGGCGCCGTTGAGAATGCGATCGACATACCCTGCGGACCGCCGGAAGATTTCCGCGGTGTCCGGACCATACGCCATCAGGCCGCCTTCCACCGCGAACGGCTTGTAGACCGAAATCGCCGGCAGCCGGTGCTGCAGCGCCAGTTGCGCGATCTGTTTGAGGTTGACCACCGTGAACGGATCGGGGCCGATCAGCAAGCTGCTGGCCGGCTGTTTCGCCAGCGCGGCGACGCCGGTTTCCATTTCGGCGGTTGAGCCGACCGCGATGGGGACGACTTCGATCTCACCGGCTTTGCGCGTGGCTTCGATTTCCCGGACGAAACCGGTGTAGAATGGCGATGTCGCCGGATTGAACAGCAGTGCGGCGCGCGCTACGCCGGGTGTCAGGTCCTTGAGCAGATCGGTCCATTTGCCGATCAACTCGGGGTCGATGAAGGTGAAGCCGGTGAAGTTGCCGCCGGGATGCGGCAGGCTCTCGACGTAACCCATCCCGACCGGATCGATCACCAGCGCGATCACCACCGGTATCGACGTGGTGAGGCTTTTCAACGTCGCGACCACGGTGGTGCTGTTGGCGAGGATCACGTCTGGCTTGAGCGCCACCAGTTCCGACGCGTATCGCGAGATCAGATCGCCCTTGCCCGATCCCCAGCGGTATTCGATGTGGATGTTGTCGCCGTCCTTCCAGCCGAACTCCGATAATCCCTTTTGAAAGGCGGCCATGCGCGCCTTGCTGTCGGGATCGCTTTCGACGCCGGACAATAGCACGCCGATGGTGCGCGTGCCGCTGCGCTGGGCGCGCGCGGCCAGCGGCCATGTGGCGGCAGCACCGCCCAGCAGCGTCATGAACGCGCGTCGTTTCATGCCGTCCGATCGTCC
Organism: uncultured Alphaproteobacteria bacterium; assembly: GCA_963710235.1. Lineage (GTDB taxonomy): Bacteria > Pseudomonadota > Alphaproteobacteria > Rhizobiales > Xanthobacteraceae > Bradyrhizobium. The sequence continues at coordinate 38,942 of CAVPZI010000003.1, forward strand.
CAAAACCCTTCGTTCCGGACATTGGGCCGAATCCGTTTGCAGTTCAACGGACGGCCGCGGGCACGTCATGGAACCCACCGGTCAGGTTCCGGACACCAGACTGACGACAAACCGGCTGCCGACGATCAGCAAATAACAGCCGAACGCGGTTTCCAGTGTCCGCTTCGACATCGCGTGCGCGGCCCTGACGCCGAGTGGCGCCACCAGCAGACCGGCCGGCATCACCAGCAATGCGCCGATCAGCGAGACATAGCCGATCGCAAACGGCAATTGCAGCGCCGCGATCTCGGGAAACCGCGCCGCCGCCGGCCAGCCGGCATAGACGTAGCCGAGGGCGCCGGGGATCGAGATCAGAACCGCCAGCGCCGAGGAGGTCGCGACCGACTGATGGATGGTCCGGCTATGGAAGGTCATCAGCAAATTCGAGAACAGGCCGCCGCCGACCCCCATCAGCGTCGACAGCAATCCGATGACAAAGCCGTAGGCCTGCATCAGCGGGCCCTTGGGCAGGTCCTCGCCGAGCCGCCAGCTTTCCTTGCCGACCAGCAGCCGCGCCGCCGCCGACCACGCCACCGCGACGAACACGATCTTGAACAGCCGCTCCGGCGCATAGCGCGCGATCACGCTGCCGAGCACCACCCCGATCAGCACCGGCACAGCCCACTGCCGCAGGATGTTCATATCCACCGCGCCCCGCGCCTGATGGGCGCGCCAGGACCGGATCGAAGTCGGAATGATGACGGCCAGCGAGGTGCCGATGCACAGCGGCATCCGCGCCGCCAGCGGGACGCCGGCGAGCCGGAAGCATTCGTAGAACACCGGCACCAGCACGGCGCCGCCGCCGATGCCGAACACCCCTGCGAGAAACCCCGCCAGCGCACCGGTTGCAATCAGCAGAAGCGCCCATTCCAGAAGCTGGAAACCGTCAAGCCCCGCCATCGGTTTCCCCGCCCTGTCGTGGTGTCGCGTTGGTCGCGAACTCACTGCATGAATCCTGCTTCAGCCCGGAGGCCACCAGCCGCGCTGAGTGCTGTCAATAGCCGCACACGCAAGCCTCATCTGAAGGTATGAACTTCTGTTCGCAAATCGCGAATTGGCCGTTGCGCGGACTGTTTCGAGTTCGTAAATAGAATTCGTCTATTGCGATCCCCGAACCGGGCCATTCGCCGCCCCAGAACCCGTCAAAGCCGCCGATGACCGCCAGGATCGAACGCCCGCTTTCGCCGCATCTGCAGACCTATCGCTGGACCCTGACGATGGCGCTGTCCATCGTGCACCGCGCCACCGGCATCGCGCTTTATTTCGGCACCTTGCTGCTGGTGTGGTGGCTGATCGCGGCTGCGTCCGGTCCCACGGCCTACGCCCATGTCCAGGCGTTCACGACCAGCTTCTTCGGCCGGCTGATCGCGCTCGGCTACACTTGGGCGCTGCTTCATCACCTGCTCAGCGGCGTCCGCCACCTGGTCTGGGATCTCGGCTACGGCTTCAAGCCGGCCGAGCGCGAATGGCTGACCTGGGCGGCGCTGATCGGCGGCATTTTGCTCACCGTGCTGGTCTGGATCGTCGCCTATATGATCGGGGGCGGAAAATGAGCAACGGTCCGATCAAATCGATGCGCACCCCGCTTGGCCAGGTCCGCAACCTCGGCTCCTCGCACTCCGGCACCTCGGACTTCTGGCGCCAGCGCCTCACCGCGGTGGCGATGATCCTCCTGATCATTCCGGTGATCGTGGTGGTGATGATGCTGCTCGGCCGCAACCAGGCCTTCGCGGCCCAAACTCTCGGCTCGCCGTGGGTCGCCATCATCCTGCTGCTGTTCATCGTCGCGAGCGTCTGGCACATGAAAATCGGCATGCAGGTCGTGCTGGAAGACTACGTTCATGACGAGAAGATCAAGCTGGTCTCGATCATGGCCAACAATTTCTTCTGCGTCGCCGTGGCGCTGGCCGCGGCCTACGCCATCTTCAAACTGTCATCCGGAGTTTAGCCCATGGCCGGGACTGGCAACGGCGCAAACAGCACTGGCCCCGCCACCAACGGCCACGCCTATCCGATCGAGGACCACTCCTACGATGTCGTGGTGGTCGGTGCCGGCGGCGCGGGTCTGCGCGCCGTGGTCGGGTGCAGCGAGGCCGGGCTGAAGACCGCCTGCATCACCAAGGTATTCCCGACCCGTTCGCACACCGTCGCCGCCCAGGGCGGCATCTCCGCGGCGCTCGGCAACATGCACGAGGACAACTGGCGCTGGCACATGTACGACACCGTCAAGGGGGCGGACTGGCTCGGCGACCAGGATTCCATCGAATACATGGTGCGCAACGCGCCCGAGGCGGTTTACGAACTCGAGCACTGGGGCGTGCCGTTCTCGCGCACCGAGGACGGCAAGATCTACCAGCGGCCGTTCGGCGGCATGACGCTGGACTACGGCAAGGGCCAGGCCCAGCGCACCTGCGCCGCGGCCGACCGCACCGGCCACGCCATGCTGCACACCATGTACGGCCAGGCGCTACGCCACGCCGCCGAATTCTACATCGAATTCTTCGCTATCGACCTGATCATGGACGACCAGGGCGTCTGCCGCGGCGTCATCGCGCTCAAGCTCGACGACGGTACGCTGCATCGCTTTAAGGCGCAAACTACAATTCTCGCCACCGGCGGCTATGGCCGCATCTACCATTCCTGTACGGGCGCGCACACCCAGACGGGAGACGGCAGCGCGATGGCGCTGCGTGCAGGTGTACCGTTGCAGGACATGGAGTTCGTACAGTTTCATCCCACCGGTATCTACGGAGCCGGCTGTCTCGTGACCGAGGGCGCCCGCGGCGAAGGCGGCTATCTCGTCAATGCCGAGGGCGAGCGCTTCATGGAGCGCTACGCGCCCTCCGCCAAGGATCTGGCGTCGCGCGACGTGGTTTCGCGCGCCATGACCATCGAAATTCGAGAGGGCCGTGGCGTCGGCAGCAAAAGGGACCACATTTTCCTGCACCTCGATCACCTCGATCCGAAAGTGCTGCACGAACGGTTGCCGGGTATTTCCGATTCGGCGCGGATTTTCGCCGGCGTCGATGTGACGCGCGAACCGATCCCGATCGTGCCCACGGCGCATTACAATATGGGTGGCATCCCCACCAACTTCCATGGTGAAGTCGTCACCAAGAAGGACGGCGATGACAACGCCATCGTGCCGGGCCTGATGGCGGTCGGTGAGGCCGCCTGCGTTTCGGTGCACGGCGCCAATCGCCTCGGCTCGAATTCGCTGATCGATCTCGTGGTGTTCGGCCGCGCCGCGGCGCTACGCTGCGCGGAGAAGCTTACGCCCAACGGCAAGCAGCCGGAGCTGCCGACGGATTCCGCCGACAAAGCGCTCGGCCGGCTCGACCGTTACCGTTACGCGTCGGGCGGCACGCCGACCGCAAAGCTGCGCGACAGCATGCAGCATGTGATGCAGAACAATTGCGCGGTGTTCCGCACCGGCGACGTACTGAAAGAGGGTTCCGACCTGATCCACAAAGTGCATGGTGGGATCGGCGACGTCTCGGTGGCCGACCGTTCGCTGACCTGGAATTCCGATCTGATCGAAACGCTGGAGTTCGACAATCTGATCGGGCAGGCGGTGGTGACCATGGACTCGGCGGTGAACCGAACTGAGAGCCGCGGCGCCCACGCCCGCGAGGATTTCTCCGCCCGCGACGACAAGAACTGGATGAAGCACACGCTGGCGTGGCTCGATCAGGGCGGCAAGTCCCGGATCGATTACCGCCCGGTGCACGACTACACCATGACCAACGACGTGCAGTACATCCCGCCGAAGGCGCGGGTGTACTGAGCATGCGCGGGCAACAGGCGCGAAGCGCCGTCTTCATGCCTGACGACCCGCGCATCCATCCATCTTCGTAAGATGATGGATTGCCGGGTCAAGTCCGGCAATGACGAAGGAAGGGGCAAAAGGCAGAGCAGATGGTTGAATTCACGCTTCCGAAAAATTCCAGGATCAGCGGCGGCAAGACCTGGCCGAAGCCGGCCGGCGCCACCGAGACGCGCGAGTTCCGCGTCTATCGCTGGAATCCCGACGACGGCAAGAATCCCAGCGTCGATAGCTACCATGTCGACATCCATGATTGCGGCCCGATGATTCTCGACGGCCTGATCTGGATCAAGAACCATATCGATCCGACCCTGACGTTCCGCCGCTCCTGCCGCGAAGGCGTCTGCGGCTCCTGCGCCATGAACATCGACGGCCAGAACACGCTGGCCTGCACCCGCACCATGGACGAGGTCGACGCCGGGCCGATCAAGATCAATCCGTTGCCGCATCAGCCTGTCATCAAGGACCTGGTGCCGGACTTGACCAACTTCTACGCCCAATACGCCTCGATCGAGCCGTGGCTGAAGACCACCACGCCGACACCGCAGAAGGAATGGAAACAGAGCCACGAGGACCGCGAAAAGCTCGACGGCCTTTACGAGTGCATCCTGTGCGCCTGCTGCTCGACCTCGTGCCCGAGCTACTGGTGGAACAGTGAGCGTTTTCTTGGCCCGGCGGCGCTGCTGCAGGCCGCCCGCTGGATCAAGGATTCCCGCGACGAAGCCACCGGCGAGCGGCTCGACGATCTGGAAGATCCGTTCCGGCTGTACCGCTGCCACACCATCCTGAACTGCGCCAAGGCCTGCCCCAAGGGACTGAACCCATCGGAAGCCATCGCCGAACTCAAGCTGAAGCTGGTCGAGCGGCAGATCTGATTGCATGTCGTCTTGGTGCTGCCCCGAGCGGCATCCGATGAGGAATCCGGCTTGACGCCCCCCAACGCCATCCGCGCCAGCGGCAATGACCCGATGCCGCCGCCGTTCGGCGCGTTCGCGCCCAACGCGGCGCAGCGCGCCATCATCGCGCTGGCCCATCGCTCGCGGCTGAAGCGTGGAGCGTTCCGGCCAATGCTGTCGCGTCTGGTCAACCTGTTTCGCCCGGGGCCGGTCGACGCCCGCTACCAGGGCGCCGCGTTCCGGTTCTATCACCAGTCCAGCGCCACCGAGCGCGGGGCGCTGTTCAACCCGGATTACAATCTGGAGGAACTGGATTTTCTGCGCGCGCACACCCCAGTGGACGGCGTGTTCGTCGATGTCGGCGCCAATGTCGGCACCTACGCCATGGTGCTGGCGCGGCACGTCGGCCCGACCGGCCAGGTGATCGCGGTCGAGCCGCATCCTTTGACCCACGCGCGGCTGGCCTTCAACAGCGCGGCCTCCGGGTACCGTCAGGTGACGCTGGTGGCGGCGGCCGCCGGTGACGCCGACGGCGAGTTGATGATCGAGACCGACGGCGACAATCTCGGCGCCAGCCACATCGCGACCGGCGCAGTGCCCGCCGGCAACGCAATCCGGGTTCCATCGCTGCGGCTGCAGCGGATTCTCGGCGACGCCGGGGTGTCGCAGGTGCACGCGCTCAAGATCGATGTCGAGGGTTACGAGGACCGCGTGCTGATCGGATTTTTCCGCGACGCGCCACAGGCACTATGGCCACGCGCGGTGGTGATCGAGCACCTGTCGCGCGACGAATGGCTCAGCGACTGTCTAAAGGACATGCTTGCGCGCGGCTATGTCGCCGCCGCCAGGACCCGCAGCAACACGCTGTTGCTGCGGAACTAGCTCGTTCCTTTTGACTCGACACGGGGCCAGTGATCCGCTGTGCTGCGCCGACAGAGACATCAGGATGGTTGATGGATAACGAGCGGCCAGGTCTGGATTTTTTGGCGGGCGGCGGCGAAATGGGCGCGCTGATGCGCGCGTTCGACTGGGACAATTCGCAGCTCGGATCGCCGGACCAGTGGCCGCAGAGCCTGCGGGTCACGGTGCGGCTGTTGCTCAACACCGGCCACCCGATGTTCATCTGGTGGGGGAGCGACCTGATCCAGTTCTACAACGACGCCTACCGGCGCACCATGGGGCCGGAGCGGCATCCCAGCGCGCTCGGGCAGCGCGGGCGCGAATGCTGGGCGGAGATCTGGCACATCATCGGGCCGCAGATCGACTACGTCATGAGCGGCAAGGGATCGACCTGGGACGAGGACCGCCTGGTGCCGGTCACGCGCCACGGCCGGCGCGAGGACGTCTGGTGGACCTACAGTTACGGACCGATCGACATCGAAGGCGGTGTCGGCGGCGTGCTGGTGGTCTGCAACGACGTCACCGCGCAGCACCTCACCAACGAAGCGCTGAAGGACCAATCGCGGATCCTGCGCCAGCTGTTCGAGCAGGCGCCGAGCTTCATGGCGGTGTTGCGCGGACCGAACCATGTCTACGAGCTCTGCAATTCCGCCTACCGCAAGCTGCTCGGCGATCGCGACCTGATCGGCCGGCCGCTCCGGGAGGTGATTCCGGAAATCGAGGGGCAGGGCTATATCGACCTGCTCGACGAGGTCTACCGCAGCGGCAGGGCCCATGTCGGCAACCGCATGCCGCTATTGCTGCAGGTCGAAGCCGGCAAGCCGCCGAAACAATTGTTCCTGGACTTCGTCTATGCGCCGATCATCGAGGGCTCTGGCGAGATTTCCGGCGTCTTCGTCGAGGGCGTCGATATCACCGATCACATGCGGGCCGAGGAACATCTGCGCCTGATCAACGACGAACTGCAGCACCGGGTCAAGAACACCCTGACCGTGGTCAGCGCGATCGCCTCGCAGACCCTGCGCGGTACCTCCAACGATGCCGCGCTGAAGAAATTCCAGGACCGCCTCTCCGCCTTCGCCACCGCCCATGACAGCCTGACCTCGGCCAACTGGGCGGCGGGCGGCGTCCACAACATCGTGCAGGGCGCGCTGGCCCCGTACCGCAGCGGCGAGGGGCGGTTTGTGATTTCCGGCTCCGATATCATCCTCGGTGCCAAGCCGGCGCTGTCGCTGGCGCTGGCGGTGCATGAACTGACCACCAACGCGATCAAATACGGCGCGCTGTCCAACGACCGCGGCCATGTCCATATCAGCTGGGAAGAGAAGTCCGACGGCGGAATGCCGCGGTTTCATTTCCTGTGGCGGGAAACCGATGGTCCCGCGGTGGTGAAGCCGAAGAGCATGGGTTTCGGATCGCAATTGATCAGGCGGGTGCTGGCGGCGGATTTCGGTCCCGACGTCGAAGTGCGCTATGAGGCGAGCGGATTGATCTGCCGGTTCAGCGCGCCGATGGCCGATATTCGCGCGCCCCAGCCCTTGGTTGATCTGCCGTGATTGCGCAGGGAAAATAGCCATATCGACCGCTGCAGGAGGCCCCATGATCGATCATCTCGGTTTTCCGGTTTCCGACTATCCGCGTGCCAAGGCGTTTTATGCCAGGGCGCTGGCGCCGCTCGACTACAGCCTGGTCATGGAAGTCACCCAGGAGCAGAACGGCGGGGCGCCGGCCGCAGGCTTCGGCGCCGGCGGCAAGCCCGACCTCTGGATCGGCGGCGAAGGCGGCATCGACAAGCCGCTGCATGTTGCGATCCTCGCAAAAGATCGCGCCACGGTCGATGCGTTCTACCAGGCCGCCATCGCCGCCGGCGGCCGCGACAACGGCCCGCCCGGCATTCGCGCGCATTATCATCCCAACTATTACGGCGCCTTCGTGCTCGATCCTGACGGCCATAACATCGAGGCGGTGTGCCACGCGCCGGAATAAGGCGCGCCGGCCTGCGCTTCGAGGATTGGTTGCAGCGGAGCCGTCCATACGCGACGCGCTTCGGGTCGCGCATCTGGCCGGGAACATCGCCGCCGCCCGGCCGTTATCGCGCAACGATTCGGGAGCAAATGCATGACTCAACGCCAGGTGCCGGTGTGATGGGAATCGATCCTGTCGAGGATCCGCCGATCAAGCCGGGACAACCGACGGAGCCGCCGGCCGAAGCGCCGAAGGGCAATCCGCGACCGGAGATCCCGCCGCCGCTGCAGGATCCCGGCGAGCCGGGGCCGCCGCAGGAGCTGCCGCCCTCTGCGCCGGACGAACTGCCGGTGCGTGGACCACCGGGGCCGCAACTGCCCCACAGCCCGACCGATGCCGCGGGCCAAATCGACTTGCATAGTGTCGGCCTGAATAGGCCATGAACAAGCCGCGTTCAGTGCGATTGCCGAATCGAAATAAATCTCATCTGCTGCAAAGTGCCCGCCACAATCCGGCCCAATGGCTGACGGTTCATCGTTGTGCCGACGCGATCGGTCAACAGGCTCTTGGTTTGTTGTCAGAAACATTTTTCCGGGGACACCGTTCATCATGACCATGCTTCGTCTCGCGCTGCTCACCACGACGGCGCTCACTGTCGCGCAACTCGCAGGCCCGCCCGCGCGCGCGGCAAGTGCCGATGCGCCCATGGTGGTTGCGCAGGCCGCGCCTGCCCCTGAACTCGGCCCCGATGGCAAGCCGAAGCCGAAGGAGGCTCCGAAGGGTCCTCCGCCGAAGGCCGCGCCGCCGCCCGCCGCTCCGCCGCCCGCCGCCCCGCCAAAACCTCCAACTCCTCCCGCGGCGCCACCGCCGCCGCCGCCGCGTCCGCCGGTCGCAGCTCCGCCGCCGCCGCCTCCGCATCCCGCGCCTCCTCCGCCGGCTCCGTCGCCACCCCCGCGTCCCGCGCCACCCGTGGTCGCGCCTAAGCCGCCCCCGCCGCCGCCACCGCCGCCGCCACCCGCGGCTCCGGCAAAGCCCGCGATTGCGCCGAGTTCTCCGCCGCCGCCACCGCCGCCACCGCCCGGTGCCGGCCCGAAACCGCCTGCCGGGCCTGCGCCCGCCACACCGCCGCCGCCGGCTGCCCGGGAGCAGTTCCAAAAAGGCACGCCCGGTCCGACGACGCCTCCGCCCGGTGCCGGAACCCCGCCGCCACGACCGCCAGGCGGTGCCGGACCGACCAACGCGGCGCCTGCCGGTCCCGCGGCCCCCAACACTGCGCCACCGCCTGGCGCCGGTACGCCGCCGCCGCGCGGCCCGGCCGGAGCACCGTCCAACGCGGTCACGCCGAACGCCGCTCCTTCGAGCCCGAACGCGGCTCCGGTGACCCCGAACGCCGCTCCGGCGGCGCCGAATGCCGCGCCGGCGCCCGGCCCCGGCGGACAAACCGCAGCACCGCCCGCGGCGAATTTCGTCCGTCGCGCGCCGCCGACGGTGACGACCGCGCTGCCGCCCGCGCCGGCCCCCACCCAGGCGCTGGCGCCGATCGCGGCAGGCACCGCGGCGCCGGGCCCGCGCCGCATGGACGACTTCCGCGGCCAGCGTCGCGAAACCAGTGAGGGCGGCCGTTCCGTCTTCACCGAGCCGGGCCGCATCATCGTGGTCGATCCCGGCGGCCAGGCGTTCGTCCGTCACGACGAGATGGAGCGTTTTCGCTACGGCGCGCGCGACATCCAGGTCCAGAACGTCGGCGGCGAGACCCGAACCATCGTGATCCGTCCCGACGGTTCGCAGATCATCACGGTTGTGGGCCGCGATGGCCAGCTGCTGCGCCGGATTCGTCGCGACCGCGAAGGCCGCGAGATCATCATCATCGACAACACCTACCGCGACCCCAGCGCGGTGGGCGGATTCTATGTCGATCTGCCGCCGCCGCGGCTTCGCATCCCGATGGACCGCTACATCGTCGACAGCGCGTACGCACCGCCGGAATTGATCTACGACACCATGCTGGCCCCGCCGGTGGATCGCATCGCGCGGCGCTATTCGCTCGACGAAATCCGCTACAGCCCGAGCGTCCGCCAGTTGATGCCCTCTATCGACCTCGACACCATCAACTTCGCCACCGGGTCGTGGGACATTCCGCCCGACCAGGCCGCCAAGCTGCAGGTGATCGCCGACGGCCTCAACCGGGCGATCTCGCGCAACCCGCGCGAGGTGTTCCTGATCGAGGGCCACACCGACGCGGTCGGCAACGACGTCGATAACCTGTCGCTGTCGGATCGCCGCGCCCAGGCGGCGGCTGAATTGCTGACCCAGCAATTCCAGGTGCCGCCGGAAAACCTGACGTCGCAGGGCTACGGCAAACAGTTCCTCAAGATCCCGACCGACGCCCCGGAGCCGCGCAACCGCCGCGTCACCATCCGGCGCATCACGCCGCTGTTGACCGGCTCCAACACCTCGCTGCCGCCGCCACCTCCCGGCATCGCGCCGCCGCGGTGAACCGCAATGCCGAAATGAAGCGTGGCCGGGAGCAGTCCCGGCCATTTTTCTTGCCGGGAGCGTAAAACGGCCGCATGCGCTAAAAATCGATCGTTGCCGACAGCAGGTAGGTTCGCGGAGCCCCCAACGACAGCAGCGAACGTCCCGCGACCTGCCAATAGCCGGCGTTGAGAATATTTTCGACGCTGGCGCGGAACGTCGCGGGCCGGCCATCGATCACGGTCTTGTATCGCGCGCCGAGATCGAAGCGCGTCCAGCCCGGCACCGGCTGCAGGTTGGCGGCGTCGAAATAGACCCGATCGGTATAGATCACGCGACCCGTCGCCGTCAGCCCGGGTACGAACGACAGATCGACTTCGGGCGCGAACGTCACCTGCACGTCCGGAACTCCCGGAGCCTTGCGGCCGTCATTGACGCCGCCGGGTGTTTGCGTCAGCCGCCCGTCGATCAGTGATACGCCGCCGAGCAACCGCACCAAAGGGGTGATCTGCCCGAACACCTGAAATTCGGCGCCGCGATTGCGTTGCAGCCCGATCAGGCCGAACACGGTTGAAACCGGATCGGTTCCGCCGGCCTGCTGCTCGATCTGAAACAGCGCGACCTGCGCGCCGAAGCCGTTGAGATCGAGCTTGGCTCCGATCTCGCGCTGGGTCGCCAGCGCGGGCGGAAATATCTGGTTGGCGTTGGCGGCACCGACGGGCGCGGTCAGTCCCTGCACCAGGCCTTCGATATAATTGGCATAAACCGAAATTTCGCGCGTCGGCTTTACGAGAATACCATAAGCCGGCGAGAACGCCTCGCTCGTGTTGCTGGAGATCAATGCGCCGGATGTCGGCGAAAAGCCGTCCACCTGAATCCGCTGCTGGCGGCCACCGACGGTGACCTGCAGGCGATCGTTCCAGACCGAAATCACGTCGGCGATCGCGGCGCTGGTCAGGTCGAATCGACTGGTCTTGTAGCCGTTGCCGATGCCGGCCTCGCTCGGTGCCGGAAAGTCGAACGGCCGATAGATGTTCTGAATGCCCGGGGGCCCGATGAGGTGGGTGTTGTTGATGGACTGAACCGAGATGACCGCGTTGCCGATCAGCGCGACCTGGTGCGTTAGCGCGCCGGTGTCGAATTTTGTCCGCAGGCTGACGTCGGCCGAGTCGTTGGTGTACCAGTAGGGCAATACCGCGGTCTGCGCGCTAAGGTCGCCGTTCGACCGCAGACCGTTCAGTACCGTCTGCACCGATCGTTCAGAGGTGGTCGAGTGTCCATAGCCGATGCCGGCCGTCAGGTTCTCGAGGATGTCGTATTCGGCGCGGGCCATGCCGTAGGCGCCCTGGAGCGAAGCGTACTGCCAGGGTTGCGACAAGGTCGTGGTCGGAGCGGGCGCCGGCGGAACCAGCGCGCCGTTCGCAACCGAGATGATGACCGGGCTGTAGCTTTTCTGGAATTGATCGACATAGCCGGCGTCGAACGAAAACCGGAACCGCTCGCCGCGGTAGTCGATCCCGACCGCGCCGTTGCCAACTCGTTCGTTTTGCCCCACCAGCGGCGTGTCGCCGCCGCGGATCGAGCCGTTGACCCTGACGCCCCATTCCTTGTGGTCGCCGTATCGGCGCCCGACATCGAGCGCGGTTCCGAACTCGGTGTTGGAGATGAAGCCCGTTGTCCACCGCGCGATCGGATCGTCGGTCGCGCGTTTTGGAACGTAGTTCAGCGTTCCGGCAATGCTGGCGCCGGGTGGGATGCCGACCAGCAGCGCCGCCGGCCCGCGCAGCAATTCGACCCGCTCGACCGAATCGAACGGGAAGCGCCTGACGGGAACGATTCCGGCAAGACCATCAAGCGTCGCGTCGCGGCCAAACAGCGTGAACCCGCGCACCGAGACCTGGTCGGCGTAGCCGGTATTCGGCAACGACACCCGCACCGAGGGATCGCTCGCCAGAACATCGCCGAGAGTCCGCGCCTGCTGATCCTGGATATATTGCGACGTATAGCTGGTGGTGCTGAACGGCGTGTCCATGAAGGCGCGATTGCCCAGCAGACCCACGCGCTGGCCGCTCGCCACCTGGCCGCCGGCATAAGCGGGCGGCGGCTCTCCGATGACAGCGGTGGGCTTGTTGCCTTGCGCGGTGGCCGATGCGGTCGCGGGCAGAGGCGCAGCCGGTGGGGCATGTGCCCTTCGGATCGATGCGCCGCGTGGCCGCGATGTTGCAGGTTTGGATGCGGCCCGGCGCACCAGTCGCTGTTCCGGCGCATCCACCATTACGGGCGGCAACACCGTCTGCGCGGCAGCCGTGTCGAGGAAGCCCGCGGAGCTGCCGCACAGCGCTGCATAGCAGGCTGCGCACAACGCCGTTTCCCGAGTCAGCCGCAACAGCCGCGTCATGATCGTGCCGGCCCCCACGGCCCAAGGCAATCTTCCCCAGAAAAACGAAAGCCCCCCAGACCAATATCTCGCGGATCGTCTGATTGCAAAGTTCCACGCCGGCCTGCGGCATCTCGCCCATTCAGCCGAGGGCCGTCCGCCGGCCTGGTTTCCGGTCAGCGGGATGACAGGTCTGGGCCGCGCCCTAAAGCCCCAGCTTCTTCTTGCGCTGGCCGAGCGTGCGCAGCCGCAGCGCGTTGAGCTTGATGAAGCCGGCGGCGTCGCGGTGGTCGTAGGCGACAGCACCTTCCTCGAAGGTGACGAGGTCCTGGTCGTACAGTGAGTATTTGCTCTCGCGGCCGACCACGATGACATTGCCCTTGTAGAGTTTCAGCCGCACCCGCCCGGTGACGTACTGCTGGCTGTGATCGATCGCCGCCTGCAGCATCTCGCGTTCCGGCGCAAACCAGAAGCCGTTGTAGACCAGCTCGGCATATTTCGGCATCAGCTCATCCTTGAGATGCGCCGCGCCGCGGTCCAGCGTGATTGACTCGATGCCGCGATGCGCGGCCAAAAGGATGGTGCCGCCCGGCGTCTCGTACATGCCGCGCGACTTCATGCCGACGAAGCGGTTTTCCACCAGATCGAGCCGGCCGATGCCGTTGGCGTGGCCGAGTTCGTTGAGCTTCGCCAATAGCGTCGCCGGCGACAGCTTCTTGCCATCGATGGCAGTGGCGTCGCCCTTGTCGAAATCCACCGTGATGATGGTCGGCTTGTCCGGCGCCTTTTCCGGATCGATGGTGCGCGAATAGACGTAGTCGGGCACTTCCTGCGCCGGGTCTTCCAGCACCTTGCCTTCGCTCGAGGCATGCAACAGGTTGGCATCGACCGAGAACGGCGCTTCACCGCGCTTGTCCTTGGCGATCGGAATCTGATGCTGCTCCGCGAACGCGATCAGCTGCTCGCGCGAGCGCAGGTCCCATTCGCGCCACGGCGCGATGATGGTGATGTCCGGCTTCAGCGCATAATAGCCGAGCTCGAACCGCACCTGGTCGTTGCCCTTGCCGGTGGCGCCATGCGACACCGCGTCGGCGCCGACCTTCTCGGCGATCTCGATCTGCTTCTTGGCGATCAGCGGCCGCGCGATCGAGGTGCCGAGCAAATATTGTCCTTCATAGACCGCGTTGGCGCGGAACATCGGGAACACGTAGTCGCGGACGAATTCTTCGCGCAGGTCCTCGATGAAGATATTTTCCGGCTTGATGCCGAGCAGCAGCGCCTTGTTGCGCGCCGGCTCCAGCTCCTCGCCCTGGCCGAGATCGGCGGTGAAGGTGACGACTTCGGCGCCGTAGGTCTGCTGCAGCCATTTCAGGATGATCGAGGTGTCGAGACCGCCCGAATAGGCCAGCACCACCTTCTTGACGTTCTTGCTCATGAAAGACCCGTGGTTTTTCGATCCGCTGAATTTTGGCGCCATCCGCGCAGATTGACTATGGCAGAACGCCAGTCCGCGCAACCCGTGGCGGGCTCAATCGTCCGGATGAACGTCGGTGATCCGGTGGACGAAAGATGGCTTCGGGGACGGGCGAACGGCGGCCCACAGCCGCCGCCGCCAGATCAGGCCCGGCCATGCCAGCCGCGTCAGCCTGGCGTCGATAGCCGCATCGGTCGTTCGGGTCGACGGCCAGCGGTAGATATAGCCGTGCACCAGCCAGATCACCACGAACGTCACCAGCGCCGCCGCCGCCACGTCGGTGAAGAAATGACCGCCGAACGCCATCCGCAGCACGCTGGTGACGACGCCGAACGCGGTGGCGGCGGCGTAGGCCAGCGGCCGCCATGCCGGTGGCGTCAGCGCCGCCGGCGCGTAGGTCCAGAACGCGGTGGCGCCTTCGCCGGAAAAGAACGAGCAGTTCTTGTCGCAACGGCCGCGCGGGTCCCACCACGGCACGAAATTCAGCGGCCCGTTGAACTCCGTCACCACCACCGGCCGCGGCCGGCTCCAGTAGCTCTTGAAGGTGAGGTTGGTCAGCACGCCCGCGGCGAGCACCAGGGTGACCAAAAGGAACACCGCCGCGCGCCCGGACATCAACAGCGGCCGATCCGGCCGCACCAGTTTGACCAGGAGCGCAATAATGGCCGGCAGCGCCAGCCCCCACGCCACCCACATCGCGCCGTCGCGCGCCAATGCCGCCAGCGCGTTGAGCTTCAGCGGAAACGATTTAGTCGCCGGATCGTAGAACAGCGCGGCGAGCTTGAGGTCGAGTTCGGGATAGAGCCCGAACACGGCTCCGATCACGAGCGCGAGGCCGAGCGCGATGAAAAGTCCGGTGCGGTTCATGGCAGGCGGTTTAGCCGACGGGAGTGATCATGAAAAGAGTGGCCAACGGAGCATGATCCCGAAAAGTGGATACCGGTTTTCGGACAAGATCACGCTCCGACAATAAGACTCTAGCGCGCCGGCAGATCGGGCGGCGTGCGGCGTGGTTGCCGCCACGCGCCGGCGTTGCGCCCGGCGATCGCCCAATAGATCACCCCCGCAACGATGCCGGCGCCGGTCATGATTTCGAGGTGGCGGCGGACGATGCCGTCGAAATGCAGGGTGGCGGGATCGAACGGCACGAGGCCAAGGTAGCAGGCGAGCCCGACGATGGCGCCGCCGAGCGCATAGGCCAGCATGCTGCGGATATAAAACGCCTCGGTAATCAGAACCACCAGCATCGCCGGCAACAGCGCGAAGCCGCTGATGAAGATGAATCCGAAGCCGATGACGACGTTGAGGGCGTTCTGGTCGATGCTGCCGGTGTCGAGATCGCTCAGTTCGGGAAAAAGCACCGCGAACACCACGATGATTCCGGCCACGAGACAAGCGGCCAGGAAGGCAAGCAGCACCACGAACAGCCGCCCGATCAGCGCCATCGTCAGTCCGTCATCGCCATTGCGCGCAGCGCCTGGCGCTCGCGCACCGACAGTTTCTCGGTCTCGGATTTCAGCTGGCCGCAGGCCGCGAGGATGTCGCGGCCGCGCGGCGTGCGCACCGGCGAGGAATAGCCGGCGTTGAAGATGTATTCGGAGAATTTTTCGATCTGGTCCCAGTCCGAGCACTCGTAGCGGGTGCCGGGCCACGGATTGAACGGGATCAGGTTGATCTTGGCCGGAATGCCCTTCAGCATTTTCACCAGCAGTTTGGCGTCGTCGAGCGAATCGTTGACGCCCTTCAGCATGACGTATTCGAAGGTGATGCGCCGCGCGTTGGACGATCCCGGATAGTCGCGGCAGGCCTGCAGCAGTTCGGCGATCGGATACTTGCGGTTCAGCGGCACCAGCTCGTTGCGCAGTTCGTCGCGCACCGCGTGCAGCGAGATCGCCAGCATCACGCCGATTTCCTCGCCGGTGCGGATGATGTTCGGCACTACGCCTGAGGTCGACAGCGTGATGCGGCGCCGCGAGATGCCGATGCCTTCATTGTCGGCGACGATCAGGAGCGCATCGCGCACCGCCTCGAAATTGTACAGCGGCTCGCCCATGCCCATCATCACCACGTTGGTGACCAGGCGGTTGCCATTGGGCGTTTCGCGGTCGGCCCAGTCGTTGAGCCGGTCGCGCGCCACCATGATCTGGCCGACGATTTCGCCTGATGTCAGGTTGCGCACCAGCCGCTGGGTGCCGGTGTGGCAGAACGAGCAGTTCAGGGTGCAGCCGACCTGGCTCGACACACACAGCGTGCCGCGGTCGGTTTCGGGAATGTAGACGCACTCGACTTCGTGGGCCTTTTCGACGCTATCGCCGCTCGGCAGCCGCAGCAGCCATTTGCGGGTGCCATCGTTGGAAATCTGCTCGGCGACCACTTCCGGCCGCGCCACCGTGAAGTGCTGCTCCAGTTCGGCGCGCATCTCCTTCGAGATGCTCGACATGCCGGCGAAATCCGTGGCGCCCCGGACATAGATCCAGTGCCACAGCTGCTGCACCCGCATCTTGCGCTGCGCCGGCGCCACGCCGATGGCGCCGAGCCGATCGGAAATCTCGCCGCGCGACAGTCCGATCAGCGACGGCCTGGCCGGCGGCACATAGGTTTCCAGCGCGATCTTTTCCAGCGGTGCAGACGTCGCGTCGATCTGACCGGCCTCGGCGGAAACGGGAGTCATGGTGCTTGCGATCTGCTTGAAAGGGTTCCGGAAGTATTGGCTTCAAATAGGCTTTCCGCGGCCCGCTGGAAAGGCGGCAAATGCGGCAACATCGGCAAATAGAATGATTAACGCCGGCAATCCTGCGCCAGCCGGTCCAGCGCCTGGGCGAGACCCTTCAGCGAAAACGTATCGCTGGTCTCGGTGCCTTTGGCCGAGACGCCCTTGACCACCACGTCGGCGGCCTTGCGCATGGCATCGACCATGCGCTCTTCCTCGGCGGCGTTCTTGATCCACAGCCCGTCGCCCTGGGTGTACATGGCGTAGCGCGCGCCGCCGACTTCGAGCGAGGATTCCGATCCCGGCTTGAGCTGGTAGCCGATCATGACCGAGACTTCGTTGACGACCTTTTCCGCCGGTCGGGTCGAGACGAAGGCATAGGCCGGATCGCGCGGCCGGCCCGGCGGATTGGTCTTCGAGGCCGTCGGCTTGGCCAGCGCGAAGCAGACCTTCCTGCCGTTCGGGGTCGCGGTATAGGCGCCCCAGGTGCCGAACTGGCCGATCAGAGTCGGCTCGGCGCCGCCGGCTGCTGTCGCGGGGACGGGCGTCGGCGCGGGCTTGGCCGGAGCCGCACCCTTGGCGCCTTTCGGCGCAGCCCCTTGCGCTTGCGCGAGGGAAGAAACCCCGCACATCGCCACGCTCGCCAGCAAAGCTACCAGAATTCGCCGCATCGACATTACCCGGACTCGATCCCTCATCATTGTGACCCGAAGATGGCCCCCAATCCGGCGCTTGAGCCAAACCTGCAATAACGTGGAAATCCCTTTTTGGAAAGGCAGTTACCGGAGTTTGCCCGGACTGTCCCGGGTTCTGCCGGACCCGCTTGCCAGCGCGGTTCAGCGGATCGTTTTCAGGGCGATTTCTCCTCCCCACGCGGCATTCGCGGCTCGCCTCGTGAGGCAAAATCCGGCATGAAGCATGTCAACGCTCGTTCATTCTTCCAACTCAGGTGTGTCGATGAAAGCCATCCTCTGCTCGCAATATTGCGGCCCTGACGATCTCGTTCTCACGGAGGTGCCGGATCCGGTGGCCGAGCCGGGCCAGGCGGTGATCGCCATCAAGGCGGCGGCCTTGAATTTCTTCGACCTGTTGATGATCCAGGGCAAATACCAGATCAAGCCGCCGTTCCCGTTCTCGCCGGCGGCGGAAGTCGCGGGCGTGATCGACAGCGTCGGCGCCGGTGTCACCGACCTTGCGGTCGGCGACCGGGTGGTAGCGTCCTGCGGCCACAACGGCGCCCGCGAAAAGATCGCGCTGCCGGCGAGTTCGATCGTGAAGATCCCCGACAACCTCGATTTCGATCGCGCCGCCGGCATCATCATCATCTACGGCACCGCGCTGCATGCGCTGGAAGACCGCGCCAGCCCGAAGCCGGGCGAGACCATGGCGGTACTCGGCGCCGCCGGCGGCACCGGGCTTGCCGCCTGCGAACTCGGCAAGCTGATGGGCCTGAAAGTGATCGCCTGCGCATCGTCGGATGAGAAGCTGGAATTCGCCAAACGACACGGCGCCGAGCTCGGCCTGAATTATGCCACCGAAGATCTCAAGGACGGCTTGCGAAAACTCACCAATGGCAAGGGCGCCGATATCATTTTCGATCCGGTCGGCGGCAGCTATGCCGAGGCGGCGCTGCGCTCGATCGCCTGGGAAGGCCGCTTCCTGGTGATCGGTTTCGCCGCCGGCGACATTCCGAAGATGCCGCTCAATCTCGCGCTGCTGAAGGGCTGCGATATCAGGGGGGTGTTCTGGGGTGCCTGGGCCCGGCTCAATCCGGACAAGAACCGCGCCAATCTCGAAAAGCTGGTGAAGTGGACCGCGGAGGGCAAGATTTCCTCCCACGTCGACCGCACCTTCCCGCTGGCGCAAACCGCCGATGCGCTGAAAGTGCTCGCCGGCCGCAAGGCCATGGGCAAGGTGATCCTGCATCCGTGAGCGGCCGTCATCACCCGCGAAAGCGGGTGACCCATTATTCAAGGGCGCTGAATGGCGGAAGCTTTGCGATACTGGGTCATCCGGTTAAGCCGGACGATGACGATCGGCGCCACTAGGCTTCCGTCGCCTCACCCTTCAACCGCTTCAGCGCGGCCTGCGCGGCGTCGCGGTGGTCCGGCGTGATGTGCGACGCCACCATCCGGATCGCGGTGGCGAGGACGGCGGCATCGTCGGTGAAACCGAGCACCGGCAGCATGTCCGGGATGAAATCGAACGGCAGGATGAAATAGGCGATGGCGCCGAGCAGCGCTGCCTGCACATGGCGCGGGGTCTGGCGATCGAACGCACAATAATACGCAGCCAGCAGATCCTCGGCGAACGGCAGTTTCGCCGCCACCCGCTTCAGTTTGCGCCAGAACCGCCTGCGCACGCTTTCGCGGTCCTGCGCCAACCGGTCGGCCGGCTCGAAGCCCACGCTGTGTTCGGTTGCCATTGAAAGGCTTGCTCCTTAGAGCACGATCCGGAAAAGTGGGAACCGGTTTTCCGAGAAGATCATGCTCAAACAAAAAGATAAGCTGCGGCATGCGGTCGCGGCGGATACGCTCTAATTTGGGTGCGGCAGTCCGCCGCCGCAAGATTTGCGCGACCTCAAGCCACACCGAGTTGCCTGGCGATCGCGTTCATCGCCTCGGCAAGCTTGATGTCCAGCGCGGTGACGCCGGACGCGTCATGGGTGGCCAGGACCACCTCCACCGTCTTGTAAACGTTACGCCATTCCGGATGGTGATCGCTCTTTTCGGCGACCAGCGCCGCCCGGGTCATGAAACCGAAGGCCTCGTTGAAGTCCTTGAAAGTAAAGGTTCGTGCGATCGCCTCGCGGTCGCCAAGTTCGGACCAGCCTGGCAGCCCGCCGAGCGCCGCTTTTCGTGCTTGTGCCGATAACCGCTCCGCCATGATCGCCTCCTGTTTCACGCGCCCTTTACCCTAACACCGTCCTGCCGCGTTTGGATCCGCGCGCCACAATACCGCACCAAAGCCGGCGCTAACCATGACGGAGATGTAATCCTGCGCTGGCAAGGAAATTGCTACGGTCGGGGCCTAACCCAACGGGTGTCATGGCATCACTGTTTTCCAGGGCGATGGTGGATGGTCCGCAGGTGATCGGCCCGCAGCCGGCCTCGCCGCGTTCGGTCAAGCGCGGGATCGCCTGGATCACGCTGGCCGGAGCGCTCGCCATCATCGCTACGGTGGCCGGCGCGTATTACTTTGCCATGCGGCCGGTGACCCTGCGCATCGCGGTCGGCCCGCCCAACAGCGACGACGTCAGGCTGATTCAGACCCTGAGCCAGGCGTTCGGCCGGGAACACAATTTCGTCCGGTTGCGGCCGATCCTGACCGAAGGCGCCACTGCCAGCGCCACCGCGTTGTCCGACGGCAAGGCCGATCTTGCAATCATCCGCGGCGACCTTGATGTGCCGAAGAATGCCCAGGCGGTGGCGACGCTGCGCAAGAATGTCGCGGTGCTGTGGGTGCCGGTGCCGCCGAAGGCCAAGGGCAAGAAATCCGCCGCCAAGATCACCAAGATCGGGCAACTGGCCGGACATCGCGTCGGTGTCATCGGCCGTACCCAGGCCAACGTGAATCTGCTCAAGGTGATCCTGCAGCAGTATGGCGTCGATCCCGCCAAGGTCGATTTCGTCCAGTTCTCCACCACCGATATCGCCGAGGCGGTCCGGAACCAGAAGGCCGACGCGTTCTTTGCCGCCGGGCCGGTCAACAGCAAGATCACCACCGACGCGGTCGCGGCCTCGGTGCGCGACGGCGGCACGCCGACCTTCCTGCCCATCGATACCGCCGAGGCCATCGCCACCAACCATCCGGTCTATGAGGCCGCGGAAATTCCCGCCGGCGCGTTCGGCGGCTCGCCGGACCGGCCCGACGACGACATCAAGACCATCAGTTTTTCGCACCATATCGTCGCCCGCAAAGGCCTGTCGGAAGCCACCGTTGCCGCGTTTACCCGCCAGCTGTTCGCGATCCGCCAGTCGCTGATGTCGGAATTCCCGCTCGCCTCCAAGATCGAGACGCCGGATACCGACAAGGATGCCGTGATCCCGGTGCATCCGGGTGCGGCGGCCTATGTCGATGGCGAGGAAAAGACCTTTCTCGACCGCTACAGCGATTACATCTGGTGGACCCTGATGGCGCTCTCCGCGATGGGCTCGGCCGGCGCCTGGTTCGCGAGCTACCTGAAGAAGGATGAGCGCAACACCAACAGCTCGCTGCGCGAGCGGCTGCTGGAGATGCTGGCCGCGGCGCGCCGCAGCGATTCCATCGACGAACTGGACGCCCTGCAGACCGAGGCCGACGGCATCCTGCGCGACACGCTGGATTGTTTCGAGCATGGCGCCATCGAGGAGGGCACCTTGACCGCCTTCAACATCGCGCTCGAGCAGTTCCATAACGCGGTCGCCGACCGCAAGGCGCTGCTGGCCAGCATGCCGCAAAATCCGCCGCGGTCGAATGTCCAGCTGCGCAGCGGCGCGCTGTAGCTCTTGCCCAACCTCAATCCTCCGCCGCGCGGGCGTATGCGATAAGCGTAGCCCCAGCTCTTAACCTCGCCCCGCTTGCGGGGCGAGGTAAGAGCGGCGGCTACGGCGTGACGAGTTGCGGAAATCCGGTTTCCCCTTTTCCGGATCATGCTCTACGCTCACCGCCATGAGCGGGGCTGTGCTTCACACTCTCTTCGACACCGCGGCATGGCTGGCGGCGGGACTGGCGACGCTCTGGCTGTCGCGGGTCAAAGAGATCGCGTTTCCGGCGCAGTCGCTGGCGCTGCCCTATATCGCCGCCCTGATGTTCGGCGCCGGCATCGGCGCCTATCTGTTCGGAACGCTCAATCTCTGGCTTTCGGGCCAGGGCGGCATTGCGCGCTCGGTCGAGGGCGCGCTCGCCGGCGGCATCGTCGCCATCGAGCTCTACAAATGGATTCACGGCATTTCGCTGCGGACCGGGGCGCGCTTCGCGCTGCCGCTCGCGGTCGGTATTGCCATCGGCCGTCTCGGCTGTTTCTACGCCGGCCTCGACGATTTTACCTATGGCACGCCGACCGCGCTGCCATGGGCCCATGATTTCGGCGATGGCATCCCCCGTCACCCGGTGCAGCTTTACGAGAGCGCGGCGATGCTGGGCTTCGCGCTGTTCTATTGCGTGGCTGTGCAGGCGCGCAATCGCTTCGTCATCGGCAACGGCTTCTATCTGGTGCTGGCGTTCTATGGCCTGCAGCGCTTCATCTGGGAATTCCTCAAGCCCTACGCGCCGCTGGTCGGCCCGCTGACCTTGTTTCATCTGTTGTCCCTCGTCATCCTGCTTTATGCCGCCGTCATGCTGGCGACGGTACCGCTTGCGAGAACCGAACATGACGCTGCCGTTGCGTAGATCGCGTCCGTATATTTTCTGGGGACAGACCCAGTCGTTGTGCGAAACCTGCCTGAAGCTGGTGCCCGCCAAGGTCCAGATCCACGGCGACGAAGTCTGGTACGAGAAACGCTGCGCCGCGCATGGCGTTCAAACCACCCTGGTATCGAACGACGCCGCCTACTGGCGGCGCTGCAAGGAATTCATCAAGCCCGGCGACCGGCCGCTGTCGTTCCAGCGCCACACCGAATTCGGCTGTCCGTTCGATTGCGGGCTGTGCCCCGATCACGAGCAGCATTCCTGCCTGGCGCTGATCGAGATCACCGACCACTGCAACCTGACCTGTCCGGTGTGCTTTGCCAAATCCTCGCCGCTGCGCTCGAAATTCCTGCCGCTGCCGGCGATCGAGAAAATGCTCGACGCGCTGGTGGCCAGCGAGGGCGAGCCGGATCTGGTGCAGATCTCGGGCGGCGAGCCGACGCTGCATCCGGATTTCTTCGCCATCCTGGATGCGGTGCGCGCCCGTCCGATCCGCCATGTCATGATCAACACCAACGGCCTGCGCATCGCCCGCGAGCCGGAATTCGCCGCGAGGCTGGCCGAAAACAGGCGCGGCCTCGAGGTCTATCTGCAGTTCGATTCGCTGCAACGCGACGCGCTGGTCGATCTGCGCGGCGCCGACCTGCGCCGGATCCGCCAGCAGGCGCTGGAGAACCTGGAACAGCATGGGCTCTCGACCACGCTGGTCGCGGTGATCAAGCGCGGCGTCAACGACCATGAGATCGGCGACATCGTTCGCCACGCCTTGACCTGGCGCTGCGTCCGCGGCGTGACCTTCCAGCCGGTGCAGGATGCCGGCCGCAACGAGAATTTCGACAAGGACCGGGACCGGATCATGCTGTCGGAGATCCGCCGGCGCGTGATCGCGACCGGCGTATTCGGCGACGACGACATGATCCCGCTGCCCTGCAATCCCGAAAGCATCTCGATCGGCTACGGCCTGCGCAACGGCGGCACCGTGCTGCCGGTGACCTCGCTGATCCCGCAGCAGCAACTGGTCGACATCATGCCCAACACCATCAGCCTGGAAAAACACCCGGTGCTGCGCGAAAAATTCATCGACCTGTTTTCGCTGTCGTCGGGGCCACTCAACACCAGCCAGCGCCTGGCCGAGTTCCTGTGCTGCCTGCCGCAGTTCGAGGCGCCGGCCAACCTCACCTACGAGAACGTCTTTCGCGTCACCATCGTGCAGTTCCTCGACCGCTTCAATTTCTGCGTCGGCAACGTCAAGCGCTCCTGCATCCATTTCGTGACGCCGAACGGGCAGATCATCCCGTTCGACACCTACAACCTGTTTTATCGTGACGGCAGCATCGACGGCATTCGTGCCCGGATGGCCGAAGGAGGTCAACTCCGTGAGCGAGCAGCGAGACCCCTTCGCTGCCCCCGGTACCCGCGCCTCCGCGCGCCGCAACCGCCACCCTCTGCGCCGCCTCAGCCGCGCAGTGGCTGCCCACCGCTTTCATGGTGCTGCTCGGGATCGTCATGTTGCTGCCTGGGCTTTGCGCCTTGATTTTCGGCGTAGGGTCGCTGCCCACTCGAGCCTCGGTTTTACTTCGATTCCTTGTTGGTTGGCCTGCTGGTCGGATTCGGCGGCATCATGCTGATTGTGGCGGCGATTCGGGGGCCGCGGCGTTAAGCGTTCCGGCAGATTGTCGTCCAGGCTGACTAAAGCCCCGAAAAAGCCCATGTTTTTTGCTTGGTAGCGCTGCCTTTGTCATTGTTTTCGAACAATATCTGACTATATTGCGCCGCAGCGCGTTCGAGTGCCCGGCCCCTTTCGGCCGGGTTTGCTTTTGCAGGGATTGCCCAGCGCGTTTTCAGGTGAGGCGAATGAGGCTGGCGCGATCGGGCGCAAGGCCGACCCCTTATCCGAACCCCGATTAAGGGCACCCAGGCCGTTGAAACCGTAAAGAAGACCTATGGACCTTCGCAACATCGCCATCATCGCCCACGTCGACCACGGCAAGACCACCCTGGTCGACAAGCTGCTGCAGCAATCCGGCACCTACCGCGAGAACCAGCGCCAGGTTGAGCGCGCGATGGACTCCAACGATCTGGAGCGCGAGCGCGGCATCACCATTCTCGCCAAGTGCACCTCGGTGCATTGGGAAGACACCCAGATCAACATCGTCGACACCCCGGGCCACGCCGATTTCGGCGGCGAGGTCGAGCGCATCCTGTCGATGGTCGACGGCGTCATCGTGCTGGTCGACGCCGCCGAGGGCCCGATGCCGCAGACCAAGTTCGTGGTCGGCAAGGCGCTCAAGCTCGGCCTCAAGCCGATCGTCGCCATCAACAAGGTCGATCGCCCGGACGCGCGCATCACCGAAGTCGTCAACGAGGTGTTCGACCTGTTCGCCGCGCTCGATGCCACCGACGACCAGCTCGATTTTCCGATTCTCTATGGATCAGGCAAGAACGGCTGGATGGGCACCACGCCTGAGGCCTCCCACGATGACGGCATGAAGCCGCTGTTCGACCTCGTCATCAAGCACGTGGCGCCGCCGGTGGTCGAGGAAGGGCCGTTCCGGCTGCTCGGCACCATTCTCGAAGCCAACCCCTATCTCGGCCGCATCATCACCGGCCGCATCGCGTCGGGCTCGGTCAAGCCGAACCAGAGCGTCAAGGTGCTGTCGCGTGACGGCAAGGTGGTGGAAACCGGCCGTATCACCAAGATCCTCGCGTTCCGCGGTCTCGAGCGGCAGCCGGTTGATCTCGCCGAGGCCGGCGATATCGTCGCCATCGCCGGCCTGCCCAAGGGCACCGTCGCCGACACCTTCTGCGATCCCAGCGTCGATACCCCGATCCAGGCCCAGCCGATCGATCCGCCGACGGTGTCGATGTCGTTCATCGTCAACAACTCGCCGCTCGCCGGCACCGAAGGCGACAAGGTGACGAGCCGCCTGATCCGCGACCGCCTGCTGCGCGAAGCCGAGGGCAACGTCGCGCTGCGCGTGGTCGAGGCCGCCGACAAGGACGCCATGGAAGTGTCCGGCCGCGGCGAATTGCAGCTCGCGATCCTGATCGAGACCATGCGCCGCGAAGGCTTTGAGCTGTCGGTGTCGCGCCCCCGCGTGGTGCTGACCAAGGACGAGAACGGCCAGTTGCTGGAGCCGGTCGAGGAAGTCGTCATCGACGTCGACGAGGAATTCTCCGGCGTCGTGGTGCAGAAGATGAGCGAGCGCAAGGCCGAGATGATCGAGATGCGCCCGTCCGGCGGCAACCGGCTGCGGCTGGTGTTTTACGCGCCGACCCGCGGCCTGATCGGCTACCAGGGCGAGCTGATGACCGACACCAAGGGCACGGCGATCATGAACCGCCTGTTCCACAACTACCTGCCCTACAAGGGCGACATCCAGGGCCGCCGCAACGGCGTCCTGATCTCCAACGACCAGGGCGAGGCGGTGGCCTACGCCATGTTCAAGCTGGAAGACCGCGGCCCGATGATGATCGAGCCGGGCTGGAAGGTCTACAAGGGCATGATCGTCGGCGAGCACACCCGCGACAACGACCTCGAGATCAACATCCTCAAGGGCAAGCAGCTCACCAACATCCGCACCACCTCGAAGGACGAAGCGGTGCGGCTGACCCCGCCGATCCGCATGACCCTGGAAAAGGCGCTGGCCTATATCGAGGACGACGAACTGGTCGAGATCACGCCGAAATCGATCCGCCTGCGCAAGCGCCACCTCGACGCCAACGACCGCAAGCGCGCCGAAAAGGCCAAGGAAGCGGTGGCGTAAGCCAAAGGGGGCGATCTACTGCGTCATCACCGGGCTTGACCCGGTGATCCATCTTCTTCGAAAGAGTCTCGTGAAGGTGGATGGATACGCGGGTCAAGCCCGCGTATGACGCTACGGGACTATTCGCGGCTCGCCATTCGCCTGTTCCACACCATGACTCTCCCCGCCGAAGTCGACGTTGCCATTATCGGCGCCGGTGCCGCCGGCCTCGGCGCGGCGCGCGCGCTGGAGAAATCCGACTTTTCGGTGATCGTGCTGGAAGCCCGCGATCGCCTCGGCGGCCGTGCCCATACCATCAAGGCCGCGCCCGACATCACCTTCGACCTCGGCTGCGGCTGGCTGCATTCCGCTGACAGGAACGCATTCGTCGGCATCGCCGAAGCGCTGGGCTTCACGGTCGACAAGACCCGCCCGCCCTGGCGCGAGCAGAGCTATCACGCCGGCTTCCCGCCGCAACTGCGGGCCGAATTCATCGAAGCGCTCGACGCCTTCTACGACCGCGCCGAACGGGCCGCGGCGGATCCGCGCGATGCCGCGGCCAGCACCTGCTTCGAGCCCGGCAACCGCTGGAACCCGATGATCGACGCCATCTCGACCTATATCAATGGCGTCACCCTCGACCGCGTGTCGCTGCACGACATGGACGCCTATGAGGACACCGGGATCAACTGGCGCGTCCCGCGCGGTTACGGCGCGCTGGTCTCGGCCTATGGCGCGCCATGCCAGGTGGCGCTGAACACCCAGGTGACGCGGATCGACCATTCCGGCCGGCGCGTTCGCCTCGAGACCTCGCGCGGCACGCTGTCTGCCGGCAAGGTGATCGTCACCGTGCCGACCAGCCTGATCGCCGCGGAAGCCATCCGTATCGATCCTCCGCTGCCGGCCAAGGTCGATGCCGCGCGCGGCCTGCCGCTCGGCGTCGACGACAAGGTCATGCTGCGGCTCGACAGCGCCGAGGCCTTGCCAAAGGACACCGGCCTGCGCGCCGCCACCATGCGCACCGCGATGGGCAGCTTTCACATCAAGCCGTTCGGCCAGCCGTGCATCGAGGGATTTTTCGGTGGCCCGTTCGCCCGCGAACTGGAAGAGGCCGGGCCAGGCGCGATGGCGGCGCAAGCGATCGACGAGGTCGTGGCCATCCTCGGCTCGGACTACCGCAAAAAACTGACGCCGCTTTCGGAGTCGCGCTGGGCCAACGATCCGTTCGCCCAAGGCGCCTATTCCGCCGCACTTCCCGGCCATGCCGGCGCCCGCGCGGTGCTCGCGGCGCCGGTCGACGGCCGGCTGTTCTTTGCCGGCGAGGCGACATCGCCGAACTTTTTCTCGACCGCGCATGGGGCGAGGGATAGTGGCGAGAGGGCGGCGCAGGAGGTGATGGAAGCGGTGCGTCTGAAATGAATTTGCTGCGATACCCGGCTTGAAAATTCGTCATGCCCGGGCGTCGTCCCTCAAGCCGGATGTTTCCGGCTTGGGCCCTTAAGGTTGACGCAACTCGGCGTGGCCGAGTTGCTGCGCATCCACATCTTGGCTGCACCAGACAAGAAAGACGTGGATGGCCGGGACAAAGCCCGGCCATGACGTGCTTCAGATTCGTGTCGGGAACTGCACCGCACTGCAAAAACGCGCGGCGCCGCAGTCTGGATCATCATTGGACTCCCGCTCCAAAATCTGGTTTTTCCGGTAGCACACGACGCGATTTCAAACATCCGGCGATGACCCCGACGATCGCCCACGCCTCTCCAACAGGTGCCCGATGATCAACAAGAAAAAATCCCCCGACCAGCTTCGCAGCGCGCGCTGGTTTGCCCCCGATGATCTGCGCGCCTTCGGCCACCGCTCGCGCGCGATGCAGATCGGCTACGCGCCGGAGGAATGGGCCGGCCGGCCGGTGATCGCCATCATCAACACCTGGTCGGACGCGCAGCCCTGCCACATGCATTTCCGCAGCCGGGTCGACGACGTCAAGCGCGGGGTGCTGATGGCCGGCGGCTTTCCGCTGGAATTGCCGGCGCTGTCGCTGTCGGAGTCGTTTTTGAAGCCGACCACCATGCTCTATCGCAACATGCTGGCCATGGACGTCGAGGAACTGTTGCGCGGCCACCCGGTCGATGGCGTGGTGCTGATGGGCGGCTGTGACAAGACCACGCCGGGTCTGCTGCTCGGCGCCACCAGCGCCGGCTATCCGGCGATTTACCTGCCGGCCGGTCCAATGTTGCGCGGCAACTGGAAGGGCAAGGTACTGGGCTCCGGTTCCGACGCCTGGAAATACTGGGACGAGCGCCGCGCCGGCAAGATCACCGACAAGGACTGGGTCGACGTCGAGGCCGGCATCGCCCGCAGCTACGGCACCTGCATGACCATGGGCACCGCTTCCACCATGACCGCGATCGCCGAATCCATCGGCATGACCTTGCCGGGCGCTTCCTCGATCCCGGCGGCGGATGCCAACCACATCCGTATGAGCTCGGAATGCGGCCGCCGCATCGTCGAGATGGTGTGGGAGGATCTCACGCCGAACAAGATCCAGACCCGCAAGGCGTTCGAGAACGCCATCGCGGTGGCGATGGCGATGGGCTGCTCGACCAACGCGATCATTCATTTGATCGCGCAGGCGCGCCGCGCCGGCCAGGACATCGGGCTCGATGACTTCGAGAAGGCCAGCCGCAAGGTGCCGGTCATCGCCAACGTCCGCCCCTCGGGCGACAAATACCTGATGGAGGATTTTTTCTATGCCGGCGGCCTGCCGGGGCTGATGAGCCGGATCAAGGACCATCTGCATCTCGATGTCATCACCGTCACCGGCCAGACGCTAGGCGAAAACATCGCCGCCGCCGAAGTCTACAACGACGACGTCATCCGCACGGTGAAAGATCCGATCTATGCCGAAGGCGCGCTGGCGGTGCTGAAGGGCAATCTCGCGCCCGACGGCTGCGTGATCAAACCCAGCGCCTGCGAGCCGCGCTTCCTCAAGCACACCGGGCCGGCGCTGGTGTTCGACGACTACCCGTCGATGAAGGCGGCCATCGATCGCGACGATCTCGACGTCACCGCCGACCACGTCCTGATCCTGCGCAATGCCGGTCCGCAGGGCGGGCCCGGCATGCCGGAATGGGGCATGCTGCCGATCCCGAAAAAACTGGTGAAGCAGGGCGTGCGCGACATGGTGCGCCTCTCCGATGCGCGCATGAGCGGCACCAGCTACGGCGCCTGCATCCTGCACGTCTCGCCGGAGGCCTATATCGGCGGCCCGCTGGCGTTGGTGAAGAACGGCGACATGATCTCGCTGGACGTGGCGGCGCGCACCATCAATCTCGATGTCCCGGAAGTGGAATTGGCCAGGCGCCGCGCCGCGTGGAAAGCGCCCGAGACGCGCTTCGAGCGCGGCTATGGCTGGATGTTCACCAAACACATCAAGCAGGCCAACGAGGGCTGCGATTTCGACTTTCTCGAAACCGGTTTCGGGGCACCGGTCGGCGAACCCGCGATTTATTGATTTCACCAACAGGACCAAACGTCATGACCAGGCTGAGCGACGAGACCCGCAACAAGCTCAAGACCATTTCCACCGCCACGGTGGCCACGGCGCTCTACAAGCGCGGCTTGCGCACCCAATGCATCCAGGACGTCCATCCCCTGAGTCCGGACCAGCCGACCCTCGTCGGCGAGGCGTTTACGCTGCGCTACATGCCGGCGCGCGAGGATCTCAACCAGCTGTCGGTGTTCCGCGACCGCTCCCATCCGCAGCGCAAGGCGGTGGAGGATTGCCCGCCCGGCATGGTGCTGGTGATGGACAGCCGCAAGGACGCCCGCGCCGCCTCGGCCGGCGCCATCCTGGTGACCCGGCTGATGAAGCGCGGCGTTGCCGGCGTCATCACCGACGGCGGTTTTCGCGACTCCGCCGAAATCGCCAGGCTCGGCTTTCCCGCCTATCACCACCGGCCGAGCGCCCCGACCAACCTGACGCTGCATCAGGCCATCGAGATCAACGGCCCGATCGGCTGCGGCGACGCGCCGGTGTTTCCCGGCGATGTCATCCTCGGCGACAGCGACGGCGTCATGGTGATCCCGGCGCATCTCGCCGACGAGATCGCCAACGAAGCCTTCGAGATGACGGCGTTCGAGGATTTCGTCACCGAACAGGTGCAAAAGGGAAAATCGATCCTCGGCCTCTACCCCGCCACCGACGACCAGACCCTGGTCGACTTCGCGGCGTGGCGAAAGGCGACGGGGCGGTAGGTCCGGCGCCGCCAACTCCGTCATTGCGAGCGAAGCGAAGCAATCCAGAAGCAACAAGCAAAGCCTGGATTGCTTCGTCGCAAGAGCTCCTCGCAATGACGGCGAGGGAGTGCCGCCTAGTCTGGCTCGTCGTCCGAAACATGCCTGCTGCGGATCCGCCGCACCACCCACCAGATCGTCAGCGCCGCGATCGGAACGAACGCGGCGGTGGCGATGCTGGGCTCGATGGCTGGCAGGCCGGCATCGTGCTCGGCCTTGGCGAGGTAGCTGAACAGGCTGACCACGTAGTAGGTGATGGCGGCGACGGAGAGCCCTTCCACCGTGGCCTGCAGCCGCAGCTGCAGCCGCGTTCGCGCGTTCATGGACTTGAGCAGCTGCTGGTTCTGCTGCTCGAGTTCGACATCGACGCGGGTGCGCAGCAGGTTGGCGGCGCGGGCCAGCTTGAGCGACAGGTTGCCCAGCCGCGCCTCGGTGGTGATGCAGGTGCGCATCGCCGGTTTCATGCGGCGCGCCAGGAATGACGTCCAGGTCGGCAGTCCGCCGACCTTGCGTTCACCGATGGTCTCAAGCCGCTGCTCGATGATTTCTTCGTAGGCGCGGCTGGCGCCGAACCGGTACGCGCTGGCCGCGGCGCTGGCCTCGACGTCGGCCGCCAGCGCCGTCAGTTCGTCGAGCAGCCGATGGTTGCTGGCGAGGTCGGCGGTGCTTCGCATTTCCTCGGTGACCTCGGCCAGCCGCTTTTCGCAAGTCGCGATCGAGGGCGAAAGCCGCTGCGCCTCCGGCAGGCCTAGTAGCGCCAGCGTCCGATAGGTCTCGATCTCGAGGACGCGCTGCGCCAGCGCGCCGGCGCGCTCGGCGTCCATGCCGCGATCGGCTACCAGGATGCGCACGAATCCGGACGGCCCGGGCTTGAAATCCGTGGCATAGACTGCGGCACCGTCGGAGTTCTCCGCCACCGCCAGGCTGGCGCGGTCGAACAGCCGTTCCGGTGCGGTGCGCTCGGCGTCCGCGGCGAGCAGGTGCAGATCGATCGCCACCAACAGCGGACCTGGCTGCGGCACCAGCCGCATCGCCGACGCGATCGAGGCGGCGTCCGGATGAAACGGGATGCCGCCGGGATCGGACGGCATCTCCCAGGTGTAGGTGGTGAATTCCGAATGCTGCTCCCAGCGCAGCACCGTGGTTCCGAACGGCGCGCGGTGATGCTTTTCGGCCGGCGCCGGCGGCGGCAGCCCGCGCGCCGTGCAGAATGCAACGAGGTTGGCGCGGTCGGCCTGCGCGCGCGCACCCGAGGTGTCGAAGCCGAAGTGGATGATCCGGGCCGGGACCGGCAGCGGCGTGAACGGTCGGGCGTGGACTTCGCCCAGGATGGCCGCGCGCAGCGGATGCGGCATCAGATGCGCCGCCTCGCCGTCGCCGATCAGGACCTCAGCGCTCATGGGATCTCCCCGCCTGTTCAAACAATAAAGATAGTGCGGGATGACGACTCGAAGATAGTGATCTCGCGCTATCGTGCGCGGAAATTACCACCAAACATTGGAATCTGGTTGACCGCAAGCACCACGCCGAAAGTGATCACCAGCATGGCAATGCCCAGCACCGAAATCGCCGCGAGATCGCCGCTTTCGTTGAGGTCGTAGATCAACACCGACAGCACCTTGGTCTGCGACGTGAACAGGATGATCGCCGCCGACAATTCGCGCATCACGCCGATGAAGATGAAGCACCAGGTCGCCACTACGCCGGTGCGCAGCAGGGGTGCGGTGATCTGCCACAACGATTGCAGCCGCGTCGCGCCCAGGATGCGGCTGGCTTCCTCGAGTTCGGGGTGGATGGTGCGGAACGCCGCCTGCAGCTGCTGATAGGCCGATGGCAGGCTGATGGTGAGGAAGGCGATCAGGAGGATCCACAGCGTGCCGTACAGCACGAACGGCGGCCGCGTATAGCTCAGGAATAGCCCGACGCCCAGCACGATGCCGGGCACCGCGACTGGTGCTGTGGCGAGAAAGCCCAGTATCTGCGAGCCGCGGATCACCCGCCGCGACGTCACATAGGCGAGCACCAGCGCCAGCGCGGTGCCGATGGTGGCGGTTGCGGTGCCGAGAATCACCGTGTTCTTCAGCGCCAGCTGGGTCGACGACAGCTCGGTGAACACGAACACGATGTTGTGCCCCGTGAACGTCGACGGCGTCACCAGCGTAGTGGCGTTGGGCGAGAACGCGGCGTTGAGCAGCGCCAGATAGGGCAGGAACACCGGATTGAGCAGCACCAGGAGACAGAAACCCAGCGCCGCCCAGCGCCACGCGCCCAATTCGATCCGGCGCGGCGCGCCGTATTTGCCGCCCAGCACCGAATAGCCGCGGCGGCCGAGAATGAATTTCTGCGCCTGCAGCAACAGGATGGTCAGGAGCAGCAGCGGCACTGCGGCAGCGGCGGCGAGCTCCAGCTTCGGCGGATACTGGAACAGGCTCCAGATCTTGGTGGTCATGGTGTGGAAGCCGGCCGGCAGCGCCAGGATCGCCGGCGATCCGAACAGGGTCATGGCCTGCAGGAACGCGATCAGCGCGCCCGCGACTACGGCCGGCAGCGCCAGCGGGATGGTGATCCGCCATGCCGTGGTCCAGGCCTTCCCACCGAGGATGGCGGAGGCGTCTTCCAGTTCGCCCGGCATGTTGTCGAGCGCATTGGCGACCAGCACGAACACAAACGGAAACGTGTAGCAGGAAATCACGAACACGATCCCGGTCAGCGAATAGATGTCGAACAGGTGGGCGTCGGCTTCCGCGCCGGTGACCAGGCGAAACAGCTGGTTGAGCAGGCCGCTGTTGGGCGCCGCCAGCAGCTCCCAGGCCACCGCGCCGAGGAACGGCGGCGTCACGAACGAGGCCGTGACCAGGGCGCGGATGAACTGCCGGCCCGGCATGTCGGTGCGCGACACCAGCCAGCTGATCGGGGCCGCCACCACGCAGCAGATCACCGCCGAACTGACCGCTATTATCGCGGTGGTAAGCAGCGGATCGAGAAAATCCGGATCGGTGAACAGCGTGACGAAATTCTGCAGCGTGACGTGGTTGTCCTTGTCGGTCACGCTGTAGACCGCGAGCCACGACAACGGCAGCACGATCAGCACGATCAGCAGCGCCGCGGCGAAGTATAGAACCGGCTTGGTCGAGTTGATCTTGGCCGGCGGGTTCGGGATGCTGGCTGCTTGAAGGGCGTTCATTGTCTACTCAGTTCGGAACGGAACGACTTATCGTTAGATCGCTGGCGCCGGCTCCGTCATTGCGAGGAGCACTCTTGTCCGCCGAAGCCCGCCTTCGGGCGAAGGCGGATGCGACGAAGCAATCCAGCCTTGCTTGTGGCCCTGGATTGCTTCGCTGAGCCTGTCATCGGGCGCGTATTCGCGCGACCCGTTGGCTCGCAATGACGATGCCTACACCCGGAACAGCTTGGCATACCGCGTCTTGATCTCTTCGGTCATCTTTTCGACCCCGACCGGGTCGTCCTTCATCAGCTTGATATCCGCGAGCTTCCGCCGCCCCGGCTTCGATTGCACCTGGTCATGGACGGAGTACTGCGCGGTGTAATCGCAGAAGAACTGCTGAGTCTCACGGGTATGCAGCCAGGCCTGGAACAGTTTGGCCGCGTTGGGATGCGGGGCCGATGCAAAGATGCCGGTGGGGCCGGTGATGGTCGGCGTGCCCTCGGTGGGATACACCGGCTCGACCGGCTGCCCGGCTTCCTTGAGCAGGATGACGCCGTATTCGTTGCCGTCGGCCATCACGGCGCGCTCGCCGAGTGCCAGCTTCTTCGGCGGATCGGTGGAAGACTGCACCTGCAGCACGCGCTGCTTGGCCAATTGCTCGTAATATTCCCATCCAAGTTCCCGGACCAGTTGAAAAGTCGCGGTCATGATCGTGCCGCTGTAAGCGGGGTGGCCCTTGACCATCTTGCCCGCCCACTTCGGATCGAGCAGGTCCCTGAAACTCTTCGGGGCGTCTTCGGGTTTGACCAGGTTGGTGTTGTAGGCGATCGACGACAGCCACACCCGCGAGGTAGCAAACATGCCGTCGGGGTCGACGTGGCCGGGCAGGAAATGCCTGGCCATGTCCTCGGAGACGAACGGCATCAGCCAGCCGCTTTTCTTCCAGGGGATGAAGTGCGCGGCGTCCGAACTGTTGATGACGTCGCCGGCGTGAATGTTGCTGGCGAATTCCTGGGCGACGCGCTGGAACAGCCGCTCCGAGCCGGAGCGTTCGACCTGGACCGCGATATCAGGATATTTCGCCTCGAACGCCTTGGCGAGCTTCTCGCCCACCGGCAGGTCCATGGCGGAATAAAACACCACCTTGGCTTCCTTGCGCGCCGCCTCCTCCAGCGCCGGCGTGATTGACACCGGCTCCGGTCCGGCGGCGCGAGAGACCCGCGTCACCGCGCTCAACCCCAGCGCCAGCGAACCTTGGATCAGGCCACGCCGCGATATCGTCTTTCGCATCGATATTCCCTTGCTTTGCGAGATCCCTTGCTTGGGAGGCTTCAGACGTGGAATAGCTTCAGGTAATGCGCCTTGATGGCTTCGCTCTGGCTTTCGGCGCCCGCCGCGTCTTCCTTCAACAGCTTGATGTCCTTGAGCGGCGTGCGGCCGGGCTTTTCCTTGACTTCGGAATGCAGCGAGCGGAGGCCGCCGATCTCGATGATCATCGCCTGCGCCTCGGGCGTGAAGCAGTAGTTCTGGAACAGTTTTGCCGCATTCGGATTGGGCGCGGCCTTGAACACGCCGTTGGGCCCGATCACGAAAGGCGTGCCTTCGGCCGGGTAGATCGCTTCCACCGGCTGGCCGGCTTCCTTGAGCAGGAAGATGTTGTATTCGTTGCCGTCGGCCATCACGCTGCGCTCGCCGAGCGCGAGCTTCTTGGGCGGATCGGTCGAGGACTGCACCTGCATGACGTTCTGTTTGGCCAGTTGCTCGAAATAGTCCCAGCCCATGTCGCGGGTCATCTCGAACGTCGCGGTCAGGATGGTGCCGCTGTAGCCGGGATGCGCCTTGACCAGCTTGCCCTTCCATTTCGGATCGAGCAGATCCTTGAAACTTTTCGGCGCGTCTTCCGGCTTTACCAGTTTGGTGTTGTAGGCCATCGGGCAAAGCGTGGCGCGGAAGCCGGCATAACAGCCGTCGGCATCGCGGTGCTCGGGCTTGTAGAACTTCGCCACGTCTTCCGGCACGTAGGGCAACAGGATGCCCTGCTTCTTCCAGGCCAACAGATGCGAGGCGTCGGACGAATTGGCGACGTCGACCGCATGCACGTTGCTGGCGTATTCCTGGCCGATGCGCTGGAACACCCGCTCGGCGCCGGTGCGTTCGACCCGCACCTCGATGCCGCCGAATTTTTCCTTGAACGCGCCGGAGATTTTTTCGGCGACCGCCAGATCGATCGAGGTGTACCAGACGACCTTGCCTTCCTTCCTGGCGGCTTCGATCAGTTGCGGCGTGATGGTTTCGGCCGGCGGCGCTTCGGCGCGGGCTGCTGCTGCGAACACCGTTCCGAGCGCCAGCGCGGACGAGCCTTTCAGAAGTTGGCGCCGCGAAAGCCCTGGCTGTTTCATCGCTTCCTCCGTTGTTTTTCTTATCGACTGAGCGCGCGGCATCGTTCGGGCGGAAAATGCAGCCAGACCGCGGTGCCTCGCGGAACCGCAAGATGGGTCGGGGTCACGACCCGCAGCGTGGTTCCATCCGCCGTCTCGACCATATAGTCGCGGTTGGCGCCGAGGAAGACCTGGCGCGTCACCACCGCCCTCATCACATTGTCGGTGGTCGTCGGGAGCTTGCGACGGAAAGCTGGATGTCATGCTGGCGCACCGCGACCGCGGCCTCCTGGCCGGCGGTCAGCTTGACGCCGACTACCTGCAACGTAGCGCCGGCAAACGACAGGTGGTTGGCGTCGAGCGCGGTGCCCTTCAGCACGTTGCTGGCGCCGATGAAGCGGGCGACGAATTCCGATTGCGGCCGGTCGTAGATATCTTCGGGGGTGCCGAGCTGGTCGATCCTGCCGCCGTTCATCACCGCGATCAGGTCGGCGGTGGTCATTGCCTCGGACTGGTCGTGGGTGACGTACACCGTGGTGTAGCGGTATTCGTCGTGCAGCCGCCGGATCTCGAAGCGCATTTCCTCGCGCAAATTGGCGTCGAGGTTGGACAGCGGCTCGTCGAGCAGCAGCGTCTCCGGTTCCACGATCAGCGCGCGCGCCAGCGCCACGCGCTGCTGCTGGCCGCCCGACAGTTCGCCCGGATAACGTTCGGCCAGTACTTCGAGCTTGGTGGTGGCGAGGATGGCCCTGAGCTTTTTGGCGATGGTGTCGCGGTCGGCTTTGCGCAGCCGCAAGCCGTAGACGATGTTTTCCGCCACCGTCATGTGCGGCCACAGCGCGTAGCTCTGGAAGATCATCGACATCTTGCGCTGCTCGGGCGGCAGCGTGCGCGCTTTCGAGGACACCAGCCGGTCGCCGACATGGATTTCGCCGTCGGAGGGTTCCAGAAAGCCGGCCATCAGCCGCAATGTGGTGGTCTTGCCGCAGCCGGACGGCCCGAGCAGGCACACCAGCTGGCCATGGTCGATGCGCAGCGAGACGTCATCGACGACCGTGAGCGGTTCAAATCGCTTGGTCAGGCCGCGCAATTCAACGGACGCCACTCAAAACCCCCCACGCACGCGCGCCGTTGCCGGCGTCCTCTAACCGCCAGTATAAGCACCAAAAAAGCTGTGCCGAAAAGGCCTTGACG
This sequence comes from uncultured Alphaproteobacteria bacterium, assembly GCA_963710235.1. GTDB lineage: Bacteria > Pseudomonadota > Alphaproteobacteria > Rhizobiales > Xanthobacteraceae > Bradyrhizobium. The sequence continues at coordinate 75,772 of CAVPZI010000003.1, forward strand.
GACGATTACGCGGTCACGCTTTCGCCGAGCCACTGGATCGCCGCCTCGGTGCCGCCCGCGCCATGCGGGATATCGAGCGCGTTCAGGGCGACCTCGATAACCCCAAGGGTTCCCAGGATCATCGGCGCATTGACGTGGCCCATATGGGCAACGCGGAACGCCCGCCCGGACAGATCGCCGATGCCGTTGCCGAGCACGACGCCGCATTTCTGGTTGCAATAGCGCTGCAGCGCGGTCGGATCGTAGCCGTCGGCTACGGTCACCGTGGTCACGGTATTGGAACGCTCAAGCGGCTCGGCGATGTTGAAACCGAGCACCTGTCCCTCCGACCATTTTGCGACCGCGCGGCGGACCGCTTCGGCCAGCAGGCGATGGCGCAGGAAGATGTTTTCGAGCCCCTCCTCGGACAGCATGTCCAGGGCCTGGCGCAGCGCGAACAACAGATGCACCGGCGCGGTGCCGGCGTATTTGCGGTAGTGCTCGGGCCCGTCGCGTTCGGTCCAGTCCCAGTACGGCGTGCGCAGACCGGCTTTTTTGTGGACCTCGCGGGCGCGATCGTTGGCGGCGACGAAGCCGAGGCCGGGCGGCGTCATCAACCCTTTCTGCGAGCCGGACATGGCGACGTCGATGCCCCATGCATCCATCTCGAACGGCATGCAGCCGAGAGAGGCCACCGCATCGACGATATACAGCGCCGGGTGGCCCGTGGCCTTGATGGCCGCTCCGATGGCGGCAATGTCGTTGTAGGCGCCCGACGCCGTGTCGACCTGCACCGTCAGGATCGCCTTGATCTGGTGCGCCTTGTCCTGCCGCAGTCGGGCCTCGACCTCGGCGGGGCGCACCGCGCGGCGCCAGTCGCCCTTGATGGACTCGACCTCGACGCCCATGGCGGCGGCGGCGTGGCCCCAGTTCAGCGCAAAACGCCCGCTCTCCAGCACCAGGATCCTGTCGCCGCGCGACAACACATTGCTCAGCACCGCTTCCCAGGCGCCATGGCCGTTGGCGATGTAGATGTAGGAGTTGCCTGAGGTGGCGAACAGCCGGCTGAGATCGCGCAGCAGGCCATCGGTCAGTTGCACCATGGTGTCGGAATAGATGTCCAGCGCCGGGCGATGCATCGCGCGGAGCACTTCGTCCGGCATGGTGGTGGGCCCGGGGATAGCCAGAAACTCGCGCCCGGCTCGAACGACCATTGTTGTTTTTCCTTGTTGGGAAGCCATGCTGGCACGGCGGGGCGCGAAATCAAAGCACGTGGGTGGGCAGTGATGGATGCCGCGCGCGGGCCCGGATTTCAAGTCCGAGCCCTCGCAGGGCAAGCAATCCCGGGTTGCAAAGTCAGGATACTTCTATAATTTTCATTTTGGGCTGGGTCTTGTCCCGCAGAAAAAATGGGGCTGGATGAGGGGCAATTTGCAGAAAAATCCGATTTATCGCTGGATAAGTCAGGCGCTGCGGGACGGTCGGTTCAAACGTCGCTGCCTGTTTGCGTTTCTCTTTGTTCTGACGCCTCATTTCGCCCAGGCCGGCTATCTGGACGAAAATCCCGAAGAGGTTTTCTCCAGCGTCTATGAGCGCCTGGGTGCTCTGCCGCCGAGGGCGGCGCGCGATCCTTTTGTCTGGCTTCGTCTCGAGGAACTGAAACGCGAGCCGTGCGATCAGAAAAGCATCGGCGATCTGGGGCTCATGCTCGACAAGCTTGGATATCGGCGAGAGGCCGCGAACGGGCTCTACAAATTTTTCATGGATTGCGGCGCGCCGCTGTCCGCGTTGCGACAATCGTACAACATTTACTACAAGCTGACGGATTACGAGAAGGCAGTTGAAGTCGCCGACGAATTCGTCAGGCGGGCGCCGAACGACCATGTCGCCCGCTACCTGCGCGGCATTGCGCTGGAGGGCGTCAAGGATTTCAAGCGCGCGCTCGTCGACTATGCCGACACGATCGAACTGAATTCCGACAAGAAAGCCGTCGGCAGCCAGGTATTCATCCACATGGCCCGCGCCTATGCGGCGCTCGGGCAATTCTGCGAGGCGGCCGCGCCGATCAACATGTGGGTTTCGTTCGACGTCGCCACGCGCGACACCAGCCAGACCCAGAAGATCATCTCCGATTACGAAGCCCAGGGCAATTGCATCGCACCGAAGCAGCCGTTTCAGAAGGAACGGTTTCCGGTACGCGGGCAAAAGAACGTCGTGACCGTCAAGGCGGAGATCAACGGAGTCCGCGGTGTTTTCATTCTCGACACCGGGGCGAGCTATCTGTCGATGAAATCAGGCTTCGCGGACCGCGCCAAAATTCCCCTGACCGGCGCCAGCGAAATCTCGCTGATGACCGCCAATGGCCTTGCCAAGGCCAGGCTGTCGAAAGCCGACAAGGTCGTGCTGGGTAAACTGGAGGCCACCAACGTCCCGGTCGTGGTCCAGAACCTCGATGACAAAAGCTACGGCGTCGGCGTCGATGGCCTGCTCGGCATGAGCTTTTTGTCGCGCTTCGAGGTTCAAATGGCCGGCGGATTCATCGAGGTCCACACCCGCGGGCAGAAGAAATAGCGTGAATCCGCGAGCCCGGGACTAACCCGGGAATTCAGCCGCGTCGCCGGAGTTTCGCCTAGGTACATAAAGCGGCCACTCACTAACGCAGCCAGGCCTCTTGCCAATTTCAGACTCATGCGCCGCACCGGCGCCGTTTCTTCTGTGCAAATCGGTGCTTGCCGCAGATGTATCGAGTGTGGCGTTTTCCGGCAGGTCCAGACCCGAAGTTGACGCACGGCCGCTCCTGTCGATAATATGATTGTCAACAATCTGACTCTGCTCTAACAATGATTGCTTCAGACGGAGATTATCGTGCGCTTGACCGAAGACGCGGCGAAACTCTTGCTAAGCGGCCTATCAATTCCGGTTCCGGAGGGATTCTGCCGCGGTTTCGCCCACTGAAGCCCGGGACGCCGCTGAACGTTTGGGCGGCGAAAGCATTGTGAAGGCGCTTGTCGCGGCCGGTCGTCGCGGCAAGGCCAACGCGGTTCGGTCGGTCGAGACCAGCGCCGCAGCAGCCGCGGCTGCGGCCGACATTCTGGGTCGGGACGTGGCGGGTCTGCGCGTCGAGCGCGTTTATGTGGAGCGGAAGGTCCGGATCGCGCGCGAACTTTATGTGAGTTTCGCGTTCGGAGCCATCGGTCCGCAGATCGTGCTGTCCCGCCACGGAGGGGTCGAGATCGAGGAGACTTTCGAACGCGAGCCCGACGCAATCGTTCGTGCGGAACTCGACCTTCGCCATGGCCTGCGGGTCTGGGATGCGATGGCGTTATGGGAGCGGGCAGGGGTCGAAAGCGCGCATCTGCCGAAACTCGCTGCCATCACGGTGCGGCTCTTCGAGGCCTTCCAAGCCAGCGATGCCTTGATGCTGGAGATCAACCCGCTCGTTCTGGACCCCGATGGGACGCCCATGGTGGTCGGTGCGATGATGGAGGTCGACGACAACGCATCGTTTCGTCATCCGGAGTGGGCCGCCTTTAATACCGTCGGCGAAAGCGGACGCTTGCCCAACGAGCGCGAGAGGGCGGTGATCGAGGCCGACAAGAAGTTTCCGGGCGGCGCCGTTCGCTACACCGAGCTCGACGGCGACATTGGGCTGATGGTAGCGGGTGGCGGCGCCAGTCTGTTGCAGCACGACATGATCGTCGCGGCCGGCGGGCGTCCTGCGAATCACAGCGACATCAGCCCGACTCCCACGTCGGATAAGCCGGCGGCGGTGTTCGACGCCATCTTCTCAAACCCGAATACCCGCAGCCTGTTGATAGGCTACAATTATCTGCAAATGGCGCCGTGCAATATCGTCATCGAGGGGTTGCTGACCGCGATCAAGAAGCATCACATCGACGCGCGGCGCTTCCCGATCGTCATCCGTTTGTTCGGACCAAAGGAAGAAGAGGCGCGTCAGTTAGCCGATTTACCCGGCATCGTTTATCTTCCCCGTGGGGCCACGCTCGCTGATGGCGTTCGCGCAGTCATCGCGGAGAACCGCCGTGTCCAGCCGGCCGACAAGGTGACCGTCCTATGAGCATCCTGATCGACCGCGACACCCGGGTGCTGGTGCAGGGGATTACCGGATCGCAAAGCCGCTTCGACGTGCGTTACTGCCTGGAGTACGGCACGCGCATTGTGGGCGGCGTAACGCCTGGTCGGGGCGGAGAGATCGTAGAGGGTGTTCCGGTCTTCAACACGGTTGCTGCTGCGATGAGCGCCGTTCAGCCGAACGCGACGGCGATCTACGTTCCTGCGCGTAGCGTCAAGGATGCGGTGCTTGAGGCCGTCGGCGCCGGAATCAAGGTCATTCTCGCCACCAGCGAGAACGTGCCCCGGCACGACGCTTCCATCGCGGTCTGCACCGCGCGCGACGCCGGAGCCGTACTGGTTGGCTTCAACAGCAATGGCTTGATTTCACCCGGCCGATGCAAAATGGGCGGAATTGGCGGCGACCGGCCACAGGATATCTATAAGCCCGGCCGGATCGGCGTGTGCTCGCGGTCGGGCGGAATGTCGGCCGAGATTTGCGCCATCCTCTCGCAGTCCGGGCTTGGCGCCTCGACTTGCATATCGCTCGGCGGTGATCCGATCGTTGGGCGCCGAATGGTCGAATATCTTCGTATGTTCGAAAACGACGAGGAAACCGACGCTTGCGTAATTTTCGGTGAACCAGGCACCGATCACGAGCAGGGCGTCGCGGCCGCGCTCCGGCAGGGAGTGCTGAAAAAGCCGGTCATCGCGCTCATTGCCGGGCAGTTTCAGGAGTCCTATCCCGACGGTGTCAGCTTCGGCCACATTGCCGCGATGATCAAAGGCGGCGGCGATCGTGCATCCGAAAAGCGCCTCATGTTGCAGGAGGCGGGTGCCCAGGTTGCCGCCACCCTGGAAGACATCCCGCTGCTGATTCGAAAAGCGCTGGCACAATGCGCGTGACGGATCGTTCGAGATCCCCGCCGGCGCGGCGATGGCAGCGCCACCGTCTTCACAAGCGATAGAGGCGGATGGCATTGTCGCACAACAGGCGCTGCTGCTCGGCGGGCGAATACGAAGCGACTACCTCGCGATAAGCGTTCCAGAGCCGGTCGTAACTGCTCATCAGTTTGTCGACCGGAAAGTTCGATGCGAACATGCAGCGCTCCGTGCCGAAGAGTTCGAGCGTGTGCTCGATAAATGGCCGGATGAGGGCCGTTGTCCAATGCAAATCCACCATTCCGTAGCCGCACAGCTTGACCGCAACATTGGGGCAATGGGCCAGTAGCCTCATTCCTTGCCGCCACCCCTCGATCGCGTCGGCATCACGTTCGGCTGGCATGCCGTCATGATCGAGGATGAACTGCAAATCGGAGTAGCGATGCGCAAGTTCTGCGACCTGGGCCATTTGCTGGTAATAGACCTGCACATCAAAGCTTAACTGGTGTCGCCGAAGCAGCGCGAAATTGCGCCGCCAGCCTTCATCGGCGAGATAGTCGTGCGGCGCGCGATTGAGTTTCGCGTCACTGTGCCGGTTCAGTACTTGGCGAATTCCACGGAGGTTTCGGTACTGCGCATGGGCTTCCAGGGTCCGCGCGACATCGCCGTCCGCCATATTGGTGTAGGCGATGATGCCGTGTGGAAAGCCGCGCCGATCGGCGAGATCCTGCAACCATCGGGTTTCGCCGACCGGATCGCGCGGATCATAGTTGGCTTGCACGTGAACGGACTTGACCAGGTCCTGGCCGCTGGCGTCGGCGAGGAAATCGTCGAGCAGGTAATTGCGGCGCAGCGAACTCCAGTCCCCCCAGCCGCGATCATGGAACGGTTCGTCCTGCAGCCAGGGGTACCGGTTGTGCGTGGTGTCCCACAGGTGATGGTGCGGATCGACAATCGGCATCGCCATTACTTGCGCATCGTGCGGCCAATGGGTCCAAGTTGCTCCGGCAAAATGCGGTAAGCATCCTCGATCCAGTCGCAAAGGCGCGCGCGCGTTTCCCGGGGGTCGATGATGTCTGGAACACGAAAACGTTCAGCGCTGAGAAATGGCGACTCGAGTAGTTCATATTTTTTTTCGAGTTCCAGCAGGCGCTTGGCTCGCTGCTCTTCAGGTAGCGCGTCGAGTTCCCGCCGGTAAGCTGCCGCGATGCCGCCCTCGGAGGGGATTGAGCCCCACCTGGCGGATGGCCACGCATAGTGAAGGTTGATGCCCTGCAGGCGCGCGTAGGCGGTGCCGGCGAGACCGAACAGACGGCGAATCACGATCGCGCACCATGGAACGCGAGACAGCTCGATCGCCGAGACGACGCGCACCGACCCACGTACGTTGCCCATCCGCTCTCCCTCGATACCGACGACCGTGCCCGGCTGGTCGACGAAGTTGATGATGGGCAGATGGAACGTGTCACAGAAGTCGATGAACGATTCCATTTTCTCTGCAGCCGGCCGGTTGAGCCCGCCGCCGTGATGGTACGCATCGTTTGCCATCACCCCGACGGGATAACCGTTCAACCGGCCGAGACAAGCCACCACCGAGCGTCCGTACATCGGCTGAATCTCGAACAGCGAGCCTTTGTCGAGCACCGCTTCGAGCACCTTGCGGATGCGATAGACCTGTCGCCTTTCGCGCGGGATGATGGACAGGAGCGCTTCCTCGGCACGATAGGGATCGTCGGAGGTGTCACCGCGCGGCGGCAATTCAAAGACGCTCGATGGCAGATACGACAGGAACTTCCGCGCCATCTCGAATGCGTGGTCCTCGTTCTCGGCCTCGTTGTCGATCGCGCCCGAGACCCGGGTATGCAGCTCCGATCCGCCGAGCGCCTCCTTGTCGACGGTGGACCCCATCCCTCGCTGCACCACGGGAGGGCCGCCCGCGAACACTTGGCTGGTGCCCTTGACCATGATCGAAAGATGCGCGCACGCGGCTTTGAGCGCGCCCAGTCCGGCGCAGGGACCGAGCGCTATTCCTACCACCGGAATGTAGCCGAGCAGCTTTGCCATGGGCCAGGTCGGGATAGCCGGGAATTTTTGTCGAGCCCTGCTGCTCGACGAGCCGTACGCTGCCGCCGGCGCTTTCGACCAGCCGAATCGAGCGGTATGACGGTATTCCAGCGCATAGTTTTCCGCGTAGATCCATTTCTCGGAAATCGTGGCTTCCGACGATCCGCCGCGAATGGTCCAGTCGTCGGCGTTGAGCGATATCTTGCGCCCATCGACGCGGCCGGTGCCGATGATGGCATTGGATGGTCGTACGCCAAGCAGATTTCCGTCGTCGTCGTAGGCGCCTTTGCCCGTCAGGGCGCCGATTTCGCGCCAGCTGCCCGGATCCAGCAGGCGTTCGATGCGTTCGCGGGCCGTGAGCCGCCCGGCCCCGTGCTGTCGGGCGACGGCCTCGGCGCCGCCGTGTTCGGCCGCGAAGGCGTGCCGTTGCTTGATTTGCTCGACTTCCGCTTTCCAGCTCATTGACTGATCCGCCCTTACGGTTGTTTTCGATTGTTATCGCCGGGGCATTTTCCCTTTCCGGGGGGACCGAGTTAATGATTGTTGACAATCATACAAGAACCAAGTTCTCTTCCGCGCCAATGAACGTGCACGGCGCGGAGATGACGCAGGCGGGCTTCGACGGGAAGGGCGGAATATCAACGCTCGCGGCGCCCGCCGATGGCCCGCTTCGCACCAAAGCATGGCAGCAACCCGAACTGGCGAGGAGAGGTCCGTGGCCGTTGAGCGCATCAAGTCCGAAATCACCGGCAAGGTCTGGAAACTGGAAGCCAGGCCGGGAGATCGAAGTCGAGGCGGAACAGACCATCATGCTTATCAAGTCCATGAAGATGGAAATTCCGGTGATGGTGGCGACCGGTGGCGTTCTCACGAGCATCTTGGTAGAAGAGGGCCAGGACATTACGGAAGGTCAGGAAGTCGCGACCGTCGAGATTTGAGCGAGACCGGACTGAGATTGATTTGTCGTGAGAATCCGAACATAACGGTGGTTTAGCGCACAATCCTTGATTGAAATCGGTCATATGCCAAAATCAAAAACGCGGAAGCCCGAGTTGGCCGAAGGGGCCACGTTCGACTGGTTGCCAACCGCGTCGCCGCGGACCCTTTCGCTGCCGGAGCAGATTGCCGAGCAGGTGGGCAATGCCATCATCAAAGGTTCGTTCGAACCCGGACATCGGATCCAGGAACAGGAACTTGCTGACCGTTTTGAGGTCAGCCGGGGACCGGTCCGGGAGGCGTTGCGGATCCTGGAAAAGGACGGGATGGTGCAGATTCTGCCGCGTCGCGGCGCGCAGGTCACGCGGCTGAATGTCGAAGAAGTCAACGATATATTCGAAATCCGGATCAGCCTGTTCGGTTTGGCGGCTCGTCTCTTCGCCCAACGGCCAAACGAACCCGCGATGCAGCAACTCCAGACCGATCTCGATCGGCTGCAGCATCTGGCCAACCACCAGCAGGCTGACGAATATGTCAACGCCGTCTATCGCATGAACATGACCATCGCCCACGCCAGCGGCAATACGCATCTGCGCAACATGATGTTCTCGCTTGCGCATCAGACGTTGCGATATTCCCGGCTGGGCCTGTCGACGGCCAAGCGGCGACAGCAGTCGGCCAAAAACTGGGGCCGGCTCTGCGCCGCTCTGCAGCGCAAGGACCCCCCGGCGGCGCAAGAAGCGGCAGAATTGCTGGTGACCCAGTCGCGAGACATGGCTGTTCGGCTGCTTCGCGAGCAGATGGATGAAGTGCCCCGGTACCGCACGGGCGGGCGTCGCCTGGCCGCCCTCGGCGCGATCTAGCTCCGACAATTCCGGAGGACAGACCTGTGACAGACAGGGTCGCATTCACATGTTTTGTCTGATTGTTGACATTAAGACAACTTGATCGTTTACTTGGTGGAGAACCAAAAAGGCACCAAATGCGAAGAGTTCTGGTAGCCAATCGCGGTGAGATCGCATGCCGGATCATGCGCAGCTGCCGGGACCTCGGGCTGCGAACGGTTGCGGTCTATTCCGATGCGGACGCCAATTCGTTGCACGCCGCCAGCGCCGATGACGCGTTCGCTATCGGACCGGCTCCCGCCCGCGAAAGCTACCTGAAGATCGACGCGATACTCGATGCCGCACGAAAGAGCGGGGCCGATGCGGTCCATCCCGGCTACGGCTTTCTTGCAGAAAACCGATCCTTCGCCGAAGCCGTTGTGGCAGCAGGGCTGACATGGATTGGACCCGAGCCCGGGACGATCGGAGATATGGGAGACAAGGAGCGCGCCAGAGCGCTCGCACAATCGGCCGGCGTGCCGGTCTTGCCCGGCAGCGCGCGTTTCGCGCCGGAGCAACTTGCGGGCCTCGAAGCGGCCGCCGAACAACTCGGGTTTCCGCTGCTTGTGAAGGCTTCCGCCGGAGGCGGCGGCATCGGGATGCGCCGGGTCGACCGCGCGGCGGATCTCGCGGCGGCGGTCACGGCAACACAGACGATGGCGGCAAAAGCGTTCGGCGACGGCACCGTTTATCTGGAAAAATTCATCGCGACCGCGCGGCATGTCGAAGTGCAGGTGTTCGGTTTCGGCGACGGCCGAGCGATCCATCTCTTCGAGCGGGACTGCTCGATTTAGCGCCGCTTCCAGAAGGTCGTCGAGGAAAGTCCCGCGCCGGGGCTGCCGCAGGAAACGCGTGAGGCGATGTTTGCCGCTGCGCTCGCCCTGTGCCGGCAGGAGCGCTATCGCGGGGCGGGCACCATCGAATTCATCGTCGATGTCCGAACCGGAGCCTTCTACTTCCTGGAGATGAATACCCGGATACAGGTAGAGCATCCGGTCACCGAGATGATTACGGGCCTCGATCTCGTCGGCCTCCAGATCCAGCTTGCGGCCGCCATGCCTCTTGCCGTCGAGCGTCAGGACCAGGTGCGGGGAAACGGGCACGCGATCGAGTGCCGCATCTATGCGGAACGGCCAGCCAGGATGTTCCTGCCCTCTCCGGGTCCGTTGAACGTCTTTGTCCTGCCCGGTGCCGGTGACGGCGTGCGCGTCGATACCGGCGTGCGGCAGGGCGACGAGATCACGTCACATTACGATCCAATGGTTGCAAAGGTCATCGTTCATGCACCCACCCGCGAAGCAGCCATCGCCCGGATGTTGACGGCGCTCGGTGCCGCGCGTGTTGAAGGGATTCAGAGCAATATCGAATTCCTGCGCCGCGCCATCGATCACGCGGCATTTCGCTCGGGCGCGCTCCACACCGGGTTTATCGATGAACACAAACAGGCGCTGCTGGCCGCCTAGCAGCCTTGCGAATTCGCTCCGGCACCGCGTTTGTTAATTGTACGATTGTTGACAAGATGATTGACTTGGCGGGACTGACACGGAAAACTCCGGGGCTGAGGCACCCGGCGGAGTAGCCAGCAGGCGCACCTTGCCAGACCAAAAAGGCGGGCGCCGGAGGAGACCAGGCATGAATACGGGCAACAGCGATGTTGCGGCCGCGCGGCAGACGGTTTCGCCGCCAGTTCGTCGCAGGGCTACGACATGGCGCGACGCCGTCCCGTCATTGCGCGGCGTCTGTGGAATTGCGATTTTCCTCGGGATCTGGCAGGCCGCCTCGTCGGCTGGTTTGACCAATACCTTTCTGCTCCCATCGCCGGCGATGCTGGTCTCGGCATTCTGGGAACAATTGACGAGCGGTGCCTTGGTCAACGACTTGCTCGCCAGCCTGCGACGCGTGCTGATCGGCTTCCTGCTGTCAGCGTTCGTCGGAATCGTTCTGGGCGTCGTACTCGGCTGGTCGCACGCACTCTCGGAGTTCGCAAAACCGCTGGTGGAGGCTCTGCGTCCGATACCGCCGATCGCGTGGACGCCGCTCGCTATCCTGTGGTTCGGCATCGGCGACGCGCCGGGCTATTTCCTTGTGTTCATAGGCGCGGTGTTCCCCGTCTTCGTCAACACCTACGCGGCCGTTCGCAATATCGATCGCAACCAGATCAATGCCGCGCTCTGTCTTGGCGCAAACCAGCGCCTGCTTATCGCCGATGTCCTGCTTCCTGCGGCTCTGCCGGTGATATTTCCAGGCTTGCGCATTGCGCTCGGCGTGGGCTGGATGTGCGTGGTCGCCGCCGAGCTCATCGCCGCACAATCGGGTCTCGGTTACGCCATCCAGAACAATCGGACACTGATGCAAACCCAGAACGTCGTCGTCGGGATGATCACGATCGGGATGCTCGGCTTTGCCATGAATGCGATTATGGGCTGGATCGAGCGGCGGCTGATGCCATGGAAATGAAGCCGGCCCGTCTGATCCAGGCGACACCGCAGATCGCGGTGCGCGGTCTGGTAAAGGACTTCAACGTACGGGGTGGCATCAGTCCGCTGCGCGCGCTGGATGGCATCGACCTTGAAGTCGGCAAGGGAGAGTTCGTCGTTCTGCTGGGCCCCAGCGGCTGCGGCAAATCCACCTTGCTCGGTATCGTCGCGGGCTTTCAGCGGGCTTCGCATGGTGAAGTTCTTCAGGAGGGCCAGCCGATCACCGGCCCGGATCGACGGCGAACGGTCGTATTCCAGGACTACGCGCTGTTTCCCTGGATGACCGTCCAGGAGAACGTTGCCTTCGGCCTGAAGGCGCAAGGTATGGGACGCAAGGAACGTTACGACGTCGCTCAGCAATACATTGCAATGGTCAAACTCGCCGGGTTCGAGCAACGCTATCCGCACGAAATCTCCGGCGGCATGAAGCAACGCGCGGCGATCGCTCGTGCGCTCGCCCCCAATCCCGATATCCTGCTGATGGACGAGCCGTTCGGCGCGCTCGACGCGCAGACGAGGGTGTTGCTGCAGGAAGAAGTCGCCCGCGTCTCCTATGAGACGGGCAAGACGGTCATCTTCGTTACGCACTCCATCGAAGAGGGGGTGTTTCTCGGCGACAGGATCGTCGTCATGAGCGCGCGTCCGGGACGGATCAAGCAGGTCTACGACGTAGGCCTGAAGAAGCCTCGCACGCCCGAGACGCGGCGGCACCAGGAGTTCGTGGACCTGGTGGGAGACCTGTGGGACGCGCTCAAGCCCGAATGGAACGATGAATAATCACAAGTCATGGGAGGATAGAATGAAAGCGACAGGAACCACGCTGATCCGCGTGCTTGCTGGCCTGGCGATGGCATCGCTGGTGGCCGGCAGTGCCACCGCTCAGGAGAAGAGCAAGATTTGGATCGGCTGGCAGCCGACCTCGATCATTTCCGCGCAAATCGCCCAGGCCATGATGAAAACAGACATCATGGAGCGCAACGGCCTGGTCGGCGAGCATATCATGTTTTCGCTCGGACCTCCGCTGAACGAAGGCCTGGTGTCGAACGCCATCGACGTCGGATATGTCGGTGACATGCCGGCGATCGCGATGACCTCCGCAGGCGCGCCGACCCTCGTGATCGGACGAGAAACCGCGTTTCGGACCGGGCTGCTGTCGTCAACGCGCACCAATATCAAGATGCCGGACGATCTGCGGGGAAAGACGATATATGGACCTTACGGCACCTCGGCATTTCTCTCCACCCAGGGTATTTTGCAGGCGGCCAAGCTGACGCCCGGCAAGGACGTGGAAATGGTCAATCTCGCGTTCGGCGAGATCCTCGATGCGCTCAATGCCGGCCGCATCGATAATTTCTACATGTGGGAACCCTGGGTCACGTTCTTTGAAAAGAAGAACCTCGCCCGGGTCGTTGGCCAAGACCCGGGTATTCTGCTTGTGATCCTCATGCGCGAGGATTTCTACAGGAAGAACCCGGATATTGTCGAACGCTTCCTGAAAGCCCACAAGGAAGCGCTTCTGTTCTGCGCCCAGAACCAGTCGACCTGCAACAAGTGGGTCCTTGAAGCACCGCAGGCGCGCGTCTTCGATGAAAGTGTGTTGCAGGCTTCGGCGAGCCTCGATCCGCAATGGAACGCGAAATCCTTGAAGGATATTCGTGTTTCGATCTCGGCCGACGAAATGAGCCATTTTCTCGACGTTGCCAAGCGGGCATTCGACCTCAAGATTCTGAAGCGGGAAGCGCCATTGCAGCAGCGCACGGATACCACGATCGCCGAGAAGGTCGACGCCGCCACCTGGGATTTCGATCCAAAGACGGTGAAGATCATCGCAAAGTAGACAAGATGCATGCCACCGGACCTGCACGATGCCTGAGCGATCCACCAGGAAGCTTTCCGAACGGAGATTTGCAGTCATCGGAGCAGGTGCCGCGGGTCTATGCGTCGCAAAATATCTCAGACAAGCGGGCTTCGACGACGTCACGATCTTCGAAATAGGAACGCAGATCGGCGGAATGTGGTGCTACCAGAACGACAACGGCCGTTCTTCCGCTTACAAAACGCTTCACATCAATACGGCCAAAAATCTCACCAATTTCAGTGATTATCCGTTCGATGCATCGGTGCAGTATTTTCCCAGTCATTGGGACATGCACCGCTACCTCCAATCCTTACGCGCAGCATTTCGGACTCGCGGCGTCGATTTGCTTTAACTCGCTGGTTACGGATCTGGAACCGCTCTTCGAACCCGGTGCGGAGGAGCCGCGCTGGCGGATAAAACTTGCGAACGGCGATACATCAAGTGTTCGATCGGGTGATCGTTGCGAACGGCCATCTGAGTGAACCTTATCATGTGGCCGAATTGCAGAAGTTTTCCGGCGAATACATCCATTCGCACCATTACCGCGAACCCGCGGCCTTCGTTGCCAAGCGCGTCTGCATCGTCGGCGCCGGCAACAGTGCTTTCGATATCGCGAGCGACGTCTGTATCAACGCGCCACATTGTGTTGTGGTCGCCCGGTCCGGGGTGATGATCGCGCCGAAGCTGATTTCTGGGACATCCCTTCACCGACGTCTCCATGAAGCTTTATCGCAACTGGATTCCGGAATTCGTCCGGAGGCGCCTGCTCGGATTTCTTGTATTCCTGATGCATGGTCGAATGACGGATCTTGGCTTTAAACCGCTAACCAAGCGTACCCACCCAACCTCGAACGCTACGATCGTCCAGCATATTTATTACAATCGCGTTGCGGTGAAGACCGGAATAGCTGGCAGTCGACGGACGCACCATCAAGTTCGAAGACGGCACGGAATCCGAATTCGATACGTTGATCGCGGCGACGGGATACACGATTGACCTTCCGTTCATCGCGCCGGGCATCTTACCGGTGAGCAACAATCGGATTGACCTCTACAAGCGCATTGTTCCACCGGGCTTGGCCGGGTCTCTATTTTGCCGGCAAGTTCAATACGACGACTGCCCTCAATCAGGTGTTCGAGTGGCAGGCGCAATGGATCACCGAGATCGAACTGGGCCACGCCGCCCTGCCTCCGCGCGAGGAGATGGTCGCGGACATCGAGGCAAAGCAGCGATTGGATCGCCTCAGCATACCAGAATGCGTCTCCCCGGCACATGATCGAGGAAGAGCACTTGCCGTACAGGATAAGAGCTCAAGCGCGCGATGAAGCGGATGCGTTCGCTGCGGTCGACATAGGCCATGGACGGCCGAGCTACGGCTCCGGCACAAGTGCTGTCGTGGCGGCGGTCCCCGACCATCAAACTATGCGTGGTGATCGAACTTCAGGCGCTCAACGGAGCCTTTGAGTTCAATCCGCTAGTTTCCCAGCGCGCCGGCGACGGCATGCCAGATATCGTCCTTCATCTCGGTCACCGCGGGGCTCGGCATGGTGACGATGGGACCCTCGCGCTTCTGGCACGCCTTGACCAGGCGCAGCACCCAGACCTCGCCGTCGGTGTAATAGAGATCGCCACCGCCGTTACGGCCCGCCATCGTGGGCCCGATGCCGGCAACCTGGTATTTGGCATCGACCATGCCAGCGGTTTCAAGGTCGGTGGCGAGCACCAGCCTTTCCGCATCGATGTCGGCGCCGATGTGGTGGGTGACGGCGCCGGTATATCTGCTGACGCCGACGCTGCGATCGAAGGTGGCGTCACCGAGCCACACCGGGCGGCCCTCGTCGCCCTGGTCGAGCACCTTCCAGAATCTCACGTGGTGACGGTGGTCGGCGCTGCCGCCGACCGGCTTCTCGAAGGCGAGATCCTCGTGGCGGCCGAGATAGAACAGGTTGCTCACCGGCGCATCGCGATAGGGACGGTCCAGCAGCACGCTGCCGACGATTTCGATCGACGAGCGCAGTATCAGCGGATCGGCCGGATACCAGCCCGCCGCGTTCATCGCGCACAGCACGTCCTTGTTCTCGCCGACCAGGCCGACATTGATTGGATCGCCGGGAATGCCCTGCGCCGTCAGCGTCACCATCGGCAGTCCGGCCAGCCGCTTCTGGTGCTCGTAATGTTTCCAGAATGCCGGCAGCAGCAGGTAGGCGAGCACGCCGTAGCCAACCAGCACCGCCAGCAGCAGCCATTCCGCCGATCGGAGCCGGGTGTGCCGCCGGAACGCCGTGTCGGCGGCGCTTGCATGGCCCGGATCTGTCACGCCGCATCCGCCGTCAGGGTTCGAAGATGGCGCTCAACAGTGCGGCGAGGCGGAAGCCGGCCTTCTGGATCTGCAGGCGGGCGCGTTCGCTTGCCCATCGGCTGTAGCCGGGACTGATCTGGGTGGTCCAGCTGCACCTGTCGTGTTCCTGATTCTTGAGGCCCTTCAGCTCGAGCCTGGTATAGGCGGCGCGCGCCAGCGGCAGGATTTCCGTCGCCCATTGCTCGGCCCAGGTTTCCACCTCGCCCCTGGTCTGCCAGTCGGTCGGCGCCCGGGAGGCCAGCAGCCGGGCAAAATTTGGCTCTGCACCGGGCAGGCCGGCGGCCTGCATGGCGCTGTCGACGGTGTTGGCGTCCCAGTAGAAATGCAGGTTGTCGTTGGGGGGTGCGGCCGGATCGGGCGCAAACGCGACCAGCTTGAAGCTGTTGCCGCCTACCGTGGACGCGACACTGGCGGTGCCGCCGCGAACGTCGGTGGGATCCTTGGGCTGCCTGCAGGTCTCCTCGTCGAAATAGATCGCGCCGACATGCAGCGGCTGATGAATATCGCCGGCCAGGTGCGCCAACAGCCAAACCGCCTGCGCGTTGGTCAGGTTGACGTCGTCCTTGTGCGGCGATTTCCCGCGCAGCTGCGCCACGGCATAATTGATCATCTGCACCACGTCGTTCTTGCCGGTGCCCGGATTGCCCGCGACGTATTTCGATTGCTGGATCGGCACGTCGGTGAAGTGGTAGTCGCCGTTGTGCTTGTTGGTACGCGCGTAAACCTTTTCCTCCTCGGACGGAGTGCGCCCGCAAAATGGCACGTTGTTCGGCTTGGCGCAGTCGGGGAACACCGCGACCTGGCTCAGCGTGCGCGTCAGCCGGTTGCCGTCGGCGTCCTTGGTGGAGAGCAGGTCCATCAGCTTGGCGTAGGCCTTGGGATGGCGCGCGCTCAGCACGAAGTCGGCGATCGCCCCGACCATGCGATGGCCGGGGTAATCCCACGCGGATGCCGGTGTGGCGATAGCGAGAAGCGCGCCGGCGCCGAGCAGCGCGGCTCGCACGGCGTTCCGCATCATGCCAAACTGTAGCATGCCAAGGCCCTCCGGGTTGTGGCACCTATCGCTTGGTCTCGCGGCAGCCCGCCGCTTCAGCCTCGTCGACCGAGCAGAACCAGCGGGTGCCCTTGCTGACATGCATCTTGATCTGGGCATACCAGCGGCTGGCGGGCGTGTGATAGATGCATTCGCCCGAGCTGTTGACGTTGCCCTTGATGGTGCAGTCGGGCGACGGCGCCACCGGGCCCGAAGCCGACGCCAGCAGGATCGCATTGGCGGAGTCCGGCGGTTTGACCGCGCCCATGATCACGGTCTTCTTGTTGCGGATGCGCCAGTCCCACGGCGCGATGAAGGCGCCGGCCCACAGCCCGGCGCGGGCGTCGCGCGCGGCTTTTTCGTCGGCATCGTAATCATGCGAGAAGCGGACGTAGGACAGCGCCCAGCCGTTCTTGACCAGCCATTTCTGGATGTCCTCGCCGTCGACGTCGCAGCGGGCGACGGATCGGCCGCGCCGGTCGGTGCGCTGGACATGGCAGGTCCAGCTCTTGTCGGCGACATGGCGCACCAGTTCGTCGCGGGCGGCCACCCCGCAGGTCCAGCGCTCGCCTTTCGGGTTGAGGCAAAGCTGGTCCAGCGACGGCGCGTCGACACCGCCAAGGCGGATCCGGGTGGTGCCGATGATGACCTGGTCGCCATCGCGGATCTTGGCGACGCCGGTGATGTCGGCGGCGTTGGCAAGCGCCGGCAGCAGCAGCACGGCAAGGGCGAGCGGCAATTTCATGAACATGAACGAAAGGCCATTTCAATATGCAGTGGCGCCGGTTTCAACTTAGCAGAATCCTGCAACCGGCGGGTGCTGAAATTGTGCGGCCAATCGGCCCGGCGCACCAGCGGCCGCGATGCGAACTTTGCTTCACTTGTGCGCGATGAGCGCCCGGCGCGCCACCGCCAGTCCCATCAGCACGAAGGCCGACGTAACCTCGGGGCCGCCGACCAGGATGCGCGTCGGCGTCTTCATCTTGTTCCACTCATAGGCCTTGAACGGCCCATGCCGGCCGCCCTCGCCGAAACTTGCGACGATGCAGTTGAGGGCCGACACGAAGGTCGTCGCGTCGGCGCCGAGGTGGCCGAGCGCGATCAGCGCCAGAGCGGCGTCGAACGCGTTCATCTCGGCCGCGATCAGCACGTCCTGAACATAGATGAGAACCCGGCCGCGGATGAACGCGAAGGTGCCGTCGGGATCGATGGTCTGCTGCGCCGCGATGGGCAATGTCAGAAACGCGGCGTAACAGCGGCCGAAATAGGCGCAATACAGCTCGGGCAGGTAATAGATGTGCGAGCGCGGATCGGTGAACGCGCCGCTGGCCACCAGCCGCTTCTGGAAGCCGAGGATGCGCTGCAGCGTCGCCAGCCGGTGCGGGGTCTCCAGGATCCGCCACCTCGCGCAGTTCCGGAAACTGACCTCGAGAATGTCGAGATTCAGGGTCGGATCGAGGTCGTTGCCGAACGGCCGCTCGCCCTTGAGGTTGTCGATCCAGGTGACGACGCCGCCCTCATAGTCGATGTTGTCGTTGAGCGGCACCGTCACCAGCGGCTCGTTGGCGCCGCCGCCGACCTGGTAGCCGGCGTAGAAGTCGAGCAGCGGCTGGTCGAGGATCGGATCGGTCGAGCCGGCCTGGGTCGCCGCGGAGAACGAACAGGCCGTCGTATCGCAATCCGGCACGTAAATGCCAAAGCCGAGATCCTGCTTGATCTGGGCGAAAAACCGGCTGAAGCGGGCATGCGGCGCCGGCGCCAGCGCGGTGACGACGCTGACGGTCTTGCCATCCTGCGCCGGCACGTCCTCCCGGCTGGTGGTCAGACAAAACTCCATCATGTTGGCGATAGCTTTGCGCGACAATGCGGTCTGGTCGGGGGATGCGAGATGGGTCTCGAGGAAGCTCAGCAACGCCTCGGTGAAGAACGCATCGTAATAGGCCGAGCGATGGCGGATCTGCATCGGCTCCCACATCGGCTCGGCGACGCCGGTCCAGGGCGGATTGATCAGCGCGCCCGCCGGCGATCGCGCGATGAACACCCGCGCCAGGTTGAACAGCAGGGTCGAATTCTTGTAGCCGCGGGAATTGAGGCCGGTCAGCGCCATCAGGAATTCGCGGCCGTGCACGTCAGGATCGCCGGTCAGGTTGAAGGCGGCGTAGGTCGGGATGAACCCATGCCTGCCGAATGATCGCAGCAGGTGCGCGCCGCAAGCGCGGATCGCCCGTTCGATGTCGGCGATCGCGGGCGTCGCCCCGGCCGCCGGAAGCGGCTTCGGATCGGGATGGCGCGGCCGCAGCGTATCCAGAAGGTCCGCCACCGGTTGACCGATCGCAGCCCAGTCCGGCTCGGCGTCGTCGCGGGCGGCGATCAGCGCCCGACGCAAGGCTTCGAACCGGCCGGCGTCGCGCAATTCGGGCAGGCCGGCGCGCCGCAGCAGCGGGCGCAGCGCCGGGTTGCCGAGCGCAGTCCGGTAGAATTTGGCGAGGTGCGGGTCGCCGCCATGGTGGCGCAAAAGCAACGGATCACACAGATCGTACAGGGACGGTCCGTCCTTCCGCGCCGTCAGCGCCAGGTAGGCGGCGCTGGCGCAATGCTTCAGATTCATGGATTTTCTTTCCGGGCGACCGCGTCGCGCCGTCACGGCCACCGTTTCCGCCCTGTGCCGCCGCCCCGTCAGGGGTTGCAAGCCATTGAAAAACTACACGAATAGAGGGCAAATACAAATGTGATGCAAGTCACGGCGGTGGCAGGCCGCAATCGACAAGCTGCGGCCAGGTTGGCAATCGGCCCTGCGTTGCCGCGGCAAAATCCGCAATATCGATGGAATTACAATGTGGTGGTGGAACCCGAAGGCCAGCCCGGGCTTGGTTCGGCCGGTAACCCTGTCGTCTCCCCGGGGAGGTTACGGGTTGCCCTGCGCGCCTTGGCGGGTTAACAGTCCCTTTGTTGCGGTGCCGCAATTTGTGCGCAATTCGTGCGCATGAAGGTCGCCACCCCCTCAAACCAAATCGACGTTGGCGCGACCTACTTGCTGCGCGTCCCTAACGATGATCAGGAATGAAACGTATGAATGTCCGGCAGTTAGGCGTATCCCACCGCACGATCACCATCGCCGCCGCGTTGGCGGGAATGGTCTCGCTGGCGCTTGGCGCCCATGCCGCATTGTACAAGCGTAGCCCTGACGCGGCGAAGGCCGCCACCGTCGACCAGAACGGCGAGGCCGCCAAGGCGGCGCCCCGGCTCGCTTTGGTGATTGGCAATGGTCACTATCCCGATGCCAACGCGCCGCTGACCCAATCGATCAACGACGCCCGCGCCTTGACCCATACGCTGCGGCGCGACGGCTTCGACGTCGACGTCGTGGAAGACGCCAGCAAGGACGATATGGGCCGGGCCGTCGAGCGGCTGAAATCGAAGATTCGGCCCGAGTCGGTGGTGATGCTGTTCTTCGGCGGATATGGCGTCCAGGTCGGCCGTGAGAGCTACATGATCCCGGTTGACGCTGTGATCTGGAAGGAATCCGACGTTCGTCGCGACGGGCTTTCGATTGAATCGGTACTGGCGGCGATGAAGGAACGCGGGGCACGCGCCAAAGTCGTCGTCATCGACGCCAGCAGGCGCAATCCCTATGAGCGTCGTTTCCGCGCCTTCTCCCACGGCCTGGCCCCGATCAATGCGCCGGAAAATGCGCTGGTCCTTTCGTCGGCCACCCCCGGCAAGGTTGTCGACGACCAGAAGGGCCAGAACAGCGTTTTGGTGGCCGAACTGCTCAACAATCTCGCTGCCCAGGCGAGCGTCGAAGCCGCATTCGGCAAGACCCGGCTGGCGATTTCGCGGGCGTCCGAAGGCGAACAGGTTCCTTCGGTATCGTCCTCTCTGGTGGACGACGTCCGCTTCGGATCGGGCGTCCTGGCCGACGCCGACAAGGCCGGCGGCTAATCTTTCCTGCTGGTGTGTGCTACTTGGCCGCGGCGTCCGCGGTCACCGGCCTGACCGGGTCGCCTTCGCGCAGCAGCGCTCCGGCGCGCGCCACCACGTCGTCGCCCTCGGCAATTCCCTCCCGGATTTCCACCTGGCCGCCGAACATCAATCCAACCTCGACGTGCTTGGTCTCGATCCGCTGTCGCCGCACCACCTGAACCACGGTGCCGCCGGTACCGTAGAGGACGGCGGTCAGCGGCACGGCGACGCCGCAGCTTTCGCCGGTCTTGATCACGGCGCGTCCGGACGAATTGACCAGCAAACGCTTGGTCGATGTGACCGATATGAATACCTGGCCGAGCTGGCTGTTGGGTTCCACGGTGGCCGACACCCGCCGCACCTTGCCCGGCATTTCCCCGGCACCGACAATCCGGATGGTCGCGGTCTGGTCGACGGCGAGTTTCGAGATGTCGGTGGTCGAGACCTGTGCGGCCAGGTCGAACTCGCTGCGGGCGATGATGCTGAACAGCGCCTCGCCCT
Organism: uncultured Alphaproteobacteria bacterium; assembly: GCA_963710235.1. Lineage (GTDB taxonomy): Bacteria > Pseudomonadota > Alphaproteobacteria > Rhizobiales > Xanthobacteraceae > Bradyrhizobium. Next base: position 96,780 of record CAVPZI010000003.1, read on the forward strand.
TTCCGGACGCGATGGTCCCGGTGACGGCGGACGAACTGCCGACCAGGCCCGCAACGGGCGCCTGTACCGGCACCTTTCCGCCTTCGGGTAAAGCGAGCTGGGCCAGGGTCTGGCCGGCGGTTACCGTCTGGCCTGGATCCACCACGACTTCGGCTACTTTCAGGCCGGGCCGATCGGGACGAACCGCGATCTCCTCCTTCGGGATGATAATTCCCGAGACCTCGACGACGGCGGAGAAGCAGGATTTTGTCGCCTTGAGAACCGTGACCGCCGCCCCCTTTGGGGCTTCTTCGTCATCTGCGGCGCGGCATTGCGACGCTGCCACGCCAAGTAACATCGCAGCGACCAGAACAGCGGCGCGCTTGGCTCGCGCGCGCGGCCGGGTTTGCAAGGATGGCGTCCACGAAGCTGGGCGCGCGGGAAAGTCAGTTGGCATGTACAATTCCATTTTCAAAAACCGTCTGGATCGAAAATCGTGCCGCGACTCTAGTGAAGGGCAGTGCCGGCGCCAAGCAGCATCATGATGCGTTGCGTCCGCCGACAACCGACAAGGTGACACCCGGCTTCTTGACGTCATCGGCCTCGCGCCAGCGCAGAATTTCCACCGCCAGCACCGGATGGTTGAAGCCCTTCAAATTCAATGCTTCGATCGGTTTCGCCTCGGCCCATTGCTCGACCATGCCATAGGCGCGCTGGCTGGCCACGATCTGGTCGGCCTTCGCCTCGTCGCACAGCCGCGAGGCAAGGTTGGTGACGCTGCCGATCGCGGCATATTCAAGCCGGCGTTCGAAGCCGATCTGCCCCAGCGTGGCGTAGCCGACCGCGATGCCCATGCCGAACCCGAGGCTGTGGCCACGGTTGCGCCATTTCCGGGTCAGGGCCCCGATGGTGTCGCGCATTTCGACCGCCATCTTGACCGCGCGCTTGGTGTGATCGGCAAACTGGATCGGGGCGTTGAACAGGATCATGACGCCGTCGCCGGCGTAGCGGTCGAGGGTTCCCTCATAGCGGAAAATCAGTTCGCCCAGTGCCGCATGATATTCGCGCAGCACGTTCATGGCCTCTTCCGGCTCGGTGCTTTCGGTGAAGGCGGTGAATCCGCGCAGGTCGCAGAACACCACGGTCACTTCGCGCCGATGACTGTCCAGCAGCGAGTCGTGGCCGTCCGAGGAAGCGATCAGCTGCGCCACCTGCGGCGCCAGAAAGCGCTCGAGACGCCGGATCCGCTCGATCTCCGCCAGTTGCTTTTCCACCCGATCCTCGAGCGAACGGTTCCAGTTCAACAGTTGATCGGTCTGTTCCTGCAGCTTGCCAGCCTGTTTCTGCACGGTCTGGTGCGCCAGTGCCAGTTCGCGGCCTTTCAGATCGACTTCGTGGAACAGCCGGGCGTTGCGCATGGCGAGCACGGATTGATGGGCGAATGTCTGCATCAAGCCGATCAGGTTGGCGGAAAATTCGCCGGTATTTTTCCGCAATACCACCAGCGACCCGAGGATGCCGGTCTGATCGACCAGCGGTACCACCAGCACGGAATGAAACCCTGCCGCGACCGCGACGTCCTTGAGCAGGGGATCCGAGGCACCCGCCAGATCCGGCATCGCGATCGGCTGGCCGGTCGTCGCGGCTTGCCCCAGCAGGCTATCCTCCTCGCTGATCGCAACGTGAGGACCGGTACTGGTATTGCCGATTCCGGTCGCCTCGACGAGATCGAACGCGTGCTTCGCCGCGTCGTAGCCATAGATCAATACCGCGTCGGCCCGGGTGATCTCCAGTGCCCGCGCCGCGACCGTCGGCAGCACGGCTTCAAGCTCGAGCGACGACACCACCGCGCGGCCGACCTCTTCCAGGACCTTGAGCTCGTTCACCGACTGGGCCAGATCGCGGGTGCGCTCCTTCACCTTCGATTCGAGGTCCGAGTAGGTTTCATGAAGCTGTCCGGCCATGCTGTTGAACTGGCCGGCAAGCTCCTCGAGTTCGTCGCTGGTACCGACGTCGATGCGATGGCCGAAATCGCCGGCGCCGAGACGATGCGCGCCGTCGCGCAGCGCCTGAATCGGGATCAGCATTCGGCGCGCCAGCAGCATGCCGGCAAGAATCGCCACCGCAAGGCCAAACGCGAGCAGGACTGCAATCCGCAGCAGCAGCTCGCGGATCGGCGTCAGCGCCTGGCTCAGCGGCTGCTCGAAAACCACGAACCAGCCCAGCATCGGAACAGGCGTGGCATCAGTTAAAACCGATATGCCGTCGACATCGGTTCCGGATTGCAGCGGTTCGCCGGGGGATTTCAGCAATGCCGCGATCTGCGGCAGCGCGGACAGATCCTTTCCTGTAGCAGGGCCCTTTGGCGAACTTGCCAGCACCATGCCGCGTGGATCGATCACATAGGCGACGCCGGTTTTGCCGACCTGCGCGTCGCCGACAAAGTCGGACAGGAAGCGAATGTCGATCTCGGCGACGGTGACGCCGTTGCGGCCGGAATGCGCCACCGCGATCGACATGAACGGGCGTGAATCGCGGAAAAACGCCGGCGCGAAGCTGACGCCCCGGGCAACGGTCTCGGTGAATCGCGGGTCATGGGAGAAGTCTTCGCCGCTGCCGATCGTCACGGCTGAGCGGGTCGCGCGAAGCTGCTCGCGGCCATTGCCGTCGAGCTGGGAGATCTGGCTGATGCTCGGCACCTGTTTCATCAACTGGGCATAGTCGCCCCGGCGCTCCTGTTCGTCCCTCACACCGGCGCGCGTCACCCAGCTGATCTGCCGCTCAAGCTCGGACATCGACTGTTCGATCCGGTGCGCCTCGGCCTCCGCCTTTTCGGACATCGCATTGGTCAGCGTGGTGGTGGTTTCGCGGTAGCTGATCCAAACTTCGAGCGCACCGTTGACGGCGAGCACGAACACCACAAGCCCGACGAGCGAAATGACATATTTGGCGAACAGGCCTCCGCGACGAAACCAGACTTTGTCGTTGACCCCGGTCATCCATATCCTCGCGGGCGTCGCCCCGGCCGGCAGCCGACGCAACTGTTCCGAGAACCTTCCTTCGCGGCACGGGTCAGCCGTCCGCGGCGCTGGCGGTCTCGGACCTAGCCTTAGCACGTTTTAGGGGGCTGGCGGCGCAGCGCCGGGATGGGGTTACCGGAACCTTGGCCTGCGCCCGCCCGGGGTCGAACCGGTCGATCCGGCGCCAGCCTGATTCAAGGTTGCCGGATAAGACGTTAGCGGCCGAAAAGCTGCTGCAGAATGCCGTTCATCGGCGACGGCTGGTCCGGTGCGGGAGGCGTCGACTGGGCGTTTGGCGCCCCCGGCGCGGCGGTTGTCGGCCTGCTGCCCGCGGCCCCCAATCCCTGCTGGATCAGCGTACCCAGGGTCGCGCCAAGCTGGTCCGACGCCCGGCCGCCGCCGGCACCAGAACCGAACAGGCCGTTGCCCATTTCCTTCAACTTGGCATAGGCCGCGTCGGGATTATCGAGGATCCCCGCCATGTCGGGGTAGATGTCCGGCGCGCTCCAGGGACCGCGCACGATCACGGGAATGCCGAGGCCGACCGGGTTGGCGGCGCCGCCTTGTCCCTCGATGGTCATGACGAGTTTCGGCTCGACCCGAAAGCCCATGGACTTGTTGGCCAGATCGACCGTGCCGGCGCCGCTCATCCGCACCAATGGACCAACCAGCACGAGGTCGCGGGTGGTGGCCTGGCCGCGCTCGATCTGGAACGACGCGCTGAGTTGTGACAGATCGGTGGTCTGGTCCTTGCCTTCCTGCCATCCCGACAGCGTATTCGATGTGAGCGACCGGATCATCCTGGCGACGTTGATGCCGCGAATGGCGCCGTCCTGGAAATTGGCGAACACCGATCCATCGAGGCTGGCCAGGATCGCGCGCTGACTGTCGCCGGAGGCGCCGACCGCGATCTTGGCTTGCATCTTGCCGTCGAGCCGGTCGAAATCCGCAACACTCGACAACAGCGGCAAGGCCTGGACGCCGTTCAGGTCGGCGCGCAGCGTGAACGCGGGGCTGCTGCCGGTCGCATCGACGCCCAACTCGCCATCGGCTTGGCCGCCATAGACGCCGAGATGCGAGAATGTCGCCTTGAGCACCCCACTGCCGAGCGTGGCATCTACCGCCGCCGGCGCAAATCGCGCGTCGCCGATGCCGAGTTCGGCTGCGGAAATCCGCAACTGGGCGTCGACATAGTTCAGGCCGGACAGGTCGATTCTTGCGTCGCTCCAAGGTTCTTGAGAAGCCGGCGGGGAAAGCTGTTGCGATTTTCCCCGGGATGGCGTTCCAAAATCAAGCCGCTGGAAGTCGAGATCGACTTTCACCAGCGGCTTGCTGGCGAGATCGGCCGAAGCCCATCCGTTGAACTGGCTGTCGCCGAACGTTCCGCTCAGTCCGTTGATCATCAGGACCGAACCGTTGAGGCGGGCCTCGGCCTTGCCCGACAAGGATTGCCGCAACAGGTCGGGCGCATCGACGGTGAGCTCGACCGGAATGTTCTGTCGGTCGGCGAACACCGCCGGTGCGGTCGCCTTGATCGCGAATTTGAGCGGATGTTCGCCGAGCCGGGCGCTGCCCGCGACATCGACCTGCCGATCCGCGCCGGACCTGGCTTCGGCATTGATGCCGTCGACCCGATTTTCCACGCGGTCCCGCGGATTGGTGAAAGCGATCGTGCCGTCGGTGATGGTGACGTGCAGGACCGGAAAAGGCCTGAAAGATTTGGCGTCGCCGTTGGACGATGATGACGCGGGTTTTGTCGGGCTGCCGATGCGCCGGCTGCGTTCGCGCAGCAGCGGGACGCGCAGCACCGGGCGGACGATGGTGAGTTCGCTGATTTGCGGCTGGCCTGTCAGCACGCCGTGCACGGGAATCGCGGCCTCGATGCTGCCGACCGTCAAACGATCCCCCACTTCGCGATCCCCGGGATCGGAAAGCGTGACGTCGTGCAAGGTCACATTCAAAGGCCAAAATCCAAGCCGGGTCGCGCCGGCAACGGCAATGCGATATCCGGTTTCGCGCTCGATGCGCGCCTGGATCGCCGAGGTCACGAGGCCAGACGGAATTCCGATCCCCAGAAAGGCTGCGGCGGCGACCATCAACACCGCGATGGCGGCACCGGCAATTTTCAGTGCTTTCATGTCGAACTTCCCAACCGTGAAAGCGGGATTGCGGGGGTACAATCACTCACGTGATCGATCAGGCAAACCTGTTTTCGAGTTCCGCAAATCGCCGAGCGGTCAAAAATAGACCAAGGGTGCTGCAAAATTATGTGACTTATGACACATTCAACGATAGGCCACCGCCAGCGATATTCAATGGATCAAGAAAATCGAGTTTCTTCAGTAGATTAGCGCAATTCGATCGTCGCAACGCAATCCCGTTCACGCGGTCAATCCTGATTTTTGGACATATTGCCATGAGCACCCAGGCTGAATTCGCGGTTATTCTCAAGATGAACCCGATGTTCGCGGACCTCGGCGCCGACGAACTGCAGCGGATTTCGGGCCTGTGCCATACCCAGCAACTCGCGGCTGGCGAAGTCTTGTTTCAGAAGGGCGACGAGGGCAACGCCCTGTTCGGGGTCCGGCGCGGTCAGATTCGCATTGAAACCGGCACCTCGGACGGCTCGCGTCTGACGCTGAACTTTCAAGGACCCGGCGATCTGTTCGGCGAAGTCGCGGTGCTCGATGGCCAGTCGCGAACCGCGGATGCCACCGCCGCGGAAGCCACCGAGTTGTTCGTGCTTCGCCGCGAGGACTTTCTCGCCCATCTCGAACGCGAGCCGCGGGTGGCGGTCAAACTCATTGCGCTGTTGTGCCAGCGGATTCGCTGGATGAGCGAGCGGATGGAGGAATTGGTGCTGCAGCCGCTGCCGGTGCGGCTGGCCCGCCGGCTCTGCGCGCTGGCATCCGATTACGGATCGGAAGTGCATATCTCGCAGGAACAGCTTGGCGTTTTCGTCGGTGCCGCGCGCGAAAGCGTCAACCGCCAGCTGCAGCAATGGCGCAAGGACGGAATCCTGGATTTGCAGCGCGGCCGTATCCTGCTGCGAAGTATAAACCGGCTGACCGCAGTGGCTCGCAACGAGTAGCCTTCGCCGTCGGAATCTTGCGCCATGGCGGAGCAGAAATCGCTCAGACGATACCTGCCGACGTTCCCTTGACCGGCGGCCGCTCCCTGACTTTCTGCTTGCGGTAACCCGACGCGCGATAAGCCTCGATCGGCGCGATGGCGCCGCCGGCGCGCAGCCGCGCCATCGCCAGGATCGGCGAAACGTCGCTGGTAAAGGCACGCTTGAGTTCGAGATGGGCGCCGAGGGCGTCATTGGCCTCCTGGGCCGCGGCCAGCGCGGCGCGATCGACGATCAGCGCCTGGGCATAGGCGCGTTGCAATTCGATCGCCGATTGCATCAGGCTCTCGATCGGATCGGTCACATTGTGCGACTGGTCGAGCATATAGGCGGGGGCGAAGTCCTCGCCCTCGCGCGTCCGCGCATCGATCAGTTCGTTGAACACCAGGAACAGGCGGAACGGTTCGACCGAGCCGGCATCGAGATCGTCGTCGCCATATTTCGAATCGTTGAAGTGGAAGCCGCCGAGCTTTTCGAAGCGCACCAGGCGGGCGACGATCTGCTCGATATTGACGTTCGGGCGCGTGATGGCCGAGGTCGACAAGGCATTGCGCCTTGGGTCCGAGTTCCTGCGCTGCGGCGAAACTGGTTCCCCAATCCGGGATCACGGTCGAGTAGAACGCCGGCTCGTAGAGCTTGTGCTCGAGAAACACCCGCCAGTCGCCGGGCAGCGCGGCGTAGATTTCGCGCATCGAATCGAGATAGCGGTCGAGCGCCGCGTCAGGTTGGACTGGCCGGCGAAGTTGGAGCCGTCGGCGATCCAGACCGTGAGCGCTTTCGAGCCGAGCTTGCCGGCCGATTTCGATGCAGTCGACGTTGTGCGCGATCGCCTGGGCGCGCACCGCGCGGTCGGCGTGCGAAAGCGAGCCGAATTTGTACGACAGCTCCTGGCCCGGCTGGTCCTGGAAGGTGTTGGAGTTCACCGCGTCGAAGCCGAGACCACGCGCGGCGGCAGTCTCGCGCAGGCCTGCGTAATCGTCGGTCGCGTCCCAGGGAAAATGCGGCGAGACCGTCGGCGTAGCGCGCACCAGCTGGTGGATGGTGGCGCAATCGTCGAGCTTGTCGAAAGATGGCGCGGCTCGCCGGCGCCGGGAAAGCGCGCAAAGCGCGTGCCGCCGGTGCCGACGCCCCAGGTCGGCATGGCGACGCCGAAGGCCATCACGGCCTTCACCAGGCCTCGCTATCGATGCGCCGGCGGCCGAGCGTGCGCGCCAGCGCCGCGTAATCGTCCTCCAGCGCGGCCGTTCGGCGCGGCGTTTTCGGCTGCGACAAAATCCGTGCTGATGGCGAAATCGGTCATCTTCACTCCGACGTTCGCCTCAGCTGATCCGGATACCGGTTCCGAGGACATGCTCAAACAAGGTGTCATGATCACGACTAGCGCGTGAAGGCCTGCGCGTTGCCGGCGTCGACGTTGAGGATGTTGCCGGTGGACTTGGCGGAGAGGTCGCTGGCGAAGAAATAGATGCCCTCGGCGATGTCCTCGGTCAGCACCGAGAGCTTCAGCATCGAGCGCTGGCGATAGACTTCCTCCAGCTCGTCTTCGGTCACGTTGTTGGAGGCGGCCCGCTGCTGGCGCCATTCGCCGTCCCAGATTTTCGAGCCGCGCAGCACCGCGTCCGGATTGACCGTATTGACGCGGATGCCATGCGGCGCGCCTTCGAGCGCCAGGCAGCGCGCCAGATGAATCTCCGCTGCCTTGGCGGCGCAATAGGCCGAGGCGCCCGGCGAGGCGGCGAGGCCGTTCTTGGAGGCGACGAAGACGATCGCGCCGCCGCATTGCTGCCGCTGCAGCAGCCGGAACGCTTCGCGCGCGACCAGGAAATAGCCGGTCGCCAGCACATCCATGTTCTTCTGCCAGAGGCCGAGGGTGGTGTCCTCGATCGGCGCGGCCGAGGCGATGCCGGCATTGGAGACCACGATATCGAGGCCGCCATAGGCCAGCGTAGCGGCATCAAAGCTCGCAATGACATCAGCCTCGTCGGTGACGTCGAGCTTGATGCCGACCGCGCCGTCGCGGCCGAACTTCCCGACCAGCGTTTCGATCCGCTCATCAAGCGCCTGCTGGTCGATGTCGGCGAGCACCACGCAGGCGCCTTCGCCCAGCAGCCGCAGCGCCGCCGCGCCACCGATGCCGCCGGCGCCGCCGGTGACATAGGCGATCCGGCCGGCCAGCGATTTCGGCTTGGGCATGCGCTGCAGCTTGGCCTCCTCGAGCAGCCAGTATTCGATGTCGAAGGCTTCCTGCTCGGGCAGGCCGACATAGCTGCCGACGCCGGAGGCGCCGCGCATGACATTGATGGCGTTGACGTAGAATTCCGAGGCGATCCGCGCGGTCGCCTTGTCCCTGGCGAAGGAGATCATGCCGATGCCGGGCACCAGGTAGATCACCGCGTTGGGATCGCGCATGGCCGGCGAATTCGGTCGCTTGCAGCGCTGGTAATAGGCGGCATAGTCGTCCCGATAGGCCGCAAGACGGTTTTCGAGAGTATCGGCAATCGCATCGATATTGTCGCCCTGCGGATCGTAGGGCAGCACCAGCGGGCGGATCTTGGTGCGCAGGAAGTGATCGGGACAGGAGGTGCCGAGCGGCGCCAGCGCATCGAGCGCGTTGGAATTGACGAACTCCAGGACTTCCGGCGCGTCGGTGAAATGCCCGACCTTGCGTTCATCCCGGGAAATCTTGCCGCGGATCAGCGGCATCAGCCGGCGGCCACGGCGCGGCGCCTTTCGGCCGCAGCCGGCTCAACCCGCTGCGCCGCCGAAAGCCGGCTGCTTTTCGTTCGCCGCGAGCCAGTCGGCGGCCTGCTGGATGATGCGCAAGGTGGTCTCGTAGGCCGCCTTCGAGGTCTCGCCCCAGGTGAACAGGCCATGGCCGCCGAGCACGACGCCGACATATTCGGGGTGCCTTGTCGCCATCTCGCCGAGCTTCAGGCCGAGGTCGAAGCCCGGCCGCTGCCAGGGCAGGAAGCCGAGCTTGCCGCCGAACACCTTTCGCGTCAGTTCCTCGGCGTTGGCGCAGGCCGCGATCGCGATCACGGCGTCGGCATGAACATGATCGACATGGCGGTGCGGCACGAAGCCGTGCAGCGGCGTGTCGATGGAAGTCGCGCGCGGGTTGAGATCGAAGGTGCAGTGATTGAAGAGCCCCACCATCTCGTCTTCGTGGGCGAGGCCGCGATAGAGGCCTTTCAGGCTCTCCAGCTTGTCGAGGTAGAGGGTGGCGAAGCCGTCGCGCTTCATCGAGCCGATGTCGCCGCCGGAGCCTTTGACCCACAGCACCGTGACCGGTTGTTTGGTCAGCGGATCGGTCATGGCGATCTTGGCCGACGTATTGCCGCCGCCGAAATTGGTGATGCGAAGATCGCTGCCGAGCAGGTTGGAGCGGTAGAGCAACAGACCCGGCTCATCCAGGCCCGCCGCGTAGGCATCGTCCCAAAGATTGGCGAGCAACTTGGACGAGTTCCTGAGCACCATTGTCTCCATTGTGCGGTCCGCCGCAGGACCATACGGTCGTAAGCAATCATGGTCAATCAGGATCGAGCATATTGCGGCGCGATATGACTGATCGTGAAGGTTTCGCGTTGACTGATCGAAAAGACCATGACTAGTTATGAGCGTTCGGGAGGAACGCGGCCGTGCACGAACGCGAGCGCTGGCAGGTCATCAAGGCGATGCTGAAAGAGCGTCCGCTCGTGCGCATCGCCGACGTGTGCAGGGCCACCGGCGCCTCCGAAGCCTCGGTACGGCGCGATTTTGCCCGGCTTGCCGAACTGGGTTCGGCGACGCGCGTGCACGGCGGCCTCGAGGCCATTCCGGGCTCGCAGCTGGCGGCAAGTGATGCGCCGGCGCTGGCGACCCGATCGTTCGAGATCAGCAAGACGCTGAATGTCGCCGCCAAGCGGGCGATCGCCCGGGTGGCGGTCGGACTTTGCAGCGATGGCGATGCCATCATCATCAACGGCGGAACCACCACCTTCGAGATGGGCGAATTCCTGCGCGCAGCGGCGCCTCAAGGTCCTGACCAATTCCTATCCGCTCGCCGAGACGTTGATTCACGATTCGAAATGTCGCGTCGCGTTGCCCGGTGGCGAAGTCTATCGGGAACAGAAACTGATCGTCTCGCCGTTCGAGGAAGACGCGATCCAGCACTATTCCGCCTCGCGGATGTTCATGAGCGCGATTTCGATCGGCCCGCTGGGCGTGATCGAAGGCGATCCGCTGATCGCCCGCGCCGAGACCAAGCTGCTCAAGCGTGCCGAAAAGCTGGTGGTGCTCGCCGACAGTTCCAAATTCACGCCGCGCGGCAGCCTGGTGGTTTGTCCGCTGTCGCGCATTTCGACCTTGATCACCGACGCCGGCGCGCCGCAGCAGGCGATCGAGATGCTCCGCGAGGCGGGCGTACAAGTGATGGTTTGCGACGAAAGCTCCGACAAGGTAGCGGCCGCATGAGCGCCGCCGCACACGCGCTCGGGGACGACGGTGGTCCCGCAGTGCCGTTACTGGCGGTGTCCGGCATCGAAAAATCGTTTCCCGGCGTTCGCGCCCTGTCAGGCGTATCCTTCGAGGTCGCGCCGGGCGAGGTGCACGCGCTGCTGGGTGAAAACGGCGCCGGAAAATCCACGCTGATCAAGATCATCTCCGGCGTCTACCAGCCCGACGCGGGGGCGATCGAGGTCGACGGGCGGCCGCTGCGGTTCGATCGGCCGGACGATGCGCGGCGCGCCGGGATTGCGACGATCTACCAGGAACTTTTGCTGTTTCCGGATTTGACCGTCGCCGAGAATGTCTTCATGGGCCATGCGCCGCGCGGCCGCGGTGGCCGCCTCGACTGGAAGGCGATGACCAAAAGGACCGAGGCCTTGCTGGCTTCGCTCGAGATCTTCGATCTGGCGCCGGGCCGGATCGTCGGCGACCTTACCGTCGGCAATCGCCAGCGCGTCGAAATCCTGCGCGCGCTGTCGCAGGATGCGCGGCTGTTGATCATGGACGAACCGACCGCCGCGCTGACCGAATACGACGTGACCCGGCTGTTCGACATCGTGCGGCGTCTCAAGTCGCGCGGCGTCGGCATCATCTACATCAGCCACCGCATGGACGAGATCTTTCAACTGGCGGACCGGGTGACGGTGTTGCGCGACGGCGCGCAGGTCGGCAGCCGGCGTGTCGCGGAGACGTCGTCCGCGGAACTGGTCCAGATGATGGTGGGACGCAAGATCGAGAGCCTGTTTCCCAAGGTTGCCGCAGCGATCGGCGCGCCGGTGCTGGAGGTGCGTGATCTGGTGCGGCGGCCGCTGACCAAGGGTGTCAGCCTGACCGTGCGGGCCGGTGAAATCGTCGGCCTCGCGGGGCTCGTCGGCTCCGGGCGCAGCGAACTGGCGCAGACGATCTTTGGCATCACGCCCGCCGAATCCGGCGCGATCCTGATTTCGGGCGAGAAGGTCGTGATCCGTTCGCCCGGCCGCGCGCGATCGCTTGGCATGGCCTATGTCCCGGAAGATCGCGGCACCCAGGGTCTGGTTCGCCCCATGAACGTGCGCGAGAATTTTTCGCTCGCCTCTCTCGCCAGGGTGGCGCGCGCCGGCTTCATCGATTCGGCGGCAGAGGCCCGGTTGGCGGAGCAGGGCATCGCGCGCTTTCGCGTCAGGGCGGGTTCGCTCGATCAGGTCGTCGGCCGATTGTCGGGCGGCAACCAGCAGAAGATCGTCCTTGGCAAGTGGCTCGCCAACCAGCCGAAGCTGTTGATTCTCGATGAGCCGACCCGCGGCATCGACGTGGGCGCCAAAGCCGAAATTCACCGGCTGATGAGTGAACTCGCAGCACAAGGACTGGCCATCCTGATGATTTCGAGCGAATTGCCCGAGGTACTGGGCATGAGCGACCGCGTCCTGGTGATGCGCGAGGGACGCCTCGTCGCCGAGTTCGCGCGCGCCGACGCGACGCCCGAGGTCGGTCGGCGCGGCCATGATGGGCAGCCAGGGCGCCGATGCCGGGAGGGCGGCATGAGCACCCTGGTGGTCACGCAACGACGGATCGGGGAGGGCGGCGCGCTTCGCATGTTCGCCTCCCAGGAGGCATTGCTGGCCTTCGCGATCATTAGCCGTTGCGATTCTGGTCGGTCTCGATAATCCGCGCTTCCTCGCGACGCGCAACCTCTCCGACATCGTGCTCGGCAACGCCTACATCGCCGTGGCGGCGGTCGGCATGTCGATGGTGATCGTATCCGGCAATATCGACATCTCCGTCGGTTCCCTGATCGGCGTTCTCGCCACCATCAGCGGATCGCTCGCGGTGGCGGGGGTGCCGATCGTGGTGGTCTGGCTGGCGCCGCTCGTGGTCGGTATCCTGGTCATGCTGCTGCAGGGTGCTGTGATCGCCTACTTGCGGATTCCGTCCATCGTGGTGACGCTTGGAATGTTGTCGATCCTCAAGGGCGGCCTGATCAGCGTCACCGGTGGCCGATGGATCACCGACCTGCCGCAAAGCTTCCATCTTGCCGATATCGTGTTGTTCGGATTCCTGCCGATGCCGGTGCTGATCATGGCGACGGCAACGATCCTGGCCGCGTTCTGGATGCGCTATTCGGCGCGCGGCCGCGCTATCTATGCGACCGGCGGCAATGCCGAAGCCGCGCGGCTTTGCGGCGTCTCGCCGCGCCGCACCGTTCTGATGGTATTCGCGCTGCACGGCTTTTTTGCCGGCATCGCCGCACTATTGTTCGCGACCCAGCTCAAGGTCATCCAGTCGACGGTGCCGCCCAACCTGGAACTGACGGTCATCACCGCCGCGGTGGTCGGCGGCGTCAGTATTCTCGGCGGCGTCGGGACCGTGGTCGGGTCGACCCTTGCCGCGATCCTGATCGCCGAAATCGCCAGCGCGCTGGTCTTCATCAACGTGTCACCGTACTGGATTCATGCGGTGCAGGGCATCCTGATCCTGGTGACGGTTGTCGCCGACATCCTGCGGCGCCGTCGCCGCCAGGGAGGATAGCGGCATGGCGGTTCTCGCTCCCGACATCAGACGTGCCGCGCCGCGCTGGCTGATCCGCCACGAGACCCTGCTGGCGGCGATTCTCGTCGTCGCGCTGGCGATCCTCGGCCTGTTCAGCGAGCGATTCCTGACCGTTGACAACCTGTTGAACCAGGGCCGCCTGATGACCGAAGTCGGTCTTCTTGCCTTGCCGATGACGTTCATCATCATCACCGGTGGCATCGACCTGTCGGTCGGATCGATCGTCGGGCTGTGCGCGATCATGCTTGGTTACTCCTGGAAGAACCTCGGCTTTCCGTTGCCGCTGGCCATCGTATTCGCGATCGGAGTCGGTGGCGTCGCAGGCTTTGTCAACGGATTGTTCATCACGCGCGTGCGGGTGCCGCCGCTGATCATGACCATCGCGACGCTGGCGCTCTATCGAGGCCTCGCGGAAGGCATCAGCCAGGCGCGCTCGGTGCGCAACTATCCGGAATGGTTCTTCTTCACCGGGCAAGGCGAATTGCTCGGGGTGCCGGCCCAGTTGTGGATCCTGCTGGCGGGGATCGTCGTGACCGGCATCGTCCTCGACCGCACCACTTTCGGCCGGATGCTGTATGCGATCGGCAACAACGAGACGGCCGCGCGTTTTTCCGGCTTGCCCGTCGATCGCGTCAAGCTGCTGGTCTACACGCTGTCCGGGCTGGCCGCGGGCGTATCGGCCTGGGTGCTGGTCTCGCGCGTGACCACCACCCGCTCGGACATGGGAACCGGTTACGAACTCGATGTCATCGCCGCGGTCGTGCTGGGTGGTACCAGCATTTTCGGCGGGGCCGGAACGATCTGGGGAACGGTGGTCGGTCTGGTGATGATCCAGCTTTTGAAGAACGGTCTGGCATTGACCGGCGTCAAGGGTGACGCAACGATTATCGTCATCGGCGCGGTCTTGATCGTGTCGACGCTGATTGCAAGTTCTCTCCACGGACGTCGCGAGGTGGCGGGCTGATGGAGTGATGGCCGCAACGCGGCGTTTTAGGGAGGAAACGAAAATGAAACATAAGACGATGACGACGGCCGCGCTCGCGATCCTGGGCGTGGCACTGGCGAACGCCCCGGTCCGGGCAGCCGACAAATGGGATGGCGGCGACGATCTTCCGACCAGTCCGCTGGCCTGCGATGCCGGTCCGGCGACCCCGGCGGCGGCAAAACCGTATGACGGCGGCCAGCCGGCCGGCGCGCAGGACAAGGCGGGCAAGCCGATCACCCTGGTGGACGTGCCGAAACTGATCGGCATCGGCTACTTCAACGCCACCAGCAAGGGCATGCAGGATGCCGCCAAGGAGCTCGGTAGTGTCAAGGTGACCACCGACGGACCGACAGAGGCCAAGATCGACGAGCAGATCAAGTTCATCGACAACTACATCACCCGCGGCGTCGACGGCATCCTGTTCGCCGCCAACGATCCGGTGGCGATCGCTCCGGTCCTGAAGAAAGCCCTGTCGAAGGGCATTCACGTCGTCGGATACGATGCGAACTCGCAACCGGACGCCCGGCAGTGGTTCGTCAACCAGGCGCAGTTCAACGGCATCGCCAAGGCGATGGTCGATTCGATGGTCAAGGAAGTCGGCGAGGACAAGGGCTTTGCCATCGTCACCAGCACGTTTACCACGCCCAATCAGGCGCGCTGGATTTCCGAAATGTCGGCGTATGCCGCCAAGTGCCATCCGAAGCTGAAATGGCTGGAAACGGTGGAAGCGCAGGAAGACAATGTGCTGTCGTTCAATCAGGCGACGACCCTGATCAACAAGCACGGCGACAAACTGTCGGGCCTGTTCGGCATGACGTCGGTCGCCACGCCGGCCTCGGCGGAAGCGGTCACCAAGGCGAATCTGTGCGGCAAGGTGTCCGTCGTCGGCCTCGCCACGCCGAACGCGATGAAGCCCTACGTCAACGCCGGCTGCGTCAAGTCCGTGGTGCTGTGGAATCCGGTCGATCTGGGTTATGCCGCGACCTACGTGATGCGCGCGGTCGTCGACGGCAAGCTGAAACCCGGCGCCACCTCCGTCGAGGCCGGCAAACTCGGCAAGCTGAACGTCATCAACGGCAGCGAAATTCTGCTCGGATCGCCGTTCATCTTCAGCAAGGACAACATCAAGGACTTTGATTTTTGAACGCAAATTGCGCCGGCCTCTTGCTTGAAGAGGCCGGTGCTGCGGCATCCGGCATGACCGAACGCTACGCCTTCAAGATGTTTCTCAATCCGGGATGCGCGGCGGAATATCGCCGGCGCCACGATGCCATCTGGCCCGAGCTCGCACGCCTGCTCGGCGAGGCCGGGGTCAGCAATTATTCGATTCATCTGGATCATGAGAGTTCGACCCTGTTCGCCTATCTGGAGCGCCGCGACGACCACGGCATGGCAACGCTGCCGGAGCATCCGGTGATGCGGCGCTGGTGGGCACACATGAAGGATATCATGCGCGCCAATCCCGATGGGTCACCGGTTGCGGTCCCGCTCGCAGAGGTGTTTCATCTGCCATAGATCGAGCCGTCCCCGGGGAACTCGGCAATGGGCGACATCACCGCGGTACTCGACATCGGCAAGACCAATGTGAAGGTCGCGACATTCGCGGACGATGGCTCGCTGCAGTGGGAGCGCACGATGCCCAATGGCGTCGTGGCCTCGCCGCCCTATCCCCATGCGGACGTCGAGAAGATATGGCAGTTTCTGCTTCAGGCCCTGGCGGAAGCCAACAAGGCCAACAAGATCGACGTCGTCGTGCCGACCACGCATGGCTGTGCGGCCGCGCTGGTCGATGAGGCCGGCCTTGTTCTGCCGGTGATGGATTATGAGTTCGCCGGCGTTGAAGAAATCGAACCGCTTTACGCGTCGCTGCGCCCGCCGTTTTCGCAGACGTTTTCCCCGGCCCTGCCGGCGGGCCTGAACCTCGGCCGGCAATTGGCCTGGCAGAGGCAGCGCCTCCCCGCGGACTTTGCCCGGGTCAAGCATGTGCTGGCCTATCCGCAGTATTGGGCATGGCGACTGAGTGGGGTCGCGGCCAGCGAAGTCACCTCGCTTGGCGCGCATTCCGATCTCTGGGCGCCGCTCGCGGGAAAGGCTTCCAGCATGGTGGCGGCGCTCGATCTCGTCGAACGAATGCCGCCGTTGCAACCGGCCTATCGGCGATTGGCCGCGATCAAGCCGGCCATCGCCGCAGCGACGGGCCTTGCAAGCGGCGTCGGGGTTCTCTGCGGCGTCCATGACTCCAACGCATCGCTGTTGCCCCATCTGGCCTCGCGCCAGGCGCCGTTCACGATCGTCTCGACTGGAACATGGGTGATCCTGATGGCTCCGGGTCTCGGTCTCGACAAGCTCGATCCGGCGGACGATACGCTCGCCAATGTCGACATCGAGGGGCGCCCCGTCGCTACCGCACGCTTCATGGGTGGGCGCGAATACGCCAGCATCGCGGGCGCGCCCGCCAGCCCCGACTCAGCCTCGCTCGCGCGCGTCATTGCATCCGGTGCCATGGCGCTGCCGTGCCTTGCCAGGCAGGGCGGACCGTTCCCGCACCGCAAAGGTGAAATTCGCGGGCAAACGGCGCCGGCCGATCGGCCGGCGCTGGCGACCCTCTATCTCGCGCTGATGACCGATCTGATGCTGACGCGTCTCGGCGTGGTGTCCGGAGATCTGATCGTCGAGGGAAGCTTCGCCACCAACCTTGCCTACGGCGCCTTGCTTGCCGCGCTTCGTCCGTCGCAGCAGGTGTACGCCGGGGCCGATGCGGCGGGGACGGCGCGCGGAGCCGCACTGCTGGCCCAATGGCCACCGCGCCACTTCCATCCGCCGTCGCTGAATGCGGTGCCGCCTGCTACCGCCAGCGGCCTGTCAGCTTACCGAAGCGACTGGACCCGCGCCGTTCTGGAAACGTGAAACGTTCCGTTTGCGCTATTTGTGCTCGGGCGCGGGCGGAAGCGGCGGCGCAGCCCCGTGGGCGTCACCGGCCGGATGTTCGCCCTCGCCGGTCGTGGCCAGCAGGCGCTTGCCAAAGCGCCAGATCAACTGGCCAAGGTCGTCCATCATCATGAACATCGCCGGCACAAAGATCAGCGACAGCACGGTGGAGAATATCAGGCCGCCGATCACCGCAAGCGCCATCGGCGAACGGAATTCGCCGCCGGCGCCGAACGCGAGCGCACTCGGCATCATGCCCGCAGCCATGGCGACGGTGGTCATGACGATCGGCCGCGCCCGCTTCATACCGGCGTCGATGATCGCCTCGTGCCGCGGATTGCCTTCGCGGATCGATTCCACCGCGAATTCGACCAGCATGATGGCGTTCTTGGTAACGATGCCCATCAGCATCAGGATGCCGATCCACACCGGGGTGGTGAGCTGCTTGCCGGTCAGTAGCAGCGCCATGATGGCGCCGCCGATCGACAACGGCAGCGAGAACAGGATGGTGATCGGTTGCAGGAAGGTTCCGAACAGCAATACCAGCACGGCGTAGACCATCATCAGGCCGGCGCTGATCGCGGTGGCAAAGCCTTCCGAGAGTTCGTTGAGGCTCTCGGCGTCTCCCGATGGCGACACCCGCACGCCCTTCGGCAGGCTCTTCATGACCGGCAGTTCGTAGATCCTCTTGGTGGCGTCGCCGAGCGCCGCGCTGCCGACCAGGTCAGCCGCCACCGTGGCCTGACGTTCGCGGTCGTAGCGGTTTATGCTGGTCGGGCCCTGGTCGAGCTTGATGTCGGCGACGACGGACAGCGGCACGCCGCCACGGCCGCCGCCCAGCGGCACCCGCAATTGCTCCAGCACCTGCAGATTGGCACGCGCCGCGTCCTCGAGCTGGACCCGGATCGGCACCTGGCGGTCGCCGGCGTCGAATTTGGCCAGCGCCGGACCGACGTCGCCGATGGTCGCCACCCTGACAGTCTCCGACAGGCCCTCGGTGGAAACGCCGAGCCGCGCCGCGAGGTCCGCGCGCGGCTGGATGCGCAGTTCGGGACGGTCGAGCGAAGTCTCCGAAATCACGTTGGCGATGATGGGAATCCGCCGCTTCATCTGTGTCGCCAATTCGCTGGCCACCGTGCCGACGATGCCGATGTCCGGGCCGGTGACGACCAGCGAGATGGCGCGTAGGCCGTTCTCGTCCAGGAACCAGAATCGGATATCGGGAACGTTCTCGAGTTCCTGGCTGATCGCGAGTTCGAGCTCACGCTGGGTAATCTTGCGCTCGGTCTTCGGCGTGTAGTTGATGATCAGCGCGGCGCGCCGGACTTCGAAAGTACCCGGCGGCACCCGGCCGCCGTCGACGAACACGCTCTTAACCTCCGGTCGCGTGCGCAGCATGGCGACGATCTGCTCGGTGGTCTTTTCGGTGAATGCGAGTTGCGTGCCCGGCGGCAGTTCCATGGCCAGCAGCGATCGCGCGGTGTCCTGCGCCGGCAGGAAGCCCTGCGGCAAGAGATGGATGCTCCAGATCGACAGGGCAAAGATGGCAAGTCCCGCCAGCACCGTCATGAAGTAGTGGTCGACCGACCATGTCACCAGCCTCGTATAGGTCTTCAGGATCCGTCCGGGCGGCGGGTCGTCGTGGGGATGATCCTTGAGGAAATACGCGGCGAGCACCGGGGTGACAAACCGTGCCGCCAAGAGCGAGAAGAACACCTGCACCGATACGGTGATGCCGAACTGCTTGAAGAACTGCCCGGCGATGCCGGACATGAAGCTGGCAGGCGCGAAGATGGCGATGATGGTGAGGCTGATCGCGACCACGGCGAGCCCGATTTCGTCGGCGGCCTCCAGCGCCGCGCGATAGGGCGATTTGCCCATCCGCATATGGCGCACGATGTTCTCGATCTCGACGATGGCGTCGTCGACCAGGATGCCGGTTGACAGCGTGATGGCGAGGAAACTGACGAGATTGAGCGAGAAGCCCAGGATGTCCATCGCCCAGAACGCCGGAAAGATCGACAGCGGCAGCGAGATCGCGGCGATCACGGTGGCGCGGATGTCGCGCAGGAACAGGAAGACGATGATGACCGCCAGCGCCGCGCCCTCGAACAAGGTCGAGATCGCCGCCTCGTAGTTGCCTTTGGTGAAATCCACCGAGGTATCGATCAGTTTCAGATCAACGTCGGGATAGGCCACCTTGAGTGCGTCGATGCGCTTCTGCACTGCGGCGGCAACCACCACGTCGCTGGCGCCCTTGGAGCGCTTGATGCCGAGCGCCACCACCGGCTCGCCGTTGAAACGGGCGAAGGTGCGGCGATCGGCGATCGTATCGGTTACGGTGCCGAGGTCGTCAAGCCGAACCTCGCCGCCGGCCGGCAGGCTGATCATGGTGCCGGCGAGATCGTTCAGCGTCTTGGCACCGGCCAGGGTCCGGATCGCCTGGTCGTTCTTGCCGATTTCGGCGCGGCCGCCGGCGAGGTCGACATTGGTGCCGCGCAGCCGGTGGCTGACGTCCACCGCGGTCAGTCCGGCCGCCTGCAGCCGGTCCGGATCGAGCGAGACCAGGATCTCGCGCTCGACGCCGCCGATGCGCTCGACCTGGGCGACGTTGCGCACGCCCTGCAGCGCGCGCTTGACCACGTCGTCGACGAAATAGGACAGCTGCTCGGGGGTCTTGCCGGGCGAGATCGCGGCGTAGGTGACGATCGGGAGCCCGATCACGTCGACGCGCTGGATCAGCGGCTCGTTAACGTTTTGCGGCAGGTTGGCGCGCACCCGGGTGACGGCGTCCTTGACGTCATTGAGCGCGCGGTCGGTGTTGGTTTCGAGCGCAAACTGGATCGTAGTCAGCGACAGACCGTCGGTGATGGAAGATGAAATGTGCCGCACGCCTTCGACGCCGGAGACGCCGTCCTCGATGGTCTTGGTGACCTGGGCTTCCAGTTCGGCCGGCGCCGCCCCGAATTGCGACACCGCCACCGAGATCACCGGGATATCGGCGCTGGGCAGGCGCGTGATGGCGAGTTTGGTGAAACTGATCCAGCCGAGCACCAGGAGGATGATCGAGAATACGACCGATGGCAGCGGGTGGCGGATCGACCAGGCTGAAATATTCAGTGCCATTACCGTACCCGCGTTTTTTCCAGTTCGTCGGCGAACATCGTCTTGATCCGGTCGCCATCATGCAGCGACGTGCCGGCGTCGGCCACGACGATTTCACCCTCGCTCACGCCATCGAGAATCTCGATCGAATTGTCGGACACCAGCCCGACCCTGACCCTGCGGGTCTCCACCGTGTTTCCCTTCACCACCTGAATCGTCAGGTGGTCGATGGCGGCCCGTGGCACCGCCACGCCGTCGCAACTGCGCTTGGCGTCGATGTTGGCGCGGGCGAAGATACCGACCTTGAGCGACGGGTTGCTGTTGACCGAAAGCCGGACATGACCGAGCTGGGTTCTGCGGTCGATTTCCGGCGACACCAGCCTGACGCGCGCGGCCAGTTCGGACGCATCGTCCCGGGTGATCCGCGCGGTCGCGCCCGGATTGAGCTTCAGGAGATGGATGGCCGGGATTTCGGCATCGAGCTCGATTTCATTGTTGATCGAAATATGAAACATGGGCGGCGCCTGCGGCGACGCCGGAGCGCCGACGATGGTGCTGATCTGGATTACCATCCCGGCGGCCGGCGCCCGCAATGAAACCGGCGGCGGTTTGGCGGTGCCCGGCGCCGAGGGCGGGGTCAGGCGAGCCAATTCCTGGTTCTCGGTGACCAGATCGCCTTCGCGGACCAGAACTTCGGAGACCCTGGAGCCTTCGGTATCGACGTTCACCAGCGCCTCGCGGCGCGGCACGAAGAACCCGGTCCCCCTGACCACGTCGGAAAAGCAGGCCTTGGTTGCCTTGGCGACGATGACCAGCGCGCCGCCGGCTTCCTCGGCGTGCGGCGGCTGGACGCCGAGGCTGCCGGCAACGATGCCGGTTGCCAGCGCGAGCGTTGCAACAGGCCGGATGACAGAAAGCAGAGCCGTCATGGCGGGATCGATCCGGATCAGAATTGGTATGGCACCACGGGCATCGATCGGTGCGGCGACAGGTACTTCAATCTAGCGCATGGTCCTGAAAAGTGGAAATCGGTTTTGCTAAAAAATCATGCTCAAACAAAAAGATAGCACGGCACGAGACAAGTCGTCCGGTGCGGAGCCGGAGGCATTTCAATAAGGCTCCCCGGCGGGCTTATGTCAATCCACAAGACAAACGGCGCTCCGCGGGACGCGGAACGCCGTGGCATCAATATCGGGCAATAACGTCATGCGTCATCGAAACGCACTTCACTTGGACGCGGTGGTCTTGTTGGCCATGTTGACGACCTGAACGCGACGGTTTGCCGGGTCCATCGGCTTGGTCGGATCCTTCGGCTTGCTCTTGCCGTATCCGACCGTGACCAGGTCGGTACCGGCAATGCCGAACTTGTCGACCAGGTAGTGCTTGATGGAATCGGCCCGGCGTTCCGACAGGTCCTGGTTGTAGGACTCGCCACCGATCGCGTCGGTGTGGCCGGCGACGATAAAGGTCGAGCCCTTCAGCTCATCGCTGCTCAGCGCCTTGCCGAGCGCCTGCACTGCGTTCTGCGCCTTGGTGCTGATATTGGCGGAATTGTAATCGAAGGTGATCTCGAGGTCGATGTTCGGCTTGTCTTTCGCAATGGTCGCGATTTCCTCGCGCTCGCCGATCGACAGCGACCGGGTGGCGCGGTTACGCAGGCTATCGACAAATTTGCCCTCCGCGGCAGTCGCCGTCGGATCGGCGGGAGGTGCCATCGAGAGGCTGCGGGTGAGCGGCTTCTTGGGTGCCAGCGCGTGGAGGATCTGATCCGCGGTGACGACGTCGTCGCCGGCGAACGCCGTACCCGCGGTCACCGACAGCGCGGCTCCGACGGCGAGGATGGCGCCCAGTGCTTTCAGATTTCCAATCGCTTTCAGATTTCTGCCTGTCATGGTCGTATCCTTCAGTTGCGAGATGCAAGGTCCTATTATCGTCCAGCCAATCAACCGGGTTGTTCCCCGTTCGGATCTGGTCGTCGCTGCCTTTGGTCGTTTTCCAAGCGTCCGAAGTTCAAACGCCGGGCGCGCCGTCAATACGGAAAAACGCCGCTAACGCACACCGTAGCCTTGAAATTCCTTGACAATATTCGGGTCCATCGCCTTGGCGTTGGTAATATCGAGATCGCCTTCGGCCGCGGCGCCGTTGCGCTGCTTGGCGAGCCCGCGTCCGTACAGCGAGGACGTCAGGCGCGGGTTGATCTTCAGCGCCGCGTCGAAATCCGCGATGGCGTTCTTGGTCTGCCCGCTCTTCAGGTTGACGAGGCCCCGGCTGTCGAGGGCATCGACGAAATTGGGTCGCAGCCGAAGCGCCTCGTTGCAGTCTTTCAGTGCCCCCGGCAGATCGCCGATCACGGCGCGGGTCCAGCAGCGGTTGTTGAAGGCCTCCACGTCCTTGGGGTTGAGGCGGAGGGTCTCGTCGAAATCCTTGATGGCAAGGGAATAGGCGCCCTTGCTGGCATAGACCTGGCCGCGCCGATAGAGCGCGTTGGCGTCATCGGGGTTGCTGTCGAGCCGGTTGCTCAACGCCTTGATGGTCGGGTCATTGGCAAGTGCGAGCACGGTCTTTTCATCATCCGTGCCGCTCGGCGGCGTAGCGGGCGGCTGCACGGCCTCCTGTTTAGGCGGCTGTGGTGGCTGGGTGGCTTCCTGCTTAGGCGGCGGCGGTGGCGCGGGCGGCTGCGTGACTGCCTGCTTTGGCGGCGGTGGTGGCGCGGGCGGCTGCGTGGCCTCCTGTTTCGGCGGCGCCGGAGGTGGCGGCGCCGGGGGTGGCGGCGCGACCGGCGGCAATGGCTTGCTGGCTTCCTCGCGCGGCGGCGGGGGAGGCGGCGGCGGAACCGGCGTTGGAGTCGTGGGCTTGGCGATTACGACCGGGGGCACAACGGGCGGTGTTGTCTGCGGGCGCGGGCCGGCACCAGCCGGACTGAAGGAAAAGTCCTCCGCCAGCGAGGACGAAATCCACGGCACCTGCTCGCCCTTCGATGCACGGGTGACGCCGACGCGGGTACGGTTGAGCGCCTCCTCGGCCATCAGGTCGGGAACGCGAACTTCCTTGAGCAGTTCGCCGATGAACAGGCTGTGGTCGCTGCCGCTGTCGCTGACCACCGAGCTCAGCGCCGCCGAATACATCACCAGCGTCCCGCTCGGCGCGATCACCGGCGCGAGGCCCGCCGAGAAACTACGGAACCGGCGCTCGAACGGATTGCGCCTGGACGCGTCGAGCAGCGCGATCTTGACGCCGGCACCACGGCTGTTGATTTCGCCCAGGATGGTCTCGAGGCTGAAGCCGTCACGGCGAACGTCCGGCTCGGTCCAGATCTGTGCATCGACCGGGATCATGTAACTCTGGCGGCCCGACTGAATCCCGAAGCCGCTGAAGAAAACCAGCACGACGGCGCCCGGCTTGATCTTTCCGTAAAGCTTGTCCAGCGCGCGACGCATCGCATCGCCCGACAGGTTTTCTCCGACATCGACGTCGAAGCCATCGCGCTTGAGTTCGGCGGCGACGTCGCGGGTATCGTTGATGGGTTCCTTCAACGGCGCTTCGGCATCGGGATATTTCGCGTTGCCGACGATCAGCGCGATCCTGTCGCCGCGGTTTTCCGCGGCCACCGAGACAACCGGCGCAACCGACATAATCACCGTAAACAGCAATGCTAAGCGGATTTTCATTCGACGCCGGTCCAGGCCATGGGGCGCCGATCCCAGCTCGCGCCGCGGCGACCTTACTCTACGCAATCCGCATTATCAAACCGGGCCGGACGCCGGTGTCAACTGCTGTTAAATCCTTAAATCACCGCGACAATTGAGCGCGCTTGGACCTGCAAGCATTTGGCGACGAAGCCGTGACAAACCGGACCGGCCGGGTGGCGGATCCGGTTCGGAAGCGGTCGAACTGCGCAGGTCACTGCAGCAAATGCCGCTCGCGCGTCGCGATCATTGCGAGGCCTGTTCACGCTCGGCCATGTTGACGATTTCGACCCGACGGTTTTCCGCGGCATACGGATCGGCGGTATTCTTCATGCCCTTTTTGCCATAGCCGGCAGTGACGAGGTTGGCCGCCGGAATGTGATAGTTGTCCATCAGAAAACGCCGGACGGTTTCGGCCCGGCGTTCCGACAGCGTCTGGTTATATCCGTCGCTGCCCTTGGCGTCGGTGTGGCCTCCGACCATGAAGACCGATCCCGCCAGTTCGCTGCTGGTCAATGCCTTGCCGAGACTGTTCAGCTGCGGCTCGGCCTTCGGCGTCACGGCCGCGGAATTGTAGTCGAAGTTGATGTCCAGATCGACTTTCGGCCGCGTCGGTGCGATGGCGGCCATATGCTCGCGATCCTCGAACGACAGGGAACGGCTCTGGCCGCGAACCCGGTTGATGAACGCCCGGTCGTCCGGGCTCATCGCCGGTCGCTCGGGCAGACTGAGGCTGCGGGTTTTCTGCACCTTCAGGCCGTCGAGAATCTGCTGGGCCGAAAGGTCCTCGGCCAGCGCCGGCCGGCACACCGCGGCCGTCAGGATGCCGCCGGTCAAAAGCGCCGCGGTAAGGGCTCTGCTGAAATGTTTCCGCCGAATCGTCATGGTCGACTCCCATCTGAATGAGGGCAGGGCGGGCAACGAATTGCCCGGTTCCAATGGCCATCACTGTGATCCGAAATGAGCAGCTTCACTGTGATGTTCATCACACTCCGACCGCGATAATCGGTCGGGGATTCCAGGCCGCCATCATCCCCGACGGGTAAGAAAACTTCCATCCCTTGAATCCAACGGATCGCCCTGGCGGTTTCCGTCGCAACGGTGCCGCCTCGCGGTTTGACCTTTGCGGATCGCGATGGCTTGCTGCGCCAACGGGCGCAATCCGCATGGGGAGATGAAACCGATGGGCGACAATTACGAAATCTATGCCATCCGCTATGCCACCATGCCGCAGCGGACGCCGCACATGAATTATCTTCAGCCGGATCCGCATGAGACGTCAGCCGCAGACCTCGATTATTTCGTCTGGCTGATCCGGGGCGCCGGCGGCGACATCCTGGTCGACACCGGCTTCAACGCGGCCGCGGCGCAGGAACGCAGCCGCAAGCTCACCCTCAATCCGGTCGATGCGCTCAAGGCCTTTGGCGTCAATGCCGACGACATCAAGAACGTTGTCATCACCCATCTGCATTACGATCATGCCGGCAATCTCGATCGCTTCCCGAACGCGCGGTTTCATCTGCAGGACCGCGAGATGCATTACGCCACCGGCCGCTGCATGTGCCATGGCACCTTGCGGCATCCGTTTTCGGCGGAAGACGTCACGCTGATGGTGCGTCACGTCTATGGCGAGCGGGTCACGTTTCATGATGGTGATGGCGAGGTCGCGCCCGGCGTGACGCTGCACCGGGTCGGCGGCCATTCCGATGGGCTGCAGGTGGTGCGGGTGCCGACCGCGCGCGGTCCGGTGGTGCTGGCGTCGGACGCCGCGCATTACTACGGCAATCTCCATCGCCGCAGCCCGTTTCCGATCCTCTACAATCTCGGCGACATGTTCGAGGGCTGGGCCATCGTCGAGCGGCTGGCCGGCCATCCCGACCGGGTGATTCCCGGACACGACCCGCTGGTCCGCGAGATCTACCCCCGCGCCAGCGAGGCTTGCGATGCCTACGCGCTGCACCGCCCACCGTCGCGCTCGTTCGCGTAGCTGCAAACGCTAATACGCCTCCGCCTCGATATCCCTTGCCGCCTGCACCAGGTCGAGATGCCGTTCGATCTTGCCAAGGGCCGCGGCAAAATCCCGGCGTTCCTGCGCCGAGAGGCAGGACAGGATCTGCTGTTCCTTGCGCAGCAAGCGCGGGATCAGTTCCTCATACAGTGCCTGTCCCTTGCGCGTCATTGCCAGCGCGAATTCGCGCCGGTCGTCGGCGTTCTCCACCCGCTCGATCAACTGCCTTTCCAAAAGTGCCGTGACCGCGCGGCTGATGGTGGATTTGTGGGTCCGGGTGCAATGGGCGATGTATTGCGCGCTGCACGGCTCATGGCGGAAACCCAGCGTGGCCAGCACCCGCCACTCCGGAATGTCCAGGCCATGGCGCTCGCGATACTCGCTGGACAGCGCGGTACTGACTTCGGCCGCCAGCCGGTTCAGCCGGAACGGCACGAACCTGAAAAGGTCGAGCTTGGCCAAGGACCTCTCCAATGTGGGTTGACGCCGGCGCCCAGCCGGCGTTTAGATAGTTGCAAGTGAGACTATCTTAGAGGGAGCGCGACCCCTTGGCCAGAGCCGTTCCGATCCGCATCCGAGCGCGGGGCTGATCATGGCGCTTAAGCCCGCCGCCCGGTTCGGCTATCGCCGCCATCCCGACCAGGATCGGGTTGGATCGCGTCCGGCGCATCATCCGGTGGTGGTGGTCGGCGCCGGGCCGGTCGGGCTGTCGCTGACGATCGATCTGGCGCAGCGCGGCCAGTCGGTGCTGCTGCTCGACGATGCCGACCGGATCGGCGACGGCTCCCGCGCCATCTGCTTCTCCAAGCGCTCGCTGGAGTTCTGGGACCGGCTCGGGGTTGGATCGCGCATGGTCGACAAGGGCGTGGTCTGGAGCGTCGGCAGGATTTTCCACGGCGAAGCCCAGCTCTACCAGTTCAACCTCCTGGCCGAGGACGGGCACAAGATGCCCGCCTTCATCAACCTGCAGCAATATTACGCCGAGGCCTATCTGGTCGATCGCGTGGGGCAATTGCCCGAGATCGATCTGCGCTGGCGCAACAAGGTAGCGAAACTCGAGCAACGCAACGATCACGTTGTGCTCGAGGTCGAAACCCCGGACGGGCCCTATCGCATCAGTGCGACATATGTCGTTGCCTGCGATGGCGCGCGCTCGTCGCTGCGCGCCATGGTCGGTGCCGATTTCCAGGGCAAGGTGTTCGAAGACCAGTTCTTGATCGCCGACGTCAGGATGACCGCGGCGTTTCCCACCGAGCGCTGGTTCTGGTTCGATCCGCCGTTCCACGCCGGAAGGTCGGCGCTGTTGCACAAGCAGCCCGACGATGTCTGGCGCATCGACCTGCAACTCAGCCGCGACGCCGATGCCGCGGTCGAGCGGTTGCCGGAAAACGTCCGGCCGCGGATCGCGCGGATGCTCGGCCACAATGACTTCGAATTCGAATGGATCTCGATCTACAAATTCCAGTGCCGGCGCATGGCGCGATTCATCCATGACCGGGTGATCTTCGCCGGCGATGCCGCGCACCAGGTGTCGCCGTTCGGCGCGCGCGGCGCCAACTCCGGGCTTGAGGACGCCGAGAACCTCGGCTGGAAACTGGCGCGTGTGCTCGCCGGGCAGTCGCCCGAGACGCTGCTGGCGAGCTACGATGTCGAGCGCAGCCAGGCTGCCGACGAGAACATCCGGGAATCGACGCGCTCCACCGACTTCATGGCGCCGGCGTCGAAGCAGGACGCGCGGCTGCGGCAGGCAGTGCTGGCGCTGGCTGGCGAAACCGAATTCGCCAAGCGCATGATCAATGGCGGGCGGCTGTCGACGCCGTCGGTTTACTTAACGCCGCTCTCCACCCCCGACCGCGAGGCCTGGTCGGGCGGGCCGCCGCCCGGCGCCTCCTTGAAGGACGCGCCGCTCAAGGCGCGTGACGGTGCCGAGCGGTTTGTCACCGAGGCGGTGAAAAGCCACGGCTGCGGCTTTTCACTGCTGGCCTTTGCCAACGGCGCGGCAATCGAGGCGCCCGAGGGAACCGGAGCCATTCGCATTGGCGCCGACGCCGATTACGCCGATCCGTCGGGAATGGTGTCGGCCCGCTATGACGCACTGCCGGGATCGGCCTATCTGTTGCGGCCCGACGGCTACGTCGCCGCACGATTTCGCCAGCCGACCAGGGCAACACTCGAGGCTGCGCTGGCGCGCGCCGGCGGGTTGGGTTGAGGCCGGCCATGCCGCTTTCAACCACATCCAATTTTGCCAGCCCGGACGATGCCTTTCGCCTGGTGGTGGAAGCCCATCACGGCCTCGACGACGAACAGAGCGCTGTGCTCGACACCGCGCTGGTGCTGATTCTCGCCAACCATATCGGCGACCTCGACGTGTTGCGTGAGGCGCTGGCGTTGGCGAAGCGGCGGCTGGTGGACACAGGTCCGCCTCAACAACAGCGATCGCAAAACAAACCAGGGAAATAGCACCGATGGCCAAGGGCTTCGCATCCACCACCGACATGTCGGAAAAGAAAATCACGTTCTCCGAGATCGGTCCCGACCTCTATGCCTTCACCGCGGAGGGCGATCCGAATTCCGCTGTGATCGTCGGCGACGACGGATGCATCGTGTTCGATGCCCAGGCCACGCCGGCGCTCGGCAACAAGGTGATCGAACAGGTGCGCACCGTCACCGACAAGCCGATCAAATATGTGGTGCTGTCGCACTACCACGCGGTGCGGGTGCTCGGCGCCTCGGCTTTCACCGGCGCCACCATCGTCGCGTCGCAGGAAACCCGGCGGCTGATCCAGGAGCGCGGCCAGCAGGACTGGGATTCCGAATACGGCCGGTTTCCACGCCTGTTCCAGGATGCGCAGAGCATTCCCGGCCTGACCTGGCCGACCCTGGCGTTCGAGACCGACATGACCATCTATCTCGGCAAACGCGAGGTGCGCCTGATGTCGATCGGCGCCGGACACACCTCGGGCGACATCGTCGCCTGGGTGCCGGATGCCGAGGTGATGTTCTCCGGCGATCTGGTCGAATACCATTCGGCCTGCTACTGCGGCGACGCCCATCTGCGGGAGTGGCCGTCGACGCTGAACGAATTGCGCGACTTCAATCCGAAGGCGATCGCTCCCGGCCGCGGCGCTGCGCTAAAAGGGCTGGCGACCACCCGCGAAGCCATAGCCATGACCCGCGACTTCGTCACCTCGCTCTATGGCGCGGCGGAAACCTCGGTCGCCAAGGGCCGCAATCTCAAGGACACCATGGCCGCGGCGCGCGAGGTGATGGACCCGAAATTTTCCAGCTTTGCGATCTACGAACACTGCCTGCCGTTCAACGTCTCGCGGGCCTTCGACGAGGCCTCGGGCATCGACGACCCGGTGATCTGGACCGCCGAACGCGACCGCGAAATGTGGGCCAGCCTGCAAGGAGGATGACACATGAACATCAACACCGTCCCCGACGTCATCAACCGCAATACCGTCAACATCACCCCGGGCTATATGTCCGGGTTCGGCAACAGCTTTGAGACTGAGGCGCTGCCCGGCGCGCTGCCGATCGGACGCAACTCGCCGCAGCGCTGCGCCTATGGCCTCTACGCCGAGCAACTGTCCGGCTCGCCGTTCACCGCACCGCGCGGCAGCAACGAGCGCTCCTGGCTCTATCGCATCCGGCCTTCGGTGCGCCATTCCGGCCGCTTCGCCAAGGTCGATGCCGGACTGTGGCGCACCGCGCCGTGCCACGAGCATGAGATTCTGGTCGAGCAACTGCGCTGGGATCCGGCGCCGATCCCGAAGCAGGACATGACCTTCCTGCAGGGCGTGCAGACCATGACCACCGCGGGCGACGCCAATACCCAGGCCGGCATGGCCGCGCACGTCTTTCTCATCACCAAGTCCATGGTCGATCAGCACTTCTACAATGCCGATGGCGAGATGATGTTCGTGCCGCAGCAGGGCAGCCTGCGCCTCGTCACCGAATTCGGCGTCATCGACGTCGAGCCCGGCGAAATCGCCGTGATCCCGCGCGGCGTCAAGTTCCGCGTCGAGCTTCCCGGCGGCCCGGCGCGCGGCTATCTGTGCGAGAATTACGGCGGCGCCTTCACGCTGCCGGAGCGCGGTCCGATCGGCGCCAACTGCCTCGCCAACGCGCGCGATTTCCTCACCCCGGTCGCCGCCTATGAGGACAAGGACACCCCGACCGAACTGTACGTGAAATGGGGCGGCGCGCTGTTCGTGACCAAACTGCCGCATTCGCCGATCGATGTGGTGGCCTGGCACGGCAACTACGCGCCCTACAAATACGACCTGCGCACCTTCGCAGCCGTAGGCGCCATCTCGTTCGACCATCCCGATCCGTCGATTTTCACCGTTCTGACATCGCCGTCGGAAACCGCCGGCACCGCCAACATCGACTTCGTGATCTTCCCCGAGCGCTGGGCGGTGGCGGAAAACACCTTCCGTCCGCCGTGGTACCACATGAACATCATGTCGGAGTTCATGGGCCTGATCTACGGCGTCTATGACGCCAAGCCGGAAGGTTTTGTCCCCGGCGGCATCAGCCTGCACAACTGCATGCTGCCGCACGGCCCGGATCGCCAGGCGTTCGATCACGCCAGCAACAGCGAGCTCAAGCCGGTCAAGCTGACCGGCACGATGGCCTTCATGTTTGAAACCAGGTTTCCGCAGCGCGTCACCGCGCATGCGGCGTCGTCCGGCACCCTGCAGGACGACTATGCCGATTGCTGGAAGGGCCTGGAGAAACGGTTCGATCCGAACAAGCCGTAAGGCTGCCTCAGCGATCCGCCGGCGGGATGTCGCGGATGCGGGCCGAATGCGCGGCGATATCGTCGAGGCTGTAGGACAGCCGCGCGCGCTTGGCCGACGGCGGCCGTTTCGCCACCGTCAATTCCGGCCGCCACTCTTTCGCCGGCCGGATCGGCCGCGGCGTAAATCCGCCACCGCAGTTCGGGCACACATTGAAAAGCCTGTGCTCGACGCAGTCGGCGCAGAACGTGCATTCATAACTGCAGATCCGCGCCTCCGTCGCCTGCGGCGGCAGATCCTTGTCGCAATATTCGCAGTTCGGTCGAAGTTCGAGTGCCATGGGGTGTCTCCTGGGATGCACGGGATACTGGCAAATCAAGTTGTCACAGCGAATGCCGAATCTCCCTCGATTTCGGCCACGACCCCTCACCGTCATTGCGAGGAGCGCTTGCGACGAAGCAATCCAGTCTTGCTTCGTCGCCCTGGATTGCTTCGCGGAGCCTGTCACCGGGCGCGCATTCGCGCGACCCGTTGGCTCGCAATGACGGAGGAGACTTTGTCGTCATCAATTACCCCCGCCACTTCCCGAGCGGCAGTTTTTGCGTTTCCTTCAGCCGGTCGAGCACGATGGAGGAGCGCACATGGGCGACGCTTTGGTGCGGCATCAGCACGTTGTTGACGATGTCGGAAAGGCTCTTGAGATCGCGCAACACCGCCTTGAGCAGGTAGTCCGCGTCGCCGGTGAGCGAATAGGCCTCCTGGATGTCGTCGACCCGGTTGACCAGCGCGCGGAATTTCCTGGCGTTGTCGGGCGAATGGGTGGCGAGCGTGATGTGGATGAAGGCGATCAGCTGGAAACCGAGTGCTTCGCCGGCGAGCTCGGCATGATAGCCGGCAATGACCTTCTCCTCCTCGAGCCGCATCCGCCGCCGCGAACATTGCGACGCCGAGAGGCCGGCGACATCGGCGAGCTGCTGGTTGGTCAGCCGGCCGTCGTCCTGCAGCGCCGCCAGGATTTTGAGGTCGAAAGGATCCACCGAGATCATGCGTCAGACGCCCCATAGGTGCACAAACCGTGCATGAATGTAGCTTAATAGCCACGGATTTGCATGCCCTTTGCGGCTGAAATGACGCAATATTCAGGGCGAGCAAACCAGGAGACCAGCCATGGGTCCATTTCCGCACGACGCTCCGGCGGCCGTCATCAGTGCCGAGAACCCGATGGGTACCGACGGATTCGAGTTCGTCGAATATGCCCATCCGAGGCCGCAAGAGCTGCATGCGCTGTTCCAATTGATGGGCTTTGCCGCGGTGGCGCGGCATAGGTCCAAGGCGATCACGGTGTACCGCCAGGGCGACGTCAACTATCTGGTCAACGAAGAGCCCGGCAGCCATGGTCTTGATTTCGTCGCCGTGCACGGACCTTGCGCGCCGTCGATGGCGTTTCGCGTCGTCGATGCGCAGCAGGCCTACCAGCGGGCGCTGTCGCTGGGCGCCGAGCCGGCGGCCGCAGCTTCGGCCCGCAAGATCCTGGATGTGCCGGCCATCAAGGGGATCGGCGGTAGTCTGTTGTATTTCGTCGACCGCTACGGCGCCAAGGGCTCGGCCTACGAGGTCGAGTTCGACTGGCTCGGCGAGAGCAACCCGCGTCCCGAGGGCGCCGGCCTGTATTACCTCGACCACCTGACCCACAACGTCCATCGCGGCCGCATGGACGTCTGGACTTCGTTCTACGCAAAGCTGTTCAATTTCCGCCAGATCCGGTTCTTCGATATCGAGGGCCGCGCCTCCGGCCTGTTCTCGCGGGCGCTGACCAGCCCGGACGGCAAGATCCGGATTCCGATCAACGAGGACGCCGGCGACGCCGGCCAGATCGAGGAATACCTGCACGTCTACCGCGGCGAGGGTATCCAGCACATCGCCTGCGGCGTCCGTGATATCTACCGCACCGTCGAGCAGCTGCGCACCGACGGGCTGCCGTTCATGCCCTCGCCGCCGCAGACCTATTTCGAAAAGATCGACACGCGGCTGCCGAAGCACGGCGAAGATGTCGCACGCCTCGCCCGCGACGGCATCCTGATCGACGGCGAGGGCGTGGTCGACGGCGGGCTGACAAAGGTGCTGCTGCAGATCTTCTCCGCCAATGCCATCGGGCCGATCTTCTTCGAATTCATCCAGCGCAAGGGCGATGACGGCTTTGGTGAAGGCAATTTCAAGGCGCTGTTCGAGTCGATCGAGGAAGACCAGTTGCGCCGCGGCGTGCTGACGCTGAAGGGCGCGGCGTAGGGGGATAGCGGAAACATATCGCCGTCATTGCGAGCGCAGCGAAGCAATCCAGTGCTGCGAACGGAGACTGGATTGCTTCGTCGCATCCGCCTTCGCCCGAAGGCGGGCTTCGGCGGACAAGAGAGCTCCTCGCAATGACGGTGAAACTCTTCGTTTCCGTCAGCGGGCGCTCCACTCCTTCGCCACGTCAGCCAGATCCACCGCCACCGTCTTCCTTATCGCCGACGGCGTCCGTGAAAATCTCGGCGCCGGGGCCGGCTGCACCACGCCTTCGTGTTTCACGAACACCTGCCGTTCCGCCATGTGCGGATGGTCCGGAGCCTCGGAC
Source organism: uncultured Alphaproteobacteria bacterium (assembly GCA_963710235.1). Taxonomy (GTDB): domain Bacteria; phylum Pseudomonadota; class Alphaproteobacteria; order Rhizobiales; family Xanthobacteraceae; genus Bradyrhizobium. Next base: position 129,994 of record CAVPZI010000003.1, read on the forward strand.
AGCGACAGTACCGGCGCGAAGCAGACGTCGGTGCCCTGCATGATGGCGCACCATTCGTCGCGGGTTTTGGTCTTGAACACCGCGGCCATTTTTTCCTTCATGGCCGGCCAGTTTTTGGCGTCCATCTGGCCGTCGTAGAGCGCCTCGTCGAGGCCGGCGAGGCGGCGCAGCTCGGCATAGAACTGCGGCTCGATCGAGCCCAGCGAGATGAACTCGCCGTCCCTGCATTGGTAGGTGCCGTAGAAATGCGCGCCACCGTCCAGCAGGTTGCTCTCGCGGCCATCCTTCCAGCGTCCGATGGCGGTGAGTTCACTGAACAGCGACATCAGCGAGGCCGCGCCGTCGCACATGGCGCAGTCCACCACCTGGCCGTGGCCGGATTTCTGCGCTTCGAGCAAAGCGGCCAGCAGGCCGACCACGAGATACAGCGCGCCGCCGCCGTAGTCGCCGACCAGGTTGAGCGGCGGTACCGGACGGTCGCGCGGGCCGATGGCGTGCAGCGCGCCGGTGATCGAGATGTAGTTGATGTCGTGGCCGGCGGCGTTTTTCAGCGGACCGGATTGTCCCCATCCGGTCATGCGGCCATAGACCAGGCGCGGGTTGCGCTTGAGCAGCACCTCGGGCCCGAAGCCCAGCCGCTCCATCACGCCGGGCCGATAGCCCTCGATCAGGGCGTCGGCGCCGTCGATCAGCGCATGGACCTGGGCGGTGCAGGCTGCGTCCTTGAGGTCGCAGGTGATCTGCCGGCGCCCGCGCATCATCACGCTGCCGCGCAGCCCCTGCTTCTGCTCGCCGCGCATCAGCGTGACCACGTCGGCGCCCATGTCCGATAGCATCATCGATGCGAACGGGCCGGGACCAAGACCTGCGAACTCGACCATGCGCAGGCCGGCGAGGGGGCCGGAGGCGCGAGCTGTCACGGGTGGTTGCGAATGAGAAGCCGTCACGGAGTGCTGCACCCTGCGTTTCCATGCTGTTCGTCGCTGGCGACGAGCGTTTGGTTGCTGGAAACTGTCTATGCTGGCGACAGGAAGGGCAAGCCGGTTTTAGTCGCAGAGTGGATTCTGGTTCTGCGCTGCACAAACAAACAGGCGCCGTCCCGACTTTGAGCCGGGACGACGCCTCCATTGTGCGGCTTTAGCCCGCTTCCGCCACGGCGCGCTGCGCCATCACCTTGATCAGGTTGGCGCGGTATTTCGACGATCCGTGGATGTCGGCGATCAGGCCGGCGTCGGAAACGTTGACGCTGTCGAGCGCGGCTGCCGACCAGTTGGCCTTCAGCGCGGCCTCGATGGCACTGACCCGCATCACGCCGTTCTGCGACGCACCCGTGGCGGCGACGCGGACGTCGCCGGATTTGGTCTTGGCCACGAACACCCCGGTCAGCGCAAAACGCGACGCCGGATGGCGCATCTTCGCATAGCCGGCCTTGGCCGGGATCGGGAACGAGACCGCGGTGATGATCTCGCCGTCTTCCAGCGCCGTCGTGAACAGGCCCTTGAAGAAATCGTCGGCTGCGATGCTGCGCTTGTTGGTCTTGACCGTGGCGCCGAGCCCCAGCACCGCGGCGGGGTAGTCCGCTGCCGGATCGTTGTTGGCAATCGAGCCGCCGATGGTGCCGCGGTAGCGCACCGCCGGATCACCCAGCACCGAGGTGAGATGGACGATGGCGGGGATCGCCTTTTTCGCATCCGCGCTTTGCGTGATGTCGTAATAGGTGGTGGCCGCCTTGATGGTCAGTGCGTCGGCGGAAACCTCGATACCGACCAGTTCCTTGATCTTCCCGAGATCGATCACGTCGGAAGGCGACGCCAGCCGCTGCTTCATGACCGGAATCAGCGTGTGGCCGCCGGCGAGATATTTGGCTTCGGCGCCCTTGGCGAACAGTGCTGCCGCCTCGTCGACAGTGGAGGGGCGGTGATAAATGGTCTCGTACATGATCGTTTCCCCTCAACCGTGAATGGCGTGCCACACCCGATCGGGTGTCGCCGGCATTTCGAGCTTGTTGTTGCCGATGGCGTCGGTGATGGCGTTGATGACGGCGGCCGACGAGCCGATCGCGCCGGCCTCGCCGCAACCCTTGACGCCGAGCGGATTGCCCGGACACAGCGTCGGGGTATGCGACAGCTTGAACGACGGCAGATCGTCGGCGCGCGGCATGGCGTAGTCCATGAACGACGCGGTCACCGGCTGGCCGTTGTCGTCATAGATCGCGCCTTCGAGCAGCGCCTGGCCGATGCCCTGGGCGAGGCCGCCATGGACCTGGCCCTCGACGATCATCGGATTGATCAGCCGGCCGAAATCGTCGGCGGCGACGAAATTGACGAAGCTGGTCTTGCCGGTGCCGGCGTCGACCTCGAGTTCGCAGATGTAGGCCCCGGCCGGGAAGGTGAAGTTGGTCGGGTCGTAGAACGCGGTTTCCTTGAGACCCGGCTCCATGCCGTCGGGCAGGTTGTGGGCGGTGTAGGCGGCCAGCGCCACCATCGGCAGCGCGATCGACTTGTCGGTGCCGGCGACCTTGAACTCGCCGTTCTCGATGACGATGTCGTTTTCCGACGCCTCGAGCGCATGCGCCGCGATCTTCTTGGCCTTGGCCTCGATCTTTTCCATTGCCTTGACGATGGCGGTGCCGCCGACTGCGATGGAGCGGGAGCCGTAGGTGCCCATGCCGAACTGCACCTTGTCGGTATCGCCGTGGACGATCTGCACCTGGCTGATCGGCACGCCGAGACGCTCCGAGATCAGTTGCGCGAAAGTGGTCTCGTGGCCCTGGCCGTGGCTGTGCGAGCCGGTCAGCACTTCGATGGTGCCGACCGGATTGACGCGGACTTCGGCGGATTCCCACAGGCCGACGCCGGCGCCGAGGCTGCCGACGGCCTTCGACGGCGCGATGCCGCAGGCCTCGATGTAGCAGGACACCCCGATGCCGCGCAGCTTGCCTTCCTGCCTGGCCTTGGCCTTGCGGGCCGGGAAGCCGGCATAGTCGATCGCCTTCATCGCGGCGTCGAGCGAAGCGCCGAAATCGCCGATGTCATAGGCCATGATGACGGGGGTCTGGTGCGGGAAGCTGGTGATGAAGTTCTTGCGGCGCAATTCCGCCGGATCGACCTTCAGCTGCCGCGCCGCGGTCTCCATCATCCGTTCCAAAAGGTAGCTCGCCTCCGGCCGCCCCGCGCCGCGATAGGCATCGACCGGCGTGGTGTTGGTGTAGACGCCCATCACCTCGGCGTAGATCGCCGGGATGTTGTACTGGCCCGACAGCAGCGTGGCGTACAGATAGGTCGGCACCGCCGAGGAGAACAGCGACATGTAGGCGCCGAAATTGGCGTGGGTCTTGACCCGCAGCCCAATGATCTTGTTGTCCTTGTCGAACGCCATCTCGGCCTTGGAGATATGGTCGCGGCCATGGGCGTCGGTGAGGAAGGCCTCGGTGCGGTCGCCGGTCCACTTCACCGGGCGGCGCACCTTCTTGGAGGCCCACAGCGCCACCATTTCCTCCGGATAGATGTAGATCTTCGAGCCGAAACCGCCGCCGACGTCGGGCGCGATCACCCGCAGCTTGTGCTCCGGCGCGATGTTGTAGAACGCCGACAGCACGAGGCGCGCGACATGGGGATTCTGCGAGGTGGTGTACAGCGTGTAGTGTTCTTCGGCCTCGTTGTAGTCGGCGATGGCCGCGCGCGGCTCCATCGCGTTCGGCACCAGGCGGTTGTTGGTGAGTTCGAGCGACACCACGTTGGCGGCCTTGCCGAAGGCTTCCTTGACCGCGGCCTCGTCGCCGAGATGCCAGTCATAGACCACGTTGCCGGGGGCTTCCGGGTGCAATTGTGCCGCGCCAGGCTTGATCGCCGCGCGCACATTGGCGATGGCGGGAAGTTCCTCGTAGGTCACGACCACGGCTTCCGCCGCATCCTTGGCCTGGTTCTTGGTCTCGGCGATCACCACCGCGACCGCCTGCCCGACAAAGCGCACGACTTCCGGTGCCATCGCCGGCCAGGCGCCCATCTTCATGCCCGAGCCGTCCTTTGACGTGATCGCCCAGCCGCAGATCAGGTTGCCGACCTTGTCGTCGATCAGTTGCTGACCGACCAGCACGTCGACCACGCCGGGCATTTTCAATGCCGCGGAGGAGTCGATGCCCTTGACCTTGGCGTGGGCATGGGGGCTGCGGATGAAATGGGCATGGGTCATGCCCTGAAGCTTGATGTCGTCGACGTAGCGGCCCTTGCCGGTGGTGAAACGTCGGTCTTCCTTGCGCACAACGCTTGCGCCAATGCCTTCAACGCCCATTTCGAATTCTCCCTGCCGGAGTTTCTATTCCGCCGTTTCCATCGAAATTTCGGCGGTCTTGATCTTGCTGAATCTTAGGCTTGCTGGCGGGCGGCGACTATTCCGCCGCCTGCGCCACCTTCATGCGGCCGGCGGCGTCGAGTACCGACTTGACGATGTTGTGATAGCCGGTGCAGCGGCAGATGTTGCCCTCGAGTTCATTCCGGACGGTCTCCTCGTCGAGGTTGCCGCCGTGGCGTTGCACGATGTCGATGGCCGACATGATCATCCCCGGGGTGCAATAGCCGCATTGCAGGCCGTGATTGTCGCGGAACGCCGCCTGCATCGGATGCAGCTCGTCGCCCTTGGAGATGCCCTCGATGGTGGTGACGTTGCTGCCGTTGGCCTGCCCGACCAGCGTGGTGCAGGACTTTACCGCCCGCCCGTCGATATGGACGATGCAGGCGCCGCACTGGCTGGTGTCACAGCCGACGTGGGTGCCGGTCAGGTTCAGGTGATCGCGCAGCAGATGGACGAGGAGGGTTCTATCCTCGACCTCGGCGGACACCGACTTGCCATTGACGGTCAATTTGATGGTGGACACGTTCAAACCCTCCCGGTGCTTTTTAATTGTTCCAATTAGAAGCACTGCAGCGCGACTTTGCAACTAGGATTTTCGTCGCGGCCGGACTTGCGTTTGCGATGCACGCGAGCCTTCTTCAGCTTTCCCGCGCGGGGAGAGGTTAGGAAAGACGCCCGCGCGCATCCCGCGTGCAAATTTGACCTTGGTCGGTCGCCCGGCTTGATGCTCTATTCCGCGACACTCGGCGTAATTTGCCGGACGGACATGACGACATGATAATGTCACCACATGATAATGTCACCACAGGGGGTTCCTTGCAGTGATCGACAAGCGCGTGAAAACCCTGGCCGAGGCGGTCGCCGGAGTTCGTGACGGATCAACCGTCCTGGTGGCGGGATTCGGTGCGGTCGGCGTCGCCGACCATCTGCTCGAGGCGCTGCACGAGCAGGGCGCCCGCGAGCTGACCATTGTCGCCAACAATTCCGGCAACGGCGATCACGGGCTGGCCCGGCTGATCAATTCCGGCCGGGTCCGCAAGGTGATCTGCTCCTATCCGCGCTCCGGCGACTACAGCGCGTTTCTCAATGCCTACCGGGCCAAGAGCCTCGAGCTCGAACTGGTGCCACAGGGCACCATCAGCGAACGGATGCGCTGCGCCGCCGCCGGCCTCGGCGGTTTCTTCTCGCCGGTATCGGCCGGCACCAAGCTCGCCGAAGGCAAGGAGACCCGCGAAATCGACGGCCGTCTGCACGTCTTTGAAAAGCCGCTCAAGGGTGACGTGGCGCTGATCAAGGCCAACAAGGCCGATCGCTGGGGCAACCTGACCTACATCAAGTCGGCGCGAAATTTCAATCCGGTCATGGCGATGGCCTCCGAGCTGACGGTGGTCGAGGTTGATGAAATGGTCGAGCTTGGCGACATGGATCCCGAAACGGTGGTGACGCCGAGCATCTTTGTCGACCGCGTGGTGGTGGTGGGAGCCAACGCATGAATCTTCAGACCTCCTGTCAGCCCCTGACCCGAGAACAGATGGCCTGGCGCGCCGCGCAGGACCTGCCCGAGGGGGCCTACGTCAATCTCGGCATCGGCATCCCGACACTGACGGCAAGCTACGTGCCGAAGGGGCGCGAGGTGATTTTTCACAGCGAGAACGGCATGCTCGGCATGGGGCCGAAACCGGAGCCCGGCAAGGAAGATCCTTACCTGATCGACGCCGGAAAGGACATGACCACGCTCGTGACCGGCGGTTGCTTCATCCATCACGCCGACGCCTTCCTGATGATCCGCGGCGGCCATCTCGATGTCAGCCTGCTCGGCGCTTTCGAGGTGTCCGGAGCAGGGCGATCTCGCCAACTGGACCACCGAGGATCCGGCGTTTCCGCCTGGCGTCGGCGGCGCCATGGACCTGGCGGTCGGCGCCAGGGCCATTCGGGTCATCATGGAGCACACCAGCAAGAAGGGCGAGCCGCGCATCCTCAAGCGCTGCACGCTGCCGCTCACCGCGGCGGGCTGCGTCAAGCGCATCTACACCAACCTGGCGGTGATCGACGTGACCCCGCAGGGGTTGTGCGTGATGGAGATGATCCCGGGCATAACGCTGGAAAGGCTGCAGGAATTGACCGAACCCCGCCTGCAGCTGGCCGCCACCTGGCAGCCTTTGGCGCCCCCCGCGGCAAAGGCCGCCTGAGCCGGCAGCCCGCGGCAGGTCACCAGCATCAGGCGGTTTCAACCGCAAGGTGTCCATTTACCACCCTTTAGCCATTGCCGGGGTAGTTTGACGCGGGTTGGGGACGGCGGCCGTTCCTGACACGCGTTGTCGGCAAATGGGGGTGCAGGGTGGGGTCGAAGTCGCAATCGTGGTCGCTGAAATTTCCGTCGCTGCGCTTCCGCGCCAAGGTTTCGCTGGGGTTTGCGGTGGTGCTCGCCATCTCCGCCATCAGCATGGGACTGGCCTATCTCGGCTTTGAGCGGATTGTCGGCGGGGTGGCGGCCTACCGGACCAGCGTGTCGGAGTCCGATCTGGCGCGCAATATCGACCGCGCACTGAGCAACTATCAGGCGCTGACACGATATTACGTCCTTTCCGGCAAGGACGATGACGCCAAGGCGGCGCTGGCGGCCGAAGGCCGCCTGAAGGACGCCATCGAGCAATTCCGCAAGGTCTCGATCGCGCCGGCGCGGGTCGACCAGATCGGCCGTCTCAACGGCGAATTCACCGCCTTCACCAAAATCTTCGCGGATATACTTGCCGTCAAGCAGGCCAATGCCAAGCTGACCCTCGAACAATTGACCCGCGGCGGCACGCTGTTGCGGTACAAGTTCGACGACCTGATCAACGCCGCCGGCGCGGCCGAACTTCCGGCGGTGGAAGTCGCCGCCAAGCAGGTCCTGTCGCAATATGTCGGCGTGACGGCGATGGTCAACACCTTCGCCATCAACTTCGATCAGGCCGCTGGCACCAGCGCCATGGCCCGCTTCAATTTCATCGACATCGCTCTCCACGCGATAGAGGCCGATGACGAGAGTGTCTCCTCAAGGCTCAAGGAGATCACCAGGCTGATCGGGGAATACAAGCAGGCGTTCGCCAAGCTGATCGAAAATGCCAAGGCGATCGATGCCCTGACCAAGCAGATGGCGGACTCCACCGCCGCCATCACCCAGGGTTCCCAGCTGATGAAGACCGACCTGCTGGCCGACCAGCAGCGGCTCGAAACCGAATCCCACGCCACCGCAGTCGAAATCGAGCGTCTGATCGTGATACTCGGGCTTGGCGGCTTTGGGCTCGGCCTCGTGTGGGCGTGGTTTTTGGGCAGGGGTATCGCGCGGCCGATGGCGGCGATGTGCGCGGCGATGCGCAAGCTCGCCGGCGGCGATTTCGACGTGGTGCTGCCCGGGCTTGGCCGCCGCGACGAACTCGGCGACATGGCCGGCGCAGTCGAGGAATTCAAGATGCAGGCCCTCGCCAAGGCCGAGCGCGATGCCGCCTCGCAGGACGCGCAGAACCGGGCCGGCGCCGAGGCGCGGCGGGCCGAACTCACGCGCTTTGCCGATGAATTCGAATCCGCGGTGGGCGCCATCGTGTCGAAGGTTTCGGCCTCGGCGGTCCAGCTCAAGTCCGCCGCCGGCACGCTGACCCGGACCACCGAATCGACCCAGAGCCTCTCCAGCCAGGCTGCCGGCGCTTCGGAAAAAGCTTCCACCAACATGCAGTCGGTGGCGACCGCCACCGAGGAGCTGTCGCACTCGGTCGGCGAGATCGGCCGCCAGGTCCAGGAATCCAGCCGGATCGCCGACGGCGCGGTGCGGCAGGCCGAGCAGACCGACATGCGGATCGGCAAGCTGTCGCGCGCCGCCCAGGAAATCGGCGACGTGGTCAAGCTGATCACCGCGATTGCCGAGCAGACCAACCTGTTGGCGCTCAACGCCACCATCGAGGCCGCCCGGGCCGGCGATGCCGGCCGCGGCTTCGCCGTGGTCGCCGCCGAGGTCAAGTCGCTGTCGAGCCAGACCGCCAAGGCCACCGACGAGATCTCGTCGCACATCCTCGGCATGCAGGACGCGACGCAGGAGTCGGTCGCGGCGATCAAGGAGATCGGCAACACCATCGGGCAGATTTCCACCATCGCGTCGTCGATCGCCTCGGCGGTTTCGCAGCAAAGCTCGGCCACCGAGGAAATCGCCAAGAGCGTGCAGAGTGTCGCGCATGGCACCGAGGAAGTCGCCGGCAACATCACCGCAGTCAACCGCGGTGCCGCCGAGGCCGGCTCGGCGTCGGAAGAAGTGCTGAATTCGGCCAGAACCCTGTCCGCCGAAAGCACGCGGCTCCGCGCCGAACTCGACCGCTTCATGGCCAACATCCGCGCCGCGTAGTCTCACCTTGCCCCGCTTGCGGGGAGAGGTGCAGATCGCGCGGCGCGCAGTCGCTCCATCACCCCTTGCCGAACTGCTTCTTCAGCTCGTCCTTGGCGCGCTCAAGTCGGTTGCGCTGGGTCCTGGGCAGCGTCTTGCCGGCGCGGTTGATGTAGAAGGTCAGCATCGACAGCGCCGAACGGTAGGCGCCGGTCTTGCGCCGTGAACTGCGCTCCGCCGAACGCTTCAGCGAGGCGGCGATCTTCTTCGGGTCGTGCACGGTGAACACGCCGCGCTTGAGATCGAGCGCATCGCTGTGCCCGGTGACGCGCTGCGACCACCGCTTCGGCGACGTCGCCTTGCGCTTTGCCGCGGACTTTCGACTTCGGGTTTTGCGCGCCGTCTTCGCGGCTGTTCCAGCGGTCTTTCGGGTGCGACGTGCGGCCATCATGATTTCTCCGTGCGAATCCCTGGCAGGCAACCGCGAAAACCGGCGATCCGTTCCCGAACGCCAAAGCGCCGGAGCGGGAACGGATGCCCCGCCCGGGGGTTAACCCGCCGCAGCCTCGGAGCGTCGCGCTCCGGGGATGCTTCCTTTTGTCGAAATCCGGTGGTTTGCCGCGCTCCTGACACGGAGTTCCGGGCACATGCTCCGGAGCGAGGCGGCCATGGCCATACTGAGCAGGATTGATGCGGGGGCGGTCCCGTCGGGGCGGGCGCTGGACCGCGCCGTGGCCGATCGCGTGATCGAGACCGACATTCCCGCGCGGCTCGACGCGCTGCGCTGGAGCGGCTTTCACACCCGCATTGTCGCGGCCCTTGGCATCACCTGGATTCTCGACGGCCTCGAGGTCACGCTGGCGGGGGCACTCTCGGGCGCCCTGAAGGAAAGCCCCACGCTGCATTTTTCCAATTTCGATATCGGGTTTGCCAACAGCGCTTACCTCGCCGGCGCCGTATTGGGCGCGCTCGGCTTCGGCTGGCTCACCGATCGCATCGGCCGCAAGAAACTGTTCTTCATCACGCTGGCGCTCTATCTGATGGCCACCGCGGCGACGGCTTTGTCCTGGAGCGTCGGAAGCTATGCGCTGTTTCGCTTTCTCACCGGCGCCGGCATCGGCGGCGAATACACCGCGATCAATTCGACCATTCAGGAACTGGTGCCGGCGCGCTACCGCGGCTGGACCGATCTCGTCATCAACGGCAGTTTCTGGATCGGCGCCGCGCTCGGCGCGGTCAGCGCCATCGTGCTGCTCGATCCCGCCGTTGTGGCGCCGGAACTGGGCTGGCGGCTGGCCTATCTCACCGGCGCCAGCCTTGGGCTCGTGATCTTCGTGATGCGGCTGTGGATTCCGGAAAGCCCCCGTTGGCTGATGATCCACGGCCAGCCGGAGCGGGCGCAGGAGATCGTGGCCGAGATCGAGGCATCGGCACATCAGGATTCGGGCGCAGCGGAAGCCACGATCCGTCCGAAGATGAAATTGCGGATGCGCAGCCACACCCCGCTGCGCGAGGTTGCCCATGCGCTGTTCTTCGTTTATCGCCAGCGGTCGCTGGTCGGGTTCACCCTGATGGCGGCGCAGGCGTTTTTCTACAACGCCATCTTCTTCACCTATGCGCTGGTGCTGACGGATTTCTTCGGCATCGCCTCCAACCAGGTCGGCTGGTATATCCTGCCGTTCGCGGCCGGCAATTTCCTGGGGCCGCTGCTGCTCGGCCGCCTGTTCGACACGCTGGGACGCCGCGCCATGATCGCGCTGACCTACGGCGCCTCGGGAATCCTTTTGGCGATATCGGGCTATCTGTTCGCCATCGGCGTGCTGAGCGCGCGAGACCCAGACCATCGCCTGGATGGTGATTTTCTTCTTTGCTTCGCCGGCCGCGAGCTCGGCCTACCTCACCGTGAGCGAGACCTTTCCGCTCGAGGTGCGGGCGCTGGCGATCGCGATGTTCTATGCCATCGGCACCGGGATCGGCGGCGTCGCCGGTCCGGCGCTGTTCGGGGCCTTGATCGACAGCGGCTCACGCGTCAGCGTGTTCGCCGGCTATCTCCTGGGTTCGGTCCTGATGGTGGCGGCGGCGCTGATCGCGTGGCGCTACGGCATCGCCGCCGAGCGTCAGCCGCTGGAATCCGTTGCCCGGCCCCTTGCCGTCGTGGAGTAGAACATGAGTGAGGAAACCACCACCCTGTCCGACGATAACGAGGTGCCGGATTCGGTGCCGGTGCCCCGCGCGCTGGTGCCGCATTTCGACACCTGCGCCCTGCTGCTCGACATCGACGGCACCTTGCTCGACCTGGCGCCGACGCCGCGCGAGGTCTGGGTGCCGCCGGATCTGGTCAACACCCTGCCGCGGTTGCTGGCGCGAACTTCCGGCGCGCTGGCGCTGGTCAGCGGGCGCTCGGTCAACGACATCGACCTGATCTTCGCGCCGATGCAGTTTCCGGCCGTAGGCGGCCACGGCGCCGAAATGCGGCTTACGCCCGAAACCGAATCGGTCTCCGCCCACGCGCCGCCGATGGACAAGGAATTGAAACGCCGCCTCGCCGCGATCGCCAAATTGTCACCGGGCATCCTGCTCGAGGACAAGGGCTATTCGCTGGCGCTGCATTACCGGCTGGCGCCGCATGCCGCACAGGCGATCTACGACGCGGTGTCGGCAATTCGCGCCGATCTGCCCGATGCGCCGATCGAGGTACTGCCCGGCAAATCGGTCTGCGAAATAAAACATTCCGGGTTCACCAAGGCCACCGGCGTGCGCGAGCTGATGACCCGTGCGCCGTTCAAGGGCCGCCGTCCGGTTTTCATCGGCGACGACGTCACCGACGAAACCGTGTTTGCCATCATGCCCGAATTCGATGGCCTGGCGTTTTCGGTGGGCCGGCGTGCCCGCGGCGTGGCCGGACATTTCGACGAGCCGCGCGATGTGCGGGCCTGGCTCGCGCATCTGCTCGACGATCAGCAGCAGACAACGGCCGCCGAATAGCGGATCACGTTGGCGCGTTCAAAAAGCCGCCGCGCGGTTCCGCTTCGCCGCCATTCGCCTGAAATCTGCCGGACATTGGACACGCTCCGCCGCGCGGCCTCTGCGAGGCGTGAAATCGCTGGCAATTTTCTTGCGATGCGCACCTCACGCGAGAAATTACGCACCGGTTCCATCGCGCCACGCCCGAATTTGGTTTCAATTGGGTTGAATGGTGTCGAGGAACCATAATGATGAACGGCCGTTTATAAACGAGTGACACCAGGAGGGGACCCTGTGAACCTCGTCGTTGTTTCCAACCGCGTGGCACGCGCCAATGCCAGCGAGCCCATGGTCGGTGGTCTCGCCGCGGCGCTGCTGCCCGTGGTTGAAAAGTCCGGTGCGATCTGGGTCGGTTCCAGCGGCCGCGTGCGGCAGGTCGTGCAGAAAGAGCCGTTTGCCGAGGTTGAATCGCTCGGCGCGGGTGCGCTGGCCATGCTCGACCTGCCGGCCGCGCATTACGGCGGCTACTACGAAGGCTTTGCCAATTCGGCGCTGTGGCCGGCGCTGCATTCGCGCTGCGATCTCATTCGCACCTCGATGGACGACTACCAGTCCTACCGTGAAGTCAACGCCTTCATGGCGCGGGCGCTGCTGCGCTTCAGCAAGCCGGACACCGTGTTCTGGGTTCAGGATTATCATTTCCTGGCGCTGGGCGCCGAATTGCGCGATCTCGGGGTTAGCCAGCCGATCGGATTTTTCCTGCACACGCCGTGGCCTATTCGCGCCGTCATCGGCGGCGTCCCGCACCATCGCCAGCTGGTCGAGGCCATGCTGGCCTACGACCTGATCGGCTTCCAGACCACCGACGACCGCGACAATTTCATAGGCTACCTGCGCTTCGATCTCGGCCTGCCGGTCAAGGACGGCGTGGTGACGTCGCGCTACGGCAAGTCGCGTTGCGCGGTGTTTCCGATCGGGATCGATCCCGCCAAATTCGCCGCGCAGGCGGCGCGGGCAGCCTCGCATCCGGATGTATCGCGATTGCGGCGAAGCCTGAACGGCGAGAAGCTGGCGATCGGCGTCGACCGCGTCGACTACTCCAAGGGACTGGTCAACCGCATCGAGGCCTTCGACCGCATGCTGACCCTGCAGCCGCAACTGAAGCGGGCGGCGTCGCTGCTGCAGATCGCCAACCTGTCGCGTGGCAGCATCGAGGTGTATGGCAACCTGCAGAGTGAACTCGCGCAACTGGTCAGCGAGGTCAACGGCCGCCACGGCGAGGTGGACTGGACCCCGATCCGCTACCTCAACAAGGGATTCAGCCAGGCCGTGCTGGCGGGCCTCTACCGCACCGCGCAGGTCGGCATCGTCACGCCGCTGCATGACGGCATGAATCTGGTGGCCAAGGAATATGTCGCTGCCCAACATCCCGCCGATCCCGGCGTCCTGGTGCTGTCGAAATTCGCCGGCGCCGCCAACGAGCTGGACGCGGCGCTGCAGGTCAACCCGCACGACATCGACGCCATGGCCCACGCCATCGCCACGGCGTTCTCGATGCCGCTGCCCGAGCGCCGCATGCGCTGGGAAAGCATGATGACGAAGCTGCGCGCCGGCACCATCCAGCAATGGTTCGCCGATTTCCTCGAAGCGCTTCAGGACGCCCACACCGAACACACCGTGCCGGCGAACGACGAGACCGTCCCCGACCCGTCCCCCAGCTGGGCGCTGCGCGCGGTGGATTCACGGGCTGCGAGACTGCACTAGTCTCTGTGCCTCAATTGCAATACGAGACCCCATCGAGCACAGCGCACCGCGCCTTGTACGGCGAACTGGGATTGTCGAGCGGTACGACACCCTTGCCCTGGCCGACGAATACGCCCTGTCCGACCACCACCGACGATTTGTTGCCGATGATGACGCTGGGGTGCGGCACAAGGCTCGACCTGGAGCCGTCCGGCCACAGGATCGCGTCTCCTGACAGCATGCCGTGACGTCCGTCATCGCAGGTGACGTCGGGCCCGTTATGGGTGCAGACCTGCGCCATCGCCGGCGAACATACGGTGGCGCTTGCCGCCACCAGCAAACCCGCCAACCCAGGCAGCCGATGTGGGGTCATGTCGCCGTCTCCCTCGGTCCCAAAATGCGGTCCATGCAATAGGTTGCCGCTTGCCATTGTCCGGTTCATCGATCATCGGCAAACTGCCGCCATCACTGCGAAACCGCAATCATCCTCCGGATCGCTTAAATCGCTAAATCGGCCGGCAGCGAGCCTTGAAGGCCGGTGACCGGCAGCCTCCCTCCTGTCGCCGAGGGAGCCAAATTACCCCGATAAATCAAATTGTTGCCGAAAACCCCAGCATCCCGGCCGCGGTCGCTTGCAAAAGTTGCCCCGTGCCGTCATGAGAAGGCGCACGGAGAGATGGCCGAGTGGCTTAAGGCGCACGCTTGGAAAGCGTGTGTGCGGGAAACCGTACCGTGGGTTCGAATCCCACTCTCTCCGCCAGCGAAACCTTCTATCCAACTGATATTATTGCATCATAATAAGTGTGGCCGCTGGTAGTCCCCAAGTTGGTCCCCAAGCACGCCAGGCCTGATCGTTTTACTGATGAGGTCCGCAAATAAGCGCGGGCTCATTTTGCGGGGGACATGATCCGCCCCGGATGATCGCCATCAATTGTTGGTCAGTCATTGCCTCCAGCTGAACGTCGCTTGGTTCAATCGCCTGCGCTGGCTTCCCATCCAACCGGTCCGCGACCTGCTGTATGACTTGCAGATCGCCTTGCTCTGCTTTTTCTGCCAATTTTTCAGCGATGATCCGCAACCGGCGGCCACCGCCGCTTAGCAGCGCCACCCTAAGCACATCCGTGAACGGCTTGTCGGTTAGGTGAGCCAATCGGTCTGCCCATGATATTCCACCTCCCGGACGGATGGGATGATGGCGTGACTACCGGCCGCTTGGTGTAAGTCGGTCGCTGCTGCCAATTTCGGAGCGCCATTGCGCCCGCGATGTTGTCGTGCGGCTGCGCCGCCGCGCGCGCTATCACGGCTGGTGAGATCCATCGCTGGCGCCCACAACCGCGGAAGCCCTCACCGCCGCGGAAGCATGAGTGGTGGCGAGCTTTGACATGGATCAAGGCTCATGAAGTCGGCGCCTCAATCATGTGGTTCTCAGTCGCAGCAACTCCGGACCGATTTGCGGAGTGCGACGCAACAATCCTGATACCATTTCTCGGAGACGCACCATGAAGGGAAGCGCAGCTCTCAGGCAGGACATCAATTCAGGCGATTGCTGGAAGGGTTTTCGGTCTGGCGATTGGACCACTTCCATCGACGTTCGGGATTTCATCGTCCGCAACGTCACGACTTACAGCGGTAATGAGGATTTTCTCGCGGGACCATCGCCGCGCACAAAAGCCGTTTGGGCAAAACTGCAGCCGTACTTCGCCGACGAGCGAAAGAAGGGAGTGCTGGCGGTTGATGCTCAGACCCCGTCGACGTTACTCGCCCACAAGGCCGGCTATATCGATCGCGAAAATGAGGTCATTGTAGGCCTTCAGACGGACCAGCCGTTCAAGCGGGCGATTTTCCCCTACGGCGGACTGCGGATGGTCGAGGCAGGCATCAAAGCCGCGGGATTCGAACCCGATCCGCTCGTGCACGAAGCTTTCACGAAATACCGAAAATCGCACAATGATGGCGTGTTCGACGCGTATACGCCCGAGATCATGAGCTGCCGAAGGTCCGGGATCATCACCGGTCTTCCGGATGCCTACGGGCGCGGTCGTATCATCGGCGATTACCGGCGGGTGGCGCTTTACGGGGTGGATCGCTTGCTCGAAGTCAAGCGCGAGGAACGGGCCCAGATCAATGACATGTGGCCGACCGATGAGATCATTCGGCAGCGCGAGGAATTATCGGAGCAGATGCGCGCCCTCGAAGATCTTGCCTCGATGGCAAAGCTCTACGGTCATGACATATCGAAGCCCGCCTCGAACGCGCTGGAAGCGTTCCAATGGACTTATTTCGCCTATCTCGGCGCGATCAAGGAAGCCAACGGCGCTGCGATGTCGATCGGGCGCATCTCGAGCTTCCTCGACATCTACATCGAGCGTGATCTGAAGGCCGGCGTTCTCGACGAAGCACGGGCGCAGGAACTTTGGGACCAGTTGGTGCAAAAGCTCCGCATCGTCCGGTTCCTCCGCACGCCGGACTACGATGCATTGTTCAGCGGCGACCCCTACTGGGCCACCGAGTGCGTCGGCGGAATGGATCTGGATGGGCGCGCTCTGGTGACCAAGAGCAGCTATCGAATGCTGCACACGCTCTACAATCTCGGCCCGGCACCCGAACCGAACATCACGGTGCTGTGGTCGAGCCACATGCCGGCCCCGTTCAAGCGCTACTGCGTCAAGGTCAGCAAGGATACCTCCTCGCTGCAATACGAAAACGACGACCTGATGCGGCCGTTCTGGGGCGATGACTACGCTATCGCCTGCTGCGTCTCGGCCATGCGGCTTGGCAAGCAGATGCAGTTCTTCGGCGCCCGCGTCAATCTCGCCAAGGCGCTGCTCTATGCCATCAATGGCGGCCGCGACGAGGTATCGGGCGATCAGATTGCTCCCCCGACATTGCCAGTATCCGGCGAGTTCCTCGACTACGACGACGTCATGGCCAAGTTCGACAGCACGATGGAGTGGCTGGCCCGCACCTACGTGCACGCGATGAACTGTATCCACTACATGCACGACAAGTACTTCTACGAGCGCCTGGAGATGGCGCTGCACGATCGGGACATTCTGAGGACGATGGCGTTCGGGATCGCCGGTCTTTCGGTGGTTGCCGACAGCCTGAGCGCGATGAAGTACGGAAAAATTCGCGTCGTGCGCGACAAGACCGGACTGGTGATCGACTATCAAAACGAAGGTAACAAAGCCACACCGCAATTCGGCAACAACGACGATCGCGTCGATCTGATCGCGGCCGGCCTCGTTACCAGTTTCATGGAGAAGATACGCAAGCACCCAACCTATCGAAACGCGACACACACGCAAAGCGTGCTGACCATTACTTCCAATGTTGTGTACGGCAAGGCTACGGGTAATACCCCGGACGGACGCCGGAAAGGCGAACCGTTCGGGCCGGGAGCAAACCCGATGCACGGCCGGGATAGCCATGGATGGCTCGCGTCGTGCTTGTCGGTCGCGAAGCTGCCCTACAAAGACGCACAAGACGGGATCAGCTACACCGTATCTATCGCACCGCAGAAGGCCCACTTGAGCGAAGGCCAGCTCCTGGACGAAGCGGTCAAGGCCTTCGACGTCTACTTCGACCACGGCGGATTCCACATGAACCTGAACGTGATCGACCGAGAGACACTTGAGGACGCGATAAAGAATCCGGACAAGTACCCGCAACTCACGATCCGCGTGTCGGGCTATGCTGTGAACTTCGTTCGTCTGACGCCGGAGCAGCAACGGGACGTGATCAGCCGCACGTTCCACGGCCAAATCTGATGAGGTGCTGCCATGTCCACGGTGCAGCCGCTTGAACCCGGAAGTCGTTATGACATCCGGGTGGGGATTTCGCCCGACGCCCCCGACGAAGACAAGCTCAAAGACGAAGAGGGCTCGTTCGGATATTGTCACTCCTATGAGACCTCGTCGCGCTACGACGGGCCCGGCCTGCAACTCGTCCTGTTCGTGTCGGGTTGCCTGCTGCGGTGTACTTACTGCCATAATCCGGACACCTGGCATCTCAAGGACGGCACCTACGTGTCAGTGGATCACGTGTTGCGCCGCCTCGGTGACTTCGCACCCACAATCCGCAGCCTGGGCGGGGGCCTGACGATCTCGGGCGGAGAGCCCATGGTGCAGCTCGCATTCACCCGAAGAATATTCGCCGGCGCAAAGCAAATGGGGCTGCACACAGCTATCCAGACATCGGGATTTCTGGGCGATCGGGCCGATGATTCCTACTTGTCGGTGATCGACCATGTTCTGCTCGACATCAAGAGCTCGGATCCTGCCACTTATCGGCGTGTGACGGGCCGGGACCTGGCGCCTACGCTGCGCTTCGCGGAACGCCTTGCCTCGATATCAAAGCCGGTATGGGTCCGGTTCACGCTCGTCCCCGGCGCAACCGACGATCCGGCAAATGTCGACGGCATTGCACGCTTTGTTGCGCCTATGAAGAACGTGGAGTGGGTCGAGGTGCAGCCGTTCCATCAGATGGGCGCCTTCAAGTGGACGGCGATGGGCCTCGATTACAAGCATAACGACACTCAGCCACCGAGCCGCGACCTGGTCAATCGGGTCATCGGACAATTCCGGGCCGCGGGCTGCAACGCACGCTGACTGACACGCATTCGATCTGGGGAGATTCAAGATGTTGGACCTTGCTCGCGAGATCATCGGAAGCCAGCCAATCTTGACTGCATTCCTTGCGATTGGACTGGGCTACCTTGTGGGCCAGATCAGCATCTTCGGTTTCTCGCTTGGCGTTGGCGCGGTCCTCTTCGTCGGCCTCCTCATCGGCGCGTTTGCGCCAAAGGCCCAGATCACTGGGCCGATCGGCCTGACGGGCCTGATCATGTTTCTCTACGGGATCGGCATCCTCTATGGCCGCGAGTTCTTCGAGGGCATCTTTGGCTCTGGGCAGAAGTACAACCTTTTGGCGCTGGTGGCGTGCCTGGCAGGCCTGTTGGTCGCGCTCGGCCTGGGGCACGTTTTCGGCATCAAGATCGGACACACGCTCGGCCTCTATGCCGGTTCGATGACGAGCACCGCATCCCTCCAGGCCGCGCTCGACGTCGTCAAGAGCAAGGACCCTTCCATCGGCTACTCGATCGCCTATCCGTTTGGCGTCCTCGGGCCCATCCTCTGTATCTACTTCATGACGCTGATCGTGAAGCCAAAATTTCCCGCGAAGACACAGCGCTTCCACATGGGAGAGATTTCGATCGGCCAGGGCTTTGCCGGCCAGCGGCTTGATGAACTGAGGGCGGAAGCGCTCGGCGACCTGCAGGTGACCATGGTCCGAAAGGACGGGCAGAATTTCGTTCCGACCGACGACACTATCTTGGCGGCCGGCGACGCCGTGCTGGTGGTGGCCGAAGACAACGAGGCGATTGCAGCCGCCGCGGCAAAGCTCGGAAGACTGGAACCTGGCCGGTTGGCCAGCGACCGCGCCGACCTCGATTACATCCGGGTCTTCGTCGGCAAGGCCAGCGCGGTCGGTATTCCGCTTGCCCGCCTTCCGATGCCCGCCGGCTATCCGACCCATCTGCTCCACGTTCGTCGCTATGACGCCGACCTGGTCCCGTCCCCCGACCTGATGCTGGAATTCGGCGACCGGGTCGGCGTGCTGACGCCTCCGGAGCGGAAAGAGGAAATCCGCCGTCACTTTGGCGATACCGTCAAGGCCACCGCGGAATTCAGCTACGTCTCGCTCGGGCTCGGGATGGTTCTGGGCGTCCTTCTTGGCCTCATCCCGATCCCAATTCCGGGCGTGGGCGTCGTCACCCTCGGCATCGGCGGCGGACCGCTGATCGTCGCTCTCATTCTCGGCAAGCTGCGCCGTACCGGTCCGATGCTGTGGACCATGCCGTTGCCCGCCAACATCGTGCTGCGGAACTTTGGTCTTGCGATGTTTCTCGCAACCGTCGGCGTCAACGCCGGACAGCCCTTCGTCAAGACCGTCGCAGAGTCCGGACTGACGATGCTGTTCATCGGTGTCGCAATTTTATTGACGACCGTGTTTATCGTCCTGGTCGTCGGCCATTATGTGATGAAGATTCCATACGACGATCTGGTCGGCGTCGCGTCGGGAGCGACGGGAAATCCGGCGATTCTCGTCTACTCGACGAAAATGGCCCCGACCGAGCGGCCCGACATCGGCTATGCCATGATCTTTCCCTCGATGACGCTGGTGAAGGTCATTGCCGCGCAGATTGTTGGTCTGACAGTCGGCAGCGGAGGTTAGAGCTTTCGGCTTTCGCCGAGTGTGACGCTTTCAAACGTTCCAGGGCGACCGTCCATCAATAGCTGGCGCCTGTGCTAGAGGAGATGCAGGATGGGCGACCGACCAAACACGCCGCGGCCACCCATCTTCAATTTAAACGCCTATAGCCCGGCCGAGATCAAAGAGGCGGTCGAAACCGTCGGGGTCAAAAAGACAAGATTACCGCTGTTAGCCTCCTTCCTGCTGGCGATAGTTGCCGGAGGCAGCGTCGGCCTCGGGGCGCTTTATTACACCATCGTTGCCAGCGACGAAGCGATGAGCTTTGCGGCGGTCCGCCTTCTCGGTGGGCTGGCGTTCTCGCTTGGGCTGGCGCTCGTAATCGTGGGAGGCGCCGAACTGTTCACTGGCAACAACCTGATTGTAATGGCGTGGGCGAGTTCGAAAAGTTTCCACGGGCGAGATGCTGCGCAACTGGGCCATCGTCTATTTCGGCAACCTGGTCGGTTCGCTTGGACTTGTATTCCTGGTTTTCTTTTCACATCATCTCGACATGAACGGCGGCAGAATTGGATTGTCGATATTGAATACAGCTGTTGCAAAGATCCAGCCCGATGTCGTGACGCTGTTTTTCAAGGGAATTCTATGCAACCTGCTGGTCTGCCTGGCAGTTTGGCTCGCCTATGCGGGCCGGTCGGTCACGGACAAGATTCTCGCTCTCATACTGCCGGTCTCCGCCTTCATAGCGGCCGGCTTCGAGCACTGCGTTGCCAACATGTATTTTCTTCCGTTGGCCTGGCTGCTGGTGCAGACGGGTCACGTTCCGGCAAACTTCGACGCCTCACCAATTACGATAGCCGGCATCGTCCATAATCTCGTTCCGGTCACGCTCGGAAATATTGTCGGCGGCGCCGGTCTGGTTGGCGCGCTGTACTGGGCAATCTATCGGGCGGCGTTTGGTGCGGCGTCTCCTGACGAGAATAATTGGTAGGTTCAAGCCTGGTAATCCGTACCACCGCAACGGCTCCGCCGCGCGGAGCCTGCCCGCATTTCAGTCCGCTTTCGTCTTTTCCAGGTCGCGCAGGTGGCTGGTGGCCTCCTCCGCGCTTTCGTAAATGTGAGGGGCCACGGCGCGTTGCTTCAGCGCATCGCCCAGCTTGGCGCGAAGAAAACTGCTCGTCGTGTAACGGGTGACCCCGGAGTAGAAACGATCAACCAGATCGCGCACCATCGCCGAATATTCATCGATGACGTCGGGGAATATCTCGAAGTTGTCGTAATTGACGATGGCGTAGACCTTTCGACCTAGCGGAGCCAGTTTGTCTTCGACGATGCGGCGGATCTTTTCCACGTCTTCATGGCCATGAATCCGATGGCCCTCGAGATTGACGAAGAACCGGTTTTCACGCGGGTGATAGGTGAACCGTTGCTCAATCGGCATTCGCAGCAGTTGGTCGCGCAAACCCATTGGACCGCTCGCGAAAATGCGCTGATCCATAATGGCGGGATTGCGGATGATCGGCCGAAACGCCATCCGGGCCAGGATATCCCGCTCGATGTCGACACCGGGCGCGACTTCGACGAGTTCAAGGCCATCGGACGTCAGTTTGAACACGCAACGCTCGGTCACGTAGAGCACGGGCTGGCCGCGCCGTACCGAATACGGTCCGGAAAACGAGCGATGTTCGACTTCCTCGACAAACTTCGCCACATCGCCGTCCTTGACCAGGCGCAGGCGCCCGTTCTCGACCGCCACGCGGAGACGACCCGCCGTGAAAGTGCCGACGAACACCAGCTTCTTGGCATTCTGACTGATATTGATAAAGCCGCCGGCGCCCGCCAGGCGCGGGCCAAATTTGCTCACGTTCAGATTGCCTTCGCGGTCGGCCTGCGCGAGCCCAAGAAAGGCTGCGTCAAGCCCGCCGCCGTCATAAAAGTCGAATTGATAGGGCTGATCGATAACCGCTTGTGCGTTGACCGCCGCGCCAAAATTGAGTCCTCCTGCCGGCACGCCGCCAATGACGCCAGGTTCAGCCGTAAGCGTGAGCAAATCGGCAATTTTTTCCTCGTTGGCGACATTGGCGATCCCCTCGGGCATGCCGATGCCGAGATTGACAACGCTGTTTGCATCGAGTTCCAGCGCCGCACGCCGTGCGATGATCTTTCGTTCGCTCATTTCCATTGACGTCACCGCCCCCACAGGAGCGCGAATCTCGCCGCTGAATGCCGGATCGTACTGAACCGAAAAGGTCTGCCAGTGATTCTCCGGCCTGGCCAACACCACGCAATCGACGAAGATGCCGGGAATTTTGACTTGCCTCGGGTTGAGCGAACCGCGCTCGGCTATGCGCTCCACCTGGACAATGACGATCCCGTCGGAATTGCGTGCCGCCATCGCGATGGCCAGCGCCTCCAGAGTAAGCGCCTCCTTTTCCATGGTGATGTTTCCGTCCGGATCGGCTGTCGTGCCGCGGATAATTCCGACGTCGATCGGGAATGCACGATAGAATAGAAACTCCTCGCCTTCGATGTCGATGAGGCGGACCAGATCATCCTTGGTACGTTCGTTGATCTTGCCACCACCGAGGCGCGGGTCGACAAACGTTCCAAGCCCCACCCGCGTGAGATGACCGGGGCGCTTTGCCGCAATGTCGCGAAACAGGTGAGAAATCACGCCCTGCGGAAGATTATACGCCTCGATCTGATTGGCAATCGCCAAACGCTGCAGCTTCGGCACCAGTCCCCAATGCCCGCCAATCACGCGGCGCACCAGACCTTCATGGCCAAGGTGATTGAGCCCACGTTCGTTGCCGTCGCCCTGCCCTCCGGCGTAGACCAGCGTGAGATTGCGCGGCTTGCCGGCACCAGGGATCGGGTGATCCCCTTTCGCGAGATACAGCGTCTCGATTGCCAGCGCGACTTCTTCGGCGAAGCCAATTCCGACAAAACCACCGGTAGCAACCGTGTCCCCGTCTCGAATGAGGCTGGCTGCCTCCTCTGCCGTGACGATCTTCCCGCTATCCAGTGCTTTGACGGGCGCAGGCGTCAGGCGAACTGCATCAGCTGACATAAATCCCCCGCAAGCTGCGTCTTTCTCAGTAAATCCCGGTCAAATAGTAAAGCGCGATGACAACGAACACCGCCGCGGTTTTCGTCAACGTGATCACGAACACGTCCTTGTAGGCCTGCTTGTGGGTGAGGCCCGTCACGGCAAGCAGCGTGATGACGGCGCCGTTGTGCGGCAACGTATCCATGCCGCCGCTCGCCATGGCCGCGACACGGTGAAA
This sequence comes from uncultured Alphaproteobacteria bacterium, assembly GCA_963710235.1. Taxonomy (GTDB): domain Bacteria; phylum Pseudomonadota; class Alphaproteobacteria; order Rhizobiales; family Xanthobacteraceae; genus Bradyrhizobium. The sequence goes on from CAVPZI010000003.1 coordinate 152,902, forward strand.
GACTTCGAGTGGGATATTTGCCGCCTTTGCGGCTGCAATGAATTCGTCGGACATGGCGGCAAGGGCGATGCTCATGCCGCCGGAAGCCGAGCCGGTGATGCCGGCGAGCACGGTGACGGTGACGGCTTCGTTGACCAGCGGATTGGGGATTGCCTTGAGTGCGGCGGAAACCGCAGCAAAGCCCGGCAGCAGGGCAATCACCCCGCCGAACCCATACTCGGACGCGGTATTGAGGGACGCCAGCAAAGCCCCGGCGACCGCCGCCTTGCTGCCGTCGGCAAATCTTGCGAGCACGGGACGCCAGGCAAAGATGAACACCGTCAATATGCCGAGGATCAGCGCGCCCTCGACGGCCCATATGGCTGCAACCGGACCGATCTGGGTAACGATCGCGTGGCCGCCGAGCGTGACTTCGTGCTTGGCACCGTAAGCCCGCGGCACCAGATAGGTGAACATGAAGTTCGTGACGCCCACCACGACCAGCGGCGCGATGGCGATCCAGGGGTTTGGCAATGCCTGCTCTTCGAACGGCTCGGGCTCGTTGAGAAGCTCCGTGCCGTAGCCCTCACCGCGCTTCTGTGCCGCGCGCCGGCGGTTCTCGATATAGGCAAGACCAACCCCAAAAACGAAAACGCTGCCGACCAGCCCCAGCACCGGGGCGGCCCACGTCGTCGTATTGAAGAAGGTCGTCGGAATGATGTTCTGAATTTGCGGCGTTCCAGGCAAGGCATCCATCGTGAAGCTGAAGGCGCCGAGCGCGATGGTGCAGGGGATCAGCCGCTTTGGAATATCGCCCTGGCGGAACATCTCGGCTGCGAACGGATAGACCGCGAACACAACGACGAACAAGGACACGCCGCCATAGGTCAGAATTGCGCAGACGACGACAATGGATAATACGGCGCGCTCGCGGCCGAGCACGCCGATGACGGCGGCGACGATCGACTTGGAAAAACCCGACAGCTCGATGACTTTGCCGAAGACGGCGCCCAGCATGAAAACGGGAAAGTAGTTCTTCACAAAGCCAACCATCTTTTCCATGAAGACGCTGGAAAACAACGGTGGGACGAGCGAGGGGTCGGTCAGCAACACCGCGCCGAGCGCGGCGATCGGAGCGAACAGGATGACGCTGTAGCCGCGGTAGGCCACGAACATCAGAAAGACAAGAGCGGCCAGCACGATCAAGAAACTCATGACGGCACTTCCTTCCCCGGTGGCAGCCTATGGATTAAGGCTTGGTCATGCTGTCGAGATCAGCATGGTCATCCGTTCGCGCTCAAGTTCGCTGATGACCCTGGCGTGATGTGCTACCGCCTCGGCCAACAAGTCACGGATCGAAATAACGGTTATGGGAGTATCGTTCTCGACCACCGGCAGGTGACGAATGCCATGCAGGTGCATCAGCTTCAGACAGTCTGCGAACGTCTTCCCAAGATCAACCTTGATAACGTCCCGGACCATGATGTCCGCTACCGGAGTAAGTTCGGGAGACTTGCCGGCAAGCACCAGCCGCCGCACGCAATCGCGTTCGGAAAGAACGCCCGCGATCGCCCCATGCTCCATGACCAGGACAAGCCCGATGTTCTTTTCGGCCATGAGACGCATCGCCGTGAGCGCGCTATCCTTGGCACCGATGGTCCATAGCGATCTCGGCTTTGCGGCAAAGAGCTGTTTTAACGAACGATAAGCCAGAATTTCTTCCGGCCGTCTGAGCGGATGATCCATGACGCCTCACTTCCCGGGTGCGAAATGGCTTGGAGTGAGCCAACAACCCTGTCCTAGTTGGTGCAGCACGCACTGCAACATCAGACCTGAAGCCGTTCAGACCTGAAGCCGTGCTCCCGCCTTTCGGAAAAACCGCTGCATCGACCGTGCTGAGCGATATGCTGGAGGCCGAACGCGGACGTTATTGATCTATGTCAAGCTGCATGCCCGGCGCACACAACAAAAACTTGCTTTGAGCGGTCGCACTGGCTCGGCGGTTCGGCGCGAAAATGACCGGACCGGTTCGCAGCCGGCACCGCCTCGGCCAACACAGAGCCGCGTTCGTGGGAGGTCCACATGGATAACCCGTCATCATCAAATGGCTCATCCGCATCGCTTGAGAGCCTGATGCGCGCCGGCCAGCAATCGATGAAGCAATTTGACGATGCGCTCACCAGCGCGATGGGCGTTGAAGGCAAGCCTGCCACGGGTGATGCCGCATCGCCGTTTGCCGTCGCGGCAGACCTGCAACGGCAGTTCTGGTCTCCGATTGTGGATTTCTGGAAAGGCGCCCTCGGCAACGCATCAGCGAAGGGCGCCCAGCCGTCGCGCCGCGACAGGCGATTCCAGGACGACGCCTGGCATCAATCGCCTTACTATCAGCTCATCAAGAAGTCCTACCTGACGACCTCGAAGCAATTGGCCGACCTCGTCGATCAGGCCCAGGTCGACGAAAAATCGAAGCTGCAGCTTCGCTTCTACGCGCGTCAATTCATTGATGCGATGAGTCCGTCGAATTTCCCTGCGACCAACCCGGAAGTCATTCGAACGGCGATCCAGACGCGTTCAGCGAGCCTTGCGACCGGGATGCAGAACCTGATTGAAGACCTCAAAAAAGGGCGTATCACCCGGGTCGACAAATCGGCTTTCGAGGTGGGTCGCAATCTGGCAGTAACGCCCGGATCGGTCGTGTTCGAGAACGAACTGATTCAGCTTATCCAATACACGCCGCAGACGGCGGAGGTCGAGAAAACACCGCTCCTGATGGTGCCACCTTGCATCAACAAGTTCTATTTGCTCGATCTCGGCGCGGGGAACTCGTTCGTCGAATATGCCGTCTCTCAGGGGCACCAGGTATTCCTGATTTCCTGGCGAAGCGCCGTTGCCGAGATCCAGCATCTGACCTGGGACGACTACCTGAACCTCGGGGTGCTGAAGAGCATCGAGGTTGTGCGCGACATTGCCAAAGCCGATCAGATTCACACGCTGGGCTTTTGCGTCGGCGGCACCATTTTGAGCTGCGCCGCGGGGGTTCTCGCCGCACGCGGAGAAAACAAGCTTGCAACCATGACCTTGCTGACCACGATGATCGATTTCGCAGATACCGGGGAAATCGGCCTGCTGATTGATCAGAATTCCACCGCCATGCGCGAAGCAACGATAGGACGAGGCGGCATTCTGCCTGGCAAGGAATTGGCCTTGACCTTCGGAACCCTGCGCGCCAACGATCTGATCTGGCGCTATGTTGTCGAGAGTTATCTGAAGGGTGCGACGGCTGACGCTTTCGACCTGCTCTACTGGGATTCCGATAGTGTCAGCTTGCCGGGCCCAATGTACTGCTGGTACACGCGCAACACCTACGTTGAAAACAAGATCAAGAATCCCGGCGCGACCACCCAATGTGGCGAACGGATTGACCTCTCAAAGACGAAGGTGCCGATGTTCATACTGGCCTCTCGCGAGGACCACATCGTGCCTTGGCAAAGCGCGTTTCGCTCAAAGGACCTCATGGGAACAGATCCGCGCTTTGTGCTCGCCGCGAGCGGTCACGTTGCCGGGGTGATCAACCCGCCGGCCCGCAACCGGCGGAGTCATTGGGTCAATGACAATCTGAATTGCGACGCGGATAACTGGCTGGAAAGCGCCGAGGAGAAACCGGGAAGCTGGTGGCCTGACTGGGATGGCTGGATGAAACATCATTCCAGCGGCACTGTCCCGGCTCCGACGGAGTTGGGCAACGCTGCTTTCCCCGTGATCGAGCCCGCGCCAGGCCGGTACGTCAGGCAAAAATCAAATTGATGTATCCGAGAGCTGATCATCAGCCTGTTTCTTGGTCCACTGCAGTACCGCTCAATCAATCTCGTTTTGCCAGTGATGATCTTCAACGAAAGTCCAGATATCAGTCCAGCTAAGCAACGGTGATCGATCCTCATAACGCATCCTGCCGATGTTAAGCTGATGTTCCGGGTTGTCGAAATCGATCACGATATGCCTCCTAACTTCGCCAGCTAAAATAAGCAGAATTTCACCTGCACAGAGGCTGGTGGAATAAGACTCGAAAAATAGGTCGACGTGTTTTCCGAGGCGAAGCCAGTCCTCCGTATCAAGGTACTCTAGCGAGTATCCGCCAAGATCCAGCGTGACCCACGAATTGGGGTGTTCCGTCACCGATAGAAACGGCAAAGGAGCATCGACCCACTCGCGCACGCGGCGCATGGCGATTTCCGGCGCGCAGTTCATGCTCAGTCGTGCGGTGTTCATTCAGCAGCCTGACACATCAGCTCGTCGGCGGAGCGCCGGATAGGAAGCGGAAGAGTCGCGCGTGACTAAGCTCGGATCGAGTATATCACGCACTCATCGGTGCAAGGATTGCTAGTTGCAGTATCTCAACAACCCCGTATCGGGATGGCAGGCGGTCGGCGTTTACTATCACCGCTACGCGGAAGCGCCGGTCAACCGGCGCTGCGTCCCCGGATTGGTGGACGGACGACCGGCCATCCTGATGCTCAATCCCAACGATTCCGACGACCAGCCGGCCTTCTTCATCCTGCTGGACTGGGCCGACGGCAAGGTCGCCGGCATTCGCGACTTCATGTTCGCCGCTAGAGCGCAAGGTCAAGCATCTGCCTGGCAACATTGTCGCTCAGCACGCGACCAAAAGAGCTGCGCATCACGGGATCGAAGCGAAACCGTCGCAAATTCCGGATCAACAGTCCCGAGCGAGAATTTGACCTCCCGCCGCCCCATGAACTCGATGAGAGTGGCCGGGACGCGCTCGCCTGAACCAGAGATTCTCGCTGCGTGGGTTCTTCCAGGGTTTGCATTCTCATCGCCATTCGTGGACCACCTCACAGCGCAGGCCCGCCATCCCTGTATGCAGAGTCGCGCGCCGGGCCTCGTGCGCCCGAGCCTGTCAGCGCGGTTGAGATCTGTGCGCTTCTGCGACCATCCCGCGGACGGTTTCCTCCAGCCCCTTGGCAAGTGCCTTGCGGTCAGAGCTCATGTTCGCCGACACGGGTTCTCCCCACGTCAGTGCCACGTCAATCCTGCCGAGGGCGGCGACCTGCAATAGATGGGGGAAAAATTCGATTTCATCTTCAAGCGCCCAGACGGCCAGCCTTCGCTTGGGTCCGACATACGCAACCGAAACGGGTTGGATGAATATTGCGGGCAAATCCTCTGCTCGTACGAGGGTTTCGCGTACGGAACCAAAAAGAGAGGACCGGAAGGGGATTACATCGGCGCCGTCTGTCGAGGTGCCTTCCGGAAAAATGGCAACGGCCTCATCAGCCATTAGGGCGCCGGAGATGGAATTTATGGTTTTTGCGACCTGGAGTCTCTGTTTCCGGTTTACGAAAATCGATGGCTTAAGTTTTGCGAGCCGCCCGAAGACTGGCCAACTTGCAACTTCGTGCTGTGTGACAAATATTGCGGGCAAAAATGAGCATATAATTATGATATCCAGCCAGGAAGTGTGGTTGGCTATGACGATCAAAGGTCGAATTGACGAAGGCGAACCCTTTACCGAAATCCTCAGGCCCAACAATGCCCGCATAATTCGATGAAATGCGGTTGAAATCAGTCGTTGTCCTTGGCGATATCGCAGGAAAGAGGACGCTTCCAGCCACGGATACAAAATGAGAATCGTGATGGCCACCCCGCTCAGCACGTAGACCAATCGGAAAGCGCGCAACGCGCCATGAACAGGTTGAAGCATCGTACCGGTATCTTCAGGCAATGTTTTCGTTGGAAAAACGCACTTCTTGAATTCTGTCCGCTGCATGATCCAGGGTTGAGGCCGATGTCTCTTTGGCATCAAGCTTTCAGCAACTCTGCCGGGATGCTCATGATGCGAGACACTCTTTGAGGGAGATCGCCCAGATACGCAAGCTCCTCCAACCTCGCCTCCATTTCGAGGTCGTGATGCGCGGGGCCAAGCAGTTGCTTCAGGCTGACAAGGCAGCGGCGTTCCAATACCGGAAAGGCCAATGCCTGAGCGCATTCAACGGCCTTTCGAAGCGCTTGCTCCGCCTGAAATGCCCCCTTGGTCTCCTTCAAAATGAGGCCTTCGATTCGAAGTAATTCCGGCTCGAACCAGATGAAGCTGCTGGCAGCAAGCATGTCCGCGGCCCTCGCGCAGTCGGCTTCAGCGGCCTGAAAGTTTCCCTGCTTCCTTCTTACGTCCGCCAACAGTCCCAGATAGCCTGACAGGCCGGTGCGAAACTCTATTGAATCGAGAATTTGAATCCCGTGCTGAATGGCTTTCGCCGCTTCTTCAAGCTGACCCTGCTGCGCCATTGCCCAGCCCAACAGGGCATTGCTATGCCCGCTGAAGGCGGTCAATCGATGTTGTTCGGACAAGGCCAACAACCGCCGTGCCGAGTGCATGAGGTGCTCGCTCGCGTCGCACATTCCGAAAATCCAGCCGCCGACGTAGTTCAGCGGAATTGCCGTCGAGTGGGGGTGTCTGAGCATGTCCGCGGAAAGCAGGGCGTCAGCGCCAACTTCGAGCGCGCGGTCAATATCCCCAAGGAGAAACAGCGATGAACTAAGGGCAGACTTCGTATGCACCTCCGTGCTCTGTCCAAACTGGGACGTTGTGGCAGCATCGCGCTCGGGCACGTATAACCGCAGCGAGAGCTCGAGCTGCTCTTTTGCCTGTAGCATCCTGGCCTGACCGTGCAGGACCGTGCCGAGCAGGCGATGCCCGATCACCCGGCCCAACTCGCTCTTCGCCTGTTCAGCCATGGAGAGGAACAACCGGGCGAGTGAGGCGGCTTCCTGCACCTGGCCGCGGCAGTAGGTGAAAGTGAATTGGCCGAAGGTGAAGGGCAGCACGAGTGGGGTGGGCCCGCCGTGTCGGCACAGTTCGAGCCCCCTCTGACAGCACTCCGATACACGTATGGAGGTCGCTCCCTCACTCGCGATGAGGGATCCCATCCGCGAGACCTGAAGGTTGAGTTCGAGTTGACGCCGCAGAGCTGGATCCGGAATCTTGTCGAGGAGTGCGAGCCCGCTTCGAAGGTGTTCGATTGCTTCGACATGTGCCGATCGTTCGGCCGCATGGCGCCCCGCCCGCAGCCAGGCCTCGATCGCCTGGCGAAACTCGCCCGCTTCCGTGAGGTGATAGGCGATCACCTCCAGCGGGGTCTTCTCGGCCTGGTCGGCTTTGCGCAGCACCGCAACCACGCCGAGATGGGTTGCCCTGCGCTCGAGCTGCAGCATGAACTCGTAGGCGATCCGCTGCAGCAAGGCGTGCCGGAACTCGTATTGAATTTCCGCGCCGTAGCGGCGTGGCAGCAAAATCTCTGCGTCGACCAGCGCCTGCAGGGGCTCTGCCACCGCTTGCGGTTCCTGTTGCAACAGCGCAGCGAGGAAAACCGGGGCAAACGAGCGCCCGATAACGGCGGCCGCCTGGACAATCCGGCGCGCACCCGGACGGCGATCGAGGCGTCCCGACATTTTTTCGGCAAGCAGAAGCGGAACGCCCGTGGGCTTTGGATTCGGGTCAGGCGATCGGCGATGTTCCTCGATCAGCGAAATCATGAACTGTTCGAGAAAGAGTGGCACGCCTTCGGCTGCTTGTACCGCACGTTCGAGCAGGGTATCAGGCAACTCGAGCGCGCCTGGCATTGACCTCGCGACTTCCAGCGCTTCGGGGTCCGAGAGCTGCTTGAGCTAAATCGTCTCATCTGCACGAGGTAACGTGACCGTGTCGGGGAAAGATCGTCGCGTCAGAACCACCAGGAGGGGTACGTCAGAAACGGCGGTAGTGATTTCCTGCAACAGTTCGGCAGAGGATGCATCAAGCCAATGCGCATCTTCTACCCACAAGACAGTCGGCTGCATGCTTGCGACTTGTCGCATGACCCTGGTGATGAAATCGTATTGTTTCTTCTTGAGGATAAGAGGCGTCGGCGCGACCAATTCAGCTGTTGGCATCGACCCAAGGTCCAGGAGACTGGCGACAATCTGATTGTTCTCCGAAGTATTTGCCGCCAGTTCGTCGAGAAATGTCGCGATCTTTTGCATTTGTACGTCGACGGCGTCCTCGGGCGTCAGGCCGATGCGGGCCCAAAGATAGCTCGCCAATGGATAGAGCGGCGTGTTTATGAAAAGCTCATGGCAATTCGCCATGATCATTGTGGTTTCGTCGAGTTCGGGCTGGCTGCAAAACTCCCGGACGACGCGCGTCTTGCCGATGCCGGCATCGCCAACAACGACGACCGTCTGACCGCAACTCTCGCTCCGGGCGGTCCGCCATCGCGCAAGGATTCGCTCGACACTACGTTGTCGTCCAACCATCGGTGTCAGTCCCGATAGAAGCAATTCTCTGGCCCTTGCGCTCGTCTGAATGGCTGCGGTCACCTTGTATATTTCGATTTGACGCGAAAGCCCTTTGATGGTTCGAGAACCCAGGCTTTCAAACGTAAACCGGCCCTCGACGAGCCGTGCGGTCTCCAGACTGACGACCGCGCTGCCGGGGGGGGCTTCGGCCTGAAGGCGCGCTGCGAGATTGACGGCTTCTCCGACGGCGCTGAACTCGGCAACGCCGCCGCTCAACAATTCCGGCCCGATCAGCACCGGACCGGTATTGATCCCGATCCTGGCTGTCAGAGGAAAATCCGAGCCATCCCTTATGCTGGTGTCCAGATTTTGCAGGCGATGGAGAAATTCCAGCGCCGCCCGGATTGCGCGCTCCGCGTCGTTTTCATGGGCGGCCGGATAGCCGAAATACACGACAACCCCATCGCCCTGAAACTGGGATACGAACCCGCCGAACCGCTCCATCACGGTCAAAGCAAGGTTCTGATAGCGGCGTTGGAGCAGTCGAAGGTCTTCGGGATCAAGCTGCTCCGACAAGGCCGTGTAGCCGACCAGATCGATAAAGATGCTGGTGAGATAACGTCGTTCGGCCGCTAACGGCGCCGGCGTCGTCCCGTTTGCCATAAGGTGGGTCCTTCAGGCCGGATTCCTAAGCTCAAACGAAAAATACCGGCAACGCTTTCAGGATTGCCATAATCGCAATTGCTGCATACCATACTCCACGTGATCAGGGTAGCGCGCGGTTTCGTCACCAAGGGCATAGCTGCGGTGAGATGTCATGAGCCTGGAGCCAGCATTTCGGTCCCGCAGCGCGCATACACCCAAACCAAAGGTTCTGGTGGTTTGCGCCCATCTTCGGCCTGGCAGAGACAAGCGCCGTACGACCTATCTGATGCAGCCGATTTCCGGGCTGCATGTTGCATCGCTCATCGATCAGGCCGTTTTTGACGTTCGCTTGCACCATGAGGACTGGCACGGGCCACTTGAGGTTGCGGATTGCAAGGGCTGCGACCTCGTCTTCCTTTCCGGCCTGCAGGTCGATTTTGACCGATTGCGCCAGCTCTCATTTTTCTTCCGCCGCAGCGGCGCCGTCGTGGTTGCCGGAGGCAGCATCTGCACGACATTTCCGGAGTTCGCGTCGCAATTTTTCGACGCTGTGTGCGCCGGTGGCGTGGACAGTGTTCCGGCCGTCGTCGCGGACTTCCTGAAAGGTTCGCTCAAACCGATTTATCGATCGCCGATTGCGCTCATTTCTTCCTACGCGCTCGACTACGGCCTTTTCACCAGGAGCAGGATCAGTCCCGCTGTTCATCTGATCGAGGCAACGAGGGGATGCAGCTTCAAATGCTCCTTCTGCGTGATCCCGACCGAAGTCGGGGGCCATGCGAGCTATGACTTCGATCAGCTCACGAGAACAATTGACAACGCGATTTCGACCAGCCCGCGACTGAGTTTTCGTCGGCTCTATCCGATCTTCATGCTGCTCGACAATAACTTTTCCGACGATCGTGAGCACATGCTGCGGGTGTGCGCGTATCTGAAATCGAACCCGCGGGTGCGTGGGTGGGTGGCGCTTGTTACGCAAAACGTGCTGCATGACCGCGAACTGGTCAGGCATCTGGCCGCATCAAAATGCTTCGGCTTGTTTATCGGGTTGGAATCTTTCGATGTGGATCTGTTGCGGCGGTATCGAAAGACGCAAAACCTGAGCAAGCGTCATAATGTCATCGATGACATTGCCTATTCGGAGAGCCAGGGCGTTACCATCACCTATGGTTATCTGTTCGATCCGAGGCATCAGAAGGCTTTGGACATGGAGAGGCAGATGCGCGCGATAGCGGAAAATCCGCTGATCCCGATGCCGATTTACATGAGCGTGGTTGCCCCACTCGCGGGCACAGAGAGCTTTTGGGACAACCTGAACTCAGGGCAACTCGCGCCCAACCTCCGTCTGCGCGATCTCGACGGCGAAACGATCGCATATTCGCAACTGGCCGACCGGGCGGATGTGATCGTCACCTTTGTCGAGAAGATATTCCGCCGGCCGTGGACGGTGGTTGGCCGTGTCGGCATCCTGCTCAAGACGCTTCGCCGCCTTGTGAGGAGCAGGACGCTGAACCCAATTCGGTGGTATTTCATGGCGGTCGGGACTTTGCATTGTTTTATCTGGTCGCGCGGAACGCCGTCCCAGCCGCGGTCGTATCTCGCCGGGAGCGACACCCTCGATCCGCAATATTTCGAGCGCCCCGACGATCTCAGCGATCAGGATCGCGCCACCTATTTCGATCCGATTTATCTGACCGACGCCGCCGGTGGGCCGTCGGATTGGTTAAATCCCTATTACTTGCGACGTGCAGGCAACCATGTATGGCGCGGTGGTGCAAATACGGATCCGGTGCAGGAGGTGCTGGTCTCATGACCACATACAGCGAAACACGCGACAGTGAGCAGCTTCGATATCTCAAGGTCGATATTGCGAGTTTTATCCAGCGTTACGCGTCGAAGCCGATGACCTCCGGGCGGCGTACGCTTTTTTTGTTTCCCGGCGGCATGGGCACTCAGTTGCTGCGGGCACAGACGCCCTACCAGGACAACGGAACGGCGCAGACCTTCCAGTATGACAACTATTGGCTCTCGCCGCTCACATTTCTGGGTGGGGCGCTTTTCCTCGGAATGCACAAGCATGGCAGCCACTTTCGCGATCACGAAGACAGGATTGTCATTCCGTACGGCGCCGTCAATTTTTTGGGCCTCACGCCATACAGCAGGTTTACCCAGTGGTGCGAACTCAACGAACTCGACTGGTTCATTTTCGGATGGGACTGGCGCCGCCGCCTCGAGGAATCCGTAGACCTTTTCTTCCACAAATTCCTGCCGTTGTTCAGGAGCACGGTTCAGCAGCAGTGCGGCGTCGACCCGCTGCACGATTTCATACTGATGGGACACAGTTTCGGTGGCATGGTGGTGAAGCTGATGCTGCATCAACAGGATCAAGTACTCGACAACATGACGCGAGCCGTCACCGTGGCTTCGCCGTTTTACGGATATGATGGCCAAATCCATCGCTGGTTTGAAGGCGAGCCTCTGCTGAATCAAATCGGTCCTGTCGACGTTGCGGCGCAGATGATCAAGGTCATCTCCTCGTTGCCGGGAGGCTATGTCCTGCCTTACCTTGATGATCTGACGTTCCAGAACAACCCCGGTCTTGTGACCGATCTCGCCTACCCCCTCAACCAATATCCGAGCAGGGACGTTTCCAATGTCGCCCGGGGTGTCGATCCTTTCAACCCGGGCCCGAATCGCTATCCGACCCATAATGACACCGGGTTCGACGTCAACGAACTGCACCACGCGCTGACGATCTACCGAAAAATAGCAGCCGCCCCTCCGGCCTACGCCAGCAAATTTTTCAATCTTCGCGGCGTTCAATCGCCGACAGGAAGCACAACCGGCTCGATTATCTGGGGCGCGTTGACCGGGCCAAACGACCCGCACGCGTCCCCCGTCACCAGCGGCCAGGGCAATCCCGGCGACGGCACCTTGCCGGCGTGGTCTACGCGTCTCGTGACGCTGAACAGCAATCAGATTGTCCCGGTCATAGGCAATATCGACCACATGTTGATCATGGAAGACGATCTGACGCATGCGAAGATTGCCCAGGTCCTGTGACGGAGAAAATCGATGAAGAACCGAGTATTACCTTCGCCCCAACCCGTCCCGCCGGCCCCGCGGGCGGAGGTGGAGAAGTTTCTAAAAGGGCTGCAGCGGTTCCGCTCCAAGGGCATCAGGAGAGATGTTCAGTTCGATGAGGCCGAGGTCAAAAAATATGACGAGGCCGGGGTCAAGACCTTTCTCGACGGCATGACCGCTGGTTCGCAGCAAGCCATCGCACGACGTATCATGATGGACATCATGAAAACGCCCACCAATGATGCCCCCGACAAGTCCAGGCGAAAACCGGCAAGGAAAACCGGAACTTCGCCAAAAGCAAAATCAAAACGGGCTCCCAAAAAATCGAAGGCACCGAAGCGCCCGGTGGCCAAAAAGAAGAAGGCGAGCAGCCGCCGCTGACCCGATCGTCAACGTTTGTTCAGTCCCTGGCGCGAACCGGGACAGGCATAGACAAAGGCTTTAATGGCGACCCCTGCCCATCGCGACGAAGTTCAGCGCCTAGCGACGGAAGGCATCGCGCCGATGGGCCGGCCTGGGGTGTTTGCGCGCTTTTTCATAGCCATTGTCCAATACGCAGAACGGCTGAACCTGCGCTACGCGAAGTTCGGCAACCCCAGCGTCTACGATAACAAGTTGTTCCCCTGGGTGGCCGGGATCGAGCAGCACTGGAAGACGATCCGCAGCGAACTCGATCGCGTTCTCGTGCGCCGGCTTGAATTTCCCAATATTCAGGACATCACCGTTGACGCCAGCTCTATCACGAACGATGCTGGCTGGAAGATCTTTCTGCTGGTGGCCTATGGCATCAAGTCGGAGCGCAATATAGCGCTTTGTCCGCAAACCTGGCGGATCGTTCAGAACATCCCGGGCCTGAAGACGGCGATGTTTTCGGTCTTCCAGCCCGGCAAACGCTTGCCGCCGCATCGGGGGCCCTATAACGGGGTGCTCAAACTCCATCTCGGACTGCTGGTGCCGGAACACGGCGTCAATCTGGGAATTCGCATCGGGTCCGAAAGGCGAAGCTGGAGCGAGGGTAGCGTCCTGGTTTTTGACGATGCTTACGAGCACGAAGCCTGGAACGAGACCGACAAGCCGCGTGTGGTTCTGTTTGTTGATTTCGAGAAGCCCCTAAGGTTTCCGGCCAACGTCGTCAATCGCATCCTGCTCAGACTGGCGTTGCTGACCCCCTATCTTCGCGAAGGAAACGACAATTTGCGCCGCTGGGAGCGGCGCTTTCATTCCGAACAATAAAAGTCGGAATCGAGCCCGGCAAATGCCGTTCACGCGGGCGCGTAACGTTGCGCATCCACTCCGAAATGGCTGATGTAGCGGCTATTGATCGCTGCAACCGGCAGAACAATAAAAACGTCGGTCGTGCCAAACTGTCGATCGATCACTGCGCCGTCACCGACGCAGGCACCGACACGCAAGTAACCTTTCAGGAGCGGCGGCAGTTCGCGCCATGCTTGCCGCATATCGATCTCGCTTCTCGCCAGCATGTTGATCTCGATCCGGTGGGATGAGTGGGCGGCGGCGCGCCATGACTCCGGCGCTCGTGCAAAATGATGCAGAAACGAAAGCGGACGCCGTAGCCGCCCGATGTCAGTTTCTTCGAAGCTGGCACAGCCGATCATTACGTCGATGCGGCGCTCGCGCACATAGCTCCATACGCCGTGCCAAAGCAGTTCGATTGCGCGTCTAGACCGATAGGCCGGTAGAACGCATGAGCGGCCAAGCTCGAGAAACCGCAGGCTCGCATGCCGTTGGAGCAAGCCCGAAATATCGAACTCTCTCGCGCTGTAAAATCCGCCATGCCTTTCAGCGACATCCTGCAGAAGCAAACGATAGGTGCCGATGACCGATGGTCCGCCGACGGTCCATTGCCATCGTGAGCTGTCAACGACCATCAGGTGATCGCAAATTTCGTCGAAATAGTCCTTGTCGCGCCTCGTCAACCGAGTGGCAAGGTTGCCGACGGCTCGGCCGTGTCTATAAAAAATCTCGTAGCGGAGCTTCTGCAGGCGTTTTATGTCGCGCTCGTCACGCGTGAGGCTGACCTCGAGGTGGCCGAGAGCGCCGAGCTTCGAAGGCGAGGATTGTTGTCTCGGCCCATGAGAGGGTCCGACGATGAAATGTCGGGTCAGCCACTCAGGTGTCCATTGCCGCCTGTATGCCTCAGCGGAGATCAATTTAGGACCGGTCAGCGCATCGAACCGCATATTTGTCCCTGTATCCGACGCTCGCATCTTGCCCGGGGTATCAAGCCATAGCAACCGATAAATCCTGACGAAGAGCTTGTCAGCTATCGGCGACCGCGCGCATTCGTGGTGCGGACGCGCCCATGTCATGCGCATGACCCAGTACGGCACGCGCCGGCACCATTTTCCGCGGGAGCGCAGCGTCCCCGGGGCGCGTATTTCCAATCCGCGCAAAGCAGCAGCTTAAGGGTGGCTTCGGGGAAAAACCACGATGCTGTTCTTTGCGCATCTGCCGGCGATTTCGCCCCGATGGTGGGCGCGCAAAAGAGGACATCATTCGACCGGTTGTCGTCTGATCGGCTAGTTGATCAGTGAGATGATCGCGGTATGGTCTCAGCACCGTTCGAGCAGCTGCTTGCGCTCGGAGGCGCCATAGCTGTTTGCTCGGCGCGCTCCGCCGCCGACGGTCGCAATGCCTGGTTGGCCGCCTCTGACGAGGGCAGGCGGTTGTGGTCGGGCTTGAGCGATGCCGGGCGATACAGGCAGGATCTTGAAGCCGTATTCCAGGGTATCAGGTTTCATGTGCCCCTCGTCACGGTCGTTCCCGCTGCAGCACATGCAACGTGACCTCCGCCGGACAGTTCAGCCGCACCGGCAACAGGCTGGTTCCGGCGCCGGTGGACGTATAGCCGCAAAGCCCTTTGTAACGCCACGCGCCGGCACCCATTTTCCGCGGCAGCACGGCTTCCAGCTTGATCGGGATGCCGCCCGGCAGGCAGAGTTGCCCGCCATGGGTGTGGCCGCTGAGCATGAGCTCAAAACCCTGGTCGGACGCTTCCTGGTATGTTTCCGGCGAGTGCGACAGCAGGATCGAGAAGGCATCTTTCGGGATCGGCGTGGCGGCTTTTGCAATGTCGTCGGTTCGATAGAAATGGGGGTCGTCGACGCCGGCGAGATAGATCGCCTGGTCGCCGCGAACGATCGGCTCGCATTCGTTGAACAGCATGCGAATGCCCATCGCCTCCAGGCGCGGCGTCATCTGGATGCTGTCGTGGTTGCCGAGCACGCCATAAATCGGGCCGGTCAATCGCGCCCGCAGGTCTTCCACGATGTCGAGGCAGTCATCGAACGGCCCATAGGTTCTGCCGCGATAGTCGCCGGTCAGCACGCACATGTCGTAGTGCAGATCTCCGACGAGACCCAATAGGCTCCGCATCGCGCCCTGGCTCATGTCGGCGTGCAGGTCGCTCAGGTGGAGGACGGTAAATCCGTCGAATGCCGGAGGCAGGTTGGCGAACGCGATCGGGTTGCGCCGGAGCACGACCTGATCGGCGTTGCGGCGGGCGCGGCCGTACAGCCCCACCAGTTGCAGGGCGGTTCGGATGATGGCCGGCGCCTTGCGCGAATTTTCGAGATTGAAGAACAGGCGTCCCTGACCGAAAAGCTGGGCCTCATGCTCGGTTTCGATCTTCAGCCGCCGCTCGACATGCTCGGTGCCGATTCGATCGCTCAGGCCGGTCAAGGCGCCTTCGTTCATCGCGTTCGGCTTCCACCCGGCATCGATCGCCTTCGCTTGCTGCGTTACCGCCCGACGAATCGGACCATCGTCCGACACCATACAGCAGTCCGGATAACGGCGCTGTCACGGCCATGGCGGTGTCCGGCACAATCACGCCGGTGACACCGTCCCCCGCTCGATCCGGAAGGCGCGCGATAGCAATTCGATCACATGGATCTCGTTGGATTCCGCGATCAGCATGGAAATGCCCTCGCGCTTGAGGTTCGCCAGCACTTCGCCGAGCCGCTGGGCCAGGGCGGGAGCCAGTCCCTCGAAGGGTTCGTCGAGCAGCAAGAGGCGCGTGCCCGCCATCAGCGCCCGCGCCAGCGCCACGAGTTTCTGCTGGCCGCCCGACAGTTCGAGCGAGGGGCGCGTGCGCAGCGCGGCGACCTCCGGCATCAGCCGGAAAATCCATTCCAGCCGCCGGTCGGCGTCGCCCATCCGAAGCGCCAGCGCCGGCAGGCGGATGTTTTCCTCGACCGTGAAATCAGGTACCAGCCGGCGGTCCTCCGGCATGTAGCCGATGCCGTGGGCGGCGCGCAGGTGCGGCGGCAAGATCAAGAGATCGATATCGCCCAGCATGGCGGTGCCGCTGCACGGAATGGCGCCCATCAGGGCGCGAAACAGCGTGGTCTTGCCGGCGCCGTTGCGGCCGATCAGCCCGCACATCTCGTTTTCCCCAAGCGTAAGCGAGGCGGAACGGATGATCGGGATGGCTCCGATCGCCACGCTGAGGCCGGACACTTCAAGCATCGGCGCCGGCCCCCCCGGCAAGCTTCACCCGGGTGCCGCTGATCAGGGTCTGGATGCGCGGATCGGCCAGAGTTTCGGCCGGCGTGCCGTCGGCGATCACGGTGCCGTCGTAGAAGGCCAGCACGCGACCGGCGAAGCGCTCCACGATGTCCATGTCGTGCTCGACGAACAGCTACGGTGATGCCGCGGCTCTCCAGCGCCGACATCACCACCTGCATCAGGCTGAATTTCTCCTCGATCGAGACCCCGCTGGTCGGCTCGTCGAGCAGCAGCAGGCGCGGCGAGCCCGCCACCGCCATGCCGATGTCGAGCAGCTTGCGCACGCCTTGCGGCAGCGTGGACGCCAACGTGTCGCGGTACCGTCCGATCTGGAACAGCTCGAGCAGGTGCTCGGTCTCGGCGACGCTCTCCGGTGAGCGCAACAGCGTACGCACGTGTCCCGCGAAGCGTTCCGGCGCCCGGCCGATCGCGGCGGCGGCGCACAAGTTCTCGAACACCGTCAGCGAGGCGAATACCTGCGCCACCTGGAACGAGCGCGAGATGCCCATCCGGGTGATGCGGCGCGAGGGCAGGCCGGTGATGTCGCGCGCCTCGAAGTGGATGGTGCCCTCCGTCGGCCGCAGGTGGCCGGTGATCATGTTGATGAAAGTGGTCTTGCCGGCGCCGTTGGCCCCGATCACGCCGACGGTCTGCCGGGGCGGGATGCTGACGCTGATGTCGCGCGCGGCGATCAGCGAGCCGAACCGCTTGCCGAGGTTCTGGACGGCGAGGATGGGCGCGCTCACGCTTGCTCCGCGTCGCGGCGCCGGCGCAACCGGGCGAACAGCGAGCCCAGTCCCTGCGGCAGGAACAGGATGGTCGCGAGCAGGACCGCGCCGAGCAGCATCTGCCAGAGCTGCGGCAGCACGGCAAAGGCGAACGAGCGCACCGCCTCGAATACCAGCGAACCCGCGAACGCGGCGCCGACGGAGCCGGCGCCGGCCAGGATGGTGATGAAGACGAATTCGCCCGAGGTGGTCCAGTACGACATGTTGGGATCGACGTGCCCGATCGCGAAAGCGGCGAGCGCGCCGCCGATGCCGCCGAGCGCGCCTGATATCACCAGCTTGGTGTGGATCAGCCGCTGCACCGAAAGTCCTAGGAATTCGATGCGGATCTCGTTGTCACGGATCGGAATCCCCAGCGCGCCGGCGAGGGTGCGGAAATAGCCGTCGATCAGGATCGCGGCGATGGCGCAAGCGCCCAGCACCAGCCAGTACAGCGCCCGCAACAGCGCCTGCTGATGCGGGGCGTAGCCGAGGAAGGTTGGCGCGTGCACGCTGAAGCCGTCGGTCGAGCCGAGCGACTCCGTCTTCACCAGGACACCGTAGAGAATCATCGACAGCGCCAGGCTGAGCATCGCGAAGAAGATTTCGCGGTAGCGCGCCAGCAGGAATCCGGCCACAAAGGACACCAGCGTTGCCGAGATACCTCCGATCATCACCAGCAGGAAGGCATCGGTGACGCCGGTCCAGCGCCCGGTCAGCGCCACCGCATAGGCGCCGACGCAGTAGTACAGCGCATGGCCGAACGAGACCAGACCGGCCCGCCACATCACGATCAGGCCCAGCACCACGAGACCATTGGCGAAGGCGATGGTGGCGAGCGAGATGATCCAGTCCGGCAGCACCCACGCCGCGGCCGCGGCGACCAGGAATGCCGAACTTGTCGCGATCCGGCGGCCCGCTGCCATGTCAGATTCTTCGCGGTTGCGGCCGCACGAACAGGCCGTAAGGCCGGATCGCGAGCACCAGCGCCATCACGCCGTAGATGACGAACAGTTCGATCTGCGGCACCAGGTGCACGGCGGCGGCCCGGCACAGGCCGACGATGAGGGCGCCGACCAGGGCGCCTTCGATAGATCCCATGCCGCCGATCGCCACCACGGCGAAGGCGATCACGATGACCTCGACGCCGATGCCGAGCGACACCGCGATCTTCGGGGCCATGATCGCGCCGCCGAGCGCGCCGAGCATGGCGCCGATCACGAATGTCACGGTATAGACCACCGTGACATTGACGCCGAACGCCGCCGCGGTCTCGCGATCGTAGATCACGGCGGTCAAGAGGCGCCCGTAGCGGGTGTATTTCAGCGCCCACCAGCAGATCGCGGCGAGCGCCATCGCGACCACGATCAGGCCGAGGTCGTAATTCGACAGGATCAGGTCGCCGACCTCGACATTGCCGGCGGCCAGCAGCGGCTGATAGGCCGCGTAGGATCGCGTGCCCCAGACCAGGATGACGACGTCTTCGAGGATCAGGAAGGCGGCGTAGGTGACCAGCACCATCACCACTTCGTCCCTGCCGTAGACGAACCGCATCACGCCGCGTTCGAGAACGAGCCCGAGCACCAACCCGATCGCCATGGCGAACAGGACCATCACCAGAAAGCCGCCGGCGTCCGGCAGGCCGCGGTCGAAAGTAGATGCCGATGGCGGTCGCCGCGCCATAGGCGCCGAAGGTGTAGAACGAGCCGTGCGCGACGTTGAGGATCTTCATGACGCCGAAGATCAGCGTCAGCCCGACCGCAACGAGAAACAGATAGGCGGCGTAGACCAGCCCGTCGACCAGGATGGCGAATACGGTCAGCACGGGGGTTTTCCGTGCGTGCCGGAGCTATCGCATACGAGTTGGAGTGGTTTCTTTTCGATGCGATGGCGTCGCAGTATCCCTCCCCCTTGTGGGGAGGGTCGGCCGAGCGAAGCGGAGGCCGGGGTGGTCGAGACGAGCGAAGCTCGCTCTCTGGGAGCTACGAGCACTCGACTCAGTGCGTGTGGCTACCCCCACCCGACCAGCCTTCGGCTGGCCACCCTCCCCACAAGGGGGAGGGATAAGAGGTGCGACGACGCTTCGTTCATATGGGATCGCCCTGCCGTGCATGTTGATCGCGGCCGGCGCCGCGGCCCGATCAAATCCCGCGCCAGCAGTTCCCCGGCGCGCGGCGTTCAGCACTTGGCGCCTTTCATGCCGTCCTTGATCCAGACATCGGCATTGATGCCGGGAGGCGGGTTGACGCATTCGGCCGGGAAGCGCGTAACGTCGAGGATCTCGGGCGCGTTCTTCTCCTTGTTGAAGTGATAGGTGCCGTAGGCCGTCTCGGAAATGCCCTGGTGGCCGTCGCCGATGGCGAGCTTGACGTGGCCCGAGGGACCGTCGAACTCGATGCCCTTGAAGGCGCTCGCGACCTGGTCGGTGGTCGGCTTGGCATTGCCCGACTTCGCCTTCTCGTAGGCGAGTTTCAGGCCAAGCATCGACATCGCCATCTGATAGGCGGGGTAGGTCGCCGGCGTGTTGTAGCGATCGGTGTAGACCTGCTGGAACCAGTGGTTCAACGCGGTGTCGGGCCCGAGCGGGCCGTGCGGACCGCGGGCGCCGATGATGGTACCTTCGGGCATCTTGTCGCGCAGGCGCCAGATCGCGGCTTCGCCGGTGGTTGCGACGAAGGTCATGCGCTTGTCCAGCGCGCGCGCCTGCTCCTGAAACATGAACGCCTCGAGGTCGCCGTCATAGAAGCTGGTGTGCAGCACCTGCGACTTCGACGTCAGCAGCGTGGAGATTTCTGCGCCGTATTCGCCGGCGAACAATTTCGGAAAAAGCGTCTGGTCGACGGTGACCTTCGGCGCCAGCACCTGCATCGCGCCGACGAAATCGCGCCAGGAGTCCTGGCCCCAGGCGTAGTTCTGGTTGATGCCGGAGTAGCTGGTGATGTTGCTCTTCCTGGCGAGCAGGTAGCGCGCGGCGGCGACGTTATCCATGGTGGCATGCGGGCTGACACGGAACACGTAGGAGCGCGGCGCTTCCTCGAAGATGCGCGGCGTTCCGCAATCGTAGAGCACGGTGAGCGCCTTCAGCTCCTCGGCGATCGGCGTTACCGCGAGGCAGTTGCCGGAGGAGACGTAGCCGACCACCGCGTCGACCTGGTCGCGCTGCACGAGGTTGCGGAATTCGGTGACGACATTGGCCGCGGAGCCGTTTTCATCGATATAGCGTGCCTCGATGGGGCTGCCGCCGAAGCCAACCTGGTTGAACGGCGCCGGCACCTTGCCGGCATTGAGGGCCTCGATCAGGATCTCGGCGCCGTTACGGCCGGGGATGCCGAACGGCGCGGCGGCGGGCCCGGTCAGGAAGCTGACGATGCCGAGCTTTACCGGCGGCGAAGCATTCTGCGCCTGCGCGGCCGTGACCGCGGCGCCGATCATCAGCCATGAAAACGCACCGAGCGCCCAGTTTCCTGGTTTCGACATCATCAACCCCTCCCTTTGTCGGCCGGTTTCGGCCTTTTGTTGTTGCCGCATCCGTATCGGATGCAAATCCCGTCGTAACGAGATCATGATGCGATTAGAAGAATCGCATCATGATCGTATCTTTTTGTTCGAGCATGATCTTTTCGGAAAACCGGTTTCCGCTTTTCCGGATCATGCCCTAGGCGGCGCTGCGGCCCTCCGTCGCGCCAAGAAGGCCCGCCTCCACCAGCGCCTGGCGAATACGCGCGACTTCGGCGTCGCCAAGCTTGACCAGCGGAGGCCGTACCACCGCCCGTTGCAGCCGGCCGAGCAGCACCAGCGCTTCCTTCATCCGGTTGTGCATGTCGGCCCATGGTTCGGCGTAGAACACCCGCGCCAGCGGTTCGATGCGATCGTTCAGGCGGCGCGCTTCAGTGAGGTCGTTGGCCTGCACGGCCTCGAACAGCCGCGCCTGCAGATCGGGGATGACGCTGCCGCTTCCGGACAACAGGCCGTTGCAGCCGAGCACCAGCGACGAAAGCAGCCAGGCGCTGTGCGTGGTCAACACGTTGACCGGCCGTGGCAGGTTTTGCAGCGTGCGGATGTGCCACTCGTGATGCGGGATGTTGCCGATCCAGTCCTTGATGGCGCGGATCGACGGCACCTCCTGGCAAAGCCGCAGCAGGGTGTCCTTCGGATAGCCTTGTCCGGTCGCCAGCGGATACTGGAACACGATCAGCGGCAGGTCGGTCGAGTCCGCAATGCGCTTGAAATGCGCCAGCGCCATCTCGGGCGACTGGCCCAGCGTAAAGGGGGCTGGGGGAAACACCAGCAGTGCCGACGCGCCGCCTTGCGCCGCCATCCGCGCGATCCGCGCCGCTTCCAGGCTGCCGTCGGCCCAGATGCCGTTGACGATCGGGATCGAGCCGCCGACTTCGTCCCGGGCGATGTCGAGGACGCGGCGCTGTTCCTCGAAGCTGCAGGAGGCTACTTCGGTCGAATGCGCGTTGACGGTGATGGCCGAGATGCGGGGGGTGGCCGCGACGTCGCGCAGGTGCTTGCGAAAGCCGGCTTCGTCAATCGAGAGGTCGTTCTCGAACGGCAGCAACACCGCCGGAATGACGCCGTGAGGAACATAGGCGGTGGGGTAGGGCATCCGGATCAGCCTGCCTGGTGTCGTCGCTATCAGAAGGTAATCCGATCAAGGCTGTCGTTGTCAATGTCGTTGCCGCGGGGGCGGAGGCTGTGTCGGCGCGATTGCGGCATGAATCGCCACCATCCAATTGCTTGTCATGATATTGAAAAGCGCCAGTCCGTCGATCGTCGCGGCCGTCGCAAGGAGTTCGGATGCAAACCGCGCTGCGGGTGAGAGGTCTGCGCACGGCGTTCGCCGGGCCCTTTGAGCTCGATCTCGAGGCGGGGTCGTGCGCCGCCATTACCGGTCCGTCGGGATCGGGCAAAAGCCTGTTTCTGCGGATGATCGCCGACCTCGACCCCAACGAGGGCGAGGTCTGGCTCGGTGAACGCGACCGTGCCGCCATGTCCGCCCCGGAATGGCGTCGCCAGGTGACCTATGTGGCTGCGGAATCCGGCTGGTGGGCCGACACGGTCATCGAACATTTTCCGGCCAACCGTCGCAGCGAGGTTGATACCCTGGCGGCCCGGCTCGATCTGCGCGCCGATCTTTTGAACGCGCCGGTCGCGCAATTGTCGACCGGCGAAAAGCAGCGGCTGTCGCTGGCGAGAGCCCTGTTGCAAAACCCGCCCGTCCTGCTGCTGGACGAGCCGACCGGCCCACTGGATGCGGACTCGGTGACCAAGGTCGAAGCGCTGCTCGCCGAACGAATGGCCGGCCGGACCTCGATCCTGCTCGTCACCCACGATCCGAACCAGGCGGCGCGCCTCGGCCACCGGCGCTATCGGATGATGGCGGGCCGCCTGGAGGCGGCATGACGCCGATCCTGCTGACCCCCGTCGATATCTCGGTGGCGGCGTCGTTGCTGGTGCTCGATGCGGTGCTGTCGATCGCCTTGAACCTGCGGCTGCACCGGCAGCTCGCGATCGCCGCGGCCCGCATGGTGGTCCAGCTGGTCGCCGTCGGCTATCTGCTCAAATTCATCTTCGCCCTGAACAATCCGGCGGCAACGCTGCTGCTGGTTGTCGTGATGGTGCTGGTCGCGGCGCGCGAGGTGGCGGCCCGGCCGGAACGCCGCTTCAAGGGCAATTCAGGTCTGGCGATCGGCGCCGCCGGCGTCGGCTTCGCCACCTTCATCACCGCCATCCTCGCTTTGACCACCGCGATCCGTCCGCAGCCCTGGTACGATCCGCACTACGCGATCCCGCTGGCGGGCATCATTCTCGGCAATGTGCTGAATTCCGCCAGCCTCTCCCTCGACAGCTTTCTCGGCTCGGTGCGGCGCGAGCGGCCGGCGATCGAGGCGCGGCTGGCGCTGGGACAGGGCTACCGGGTGGCGATCGCGCCGCTGGTCCGCGATGCCATCCGCCGCGGCCTGCTGCCCATCATCAACCAGATGTCGGCGGCGGGCGTCGTGACGTTGCCCGGCATCATGACCGGACAGATCCTTGCCGGCCTCGATCCGCTCGAGGCGGTCAAATACCAGATCCTCTTGATGTTCCTGCTGTCCGGCGGCAGCGGCCTGTCGGCGCTGGCGGTGTCCTACATGGCGGCCTGGCGCCTGACCGACAAGCGTCAGCGGCTGCGGCTGGACCGGTTGCAATAGAGCTATCGCATGTGAAGCTCCGCGCGGTGTTGTTCGACAACATTTACAGCGCGCCAGGGGCGAAGGTGTTGCAGGCCTGCACGGTCCCTTGTTGATAGCCGGTCATGAACCAGTGCTTGCGCTGCTCAGCGGAGCCGTAGGTGAAGGAATCTGGAACCACCTGCGCAGTCGCCAGGCGCTGCAAGGTATCGCCGCCGATCGCGGATGCCGCGGTCAGCGCGGCATCGATGTCGCCGGCCTCGAGGAAGCCCGGCCGCTTCTTCGCTTCGAGATTCGCCCAGACGCCGGACAGACAATCGGCCTGCAATTCCACCTTGACCTGCAGCGCATCGGATTCGGTCTTGCTCGATTGCTGTTGCACGGCGGTTACCTTTGGCAGGATGCCGAGCAGATTCTGGATATGGTGGCCGGCTTCATGGGCGAGGATGTAGGCCGCCGTGAATTTGCATGCATTGCCGGAGCAGCCGTGAAACCGGGTCGCGACCTCCTGCAAGAATCCGGCGTCGAGAAAGATCTGCTTGTCCGACGGACAGTAGAACGGCCCGAACTGCCCCTGCGCCATGCCGCAGCGCTCGCCATCGATGGAAGAAAACGGCACGATTTGCGGTTTGGTGTAGGACTTTCCTGAGGCTTGGAAAACTTCGTTCCAGCGATCGTCGATGTCGCCGAGAATGCCATAGATCGTGCTGTTTTCCATCACTTCGGTCGGCACAACTCTTTCCGGAGGGGCCGACGGCCGATCGGACTGATAGGTCTTTGTCTGATCGGGGGGAGCCAGCGCCGCCAGCACGCCAACGGGTGGCTTCGGACCTTCAGGCTTCGGTTCGGCAGTTCCTGACGGCGCAGGCGCGGTCACGGCAAAGGCGGGTGGTTTCGGGCTGTCGGGTTCCGGCTCCGCGGTTGTCGGCATCGAAGGACTGGCGACAACGGCCTTACCGACATCGCCCGCGCCGCGCAGGTAATAGTCCTTGAACAGCGACAGCGACAGTTCAGGCAACTGTCTGTTGTCCGACTTTTCATAGACCTCGAGGCTCACGCGCTTGAATACCGTGCTGATCTCCTGCGGCGTTTCGATCTGCTTGAGAAATGCTGCGGTGTAGGGACTGTTGCGGCCGCTTCCGTCGTTCGCTGTCTGGCCGGCCTGGGTCGAGTAGGCGACGATCATGCCCTGGGAACCGCCGAGCCGCGCCAGGCCGCGCTGCACCGAGGCGCTGCGTTCGCCGAGCGAGCGCTTGAGTTCGTCGGCCAGCGGATTGTCGCGGCAGGAATCCAGCACCAGGATGCGCAGATCTTTTGCCTGCTGCAGGTCGGCGACAATGTCGTCGACCTTGGTCAGCCGGCGCAGATCGGCGGAATCCTTGATCTCCGCGTCGACCGGCAACAAATAGTTGGTTCCGGCATATTGAATGGCGTGGCCGCTGTAATAGACCATCGCCATGTCGGCGCCGCGGGTGGCCCGGGTGAAGCGGATCTCGATATCGTCCATGCCGGCCTTGTCGAGGTCGAGCCCGACAATGGTGGAAAAGCCGAGCCGCTTCAGCGCCGCGGCGACATCGGTGGCGTCGTTGTGCGGATTGGCGAGCTTGGCCGTATTTTTGTAAGCGCCGTTGCCAATCACGAGCGCGACGCGGGTTTCGGCATGCACGGCGGCGCCAAACAGCAGCAGCACGAGCGCCCCCACCAAACCCGAAAACGCGTTTAAACGAGGCCGAACGTGCATTTGTCGTCTCTCATTGCGCCCATCACTGGCCCCACGCCGTGAAGGCCTGCGCGTAGGCACGCTCGCCCGGATCGCCCTTCTCGATGGCAATGATGGCGCGATGTCCGTTGCTGTAGACGAGCGGAATGTCAAACCACGCGCGCTCCTTCAAGAGCTGCAGGTTGCGGATGCGATCGACCTCGACATTGCTCAGTCCCACCAGGAAAAACCCGTCGGTGACCTTGACCGCCAGACCTGCCAGCGGCGTGCCGCGCGCCTGCTCGTTGGATTTCATCAGGATGCCCGGCACGTTGGCAATGCCGCCGCCATCGAAATCCGGCGGCAGGATGAAAGTCAATTCCGCGGTGTGGCTCGCCGGCAGCGAGGTGTCGGTGTTGCGGCGGAATGACAGCGTCATCTTGAATTTGCGGTCCGGAATCTCGATGTCGGCACGCACCGCGATGTCGGCAGGCTTGCCGGCGGCGGCCTTGACCGGTTCGGTGCGCCATTTCACCGTTCCGACATACCGGTTGCCATTCGGGTTCGCCTTGTCCTCGTCGTAGAGCACTACGCGCTGTGCCTCGGCGGGCAGGCCCGGAACAAGCCTGTCCGGAAGCTTGGCTTTCGGCTCCTGCGCCCGGTCGGGAGGAATCAGTACGGTTGTCACGGGCTTCGGCTCGGGAGCTACCGATGGCGCAGGTGTGGCGACGCTCTTGCCGGGATCGTCCGGCCTCCGCAGGTAAAAATCCTGAAACAGAGATAGCGACAGTTCCGGCAACTGCCTCTTCTCGGACTTTTCGTAGACGTCGTAGCTGATCCTTCGAAATACCGTGCTGATCTCCTGCGGCGTTTCGATCTGCCTGAGGAACGCCGCGGTGTACGGACTGTTGTGGCCGTCGCCGTCATTCGCGGTCTGGCCGGCCTGGGTGGAATAGGCGACGATCATGCCCTGCGAACCGCCGAGCCGCGCCAGCCCGCGCTGCACCGAGGCGCTGCGTTCGCCGAGCGACCGTTTGAGCTCATCCGCCAGCGGATTGTCGCGACAGGAATCCAGCACCAGGATGCGCAGATCCTTGGCCTGCTGCAGGTCGGCGACGATGTCGTCAACCCTGGCCAGTCGCCGCAGGTCGGCGGAATCCTTGATCTGCGCGTCGACCGGCAACAAATAGTTGGTCCCGGCATACTGGATGGCGTGGCCGCTGTAATACACCATCGCCATGTCGGCATCGCGGGCGGCGCGGGTGAAGCGGATCTCGATATCGTCCATGCCGGCCTTGTCGAGATCGAATCCCGTGATGGTCGCAAAGCCGAGCCGCTTGAGCGCCGCGGCGACATCGGTGGCGTCGTTGCGCGGATTGGCGAGCTTGGTGGTGTTTTTATAGTCGCCGTTGCCGATCACCAGCGCGACGCGGGTTTCCGCTCGCGCGGCGGCGCCCAGCAGCACCAGCATCGCCGCAGCCGCCAAACCCGAAAAGACGATCGAACCGAGCCGTCGCCGAATCTGCATCCCGCCCCTCCCTCAAAGGGTCCCGGAGAGGAAACTAGCCGATGATCGGCTGCACGCCAAACGGTCCTCAAAGCCTATTTCGGCTTCGACCCCTGTTTCGGACCGGCCTGCTTCAAAAGCTGGAACAGGTCATTGGCGGCCTCCGGGGAGG
Organism: uncultured Alphaproteobacteria bacterium; assembly: GCA_963710235.1. Taxonomy (GTDB): domain Bacteria; phylum Pseudomonadota; class Alphaproteobacteria; order Rhizobiales; family Xanthobacteraceae; genus Bradyrhizobium. Next base: position 179,753 of record CAVPZI010000003.1, read on the forward strand.
CACGTCGATCGAGGTCGCGGTTTTCGCCGGGATCGGATGGAGCCGGCGCCGGCTCCGAGGTGGAATTGACGGATGGCGAACGTTGCTTCGCCCCGCCGGGCCGGCGTTCCTCGGCCAGGATCAGCCCGGTGGTTCGATTGGGTCCTGCCGAAGTCCCGGCAAGCGGCGCTGGCGCATTCATCGTCAAAGGCTCACTCCCGAAGTTCGACGCATAAAGGGCAGTCGAGATGTTCGCGGCGACGGCAAAGGCGAGCAGCGGCGTGAAGGTCATGATGTGCTTTGGCGCCATGGCGTCAGCCCTGTTCCCGTATCCGCATCCGCAAGTCCCGCAGGCAACCGCCGAAGATCGCCTCGAGCGTGCCGTTCGAAAAAACCAGCATGGTCCCGTAGGGCGTCCGCTTTCGTTCCAGAAACCGCGCATCGGCGCACGCCACCACCACCTTGCGGCAGGTTTCGGTGGACATGACGCTCATCAGCAGGCGCGCCAGGTTGGATTGATCGATGGCACCCGCGCTCTCCCGCCAATGCTGCAGCAGCCGCGGCATGGTGTCCGCGGTGAACATCGATTCCAGCGCGCGTTCCCGGCTGATGCCGAGCCGCTCCATTTTTGCCGGATCCTTCATGATATCCACCACGTATTGATTGTGCAGCTCGGCCAATCGACGGATATCTTCTTCGGTTTCGATGCTGCGCGCCCGCAGCAGGAAATAAAACTCCGCCAGCTGATAGCTGGCTTCGAGGCGCAACACTCCAAGTACCCTGGGGTCGGCGGATTGGCTGGCCGTGCAGACGCGGTCGACGAACTCCTTCCGCGACCAGCGCAGGTTTTCCAGCAATGCCAGTTCGTCGTTCCATGTGGCGGGCTCTGATGCCGGTTCGGTCTTTTTCATGCTGACACGGATTTCGCGAAAAGAGGAGGCCTTGGGGGGCGGTCGCCCGACAATCGGATTGCAGGGACCCGGCGGCCCTGGCTGGTTGCTAAAGCATGATCTCGGAAAAGTGGGAACCGGTTTTCCGAAAAAGATCATGCTCAAACAAAATAGGATCATTTGACGCCCCAGGATAGCGTTCAAGCCATCACGGGCCAATAATGCCCTTGAGCCCGGTGTAGACCGAAGCGGAGGCCGTGGCGACGAGGCTGGCCAGCGCGGCGGTCTTGCGCGCGAGGTCCTGGATCCGCCGCGCCCGGCGCCGCAGGGTTTCGTTGGCGACGTGGCGGCCCAGTAACAGGGCGACCCGATAGGCCAGCACGTTCGGCTTATCCCCCGCCGCGATGGTCGAGGGCAGGATGCGCAGCAGGAAAATCGCCAGGATATGGCCGGTGACGAATGCAAACGCGATGCTCAGCATGTATTCGGCGGTCTCCCGCCACTCGCGCCAGTTTTCCGGCAGGATAGGCCCGCCGTCCACCCAGGAGATCGCCGTCGACATCCCGGCCACGCTCAGGATCGCGCAGGCGGCGCCAAGGCCGGTCGCGCCCTTGAAGCCGATTTTATGGATCACGTAGGCCGCCATGCCGAACAGCAGGGGAACCAGGATCGAGGCCAGCCGCAGATAGATCAGGGGCGCGTTCAGGACAACCGTGACGAGGACATGGATGGCGATCAGCACCGCGGCCGGAAGCAGCACGTAGGAAGCCGCGCGAAACGTGACAAAGCGCAGCGGCCGTTCGATGAAGTCGATATCCTTACGGATGTGGTCGAGCTCGCGCTGCAGCGCATCAAGCTCGACGGTCATGGCATGCACGGCAAAAATGACCGGGCGAGCGGCCAAAAGATCGCTGCAGCAATGCTTGCAGATGATCGCCTCGTCCTTGACCGCCTCGGCGCAGTAAGGACATTCCATCAGGAGCGTCCCGTCGGGGACGCCTTCCCCTTCGCCCGCAGACCGGCAAGCTCGGCTCTGGCCCGCGCGAGTTCGGCGCGCAGCTGTTCGCGTTTGAGAAACAGCTCCTCGTATTCGGCTTTCAGCGAGGCGGGAATGGAGCCGCCATTATCGCCGAGGAAGGCCGTCGCGTTCAGTTCGTCCGATATGCCAGGCCGGGTCATGGAAAGGTCTTGCCGAAGGTTGCGATCAACACTCTACCGATATGCGCGCAAAAGCAAAGCCGCCCCGCGCGTCTGCCAGCGCGCTGCCATCGGTCGCGGTCAGGATTTCCATGATTGATTGCGACAGGAGGGACGCTCTACGGCGTGACATCCATCGTCAACAGCGTCGAGGCTTCCCGCCCCTCGGTATCCGTCACATCGACCTTGATCACATGTTTTCCGGCGGCGACCCGCGCGCGCGGGATGTCGATCCCGTCGCCGCGAATGAACGCTGCGACGCGCGCCGTCAGGTCAATCGGGGCTGCCTTGAGATAGGTGATCTTCACCCGTTTGGGGTCGACCTGGGCGCCGTTGAAAGCCAGAAACCTGATCTCGAAATGGATCGGCGAGCCGGAGGTCGCGGCACCGCTTGGCGAAGCCAGAAAAATCTTCGGGTTTCGGGTAATCGCCCGTTCCTCCGTGTCGGCATTGGCCAGCGCGATCGGGCTTTTTTCCTTCGAGCCGAGCGCCGCTTCCTTCTCCGTGATCAGAACCACGACACCCTCGTCGCGGGGGCGGGTCGACGGATTTTGCGCCGATAACTGCGCGGGTGTCGCAACAATGGCCAGCGCAAGCAAAGCCGGTACCAGGCGTTTCATGAACGACCACCTCTGGGCGTTTTGGCCCGGGCGAGTGTCAGCCGGGCGAAGGCGATCAGGCTCGCATATCGGCCGGGCGAAGGCAAAAATCAGCTGGCAACGGGGCCTCCAAAGTCTTTGGAGCCCGCCAATCCCCGTGAACAGGGTGAAGGGTTTTTGCGGCCGGTGCGGATGCTATCCTCAAGACATGACAGAGCGGTTCTCTTCGGGAGTTTTCGCCAGCCTGGTTGGCAACAGGGCGGCCGATCCTTTTGCGATTGCTTGCACGATTGCTTGCACGATTCCCCGGCCGATGGACCGACCGGCGGAAGAACCCACCCTGGCGGTGGAACCGGCTTCCCCGGGCGGTGGCACTTGCGTGAATGGCGGCGGCCCCGCTAAGTTGTCTTTCGGGCATCATTTTTTTGTGTTTTCGTCGACGCCAACGGATCGGCGGCCAGAGGCCGCCAGCGGTTGGAAGCTGCCTCGGAGCGGCGCTCGACCAAGTGGGTTTTAAAGGAGGCTATGATGGGTGCGGCGCCAAAATTCAGATTGATTGCATCGCGAATTGCCCTGGCAACGGCATTGGCGGCGGGTGTCGCCGCGACCAGCTGGGCGCAGGACGCCAAGGCACCCGATGCTCCCGCTGCGCCTCCACAGGTCACCATCACGCCGCCTTCCGATCCCGTCGCCAAGGCCGCTTTCGACGTTCTGGAGCGCAATTGCGGGCGTTGCCATCAGGCCGGAAAGCTCGTCGATCGGGAACGCCCGGCCAAGGGCTTCGGCAACATCCTGAAGCTCGACGAACTGGCGGCCAATCCGCACCTGATTAATCCCGGCAATCCGCTCGAATTCCTTCCTGGTGAAGCAGATTCTCGACAAGCAGATGCCCTATGACGTCTACCAGGAGTTGTCGGACAAGTATCCGGGCCCGTCGGAGGCCGACGTCAAGGCGCTGGAGGCCTGGGTCAACGCCTTAGGCGCAAAGGCCGTCGCCTCCTGCGACAGCCACAAGCCGATCACGCCCGACGACATGGTCGGCTACATGGTGAACGATCTCAACAAGCAGTTGCGGCAGCGGCAGTCGACCACGCGATACCTGACGCTGACCCATCTCGCCAACATCTGCGTCGCCCCGGACGCCATGAAAGTGTACCGCCAGGGCGCCATCAAGTTCCTCAACTCGCTGGGCCGGTCTTCCGATGTGGTGAGGCTCGAGACCATCGACCCGGAAGGCACCATCATGCGCTTCAATCTGGTCGACCTCGGATGGAGCGCCGCCGATTATGATGTGCTGGTTGCCGCCTATCCCTACAACGTCCAGCCGGATTCCGACTTCACCCGCACGCTGGCCGAGGCCACGCATACGCCGCAGCCCTATCTGCGCGCTGACTGGTTCGCCTTCACGGTTTCGCAGCCGCCGCTGTACGATGTGCTGCTGAAGCTGCCGAACACGTTCCCGGAACTGACGCGGCAACAGGGCATCAATATCGAAGCGGATATCGCCAACTTCGTGGCCCAACGCGCTGCATTCCAGCATTCGGGTGTCAGCCAGAACAACCGGCTGATCGAGCGGCATCCGTCGAAAAGCGGATATTTCTGGACCTCGTATGATTTCGCCGGCAACCGCGACCACCAGAGCCTGTTCGATTTCCCGCTCGGGCCGAGTGCGGCGGGCTTCCATCACGATGGCGGCGAATCGATCTTCAGCCTGCCCAACGGTTTCCAGGGCTACTATCTGAACAAGTCGAACGGCGAGCGGCTCGACAAGGGTCCGACCACGATCGTGCGCGACGAGGCGCGCAAGGATTTCACCGTCACCAACGGCATCTCCTGCATGGGCTGCCACGACCAGGGCATGCGCAAGGCCAAGGATGAAATCCGCCCCTTCGTGCTCGGCCGCAAGACATTCCCGCCCGACATTCGCGACATGGTCGACGGTCTGTATCCTTCCCATGAGAAGATGGATGGTTTGATCGAGGGCGACCAGAAGCGCTTTACCGGAGCCATGGTGCAGGCCGGGCTCGACCCGGGGCTGAAGCTCAATGGCATTGAAATGATCAATGCGCTCGCCAAGCGCTATGAGGACGATCTCGACCTGACCCTGGCGGTCGCCGAACTCGGCATCACCAAGGGCGATTTCAAGGATGCGTCGGGCGACGTCAATGCGAGATTCCGGCCGGTGATCCGGCGGCTTTCGCAAGGCGCAATCCCGCGCGACCAATGGGAGCTGGATTTCCGCGAGCTCGCGCCGCAGTTGACGGATCTGAAGACGGTTCACGTCGCCAGCGTGCACACGCCGAGCTACACGCCGCCGGTTTTGGTGCGGCCGATACACAGCGAAGACCTGGTGCTGACATCGGATGCGGACAGCTATCATATCGGTGACAGCCCCGTGTTCACCGTGGTGTCGCCGCGTGACTGCTTCCTCACCCTGACCGATGTGGACGAGAGGGGTGCCGGCACCGTGCTGTTGCCGAACGCTTTCCAGCAGGACAACCGCATCAAGGCCGGAGTTCCGATCCAGTTTCCCGGCACCGGCGCGCCGTTCAAGTACCGGATGAAGGATCACGGGACCGAGACCATCGTCGCAGTCTGTGCGACGACGGCAAACGGCGGCGACCGCATCCAGCACGATTTCAAACGGAGCCAGTTCACCGAGATTCCGAATTATGACGACGTGCTCGGCAAGTCGATCGCGATCGATCCGGTCGGTCCCGGGGCACAGCGGCCGGTTGGGCCGTCGCCGAATTCCGAATCCGGCGCGACCCGTCCGTCGTTCCGGGCCGCGGTCCGGGTTGGCGTGCGATGAGGTGAAATTTTGGTTCAGAAGTTGAAGAGGTTGGCCTGACCGCCATCCTGACAACGAGGCAAGGCGCAAAAAATTCAGGATTTGATCGAGATGAATTTCCGGGATCGCACGTTCAAACTGGGTTGCTGCCTCGTCGTCGCCTGTTTCGCCGGGGCGTCGGCGGCCAGGGCCGATTGCACCGATCTTCTCAACCAGTTCAACGCGGCGATCGCCGCGCGCTCGCTGCCCGATGCCAAGTCCGTCGAGGCTAAAATCGCGGTCGACGCGGGATGCGGCAATCTTGCCGTCCAGGTCAGCCGGCAACGGTCGGTCCTCGAATTGATCGTGGTGCAGCAGCTGCGAGACAAGAACGCGCCGCCGTCCGACTATGAGGGCCTATTGGCGGAAGCTTCGGAGCTGCAGTGGCGCGGCGCCGTGCTGCTCGGCGATATCAGGTTCAAGGATCGCAAGTTCGGCGAAGCCACCGTCGCCTATGAGCGCGCCATCGAAATCATCAAGAACGTCGGTTTGACCCCGACGCCGCCGGACGCGAAGACCATCAAGGCGATTTTCGACCGCGCCGTCGAATCGCGGATGCTGGCAGCCAATGAGGAGGGCGCGGGTCGCGCCACCTTCGTGGCCTCGGCAAAGGATCACCGCGACGGGAGCGTCGGCGGCGCCATGTCCGCCGACGTCCGCGGTGTCAAATTTGATTCCGTGCCGCTTCCGATCCGTTTCGATACCGCGACCGCGAATTTCTCTTCGGTTGGACAGCAGGCCGCCGACGAACTGCTCAAGGCGGTGATGCAGCAAAACCCGGCGCAGCTCACCTTGATAGGCCATACCGACGAACGCGGCGAGGCGGACTACAACATGCGCCTGTCGGACCAGCGCGTCAAAGCCGTCGCCGCTTATCTCAAGCAGAACGGCGTCACGGCGAAGATCGTCACGGTGGCAAAGGGAAAATCCGAGCCGCTGCAGCTGGCGGATACGTCCGGCCTCAGCCGCGAGGATATCTGGGCATTGAACCGCCGGGTCGTCTGGCAACGTAACTGAGCCGGCGGAGATGAACATGCGCTCGATGATGGCTGTCTTCAGGCGCTCGATCCCCGCGGTGTTGGCCGCGGCCGTTCTGCCGTTGCTGGCAGCAACGGCGGAAGCCAGGAATGTCAAACTGGTTGCGGCCGGAGGTGGGCAGGTCAGGGCCCTCGTCGTCGGAATCAACGAGTACGCGTCGCGATCGGTTCCGACGCTGAAGGGCGCGGCCGCCGACGCGCGCGATCTCGAGACGACGCTGCGCGCGGCCGGTGTCAGCGACCTCACCGCCCTGATCGATGCCGATGCCACCCGGCGCAATTTCGAAACCGCGATCAACCGCCTGGTCGATGTCTCGAGGGCCGGGGATCTGGTGATCATCACGTTCGCCGGCCACGGCTCGCAACAGCCGGAACTGGTGAAGGGCTCGGAAGTCGACGGCATGGACGAGATCTTTCTGCTGTCGAAGTTCGATCGTGCCGGGCCGGGCACCGCCGAGCGGATCATCGACGATGAGATGAACCACTGGCTGGCGCAGCTCAACAAGAAGCAGGTCGAGGTGCTGTACATCGCCGATACCTGCCACGGCGGCGGCATGTCGAGAGCGGCAGACTTTCGCTCCGGTGAATTGAGCTATCGCGATGGGGGGCAGGTATCGATATCGGCCCTGGAAGACCAGTTGAAGCCGATTTCGACCGCTGCCGATGCAAGGCTGTCACCCGACGATCTTCCGAACGTCACCTTCCTTGCCGCGGTCGACAAGTTCACGAAGGCGCCCGAAGTCAAGGTGCCAGGCAATCCCACCTTGCGGGGGGCCTTGAGCTATGCCGTCGCCAGGTCGATCAGCGAGGGCAATGACGGGGCGGTGACCCGTGGCCAGTTGTTCGGGTATACCCGCCAGATCGCCTATCAGTATTCGCAGATGAAACAGAACATCGCCACCGAACCGCAGGGCAGCGCGGCGAAGCTCGACCGGCCGGTGTTTCGATTGCAGGTGAGCGGCGAGGTCGACAACGGCGCCGTCAACGATGCAATCCGGGTGCGGACGACGACGGGCGATCCGGGTCCGTTGTCTGGAGTAAATCCAGGACAATTCCAGCTGACTATCGTCAAGAAAGGCGAAAGCGCGGATGTGATCTGGGACCCCGCGACGGGGGATGTGCTGAACGGTTTTGGTGACGTGATTGCCGGATCGGCAAAGGCCGGCGACATTCCGGCGATCGCGGACGCGGTCGGGGCGATGCTGGCCATTACCAAGCTGTCGGAAGCCGGCGTTCAAACCATGAAGTTGTTGCCGAACGACGGTCGTTTTCACCGTGGCGAGATCCTGAAATTCCACATCGAGGGCCTGGCGGGCAAGTACCTGATTCTGGTCAACCTGTCCGGCAATGGACGGGTGCGGCTGCTCTATCCCCGCCTGATGGGCGACGTGGCGTTGTTTTCCGAGCCGACTTTCGATCTTGGGCTCAGCGTCGACGAGCCGTTTGGTTCGGATCATCTGATCGCTATCGTTTCAGACCAGCGTCTGATGCAGACCGAGGCGGCGATCAGTGCGCTCAACGATCAGAAGGCCGCGGGCAAGTTCGTCAACATTCTGCGCGTGCTTCACCAGTCGGATCGCGGCGTCCGTTTTGGGATGGCTGCGTCGTTTACGGCTCCATAATTGCTCCACAGTTGCAATAAGGCAGGGTCAGCATGACCAGAATCGCTTCGATCGTTTTGTCAGTCGTGATGGGCATGTCGTGCGTCGCGGCGTCGCGGGCCGCCGGCAGCGGCGACAATGCCAACGCCACGGATCCGCGGGTCGCGGCGCTCGGAGCCGAGATTTCAACCCGCATTGTCGGCGGCGAGCGGGCCGAGAATGGCGCGTGGCCGTGGCAGGTCGCGTTGTACATCAGGGAAAAAGACGGCAGCTCGTTCATGTCCTGCGGCGGATCGCTGATCGATCCGAGGTGGGTATTGACCGCGGCGCATTGCGTCCAGTCCCTGGTGCCGACGGATTACCTGATCGTCGAGGGAACCAGCCACGTCGACAGCTTCCTCAAGAACAAGGGAAGCGGAAGGGTGGTGTTCGTCCGCAGGGTGCTGCGGCACGAGGACTACAACCCGCAAACCACCGAGAACGATATCGCATTGCTCGAACTCGCCTCGCCGGCGCTTTCGAAGCCGGTGGCGCTGTCGTTTGCGCAGCGAAGCCCGCTTGAAACCGCGGGAACATTGGCGACGGTTACCGGATGGGGGACCCTGCAGTTCGTGCCGCGGGATCATCACGACATCAAGACCGGAGAATTCATTCAGGCCAACGATCCCAACTTCTACACCACCGAGTTGATGCAGGTCGAAATGCCTCTCGTCAGCGAGGAGACCTGCCAGAAGTCCTATCTCAGCCGGAAGATTGACCGGCGGGTGGTCTGCGCCGGGCTACCCGAGGGCGGCAAGGATTCCTGCCAGGGTGACAGCGGCGGACCGTTGGTTGCAAAGGCCGTCGACGGCCGGTTCAGACAGATCGGCGTTGTCAGCTTCGGGCGGCAGTGTGCAGCCAAGGAGGCTTACGGTGTCTACACCAGGGTGTCGTCCTTCCAGGACTGGCTGCAACAGAAGACGCAGATTGCGTTCGCCTCCACAGATGCTCCGGCGCCCAGGCCACAACCGCCGGCGGAGGCGCAACCCGAGCCGGTCCCGCTACCCATCGCCAATACGCCGGCCTACGCCACCACGTTGACCAACGCCGCAGGCGTTGCGGTCTCCTTTGCCCAGGGCGATACGCTCAAGGTCGGACAGAATATCCAGTTCAGGGCCACCACGGGGAAATCGGGATTCCTGGTGCTGATCGACATCGGCCCGGACGGCAAGATAACCCAGATTTTTCCCAATCAGCGGTCGCTGACGACACCGACCGGCAAGCGTCCGAAGGCCAACTTCATCGAAGCCGGGCGCGAAGTTCTGGTTCCGGATCCGAAAAATCCCTATGAGGGCTTTAAGTTCTCCGCCGACCCGCCGGCCGGCGAGGGCTTGCTGGTCGCCATCCTGAGCGCCGAGCCGCTGAAATCGGTGGCGTTGCCAAGCGGGCCGACGACCATGGGTCGCGACGAGGCGCTGGATTTCCTCACCAAAATTACCGACGAACTGGGACGCAGCATCGAAGTCGTGGGCGTCGGCCCAGCTCCGGCTCCAGGTCCCGCCGCCGGCAAACCCCGCGACTGGTCGTTCGCAACCAAGACGTATCGGATCATCCCATGAGGCAACCTGGCAGTCGGCGCGGTTCCCCGCGCGCGCTTTCCGGCATCGTCGCCGCCGTCGTGATCGGCCTGCTCGCGATGACGTCGTATGGGGTGGCGGCGGAAGGCGAAGCGGTGCCGAAATCCCCCGAGCCGGCGTTGACCGCGACGCCCGCGCTTCCGCGGGCGCCGAGATCGCCGACTGGCGGGGTACAGGAAGCGGCAGCGCCGAAGTCGGCTTCTCCGGCCGCGACAAAGGCCGGCGGCCCACGGACCGATCCGGCCTCGCTTCTGGCTGCGCAGGTGCGTCTCGGCGGCAACCTGATCGGCAAGCTGGCCGGCAACAAAGGCCCGGCGTCCAACGTGGTGGTTTCGCCGGCGAGCCTTGCGCTGGTCTTCTCGCTGCTCGATATGGGTGCGGACGATCAGATGCGTGGCGCGATCCACCGCACCCTCGGGTTCGGCGGGCCCAAGGAATCCACCAAGGAAACCACCAAGCGTGATCTCGAAGCGGTGCGTTCGATAACGGCAACGGTGCTTCGGCGGGCCAACGAAGGCGGCCCGCTGGCATTGGCCAACATGATCGTATTCGATCCGCAGTCGAAACCCTATCCACAAGCGCTGCAGGGATTGAAGGCGGCCGGCGCGGACGTGTCGGTCGAGGCCCTCGATAAGCCGGAAACGCTCGCGCACATCAACGATTGGGTCAAGGATCGAACCCGGGGACTGATACCGACGATTCTCGACGATGCTCCCGAACAGGCCGGCCTCGTCGCCATCAATGCGCTTTACTTCAAGGATCGCTGGAAGGTGCCGTTCGATCCCGCCGCGACCCGCGACGGAAAATTCCAGGTGGCGAGCGGCAAGCCGATCGAGGTGCCGATGATGCATTCCGACGGCCATTTTGCCTTCCGGCAGAACAACGCGTTCGTTGCCGTCGAGTTGCCCTATGCGTCCGACGACTACCGACTGGTCATCGTGACCAGCAAGGACGCACCGCGCGGCGTCAACGACTTTTCCACCGTCGCAGGCTGGCTCGGCGGCCAGGGGTTCGAGGCGCTCGACGGCGAGATCGCCATGCCCCGCTTTTCCGCGTCCGGTGGTGAAGATCTGCTGCCCGTCCTCGATGCGCTCGGCCTCGGAGCCGCCCGAAAGGAACGTGACGCCCTGAAAGGCTTTACCGAAACGTCGCAGACGATTTCACGCGTGGTGCAGAAGACCGAGCTGCGGGTCAACGAGGAGGGCACCGAGGCCGCCGCGGCGACGGCAGTGACGACGATGCGATCCGTAGCGACCTCGCCGACGCAATACGTCAAGATGGTCGTCGACAAGCCCTTCGTGTTTGCGCTTCGCGACCGGCAGGCCGGGCTGGTGCTGCTCCAGGGATATGTGGCCAGCCCCGCGGCGATCGCGGAGGCGTCGTCGAAATAGGCCCGTGTCTGGTGAGCCCGATGAAACGCCATGGCCGCAACCGCCGCGCAACACCGGCGACCTGCTTTGCTGCACTCTGCCTCCTTCTCGGCTGGTCTGAACCATCGGCGTCGCAACCGGCGACGCCACCGGCCAACGTCGAGGTGGTGCCGCCGCTCGGTCATGCCGGCGACGGAATTTACGCCGCGCAAGTATCGGCAAACGGCGCGGTGATGGCCTCGAGCGGCGAGGACTTTTCGATCCGGATGTGGGACGTCAAGACCGGACGTTTCCTGCGCACGCTGTTCGTGGATGCCGCCGCGAAACATGGACCCGGCATCACGCTGTCATCGGACGGAACGGTGCTGCTCGCCTCGCTCTATTTCGGGCAAAAGGTGTTCGATACCCGGTCCGGAAAAGTTATGCTCGATTTTCCCGACAAGGACATCACCGATTACGTGGTTGCCATGTCGGCCGACGGAAAGACGGTCGCCTCCGCGTCCGCGATCGAGAAGACGATCAAGGTATCGGACACCGCCCAGGGCAAGGAGATCTGGAGCCTGCGGGGACATGGCGCCAAGGTCACGGCGCTAGCATTTTCAGCGGACGGCAAGCGTATCGCATCCGGAAGCACCGACGCCTCGGTGAGGTTTTGGAGCGCCGAGACCGGCAAAACGCTCAAGGTGATCGAGAAACATGACGGCGAGATCTCGTCGTTGAGCTATTCTCCGCTCGGCAGCCGTCTGCTGGTTCGTGGAGCTTCCGACGCCGTGCTGCTCGACGCCGAAAGCGGGCAGGACCTCGCGCACATCAGCAACGTGGATGGCGCCGATTTCGATTTCTCGGCGGACGATGCCTGGCTGATTTCCAATTCCGATGGCGCGGTTAGGCTGTGGAACACCCGTAGCGGAGAGGCCTCGGCGATCTGTCCCGACGGCATGAAGGATTATCGCCTGATCGGCTTTGCCGCGGACAACGGGCAGGTCCTGTTCGAGAAGGACGCGGCGATCGTTTCGGTCAGTGTGAAAACCTGCGAAATCGTCGAGATGAAAATCGCTCATGCCGGGATAGCCATTACGTCCGACCGGCGCCGCCTGCTCGTGACGAACGGACACGTGCTGGAGCTGACCGAACTCGCCACGGCCGCTGTCGTTCAAACCTTTGCACCAGGGACGGAGGATGCGGGCTCGAATTGGCTTTCGGCCGACGGCACCATGCAGCTCTGGACCGGCGCGGACGGGCTGGTCCACGCGCGGGATATCAAGACCCGCAAGAACCTCGGCGGTTGCGAACAGAAGGTAGCGGACTTTGGCACCCCCGCGCTGTCGCCGGACCACCGGCAACTGATCCTGAGTCACGACGACAACGCGATCTCCTTCTGTGATCTCGCGACGTCGAAGGTCGCAGCCCCGCTCTATTCCCACAAGGAAACGGTGCACGCCATCGCGATGTCGCCGTCCGGCGCCTTGCTTGCGTCGGGAGATGAGGAAGGCACCGTGAAAGTCTGGGACCTCAAGGCAAACCGGCTGTTGCAAACCCTGACCGGTCGGGCTCGCAGCATCTCGACGCTGAACTTTTCGGCCGATGAGAGGAAGCTGTTTGCCGGGACCAACGACAACCGCGTTCATATCTGGGACGTCGCGAGCTGGCGCGAGCTCCAGGTCCTGCGCATGATGTCGGGACCTGTGGCCGCGGTCGACCTGTCGCTCGACGGCAAGACCGTCGCTGCCGGTAGCAGCGCCCTCGAAATCCGGCTCTGGGACGTTCAATCCGGCAAGCAGATTTGCAAGCTCAAGACCGACTATCCCGGCGACCGGATGTCGAGCACCGGCGCCGTGGTCTATTCGCCCGTCAACAAGCACCTGATGGCCTCGTCCTATGGCAACAGGATCCTGGTCTGGGATGTGGAAGCCGGCCGCGCGCTGCGGACCTTCGCCGGCATCGGCGCGGCCATCGTCGGATTGGGCTTTGCACCCGACAAGATCCATCTGCTTTCCGTCGACGACGCGGGCATTCTCAACTACTGGGACCCCGCTACCGGAACGCTGCTGGCGTCGGTCATGACCTTCCCGCACGGGGAGTGGATCGTCATTACGCCCGAAGGCTTCTTCGATGCTTCCTCGGCGAAGGTGGGGCGAAGCCTCAACCTTGTCCGCGGTCTCGATGTGACGGCAATCGATCCGGCCTACGACCAGCTTTACCAGCCAGGCCTCGTGCAGGAGAAGCTGGCCGGCGATCCCAACGGCCATGTGAAGGCCGCGGCTGCACGGCTTGATCTGGCGAAGGTCGTCGACAGCAGCACAACGGCGCCTGCGGCTCACTAAGCTGCCGCAGAAATCAGGTCCTTGATCAGCGCTGTATCGGCGAACTCCACCAACTCTGCGACCTTGCCGTCCTCGAATTTGAACAAGTCCAGCACATCGGTAGTGACCACCGCATCCTTCGGGATGAACCTCACCTTGAGACGGCAGTGAACCGCGGCACGCTGGCCATCGACGACAAAACTCAGAATCTCGCGTTCGATGAATTCGAACGCCGCGACGAAGCCGGCCATGCTGGCCCGAACATTCGGATGACCTTGAACGGCTCCGGCAACCGGCAGTATGGCCGTTGCCCCCGCAAGTTCGAATGACCCGTCGGGATGGAAGGCTTCCATCAGCCCATCCACTTCGCCCTTGTCGCGGGCGGAATAGGCTTGTTTCACCAACGCCTCGATCGTTCTGCGGTCCGTCATGGTGCGCTCCCAAAAATCCCCGGGAGAGCATAGCACGCTCAAGATGTAATTGTTAAGCTGCGCTACCAGAAAAAAGGCGCTGTGCTGCGCGTCAGGCGGCCGGGTGCGTTGTTCGGACCGAGCCTGGCCGCCATCATCGGCGATGTGGGCAGTAACGCTCGCATTCGCCGAGTGCGGTCAGAGCACCCTTTGCTCGCGCAGGGTTCTGAAACACTCGCAGGACACTTCTTCCAGGGCGTCCCGGTCGATGATCCGGATGATGCCGCGCGAATAGCTGATGATGCCGTCCGATTGAAGCTTGCCGGCAACTTCCGTTACCGAGGTGCGGCGGACGCCCAGCATCTCGGAAAGAAACTCCTGCGTCAGCGTAATCGTGTCGCTTTCGGTGGTCTCGCTGGTTTGCAACAGCCATCGGCAAAACCGGGCCTCGACCTTGTGCAGCGCATTGCAGGCCGCGGTGATACGCGCCTGCGCCAGCAGCATTTCGCTATCCGCAACACACAGATCGAGCAGCGTCCTGCTGCCCGCAACCGCCTTGCGGAATTGCGAAGCCGATATCCGCACGGCTTCCATCTGCATTTGCACGATTGCCCGCACGCGGGACTTGTACAGGTTGAATCCGGACGCCGCGCCGAACACGCCGTCGCGGCCTACCGTCGCGGTTTCGATTGCCTTGCCGTCCCGCATCACGATGACCAGCGAGATCATGCCGCTCACGGGGAAATAGACCTGATCGACCTCGTCGCCGGCCTCGGCCAGCACGGTGCCTTGGAGGGAAGATGCCGTGACAAGGTGAGGCGCGAGCAAGCTGAAATCGTTGCGGGGCAATCGGGCCAGCAGTTTATTGGCAAGCGGGTTCGGCTCTACGCTGCTCAAATTCATGTCCTGCCCGGTCGGTCTGGGCCGTGTCCCGCAGGGTCCAACGTGGCGTTCCGAGTGGACGCCCCCACGGATTTCATCATTAGTGAGTGGCAGACATTTTGTCCGCCCGGATTCCGACATTAGCTAATATTCGCCCGATCGCAGAAGCTCGATTTTCTCGGCTTTTGCGCTATACTCCGTCGCCAGTTCGATCAGTCTTGTTGCGGTCAACGGATCGATCGTCTCGGGGGCGACTGCTATCGCCTCTCGGCCTGATTGCGCAGATTTCGGACTACAGGCACGCGCGTCCTCCCGTTAGCGGGAGCACCATGCTCCCAGGCGCGGAACGCCAGGAGCCCGTGAGCGAGAATTGACTATACGCGCCTTATGTACGGAAAGCGACAGCGTCCTTGGAATTCTTTTTGGTCCGGACAGGTTCGGGAACAGCCGCCGAGGTCCGCTGTTGGAGTCAAAAGGTGGACGAAAATGCCCCGATTCTTTTTTCACGTCGAATACGGTGAAACCTCCAGGATCGTCAATGAAGGTCTCGAACTGCCGAGTGAGGGCGAAGCTTGGATCGAAGCAACCGCCGCCTGTGGCGAGATCATCAGGGATCTCGATGGCGAGCTGAGGCCGGGCGATGCCTGGAGCATGACGGTCAAGGACGACACCGGAACCGACATCTACCTGCTGGAATTCAAAACCAGAGCGCTTCGCACCTGAATGAGCCCGACGAAACGCGTCCATGGTTGGTGACCGGCAGGAATTTTCGCTCCAGCCCGGCTTGCGCCGGGAAGGCAACTTGCGGCAAAGATCAGGGCCTCGACACGTCCCGAATTCGGAGGAAGCGATGTCTGCAAGGCCCAGGTTTCAGCCACGGGGCGTTATTCCCGCAACCCTGCTCGCGTTCAACGACGATTTCTCCATCGATGAGGCGACGACGCGGGCGCACCTGAGGGATTGCGCGACGGTCAGGGGCGTCACGGGGATCACCGTCAACGGCCATGCCTCCGAGGTGCATTCCTGTTCCGCCGGGGAGCAGAAGCGTATTCTCGAAATGGCGCTCGACGCCATCGGTGATATCCAGCCGGTGATTTGCGGCGCCTACAGCGGCAGCGGCAACAGCGTGGAAGCCGCCGCGGCGGCGAAGGTCGCGCAGGCTGCAGGGGCTTCCGCCATTCTGGTGTTTCCAAACCAGGTGCTGGCCGGCGGCGGGGAATTGCGCCCGGAGATGGCGCTGGCGCACTTCCAGCGCATCGCCGACGCTACCGACCTGCCGCTCATCGTCTTTCAATACGGCGCCGGCAGTGGCCTGTCTTACTCGCTCGACACGCTGCTTCGGCTGTTCGACGCGGTGCCGACCATCGTGGCGATGAAGGACGGCTGCAACGATCCGGTGCTGCACGAACGGCATATCGAGGTGCTTCGCGGCCTGTCGCGGCCCATCAACGTACTGAACACCAACAGTGCCTGGCTGATGGCATCGCAAACCTATGGCGCGGCCGGCATTCTCTCCGGGGCGGGGAGCGTCGTCGCCGACCTGCAGGTCGGCATCTTCGAATCGCTGCGCGACGGTGATCTTGAGCAAGCCCGCCGCTTCAACGCGCGCTATGCGCCGATGTCGCGGGTGTTCTATCGGCAGCCGTCGCTCGACATGCACAACCGCATGAAAGAAGCACTGGTGCTGCTCGGGAAATGGAAGCGGGCCGTGGTTCGGCCGCCACTGCTCAAGGTGTCGGACAAGGAAATCGCCGGAATTGCCGCTGCAATCGCCGAGGCAAAGCTGGGCCAGGCGCTGGTCCAGGCCGCCGAGTAGCCACTGCTGGGCCTCAACGCATCTAGCCCGGCATTTTTCGGCGCAGTCCGGTCGCCCGGGCCAGATCAAGCCCGGTAAATGGATCGCGGGGCGGTCATCAGGCCTGCCTGGCGTTGTCGTTAAAATCCGCCAGCGCCGCGTATCTCAATTCGATCGGATCGCGTTCGCCGGTGGCCGCGCAATCGAGCAGATGTCTGGCGATTTTGGCCTTGGTGTCCGCGGTGCGTAGCGCACCGGGCAGGCTTTGAATGGCTTCGTCCATGATCCGCCGCAGCAGACCCAGTTCCTCCGGTGCATATACCGAGCTCCCGCCAAGCATGGCGCATCTCCTCCGATCCAAAGTCACGGTCACGAAAATTTGCATCCGACACCATGCAGCGTCTGTTCGGTCGCCGACGTAGTCGGCGAAATTAATTTCACGCGCGGCGTGGAACTTTTTCGATTTCGACGACGTTGGCGGGACCACGGAGGAATGCCGGATGCCGAAAGAGAATGACCTGGAAGGCCGACAAGACATGGGCGGCAAGCACGGCGGGCAGGCCGGCATGCCGAAGACCGACACTAGGCATCGAAGACGCGGTTCCGATCAGGGCATCGTCCGCGATGAAAAGGGCCAGGAGCAGCCGGCGGACAAGTCGCGTGCCCAACAGCGTCAGCCGACGAGAAGATTAACGACGCGGCCACTCTCACCTTGCCGGAGGCCGGCGGGCTCGGCCCTCTCGATTTCTTCGATGATTTTGGCGCACTCGGTTATGCGGTGACGAACGCCGAACGTTTCCCCTCGACGGCGGTCCCGTGCTGGCCGGCACTTTTCCACTTGACGATGCGTTCTCTTTTTGTTCGTATGAGGCAGTGACTTTCGGACACCCGCAATCCCTGACCAAATGCGAATTAGTCGATGTCCTTCACTCCGCTGCTGAGCCGCCTCCGGGAGCGGTTGCCCTGGATGGCAAAGGATCGTCGAAAGTCCGACGATGACACGCTGCCCGTTGATGCCATCAAAATCGTCTACGATCTTTTGGGCGTCGACGCCGACCGTGTCCGATGGATGGGGGATACTTCCGCAAGCACGCTTCTTGCCGAAGGCTACGGCTTTGACTGGTGGCCCGGGGATTTCAAGGTGCGGATCCGCATTAACGGTCCCCATCCCGAACTCGATTTCCCGCTGTATCGGTTGAACGCTCAAACCGATTTTCTGCGTAATGTCGATGTCACCGGTGCGAAGTTCGAAAAGAATATTTCCGATCTGAACCGGATGGCGCAGACCTATGCATTGTGCACCCATCCAAAAACGCTGGCGCAAAGTCTGAAAGAGTTCTGGATCATCAGCCGTCGAGCTCGGGCTGGATCTGAAGTCGACGCGGGTATGGCTCGGATCGACTGCTTACGTACACGAAGGCACCAAAGCGTGGGCTTCGCGCATGTTTGGGGCGCTTGCGGTATTGCAGCCCATCGAAGCCCAGTTCCGGGCGAACGTTGCGGCGTTGCGGCTCGGCGGCGAGGTCGATCGCTCAACCCCGCCCGGCGGGACATCGCCGACAAGCGAGGATGAAATCCTCCGCATCGATCAGGTTCTTGAGTTCCATGGGCAGTCGCCAAGCAAGTGGATTGGTACCGGGGAGTTTGAGGAAATCATCGAGCGATGGGGCCGGCGCGATTCCGGATATGGCGATGCGGGCAGGGACTGGTTGAGCCTTGAGACACCGTTCGGTGACGATACCGCGATGTTGAAGCTTCATACGGATAGGCCACATCCGCGTCTCGGTCACGGTTTGCTCGTCACCCTGACGTTGCCTTATCGGCGGAGGGACGAAAGCATCATATCGGCCCTCGCGATTGAGCTGAATTTCATGGAGATTACCCGCTGGATCAAGGCCGGGCCGCCACTCATCGGCGGTTGGTCCGCGGAGAATTGGGGGCAGTTCGGGGAGCCTGTTTTCATGCCGGCTCTCTCCTGCTTCATCCCCAACATGATGCACCGAGATGGCCTTGCCGAGAACCTCGTGATGTATGCGATGGGGCGGGCAAAATGGTTTCGAGAAAAATTCGAGCCGGGTGCGATTGATCTTCCGATGCATGAAATCCTCGACAAACGGCTTAAAGATCTCAAATAGTCCCGCGCTGAGGAAAAGGCGGTGTCCGGCATCAGTTTACAGTTGTGGCAACCAGCTTCCGCGGCGCGGAATTGCCTGCCAGTAGACTTGGCCGCTCCACGTCCTACACTGCCCACAACAACAAGCCGTTGACGGGAGGCGCGTCGTGAAGTTCGGCATCTTTTACGAGCTGCAATTGCCGCGGCCCTGGCAGGCCGGCGATGAACTGAAGCTCTATCAGGACGCGCTGACCCAGCTCGAGACCGCCGACCGGCTCGGCTACGATCATGCCTGGGTGGTGGAACATCATTTCCTGGAAGAGTATTCCCATTCGCCGTCGCCGGAATCCTTCCTCGCCGCCGCGAGCCAGCGCACCAGGAATATCCGCCTCGGCCATGGCATTTTCCAGCTCACCACCAATCATCCGGCGCGGGTCGCCGAACGGGTCGCGGTGCTCGATCTGTTGAGCAACGGCCGCTGCGAGTTCGGCATGGGCGAAAGCGCCTCGATCACCGAACTCACCCCGTTCGGCCGCGACATGGAAACCAAGAAGGAAGTGTTCGAGGAAGCCGTCCGCGCCATCTTTCCCATGTTCAAGGACGGCGGCAGCGAGCATCACGGCAAATATTTCGACATTCCGCTGCGCAACGTGGTGCCGAAACCGGTGCAGAAGCCGCACCCGCCGCTGTGGATGGCCTGTTCGCAGCTGCCGACCATCGAGCGTGCCGGCCAGAACGGCTTTGGCGCGCTCGGTTTTCAGTTCGTCAGCGCCGACGCCGCGCACGCCTGGGTGCACGCCTATTACAACGCCATCACGAGGCGGCTGAACAAGCTCGCCGACTACGAAATCAACCCGAACATGGCACTGGTGTCGTTCTTCATGTGCGCCAAAACCGATGAAGAGGCGCGGGCGCGGGCCGATGGCGCCACCTTCTTCCAGTTCGCGCTGCGCTACTACGGGGCGTCGCAAAACCGACAGCGTCCGGCGCCCGGCACGGTCAACATGTGGGACGAATACAACAGGTGGAAGCACGACAACCCGGAGGCGCAGGAGGCGGCGCTGCGCGGCGGCCTGATCGGCTCGCCCGAAACCATCCGCCGGAAACTGCGGCGGTTTCGTACCTCCCATATCGATCAGGTGATCCTGCTCAACCAGGCCGGCAAGAACAGCCACGAGCACATCTGCGACTCGCTCGAACTGTTCGCCAGGGAAGTGATGCCGGAATTCCGCGCCGATCCCGAACACGACGCCTGGAAAGCCGGCGTCATGAGCGGCGCGATCCAACTCGAGGAGATCGACACCGAGGCGTTCAAGGACCGTTACGGCAAGCTGGCGTTCAACGTGGCGCCGTCGAAGTCTGCCAGCGCCGCGGCGGAATAGCAGCATAAGGGAGATCGCGCAGATGGAAGTCGTCCCGCTGGGCCCGGGCTTTGCCGCCGAACTGCGTGGTCCGACACTCGCCGATGTCGCGGCCGACGATGCCGCCTACGCGGCGGTACGCGCGGCCTTTGAGGAGCACTCGGTTCTGGTGTTTCGCGGCCAGGAGGTGACCGATGAGACCCAGCTGGCTTTCTCGCGGCGTTTCGGTCCGCCCGAAGTGACCAAGGTCGGCTCGTTGGGCACCGGGACCCATTTCGTCAGGCTCAGCACGATCGGCGAGGACGGCAAGGTGGTGCCGCCGGATCATCGGCTTTCGCTGCGCAACAAGGCCAACCAGCTGTGGCATACCGACTCCTCGTTCAAGCCGGTGCCGGCGCTCACTTCGGTGTTATCGGCGCGCATCATCCCGGCGCGCGGTGGCGAAACCGAGTTCGTCTCAACCCGCCTCGCCTTCGAGCGGCTCGATCCGGCGCGGCGGCAGAAAATCGAGAAATGCTTTGCTTGGCACGACTACGCGCATTCGCGCGGCCAGATCGCGCCCGGCCTCGCTACATCAGAGGAACGCGCGGCGTTGCCGCCGCAATGCTGGCGCCTGGTGTGGAGGAATCCCAGGAATGGCCGTGGCGCGATCTACATCGCCTCCCACGCCTATGGCATCGAGGGCATGGAGCCGGCCGCCGGAAAGCAGCTGCTCGACGAACTGACGGCTGTCGCCACGGCGCCGGGGACGAGCTATGCGCACAACTGGCAAAGCGGCGACGTCGTCATGTGGGACAACCGCGCCACCATGCATCGCGGACGGCCGTGGCCGGCCCATGAAGCGCGGGTCATGGTGCGCACGACAATCTCCGCGACCGACGCCGATGGCCTCGCGTCGATGCGGTTTCGGCCGGGGCAGGCGGCGGAATAGCCACGACAGACCATCGCCGCTGACTCAGGCGCTGTTCAGGAAACACGCCGTCTGGTGACGCGCATCGATATCCCGCAAGACAGGGGTTTCGACCCGGCAGCGGTCCATGACGTAACGGCATCGGGTATGAAAGGCGCAGCCGGATGGCGGATCGATCGGGCTCGGCACGTCGCCATCGATCAGCGGCTCAAGACGTCTTACTTTCGGATCCGCGACGGGAACCGAGGCCAGCAACGCCTGCGTATAGGGGTGGCGGGGTTTGGCAAACAGTTCGTTCTTGTCGGCGATCTCGACGATGCGTCCGAGATACATCACGGCGATGCGGTGGCTGATATGGGCCACCACGGCGAGATCGTGGGCGATGAACAGGTAGGAGAAGTCGTGTTTGCGCTGCAGGTCAATCAAGAGATTGATGACCTGGGCCTGGATCGACACATCGAGCGCCGACACCGGCTCGTCGCACACGATGAGATCGGGCCCGAGCGCAAGCGCCCGCGCGATGCAGATGCGCTGGCGCTGGCCGCCGGAAAACTGGTGCGGGTAGTTGCGCATCTGGTCCGGCCGCAACCCGACCTGTTCGAACAGTTCCGCGACCCGCTGGCGATAAGCCTCGCCGGCCGCGACGTGGTGGACAAGCAGCGGTTCGCCCACGATATCCCCTGCTGTCATGCGCGGATTGAGCGAGGCGAACGGATCCTGGAAAATGATCTGCATGGAACGGCGATGCGGGCGAAGCCCGGCCTTGCCGAGGTGGGTGATGTCACAGCCGTTGAGCCGGATCGTCCCGCCGGTTGGCTCGACAAGACGCAGGATACTGCGCGCGACCGTCGACTTGCCGCAGCCGGACTCGCCGACCAGTCCCAGCGTTTCTCCGGCGCCGAGCGTGAAACTCACGCCGTCGACGGCATGTACCTTGCCGACGGTACGACGCAGGATGCCGCTTCGCACCGGGTAGTGTTTGGCGAGGTCCGATACCTCGAGCAGGATGCGCGCCTCGCTCATGGCAACCCCGGGGGTTCCGCCGCGCGCCAGCACGCCGCCAGGTGATTGCCGCCCCAGGTTTGAAGCGGTGGCTTTTCCTCCCGGCAGCGTGCAATGGCCAGTTCGCAGCGTGGCGCGAACGCGCAGCCGGCCGGCAACCTGGTCAGTGACGGCACGATGCCGGGAATTTCAGCCAGGCGCGTATCGGTCCTGGCGCCGGGCGAGGGCAGCACAGGGATCGAGGCCAGCAGACCCCGGGTATAGGGATGCCGGGGGTTGGCAAACAGGGTTTCGACATCGGCCTCTTCGACTTTCCGGCCCGCATACATGACGATGACGCGCTGCGCCGTCTGGGCGACCACGCCGAGGTCATGGGTGATCAGGATCAATCCCATGCCGAGCTGCTTCTGCAGATCGAGTATCAACGCCAGGATCTGCGCCTGGATGGTCACGTCGAGCGCCGTGGTCGGCTCATCAGCGATCAGGAGTGCGGGCCTGCAGGCCAGCGCCATGGCAATCATCGCGCGCTGGCGCATTCCGCCGGAGAGCTGGTGCGGGTATTCGCGTGCCCGCTGCTCTGGCGACGGAATCCTGACAGTGCGCAGCATCTCGATTGCCTGCGTCCACGCCTCCTGCCGCGACATCTGCCGATGCAACAGCACCGCCTCGGTGATCTGCTGCCCGACGGTCATCACCGGGTTGAGCGAGGTCATCGGCTCCTGGAAAATCATGGAAATGCGGTTGCCGCGGATCGCCCGCATCCCGGCCTCGTCGAGGCGCAGGAGGTCTGTTCCTTCGAACGCAACAGAGCCGCCGGTGATCCGGCCCGGAGGGTCGGGTACCAGCCGCATGATCGAGAGCGCGGTCACGCTCTTGCCGCACCCGGACTCGCCGACGATGGCCAGGGTTTCGCCGCGGCCGACGTGGAACGAAACATCGTCGACCGCCCGGAACAGCCCCGAATTGGTGAAGAACACCGTGTGCAGGCCCTTCACGTCGAGCACCGTGTCCATGGCCCGCCGATCGCCCATCAACCGCGCTGCCTCGGATCGAGCAGATCGCGCAGCGCATCGCCGAGCAGGTTGGTGCCGAACACGGCGAGGCTGATGGCCATGCCGGGAAAAATCACCAGCCAGGGCGCGACGCGAACGTATTCCGCCGCCAACTCCGACAGCATGCGCCCCCAGGAAGGATACGGTTCGGGAATGCCGAGGCCAAGAAACGACAGCGACGCCTCGGTGAGGATGGCGGAGCCGAGCTGGGCGGTGGCCAGCACGATCAGCGGCGCCAGCGTGTTCGGCAATACGTGCCGGAGTGCAATCCGCATCTCGCTCATGCCGATCGATCGCGCCGCCTCGACAAAGGGAAGCTCACGCAACGCCAGGGTGTTGGCCCGGATGACGCGGGCGACGGAAGGCACCAGCGGGATCGCGATCGCCAGGATGGTGTTCGGCAGCGAGGGACCCAGTGCCGCCGACATCACCAGGGCGAGGACCAGGAGCGGCAAGGCCTGTAAAATATCGATCAGGCGCTGGCAGGTGAGATCGACCCAGCCGGACAGATATCCCGAGGCAAGGCCTATGATCACGCCGAGGGACGAGCCCAGCGCAGTCGAGCCGATGCCGACGGCCAGCGATATGCGCGCCCCGTAGATGATGCGGCTCCAGACATCGCGGCCGAACGAATCGGTGCCCATCCAGTGCCGGGCATTCGGGGCCGTGAGGGCATGGGCGGAATCGACGGCCAGCGGGTCGAAGCGAACGATGACGTCGGCCAGCGCCGCGGTCAGCACGAAGATCACCATGATGATCAGGCCGGCCGTGCCGAGCGCATGATGCCGCGCCACGAACGCAAACCGGCGCCAGCCCTGCGTCGAACGGGCGCCGGCGCGACGAAGCTCGGCATCGTAGTTGATCGCGTCCAAAGCATCTCCTCTCCCGGATCGCGCCGGGTTAATCGGTGTACCTGATCCGTGGATCGAACGTCGCATAGAGCATATCGACAGTGAAATTCGCGACGACGACGATGACGGCGATGAACATCACCAGGTTCTGGACGATCGGATAGTCGCGCCAGCGGATCGCTTCGACGAGAAAGCGCGCGACGCCCGGGATGTTAAAAACGGTTTCGGTGACGATCAGCCCGCCCATCAGGAACGCGGCCTCGATGCCGATCACGGTAATGACGGGAAGCATGGCGTTCTTCAGCGCGTGGCGATAATTGACGGTCGGTTCCGATGCGCCCTTGGCCCGGGCGGTGCGGATATAGTCCTGCCGCAACACCTCGAGCATCGAAGAACGCGTGATCCGCATCACCAGCGCGGCACTGCGGAAGCCGACCGCCAGCGCCGGAACGCAATAGGTCACGCAGGCCTCGGCAAAACTTTGCGGGTTCGGATTGAAAATGGGGATGACGCCGAACCACGCCACGGAAGCCATCAGGATCAAGAGGCCGAGCCAGAACGATGGCAACGACAGGCCGCTCAGGCTTGCGACCCGCAGCGCGTAGTCGAGCCGCGATCCCTGATGGACCGCGCTGATGACGCCGAGCGGGATGCCGATCGAAGCGGAGAACAGCAACGCCAGGCCGGCGAGGCGCGCGGTGATCGGAATCCGCGGCAGGATCTCGTCGAGCGCGGGTTTCTCCGAGACGTAGGAATAGCCGAGGTCACCGCGCAGCAGCCCACCGATCCAGTGCACATATTGCACGACCAGCGACTGGTCGAGGCCAAGCTCCCGCTCGAGGTTTGCCTTGTCCGCCGGGTCGACATATCCGGCGGCGTCGAACAGGATATCGACGATATTGCCCGGGACGATGCGCAGCAGCACGAAGATGATGACGGAGACCCCGAACAGGGTCACGAGCATCAGCAACAGGCGCCGCACGATATAAGCAAACACCTCGCTGCTCCCATTTCCTCGCCGCGGCTACTTGTCGAGCCACACATCTTCGTAGCGGTAGCCGTTGTACGAGCTGTTCGTCATGACGGTGATGCCCTTGACGTAAGGTTGCCAGCAGGTACCGAGCCGCGCGTGGTAGATGATAGGCCGGGCGACATCCTCCTGCAGTTTCTTGTCGATTTCCCACACCAGCTTCTTGCGCTTGGCGATATCGGTTTCGGCCGACTGCTGGTCGAACAGCTTCTCGATGGCGGCATTGCAATACTGGGTGTAGTTGCGCTCGGAGTTGCAGGCGTAGTTCTCGTAGAACGACTGGTCCGGATCGTCGACGGAATTTCCGGTGAGGTTGAGGCCGAGCGCGTAATCCTTGCGCGCGACCTTGGAGAACCAGTTGGCGGTTTCGACCACATCGAGCTCGCCATCGACGTAAATGTCCTTGAGCTGATCGATCAGGATCACGGCCGGATCGCGGTAGATCGGGATGTTGCGGGTCGAAACCTTGACCTTGAGATGCTTGTCCGGACCGTAGCCGGCCTTCTGCATCAGCTTGCGGGCTTCCTCTCGATTGGCCTTCACGTCGGAACCGTAGCCCGGAATCGTCTCCAGCATCTCCTTCGGCATGCCCCACACGCCTTCCGGTTGCGGGAGCATCGTCCCGCCGACGTCGGCCTGGCCTTCGAACAGAATCGAGATGAAGGCCTGGCGGTCGAGCGCCAGCGCCAGCGCGCGGCGGATGTCCAGGTTGTCGAACGGCGGCGAACTCTGGTTGACGATGATGTTGGTGCTGACATTGGTCGGCGCGACGACGCATACCGCGTTCGGCGCCTGCGCCTTGACGTCCTTGAGCAGCGGGATTGTGACCTCGGTCGGGAACGTCATGTCGAATTTTCCGGCAATGAAGGCCAGAATTGCCGTCGAGCGATTCGGAATGATGGTGAACTCGATGCCGTCGAGGTGCGGCAATCCCTTCTTCCAGTAGTCGGGGTTGCGGACCAGCTTGATGGATTCGTTGGCCTTGAATTCGACGAACTTGAACGGGCCGGTGCCGATCGGATGGACGCGCATCTCCGCCGGCGAAACATGACAGGGATAAACCGGCGTATAGCCGGAGGCGAGCAGGGCCAGCAGCGCCGGCTGTGGCCGCTTCAGGTTGAATGCCACCTCGATGTCGCCGTTGGTGGTCACGTCGACGACCTGATCGTACCAGGTCTTGCGTGGATTTTTGCGAAACTTCTGCGCCGATTTGCCCATCAGCATGTCGAACGTGCACTTGACATCATTGGCCGTGAACGGCTTGCCGTCGTGCCACTTGACGCCCTCTCGCAGCTTGAAGCTGAGCGTTTTCCCCTCATTGCTCCAGGTCCAGCTCGAGGCGAGGTCCGGGACGATCAACTCCAGGCTGTTTTGCGCCACGTCCTGCTTGTACATGACGAGGTTGTTGAAGACCGGCATGAAAGGAATGTTGGTGGAATAGGTGGCCTCCTCGTGGATCGAGGCGCTGGCCGGGCTGTCGCGGTGGTACATCCGCAGAATGCCGCCCTGCTTTTCAGCCGCCAGCGTGACAGTTGAGAACAGCAGACCTGGCGCTATCGACAAACACAACAGCGCGCCGGCGCGCATTTTCATGCTCCGCATGTTCCCCTCCCTCGAACGGTCGGCCTCATTGCGGGCCGATTGTCCCGGACGATACCATGACAGATCATCGCTGCAACCGACAAGACCGGGTGCCGGCATTGGCAGTTCGGACTAACCCTGCTGCGTCATATGGCGCAGCGCACCAAGCGGGCTAGTCGTTCGGCGAAGCCCCCGTATCGCGGAACGCCCAGCATATCTCGCGGGGCATCGAAACCAACGCTTCGGCCTTGATTTCGTGGCGGGCGGCGGTGCCTAGTTCCAGCGCCTCCATCCGCCGGCCGAACAGGTCGATGTCGTAGACGGTCTGCGTGCCCTGGTAGCGACGATCAATCACCTGGGCGCGGAAGCAATTGGCACCCGCCGGCGCGCCAATGGCGATATTTTCCGGCCGCAGCGCAATGCGCGCCGGCTCGCCCACCGCGAGTTCGTGCATCAGCGCGGCCTCGAGACGCGCGCCGTTGCCGAGATCGACCGTGCCGAATTGTCCGTTACGTTCGACCAGCGTGCCCGTCAGTTCATTGGTGGCGCCGGTAAAGCTGGCGACGAACAGATCGGCCGGCCGGTTGTAGATTTCGTCCGGCGCTCCCATCTGCAGCAGCTTGCCGTCCCGCATCACGCCGATACGGTCGCCGAGCACCACCGCCTCGGCCTGGTCATGGGTCACGTACAGCGCGGTCATGCCGGTCTGCTTGAGGATGACGCGAAGATCGTCGCGCAGCCGCAATCGCAGCTTGGCATCGAGATTCGACAGCGGCTCGTCGAGCAGCAACAGCTGCGGCCGGTACACGATGCTGCGCGCCAGCGCGACGCGCTGCATCTGGCCGCCGGAAAGGGCAACCACCGGCCGTTCGGCGTACTCCGTCAGGCCGACCAGCTCCAGCACTTCGTCGACCATGCGCCGCGCCTCGACGCGTCCGATCTTGCGGTGCTTCAGCGGATAGACCACGTTCTGCCGCACCGTCATGTGTGGCCATACCGCGTAGGACTGGAATACCATGCCGAGGTCGCGCGACCGAGGTGGCACAAAAACGTCTTCGCTGGGCGCCGATACGGTTCGGCCGGCAATGCTGATCGATCCATCAGTCGGATGCTCGAGCCCGGCGACGCAGCGTAGCGTCGTGGTCTTGCCGCAGCCCGACGGGCCGAGCAGCACGACGATTTCGCCGGCAGGTACCGCGAAACTGACGCCGTCGATGGCCGGCCGGCCGATGGCGAACTGCTTGCGCAGGTTGCGGACGTCGAGGGTCGCCGTCATGCCTTACGCCCGCCTCGCGATCACTGGCGGTACCCGAAGGTCTTGTCCCAATCGGCCACCCACGATCCATGCAGCTTCACATACTCGTCGAACTTCGGGTACCAGACCTTGACGACCTTGGGGTCGAAACCTTCGGGATAGACCGGCGCCACCTTGAGCGAAGTGAGGTTGCCGAGTTCCTTGATCATGAAGGTCTGCCCCTCCACCGACAAATTCCAGTTGAGGAACAGCTTTGCGGCGTTGGGATGGGCGGCGGTCTTTGGAATGCCGGTGGCGTACGGATTGACCGGTGCACCCTCCGGCGGGAAGAAAATCCCGATCGGTGCCCCGTCCTTCTGCTTCGGGTAGATCGCGTTGTAGAGCAGCGGTCCCATCGCCACCTCGCCGCGCACCATGGAATCCGACATCGGCGCGCCCGAAGGATAGAGTATCGGATGGGTCGCCGCCTGTTTTGCCCAATAATCCTCGCCCAGCACCTGGCGCTCGAACATGATGCGGGTCCAGGTCGTGCCGCCGGACTGGGCGAACACCTGCCCGGTCATCTTGTCGTATTCCGGCTTGGTCAGATCCATCCAGGTTTTCGGCGGGTTCTTCACCAACTCGGTATTGTAGGCGATCGACCAGACCAGCGTGGCGCGCGGCCACAGATTGGGCGCGATCTGCGCTTCCGGGCGGTAATCGGCGGCGTTCGGCGGCGCGTAGTCCATAAACATGTCGGCCAGCGGCAGCATCAGCGCGCGGTCGGAATGATCGACCACGTCGGCGATCAGTTTGCCGGCCGCGGCCTCGGTCTTGACGCGGGTGATGAGCTGGCCGCCCGGCGCCCGCACCATTTCCACCTTGATTTCGGGGAAGCGCTGGTTGAACGCCTTGATGACCTGCTGCTCCACCTCGGCAAAATTCGCCGTATAGTAGACGAGCTTGCCCTCGGCCTTGGCGGCGGCAATCAATTCGGGCGAGCCGAATTGCTGCTGCGCCGCTGCGGGGCTGCCCGCCAGCGCCAAGCCGAGCCCGGCGATGCCGGCAACTGCACGGATCCTGCCGACGATTGTTTTCCTCATGGTCGATCCTCCCTTGATTTCGTTTTATCCTGTGCGGGCCACGCTGCCCTGCGCCGCCCCGCGCGACAGCCAGTTGGCGCCGCCGATCAGCACCCCAAGCAGGACCGTCTGCACCAGGCTGAACGCCGCGGTCTTGCCGAGATTACCGCCCTCATAATAGTCGAGCAAAAGCACCGACATCACCATGGTGTTGCTGGTGTAGAGAAACAGCGAGGATCCCAGTTCGCGGATCGACAGCACGAACAGCAAGGTCATGGCGGCGATCACGCCGGGGCTCGCCAGCGGCAGCATGATGGTGCGGATGGTGCCGAGCGTACCCTTGCCGCAGACCCAGGCGGCTTCCTCGAGCTCACGGTGGATCTGCAGGAACGAGGTCGAAAGCGCCTTCACCGTATCGGGCATGAAGCGGGCGATGAAAGCCAGCGCCAGGATCCAGATGGTGCCATACAGGCCGCCGGGAATCCCGATCCATGCCCACAGATAGGCGACGCCGATCACCAGGCCGGGGATTGCCACCGGCAGCGTCGAGAGGACATCGATCGAGCGCCGGCCCCCCACCTTGGTGCGATGGATGGTGTAGCCGATCGCGAAGGCCAGCACGCCGCCGACCAGCGCGGTAATAACACCGACCTCGACGGCGTTGTAGATCGAATTCAGCGTCAGTGGATTGTCGAAAATCGAGTGGAAATGCATCAGCGAGTATTGCCGCATGTCGAACAGGCTAGCGGCATCGCGGATGAACATGAACTTGCGAAACGCCGCCACGATCAGTGCCAGCATCGGCAGCACCACCACGACCACGAGATAGAGCACGCCAAAACCGAAGGTCAGCCAGCGCCACGGTCCGAGGTCGAGATGGCGTGGCCGGAACGCCTTGCCGGCGACGGTGGTGTAGCTTCGCCCCGACAGGACCCGCTGCTGCAGGAACACCAGAAGCCCGGTCACCACCATCAGAATGATCGCGACGGCGGCGGCGGTGTTGTAGAGCGGCGGCGACCAGTTGGTGAGCTTGAAGATATAGGTGGTGAGCACGCTTATATTGGTCGGCGCGCCGAGCACAGCCGGAATGCCGTAGATGCCGAGCATCACGATGAAGGACAGCAACATGCCCGAGATGATCGCCGGCATGATCAGCGGGAACGTCACCGTGAACAGCGTGGCGAAGGCGCTGGCCCCGGAAATCTCGGCGGCTTCCTCGAGGCTCGGATCCATGTTGCGCAGCGCCGAAGCGGTGAACATGTAGACATAGGGCGCATAATAGATGCCGAACACCACCACGAGGCCCGCCAGCGAATAGAAGTCCACGTGCCAGTCGAGATGGGCCCATTTGAACATCGTGTTGATGAGGCCGGTCTTGGGCGAACCGAGGATGGCCCAGGCGACACCGGCCACCAGCGGCGGCGCGAACAGCGGCAGGATGCTGGCCGCGGCGATAAAGCCCTTGAATGGCGTGTTGGTGCGCACCACGATCCAGGAAAATGCCAGCCCGATGGTCACCGCGACCAGGGTCCCGCCGCCGCAGGCCACCAGCGTATTGAACAGCGCCTCGCCGACATTGGGATTGCCCAGCACGGCGATGAAATTGGTCACCGAGAGGTGACGCAGGCTGAACCCCTCGACGACGGGGTTGGTGTCGGTGAGCGCGCCGAGCAGCAGCGTGAGCAGCGGATAGATCACAAGGAAGGCGAGGATCGCAAACAGCAGGACGACCCACGCCAAAGCCACGGCGCGATGCCGGGTGCCATTGGCGCCGCTGCGTGCAACGGCGCCGCCACGCATGGCAAGGCCGTCGCGCAAGACGGCGCTTTGCACGGTCCCGCTTCCCCGGTCCCCGAGCATCCTCAAAGTCGCTTCTTCCCTCGTTGGCGAGCGTTCGCTGCCATGCCCGGGAAGCTTAGAGGAGTTTCCGGCGGATTGGAAAGGCCTTGCGGCTGTGCGACTAAAGTCAGACGGGACTGGCGTTCGCGTTTTTTGGTTCGGACCGCGTACCGGGGGTGGAGCGCCCGGAAAGGTCTGGCCGGCCGAGTCTTCTCGCCCCCAGCGTCATGCCGCCGGCAATCCCGACGCCCAGCACGTAGATCCATCCCTCGACGAAATCGAAAAGATGCGAATTGAAAAGCGAACTGACGATGTTCTGGACCACGACCAGCAGGCCGATCCACGCTGCAAGTCCGCCTCCTCGAAACAACAGCAGATGAGCCAGCCACATGCCGTAAAGCAGGATAACCCCGGCCACGCCCCATTGCACCGCCACGCTCAGCGTCTGATTGTGCGGGTTGTCGATCACTTCGGCGGCGAGGCCGCTCTTGCCGACCGCATCCTGTTCAAACAGTCGCCTTATCGAGCCCGTGCCGTTGCCCAGCACGGGAGCGCCGGAGAAAAAATGCAACGACTTCCGCCAGTATTCGAGGCGCAGTCCGGTCGAATTTGGCCGATAGTCCGGTTCCGACGCGTTTGGTACCGGGAACAGGAAATTGCCCTCATAGCCGCGATATTCGGTTGCGGTCCGCAGCACCCGCTCCCGCAAATAAGGCGAGCTGAACCATGTCGATATCGCGCCAACTGCGAAGACGGCGAACAGGATCATGGTTGCACGCGCGCGGAAGTGTCGCACCGCAAACAGCAGCAGCAACACCGGCGCGCAGGCCAGCGCAGTGCGCGCGGTCACCACGAAAACCATGTTGACGAGGAAACCGAGCATCAGCGCGGCGCAGCCCGCGGCCAGCGCAAAACGCCTCTGCCGCAGCAGCGACAGCAAGGGTAGCGCCAACGCGAACAGGCACAGGGTAAATTCCTGGCTTTGGTCGAGATAGTTCTTGACCGCCACGCCCGGGGCGATCGACGTCCCCAGCTTCCATCCCGGCTCAAGCAGGACGATCACCGACAGCAGCATCACCAGTGCGCAGGAGACGAGAAATGCGATAAACGCCCAGGCGCCGCGCTGCGATCGCTCGAAATGATGGAGCAGGAACGGAATCGCCAGCAGTTTCGCTGCTGGATCGATACCATGCAACCGGGCCGGCCACGGCCCGCCGGCCCACAGCGTTCCCGCAACCACGAGCAGGAAAAAGCCGATCGGCAGTGCCGCGGCCGGACGCAACAGCGAACGCAGGAAGTCGGACGCATCGAGGGTAAAAAGCACCGCGATGATCCACAGCACCATTGCAATGGCCACGCCCGTCGTGGTCCAGGGCAGCAGCGCCGCCACCAGAACCGCCAGCAGATCAACATTCCGGAGGCGTACGGAAGGATCGCGCCGTGCCGCAAGTATTGAAGAAAGCAAAACCGTCGTTCCCCGCCAGCGTGCGGCCGCTACCACGATGCGCCGAGCTTACGGGAGTTGCCGGCCGGTTGAAAGAGTCCGGCTGCGCACCGGCCCTGTTGCGCGAAGCGGAAACCGCCGCTAACCGGCCTTGTCGAACAGCATCGCCGGCTTCGCGCCGCGGACGAATTGCGTCAGCGCTGGAAGGCACTTTTGTGCCAGATCGAATTCCTGGAGCACGGTGCGGCGGGCCGCTGAGCGCATATCGCGGTAGCGGTCGGGACGCGCCAGCACATCGATGACGCGGTCGGACAGTTGCTCAATATCGAAGAACGGCACCAGGATTCCGTTGTGCCTGTTGACGACGTCGCGCAGTGGCGCCGTGTCCGAGCCGATCACAACGCAACCGGCGCTCATGGCCTCGATCAGCGACCATGACAGGGCAAATGGATAGGTGAGGTAGATGTGCGCCGAAGATATCTGCAGGGCACGCAGATAGCTTTGGTAGGGAAGGTGCCCGCAGAAGTGCACCCGCCGCGGATCGATGGAATGCCTGACTTCATCGCGAAACATCGAGTGCCACGTGGTGCCCGGCGGCGGCGGCGCGCCATAGGAGGTGCCGTGGCCGCCGATAATCAGGATTTCGGCATCGGGTCGCTCGGCCATGATCCGGGGCAGGGCGCGCATGAAGATATGATAACCCCGTAGCGGCTCCAGATTGCGCGCCACGAAGGTCACGACCTCGTCCTTCGCCGTCAACTGCCGTCCCGACGGCAGCCGAAGATTAGCGTCCGGGTCAGGCTTTACCACCGCGGTGTCGACGCCTTCGTGCAGCACGCGGATCTTGTCCTGGAAAACCGCTGGGAATGTCGAGCGTTGCCAGGCGGTCGGGGCAAGTCCCGCATCGCATTCCGACAACGCCAGCAGGGTCGCGGCGTTTTTCAGCTGCAGCGCCACGTTGCCGTCGACGCCATTTGACGGAAATTCCGGATCGAAGCCGACGTCGCGATCCCGGCTGCCGTAGAAGAACTCGCAATAGACGATCAGGCGGGCGTGCGGAAAGATCGAGCGGACCGGAAGCGTCTCGCCCCAACCGGGATGCGCGACAATGACATCGGGATTGAATCCGGACGACGCCAGCGTCGACAGCGCATACAGCACCTGCTCGGCACGGTGGCATTCCAGGTCGAAACGGCGCGCGAACGGATGCGACGGCGATCCGTCAAAGCCGGTCAATGCGTACTTGACCAGCCGCACGCCGGGCACGGCGCGCGAGGTCTGCGCGCCGATCGCGGCGACACGAACACCCGGCTGCCTTGCCAGGAACGGCGCGAGATGACGGAATTGAGCTGGAAAGTTGTTGTGAATGAACAAAACATCCATTTTGAATCGAATCCGTTGTGCCGCGTGAAGCTCTGGCGCTTGAAATTCATACTGGCATCAACCGGGTGCTTAATTGATAACAGATGCCCCGGGATTCATTTGATGCAATTAACCTCGGAGAGATACATGGTTCCTATGCTCGCCACACCATGAGCAGCGAACGAAACCGGCGGACGAATATGAAGCGCAGCAAGCAAAGCAAAGTGGTGGATGTCGACAAGGGCGTCATTCTGGTGCGCTACGCGACCGCGGAGAGCGAGCAGCGTCCACCGAAGGTCGAAGTTCTGGTAAATCCAAAAGACCACAAACACATCGAAATTATCTCGAATCCTTCGCATTCCGACGCCGTATTATGGCAGCCGGGAGCGTGCCTCGTGGTTCGCGCCACCCGGCCCGGACAGTTGCTGGTCGATGTCATTCCGATCGACGACCATGGCTCGACCGCGGCCACGGTCAAGATCGAAACCCTCGGCCAGGGCGAAATGCCCGCGGCACGGGCGGCGGCTGCCGCCTTCAGGACGGTTGGCGACCTGGATCACCTCAAGATCATCGGGCATGTCGCTGGCATCGGCGATGTGACCGCCCGCGCCGACGAATGGATTGCCGGACCGGCGGCCCCGGCGCGCATCGAAGGTCTTTCGATGGTCTGGCCGGGCAAGCCGGACAACCTCGATCTGCGCTACTGCGTCAGGCTGGCGCGGCCCCATGCCGCCTCCGGCAAGATGATGCAGCTTGGCGACTATGCCGGCACCCGGGGTCACGCGCTGCCGATCGTCGGCATCACCCTCGAGATATCCGGGGCGGGCGCCGCAGATTTCCGGCTGTTCGCCGAGGCAGCCTTTCTCGGTGCGCCGATCGCGCGCATCGCGGGTAATCGCGTCGAACTGTCCGGCCCCACGGGAAGGGAGCCGCTGGTCGGTTTCCGCCTTCGACTCGACGAAACCAGCGTGACTTTGCAGCCCGAATTGCCACCGGTAGCCAAGGCGCGACCGCCCGGCCGGGTCCGCGTGTTCCGCTCGCGTGCCGCGCAGGGTCAGTTGCGCGGCCCGGCGCAGCCGTCGCTTGATGCGACGGGTGCGCGCGCGGTTGCCGAATAATCGATCAGAAACCTGCAAAGCGGTTCGGCTCACGTGACATTGCACGACCTCGGGCATCCCGCTGGGCCGCAGCATCAGGCCCTGGAGATGCTGTCTGCCAAAGCCCTTGAAAGGGGCGACATCGCCACCGCGTTTCGCCTGTCGGACCGGCGTTGCCGGATCCGTCCGCTGGCGGAGGCGCATTGTTTCGTGCTGCGCGCCGAGGCGCTGCACCGGATGGGAGAGCCGGCGGCCGCGTTGGCCGATCTCGAGACCGCGACGGGTATCGCGCCCGATGATCTCGGTGCCAACCGCCGACTGCTGAGTTTGGGAGATGCCGGGCAGCAGATCGCGGCGGCCGAGACGCTGATTGATTGCGAAAGCGATGCGCGGGTACTGCAACAGGCTCTGGCGGTGCTGCGCGCGAGCGGCCGCACCGGTTTTGC
The DNA here is from genome assembly GCA_963710235.1 of uncultured Alphaproteobacteria bacterium. Taxonomy (GTDB): domain Bacteria; phylum Pseudomonadota; class Alphaproteobacteria; order Rhizobiales; family Xanthobacteraceae; genus Bradyrhizobium. The sequence goes on from CAVPZI010000003.1 coordinate 214,666, forward strand.
CCGCCTTGAGCTTTGCGAAAATGCCATTGAGGGATGGGCAGCCTGGCAAGGCACGGCCCCGATCCGCGTCACCCTCGAAGGCGAAACGGACAGGGTCGAAATCCAACTGGTTGCCGATCCCGATCATCCGCTGTCGGACGGAACGCAAAGCGCCGCCAGTTTCACCCTGTCGATGTTGCCGGGCGCGGGGCCGCAATTTGCCTCGGTGATGCGGGAAAATGACGTCCTGACGTCGCTGCGCGTCGCCGCCGACAGCGCCTCAACGCATCTGGTCAGGTCCGCTGTCGCGGCCACCCATGACGATATGTCGGTGACGGTGATCGTCCCGGTCTACGCCGACTACGAAGCGACCAAAACATGCCTCGACGCTCTGGTCGGTGAACTCCAGCGCAGCGGCGGTCATCGCGCCATTCTCGTCAACGACGCCAGCCCGGATCCCCGCATCCGCGCGTTGATCGACGGACTGGCTGGACATGACAACCTGCAGGTCCTGACCAACGCCCGAAATCTCGGCTTCGTCGGCGCCGTCAATCGCGCGCTGAACGAGGTTGCAAGCGGCGACATCGTTCTGCTCAATGCGGACACTGTTGTTCCGGCTAACTTCATCGACCGGCTGGCGGTGGCGGCGCGGTCGCAGCCGGACATCGGCACCGTCACGCCGTTGTCCAACAATGGCGAGTTCACCAGCTTTCCGGTGCCGAACCAGCCGAATGCCATCGGCAGCGCGGAGGACATCGATCGCCTTGACCGCATCGCCGCGCATGTCAATGCCGGCCGCATCATCGATATTCCCAACGGCATCGGCTTCTGCCTTTACGTGACGCGGGCCTGCCTCAACGCCGTCGGCGCCTTGTCCGAAAGCTATCACCGCGGCTATCTCGAAGACGTCGATTTTTGTTTGCGCGCCAGGCAGCAGGGCTTTCGCAATGTCTGCGCTGCCTCGGTCTATGTCGGGCATGCCGGTTCACGTTCGTTCGGCAAGGCCAAGCGATCGCTGGTGGTGCGAAACCTGAAGGTGATCGCGGAGAAATTTCCGGCCTATCGTGCCGAATGTGCCGACTTTGTCCTGGCCGATCCGTTGAAGGCGGCGCGGCAGGCGATCGAAGCCCGCCTGCCGCCTGCGCATGCCGGCGCGACACTGCTGGTCACGGGCGCCGGCGCGGTGGCCGAGGTGGCGCGCGAACGCGCCCGGCGCTTGCTCGCGCAGCAGGCTCCGGCGGTATTGATTCTCGAGATCCGGTACAGGCCGGGGCAGGTGGTCGCGGCACTTCGCGACGCCGGCGGCGCCGCGCCGCAATCGCTCGAATTCAAGCTCCCGGCTGGCGGCGAGGCCCCCGAGCTGCTGACCTTTCTGCGATCGCTGCAACTGGATCGGATGGAATTCCTCGATCTGGCAGGCATTCCCCGCGCGGCCGTTGCCGCTCTTTTGCAGTTGCCGGTTCCCCATGACATCTTCGTTGCCGATGCCGAATTAGGCCTGCGGCCTGCTTCGGATCCGGAAGCCATTCAGGGCCCCTTATTCTATAGCCTGGTCGTCGCCAGCGCCGATCGCATGCTGGTGCCCGACGCGCAGGCCGAAGCCCTGGCACGGGCGATCGCACCGCGCCGCGACACCGTTCGCCTCGACCGATCGGAGCTAAAGCCGATTCCGGCGCCGAAGCGGTCAGGTGGTGCTGCGGCGCGATTGGGCCTGGTACCGGTCCGGGGCGGCAGCTTTCAGGATTTCCAGTTCATGCGCGGCCTGATCGCCGGCCTGCGCGCCGCGGAGCCGACGCTTGATTTCGTCGTGACGGGAAGCACGTTTGACGATGACGAACTGCTGCGCGCCGGTAATACGTTCGTCACTGGTCCGGTCGGTGCGGCGGACCTCGCATCGGTGTTTCGGCACTACCAGCTCGATCGCCTCATTCTGTGCCTCACCCGGCCCCTGTTCGGACACCCGGTCCTGTCGATGATACTGACGTCGGATTTGCCGGTGGCATATTTCGACTGGTCCCAGGGATGCTGCCCGGCGCGCGATGCCGACCTGCCGCTCGAGCCTTCATTGCCTGTCGCCGGCGTGGCGGAGCGCGTCAAGCCCTGGTTGCAAGGCCAACAACTCCCATGACAGCCATGCTCAGACTCCAGGAATTCCGCCTCCACGAAGAGATCGAAACCTCCTTGCGGTGGTCGCATGACCGGACTTTCTCCGGTTTCGTGTTCGATGCCGCCGATCCCGCGCGTACCTTCGTTGTCGAGCTGCTGGTCGACGGCCATCCGGTCAGGTGCATGCACGCGGTCGACTATGTCGCCTCGCTTGCCGCCAGGGGTCTCGGCAACGGTTGCCATGGCTTTGCGTTTTCGCTTTCGGAAGGTGCCCTGCAGGGTGACGAGGTGATCGAGGCGCGCATTGCCAATCTGGGTACCCCTGTTGGCAAGCCGATCGCGCTTCGCGAGGCTGCCTGCGCCGCCGCCGATGCCCCACCCGGCGCGGTGCGCCGGCTCGCTGGGTTGCGTTTTTCCGGCTGGGTCGCGGAGAGCGACGATCCGGTCATCGACATTTTCGTCGATGACGAGAAAGTCGATCGTGTCAGGGCGGCGGGGTGGGGCCACATCGGTGGAGCAGAGGACCCGCGTGCCGTCCGTACGTTCGAATGCATTTTACCGGCGCGGTTCGCCGACGGCGCGACCCGGCGGTTCGCGGCGGTGAATTCGAAAGGCGACCATCTCGAAGGCAGTCCGCAGCCGTTTTTCACGTCTTCCCATGGTGGTGAACCAGAGAGCGCGGCGAATGGCGACCGTTTGAAGGCCGCGGTCATCATCGTTGGGGCGGGCGACGTCGATGCCACGTCGCAGAGCCTGGATGCGCAGGACCATCTGGACTGGGTTGCGGCTTCGCTTCCCGAGGCCGGCGACTTCGCCGGATTCGACAATGAAGCGGCGCGAGACTTCCTGGCCGGCGAGGGGGTGGATGCGGAGTTCGTGGTGTTCCTGCTGTCGGGCGCGCGCCTCGACGCGATGGTGCTGGCGCAAATTGCCGAAGCGTTCGTCAACGACAATCGCGTCCTCGCCGTGATCGGCGACGTTGGCGTCGGCGGCGCCGAAAGTGACCGCGCGCATGCCTTTGCGCTGCGCCGGTCGGCCGCGGAACGCGTCCTCCGCACCGGGGGCCGCAGCCTTTATCGGGTGTTTGATTCGATCCGTGACGATGGGTCGCTGCCGGCGGAAGCCATCGTGCAATTTCCCGGTCCGATCGCGGCATAGCCATCGATCGACCGCGATGCCGTCGCCAGATCCCTTGCGGCGACATAGATCCATTCAACGCAGTCCGATATCGCCGGAGAATGCGCGCATTCGTTCCGGAAAATTATATACGAATTACATCCAGACTGTGATGAAGCCGCAGCAATGCGTTGCGCTTTCCGGATGCGCCGTCGCGACGCCACAGGTTCTCTTAACCGTTCCCCATCGCAGTCAAATCATTTTTGCGAAGTTTTTTAGACTTAAACGTCGTGCGAATTTCGGACGAAATCGCGGCAGTTTGTTTCGCGCAGCGTAACCGCATACGACGAACACGATCGTTGCGACACGCCGTTGTGCCGGTGAACGATTGACTCCATTGAGGTTCCTCAGCCAAGTTCCATGCACTGCAACGATAGAAATTCGAGACTTGTCACTTCGAGCCGATTGAAACCGAACTAGGGCTGGTCGTGTCGGATGAGTGCGGCATCACATAAGGGGCGAATGCATGGCGACGTACGATCTGGACAGAACTGAACTCAATCACGCGCTCGCGCCGGATATCGATCCCGGTGCGCGGGCGGCCGTTATCGACTATCTTCTCAACAGCGGGGCGTTCAAGGACGACGACGATCGTCACGACGATCATGATCGCGACGACGACCGCCATGGCCGTCATGACCGCGATGATGACGACGATCGCCACGGTTACTTCGGCCGCCACGAGTCCGATCCGACCGTCAAGGTGGAGATCAGCGACGGTTCGCTGCCGCTGGACCCGAAGGCGCAGGTTCTCGATCTGACATCGGCCACCAACACGGTCACCACCGACGCGGCGCTCAAGGTGATTGTCGAGAATGTTGCGGGTCCCTCCAACCTCACCGTCCATGGCGACCACGACGTGATGGTGGTGACCGGCGACGGCAATGACCACGTCACGCTGCAGGATTCCGGCAACGACATCGTCCTGACCGGGTCCGGCAACGACGTTGTCCAGGGCGGCGACGGGCAGGACAGCATCTACGGCGGCAAGGGCAACGACCTCTTGATGGCAGGGTCGGGCAGTCATCAATTGCTGGTCGGCGGCGACGGCAACGACACGCTGGTCGGCGGCGACGGCTCCCATGACTCGCTGTATGGCGGTTCCGGGTCCGATCACCTGCTCGCGGGAAGCGGCGACAATCAGCTGCTCGTTGGCGGCAGCGGCCACGACACCATGATTGGTGGCGACGGCTCCCATGACTCGCTGTTCGGTGGCAGCGGCGGGGACTATATGCAGGCGGGCAATGGTGACCACCAGATGCTCGTCGGCGGCACCGGCAGCGATACCATTATCGGCGGCGACGGTTCGCACGACTCGCTGTATGGCGGCCACGGTTCCGATCATATCTACGCAGGAAACGGCGATCATCAGCTGCTGGTCGGCGGTGACGGCAATGATACCTTGTTCGGCGGCGACGGCTCGTACGACACCTTGATGGGCGGCAGCGGCCGCGACGTCATGTACGGCGGAACCGGCAGCCATCAACTGCTGCAAGGCAACGACGGCAACGATACCATCTATGCCGGCACCGGCGGCGACACGCTGCTGGGCGGTGGCGGCAACGACGTGTTCCACCTCGACAGCCACCACGGCAACGATACCGTCGACGGTGGCAGCGGCCACAACACCATCGACTTCGATACCCGGGCATCCACGGATATCGCGTCGCTTCATACCAGCGGCGGCCAGACCGTCATTCACTTCACCGACGGTCAGGTCATCAACGTCAGCCATGTGGAGAACCTGGTCTTTACCGATACGACCCATCACCTGCCGTAAGGGCTGCGAAGGCCCCGAAATCAGCAATGCCCGGCAAGGCCGCCGGGCATTGCGCTGTTTCCGGCACCGTCGCGTGGCGTGGATGTAGAGCCAACACAATGAGCGTCCGTTGAAGGAAAAACTTACCTCTCCGATGCTGAACGAGCTGCGCTCGTTCCTGCCGTCCTATGCGGCATTGTTTGCGTTCAGCTTCTTCTGCCCGATTCTGTATCTGGCGTCGCCGATCTACGTCGAGCAGATCTTCGACCGGGTGATGTACAGCCGCAATGTCGATACGTTGCTGGTGCTGGGGTCGATCGCGGCCTTCCTGCTGGCGATGTACGCGGTGCTGGAATGGGTGCGCAAGAAGGCGCTGGGAAGGCTCGGCAACGCCATCGATGCGCGGTTGAGCCGCGTGATGTTCGACGTTGCCCATCGTTCGGCCAGGGGTTCCGCGCGGGCGCCGAATATCATGGCGGACTTCGCCATGGTGCGCGAGTTTCTTTCGGGCAATTCGTTGGCGGCGGTTTTTGACGCGTTCTGGTCGCCGCTCTTCATCATCGTCATGATCATCGTCAACTGGCTGTTCGGCGTCATCGCCCTGGTGATCGTGGCCGCGACCACAATCCTGGCGATCCTCAATCATCGGCTGTCGAAGGCGGATATCGGCCACTACCAGAAACTGTCGATCAAGTCACAGGAATTTGGTCAGGCGGTGGCGCGCAACTCCGATACGGTTCGCGCGCTGGGCATGCTGCCGCGGATGCGTGACCGCTGGTACGAGCTGCATCTGCGCATGCTTGGGTGGCAATCGGCCGCGAGCGGCCGCATGGAAATCTTCACCTCCATTACCAAGTTCATGCGCGCCTCGCAGATGGCGCTGATCTTCACGGTCGGAACCATACTGTTCATGAACAACGAAGTCACCTTGGCCAATACCTTCGTGGCCATGAGCCTGATGACGCGTGGGCTCGGTCCGATCGACCAGATGGTGACCAACTGGAAGAGCTATTCCAGCTGCCTGGCCGCGCTGGCCCGGCTCGACGAAGTGCTGCGCGACGCCGAGAAACAGCCGCCGAAGATGTCGCTGCCGCAGCTCGGAGGGGCGCTGGCGGTGGCGCGGCTGTTCGCCTTTGCGCCTGGCGGCGACAAGCCGCTGCTGAACGATGTCAGCTTCAGCCTCGGCGAGGGCCGCGTTCTCGGGGTGATCGGCGCGAGCGGCGCCGGCAAGTCGTGCCTGGCGCGCACCCTGGTCGGCGCGATGCCGTCGCGCAGCGGCAGCATCGCCATCGGTGACCACGATCTCGCCCACTGGAACGAGGATGATCTCGGGTGTCATCTCGGCTACATGCCGCAGGACATCGAACTCTTGCCCGGCACCATCGCGGAAAACATCGCGCGATTTGATCCAGCCGCGGCGACCGACCCCGATCGCTTCATCGCTGCCGCCGAACTCGCCGGCATCGAGGACCTGGTCCGGTCGCTGCCCAACGGCTACAACACTGCGGTCGGATTGAATGGCCACGTGCTGTCGGGCGGACAGCGCAGCCGGATCGCGCTGGCACGGGCAGTCTATGGCGCACCGCGCTTTGTCGTGCTGGACGAGCCGAATTCGAACCTGGATTCGCTGGCCGAACAGTCGTTCCTGGCGATGATCCAGAAGCTGAAGGCGGCGCAACACCACCATCGTCATCGTTACCCACAAGCTCAATATGCTCAACTATTGCGACGATGTCCTGGTGCTGAACAACGGCACCGTCCAGGCGTTTGGCCCGCGGCGATCAGATCGTCAACCGAATTCCGCGGCCAGACGGCGCCGCCGGCCTTGACCGTCATTGCCGGTGCGCTGGAAAGCCAGAGGGCTTAAATCATGGAGGGCGAACGCATCGAGCTCATGCCGGCGCCGGTCGCTTCGACCGACTGCCGCGCCATGCTGACGGTTGCGGCCGGGGTCATCGTCTTCACCTTCGTGGTGCTGGGCGGGTGGTCGGCGGTGGCCCATATCGATTCGGCGGTGGTTGCCGATGGCACGGTGGCGGTCGAGTCCAACCGCAAGACGGTGCAGCATCTCGAGGGCGGCATCGTTCGGGAGATCCTGGTCCGCGACGGCGATCTGGTGCATCAGGGCGACAGCCTTGTTCTGCTCGATCCGACGCGTAACGAGGCCACTGACAAGGGCTTTCGCCAGCAATTGGCGATCGCGAGCGCGCTGGAGGCGCGGCTGTTGGCGCAGCGCGACCTCGCCGATACGGTGGCGTTTCCGCCCGAGGTGACCGCGCTGCAGGGCGATCCGCTGATCGCCAACGCCATTCGCGACAATCAAAGCCAGTTCGACAACCGGCGTCAGAGCCTGCTGCGCGGCGGCGAAGTGATCGAAAGGCAGATCGCCCAGGCGCAGGACGAGATCCGGCAGGCCGCGGTCGATGAGCAGACCGCCGTTCACCAGATCGACTCGATCAATCTCGAACTTCCCAATCTCAAGGGCTTGCTGGAAAAAGGCCTGGTGGCGCTGCCGCGCGTCACCACGCTGGAGCGGCAATTGATCCAGACCAAAGGCCAGTTGGAGACCGCCCGGATCAGCGCCACCAAGGCCACGGAAAAGGTCGGCGAGATGCGGGCGCGGCTCGACCAGCTCAAGCAGGACTATCGCCAGGAAGGCGCCAACGCGCTTCCGGACGTCCGCAAGGTCATCAGCGACGCCCGCCAGCAGTCGATCATCTCCGGCGACGTGCTGCAGCGGATCGACATCAAGGCGCCGGTCACCGGCACGGTGCAGCAGCTCAGGTTCTTCACCGTCGGCGGCATCATCAAGCCAGGTGACCCGATCCTCGACATCGTTCCATCCAGCGACAAGCTGGTGGTCCGGGCCAAGGTGCAGCCGATCGACGTCGACCGCATCATCGCCGGGGAAAAGGTCGAAATTCGCATCCCGCAATTCATGAAATACGAGTTGAAGCCGATCGACGGCATTGTGCGCGGCATCTCCCGCGACAGCATGCTCGACCCCGTGACCTCGGCCGGGCCGTCGCAGCCCTACTTCGCCGTGGAAGTCACGGTCGATCGCAACGCCATTCCGGAAGAAATCCGCGACCGCATGGTCGCCGGCATGACCGTCGATACCATCATCCGCACCCGCGAGCGCACGGTGCTGTCCTATCTGGTGGCGCCACTGACCAACCGGCTCGCGAAATCGATGCATGAGAGGTAGTGCTTAAACGCGCCCGAACAGGGGTCGTCGCAAGTGCTCTTGACGATGATGCAGCAGCGATGCCGATCTAACCGGTCCACGCCTCCGTCCGCAGCCCGTCGATATTCCACAATGGAACCAGTTCCCCGTCGTCCAGCGCCAGCGACAGGTCGTCGATCCCGACCAGATCCGGACCGACAGAGGCTAAGGCTTGCGCTTGCCGGCGCGACTCGGTAGTGGCCTTGGGCCGATAGCGCGCCTTGAGGTTTTGCAGCGAAAACGCCGCGGCGACCGCGACGTCGACGCTCAGGAAGCCGTGGCGCGCCATGGCGCCGAGCGACGTATTCCTCATCTGCGACAGGCGTTCGTGATCGATCACATACAGTGGCGCTGTGGCGGCCTCGCTGGAGGGATCGACCTCGGCGAGAGGCACCAGCAGGCCGCCGATCAGGAACTGGTCCAGGATGCCGGCGAAGGTTTCCTGGCTGCGTTTCAACAGCGCAAACAGCCGGTGCAATTCGGTCACCAACCGGGTGGGCCGCCCGCTGTCGTCGACCAGCGCAATCCCTGCCGTGGCCGACAGATAGTCCGAAGCCGCATCGATGACGATATCGCTCAGCGGATCGTCGCCGAGGTGCGGCGCCTCGAAAGGAAAACACCGCAGTCCGACCGGCCGATAGCTGCCGCGCCAGGCCCCGGCGGAATCCAGCAAGGCATGGCTCAGATAGCGCTGGTCGACGATCAGGCCGAGTTGTGGCCGCTCACCTTCAAACCGGACCGCGATCGGATAGTAGCGACACGCCAGGTGAAACTCGGTGCTGCTGACCGGCACCCAGCCCAGTTCGCTGACCCAGCGGTCGTCGCCGGGCAGCACCAGCCCGCGGGGCGCGATGTCGCGTATCGGGACGAGGCGGGTCATGACAGCGTCGGTGCCGTCCGCGCGTCGATCGTGGCGCGGTGTCGCGACGATTCCGTCGCATGCGATTGATCGGGGTCACTCTGGACGGCGTCACGGCTCTCCCCCGGCGGAGGCCGGTCCTTGAAGAGCGCCTTTGCCATCGCCAGCAACGCGCCGGCGCGAAACAGCGAGAGCCGGTGCAGCCCCAGCATCTGGGCGCATGGTATTCCAAATTCATCCAGCAGCCGGGCAAATTGCCCGCTGTCGAATGCCGACGGCCTGATCACCAGAAGGTCCGGGATTTCGACCCGGTGGCCTTCGATTTCGAACTTCAAATTCCACGGCTCAAACACATCGAGTTCGGCGAGGGCGCTGCCGATCGCGGCCGTGACCACGGATTCATCCGCGAACCGGTCGAGAATCCGGAAGCGGGTGGTGGTGGCCCGCGCCAGCTTGCGGTGAACGGTGGTGATCGATGCGCCGACGTCGGTCGGCGCGTCGGCGAAAACGTCGTCCAGCATTTTTGCGGTGTCGGGGCCGACCGGCTGACGCGGATCCAGCACGAACGGGTAGGCATGAAGCAGCATCGGCAGCAGCGCGCGCGCCGCCGGTGGTTGGGCGCGCTGGTCGTTCAACAGCGCTCGAATGGCGACAAATTCGGTGGTCGATTTGCGGCGCCGCCAGACCAGCGGAAACCAGGACGCCAGTGTCATGCATTCGGAATGCACGATCGGCACCACGGCGGCGTCGCGGACCGGAGCATAGGCCAGCGGCGCGTAGATGCGCCGTCGCAGCACATCCCCCGCCAGCGCCAGCGGCCGCTCGCACAACGGCGGACCTTGCGAGGCGGATCGGTTCGACGACGACATGGCGTGCAACCCCGTCATTCCCGGGTGTCGGACATGTCTATGCCGGCCGCCTGCAGGCTCCGGAGAATGAGGTCCCGGTTGGCGTCCGGCATCAGGGCCAGCGCCCACAGGTCGTAATCCACGCGCTTGGTGACCGCCTCGGCGAAACCGGCCTGCAGCAGCAGTCCGCCCAGCCGCTCAGCGGTCAGGCCGGAATGGTGCGCCATGTGATGGTTGCCCGATGCGATCGACGACGAGTGCCCGAACAGCATGTCGAGCGGGGTAATCGGTCCTGCCGCGGACTGGTAGACCACGTGGTCCGACCCGTGGGCCAGGAACAGTGTCATGACCGTCTCGAGGTCGGGACAACTGATCAGCGCGAAGCCGTCGGTCTTCAATACGCGCTGGAATTCCTTCAGGGCGATCGGAATTTCGTGGCTATGGAGATGCTCGAGGCTGTGCGAAGACCAGATGGCGTCGAAAGCGCCGGCGCCGAAATGCGCGCGCAGGTCCGTCATCGATCCGAGCACGTCGGGCTTGACCGCGGGGTCGAGGTCCATGCGGATTTCGCGCCAGCCGGCCGGATCGAAGATCGCGTTCGGCTTGCGAATGGATTTCGGGCCCGAACCGATATTCAGCACGCGCCGCGCCTTCGCGGCGGACGAGGCGAAGCGCAACTCCCGTTCGATATTTGGCACGGCGATCATGGCCGGATTCAAACATCGCCGGCTTTTTAAATCCTGAAAAAGTCCAGAGAATATGACTCGATTTGAATGGAACCGCATTTCCGGTCTGTTATCCGTAAACCGATTGGGGAAAGCGCGGCCGGGTAATCGATTTTGGAACCGGCGCAGATCCTGCTCTAACCGGGGATGGCCTTGGAGGATCGAAACGGGCGGCGGCTGCGGATCCTGGCGGTGGGCCTGGCGATAGCGCTGGTGCCCAGTCTTGCGGCCGCCGGCGCAGGCATATCGGTAAGTGTGACCGGCGAAGAGGAAGTGGTGTTCCGCTGGGCCACCGACCGCTGCAACGACAACGACATTCCCGATGCGCCCGCTCGCGCCTTCCGCGATGACCATGGCCAAATTCGGCTGGCCGCGACCCATTACGACAACCACTTGTTTACGGTGGTCGACGGCAAGCCGAAGCGGACCGGCTGCGGGAGCATTCTTGACAGCCCCGACGACCCGGATCCGTCACACTACCGCGACCACCGCTGGATTGCCGCGACCTGGACCGACGACGGCCGGAAGGTGCACGCGCTGGTGCACCATGAATACCAGGGCCATCGGCACTCCGGCGCCTGCGCTTTCAAGGAATACACCGCGTGCTGGTACAACAGCGTTACCTATGCGTGGTCCGACGATGGCGGCACGACGTTCCGGCAAACCGCACCGCCGGCCGTGGTCGCGGCGGCGCCGTTCCGGCAGGACGTCGGGCAGGGCCGCCACCGCGGCTTTTTCAGCCCCACCAACATCATCAAGCTCGGTTCCTACTGGTATGTGCTGCTCTACACCACCGGCTGGGAGGGGCAGGGCGCGGGCATGTGCGTGTTTCGTACGCCGGATATCGCGCAGCCGACGCTGTGGCGCGCCTGGGATGGCAAGACCTTCGACAGCCACTTTGCCGATCCGTATCTCGCCGCCGCATCTTCGGATGAAAAGCCCACCTGCAAGCCGGTTGCGGGAAACTGGTTCGGCAGCATTCAACGGATTGACGGCAGCGATCGGGTGATCGCCGTCTATCTGCATGAGATGGTGGTGGGCGAGGTGCGGTCGTGGCAGCTGGGCTACAGCCTGTCGCGCGATCTGTTGACCTGGAGCCCGCCGGTCGACCTCAAGGAGCTAGCCTATTTCGGCAGCCACGACTGCAAGGACGCGGCGCGCTATGGTTACCCCTCGCTGATCGACACCAGTGAAGCCTTGCGGAATTTCGATGCGGTTGGGCGCAGTGCCGAGCTTTATCTGACCCGCTTCAATCTGAGGGATTGCCGCAATTCGTTCGACCGTGACCTGGTGCGATACAAGGTCAAGATCGAACTGGGTCGCTAAGCCTCACGCGGCTTCAGCCTGCGCGGTTCCGATAACGCGCAAATTGGCCCAAGATGAAACAATGCCGGCATGCGACAGCATTTCGGCCAGCGCTTGCGCCAGTTTTGCCCGCTGCCGGTCATAGGCGGCGCCGTCGAACGGAAACATCGCCGGCAGATCTGCCAGGGTAAAGTTCTCGGCGATTTCCTTGTGGTCCCGGACCGGGATGCGCATGGTGTTGCACAGCTCGAGGGTCCGGCTGTCGTGGGCGATGACGCCGCCGGGGACGCCGGCCTGCATGGCCAGCATGACGCCGTGAAAGCGCGGTCCGACCACGAAGTCGAATTTCCGCATCGCATCGATCCAGGATGCGGCGTCGGTGAAGGTCACCGCGTAACGGCGCATCCATTGGATGAACTCCGGCATCGCAAGCCCTGGGCGGACATAGGCCCTGATCTGCTCGAGCACGTGGGGATCGACTGAATCGGCTTCGTCACGCGCGAGGCGGATCATGTCGATCTCGGATTGGGCGATGTAGATGCCCGAGCAGGCTTGCACCATATCGGCCAGGCATTGCTCGATGCGCTGCACGCTCGTCCAATGATGAAGCCCGGCGGGCACCGCAACCCGGCTGAACCCGCCTGCGGCATGTTTCTCGGCGATGACCTGGCCGAGCGTCGGACTGGGATTGATGAAGTTCGAGGGGCAGCCGACCACGGCGCCCTTGCGGCCCTGTCCGAGGTGTTCGAGCTGCGACAGGGTATAGGCACCGCGCACGCCGATATTGGGCGCCGACGACGGCGCGTGCGCCGCGATCACGTCGAGCCAGCGCCGCGTTCCCTCGGTCACTTCAACCGGGCCCGACATGTCCTTGGCCTGCGCCCCCAATCCAATGGCGATGATCGGCCGGTCCATGGCGGCCAGCCGATCGGCCAGCCATCCGAGATCGGTATGCGGGCCCAACTGGTTGGCGCAGGCGAACACCACGGCGTCATATTTTTCCTTCACCAGTTCCGGGCTGACGTCCCACGTCACCACGTCGACGTTCGGCGACAGCAGCTGGTGCAGTGCGAACACGAAGGCGAAGTTGCCGGTATTGCCGCCGCAGAGTTTGAACAGATGGTCGGAGTTTCGGCAGAACGCGTCGGGCACGGAATAGGATGGTGCCATCAACGCGATGCGCTGGGTCTTCTGCCTGGGCTGTACGGGGGCGATGTTGAGCATGTTTACCTCCATTCAGGCCACCAGCTGTAGATACGCGTCCGCGCACTGGCTATAGGTCGTCGGCTGGCGGATATTGGACGCGAGTTTGTTCCACAGGCCGGGCGTGGTCACGGCCTGGGTCAGGACGTCGGCGAGGTCGGTCGGATTGCGCGCCTCGAAGTGCAGCCCGTCGACGCCATCGCGCACCTTTTCCGCCATGCCGCCGATTCCCGAGCAGATCACCGGGCGGCCGCTGCAGAAACTTTCCTGGATCACCATCGGGGAGTTTTCCCACCAGATCGACGGCACCATCACCCAGTCGACCTTGCTCATGCGCCGCTGCAGCTCCGGCGGTTCGTAAGGTCCGACCCAGCGTAGCGTCCCTTCCGCGATCAGCGGACCGCGCAGCTTCTCGAGCAGTTCGCGCAGCCATTGCCCCTGATGTTCGAGGTTGGCGCCGTGAATCTCGACCAGCATCGATTTGCGAACCTGGGGTTTCATCAGGTGCAGCGCCTGCAGCAGAATATCGACGCCTTTGTATTCGGTGCACTGGCCGAAGAAGCCAAACCGGTTGTGTTGCTCGCGCGCCGGCGTCTCAGCGGCGCCGGAGAAGGTCGGCTGGCCGTTCTCGATCACCCGGATGTAATCGGCCGGAATGCCCCAATCGACATAGCGCTGCCGCAGGAATTCCGATGGCGAAACGAACATGTCGGCGGCCTCGAAATGCTTCTGGATGAAATGCTTGCGCAGCCAGAAGTCCTGGACGCTGTGCTCGGGGAAACAAAGGTTGCAGTCTTCGGTGGACTCCCGGTAGCACAGCCGTTTGGTGTGGTTCTTGACCATCTGCCCGTTGCGCTGGCAGATCGCCATGTATTCGTGCAGGGTCAGTGCGATGAAGGCGTTCGGCAGCGTGCGCCGCAGTTCGCGCAGGATCTCGATGCCCATATTGGCGAAGTGATGCACGTACACGACGTCAGGCTGCTTGAGCTGCAGGAATTCCCGGAACGTGGTGTAGATCGCGTTGGGATAGGACGACTGCAGCCGGAACCAGTCGCCGATGTCCTGTCGCCATAGATACTCGTTCGCCCGTTTCAGGCCGATGGCGCCCGGCGCCAGCGATGCGTGGCTGGTGCGCGCCAGAAATGTGATCTCGCGGATCTCGGGGCGATCCTTCATTGCCGCAAACAGGTTGTAGGCGGCGATTTCAGCGCCGCCGACGCTGAAATCCGGGTGCCCGTGGGCAATCACCAGAACCTTCATGTATTCGCTCCAACTATCCGGGAACTGCCGAGCGCCTCGATGGATTTCGACCACCGGCGCTGGTGACGCCAGGCATTGTAACGCGCGACGCGCTCGCGGAAGCCATTGGCGCCGATGCCGGTGAACGACTGGCGCTCGAGATGAGTTCAAATTGACATCACTCAGGCAGACGATCCGAAGTCCTTGCTGCTTGACCTTCAGGCACAGGTCGGAGTCCTCGAAGTCGCCGATCAGGAAGCCTTCGTCGAGACCACCCACGGCATCATAGGTGGAGCGGCGGATCATCAGGCAGGCCGCAGTGACCGCGGCATGATTGGTTCCGGCCTCGGCACCGGCGGCCGCCTCCATGCCGGAGCGCGGATGCTTGTTGAGGAAGGCATTCCAGCTCGGTTCCCACTGGAATGCCATGCCGTCATGCTGGATCGAGCCGTTCGGATAGAACAGGCGGGCGCCGACAATGCCGACGTCGCGGCCGCGATCGATCGCCGCCAGCATTTTGCCGAGCCAGCCGGGCTCGACCGGAATCACGTCGGAGTTCAGCAGCAGCAGGGTGGGCGCCCGACTGACCGAGATCTCCAGATTGTTGGCGCCGGCGAAGCCGCGATTTTCGGACGCCACCACCAGCCGGAACGGAACGCGGTTGGCCTCGAACAG
The DNA here is from genome assembly GCA_963710235.1 of uncultured Alphaproteobacteria bacterium. GTDB lineage: Bacteria > Pseudomonadota > Alphaproteobacteria > Rhizobiales > Xanthobacteraceae > Bradyrhizobium. Next base: position 229,766 of record CAVPZI010000003.1, read on the forward strand.
CAGCCAGGCCTGCTGAATGACGTGGGATGCGATGCGTGGGTCGTCGACCACGTAGATCAGGTCCGCGCCTTGCCTGATCTGCTCGTCTTCGGAGAATTCGAGCATCTGGTTCAGCATGAAATCGAAACGCCCGTAGAGCGGTATGACGATCGAGCATTTCGGGTTTTCGACCGGGGTGCCGTAGTGATGAACCTCGGGCGCGGCGTTGCGCCACGACGATCGATCCCGCGCAATCAAGGATTCGATGATGGCGCCGTCGTGGTGTTCCATCCGCTCGGAAAACTGGTCGAGCGGGGTTGGAAGCTCGAACGCCCAGCGGGCGAAGCTGCTCGGCTCAATCGGCGCGGCATCCCAGCGGCTGGTGGCCAGCACGCTGGCCGCATCGCCATCGAGCGCGACCAGCCGAATCTCGGCGCCGATCTTGAAGGGCAGCCGCCACGCCTGCAGCATGCCGGTATTGAAAGTGTAGTTGCCGAAATCCCGGCCGAATGCCTCGACGATATCTTCCCGGTACCAGCGAATTGCGCCGTCGAGCGGGACGACACGACCGGCCTGATCGAGCAGGACCAGTTCCACTCCCGGCAGATGAACGGCCCAGCCGATCACCAGGCCGCCATGGTCCGGAACGCCCCTTGCCTGCTCGAGGAAGCCGCGGGCGCGCTTGTAGGTCTCGGGCGCGGGGGGGCCTGGGCGGCGGCAATAGCGTATTCGGGACAATCGTGCGGCAGGTTGCGGAGCAGAAAGCCAAATCGCGGGCGATGCTCCAGCAAGAATACCTCGGAGGCGTCGTCGGCGTCCTGGCGCGGCGGAAGCTGCAACGGGAAGCCGAACAGCGTGAATTTTTCGCTTTCGCCCAACGTGACGACCGCAAGCAATCCTCTGGCGGAGGCGCGCAATGTCGGAAAGCCATGTTCGACGTCCGGCCTTTGAAAAACCGCGACCTTCACGTCCAGGATCGTTTCACCCGGGCCGGCATGGGTGTGCTCGGTGTCGACGCCAATCACCCAGCCGGACAGCAGCAGGGCGCCGTTGCTATAGACCCAGCGATCGATCGCCAGGCCGCGAACCGGCTGACCCGCGGCGTTGCGTTCAATGAATGGAAGCTGATCGAAGGTGAGCCACCGCGTCTTTGTTCTGTCGCGGTTTCCGCCCGGCGCCGGGTGAGCGGCGGACTGCAGGCTGGACAGGGCCGCCGGCAACGGCGACGTAGTGGCTGCGCTTTTGTTAGCCGCGGTCGTGGCCGATCTGGCCATTCGGCCGCCGACGACGGAGTCAACCGGACCCGACGCCAGCAATTCACCGCTTCTCACTTCCATTTCCTGTGCCCCGTCAAGCTTCCGCGCCTGGCTGCCTTCTCGTATTCATTGTCTGCTCCGCGCGCGATCCGGAATTCGGATTGTGCTGAATCGCAGGTCAAGGTGTTCGATCGAATTCCGGTCACGGAAGGGCCGCGAGCAGCATCGTGGACAGGTCCCGATCGACCGCAAGATCCGAAGCGATGGAGGGGCTCGGTTGCAGCAGGCCGACGCGCGCGCCTTGATAACCGCGATCGAGAATGGCTTGCCACCACGGTGCATGGTCGAGATACCATGCGACGGTCTTTTTCAATCCGGTCTCAAAGCTTTCTTCAGCACGCCAGCCGATTTCGCGTTCGAGTTTGCCGGCGTCGATGGCGTAACGGCGGTCATGACCGGGACGGTCGGCCACGAACGTGATCAACTTCCGTCGCGGCTTCCCGTCGCTCGCTGGCCGCATCCGGTCCAGCAGATCGCAGATGGTCTCGACCACGTGCAGGTTGGTGCGCTCGTTGCGGCCGCCGATATTGTAGGTGTCGCCGACCCGGCCGCGCTCCAGCACCAGTGCCAGCGCCCGGGCATGGTCCTCGACATACAGCCAGTCGCGAATATTGCGGCCGTCGCCATACACCGGAAGCGGCTCGCCGCGCAGTCCCTTGAGGATGATATGCGGGATCAGTTTTTCCGGAAAATGGTACGGGCCGTAATTGTTCGAGCAGTTGGTCACCAGCGTCGGCAGGGCGTAGGTTTCATGCCAGGCACGCACCAGGTGATCGGAAGCGGCCTTGCTGGCGGAATACGGCGAGTTCGGCGCATAAGGCGTCGCCTCGGTGAACAGCCCCTCAGTGCCGAGCGATCCATAGACCTCGTCGGTGGAAACGTGAAGCAGGCGAAAAGTCTCGCGCCGCGTCCGTGGCAACGTCCGCCAGTACCGCAGGGTTTCCTGCAACAAGGTAAACGTGCCGACAATGTTGGTCTGAACGAATTCCCCCGGACCGTCGATGGAGCGGTCGACGTGGCTTTCCGCCGCGAGATTCATTACCGCGCCCGGCCGGTAGCGATCGAACAGGGTCCGCAGCCCGGCTCCGTCGCAGATGTCGACCTCGGCAAAGGCGTAACGCGGATGCCCCGCCACGCCTTGCGGAATCGAGGCAAGGTTCGACGCATAGGTGAGCTTGTCGATGTTGACGACGAACGCCCCGGTGTGATCGAGCAGATGACGGATGACAGCGGAGCCGATGAAGCCGGCGCCGCCGGTTACGAATACAGTTGAGCCGTCGTGACGCATGACCGGGACCTGATGCTGTTGGATTCGCCCGCGAACGAGCGGTGGATGGACAGCAGGTACTGGCCGTAGCTGCTCTTGGCCGCGCGCTGGGCCAGGTGATGAAACTGGTCGATGTCGATGTAGCGCAGCCGCAGCGCGATCTCCTCGATACAGGCGATGCGCAGTCCCTGGCGCTGCTCGAGGATCTGGACGAAATGGCTGGCTTCCACCAGCGTCTCGTGGGTCCCGGTGTCGAGCCAGGCGAAGCCACGGCTCAGCACCTCGACGAACAGGTCGCCGCGCTCGAGATAGACCCGGTTCACATCGGTAATTTCAAGTTCGCCGCGCGGTGACGGCTTCAGCGATGCGGCGATGTCGACCACGTCGTTGCTGTAGAAATAAAGGCCGGTTACCGCGATGTTCGACTTCGGCTTGTGAGGCTTTTCCTCGATCGAGATCGCGCGACCGTGGCTGTTGAGCTCGACCACGCCATAGTGCTGCGGCGAGTTGACGATGTAGCCGAACACCGTGGCCTCCTGGCTGCGCATCGCAGCCTTCGACAACAGATCCGGCAGGCCGTTGCCGTGAAAGATATTGTCGCCGAGGATCAGGGCGACGTCATCATCGCCGATGAAATCGCGGCCGACGATGAAGGCGTCGGCAAGGCCACGCGGCTTGTCCTGGGCTGCATAGGACAGCTCGAGCCCGAACTCGGAGCCGTCACCGAGCAGGCGCTCGAACAGCGGCTTGTCCTGCGGCGTCGAGATAACAAGGATTTCGCGGATGCCCGCGAACATCAGCGTCGACAATGGATAATAGATCATCGGCTTGTCGAACACCGGAAGCAATTGCTTCGAGACCACGGTCGTTATCGGATAGAGCCGCGTTCCGGTGCCGCCGGCAAGGATGATGCCCTTCATGAAAACCCCTTCGATCAATTTTATGGATTTCCCATACCAGATGGTCAGTGCTGGGGAGTTAAAGAGATTATGTAAAGTTTGACCCATGACGATACTGCGAGGGCATGGATGCAGATTATCGAGACTGATATCGCCGGCGTTAAGATCATCGAGCCGAAAGTATTCGGCGATCATCGCGGATTCTTCACCGAGACCTTTCAGGCCCAGCGCTACGCCGCGGCCGGCATCGCGCGGCCGTTCCTGCAGGACAACATGTCTCGTTCGAGCCACGGCATCCTGCGTGGGCTGCATCTGCAGGGAGCCAAGGCGCAAGGCAAGCTCGTCACCGTGCTGCGCGGCCGCGTGCTCGATGTCGCGGTCGATGCGCGCATCGGCAGCCCGACATTCGGGCGGCATGTGGCGGTCGAACTGTCCGACGAGAACCGGCGGCAACTGTGGGTGCCACGCGGCTTCGCGCATGGTTTTGCCGTGCTTTCGGAGGTCGCCGACTTTTTCTACAAATGCGACGAACTCTACAGTCCCGAAGACGAGATGGTGATCGCATGGGACGACCCCGAACTCGGCATCGATTGGGGCATTGAGCAGCCGAAACTGTCCGCGCGCGACGCCGCTGGCCGGCGGCTGGCGGATGTCGCCAACTTGCCGAAATACGGAGCGATCTGATGCGTATTCTGTTAACCGGGATCACCGGTCAGGTCGGCGGCGCGCTGCGTGCCCCACTTTCCCGGGTCGCCACCGTGCTGGCGATGGACCGCCGCGAACTCGATCTTTCGCGGCCGGACACCGTGCCGGATACACTGGATCGGCTGCGGCCTGATCTGATCGTCAATCCGGCGGCCTATACCGCGGTCGATCTCGCCGAAGACGAGCGCGATCTGGCGTTTCGGGTCAATGCTGACGCTCCTGCCGCCATCGCCGCATGGGCCGCCCGGCACGACGTCCCGTTGCTGCATTTCTCCTCGGACTATGTGTTCGACGGCTCCGGCGATGAGCCGTGGTGCGAGGAAGACGAGACGGCCCCGCTGTCGGTCTATGGCGCCAGCAAATCTGCCGGTGAGCGCGCGGTGATGGAATCCGGCTGCCGGCATCTCATCGTTCGCACCTCGTGGGTTTACGCCGCTGAAGGCAAAAACTTCCTGCGCACCATCGCCCGGCTCGCCGGCGAGCGGCAGGAGCTGAAAATCGTCGCCGATCAGTTCGGCGCGCCGACCTCGGCGCGAAGCGTCGCTGACGCGACCATGAAGATCCTGCGCAGGGAGCTGACCGGCGACAGCAGGTTCAGCCGTGATGGCTCCGTGGTCCATGTGTCGGCATCGGGAGAGACCAATTGGCACGGCTTTGCCGAGGCCATCGTCGCCGGATTGCGAGAGCGCGGCGCCAGGCTGCGAGCCGAGCGGGTGGTTGGGATCAGGACGTCCGACTATCCGACCAAAGCGCAACGGCCGCAAAATTGCCGGCTCGATCACAGCCGTCTCAACGATTATTTCGGGATCGCGATGCCGACATGGCGCCGGGCGCTGACCGTGGAGCTCGACCAACTGGCCGGCGTGTCGACCCATCGCGACGATTTCCGGCATGCGACGCTGGCGCCGGAGGAAACGGTCGAAGCCTCGGTTCGGTCAGTGCAGATTGTCGAACAGGCCGAGCTTCGGTAGCAATCGGTATCGTCAGCCCCGCCCATGCGGGTTATCTCATCACAGGCTAGCGCTCACGGAGCGACAGTTCCGTGGCCGCTTCGAGTTCGGCGATGGCTTGCCGCGCATTCAGCACCTTGATGGTAATCATGCCCATTTCGCGCGCCGGCTTCAGGTTGACGCCGAGGTCGTCGAGATAGACGCAGCGCCTGGCGTCGACACCCAGGCTATCGATCATCAACTGATAAATCCGCGGGTCGGGCTTGCGCAGGCCGATCTTGGCCAATTCGATGACATGATCGAACAGCACCATCACCTCGGTGATGTAAAGCGAGCGGCCGCCGGTACTGCCGATGCTGTTGGCCGGGAGATTGTTGGTGATGCAGCCGGTCTTGAAATGCGGCTTGACCAGCTTCAGTGCCGCGACCATCTCGGGACGAATGTCACCTGACAGCAACGGCAGCACGTCCTTGCCGCGCACCTCGGCGCCCAATGCGCGCGATTCCGCGGCAAACAGCCGGTCGAAAGTTTCCACATCGATTTCGGCCCGTTCGAATTGCGCCCAGGCATTGTGCCAATGGTTGCTGGCGTTGGTTCGCCGGATGATATCCGCCGGCAGCCCACGTTCGGTTTCGAAGCGCGCAAACGCCTCGAACGGCGAGGTGGTGAGCACACCGCCAAAATCCCAGATCACGGCTTCGATCATCAATCCATTCCCGTTGCGGTGCCTTATGGCCCCGCTGCCACTGTGTAGGTTTTGCAACATCGGCCGAGATTCGGCGGCCGTTCCCAGTCTGTTCGCAACAGTTGATCACCACCTGCCGCGCAGCGGACGTAACCTGAAACTCGGGTCAAGGGCAAAGCCACGCTTCCAAGTTGCGAGGAGAGCCGCCATGCCAGCCTACGTCCAGCATCACGAACTCGAGCAGGCCTTGATGGTATGTCCCAGTTGCCTGGGTGTTCCCATGCACGTCAGCGATGTTCAGCCGCATTGGAGCATGGAGAGGATCGACTTCATTTTCGAGTGCGCCGACTGCGGCGCCGGCGTCACCAGGACCGTGATCAAGCCCGAACGAAAACATTAGGCAACGCCTGTTCATCTCCGTAATGTTCGGTGAGAGCCGCGACTGATCTTGGGCGCGCGCGACAGGACAGGATCGGAATGAAGAAGGGGGCGTTGGCTCTGCTGGTGCACGGCGTGACCGCAAATTGGTCGCCGCCACGTTGGAGGAGCCGCTTTCTCGCCGTGTGCGGGGACCGGGCGGTGGTCCTCTTGCCCGATGACGAGGTTGACCCGAGCGAGGTTCATTTCGCCGCGGTGTGGAAGCCGCCGCAAGGAGCGTTGTCGGCGTTTCCCAATCTGCGTGTGATTTTCAACCTGGGGGCCGGGGTCGACGCCTTGATGGCTGACCCCAGCCTTCCCCGGGTGCCGATCGTTCGCGTCGCGGTCGGGGACCTGACCGGCCGGATGACCGAATATGTCGTCCTTCATGTGCTGATGCATCATCGCCAGCAGCTCTATCTCCAGGATCGCCAGCACCACAAAAAGTGGGAGCCGAAGGACCAGTGGACGGCGAGCGCGATCGGGGTTGGAATCATGGGCCTCGGCGTGCTTGGGCAGGATGCCGCCCTGGCTCTCCAGCGACTTGGATTTCGCGTGTCGGGCTGGAGCTCCAGTCCGAAAGCGATTGCCGGGATCGAGTGTTTTTCCGGTGCCGGCGGATTGCGGCCGTTCCTGCAGCGGAGCAACATCCTGGTTTGCCTGCTGCCGCTCACGGCGCAGACCCGGCACATCCTCAACCGCGAGACATTTTCCATGCTGGACCGGACCAGTCCGCTGGGCGCGCCGGTCCTGATCAATGCCGGGCGCGGCGGTTTGCAGAAAGAGAGCGATATTCTCGCATGCCTGGATGACGGAATCCTGGGCGCGGCGACGCTTGACGTGTTCGAGATCGAGCCGCTGCCCGCGGACAGCCGGCTGTGGACCCATCCGAATGTGATCGTGACGCCGCACAACGCTGCCGATACGGATCCGGACGAGATCTCCAGATACGTCGCGCGCCAGATCGAGCGTTTCGAGGCCGGCGGAGTGCTGGAGAATATCGTCGATCCCGCCCGCGGCTATTGAGGCAGCTTTTCAGCATGGCACCGGCTTCCGGCAGCAACCCGTTCGATTCCGATGACATCCTGGCCGGTATCCGGCGCTGGGTGGAAGTCGAAACCCCGACCGAACGGCCGGATCAGATCAATCGCCTGGCCAGCATGGTGGTCGAGGAATACGCCGGCCTGCCGGTCACCATCGATCGTATTGCCGGGCGCGATGGCTACGGCGACCATCTGGTGGTGAAATCGGCCTGGGGACAGGACCAGCCCGGCATCGTGGTGTTGAGCCATCTCGACACCGTTCACCCGATGGGTTTCATCGAACGGTTGCCGTTCAAGGTCGAAGGCGACAGCGCCTTTGGGCCGGGCATCTATGACATGAAGGGCGGCGCCTACATTGCCTGCCGCGCGTTCCGGCAGCTCTGCGCCGACGGCGGCAGGCCGCCGCTCGGCATCACCCAGCTTTACACCTCGGACGAAGAGATCGGCAGTCCGACCTCGCGCCAGTTGATCGAGACGGTCGGCCACAACGCGAAATATGTTCTGGTGACCGAACCGGCGCGCGACGGCGGCAAGATCGTCACCGGGCGCAAGGGCGTGGCGCGCTTCGAAATTTATGTCAAAGGCGTTCCCGCCCATGCCGGCACCCGGCCGCAAGACGGCCGCAGCGCGATCCGCGAGCTTGGCCACATCATCAACACCCTGGAAGCCATGAACGATCCGGCGCGCGGCGTGACGGTCAATGTCGGCGTGGTCCGCGGCGGCACCAAGCCCAACGTCATTGCTGAGGAGGCCTATGCCGAGGTCGACATGCGCCTGCCGACCATCGCCGACGCCGACGAACTGGTGCCGCGGATTCTCAACCTGCAGCCGAAAACATCGGGTGTTTCAGTCAAGGTGATCGGCGAACTGAACCGTCCGCCCTACGAGAAAAACAACGCCGGCGCCGCGCTGTACCAGCACGCCAGATCCATCGCCGCCGAGATCGGCTTCGATCTGGTCGACACCCATACCGGGGGCGGCTCCGACGGCAATTTCACCGCTCCGTTCACCGCAACCCTCGACGGCCTCGGCGTCGACGGCAAGGGCGCGCACACCCATTACGAGCAGATGTATGTGTCGTCGATCGAGCCGAGGACGCGGCTGTTGTACCGTCTGTTCCAGACCTTGAAGTAGCGCGCGTCGCATGTGAAACCCGCCTGATGGAGACGGTTACCTTTTTCGTGCTGGCCGGCGGCGCGCTCGCCGGTGGCTTCATCTCCGGGCTCGCCGGCTTCGGAACCGCGCTGGTTGCGCTTGGCGTCTGGCTCTATGTTGTGCCGCCATCCGTGGCGGTGCCGCTCGTCCTCATCTCTTCCATCGTTGCGCAGGCTTCGACGCTGGTCAGCTTCTGGCGGCAGATCGATTTCAAGCTGGTCTGGCCGTTCGTCGCCGGCGGCCTTGCCGGGGTGCTGCCGGGAACCCTGCTGGTGGCGCACGCCGATCCGCGCACGTTCAAACTGGCCGTTGGGGTGCTGCTGCTGGTGTTTCCGACCGCGCTCTATTTCAACCGCCGCTCGCTGGCGGTAAAATTCGGCGGCCGCATCGCGGATGCACTGGTCGGGTTTGCCGGCGGCGTGCTGGGCGGGCTCGCCGGTCTCTCCGGCCCGCTGCCAACCCTGTGGGCGAGCATCCGGGGTTGGGACAAGCACGAGCGGCGCGGCATATTCCAGACCTTCAACGGCACCATTCTCGCCACGGCGCTCTGCCTGCAGGTTTTCTCCGGCCGGGTGACAAAGGACGTCGCCTGGTTCGCCTTGTTCACCCTGCCGGGGACGTTGGTGGGTGCCTGGCTCGGCGCACGGGCCTATCGCGTGCTGAGCGACCAGAATTTCCGCGATGTCGTCCTGGGTCTGCTGTTCCTGTCGGGCGTCATCCTGGTGTGGAACAGTCTGGGGTCAGGCTAGAGCAGGACGTTGTCACTGCGGCACTGAAGCGACCAGCGTGATCAGCGCGCTGCCATAGCGCTCGAGCTTCTTGTCGCCGATGCCGGAAATGCCGCGAAGCTCGTTGAGTGTGGATGGACGCGACGCCGCGATGCCTTCCAGCGTGGCGTCGTGCAGCACCACATAGGCGGGCATGCCGAGCTTTCGCGCCGTTTCCGAACGCCAGGCGCGCAGCGTTCCGAGCAGCTGCGATTGTGCGGCATCGGCGCTGCCACCGGGCCTGGCAGCTGGCGCATCGGCGCCCCGCCTCGATCGCGAGGCGCGGGCGCCCGGTGCGGCGGCGGTCTCCTCGCGCAGCATAACCTTGGTCTCGCCCTTCAGCACGCCGCGCGCCGTCTCGGTCAGCTTCAGCGCGCCGAATGCCTCGCTGTCGGCATGCAGATGACCCTGCGCCACCAGTTGCCGCATCACGGCGCGCCACTGCTTCTGATCGCGTTCGGCGCCGACGCCGAACACCGAAAGCCGCTCATGGCCGAACTGCTTGACGCGATCCGTCAATTTCCCCATCAGCACATCGATCAGGTGCATGGCGCCAAAACGCTGCCCGGTACGATAGGCGCAGGACAACAGCTTTTGCGCATCCGTCGTGCCGTCGCGCACGTTCGGCGGCGACAGGCAGTTGTCGCAGTTGCCGCAGGCAGTGCCCTCGCAGGCCTCGCCGAAGTACCTGAGCAGGCGTGTCCGGCGGCAGTTGGCGGCTTCGCACAGGCTCACCAGCGCATCGAGCTTTCCGATCGAAACCCGCTTGAAGGCTTCCGAGCCGTTGGATTCGTCGATCATGCGGCGCTGCTGCACGATGTCGGAGAGGCCGTAGGCCATCCAGGCGGTGGCCGGCTTGCCATCGCGGCCGGCGCGCCCGGTCTCCTGGTAATAGGCTTCGATGCTTTTCGGCAGGTCGAGATGGGCGACAAAGCGCACGTCGGGTTTGTCGATGCCCATCCCGAAAGCAATGGTGGCGACGATGACGACACCGTCTTCGTTGATGAAGCGGTCCTGATTGCGCCCGCGCAGGCCGGCATCGAGCCCGGCATGATAGGGCAGCGCCGCGATGCCGGCCCTGGTCAGCGCCGCCGCGGTATCCTCGACCTTGGCGCGCGACAGGCAATAGACGATTCCGGCATCGCCGGCGTGGCGCCCCTTGATGAAGGCCTGCAGCTGCGACGGCGAATTCTGCTTGTCGACGATCTCGTAGCGGATGTTGGGACGGTCGAAACTGGCGACAAAGCTCGGCGCTCCCGTGAGCGCCAGTCGCTCGATGATCTCCTTCCGGGTCAGGTCATCCGCGGTGGCGGTGAGCGCGATCCGCGGCACTTCCGGAAACCGCTCCGCCAGCACCGACAGGCCGATATATTCGGGCCGGAAATCATGTCCCCACTGCGACACGCAATGCGCCTCGTCGATGGCGAACAGCGCCAGCCGGGCGCGGCCCAGCAAGGCAAGGCAGCGCGGCGTCAGTAATCGCTCCGGGGCGACGTAGAGGATATCGAGGTCGCCGGCGAGCAGGCGCTGCTCCACCGCGTTGGCCTCGTCGTACGACAGCGAGGAATTGAGCACCGCCGCCTTGACGCCGGCGTCGAGCAGCCCCGCGACCTGATCCCGCATCAGCGCAATCAGCGGCGAGACCACGATGCCGCAGCCCTGGCGCAACAACGACGGCAACTGGTAGCACAGCGATTTGCCGCCGCCGGTCGGCATCAGCACCAGGCAGTTGCCGCCGCCGCTGACGTGGCTGACGATCCGCTCCTGGGCGCCGCGAAACGCCGGCAGGCCGAATACCGCATTCAATACGGAGAGAGCGGTCGGGGGTGAGGGGGCGATGTCGGACACAGGTTTACGAGCTGCGAAAGGCACGGAAATAGACATGTAGAGAGATCTCAAACGGGCGAGGACCGGCCCGTTCACGCCAAACACTCTATTCTGATTCTGTCCCCGGGTATATTGAGACCCAAGCACCTGGCATAACGGTGCTTTTGCGGTGTTCTGGCCACTGGGGAAACGCTAGGTTACGGTGCCATGCGCCGGCAAGGCGATGGCGCGCCCGGCGGAACAGGGCGGCACAGGGGGAGACGACATGAAATTCAGGCTGCTTGCATTGCTGCTGGCGCTACCGCTGTTGTCAGGCGAATGCGTCGCCGATGATTACCCCAGCCGGATCATCAAGATCATCGTGCCGTTCGGCGCCGGCGGGCCGGCGGATGTGACCGCACGGCTGATCGGCAACGCGCTGGGCGACAGCCTCGGGCAGGCTTTCGTGGTGGAAGACCGGCCCGGGGCGGGCGCGGTGATCGGCACCCTCGAAGTCGCGCGGGCCGCTCCCGACGGCTATACGCTGCTGTTGATGTCCAACACCCAGACCGCCAACGAATCGCTGCTGCCGCAACGGAAATATGAATTGATGCGGGACCTGGTGCCGATTGCGCCGCTCAACACCTCGGACCTCGTCATCGTGGTCAATCCCGCGGTGCAGGCCAAGACCCTGCAGGAATTCATCGCGCTGGCCAAATCGCAGCCGGGCAAGCTGAACTACGCTTCGTCCGGCCTCGGTACGCCCTACCACATGGCCGGCGAGCTGTTCAAAACCATGGCCGGCATCGACGTGGTCCACGTGCCCTACCGCTCCAGCGGCGAAGCCCGCAGCGGCGTGATGGGCGGCCAGGTCCAGATGATGATCGATGCCGTGACCACCATGGTGCCGAATGTCGGCGCCGGCCAGGTGAGGGCGCTCGCCACCACCGGCAAGACCCGCTCGACGGTACTGCCCGATGTCCCGACCGCGGCCGAGGCCGGGGTTCCCGGCTACGATGCGACCATCTGGCTCGGGCTGATGGCGCCCGCCGGAACGCCCAAGCCGATCCTCGAAAAACTCAATGCCGCCATCAATGTCGTGGTCAAGCGGCCCGACATCGTCGAGCTGTGGGCCAAGCAGGGCGCGGTGCCGATGTCGATGACGACCGCGGAGTTCGACGCCTACCTGCGCGGCGATATCGTCAAATGGGCCGCGGTCGTCAAGAAAATCAGCGAGAAGACGCAGTAAGAGCCCGCGATGATGCAAAGCGTGCGATTTCGCCTCAACGGCGCCCCGGTGACGATCGAGGCCGATCCGGATCGCTCGCTGCTCGAGACGCTGCGCGGCCCGCTGCAGATGATCGGTCCGCATTTCGGTTGCGGCGCCAACGAGTGCGGCGCCTGCAATGTCATGGTCGATGGCCGCGCCATGGCGTCCTGCGATCTGCCGCTGTGGTCGGTCGCCGACAAGGACGTCACCACCATCGAAGGTCTGGGTACGCCCGACCATCCGCATCCGCTGCAAACCGCTTTCATCGCCGAGCAGGCCCTGCAGTGCGGCTATTGCGTCCCCGGCATCCTGATCAGCGCGGCGGCGCTGCTGCAGCACAATGCGCGGCCTTCCGCAGACCAGGTCCGCGCCGCGCTCGATCGCAATCTATGCCGTTGCGGATCGCACAATCGCATGGTGCGGGCGGTATTACGCGCGGCCAACGAACTGGATGGCGCATGACGGTCACAGCGACGACGCCAACGCCGAAACTGCCGGTCAGTCTCGAGGCCAATCCGACGCTCGCCGCGTGGATCAGGATCTCTCCTGACGGGCATGTGGTGCTGTCTCCCGGCAAGGTGGAGATCGGCCAGGGGATCGTCACCGCGCTGGCGCAGGTTGCCGCCGATGAACTTGACGTCGATATCGCCCGCGTCCGGATGGTGCGAACCACGACGGCCGGCAGCCCCAATGAGGGCGTTACTTCGGGCAGCCTTTCGGTACAGCAGTCGGGCCGCGCCGTGCGCCATGTCTGCTCGGAAGTGCGCGGCCTGTTTCTGGAGGCCGCCGCGAAGCGGCTCGGCGTCGAAAGCGACGTGCTCGAGGTCCGCGACGGCGTGATCTCGGGTCCGCACAACATGCGCGTCAGTTACTGGGAACTGGCCGACGAGATTTCGCTGGATCGCGATGCCGCGCCGGGCGCCACGCCGAAGTCTTCGGCGCAGCGCGCGGTTGTCGGCCGGTCGGTGGCGCGGCTTGACGTTCCCGACAAGGTGTTCGCGCAGCCGCGCTTCATCCAGGATCGCACGCTGCCCGGCATGCTGCATGGCCGGGTGCTGCGGCCCGCCCTCTGCGCCGCACGGCTCGATCAGTTGCCGGAAGACGCCGCCCGCGCCGTTGACGGGCTGGTTGCAGTGGTCCGCGACGGCAGTTTCGCCGGCGTGGTCTGCCAGACCGAGGAGGCCGCGCAGGATGCCTTGCGGGCGCTGCGCAGCAAGGCGACATGGTCGGCTTCCGAGCCGCTGCCCGACCAGCATCAACTGGCGGCATGGCTGAAGGCGCAGCCGGTTGAATCGACCGTCGTCGACCGCAAAGTTTCGGATGACGCCAGACCGGTCGAGCGGACCGTGCGGCGCCAATACAGCCGCCCGTTTATCGCCCATGGCTCGATCGCGCCGTCCTGCGCCATGGCGCAGTGGACCGGCGACCGCGTCCATGTCTGGACCCACAGCCAGGGGGTCTATCTGCTGCGCACCGATTTGGCCAAGGTTCTCGACCTGCCGGTCGAGCACATCGTGGTCGAACACATGGAGGGTGCCGGCTGCTACGGCCACAATGGTGCCGACGATGTCGCGCTCGACGCGGTGCTGCTGGCGAGAGCGGTGTCGGGTCGGCCGGTGCGCCTGCAATGGTCGCGCGAGGACGAGATGACGCACGCCCCGTTTGGAGCGGCGATGGCGATCGAGATCGAATCCGATCTCGACGCGCAAGGTGAGATCGTCAACTGGCGCCACGAGATCTGGGGCAACGGCCACACCGCGCGCCCGGGGCGGGCGGCGGTGCCGGCGCTGCTCGCCGCCTCTGAGCTGGCCAAACCGTTCCCGCGTACCATCGCCGGCAATCCGCCGATCGCCAGCGGCGGTGGCGCCCAGCGCAATTCGATTCCGCTGTACGATCTGCCGTCCTGGCAGATCAACTGCCACCGCCTGCTGGTTTCGCCGGTGCGGACCTCGGCGCTGCGGACGCTGGGTGGACAGGGCAATGTCTTCGCTATCGAGTCGTTTCTCGATGAACTGGCGGCGGAACGCGGCGAGGATCCGGTCGCGTTCCGGCTGCGCCACCTTTCCGAGCCGCGCGCCCGCGACGTGATCCAGGCGGTGGCCAGACGCTCGAACTGGAAACCGCGCGCCAGGGCCGGCGTCGGTTACGGGATCGGTTTTGCGCGCTACAAGAACACCGGCGCCTATTGCGCCGTGGTCGCCGAGGTCGAGGGTGATGCGGATATCCGGGTCCGGCGCTTGACCATCGCGGTCGACGTCGGCGAAGCCATCAATCCCGATGGCATCATCAACCAGATCGAGGGTGGCGCGATCCAGGCCACCAGCTGGACCTTGAAGGAGCAGGTTCGGTTCGATCGCGACGCCATCACCAGCAACACCTGGTCGGCCTATCCGATCCTGCGGTTCAGCGAGGTACCGGAAGTGGAGGTCGAGATCGTCGAGCGGCCGGACATGGATCCGCTCGGCGCCGGGGAAGCCGCCCATGGCCCGACCACCGCAGCCATTGCCAATGCGGTGTTCGATGCGCTGGGTGCGCGCGTGCGTGATCTGCCGATCACCCGCGACAGCCTGATCGCGGCCATGGCAGCTGGCGAATGACGGCTCTGAGGATTTTGAGCGGCGGCGCAGCCCAAGGGCTGGTTGGCAGCCTGGCCCCCCGGTTCAAGCAACTGACTGGTCTGGATATCGACGGCGAATTCGGCGCCGTCGGAACCATGGCCGGCAAACTGGAGGCGGGAACCGCCGCCGATCTGGTCGTGCTGACGCAAGCCGTGGTGGCGGATTTGGTCGGCAAAGGCCTGCTCGATGGCGACAGCGTCACCGGCATCGGCCTGGTCGAAACCTCGCTGGCGGTTCGTGCCAGCGATCCTTTGGTAGTGGCGACGGATAGCGCTTCGCTGCGTGCGGCGCTGCTGGCCGCGGATGCCATCTTTGTGCCCGATACGAAAGCTTCGACCGCCGGCATCCATGTGGCCATGGTGCTCGATCGCCTCGGCATCGCCACCGACGTCGCGTCGCGCCTGAAAATATTCCCGAATGGCGCCACCGCCATGCGCAATCTGGCGGCGTCGGATGCGCCGACCGCGATCGGATGCACCCAGTCCACCGAGATCATCAATACGCCGGGCGTGCTGTTGTCAGGCGCATTGCCGCAAGGGTACGAACTCGCCACGGTTTACACGGCCGCGGTGACGGCAAGGGCGCAGCAGGCAGCACAGGCGGGACAGCTGATTGCGTTGTTGACCGCCTCGGACAGCGGCGATTTGCGCGAGAGCGCCGGGTTTCTGGAGACCAGAGCCTGATGAAGCGCGCCCGTTATGCCGCCGCGGCGCCCAGAATCACACCGTACCAGCCGAGACCCTTATAGGTCTCGTAGCCGGGCGTGGCGTGGAATGCCACCAGCGCGCCGGAGCGGTCGTGGTAGAAGCCGCTGCGGTGGCCATCCAGTTTGAGCGGCACCCGCTCGCTGAGCAGGCCCTGGCCGTCGGAGGCGGCGATCACCCGCAGGTTGGAATCCACCAGCAGCACCCGGGCGCGGTCGGCGGCGCCGACGCGCACGCCCTGCACGATGGCGCGGGCCTGGCTCTCCCAGTCGAAATGGATGGCCAGCACGCCGAGCGGCTTGCCGTTGGCCTTGCCGTCGGCGCGCACGCTGGCGCAGTAGGTCGCGACCTGGGCGTCGCCGAGCAGCGGCTGGCGTTCGACGTCGCCGGCCACATAGTCGTCGCCGGAGCGCAGCCCGCGGGCATCGCGAAACCATTTGGTCGCGGCCACGTTGTGGCCCCTGACGTTGAAGCTGTCGGCGCGTCCGTTCGCCACCACATTGCCGTTGAGGTCGCACAGCCACAGGTCGAGATAGACGGTGTAGGCGCCGAGGATCACCGCCAGCCGCTCCGACACGTGGGCCACGGCAGCCTCGTCCGGGTTGGCGGCGCAGTCCACCACGGCGGAGTCGGTGGCCCACCAGCGCACGTCGCAAGTGCGTTCGTACAAATTGCGATCGATCAGCTCGATGGCATTGAGCGACAGGTCGACCATGCGCTCGCCCCGTGCCCGCTCGGTCATCTGCTCCATCGACTGCATCAGATTGCCGGTGCGCTTGGTGAGCTGGGATTCGAGTTCCCGCGCGATGGTCTCGACCTGCTGGCCGACCGCGCGCACTTCCTGCGCCACCACGGCGAAGCCGGCGCCGTGGATGCCGGCGCGCGAACTCTCGATCAGCGCGTTCAGCGCCAGCATTTTCATCTGGTTGGTGATCTGCTGGATCGACTTGGTCTTTTCGCAGGCGATCTGGTTGACCTCGGCGGTCAGCCGCGCGATCAGGCCGGAGATGTCAGAGGCGTCTTCGGTTTCTGCGGATGCAGCCGGCGCAGGTGCGCTCACTCTCGCCAGGTTGCCGCTCGCACTCATCGACCGAATTCCCTTCAAGCGTTGCGATTTTCGAACAGGAACGAGCACGCAGTACCGTTCCGTGATATTTGTCCGATTTGAATTAACACCAACTAAATTCCCGGTCGTTCCCGGGCGGTTTCAACCCGCTGCGGTTGCTTCTATTTTTCGCAAATGCTTAGTTGTTAGGCTGCGTGGCCGCTCATCTTGCGATCAGTGGCCGTGTCGCTATATCGATTTTTCGAAAAACCAGAGCCAGATCAGAGCGAGATCCATGTCCACGATTGATACCGCCGCCACCTCCCAGCCGTTCCAGGCCGAAGTTGCCGAGTTGCTGCACCTGATGGTGCATTCGGTCTATTCGGAGACCGACATTTTCCTGCGCGAGCTGATTTCGAACGCGTCGGACGCCTGCGACAAGCTGCGCTACGAGGCGATCGCCAACCCGGGCCTGATCACCGACGGCGCGCCACCCAGGATCAGGATTGCGCCCAATAAAAAGGCCAACACCCTGTCGGTGATCGACAGCGGCATCGGCATGGACCGCCAGGAACTGATCGACAACCTCGGCACGATAGCCCGTTCCGGCACCAAATCCTTCCTGGCGCGCCTCAATGAGGCCAAGGACGGCGCCGGCCTGATCGGCCAGTTCGGGGTCGGGTTTTATTCGGCCTTCATGGTGGCCGAGCGCATCGTGGTGGTGAGCCGCCGCGCCGGAACCGACGAAGCCTTCGTCTGGTCGTCCTCGGGCGGCGCGGGGTTTGAGGTCGCGCTGGCCAGCGAGGAGGATGCCAAACGCATCGGACGTGGCACCGAAATCGTGCTGCATCTGAAGCCCGATGCGGCCAAATACCTGGAAACCTACGAAATCGAGCGCATCGTCGGGGCCTACTCCGACAACATCCAGTTCCCGATCGAACTGGTTCCCGAAGAGGGCGAGCCGCGCCAGATCAATTCGGCCAGCGCGTTGTGGCAGCGGCCGAAGTCGGAGCTCAAGCCGGAGGACTATACGCAAGCCTACAAGTCGATCGCGGGCGCTTTCGACGAGCCGGCAATGACGCTGCATTACCGTGCCGAAGGCCGGCAATCCTATGCGGTGCTGCTGTTCGCCCCGTCGACCAAGCCGTTCGACCTGTTCGAGCCGTCGCGCAAGGGCAGGGTCAAGCTCTATGTGCGCCGGGTTTTCATCACCGACGATGCCGATTTGCTGCCTTCCTACCTGCGCTTCATCCGCGGCGTGGTCGACAGCGAAGACCTGCCGCTCAATATCTCGCGCGAGATGCTGCAGAACAATCCGCAACTGACGCAGATCCGCAAGGCGGTAACCAGTCGCGTGATCGGCGAACTGGAAAGCCTCGACGACAAGGAAGGCGACACCTTCGCCAAGATCTGGGACGCGTTCGGTCCGGTCATCAAGGAGGGCATCTACGAGGACTACGAGCGCCGCGAAAAGCTGCTGGCGCTGTCACGCTTCACCACCACCGCGGGCGACAAGCGCTCGCTGAAGCAATATGTCGAGGATCTCAAACCCAACCAGACCGAGGTGTACTATCTGGTCGGTGACAGCATCGAGCGGCTGAAGTCGAACCCGAAGCTGGAATTGGCCGCCGCCCGCGGCATCGAGGTGCTGCTGTTGACCGATCCGGTCGATGCGTTCTGGACTTCGGTGCCGACCGACTTCGGCGGCAAGCCGCTGAAGTCGCTGAGCCAGGGCGATTTGAATCTGGATCTGATTCCGCTGTTGGATGCGTCCGGCAAGGATGACCCCAGGCCCGATACCGACGAGGCCGCCACCATCGCGGTCATCAAGGATGCGCTGGGCGAGCGTGTCTCCGACGTTCGCGCCTCGCAACGGCTGACCGCCAGTGCATCATGCCTGGTGGCCGGCGGCCGCGGCCCCGACCGCGCGCTCGAGCGCATGCTGGCGCAGCAGAACCGTGGCGCCGGCACCAAGCCGATCCTGGAGATCAACCTGCGCCATCCGCTGGTGGCGGCGATCGCCGGGCACGGCGACGCCGCGGACCTGTCGCTGCTGCTGTTCGAGCAGGCCCAGATCCTCGACGGCGAATTGCCGGAGGATCCGGCCGCGTTCGCCGGCCGGCTGAACCGGCTGGTGCTGCAGGGTCTGTCGCAAGGCAGCCTGTCCTGAAACGGTTTTTCGGAAAATGATGGTTAGCCGCGCCTTAAATATTACGGTTAGCGAAGGATAAATCCTCAGAAGATCTTAAGCATTTCACGGCACGCTGTTTTGCAGTTTCAAGTTGCAAACCAGTTGTGTGCGGGTCCCAATGCAAAAGATCTCAGCGGCGATCGTCGGATCGATCTTGAGCATCGGTGCCGCGGCGGCCGCGGACATGCCCGACCTGCATCGGCCCCTGCCGCCACCCGTCGCACTGTATAACTGGACGGGATTTTATTTCGGCGCCCATATCGGCGGCGGCTTCGGCAGTTCCAGCTTCGCGGATCCCGCCGGTCCCGGAATTTACGGTGGCAGTGTCCGGACCCCGAACGCCATTGCCGGCCTGCAGTTCGGCTACAACTGGCAGCCCAGCGCAAACTGGGTGCTGGGTGTCGAGGCCGACCTCAGCGCCATGGATGCTACTGGCACCAATACCTGCCTGGCTTCGTCCGGGATGTTCTTCTCGGCAAACTGCGCGGTACGCCAGAGCGCGCTCGGCACGTTGACCGCGCGTGCCGGATACGCGACAGGTCCCGACGGCCGAACCTTGCTTTACGGCAAGGGCGGCGCTGCCTTTCTCAGCGAACGCATCGACATGACGACGAACATGCCGGTCTACACCGGTCTTGCGACACCCACGGCGAGCGTCGACGGCAGCCGGTGGGGATGGACCGTGGGGGCGGGCGTCGAGCAGGCATTGGCGCCGGCCTGGTCGGTCAAGATGGAATATGACTATGCGGGATTCGGCAGCGCCAGCGCGCCGACGCCGGCGAG
Source organism: uncultured Alphaproteobacteria bacterium (assembly GCA_963710235.1). Classification (GTDB taxonomy): domain Bacteria; phylum Pseudomonadota; class Alphaproteobacteria; order Rhizobiales; family Xanthobacteraceae; genus Bradyrhizobium. Next base: position 249,366 of record CAVPZI010000003.1, read on the forward strand.
CTATGTTCAGCGCGTGCCCGGCTCAAATTTCGTCTTCAACGCCGCGCCGGGCAGTGCGAATGTGAGCCAGAACGTCCAGACCGTGAAGGTCGGCCTGAACATGAAGTTCGGCCAGGATGCTTACGCCCGCTGGGACGGTCTTGACGATTATCACCTGCGCGGCGCGCAGGTTGCCGACGAGCGCTACCCTATGGGTGAAATCGAAATCGGCGGCCGGGTCTGGTACTCGTCCGGCAGGTTCCAGAAGGATCTCGGCGGCAGTTCGATTCAGGGTCAGAACAACAACCTGTTGTCGCGATTGACCTACGACAACACCGCAGCATCAGGCGAACTGTTCGGGCGCATCGACGGCGACTCCCACGTGTTCGTCAAAGGTTTCGTCGGCGGCGGCACCCTGCTGGGCGGCAACCTCCACGACGAGGACTGGACCCTGTTCAACGGCGCGGCTCTCGTTCCTTACTCGAACACGTTGTCGAACCCGGTCAAAGGCACCATCGGCTACGGCACCGGTGATATCGGCTACGCCTTCCTGCGCGGTGCCGGATTCAAGGTCGGCGGCTTTATCGGCTATAATTATTACCGCGAGAACAAGTCCGCTTATGGATGCAGCCAGATCGCCAACCAGCTGTCCGACTGCGTCCCGTCGCTGCCGAATTCCACACTCGTCATCACAGAAAACGACACGTGGAACTCGGTTCGAATCGGCCTCAATGGCGTCGTGACGCTTTGGGACCGGGTGAAATTGACCGGGGACGCGGCCTATCTGCCTTATGTGAACTTCAGCGGCGTCGACAATCACCTGCTGCGGACCGGTTTCCCCAGCACGCTGTCGCCGGAGACCGGGACCGGCCAGGGTGTCCAGCTCGAGGCGATCCTGTCCTACGCCGTCACGCCTGCGTTCAATGTCGGTGCCGGCGGCCGCTACTGGGCGATGTGGGCGACGACAAACGCCACCACCAATGCCTTCAGCCTGGGCTGTCCCTGCCAGACCCTGCCGGTTCGCACCGAGCGTTTCGGCGGCTTCCTGGAAGCGTCCTATAAGCTCGACGGCCTCAAATAGCCAAAGCGCCGGCTTCGCAGCGGCCCGACCGGCCAAAATGGCTGTCGCTGCGACGGCATGACGCCCAGAAATATCTGGGCGGCGCCGGTGTTATAAAATATCATCGGCAAAACAAAACTTGGCAAACAAAAATTTGGGGAGGCTCCTATGAAGTTGGGTTTGGCTGCGACCGCGATTGCGGCATGCCTGGTTGTCGCGATGCCGGCATCGGCGCAGGTCAAGATCGGCATTCTCAACGATCAGTCCGGAGTTTACGCCGACTACGGTGGCAAATATTCCGTCGAAGCCGCCAAGATGGCGATCGAGGATTTCGGCGGCAGCGTGCTCGGCCAGAAGATCGACCTCGTCACCGCCGACCACCAGAACAAGCCTGATCTGGCCGTCAGCATTGCGCGGCGCTGGTACGACGTCGAAGGCGTCGACATGATCACCGAACTGACCACGTCGTCGGTGGCGCTCGCGGTGCAGGAACTGTCCAAGGCGCAGAAGAAAATCGATATCGTCGTCGGTGCGGCGACCTCGCGCCTGACCGGCGACGCCTGCACGCCTTACAGTTTCCACTGGGCCTATGACACCCACGCGCTCGCCGTCGGCACCGGCGGTGCGCTGACCGAAGCCGGCGGAGATACCTGGTTTTTCCTCACCGCCGACTATGCCTTTGGCTATGCGCTGGAAGAAGACACCACCAACGTGGTGAAGGCCAAGGGCGGCAAGGTGCTGGGCTCGGTGCGCCATCCGCTGAATTCGTCGGATTTCTCCTCCTTTCTGCTGCAGGCACAAAGCTCGAAGGCGAAAATCGTCGGGCTCGCCAACGCCGGGCTCGACACCACCAATTCGATCAAGCAGGCGGCGGAATTCGGCATCGTCACCGGCGGCCAGAAGATCGCCGGCCTGCTCATGACGCTGGCCGAAGTCCACGGTCTCGGCCTGCAGGCGGCGCAGGGCCTGGTTCTGACCGAGGGATTCTATTGGGACCGCAACGACCAGTCGCGCGAATTTTCCGAGCGCTTCCTGAAGCGAACCGGGCGGATGCCGAACATGATCCAGGCCGGCACTTATTCGGCGACGTTGCAGTACCTCAAGGCGGTGAAGGCGGCGGGCAGCAAGGATTCCGATGCCGTGGCCAAAAAGCTGAAGGAACTGCCGGTGGACGATATGTTCGCCCAGGGCGGCAGGGTGCTCGGTAACGGCCGCATGGTCCACGACCTCTATCTGTTCGAGGTCAAGAAGCCGTCGGAATCGAAGAAGCCCTGGGACTATTACAAGATGCTCGCCACCGTTCCCGGCGACAAGGCGTTCTCCACCGCCGCTGCCAGCGGCTGCCCACTGACGAAGTGAGGCAGAACGCGGCGGATTTTCAATACCCCGTCATTTCCAGGTACCCGACGCCGCGGTGGCTGCCGGAAAAATGGATGGGCCCTTCCCAATAGGGAAAACTGGCGCCCATCCAGCTTGCTGGATTGAGCGGCGTGGTCTCGATGTCGAGGCCACGCGCCCGAATGGCTACATGCCATGCGGTCGGTAGCTTGCGGCTTTCGATGATGCTGGTGGTCGTCGGCGCCATCGCGATATCCGCCGCCGCAATCTGGGCGGAACGGCCGTCAAGGCTGATCCAGTTGCCGGAGAAATAGTTCTGGCCGTCGGTCTGGCGCAGCCGGAACAGCATCAGCTTTTCGCCCAATTCCAGATGCAGCGAGAACCAGTCCCAACCGGTTTGATCGGAAGCCAGCGGTTGGCTGCTCCATTCGCGGTCCATCCACGCCACGCCGCTGACCTCGGCCGGCTTGCCGTCGATGCTGATGCTGCCGGACGCGTTGAAATAGGGCTGGCTGTAATAATAAGAAGCCTGGCCGCGCTCCGATTTTTTGCTGTAACCGGCGTCGCCCTCGAGCACCAATGGCCGCCCGGTTTCGAGGCGCAGTGCGTAACTGAAATCCGCACCCGATGCGGTGAGCTCAAGCGGCGCGATGGTGTCCGCCGACATTCCCGCAAGCCCGCGCATCTGCCAGGAATCGATCCAGGCTTGAAACGGCGTAGCTTCGACGCCGGCCTGGCCGACGCCGCCGCGACCGAAAATCTCGCTGGAGCGATGGGTATCGGCGCGGGTCACCGCGGCGTGCCCCATCCAGATCTGCTGGCTGGCCCAGCCTTCCAGTTGCCTGCCCGGCGCCATGGCCTGGCGAAACAGCGTCCACTGAACGCCATAGGCGGCGCCCGCGGCATCCACCAGATTGGCTGTCACGTACCACCACTCGATGCGGAAGTCCGGATGCGGCCCGTGATCGGCCGGAAACTGCAACGGTACGCCGGGAACCACAGGCGCAAATCCGGCGACGTCGCGGCCGAGGCCAGCAAAGCCTTGCGCCCGCGATCGATCGCCACCGCAGCCGAGCAGCACAAGCCCGCCCAGCACGGCGCGTCGGGAGATCGAGCTGCTAACGCTCATCGGCAAAGATCTTCACCAGTTTGGCGGGTTGCATCCGCACCAGCTTGACGATCGGCAGCAGTGCCGCCACCAGCGCCGCCAGCATGGCGACGCTGAGCAGTTGCAGGAGCTGCAGCGGAAACACATGGAATGGCAGGCGCCAGCCAAACGCTTTCACATTCACCACCGCGATCAGGCACCAGGCGACCAGAAGCCCGAGCGGTAGCGCCAGCAGCGCGGTGATGAAAGCGACCGACATGGTCTTCATGAGTTCGATGGCGGCCAGACGCCGGCGCGTGATTCCGATCGCCCACAGCGGCGCCAGTTGCGGCAACCGCGACTGGCTCAGGGTCAAGAGGCTGGTGAGGAGAGCGATTCCGGCTACCCCCAGGGTAAAGGCATTCAGCGCGGTGGTGACCGCGAAGGTGCGGTTGAAGATGCGCGTGGATTCAGTCTTCAGCGTCGACTGGTCCGCGAGGTTCCGGCCGTCAAGGCCGAATTCGCTGCGGATCGCCGCGACCAGGCCGGGCACCGCGGCGGGGGCGACGCGCAAGCCCAATCTTGTCTGCGGTATCTCCGGAAAGCGATGCACCAGGGCGTCGAAATTGACCCCGATCTGGCCCTTGGGATTGCCGTAGTCGGCATAGATCGCAACTATTTCGAGCGGCCAGTTTCCACCCGGTGTCGTCACCTGCACATGATCGCCAAGGCCAAGCTTCAGGCGCCGCGCGAGCTGCTCGCTGATCATTGTAGCGTTGCCCTCGCGGAGGCGGTCCCAAGGGGTCGCTACAGCTTGCAGCAGCGGCCAGTGATCGCGGTACGTGGCGTGATCGGCAAACCCCAGGACCTCTACCGGCCAGCCACCGATTTGCACCTCGGCCCTGCCGCCCGGGAGGATGGCCTCCACTTCAGGGCGCCGGCCCAGCCAGGCCTTGAGCTGCACGGCCTGTTGCTCGTCCGTGGCGTTGAGATAGACATCCGCGGCCAGCCGGCCGTCGAGCCAGCCGGTGAAGGTCTCACTGAAACTCTGCACCATGGTGCCGACGCCGACATTGACCGCCAGCGCCAGCAGCAGCGCCATCAGCGCCAGCGACAGCCCCGACAATTGCAGCCGGCTGTCGGCCCAGAACCAGACCACCAGCGGCCGACGCGTGCTGCGTTCGCCGAGCCCAAGCACCAAGCCCAAAATCACCGGCAGGCCCAGCGCCGCGCCGAGCAGCAAGGCGGCCAGGACGAAAAATCCCGACAGCAATGAATCGCCGAACCAGAGAAAGCCAGTGGCTGCGATCAGCACCGCCGTTGCGAGCGCGCCCTGTATGATCAGCCAGCGATGCTGGGCCCGTTGCCAGGCATGGGGCTGCGCGGCCTCCAGGATCGGCAGCCGGGCCGCCTTCACCAGGCTGCTCGCGGCCGCGGCCAGTGCGCCGAGCACGCTGATGGCGATGCCGCTAAACCACCACTGCGGCTGCAGCGTCAGCTGGCCGGGAATCGACGCGCCGTAAAGGCCGCGCAGGCTCGCGGCAACATCGGGAAGCAGCGCCGCCGCGATCAGGTAGCCGCAGATGAGGCCGACAAGCCCCGACAATAGCGCGATGGTCACCAGTTCGATCACCAGGACGAGGTTCAGCAGCCGTGCCGAAACCCCGCAGGCGCGCAGGGTCCGCAGCATGGGCCGCCGTTGTTCGAAGGCGAGACCGACGGCCGAATTGACGATGAACAGTCCGACAAAAAAAGACAGCAGGCCGAAGGCCGTGAGATTGAGATGAAAGCTGTCGGTCAGGCGTTCGAGATCTGTATCCGCGTCGGGTTCGACGCGCCGCAGCCGGTCGCCGACGATGGACTCGAGCGGGGCGGGTTTGCCGATCGTGTCGCGGCCGATCAACAGGCGGGAAATCCGGTCCGGCATTTTCAAGAGACGCTGCGCGATGCCGATGTCGACCACCAGCACGCCGGGCACCAGCTGCGGCTGGACTTTCAGCGGCGGCAGGGTTGCGCCGCTGTCGATGCCTGGTGTCGCGCCTTCGGCCTGATGGAGATCGGCAAGGGTCTCCGGCGCCAGCAGCGTCTGGCCGCCGCCGATCAGAAAGGATTGCAAACCAGCCCGGCCGATCGCAGGCGCGGATGCCGCCTCGGTGGGCAGGGTGACCGGTTCGATGCCGAGCAGCCGGAACGGCCGTCCGCCGACCTGGACGCGGCCTTCGAGCAGCGGCGATACGCGCCAGCCGGCGCGACGCAGGTCGACAAAGAGCTGCTGCGGGAATGTCGCGCCGATATTGCCGACCAGCATGGCGGTGCGGCTGCCGCCCAGCACGGCTGCGGCGCGATCGTAGCTCTGGCGGGCCTCCTGGTTCAGCGCCTGGACGCCGCTCCAGAGCGCGGTGGCGGATACCAGGCCGATCAAGAGCGTGGCCAGCTGCATTGGATGGCGGCGCCAGTGGCTGAGCAGCACCGCGAGAATCCACAACGGGCGCATCATGCGATGACTCCCGCGTGAAGACGAACCTGCCGATCGAGCGTGGCGGCCAGCCGGGCGCTGTGGGTCACCATCAGGAAACCGCAGCCGGTGCGGGCGACGAGATCGCGGCCAAGGCCGAGCACGTCATCGGCGGTCGCCTCGTCGAGATTGCCGGTGGGCTCGTCGGCCAGCAGCAGCAGCGGCTTGACCGCCAGCGCGCGGCCGATAGCGACCCGCTGCTGCTGGCCGCCGGACAATTGCTCGGGGTACCGCCTTCGCAGGTCACCCAGGCCCAGCCGTTCGACAAGTTCGTCGAGCCATGCCGGATCGTGGCGGCCGGCGATGCGCGACTGGAACGCCAGGTTGTCGGCGACGGTGAGACTTGGAATCAGGTTGAACTGCTGGAACACCAGCCCCAGCCGGCTGCGCCGGAGTTCGGCGCGGCCGCTGTCGGACAGTCTGGAAACACAGGTCTCATCGAGCCAGACTTCGCCGCTGTCGGCCCGGTCGAGGCCGGCGATGAGGTGCAACAGCGTGCTTTTGCCGCTGCCGGATTCTCCAGTCAGCGCGACGCTTTCGCCCGCGCTCACGGTCAGGTCCAGCCCGCGCAGCACCGCAACCTGCTCCTCGGCCGAGCGATAACTCTTGGTCAGGGCATGTACCGTCAGCATCGATGGTTCGCTGGCAAGGCGTCGCGTGCCAGGCGCATTATTGCGGCTTTTGGTATTTCAGCACGAATTCGTTGACCGGCACCTGCGGCTTGAACACCGGCGCGTCGCGCGGATCTTCCGGGTGATGCAGGAAATCGGCTTCGCCGGCCAGCTTGAAGCCGGCGGTTTCGACCTCGGCGCGCAGCGCGCTCTCTTCGATGCGATGCAGGGTCTTGCCTACGGTGGTGCCGTCGCCGGCGCGCGCGGAGTGATCGGCGATGACGAGAAAGCCACCCGGCTTCAGGGCGGCGAACATCTTGCGGTTCATGACGGCGCGGTCGACCGCCATGTAGGTCGTGTCGTGGTAGGCGAAGAAGAACGTGATCAGATCGAGCCCGCTGACATCCATCGGAATCGGATCGTCGAACGGCCGCACCACGTGCACGACGTTCTTCATGACGGGTTTCTGGGCGCGGATATCGAACTTGTCCTTGACGCGCTCCATCACCTCGGCCGAATCCTGCGCGTAGACCATGCCGCTGGCGCCCACCACGCGGGCCAGCAGCTCGGTGCTGTAACCGGCGTTGGCATCCATATCGAGCACCTTCATGCCCGGCTTGACGCCGGTGAAGGCCAGCATTTTGGCCGGCTCGCGGCGCTGATCGGTCTGCCGGTCGGCATCGCTGCGATCGGGTGCGGCGACAATCGCCTGATAGTCGACAGCAGCGTCTTGCGCCTCGGCGGGTCGCAGCATGGCACCCGCGGCAATTGCGAGAACGGACAACAGTACAAGTCGGCGCAACGGTTGTGCAGTGCAGCGGCGAAGGGATGTGGTCATGCGGAATTCCTCGAAGGGATGAAGCTCACCATAGCAACCCCGACGCGTTAGATCACGGCTTCAATCGGGCGGATAGCGCGACCGTGATGCCATCGGCGGTGGATGGTTGTGCTGCAATTCGACCTTCGACGGGAAAATGTCACATTGCATTGATGCCAATCCCGCGGCTAGCATCGCCGCAGACCCTTTCAACAGGGTCGAATCAGGGCTGTAACGCGAAATTGCGGGAAGTGATCATGGCAACGCAACCGACGCCGAAGGGCGCCTGGAAGATCACCTTCCTGCTATTCCTGTTCATGGTGGTGAATTTTGCCGACAAGATCGTGGTCGGCCTGGCCGCCGTGCCGATCAAGAGCGAACTGCAGCTCAATCCCGAACAGTTCGGTTGGCTCGGATCCTCGTTCTTCTTCCTGTTTTCCATCGCGGCGGTCGCCGTCGGGTTCATCGTCAACCGCATCGAAACCCGCTGGGTGCTGCTGACGCTGGCGATGATCTGGGCGTTGGCCCAGTTCCCGATGATTGGTTCGGTCGGTTACGCCACCATGATGATCTGCCGCATCATCCTTGGCGCCGGCGAGGGACCGGCGGCTTCAGTCGCGACCCACGCCATCTACAAGTGGTTTCCTGACGAGAAGCGCACCTTGCCGACCGCTGTGTTGACCCAGGGTTCGGCGTTCGGCGTCATCATTGCGGTGCCGGCGCTGACCTGGATCATCGTCCATCATTCCTGGCACTATGCTTTCGGCGCGCTCGGGGTGGTCGGTCTGTTGTGGGTCGTGGCCTGGCTGGTGCTGGGCAAGGAGGGGCCGTTGGTGCAGACCGCCGCGACGGCGGCGAGTGAACCCCGTATCCCTTATTTTCAGCTTCTGACGTCGCGGACCTTCGTCGGCTGCTGCGCGGCGACGTTCGGTGCCTATTGGGCGCTGTCGCTTGGCCTCACCTGGTTCACGGCCTTCATTATCGAGGGACTGGGCTTCTCCCAGACCAGCGCCGGCCTCGTTTCAATTCTGCCATGGGTATTCGGCGCCACCATAGTGATCCTCACCGGCTGGATCTCCCAGGTAATGATGGCGCGCGGCTTCTCGACCCGCGAGGCGCGCGGCGTGCTCGGTGCGGTACCGCTGATCGTTGGCGGACTGATCCTGCTCCTGCTGCCCTATGTCGGATCTGCTGGGTTTCGGATCGCGCTGCTGGTGCTGGGAACCGGGCTTTCCGGATCGATCTATGTGGTGTGCGCGCCGATGATCGGCGAATTCACGCCGGTCAGCCAGCGTGGCGCCGTGCTCTCGATCTATGGTGCGATCTTCACGCTGGCCGGCGTCTTCGCGCCGGCGGTGATGGGCAGCGTGATTCAGCGCGCCGGTGATTCGGCGGTTGACGGCTACCTGACCGGCTTTGCCATCAACGCCGTCATCATGATCGTGTCGGGCCTGCTCGGCCTGATGCTGCTGCGACCCGACACCGAACGGGCGCGGCTGATGAACGGAGAGCCGAAACCGAAATTCGTCTGACGCCGACTGGTTACGGCTCCAGCAGGCCCGGGCTGGTTTCCGGCTCCCGCTCGGTGACCAGCGCGAGCAGCACGGTCAGTATCATGAACACCACCGAAGCTCCGAACACCCAGTGCGGGCTGTTCAGATCCATGATCCAGCCGAACAGCAACGGGCTGATGATGCCGCCGAGGTTGAAGCCGGTGGAGACGATACCGAAGGCGCGTCCGGCGGCGCCCACCGGCGCCGCGTTGCGCACCAGCATGTCGCGCGACGGCGCGATCACGCCGCCGAGGAATCCGGCCAGTCCCATCGCCGCCGTCAGCAGCATGGGCGACAGCGTGACGGTTGCGATCGCCAGCACGATGATGGCGTTGGTTCCGAAGCACGCCGCGGCGACCTGGCCGTGACGCCGGGTGCGGTCGGCCAGAAAGCCGCCGGCCAGCACGCCGGCGGCCCCGGCGCTGAGAAACGCCGTCAGCGCGATGTTGGCGGTGGCGAATGAATGGCCGTAACCGTTCATCAACGCCACCACGCCGAAATTGCCGATGCCGGCATTGGACAGGCTGAGCAGCATGAAGAACGCCGTCAGCACGATGATGGCCGGCGTCATGACGCTGATCCGCGGCAGGGGCCTGCCGTCTGCGGCGTGGTTTTGAGCGCCGGCATCGGGAATGCCGACCACCAGCAGCAGCAGCGCAACCATTGGACCGATGGCTCCCGCGACGATCAGGGCGCCGAGACCGCCGGTCATGGCCACCAGCGCAGCGATCACCGGCGGCGCCACCGCGCCGCCGAGATAGCCGGCGAAGGTATGGATCGAGAATGCCCGTCCCATCCGCGCTTCATCCATATGGGCGGAAAGGATCGCATAGTTGGCCGGATGATAGACGCTGTTTGCGAGCCCCAGCAGCACGGCGGCGCCGATCAGCCAGGAATAGCTCAGATGCAGGCCGAGCATCATCAGCGCCAGGCCGCCGAGCGCGATGCCCATGACCAGGATCTTGCGGGCACCGATCCGGTCCACCAGATAGCCGATCGGCGCCTGGGTCAGGCCCGACACGACAGCGTAAACGGTGAGGGCAAAGCCGAGTTCGATATAACCGACCCCAAGCCGCTCCTTCAGGAACGGGAACAGCATCGGCAGCACGAACATGTGGAAATGGCTGACCCAGTGGGCGGTCGAAATCGCCGCCAGCGTGCGCAGCGGCGTGACCGCGCGCGCCTGATTGGGGGCTGCCAATATATCGACCATCCTCGAACTTCCGTCCCGCTGCGCCGCGTTGGCCCGAAGGCTGGGTGAAACTATCGGCTGGGTGGGTTATTTGTCTATGAACACCACCGCATGACACCCTCGCGGCAGCCGGCGGAATCCCGGAAGTGTCCCGGGAATCCAGGCAAAGTGGAGGCGGATCCGGAGATTTGCGCGTGCCACAACCCCTTCGCGTGCTGCTGTCCGAAGGCGGGAGCACGTCCGCGCGCGAGGCGATCACGATCCTGGGGCTCGCCGGTCACCTGGTCGAGGTCTGCGATCCGCAGCCGTATTGCCTGGCGAGGTTCTCGCGCTTCGTCCGCAGACTGCATCGCTGCCCGTCGCCGGCGCGGGATCCGGCCGCCTGGCTCGCCTTCGTCGAGAAGCTCTTGGCAGCGCGGCGGTTCGATGTGCTGCTGCCGATACACGAACAGGGATTTCTGCTGGCCCGCGCCGAGGCGCGAATCCGATCGCGGGTCGCCATCGCCTTGCCGGGCTTTGCCGATTACCGCATCGCCCACAGCAAGGCCGGCTTTGGCCGACTACTCGACGAACTCGGCCTGCCGCAGCCGGTCACGCATGTGGCGAGATCCCCGGCCGAGTTGCGCGCCCGCGCGCGCTTTCCCTGCGTGGTCAAAACCGCGATCGGAACCGCCAGCCGCGGCGTCTGGCTGCTGCGTGACGACGCCGGCCTGCAGCAGGTTCTCGACGCATTCGCCGTTGGCAATGAACTGGCGGACGGGGTGCTGGTGCAGGATTTCGTCGAGGGCGCCACCGAAAAAGCCCAGGCGGTGTTCTGCCGCGGCAAGTTGTGTGGCTTTCATGCCTACCGGCAGATCGCCGCCGGCGCCGGTGGCGGCGACGCCCGCAAGGAAAGCGTATCGCGGCCAAAGGTCCGGGCCCATATGGAACGGATCGGAGCGCGCCTCGATTGGCATGGCGCGTTGTCGCTCGACTACATCGTGCCGCCGACCGAGACGATGCCGTTTTATATCGATTGCAATCCGCGGCTGGTCGAGCCGATGAGCGCGCATCTGGCCGGCGTCGATCTGGTGGGCTTGCTGCTGAAGGTCTCGCTCGGGGAAACGCCGTCCGCCGCTCCCGACGGCGAGGCCGGCGTGCGGACCCATCTTGCCATGCAGGCCTTGCTCGGATGCGCGCTGCGTGGCGGCACGCGGCGCGACATCTGGCGCGAATGCGCGCGGCTTCTGCCGGGCCGGGGCGTGTACGCGGGCAGCATCGAGGAATTGACGCCGGTCGCGCTCGACTGGATCAGCGCCATACCCGTTGCGATGACGGCCGTTGTTCTGTCGGCCGCGCCGTCGCTGGCGGGACGACTGGCGCAGCGCGGCTGGGGCGCGCAATTGCTCGATGCGGACAGCATCCGGATCATCGAAGGCGAGAATTTCGTCTAAGATCGTGGCGTTGCGATCTCACAAGCCCTGTTGCTCGTCGTCGCGGTCGCGCTTGGGCGTTGCAATGTCGCCATCCTCGACGTCGTCGTCCTCGCTGACCTGGGCCGGTGATTTTTTCGATTTGTCGTCATGCTTGGCCGGGGGCTTGCCCGAGCCGGCTTCCCCGGGCTTGTTGCCTGGTGCACTCATGGGTTGCCGTCCTTTGCGCCGACCTCAATCGCGCCGTTATTGGCGAAATATAATAGCCCGGGTCGCACGATCCTCGCTGTCTTTTCTCATCGTTCTGTGTAAAGCGGTTCGAAGTGTCGTGACTGATTCCCGCAAAATGGAGTGATGATGAAGAAGCCGAAGATCGAGGCCGACGAACCGCAATCCCGCAAGATCGTGCGCGCCGACAAGGCGCCGACCGAAGGTTATTCGCTGGTGGTGGATGGCCACTTCAAGTCGCATCACGACACAGTCGAAGCCGCGGAAGAAGCCGGGATGGCCTTGAAGAACAAGTACCAGATGCTTCAGGTGCAGGTGTACGACGCCGTCACCAAGACCCGATCGATGGTCGAATGGCCCGCGCCGGCGGCTTGATGCGCAGCGTTGCTTGACGAATCAGCCGCAGCTTCGGGCTGAAATCTGAAAGGTCTCAGGTTCGGCGTCCGCCGTTCTGCTGACCGGCGAGCCAGTCCGACAAAGCCGGGGCTTTTTCGCCGGATTTCCCGCCGGATTTGGCACGGGTCTTTTTTACCGGCGCCGGACGCGGCGGCTCGGCGGCCTCCTTGGCCAGGCGCAAGGCCTTCAGCCTTGCCATGTTGTCGAGCACGGACTTTGCCGTGCGGTCGCGCTCTTCCTTGGTCATCACGTCGCCTTCTTTTTCTTCGGTTTCGGCTTGGCTTCGACCGGCTTGGTGCTGTCTGCCGCCTCTTTTGCCAGGCGGATGGCGCGAAGGTTTGCCATCCGCTTGCGGATGGCGATGTCCGCGGCGGCGATTTCCGCCATGGCCTTGATGCCTTCGGCGTCCTGCGCAAGCTTCCGCTTCTGCCGGATTTCCTTCTGTTCGGCGGCGGTTTTCGGTTCGGAATCCATAGGGGCCTCAGGGTTTGGCGGTACTGGGAACAAGATCCGGTATGCGATAGCTAATCTTATCATGGATAAAGCCGGTTCCGACACCTCAATGGACCGTCTCGTGATCAAGGTGAACGGCGCAATCCGGCCGATTTGGTGGCATTTCGGCGGGCGCCGTCCCATTTACCCGGGACGCCGCGCGTTTGAGCCATTTCACCGCGTCGCAACGGCGTGGCATGACGCCCGTCCGGCAAGCATTAGGGGGCCGATATGGCTGAATATGTGGTGGAATTCGGCAAGGATGGCCGGCCGGTCGAGCCGGATGGCCGCCTCGATGCGGCGGCGTTCCACCGCAACCACCAGCCGATCTGGGCGGTTCTCGAACCTTTCCTGCGCGACAAGTCCGGCGACGTGGTCGAACTGGGCAGCGGCACCGGCCAGCACGGCGTCGAGTTCGCCCGCCGCAGCCCGCATATCGCGTGGTGGCCGAGCGATTATAACGAGCAGCATCTCAAGAGCATCCGCGCCTGGCGCGCCCATGCCAGGCTGTCGAATCTGCGCGAGCCGATGCGGATCGACCTTTCCGATCCGCAGTGGTGCGATGCGATGCATGACGGCAGCGGACCATCAAAGCTGCTGGCGGTGTTCTGTGCCAACGTCATCCACATCGCGCCATGGCCGGTGGCGCAGGGGCTGGTCGCCGGGGCGGCGCGCTATCTGCGTCCGGACGGCCGGCTTTTTATCTATGGGCCGTTCAAGCGCGACGGCAAGCATACCGCGCTCAGCAATGCGGTGTTCGATACCAGCCTGCGCGGCGCCAATCCCGAATGGGGCGTGCGCGATGTCGAAGACGTCGAGTCCCTGGCCCGAGCCGCAGGCCTCGCACTGGTCGAAATCGTCGAGATGCCCGCCAACAATCTGACCGTGGTTTTCGCACGCGCTCCTACTGGCTGAACCGCGATGCATGGCCTGCTCGCGTTTGCGCGTGTTGATCGGCCGCACGCCCGCGTTCATAGTCCGGCCAAACCATAACGCCCGATTCCGCATTGGGCCGCATCCGGGTGGATTTGCCTTGATCGACGTGACGGTGAACGACGAGGTTTCCGGCGACGCGCGGGCGCGCGCCAACGTCGTGCGTCTGGCCGCGGCACAGGCGCTGACCGGCGCCAATTCGGCGGTCATATTTGCCACCGGTTCGATCGTCGGTTCGACCCTGGCCCCGGACGTTTCGTTCGCCACCGTGCCGCTGTCGGTCTATGTGGTCGGGCTCGCCTGCGGCACCTTGCCGACAGGCGCGATCTCACGGGCTTATGGACGGCGCGTCGCCTTCATGATCGGCACCGGCTGCGGGGTGCTGACCGGGTTGCTCGGGGCCTACGCCATCCTGCACGGCTCCTTCGTGCTGTTTTGCTGCGCCACCTTCCTCGGCGGGCTTTATGGCGCGGTGTCGCAATCCTATCGCTTTGCCGCCGCCGATGGCGCCAGCGCCGCCTATCGCCCGAAGGCGGTGTCGTGGGTGATGGCCGGCGGCGTGTTCGCCGGCGTGCTCGGTCCGCAACTGGTGCAATGGACCATGGAGGTCTGGCCGCCCTATCTGTTCGCTTTCAGCTTCATGGCGCAGGCCGTGGTGGCGCTGATCGCCATGGCGGTACTGGGGGGCGTCGATGCGCCGAAACCGCAGCCGGCGGATCTTTCCGGCGGCCGTCCGCTGCAGCGGATCGCGCGCCAGCCGCGCTTCATCGCGGCGGCGATCTGCGGCGTGGTGTCCTATTCGATGATGAATCTGGTCATGACCTCGGCGCCATTGGCCATGAAGATCTGCGGGCTGAGCGTGAGCGATTCGAATTTCGGCATCCAGTGGCACATCGTGGCGATGTACGGGCCGAGCTTCTTCACCGGATCGCTGATCGCGCGCTTCGGTGCGCGGCGGATCGTGGCGATCGGCCTCGTGCTGGAAGCCATGGCCGCGACCATCGGCCTTTCCGGGATCACGGCGATGCATTTCTGGGCCACGCTGGTGGTGCTCGGGGTCGGCTGGAATTTCAGCTTCATCGGCGCCTCGGCGCTGGTGCTCGAAACCCACCTGCCGCAGGAGCGCAACAAGGTGCAGGCGTTCAACGATTTCCTGGTGTTCGGGATGATGGCGCTGGGGTCTTTTTCGTCGGGACAGTTGCTGGCGAATTACGGCTGGTCGGCGGTCAACACGGTGGTGTTTCCGCCGGTCCTGCTCGGACTCGCGGTGCTCGGGCTTGCGGCATTCGCGCGCCGCCGGATCCGGCCGCAGCCGGCCGCGGACTTTACCGAGACGGGGATCTAATCCGTTGGAGATGGCTGCGCTCCGGCGGTCTCGAAACTGCGGCGCGGCCAGGCGATCTGGACCACGGCGCCGTGATCCGGAAAGGTCCGGTTGGTAAAGGACACCCTGGCGCCGGTGCGCTCCAGCAGCGTGCGGGCGATGAAAACCCCAAGGCCCAATCCGGAGTGTTCGCTGGCCTCGGCACTGGGCCGCCGCGACAGATACGGCTCGCCGATCCGCTTCAGCATGTCGGGCGCGATGCCCGGCCCGTCGTCGGAAATGACGATTTCGACGGTCTCGGTGTTCCACCACGCGTTCACTTCGACGGTCTCCCGGGCGAAATCGACGGCGTTTTCCAGAATATTGCCGACGCCGTACAGGATCGCCGGATTGCGCGTGCCGACCGGCTCGCTGACACCGGCGACCGCGATCCGCACCTTGATGGCAATGCCGAAATCGCGGTGCGGCGCCACCGCCTCCTCGATCAGGGTGGATAGCGGCATCTGGTCGAACGGGGCCCCGGTCGCGGACAGCTGGGTGATCTTGGCCAGGATGTCCCGGCAACGCTGCGCCTGTTCGCGCAGGGTTTTCAGATCGTCGGCCAGCGTCACGTTGTCCGTCGTGGTGTTTTCGAGTTCGCGCGCGATCAGGAAGATGGTCGAAAGCGGCGTGCCGAGTTCATGTGCTGCGGCGGCGGCGAGGCCGTCGAGCTGGGTCAAATGCTGCTCCCGCGCCAGCACCAGTTCGGTGGCGGCGAGCGCGTCGGAAAGCTTGCGGGCCTGCTCGGTGACCTGGAACGCATAGAGGCTGGTGACGCCGATCGCCAGCAGGATCGAAAGCCAGACGCCGAAAAGGTAGATCTGCGGCAATTCCAGCGGCTCGTCGCCGTCCCACGGCAGCGGCAGGTGGACGAAGCCGAGCACGGTGGCGCAGGCCACCGCGAACATGCCGAGCGCAATGGTCAGGCGGGTCGGCAGCGCGGTCGCCGAGATCAGCACCGGGGCCAGAAACAGGAATGAAAACGGATTCTGCAGGCCGCCGGTGAAAAACAACAGCCCGGCCAGTTCGGCGATGTTGAGCGCCAGCAATGCCGCCGCATAGCCCGGCTCCAGCCGCTGCATGGTGTTGAAGGCCATCTGCAGCACGAGGTTGAGCAGGGCCGACAGCCCGATGATGGTGACACAGGGAAGGATCGGCAGGTCGAATTCGAGGCCCTGCAGCACCACGAAAATGGCAACGAGCTGCCCCAGCGCGGCGAGCCAGCGCAGCCGCAAGATGGTGTCGAGACGAATATATCGGCGCGGGTGGTGAAGATCGGAGGCGGCGACGTCGGTCATGCGGTGAGCCTAGCCGGGTGAGGGTGCATTCACAAATTCCCGAACAGATCGGGCGACAGCCGCTCGGTCTCCCACGCGCGCAGGAACTCCTCCTGCTGCGGCAACCAGGTCATGGATGCCGTGCCCCACTCGCTCACCCGCCCGGCATATTCGCCCATCAGCCAGATGTGCCGGATCGGCACGAACAGCGTTGCCGCGGCAAAATCGGCTGGCGCGATCGGACGCACCGAGCGATAGCCGTCGATGAAGGCGAGCCACATCGCGGTTCTGCGCGGCTGGAACGAGACCTGGGCCCAGAGGTGCACGGCGAGATCGTAGGCCAGATAGCCGAAACCACCATCGTCGAAATCGAAGAACCGGGCCTCTCCGGCTCGCGCTCCCTCGGTGATGATGTGGGCGTTGAAGCCGTGGCAATCGCCATGGCAGCGGATCCAGTTCAGGTCCGGCAACGCGTTCACGCCCGCGTCCAGCCGCGCGGCCAACTCGCGAAAGTACTGCCCGGTTTGTTCCGGCATGTCCGGCAAGCTGACCATGGCGGCAACCTGCCGACGCAGCAGATGGTCCAGATCCAGCCGGTATCGGCCGGCTTCCCGACCCGGGAATTTTTCCGCGGCGTCGTGGATCCGGGCAAGGGTCACCCCCTGGGCGCGTGCATCCTCCGGCGCGTCAAGATTTGGCGGACGACCTTCGGCGTGTCGAAACAAAACCACGGCACGCTGACCTTCCGGCATCGCCGCTTCGCCGAACAGTGCGCCGGCGGCGTTTCGTACCGCGGCTGCAACCGGAATGCCGGCCGCATCGAGATAGGCCAGAAACCTGGTTTCGGCATCGACGTCGGGGTCACCCCGGCGCCGTCGGCCGGAGATGCGCAGGATATAGCGCGATTGGTCGGCCGCGCGGATAGCGAAGCTGTCGTTGAAACCGCGTTGCAGCAGGTGACATTGCAGCGGTGCCGGCAAATCGTAGGCGGCACCCACGAACGCCGCGACGGCATCGGCGGTCGCGGTCGAATAGGTGACGGGGAACAATCCGGGCGGAGATCCGATCATCTGTCCTTTTTATCACAGCGGCCAGCCGGTTGTTGCCGGCCGAACGCCGCGCGGATCGCAACAATTCACGGCCTTGCGCTTGCCGCCGCGATGGCCCAATGAACGGCCCGCATGACCATCGAGAACGAGACCGCGTTGCCGTCCTTGCCCGCGCCTGGCCAGCCCGCCGCTGCGGCGATCGAGGTCGAGCACCTGGTCAAGGTCTACAAGACCACCCGGGCGGTGGACGACGTGTCGTTCCGCATCGCCCGCGGCAGTGTCACCGGGCTGCTCGGCGGCAATGGCGCCGGCAAGACCACCACCATTGCCATGATCATGGGGCTGGTGCTGCCGACCGCGGGACGGGTGCAGGTGCTGGGTTATTCGATGCCCGGCCAGAGCGCCGAGGTGCTGGGCCGGATGAATTTCGAAAGCCCCTACGTCGACATGCCGATGCGATTGACGGTGCGTCAGAACCTCACCGTGTTCGGCCGGCTCTACGCGGTGAAGGATCTGCACCAGCGCATCGAGGCGCTTGCCGCCGATCTCGACCTTGCGGAATTTCTCGACCGCGCCAACGGCAAGCTGTCCGCCGGGCAGAAGACCCGGGTCGCCCTGGCCAAGGCGCTGATCAACCAGCCCGAGCTGTTGCTGCTCGACGAGCCGACGGCGTCGCTCGATCCGGACACGGCGGACTGGATCCGGCAGCACCTCGAGACCTATCGCAAGACCCACGGCGCCACCATCCTGTTGGCCTCGCACAACATGCTGGAGGTGGAAAGGCTGTGCGACCGCGTCATCATCATGAAGCGCGGCCGGATCGAGGACGATGACAGCCCCGATAACATCATGCTGCGCTATAACCGGGCGACACTCGAGGAGGTGTTCCTGGATGTCGCGCGCGGCCGGCCCCAGGGAGACAGCGAACGAAGCACCGGTCAGCACGTCCTGAAAGACCGCCTGACCCAGGAAGACGCGTCATGAGCCAGGCTGAAATTCACCGCGGCATCGCCTGGCACCGCATCCAGGCGATGATCCTGCGCTACTGGTATCTGTTGATCTCGTCGTGGCCGCGGCTGCTGGAACTGGTGTACTGGCCGGCCCTGCAGATCGTGACCTGGGGCTTTCTGCAGACCTACATTGCGCAGAATGCCAATTTCTTCGCCCGCGCCGGCGGCACCTTCGTCGGTTCGATCATCCTGTGGGACATCCTGTTCCGCGGCCAGCTTGGGTTCTCGATCTCGTTTCTGGAGGAGATGTGGGCGCGCAACCTCGGCAACCTGATGATGAGCCCGCTGAAGCCGATCGAATTCCTGATTTCCCTGATGATCATGAGCCTGGTCCGGCTCGCGATCGGTGTGATCCCGATGACGCTGCTGGCGCTGATCTTCTTCGATTTCAACCTGTACGGCATCGGCCTGCCGCTGGTCGCGTTCTTCTGCAACCTGATTTTCACCAGTTGGTCGCTCGGCATCTTCGTCTCCGGGCTGGTGCTGCGCAACGGATTGGGCGCCGAGGCCATCGTCTGGACCGTGATGTTCGGGATATTGCCGCTGACCTGTGTCTACTACCCGGTGGCGGTATTGCCGCACTGGCTGCAATACGTGGCGTGGAGCCTGCCACCCACGTATGTTTTCGAGGGCATGCGGGCGCTGCTGATGGACCACGTGTTTCGCACCGACCTGATGCTGTATTCGCTGCTGATCAATGCGGTGCTGTTTGCCGGCTCGTTTGCGATCTTCCTCGTGTTGCTACGCAGTGCCCGGCGCCATGGCGCGCTGCTCCAGGGCGGCGAATAACCTGCATTTCCAGCGATTTGCCCGACATTAACCCTCTGTACAACCGCTCGCGACGTATTGACGCTTCGTTACGGGATGGCCACATATGTTTAAGGTTTAAACGGATCGAGGAACGCAATGCCGATTGGTGAATTTGGCAGGCCGCCGGAGCTGTCGACGGAAGGCAGTCCGGCGCTAACCACGCCGATGTACTGGATGTACGAGATGGCGCAGGCGTCGCTCAATCCGGCGCGCGCCGTCACCGACGCGACCAAGATCCTGTTCCAGAACCCGCTCAATCCGTGGTCGCACACCGAATTCGGCAAATCGGTTGCTGCAGGTTGCGAACTGTTCGAGCGCACCACGCGCCGCTACGGCAAGCCCGAATGGGGCATCGGCGATACCGAGGTCAACGGTGTCCGTACCCCGGTCGAAATCCACTCGGTGTGGGAAAAGCCGTTCTGCCGCTTGCTCTACTTCGAACGCAAGCTGACGCGGCCGCTGCGCAAGCCGCAGCCGCGCGTGTTGATCGTGGCGCCGATGTCCGGTCACTACGCGACGCTGTTGCGCGGTACGGTCGAGGCCTTCCTGCCCGGTCACGAGGTTTATATCACCGACTGGTCCGATGCCCGGATGGTGCCGCTTTCCGAGGGCCGTTTCGACCTCGACGACTATGTCGATTACGTCATCGAGATGCTGCGTGTGCTTGGCGGCAACGTCCATGTGGTGGCGGTGTGCCAGCCCTCGGTGCCGGTGGTGGCGGCGGTTTCGGTCATGGAAGCGGCCAGCGACCCCTATGTGCCGGTTTCGATGACGCTGATGGGCGGTCCGATCGATACGCGGCGCAACCCGACCGCGGTCAACAACCTCGCCGCCGAGAAGGGCATCGACTGGTTCCGCAGCCGTGTCATCACCAAGGTGCCGTTTCCGCATCCCGGCGTGATGCGCGACGTCTACCCGGGGTTCCTGCAGCTCAACGGCTTCATCAGCATGAACTTCGACCGCCACATGGACGCGCACAAGAAGCTGTTCAAGGATCTGATCAAGGGCGACGGCGACCTGGTCGACAAGCATCGCGATTTCTATGACGAGTATCTGGCGGTGATGGACCTGACCGCCGAATACTACCTGCAAACCGTCGATACCGTGTTCGTCAAGCACGCGCTGCCCAAGGGCGAGATGACCCATCGCGGCAAGCTGGTCGATCCATCCAGGATCACGCGCGTCGCGCTGATGACGGTGGAAGGTGAGAACGACGACATCTCGGGGCTCGGCCAAACCGAGGCGACCCACACCATTTGCACTTCAATTCCGCGAAACCGGCGGGTGCATTACGTGCAAAAGGGCGTCGGACACTACGGCGTGTTCAACGGTTCGCGGTTCAAATCGGAAATCATGCCGCGGATTTCCGATTTCATGCACTCATCGGCGACCACCAAGGATGCGATGGCCGCTGCAGCGGAGTAAGCGTTCCATCGTTTGTTCGCGTCTCGCTGCGAAGTGCATCGCGTTTACCGATTATTTTCGAACATGCGGCGGGTGATTCAATTGAGGGCACGCCGTAACCCCCTGATACTTCCCGAGGAAATGCCGATTCCAGCCCCAATGAAAGAATGATCTAAATTTCATTCCTTGGAAGCGCTGAATCGGCAAGATTTGACTCGAGAATCCTGTTCCCGACCCCATCCGGTAGGGGACCAGAAACCATTTGACCCTGTATATTGGGCAAATGATTTGTTTTTGCGCCGAGCAATTTCAATGGCGGCGGATATGGCAGAATCCGGGCGTCCTTCTGACGCTCGGATCTGCAGACATGGCCACTCGCGCGCTTCTTTATCGGCGGCCTGCCGAACCTTTGACTCTCGCAGTCAAGCACGGCTCCCAAATCTTCTCGATTCGCCTGCGCCGGCATCGCCGCGCGCGGCGCTACACGTTGCGCATCCATCCGAGCGACCGTGAAGCGATCCTGACCATGCCGCCACGGGGCACCTTGGCCGACGCCAAGGACTTCGCGCAGCGCCACGGCGCCTGGATCGCGGCGCGGCTTGGCCGTTTGCCGAAGGCCGCGCCATTCCAGCATGGCACCGTTGTACCCTTGCGCGGCGTCGCGCATCGCATTGTCCATCGCGCCGGCGTGCGCGGCGTGGTCTGGACCGAAATGCGCGACAGCGGCGAACGCATCATCTGCGTCGCCGGCGGCGTCGAACATGTCGACCGCCGGGTCCATGACTTCCTCAAGCGCGAAGCCCGCCGCGATCTGGCCAAGTCGGCGCAGCATTATGCCGAGGCGCTGGGCGTCAAGGTGAAGCGGATCTCGATCCGCGATCAGTCGAGCCGCTGGGGTTCCTGCACCTCGGCCGGCTCATTGTCGTTTTCCTGGCGGCTGATCCTGGCGCCGCCCTATGTGCTGGATTATCTCGCCGCCCACGAGGTCGCGCATCTGGTCGAGATGAACCATTCGCCGCGTTTCTGGCGGGTGGTGGGGCGGGTCTGCGACCATGTCGAGCGCGCCAAGCGCTGGCTCGATACCTGCGGCAACGACCTGCACCGCTACGGCATCCAGGACTGAGGCAGCCGCGGCGAGCGGAAGCTTCTCTCAGCGTCCGAACAGCCGGTCCATCAGCCAGCCGTCCAAACCGCTCGCGGCCTCGGGCCGCACCGACGTGCGGGTGACCGGGGGCCTCCCCGCGCCGCCGCCGGCGGGTAGCGGCGTGTTGGCCGATGGCGGCTCGATCTGCGAAGCAATCTGCGCGATGGTGGAGGAGAAGCCGCCTTGCCGCGAATTCGGCAACGCCGCGACCGCCACGCCCTGATGGGCGGCGCGCATGAAGCGGGTCCAGACCTCCACCGGCAGGCCGCCGCCGGTGGCCTTCCTGGTCGGCGAGTTGTCGTCATTGCCGAGCCAGACCCCGGTGACCAGTTGCGAAGTGTAGCCGATGAACCAGGCGTCACGGAAATCCTGGCTGGTGCCGGTCTTGCCCGCTGCCATCCAGCCCGGCAGTTCGGCCTTGTGCGCGGTGCCGCTGAGCAGCGTTTCCTGCATCATGGTGTTCATCATTGCCACGTTGCGCGGCTCGATCACCTGGCCGAGTTGGTCCGGCTGGCGCGCGTACAGCACCTTGTTGCCCTCGACGGTGCGGATCCTGTTGACGACATGGGGCGAGACGCCCATGCCGCCACTGGCGAACGGCGCATAGGCGCCGACCAGTTCGACCAGCGAGACCTCCGAGGTGCCGAGCGCGATCGAGGCGTTGGCGTCGAGCTTCGAGGCGATGCCGAGCCGGTGCGCGGTACGCACCACGTTCTTCGGGCCGACTTCGAGGCCGAGCCGCACCGCAACCGTGTTGAGCGACATCGCCAGCGCCTGGGTCAGTGTCACCGGGCCGAAATATTCCTTGCTGTAGTTCTCGGGTTTCCAGCCCTTGACGTCGAGCGGGGCGTCCTGCCGCACCGTATCCGGGGTCAGCCCGGCCTCGATCGCGGTGAGATAGACGAACGGCTTGAACGCCGAGCCCGGCTGGCGTTTCGCCGTCACGGCGCGGTTGTACTGGCTTTCGGCATAATTGCGGCCGCCGACCATGGCGCGCACCGCGCCATCCGGCGTCATCGCCACCAGCGCGCCCTGCGTCACATTGAACTTGATGCTCTTCGCCGCCAGTTCGTCGATCACAGCCACTTCGGCGACACTTTGCAGTTTCGGATCGATGGTGGTTTCCACCACGATCGACTGGTCGATCTGCCCGACCAGGTCGTCGAGCACCTCGCCGATCCAGTCGGCGACATAGTTGATGGTGCCGGCGCCCACTGCCTTCACCGCGTAGGACGGTTTGGTGATCGCCGCCTGGGCCTGGGCGTCGGTGATGAATTTGGCGTCGGCCATGGCCGCGAGCACGATCTTGGCGCGGGCCTCGGCACCCTCGGGGTTGCGGTTGGGCGCAAGCCGTGTCGGCGATTTGACCAATCCTGCCAGCATTGCCGCTTCCGCGATCGTGACGTTCCTGGCGGATTTGCCGAAATAGCGCTGCGCCGCCGCCTCGACGCCATAGGCGCCGGAGCCGAAATAAACCCGATTGAGGTAAAGCTCGAGAATCTCGGCCTTGGAATGCTTGCGCTCCAGCCACAGCGCCAGCTCGACCTCCTGCAGCTTGCGCTGCATGGTCCGCTCCTGGGTGAGAAACAGGTTCTTGGCGAGCTGCTGGGTCAGGGTCGAGCCACCTTGCGACACCCCGCGATGCAGGATGTTGGCGACCGCAGCGCGGGCGATGCCGAACGGATCGACGCCGTAATGCGAATAGAACCGGCGATCCTCGATAGCGATGAAGGCCCTCGGCAGATACGGCGGCAGGTCCTTCAGCGCCACGTTGGTGCCGGCCATTTCGCCGCGGGTCGCCAGCACGCTGCCGTCGATGCCCGTGATCTGGATGGTCGGCGGCCGCTTGGGAATTTCCAGCGACTGGATCGGTGGCAGATGCGCGCCGACCCACACCACGAGACCAACCGCGGCGATCGCGCCCCACAGCCCGACCACCGCGCCCCAGTAGAACAGCCGCATCACCCCGCCGCGGCGGCGCGCCTTGCCGGCTTTGCGACGGGGCTGCTTGCGCTCGCGCGGCACGTCGTCACTGCCTTCGCCATCGCCGCGCCTGGCTGCGGATTTCCTTTTCGGCTTGTCCTCGCCGGCCGGCGCAATGCGGTCGAGCGGATTGAGCCGCAGCTCCGCAAGCGAAGCGGCAAGCCCGAACAGCGGCTCCTTGCGTCCGCCGCTTTTTTTCTGCCCCACGCCATCCGCGAACACGCCCATGCCACCGATGCGGGAGCCTAGCGGGCGCGGTTTAAAGGGGGGTAAAGCGGGGATTACAGCATGATCCCCGGGCTTGACCCGGGGGATCATGCTCAAACAATAAGATAGCGCGGGATCAAGTCATCCCGCTCTGCGGTTGCGGTTCCACGCGCTCGGCGCAAGTGATGGATGAGGCGGTCTTTCAGATTGCCTTAACCCTACCGGACGATAGCCGCCGGCCAGGCTGCCTCATTTGGCCGTCAGCATGGATCGCATCAGGATCCCGGCCTCATCCGGTGGCAGCAGCGCGATTTGCCGGTAGAACGTCACCGATAGCGAGCAATACTCGCCATATTTTCCGGCATTGACCGCGTTGCTGTTCAGCAGTTCGAACGGATCGTCGCCAAGCCCCTTGGCGGCGAGTTGCGCGCTCACTTTTTTCCAAAGGTCCACCACGACCGCATCCGGGGCCGGATCCCGGGGTTTTGCCGTTTCAACGATGCGCCGGCTGAGCTCGCCCTCCCTGGCAAAAAGCGATGCCGGCAGGTCGCCATCGAAGCTGGTGCTGGTGGTGCCGCCGGAGGCATATCGGTAGCAGGCCGCCGGATTTTTTGCGCCCAGAGCGGCAAATTGGTCGGCGTACAACGAAGCGATATCCACCAGCACGGCGTCATCCGCGGTGGCTCGCAGTCTCTCGATGACCGAGACGATCCCGGCGCGGGACTGGTTGGTCTCTTCGCTCTCGGTCTCGCCCTTTACGTAGCCGTCGTAGTAGGCGTCGATGATATGATCGAAGTCTTTCGGATAGCGGCTTTGCATCGCCCGAAGGATCGGCGCGTTTTTCGTCATCATGACGGCCACGCGATCCCTGCTGAGGTTAGCCCCGAGCCCTGAGATCGCGAAGTCGGTCCCGTCCGACAATCCGGTGATGACGTGAGCCGCGGTGAGAATGTCCACCGATGGTTTCCACATGTCGGAGCTTGGTGTGGCGAGCGCCTTGTCGATGAAGCTCTTGTCGAATCCAGCTTCGGTGAAGACATGCCTTTGGCTGACCAGCGCGCTTTCCATGTCGGTTTTCGTTATTCCCGGGAATGTCGGTGCGTGAAAGCCGAGGACGGCGCCATCGCGCAGGATTCGCCTGCGCCCGGCCGCGAAAGCGATGGTGCAGGCCGAGTAGCATCCCGAGGAGACATAGGTGTCCAATCCCCGCGACTTGAGCAGGTCGTTCAATTTCGCCGCCTCGCCGATACGGCCGCCGATGCTGTCGAGATGGACCACCTTGATCTGGCTGGAAGCTTGAAGAATCCGGCGGAAATCGTCGGTCAAACCGTATTTGAAGCCGCCGGTGATCTCGGCCTCGGTGCCGTTTCGCATCACTCGAATTGAATAAGTCGGGATGCTTGGATCATCCAGGAATGCCATCCGCGCAGCCTCGTCCAATTGCGGCCAGCCTGCTCTGACAAACGCACCGAGCGAACTGAGGACGCCCAATGCAACTGCAATCTTGGCCGCGATCGCCCAGCCCGCGTGTCTTCCGATCGCGTGGCGCCATACGCGGTGCCGGTTTGCCGATCTCCATACGCCGACGGTTTGCCAGACCGCCAGGGTCATCGAAAACAGCCATATCGCGGCGATGTAGGCAAAGATCTCCAGCGGCTGATAGGCGGCCCTGGCTTGAAATACGGCACCGAGACCAACCAGGAAGACGCCGGCGGCGATGTTGCCGAGGGCCACGAAACACCAGTAGGAAACGCCGAGCGAATATTCGCCGCGCCAGTACCGGGCCACGAAATTGGTGCGACGGTTGGGATCGAGCGGTGGTTCTTCAACCATGCCCGGCGCCAGTCCAATGACCTCGAAAAACTGCCGCGCGGGCTTCCAGCCCTCGAGCCCCGGGTACCAGACGCTGACATTTTCGCGGCCGGCAAAACCTTTCAGGAATTGCTCGACCTCGGCGCGCGGCATCGGCCCGCGCTGGGCAGCCCCGTCAAAGATGTACCATTCGCCTGCACTCAAGATCGGAAGCTCAGCCCTGTGCGGTTCCGCAACAGTATCAGGACTGTGATGCACTGCAACTTGAAGGCGTGCCGTCAGGCGCTATCGGGCGAAGCGGTCTCTCCCCGCCATGAGCGGGGAGAGACAAGAGTTCTTAACCGGCCGCTGCGTCCTCGATGATCGGACCGAACGATTCCCAACGCTCGCCGTTGAACTTCATCATCTGCAACTGCTTGTTGACGCGGTAATCGGTCGGCGACGTCGTGCCGACGATACCCGGCAACGACAGGTCGAGCTGGACGCCTTTGAGCGAGGTCGCCTGCTTCATGACGTTCTCGCGGGTGAGATCGTTGCCGCAGTTTTTGAGCACCTCGACCAGGAGCTGGGACGTCGAGTAGCCATAGGTGTTGAACAGCGACTCCTTGTCGCCATCGGGATAGTACTTGGCCATGAAGGCCAGATACCTTTTCATGCCGGCGTCATCCTTCCAGGTCGGATCCGCCGGATCCTTGCCATAGATGGTGGAGATGACGCCCTTGGAATTTTCCAGGCCGGCGGGCTGCATGACGGCGCCGACCGAGACTGAATTGATGTCGAGGATGTGCACCGGCTTCCAGCCGAGGTCGGCGATCTTCTTGATGGCCTGGGCGGCGAATTTCGGCGTCGAGGCGTCGTACACCAGATCGGCGCCCAGCGTCTTCAATTTCACGATCTGCAAATCGATGGTCGGATCCGATGTTTCGTAGGATGTCTCGGCAACGATCATCGATGCCGCCTTGTCGCCGAGGGCGGCCTTCAGGCCTGTGACATAATCACGGCCGAGATCGTCGTTCTGGTAGAGAATGCCGATCTTGGCGTTGGGATAATTGGCCAGAATGAAGCGGCCATAGATCCGGCCCTCGCTCTGGTAGTTCGGATTGAACCCCATGGTCCAGGGGAAGCTCTTCGGATCGGTGAAGCGCGAGGCGCCGGTGGCGGCGAACAGCTGCGGCACCTTCTTGGTGTTGAGGTATTTCTGCACGGCGGCGTTGCCGGGTGTGCCGATGATCTGGAAGGTCAGCAACACCTCGTCGCTCTCCACCAGCTTGCGCACCTGTTCCACGGTCTTCGGCGGGCTGTAGGCGTCGTCATACTGGATCAGGTTGACCTGGCGGCCGTTGATGCCGCCCTGGTCATTGACCATCTTCATGTAGGCGGCCTGGGTCTTGGCGATCGAGGCATAGGCGGAAGCCGGGCCGCTGAACGGCGCGGTCTGCCCGACCTTGATCTCGGTATCACTGGCGCCGGTATCGTATTTCTTTTGCGCGAAAGCCGATGTTGCCGACAGCGCGAGCGAGAGTGCGACCGCTCCGGCCAAATGCAATGTGCCATTCCTCATGATGTGTCTTCCCTGGCGATGGATGATTCGGCGGTTGTCCGTGGACACCGCCGTTGCCGATGATACTGGATCACCGCATTTCCGAAGGCAATGGCGGCAGGGGCGCCCCGCGGCGGTTTATTCCGTCAGGCGCAACGCAGATGGCGGATAGCGCGGCGTTGCTACGCCAGCCACAGCACAATCAGCGCGAGTGCTGCCGGCGCGGCCTGCACCAAGAGGATTCTGCGGCTGACAGTCGCAGCGCCGTAGACGCCGGCGACGACCACGCAAAGCAAAAAGAAGGTCTTGATCTGGAATGCAATGCTTGGCGTGGGATGCAGCAGTCCCCAGATCAGGCCGGCGGCGAGAAAGCCGTTATAGAGCCCCTGATTGGCGGCAAGCACGGCGGAGTCGGCGGCCTTTTCCAGCGATTGTCCGAAGGTCCTGAGGCCCAGCGGCTTGGTCCAGAGAAACATCTCCAGCACCAGGAAGTAGCCGTGGAGCAGCGCCACCAGCGCGACCAGAATGTTCGCGATCCCATTCATCGTGCGGTTCCCCCGACCTGACAAGTTCGTTTCCGGTGTGACGCTAGCACGTGGGCCCGCGGCCTGCGCGGCGGTTTGCGGCGGCAAATCGCCCGGACTTCATCGAGCGCCGAAATGTCGAGGTCCGAAAACCGCGAGACAGGACGGCTGGCTTGGACGATGATGCCGCCATGGATATGGATCGCACCGCCTGCTACCGCGCGATTTCGACGCGCGACGCCCGTTTCGACGGCCGGCTGTTCGTCGGCGTCAAAACCACCGGAATCTATTGCCGCCCGATCTGCCCGGCGCGCACCCCGAAGTTCGAAAACGTGTCGTTTTACCCTTCCGCCGCCGCGGCGCAGCAGGCCGGCTTCCGTCCCTGCCTGCGCTGCCGGCCGGAAACGTCGCCGGAACTGGCATTCTGGCGCGGCACCTCCAACACGGTTTCGCGCGCGCTGGCGCTGATCGAGGCCGGTGGCCTCGACGGCGCCGACGTCGAAACCCTGGCCGACCGGCTCGGTATCGGGGCGCGGCAATTGCGCCGGCTGTTTCTCAAGCACGTCGGGGCCTCGCCGATCGCGGTGGCGCAGACCCGGCGGGTGCTGCTGGCCAAGCAGTTGATTCACGAAACCACCTTGCCGATGGCGCAGGTGGCGCTGGCTTCGGGATTCGGCAGCATCCGCCGCTTCAACGAGACCTTTCAGTTGTTGTTCGGCCGTGCGCCGGCCTCGCTGCGCCGGATCCGCGAGCGCGGCAGGGAACGTGGCGGCGATGCAGCCGGCGCGCTGTCCGTGCGGCTGGCCTATCGGCCGCCTTATGACTGGGACGCGATGCTGGTGTTCCTCGCGGCTCGGGCGATTCCCGGCGTCGAGACGGTCACCGACCATGTCTACCGGCGCAGCATTGCCATCGGCGACGCAAGCGGTGTTCTGTGGGTCGCGCCGGCCGACAAACACCGGGTCAACGTCACGGTGCGGTTTCCCGACATGGCGGCATTACCTGATATCATCGCACGGGTGCGGCGGGTGTTCGATCTCGCCGCCGATCCCGAACCGATCGGCGCCCACCTGTCGCAGGACCCGGTGCTGGCGCCGCTGGTGGCGGCGCGGCCCGGCCTGCGGGTGCCCGGCGCCTGGGATGGCTTCGAACTCGCCCTTCGCGCCATCTTCGGCCAGCAGATCACGGTGCCGGCGGCGACCCGGCTGCTCGGCGCTCTGGTCGAGGCCCACGGCGCGCCGTTGCCGAAGGAACTGCGCGGCAACGGGCTGACGCATGTATTTCCGTCGCCCGCGCGTCTCGCCAGATACGATCTTGATATCGGTGTGCCGCGCGCCCGCCTGCAGGCCGTGACCTCGCTGGCAACAGCCCTGCTTGATGATCCCGCGATCTTCAGCCCGGGCGCCAGCCTCGAAGACGCCATCGCCAAGCTGCGCGCGCTGCCGGGGATGGGCGAATGGACCGCGCAATACATCGCCATGCGCGAGTTGCGCGAGCCCGATGCGTTCCCGGCCGCCGATATCGGCCTGATGCGCGCCATGGCAACGCCGGACGGCCTGCGTCCGACGTCGGCCGAGTTGCTGCGGCGCGCCGAGCGCTGGCGGCCCTGGCGCGCCTACGCGGCGCTGCATCTGTGGGCGTCGGCAGTTCATCATCCCATCGCAACGACGAAGGTCCGCCATGAACGCGAAGCCGCCTGAAAAATTCCAGCTCGACCGGTTTGCAACCCCGATCGGCACCGCGCTCTTGGTTACCGGTCCGGAAGGCGCGCTGCGCGCGCTCGATTGGGAAGACTATGAGTCGCGGATGCGGCAATTGCTGCGGCTGCAATACGGCACCGTGGTGCTGCAGGACGGGCCGGCGCCGCAACCGATTCGCGATGCGCTGGCCGACTATTTCTCCGGCGATGTCGATCGGCTGCGCTCGATCCCGCTTCGCATCGCCGGCACGCCGTTTCAACGCAAGGTCTGGACGGCGCTGCAGACCATCCCGGCCGGTTCGACGCTTAGCTACGGCGTGCTGGCGAAAAAACTCGAGGTGCCCACGGCGGTGCGTGCGGTCGGTCATGCCAACGGCTCCAATCCGATCAGCGTCGTGATACCATGTCACCGCGTCATCGGCGCCGCCGGCGCGCTCACCGGCTACGGTGGCGGAATAGACCGCAAGCGCTGGTTGCTGCGGCACGAAGGCGCGGTGCTCAAGCGCAGCGCGAACGCGCGATCGATCGCCGCCTGATCGCTTCCATAGGTCGGGGCCGAAAACCGCCAGACCGGCGCGGGCGATCCCCGCTATCGTCTCCCGCATCCAGCAGGGAGAACGGAAATGACGGAAGCAGAGCTTGCGGATTTCGTGACACGGTTCGCGGCCGCCTGGGCGGCGCGGGACGGCGAGGCGTTCCTCGAGCTATGGCATCCCGAAGGCACACTGCACACGCCGCTGGTGGGTCGCACGGTCAGGGGCAACGAACTCGCCCGGCTGATGGAAGTGCAAAAGGCCGCGGCGCCGGATTTCGTCTGGCAGTTGCTGGACTGGACCGCGCGCGGCGACGTCGTGATCATCGAGTGGCAGACCAGTCGTATCATCAACGGGGCGCGGTTCGACTGGCGTGGCGTCGACAAATTCCGCCTCAGGGCCGGCAAGATCATCGAGGAGCGCGTCTACACCGACACCGCGCCGCTGCGCGCGGCGCGGTCAGGTGCGGCGCTGGAGCCGATCACGAGGTTCTAGCGACGTTGGATCGTGGCGGCTTCGGAAGCGGTGGACTCCACAGCAAGACAACGAGCGGGAAAGATCCACGACTTCATTTCTTCTTGGTCTTGCTCACTTTCGCTCGCGCGCCCGCGGTCGCTTTCTTCTTCGATTTGCTCTGATTGTATTCGATCGCGGCACGGATCAGATTCTTCAGCGCAGGCGCATCGACCTTGTCGCCCTCGAGGAAGTCAATCTCCCGTCTGGCGTTGCCTTCGAGGCCCGCATTGAACAGCTTGTCGGGATCGGCAAGCTGCGCGCCATGCATGAAGGTAAGCTTCACCTTGCCCTTGTGGGCATTGGCCACCGCGATGATACCGTCGCGGTACCACACCGGGCTTCCCATCCACTTCCATTCCTCGATGATCTCGCGGTCGGCTGCAAGGATGCTGTTGCGGACCCGGGCGAAGGTCTTGCCGCGCCAGTCGGTGATTTCCGCGATCAGCTTGTCGATACGCTGCGAGGGAGTCATGGGATCCTTTGCCGGCATCAATCGGCCCGCGCCAACACTTGTTCCAGGGCTGCCAGGAATTTCTGCCAACCGAATTTGGCACCCTGGTAGGCCTGCTCTTGATCCGGCCTGAAGCCCGCTTGTTCCATCCGCAGATGGGTCCCCGTGCCGGTCGGGGTGAGCGTCCAGGTGACGACGCTCTCGAGGCCATAGGCCGCCCAGGTGTAGGACAGCGTCTTGTTCGGCTCGACGGCCAGCACCTGGCAGTCGACCGCGCCCCAGTCGGCGCGAAAACTGAAACGGTGGTCCGCCACCGGCTTGAAGTCGCTCTTCATCAGCCACTCCTCGATCAGGTGCGGTTGGGTCAGCGCGCGCCAGATCTTTTCCGGCGGAAAAGGCACTTCGCGTTCGACAACGACGGAGCGCGTTTCGGTCGCAGGTTTGGTCATTGGTCCATCCTTTTGAGCAGATCTTCGAGGTGGTCAAATCGGCTTTGCCAGAAGGTTGCCATTTGACTGGTCCAGTCGATCAGCGGGCCCAGCGCGCCGAGCTGCGCGCTATAATGGGTCTGGCGGCCCTCGTGGCGGTCGCGCACCAGCCCGGCCTGCTTCAGCATGCCGAGATGCTTGGAGACCGCCGGTTGCGAGACTCCGGCCCGTGCCGTCAGCGCTCCGACCGTCTGCTCTCCGTCGCGGCACAGCCGCTCGAAGAGGGCCCGCCGGGTCGGGTCGGCGAGCGTTCTGAACAGTATGTCGTGGGTGTCCGGCATGTCGGATCAATCACCTTCTGGCTATTGATCAACGTATAACTCATCTGGCTATGGGTAAGTCAAGCGGGGTAAACTGCGAGCAGACGCCGCTGTTTCTGGACAGGCGGTCCGCACTCACCATACCCGTTGGTTATGCATCAGGTGCGTCGAACCAGCCGCCCTCAATCGTCCAACGCGCCATAGATCCCGGCGCGGGTCACCGCGCGGAAGTGGTCGCGTTGGCCGGGGCCCTGCGACATGAACAGCCCGAACAGGTTCTCCTTCGGGTCGATGAAGAAGAACGTTCCGGCCATGCCGCCCCAGTAATGTTGTCCCACCGAGCCGGCGAACGGGGCGCGACCCACCTCGGTGCGTACCGCAAAGCCGAGGCCGAAGCTGTGGCCCGGCAGAATTTGCGGCGGGGTCGTGACATGGGGGCCGAGCTGATCCGACGCCATGAACTGCAGCGTCCTTGATCCGATGATCCTCGTCTCGTCGAGCTTGCCGCCGTTGAGCAGCATCTGGCAGAAGCGGGCATAGTCCTTCATGGTCGAGACCAGTCCGCCGCCGCCGGATTCCATTTTGGGCTTTTCCAGGGGATCGTACAGCCGCACCTTGTCGCCGCTCCACGGATCGGTCGGGAATGGCTGGGCGAGGCGGCCCTTGTTTTCGGCGCCGGTGTGAAAGCCGGTCTCGGTCATCTGCAACGGCCCGAGGATGCGCTCGGTCAGGAACGCGCCGAGCGATTTTCCTGAAACCACCTCGATGACCCGGCCGAGGATGTCGGTGGAGCGGCTGTAGTTCCAGATCGGCCCGGGCTGGCAGACCAGCGGCAGGTTGGCCACCATGACGGCGTGTTCGGCATTGGTGAGGTTGCGGTCGCGCAGACCGGCCTTCTCGTACATCTTGTGCACCAGACTGTCGCCCCGGTTGTCATAGGTGATGCCGGAGGTGTGCCGCAACAAATCCTGGATGGTGATCGAGCGCGCCCGCGGCACGAGGTCAAGCTTGCCGTTGTTCTCGACCCCGACCTTCTGGTTGGCAAATTCCGGAATGAATTTCTCGACCGGATCGGTCAGCAGCATGTCGCCGTCCTCGATCAGCATCATGATGCCGACCGAGACGATCGGCTTGGTCATCGAGAAGATTCGGAAGATGGTGTCGCGGCTCATGGCGACGTCGGCGGCGGGACTTTGCCGGCCGTAGGCCTCGAACCAGCCGATCTGGCCGCGCCGCGCCACCATGATGGTCACGCCAGGGATGGTGCCCTTGTCGATATCGCGCTTGAGCGCGTCGCCCATCCGCTGCAGCCGATGCGCCGACAGCCCGAGCGTCTCGGGCCTGGCATGCGGCAGTTCCGGCGTTTGCAGGCCGGCGGCGGCCTTGGCGAGGGTTTGTGCAACCATGGTTTGCTCCTTGTTGCCCTTGATGGTCTGCCGGTGGAAATTGTCGAAGCGGCGCGTCAGTTCAATCGCAAGGGCCGCGGTGGTAGCCGGCTGGTGATTGCGTGGCTCACCAGGCGTCCGTGGCGAACGGATGACGCTGTTATGGTTCTTGGTTACGGTTCTTGCAGGTAGGTCCTGCCGATCGATGTCTAGCCGGATGGGCCTGTGCGTCAGCGCGCCGCGGCAATTCCGAAGAGGATTCTCCCGGGTTTGGCCTTTTTTTCGTTGTGCAAACGCTCCCAAATTGTATCAAATCTGTCAAGATTGGATTTGAAACACGACAAGGATGCGATGAAATTGGCCGATGATATGCAGATCGAGCGTTCAACCGGGCCAGGCGAGCCCGTGGTCGGCTATGGCCGCGTCGCCGCCCAGTTGCGTCAGGACATTCTGGACGGATCGATTGCTTCCGGAACCTGGCTGCGCCTGCAGGCGATCGCCGCGCGCTGCGGGGTGAGCGTGCAGCCGGTGCGCGAGGCGCTGCAGCAGCTCTGCGGTGAGGGCCTGATCGAGATCCTGCCCAATCGCGGCGCCCGTGTCCGCGGCCTCGATCGCCAGCGGCTGGTTCATGTCTACGAAGTGCGCGAGGCCGTCGAATCCTTTATGGCGCGGCGGTTCGCCGAGGAGGCATCGTTGAGCGATCTGCGCCGGCTCGAAGCCATCCAGCAGCGCCACGACGCCGCGGTGGCGAGCGGCGCGATGGAGCCGCTTTATGTCGCCAACCGCGAATTTCACAATTTCATTATCGCCCATGGCGACAATTCCGACATCATCGAAATAAATCGCCGCTACGGCGACCTGTGTCTCAATCTGGCGCGGCATATCAAGCGCGGGTCGGCCTATCTGAAGCGCGCCCGCCGCGACCACCACGCGATGCTGGAAGCATTCCACCGGCGCGATCCTGCGCTTGCCGCCGAACTGGCCTCGGCCCATGCCCGCGCCGCGCGGCAGGAAGCCCTGCTCACCTTTCACCCGGACGGCGAGCCGCCAAAGGCGCGCTAGCGCCTGGACGCTTTCGGTTGCCTCGATTGGCACGGATCCCGGGCGTCGCGGTGGGAATAATTCTTGCGATATGTAGGATTGTGATGTCGTCGAACGTCCTTGTCCGGACAGCTCCCAAGGAGATCCATCATGACTTCGATCACGCCCTTCCTCTGGTTTGACAACAACGTTCCCGAGGCCGTTGCGTTCTATAAATCGGTGTTTCCCAACGCCAGGGTGGAAGTCGTCAACGACTTCATGGCGAGTTTCGAGCTCGAAGGACAAAAGTTCAATGCGCTCAATGGCGGCCCCCAATACAAGTTCAACGAGGCCGTGTCGTTCTTCATCAGCGTCGAGACCCAGCAGGAAGTGGACTACTTCTGGGACCGGTTGACCGCCGAAGGCGGCCAGGAATCCAGGTGCGGATGGCTCAAGGACAAATTCGGCCTGTCCTGGCAGGTCGTCCCGAAAGCGCTCGGCCGGTACCTCAGCGATCCCGATCGCGCCAGGGCCGGTCGCGCCATGCAGGCCATGATGAAGATGCAGAAGATCGTCATCGCCGACCTTGAGAAGGCGTTTGCCGGCTGATGGTGCATCCTGCGCTGACGTCGGCACTTACAAACGTGGGCACGGGCATATTCAGGGCTACAACTCGTCAGGTAGCGGCGTTGAGGCTCACGCCGCCGGCTTTTCGGCGGCCTCGCCGTTGGCGAGCAGGTGGATCAGCGCGCGCTTGATCACGGCCTGGCGGGTCGGCGCGGTAATCTGGGCGCCGAGCAGGTCGGTGACATAAAACACGTCGCGGGCGCGTTCGCCGAAGGTCGCGACATGGGCCGAGGCGATGTTGAGGTTGAGCTTCGAAATCGCTGTCGTGAGCTGGTACAGCAGGCCCGGCCGGTCGAGGCCGGAGACCTCGATCACGGTGTAGCGGTCCGACCACTGGTTATTGATGGTGACCTCCGGTTCGATGATGAACGGCCGCGGCTTGCCTTTGCCGGCGGCGCGCCGCGCCACTTCGGGCAGCCGCAGCTTGCCCTCCAGCACCTCTTCGATCATCTCGCCGATCCGGGTGGCGCGCCGGCCCTCGTCCTCGTCGCGGTCGTATTCCCGCGAGATCGCCACGGTGTCGAGCGCGCGGCCGTCGGTGGTGGTGTAGATCTGGGCGTCGACGATGTTGGCGCCGGCGGAGGCGCAGGCGCCGGCGATGATCGACAACAGCCAGGGATGGTCGATGGCCAGGATGGTCAGTTCGGTGACGCCGCGCGTCTCGTCGAAGCCGACATTGATCGCCAGCTTGTGGCCGGCGGCCTCGCTGGCGCGCAGGAAGCGGGCGTGGCGGATCTTGCGGCCGAGTTCGACCTTGAGCCAGTACGCCGGATAGTGCCGCGCGATATAGGCGTTGAGTTCCGGCGCCGGCCATTCGGTGAAAGCCGCGCGGAATTCCGCCTGTGCCGCCTCGATCCGTCGCGCCCGGTTGACCTCGGAGAAGCCGCCGGTCAGCACCGGTTCGGTTTCGTAATAGAGCGTGCGGATCAACTGCGCCTTCCAGCCGTTCCAGACCCCGGGGCCGACGCCGCGGATGTCGGCGGTGGTGAGGATGGTCAGGAGCTTCATCTGCTCCACCGACTGCACCACGGCGGCGAAATTCTCGATGGTCTTGCGGTCCGACAGGTCGCGCGATTGCGCCACGGTGGACATCACGAGATGCTCCTCGATCAGCCAGGCCACCAGTTCGGTATGGGCGGCGCTGAAGCCGAGCCGCGGGCACAGCCGCCGCGCCACCTTCGCTCCGCCGATCGAATGATCCTCCGGCCTGCCCTTGGCAATGTCGTGCAGCAGCACGGTGATGTAGAGCACCGCGCGGTGCTCCGGCTGGATCTTGCGCATCAGGTCGCTGGCGACGATGAATTCGTCGTTGCCGCCGCGCTCGATGTCCTGCAGGATTCCGACGCAGCGCAACAGGTGCTCGTCCACCGTGTAGTGGTGGTACATGTTGAACTGCATCATCGAGACGATCTTGCCGAAGGCGCGGATGAAATGGCCGAGCACGCCGGTTTCGTTCATCCGCCGCAGCACGATCTCGGCGTTTTCCGAGGTCAGGATTGCCATGAACAGCCGGTTGGCCTCGGGATTGGCGCGCAGCTCCGAATTGATCAGCTTCAGCGAACGCGTCACGCTGCGCATGGCGTCCGGGTGGAACGCCAGGTTGTTCTGCTGGGCGAGGCGGAACACCCGGATCAGGTTGACCGGATCGTGCTTGAACACGTCGGGCTCGGCGAGATTGATGCGGTTGTTGTCGACGATGAAGTCGTCGCTGCCGGGCACCCTGCGCCGGGCCGTGCTGGGCCGCAGCCGCGCCATCATCCGGCTCAGCGCCGGCGCCGGCTTGGCCTGCTGGTCCTCCAGTTTGGCGCACAGGATTGCGGTCAGATCGCCGACGTCCTTGGCGATCAGGAAGTAGTGCTTCATGAAGCGCTCGACGTCCTGCATGCCGGGATGCGAGGTGTAGCCGAGCCGGACCGCGATCTCGCGCTGCAGGTCGAACGACAGCCGTTCCTCGGGGCGGTTGCTGACGAAGTGGATGTTGCAGCGAACCGACCACAGGAAGTCCTCGCAGCGGCGGAAGGTACGGTACTCCTGCTGGTCGAACACGCCGTGCTGCACCAGTTCGCTGGTGTCGCGCACCCGGTAGACGTATTTGGCGATCCAGAACAAGGTGTGCAGGTCGCGCAGCCCGCCCTTGCCGTCCTTGACGTTGGGCTCGACCAGATAGCGCGATTGCCCGGCGCGGCGGTGGCGCTCCTCGCGCTCGGCGAGCTTGGCGGTGACGAATTCCGCGGCGCTGCCCTGCACGACCTGGTTGTCGAACCGGGTCACCAGTTCATCGTACAGCGCCCGGTCGCCGGTCAGGAACCGGGTCTCGAGGATCGCGGTGCGGATCGTCATGTCGCCGCGTGCCTGGCGGATCAATTCATCGACCGAGCGGGTGGCGTGACCGACCTTCAGGCCCATGTCCCACAGGCAATACAGGATAGCCTCGGCCACCTGCTCGCCCCACGCGGTCTGCTTGTAGGGCAGGATGAACAACAGATCGATGTCGGATTCCGGCGCCATCAGGCCGCGGCCGTAGCCGCCGGTGGCGACAACCGCCATCCGTTCGGCGCCGGTCGGAACCGGCGAGCGATAGAGATGGCGGGTCGCCGCGGCGAACAACAGCCGAATGATTTCGTCCTGAACGAAACACAGCCGCTCGGCGCAACGCCGCCCGTGACGGTCCCTCAATAGCGCGGCTTCGGCGGCATCGCTCGCCTGGTGCAACTCGGCCTTCAACAGCTTTGCCATCGCGGCGCGGAAAACATCCTCCTGGCCCTGGTGCTTTTGCGCCAGCGCATCGATCTCGCCCGCGATCCGCGCCGTGTCGAAGCGTTCGTCGGCCGCAGGCCGCGTGGGTGCGATGATAGTGTCCATGATCTATCCGGATATCGGACGGCGCGGGCGCTGTCACGGGACATATGGGGGCGGCAGCAGATCCATGCTGCTTTTCAAGCCGTTTGAGCAACCGTGTTCTCGCGCATCGGATTTCGGAACCAATATTTTCTGGTTGACGCCATCGCTTAACTCATTGAAGTAACATGCAGTTTTCGCTCCTGCCGAAGCCAACTATTTTGCAATGCGGCGCAAATAATGTCGACACGTCGCCTTGTCGGCGCGGTCAGATCCGTTCAGTAAGTGCGCTCAACCCCGGGGAGACATCGATCATGGCAAGAATTACACGGCGCGCGTTCGCCGCGCTGACCGCCTCAGTGGCCGCGTCCGTTGCGCTGTTGCCCGTTGGCGCTCGTTCCGCCGATGCGCCGAAGGAAATCCATATCGACTGGGCGACCTACAATCCGGTTTCGATCATCCTCAAGCAGAAGGGCCTGCTCGAAAAGGAATTCGCCAAGGACGGCATCGCCATCGTCTGGGTGCAGTCGGCGGGTTCCAACAAGGCGCTCGAATTCCTCAACGCCGGCTCGATCGATTTCGGCTCGACCGCCGGTTCCGCCGCACTGGTGGCCAAGATCAACGGCAACCCGATCAAGTCGATCTATGTCTATTCGCGCCCGGAGTGGACCGCGCTGGTCACCACCAAGGATTCCAAGATCGCGACGGTGGCGGATCTGAAGGGCAAGCGCGTCGCGGTGACCCGCGGCACCGACCCGCACATCTTCCTGGTGCGGGCGTTGCTCGGTGCCGGCATGAGCGAAAAGGACATCACCCCGATATTGCTGCAGCATCCGGACGGCAAGACGGCGTTGATCCGCGGCGATGTCGACGCCTGGGCTGGCCTCGATCCGATGATGGCGCAGGCCGAAATCGAGGACGGCGCCAAACTGTTCTTCCGCAATCCCGCCGCCAACACCTGGGGCATTCTCAATGTCCGCGAGCAGTTCCTGAAGGACAATCCCGAAATCGTCCGCCGCGTGCTCGCGGTCTATGAAGAGGCGCGAAAATACTCGCTCGCCAACTACGACGAGCTAAAGAAGGCCTTCATCGGCGTCACCAAGCTGCCCGACAACGTGGTCGACAAGCAGCTCAAGGAACGCACCGAACTCACCCACAGCCGGATCGGTGCGCCGCAGCGCGAGTCGATCCTGGCCGCCGGACTCGCCCTGCAGCAGGCCGGCGTGATCGAGGCCAAGACCGACGTCAAGGCCGCGGTCGATGCCCTGATCGACGACCAGGTTCCGCTGCCGACCAATTGACGGGTGGTGTTGCTCTCTTCCCCTCTCCCCTTGTGGGTCCCACAAGGCGAGAGGGAAAAGGTCCCGCGATGCGGTAAGCGCATCATCCCATTCAGCACCTTGCAATCTGCCGCCAGACGCGGTTTTGCTAGCGCCATGACGCTGGATACGGTTGCCCACGCACAGGCCGATGAAGTCGAGAGCGCCGCGCCGCCTGCGCGCTGGCGGCGGTTTGCGCGCCCGGCGCTGGGGCTGCTGTTGCCGGTGGGGCTGGCGCTGATCTGGGAAATCATCGTCTGGTCCGGGCTGTCTACCGGCCGGCTGATGCCGCCCCCCTCGAGGCTGTTCGCAACCATTGTCGAACTGGCGAAGAGCGGCGAGTTGGCGCGGCATATCATGGCGACGCTGATGCGCATGGCCGCGGGGTTCGGCCTAGGCGTCATTGCCGGCACGGTGCTCGGGGCTATCTCGGGTTACTGGGGGCTGGCGCGGGCCCTGCTCGATCCGACCGTGCAGGCGCTGCGCGCGATACCGTCGATTGCCTGGATACCGCTGTTCATCCTGTGGCTCGGCATTTTCGAAACCTCGAAGATCGCGCTGATCGCAGCCGGGGTATTTTTCCCGGTCTATCTCGGCGTCATGGGCGCGATCCTGTCGGTCGATCGCAAGATCGTCGAGGTCGGCCGCGCTTTCCGCCTGAGCGGACCGGCGATGATCCGGCGCATCCTGCTGCCCGCGGTGCTGCCGGCCTATGTGGTCGCGCTTCGGGTCGGTCTTGGCCTCGGCTGGATGTTCGTGGTGGCCGCGGAATTCATGGGCGCATCCGAGGGGGTCGGCTATCTGTTGATCGACGGCCAGCAGCTCGGCAAACCGGCACAGATCCTGGCGGCCATCGTCATCTTCGCCATTCTCGGCAAGGCCACCGACTGGCTGATCGAGATCGGCGCAGCGCCGCTGTTGCGCTGGCAGGACGCTTTCGGTCGCCAGCGCGGAGACGCCTGATGCTGAAGCTGGAGCGGGTCGGCAAGACCTATCCCAACGGGGTTCATGCGCTGGAGCGTTTTTCGGCCGAAATCGGCCGGGGCGAAATCGTCGCCATCATCGGCGGGTCGGGCTGCGGCAAGTCGACCTTGCTGCGCGCCATCGCCGGGCTGGACCGCGCCAGCACCGGGAGCGTCGTCCTCGACGACATCGCGATTTTGGCGCCGCACGAAAAAATCGGCATCATCTTTCAGGAACCGCGGCTGTTGCCGTGGCTGAGCGTCGCCGACAACATCGGCTTTGGGCTTTCCGACCGGCCGCGACAGGAACGCGACCAGCGTGTCGCCACCGCGCTGGTGCGGGTCGGCCTCGCCGACAAGGCCGACGCGTGGCCGCGCGAATTGTCGGGCGGCCAGGCGCAGCGGGTGGCGATTGCGCGGGCGCTGGTGCCGCGGCCCGAAGTGCTGCTGCTCGACGAGCCGTTCTCCGCGCTCGACGCCTTCACCCGCCGCGACCTGCAGGATCATCTGTTGGACCTGTGGGCCGATACCCGGCCGACGCTGCTGCTGGTGACCCACGATGTCGACGAAGCGGTGGTGCTGGCGGACCGGGTGCTGGTGATGCGGCCGCGGCCGGGCCGCCTGTTCGAGCACATCACCATCAACCTGGCGCGGCCGCGTGACCGCAACTCGCCGCTGTTCGATTCCTTCAAGCGTCGCGTGCTGACGGCGCTCGATCGCTCGC
Source organism: uncultured Alphaproteobacteria bacterium (assembly GCA_963710235.1). GTDB lineage: Bacteria > Pseudomonadota > Alphaproteobacteria > Rhizobiales > Xanthobacteraceae > Bradyrhizobium. The sequence continues at coordinate 289,924 of CAVPZI010000003.1, forward strand.
TCGACCGCAGCGTGCCCGATGCGGAGGCGAAATCGACCGCCGGCGAAGCCATGTGGTGGTGACACCGCACCCGTCGCCCACTATATCCGAACTCTGTTCATCAGCCCCAATCAGTCCGGAGACAACACCATGGACGCCGCCGAACTTCGCGCCACCCAGGCCCCGATCAAGGAGCGCTACAAGTCCGATCCGAAGGCCGCCTTCATCACCTTGAAGGCCAAGGGCTCGATCGAGAACGAGGGCATCGCCTGCAAGGTGGAAACCGGCCGCGCGCTGGCGGTGGCCGGCCTGCATCCCGCCACTGGCGGCTCCGGCCTCGAACTATGCTCCGGCGACATGCTGCTGGAGGCGCTGGTGGCCTGCGCCGGTGTCACGCTCAAGTCGGTTGCGACCGCCATCGAGGTGCCGCTGAAGACCGGCAACGTGTCCGCGGAAGGCGATCTCGATTTCCGCGGCACGCTGGGGGTCGACAAGGAGGCTCCGGTCGGCTTTGCCGAAATCCGCCTGCGCTTCGACGTCGGCACCGACGCCCCGCAAGACAAGCTCGATCTCCTGCTGAAACTCACCGAGCGCTATTGCGTGGTCTACCAGACCATCAAGAACGGCCCCAAGGTTTCGGTGTCGATGCAGCGGGTGTGAGGATCCTGTTTATCATGCCCGGGGCAAGCCCGGGCATGATGAAGAAACAAAAAAATGTCTCCCGAACTTACCTTCCTCCTGCTGCTGATCGTGCGCATGGCGATCACCGCCGCGTTCGTGGTCACGGCGTCGATCATCACCGAGCGTTCGGGGCCGGTGATCGGTGCGCTGGTGGCGACGCTGCCGATTTCGGCGGGGCCGTCCTACGTGTTTCTGGCGGTCGATCACGATGCGGCGTTCATTGCCCAGAGCGCGCTGGCAAGCCTGCCGATCAATGCGGCAACGATCTTTCTCAGCCTGACTTACGTCGTGCTGGCACAGCGCCACAGCCTGTGGGTCAGCGTCGGCGCTGCCGTCGTGGTCTGGCTTTCGCTCGCCACCCTGGTCAGGATGACGCAATGGTCGTTCGCATCGGGCGTGCTCGTCAACGCGGTGGCGTTTGCGATCTGCCTGCCGCTGATGCGGCGCTTTCGCGCCGTCCGGATGCCGCCGATCGCGCGGCGCTGGTACGACGTCCCGCTGCGCGCCTCCCTGGTGGCGACCGTGGTCGCCACCGTCGTCACGCTGTCGGGCTGGGTCGGGCCGAAGGTGAGCGGTATCATCGCGCTGTTTCCGGCCGTGTTCACCAGCCTGATGCTGATCCTGCACGCGCGCATCGGCGGCCCGCCGACCGCCGCGGTGATCGCCAATGGCGGCTGGGGGCTGCTCGGCTTCGGCACCGGCATCGCGGTGCTGCAGATTGCCGCGACGCCTTTCGGCTCGACGATCGCGCTCTGCCTCGCGCTCGCGACCTGCATCGCCTGGAACCTGGTGCTGTGGGGACTGAGCCGGCGACGGTTCGTGCGGGCGAAGTAGACTATTTCTTCGGCAGTTTCGCCTTCAGCGCATACAGCGCTTCCAGCGCATCGCGCGGCGACATCTCGTCGGGATGCAGCGCCGCCAGCGCCGCGATCAGCTGCTCGGCCTCGCTCGGCGGTGTCGGTTCGGCGGCAGCGCGCGAGGGCACCGCGAACAGCGGCAAGTCGTCGGCCAGCGCGCGGGCGGTCTGGCCGCGGTCCTGCGCCTCGAGTTTCGCCAGCACCGATTTGGCCCGCGCCACCACCGAGGCCGGCAGCCCGGCAAGCTTGGCGACCTGGATGCCGTAGGAGCGGTCGGCCGAACCCGGCAACACCTCGTGCAGGAACACCACGTCGCCATGCCACTCCTTGACCCGCACGGTGGCATTGAACAGCCGCGGCAGTTTCGCCGAAAGCGCCGTGAGCTCATGATAATGCGTGGCGAACAGCGCGCGGCAGCGGTTGGCCTCGTGCAGGTGCTCGATCGCCGCCCAGGCGATCGACAGGCCGTCGAAGGTCGCGGTGCCGCGGCCGATTTCGTCGAGGATCACCAGCGCGCGCTCCGACGCCTGGTTGAGGATGACGGCGGTCTCCACCATCTCCACCATGAAGGTGGACCGGCCGCGCGCCAGATCGTCGGCGGCGCCGACCCGCGAGAACAGCCGGTCGACGATGCCGATCCGGGCGCGCTTGGCCGGCACGAAACTGCCGATCTGCGCCAACAGCGCGATCAGCGCATTCTGGCGCAGGAAGGTGGATTTGCCCGCCATGTTCGGGCCGGTGATTAGCCAGATCTGGCCAGACTTCTGGCCAGGCGCGGGCGACAGGTCGCAGGCATTGGCGATGAACGGCTGGCCGTCGCGCTTGAGCGCCTGTTCGACCACCGGATGCCGGCCGCCCTCGATGGCGAAGCCGAGCGAGGTATCGACCTCGGGCCGCACATAAGTGTCGTCAACCGCAAGCTTGGCCAGCGCGGTTGCGACGTCGAGCAGCGCAAACGCGTGGGCGGCGGCGCGCAGGTCCTCGCTCGCCCCGGCGACCATTGCCGACAGCCGCTCGAAAATCTCGAGTTCGAGCCCGAGCGCACGGTCGCCGGCATTGGCGATCTTGGCTTCGATCTCGCCAAGCTCGGCGGTGGTGAAGCGAATCTGGCCCGCCAGCGTCTGGCGATGGATGAAGGTCGCATTCAGCGGCGGCGCCATCAGCTTGTCGCCGTGCTGCGCCGTCACCTCGACGAAATAGCCGAGCACGTTGTTGTGGCGGATCTTCAGGCCCTTGACGCCGGTGTCATCGGCGTAGCGCGCCTGCATCGCCGCCACCACCAGGCGCGAGGCATCGCGCAGGCTGCGGGTCTCGTCCAGCGCGGCCTCGTAACCTTCGCGCACGAAACCGCCGTCGCGCTTGATCAGCGGCAATTGTTCGGCCAGCGCGCGCTGGAATTCGCCGGCAAGATCGCGCGACGGACGGCGCAGCGCTTCCATCGCAGCCGCAATCTCCTGCGGCGGCGTTTCGATCTGCGCAAGCCGCGCCAGTGCCTGGTCGGCGGCCAGGATGCCGTCGCGCAAGGCGGCGAGGTCGCGCGGCCCGCCGCGGCCCACCAACAACCGCGCCAGCGCCCGCGACAGGTCCGGCGCGGTGCGTAGCGCTGTGCGGATGTCGTCGCGTGCGGCCGGATCGGCGACAAAGGTCGCCACCGCGTCGAGCCGCCGCGCGATTGCGGCACTGTCGGTGAGCGGTGCCGCCAGCCGCTGCGCCAACAGCCGCGAGCCCGCCGCGGTGACGGTGCCGTCGATGGCGTCGAGCAGCGAGCCGCGCCGCTCGCCGGCCAGCGTCCGCGTCAGCTCGAGGTTGGCGCGGGTGGCGGGATCGATCGCCATGGTGGTGCCGGTGGCTTCGCGGGCCGGCGGCGATAGCGGCGGCCGTTTGCCCACTTGCGTACGGTCGATATAGGTGACGCAGGCGGCGGCGGCGGTCGCCTCCAGCCGTGACATCGCGCTCAGGCCGTCCATGGTGGCGACGGCGAAATAGTCGCACAGCCGCCGCTCGGCGGTCGAGCCGTCGAACACGTCGCGGGTCAAGGGCGTCACCGCCGGCAATTCGCGCAACAACGGGCCGAGTTCGGCATCGCCATAGAGCGCGTCGGTGACGATGACCTCGTTGGGGTTGATCCGTGCCAGCGTGGCCGCGATTTCGCCGAAGCCGATTTCGGTGACGATGAATTCCGCGGTGGAAATGTCGATCCAGGCGAGCCCGATGCGATCGGTGCCGGACGAGCCGCGCGCCCGCGCCATCGCCAGCAGGTAGTTGTTGGTCCGCGCGTCAAGCAGGGTGTCTTCGGTCAGGGTGCCCGGCGTCACCACCCGCACCACGTCGCGGCGCACCACGCTCTTGTTGCCGCGCTTCTTCGCCTCGGCCGGATTCTCCATCTGCTCGCAGACGGCAACCCGATGTCCGGCGGCGATCAGGCGGTGCAGGTAGTCGTCCGAGCGCTCCACCGGCACGCCGCACATCGGGATGTCGGCGCCCTGGTGCCGGCCGCGTTTGGTCAGCACGATGCCGAGTGCGCGCGAGGCGATCTCGGCGTCCTCGAAAAACAATTCGTAGAAATCGCCCATCCGGTAGAACAGCAACAGCCCGGGATGGGCCGCCTTGATTTCCAGATATTGCTCCATCATCGGCGATACGCGCGCGGTGTCCTCCGCGGCAGCGGCGGACTCGGGCGGCACGGGGATGGCTTGCTGGATCGTCATGGCGGCGGAAACTACAAAGTTTTACCGCCCGTTCCTACCGGATACCTGCTGCCATGCACGTTTTCCACCCTAGGTGTGTTCCACAAGAAGCAATGCATATTCACGGCAGGCCTGCTGTCCCGGGAAAGCACGCCGCCGCAGCCAGCATTTGACCTGCTGCGCGTCCCTACCTAAAACCGGATCAGTTCTGGCGCAGCCGGCATTCAGGGAGAACTTCAATGCGCGATGTATTTGTCTGCGATGCCGTGCGGACCCCGATCGGCCGTTTCGGCGGCGCGCTGGCCAAGGTGCGCGCCGACGATCTGGCGGCGACGCCGATCAAGGCGCTGATGGCGCGGCACCCGAAACTGGACTGGTCGGCACTGGACGAGGTCTATTTCGGCTGTGCCAACCAGGCCGGCGAGGACAACCGCAACGTAGCGCGGATGGCGCTGCTGCTGGCGGGCCTGCCGGACCAGGTTCCGGGCCAGACTCTCAACCGCCTCTGCGCCTCCGGCCTCGATGCGGTCGGTGCCGGCGGTCGCGCCATCCGTTCCGGCGAGATCGACCTCGCCATTGCCGGCGGCGTCGAATCGATGACGCGGGCGCCGTTCGTGATGGGCAAGGCGCCGGAAGCATTTTCGCGCTCGGCGGAGATCTTCGACACCACCATCGGCTGGCGCTTCATCAATCCGTTGATGAAGGCGCAATACGGCGTCGATGCGATGCCCGAGACCGGCGAGAACGTCGCCGAGGAGTTCCAGGTGTCGCGCGCCGACCAGGATGCCTTCGCCATCCGCTCGCAGCAGCGCGCCGGTGCGGCGATCGCGTCAGGCTATTTTGCCGAGGAAATCACACAGGTCATGGCTCCCGGTGGCAAGGCCGGCCCGATTACGGTCGACAAGGACGAACATCCGCGCCCCGAAACCACGCTCGAGGGCCTGACCAAGCTCAAGCCGATCGTGCGCAATCCCGGCACGGTGACGGCGGGCAATGCGTCGGGCGTCAATGACGGCGCCGCGGCGATGATCCTGGCCTCGGAAGCCGCGGTGAAGAAGCACGGCCTGACGCCGCGGGCGCGGATTCTCGGGCTCGCCTCGGCCGGCGTGCCGCCGCGCATTATGGGTATCGGGCCTGTGCCGGCAACGAAGAAGCTGATGGAGCGGCTGGGCTTGAAGATCAGCGATTTCGATTTGATCGAGCTCAATGAAGCTTTCGCCTCGCAAGGCATTGCCGTGCTGCGCCAGCTTGGCGTCAAGGACGATGCCGACTTCGTCAATCCGCATGGCGGCGCCATCGCGCTCGGCCATCCGCTCGGCATGAGCGGGGCACGCCTCGCGTTGACCGCGGTGCACGGCATGGAGAAGCGCGGCGGCAAGCTGGCGCTGGCCACCATGTGCGTCGGCGTCGGCCAGGGCGTTGCCATGGCCATCGAGAAGCTGAACTAGGCGCTTTCCCGTCGCAGGTTTCCCGGGCCACGCGGGCTTTCCCACTGCATGCCCTTCATGGCCGCGATCAGTGAAGCGCCGTCGACCTTGCCACCGGTCTCCTTCAAGGCCGCGCGCAAAACAGCATTGGTCGTTGCTGACGAAATTGCTCCATCAAGCGGCGGAGCTCTTCAACGATCGGATCGGCGGGCAGCGGCGTCACCGTGCCCGAGCGGGCCTGGCTCGCCGCGAGCCGCGCAACCTCAATTGCGATTGGCGCGTGATAGCCATGCATCGCCAGGCAAAAGACGTCGCGCGCGAGAAATCCCTCTTCGTAAAGGACGGCGCACAAGGCGGACGGGCGTTTAACCTCCGATGTACCGGTCAACGGCACAATCGGCTGGCTGGTGAACAGCAGGAGGTCGGGCGTGGCCAGCACCGGCCAGCCGCCCCCATTTCCATTGACGACCGAATGTTTTGTACACTAGTATAATTTTTATGCTCGATCGAGCAAATACCGGCGAGGCTTCTGCGACGCGCAAACCGAATCTGCGCGAGGCAATCCTGTGCGCCGCGGAGGAGTTGTTCTCGACCAATGGCTTCAATGCGGTCTCGATCCGGGACGTTGCGCAAGCCGCCGGCGCAAATCCGGGCAGCGTGACCTATCATTTCAAGACCAAAGACGGCCTGCTTCTGGAAATCTACCGTCGTCACTGCGGGCCGATGAACCGCAGGCGCTCGGAATTGTTGGCTGCCGCGAAGCGCGTGCGCGATCTGCAGGACAGGCTTGAGGCGATTGTCCGCGCCTATGTGCTGCCGGCATTTTCTTCTGGCAGTGATCTCGCCGGCGGAGGCGCGCGCTTCACGCGATTGCGCGCGGTCATGTCAGCTGAAGGCAACGAAGTTGCACGCTGCATCATCGCGCAGACCTTCGACGATACCAGTCACGCCTTCATCGATGCGATCCACGAGACCCTGCCGCATGTCCCGCGCACGGAAATTGTCTGGCGCAGTCATTTCCTTCTCGGGGCGCTTTATTACACGCTGGTAATGCCGGAGCGTGTCTCTCGCCTGTCGCGAGATGGCGCGGATGGATTCGATGCCGGCAATGCAATCGAACATCTGGTGCAAGCGACGGTCGCTGCAATTCAGGCGCCGGCGGTTGATCAGAGTGCGCCGCCGAGTCGCGATCTGCGGCACCGGGCAACAACCTGGTGAGCTCTGAATCGAGGGACCCTTGAATGTCAGGTCGAGATCGAGGTCGATCCGGCCAATCTGCAAAACGTCATCCGCGCCGCCTTGTTGCGCACCGCACGGCTGTTGATGCGGGGCGAAGTGATGGTACCGGGAATCGGTGTAGGCGCCGAAATCACCGGCTGTCGCGGCAGAACCGTACGGAGCCCGTAATTCAGGAAGTCCCGGGGAACCCAGTTGCTTCCTCAGAAGGAGAGGTTAAGTGATCATCGACGTGCACGGCCATTACACCACAGCGCCGAAGGCGCTGGAGGATTGGCGCAACCGGCAGATCGCGGGCATCAAGGATCCGTCGGCCAAGCCCAAAGTCAGCGAGCTCAAGATCAGCGACGATGAGCTGCGTGAGAGCATCGTCGAAAACCAGCTGAAGAAAATGCAGGAGCGCGGCAGCGACCTCACCATCTTTAGCCCGCGCGCCAGTTTCATGGCGCACCATATCGGCGACTTCAACGTGTCGTCGGCCTGGGCCGCGATCTGCAATGAATTGTGCTGGCGCGTCAGCAAGCTGTTTCCCGATCATTTCATCGGCGCAGCAATGCTGCCCCAATCGCCAGGTGTCGATCCGAAGACCTGCATTCCCGAGCTGGAGAAATGCGTCAAGGACTATGGCTGCGTCGGCATCAATCTCAATCCCGACCCGTCGGGCGGGCACTGGACTTCGCCGCCGCTGTCGGACCGGCAGTGGTATCCGATCTACGAGAAGATGGTGGAGCTCGACATCCCCGCCATGATCCATGTCTCAACCAGTTGCAACGCCTGCTTCCACACAACAGGCGCGCATTATCTGAACGCCGACACCACGGCCTTCATGCAGTGCCTGACCGCGGATCTGTTCAAGGATTTTCCGACGCTGAAATTCCTGATTCCGCATGGCGGCGGGGCAGTGCCGTATCACTGGGGGCGGTTCCGCGGGCTGGCGCAGGAGCTGAAAAAGCCCCTGCTCAAGGATCATCTGCTGCACAACATCTTCTTCGACACCTGCGTCTATCACCAGCCCGGTATCGACCTTCTGACCAGGGTGATCCCGGTGGATAACATCCTGTTCGCCAGTGAAATGATCGGCGCGGTGCGCGGGATTGATCCCGAAACTGGATTCCACTACGACGATACCAAGCGCTACATCGACGCCTCGACCATCCTCAGTGCGCAAGACAAGCACAAGGTATACGAAGGCAACGCGCGCCGCGTGTTCCCCCGCCTTGATGCGGCCCTGAAGGCGAAAGGGAAGTGACCATGCCTATCCCGATGAACGATCTCGGCGTCGTCAAGCGCAACATCGTTCGCGCCGACAAGGCCGCGGTCGAGAAGCTGTCGGCGCTTCGGCGTCGCCACCATCCACGAGGCGATGGGCCGCGTCGGCCTGATGCAGCCTTATATGCGGCCGATCCACGCCGGCGCTCATGCCTGCGGAACCGCGGTCACCGTGCTGTTGCAGCCGGGCGACAACTGGATGATGCACGTGGCGGCCGAACAGATTGAGCCGGGCGACGTCGTGGTCGCTGCCTGCACGGTGGAGAACACCGACGGTTTCTTCGGCGATCTGCTGGCGACCAGCTATCGCGCCCGCGGCGCCAAGGGCCTGATCATCGATGGTGGCGTGCGCGACGTAAAGGACCTCATCGAGATGCAATTCCCGGTGTTTTCCAGGGCGATCAGCGCGCGAGGCACCGTGAAAGCAACGCTTGGCTCGGTGAACATTCCGGTGGTCTGCGCCGGCGTCCTGGTGAATCCGGGTGACGTGGTGGTCGCCGATGCCGACGGCGTCGTCGTCGTCCCCGCCGCGATCGCACATCAGGCGGCGGACGCCGCGGCAGCGCGCGAGGCCAACGAGGGCGAGAAGCGCGCCAGGCTGGCGGAAGGCGTGCTAGGCTTGGACATGTACAAGATGCGCGAGCCGCTGGCGAAGGCCGGCCTCAGATATATCGATTGATCGCCATGTCCCTCGCTTCCAACCAATGGCATGTCGGGATCGCCGGTTGTGGCGAAGCAGGGAAGATTCCCGTCGAGGATCCGCGCAAGGACGGCGTGAAGATCGGCGCCCACCGGATCATGGCCACAATCAAGTCGACGAAATGAGTGACACGATGGAATTCCACAAGACCCCCGGCTGGCTCGATTGGTATGCCGGTCCTTCGAAGCCCCGCTTCAGGGTGCCGGCCGGTGCCGTGGACGCGCACTGCCACGTGTTCGGTCCGGGCGCCGAGTATCCCTACGCGCCGGAACGGAAATATACGCCGTGCGATGCGTCGCGGCAGCAGCTCTACGCGCTGCGCGATCATCTGGGTTTTGCCCGCAATGTGGTGGTGCAGGCGACCTGCCACGGCGCCGACAACCGCGCGATGGTCGATGCACTGGTGCATTCCGGTGGCAGGGCGCGCGGCGTCGCCACCGTCAAGCGCAGCGTCACCGATGCCGAACTTCGGGCGATGCACGATGCCGGCGTGCGCGGCGTCCGCTTCAATTTCGTCAAGCGTCTGGTCGATTTCACTCCCAAGGAAGAATTGATCGAGATCGCCGGCCGCATCGACAAGCTGGGCTGGCACGTCGTGATCTATTTTGAGGCGGTGGACCTGCCCGAACTATGGGACTTCTTCACCGCGCTGCCCACCACGGTCGTCGTCGACCATATGGGACGGCCCGACGTCACCAAGCCGGTCAATGGCCCCGAGTTTGAACTGTTGGTGAAGTTCATGGCGGAACACCGCAATGTCTGGTCCAAGGTCAGCTGTCCGGAACGGCTGTCGGTCTCGGGTCCGCCGGCGCTGGACGGCGAGCGGAACGCCTATCGCGATGTTATCCCATTCGCCAGGCGCATCGTGGAAATCTTCCCCGATCGCGTGCTGTGGGGTACCGACTGGCCGCATCCCAACCTGAAGCACCACATGCCGGACGACGGCCTGCTGGTCGATTTCATCCCGCACATCGCGACCACGCCCGAACTGCAGCGCAAGCTCCTGGTCGACAATCCGATGCGTCTTTACTGGCCCGAACAATCCTGAGGAGGCAAACCATGTCACTCGACAAACCCTATATGGACGTACCCGGCACCACGATCTTCGACGCCGACATGTCGCGTCAGGGCTATCACCTGAACCAGTTCTGCATGTCGCTGATGAAGGCCGAGAACCGCGCGCGCTTCAAGGCGAACGAGCGCGCCTATCTCGACGAATGGCCGATGAGCGAGGATCAGAAGCAGGCGGTGCTGGCGCGCGACCTTAATCGTTGCATCGCCCTCGGCGGCAACATCTACTTCCTCGCCAAGATCGGCGCGACCGACGGCAAGAGCTTCCAGCAGATGGCCGGCAGCATGACCGGCATGAGCGAGGAAGAATATCGAAACATGATGGTGAGTGGCGGCCGTCCGGTCGAAGGCAACCGTTACACAGGGGAGAAGAAATAATGGCCCGTATCACCGCCAGCGTTTACACCTCGCACGTGCCGGCGGTCGGCGCCGCGATCGATCTCGGCAAGACCGGCGAACCATATTGGCAGCCTGTGTTCAAAGGCTACGAACCTTCCCAGAAATGGCTCAAAGAGCAGAAGCCGGACGTCATCTTCCTGGTCTATAACGACCATGCCAATGCATTCAGCCTGGACATAATTCCGACCTTTGCAATCGGCACGGCGGCCGAATTCATGCCGGCCGACGAGGGCTGGGGTCCGCGCCCGGTGCCGAAGGTGATCGGCCATCCGAAACTAGCCGCGCACATCGCGCAGTCGGTGATCCAGGATGATTTCGACCTGACCATCGTCAACAAGATGGACATCGACCACGGCCTCACCGTCCCGCTTAGTCTGATGTGCGGCCAGCCGCAGGCCTGGCCCTGCCCGATAATTCCGTTCGCGGTCAACGTCGTGCAGTATCCGGCACCGTCGGGCCGACGCTGTTTCATGCTCGGCAAGGCGATCCGCAAGGCGATCGAATCCTACGACGAACCGCTCAACGTGCAGATCTGGGGCACCGGCGGCATGAGCCATCAGTTGCAGGGACCGCGCGCCGGGCTGATCAACAAGGAGTGGGACACCGCCTTCCTCGACAGCCTGATCTCGGATCCGGAAAACCTCGCCGCCAAGCCGCACATCGAATATGTGCGCGAAGCCGGCAGCGAGGGCATCGAACTGGTGATGTGGCTGATCGCGCGCGGCGCCATGAATGACGTCGCTGGAGGCAAGAAGCCGACGGTGCGGCACCGCTTCTACCATGTGCCCGCCAGCAATACCGCCGTCGGCCACCTGATCCTGGAGAACAACTGATATGGCCAAAACCATCAAGGTTGCCCTTGCGGGTGCCGGCGCGTTCGGTATCAAGCATCTTGACGGCATCAAAAATATCGACGGCGTCGAGGTCGTCTCGCTGGTTGGCCGCAGGCTCGAGCCGACCCGGGAAGTAGCCGCCAAATATGGCATCGTGCATGTTTCGACGGAGCTTGCCGACAGTCTGGCGCTTCCCGACGTCGATGCCGTCATCCTCTGCACGCCCACGCAAATGCATGCGGCGCAATCGATCGCGTGCATGAAAGCCGGCAAGCATGTCCAGGTCGAGATTCCGCTGGCCGATAGCTTGCGCGATGCCCAGGCCGTCGTCGATCTGCAGAAGCAAACTGGGCTGGTCGCCATGTGCGGTCATACCCGCCGCTTCAACCCCAGCCATCAGTGGGTGCACAAGAAGATCGTCGGCGGGGAATTCAACATCCAGCAGATGGATGTGCAGACATTCTTCTTCCGCCGCTCCAACATGAATGCGCTCGGCCAGCCGCGCAGCTGGACCGACCACCTGCTGTGGCACCATGCGGCGCACACCGTGGATCTGTTCGCCTACCAGGCCCGCTCGCCGATCGTTAAGGCCAACGCGGTCCAGGGACCGATTCATCCGGTGCTCGGGATCGCGATGGACATGTCGATCCAGCTCAAGGCGCAGAGCGGCGCGATCTGCACGCTCAGTCTGTCCTTCAACAATGATGGGCCGCTTGGCACCTTCTTCCGCTACATTGGCGACACTGGCACCTACATCGCGCGCTACGACGATCTGGTGAACGGCAAGGAAGAGAAGATCGACGTCTCCAGGGTCGACGTGTCGATGAACGGGATCGAGCTGCAGGATCGCGAGTTCTTTGCCGCCATTCGCGAAGGTCGCGAGCCGAATTCGAGCGTTGCCCAGGTGTTGCCCTGCTATCAGGTGCTCCACGGTATGGAGCAGCAGTTCGCGGCCGGATAGGGCCGGCGCCCCAATCCACAGCGGCGTTCCGCCGTGGATTTTTTCACGCAAGGTGCGCTGTGATTGTTTCGCAGGTCGGGGGTCATCGGAGCAGCTGTTCGATGCGTCGCTCTCGCTTCGCTGGTTCTGGTGGCGGTGTTCTCCCGCGGCACGCTGATCGCCAAGCGCGGCAAGAGCGGCGTCTACCGCTTCGACCTGCGCCTGCAGGGCGAGGACGAAACGGTGTTCTTCGAGGTGTGAGGGGAGAGGCCAGGAATGGCTGAAGTCCTGCTCGGAGCCGGGCGAGTATTCGCGAGCCACTACCAGATTGTCATTTGCGATGACTTGTCGAGGCCACTCGCGGATGAAGACAACTGGACGCCCGAGAAGGTACTCCAGGGCTTTGCTGGTGATCCATCCTTTCGGATGGTTGGCACGGCGGCCGACCTGAATGACCACTGGATCGAGCTCTATGTGTCAGACCAACCGCCGCTCTTCGACGAATGGCAGCGCGTTACATGCGTGCACTTTCGATGTTCAACCGGAAGAGTTTGTGTTTCATCGGTCGTAGACCAGCACGCATCAATCACCGGGGAAATTCCGAACGGGAATTATGCGGCCTATGTTGCGGGACAGAACATCGGCGTCGATCTGACAAGCAAGGGCGAAAGCGTACGCCCTGGCGATCAAGAACTTGCGGTCAGAAAAGACCTTGAATGGTACCGCGTCTTCCTGGTGCCCGGCACACCGAGCCACGTCGGGCGGCTTAAGGACAACTGAAGCAGAGCGCAGAGTCACGTCAAGGAAGCCGCGCCGCCAGTCCCTGAACGAGCCCGCGCGCAAATTCCGACAGTGAATTGTCTCGCGCGCCCATCACGACGATGCGGTCGCCGGGGCGGACCGATGTCGAGCAGCGCGTCGCCGCAAGCGGCACGATCGCCGAGCGCGAGCGCCTGGCGGCCGCGCCCGGCGATGTCGGCGGCAATATCGCCGCTGGTTACGCTGCGCTCCACCGTGCCGCCGAAATAAACCGGCTCGGGCATCACCAGCAGGTCGTCATCCCCGAGTCCGTCGGCGAAACTGTCGACCAGTTCGCGCCGCATCAGCCGCAGCGGTCCGAAACCGTGGGGCTGGAACATGACCAGCAGGCGGCCCGGAAATGCCCGCAGCGTCTTCAGCGTCGCCGCGATCTTGTCGGGGTTGTGGGCGAAGTCGTCGATCACGGTGACGCCGTCCGCCGTGCCGACCACCTCGAGCCGGCGGCGAATGCCGGAAAACGAGCCGAGATGCGCGGCGGCCTCGGCGAGCGGTACATCGTAGGCCATGGCGGCGCCGAGCGCCGCCATGGCGTTGGAGACGTTGTGCAGCCCGGGCACCTTGAGGTCGACCGCGACGGTTTCGCCGCGCCCGCGCGCGGTCACCTGGAACGCGACGCCGGCGGGCGCGAGCACCGGCGATGAGGCGACGAGATCGGCCGACTTGTCGGTGAGACTGCAGGTCACCCTCCGGTCTGCCTTCAGTTCGCCGGCCAGCACCGCGGTCTCTGCGTTGTCGAGATTGAGCACGACCGTTGCCGCCTTGGCGGTGAAGCCGCGAAACAGGCTGCGCAATTCGTCGAGCGATTTGTGGTCGAGCGAGATGTTGTTGACGAGGGCGATCTTCGGTTCGAAGTGCGCGATCGAGCCGTCGCTTTCGTCGATTTCGCTGACGAAGATTTTGCTGTCGCCGATGCGGGCGCTGGCGAACGGCATCTCGCGCGTCACGAAATTGGTCATGACCGCGCCGTTCATGATGGTCGGATTCCTGCCCGCGCGGTCGAGGATCCAGCCGATCATACCGACCGTGGTGGACTTGCCGCTGGTCCCGGCGACGCCGATGCTGCAGGGCGCGCGGTTGAACAGATCGGCGAGCAGCCGTGCCCGGGTGATGACGGTTGAGCCGGTGCGGCGGGCCGCCTGGACGTCCGGCACCGTCTCCTCGACCGCCGCCGAGGTCACCACGATCTGGTCCGGACGACGCACGCCGCTGCCGTCCTGTGGGTGCAGCACCACGCCGCGCTCGCTCAGGAACGCGAACTTGTCGCTGGTCCGGCCCTGATCGAGCGCCCGGTCGGACCCCTCGACGCGGCCACCCATCGCCTTGATGATCAAGGCCAGCGAAGCCATGCCGCTGCCGCCCACCCCGCAGAAGAAGTAATCGCCGAATCCTGACATTCGCCGAGCCTACAGGCCGGACCGACCGTGTTCAACGCGGGGAGGGCGTGTTGTGCGCAACCGTCTGCCACCCGGCCTGCAACGCACGCCCACCCGAGCCGGTCGAAGACTGCCTGTTCAAGTAATCCGGCAAGACAGCGATTTTTCGCCGTCGTGCGGGGCGGACTGGCGCTGCGCCATCCGCCCTGCCGTCTCGAATTCTACTCCATCACCGCCGCATGGTCCGCCGGCGCCTGGCTCTGCTTGCGCAAGGCCGCCTTGCTGGAGCCGATCATGATGGTCAGCGGGATGGCGCACAGCGTGATGATCATGACCATCTGATAGTCCAGCGCGAAGGCGATGATCTGGGCCTGCAGGCCGACCATCGCATCCGCCATGGCGCGGCCGGTATCGGAATTGAGGTCGATCATGCGGCTGACATCGGGCATCTGCAGCGCATGGTTGAACGGGTTGATGTGCTCGGACAGGACCGCATAGACCCGCCGCGCGCCCTCGGTCAGTTGCGAGATCACGATCGAGATGCCGATCGAGCTCGCGACATTGCGCAGCAGCGTCAGCATCGAGGTGCCGTCGGTGCGCAGATGGTTGGGCAGGGTGAGGAACGCCACCGTCGAGAGCGGCACGAACACGAGACCAAGACCAAAACCCTGCGCGATGCTGACGACGACGATGGACGTCACCGCGGTCTGATCGGTCCATCCGGTCATGAAGAACAGCGACAGCGACATCAGCGCCAGCCCGCTGATGATCAAGGTTCGCGCCTCGACATATTTCATGAAGCGTCCGACCAGCATCATGGCGACAAAGGTGCCGGCGCCGCGGGTCGCCAGCAGCAGGCCCGCGGTCAGGATCGGGTAGCCGATCACGTTCTGCAGATAGGGCGACGACAGCGCCATGGTCGAATAAAGCACGAGGCCCATCACCGCCATGAACACGCAGCCGCTGACGAAATTACGGTCCTTGAAGATGGCGAACTGGATGAAGGGCTTTGCGGTGGTGAACGAGTGCGCGAAGAAATAATAGAAGCCGGCCATCGAGACGATGGCCTCGATGATGATTTCGTCGGATTCCAGCCAGCCGAGCTGCTCGCCGCGGTCGAGCGCGAGCTGCATCGATCCGATCCCGACCGCGAGCGCCAGGAAACCGAACCAGTCGAACCGCAGCTCGAGGTTGGGTTTGGTCTCGTCCATGAAGGCGAGCAGGCCGAGCACGGTAACGATGCCGAACGGCAGGTTGACGAAGAACACCCAGTGCCAGGAATAGGTCTCGGTCAACCAGGCCCCCAGCGACGGGCCCATGATCGGCCCCAGCATCACGCCCATGCCCCAGATCGACATGGCCTTGGCGCGCTCATGCAATGCATAGGTGTCGAGCATCACCGCCTGCGACAGCGGCACCAGCGCCGCGCCGAACACGCCCTGCAGCAGCCGGAATAGCACCATCTGGTTGATGTCCTGGGCAAGCCCGCACATGACAGAGGCAATGGTGAAGCCGGCCGAGCAGGCGATGAAGATGCGTTTGCGGCCGAACCGGTTGGCGATCCAGCCGACCGGCGCGGTCATGATGGCGGCGGCGACGATGTAGGAGGTCAGCACCCAGTTGATCTGGTCCTGCGATGCCGACAGCGAGCCCTGCATGTAGGGCAAAGCGACGTTGGCGATGGTGGTGTCGAGCGCCTGCATGATGGTCGCGGTCATGGCGCAGATTGTCACCATGTTCCGGCGCAGGCCGGGAACCGCAACCGGGGCTGCCGCAAGCGTCGTCATGTCCGTCAATCCTGCGCCGCGACCGCTGGCGCGAGGCCGAGCAGGGCGCTGAGCGAGCGGCGATGACCGGTGTCGATCGACACGTACGAGCTCATGCCGGCCTTGAGCTTCGCCACCATCCTGTCGTTGGGATCGAGCGCAATCCGCACCGGCACCCGCTGCACCACCTTGACGAAATTGCCGGTGGCATTTTGCGGCGGCAGGATCGCGAATTGCGCGCCGGTGCCCGGGCTCAGCGAGCCCACCGTGCCCTTGAAGACATGGTCAGGAAACGCATCGATCTCGATGGTGACGGGCTCGCCGACCGCGACATAGGTGAAGTCGGATTCCTTCGGATTGGCGTCGACCCAGGGCTTGGCGTCGTCCATCACGCTCAGGATCGGCGTGCCGGCGGCGACGAAGCGGCCGAGCTGGATGTTGTCGACCTGGGTCGCGGTGCCGTCGATCGGCGCCTTCAGCACGGTGTTGTCGAGATTGCGCTGGGCCTGGTCCAGCGCCGCCTTGGCCAGGGCATAGGGCGGAAACTCTTCCAGCGGCAGGTCGGGATTGCCGAGCAGCTGGTTCCTGGCGGTCGAGATCTGCTGCTTGATCAGTTCGAGCTGAGCCCGCGCGGTGACCATCGAGGTCGCCGAATTGTCGAGGTCGAGCTGCGAGCCGGCATTGCTCTTGACCAGCGAGGCCTTGCGCTCGACGTCGCGCTGCTTGAAGTCGACGCCCTGCTGCGCCAGATCGACCATCTGGCCGTAGATCTTGAGATTGCTGACGAGGTTGTCGTAGTTGGTCCTGGCGGTGTCGAGGTTCGCCTTGGCCTGCTGCAGGGTGAGGCGGAACGGCACCGGATCAATATTGAACAGGACGTCGCCCGCCTTGACGTGCTGGCCCTCGCGCACCACGATCGTGGCGACCTTGCCGGAGATTTCCGGGGTGATCAGAACTTTCTGCGCGCCGACATAGGCGTCGTCGGTGGTGACGTAACGGCCGCCCGTCAGATAAAACGCCACGCCGCCGATCAAGGCGACGATCGGCAGCACCACCAGCAGCAGGGGGCGGCGGTAACGGCGCAGGAAACCCTTCCGCGTTCGCCGCGGCGCCGATGCCGTGGACGGCTTCTCCGGCCGGTCGCCCTTCTGCTCGGGCGGGAATTTCAGGACGGGTTCAGCCATAACGCGGTTCCTTGATTTTTTGGGGCGGTCCGGCGCCTTGCAGTGCTTCGCGGACATTGTCCTTGATGGTTTCGAGCTCATCGACCAGGCGATGGGTGTCGGCCACGCTCAAGCTGGCGAGCGCGGTCTGGGTGATTTCGCCCTTCATCACCGCAAGCTTGGCCATCAGCGGCCGCGACGCCTCGGTCAGGTACAGGCGGTTGACGCGGCGGTCGCTGTCGTCGCTGCGGCGCTCGATCAGGCCGGCCTCGCACAGCTTGTCGATCAGCCGGGTCAGGGTGATCGGCTGCATTTCCATGGTCTCGGCGATTTCGGTCTGTTTCAGCCCCTCGGTGCGCTCCACCCTGGCCAGCACCGCCCATTGGGCGCGGGTCAGGCCATAGCGGCGCGCCTGCTTGTCGGCGTAGAGCCGCAGCATTCGCTGCAATTCAAACAGCGCAAACAGGAAATCGACGTTGATCTGCCCGGTTCGGGGCATCGGCCACTCCATAAGCTTGGGATATAATAAGCAAGCTTATGAATAAATCATGGCCGGTTAAAGACATGCCGCCCTGCGGCATAGGCATGGCTAGGTTTTTGTTCCGCCGTGGGAACCGATGATGTGCTGGTTAGGGTATGCCGACGGTGTCCGCAATGAAGTCCGCGACGGCCCCGGCAAAGGCTGCCGGCATCTGGTCCGGCAACGGCACCATCCCGCCCGGGATATCCAGGCGCCGGCTGCCGGCAATCGCCTGTGCCACCCGCGGCGCGGCCGGATAGGCGTGCGGATCGTCGGTCGCGCCCAGCACCAGGGTCGGGCTTGTGACCAGCGGGGCGCGCCGCTCCATGGGGTAGCGGCCGACCACGCGATGGCCTTCGACGGCGAGATCGCCGGCTCTCAGCGCGTCCACCATGAACCGCTCCAGCAGGTCCGTATCGTTTGGCGGGTAGAACGGCTGGCGCCGCTGCCATAACTCGGTCAGGTGCTCGCCGCCCGCCCGGCGCGTCACCTCGTCGATGACCGGCCGGCCATGGTGGTCGGCGCGCCGCGCCGCGTCGACGAACGGACACGATGAAAGCACCAGCGCGGCCACCCGCTCGGGCCGGCTGGCGGCCATCTCCAGTGCGATCGCCGCGCCGGTGTGATGGCCGGCCACCGCGGCGCGGCCGATGCCGAGCGCGTCCAACAGATCGAACGCCGCCTCCGCCCATCGCTCGATCGTGTTGTCCTCCCACGGCAGCGGCTGCGAGTCGCCAAAGCCGACGGTGTCCATGGCGATGGCGCGATAACGCCTGCCCAACAGCGGCAGCACGTCGCGGTATTCATCCCACGACCGCGGCGTCTGATGCAGCAGCAGCACCGGAAAGCCTTGCCCTGAGGTTGCGATGTGCAGTCGTCCGGAGCGGGTCTGGACGAACGCCCGATCGGTTCGCGCGGTTTGCGCATCGGCGGGTGTCATGGCCGGTCCGTCACGACACCCGCAGGCCGGCCTGCCGCATCAGCGGCAGCACGCGGTCGCAGAAGAACGGCAGTTCGTAGCTGTAGTTGACGAAGCTCAGCGCCGCGCCGGCATAGCCCTGGTCGGCAATCTTCACCAGGTCCTCGACGATCTTCTCCGGCGTGCCGACCAGCGGGTAGGTGCCGGCGCCGCCGGCGAAGCGCTTGCGGTAAAGATCGAACGCGCTTTTGTCGTGGGAGTTTGAAAACTCCTTCTTCTGGGCCATGTGGTTGTCCACCGCGGCATGGTCGGCCTGCGTCACCGCATAGCGTTCGTAATATTGCTCGGCCTCGCGCTGGGTTTCGCGCGCCACCACGTGGCAGACCGTGTAGATGCCGACCTCGCGGCCCTGCCGCCGCGCCCGCTCGCCGATGTCGGTGACGTGCTTGCGGCCGTCCTCGATGTTGGAGAACGGCGAGAACAGGAAATCACAGTGCCTGGCGGCGAAGTCGCGGCCGGGTGGACCGAAGGCGGCGTTCATCGTCAGCGGCCGCGGCAACTGCAGACTGGCGGGCCGGCTCACCACGCCCTTGAGCGAATAATATTTGCCCTCGAAGTCGAACGGCTGGTCGTTGCCATAGCAGCGCTCGATGATGTGAGCCCATTCGGCGGCCTGTCCATAGGCGTCTTCACCTACCTTGGTGCCGAACATGGCGAACTCCTGCGGATTCCAGCCGCACACGATATTGAGCCCGGCGCGGCCGCCGCTGATGTGATCGACGGTGGCCAGCGCCTTGGCGGCGTAGACCGGATGCACGATCGGCACGTGCACCGTCATGAACAGGCTGATCTGTTCGGTCACGGCAGCGAGGCCGGCGGCCCAGGTGAAGGTCTCGAACGACCACTCGCGCACGTGATTCTTGCCGCCGAAGCCGCGCCAGCGCGCGATCGGAAGAAAGAACTCGAGCCCCGCCCGATCGGCAATGCCGACCGCGTTGAGGTTATCGTCCCAGCTGGCGCGCCAGCGCTCGGGCACATCGGTGATGGCGAGGCCGCCGTCGGCGTTGGCCGAGAAGACGCCGAGCTTGAACCGGTTCGGACCCTTGAGGGGATGCAGCCCCATTCAGTCTGTTCCTTTCAAGATCGATGGTTCGGGTGCTCGGCCTGCGGTTGCGATCGCGTTCGACCTTGTGACCAAGCCGCTTGCATCCAAAAAGAATACAGTATTTTGTTTGTCGCCAATGGCAATCAGGACTTTGGCCCGCCGCAAGCGGGCGAAGCTGGCAACCTCATTGTGGAGCGCTTCATGGCACGAAGTCTGCATCGCTCGGACCACCGGGCGTTGCGCCGCACCGTCGGGACAAGTGCGCAGCCCCGTTCATCCGCGGGCCCTTCCTGTTCAACCCACATCGAGAGATCGCCACCATGACTGCGCCCATCGCTTCGCCGAGCATCTTTCCGGAGACTGACCGGGATCTCGCTTCCCACGATGTGGTTCGCCGCAAGCTTCTGCTCGGCGCCATGGCGGCCGGCATTGGCGGTATGCTGCCCTTCGATCTGGCCCAAGCCCAGAGCGTCGACAAGTCCACGCTGTCGATTGCCTATCCGGTCGACATCCCGACCTGGGATCCCGGCGCCAACTCGATCCCGACCATCCAATGCATCTACGAGACCGTGTTCGACTCGCCGCTGCGCTACTCCCATGACCTCAAATTGCAGCCGCGCCAGGTCACGCAATGGAAGTGGGTCGATGACAAGGCCACGCGCCTCGAGATCACGCTGCGCGACGACATCCTGTTCCATGACGGCAGCAGGCTCACCATGGACGACGTCAGGTACAGCCTGTCCGAACGTCCCAAGGCCGACAAGAAGCTTTTGGTCGGCGGCATGCTCAACACCCTGGCTGATGTCGAAGTGCAATCGCCCACCAGGGGCGTGATCATGTTCAGCCGTCCGACACCCACCGCGCCGATCTATCTGGCATTTCTGGCAGCCTACATCGTGCCCAAGGCCTACATGTCGCAGGTCGGCGCCGACGGTTTCAACGCCAGGCCGATCGGCGCCGGCCCGTATCGCATGGTCGAGCACCAGCGCGGCTCGCGCATCGTGCTGGAGGCCTTCGACAAATACTGGGGCGGCGCACCCGCCATCAGGCAGGTGATTTTCCAGATCGTGCCGGAGCCTTCGGCGCGGGTGGCCCTGGTGGAATCCGGCCGCGCCGGCCTCGCCACCCAGTTGCCGATGCGCGAGATCCAGCGGCTGGCCGGCAAGGGCGGTGGCCTCGTCGCCAGCGTCTACCCGGCGTCCGAAATCTACATGATGCGGATTCCGAACTACGTGAAGCCGTTCGAGGACGACCACGTCCGCGCCGCGATGCATTTGTCCATCGACACGGCCGCGCTGTCGAAAGCGTTCTACGGCGGGGCGGCGAAGCCGATTTCGGTGATGACGCCCGAGGGCACGCCGTCCTACGTCGCCGACTTCCACTATCCGTTCGACAAGGCCAAGGCGGTGGCCGAACTTGCGGCCTCCGGCTACAGCACCTCCAACCCGGTGGCCATCACCCTGTTGAGCACCAACGGCACCTTCCCCAACGACTTCGACATGGCCCGCGCCATCGCCCAGATGTGGAAGACCGTCGGCATCAACGCCACCATCGAGGAAACCACGCCGGCCAAGCTGATCGAGGCGGCGCAGAACGGCAAGCTGCCGGGCGTTTTGCTCTATAGCTGGGCCAACGGCACCGGCGATCCTGAAAACTACGCTGGCCGCATCTTCGATCCGCGGTTGCGCTTCGCCACCTGGAAGGACATGGCGCTGGCGCCGCGCATCGACGGCCTGATGACCGAAGTCGACGAGGCCAAACGGATGGCCGGCTACAAGGCGCTGAATGTCGAAGTCGTCGGAAAAGTCGTGGGCGATCCCGCTGCTGCAGGCCGTCGCCACCATCGCCTACACATCGGCGCTGGAGCCGGTGATATTCGACAACGGCTATGTGCTGCCGGTGGAATACAGGTACAAGTGATCCGGCGCCTCGCGCCCGACCGCCGCGGCCGAGTTCGATGTTGATGCCATGCTGCAGCTGACCTTCGCCATCGTGGTGCGCCGCCTCCTGGTGGCGATCCCCACCTTGCTGCTGCTGTCGCTGGTGGTGTTCGTGGTGCTTCGGCTGTTGCCGGTCGATCCGCTCGCCATGATGCTGCCGCCGTCGGCCACCGCCGCCGATTCCGCCGCGCTGCGCCAGCAGATGGGCTTCGACAAGCCGGTCCCGGCGCAGTTCGTGATCTGGCTGTGGGACGCCGCGCGCGGCAGCCTCGGCAACTCCATCAACTTTCGCCAGCCGGTCACTACTCTCATGTTGTCCGCGATCCCGGCCACCATTGAACTCGCCCTGTCGGCGCTGCTGCTGGCGCTCGTGATCAGCATTCCGGGCGGGGTGGTGGCCTATGTGCTCTACAAGCGCCGGCGCGAGACCGCGGCGGACCTGGCCGTCACCCTGCTGCAATCGGTGCCGTCGTTCCTGTGGGCGCTGCTGCTGATCGTCGTGTTCGGCGTGTTGTGGCCGGTGCTGCCGTTCTCCGGCCGCATCGACCAGAACGTCACGCTGCCTGATATCACCGGCTTTGTCCTGATCGACCTTCTTCTCACCGGCCAGTTCCGGGCCTGGCTCGGCGCGCTGTCGCACCTCGCGCTGCCGGCCCTGGCGCTGGCACTGAGTTTTGCGCCGCTGGTGATCCGGGTGTTGCGCTCAAGCCTGATCGAGGCGGCGAACGAGCCCTATGTCGAGGTGGCGCGGCTGCGCGGGCTTTCCGAGACGCGAATCCTGTGGCGCCACATGCTCAAGAATGCCGCGCTGCCGACCATCACCATGATCGGCGTGCAGTTCGGCTTCCTGTTCGGCGGCGCGCTGCTTGGTCGAGATGATCTTCGGCTTTCCCGGCGTCGGCAATCTGATGGTGCAGGCGGTCAAGGGCAACGACCTGCCGCTGATTCAGGGCATCGCGCTGATGTTCTGCGTGCTGATGCTGGCCATCAACGCCGTAGTCGACGTGCTGTATGCGCTGCTCAATCCGCGGCTCCGAACCCTGTGACCCACCCGGCCGCCACACCAACCGCTTCGCCTTCGGCGCTTGGCTCGGCGCTGCGGCAGATGGGCCGTGAGCCGCGCGTGCTGATCGGCGGCGGCATTCTGTTGACGGTGCTGTTCGCTGCCGTGTTCGCCGCCCGGGTCGCCCCGCACGACCCGCTCGAGCAGGACCTGCTGCACATGCTGGCGCCGCCGATGTGGGCGCCTGACGGCGACGCCACCTATCCGCTCGGCACCGACAGTCTCGGCCGCTGCGTGCTGTCGCGCGTAATCTATGGCGGGCGGGTGGCGTTGACCGTGGCGATCGTCTCGGCGTTCGGCGCCATGGTGGCCGGCAGCACGCTGGCGCTGGTCGGCGGCTATTTCGGCGGCAGGATCGACCGCGCCATCAGCTACGTGGTCGATCTGTGGATGTCGTTTCCGCCGGTGGTGCTGTCGCTGATCCTGCTGGTCGGCCTCGGCAGCGGCATCGACAAGGTGATTCTGGCGGTGGTGCTGGTGGACTGGACCCGGTTCTGCCGGGTGGTCCGCGCCGACGTGCTGGTGACGCGGCGGCGCGACTACGTGCTGGCGGCACGGCTGATGGGGTTCAGCCATTGGCGCACCCTGCTGCACGAGGTGCTGCCCGCCGTGGTGCCGCTGATGATCACGCTGTTCTCCATCGAGATGGGCATCGCCATTGTGGTCGAGGCGACGCTGTCCTTCATCGGCCTGTCGGTGCCGCCCGAGATCACCACCTGGGGCCAGATGCTGGCCGACGCACGCAGCGACATGCAAAGCGACATCTGGGTGATGCTGGTGCCGGTGGGCGCCATCATCATCACGGTGCTCGGCTGCAATCTTTTGGGCGACGGCCTGCGCGTGGCGCTGGATCCGCGTCTTCGTCAACGGGGGGAATGAGCATTCTCTCCCTCATAAATCTCACCTTGACGGCACGGACCGGCAGCCGGCCGGTCGACCTGTTGCGCGACATCACGCTGTCGGTTGGATCGGGCAAGGTGCTCGGCCTGGTCGGCGAATCCGGCGCCGGCAAAAGCATGATCGGACGCCTGATCGCCGGCCACGTTCCGCCGGGCTTCGACGTGACCGGTGGACGCATCCTGTTCGACGGCGAGGAATTGCTGGCGCTGAAGCCGCCGGCGCGGCGCAAGCTGTTGGGCCGGCGCATCGCCTTCATCCCGCAGGAGCCCCTGACCGCGCTCGATCCGGTATTGACCATCGGCCAGACGTTTGACGAGCACCTGATGCTGCTGGGTGTACCGGCCGGTCAGCGCGCGGCGGTGATTGCGCAACAGCTCACCTCGGTCTATTTGCCGCGGCCGCGGGAAATGATGCTGCGCTATCCCCACGAACTGTCGGGCGGACAGTGCCAGCGCGTCCTGATCGCCATGGCCTTCGCCGCCAATCCGGCGCTGCTGGTCGCCGACGAGCCGACCACCGCGCTGGACGTGGTGAGCCAGGGGCATGTGCTGTCGCTGTTGCGGCAGCAACAGCAGCAGCACGGCACCGCAGTCATCCTGATCACCCACGACCTGCGCCTCGCCGCCCATGTCTGCGACAACATCGTCGTCTTGTATGCCGGCGAACAGGTCGAATACGGGCCGGCCAGCGAGGTGTTCCGTGCGCCGCGCCACCCCTATACCGCGGCCCTGCACGACGCCACGCCCGACGTCGACGGCCCGCGCCGGCTGCTGCCGGCCGTCAAGGGCCAGATGCCGGGCGTGTCCGCGCTGGCGGATATTCGCGGCTGCCGCTTCGCCGAACGCTGCCCGACGCGCAACCCGGCCTGCGCGGATACCCCGCCGCCGATGCGCCTGGCCGCGCCGGGTCATTGGGTCCGCTGCGCCGCGCGGTGCGAACTGCCGCACGCTGTGGCCGTTATCGAGACACATCGACCCACGCAGACTGCCGATGGCCACGAGTCCGCTGCGACGCGGGCTTTGGTCGAACTCAAGGACGTCACGCTGCGCCATACCGCGCGGCGCGGCCTGTTCGGGCTGCGCAAGGCGCAGGTGGTCGCCGTCGACCGGGTATCGTTCGCGGTGCAGCCGGGCGAATTCGTCGGCATCGTCGGTGAAAGCGGCAGCGGCAAGAGTTCGGTGGCGCGGCTGATCGTCGGCGCCGAGCGTGCCACCGCCGGCCGCATCCTGATCGACGGTCACGACCGCAGCGACAACAACGCCGTGGTGCAGCGCCTGGCGCGCGAGCACGTGCAGATGATCTTCCAGGATCCGCATTCGGCGCTGAACCCGCGGCGCACCGTGGCGCGGCTGTTGACCCAGGCCTATGAGGTCGAGCACACGCCGGGCGCGATCGACCGTGTCGGGCGGCGCGAGCGCGCCTTGCAACTGCTGCAGGACGTCGGCTTGCCCGGCGATTGCCTCGAGCGCTTTCCGAGCCAGCTCTCCGGCGGACAGAAGCAGCGGGTCAATATCGGCCGCGCGCTGTGCGTCATGCCGAAGCTCTTGGTGGCTGACGAAATCGTCTCCGGCCTCGACGTTTCGGTGCAGGCGCAGATCCTCAATTTGCTGCTGGAATTGGGCCGCCGCCACGGCATCGCGCTGCTGCTGATCTCGCATGACCTGTCGGTGGTGCGCTATCTGTGCCCCCGGGTGCTGGTGATGCAAGCGGGAAGGGTGGTGGAACAGGGCCCGACCGAGGACGTCTTCGCCAATCCCCGGCACGCCTATACGCAGTTGCTGATCCGGTCGGTGCCGCCGGCCGATCCCGCGATCCCGTGGCCGGCGGTGCCGAGCGGCGCCTGATCTATCGAGGGCAACACCATGAATGAGACCGCCATCGCCGAATTGATCGCCGCCCTGCCGGACGACACGCTGGTGGTCGGCGACGCCATCGACGCGAAATATTGCCACGACTGGAGCGGCCTGCCGCCGGTGCAGCCGCTGGCGCTGTTTCGCCCGCGCAGCACGCAGGACATCGCCGCGGCCATGACGGTGTGCCACCGCGCAGGCATCGCCGTGGTTCCGCAAGGCGGTCTGACCGGGCTGGCCGGTGGCGCGCAACCGGTCGAAGGCTGTGTGGCGTTGTCGCTGGAGCGCATGAGTGGCGTCGAGGAAATCGACACCGTAATGGGCACCATGACGGTGCTGGCCGGAACGCCGCTGGCCGACATCCAGACCGCGGCGGAGGCGGCCGGCATGACCTTTCCGCTCGATCTCGGCGCGCGGGGTTCCTGCACCATCGGCGGGAATCTCGCGACCAATGCCGGCGGCAACCGCGTCATCCGCTACGGCATGGCGCGGGAACACGTGCTGGGGCTGGAATTCGTGCTGGCCGACGGCGCCATCGTCAGCTCGCTGAACAAGATGATCAAGAACAATGCCGGCTATGACCTCAAGCAACTCATGATCGGCTCCGAGGGCACGCTCGGCATCATCACCCGCGCGGTGCTGCGGCTGCAGGCCAAGCCACACTCGGTCGCGACCGCGATGTGCGCCTGTGCCGACTTCGACGCGGTGATCGAACTGCTCAAGGCCGCCCGCGCCGATCTCGGCCCTTCTTTGTCGGCGTTCGAGGTGATGTGGCCAAGCTTCATCGATTGCATGACCGCCGGACTGCCGCAGTTGCGCCGGCCATTTGCGCAGGAGGTCGGCGTCTATGTGCTGATCGAGGCCAGCGGCTTTCGTGCCGCCGGTGAAACCGAACCTCTCGAATCCTGCCTGTCGGCGCTGCTGGAACGCGGCGTTGTAGGCGACGCGGTGATCGCGGCCTCCGAACGCGACGCACAGGATCTCTGGGCCATCCGCGACTCGACGTCGGAATATTCGCGCCTGTTGGGGCCGATCATCGGTTTCGACGTCGGCCTGCCGACCGCGCGGATGGGCGCCACCGTGACGCGGCTCGAGCAGGATATTCGCGCGCAATGGTCCGACGCCCGGGTGCTGTGCTACGGCCATATCGGCGACAGCAACCTCCATGTCGTGGTCAACGTGCCGTCGGCCGGAGCCCATCAGCCGCACCGCGAGGTCGAGGCGCTGGTCTATGGGTTGGTGCGCGGCGAGGGCGGTACGATCTCGGCGGAACACGGCATTGGCCTGATCAAGAAGCCGTATTTGTCCTATACCCGATCCGTGGAGGAAGTGGCGCTGATGCGCCGGCTCAAGGTGGCGCTCGATCCGCGCAACGTGCTTAATCCGGGCAAGGTGTTCTAGGAATCGTCACCTGGGCCGCGGATTTTGCCGTTGCGGCGTCACATGCGGGGCTGGGCGAAATCCCGTTAAAAGGTTACATGGGTGCTCATGACAGCGACCAAGCCGACCTTCCCGGCCCCGGGCCACGATCACGACCGCTGCACCGCGGACGCGCTTCGCCATGCCGAGAAAGTGTGCGAAGGCCGGGCGCAGAAATTCACACCGATCCGGCGCCAGGTATTGGGCGCGCTGCTGTCGAGCCACCGGCCGCTCGGCGCCTATGAGGTGATCGACGAACTCGCCAAATCGATGCCGCGCCCGGCGCCGATCACCGTCTATCGCGCGCTCGAGTTCCTGATGGAGAACGGCCTCGTGCATCGCATCGAAAGCCGCAACGCGTTCCTGGCCTGCGCGCACGACCACGATGCCGCGGCGATGGTGGCGTTCCTGATCTGCGAGCGCTGCGGCTCGGTCGGCGAGGTTCCGGCGGCGCCGGTGGCGCAGAGCCTGAACGCCGCGGCGCGCGCCACCGGCTTTGTGCCGAAACTCTCGGTGGTCGAAATCACCGGCACCTGCGCGCATTGCCAGTCGGCCACTTGAACAATAACACGGCGACAAGCCGGTCACGGGGCCTCATGTCATCCGATCAACCGATTGCCACGCCGGCCGGCCGGCCGCTCAATGCGGTCGCCGTCGCGCTGATGCTGATGCTGTGCCTGACCTGGGGCTTCAACCAGGTCGCGATCAAGCTGACCATGCTCGACATTCCGCCGTTTCTGCAGGCGACGATCCGCTCCTGCGGCGCGCTGGTGGTGATCCTGCTGGTGGCGCGGCTGCGCGGCATCAAGCTGTTCGAGCGCGACGGCACCCTGGGCCTGGGGCTGTTCGCCGGCGTGCTGTTCGGCCTCGAGTTCATTTTGATCTATCGCGGCCTGCAGCTCACCACCGCCTCGCGCGCCGCGGTATTTCTCTACACCACGCCGTTTTTCGTCGCCCTCGGCTCCTACCAGTTTCTCGGCGAGCGCTTGCGCGCCATGCAATGGGGCGGGCTGGCGCTGAGCTTTATCGGCGTGGCGCTGGCGATCGGCGTGCCGCAGGCCAACGTCGACGCCCAGGTGCTGCTGGGCGACCTGATGATCGTCGGCAGCGCCACCCTGTGGGCCGCGGTCACGCTGCTGGTGAAGTCGACCGTGCTGCTCAAGATCCCGCCGGAGAAGACGCTGGGATACCAGGTGGCGCTGTCGATCCCGATTTTCGCCTTGGTGGCGTTCCTTGCCGGTGAGACCATCCCCCGGGTTCCGGCCGCCCTGAGCGTGGTTTTGATGGCCTGGCAGGCGATCTGGGTGGTCGGATTGACGTTTCTGTTGTGGTTTGGGCTGGTCAAGACCTATTCCGCCAGCAAATTGTCGGCTTTTACCTTCATTACCCCTTTGTTTGGCGTCGCGGCGGGCTATTTCATCCTGCATGACACCCTGACGCCGGCCTTTGGCGTTGCCGCCGTTCTGGTCATCGCCGGGCTTTATCTGGTTAACCGGCCGGATCCGGTTGCCATTGATCCGTTGCTGACCGTCACAAAAACCTGATATTCGAGACCCCATGAACAAGCTTGAAAAACCGCTCCAGGTCGACGTCGCAGGCCCCAAGGCCCGGCACACCACCACCCAGGTCATGGTCGGCAACATCGCCGTCGGCGGCGGCGCACCGATCGTGGTGCAGTCGATGACCAATACCGATACCGCCGATGTCGAGGGCACCGTGGCGCAGGTCGCCGCTCTGGCCCGCGCCGGTTCCGAAATGGTGCGCATCACCGTCGATCGCGACGAGGCCGCCGCCGCGGTGCCGCACATCCGCGACCAGCTGCGCAAGCGTGGCATCACCACGCCGCTGATCGGCGATTTCCATTACATCGGCCACAAGCTCCTGGCCGAGTATCCGGCCTGCGCCGAGGCGCTCGACAAATACCGCATCAATCCCGGCAATGTCGGCTTCAAGAACAAGCGCGACAGCCAGTTCACCGACATCGTCGAGATCGCCATCAAGAACAACAAGGCGGTCCGGATCGGCGCCAACTGGGGTTCGCTCGATCAGGAACTGCTGACCAAACTGATGGACGAAAATGCACAGCTCCCCGAGCCGAAGGACGTCCGCGCGGTGACGCGCGAGGCCATGGTGCAGTCGGCGCTGCTGTCGGCGGCGCGGGCCGAGGAGATCGGCCTGCCCAAGAACAAGATGATCCTGTCGGCGAAGGTTTCAGCGGTGCAGGACCTGATCGCGGTCTACAAGGAACTGGCGTCGCGCTCGGATTATGCCATTCACCTCGGCCTCACCGAGGCCGGCATGGGATCGAAGGGCATTGTCGCCTCGGCGGCGGCGCTTGGCATCCTGCTGCAGGACGGCATCGGCGACACCATCCGGATCTCGCTGACCCCCGAACCCGGCGGCGACCGCACCCTGGAAGTGCAGGTGGCGCAGGAACTGCTGCAGACCATGGGTTTCCGCACCTTCGTGCCGCTGGTCGCGGCATGCCCGGGCTGCGGCCGCACCACCTCGACCACGTTCCAGGAACTGGCGCGCAGCATCCAGGATTTCATCCGCGACGAGATGCCGTCGTGGAAGACGCGCTATCCCGGCGTCGAATCGCTCAACGTCGCCATCATGGGCTGCATCGTCAACGGCCCCGGCGAATCCAAGCACGCCGATATCGGCATTTCGCTGCCCGGCACCGGCGAGACCCCGGCCGCCCCGGTGTTCGTCGACGGCAAGAAATTCCGCACGCTGCGCGGTCCCAACATCGCCACCGAATTCAAGGCGATGGTGATCGACTACATCGACCAGCGTTACGGCGGCGGCAGCAATGTTCCCACCGGCACGGTGACCGCGGCGGAATAGAGCCGGCCGCGGTCGCGGACCCGATCGCCTTCCGAACAGCACGTATGCGGCAAGGCGCTTGTTGCCATAAAGGCAACGAACGCGGCGATTTTTGGCGTTTTACGTAACGCCGGGCGGCGTGCTTAATCGGCGCCATGCCCAACGACTTCCTCGCCGACCTCGGCGCCATTTCCCATAGCGTCGATCCCGCCGTCCTCAACCGCATGAGCCGCGACAACGCGGCGGTCAGTCCGGTGCTGCGCAAGTCGCTCGGTCACCCGCGGGCCGATGTCGTGGTGCGCCCGGTCAGCAAGGAGGAGATCGCCTCGGTGGTGCGTGCCGCCGTAAAACACCGCCTGCCGCTGACCGCACGCGGCGGCGGCACCGCCAATTACGGCCAGTCGGTACCCTCGAAGGGTGGCGTGCTGGTCGACATGACCCGATATGCCGGCGTCACTGCGGTGCGCGAGGGCAGCGTCCGCGCCCGCGCCGGCACTTTGATGCTCGACATCGATACCGCGTTGCGGCCGCACGGACGCGAGCTTCTGATCCATCCCTCCACCACGGCCACCGCCACCATCGCGGGCTTCATCGCCGGCGGCAGCGGTGGCGTCGGCAGCGCCAGCTGGGGACAATTGCGCGACCGCGGCAACATCACGGCGGTGGAGGTGATGAGCGCCGAAGCCGAGCCGCGCCTGGTCGAACTCACAGGCACTGCGGTGGCGCTGGTGCACCATGCCTGGGGCACCAACGGCCTGATCACCGAAGTGGAGATGCCGACCGGCCCGGCCTGGACCTGGCACGAATGCCTGGTCGCGTTCGCCGATTTCATGTCCGCCGCGCGTTTCGGAATCCAGCTGGCGCGCGAATGCGGGCTGATCAAGAAGCTGATCTCGCTGCAGGAGTGGCCGCTGCCGTCGCTGATGAAGGAACTTGCCGGCACGGCACCGGATGGGCACGCGCTGGTCAACTGCATGATCGCCGAAGCATCGATGCCCGCGTTTGCCGATCTGGTCACCGACTGCGGCGGCCGTATCGTCGCCGACCATCGCTCCGGCGAGAATCCGTTCGGTGCGCCGCTCTACGAATTCGCCTGGGGCCACGGGCTTCGGCAGCTGCAGAAAAGCGATCCGCGCTTCACCAATTTCCAGGGCATGTTCCCGGGCGACCGGCTGCTCGAGAGTCTCGCGGCGGTTCATGCAGCCCTCGCCGGCACGCACCCGCTGCGCCTCGAGCTGTTCCGCAGCCAGGGCGATGTGGTGGCCATGGGCTCGCATGTGTTCGTCTACGAGAGCGACGCGCAGATGCGTCAGATGGTCGAGTTCCTGCAGGGTTTTGGCGTTCGCATCGCCAACTCCCACACCACGGGCGTCCGCGAGGTCGGCATCAAGCAGTTCACCGCCGAGGACCTGCCGTTCAAGCAGCGCATGGACCCTCATGGCCTGCTCAACCCCGGCAAGCTGGAATTCGACGAGGCCGTGGCCAGCAACCTGCCGACCACCGGCTGGTCGTTCCAGCAGGGACGCCGCTGATACCGCAGGCATGAATCGCTGGGCCGGCGAGCCTTCGCGCCGGCGCCCGATCCGGGTTACACTGCTGAAAACAGGATTTCAGGGAGATGCGCCATGAGTTCGCTGGCCGGCAAGCAGGGACCCCGCTATCGGCACGTCGCCGACGATACCGAGCCGTATCATGCCATCGCCGTCGAGAAGCTCACCCCGATCATCGGGGCGGAGATATCAGGCGTCGATCTCGGCAGGCTGGTTTCGGATCCGGCGCCGTCCAACCGCGTGCTCGATGAAATTCACCGGGCGCTGGCGGAGAATCTGGTGATCTTCTTTCGCGACCAGCAACTGACGCCGCAGCAGCATCTGGCGTTCGGGCGCAAGTTCGGCGACCTGCACATCCATCCGGCCGCGCCACACGAGGGCGACGACCCGGCGCTGATGAAGATCTATGCCGACAAGGATTCGCCGCGCGCCAACGGCGAGGGTTGGCACACCGACGTGTCGTGCGACCTCGAGCCGCCGATGGGCTCGATCCTCTATATCAGGCAGTGCCCGCCGCGCGGCGGCGACACGCTGTTCGCCAGCATGTATGCCGCCTATGAATCGCTGTCGGAGCGGATGAAGGCCTATCTCGACGGGCTCACCGCCTTGCATGACGGCGAGGCGACCTATCGCGGGCTCTACGCCAATTACGGCGTCGCCGATCGGCCGGCCTATCCGAGTGCCGAACACCCTGTGGTGCGCACCCATCCGGTGACCGGCAGGAAAGCGCTCTACGTCAACCGCGGCTTCACCCGCCACATCATCGGCATCCCGCGCGACGAGAGCGACGCGATGCTCGCCTATCTCTATCAGCACGCCGAGAACCCGCTGTTCCAGTGCCGCTTCCGCTGGAGCGAGAATGCCGTGGCGTTCTGGGACAACCGCTGTGCCCAGCACCGCGCCATGTGGGACTACTGGCCGCACACCCGCGCCGGCACCCGGGTGACGGTGAAGGGCGAGCGGCCGGTGTAGCGGGAGCGCACGGAATTTAAGGTCGAATCGACGCCGCCAACCCCCGTCATTGCGAGGAGCGTAGCGACGAAGCAATCCAGTTCTTGCTTTTTTGCCTTCTGGATTGCTTCGCTTCGCTCGCAATGACGGGGAGGCGTTGGCGGAGACTCGTCACAGCGGAATCCTCCGATACTCGCGGTTGGCAAGGCTCGCTTCCTCCAGATCCAGGTCGCGCTCGATCCGCCGCCGGCTTTCGTCGGTGATCTTGCCGTCGCGCAGCAGCGCGTGGATGAACTTCCGCTCGGTCGCGATCAGTTCGCGCGTCAAGGCAGTTCCGGCCGCCGAGACGTCGTGGGCGTCGGGATCGAGCGAATCCGGCAGCTGGTTGGAGCGGATCTCGTGCCGCGCCCGCAACAGCTTCACCACCTCTTCGGAAATCTCGCGGTCGTCGGTGATGGCGTCCAGCGACTTCAGCGCGGCGTCGAGCGCCTGGCGCCGCGCCGCGATCTCCGCCTCATGTTCCGCGATATGCTCGTCGCGGCCAGCCTGCGTGATACCCAACAGCTTCACCACCAGTGGCAGGCCGAGGCCGATTCCGATCAGGGTGATCAGGATGATGCCGAACGAGACGAACAGGATCAGGTCGCGAGCGGGAAATCCTTCGCCGTTCGGCAGCGCGAACGGCAACGCCAGCGCCGCCGCCAGCGATACCGCGCCGCGCACCCCGGTGAACGCGATCACGAACGCCCACTGCCAGGGCGGCGAGGGATCGCGTTCGCGCACGCGCTTCAACAGCCGCGGCGCATAGACGGCGGGAAAAACCCAGGCGAACCGCGCAGCGACGATAATGACCGCGACCAGCGCGGTCACGGACAGGATATCGTGCAGCGGAAATGCCTTCGATTTCTCGAACAACAGCCGCATCTGGAATCCGGTCAACAGGAACAACAGACCCTCGACCAGGTAGATCACGAGATCCCAGAAGAAGATGCCCTGCAGCCGTGTCGCGGCCGAGATCAATAGCGGACCGTTCCAGCTGATGTAGAGACCGCAGGCAACGGTGGCGATCACGCCGGAACCGCCGAAATGCTCCGGGATCCAGTAGGCGATATAGGGCGTCAGCAACGACAGCGTGATCTCGACTTGCGGATCGCGGGCGCGGTGCCGCAGCCGCAGACTCGCCCAGCCGATGAATGCGCCGAACAGCACCTCGCCGAACAGGATGCCGGTGAAGCTGCCAACAGCTATCGGCAGCGAAAATACCCCGGTCGCGATCGCCGCCACGGCGAACCGATAAATGATCAGCGCGGTGGCGTCGTTGGCGAGGCCCTCGCCTTCCAGCACCACCAGGATACGCCGCGGCAGGCCGAGCTTGCGGGC
The DNA here is from genome assembly GCA_963710235.1 of uncultured Alphaproteobacteria bacterium. Classification (GTDB taxonomy): domain Bacteria; phylum Pseudomonadota; class Alphaproteobacteria; order Rhizobiales; family Xanthobacteraceae; genus Bradyrhizobium. Next base: position 323,550 of record CAVPZI010000003.1, read on the forward strand.
GATCGCCAGCGGCGCCACCACGTCCGGCGGTGCCACGATGGCGCCGAGCAGGAAGCCGACGTCCCACCGCAGCCCGAACAGGAAATGGGTCGCGGTCGCGACCGCGCAGGCGGTGAAGATCACGCACCCGATCGACAGCAGCCCGATCGGGCGCAGGTTCCAGCAGAATTCGCGCCAGCTCATGGCGACGCTCGCCGAATAGATCAACGGCGGCAGCACCAGTAGCAGCACCACATCGGGGGGCAGTTCGATCGCGGGCATGCCCGGCATGAAGGCCAGCACAATTCCGGTCAGCAGCGTGAGAATGGCGGGCGCCACCTTGATCCGGCGTGCCACGAGCGTGGTGCCGCCGAGAACGCCGAGCAAAATCAGGAAAATCTGGAACTTGGCTTCCACGGCCCCATCGATCCTGGTTAATCATCCGTTTGGTTGAACATCGGGTGGTCCCGAAAGGTCAAGTCATACCTCAAATGGGGTAGGCCGTGTCGGATGTCCGACCAAGCCGCGCGCTTTTGCTAACCGACAATTTACTTTCGAATCTAGACCAACAGAAGGTTTACGGATTTGCAATGTAAGCCGTGGTTTGCTGCCGGCACTATGGTCGCTTCCGAAACGATCGCCGCGGCAAGATCAAAAACTGAGCGTCGCGGCCGTCCGGCCGGCCGCTCGGATCGTGCCGCCGCGCTCGCATTGACCGCCTTCACCAGCATGTCCCGGGCGGTTGCCATCGTCGGGCCGGACGGCAAATTGCTGCTCCCCAATTTGATGTTCGACAAGCTGTTCGGCGCTTCCGATCTGCTCGATCTGATCAACCCGGAGGCCAGCCGCAACGACGGCAAGAGCGATCGCCAGGTCGACCTGCCGGGCGGCCGTTCGTTCTGGGTCGAGACCATCCCGATGGAAGGCGGCTGGCTGGTCAGCGCCTACGACATGACTGAACGGTTGGCCAAGGCGCGTATCGACACCCTGACCAAGCTCGGCAACCGGCTCATGTTCCACGAGCAGCTGACCAGGCTGCTCGCCGATCCGCAAGCCGCTCCCGAAGCCATGGCGGTTTTGACCATCGATCTCCACCGCTTCAAGTCCATCAACGAATCGCTCGGGCGCCACACCGGCGACGGGTTGCTGGCTATGGTCGGCAAACGTATTCGCATTGCCGCCGGGCGCGACGATATCGTCGCCCGGCTGGGAGCCGACAAGTTCGCGGTCATCCAGACCGGCCAGCCGCAACCGCAATCGTCGGCGACGCTGGCGCTTCGGCTCATCGATCAGATCGGCCGTTCCTATTTGCTCGATGGCCAATTGATCAATACCGCCGCCAGCATCGGCATCGTGCTGTGTCCCTCCGGTGGATCCGATTGCGAGCAGGTCCTGAAGAATGCCGATCTCGCCTTGCATCGCGCCAAGAGCGACGGCCAGCGAAACTATCGCTTCTTCGCCGCGGCGATGGAAGAGAACATGCAGGCCCGCCGCAATCTGGAAATCGACCTGCGCCGCGCGCTGACGCTGGGCGAATTCATGCTGGTCTACCAGCCCCAGTTCAATCTTCGGTCGAGGACGGTGACCGGGTTCGAAGCGCTGCTGCGTTGGCGCAGTCCGGCCCGCGGGATGGTCTCGCCGCTCGACTTCATTCCGGTGGCGGAGGAAACCGGCATCATCATTCCGATCGGGGAGTGGGTGATACGCACCGCATGCTTCGAGGCGGCCAAGTGGCCCGGCGGCTGCGCGGTTGCGGTCAATGTTTCGGCGGTTCAGTTCGCCAGTCCCGATCTGGTTCCGGCCATCCTGTCGGCGCTGGACGAGAGCGGCCTCGATCCGCACCGCCTGGAAATCGAGATTACCGAGAGCGTGCTGCTCGATGCCCGCGGTACCGCGCTCTCGATGCTGGAGTGTCTTCGGGAAATGGGCGTGCGCATTTCTCTCGACGACTTCGGAACCGGATATTCGTCGCTGGGCTATCTGCGCAGCTTTCCGTTCGACAAGATCAAGATCGACCAGTCCTTCATTCGCGGCGCCGCCAGCGACGCCGTCGGCCGGGCCATCGTCCAGGCCATCGCCTCGCTCGGCGAAAGCCTCGGCGTGGCGACGGTCGCGGAAGGCGTCGAAACCGAGGAGCAGATGGCCCGCGTCGTCTCCGACCGCTGCACCGATGTGCAGGGTTACCTGATCAGCCGGCCGATCTTGCCGGAGCAGATCGACGGTTTCCTGAAGTCGCGAAACGAGGCCGGCTCCGGCCAGGCACGCGTCGCGCTGAAGCCGCTGTTCCAGCGGGACCTGGTCTAGCTGCGGGCGCCACCGCCGCGTGCTCAGATCGCGCTGGCGGCGATGTTCACCATCAGCGCCAGCAGCGCCGTGTTAAAGAAGAACGAGATCACGCCATGGGCGGCCGCGGTCCGGCGAATGGTCTTGTCAGTGATGCCGACGTCGGAGACCTGCGCGGTCATGCCGATCACGAACGAGAAATATACGAAATCCCAGTAGTCGGCATCCTCATGCCGGTCGCCGCTGGGGAACTGCAGGCCTCCGGGATCGGCGCCACGGTAGTAGTCATGCGCGTAATGCAGTGCGAATGTGGTGTGCACCGCTGCCCATGACAGCGCGATGGTTCCGGTGGCCAACGCCAGATGTGATGCGTTGCGATGGTCGCCTCCGAGTTCGTAAACGATGGCGGCGATGCTGGCGAAGGCGCCGAGCGCAGTCACCATCAGGATCAGGAAGCGGCCGTCATCCTGCATCACCGCGTTGCGCCTGATATGGGCAATTCCGCAACGCGCCATCATGGCGAAGGCCAGCACCAGATAGAACGCGATGAAAGTATCCCAGCCGATCAGCAGCCGCGTCACCAGCCGCAGCGATTGCGGCGCCAGAAAAAAAGCCGCGATGCCGATCGCGACCGAAACAAAGGTGCGCGGCCGTGCATAGACCACGCGGACCGGCTTCGGCAGCTTCCGGAACCGGACCAGCAGATCGTCGATTTCCTCGCCGGCGCCCGCCACTGTCAGTTCTTGCGTTCGGCGACGAACCGCGCGGCGGCGCGCAGCACGTCGCCCTTGGCTCCGAAGATCGCGAGCGCCGAATCCGCGGTGGCCAAAAGGTCGCGCACGCGCGCCTTGGCGCCGGCGACGCCGAGCTGGGTGACGAAGGTGGTCTTGTTGAGCGCGGCATCGGCGCCGGCCGGCTTTCCCAGCGCCGCCGCGTCGCCCTCGACGTCGAGCAGGTCGTCGGCGATCTGGAACGCCTCGCCGAGCGCGCGGCCGTAATCATCGAGCGCCTGATACTGCTGCGGCGTCGACTGGCCGAGCAGGGCGCCGGCGATACAGCCAAAGCGCAACAATGCGCCGGTCTTCATCTGCTGCAACCGCGCCACGTCGACCGGCTCGCGGTCGCCGAAGCGGCCTTCGCCGGCGAGATCGAGCATCTGTCCGCCCGCCATGCCGCCGATGCCGGCGGCCCGCGCCAGCGCCCGCGTCAGCAGCAGGCGCACCGTGGCATCCTTGTGGATGTCGTCGCGGCTGATGATGTCGAAGGCCAGCGTCAGCAGCGCGTCGCCGGCGAGTATCGCGGTCGCATCGTCATAGACCTTGTGCAGGGTGGGACGGCCGCGGCGCAGATCGCTGTTGTCCATCGCCGGCAGGTCGTCATGGATCAGCGAATAGCAGTGAATGCATTCGAGCGCGGCGCCGGCCAGCAAGGCGGCGCCGCGCGCCACGCCGAACACGGCCGCGCTTTCGACCACCAGGAACGGCCGCAGCCGCTTGCCGCCGCCGAGGCTTGAATAGCGCATGGCTTCGATCAGCCGCCTCGGGCGGGCGATTTCGTCGGTCAGCACGGCGTCCGACAACAGCGCCCCCAGCAGGGCCTCGGTGTCTTCGGCAGTCCGGTCCAGTCGCTTGGCAAAATCGGTCGGGGAAGCGCCGCTCGTCATTCAGAATGGCTCCAGATTGAAGGCGGCGGACAATCGGTCATGGCACCGGCTTCGTCAATTCCGGCCGCGGTTTGGTGCCGGGATCCGCCCCAACAACCTTAATCGCCTTGAAAAGCGCCTTATATCCCGGAGATATCAGCGGAATACGTTGCGTTCCCATCCGGCCCGCCGCGGCCGGTCAACCGGAAACCTTAAAACACCGTGCGCATCGCCCGCCTCCTTATCCTGGTCGTGCTCGGGGTTCTTTTGCTGCCATATGTGCTGACGCCACTGTACCGTGCCGGCCACCCGGTTTCGACACTGATGGCGTGGCGCTGGCTCAGGGGCGCGCCGGTGTCACGGCAGTGGATCGACTTCAACAAGGTGGCGCCGGCGCTGCCGCGCAGCATCGTCGGCTCCGAGGACGCCAAATATTGCAGCCATCACGGCGTCGACTGGGATGCGGTACGCGAGGTGATTGACGACGCCGAGGACGGCGAGGTCACCCGTGGCGGCTCCACCATCACCCAGCAGGTGGCGAAAAACCTGTTCCTGTGGCCGGGCCGAAGCGTGGTCCGCAAGGCGCTCGAGTTCCCGCTGGCGCTATGGATCGATCTGGTGCTGGGAAAGCAGCGGGTGCTGGAACTATACCTCAACATCGCCGAATGGGGGCCGTCCGGCCAGTTCGGCGCCGAGGCCGGCGCCAATTACGCGTTCGGCCATTCGGCCAGCAGCCTGTCGCCGCGCGAGGCGGCGCTCATGGCGGCGATCCTGCCCAACCCGGTCCGGCGCAGCGCGCGGGCGCCCGGTCCCGGCGTCCGCCGCTTGGCCGCGATCTATGTAGTCCGGGCGCAGGCCCTGGCACCGCGCTGCTGGGGCGAAAATCGCGGATTTTGAGCGATTTCGGCCCGTTTGCGCCCTAGCATTGGCGCCATCGTTCCGTTATAAGCGCGGCCTCATTGGTATTTTCGCCCGCGCGCAAGCTGTGGGCCGTCCGTACAGGACGAACACCCACAACCCCCTGCAAGGACTTTCGATATGGCCGTTCCGAGAAGAAAAACATCGCCGTCGCGGCGTGGCATGCGCCGTTCCGCCGATGCGCTCAAGAAGCCGACCTACGCCGAGGACAAGGATTCCGGCGAACTGCGCCGTCCGCATCACCTCGACCTGAAGACCGGCATGTACAAGGGACGCCAGGTTCTCAAGGCCAAGAAGGACGTCTGACGCCGGCATGGCGGCGGCGCGCCCGATGGCGCGGCGCCGCTTGTTTGTTGCGGCCTTGGGCATTATCCGGCAAGTTGCATTTCTGCCTGAATCCGCTTCGATTGTGGGGATGAGCCGTTGCTCCGGCGAGACCAGTCCGGGTCGCCGGAAGCACTCAGGTTCTGTTCGCCAAAGAGGCCTCGCCGATGTCAATGGTCGGTTTCCCGCTGCTTCTGATTCCGCTGGCGATCTGCAACATCATCGTCTTCCTGATGCCCGGCCTGTCGTTCTCGGCGCCGCTGTTCACGGTGCCGCTGATGTCGGGGGTCGGCTGGCCGGTGACCTTGAGCGACGTGCTGCTTGCGCTCGGCGCGCTGCTGTTGCTGCTTGAAGTGATCAAGGGCGCCCGCCCGGGCGCCAAGTATTTCACCGACCATCTGCTGTCGCTGATCGTGTTCGGCGGTGCCGCCGCCGAATTCGTGCTGCTGCCGCAGTTCGGCACCTCGACGTATTTCCTGCTGACGCTGCTGGCGCTGGTCGACTTCCTGTCCGGCGTCGCGCTGCGCGCCCGCCGGCCGCGCGCCGCCATGGCCACTGCTACTGCAAGATCATCGTCGAAGTCATCGGCGCGCGCGGTGATCCCGCCGGATGAAGCGCCGCCGGAGCCGCGTTTCGATCCTGCGCCCGCGCCCGCCACGCCGTCCGCCGAACCGGCGGCGCTGCCGCGCGAGCCGAACGTGGTGCATTCCGAAGTGGTTTCACCGGAAGTTCAGTCGCCCGGGCTTCAGCCCGGCAGCGGCACGCATTCGGCGCCGGACAGCCCGCCGCGTTGATCAATAGCGCTCAGGCGCTCAGGCGCATCCGCTGGCCCGCGACCGCCATCGTCAGTCGTTCTGGTTTGCTGCGGATCGATAGGCCGCCTGCACGTCGGCGATCGCCGCCCGCCGCAGGATGCGCGTTTGCGGGGCCTGCTGCGCGGTCGCGATCAGATGGGCCACAAACGACGGGTCGGGCCGGTTCAGCGCATGCGGCACGGTCTCAACCTGCGGCGTCAGCGCTACCAGCTCCGAACCCGGGGCCTTTTCCACCTGGACGTCGCCGGCCCGTCGCATCATCGGAGGCGTGCTGGTGATCCGGCTGACCCTGGCAACTGACATCTGTGGACCCTGTCATGTGTCTTTTCGGGACATTGCGCCCCGCCTTGCCAGTGTCATCGCAAATGCCGTGCCGAATTCGGCGGCAATGCGTGGTGTGCCTCCCGCGCGCGCAAATCCCGGGGTTTTTCGGTTCAGCCTGGAACTTTGCCTAGCGTGTGCGGCCCCGGACGCCATATCCTTGCACAGGGAATCACTTGTGCAACGTCCCAAAACGAGGCGGCTTTGACATCAACTCCACCCCCGAAGGCCGACGGCCTCTCCGCTGCGGCGCCTGCCGCCGGCCCGGCGCTGCAGGCGCCTGGTGGGTTGCCGGCCACGGCCGCGGCGGCCGGCGTCCTCGCCTCGCTCGGCCAGGCCGCCTTTGTCTGGGATCTGGCCAGCGACGTGATGTCCTGGACCGATCATGCCGAGCCAGGTGTTCCGCGATATTCCCGCCGCCGCGCTGGGCAGGGGCAGTGAATTCGCCAAACTGATCGAGCCATCGCGTTCGGTCCGCGCCGACGCCCTGTCGAATTCGGCGGCGGCCAATGGCGGCGAGTCCTACCGGATCGAGTACGGCGTGCGCGCCAGCACCTCGGCTCCCGTGCTGTGGATCGAGGAATGCGGCTCGTGGTCCGCCGGCGCCGACGGCAAGCCGGCGCGGGTGCAGGGCATCGTGCGGATCAACAACGAACGCCACGCCCGCGACGAGGCGCTGGTCAGGCTTTCGCAGCACGATCCCCTGACCGGCGAACTCAACCGCACCCACCTGATCGCATCACTGGCCGAGGCCATCGAGGAGGCGATGCGGTTTCGCTCCAGCTTTGCCTTCATGCTGATCGGCGTCGATCATCTGGCGCGAATCAACGATGCCTTCGGGTTCGACGTCGCCGACCAGGTGATCTGCGATGTCGCCAAGCGGATACGCACCCGGCTGCGCGGCGGCGACGTGCTGGGCCGCTTCTCCGGCAACAAATTCGGGCTGATTTTGAAGAACTGCACCGTGGACGATACCAGCATCGCCGCCGAGCGGTTTCTGGCCGGCATCCGCGACGAGATCGTGCCGACCAAATCCGGTCCGGTGTCGGTGACCGCCTCGATCGGCGCCGTCAGCATTCCCCGCTACGCGCGCAACGCCGAGGAGGCGATCAACCGCGCCCAGGAAACCCTCGACATGGCGAAAAGCCGCCGCCACGGTTCGTTTGCCCTGTGGCGGCCCAACGTCGAGCGTGACGCCCAGCGCCGCGTCAACATTCGCGTCACCGACGAAATCGTCACCGCCCTCAATGAACGCCGCATCGTGATGGCGTTCGAGCCGGTGGTGGAGGCGGCTTCGCGCGCGCCGGCGTTCCATGAGTGCCTGGTCCGCATGAAGCAGGAGGATGGCGAACTGCTGCTGGCGCCGGACATCGTTCCGGTCGCCGAAAAGCTCGGCCTGATCCGGCTGGTCGATCACCGCGTGCTGGAACTGGTGGTGGCGGAACTGGCGGCCTACCCGGGCGTCCAGCTCAGCCTGAACATTTCCCCCGACACCACCATGGATCCGGACTGGTGGGCCAGCATCGAATCGATGATGCGGGCGCATCCGGGCGTGGCCGAGCGGCTGATTGTCGAAATCACCGAAACCGTGGCGATCCAGGATCTCGACGACGTGCGCGGATTCGTCACCCGGCTGAAGAATTTCGGCAGCCGGATTGCCATCGACGATTTCGGCGCCGGCTACACCTCGTTCCGCAACCTGCGCAAGCTCGGCGTCGACATCGTGAAGATTGACGGCGCCTTCGTGCAGAACATCGCGCGTTCGGCCGATGACCGCGCCTTCGTCCAGACCCTGATTGATCTGGCGCGCCGGCTTGGCATCAAGACGGTGGCGGAATGGGTGCAGGACGAGGAGTCCGCCGTGCTGCTGCGCGATTGGGGCTGCGATTATGTCCAGGGCAGATTGATCGGCCTTGCCTCGTCACAGCGCCCCTGGAGCGTGCCGTCCGTGACGACGCTTCCCGCCGCAAGCTGAACTCCATGTGCGAAAGCCGGGACCCATAATCGCAGGCGCCAACAGTGCCATGGAGCGCGTCAACGGCGCGCGTTGAGACGCTGAATTAATTCGAGAGTATGGGGGGTATGGGTCCACGCCTTCGCGGGGACGACGCGTGGGGAGGTTGGACCGAGGTTCCGCCGCTCACTCTTCCGTCTTTGGCTCTTTCGACATCCGCTCGAGGCGGTCCTGCATTTCTTTCATCTGACGGCGCAGATCGTCGATGTTGTCGGTTTCCGGCTCCGGCTCGGGAGTTTTCTCCAGATCGGTGCCGGTCGATCCGGCACGCGGCGGCACGAACGGCTTGAACATCGAGAAGGTGCGCTCGAACAGTTCCATGTTGCGGCGGACGTGTTCTTCCAGCGGCGCAAACGGGCCGACGCTGAAGGTCGAGGTCAGCTGCTTGCGGAATTTTTCCTGCTCGCGGGTCAGCGTGTCGATGGATTGCTCGAGATAGCGCGGCACCACCATCTGCATGCTGTCGCCGTAGAACCGGATCAGCTGGCGCAGGAAGGTGGTCGGCAGCAGGTTCTGGCCGGCCTTGTTTTCCTGTTCGAAGATGATCTGGGCCAGCACCGAGCGGGTAATGTCGTCGCCGGTCTTGGCGTCATAGACCAGAAAATCCTCGCCCTCCTTCACCATCGCGGCGAGATCCTCCAGCGTCACATAGGTGCTGGTGCCGGTATTATAGAGCCGCCGGTTAGCATACTTCTTGATCGTGGTGGGTTGATCTGTCTTTGCCATGGCACACACATACACCGAGGACAGGGAACCCTTGGGTCTGACCGAAGGGTTGACGAGCGACGCGCCGCAACAAAGTAAGCATTTTCAGTGCGGTTCGGCTACCGTTTTGTGCGCCAAGGTTAATTCCAAAGCACAGCGATTGCTTGGGAATGTGCCAGCAATGCTAATTTGCGTGCACTGCGGGGTTGGTTTTGCCCTCTGGCGCATTGACACACCTCAATGGCGTTAACAGGATATAATGCGAGACAGAGGCTCGCCGCTCGGGCGACCCGCGCCCCAAAAACCTCAAGCCCAGGAGATGTCCATGTCCGACGATGTCGTCATCGTCAGCGCCGCCCGCACCCCGGTCGGAAGCTTCAACGGTGTGTTCGCCACCATGCCCGCCCACGATCTCGGCGCCATCGCCATCAAGGCCGCGCTGGAGCGCGCCGGCGTCGAACCGGGCAGGGTCTCCGAGGTCATCATGGGCCAGATCCTGACCGCGGCGCAGGGTCAGAACCCGGCCCGCCAGGCCTCGATCGCCGCCGGCATTCCGGTGGAGAGCCCGGCCTGGGGCGTCAACCAGTTGTGCGGCTCGGGCCTGCGCACGGTGGCGCTGGGCTATCAGGCGTTGCTCAACGGCGATTCCGAAATCGTGGTGGCCGGCGGCCAGGAATCCATGAGCATGGCCCCGCACGCGCAATACCTGCGCGGCGGCGTCAAGATGGGCCCGGTCGAGTTCGTCGACACCATGATCAAGGACGGGCTGTGGGATGCCTTCAACGGCTATCACATGGGCAATACCGCCGAGAACGTCGCCAAGCAGTACCAGATCACCCGGGCGCAGCAGGACGAGTTCGCGGTCCACTCGCAGAACAAGGCCGAAGCCGCCCAGAAGGCCGGCAAGTTCAAGGACGAAATCGTCCCTGTCGTGATCAAGTCGCGCAAGGGCGACACCACCGTGGACAGCGATGAATATCCGCGCCACGGCGCCACCCTGGAGGCGATGGCCAAGCTCAGGCCGGCGTTCGAGAAGGACGGCACCGTCACCGCCGGCAGCGCTTCCGGCATCAATGACGGCGCCGCCGCGGTGGTGCTGATGACGGCGAAGCAGGCCGCCAAGGAAGGCAAGAAGGTCCTGGGGCGCATCGTGTCCTGGGGCCAGGCCGGCGTCGATCCCAAGATCATGGGTACGGGTCCGATCCCGGCCTCGCGCGCCGCGCTCAAGAAGGCCGGATGGAGTGTCGGCGATCTCGATCTGATCGAGGCCAACGAAGCCTTCGCGGCGCAGGCCTGCGCGGTCAACAAGGACCTCGGCTGGGATACCGCCAAGGTCAATGTCAACGGCGGCGCCATTGCGATCGGCCATCCGGTCGGTGCCTCCGGGGCCCGCGTCCTGGTGACGCTGCTGCACGAGATGCAGAAGCGCGACGCCAAGAAGGGCCTCGCCACTCTGTGCATCGGTGGCGGCATGGGCATCGCGATGTGCATTGCACGCGATTAATTCGGCGCCGCTCCGTGCTGAAAACATCGGCTCGCGATTGCACTGCACACTGGTAAAACAAAACGCCCGGTTTCCAGCCGGGCGTTTTTGTGTTGAGGTTCGTCAACTGGTTCGGATCCATTCCGGACTACAAAAAAACTTTCGAGGGTTCGAGGAGGACACGATCATGGCACGCGTCGCATTGGTGACTGGTGGAACACGGGGAATAGGTGCTGCGATCAGCAAGGCGTTGAAGGCGGCCGGCTACAAGGTCGCAGCCTCCTACGCGGGCAATGACGCCGCGGCGGAAAAATTCAAGGCCGAGACCGGCATTCCGGTTTTCAAATGGGATGTCAGTTCGTTTGACGCCTGCGCCGCCGGCGTCAAGACAGTCGAGGCGGAACTCGGCCCGGTGGAAGTGCTGGTCAACAATGCCGGCATCACCAGGGACGGCGCCTTTCACAAGATGACGCTCGAGCAGTGGAATGCCGTCATCAACACCAATCTGGGTTCGCTGTTCAACATGACGCGCCAGGTGATCGAGGGCATGCGTTCACGCAAATTCGGCCGTGTCATCAACATTTCCTCGATCAACGGCCAGAAGGGACAGTTCGGCCAGGTCAATTATTCGGCGGCCAAGGCCGGCGACATCGGCTTCACCAAGGCCTTGGCGCTGGAGACGGCGCGCGGCGGCATCACCGTCAACGCCATCTGTCCCGGCTACATCAATACCGAGATGGTGCAGGCGGTGCCGAAGGAGGTGCTCGAGAAAAGCATTCTGCCGCTGATCCCCGTCAACCGCCTCGGCGAGCCCGAGGAAATCGCCCGGGCCGTGGTCTTCCTGGCATCCGATGATGCCGGCGGCATTACCGGCTCGACGATGTCGATCAACGGCGGACAGTACATGGCCTGATCGGCCGGCGGCGTCGCGCGCGAAAGTTCCGGGGACGGCAATGACGCCGCGCACCGCCACGCTGATCGGATTGAGCGCGGTCCTGATGTGGTCGCTGCTGGCGGTGCTGACCGTGGCGACCGGCCGGATTCCGGCGTTTCAGCTGTTGTCGATGACTTTTGCCGTCGGGGGCCTGGCCGGGGCGGCAAGCTGGATCGGCCGGCCGGAAGCGATCCGGGCGTTGCGGCAGCCGCCGCTCGCCTGGGCGGTCGGGATCGGCGGTCTGTTCGGCTATCACGCGCTGTATTTCGTGGCGTTGCGGCTGGCGCCGCCGGCCGAGGCGGGTCTGCTGAATTACCTCTGGCCGCTGTTGATCGTGCTGCTGTCGGCGCTGCTGCCCGGCGAACGCTTGGCGACCCATCACGTCGTCGGCGCGGTGCTGGGGCTGATCGGCACGGTGCTGCTGCTCGGTGGCAATGCGTCGGGGCATTTCCAGCCGGCCCATATTGCGGGCTTCGCCGCCGCTTTCGTGGCGGCGTTCGTGTGGGCCGGGTATTCGGTTATGTCGCGCAAGTTGAAGTCGGTGCCAACCGACGCGGTAGCCGGCTTTTGCCTCGCCACGGCGCTGCTCGCGCTGGTGGTTCATGAGATGTTCGAGGTAACGGTCTGGCCTGAAAGCACCGGGCAATGGCTGGCGATCACGGCACTCGGGGTCGGCCCGGTCGGCGCGGCGTTTTACAGCTGGGATATCGGGATGAAGCGTGGCGATATCCGCGTGCTCGGAGCCGCCTCCTATGCGACGCCCTTGCTGTCGACCCTGTTTCTGATTCTGGCGGGTTATGCCACGCCGAGCGCAACCATCGCCATTGCCGCGGCGTTGATCGCCGGCGGCGGCCTGATCGCGGCGAAGGATATGATTTGGCGGCAGAAGACCTAGATTAGGCCGTCGGCGTCCAGCCCGGCGGCGCCATTTCAAATGCCTTGAAATCGAATCCGGGCGCCACGGTGCAGCCGACCAGGCTCCAGTCGCCGCAGCATGTGGCGGCCTGCCACGCCTGCGCCGGCGCGACGGCTTGCGGCATTTCGCCCGCGGTCAGATCGGGACCGAGGCGGACCGTGCGCATGCCGTCGCTGTCGGCGAACTGCAGCTCGAGCGGGGCGCCCGCGTAATAATGCCAGATCTCGACTGCGTCGATGCGATGCCAGTGCGACCGCTCGCCTCGTGCCAGCAGGAAATAGATCGCGGTGCAAACCGAACGTCCGTCGGCGTCGATGCGGTCGTCGCGAAACGTCTCGCGAAAATGCCCGCCCTCGGGATGCGGCTTGAGGTCGAGCCGGGCGATGATATCGGCGGCGGTGAGAGACGAAGCCACTGCGGTCAGGACTTGTTCTTGCGTTCGCGCAATTCGCCGAACACGTCGGCCGCGCCCTTGCCTTTCAGCCGCACGGCGGCTGCGACCGACGGTTCGTCGGCGCGCAGGAAAACGTTGGCTTTCTTTTCCTCGCCGAGCAGCGTCGGGACGGTCGGCTTGCCGGCTGCCCGCAACCGGCTCACCTCTTCGGCGCGGGCCTGCAGCGCCGGATTGTCCGGCTCGATGGTCAGCGCGAATTTGACATTGGCGGCGGTGTATTCGTGTCCGCAATACAGGCGGAAGTCATCGGGCAGGGCGCGCAGCTTGAGCAGCGATTCCCACATCATCGGATAGGTGCCCTCGAACACCCGCCCGCAGCCGATCGAGAACAGCGTATCGGCGGCAAACAGGGCCTTGTCGTTGTCGAACACGTAGCTGATGTGATCGAGCGTATGGCCCGGGGTTTCCAGTACCCGCGCCAAAAGGTCGCCGACCCTGACCACGTCGCCCTGGGCGGCGCGCAAATCGACCTGTGCGATCTTGGTCGTCTTGTCGTGGGGGGCCACCACACGGCAACCGTATTTCTGTTTCAGCTCACCGACGCCGCCGACATGATCGCCGTGATGGTGGGTGACCAGAATGTCGGTCAGGCTCCAGCCCTCGCGCTCCAGCGCCTGGATGATGGGAGCTGCTTCCGGCGCATCGATCGAGGCGGTCGCTTTGGTTGCGGGATCGTGAATCAGGTAACCGAAATTGTCGTTGAGGCAGGGGAACAGTCGAATTTCGGCGGTCATGATATCTCCAGGAGACGGATCGGCCGGCGGGTTGCGCCCAGCCACGAGGTATGAGGCGGTTCGGTCGCGTTCAAGGCGTGATGGTGGAGCTCACACAACGGCGCGTCGGCTGGCCCAGCACCGCCAGCGTGATGGTCTTTTGCCGGATTCCGTAAACCTTGGCGTGTTCGCCGGTGTAGAAAAAATAGAAGCGCTTCGCCCGGCCCGGCATGCGGATGGATTTGCCGTCCGGGAACTGGGCGGTGATCGAGCCGCCGCCTGAATTGTAATCGATCGACAGGGTATCGCCGCCGGGCAGCGCCGGCCGGCATCGATAGTCCACCGTCGCCGGCATGGCCCGGGCCGGCGTCGCCCTGAGCGCGCAGACTGCGGTCAGAGCGGCGAGGGCCATGACCACCACGGCGCGGTTTCGCCCACCACTTGACAGCATTCCCGGGTCTCCTGCGGCTGCATGCCGGCATCATTGCCAGGGCGGACTAGGCCGCCGGAGCAAAACTTTGTCAATTGGAGTTCGACGTGATGACGTCGTGCACGGATGCAATGCGAGAATCGACACGCCTTCCGCGCCGCCGGATCATGATGCGATCAGATCAAGAGAATCGCATCATGACCCTATCTTTTTGTTTGAGCATGATCTTTTCGGAAAACCGGTTTCCACTTTTCCGGATCATGCTTCGGTGTGATAGAACCGTGACATGAGCATCGACGTGATCGATCTGCGGGATTTCTATTCCCGACGCCTTGGCGTGGTGGCGCGGCGGCTGATCAACCGCGGCATCCAGGCGCGCTGGCCGAATGCGCAGGGCCAGCGGGTGCTGGGGCTCGGCTATCCGACCCCTTATCTCGGGCTGTTCCGCGAGGACAGCGAGCGCTGCATCGCCTTCATGCCGGCGGCGCAAGGCGTGCTGAAATGGCCGACGGCCCGTCCGACCCTGGCGACGCTGGTCGACGAGTTTGCGCTGCCGCTGCCCGACGCCGCGGTGGACCGCATTCTCCTGGTTCACGCGCTTGAAATGTCCGACGATCCGGAAGGCCTGCTGCGCGAGGTGTGGCGGGTGCTGGCGCCCTCCGGCCGCCTGATGGCGATCATTCCCAACCGGCGCGGCGTCTGGACCCGGACCGACAACACCCCGTTCGGCCACGGCCGGCCCTATTCACGTTCGCAAATCACCCAGTTGCTGCGCCAGACTTGGTTCACGCCGACGGGGTGGGGGGAGGCGCTGTTCCTGCCCCCGATCGGAGGCGGCTGGTTTCTGCGCTCGGCCATGGCCTGGGAGCGCGTCGGGGCGGCGCTGTCGCTGCCGTTTGCCGGCGTCCATATCGTCGAGGCCACCAAGCAGGTCTATCGCGCCATCCCGGCCCACCGCGAACGCACGCGGCTGATACCGGCGCTGCCGCCGGTGCTGGTGCCGTCGTCGATGCAACGCGATGACGAGACCGGCGGCGCCGAGCCGCTGTCGCGCTAGCGCATGATCCGGAAAAGCATGCCCCCGGGCTTGACCCGGGGGATCATGCGCAAACAAGAATCTGGAGCGCTATCGCGATTCAATCCAAAGCGATAGCGCTCTGAGGGCTGTTGCCTGGAGCATGCGGAACGTCAGCGCGCCCGGTGCAGACGTTTGGCAGGTTACCCGACTATTCGTTGCCGGGATTGAAATCGTCGCCCGGGGTGGCCGGTGTCGCCATTCCTTCGGGGCGCGGGCCGTGCGGCCGGCGGCGGCGGCGCGGCGGGAAGCGTTCGCCGCCATTGCTGGTCTCAAAGCCTCCGCCGTTGACCTGGGGCTGCGGCCCGGTGATGAAAGAGGGCAGCCGATCGACGCTGTCGCCGGCCGGCATGGCCGGCTGCGGTTGCGGCTGGTACTGCGGCTGCGGACGATGTTCGCGCTGGCCGTTGTCGCGCTGGTTGTTGTCGCGCGGCTGCTGATACTGCTGCTCGCGCGGCTGGTAGGGCTGTTGCTCGCGCGGCTGCTCCCGCTGCGGATCGCGCTGCACGAACGGCTGCTGCTGGACCGGGACAAAGCCGGGCTCGGCGCCGAAATGCGAGAAGCTCTCGCCCTCGTCGTCGCCGTCCTCCGAAGGCATTTCATTTTCGGTGCGCGGCTGCGGCTGGTTCTGGCGAAACTGTTCCTGGGCCGCGGCGATCAGGCGGAAATAATGCTCGGCGTGCTGGTAATAATTTTCGGCGGCGACCGGATCGCCGGAGCTGCGCGCGTCGCGCGCCAGTTGCACGTATTTTTCCGCGACGTGGGATGCGGTGCCCCGGATCTTGATATCGGGGCCGTTTGACTCGAAAACCCGGGTCATCGGGTTCTGGCCACGCCGGTTATTATTGTTGTTGTTATTGTTATTGTTGTTCCGGTTACGCATCCGCTTGTTGTTGTTCTGACCGTTTCTCATGTCTCGCCTTTATTACCGATCCAGGATTGTCGTTCTACCGATTGAAAAAATACGCGTCGCAACGCGAGTTGCGGGACGCGGCGTGCGCTCCCGAGTGGCCATGCAGTTCAACTCTGCATCGATTTTTGCCGTATGTCGCGTTCAACAAAGACGCGTTCCCCAACCGCCATCGCTGCGCGTGGCCGGACCAAATCATTCAGCTTGCCGAAACAAGCTCAGGTTTTCTCGCGTGAATTTCCAAGCGCAATATCAGGCTTTCGTTCGCTTTGCGGTCGCGAGCAGCGCAGCTCTATTTAAGCCATCGCGCTCGATAACAACCTGCCTTTTGGAACCTTTCACTCGGACGGGCTCTCGCCGACGGAATCCCGCTATCAGGATCTCGCCAAGAGAATTCTGGCCTTCATCCGTAGCATCTACGGGGCCAGCAACCCTGGACCGACGTTGTGGCCGGAACGTAGTCGTTCCCGGCGGATATTCCAAGCTATTTTTTGCCATGGCAACCGGGCTTTATGAGGGCAAATACCGGCCCAAAACCGCCCGGCGGACCCCCGCCAGATCGAGCTTTGGCGTTCCCGCAAGCTCCAGCCCGGCGATGGTTAACAGCGCCTCCACGTCGGCGCTTTGACCGTGCCCGACTTCGAGAATCAGGGCGCCGCCGGGCGCCAGCAACGCCCTCGCCTGCGGAACAATCGCCCGGTAGGCGTCGAGCCCGTCGATACCGCCGTCGAGCGCGCGCCGCGGATCGTGCTCGCGCACCTCGATCGCGAGCGTCTCGATGTCTCGGCTGCGGATATAAGGCGGGTTCGATACGATCAGGTCGAACCGGCCGGACAGCGCGCCGGCATAGTCGCAGGCGACGAATGCCGCGCGCGGCATGAGGCCAAGTCGCGCGGCATTGCCCCTCGCGGTGCGCAGCGCCGCTTCGCTGATGTCGGTTCCGGTTCCTCGGGCGCGCGGCCATTCGGACAACAGCGCCAGCAGGATCGCGCCCGAGCCGGTTCCGATATCGGCGATCCGCAGCGCGCCGTCGGAGGTCTTGCGAAAAATCTCGAGCGCGGCCTCGACGACGGTTTCGGTATCGGGCCGGGGCACCAGCGTCGCCGACGTCAGCGACAGCGGCAGTCCCCAGAACTCTTTCTCTCCGACAATGCGCGCCACCGGCTCGCCGGATTGCCGCCTGCGGGCAAAATCGTTAAGGCGCGCCGCCTCGTCGTCGGTCAGGTATCGCGCCGCGGCGCTGATCAGTCCGGTCAGGTCGAGACCGAGCACTGCGCCGATCAGAAGCCGCGCGTCGAGTTGGGCGGATTCGAGCGCCGCGTCGTGCAGGTGCGACGTCAGCAGGCGCCGCGCGGTATCGACGGTCTGTCCGGCGAAGGCGCCGCCGCCGATCGCGCCGCGGCGCGCGATCATGCCGCGGCGCCCTGGGCGGCGAGTTGCGCTGCCTGGTGTTCGGTTGTCAACGCATCGACCAGTTCGCCCAGCGCTTCGCCAGCGATCACCTGCGGCAGCTTGTAGAGCGTCAGGTTGATGCGATGGTCGGTGACGCGGCCTTGCGGAAAATTATAGGTGCGGATCCGCTCCGAGCGATCACCCGATCCGACCTGGCCGCGGCGGTCGGCGGAGCGCGCCGCATCGATGCGCTGGCGCTCGGCGTCATAGATCCGCGAGCGCAGGATGTTCATGGCGGAAGCACGGTTCTTGTGCTGCGAGCGGCTGTCCTGCATCATCACCACGATGCCGGTCGGGATGTGGGTGATGCGGATCGCCGATTCGGTCTTGTTGACGTGCTGGCCGCCGGCGCCCTGCGCCCGCATCGTCTCGATGCGCAGGTCATCGTTCTTGATATCGACGTCGACCTCCTCGACCTCGGGCAACACCGCGACGGTGGCGGCAGAGGTGTGGATGCGGCCCTGGGTCTCGGTATCGGGCACCCGCTGCACCCGGTGGACGCCTGATTCGAATTTCAGCTTGGCGAAGGCGCCGCGGCCCTTGACCTCGGCGATGATTTCCTTGTAGCCGCCCATGGTGCCTTCGCTGGCCGAGATCACCTCGACCTTCCAGCCCTGCAGCGCCGCAAACCGCTCATACATCCGGAACAGGTCGCCGGCGAACAGCGACGCTTCGTCGCCGCCGGTGCCGGCGCGGATTTCGAGCATCACATTGCGCTCGTCCATGGCGTCCTTGGGCAATAGCGCGACGCGGATCTGCTGCGCCAGTTCGACGCTGCGCGCCTCGAGTTCGGTGCGCTCCGCCTGCGCCATCTCGCGCATCTCCGGCTCGGTCGCGGGATCCGCGATCAGCGCGTCGATCCCGGCGATTTCGCCATTGGCGGCGCGATAGGCCTTGACCGCATCGATCAGCGGATCGAGTTCGGCGAGTTCGCGCGTCATCCGCACGTAGTTTGCCGAATCGAGCTGGCCCAGCAGTCGGGATTGCAATTCGGCGTGGCGTGCCAGCAGAACGTCGAGTTTGGCTTCAGGCAGCAGGGACATGGAAAATTCTCGGGATCACAAGACAAGGAGCGGATGTTGTGGGCGCGAAGCGTCGCTACAACGAAAGCCCCTCGGCCTCGGCGAATTCCGTCAGCTTCTTGCGGATCGAGACCGAGTCACACGGCGCGTCGAGCAGCGGCATCATCAGCGCCTCGGCCTTGGCGGCATCGAGTTCGAGGATCATGGCCTTGACCGGTCCGTGCGCGGTGGCCGACAGCGACAGCGAGCGGTACCCCATGGCAATCAGCGCCAGCGCGCCCAGGGGCTGCGATGCCATCTCGCCGCACAGCGAGGCGGATTTCCGCGCCGCGGTGGCCTTGCGCACGATCTCGCGCAGCACCCGCAGGATCGGCGCCGACAGGGTATCGAACCGGTCGGAAACCTTGGCATTGCCGCGGTCGACCGCGAACAGGAACTGGAACAGGTCGTTCGATCCCACCGAGACGAAATCGACTTTCTTCAATAGTTCATCGAGCTGGTACAACAGCGCCGGTACTTCCACCATGGTGCCGACATCGACGCGCTCCGGCAGCGCGTGGCCATGCTGGCGCAGATAGGTCAGTTCGCGCTCGATGATGGCCTTGGCCGAATCGAACTCGGCCACCTCGGTGATCATCGGAAACATGATGCGCAGCGAACGGCCGCCGCCGGCGCGCAGCAAGGCGCGGATCTGGCCGCGCAGCAGCCCGGGACGGTCGAGGCCGAGGCGGATCGCGCGCCAGCCCAGCGCCGGATTTTCCTCGACCACGGTTTCCATGTAGGGCAGCGCCTTGTCGCCGCCGATATCCAGCGTGCGGAACGTCACCGGCTTCGCCCCGGCGGCATCCAGCACCGCGCGGTACAGCGCCAGCTGGTCGCTGGATCGCGGCAGGCTCTCGCCGACCATGAATTGCAGTTCGGTGCGGAACAGGCCGATGCCGGAACTGCCGGTGTCGTCGATGTGCGGCAGGTCGATGACGAGGCCGGCATTGATCATCAGTTCGATCGGCTGGCCGTCCTTGGTCACGCAGGGCAGGTCGCGCAACGCCGAATACTGCGCCTGGCGCCGGGCCCGGAACCTGACTCGCTCGGCATAGGCGGATTCGATTTCCGCCGAGGGACGGACATAGATCGACCCCGAGGTACCATCGACGATGATGGCGTCGCCGGGGTCGGCGATCCCGGGCGCGTTCGGGACTTCGCCGACGGCAGGAATGCCGAGCGCGCGGGCCACGATGGAGACGTGGGAATTGGCGGTGCCTTCTTCGAGCACCAGGCCGCGCAGCCGCTTGCGGTCGTAGTCGAGCAGCGCCGCCGGGCCCATCGAGCGCGCGATCAGGATGGCGTTGTCGGGCAGTTGTTCGCGGGATGGCGCGTGGTCCTGCCCCACCAGTTGCCGCATCAGGCGATGGCCGAGATCTTCCAGGTCGTGCAGCCGGTCGCGCAGATAGGGATCGGTCGAGCGCAGCATCCGGGCCCGGGTGTCCGACTGCACGCGTTCGACCGCGGCCTCGGCGGTGAGGCCGGTGGCGACCGCCTCGTGCAGGCGGTGCGACCAGCCATGGTCGTTGGCGAACATCCGGTAGGCTTCCAGCACGTCGCGGTGCTCGCCGCCTTCGGCGACGTCGCCGCGCTCCAGCATGCGGTCGAGATCGGCGCGCAGCTTGGCCAGCGCGGCGTCGAGCCGCTTGATTTCCTTCGGCAGGTCTTCGGCGATGTAGTTGGTGATGACCACGCGCGGCTCGTGCAGCACCACATGGCCGAGCGCGATGCCGTCGGACAGGATGGCGCCGGTCTTGTGCACCGAGTGCCGCGCCGCCGGCTCGGCGCCCGGCTGCGCCAGTGCCGACAACTCGCCGGAGGCGATCATCTCGGCCAGCACCATCGCGGTGGTCTGCAGCGCCTCGACCTCTTCCTCGACATAGGTGCGCTTGGCGCGGTTCTGCACCACCAGCACGCCGAGCGTGTTGCCGGCGCGCAGGATCGGAACGCCGAGGAACGAGTGATAGATTTCTTCGCCGGTTTCCGGGCGGAACGAGAACGCCGGATGGCTTTGCGCATCGCTCAGGTTGAGCGGGGTCGCTTCGCTCGACACCAGGCCGACCAGACCCTCATGGGCGCTCAGCACGGTCTGGTGCACCGCGTTCCGGTTGAGACCTTCGGTGGCGTAGAGCTCGAGCGTGTTGTCGACGCGCAGCACATAGGTCGAGCACACCTCCGCCACCATGTTGGCGGCGATCAGCACCACGATCTTGTCGAGGCGTTCCTGAGCGCTGACCTGCTCCGCCATCACTTCGCGGAGCCGTCTCAGCAAGACGCGGGGGCCACCCGACGCGCTCCGCATGTGCTGATTTCCTCTCACCGGTCAGGCTGCCGCGCGTTGCTCCGCGGCGGCAGTTTTAAGCTTCGGAAAAATAACGACTTTATCCACATTCGGTGGACTGCCCGCGGCCGATCCGCCGCGGCAACCGACCGAATCACATGGTCCGGAATTGTGGCACAACCCGCAACTGCCCCGTGATGAGGCCGTATAGCGAATCGAAGCTTGTTTTGCCAAGCAAAACGCCTGCCAGCCGCAGGAACATCTCTTGCCCGGCCACAATTCGGGCCGGAAAGAAAAAATCTTCTAAACTTGGTCTAATCCATAGAGCGTGTGCAAGGTACGGACCGCCAGTTCCGTGTAGGCGGCGTCGATCAGTACCGAAAACTTGATTTCCGAGGTGGTGATGGCGCGGATGTTGATATTGCGCGCGGCAAGCGCCGTAAAGGCCTGGGCAGCGACGCCGGCATGGCTGCGCATGCCGCTGCCGATCACCGAGACCTTGGCAACGTCGGTGGCGCTGTCGAGCCGCGCATAGCCGATCTTGGCCTTGGCCTTGGTGATGGTATCGCGGGCGCGGGCGTAGTCCGCCGCCGGCACCGTGAAGGTGAGGTCGGTGGTGGCGCCGTCCTCGGAAACGTTCTGCACGATCATGTCGACATTGATGTTGGCCTCGGCGAGCGGGCCGAAGATCGCGGCGGCGACGCCAGGCTTGTCCTCGATCTGCCGCACGGAGATCTGGGCTTCGTCCCGGGAAAAGGCGATGCCGGTAACGACGTGATTCTCCATGATTTCCTCCTCGCTGCAAATCAGCGTGCCCGGCGGCGTGCCGTGCGGGTCAATATCTTCCGGCTTGTCGAAACTGGAACGGACGAACACCGGGATGTTGTGCACCATGCCGAGTTCCACCGAACGGACCTGCAGCACCTTGGCGCCCTGCGACGCCAGTTCCAGCATTTCCTCGAACGCGATCCGGTCCAGGCGGCGTGCTTTCGGAACCACCCGCGGGTCGGTGGTGTAGACGCCGTCGACGTCGGTGTAGATGTCGCAGCGCTCGGCCCGAAGGGCGGCGGCGATCGCCACCGCCGAGGTGTCGGAACCGCCGCGGCCCAGCGTGGTGATGCGGCCGGTCAACGGGTTGATGCCCTGAAACCCGGCGATCACGGCGACTTCCCTGCGCTCCCTGAAGCGGTTGATGATCTCGGCGCCGTCGATGTCCTCGATGCGCGCCGAGGCATGGGCGTCGCTGGTCTTGATCGGGATCTGCCAGCCCTGCCACGATCGCGCCTGAATCCCGATCTTTTGCAGCGCAATCGCGAGCAGACCGGCGGTGACCTGCTCGCCGGAGGCCACCACGGCGTCGTATTCGCGGGCATCATGCATCGCAGAGGCGTCGCGGCACCATTCCACCAGTTCATTGGTCTTGCCGGCCATCGCCGAGACCACCACGGCGACGTCATGGCCGGCATCGACCTCGCGCTTGACGTGCAGCGCAACGTTGCGGATGCGGTCGATATTGGCGACCGACGTGCCGCCGAATTTCATCACGAGCCGGCCCATGCGAATGGTGCAATCCCTGGCAACAACGAGTAAAGATACCGCGCGAAAACCGGAACGGGCGGGCCAAAAGGCGCGTATACATAACGGCGCGGTTGCGGGCAAGCAACCGGGTTTCGCCATCCCCGGAACGGGGCCGGGATCCGACGGTACTTGAGATCTGACTACGTCTGACGAAACGCAATCGAGGCTGCTTCCATGGCACGCTACATCGACGAAATCCTGCAGCCGGGCGAGAAAGTGCTGTACTCGACCAATGCGCACTGGATCTTTTATTTTCCGGCGATCGTGGCCTGGATCGCCGCCCTGGTGCTGCTGGTGCTGTCGCGCATGACCAGCAGCGAAGGGCTTACCTTGCTGTGCCTGTCGGCGTCGGCCGTGGTGGCGCTGGCGGCGGTCTACTGGACGGTGCAGGGCTGGTTCCACCGCTGGACCAGGGAAACCGACGTGACCAACATGCGCGTCGTGCACAAGCAGGGTTTCATCAAGCGCCGTACCTTCGAGATGTCGCTCGACAAGGTCGAGAGCGTGGATGTGAACCAGAGCATCCTCGGGCGCCTGCTCAATTATGGCGACGTGACCATCCTGGGGGTCGGCGAAGGCAAGGAGACCATCGAGATGATCGCCTCGCCGCTGGCGTTCCGCAGTTTCATCACGACGCGGCACGAGCAACAGGCCTGATCCATGGCGGCGCAAACCACTTCCCCGCTGGCCGCGTCGTCCTCGGTCGATCCCGCCGAAGTCGCGAAATTCTCCCGGCTGTCGGAGGAGTGGTGGGATCCGAACGGCAGGATGGCGCCGCTGCACAAGATCAATCCGCTGCGGCTGGGCTTCATTCGCGACGCCGCCTGCCGCAAGTTCGATCGCAACGTCAGGAAGCTCGGCTGCCTGTCCGGGCTGCGCATCCTCGACATCGGCTGCGGCGCGGGACTGTTGTGCGAGCCGTTCACGCGGCTCGGCGCCCAGGTGATCGGGGTCGATCCGTCCGCCAGCAACATCGCGGCGGCGAAACTGCACGCCGATAAATCGCACCTGTCGATCGACTATCGCTGCACCACCGTGGAAGAGATGGACGTGCGCGAGCGTTTTGACGTCGTGCTGGCGATGGAAGTGGTCGAGCACGTCACCGACATCGGCAGCTTCCTGGATCGCTGCGCCGCGATGCTCAAGCCCGGCGGCCTGATGGTGATCTCGACGCTGAACCGCAACCTGAAGAGCTTCGCGCTGGCCATCGTCGGCGCCGAATACGTGCTGCGCTGGCTGCCGCGCGGCACCCATCAATGGGACAAGTTCGTCACCCCCGACGAACTGGCGCGCTATCTCGGGCGCAACAAGCTCGCCGTCACCGAACAGGCCGGCGTGGTCTTTAGCCCCTTCAGCGGCCGCTGGAGCCTCTCGTCCGACATGGACGTGAACTACATGGTGGTGGCGGAGGCGATCTAGCCGAAAGCGTTGCCGTGCAACGCTGTCATGACGCGGTCCGGGTTGACCGCACGTGGCGGCACCGGCACCGTGCTTGCCCGTCCCGCCGCCCAGGCCGAATTCCAAGATCCCATGTTCAGCATCGCCACGCTCTGGATCCCCTTTACCATCGTTGCGTCGCTGGGGCAGGTGGCGCGCAATGCGATGCAGCGGCAGTTGACCGGGCCGCTTGGCACCTGGGGGGCCACCAATATCCGCTTCCTGTTCGGCTTTCCGTTTTCGCTGCTGTTCTTCGGCTGCGTCATCGTCTTTACCGGCGATGCCGTGCCGTGGCCCGCCGCCGCGTTCTGGCCATGGCTGCTGCTCGGTGCGCTCAGCCAGATCCTGGGCACCGGGCTGATGCTGGCCGCCATGAACGACCGCTCCTTCGTGGTGACGACGGCGTACCTCAAGACCGAGGCGATCCAGACCGCGATTTTCGGCTTCGTGTTTCTGGGCGATCACCTCACCGCGCTCAAGGTGGTCGCGATCCTGATCGCCACGATCGGCGTGATCGTCACCGCCTTGCGGCCGGGAGCGGAGAAGAATTTCGCCGACCTCAAGCCGACCCTGCTGGGTCTCGTCGCAGCGGCGGCGTTCGCGCTGTCGGCGGTCGGGTTTCGCGGCGCCATCATCGTGGTGCCCGGCGTTTCGTTCGTGACCGCGGCCTCGTTCACGCTGGTGTTCGGATTGTTTGTGCAGACCCTGGTGCTGACGATCTACCTGTTGGCGCGGGCGCCCGACGTGCTGAGGGCGATTGCCGGACTATGGAAGCCGTCGATGTTCGCCGGTTTCATGGGTGCGTTCGCCTCGCAGTTCTGGTTTCTCGCCTTCGCGCTCACCGCCGCCGCCAATGTGCGCACCCTGGCGCTGGTCGAGGTGCTGTTCGCGCAGGGCGTGGCGTATTATTCGTTCAAGCAGCCGCTGTCGCTGCGCGAGCTGTCCGGCATCGCGCTGATCGTGTTCGGGGTGGGGCTGCTGGTCGCCGGGTGAACCCGCAATCCGTCGGTCCTTCGGCCGCTAATTGCGGTCGTCCGGCAGCACCGGCAGCGGCGTCACCTCGATGCCCTCGTCGATCAGCGAGCGCGCCTCGTCGGGCGAGGCTTCGCCATAGATCGGGCGGTGTTCGATGTCGCCGTAATGCATCTTGCGCGCCTCGTTCGGGAAGCGCTCGCCGACATTGTCGGCATTCTTGACCACGTGGTCGCGCAGTTCCTTGAGTTTGGCGCGCAACTCGCGCTCCTGCGCCATCATCAGCGGCGTCGACGTTGCCGGCGCTGCGACCTCGGGCGGAGCCGCCTCGGGTTGCTGGATCTCGGGCGCAGTGCCGGCCTTCCGGGTGCGGGCGATCTGCGGGGCCATGATGGCCTTTTCTACCTCGGCGGAGCCGCAGGACGGGCAGTTCACCAGCTTGCGCTTGACCTGGGAATCGTAGGCGCCCGAACTCTGGAACCAGCTTTCGAACGCGTGGCCGCGTTCGCAGCGTAAATTGTAACGGATCATGCCGAGCCCCGCACCAGGTGCAGATGCTCGGGACCCGCCTTGGGATCGGCGACGCTGAAGCGGCGGCCATGCTGCAGCGACGGCACCGTTTTGCGCGCGGTCTCGACCTTGGCGGGATCGATCTTCGCCAGGATGATGCCGGGCTCTGTGCCTTCGGCCTCGGCCAGCACCACGCCCCACGGATCGACGATCAGCGAGTGGCCATAGGTCTCGCGCTTGTTCTCGTGCATGCCGCCCTGGGCGGCGGCGAACATGAAGCAGCCGTTCTCGATGGCGCGGGCGCGCAGCAGGGTATGCCAGTGCGCCTCGCCGGTCTTGCGGGTAAAGGCCGAGGGGGCGGTGAGGAACGCAGCGCCGCTTTCGGCCAGCGCGCGGTACAGCGCCGGAAACCGCATGTCGTAGCAGATCGTCAGCCCGATCCGGCCCCACGGCAGGTCGGAGATCACCGCGGTCTCGCCGGGCTGATAATTGGCGGATTCGCGGTAGCTCTCGCCGTTGCCAAGATCGATGTCGAACATGTGGATCTTGTCATAGCTCGCCAGCACGGCGCCGTCGGGGCCGATCAGGAACCCGCGGTTGGCGGCGCGTTCCGGCGTGGCCTTCACGGCCAGCGAGCCGATGTGGAGATGGATCTTCAGTTCGGCGGCGAGCTCCCGGTAGGCCTGCAGCGAACGGTCGTCGGCTTCGGTGGCGAGATGCTCGAACAGCCCCTGGCGGCCCGACTGCATCATGTTGCTCACCTCGGGGGTTTGCACATAATCGGCGCCGGCCGCGGCGGCCTCGCGGATCAGTCTGGTTCCCTGCTCGAGGCTGGTTTGCGGCAGCAGCGCGCTGCGCATCTGCACCATGGCGGCGGTGAAGCAGGAATCGGCGCTCATGAACTGGCCTTTTCGCCCGCCAGCAGGGCGTCGAGCTTGCCCGCGCGGTCGAGCGCGTAAAGCTCATCGCAGCCGCCGACATGGGTGTCGCCGATGAAGATCTGCGGAAAGGTCGAGCCGGCACCGGCGCGATCGAACATCTGCTGGCGGAACGTCGGGTCGACGGCAACGTCGAATTCGGTGAAGTCGGCCTTTTTTCGCGTCAGCAACGACTTGGCGGCGCCGCAATAGCCGCAGCCCGGACGGGTATAGATTTCGATGGCAGCGGGCATGTCGCGCGTCCAGGTTGGGAAATCGTTCGATAGCCCAATTATATGGGAGCTTTGTGGCTGTCGACAACCCGCGCGAAGACCAGCACGTCGACCTGGGCGGCCTTGGCCCGCAACAGCGCCCGCGCGCAGGCATCGGTGGTGGCGCCCGACGTCAGCACATCGTCGACCAGGACCACGCGGCGGCCCTGGATGTCGGCCTTGCGGTCCTCCGCCACCTTGAAGGCGCCCTGGACGTTGGTTTCCCGCTCCGAGCGCGACAGCCCGATCTGCTGCCGGGTCGGCCTGACCCGCCGCAGCGCGTTACCGGCGACCGTGACGCCGCTGTGCAGCGAAATCACCCGCGCCAGCGCCCCGGACTGGTTGTAGCGGCGGCTCCAGCCGCGCCGCCAGTGCAGTGGCACCGGCACCAGGCAATCGGCTTCGTCCAGCAGTTCCTGGCCGGCCCGCGCCATCCAGCGGCCCATGGTGGGGGCCAAATCAGTGCGATCCTGGTATTTCAAGGCATGCACCAGCGTCTTAGCCACCTCGTCGTAGCGCACCGCGGCGCGGGCGCGCACATAGGCCGGCGGATCGGCAATCGCCTGCATCGACAGCAGCCCGGGGCCGGGATCGTAGACAAAGGGAATGCCGAGCTTCGGGCAGAACGGCGGCGCGATGAACGACAGCTGGGCCCAGCACGCCGCGCATACCCCTTCGCCGGCCACCGGCTCGCGGCAGGCCACGCACAGCGTCGGCAGCGCAATGTCCAGCGCGGCGCGTGTCGCCACGCCCCACGCGCCATGGCACACCCGCAGCGCCATGCGCAGGTGGCTGGAAATCGAACGCGGCGAAGTTGCCTCGGCCTCCATGGCGACAGGCTAGCGTTGCCCGGCGCGGTGCTCAAGGGCGGCGCTGCCGGCACTGATTGCCAGGGGCGGGGAGATCGGCGTACCAACCCGCATGGCTTCGCATTCCGCCGCCGCGCCCGTTTTGTTCGACCGCGCCCTGTTGCGCGCGCGCCAGCGCCGCGCCGTGCAGCAAGGCCCTGTCACGTTTCTGCTCGATCGCGTCGCCGAGGATATGGCGGAGCGGCTCGGCGCCGTGCTGCGAACCTTTGCCGACGGCGCCGATGTCGGCACCCCAGGTGATCAGCTCCGCCATGTTCTGGCGGGGCGCGTCGGCGCGCTTGGTCATGTCGATCTGCCCGACACCGAGGGCGAAGGCCTTGCGCTCGTGCCGCAGTCGCTCGATCTCGTGGTCTCGGCGCTGGCGCTGCACTTCGTCAACGATCTGCCCGGCGTGCTGGCGCAGATCCGCCGCGCGCTGAAGCCGGATGGGCTGCTGCTGGCCGCCATGACCGGTGGCGATACGCTGACCGAACTGCGCCAGGCGTTCGCCGCCGCGGAGGCCGAATGCGAAGGCGGCATGTCGCCGCGGGTGGCGCCGTTCGCCGATCTGCGCGACATCGGCGCGCTGCTGCAACGCGCCGGCTTTGCGCTGCCGGTGACCGACGTCGACCGCATCGTGGTGCGCTACGACAGCGCGCTGGCGCTGATGCAGGATCTGCGGCGGATGGGCGCCACCAATGCGCTGGTGCAGCGCCGGCGTACCCCAACGCGGCGCGCCACGCTGCTGCGGATGGCGCAGATCTACGGCGAACGCTTCGCCGATCCCGACGGCCGCATCCGTGCCACGTTCGAAGTGATCTGGCTGTCGGGCTGGGCGCCCCATGATAGCCAGCAGAAGCCGCTCAAGCCTGGCTCGGCGAAAGCCAGCCTCGCCGACGCGGTGAAGGGGATGACCCGGAAATAATTCGCCTATTCAGCGGTCTTCGGGCTGTTTCGGTATTGTCGCCATAGCGCGATGATCCAGCCGATGAAGTAGCCGGCGCTGGCACCGGAAATCGCGCGTCCAGCCAGCGCGGCGTTGCTGTGCGGATCGAGCGTGGCCGTTACGGTAACGGCGTATTGCAGCGCGAACACGACGAGGTTGCGGACCAGCGGCATCCTGCTGCCCGGGCGGGTGACCCGCATGGTGGCGCGGTCCACGGCCAGCAGTTTTGGCCGGGTGCAAAGTCCGAGCGCCGCAAACACCAGGGCGCCCGCGGACCACGACAATAGCGGCCACGGGCCGTTTTCAGGGCGCAGTGCGATCCGCGACAGGCCCATGACAATGAAGACCGCGGGCACGATCATCAGGCGCCAGATCGGCGTGTCGCGCGGACGGGTCGCCTGCATGCCCTGCCAGATCAGATAGGCCAGCAGCAGCCAGACCCACAGCGGCGTGTGCGTGAGGATTCCGATCGCGAACTGCATCAACGCTCCTGCCTACAGCAAATCGATCAGGTGCGGGATCAGCGGAATGTCCGCCGGTGGCATCGGGTAGTCGCGCAATTTGTTGGCGCGGACCCAGGCGAGAGTTCTGGCCCTCGCGGGCGACCACGTCGCCTTCCCAGCGCCGGCAGATGTAGAGCGGCATCAACAGGTGGAAATCGTCATAGGCGTGGCTGGCGAAGGTCAGCGGCGCGAGGCAGGCCTCCTTCACCGCGATACCGATCTCCTCGTGCAGTTCGCGGATCAGGGTCTGTTCCGGCCGCTCCCCCGGCTCGACCTTGCCGCCGGGAAATTCCCACAGGCCCGCCAGCGCCTTGCCCGGCGGCCGCTGTGCGATCAGCACGCGCTTGTCGACGTCGATGAGCGCGCAGGCGACCACCAGCGTCAGTTTCACGACCGGTAATCGCCGTTGATCGCGATGTATTCCTTGGTGAGGTCGCAGGTCAGCACCCGGTCGCGACCCTTGCCGAGCCCGAGCGAGACCTTGATCTGGATCTTCGGATTCTTCATGGCGGCGGAAACCTCCGCTTCATCGTAGGACGGATCGCGCGCGCCGCTTTTGGCGACGCGGATGCCGTTGAACGAGATCGACAGCTTGTCGCGGTCGGCGGGCTCGCCGGCCTTGCCGACCGCCATCACCACGCGGCCCCAGTTGGCGTCCTCGCCGGCAATCGCGGTCTTCACCAGCGGCGAATTCGCCACCGACATCGCGATCCGGCGCGCGGATTTTTTCGACACCGCGCCCTCGATCAGGACTTCCACCAGTTTCCGCGCACCTTCGCCGTCGCGCGCCACTTGTTCGGAAAGGTCGGCCAGCACGGTCTGCAGTGCCTTGGTAAAGGCCTTGAGGCGCGGATCCGCGGCGCGGGTGATTTTCGGCGCGCCTTTGGCCGCGGCCGCACCGGTGGCGAACGCCAGCAGGGTATCGGAGGTCGAGGTATCGCCGTCGATGGTGACTGCGTTGAAGGTATCTTCGACTCCGTTCTTGAGCAGCGACTGCAGCGCGGCTGACGAAATCGGCGCATCGGTGAACACGAACGACAGCATGGTCGCCATGTCGGGCGCGATCATGCCGGCACCCTTGGCCATGCCGCTGATGGTGACATTGGCCTTGCCGAGCTTCACTGTCGCGGTCGCCACCTTCGGAAAGGTGTCGGTGGTCATGATCGCCTTGGCGGCACCGAGCCAGCCGCCGGGCACCGCATCCCTTGCCAGGGTGTCGAGCACGCCGTCGAACTTGTTGGCGTCGAGCGGCTCGCCGATCACGCCGGTGGAAGCGAGAAACACCTCGCCGGTCTTGCAGCCGACCGCCTTGGCCGCGATCGATGCCGTCAGCGTGGTCGACTGGCGCCCGGTCTTGCCGGTGAAGGCATTGGCATTGCCGGAATTCACCACCAGCGCCCGGGCCTGGCCGGCCTTCAGCTTGGTGCGGCACCATTCCACCGGCGCGGACGGGCATTTCGACCGGGTGAACACCCCGGCTACGGTGGTGCCCTTGTCCAGCACCGCCAGCAGCACGTCGGTACGGCCCTTGTAACGAATCCCGGCGGCCGCGGTCGCCAGGCGAACACCGGCGATCTCGGGCATTTCGGGAACGTGGCTCGGGGCAAGCGGGGAGACGGCGGTGGACATGGGCGCTTTCGACTTTGCGGGATGCCGACTGGAAAAGATGACGGCGCTCTGTATCACCTCTGTAAGCGCGAGGGGAGGGAGCGCAAAAAAGCGGGCAGCGCAATGGCGCTGCCCCCGTGTGACAATCCGGCGACGTGACCGGCCCAGACAGGCCGATCAAGCCGTCATTTCTTTTTGGCGGGCGCGGGCGCGGCTTCGGGCTTCACGGTCGCGTCCGGCTTCGGCGTTTCCGCGGCGGCCTGGTCCATGCGCTCGACCTTGGCGGTATCGCGCAGCTTCGCCACGAAATCGGCCTGCGCTTTGCGGGTCACATAGGTTTCGATCTGGGCCTTGACCTGGTCGAAATCGGGTGCCTTGCGGGCGCGCTTTTCCTCGACCTTGATGACGTGCCAGCCGAACTGCGACTTGACCGGATCGGAAATCTTGCCCGGCTCCAGCGCGAAGGCGACCGCGGAGAATTCCGGCACCATCTGGTCCTTGGTGAAGAAGCCGAGGTCGCCGCCGTCGGATGCGCCGGGATCCTTGGATTTTTTCTTGGCGAGTTCGGCGAAATCCGCCCCCTTCTTCAGCTCTTCCTCGACCGCCTTGGCGTCATCCTCGGTCTCGACCAGGATGTGCCGGGCGTGCACTTCCTGCTCGCCGGTGATCTGCTTGGAGGCTTCCTCGTAGACCTTCTTCATGGCCTCGTCGGTGGTCGCCGCCTTGCCCTCGACCGCCAGGAGATTGTCCATCAACAACCGGTTGCGGGCGAACGCCAGACGGTTCTTGAAATCCTCGCGGTCGGCGATCTTCTTTTCCTCGGCGGCCTTGGCCACGATCTTCATGTCGATCAGGAAGCCCAGCACGTTTTCACTCTTGGTTGCCGGGTCCATCTGGGAGAGGCTCGGCCCCAATTCCTCTTCGGCGAGCGCCACGTCGCTCTGCCGGATCTCGGCGCCGTTAACCTTGGCCAGCACCGGGTTGTCGTCGGCGCGGACCGGACCGCCAGCCAGCAGTGACATGGCGAGACAACCCGTCATGGCGACCGATTTGATGCCCCAGGCGAAGCCGAGGCGCGGGCCTGTTCTGGTGTCGGGCGATGCAGAGGTCATGGAAAATCCTTATATCGAAGTACGGGGCTGTTGAGGGTGGCGGGACACTCGCCCAATCATGCCGTCTTGGCAACGCGAAAACTCTGTCAAAATGATGAAATCCTTGAGAGGTTCGCGCCGTTGACAAGCCTTTGGCCGGGCCATATCTCTGCCCCACCGGACCGATGGCGATGGCGGCGCTTTGGCTGCGTTGTGGCTATTGAACCTTACATTGCTCAATTCCCACTCAGTTTGGCGAAAGCTCCCCGATCGGGGCCGCGCCCGTGCCGCGTCACGATGAGTTGATAGGCGCAAGTTAATGGACCAATCGGCAGACCTCATCATGGCCGCAACGCCGGACTGCAAAAACAGGATTTCGCTATGATCGGCGCGCTCGCCCGCAAGCTTTTCGGTTCCGCCAACGACCGGCGTGTCAAGGGTTACCAGCCCCGCGTCGACGCCATCAACGCGCTCGAACCTGCGGTGGCGGCTTTGTCCGACGAGGCGCTGAAGGCACGTACCGCCGAGTTCCGCCAGCAGATCGAGGGTGGCACCTCGCTCGACGACCTTCTGGTTCCGGCTTTCGCCACCGTGCGCGAAGCCGCCAAACGCACCCTCGGCCAGCGCCATTTCGACGTGCAGTTGATCGGCGGCATGGTGCTGCACGAAGGCGACATCGCCGAGATGAAGACCGGCGAAGGCAAAACCCTGGTCGCCACGCTTGCGGTCTACCTCAATGCGCTGGCCGGCAAGGGCGTCCACGTCGTCACCGTCAACGACTATCTGGCCCGGCGCGACTCCGCCTGGATGGGACAGATCTACAGCTTCCTCGGCCTGACAACCGGTGTCATCGTTCACGGCCTCGACGATTCCGAGCGCAAGCAGGCCTATGCCTGCGACATCACCTACGGCACCAACAACGAATACGGCTTCGACTATCTGCGCGACAACATGAAGTACCGCCTGGAAGACATGGTCCAGCGCAGCCACTTCTACGCCATCGTCGACGAAGTCGACTCGATCCTGATCGACGAGGCCCGCACCCCGCTGATCATTTCCGGACCGCTCGACGACCGTTCGGAATTCTATAACACCATCGATACCTTCCTGCCGAAGCTCGAAAAGCTCACCGACTTCGAAGTCGACGAGAAGCAGCGCACCGTCACGCTGACCGAAGCCGGCATGGAGAAGATCGAGACGCTGCTGCGCGACGCCGGCCAGCTCAAGGGCGATTCGCTCTACGACGTCGAGAACGTCTCCGTCGTCCACCACATCAACCAGGCGCTGCGCGCGCACTCGCTGTTCCAGCGCGACAAGGATTACATCGTCCGCGACGACGAGGTCATCATCATCGACGAGTTCACCGGTCGCATGATGCAGGGCCGGCGCTATTCCGAAGGCCTGCATCAGGCGCTGGAAGCCAAGGAGCACGTGACGGTCCAGCCGGAAAACCAGACCCTGGCCTCGATCACGTTCCAGAACTATTTCCGGATGTACGAGAAGCTCGCCGGCATGACCGGCACCGCGTTGACCGAGGCCGATGAACTGTTCGACATCTACAAGCTTGAGGTCGTGGAGATCCCGACCAATGTGCCGATCGCGCGTCTCGACGAGGACGACGAGGTCTATCGCACCCAGACCGAGAAATACGCCGCGATCCTGGCCGAGGTGGAGCGCGCCAATTCGCGGCTGCAGCCGGTTCTGGTCGGCACCGCCTCGATCGAGAAGTCGGAAGTGCTGGCCGAATACCTCAAGAAGCACGGCTACAAGCAGATCGATTTCACCAATCCGAACGCGATGGACAAACTTTATGCCGCGGCACGCGCGGGCAAGCCCGCGAAGCTGTTCGCGGTGCTGAACGCGCGCTTCCACGAGCAGGAAGCCTATATCGTGGCCGAAGCCGGCGTGCCCGGCGCGATCACCATCGCCACCAACATGGCCGGCCGCGGTACCGACATCAAGCTCGGCGGCTCGCTGGAGATGCGGATCCAGCACGAGACCGCCGGGATCACCGACGAAGCCGAGAAGGCCGCCAAGATCGAGCAGATCAAGGCAGACGTCGAGCGGTTCCGCGGCATCGTGCTGAAGGCGGAAGACGTCATCGAAATCGAGCCCGCCAAGGGCAATAAGCCGGCGGGCACCGCGACCCGGCCGGGAGGCCTCTACATCATCGGCTCCGAGCGCCACGAATCGCGGCGCATCGACAACCAGTTGCGCGGCCGTTCCGGACGTCAGGGCGATCCCGGCCGCTCCAAGTTCTTCCTGTCGCTGGAAGACGATCTGATGCGGATCTTCGGCTCCGACCGGCTCGATACCATGCTGACCCGGCTCGGGCTGAAGGAAGGCGAAGCCATCATCCATCCCTGGATCAACAAGGCGCTGGAGAAGGCGCAGCAGAAGGTCGAGGCGCGCAACTTCGACATCCGCAAGAACCTGTTGAAGTTCGACAACGTCCAGAACGACCAGCGCAAGGTGATCTTCGAGCAGCGCGTCGACCTGATGAAGGACGACAGCGTCGCCGAGACGGTCACCGACATGCGCCATGCCTTCGTCGAGGACGTGGTCACCAAGCACGTTCCCGAACACGCCTATGCCGAACAGTGGGATGTCGCCGGCCTCAAGGAAGAACTGAAGCGCGTGCTCGGCATCGATCTGCCGGTCGACGCCTGGGCCAAGGAAGAAGGGATCGCCGACGAGGAATTGCTGTCGCGGATCGAGCAGCGCGTCGACGAACACATGGCGGCCAAGGTGGCGCAGTGGGGCCCCGACGTGATGCGTTACGTCGAGAAGACCATCCTGCTGCAGACGCTGGACCATCTGTGGCGCGAACATCTCATCATGCTCGACCATCTGCGCCAGGTGATCGGGCTGCGCGGCTATGGCCAGCGCGATCCGCTGCAGGAATACAAGTCCGAGGCGTTCAGCCTGTTCGAGGCGATGATCGCCCATCTGCGCGAGGCGGTGACGGCGCAGCTGATGCGGGTCGAGATCGTGCCGCCGGAAGAGCAGCAGCCGGTGCTGCCGGCAATGGAAGCGCACAAGCTCGATCCGAACACCGGAGAGGACGAGATGGCGTTCGCCAGTGCCTCGCTGGTGCCGGCGAGCAACGACGGTGTCGCGCGCGATCCGAAAAATCCCGCGACCTGGGGCAAGACCGGCCGCAACGAGGATTGTCCCTGCGGCTCGGGCAAGAAATTCAAGCACTGCCACGGGCGCTCGGCGTAGCGCGGCTGCCGCGCCGCGTGCGGAGACTCCGCCGTGGTGCGTGAGCGGCGTATCAGGTATTCGGGATCGGTCGTCCTGGACTAGCGAACTGCCTGCCAGCGGCTATCGAACGAGTTCGCCGATACCACGGGCTGCGAGCCGGCGATGGCATTCGTGCCCGACGGGGCTGGCGGCGGGGACGCCGAGGCGGTGACGCTATCGGCAACCGACGGCTTGAGCGGCGGCTTGGCGGCGGTCGCCACCTTGCTGTCCGCTGCTTTCGGCGCGGCGTTGGGAATGGTGCTTGCCGGGCGCGGCGGCTCGCCGCCCTTGGCCTCATAAACGACCTTGGGCTTTGCCGGTGGCGGGGTGGGCGCCCGCGCCGGCGTCGCGGTCGCCGTGGTGTCGGTGCTGCCGCCGAGGCCGACCTTGCGGGCGAGCGAGCTGAAGAAACCCTCGGACTGGGTTGGCGCTGCCGAGGCGACCCGGGTAGTCGGAGGTTTGCGGCGTCGCCGCCACGACCGGATCCTCGGCGGCGGCGAGCGCGGCGGTAGCACGGGGCGGATTGACGGTCGGCGGAATGGTGCCGGGCGCCCGGCTGAACGAGGCAGTCTGCAGGCCGGGTCCGTCGGAATCCGACAGGCCGGTCGAACCGTCCGGGATCCTGGCGGCGAACACGCGGTTCATGCCGCCGTCGATGTCGGGATGGCGCTGCGCCACCGGAGTGCCGCGGGCGATCAGCTCCGCGGTCTTGGCGTCGTCCTGGCGCTGCTTCTCGTGCACGGCGTCGGCAATTTCGTCGGGTATCACATAGGCCGGGCATTTCGCTGAGGCGTTGAATACCGGCGCGCGCGAGGCGTTCGGCGGCGCTGCCGGATCGAACACGTATTTGTTCTCGCAGAACTCGACCTTCGGCTCCTGGCGCGTGACCTCGAAATGATCGTAGCCTTCCTTGATCATCTTCCAGAACGGCATGTTCGGGTTGTTGCGATGCCTGGCCATGTTGACCGGGGTCATCCGGAACGGATAGGCCTGAAACTGGAACGCGCGCTGTCCGCCGAAGAAGGATTCCCGGCCCAGCGTGTAGATTTCCGAAATCTGTTCGTCGGTCATGGCGTAGCAGCCGCGCGACGAGCAGTCGCCGTGCACCATCAGCTGCGAGCCGGTGCGGCCCAGCGCCCGGTCGAACGCGTTCGGGTAGCCGGTGTTGAACGACAGGTAGTATGCCGACTGCGGGTTCATCTGCCCGGGCGTGATGTTGTAGAAGCCTTCCGGAGCCTGGCGGTCGCCTTCGCGGACCTTGGGGCCGAGGTCGCCCGACCAGCGGCAGATCGGGTAGGTTTTCAGCAGGGCGAACTGGCCGGAGCGGTTCTGTTTCCAGACCTCCAGTTCGGCTTCCTGCTTGAACAGACGGACCAGCATCGGCGACTGCG
Source organism: uncultured Alphaproteobacteria bacterium (assembly GCA_963710235.1). Classification (GTDB taxonomy): domain Bacteria; phylum Pseudomonadota; class Alphaproteobacteria; order Rhizobiales; family Xanthobacteraceae; genus Bradyrhizobium. Next base: position 359,582 of record CAVPZI010000003.1, read on the forward strand.
GGTCCATGTCCTTGGTCTGCATCTCGGCGATCAGCCGCTCGGGGATCGGCTGGTTGGCCTTGGCATTGCTGGCGAGCGAGATTTCGTCGCTGTTGCAGCCGGCCAGCACGCAGCCCGTCGCGAGCACGACCGACGTGACCAGCGCCCGAACGAGCGTGCGACTATTCAATGCCAAGCTCCGCAGCCGGTGGGCAAAACTACACCCCAATTTCGAACATTTATGCCCGTAACCGTAGGTAAATATTATCCTTAAGCCCCCCTGGTCGCAAGCCGATCTCGGCGCTGCGGCAGGTGCCATGCTAGCCATGGTCAACAGACATTAAATATTCGTGTCGGGGCCAAACTGGGGCGAAAACCGCCGTTTTGCGCAAGAAAAAGCGCCAACCTTGCCCTCAGGGCGGTCGCCGCATGTCCTGATTCAGCTCGAATCAGCCCAGTTTGCGGCCGATATCGAGGAATTTCTGCCGCCGCTGCTGGCGAACGGTATCGCGGTCGAGCCCGCGCAGGTCGTTAAAGGCCTGGGCGATGGCGTCGCCGGTGGTCGCAATCATGGCGTGCGGGTCGCGATGGGCCCCGCCGGGCGGCTCCCTGAGGATGGCATCGATGACTCCGAACCGCGCCAGGTCCTGGGCGGTGATCTTCATGCTGGTGGCGGCTTCCTGCGCCTTGGTCGAGTCGCGCCACAGGATCGAGGACGCCGCCTCCGGGGAGATCACGCTGTAGATGGCATGCTGCAGCATCAGCACGCGATTGGCGGTGGCGATCGCAATGGCCCCGCCGGAGCCGCCCTCGCCGATGATGACCGCGACATTGGCCACCCCGAGTTGCAGGCAGGCGTCGGTGGAGCGCGCGATCGCCTCGGCCTGGCCGCGTTCTTCGGCGCCGATGCCGGGATAGGCACCGGCGGTGTCGACCAGCGACAGCACCGGGATGCCGAAGCGGTCCGCCATTTCCATCAATCTAACCGCCTTGCGGTAGCCTTCCGGGCGCGCCATGCCGAAATTATGCTTCAGCCGGCTCTCGGTGGTGGCGCCCTTTTCCTGGCCGATCACGCAGACGCTCTCGCCGCGAAACCGGCCGAATCCACCGACCAGGGCTTCGTCGTCGCCGAACTTGCGATCGCCGGCCAGCGGTGTGAATTCGGTGATCAAGGCGTCGACATAGTTCATGCAGTGCGGCCGCTGCGGATGCCGCGCCACCTGGGTTTTCTGCCACGGCGTCAGATTGGCATAGAGGTCGTTCAGCGCCTGCGCAGCCTTTTCCTCGATGCGTGAAACTTCGTCGCCAATGTCGCTGCCGGACGCCGCCAGCGCGCGCAGTTCATCGATCTTGGAATCGAGTTCCGCCACGGGCTTTTCGAAGTCGAGGTAGCTGCGCATGAGATCCGGCATTGGAGGAATATGGGGGCTGGCGCGGTTCGATGCGACGCGCGCTCCGCGTCGCATAACAAAAGAGATGCATTTTCAATAATTTATGGCGCGTTCGACGGCAAAACCGGGCTCCGTTTTTGCAAGACGCGCCGAGACCGTGTCGGGCAAGACTGGCGTTTCGGGTCTTTCAGGTCAAGAAGGCGTCGAAGTCAAGGCGGATCGCCGCTTCCCGCCGGGTAGATTCGAGCGGAGCGCGAATCCGGGTCACGTCACGCGGGCTTTTCCGCCAGCGGATGCAGATCGCGCACCAGGCTCTTGAGGCGCTCCTCGACCACGTGGGTGTAGATCTGGGTGGTCGAGATGTCGGTGTGGCCGAGCAGGGTTTGGACGATCCGCAGGTCGGCACCGTTGTGCAGCAGGTGACTCGCGAACGCATGACGCAGCACATGCGGGCTGACCAGCCGCGGCACGAGGCCGGCGGCCGCAGCCAGCTCCTTCAGGTCGCGGGCAAAGTGCTGCCGGGTGAGATGGCCACTCTCGCCGAACGAGGGGAACAGCCATTTCGCGGTGGCGGCGCCCTTCGATTTGCCGGCATTGGCCTTCTCGGGCTTCTGGCTTTCGATTGCGGCAAGGTAGTCGGCCATTGCCTGCCGGGAGGCCTCGTTCAGCGGTACCAGCCGTTCCTTGTTGCCCTTGCCCCGCACGACGATCATGCGGGCATCGCGCCGGGCCGCCGCCCGCGGCAGCGCCACCAGTTCCGACACCCGAAGCCCGGTGGCGTAGAGCACTTCGAGCAGGCAATACAGTCTGCGCGCGCGAAGCTGCTGCGGCGCCGAGGCTTCCGGCGCCTCGACCCGCGCCCTGGCGTGGGCCAGCAAGGCGTCGACGTCGGCGATCGACAGCACCTTCGGCAGGCCGCGGCCGCGCTTCGGGCCGGATAGGATGGCGGCGGGATCGTCGCCGCGAAGCCGTTCGCTCAGCAGAAATCGAAACAGATGCCGTAGCGCCGAAAGGCGGCGCGCCACGGTGGTCGATTTGAAGCCCCGGGCGTCGAGATCGGCGAGATAGTCCCGCAATTGCTGGGTGTCGGCGGTCTTGAAATCGGCCTTGGCGCCGCCGATGAACTCGGAAAAATCGTTGAGGTCGCGGCGATAGGCGTCGAGGGTATTGTCGCCGGCGCCCTGTTCGGCGGCCAGCATGTCGAGGAACAGGCTGGCAAGGCGGGCGTCGGAGGTGTTGCTGCTGCGCATGGAGCAAGCCTAACGCCTATTTCTTGAGAAACTTATCCGGCTGGATGTTGATCGTCATTTCCCGCGGCTTCGGATTGACGAAATTCGCCAGCGCGAACACCAGGCCGTAAACCACGCCGGCGATTACCGCGACCACCGTCAGAAACCGGAAAAGGCTGGGCATCTCAAGCGCCTCAGGCGGCGATATTAACCATTGGAAACAGGGGACGATCGGCGGTGACTACCACCATGTTCGACGCTTCGTTGCAAGAGTCTCTGGCAAGGCCGTCGGCGGGGGTAGTATAGGTGGCGTGAAGTGCCGCCTCCGCGGCCAAGGTTGTGGTTCGTAAGTGATGTCTGAGACCGATTCGCGCTTAAGCGCCAGCACCGCCCAGGAGGCCGAAATCGTCGCGGCGCTGGGGCGGCGTTCGGTCGTGCTGGTCGGCATGATGGGTGCCGGCAAGTCGACCATTGGACGCCGGCTGTCGGCGCGCCTGCGGCTGCCCTTTGTCGACGCCGACGCCGAGATCGAGGCGGCGGCCGGGATGTCGATCGCGGATATCTTCGAGATCCACGGCGAGCCGCATTTTCGCGACGGCGAGGCGCGGGTGATCGCGCGCCTGCTCGATGGCGGCCCCAGCGTGCTGGCGACCGGCGGCGGTGCGTTCATGCGCAACGAAACCCGGGACCGCATTCGCGACAAGGCCGTATCGTTGTGGCTCAAGGTCGATCCCGATATTATTCTGCGGCGGGTCAGGCGCCGTGTCGATCGCCCGCTGCTGCAAACCGTCGATCCCGCCGCGACGGTCGGACGGCTGATCGAGGAACGTCATCCGATCTACGCGCAGGCCGACCTCACCATTGCTTCGCGCGATGTACCGCACGAGAAAATCGTCGAGGAATGCATCGCCGCGTTGCACGACTACTTGAACGGGACCCGATGACCGCACCGCTGAAACGTTCCAGCCCGACCACGGTCGAGGTCGCGCTCGGCGCGCGAACCTATGACATCGTCATCGGCCGTGACGTGCTGCCGTCGCTCGGCGAGCGAATAGCGGCGATACGGCCGGGCGCGCGCACCGCGATTGTCACCGATCGCACCGTTGCCAAACACTGGCTGGAACAGACCGAGGCGTCGTTGACGCAGGCCGGTATCGCCTCGTCGCGGATCGTCGTCGGCGAGGGCGAAGGCTCAAAGAGCTACGCCGGCCTCGAGCAGGTCGCCGAGGCGCTGATCGCCGCGAAAATCGAGCGTAGCGATCTGGTGGTGGCGCTGGGCGGTGGGGTCGTCGGCGACCTCGCCGGCTTCGCCGCGGCAATCGTCCGCCGCGGGGTCGATTTTGTCCAGGTGCCGACCTCGCTGCTGGCGCAGGTCGATTCCTCGGTCGGCGGCAAGACCGGGATCAATTCGCCGCAGGGCAAGAACCTGCTTGGCGCCTTTCATCAACCGGTCCTGGTGATCGCCGACACCGCGGTGCTGGACACGCTGTCGCCGCGCCAGTTCCGCGCCGGCTACGCCGAGGTCGCCAAATATGGTGTGCTCGGCGACGCGGCGTTCTTCGCCTGGCTCGAGGCCAGCCACGCGGAGGTGTTTGCGGGCGGCGCGGCGCGCGAACATGCCATCGCCACCGCGTGCCGCGCCAAGGCGGCGATCGTGGCGCGCGACGAGCGCGAGAACGGCGAGCGCGCGCTGCTCAATCTCGGCCACACCTTCGGGCATGCGCTGGAAGCCGCGACCGGCTTTTCCGACCGGCTGTTTCACGGCGAAGGCGTTGCCGTCGGCATGGTGCTGGCCGCGGAACTGTCGGCCCAACTCGGAATGCTGGCTGAAGACGCCGCTGCCCGTGTCCAACATCACCTTGCCGAGGTCGGCCTGCCCACCCATCTGCAGGATATCGCCGGATTTGCCCAGGAGGGGCTCGCCGACGCCGACGCGCTGATGGCGCTGATGGCGCAGGACAAGAAAGTCAGGCGCGGGCGCCTCACCTTCATTCTGCTGGAGGCAGTGGGCCGGGCGGTGATTTCCTCCGACGTCGAACCTGCGCTGGTGCGCAATTTTCTGGCGCGCAAGCTCGCGGCCAAAAATGTCAGAGCATGATCCCGAAAAGCATGCCCTCGGGCTTGACCCGAGGGTGGCCACCGGTTTTCGGACCAGATCATGCTCAAACAATCAGAGCATGATCCCAAAATGCGGCGATCGGTCTGCGGACAAGGTCGTTCTCAAATAATAAGATAGAATGGGATGATAGGTTCATTTCCGTCCAGGTCCCGGTTTTCCAGGGGACTTGGTTCCAAACGCAAAGTGAATGTCCGGCCATGGACTGGTTTACATTTCTTATCGTTATCGCCTGCCTGCTGGTTTCCGCCTTTTTCTCGGCGAGCGAGACCGCGCTGACCGGCGCCTCGCGCGCCAGCATGCTGCGGCTGTCGAAGCAGGGCAACCGCGAGGCGGGTGTGGTGACCAGCCTGTTCGTAATGCGCGAGCGGATGATCGGCGCGCTCTTGCTCGGCAACAACATTGCCAATATCGGGGCGTCCGCGCTGGCCACCGGCCTGTTCACCGCATGGTTCGGCGATCTCGGCGTGCTCTATGCCACCGCAGTGATGACCGTGCTGGTGGTGATCTTCGCCGAGGTACTGCCGAAGACCATCGCCATCAATGCGCCGGACCGGATCTCGCTGGTGGTGGCGCGGCCGATGAAACTGATGGTGTTCGTGCTCGCTCCGCTGCTGACCGTGATCGAGGCGATCGTCCGCGCCCTGATGAACCTTCTCGGCATCAAGATCGGCCACAACCAGCCGGTGTTATCGCCGACCGAACGGCTGCGCGGCGCGGTCGACCTCATTCATCACGAAGGCGGCGTGGCGAAGCAGGATCGCGACATGCTGGGCGGACTATTGGATCTCAGCGAATTGCAGGTTTCCGACGTCATGGTTCACCGCACCGAAATGGTGATGATCAACGCCGATTTGCCGCCGGAAGAGCTGGTGCGCGAGGTGTTGGCGACCGAATACACGCGGATTCCGCTATGGCGCGACAAGCCGGAAAACATCGTCGGCGTCTTGCATGCCAAGGATCTGTTGCGGGCGATCCGCGCCAACGACGGCGAGACCGCCAAGATCGACGTCTCGACCATCGCGCTGCCGCCGTGGTTCGTGCCGGAAATGCGCTCGGTGTCCGAACAGCTCAAGGCCTTCCGACGCCGCAAGACCCACTTCGCGCTGGTGGTCGACGAATACGGCGAAGTCGAGGGCATGGTGACGCTGGAGGATATTCTGGAGGAAATCGTCGGCGACATATCCGACGAGCACGACGTCGTGGTGGCCGGGGTCCGCACCCAGCCCGACGGCTCGGTGGTGGTCGACGGCTCGGTGCCGATCCGCGACCTCAACCGCGCCATGGACTGGCATCTGCCCGACGAAGAGGCGACTACTGTCGCCGGCCTGGTGATCCATGAAGCGCGTTCGATTCCCGAACGTGGGCAAAGTTTTACCTTCCACGGGTTCCGCTTCCGTGTGCTGCGGCGGGAGCGCAATCGCATTACCGCGCTGCGGATCGGGCCGCTGCCGCGCGACAGCGAGCCCGCGGAGAAAAAGACCCGGGCTGGAACGGCGTTCTAGGTCGTAAAGTCAGTAAACCTACGACCTAGGCATGATCCCGAAAAGTGAGTACCGGTTTTCGGGCAGGTCATGCTTTGCCGACCTCGCCTGGCGTGTGGGCCTTGATTGCCAGCGCGTGCACCGGGCCGGCGAGTTCCGGCGCCAGTATGGCATTAATCATGCGATGGCGTTCGATCCGGCTCTTCCCTTCGAACGCCCCCGACACGATATATAGCCTGAAATGCGTCTCCCCGCCCGGCCTGTGGCCGGAATGGCCCTCATGAAGATGTGAATTCGTCGGCGACATCGAGGCTTTCCGGCGTGAAAGCTTCGCGCAACTTCTTTGTGATGTTATCTTTGACGGTCATAATGAGCGGCTTAACGTCCCTTGCCGGAGCCCGTCAACTGCGATGGTCGGCAAAGCCGCAATTTGAGAGGTAATCGCAATGTCAAGACTTGAAGCATTTTGGATTGCGTTGTCATAGTCAGCGCATGCCGATCGATTCATCAAAATTCTTCGACAGTATCCGCATCAAGCCCAACAAGCCGAGCGCGAAGCAGCAGGCGCGCGCGCGCGAAGAGGCCATGATGTGCGAGTGGCCCGACTGCAAGAACAAGGGGCCGCACCGCGCTCCCAAGGGCCGGACCAATGACAAGGAATACTGGCACTTCTGCCTCAACCACGTCCGCGAATACAACCAGTCGTATAATTTCTTCTCCGGCATGAATCCGGACGCGGTCGCGCGCTACCAGAAGGACGCGCTGACCGGCCATCGCCCGACCTGGAAAATGGGGGCCAACGGGACCAAGGGCAAAGGCAAGACTGCGGAGGCCGATCTGGACGGCGCCGCCGATCCGTTCAGCATGTTCAGTGAACTCAACGGCCGCGGCCGTTGGCGGCCGGGTCCGGGCTCCGGCTCCGAGGAGCCCAAGGCGGAGACCCGCAAGGTGTTCAATGCCGAGCGCAAGGCGCTCCAGGTGATGGGCCTGGGCTCCGACGCGACGCTGGAAGTGGTGAAGGCGAAATACAAGGCGCTGGTGAAGCAGCATCATCCCGACGCCAATGGCGGCGACCGCTCCACCGAGGACCGCCTGATCGAGATCATCAAGGCCTACAATTACCTCAAGACCGTAGTGCGCGGTGCGAGCTAGGCCCGGGTCCCTCTACGCCGCGGCTACGCTTTTACGCCGACGGCGCCACCACCATGTCCCAAGCCCTGCCAGCGCCGCGGCGATGATGACGGCCGGCATCCAGTAATGCTTGGCGATGCCGGCATGATGGCCCAGCCCGAACTCATGCAGCGCCGACACCGCCAGCACCCCGGGCAGCACATGGGCCGGTGCCCACAACGCCACGGCCACGACGTTGACCGGGTAAAAGCGCGACGGTGACATGCCGAGCGCGCCAGCGGTGATCGGCACAAATGCCCGGATCGGCGGCACGAAGCGGCCGAACAGCACCGCCAGCGTGCCGAAGCGATGAAAGAAAGCCTCGCTTTGCGCGATGACGCCCGGAAGGCGTGACATCGGCCAGGCGCTGAGGATCTCGCGCTGCGAACGATGTCCGATCCAGTAGGCCACGCCATCGCCCAGCACCGCCCCGGCGGCCGCCGACAGCAGCACCGGAACCAGCTGCAACTGGCCGCCCGGGACCAGCGCACTGAGCGCCAGAATGATGGTCGAACCGGGGATCACCGAGCCGAGCACCGGCACGGCTTCCAGCAGCGCAGCCAGGAAAAGCGTCAGGTAGCCAAGCCAGGCGTTTGCCGAGACGAAGCCAATCAATGAATCGATCAATGAATTCACGAAATTCCCGTTGTGGTGGCGCAGCACGTTCTGGGTCGTTCCCGGGATTTTTGCTTATCACAGCCGGCGGTGGAATGCCGAGTGCCGCGGGGCGATGTACTGGCCCCTTCAACGCGGCGCTCGCGGATTTGTGTCCGTGCCGCATGGCTGATTCGCAGGGCAGCCTTTCAAAAACCGTTACGGGTACTTATCTTGATGATAACACTGTGGAACTTTGATTAATCGATGGGCTTCTGCCCGCCACGGCTCTCTGCTAGGTTCCTTTTGCACCTAAACCGCAGCCAACACGCATATCTGGTTTCGGAAGCGTCCGAGACCACGGAGGATTGATGACCGCCGCCATGACCACAGCGCAGGAGCCCGCCGGTTTGCCCGACATGAAGGTGTCGGTTCGGCAGGTATTCGGCATCGACAGCGACCTCGAAGTGCCGGCCTACTCCGAAGTCGATCCGCATGTGCCGGACGTTGATACGGATTACCGGTTCGATCGCACCACCACGCTCGCCATCCTCGCCGGCTTCGCCAAGAACCGCCGCGTCATGGTCACGGGCTATCACGGCACCGGCAAGTCCACCCATATCGAACAGGTGGCGGCGCGGTTGAACTGGCCCTGCGTGCGCGTCAATCTCGACAGCCACATCAGCCGCATCGATCTGGTCGGCAAGGACTCGATCGTGGTGCGCGACGGCAAGCAGGTCACCGAATTCCGCGACGGCATTCTGCCGTGGGCGTTGCAGCACAACGTCGCGCTGGTGTTCGACGAATACGACGCCGGACGTCCCGACGTGATGTTCGTGATCCAGCGCGTGCTGGAGGTTTCCGGCCGCCTGACGCTGCTCGACCAGAACAAGGTGATCAAGCCGCATCCGGCGTTCCGGCTGTTTTCCACCGCCAACACCATCGGACTCGGCGATACCTCGGGCCTCTATCACGGCACGCAGCAGATCAACCAGGGCCAGATGGACCGCTGGTCGATCGTCACCACGCTGAACTACCTGCCCCACGACGACGAAGTCGAAATCGTGCTGGCCAAGGCCAAGCACTACCGGACCCAGGAAGGCCGCGACACCGTCAACAAGATGGTGCGGCTCGCCGACCTGACCCGCAACGCCTTCGCCAATGGCGATCTGTCGACGGTAATGAGCCCGCGCACGGTGATCACCTGGGCCGAGAATGCCGAAATCTTCGGTGAAATCGCCTTTGCGTTCCGCGTCACCTTCCTCAACAAGTGCGACGAGCTGGAGCGGCCGCTGGTCGCCGAGTTCTATCAGCGCTGCTTCAATGCCGAACTGGCGGAATCCTCGGTCAACGTGGCGCTGAGCTGACGCCGTCCCCGCCTTCGCGGGGACGACCCGCCATGAGATCGCGATGACCACGAACGCCAAATTCCGCACCGGGTCCAAGGAAGCTCCCACCGAGCCGTTCAAGCGCGCGGTGACGTCGTGCCTGCGCGCCATCGCCAAGGCGCCGGAGCTCGAGGTGACGTTCGCCGCCGAGCGCCCCGGCCTGTCGCCGGGCAAGGCGCGGCTGCCGGAGCCGGCACGCAAGATGAGCAAGCGCGACGCCGCGATCGTGCGCGGCCATGCCGATTCGATCGCGCTCCGGCTCGCCTGCCACGATCCCAAGGTGCACCGCAAGCTGATGCCGGGCAATCCGCAGGCGCGCGGCGTGTTCGACGCCGTCGAGCAGGCGCGCGTCGAGGCGATCGGTTCGCGCCGCATGGCCGGCGTTGCCAAGAATCTCACCGCGATGCTCGATGACCATTTTCATCGCGGCAAGTTCGACGAGATTACCGATCGCGCCGACGCTCCGCTGGCGGATGCGCTGGCCATGCTGGTGCGCGAACGCCTGACCGGGCAGGCGCCGCCGGCCGCGGCGCGCAAGATGGTCGACCTGTGGCGCCCGATCCTGGAGGACAAGGTCGGCACGCGGCTCGACCGGCTCGACCGGCTCACCGAGGACCAGGCCCGATTCGGCGATGCGGTGCACGACCTCTTGTCGGCGCTGGAGCTCGGCGACGACCGCGACGCCGATGCCGATGACGACGACAACCAGGACGACAATCGCGACGGCGAGAACGACCAGTCCGGCGCCGAAGGTTCGCCCGACAGCGATGCTGCCCAGGAAATGAGCGCCGATCAGGCCCAGGCCACCTCCGAGGAGATGTCGGAGAGCGCCATGGAGAGTGCGCAGGCCTCCACCAGCGATACTTTCGACGACGGCGAACTCGGCGACGACGAGACGCCCGGCGAAGCGTCGCGGCCCAATTCGCGCGGAGCCAACGAACCGCGCGGGCCCGAATACCATGCGTTCGCGCCGAAATTCGACGAGGTCGTCGCGGCCGAGGATCTGTGCGACCACGATGAACTGGAGCGGCTGCGCAGCTATCTCGACAAGCAGCTCGCGCATCTGCAGGGCATCGTCGCGCGGCTCGCCAACCGGCTGCAACGGCGCCTGATGGCGCAGCAGAACCGCGCCTGGGAGTTCGACCTCGAGGAGGGCATCCTCGATCCGGCACGGCTGTCCCGCGTCGTCACCGATCCGCATCATCCGCTGTCGTTCATGCACGAGAAGGAGGCGACCTTCCGCGACACCGTGGTGACGCTGCTGCTGGACAATTCCGGCTCGATGCGCGGACGTCCGATCACGGTGGCGGCGACCTGCGCCGACATCCTGGCGCGAACGCTGGAGCGCTGCGGCGTCAAGGTGGAAATCCTCGGCTTCACCACGCGGGCCTGGAAGGGCGGGCAGTCGCGCGAGGCGTGGCTTGCCGCCGGCAAGCCGCCGAATCCCGGTCGCCTCAATGACCTGCGCCACATCATCTACAAGTCCGCCGACGCGCCGTGGCGCCGGGCGCGGAAAAACCTCGGGCTGATGATGCGCGAGGGCCTGCTCAAGGAAAACATCGACGGCGAGGCGCTGGACTGGGCGCACAAGCGCCTGCTCGGCCGCTCCGAACAGCGCAAGATCCTGATGATGATCTCGGACGGCGCGCCGGTCGACGATTCCACGTTGTCGGTCAATCCCGGCAACTATCTCGAGCGCCATCTGCGCTACGTCATCGAGGAAATCGAGACCCGCTCGCCGGTCGAACTGATTGCGATCGGCATCGGCCACGACGTCACGCGCTACTATCGCCGCGCCGTGACCATCGTGGACGCGGAGGAACTCGGTGGCGCCATCACCGAAAAGCTCGCCGAACTTTTCAGCGAGACCCACGGTGCCGCGCCCGCGCCGACGGGGCGCCGCCGATTGCACTCGTAAGCGGGATGGGCCCGATCCCGATTGGGCGGTCGTTCCGGGGCATCAGCCGCCGTTTGGTTCTCGCGACCGCCGTCCTGTCGATGCTCGCGCTGCCGGTGGCCGCGGCCCAGGCGGCGTCGGATTCGCAACGGCTGAAGGCACCGGTTTCGATCGAAGTCGAAGCCAGACCGATCCCGTCTTTCGATACCCGCGACAGGTCGCATCTGCGATTCGGATCGTTGCAGTATCGCAGCGGTCTGGTTCTGACCTCGAAGTTCGACGGCTTCGGCGGTCTTTCGGGATTGCGGCTCGATCCCAGGGGCGAACGATTCATCGCCATCAGCGACAAGGGAACCTGGTTCACTGGCGAGATCGTCTATCGCGGCGACACCATGACCGGTCTCGCCGACGTCGAGGCCGCGCCGATGCTCGGCGCCGACGGCGAACCGATGGCCGCGCGCGGCTGGTTCGATACCGAGTCGATCGCGCTGGACGGACCGCTGGTCTATATCGGCATCGAGCGGGTCAACCAGATTGTCCGGTTCGATTTCGGCAAGGACGGCACCCGCGCGCGTGCCGAGATCGTCGCGACGCCGCCGGCAGTGCGCAAATTGCCCAGAAACAAGAGCCTCGAGTCGCTGGTGATGGTTCCCAGGGGAATGCCGCTGGCCGGGACCCTGATCGCCATCTCGGAGCGCGGTCTCGATGCCGAGGGCAACCTTGTGGCGTTTCTGATTGGCGGGCCGGCGCCGGGTCAGTTCAGCGTTCGCCGCAGCCAGGACTTCGATATCAGCGACGCGGTGCTGTTGCGGTCGGGGAATCTCTTGATCCTCGAGCGCAAGTTTTCGCTGCTGACCGGGATGGTGGTACGGATCAGGCGAATCGCGCTGAAATCCGTGGCTGCGGGCTTAACCGTCGACGGGCCATCGATCTTCGAGGCCGATCTGGGGTATGAGATCGACAACCTGGAAGGCCTCGAGGCCCATATCGGCGCCGACGGGGCCACGGTGCTGACGATGGTTTCGGACGATAATTTTTCGATGATTCAGCGGACCCTGCTGCTGCAATTCACGCTGGTGGATGAATGATGATTTTCGGGGGAGGGAACTGATGCGTGAATTTTCGATCGCGGCGATACCGGCGGATGGAATCGGGCCCGAGGTGATTGCCGCCGGGATTACGGTTCTCGCCAGCCTCGAGAAGCGGCTTGGTGACGTCAGATTCAGCGTCAAGACGTTCGACTGGGGCTCCGACTATTACCGCAAGCACGGCGTGATGATGCCGTCCGACGGCCTCGAAACGCTGAAGAAATTCGATGCGATCTATTTTGGTGCGGTCGGCGCCCCCGACGTGCCGGATCACATCACGCTTTGGGGACTTAGGCTGCCGATCTGCCAGGGTTTTGATCAATACGCCAATGTGCGGCCGACCAAGATCCTGCCGGGCATCACCTCGCCGCTGCGAAATGTCGGGATCGGCGATCTCGACTGGGTGATTGTGCGGGAGAACTCCGAGGGCGAATATGCCGGCTGCGGCGGCCGCGTCCACCGCGGGCTGCCCGAGGAGGTCGGTACCGAAGTTGCTGTCTTCACCCGCGTCGGGGTCCAGCGCATCATGGATTATGCTTTCAGGCTGGCGCAGTCGCGCCCGCGCAAGTTTCTCACCGTGGTCACCAAGTCGAACGCGCAGCGCCACGGCATGGTGATGTGGGACGAGATCGCTGCCGAGGTCGCCCGGGAATATCCCGACGTCACCTGGGACAAGATGCTGGTCGATGCGATGACGGTGCGCATGACGCTGCATCCGCGCAGCCTCGACACCATCGTCGCCACCAATCTGCACGCCGATATCCTGTCGGACCTCGCCGGCGCGCTGGCCGGCAGCATCGGGGTGGCGCCGACGGCGAATATCGATCCGCAGCGGCGCTTTCCGTCGATGTTCGAGCCGATCCATGGCTCGGCCTTCGACATCACCGGCAAGGGCATCGCCAACCCGGTGGCGAGCTTCTGGACCGCTGCCCAGATGCTCGATCACCTCGGCGAGGCCGAGGCGTCGGCGCGGCTGATGCGCGCGGTCGAGCAGGTCACGGGTGCCGGGATCCTGACACCCGACGTCGGCGGCACCGCCACCACCCGGGAAGTCACCGAGGCCGTCGTCCAGGCGATCCAAAGCTCGAACCTTTGAACGGCGGCGCTGATCCGGTTCAGGTCACCGCGAAGCGGGACGAAGACCTGTCCTGCGATGTCAATGCCTGCCTGATCATGCGGGCCAGCTCCGACTTGCGATACGGCTTGGCCAAAAGCAGCACGTCGGGATCGAGCCGGTGGTCGAGAACGGCGGCGGAGTAGCCCGAGGTCAGCAGCACCCTGAGCGACGCGCGCCGCCTGGCCATCTCGGTGGCAAGCTGGCGGCCGTTCATGCGTCCGGGCATGGTGATATCGGTGAACAGGAGATCGAACGCCGCACCGGTATCGGCGATGGCGAGGGCCTCGGCCGCGTTGGCGGCGGTCAGCGTCTTGTAGCCGAGGCTGGCGAGCTGGGTGGTGACGTAGGACCGCAGCATCGGATCGTCCTCGACGACCAGAATTGTTTCGTCGCCGGGGGCGTTGGAATCAGCGGTGGTGGGCGAAACCCAGGTCTCCGCTTCCGCCTCGGCGCGGGGCAGATAGATCCGGATCGTAGTGCCACGTCCGACGTCGCTGTAAACCGTGATGTGGCCGCCGGATTGCTTGACGAAGCCATATACCATGCTCAGTCCGAGGCCGGTCCCCTTGCCGGTTTCCTTGGTCGTGAAGAACGGGTCGAAGATCTTGTCCCGGATCGCTTCCGGAATTCCGCTTCCGGTATCGCTCACGGCGATCATGACGTAGTTGCCGGGTTCGATGCCGCCGACGCGGTTGACGAAATTGTAGTCGAGCGTGACGTTGCAGGTTTCCAGCGACAGCTTGCCGCCGTCCGGCATGGCATCGCGGGCATTGACCGCCAGATTGACCAGGGCTGAGCTCAACTGGCCGCGATCGACAAAACTCGGCCAGATATCGTTCTGCAGCACCGTTTCAATCTCGATATGCTCGCCCAGGGTCGGCTGCAGCAGGCTTTTCAGATCGGCCAGCATCGCGTTGACGTCGGTCTGGTGCGGCTGCAGCGGCTGCTTGCGCGCGAATGCCAGCAGATGACCGGTCAAAGCCGCGCCGCGGTCGGCGGCCTGGCTGATCAGCCTGACGATCGCGGCATTTTGCGGCTGCCCGGCGACGGCTTCGGCCAGGATATCGATGGTGCCGGTGATGACGGTGAGCATGTTGTTGAAGTCGTGGGCGATGCCGCCGGTCAGCTGGCCGATGGATTCCATTTTCTGCGCCTGCCGCAATTGCTCTTCCGCCGCTTTCTGCTCGGTGAGGTCGCGCATGAAGGCGTTGGTCACGGTGCCGCTGTCACGGTGCAACGACGTCATCGCCACTTCGATCTGGATCAGGGCGCCATCGTTGCGGACCGCCTCGATCTCGAAGCGGTGACCGGGGCCGCCGCGGGCGGCGTCATCGATGAACCGGCGGTATCCCCGCTGATATTCCTCCCTGTTGTCGGAAGCAAAAATCAGGCTGGCGAGATTCTTTCCGAGCACCTCGTCGCGCGCCCAGCCGAACATCGCCTCGGCGTGCGGGCTCCATTCGGTGATCGCGCCGGCCCCGTCGATCTGGATGAAGGCATCGAGTGCGGTGTCGATGATGGCCCTCGCCATCTGTTCGCTCTCGCGCAGGGCCTCCTGGGCTCTCCGGTTCTGGGTGATGTTGTGGTAGACCATGACCGCGCCCTGGATCTCGCCGGCCTCGTTGCGCAACGGGCCGCCGCTCGCGACAAGATGGGTTTTGTTGCTCGACCCTTTGGGCTGCGAAACCAGTTCGAGGTTGTCGATGGCTTCGCCGCGAATGGCACGCATCAGCGCGGTCTCCTCGGCCGGGAACGGCGTCACGCCGTCGGGGCAGAATCGGTCGAACGACCGGTCGGCGTCGCGAACGCTGACGCCCGGAGCGGCGCCAAACAGCTTTCGCGCTGCGGGATTGGCGACGATGATGGTTCCCTGCGCGTCGACCACCACGACCGGGTCCACCATGTTGGCGATGGTCGAGTTAAGCACCTCGTCGATGCGTCGCCGCTCTTCGACCTCCTCGTTGAGCGCCGCCGCCTTGCGCCGGGCTTCGTCTGCCATCCGGGTGAATGCGGCGGCCAGGATGTCGATCTCGAGGCTGCCGCTGTTGGCCAGGCCGATGGTCTCGCCACGGGAAAATCCCTCGACCGCCTTGGTGATCCGGACCAGCGGCCTGGTCAGCGTGCGCGCCAGCGCCACCGCGACCAGCATCGCGCACAGCATCGCGGCGGCTCCGCCCGCCAGCGTCGAGTTGCTGATCGCGGTCGGCACGCTCATCAGCGCGGCGTAGGGGTTGGCTTCGATGACGGTGACCCGGGGACCGCCCGCGAGCTGCACGGTTTCCCACCCGATGCCGAAGCGCTGACCGGTGCGGTCTTCCATGACCTGGGGCGGCGTGTCGGATCGGCCCAGAAGATCGGTGAATTCAGGAAAGTCGTTCTGGATGCGATCGGGCCTGCCGTGTTCCGAGCCGAACTCGCGGTCGCGATCCGGATGCATGAGATATTGGCCGGTATCGTCCACCAGATAGACCTGGTTGTTTCCGACACCGCTGTCCCGGATCCGGCTGATCGCCGGGCGCAGGTCGACGGTGATCACCACGATTCCAAACGGCTTGCCGTCGGGCGCTATGATCGCGGCGGCGGTTCGAAACACCGGAACGTGCGCGGTGCTGGCGCCGGATACTCTGTCGAGCTCGATCTTCGAAACGAAAACATCGCTGGCGGAAAGGCCAATCGCCTGCTTGAAATAGTCTTGCCCGCCCTCGCGTTGCAGCTCTGCGTCCGGCACCATGCGGACCGTGCCACCCGGGCCCGAACGATCGACGCGCACCAGTTCGCCGCCGCCGTCGCCGATCCCGATCACGCGAAATTCCAGATAGTCCGGCTTGCTGGCAAGTTCGGCTGCGAAACGAAGTCCGAGCCGGTTTCGCCAACTGGTCTCCGCCTCGCTCAGGGCGCCCGGGCTTTCAAGGTGGGCGGCCATCAGACTGTGGACGCCGATGGCGGCCTGAAATCCGATCACATCCGCCCGTGCGCCGCGAAGCGAGGCCTCCAGCACCAGCGCCGTCAGGCGTGCGTGGGTATCCACCCGATCCAGCGCCCGGGGCAATATCAGCGTGACCATGTTGCGATAGGTCAGCACACCGAGGGCGGCCGTCGTCAGCAGCACCAGGGCGACCATGGCAAGCGCCAGGCGTGTCGACAGTTTCATTTTACCGCCTCAGGCGCGAGCTTACGAACCTCGGGCATATCTCATCGGCTCGCGACGGAATGAACAGGATGCATCCACCGCTACGCCGAATTGCCGTCAAACGGCAATCGGCATCGAGGGCGTAAACAGCCCGATTCGTAAATTATTTTGGGAAATCGCCGCGCGGGCGGCGTGTGCGGGCGTCGGGGCGTCAGGCTACGGCCGCCCGCCCCCCCTGGCGCGGGCGCAGCAGCCGCCTGATTTCCGTGGCCGGCTTTGCCGCGCTGAACAGGTAGCCCTGCATTTCGGTACACCCGAGCGTCCGCAGCATCGTAAGCTGCTGCTCGGTTTCGACGCCCTCCGCGGTTGTCGTCATGTCGCGCGCCGCGGCGATGTTCACCACGGCTTGCACGATGGATGCGGAGCCGTCCGGTTCGGCGATATCGCCGATGAAGCAGCGGTCGATCTTGATCTTGTCGAACGGAAAGCGCTGCAGATAGCTGAGCGAGGAATAGCCGGTGCCGAAATCGTCAAGCGCAATCCGCACCCCGATGGTTCGGAGCTGATGCAGCGTTGCGAGGGCCGCCTCATCGTCCCTGATCAGCACCGCTTCGGTTATTTCGAGTTCCAGCCGTTTGGCCGGGAGTCCGGAAGCTGCCAGCGCGCCGGCAACCTTCAGCGCCAGGGCTTTGCTCCTGAACTGGATCGGCGAAACGTTCACCGCGATCTTGACATGATCCGGCCATTTGGCCGCTTCGGCACAGGCCGTGGCCAGCACCCATTCGCCAAGCTGGTTGATCAGGCCGGTTTCCTCCGCCACCGGAATGAACTCCGCGGGCGAAATCATGCCGCGCTCGGGATGACGCCAGCGCAGCAGCGCTTCACAGCCGGTGACCCTGTTGTCGAGGAGATTGACCAGGGGTTGATAGTGAAGCTCGAACTCTCCGTTGGCGATGGCATGACGCAGGTCCAGCTCCAGCCTGCGCCGCACCTTGACCCGCGCGTCCATGTCGGGCTCGAACAGGCGGAAGGTCCGGCGGCCGTCGGCCTTGGCGCTGTACATCGCCAGATCGGCGTTCTTCAGCAGTTGATCGAGATCGCTGCCGTCCTGCGGCGCGATCGCGATGCCGATGCTGGCGTCGGCCGCAAGGTGGTGGCCGAGGCACTCGTAAGGTTCACGGATCGCCTGGTAGATTCGCGTCACGAGCTCGGTGACATCGTCAGGATTTTCGACAGCGGTCTGTACGATCGCGAACTCGTCGCCGCCGAGCCGGGCGACGATATCGGTTTCCCTGACACAGCGGCCGAGGCGGCTGGCCACCGCCTTCAACAGCTCGTCGCCGACCGGATGGCCGAGCGAATCGTTGACGCCCTTGAATTCGTCGATGTCGATGTAAAGCACGGCGAGTTGCTCGCCGCGATGGACCCGCCTGATCTCGCGCTCGAGCCGTTCGCGGAACAGCGTGCGATTGGGCAGGTCGGTCAGTGCGTCGTAGTGGGCGAGGTGGGCGATCCGCTGGTCGGACCGCTGTCGTTCCGTGATGTCTTCGTGGGTGGCCACCCAGCCGCCGTCGGCCAGCGGACGGTTGGCGATCTGGATCGAACGTCCGTCGGTGGTGGTGATGATGGTCATCTTTCCGAGCGGCATGTCGCGCACGGTGTTGGCGCAATACGCGTCGATGTCGCCGGTGAAGCTCCCGGTCTCCTTGCGATGGGCGATGACGTCGCGAAACGGGCAGCCCGGCTTGATCACGTCCGGCGACAGTCCGTACATCTCGATATAACGCTGGTTGCAGACGACGACCCGATGCGCGGAATCGAACAGCAGCAAGCCCTGGGTCATGTTGTTGACGGCGGTGTCGAGCCGCTGCTTTTCCAGCGTGACGCGCCGCCGCGTCGCCTGGTGCTGTCGCGACAATTGCCGGACAATGAGAAACAGAATGCCGGCGATGACCAGCGCGGACAGCGCCGCCACGCCGATCAGAAACCGGGTCTGCTCCCGCCAGTCGAGCAGCGCCGCCGCCACCGTCGTCGTCGCGATCATCACGATCGGAAAATTACTCAATTCGCGCGTTGCGCCCAGCCGGCCCTGGCTGTCGACCGGGCTGTTGATCCGCATCGTCCCGTGATCGGACTTCGACAGCACCAGCTCGAACAGCGGGCTTGAGGAAAAATTCCGCCCGATCATGTCGTCGACGTGGGGATAGCGCGCCAGCAGCGTGCCGTCGCGGTGGAACATCGAGATCGCGGCGTCGTCTCCCAGCGCGACCGAGGCGAAGAACTTCTCGAAATGAGCCGGCTCGATGCCGCGGCCGACGACCCCCAGGAATTCCCCGTCCGGTCCGACCAGCTTGCGGGCGAGCACCGTGGTCCAGGCCCCAGTGATACGGCTGTGTACCGGTTCGAGCAGCACCAGCGGCGAGTGCGGACCCGATCGGAAGGTCTTGAAATACGCCCGGTCGGCGACGTTGACCGCCGGCGTCGGCCAGGCCTCGGAGGTATTGATCAGCTTGCCGTCGGCATCGAACAGGTTGATACCGCCGACATAGGACAGCGCGTTGATCTTGGCTTTCAGCATCAGGTGGGTGTCGTGCCCCGACATCATACGCCGGTAGTCGTCACCGGTGGTAATCCCGGCCGACTGCATCTGTCCGACAATATCCTTCTCCACCACCTCGAAGTCTTCGAGCTGTTGGTCGAAGTGGCGGGCCAGCAGCAATACGGTATTTTCCAGCTCACGCTCGCTGCTGCTCAGCGCACGCTCGCGAAAATTCCCGACCATGGTCGCGGTACCGATGGCGATCGCGACGATCAGCGCCACACCGCCGAGAATCAGCCCATGGACCGGACCGGGGCGCACCGCGGACTTGCCGTCGGGCAGGTCGTGGTGATCAGCCGGCATCTCGCCACGACTGGTACCGCTGCTGCGCTCCAAAAGCAGATCTCGCATTGTCCCCTCGCCGGAGGACATGGATACCTTGCACTGATGGAAGCGCCGTTAGGAATTCCGGTTAGCGAAGCGTTAATCGGTAACTGCGCACCGGGGCGGCCTCCCGTCAGGCGGCGCGGACGGTGCCCTTGAATTTTTCGACCTCGAGCCGGAGCCGGCTGCTCTCATGCGACAGCGACTGCGCCGCCGAGAACACCTGGGAGGAGGCGGAGCCGGTCGCCGACGCGCCGCGTTGCACGTCGGTGATGTTGGCGGCGACCTCGGCGGTGCCGTTCGCGGCCTGCTGCACGTTGCGGGAAATCTCCTGGGTGGCGGCGCCCTGTTCTTCGACCGCAGCCGCGATGGTCGATGAAATCTCGGATATCCGCCCGATGGTGGTGCCGATCTCCTTGATCGCCACCACCGATTCCTGCGTGGCCGACTGGATATCGGAAATCTGCTGGCTGATTTCGCCGGTGGCTTTCGCGGTCTGCTCGGCAAGCGCCTTGACCTCCGACGCCACCACCGCGAAGCCCCTGCCGGCATCGCCGGCGCGGGCCGCTTCGATGGTGGCGTTGAGAGCGAACAACGCGGCAAAGCCACATGGCGGTACAGATCAGGCCGCCACGACCTCGTCCGAAAGGCCGAACACGGTCTGGGTGGCGGCAAAGCCCGCTACCGAGAATTCGCCCGCGGTCGTGAACTGCTCCGGCAACTGGGCGGCGAATTCCGCCGACGCGATCACGGTGCGTCGCAGCGTTGCCGCCAGTTTCTCCAGCCGCGCCGCCAGATTGACGGCAGGTCCGATGCAGGTGAAGTCGAGCCGGGTGCCGCCGCCGATATTGCCGTACATCACCTGGCCGATGTGCAGCGCGAGGCCGAAGCGGACCGCGCTCTCGCCCACCGCGATGCGGCGCGCCGAAAGGTCGGCGACGCGTGTGCCGGCCTCGCGCGCGGCTTCGAGCGCCCGGGCGCATACGAGCCGGGTATCGCCCGCATCGGCGGACAAAGGAAAGATCGCCAGCAATCCGTCGCCCATGAATTTGAGCACTTCGCCGCCGTGCCCGGCGATGGCCGGAACCTGGCAGTCGAAATACCCGTTGAGCAGGTCGATCAGCGCCTGCGGCGGCAACCGTTCGGCAAGCGTGGTAAAGCCGCGCATGTCGGACAGCCAGATCGCGGCGCGCATGGTCTCGACATGGCCGCGCCGGATTTTGCCCGCGAGAATGCGCTCGCCGGTCTGGTTGCCGACATAGGTCTCGATCAGGTTGCCCGCGGTACGCCGCAGCGCCCTGATCTCCGCCACCCGGGCCAGCGGCGCGATCACGGATTCCAGCGCGGCGAACTGCTGCCCGTTGAATCCCGCAGGCTGCCGCGTCGACCAGGTCGCCACATGGGTGGTGCCGTCGCTGAACCGCAGCGGAAAGGCGACATAGTCGGTCGCCCCGGCGGCCTGAAGCTCCTGCAGCACCGGAATATCCGGACAGCCGTCGACGGCGAAGCGGCAGCGCAGCGGCTGGCGCGAGGCATAGACCATGGCGAACGGACTACGGCGGTACTCGTCGGTTTCCACCAGCGCGAACAGCGCCTCCGACGTCGTCACCCCGGAATCGGCGGTCCAGAGAAATCGCCGGCCGAGCACGTCGGGGTGCAGCGTGGTGACGAACACCGCGACCCGCCACAGCGGCATGCCACAGCCGACCAGTTTCTGGCACAGGGTCGCGAGCACGTCCTCCGACCGGGCATCCGACGGCGCGCCGTCGATCAACCAGTCAATCACGGGAGCAAAGCCGTTCGCCACCATCGGACAACCCGTTGCCAGGCTGGCGCATGTCCCGGCGAAGTGGATCCGGTTCGCCGACAAGGACATGCGCCAACAGTAGAATCTACGGCGCTTCCCGGTCATATTGGATCACCGAGTGATCCAATATGACCGGGAAGCGCTGTAGGACGCCGGGCATGGTACTCAACTCGCGCTGCTTCAGGCGATTATTCTGACCCTTGACAGCATAATATGTCCGTACACATTTGTGACCATGGCCAAGCCGTCGAACCGCGAAAGGATCCTGACCGAAGGGCTTCGGATGGTGCACGCGCGCGGCTATGCCGGTGCCAGCGTGCGCGACATCGTGCAGGCCGCGGGGGTACCGCAGGGCTCCTTCACCAACCACTTCACGTCGAAGGAAGCCTTCGGGCTCGAGATTCTCGAATTGTATTTCGCCAATGGCCGCGACGTGATGCACCAGACGCTGCGCAACGATGACCTGCCGCCGCTCGACCGGCTGGGCGACTTTATCGACGCCACCAAGGCCCACCTCAACAGGGACAGCATGCGCAACGGCTGTCTGTTTGGCAATTTCACCGCCGAGGCCAGCGATCACAGCGAACCGATCCGGCTTCGTTTGGTCGAGATCTTTGCCGAGGTTCAGGACAGTATCGCCTACTGCCTGAAGGCGGCGGTGAAGGCCGGCGAACTGCCGCCGGGATTCAAATGCAATGATGTAGCGGGTTTCATCGTCTCGTCCCTGCAGGGCGCCAATCTCCTGGCCAAGGCGCAGCGCAGTGCGGCTCCGGTCGACCGTTTCAAGCAGGTGCTGTTCGCAACCGTGCTGCGCTGAACCACGTGGTTGAGCGAACTGCGATATCGCCCTACGCTGACGGCCCCTGTTCGAAATGCCTCACCTCCGGAAACCCCCATGAGCGCCCTGTTTTCCCCGATCACGCTGCGCGGCGTGACCCTCCCCAACCGCGTCGTTGTCTCGCCGATGTGCCAATATTCGGCCGAGGACGGCAAAGCCACCGAATGGCACATGGTGCATCTCGGCACGCTGGCGCTGTCCGGCGCCGGCATGCTGTGCATCGAGGCGACCTCGGTGGAAGCCGTCGGCCGCATCACCCCGGGCGACCTCGGGCTCTATGACGACGCCACCGAGGCGGCGCTGCAGCCGGTGCTGGCGGTGATCCGCAAGCACGCCAGGGTGGCGGTGACGATGCAATTGGCCCATGCCGGCCGCAAGGGGTCGAGCCGCGAGCCGTGGAATGGCGGCCAGCAGATTGCGCTGGCCGACGGCGGATGGGTAGCGGATGCGCCCTCCGCGCTGCCGCACAAGGAAGGCGAGGCGGCGCCGCGCGCCATCGACGACGCCGGGTTGAAACGCATTCGCGACGCCTTTGGGGCGACGGCGCAACGCGCGTTGCGCCTTGGCATCGATGGGTTCGAGATTCACGCCGCGCACGGCTATCTGCTGCATCAGTTCCTGTCGCCGATCGCCAACCACCGCACCGACCGCTATGGCGGCACGCTGGAAAACCGGATGCGGTTTCCGCTCGAGGTGTTCGACGCGGTTCGCGCCGCGGTGCCGCCCGACAAGCCGGTCGGCGTTCGTGTCTCCGCCACCGACTGGGTTGAGGGCGGCTGGGATCTCGACCAGACCATCGCCTTTGCCCGGGAATTGAAGACGCGCGGCGTCGACTGGATCGACGCATCCAGTGGCGGGGTGTCGCCGCTGCAGAAGATCGCGCTCGGGCCGGGCTATCAGGTGGCGTTCGCCGAAGCCTTGAAGCTGGCCACGGGATTGCCGACCATCGCGGTCGGGTTGATCACCGAGGCCAGGCAGGCCGAGGACATTGTCGCCTCGGGCAAGGCCGACATGGTGGCGCTGGCGCGCGGCATGCTTTACGACCCGCGCTGGCCCTGGCATGCGGCGGCCGAACTCGGCGGCACCGTCAGCGCGCCGCCGCAATACTGGCGCTCGCAGCCTTCGACGCAAAAGGCGCTGTTCGGCGAAACGCGATTCGGCGCGCGATGAGGTCGCCGTTGCGCTCTGCGTCAGCCGCTCTCAGAGAAAATTGCAGGCCCGACCGGCCTGCACCGTACCGCTCATGGCGTTGACCCGGACGGCATAGCTCTTGCGTGCCGGCTCCTGTGCGCGGGCTGGAAAGTGCAGGATGGCGTGGGCCGTGATCGGGCCGCGGAAGCTCGTGATGTAGCTGTCGATCGAGCACATGACCGGCTTGTCGCAATTGTTCTGGAAATTCATCGTGAAGAAGTATTTGCCGCCGTCGTCGGAGTAGCCTGAATCCAGGTCGACGATGCATTCCTTGGCGCTCGTCGCCGGCGTCGCGCCGTCATCCGCCGCCAACGACACGGTCATCCCGGGGCCAAGCGTGGCGAACAGACATCCGATGGCAGCCAGCGAACGGGTAACGGACAGCGACATCGTGCGTTCCTCGGCAAGGGTTCGCCGGTTCGTCGCAGTGAAATGCCGACGGGTTCATGCCAGGATCGGGCCACTGGCAGAAATCCTGCCGGGCTGGGGCGACAGCGGTCTTGCCGCCGTCGCCGGTGCGCTGACGCGAGCAGTTCAACTGATCCAGAGCAAAGGCTGATGGCACCCCGTCGGCCAATTCAGCCGGGAACGGAACGCACCACCGGCCCGGCGCCTTCCTGGCCCGGGAAATACAGCCGCCTGATTTCCTCCGCCGGCCTTGCCGGGCTGAACAGATAGCCCTGCATTTCGGTGCAGCCGAGGGCGCGAAGCAATTGCTTCTGCTGCTCGGTCTCAACGCCCTCGGCCGTGGTCGTCATGTTGCGGGCATTGGCGATGTTGACGACCGCCTGCACGATGGACGACGAGCCGCCGGCCTCGGCGATTTCGGTGACGAAGCAGCGGTCGATCTTGATCATGTCGAAAGGAAAACGCTGCAGGTAGCTCAGCGAGGAGTAACCGGTGCCGAAATCGTCGAGCGCAATGCGCACCCCGATCGCGCGAAGCTGATGCAGGGTCGAAAGCGCCGCGGCGTCGTCGCGGATCAGCACCGTCTCGGTGATTTCGAGTATCAGCCTCCCGGCCGCAAGTCCGGAAGCCGCCAGTGCTGCTGCGACCTTCAGCGCCAGCGTCGGGCTTCTGAATTGGACCGGAGAGATGTTGACCGCGATCCGGATATGATCCGGCCAGCTTGCTGCATCGGCGCACGCCGTCGCGATCACCCATTCGCCGATCTGGCCGATCAGGCCGGAATCTTCGGCCACCGGGATGAATTCCGCCGGCGAAATCACGCCGCGGCGCGGGTGATGCCAGCGCACCAGCGCTTCGCAGCCCGAAACCTGCTCGCTCTCGAGATTGACGACGGGCTGGTAGTAGAGCTCGAATTCCCCGGCCGCGATCGCCTGGCGCAGGTCCAGTTCCAGGGTTCGGCGCTCCTTCACATGGGCATCCATGTCAGGTTCGAAGAACCGGTAGGTGCGGCGTCCGTCGGCTTTGGCGCCGTACATCGCCAGATCCGCATTCTTGAGCAGCTGATCCAGGTCGCGGCCGTCTTGTGGCGCCAGTGCGATGCCGATGCTGGCGTCGGTGACCAGCTGATGACCCTGGCACTCGAACGGCTCGCGGATCGCCAGGTAGATCCGGGTAACGAGGTCCTTGACCTCGTTCTGATCGCTGATCGCGGTCTGCACCACGGCGAACTCGTCGCCGCCCAGCCGGGCAATGAAATCCCCCGTGCCGACGCAGGCGCGCAGCCGCGCCGCCACGGATTTCAGCAATTCGTCGCCGATCGGGTGTCCGAGCGTGTCGTTGACGCTCTTGAACTCGTCGATGTCGATGTACAGCACCGCGAATTGCTCGCCGTGCTCAACTTTTTCCAGCTCGCGTTCGAGCTGCTCGCGAAACAGCACCCGGTTCGGCAGCTCGGTCAGCGCATCGTAATGCGCCATATGGGCGATCCGCTCCTCGGCGCGCCGGCGCTCGGTGGTGTCTTCCAGGGTCGTCACCCAGCCGCCGTCGCCGAGCGGACGGTACAGCACCTGGATCGAACGGCCGCCGGCGGTATCGAGCACGGTCTGATAGGCCTCGCCGTTCGCAATCCGGGCGAGAAACGCCGCGCAATAGTCGTCGACGTCGCCGGTAAACGTTCCGGTTTCCTTGCGATGGTTCAAAAGGCCCTGAATGGTGAGGCCCGGCTTGACCACGTCGGGGGAGACCCCGAACATTTCCATGTAACTCCGGTTGGAAATCACCAGCCGCTGCGTCGAATCGAACAGCAGCAGGCCCTGCGTCATGTTGTTGACGGCGGTATCGAGACGGCGTTTTTCCAGCGCCAGCCGCCGCTGCGCGGCTTCGTGCTGCTGGTTCAATTGGCGGACGATGAAAAGCAGGATGACGATGATCACGAGCGCGGACAGGGCGGCCACCCCGATCAGGAGCCGAGTCTGTCCGTACCAGTCGGCCAGCGCCGCCGAAGCCGGCATGGTGGCGACGATCGCCAGCGGATAACCGATCAGCTTGCGCGCGGAGGCGAGCTTGTCGTCGCCGTCGATCGGGCTGGTCAGGCGCACGCTGCCATGATCGGCAACGGTGAGGATTTTCCGGAAAATCGGCGCCGAATTGAGCACCTGTCCCATCATGGATTCGGCGTGAGGATAGCGGGCGAGCAGGGTGCCGTCGTTGTGGAAAATCGTGATCGCCGCATTCTGTCCCAGCGCCACCGACGCGAAAAAGTCCTCGATGGTCGATGGCGCAATGGCCCTGGTCACCACCCCGAGAAATTCGCCCTTCGCGCCGGCGATCTTGCGGGAGACGACGATGGCCCAGCCGCCGTCGAATCGGCCCCGCACCAGTTCAATCATGCTTGGTGACGGCGCCGTGCCTGATTTGAGGGCCTTGAAAAACCTGCGATCGGCAATGTTGACGGGGGGCACCGGCCAGTTTTCCGATGAATTGATAAGTTGGCCGTCCGCGTTGAACAGATTGACGCCGGCGACGTCGCTGGCGCCGGTGATTTTGGCCTGCAGCATCGCGTGGGTGTCCTCGCCGGACATTTGCCGCGAGAAGGCTGCGGCCGATTCGATCCCGGTCGACAGCTGCTGGCTGACGGTTTTCTGAATCGCCTCGAAATCCTCGATCTCGCGATCGTAGTGGCGCGCCAGCAGCAGCACCGTATTTTCCAGTTCGCGCTCGCCGCTGCTCAGCGCGCGTTCGCGAAAATTGCCGACCGTCATGGCGATGCCGATGGTGATCGCCGCGATCAGGAATACGCCGCAGCAGATCAGCCAGCGGATCGGATTGCGCCGCGCCGGAGAATCCAGATCCGTGATGCCACCGGTATCGGCCCCACTGTCGTGAGGATGACCGCCGGCGCCTTTCCCGAGCAGCCGATCGCGCATGGTTCCACTCCCGGGGGAGCAATACCCCACGCATGTGGAAGCCCGGTTAGCAATTCCGGTTAGCAAATGGTTAATTGCACGCACAGGTTGGTGATGAAAATCCAGGCCACGGCCGCGGCATGGCGCCACATGTTCCGTTCCGGCCCATGCGGGAAGGAGAGGGGCGGGGCGCTTGCAGCGGACCGCCTAAGCCAAAATTGCCGTCATGACGGCGGCGGCGTTGCACGGTACACTCGGTTCCGGCGTTACCCGGACAGGGTGTTGCCGATACAGGTCTTGCCCATGGTGCGATCCCTTGCCGTCGTCGCTGCCTTCCTGAGCGTGCTGGTCGCGCCGGCCGCAGCCCAGGACCAGGAGGCCGGGCGCGGCAGCGAATGTCTGGCGATGGCGGGGGCGCCGCCGCGCGCCATACCGGTCGGCCTCAACCTTGCTGCCGCCAAGACCGCTGCAAAGGCCGACGAGGTCGCGATCACCTACGCCGGCCATTCGACCTACTACATCGAGACCCCCGGCGGGGTCCGGATCGCCACCGATTTCAGCGGCGAATATACCGTCGGCCGGCTGCCCGACGTCGTCACCATGAACCGCGCCCACAGCACGCATTACAGCCGGTTTCCCGATCCGCGGATCGGCGAGGTGCTGCACGGCTGGAACGATGACGGCAGCCCGGCGCGGATCAACCGTCGCATCGGCGACGTGCTGATCCGCAACGTCACCACCGACATCAGGCGATATCTGTTCGACAATTCGAATTCGGCGATGATCAAGGACGGCAACTCGATCTTCATCTTCGAGGTCGCGGGGCTGTGCATCGGCCATCTCGGCCATCTGCACGTCAAGCTCGACGACAGCCATTTCGCCGCGATCGGCCGGCTCGACATCGTGATGGTGCCGATCGACGGCACCTATACCATGTCGCTGGACGGCATTTCCGACATCACCAAGCGGCTGCGCGCCTCGGTCGTGCTGCCGATGCACCGCTTCATGACGCCGCTGGAAGAGTTCATGCGCAAGGTCGGCCAGGATTTCGCCATCGACCGGCGTACCGAGCGCACCTTGACGATTTCGCGGGAAACGCTGCCGGGCACGCCGACGGTGATTATTCTGGATGGGGTTTGAGGCGGCAGGCGGATTCGCCGGTGGCCTGAACTGTCCCAAAACAAAAGCGGCCGGGTCTTTCGACCCGGCCGCTCAAAACTCTTAACCTTCAACGCGCAGCCGGAATCAGCCCGCTTTGGCGACCGGCGCTGCCGCGGCCTTCTTCTTGGCGATTTCGCGCTTGAGGCCGAGGGCCTTTGGCGACAGTTCGCCTTCGCGGGCCTTGAGCAGGAACGCGTCCAGCCCGCCGCGGTGATCGACCGTCTTCAGCGCGTTGGTCGAAACGCGCAAGCGCACCGAGCGGCCCAGCGCATCGGAGATCAGCGTGACGTTGCACAGGTTCGGCAGAAACCGGCGCTTGGTCTTGATGTTGGAATGGCTCACCTTGTGGCCGACCAGGGGGCCCTTGGCTGTCAGTTCGCAGCGCCGAGACATGGCGAAAAATCCTCTGTCATCCCCGGACAAGGCCGAGCGGCCGGCCAAGGGGTTCAAAATCACGTCCATTTCAGGAACCGCGGACGTATAGGGTGCCCCCCGCCTTGCGTCAAGCGATCCGGTCCACCATGGCGGCACGAAATGCCGGAAAAAGCCGCTGCTTCTTGCTGCCAGGCGGCCGTTTTCACCTGCGGTTCCCTCCATATAAACGACGTATTCCCCGCCGAGATGTAGCGTACATTCCATTTCGGCCAAAAAGCCTGCCGGCAGCGTTGTTTGCTGGCTATATTGACTTAAATGAACGGGGATCGCCGGCCACTGTTTTCGATCCCGAAATCGTGCAGCGCAGGACCGCCCGTTAGTGACACATCCCGATCCGTTCCGGTCCCGCCCGATCCCGGCCCTCGTGCTGTCTTCCGTCCTCGCCTGGGCGCTGCTACTGCCGGCCGGCCCCGCCGCCGCGCAGGGCAAACTCGACGCGCGCTATGAAGTGACGCTGGCCGGCATTCCGGTCGGCAAGGGCGCCTGGGTGATCGACATCGCCGACGACCAATATTCCGCCTCCGCCAGCGGCGGCACCTCCGGCCTGCTGAAGGCGTTCGCCGGCGGCTCCGGTACCGGCGCCGCACAGGGGCGCGTCGTCAACGGCGCGTTCGTGCCGGCCAGCTATTCGGCGACGACAACCTCGACCAAGAAATCCGAGGCCATCCGGATGACGCTGTCGGGTGGCAACGTCAGGGAATTCGCCATCGAGCCGGAACCGCCGGTCGACTCCGATCGCATCCCGGTCACCGATGCCCATCGGCGCGGCGTGCTCGATCCGATGACCGGGACCTTGTTGCGGGTTCCCGGCACCGCTGATCCGGTCAGCCCGGAAGCCTGCCGCGGCGGGACGTCGATTTTCGACGGCCGCATGCGCTATGACCTCAAGCTCGATTTCAAGCGCATGGAAACCGTCAAGGCCGAGAAGGGCTATCAGGGTCCGGTGGTGGTGTGCGCGATCTATTTCGTGCCGATCTCCGGCTATATCCCGGACCGCGCTGCGATAAAGTACCTCGCCGCCCAGCGCAACATGGAAGTGTGGCTGGCGCCGATCGCCGGAACCAGGGTGATGGTGCCGTTCAAGATGATGATTCCGACGCCGCTCGGCACCGGGGTGCTGGAGGCCGTGCAATTCGTCACCACGGCGACGCCGCCGCGGGTCGCCAAGACGCAGTGAGCGTCATCCGCCGATACAGGATCGCGCGACTCCCGGCTTAACTCCGACGCGGTTCTGATTCGACTCGGACTTTAATAAAGTTGACGGTTTCGGCGCTCTTGTTGACCGCCGTGAAACTTGATCTAGTGAGCCGGAGTGAAGTGAAGCTCCAGATGTTGCGGTGACGAACGTTGGGGCTGACCGAGTCAGCGATTCGGGCGCGATTCGTTCCGGACTCGTTCCAAAGTTTAAGTCGCGACCTTCGAGGCGTCGCGTTGTGATACAGATCTGACCACCTGCGACGCGGAAACCCCTGAAAAAATGGCCTTTTCTTCTCCTCCGCCCTCGGCCCAAAACGGCCGGGCCCCAGGCTTTGGCGTCACCGCGGTGCTCGGGCCCACCAATACCGGCAAGACCCATCTTGCGATCGAACGGATGGTCGCGCACTCCTCCGGCGTCATCGGCCTGCCGCTGCGCCTGTTGGCGCGCGAGGTCTACAACAAGATCGTCGACCGGGTCGGCGTCGATGCGGTGGCCCTGATTACCGGCGAAGAAAAGATCAAGCCGGCCAAGGCGCGGTACTGGGTTTCCACCGTCGAAGCGATGCCGCGGGATCTCGACGTGTCGTTTCTCGCCGTCGACGAGGTCCAGATCGCCGCCGACCTCGAGCGCGGTCACGTCTTCACCGACCGTATCCTCAATCGCCGTGGCCGCGACGAGACGCTGCTGCTCGGCGCCGCCACCATGCGGCCGATCATCGAGCGGCTGTTGCCCGGCGCCAGCATCGTCACCCGGCCGCGGTTGTCGCAGTTGGAATTCGCCGGCGATCGCAAGATCACCCGGCAGCCGCGGCGCACCGCCATTGTGGCGTTTTCCGCCGACGAGGTTTACGCCATCGCCGAACTGATCAAGCGACAGCATGGCGGCGCCGCGGTGGTGCTGGGCTCGCTGTCGCCGCGCACCCGCAACGCCCAGGTCGCGATGTTTCAGTCCGGCGATGTCGACTATCTGGTGGCGACCGACGCCGTCGGCATGGGTCTCAACCTCGATGTCGATCACGTCGCGTTTGCTTCCGACCGTAAATATGACGGCTACCAGTTTCGCCGGCTCAACCCGGCGGAGTTCGCCCAGATCGCCGGCCGCGCCGGCCGTGCCACCCGCGACGGCACCTTCGGCACCACCGGGCGCTGCGCACCGTTCGAGCCGGAACTGGTGAACGCGCTGCAGAACCACACCTTCGACAGCGTAAAGATGCTGCAATGGCGCAATTCGAAGCTGGATTTTTCTTCGCTCGGCGCCTTGCAGGTGTCGTTGGCGCAAACGCCCTCTCATGAGGCGCTGACCCGCGCGCCGATCGCGGAAGATCTGCGCGTGCTCGACCACGCCGCCCGCGACGCCGACGTGCGCGACATGGCGCACGGCCCGGCCGCCATCGAGCGGTTATGGGACGCCTGCCAGATCCCGGACTACCGCAAGATCGCGCCGGCCGCGCACGCCGAACTGGTGACGACGCTGTTCGGTTTTCTGATGCAGAAGGGCAGGATTCCCGATCATTGGTTCGCCGCCCAGGTCGAACAGGCCGACCGTACCGACGGCGACATCGACACCCTGTCTGGCCGGATCGCGCAGATCCGGACCTGGACCTTCGTGGCAAATCGACCCGATTGGCTGGCCGATCCCGAACATTGGCAGGGAATCTCCCGCGAAGTTGAAAATAAATTGTCGGATGCGCTGCATGAACGGCTCACGGAGCGTTTCGTTGATCGCCGTACCAGTGTATTGATGCGCCGCCTGCGAGAGAACACGATGTTGAATACAGAAATTGGCAAGACCGGCGAAGTGATCGTTGAAGGCCATGTGATCGGCCGCCTCGATGGCTTCACCTTTGCACCCGATGCCGCCGAAGCCGGTTCCGATGCCAAGGCCCTGCAGGCGACCGCGCAGAAGGCGCTGGCGGGCGAGATCGACGCCCGTGCCGAGAAACTATCCAAGGCTCCCGACGACCAGTTCCTGCTGGCGTCGGACGGCGTCGTGCGCTGGACCGGCGATGCTGTCGCCAGACTGGTGGCGGCCGACGACATCCTGCATCCGCGGCTTCGCATCGTCGCCGATGAGCGGCTGGCCGGCGCCCCGCGTGAAGCGGTGCAGACCCGGCTCGATCTGTGGCTCAAGACCCACATCGAAAAGCTGCTGGGTCCGCTGTTCGATCTGGCCAAGGCCGAAGACGTCACCGGCATCGCGCGCGGCATCGCCTTTCAGCTGATCGAAGCCCTCGGGGTGCTGGAGCGGCAGAAGATCGCGGCCGAGATGAAGGATCTCGATCAGCCGTCGCGAGCGATCTTGCGCAAATACGGCGTCCGGTTCGGCGCCTATCACATCTACGTGCCGGCGCTGCTGAAACCGGCGGCGCGCGCGCTGGCGTCGCTGTTGTGGGCGCAGAAGCAGGAGAGTGTCGATCTGTCGGCGCTGTCGGGCGCGCAACATCTGGCCGGCAGCGGCCGCACCTCTTTCCCGGTGGACAAAGGGCTCGACCGCGACGCCTATCGCGCGCTCGGCTACCGGCAATGCGGCGAGCGTGCCGTGCGGGTCGATATCCTCGAACGCCTCGCCGACCTCATTCGTCCGGCATTGTCATGGCGTGAAGCCTCGCCCGGGGCAAAGCCGAACGGCGCCTTCGACGGCCGCGGTTTCGTCGTCACCCAGGCGATGACGTCGCTCACCGGCTCGGCCGGCGAGGACTTTGCCTCGATCCTGCGCGCGCTCGGCTATCGCATGGAGAAGCGGCCGCCGCTGCCGCCCGCGCCGCCGAAGCCGGCGGTGGCGGAAGTGTCGGATACCGCAGCGCCGGAAGCGGTTGTGGCGGAATTGCCGTCGGTCGAGCAGGCGTCGGCCGATATGGCGGCGACGGCCGTTGAAACGACGTCCGACATTGAAACGACATCCGTCGTTGCTGCGAAGCCTGGTGTTGACGCGCCGGCTGAAATCACGCCCGCGGCCGTCGAACCGGAGCCTGCGGCCGATGCCGAAACCGCTGGTCTCGCCGGCATCGCCGGCGATGCCGCGGCTGTGGTTACCGAGGGCCAAGCCGCTTTGCCTGAGGCCGCGCCGGATGCCGTGACGTCGCTCACCGAAGCGGTTTCGGACCAGCAGGCGATCACGGACCAGACGGCCACCGACGCGGTGGCAACTCCCGTGGATGCGGCTTCAACAGAAACGGCGGTGGTTGCCGAGGCCGCTACCGTGGCAGCCGAGGCCGCACCGCCCGAACTGGTCGAGGTCTGGCGTCCCGGGGGGCGCTCCGAGGAGCGGCGGCCGCGCCACGATCGCAACCGCCATCGCCATCAGGATCGTTCGCAGGCTACAGCCGCTCAGCCGGCTGCCGCCGTCGAGGGCGAGGCCGGCGAAGCGGCCAAACGCGAGCGTCACGGCCGGCGCCGCCAGCGCCACGCCGATTTTCAGCGGCCGCGTCCCGACGCGCCGGCCGCGGTGGCCACCGCGGCGCCGGAAGGCGCGCCGGCGCGCGAGCCGCGCGACGACAGCAAGGGTCGTCCCCCACGCGAACGTTTCCAGGATCGGGATCGCGGCAAGGACCGCGACAGGGATAGAAGCAAGGACCGTGACAAGGGTCGCGACAAGGGCAAGTTCGGCGGCGCTCCGAAAGGCGGCCGCGATGGACGTCCGGACGGTGGCGCGGCGCTCCGGCAATACGCCACCAGCGCACCGCCTTCGCGCGACCGTGACCGGCCGATCGATCCCAATTCGCCCTTTGCCAAGCTCGCGGCGCTGAAGGAGCAGCTTACCGCCAACCGCAAGGATCAGCGCTGACGCGCGAAACTCCGGAAAGCCGGATTTCTGCAGCGATTTTTTCGGCGGCTTCCGAGGCAATGACTGACAGAGGCAATTACTGAATTTGGCTCGTTGAAATTGGTGGTGTTTGGAGCGCCAGCGTCTCGACAAATGGCTGTGGCACGCGCGGGTGGTCAAGGCCCGCAGCAGCGCCGCCATGCTCGTTGAGACCGGCCACGTCCGGGTCAACGGCGTGCGCGAGACCGCCCCGGGCCGCGCCGTGAAGGTCGGCGACGTGCTGACCGTCGGTCTCGATCGCACCGTGCGGCTGTTGAAGGTGGTGGGATTTGCCGAGCGGCGCGGCGATGCCACCTCGGCGCGCGTGCTCTATGCCGATCTGCAAGAACCCTTGCAGAAACCTTTGCAGAACCAGCCGGAATAACCATCTCTACGGAAGCGCCGGGCATCCCTTGCGGCTGCTGGACACCTGCGCTACGCAAACACTCAAAATTGACCCCGTTCGGAGCCTTGGATGACTTACGTCGTCACTGAAGCCTGCATCAAATGCAAATACACCGACTGCGTCGAAGTCTGCCCCGTGGACTGCTTCTACGAGGGCGACAACATGTTGGTTATTCACCCGGACGAATGCATCGACTGCGGGGTGTGCGAACCGGAGTGCCCCGCTGACGCCATCAAGCCGGATACCGAACCCGGTCTGGAGAAGTGGCTCGAAGTGAACACCGAATATGCCAAGAGCTGGCCGAACATCACCCAGAAGAAGGAAGCCCCGGCCGACGCCAAGGATTTCGAGGGCATGGCAGGCAAGTTTGAGAAATATTTTTCTCCCGAACCGGGCACCGGTGACTGAACCACGACCAGCCCGCCATCGCATGGCTGGCCCGCGGTTTCGCCCTAGTAGTAACCCTAACCCGAGGTTGTGAACGCCGGCCGGTCGTGAAGCTGCCGTGACAGGGCATAAATCATTGATTTTTGCGGGAAATGTGCTATAATAGGCACAATTGAAGAAGCTGGACCCTGTTGTGCCCGCTTTGTGGGCTTCCCTTGGGTTCCCGTGAAAACCTCGAACAGGGGCGTGGCGGCTGTCACGCACAGGCTGTGTCACAGAAAACGCGTAAAAAGAGTATTTCCAAGGGTTCTCGAAAAGCATCTGCGGTCAGCCGCGGTGCAACAAAAGGCCGTGTCCGGACTTCTGTGAAGGACCCCCGGAAAGCCGCCAAACTCCGGTCAACAAGGCTTCGGCTGCCAAATCCTCAAAAAACAAAAGAAGTGCAATGCCAAATAAGACTGCAAAAACTGCCGCGAAAGCGACCGTTGCGAAGGCCACTGCTTCGAAGGTCGCCGCCTCCAGGACTGCTGCCAAGGCTTCGGCCCCGAAGGCTGTCGCCAAGACCGCGACGGCTCCGGTTGCTGCCGCCAAGGCTTTTACCAACAAGGCTTTTACCAACAAGGCGCTTGCTCACAAGGCGCCTGTCAACAAGGCTGCCGTTGTCGCCAAGCCGGCCGCCGCCGCGCCGCGCGTTGAAGAGCCGAAGAAGGTTTTGACCCAGCGCCAGGGCTTCAAGACCAGTGAATTCGTGGTCTATCCGGCCCACGGCGTTGGCCAGATTCTGGCCATCGAGGAGCAGGAGATCGCCGGCGCCAAGCTTGAACTGTTCGTGATCAATTTCATGAAGGACAAGATGACCCTGCGGGTGCCGACCGCCAAGGTCGCCAATGTCGGCATGCGCAAGCTGTCGGAGCCGGCGCTGGTCAAGCGGGCGCTTGAAACCCTGAAGGGCCGTGCCCGCATCAAGCGGACCATGTGGTCGCGCCGGGCGCAGGAGTACGAAGCCAAGATCAATTCGGGCGACATCGTCGCCATCGCCGAGGTGGTGCGCGATCTGTTCCGCTCCGAACTCGCAGCCCGAGCAGTCCTACAGCGAGCGTCAGCTGTATGAAGCAGCGCTCGACCGTCTGTCGCGCGAAATCGCCGTGGTCCAGCACGTCACTGAAACCGAGGCGGTCAAGGAAATCGAAGGCCAGCTCGCCAAGAGCCCGCGTCGCGGTGCCAAGACCGAGACGGAAGTCGAGGCCGATGCGGACGGTGACGCCGATGCCGATGGTGACGACGCCGCAGTTGCGGATGAGGCGGCATAAGCCGCGTCACCTGCGATCAGCAATTCAAAAGCCCGGCCGAAAGGCCGGGCTTTTTGCTTGTTCATGGCCGCGCGCAGCTCAATCCACCACGATCTTGACGCGGTCTCGCGCCTTGACCTGGGCGTGCTGGTCGAGGCCGTTCAGCACCCGGAAGCGCTCGGCCGGGTGGTCGACACCGGCCATGCGATGCGACAGCGAGTCCACCGTATCGCCGGGCTGCACGGTGATCACCTTGATGCGCAGCGGCCGGGCGGCCTGGATCTCTTCCAGCGTCAGGCGACGGAACGAGGCGATGGTCTCGCGGGCGTTGCGTTCGCTCTCGGTGGTCTTCTGCTTGGACGCGAAGATGAAGCGATAGACGTCGCTGCCGAACCGCAGCGCATAGACCCGGAATTGCCATTGATCGCCGTGCGCGATCGCGGAGGCGGCGGGAAACCCGTTGATGGTCAGGTCTTCCGTGGAAGCCTTGTCGATGTTTTCCATCCACCCGGAATTGAGATAGTCGCCGAGTGTCTGCTCCGCCGGCACCCGGACCACGTCGAAGCGCATCGCCTGGTTGCCGCCCTCGCGCACCCCGATCACCGCCTGTGCGGTGTTGTCGAGGGTGAAGGATTCCGGCGCCGTAAACGTGAAACCGAGCTTGGGGTGCAGGAAGCGGCGGCCGCGCACGAAACCTTCGCTGGGATCCTCGCCAAAGACGATGTTGTCGATGGTGGCGAGATAGTCCTCGCGGTCGCGCTCGCCACCTTCCGGCGAGGCGTATTGCCGGGCGTTGGCCTGCGCGTTCTGGATCCGCTCCGGGGTCGCCGGATGCGACGACAGGAAATCCTGCAGGCGCGGGTCGAGCGAGGTGCGTCCGGCTTTCAGCGCGGCGTTGCGCTCCATCGCGGTCAGAAAGCGCGAGGCCCCGTAGGGGTCGAAATGCGCGCGCGCCGAAATGCCGACGCCGATGCCGTCGGCCTCGAACTCCTGCGCGCGGGAGAAGCTCGCCATCGTCAGCTTGGTCTTCGCCAGCGCCAGCGCGGTCATGTCGGGGTCGTTGCCCATGTCGGTGACGACGCGGGTGACGATGGCGGCCTGCCGCGCCTGGTCCTCGCGGATCGAGGCGTGCTTTGCCAGCACATGCGCCATCTCGTGCGACAGCACCGAAGAAAGTTCGGACGTGTCGCTGGCCAGCGCGATCAGACCGCGCGTGACGTACAATTGTCCGGTCGGCAGCGCGAACGCATTCACGGCGCCCGAATTCAAAATGGTGACCTTGTAGGCGAGATCCGGGCGCTCGGACGCGGCGACCAGCCGGTCGACGGTCCGGGTGATCAGGGCTTCCAGCTTCGGATCGTCATAGGCGCCGCCGTAGGACGAAAGAATGCGCTCGTGCTCGCGCTCGGCTGCAGGGGTTTGCGGCGTTGCGGGTGTGCCGCGGGCCGGCTTCGTGGTGGTTCCCGCAGGTGCAGAGGATGATGAGGTCTGGAAGCGGCCCATATCGCCGCAGCCAGCCAGCGCCAAAGTGGCGCACAGCACCGCTGACGCCGCCAAAAGGCGGCGCTCCGATCTGGCCTCGCTCCGTTGCATCCACTTCGTCACGGTTGTCGCAGCCGCACCTTCTGCATTCGAATCCGGTTCGAACCCTAGTCTTACAGGGCTTTCCGGTCATATTGGATCACTGAGTGATCCAATATGACCGGAAAGCGCCGTAGATTCTACTGTTGGCGCATGTCCTTGTCGGCGAACCGGATCCACTTCGCCGGAACATATGCGCTAGTTGCCGAGAATTTCGATCTGTCCCACAGCCTGCAACTCGATCCGCGGACCGCCGCGTTGTTCGACGAAGCCGCGGACGCGAATCTGACGGTTTTCAAGGGACTTAGGGCTGATTCCCGCGGCCTCGAACGACGCCATCATGCGCCTTGAAATAGTCACAGCAAAGTCCCGAGTCCAGCGGCGTCCGAAATTGGCATAAAATGTCGCTCCAGCCTGTCTGGCCGACAAAACCTTTCCCTCGACCACTGTAAATTGCCCAATCCTGGCCAGAATATCGCCCGGTCTTTCCGCGTTTTTTATGACGCCGGAATCGGCCCAGGTTCCCCTCCTGGCCAGCCGCGCCGTTGCTTCGGCGGCGGCGAGTTCCGCGGCGCAACCCTTGTCGGCGACATCGCCGGACATCAGCGCCTCTCCCTGCGCCAATAGCTGGGCCTGGACCGAGGTCGGCGATCCATCAGCAAACACGAACGCCGGTTGCAGGCCCCAGCGATCCGGCGCGTCGGTTTCGCCATGCAGTGTCACGGCGTGGCCGGCGACCAGCGCGGTCAGCGCGGTGGCGCCGGCCCCGACACTCTGGATGCCGGCAAGGCGCACTTCACGTCCGTCCTCGAGCCGAAAGGTGCGGTTGTCGGTCACGGTGCCGACACGACCTTCGCCTTGCAGTTCGAAGCCGCAGCCGGCCGCGGCCGCGCCCTGCGCTGTGACGATCACCGCGCCGCAGCCGACAAGCGCGACGAGACGGATAAGGCGGATCATGATGTCACGATACTCTCCCGCGTCGTTCCCGCTCAAGGCCGGACCGTTCGTTGCAGTGATCATTCCGCTTTACGGAATAGATTCGCGGACACCACGCGGTGCCGCCGTGGCTTGCCGCTGACGGGGGCTTGCGGCATGATCGCGGCAACAACAGCGAACGAAGAACCGACGCGTTCACAGGGAGGCTTTCGTGAACAGGATCATTTCAGGGCTGCTGGCCTCGGTGCTGGCAGTCGCCGCGGGTTCGGCGATGGCGCAATCGAAACCGCCGTTGAAACTCGGCGCCATTCTCGACATGTCCGGGCTCTATGCCGACATCACCGGCGCCGGCAGCGAGACCGCCGCAAAGATGGCGGCGGAGGATTTCGGCGGCGAGGTGCTGGGTCGCAAAATCGAGATCATCGCGGCCGATCATCTCAACAAGGCCGATCTTGCCGCCAGTATCGCCCGCGACATGCTGGACAACCAGGGCGTCGAAGCGATCATCGACGTCGCTGCTTCCGCGACCGCGCTCGCCGCAGGCGAGATCGCCAAGGCGCGCAACAAGATCGTCATGTTCAACGGTCCGGGATCGATCCGTCTCAGCAACGAGGCGTGCGGGCCCTACACCGTGCACTACGTGTTCGACACCTTTGCGCAGGCCAACACCACGGGGCTTGCCGCCGTCAAGGCCGGCCTCGACAGCTGGTTCTTCCTGACCGCCGACTACGCGTTTGGCCAGGATCTGGAAAAGGACACCACCAATGTGGTGCTGAAGTCCGGCGGCAAGGTGGTGGGCGGCGTGCGGCATCCGCTCAACACCTCGGACTTCTCGTCGTATCTGTTGCAGGCACAGAGTTCGAAGGCCAAGGTCATCGGCCTTGCCAACGCCGGCGGCGACACCATCAATGCCATCAAGCAGGCATCGGAATTCGGACTGACCAAGGGCGGCCAGAAACTCTCGCCGCTGCTGGCGTTCGTCACCGACATCGACAGCGTCGGGCTCGAGACCGCGCAGGGCCTGCTGCTAGCGGAGGCGTTTTACTGGGATCTCAACGACGACACCCGCGCCTTCTCCAAGCGCTTCATGGAGCGGGTCAAGCGGGTGCCGACCTCGGCACAGGCCGGCGTCTATTCCTCGGTTCTGCATTATCTGAAAGCAGTCAAGGCCGCCGGCACCACCGACGCCGCCGCGGTCATCAAGATCATGAAGGATACCCCGATCAACGACATGTTCGCCAAGAACGGCAAGATTCGCGAAGACGGCCGCATGGTCCATGACATGTACCTGTTCGAGGTGAAAAAACCGTCGGAATCCAGGGGCCGCTGGGACGATTACAAGCTGCTCGCTACCGTTCCGGGCAACGAGGCGTTCCAGTCGCTCGAGTTGTCGCGCTGTCCGCTGGTGAAAAAATAAGGCAAAATCCCGATGAACGACATCGTCTTGCAGAATCTCGACAACGGCCTCTTGACCATCACCATGAATCGGCCGGACCGGCGCAACGCGCTCAATGTCGAGATGACCACCGGCCTGATCGACGCGGCGCGGCGCGCCACCGAGGACCATGCGGTTCGTGCGGTGCTGCTCAAGGGCGCCGGTGGCACCTTCTGTGTGGGCGGCGATGTGAAGTCGATGGCGGAGGGGCGGGCGCCGCAGCCCTACGAGGCCAGGATGGCGACCCTGCGCAGCCGGATGGAAGTTTCGCGCCTGCTGCACGAGATGCCGAAGCCGGTGGTGGCGCAACTCGATGGCGCCGCGGCGGGGGCGGGTCTGTCGATCGCGCTTTCCTGCGACCTGCGTGTCGCCGGCGAATCCGCCAAGATCACCACCGCCTTTGCCAAGGTCGGATTGTCGGGCGATTTCGGCGGCACCTACTTCCTGACGCATCTCGTCGGCAGTGCCAAGGCGCGTGAACTATACCTGACCTCCCCGGTACTGACGGCGCGCGAGGCGCTGGCGTTCGGTATGGTGACCCGCGTCGTGCCCGACGCCGAGGTCGACGCCGTGGCCCATGAGCTTGCGATGTCGTTGGCGCAGGGGCCGACCGTGACGCTGGGCTACATCAAGAAGAACATCAACAACGCCGAACATTTGTCGCTGGAGGCCTGCTTCGACGCCGAGGCGATGCATCATTCGCGATGCAGCGAGACTGCCGATCACAAGGAAGCCGCCAGCGCTTTCGTCGAAAAGCGCAAGCCCTCCTTCGCGGGTCATTGAGTTGGCAAGCTCCATCCGGCTGCGGCAGATCTGTCTGGTGGCGCCGCATCTCGAGCCTGTGGTCGGCGACATCGCCGCCATCATGGGCCTGAAGGTCTGCTATCGCGACGGCAACGTCGCTAAATACGGCCTCGAAAACGCGCTGCTGCCGGTCGATACCATCTTCCTGGAAGTGGTGGCTCCGGTTCAACCCGGCACCACCGCCGGCCGGTTTCTGGAGAAGACCGGCGGTCGCGGCGGCTACATGGCGATTTTTTCCTGCGACGATCCCGACGAGCGCGGCCGCCATGCGCAGAGCCTGGGGGTGCGGATCGCCAATGTCATCGATCACGCGCCGTATCACGGCGTGCAATTGCATCCGCGCGATTGCCGCGCCGCCTTCATCGAATTCAATCATACGGAGGGCAGCGACAGCGTTCTCGGTCCGTATCCGCCGGCCGGTCCCGACTGGCAGAAATCGATCCGCAGGGATGTCACCGATGCCCTGGTCGCGGTGGAGATGCGCAGTCCCGATCCGCAGGCGCTGGCCGAGCACTGGGGTCGCATCCTCGGCGTTCCCGCAGGCTCGAGCGCCGACGGTGATGCCCGGATCGCACTGGTCAATGGCACGTTATGCTTCGCCAAGGGCAGCAGCGACGCCATGACCGGGCTGACGTTCCGCGTTGCGGATGTCGCTGCGGTGCGCGATGCTGCGCGAACCAGGGGCTGCGCCATTTCGGACAATTCGTTTCTGCTCGGCGGCGTCACCTTTCATCTTGTGACATGAGCACATTTAGCGTCACGCCGTAGCGCCATCCCCAGAGTTTCCAGGATCATTGATGTCCGCCGCTTTAGCCGCCGATCGCGAGCATCCGCTCGATGCCTTCTTCGACCCGTCCAGCATCGCCATCATCGGCGCGTCGCGCGATCCGGTCAAAATACCCGGCCTGCTATTGGCTTTCCTGCGCAGGAACCAGTTCGCGGGCAAGATTTTTCCGGTCAATCCCAACTACCCTGATATCGACGGGCTGACCTGTTATCCGTCGATCTCGGCCATCGAAGTACCGATCGATCTCGCCATTGTCATTATCCCCGCCCGCGCTGTGCTTGGCGCGCTGGAAGCGTGCGCGGCGGCCGGGGTCAGGAACGCGATCGTCATCTCGTCGGGCTTTGCCG
The DNA here is from genome assembly GCA_963710235.1 of uncultured Alphaproteobacteria bacterium. Lineage (GTDB taxonomy): Bacteria > Pseudomonadota > Alphaproteobacteria > Rhizobiales > Xanthobacteraceae > Bradyrhizobium. The sequence goes on from CAVPZI010000003.1 coordinate 400,805, forward strand.
AGGAAGGCGGCGACTCCACCGCCATGCAGGACGCCATCGCGGCGCTGGCCAGGCGTACCGGCATGCGCATCTCCGGTCCCAACGCCGAGGGCTACTACAACGAGACCAGGCGCGTCGCCGCGACCTTCAGCCCGACCGTCAACGTCCATCCGGATGCGCCACGGCTGATGGCGACGCGGCGCCGGATCGGCATCGTCGCGCAGAGCGGCGGTATCGGCTTTGCCTTCTATAATCGCGCCAGGGCGCTCGGCATCGCGTTGAGCTACGTGGTTTCGACCGGCAACGAATTGGACCTGGGTGCCGGCGAGTTTCTCGACTACATGGTGCAGGATGCCTCCACCGACGTGATCCTGCTGTTCATCGAAGGCATTCGCGATACCGAAAAATTTCTCGCTGCGGCCCGCCGCGCCGCGGAAACCGGCAAGCCTGTCATCGTCACCAAGGTCGGCCGCTCCAGCGCCGGCGAGCGCGCCGCGGCGTCGCACACCGCCAGCATGGCCGGCTGGAACGCTGCCTACGATGCGGTGTTCGCCAAGTACGGCTTCATCGTTTCCAACGATCTCGACGAAGCCATCACCATCGCCGCCTTGCTCACCACCTCGCCGCTGCCGAAGGGCGACCGCGTCGCCGTGATCACGGTGTCGGGCGGCGCCGGCATCTGGGGCGCCGATACGGTTTGCGCGCAGGGTCTGCAGGTACCGGAGCTAAGGGCATCGACCCAGGCGACGATCCGCAGCATGATCCCGTCCTACGGCTCGCCGCGCAACCCGGTGGATATCACCGCGCAGGCGGTTCACAGCGGCGGCCTGCAGAACACCATCGATCTGTTGGATCAGTCCGACGAGGTCGACGCCATCCTGGTGGTGATCTCGATGTCGAGCGAAACCCGGATGCCGTTCAAGATTCCCGAACTCAAGCCGCGGATCGACGCCCAGAACAAGCCGATCGTGTTCTATTCCTACACCCTGCCGTCCCATTTCGCGCGCGCGACCCTGGCAGAGGCCGGTGTCGTCATCCTCTCCGGCCTGACCCATGTCGGCGTCGCCATGCGCCAACTGGTACAGCGTGCAAAATTCCAACTGGCGCCGGCCGAGGTCTCCAGGCCTGCGCTTCAGATTTCGGCGCGGCTGACCGCCGCGACGCTTTCCGAGCATGACAGCAAATCGCTGCTGCGCGACGCCGGCCTGCCGATGCCGGACGAATGTCTGGTGACGGACAGGCCGGCGCTGGAAGGCGCCATCGCGCGCGCGGGCTTCCCCCTGGTGATGAAAATCCAGTCACGCGACATTCCGCACAAGAGCGAGGTCGGCGGCGTGCGCGTCAACATCGCCACCAGGGACGATGCGCTAAAGGCGTATGACGCGCTGATCGACAGCGCCCGCCGTCATCGACCCGATGCAGCCATCCAGGGCGTGCTGGTGAGCCCGATCGCCAAAGACGGCATCGAGATCATCATTGGCACCATGCTGGACCAGACTTTCGGGGCGATGATCATGGTCGGTCTCGGCGGCATTACCACCGAACTGTTCAGGGACGTGATCTGGCGGCCGGCGCCGGTCAGTGCCGCGGAGGCCACTTTGATGCTCGGCGAACTGAAAGCCGCCCTCCTGCTGAACGGATTCCGCGGCGCGCCCAAGGCCGATGTGCCGGCGCTGGCGCAGTTGATCGCGCAGCTCTCGCAATTGGCTGCGGGCTGTTCGGGTGACATTGCCGAGATCGAACTCAATCCGGTGCTGGTGCACCCGATCGGCGAAGGCGTCACCATCGTCGATGCGCTGGTGGTGCCGAAGCGGGGATAGCGCGCGTTGTCTCCACGAAGGCCGCGACGACGCGCTCATCTTCCCTTGAAATTCGCCACGCGGCGCTCGGCCGTCGCCTTGACGCCTTCCTTGAAATCCTCGGTGGCGCGCAGCCGGGTCTGTTCCTCGAGTTCATGGTTGGTGGCGGCCAGCACCCGGTCGGCGAGGCCGGCGCGCATGGTGGCGCGGGTCGAGAGCAGGCCGAGCGGCGAGCATTCGGCGATCTCCTGGGCCAGTTTCATCGACTCGGCGCGAACCTGGTCCTGCGGCACCAGCACGTTGGCCAGGCCCATCCGCAAGGCTTCTTCGCCGCCGATCCGGCGGCTGGTGTAGAAGATCAATTCGGCGTTGTTCTTGCCGACCAGTTCCGGCAGCGTCGCCGTGAGGCCGAAGCCGGGATGAAATCCGAGCTTGGTGAAATTGGCAGAAAAACGCGCCTCGGGGCAGGTGACGCGAAAATCCGCCGCTACCGCAAGGCCCAGCCCGCCGCCGATGGCGGCGCCGTGCACAGCGGCCACGATCGGCTTCTTGTTGCGGAAGATCCGCACCGCCTGGATGTAGAGATGGTTGATCGGCCCGAGATTGTCGGCCTGCCCGCTCGATGCTCGCCGCTCGGCTTCCTGGCGGGTAGGATCGTTGAAATTGGCGCCGGCGCAGAACGCCTTACCCTGCGCCGCCAGCACCACGGCGCGCGCCTCGGGATCGTTGTCGATCTCGGTGAGCGCATCGGCGATCTGGTTGATCAGGGAAACATCGAAGAAGTTCAGCGGCGGCCGCCGGATCTCGATGGTGGTGACGTGGCCGGTCTTGTCGACGCCGATGTCCTGATAGGTGGTCATGGAGGCTCCAGTCATTAACGCTTAGCGCAATCCCAGTCCGCGCGCGATGATGCCGCGCAGCACCTCGGTCGTGCCGCCCTGAATGGTCAGCTTTGGTGCCACCTTCATCGCAAAGGCCAGTTGCTCGTCCAGGGTGGCATGATTGGACGCATCCGGGTCGACGAAGGCCGCGAGCTCGCGCACCCGGTGCGGCAATTGCTGTTCCCAGACTGTGCCGATGTCCTTGACGATGGAGGCTTCCACCACCGGTTCCTTGCCGGCCTGCAGCATGCCGGCCACCGAGACCGACATCCGCCGCATGGCGTGCAGCTGCGCCACCAGCCGGCCGATGCCCTCGGCGCCGCGGGTGTCGGGCTTCGGGCCGATGGCGCGGACCAGTTCGGTCAACACGTAGTAGGTTTCCAGGAAACGCTCGGGTCCGCTGCGCTCGTAGGCGAGTTCGCTCGTCGCCTGCTTCCAGGCGCCGTCGATCTCGCCCAGCACATGGTCGTCGGCGATGAAGGCATCACTGAACACCACCTCGTTGAATTCATAGAGGCCGGTCATTTGCGCAATCGGGTTGACCTTGATGCCCGGCGTCTTCATGTCGACCAAAAATTGCGTCAGGCCGTGCCGGCGGTTTTCCTTGGTCGGCGGCGAGGTGCGGAAGATCGCGATCATGTAGTCGGCGATGTGCGCCGACGTGGTCCAGATCTTGCTGCCGTTGATCAGGAAGCCGCCTTCGGTCTTGGTCGCCTTGGTCTTGGCCGCGAACAGGTCGGAGCCGGAATTGGGCTCGCTCATGCCGATCGAGAAGCACACCTCGCCGCGGCAGATCCGCGGCAGGATGTCCATCTTGATGTGCTCGGGAGCGTATTTCAGCAGCACCGGCCCGCTCTGCCGGTCGGCGACGAAAAACCGGCGGGTCGGCGCGTTGGCCACCCGCATTTCCTCGGTCACCACATAGCGCTCGAGGAAGCTGCGTTCATGGCCGCCGTATTGTTTCGGCCAGGTCATGCCGAGCCAGCCGCGTTCGCCGACCCGGCGGCTGAATTCCGGCGCGTCGCTATCCTCGCGTTGCGGCTTGTGCGGATCGAAGGTGCCGGCGGCGATTTCTTCGGCGAGAAAGCCGCGCACTTCCTGGCGCAGCACTTGGCATTGCCGCGGCAGGCGGATCGGATCGAAACGAAGGGCTGCGGTCATGTCGGGTCTCGTCTTCGATAAAGGCGGATGCAATGAAACTCAGCGCGACGCGACCAGCGGCCACAATTCATCGGCGCCCCGCGCGGCGACCAACCTGCCCAACTCCACCGCCCAGTAGCTGTCATGGCCGAAATCGTCGCGCCACGCCAGCGCACGCAGGGTAAATCGATGCAGCACGTGCTCGAGGGTGAAGCCGATGGCACCATGGACCTGGTGGGCGATGGCGGCGCCCTTTTCGGCGGCCTCGGCGCAGCGGATCTTGGCCGAGGCGGCCTCGAGGAAGATCGCGTCGTCGAACGTAGCAGCGTTGCTGATGGCGTCCGCGGCCGAGCTCGCCGCGGCCAGCGCAGCGGCGGCCTCGCCGGCGAGTTTCGCCAGGTTGTGCTGCACCGCCTGGAACTTGGAGATCTTCTTCTCGAACGCGACGCGCTCGTTGGCGTACTGAACGCTGATGTCGAGCATCGATTCCAGCGCGCCTGATATCTGCAGGCTTCGCGCCACCGCGCCCATCAGGAGCAGCGAGGACGGGCCGAAGCCGGCCGGCGCCGGCTTCAGCGTGACGGGCCTCGTGTTGTTGAAGCTCACGGTGTCGCTGCCATCGTCGGCGAGGCTGCGCCCGGCCTCGATCCGGCAGGCCGCCGCATCGACCAGTGCGATCGCCGCGCCGTTCGCGCCTGATGCGAGTACGGCGAGGTGTTTGGCCTCGCGCGCAAACGGCACGCCGCGGGCACGTCCACTGAGCGTGCCGTCCGCATTCAGTGCGATGCGGTCGCGGGGTCCTGTCGGCGCCACCGTCATCGCGCCTTGGGGCGACGCAATGTTGGCCTGGGCCAGCAGCCACCCGGCCAGCATGGTTTCGGCCAAGGGCACCGCCACCGCAAAACGGCCGGCAGAACTCAAGACGCTGAAACCCTCGGCCAGGCTGGCGCCCGAACCGTCACAGTCCTCGGGCACCCAGGACAACGGCAGTCCGGCCTCGGTCAGCGCGCGCCAAAGCGGAATTTTCCAGCTGCCGTCCTTGCTCCTGGTGATGGTCCGGCTATCGGCGAGATCGGCGAAAATGCGTTCCGCGGTCTCGGCAACAATGTTCTCGCTTTCGGCCACGGCGTTCCCTGTTTCAGTCGATTTTCTTGGCATCATGATGGTGAAAAGCCGCCATGATGACAAGCGCGGATGTCCGTGTGGCGGGGCGGCCGTGACATGCGGCAGCGGCGCAGCTGGCGATCTCGTGGGCTTATTCCGCACAGTGGTTTATTTGCCGATTGGCGCCCCAGGGGCCGCTCGATATGGTAGATCGCGGTTCAGCGCTTACAGGGTCATACCCGAAATCAAGAAAAGGAATGCCGATGTCGAAGGACGGGATGTGCGTGATCGTAACAGGGGCGGCAACGGGCCTCGGGGCCGCCACCGCCGCCATGCTGGCCAGGGACGGCGCGCGTATCGTGATTAATTATGCATCGAGCCAGAAGGAAGCGGAGGCGACCGCCGATCTGTGCCGCGCCGCCGGCGGCGAAGTGGTGGTGGTTCAGGGCGACGTGTCTCGCGACGAGGATTGCAAGCGCATCGTTGCGGCGGCGGCGCCCTGGGGGCGGCTCGACGCTTTGATCAACAATGCCGGTACCACCAAGCACATGGCGCACAATAAACTCGACGGGCTGTCGGCCGAGGACTTTCAGCGGCTGTTCGCGGTGAACACCATCGGGCCCTACCAGATGGTGCGGGCCGCGCGCGAGCTCCTGGAAGCCGGCGCCAATGCCTCGGGCCAGGCGTCGGCCGTGGTCAATGTGTCGTCGATCGCCGGCCTCAATGGCGGCGGATCTTCGGTGGCCTACGCCGCCAGCAAGAGCGCGTTGAATTCAGTCACGCTGTCGCTGGCCCGCGCGCTGGCGCCGCTGATCCGGGTCAATGCCATCTGCCCCAGCTACATCGACACCACCTGGTTCGAAAAGGGGCGGGGAGCCGCGGCGGCGACCCAGGTGCGCGAAAGCGTCAAGGCGAAAGTGCCGCTCAAGACCGCTTCGCAGGCGGAGGATGTCGCCGCTCTGGTCTGTTTCCTGGCCACGGCGCAATCCCGTCAGATCACCGGCGAACTGGTTCGCCTCGATGCCGGGTCCCATCTCGTGATCTGAGCACCCGACGTCACAAGGCGCACGCCCTGGACCGGAGTGAACCCAGCATGAATGCAACGAGGCCCATCGGTGTCGCCGGCGCCGGCAGCATCGGGTGCTTCGTCGGCGGCATGCTGGCTGCAGCGGGTCGCCGCGTTTCGCTGCTCGCCCGGCCGCGCGTCATCGCCGAAATCCAGATCAACGGCCTGCGGCTGACCAGCTTCGAGGGCCTTGACCGGCAGGTCGCGCCGGTCCTGCTGTCGCTGTCCGGCGATCCGGAAATTCTCCGGGATGCCGGAGTGGTGCTGGTGACCGTCAAGAGCGCCGGCACCGCCGCCATGGCGGATCTGATCGCGCAGCACGCGCCGGTCGACGCCGTCATTGTCAGTCTGCAAAACGGCGTCGACAATGTCGCGGTGCTGCGCCAGCGCCTGCCGGGACGGCGGGTGCTGGCGGCGATGGTGCCGTTCAATGTCATCGCGCCCGGCGACGGCCGGTTTCACCGCGCCACCTCGGGCGATATCGTCATCGAGCGGGATCGGGCCGATTGCGCCGCGCAGCTCTCGATCCCAGGCCTCGCGATGCGGCCGACCGACAACATCGTCGGGGTTCAGTGGGGCAAACTGCTGGTCAATCTCAACAACGCGCTCAACGCGCTGTCCGACCTGCCGCTGCGCGCGCAATTGGCGCAGCGGCCCTGGCGCAGGCTGATGGCGGACCAGATGGCGGAAGCGCTGATGGTCCTGAAGGCCGAAGGCATCAGGCCGGTTTCGCCGACTCCGATCCCCGCCGGCCTGACGCCGTATCTGCTGCGGATGCCCGATTTTCTGTTCGAACTGGCGCTGGGGCGAACCATGAAGATCGACCGCGAGGCACGGTCATCGATGTGGCAGGACCTTCACCGCGGCGCGCCCACCGAAATCGACTATCTGCAGGGCGTCATCGTCCGGCTCGCCGAGCGGCATGGCCTCGATGTACCGCTGTCGCGGCGCGTCGTGGCGCTGATCAGGAGCGCCGAGGCGGCCGGCAACGGCTCCCCCGGCCTCGGGCCGGAGCAGATCCGCGGTTAGCGCTCCACCGCAACCGATTTCGATCGCGCACGGAGCCAGTATCTCTCATTGATAGGGTTCGTTCCTGAACGCCGCCGTGGCCGACAGCAGCCGCGTGTGGTTGTTCAGGTTGGTGACGTTGTAGCCCAGCCCGGTCACGATCTGCGGCCACTGATAGAACAGCCGAACCACCACGACGTCGCCGGGGCCGCCGGGATTGTACTGCATGTTGTTGACAAAGCTTCCGCCGCTGATCTGGCTGTTGATGGTCACGGTCTGGAACGACGCATAGCTCTGGACGTCGACGTAGAGGTTGCTGCAGCTGAACAACGCCACGATCTGGTTGCAGACATAGGTCTTGAATTGAGACTGGCTCAGACCGTTGTTCTGCGCCTGGCCGGTCAGGATCGTCCGCGCGGAGTCCTGCGTGATGGATTCGAGATACTGACCGGCGAAGAAGATGATGCCGGACTCGAGAATGGCGAACAGCAGCGCGAAGAATACCGGGGCGACCAGGGCAAATTCGACCGCAGCCGATCCGCGTTGGTTGCGGTCAAACCGCCGAAACAGCCTCTTGGCTCCAGTCGAAACGGCGCGCGAAGACTCAACACCCGAAGACATGAGCCGGCCCATATGCAAGAGATCCGGCCCGACCCTAACTTCAAGACATTGTAGAAACCGTTAGCAGGTGCCGCATGGCATAGCTCTGCCATTAACGAACGGTTTATATTTCCCCACCAAAACGATTCCCGCCGGCGCGGTCGATCGGTCTTGCCAAGCCACACCGCCTGCTTCGGGATAAGTCCAATTTTCGGCGATCTGTGTAAACGCCGGTTAATGCTTGGCCGCTAGGATTTCCCCGTCAGGACGGATTGTCGGCGTGCTGCTCATATTCCTGGAAGAATTGCAATTTCGGCGATAAGGCGCGTGGGATATGCAACCGCATGTTTGAGGGCGCTCCGGACAACTCGCATGCTGTTTGGCCCTGGTCACGTGAAGGTTCAACGTTCGAGCAAGCGCGAGATCATGCCGCGCAATAGGGACTATTCGGTCATGCAAACGCAGAGCTTTGCAGGTCGCCTGAAGAAAATAATTTCGCGCTTCAGAAACGACACCAGAGGTAATATCGCGGTCACCTTCGCGCTCGCCTCGCTTCCGATCCTCACTGCGATCGGTTGCGCCGTCGATTACTCATTCGCGGTCCGGATGAAAGCGAAACTGCAGGCTGCCGCGGACGCCGCTACCGTCGGGGCGATCGCGCAGAGTTCGCCGGGTTACACCGCGGCGGCCTTGATGACCGGCAACGGCACGGTCACCTCAGCCGTGACCGACGCGTCCAACATCTTCACCGCGAACATGAACGGGGTGACCGGCTACACCGGTCTGGTGGTCACCCCCACCGTGACGAAAACCGGCTCGACGCTGGCGTCCAACGTCCAGTTCAGCGCCAACGTGGCGACGACCTTCTTGAGAATACTCGGCGCCAGCTACGTCAACATGACGGTCACCGGCACGTCGACCTCGAATGCCTCGTTGCCGCTCTACCTGGATTTTTACCTGATGCTGGATGTTTCGGGATCGATGGGTTTGGCGTCCACCGCCGCAGAGATGACGCGCCTCTCTTCGGTCAACCCGGACAACTATGGGAGGTATCCCACCGGCTGCACCTTCGCCTGCCACTTCGGCACCCAGGACGTATGCGGCGACTCCGCCCAGAAATATCCCACCAACAACTATTGTCTGGGCTATGCAATATCGCGCGTCAGCCAGAGCGCGTTCCAGAACACGCTGTCGAACAATTCCGGCCACCTGCCGAATTCGTGGATTTCCGGCCTGCCGAATTCGTTGCTGAACAACCTGCCGTCGGTCTCGTCCTGCGCCACCGACGGCACCAACGCCTGCATCCAGCTGCGCGCCGATGCGGTCGGCTATGCCGTGAACCAGCTGTTCGTGACCGCCAACGCCAGGGAAAAGGTCACCAACCAGTTCCGCATCGGCCTCTACCCGTTCATCCAGAACCTGTATGCCTATTTTCCCCTCACCAGCAGCATCAACGGCTCGCCCACCAATTCCTCGACCATCAACTACGCTGCCGCGAACCTGGCCTCGCAGCTTGATACCAATTTGAACAGCAGCCTTGGCTCCGGCGGCACGCATTTTGAAAACGCCTTTCCGGCCATGAACACCATCATCGCCAGCGTCGGCAACGGCAGTTCGCCGACCAGCACGCTGCCCTATGTCTTTCTCGTCACCGACGGCGCGCAAGACCCGCAGACCAAGGGGATCAACGCCGGCAACTGGAGCGGCAGCAACCACGCCACTACGCTCGACCCCACGTCGCTCTGCGCACCGCTCAAGGCCCGCGGCATCATCGTCTCCGTGCTGTACATTCCCTACCAGCCGATCTCGCCTGTCAATGCGAGTTTCGCCAATGATGAGGACGACGCCGCCAACAACAACATCCCGAACATTCCGCCCAGTCTGCAGTCCTGCGCTTCACCGGACTTTTTCTACACCGCGAACACGCCGAATGACATCGCCACGGCTTTGAACGCCATGTTCAACCATGCGCTGGTTACAGCGCACATTACCAACTGACGGTTCATTGTCCTGAACGGATGCAGCGGATGTCGTTCTCGAAACTCAGGCTGGGGAGGCGGGCGCCGGGAGCCGCGTTTTTTGCCAATACCAGCGGCGTCAGCGCGATCGAATTCGCGCTGACCGTGCCCATCATGCTGGTGCTGTTCTTTGGAACCGTCGAGATATCGAACGGAGTCGCCGTCTACCGCAAGGTGTCGTTGATGGCCCACACGCTGTCCGACCTGACGTCTCAATCGCTATCGGTTCAGGATTCCGACCTGACCAACTTCTTCAATGCCAGTACCGGCATCATGACGCCCTATAACGGGCCGATCTCGCAAACCATCACCGAGATATGGATCAACTCCAGCCTGCAGGCGCGCGTGCAGTGGAGCAAGGGGACAGGTGCGGTCAATCCCGGCACCGTGGTGACCGTTCCGTCCTCGATTGCCACCGCCAATTCCTACGTCATTTACAGCACCGTCAGCTATTCCTACGTGCCCTCGGTCGGCTACGTCATGGCCACGAGCGGCGTTACGCTGAGCGATTTCGCCTATACGCGTCCGCGCCAGTCGAAGTGCGTGTTGTACAACACGCAGACGGCCTGCCCGACCAGCTGAGGAAAGTGATTACCCGCTGATGCGCGCGTCGGCGACCGCTTTCTGGAACAGCTTGTCCATCGCCTGCGAGATGCCCTGGGTCGGGCTGACCTCGAAATAGAAGCCTGGCGACGCGCAAGCCTGCATGTTGGCCGCGATCGGGACGGTCGGCGAAGGACCCGCGGAGCCGCCGTTATAAGGCGCGACCCAGCTGTTGTACCAGGTCGGATTGCCGTTCTTGTCCAGCATCGGCTCGAGGCCGTAGGTCGTGTACAGCACCGCGATCTTGATGCCGCGATTCTTGAGCGTCGTGCACAGCGCCGGATCGATTGGTGACTGGCACCGCGGCGACTTGTTGCCCCAGTATGAATTGTTCATGGTCACCGAGCACGACGAGTTGGCTTCGTCGGCAAATCCGTCGGACACGAAGAACACGTATTTGAGCGGCGAGGCGGCCGTACCGGTGCCGGGCGTACTGATGGCGTTGTTGAGGGCGGGAAACAGATTGCTGAAGCTGGTACCCTCGTCGTTGGTGTCGTTCTGGTATCGCACCGTCATCAGGTCGATGTTGCCTGCCGCGGTCTTGGCGCTCGACAGGCTGGAGGACAGCGAAAACAGCGATCGCAGCCCGGCGCTCGCGATGGTGCCGCCGAAGTCGTAGATCGCCATCCGGAACTGGTTCGAATAGGTCTGGGTATTGGTCGCGGTATCCATCAGCTTCTGGGTTGCGCTGCGCAACACGTCGATGCGCGTGGTAATGCCGAGGCTTTTCGCCAGCGTGTAATAGTCGCTGGCACCCGACAGGTCGTGGCAGGCAAAGGCGCAATGATCGTCGTTGGATTTGGTCGCCGTCGCGTTCACCAGCGCGGTGATGTCGGCCGGCGTCGCGCCAACCCCCATCGACGGCGAGTTGTCCAGCAGCAGGTAGAAATCGATATAGCGCGGCATCGTCGCGGCGGCGTTCGAGGTTCCTGTCACCGTGATCGAGCCGCTGCCGAGCACCGCCAGAAACGTGGTCGGGACAGTCGCCGAAAACGTCAGGGTGGAGGTCATATTGGACCCGGTCTTGGTCACCGCCGCCGTCATGCTGTTCAACGTGAAGCCGGTCTGGCCCACCATGTTTCCGTTGAAAATGTTGTTGGCGTCGGTCACGCCGACCGGGATCGGCCCATCCGACGTCATGGTGCCCGCGGCCTTGAAGCCCGGGGAGCTTTTCGCAACCGAGCCGACGCTGGCGGTGTCGATCGCCAGTTGCAGTCGCGTTCGCACCTGGTCGACCCGGCTGTAGTCGACGGCGCAGCCTACCGCGGTCAGCAGCGGCACCGCAGAGAGGCCGAAAACCGTCAGGATGTTGCCGCGCCGGTCGCGGCAGAAACGGCGCAGCTGTGTGGCGAGAAACGAGATCACTGGATTGGTCCCGGCAATTGCATTGCCCGAGTTCCAGACAGCTACGGGAATCCGCCTAAATAAGACTTAAACCGATCGCCTAAATCCGGGGGTAGATCGACGGTTTCTCAAGGCTCGCCGGCTGTCGCCGGCAATGATATCGCGCTGGTTTTGCCGCAATCCGCGAGCATCGTGGGTGGCTTTCCGCGCCACCATGGTGAACAATCCATCGGGGCGCGCTATCTACCCGAACAGGGGGACGACAGGATGAGCCGAATTCAGGCCATGATTGGCGCGGCGACCTTGCTGTGGTGCAGCGGCTGGATCTCGCCACATCCGGCCTCGGCCGCGCCACCCACCGTGACGCCTTCGCCCGGCTATGATGCGCGGCTGGCCGAGCAACGGGCGGCCCGCTCGGCGGCACCGTCGCTGACGCGGGACCAAGCCTTGGCGCCGCGGCATCATCGTGCCGGACCAGGCCGCCATGACCATTGAAGGCCCCGCCTTCAGCCGGGAGTGGTTTTCTTTGCAGGGCCGAGCAGCGTCTTCTTGATGGTCTGTAGTTTCGCGGCAAACCGCGACCAGCCGCACGAAATCGATTGATCGTGGCAGTCTGTGGTTTTGCTGCGGACCGGCGGGCGGCTGACCGGAATCGGAATCCTGACGGTTTGGGGCCGCGCCTGCTTCGCACGCTGCGCCTCGGCTTGTTGCTGCTGCTGCTGCTGTTGCTGCTTTTCGGTCAGGGCCGCCACGATGATGCTGTGCTTTCGACGATCCAGGAATTCGGTATATTGTTCGTCGATCTGCCTGAGCTCCTCCTTGGTCGGATTGGGACCGGCGATATCGAAATGCCGGTCCTGCATGAAATCATAATAGGTATAGCCGCCGCCGGGCTTGCGCCGGCCGGCGAATTTCGCCTCGCATTCGGACACCAGCGCAGCCCGGACGTCCTTCGACGTCGCCGTCCGCTCGGCGCTCTCGGAACATTCCTCGAAATCGCGCGGCCCATGCTTCCACCACTGCGCGTGCGATCGCGCAGGCAATAGCGCAGCGCCGAGCGCAATCGCGAAACACAGGCGGGTCAATGGGCGCATGGCGATCACAGGCAGGCAGTTCCAATCCGCAGTTTCGGCGGATTGTCGCCATTATTTCTCCCTTGTCACCCCTTCGCCGGCAAATTATTCCGATTTTTGCCGGCTGTTGCATCCCGTCAAATCCGGTGCAGCGCGTGCCGTAAACGCGAAAAGGTTCCAGCGGTTATCGATTAAATTTCAGGGCATTGCCCATGATCGAGGCATCGCCGGGCGAAACCGATCGGCGGTCGCCGCATTGGTATGGCGCTCCTGTCTGAGCCCAAACGGAAGTGGACGAGCTATGCCACGATCGACCGACATGACGGATGTTCACATCGACAGCGTCCATAGCCGCGCCATCTGCGACGAGGTCGGATATCACCTGCGCCGATCCCTCACGGCCAATCTGGTTGAAGATCCGCGCCATCGCCGCCAGCTCGATCGACTGCGTCAGATCGACCTGGGCCAGCAAAACGCCGGCGGCATGCCGTCATCCGACGACAGTGTGGCGCACCGGGGCATTTTCGCGAGTTGGACGCCCAAAACCTGGACGCCGTTACGCCGGCGCGGCTGATCGCCAGCTTTACGCCTGCGCTTCGGTCGCCAGCACCTTCTGCACTGCCGGCCGCGCCTCGATCCTCTTGCGGTGCGCGGCGACCGAAGGAAACTTGTCGACCGGCCCCAGTTCGGCGCGGTCGAGCCACCGCGAAAACACCAGCAGATACGGATCGGACACGGTGTACCGGTCGCCGTGCACAAAGGGCCGTCCGTCCGACAGCTTCTTGTCGATGATGGCGAAGCTGTCGTCGAGGCTGGCGCTGGCCTTGGCCCGCATGGCCGCCGCGGTGGCATCGCCGTCGCCGTAGCGCGTTGGCCGGAACACGTGGGCGAACGCGACATGCACGGTCGCGGTCAGGTAAAGGTTGAAGGCCTGCATGTCGCTGAAGGCAAAACCGTCGTCCAGGTTGGCAAGTCCCGCGTCCGGAAAGCTCTGCGCGATGTAGCCGAGGATGACCGGGCTTTCGGTCAGGATGCCGCGGTCGGTCAGGAGCGCCGGCACCCGGCCCTTGTAGTTGATCTTGAGGTAATCGGGCGAACGCTGCTCGCCGCCTTTCAGATCGACGCGCTGGGTGGTGTAGGGGGCCTTGGCCTCCTCCAGCGCGATATGCGAGGCCAGTGAACAGGCGCCGGGCGAATAATACAGCTTGAGCATTTTGGTTGAATCCATTGTCTGGGCCAGGCGGCAGTATCTCAGACCGCTGCGGGTTGGGCAATTTCGGCGCCTGTTTGCCGGCGCTTGCGCCGTGCGTGCTACCACCGGGCCGTCAAGCGCTCGAAGGTGCGCCGGCGACAATGGCGCATCCGTCGATAAAAATTATAGATATCAATGGATTAGACGGCTGTCGCGGCGTTGACACCGATAATCCGCTTTTATATCAACGACAGACAGCTCCCGTCACGGCGCGCTCGCGGCCGGTTTACAGCATCCAACAAGGCGACAGGGACCGATGTCGAGCCAGACCGAAACTTCGCCAGGCGGCAGCGCGGTCCAGCCGATGATCGCGATGCAGGGCGTCGACAAATGGTTTGGCGGCTTTCAGGCCTTGTCCGACGTCAGCCTGTCGGTTCGTGCCGGCGAAAAGATCGTGCTGTGCGGACCTTCCGGGTCCGGCAAATCGACCCTCGTCCGCTGCATCAACCATCTGGAAAGCTACCAGAAGGGACGCATCCTGATCGAGGGTGTGCATCTCGACGACAATCCGAAGACCATCGATATGGTGCGCCGTGAGGTCGGGATGGTGTTCCAGCAATTCAACCTGTTTCCGCATCTGACCGTGCTGCAGAACTGCACCCTGGCGCCGATCCGGGTGCGCCGGCTTGCGAAGGCCGACGCCGAGGCCACGGCCCGTCGCCTGCTCGCGCGCGTGCAGATCCTCGATCAGGCCGACAAATACCCGGCGCCAACTTTCCGGCGGCCAGCAGCAGCGTGTCGCCATTGCGCGTGCGCTGTGCATGGAGCCCAAGGTCATGCTGTTCGACGAGCCGACCAGCGCGCTCGATCCCGAGATGGTCAAGGAGGTGCTAGACACCATGATCGGCCTCGCCAACGACGGCATGACCATGATCGGCGTCACCCACGAAATGGGCTTTGCCCGCCAGGTTGCCGATCGCGTGGTGTTCATGGCCAATGGTTCGATCGTCGAGGAGGCGCCCCCGGCCGAATTCTTCAGGAATCCGAAGAACGAGCGTCCCAGGAAGTTTCTCGGCGAGATTCTTCACGCACACTAATACAATTCAATCTGGACCCTGGCATCGGCATGTCGGGCATTCAAAGCTTCGCACCCACCGGGGAAATACCATGAGCCGCCTTGTTTACGTTCTCAACGGACCCAACCTCAATCTTTTGGGCAAGCGCCAGCCGCATATCTATGGCCACGAGACGCTGGCCGATGTCGAGAAGGCCTGCAAGGCCACCGCGGCCGGGCTGAAGCTCAAGATCAAGTTCTGCCAGAGCAACCGCGAATACGAGATCATCGACTGGATCCACGAGGCGCGCGAAACCGCCGCCGGCATCGTGATCAACCCGGCCGCGTTCACCCACACCTCGGTGGCGATCCTCGACGCCCTCAACGCCTTCGATGGTCCGGTGATCGAGATCCACATTTCCAACGTGCACAAGCGCGAAGCCTTCCGGCATCACTCCTATGTATCCGGCCGCGCCGACGGCGTGATCGCCGGGTTCGGCACCCAGGGCTATCTCTTGGCGATCCAGCGGATTGCCCGGCTGGTCGATGAAAAGAAGCCGGCGTAGCCGCGCTTCAATTCAGGCGATAGCCGCGCGCGGCGTCAGGAACAGGCCTCGGCGTCCAGTGGTTCTGTCGGCGCAAAGACATTCGCTGCCGACGGCACGAGGCTGAAACTGCGGCCATCGACGCGGGCCGCGCCGCAGTTCAGCACCGCGTCGATCAGGGCATCGATGTCGCAGCTGTCGGTGCGGTGGTTGACGATGGCGGCGCGGATCGCCAGTTGGCCATGGATCGTGGTAGTGGACGGCGCGGCGATGCCGGATTCGTGCAGGTCGGCGACGATGTCGGCGTTCAGCGTGTCGGCGTCGGCGCCACGGTAGCGGAAGCAGACGATGTTGAGCTGGGCCGGCGCCAAAAGTTCGAGCCGCGGCTCCGCGAGGATCCGGCTCTCCAGATATCGCGCCAGCGCGCAGGTCCGCTCGATCATGGCGCCGAGCGTGTCGGCGCCGTAGGCCTTCAGCGTGAACCAGGTCTTCAGCGCGCGAAAACCCCGCGACAGGTCCGGTCCGAAATCGCACGGCCACTGCTTGCCCGCGGCGAGCCCGCGGGTCTCTCGGCGCAGATACGCCGCTGGTGCTGCAAAGGTCTGGCGGTGCTTAGAGCCGTCGCGCACCAGCAGGAAGCCGGCGTCGTAGGGCACCTGGCCCCATTTGTGGAAGTCGAACGCCACCGAGTCCGCCTGTTGCAGCCCGTCGAGACGCGGCGCGATTTCCGGCGCCAGCACGCCCAGCGCGCCATAGGCGCCATCGACATGGAACCAGAGTTTTTCGGCGCGGCACAATTCGCTTAAGCCGCGCAGGTCGTCGATCGCGCCCATGTCGACCGTTCCCGCCGAGCCGACCACCAGGAACGGTGTCAGTCCGGCGGCGCGGTCCTGCGCGATCCGCGTTCGCAGTGCCGCGACGTCGATGCGGTCGAGCCGGTCGGTCTCGATCATGCGCAGATGGTCGCTGCCGAAACCGGCCAGGTCCATCGCCTGCGCGATGCAGCCGTGGGCGGCGCTGGAGGTGTAGGCGGTGAGCTTTGCGCCGGCGTCGGCGGCGCCGCGGCGCCGCACTTGCGTGCCGAGCTTCGAGGTTCGCGCCACCAGCACCGCCATCAGGTTGGCCATCGAGGTGCCGGTGACGAAGATGCCGCTGGCCCCCACCGGGAAGCCGAACATCTGCGCCGTCCATTCGACGATCTGGCGCTCCACCTCGATCGGCATGTGGTCGCGGCCGCCGAGATTGGCGTTCAGTCCGGCCGCCAGCATCTCGGCCAGCATGCCGACGGGAGTGCCGCCGCCATGCACCCAGCCCATGAAGCCGGGGTGAACGTTGCCGGTGGCGTAGGGCGCGATGAAGTCGTTGAACTCGGCATAGACATCGCCCAGGTCCGAGGGCTGGCGCGGCAGCGGCTGGCGAAACCGTGCACGCACCGTCTCCGGGATCGGTTGCCACACCGGGCGCTCCCGGACATTGGCGACATAGTCCAGCATGTCGTCGAGCATCCGATGGCCCTGGGCCCGGAGTTCGTCCCAATCGTGCGGATCGAGCGTTTGGCTCGGGCCGGGCGGCGGCGCCGTCTCGTGCCGGCGCTGGGTCATGCGGCGCGCTCGGCGCGACGGTGCGCGGCGTGATCGGTCAGCATCTTGGCAAAAGCCTCGAAGATCGCCTGCATCTGCGGCGGCTTGTAGGGATAGAGCTGCGGCGAATCCATGTTGTGCACGACCGCGGTATTATCGGCCTCGAAGATCAGCAATTCGCCGTTTTTGTTCTCGGCGCAGTCCACCAGGAAGTAGTCGAGGTTGACCCGCTCGATCATGCGCGACAGCGCGTGGCGGTGGCGAACGGCGAACGAAGCGTCGAAGCTGCGCATGAATTCCGCCTCTTCGGCGCGCTTGGCTTCGCTGAACGACATGCCGGCGTTGAGATACCAGATGTCCCATTGATCGGCGATCGCCATGTGGACCGGATAGGGCTTGCCGTCGATGATGGCGATCCGGTATTTGCGGAACAGGCCGTCGGCGTCGGCGTAGTCGACATAGCGGGAGATGAAGAAATCGCGCTCCGGCTGGGCCTTGAGATAGTCGCGCAACTCCGCAGCATCGGTCAGACGGGAAAGCCCGCGGCCGGCATGGGAGCCGCGCGGACGGATGATGACGGGAAATCCCGGGCCCTGCGCCACGGTTTCGAGCGGCAGCCGCGATTGCGCGACGTCTTCCAGTTGCGCGCGGCTTACCGCGATGGTCGCCGGAATGTCGATGCCATCGATGCCGCTCAATAGCCGATACAGCTTGTCGCGGTCGAGATTGGCGATCTTTAGCGGCTGGTTGACGATCGGCCGCGGCCACCGCGGCGCCAGGCGTACCATCTCGGCCAGCGCCATCGAGCTGTGCGGCGAGTCCGACGCGATCACGATGGCGACGTCATGCTCCGGCAGCGGCACCGGAATGTCGCGGCCCGGAATGATGTAGAGCGTCTTCAGTTCGATATCGGATCCTTCCAGCAGGAACTCGATCGGGGTGTTGCCGCCCATGTCGATCTCGGCGGCCAGCGCCAGTACCCGCAGCCGCGGCCGCGCCGTTCTGCAGGGCGAGCGGAACAGCCGGTGAAAGGCCAGCACCTGGTTCTGGATCGCCAGCCCGATGTTCTTCTGTCCGAGCAGTTGCGCGATCAGCGACAGATCGAGCCCGACCCCGGCATCTGCGGTGCCGTTGGTCAGCATCTCGGTGAATTCCTGCCGCAGCGGGTTGAGGTCACCGCCGTCGAACGCCAGTTTCGCCAGCTTGGCCAGACCAATGCGGTCGGCGACCGCGGGTTGGTCGGCGATGTCATGGCCAGCGATTTCAATTTGCATGCGTGTGCTCCAGAAGCCGGGTTTCGAAACGATGAAGGTGGGCGTCGAGTTTCTCGATCACGGTGGCGGCGCGATCCAGCACGCGCTGCAGGTTATGGCGTGCCTTGTCGACGTTGGCCGACCAGCACTCGGTGACGTGGCGCGCGCCGATGCACAGCCGCAGTGCCGCAACCTCGCGGCCGTCGGCCGCGCGCCAGCCGACCGGCTGCCCGATCAGGTAGGACTGCGCTGCATCTTCCGGCGCCTCGCCGTCCACGCTGTTCTGGAGTTCGTCGGCGAGCGCGCGTTGCAGCGTCCGCGCCCGCTCCGGCGACAAGGCCTGTCCAGCGACCTCGACCGTAAACGCAAAGATCGTCGGCAACAGCAGTTCGTCATGGTCGATCAAGGGATCGATCTGGCCCTGCTGGTGCGGCAGCGGCCGCAGCGACGGCGAGGCCGCGATCAGCCTCGCGAAGCCTTGTCCGAGCGTGGCCAGCGCAGTGCGGCGGAACGATTCCGGTACCGCATGATAGGCGCGGATTTCTTCCAGTGCGGCTTCCCAGCGCAGCCACAGCCCGAAATTGGGCCGGCCCTGAAACTGGGTCCGCAACGCCGGCCATCGCAACGGCCAATCGTTGCGGCAGCCGTAGTCGGCAAGCTCCGGCAGCTCGGGTCCCAAGGCGTCGATTGCCTCACAGATGGCGGGGGGTACCAGCAGCGCGCCGCTGAACGGCGGTCCGCCGAAATACTTCGATCCCGTGACCAGCACGAGATAGCCATGCTCGAGATAGGCGGCGATCCGCCTCCGCGGCGAACGCAGCTGGCAGGCATCGACGACGACCTGGATCTGTCCAGGCCAGCGCGCCACGAGGTCGCGGACGCAGCGGTCGCTGGGCACGCGCCAGCCGAGTTTCGAGGCGTCCATGACCTGGAGCAGAACCTTGCAGCTCGCCGCGATGGCGCGTTCCACCGCGTCGACGATCCGGCTGTCGCAGACTTCCGCCGATGGCAGGTCGCCGTTTTGGTCGCGCAGCGGCAGGCTGATGCTGGCGACGGCGCCACAGCTATGGCACAGCGGTTCGCCCTTGCGCACCTTGCTGCCGTTGGCGGTGCTGTCGCTGAAGTGGAGGCCGCGCGAGGTCAGCGGCGTTCCGCTTCCGGTCTGATCGGCGGCGGCGACGATGGTGGTCAGATCGGAGCCCTGCAGCGCCCGGGTGAGAAACAGCGCCTGGAGCTGCGCGTCGGTGCCGGAGGCGGAAAATATCACCTCGGCGCCGGTTTGCCGCAGCCCGAGTTGGGCCTTCAGCACCTCGCGCATCGCCTCCATCCGCGTCTCGAAGGCTCTGCTCCAGCCCGTCGGTGATGGCCGATTGCAGCAGGGCGTCGCGCGCCGCAGCGGCGCGATCGTAGGCGCGCTGCGAGATCGGCGCCGCGGTGCTGGAAGAGAAACCGGTGGCTGCGCCGAGTGCCGTGGCCCGGCAGCCATAGCTGTTGAGGCCGCTGTGCGGATCGACCGCGATCCGGGCGTCGCCGCCGCTGAGCAGGAGCTGGTCGAGCGGCATGAACAGGTCGGCCAGCGCCACCCGTGCCTGGAATTGCGCGCCCGAGCCTGCGAGATCGTCGGCAGACGCGCCATCCATGGCAGCTCGAATCAACGACATCAGCTCGAAACCATGGCTGGCAGGCAATTTATCCTTTCAAATTGTTAAATTCATTTGGTTAACAAATGGTTTTTTTCGATGCTCCGGCGCCGCGGCCCGTAGCGCTACGGGCATTGATTTTGCTTCCGAATATTTCCGCGAAGCCGATCCCGCCGCGCCATGGCGCGATAGCCAGGTTCGGCTCGCGGCGTCAGTTGGCGAGGTCGAAATCGAGCCGCAACCGCCGCGCGATCTCTTCGGCGCGGCGCTGGAAACCGAGCTCGTTGCTCGGCGCCGCAACGATGGTCGGACACCAGCCGTCGGAGTGATCCTCGCGGACCCGGACCTCGACGCCGCTGACCCCGATCCGGCCGGTAATCATCTCGGCGAGTTGCTGGGCGGTTCTGCCTTGCTTGGCCATGCTGATCTCCCTGACTTGATCTTGGCTGTTGCCGGGATCAGGCCATGCAGCCCTGAACAATCCGTCAAATCGACCCCCCGTTTTTTTGCGCCTTGTCGGGTTTCAGCGCGGGAACCGGAACGCGGCTGCCCCGTTAAGAGCCGGGATGATGTTGGACCCGCAACCGGGGCGTGTTATCATGACGATCCGCACGTTGTTCGCTGCCGCGCTGTTGTCGGCGCTATCGGCGCTGTGTGCCTTTCAGACCGCAAAAGCGGAAACCGGCCACGCGGCGTATTACGGCGGCGGCCGCACCGCGAGCGGTGAACGATCCGGTCCCAGCGAACTGACGGCGGCGCATCGTACCCTGCCGTTCGGCACCCGGGTGCTGGTGACCAACATGCACAACGGACGTTCGGTCACCGTGCGCATCAACGACCGCGGTCCGTTCAACCGCGGCCGTATCATCGATGTCTCGACCGCCGCCGCGCGCGAACTCGGCATGATCAACAGCGGCATCGCCACGGTGAGTGTGGAGCGGCAGTAGGAGATGCCGATATCCGGGCTAGGGCCCGCGCGGTTTCTTCGGATACAGCGCCTGCATCATGGCAATGCGCGCGAACTCGAGCCAGCCGCCGCCGTGCTCGGCGGCCTGCAGCAGGTTTTCCACCGCGGTCTGCCAGGCCGGGCTCTCGCTCTCGGTGTCGGAAAGTTTCAGGATAAGGTCGCGCGCGTCATGCAGCGTTTTGAGCGTGCCGCCGCCCTTGAGCGGGATCGGCTGCTTGAACGGCGTCGACCAGGGCAGTGCTACACCAGCCGCAGGGTGAGCTGGATCTCGCGGCGGGAATGGCGCTCGACAAAGGCTTCGACCGCCGACGACAGGTCCTCGTTGGCGAGGTCGGCGCGGCGGCGCAGCTCGCGCGCCACGTCCTCCGAGACATCCTCGGCCCAGTGCTCCGCGGTGTTGAAGGCAACGATGCGGACCGGGTCGTTATATTGCCCCGAAACCAGGTCGGCGATGACGCTTTCCAGATCGGCCCGTCCGACGTCGGTCTCGCGGATCACCCGGCCGTGGCGGTCGAAATCGTCGATTACCAGATAGACGGTCTGCTCGGCGTAGTCGGGAACGAGCGACGGTGTCCCGTGCGAGGGGCGCATCAGGAGGCCTTTCGGCCGCGGCCGGCCGCGGGCTTTTCAGCGGCGGCCTTGGCGGCGGGTTTTTTCGCGGGCGCGGTTTCCTTATGCGTTTCCTTGGCGGCCTCTTTGGCCTTCTTGCCGCTGATCGGCAGCAGCATCTCGCGCTGGCCTTCGGCGCGTTTCGGTGCCTTCTTGCCTTTGGCCGGGGCCGCCGGTTTGGCGTCGCCGAGGCTCTGGCGCAGCGCGGTCATCAGGTCGACCACGTTGGTGCCCGGGCGCGGCTTCGCCGTGGTGCCGATGGTGGCGCCGTTGCGCTTCTTGTTGATCAGGTCGACCAGGGCGGATTCGTAGCGGTCCTCGAATTTGCCAGGCTCGAACGTGCCGGATTTCTGCTCGACGATGTGCTTGGCCAGATCCAGCATGTCCTTGGTGATCTTGACGTCCTGGATGTCGTCGAAATATTCGCTCTCCGAGCGCACCTCGTAGGGGTAGCGCAAGAGCGTGCCCATCAGCCCCTTGTCGAGCGGCTCCAGCGCGATGATGTGCTCGCGGTTGGTCAGCACCAGCCGGCCGATGGCGACCTTGTCCATGCTGCGGATGGTTTCGCGGATAACCGCGAAGGCGTCGTGGCCGACCTTGCCGTCGGGAACCAGGTAATACGGGCGGATCAAATAGCGGCCGTCGATATCGGATTTCGGCACGAACTCGTCGATCTCGATGGTGCGGGTGGATTCCAGCGCGATCTCGTCGAGTTCCTCCTTCGACACCTCGATGTAGGTGTCGGTATCGACCTTGTAGCCCTTCATGATGTCTTCGGAAGCGACTTCCTCGCCGGTGTCGGCATCGACCTTGGCATATTTGATGCGGTGGCCGGTCTTGCGATTGATCTGGTTGAAGCTGACTTTTTCGGAATCCGAGGTGGCCGGATACAGCGCGACCGGGCAGGTAACCAGGGAAAGGCGCAAAAAACCCTTCCAGTTGGCGCGGGGGGCCATGGCGATACTCCAAACGCGGTACGAGAACCCGATTGTACCATCGAAGGCCATAATTTCAAAGAGTTGGTGGGGGGGCGGCGTCGGTCCGCGCGGGTCTTTCGGACGGATTGGTTTACGAGGCATGGCTGCCGCGCGCCCGGCACCCCCGGCGGGCGGTCCGGGGTAGCGATTTTTCGGGCGCTCTGGTATTCAGCTTCGCAAGCCGGTCCCGTAGCTCAGCCGGATAGAGCGACGGTTTCCTAAACCGTAGGTCGCATGTTCGAGTCATGCCGGGATCGCCATCGCGCACGCAGTGATTTTGCTAACGCCTGAACAGCACAACAAAATCTGCCAACAGGCGACATCACGCCCCGGCGGCACAGTTCACACCAGATTACACGCTCTTGGCATCTTGACGGGCTGCGCGTAGCGACCCGGATGTAACCTACTGCCGCTGGGCGCCCGGTGCGGAGAACCAAAGTTCAAATCGGAGACCAGGCGAATTATCGAACATTTCGATACGCGCGCCATGAAGACGGGCGACGGCTGAGACCAGGCTCAGTCCTAAACCGTTTCCGGGCGTGTAGCGGCTGTGTTCGAGTCGATAGAAGCGCTTGAAAACCTGTTCATGTTGGTCTGTTGGAATTCCGGGGCCGTCATCGGTGATCGAAACGATCGCACTACCGTTCACGGTTTCGCTCCTGACGACGACCTGTCCTCCGTCGCGACCATGCTTGATTGCATTGTCTACAAGATTGGCGATGGCATCAAAAATCAGGTCGCGATCGCCGATCGCCAGCACGTCGCCGTTGCCGGTCATGGTGAGGCAGCTACCGCGCTGCTCGGCCGCGGCGTCGTACAACTCGACGACCTCATGGGAAATTTCCACCAGGTTCACGGTTCGAAACGCTTCCTTCCGCACCTGGGTCTCGATTTGCGCTATCCGCGTGATTGACATGAAGATCTTCAAGACGGCATCAAGGTCGGCGATGGTGTCGCCGATCAACGTTTGAGCGTCCTCGTCAAAACGCTGGCTGTGATAGGCCTTCTCCAGACGCCCGCGCATTCGTGTAAGCGGCGTCCGAAGGTCGTGGGCCAAATTGTCGCTCACCTGCTTTACCTCGCCCATCAATGTTTCGATGCGGTCCAGCATCAAATTGAGGTTTTCGGCGACGCGATCCCATTCGTCATTGGTGCCGCGGAGCGGGATACGCTTGTCCAGACCGCTCGCCATGATGGCTCGGCTGGTGGCGTTGATCTGCTCGATTCGTCCCACGGTCCGGCGCGTCACCAGGATGCTCGCGACCCCGGCGAGCACAAATATCAATGACACGCCAGAGATCACGGCTGTCTCGATTTGTCCCGTGAAGCTGTCGAGGTCACTGATGTCCCGTCCAACCAGCAGCCGATCGCCGCTCGGGAGTGTGTCGATCATTCCCCGCACCAGCGGCCCGCCGATTCCTTTCGGCGACGCGCCGGGAGCGCGAAATTCCGTCCATCCCGAGAGCGCCGTTGCGGTCGGCGGCCATTCTCCGAGGTTGGCGGCGAGAACAGCAGATGAAGGATCGGAGAGGATATAGAGGTGACCTGCGAAATCCCTGTCGGACGTCCGTTGCCGGATGGCGCCGATCAGCCCTTCGGTTCCTGACCGCTCGTAAATGTCCCGCAGGTTCGTATACTCGGCCATGATCCCGCGATCCGATCGGCTGCGTACATAGTTGGAGGTCGACAGATAGACGTAGCTGAAGATTGCCGACACGATCACGCCAAAAGTCCCGATCGCGATCAGCGCCAGCTTGAACGTTGATGACGTCAGGGTCTTAGCCAGGAGCACGGAGACGGTACCCGATGCCGCGAACGGTATGGATCAGCGGATAGGCCTGCTGGTCGTCGACCTTTCGACGCACCCGTCCGACATAGACATCGATGATATTTGTCGACGGATCGAAATGAAGGTCCCAGACGTGTTGCAACAACATGGCCCGGGATACAACGCGGCCTTCATTGCGCACCAGATATTC
The DNA here is from genome assembly GCA_963710235.1 of uncultured Alphaproteobacteria bacterium. Lineage (GTDB taxonomy): Bacteria > Pseudomonadota > Alphaproteobacteria > Rhizobiales > Xanthobacteraceae > Bradyrhizobium. The sequence continues at coordinate 425,216 of CAVPZI010000003.1, forward strand.
CAAAAGCTGGAATTCCCGGGGAAGAAGGTCGATACCTTTGCCACGTCGGCTGGCGGTCCGTGAGATCAAATCGATCGCGAGATCGCCCACGCGCAAGATGGTCTCCTTGGCAACGGTATCACTGCGTCGACCAAGCGCCTCGAGGCGGGCCAACAGTTCAACGAAAGAAAACGGCTTGACCAGGTAATCGTCTCCGCCGGCACGCAGACCACGCACCCTGTCGTCAACTTCTCCGAGTGCGCTAATGATCAGGAACGGTGCGGCGATGCCGTCATCGCGCAGTCGGCGCATCACCGCAATTCCATCGATGTCCGGGAGCATGCGGTCAATCGTGATCACCGCATAGTGGCTGGCCGAGCCTCGGCTCAGCGCCTCGTTCCCGCAAGTGGCCAAATCCACCTGGTAACCGTTGGTCGTCAGCTGTTCCACAAGCTGACCGGCCGTTTCCGGATCGTCCTCAACAACCAGAATACGACGATGGCCTCCCGTCATGATCTGCTGTCTCCGACCGACCGCCTGCGAGCCCTGGTGAGGTCGGCCTCAAGTCATCTTACTCTGAGGTTCGGCAACCCGGCTCGCAAATGAGCGTGATGGCCGCCGCCGGTCTGTCCAGTCAGAAAAGCCGGCGACGATCATCATGGCGGTACCGGCTACTGGTAACCGTAATCCGCGCAGACGTTGGTCCATTGCGGTCCATAGGCCGTCCATATTCTGCGCCAGCAGTCGTCATAATAGCCGTAGGAGGCGCCAATGAACGCAAAGCGACGAAAGCGGTGGTGGAGGAAGCGGTGATCGAATGCAGCGTGCGAAAAGCGCGGTGAGAACCCGGCATGCGCGAAAGGCACACCGCCAAAGCGCGAGCCAGCAAAGTGCGGAGTTCCGCCGAAGCCGCCAGAGCGCATTCCTCCTCCCCAAGCGCCGCCGTGCACGCCGCCGAAGCCGCCTCCGCTGCGCATGCCACCGCCGCCGAAGCCACCGCCGCCGTGCATGCCGCCGAAGCCGCCTCCGCCGTGCATACCGCCGCCGCCGAAGCCACCACCGCCGTGCATGCCGCCGCCACCGCCGAAACCACCCCCGCCATGACCGCCACCACCATGCCCGAAAGCCGGTGATGCGATAGCAAGCGTCGCGGCGACCAGACAAGCACCTAGGCAATTAACAGGCCTGTGGTTCATCCCATCCTCCATCGTTGAATGCAGCGGGCAATCCTGCCGCCGGAAGAAGATCAGGAGACCCAATTCAGCCGACAACTTCAAATGACTAAGGTGACAGAGTCTGACTATGAAGTTAGTGTTCAAGTGAACGGATGCCGCAGGTGGCTCAATCGCGTCCCTGCGGGAACGTCCGGTCGTGGACGCAAAGCGATCACTGGTGCTCCGAAGGATTGGCGCGACTGCGCGGCGCGATACGATGTTACCCGTGCCGGAAAAGTCAATTTCGTGAACCAATCTTTGCCTCGCTACGGCGTCCAAGCCGTCGAAATTCCCCGCGGGCCGTCTGTGACCTAGGTCATAGAGCCCGCGCGGTGCGCATGCTTTGCATCCGATGCTATTGACTTGGCGGGTCAGGCCCCGAAAAATGCATCGCTTGAGAGGGGATCTCCAGACGAGCGATGCGACCTTGCTCTCATTCGCACCTACGAGGATCACATGACCAAGACGCCCACCAGCAAGGAAACCAAGGTTCGGCAGAAACCGGGCAAGTCCCGTGTGGACGAACTGCCGGAGGACGATCTGCAGGAGGTGACCGGAGGGCTCGCGGCCAACCATCCCACGACGCCCGTAGACCCTGTCTGCGTCAGCAAGCTCTGATCGGCATTCGCGGCCGCGCTTGCTCGCTCGCGCCTGGCGCGGTGTAACATGACAGCGCCAAGTGTTCGCCACGCGTGGCTGGTCGCAACATC
>CAVPZI010000004.1:0-824930 GCA_963710235.1 uncultured Alphaproteobacteria bacterium
GTGACGGCCTTCGGTAAACTGATCCGCACCACGGCGTTCCGGTTGACGCTGGTCTATCTATTCCTGTTCGCGCTTTTCGCGGCCTCGCTGCTGGGCTATTTTGCCTGGAATACCCGCCGCCTGATCAACGAACAGATCGCCACCGCGGTAAACGGCGAGGTCGGCGAGATCAGCGAGATATATAACCGGCGCGGTCTGCAGGGCCTGGTGAACACCATCGAGAACCGGGCGCTGCGACCCGGCGCCAATCTTTATCTTGTGACCGCGCCGAACGGGCAAGCGCTGAGAGGAAATGTCGGTGCGCTGGCGCCAGGCGTGATGGCCACCACGGGGTGGTCGGAAACGGTGTATCGCCGGCTCGACGATCAGGATGTGACGGATCACCGCGCGCTGGTCAATGTCACTGAACTGCCCAACGGTTTCCGGCTCCTGATCGGCCGCGACCTCGAGGAACGCCGGCGGCTGTTCGGCATCGTCGCTTCCGCGGCGCAATGGTCGGTGCTGATCGTGGTGGTGCTCGGGCTCGGCGGCGGCATCTTCGTGGCGCGGCGGGTGCTGCGGCGCATCGACGCCATGACCGGCACCACCCAGCGCATCATGGCCGGCGACCTGTCCGGACGGCTGCCGGTCGGCCGCAGCGGCGATGAATTGGATCGGTTGGCGGAAAATCTCAACGCCATGCTGGAACGCATCGAGGCGCTGATGAAGGGACTGAAGGAAGTCTCCGACAACATTGCCCACGATCTCAAGACGCCGCTGACGCGGTTGCGCAACCGCGCCGAGGAGGCGCTGGCCAAATCCGGCTGCGAGGCCGAGTATCGCGCCGCGCTGGAGCGTACCATCGACGAATCCGACGGGTTGATCCGGACCTTCAACGCGCTCTTGATGATCGCGCGCGCCGAGTCGGGACAGGCGCGCGGCAACATGGACGATTTCGACGCCGCCGACGTCGCCCACGGCATCCAGGAACTCTACGAGCCGCTTGCGGAAGATTCCGGGCTGTCGCTTCAGGTCAAGACTGCGCCGGCGCCGCTGCACGGCAATCGCGAACTGATCAGCCAGGCACTGGCGAACCTGGTCGAAAACGCCATCAAATACGGCGCCCCGGTGCCGGCACCGCAACCGCTCGGCGCCGACGCAATCGCCGGAGCCGACAACAAGGACATCCTGATCGAGGCGCGGTGCGAGGGCGATCGCGTGCTGCTCAGTGTCACCGACCACGGACCGGGAATCCCCGAGGCCGACCGCAAACATGCCATCGAGCGGTTCGTCCGGCTCGAGGCCAGCCGCACCCAGCCCGGATCGGGGCTCGGCCTCAGCCTCGCGTCGGCGGTGGCGACGCTGCACGGCGGCGACCTCACGCTCAGCGACGCGCACCCGGGATTGCGCGCCACGCTGGCCATCCCGGCGGCCAACGGCGAGGGGCTTGCGGCTCAAACGTCGAATGTGCAACACAAGGCCGCATGACCTCATCCGCGAAGGACGACGCGGACCGGCATCGTCTGGCCGCGCGGTTCGTGGACGGGCCGCAGCTGTCCGCTCCCGTCGAAGCCGAACAGCGCCTGACCGGCTGGCTTGCCGATCTCGAGCCGGAGCAATCGGCTGCGATCCGCCATCTCGCCGATTGTTTCCCTCACGCCAAGGCGCTTCTGCTGGGCATCGCGGAAGCCTCGCCCTATTTGTTCGACTTGATGCGCGCCGACGCGGCGCGCGCGATCCGGCTGTTCGGCTGCGATGCGGAGCCGCACCTTGAGGCATTGATCGAACAGACCGGCGTGAGCGTTGCCGAGGCCGCCACCGAGGCGGACGTGATGCAATTGCTTCGCCGCATGAAATCCGAGGCAGCGCTGTTGATCGCGCTGTGCGACATCGGCGGCGTGTGGCCGGTCATGCGGGTGACGCAGGCGCTGACCGATCTGGCGGTCAACTCGGTGCAATGGGCGCTGCGCTATCTGCTGCGACAAGAGGCGGCGCGCGGCCGCCTGCTGCCGGCCACCGCCCGACTTCCCGAGGACGGCAGTGGTCTCGTGGTGCTGGCCATGGGCAAGATGGGCGCCGGCGAACTGAACTATTCCAGCGACATCGACCTCATCGTGTTTTACGACGCCGCGGCGCCGACGCTGGTCGACGATATCGAGCCGCAGCCGTTCTTCGTCCGCGTCACGCAAGGCCTGTCGCGGCTGTTGCAGCAGCGCACCGGCGACGGCTACGTGTTTCGCGTCGATCTGCGGTTGCGCCCCGATCCGGCTTCGACGCCGGTGGCGATCTCGACCGCATCGGCGCTCGATTATTACGAGCGGGAAGGGCGAACCTGGGAGCGTGCCGCCATGATCAAGGCGCGGCCCTGCGCCGGCGACCGGATCGCCGGCGAGGCCTTGATCGCGGAGATCGCGCCGTTCGTCTGGCGCAAGCATCTCGATTTCGCGGCACTCACCGACGTCCATGACATGAAGCGGCGGATGCAGACGTTTCGGGGGCAGAGCGAGGTCGCCGTCGAAGGCCACAACGTCAAGGTCGGGCGCGGCGGTATCCGCGAAATCGAATTCTTCGCGCAGACCCAGCAATTGATCGCCGGCGGACGGCATCCGCAATTGCGGGTACGGCCGACGCTGGAGGCGCTGAACGTCCTGGCGGCGAGCAACTGGATCACGTTTGAGGCGCGTGACGAACTCGCCGCGGCTTACCTGTTCCTGCGGCGTGTCGAACATCGGCTGCAGATGATATCGGACGAACAGACCCACAGTCTGCCGGAAACCGGCGAGGCGCTGGAGCGGTTCGCGCGGTTTCTCGGTTATGCCGATCGCGCCGCCTTCGCCAGGGATCTGTTGGGCCATCTCGACTGCGTGCAGGGGCATTATGGCCGGCTGTTCGAAGGTGATCCCACCGGCACGGTGAAATTGCCGGCGGTTGACTACCGCAAGGGTCCGGAGGATCCGCGTCTGCTGGAACATCTCGCGAGACTCGGTTTCCGCAAACCGGCTGCGGTTGCGGAAACGGTGCGGCAATGGATGGCCGGCGAGTATCGCGCGTTGCGCGGCGATGCCACCCGGCAGGCCTTCGAGGAGTTCGTTCCGGCGCTGATCGACGGCCTCGCCCATGCCGAAGAACCCGACAGCGCGGTGGTGGCGTTCGATCGCTTTCTGCAGGCGCTGCAGCGCGGCGGGCGGCTGATCTCGCTGCTCAACCAGAACAAGGACCTGGTGGCCCTGGTCGCACTGCTGCTCGGCGCGGCGCCGCGGCTCGGCGACATGCTTGCGCGCCAGCCGCAGATCATGGACGGGCTGATCGATCCTCGCTTCTTCGGCGCCATGCCCGATCAGCGCGAGTTGTCGGCGCGGCTGGCGGCGACATTGGCCGACGCCTATTCCTACGAGGAGTTTCTCGATCGGCTGCGCCTGTTCGGGCAGGAGAGCCTGTTCCTGATCGGCGTGCGCATCCTGTCCGGCACCGTCTCGGCGGCGCAGGCCGGAACCGCTTTTGCCGACGTGGCGCAGGGCATCGTTCATACGTTGCATGCCCTGGTGGCCGACCAGTTCGCGATCCTGCACGGCCGCATCAAGGCACAGGAGACGGCCATTCTGGCGATGGGCCGGCTCGGCAGCCGGGAAATGACCGCGGCCTCCGACCTCGACCTGATCCTGATTTATGATTTCGACCACGAGCAGCCGGACTCCGACGGCGCTCGGTCGCTGCACGGCGCGCAGTATTTTGCCCGCTTCACCCAGCGCTTGATCAGCGCCTTCACCACGCGGACCAACTACGGCGTGCTGTACGAGGTTGATATGCGGTTGCGTCCGTCGGGCCGCGCCGGTCCGGTCGCCTCGCGGCTGGATTCGTTCGCGGACTATCAGGAGGCCGAGGCCTGGACCTGGGAGCACATGGCACTGACCCGGGCGCGGGTGATTTCGTCTTCGCCGCATTTCCAGCACAGGATCGAAGCGGTCATTCGTCAGGTGCTGACCCGTCCGCGCGATCAGATGGTCATCGCCAGCGATGTCGCCGAGATGCGCCGCGCCATCGCGCTAGAGAAGGGCGAGGATGACATCTGGGACCTGAAATACGCCGCCGGTGGTCTCGTCGACATTGAGTTCATCGCCCAATATCTGCAACTGGTTCACGCCGCCGCGCATCCGGAAATTCTGGATGTCAACACGCTGTCCGTGCTCGACCACGCAGCGCGGCTTGGGGTGCTGGCGTCGTCAAGTGCCGACGTGCTGCGGTCGGCGGCGCGGCTCTATCATGACCTGACCCAGATCGTGCGGTTATGCGTCACCGGAAAATTCAGGCCCGAGACGGCGGGCGAGGGTTTGCTGAGGGTAATGACCCGTGCCGGCGATGCGCCGGATTTCTCCGCGCTGGAAGCGCGGCTGCGGGAAACCCAGGCCGAGGTGCGCCGGGTGTTTTTGGTGCTGGTGGATGGCGAGGGATAGACGGCACCACCTGCTGCCGTTTCTGCACGGGGCATATCAGCAATTTGCATCGTTTTTCATGGGCATGGGGCCAGCCGGCTAATTGACAAGCGATGAATCCTGGTATTTTTTCGGTTTCAATCTTTGGCGGGCAGTGATTCATGACACCTGAGCAGATTTCGGAATTTTGCGTGGATTCCCTGGCCAATGCGCTGCGCATCCCGAAGCACACCGTCAAGACCGATGCAAAATTCAACCGGCTCGGGCTTGATTCGGCCATGACGATCTATGTCATGATGGAACTCGAGGAAAAACTCAGCTTCGAATTGTCACCGGATGATTTCTACGACTATCCCACCGTCGGCGAGCTGTCTCGCCATCTCGCCCGGCGGCATGCGACGATCTCTTCGCGCTAGCCCACACGCCGTTGACGGCGTCGCCGGGATGGAGAGGTTTTCCTCCCTGGTGGCGCTTTTGGAGCACCGTGCCGCGTCGGAGTCCGATGCCCGCGCCTACATTTTCCTGTCGGATCGCGGCGAGGAAGAAGCAGTCATCAGCTTTCGCGCCCTCCACGCCGCCGCGCGCGCCCTGGCCGCCCGGCTTTCGGACATCACCCAGCCGGGTGACCGGGCACTACTGGTGTTTCCGCCCGGGCTTGAATTCGTCGTGGCTTTTTTCGGTTGCCTGCTGGCGCGCGTGATTGCGGTGCCGATCATGGTGCCGCGCCGCCGGAGCGCTCGCAACTCCAGCGCCGCGATTATTGCGGACTGCCAGCCAGCGCTCGCGCTCTCCACCGCCGCGCTGGTGAACCGCGACGACCTGCGCGCCCGGCTTGGCGACGCGCGCCTGCGCTGGCTCTTGGTGGATCTGGCCGACGGCGAGCCCGGCGCCGCTAATCCGGTTCCGCCGCAGGCGCAGGACGTCGCCTTTCTGCAATATACTTCGGGCTCGACCTCCAGCCCCAAGGGGGTTGTCGTCACCCACGCCAATCTCATGGCAAATCTCGAAATGATCCGCGTGGCGCTCGTTAACACCAGCCAGTCGACCTGCGTGAACTGGGTGCCGCTCTATCATGACATGGGATTGATCCTGAATGCACTGCAGGCGCTTTACGTCGGCGCGTTGTGCGTGCTGATGGCGCCCAATGCCTTTATGCAGCGGCCGCTCAATTGGCTGCGGGCGATCCACCGGTATCGGGCCGAGGTCGCCTGCGGTCCCAACTTCGGTTTCGACCTCTGCGTCGACCGATACCGCGCCGATCAACTCCAAGATGTGGACCTGTCGTGCTGGAAAGTCGCGCTCAACGGTGCCGAGCCGGTGCATGCCGAAACTATCCGCCGATTTGGCGAAACTTTTGCAAGGCACGGCTTCCGCCCCGAAGCGACGTTCCCGGCCTACGGCATGGCCGAGGCGACGCTGCTGATCTCCGGCGGTCGCCGCGGCGCGCGCTGGGTGACGCGAAACGTCAGCCGATCCGGGCTGCAATGCCATGCCGTGGTCGATCCGTACGATCCGGCCGATGTTCAGACGCTGGTCGGATGCGGCCGTGCGCTGGCCGGTGAGCGGATCGCGATTGTCGAACCCGACAGGCGCGAACGGCTCACCCCCGATCGAGTCGGCGAAATCTGGGTCAGCGGCGCCAATGTCGCAGGCGCCTATTGGCGCAACGCCGAGGCCACCCGGTCTGGCCTCCATGCACGGATCGCCGGCGAGGACGAGGGGACGAGATGGCTTCGCACCGGCGACCTCGGCTTTCTCGATCACGCCGGCGAATTGTTCGTCACCGGCCGGATCAGGGATCTGATCATCGTCCGCGGCAACAACCATTACCCGCAGGATATCGAAGCCACGGTGGAGGCGCTGCATCCGGCGCTGCGCCGCCACGGCGGCGCGGCCTTCTCGGTGTCCGACGACCGGGGCGAAGAGAGCCTGGTGATCGTCCAGGAGGTCGAACGCACCGAACGCAACAAGATCGATACGGCTGAGATCACCGATCTCATCCGCGGCGGGATCGCGGACGAACACGAGTTGTTCGCCCGTCATGTCGTGCTGATCCGGCCGGGAACCTTGCCCAAGACCACCAGCGGCAAGATCCGGCGCGGCGTGGCGCGCACCCTCTGGCTTGAAAATGGCCTCGACGTCCTGACCAGCTTCGTCGGTTGATCAGAAGTCGATTTTGGCGACCGCGCCGTCCCGTACGCTGGCGGCAATTCCGGCTTCCATCCTGCGGGCAATTTTCGCGCGATAATGGATGATATCCGCGAAATTTGCGGGATCGCGCGTCAAGGCGTTGTCGACGCGGAAGTCGATAAAATTGCTGCGTGGCCGGCGGTCGAGAACGCGCTTCAAGGCGTCGCTGCAGGCCTGGTTTTCGGCGGCGGCAACGCTGCCCGGCCGCGGGACCAGGGTGTGGAATGTCGGAGGCATCACCAGGACCAGCGGGACGGTGGTCGGAAGCCGCTTGAGCACGCGCTCAAGCCCTGCCACGGCGGGAAACGGGTCACTCTCCTTGCCGGCACGGGCCGGCACCATCTCGTCAGGCACCTCCATTTCACGGAATTGCCCCGGCGGCCAGATCTCCTCATAGTCTGTATAGCCGTCGGGATTCTCGCGTTTTCGCCAACCGAGGCCGATCACGCTCCTTTGCGCGACGTGTGCGAGTCCGCGCCAGGAAAACAGGTGCGCGGCGTAGTCGAGCGAACTGCCGCCATAGAGCCAGAACGGGAATGCGACGCTGAGCGCGGGCGGCGGATCGCGGAGGCACCATGGCCTGTCGGTCACCACCACCACGGCGCCGATGCGTTGGTGCTGGGCGATGAAGAAATCCAGCATCGCGAGCTGCTCGCGCGGATCAAGGCCGTAGCCGGTCAGCTTGACGAAGCGCGCACCGGTCAGCCGTGACAGTTCGGTTGGATTGAGCAGCATGGCGGTCGAATCGCCGATCACTGCGGAATCGAATTGCGGGTCATGGGCGCGGCTTGCGTTCGCAATGCGCGGATTGCCGTCGGTGACGCCCTCGATGCCGAGCCAGCCAAATTGCCCGCTGTCGTAGGGATCCACCGCGAGCACGATCAGGATGATCAGCGCCGCGCCGAACGCGAGCGTGCCGAAACACACCGCGAGGCAGAGCCCCCATGCCGACGCGTCGTCAGAATCGGAAGTAAACAAATTCATAGACGTTGCGGTCTCCCAGTTCGATCAGCAACGCCAGCAGCGCGATACCGAGCAGCGCTGCCAGCAGGGGATTGGGCTTGGAGGTCAAGCGCGCGACGATGTCCTGGCTCGCCGGCAACAGGAAAGCCACCAGCATGCCAATAACAATCGGCGCCACGTGTCGCACCCGTTCGAGTTCCGGAGCGACGGCCAGGCCCTGGAATACGTGCCAGGCGCCTTCCAGGGTTGCGGCGCGGAAGATCACCCCGGTCAGCAGCACCAGCAGCACCGTCAAAGCCCATCCGAGCCGCATCGGCAGCTTCGGACAATACCGGCGCCACAGCGAGCAGATCACCAGCGCGAAGCCATGCAGCGTTCCCCACACGACAAAGCTCCAGCTGGCACCGTGCCAAAGCCCGCACAGCGCCATCGTCGCCAGCATGGCACCGAAATACTGCACCAGCCGCAGTCGCCGGTATGCGAGGCGTGCATGGGCGAGCGGATTGAAGACATAATCGCGCAGGAACAGCATCAACGTCATGTGCCAGCGCTGCCAGAAATCCTGGATATTCACGCTGCGATACGGCGCGTCGAAATTGAACGGCAGTTGAACTCCGAACAACAGGCCTACACCGATCGCAATGTCGGAATAGCCGGCGAAGTCGAACAGGATCTGGAAGCCGAAACCGAGCGCGAGCCAGGATTGTCCGCCCGGCACGACACCGAGTTCGGCCTGTGCGTAGATCGGGTCAAGAATGCGTCCGATCCGGTCGCCAAGTATGACCTTCTCGATCAGGCCGATCCCGATGAAGACTACGCCCAGGCAGAACTGACGCTGCCAACCGGGGGCATAGACCTCGCGGCCGAACTGGTGGATCACCTGCGACCAGCGCGCCAGCGGTCCGGCGATGGCCTGCGGAAAAAACGATATATAGAGCGCGTAGCGGCCGAGCGGATAACTCGGTGCCTTCCCGCGCCGCAGGTCGACCAGATACATGATGTGGTGGAAGGTGAAGAACGAAATGCCGAGCGGCAACACAACGTCGAGGTGGGGGATCGGCCGGCTCAGCGCGAGGCCGAGATTATCCGCCAGGAAATTCGCGTACTTGAATACCGCAAGCGCGGCCACGTCGACGGCGATCGCCGCCGTGACGATCGCTGCATGTCCGGTCCTGATATAGGCTTGGGCGGCCAGCCAGTTGAGCAGGATCGACAGCGCCAGCACGGCGACGAAGGGAGGGTTCCAATAGCTGTAGAAGGCAAATGACAGCACCACCAGCACGCCGATCCGAAATCTCGGATGGGGATCGGCAAAGCGATAGATCAGGACGGCCGCCGGCAGGAAGACCAGCAGGAACGGATAATCGTTGAACAGCATCCTTCTGCGATTCCATTCCGGGCCTTAGATCGTGATGCGATAGAATCGCATCATGATCTTATCTTTTTGTTTGAGCATGATCTTTTCGGAAAACCGGTTTCCACTTTTCCGGATCATGCTCTAGCCGTGTGTGAGATCGAGGTCCGGGACCGCGTCTGTCTGCTGGCGCGCGAGACGAAGCGAGATCTTGTCGTGGCTCGGCACTTTTACGTTCCAGGCCAGGCCGAGCATGGCCAACAGGCGAATCAGCATGAAGCCCGGATCAAACTCGAACCAGCGCAGGCCGAACGCCGCCGAATAGGGGAAGGCATGGTGATTGTTGTGCCAGCCTTCTCCCCACGCCAACAGCGCCATGATGCCGAGATTCCGGCTGTTGTCGCCGCGGGTGGCAAAACGTCGCGAGCCCAGGGTGTGCATCACCGAGTTGATCGCCGACATCGATTGCTCGACCACGAACATTCGCACCACGCCGCCCCAGAGAAATCCGGTCAGGGCGCCCATCAGGCTTGCGGTCGCAATGCCGCCGATCGCCGCCGGGACGACCAGGCCGAGCGCCACCCAGAGGTAATAATGGCGATTGACCGCGACCACCGACGGCTGTGCCATCAGATCCGGCACGTAATGGGCGATGTTGGGATAGTCGTGCTCGATCATCCAGGTCAGATGCGCATGCAGAAAACCGAGCAGTCGCTGGTAAACCGAGGCGCCGTGCAAGTTGGGCGAATGCAGGTCGCCTTCCTGGTCCGATAGTTCGTGATGGCGGCGGTGCATGGCCACCCATGACAACATCGGGCCGCGCCCGGCCATCGACCCCATCACGATGAATACGCTGCTCATCGCCACGCCGGTCGAAAATGCACGGTGGGTAAACAGCCGGTGATAGCCGACGGTGAGGCCAAGACCGGTGAGCAGCCACATCGCAAAGAACAGGCCGATGTCGAGCGCACTTATCGGCCGATACAGCAACAGACCGCATGCCACGAGCGTGCCGAGGAAAGGCAACACGTCGAAAACGATGAAGTGCCGGCGTTGCAGCTGATGAAAGCGCCGGCTTCGAATGATTCGGTTGTCACGCATCTCGAACGTCAGCAATCTGGGAAACGGTATGGTAGTAGCCCTACACAGCCGCGCCGGTCACTGCAATCCGAATCATGCCGGCACGTCACACTGTCCGCAGAAACCCGCCGCGGGAGCTGACCGACGCTTGCGTCTCACCCAGCCGGACTTCAGGCTGCCTGGGACACTGAGGGCCGTCGCTTCCCGCCCTGACGCGGCAGCGACACCGCGACCACGGTGCCGGCGCCGAGCTTCGAGCGCAGCCGCATCGACCCGCCATGCAGCGTGGTCAGCGATTTGGCAATCGCCAATCCGAGGCCGGAGCCCTGATAACTCTTGGTGAGCTGGCTCTCGACCTGCTCGAACGGTTTGCCCAGCCGGCGCAGCGATTGCGGGGCGATGCCGATACCGGTGTCGGCGATCATCAGCACGATGCGGTCGTGCAGCACCCGGCTGCGAACGATGACCCTGCCGCCTTCGGGCGTGAACTTCACCGCGTTGGATAACAGGTTGATCAGGATCTGCTTGACCGCCCGGCGGTCCGCAATCACCGGAATGTCGGCGCCGATATCGGCGTCCAGCACCAGGCGCTTGTCCTCGGCGCGGCCGGTGACCACGCGTAGCGATTCCGCCAGCGTCTTCGACAGGTCGAGCGTTTCCATGTCCAGCTTCATGCGGCCGGCCTCGATCTTCGACATGTCGAGGATGTCGTTGATGACTTCGAGCAGATAGTGACCGCTGGTGAGGATGTCGTGACAGTATTCCAGGTACTTTTCCGAGCCCAGCGTTCCGAACATGCCGCTGCCCATGATTTCGGAAAAGCCGATGATGGCGTTGAGCGGGGTGCGCAGTTCGTGGCTCATGTTGGCGAGGAATTTCGACTTGGTCTGGTTGGCTTCCTCCGCGCGATTTTTTTCGTCGGAATATTTCTGCGCGAGGTCGACCAGTTCGAGGGCCTGCTGTTCCAGCGTGGTCTGCGACAGCTTGAGGTCGGTAACCGTGGCTCGCAGCCGCAGATCGTTGTCGATGAGCTTTTGCTCGTGCTCCTTGATCCGGGTGATGTCGGTGCCGACCGAGACGTAGCCGCCGTCCTTGGTGCGGCGCTCGCTGATATGCAGCCAGCTGCCGTCTTCAAGCTGCGCCTCGAAAGTGCGCGCGCCGGGCGCCAGCGCGCTGGTCTCGGCGAGCCGGGTGCGGACCTCCGGCATGCTGCCGACCTCGATAATGGTTTCGTAGGAGGTGCCCGGCGTCACCGCGGATTCCGGCAGCTTGTGCAGGCGGCGGAAGTGCGAGTTGCAGAGTACCAGCCGATCGTCGGCATCCCACAGCACGAAGGCCTCTGGGATGGTTTCGATGGCATCGCGCAGCCGCAGGTCGGCTTCCACGGTCTTCTCGGCAAGGCTCTTCTGCTCGGTGATATCGACCGCAATGCCGATCAGGTGGATACCGGTGTCGCCGGGGCCCTGGCTGAGTTCGCAGCGCACCCGCAGCCAGATCCAATGGCCGTCGGTGTGCTGCATGCGGAAGGTCTGGTCGATGTGGTCGAGTTTGCCGGAGACCAGTTGGTCGGCGATCTCGAACAGGTCGATGTCGTCGGATTTGACCAGGGCGTTGACCTCGCCGAAGGTCAGAAGGTCGCTGCGGTTTTCCAGGCCCAGCATGGTGAACATCGACTGCGACCAGAAAATCCGTCCGCGCGACAGGTCCCAGTCCCATAAGCCGCACCGTCCGCGGTTGAGCGCGGTGTCGATCCGGCCACGCACCGCGTCGTTGATGAGATCACCCTCGCGGGCCCGGGTGGATTGCCAGTGAAACGCGAAACCCAGGATCAGCACCACGAAGCCGGTGGTGGCCGAAAGCGTCACCGACAGCGCCGAATCCGACCGCCACAGCGCTTCGTTTTTTTCCTGGATCACGACGACCTGGCCGGCCAGCGACTTGATGATGCGCCGGGTCGCGAGCGCGTGGTCGCCGCCCGGCAGGATGATATCGGTGGCGTCGGCGTCGGGCTGGCCCAGCGCGACCAGAGGCTGCGCCGCGCTGATAACCTCGAGGATTCGCGCGGCGTCGCCAAGCGCCGAGTAGATCGGAACCCGCGCCAGCACGCGCCGGTCGGCGCCGGTAACGATGACGTGGCGACCGGTGGCGCCGCCCCACGGCGGGATCAGTTCCGGAAGCAAAGCGGGCAGGCGGTCGTTGAAGAGCGCGCGATCCTGCGGCGCCGAGCCCAGGCGATCGAGACGCTCGGCCAGCACGTCGGCGAGCGCCGCCAGCTCGCGTTTCATCGATGCACGCTTTTGCCGGCTCTGGTCGATCACCTGCACGAAGGCGCCGAAACAGATCGTGATCAGGAAGGCGATGATGAGCGTAGGAACCGCGCGGCGGAGTGCGGGCTCCGCTATCAACAGCCGATGATAGGCCGGTTTCGCGATCGATTGCGCCAATCCTTTGATCGAATCGGATTGAGCGCACGCGTTCGCCGCGTTTGCGCGCGCCATGCCTTAGCCCCCTCGGAATGTCCTGCCGTGCACCTGTTCGGAAAACTTCCCCAGCACTCCGAATCAAGGCGATTTGAATCCAGTTTTGCTGGGCTGTCGAGAGTCAACGAATCGTTAATGCAAAAAATTTGCTGTCCAATGGAGAATTGTTGCTCCGCGCTCGCGCAAATGAGTCCGAAACAGGAACGCGGCGCGTAGACGGCGCGCAAATCTACGAGGTTCGCGGCGGCTCAGCGTGGCTGATCACGCGCTTGACGGTGGGAAATGCGCGGCGCAACGCGCGCTCGATGGCATCGACGTTTTCATGGACCGTGATCACGCTCATCGACGGCGCGGCGCGGCAATGAAAGTTGACGATTTCGCCGGCTTCGGTGTCGCGCACCCGGACATTGTGGATGTCGTGGATGGCGCCATCGCCGGCATATCGCGACAACGCCTCACGGATCGTCTCGACGCGTTCCGGCGCCGCGTCGGTGCCAAAAGGCAATTCCGGTTCCAGCGGTTCGATGTGGGTATCGACCTCGACGTCGGCACCGAATTCGTCGCGGATATGCCGCTCCAGATCGCGGGTGATATCGTGGGCGCGGTCGAGCGGCATCTCGCCATCGACCTCGAGGTCGATGCTGACCGTCAGTTTGCCGCCGAGATCGTGTACGGTGACATGGTGGATGGCCAGCGCCGAGTTGCGGGCGATGACCATGACGCGTTCGCGAACGCTTTCATTGTCGCGCGCCACCGGCACCGCGGTGAAGGTCAGGTCCGCATCGCCGAGCGCCTGGCTGACCGCGGTCTGGGCGTTGTGCTTGATGGCATCGATGCGGTCGATCGGATAGGTGCGCGGCACCTGCACGGTGGCATCGACGAAGTGTCTGGGGCCGACCATGCGCACCCGCAGCCGCTCGACGCCGACGACCCCCGCCACCGCGCGGATCGCGGCCCTGGCTTTTTCCGAAGCGCCTTCGGGCGCCTGATCGAGCAGGGTCTCCACGGTCGAGCGCGCCAGCCGCAACCCCAGCAGCGAGATCATGACAGCCACCGCGATCGCGGCGGCGGCATCGCCCCACCGATAACCCAGTCCGGACAGCGCGAGCCCGATGATGACGGCGACCGATCCCAACACATCGGACGCGAAATGCAGCGCGTCCGCGGCCAGCGCCTGGCTTTTGGTGTCGTGCGCCGCGCGATGCAGCGCGCTGGCGCGCCAGAAATTGACGGCGATGTCCACCACCAGCACCGCGAACGGGACCACCGAGAGCGTCGGCGGCGCGGCGCCCTGGCGCAGATGGCCGTAGGCCTGCACCAGAATGCCGCCCGCCAGAACGTACAGCATCGCGATCACGCCGAGCGCCGACAGGCTTTCGAACTTGCCGTGTCCGTAGTGATGCTGATCGTCCGCCGGACGGTCGGAAATCCGCACCACGATCCAGGTCACCACGGTCGCCACCAGGTCGACTGAACTGTGCAACGCTTCCGAAATCAGTGCGAGGCTGCCGATCGCGACACCCACCGCGAATTTGATCGCGGCCATGCTGAAGCTGGCAATGACCGAGATCGCGGCAACGCGGGATTTTGTGGTGGCTGGCGGATGCATCGGCGCGGTTTAGCAGCCCATCGTGAAACATAAAAGCTGGACCGCAGCGCAATTGCCAATCAGTCGCAGCATTGTTTCGAGAATGGTTCTGAATTGATGAAGGCGCCGGATGCGATCCGGCCGGGCTCTTGCTTTATGCGCGGTTCCGCCCTCTGCTAGCCGCGGAAACGCCGCTCGAGGAAACATGAACAGGAAATCGTCCGAAACACGGGAATTCGATTACATCATCGTCGGCGCCGGGTCGGCCGGCTGCGTGCTCGCCAATCGCCTGACCGCTTCCGGCAAGCATTCGGTGTTGCTGCTGGAGGCCGGTCCGAAAGACAGCAATATCTGGATCCATGTGCCGCTCGGCTACGGCAAGCTGTTCAAGGACACCAGCGTCAACTGGATGTATCAGACCGAACCCGAACCGGAGCTGAACGGGCGATCGATCTTTCAACCGCGCGGCAAGGTTCTGGGCGGTTCGAGTTCGATCAACGGCCTGCTCTATGTTCGCGGGCAGCACGAGGATTACGATCGCTGGCGCCAGCACGGCAATGCCGGCTGGGGTTTTGACGACGTGCTGCCGTACTTCAAGAAGGCCGAGGACCAGGGGCGTGGCGCCGATGCATTCCACGGCATCGGCGGCCCGCTTCCGGTGTCGGACTGGCGACATCCCGATCCGCTTTCCGAAGCCTTTGTGGCGGCGGCTGAGGAAACGGGGCTGCCGCGCAATCCGGATTTCAACGGCGCGTCGCAGGAAGGCGCCGGGTTTTTCCAGACCACGACACGGCTGGGGCGTCGGGCCTCTACCGCGGTGGCCTATCTTCGCCCGGCGCTGCGTCAGGGCAACCTGGCGGTGGAAACCTCGGCATTGGCGCAGCGCGTCGTGTTCGACGGTCGTCGCGCCACGGCGGTCGAGTACAGGCAGGCGGGCGGCGCGGTGCAGACCGCGCGGGCGCGAAAGGAGATTCTGGTTTCAAGCGGCGCCTACAACTCGCCGCAATTGCTGCAACTGTCCGGGGTCGGACCGAAGGACTTGCTCCGCGACCACGGCATCGACATGGTGCTGGACGTACCGGGTGTCGGTCATGGCCTGCAGGACCACTTGCAGGTCCGGATGGTGATGCGCTGCGCGCAACCCGTCACGCTCAACGACGTGGTCAACAGTCCGTTGCGCCAGGTGATGGCGGGGCTACAATATGCCGCGTTTCGTCGGGGGCCGCTGACGATTGCCGCGGGCACTTCCGGCGCCTTCTTCAAGACCAGCCCGCGGCTGGCGACACCGGATATCCAGGTCCATTTTCTGCCCTTCAGCACTGACAAGATGGGCGAAAAGCTGCATCCCTATTCGGCGTTCTCCGCCTCGGTGTGCCAGCTCCGGCCGGAAAGCCGCGGCTCGCTGCGCATCAAGAGTGCCGATCCGAATGCGGCTCCCGAAATCCGCATCAACTATCTTGCGACCGAGGTCGATCGCAACGCCAATGTTGAAGGCCTGAAAATCCTGCGCAGGATTCTTCACGCGCCGGCACTGCGTCCCTTTGTCACCGAAGAGGCCGATCCTGGCGCCAAGGTTGTGACCGATGCGGAACTGCTGGAGCACTGCCGGCGGCGCGGCAGCACGATCTACCATCCGACCTCGACCTGCCGGATGGGCAACGATCCGCTTGCCGTGGTCGATCAGCGCCTGCGTGTTCGCGGCGTCGACGGCTTGCGGGTGATCGACGCCTCTATCATGCCGGACCTGGTCTCGGGCAATACCAACGCCGCCATCATCATGATTGCCGAAAAAGCGTCGGACATGATCCTGGAGGATGCAGGATGAGACGCGGCCCCGGAACACGTCTTTTTGATTTCAGCTCCGCCGGCTATCCGGAAACAAGGAAACAATTACGGTTCGGGTAAGCAGGCGTTTCTTCAGAAGGGTGTGACGATGCGTGGTCTCTCGCTTGCCGCCGGAATGGCGGCGGTAACGACCTTGGGCTTGATATTCCTCGCTGTGGTTGCCGGCGAAGGCCAGCGCCAATCTGGCTTTTTGCCAGCAGCACGGTGAAAGCACCGTATGCGCCTATACGACGTACGCGCAATGTCAGGCGTCCGCCGCGGGGACCGGCACCGACTGCATCGCCAATCCTGACCCGCGGGCTATCCAAGGTTTTGCGCCGGCCCGACCGAGCCGGCGCACCTCGCGAAGATATTAGCTCTACAGCGTCACTACGATCTTGCCGAGGTGCTTGTTGGCTTCCATGTGCTCGAACGCCCTGCCGATATCCGCGAACGGATACACCTTGTCGATCGGCAGTTTCAGCTTGCCGGTCTCCACTGCCGGCCAGATGTCGTTGCGGACCTGGTTGAAGATCTCGCGGATTTCCTCGATCGAGCGGGTGCGGAAGGTCACGCCGATGTAGTTGATGCGGCGCGCGGCATGGAGATCGAAGTTGAACTCGCCGCGGGTGCCGCCAAGCCGGCCGACATTGACGATGCGGCCCTTGATTTTGGTGGCCGCCAGATTCTGGTTGGCGAGCTTGCCCGAAACCTGGTCGACGATCAGGTCGACGCCTTCGCCGTTCGTTGCCTTCAGCACCTGGTCGACCCAGCCGGGATCGGATGAATCGACGGCGAGATCGGCGCCGAATTCCTTGAGCCGGCCGCGGCGGTAGGCGTCGGTGGAGGAGCCGATCACGGTCTTCGCACCCTTGAGCTTGGCGATCTGCAGCGCCATCAGGCCGACGCCGGAACTCGCGCCCTGGATCAACACCGACTGGCCGGGTTGAAGCGCGCCGTTGGTGACGACGGCGTTGTGCATGGTGGCGAGAGCCACGGGGAGGGTAGCGGCCTCCTCGAAGCTGAGGTTCTGCACGCTCATGTTGTGTGGGATGTGAAACAGCCGGCCGTGATCCGCCAGCGTGTATTCTGCGAAGGCTGCTGCGCCCGAGCCCATCACCTTGTCGCCGACCGCGACGCCTTTCGCATCGGGACCGAGTTCGGCGACTTCGCCGGACCATTCCATGCCCAGCACGGTGCCAACGCCGCCGGCGCTGCCGTGAACATGCCCCTTGGTCATGCCGAGGTCGGCTCGGTTGAGACCGCAGGCGTGAACGCGGACCAGCACCTGGCTGCCCGTCGGCGCCGGTTTAGTCACGTCGGTGATGGCAGCGCCATTGGCGCCATAGACGAAGGCTTTCATTGCGAACGCTTTCCTGATTGTTGTTGGCTATTCGGCGGCTTCGCGCCGGCCGCCCGACATCATGCCCTCGAGCCGGCTTGCGATGATCGCTTCCGCCTCGCGCATGATCCGCGATACGAGTTCGGCGCAACTCGGGATGTCGTGGATCAGCCCCTGTACCTGTCCCGCCGACCAGATGCCATGATCGGCATCGCCGGTGGCATAGACCATCTTGCCGCGGGCGCCGGCCACGAGTTCGCGCACCTGCTCGAAGGTGGCGCCTTCCTTTTCCATCGCCACCACTTTCTGGCTCACGGTGTTTTTGGCAACGCGGGAGGTGTTGCGCATGGTGCGGAAGATCAACTCGGTCTCGCGCTCGTCGTTGGCGACGATGCGTTCCTTGATCCCGTGATGGATCGGGCTTTCCCTCGTGCACATGAAGCGCGTGCCCATGTTGATGCCTTCGGCGCCGAGCGCCAGTGCCGCCACCAGGCCGCGACCATCGCCAAAACCGCCCGAAGCGATCATCGGTATCTTGACCTTGTCGGCGGCGACCGGAATCAGGATCAGGCCGGGGGTGTCGTCTTCGCCGGGATGACCGGCGCACTCGAAGCCGTCGATGGAAATCGCGTCCACCCCCATGCGTTCCGCCGACAGCGCGTGACGCACGCTGGTGCATTTGTGCACCACCACGATGCCGTGCTTCTTGAATTCGGTGACGTGTTCCTGCGGCTTGTTGCCGGCGGTCTCGACGATCTTGATGCCACTCTCGATGATGGCCTGGCGATATTCGGCGTAGGGCGGCGGCTTGATCGACGGCAGGATCGTCAGGTTGACGCCGAACGGCCTGTCGGTCATGGCGCGGCAGCGCGCGACTTCCTTAGCCAGGGCCTCGGGCGTCGGCTGGGTCAGCGCGGTGATAAAACCGAGCGCGCCGGCATTGGCCACCGCCGACACCAGTTCGGCGGTGCCGACCCACTGCATCCCGCCTTGCACGATCGGATGCTCGACGCCCACGAGTTCAGTAAATCGCGTCTTGATCATCGTCGCTCCCTCGACCCGTTTTCTGATTTTCGGGCGGCAGGATGCCGGTGTGGCGGCTAAATGTCCATCATGAGCGGGTGAAATCCGCGCGGCGGAATTACGCCGAAGCGCGATCTCAGGCTGCCGATCCATAGAGCTCGGCGACCCTCGCGCGCTGAACGATCAGCGCCAGCACCGCATCAATGGCGGGGGTCGGGACCTGTGTCATCCGCCCCATTTCCTGGACCACGGTCACTAGCGGATCGATTTCCATCGGGCGGCCGATCTCCAGGTCCTGCAGCATCGAGGTTTTGTGAGCGCCGACCTTTCGCGCGCCTTCGATCCGCCGCTCGACATCGACGCGGAATTTCACGCCGAACTTCTCCGCGATGGCTTGCGCCTCCAGCATCATCGCCTTGGATAGCGCGCGTGTCGCCGGATCAGTGCAGATCACGTCCAGTGTCGCATGGGTCAGCGCGCTGATCGGATTGAAACAGACGTTGCCCCACAGTTTCAGCCAGATCTCGTCGCGAATGCGGTCGAGTACCGGCGCCTGCAGTCCGGCCTCGACGAACAGCGCCGAAAGGCGCTCGACATCGGCCGAGTTTTCGCCGGAGGCTTCGCCGATCGGGAAGCGGTCGCCGTAAACGTGGCGGATCACGCCCGGCGCTTCGAGCTCGGTGGCGGGATAGACGATGCAGCCGATGGCGCGCTCGGGACCGAGTTCGTGCCATTGCCGTCCGCCGGGATCGATGCTCTCCAGCGTCGATCCTTCGAATTCATTGCCGTGCTTGTAGAAATACCAATAGGGGATGCCATTCACCGCGGTGACGATGCGGGTATGCGGTCCAAGCAGCGGCTGCATCCTGTCGAGCACGCCGGTGATCGAATGCGCCTTCAGGCAGACGATGACGAAATCCTGCACCCCGAGCTCGGCGGGATCGTCGGTGCAGCGTGGCCTGACCACGCGCTCCTGGTCGCCGATGCGTAGCTTGAGGCCGTTGGCACGCATGGCCGCCAGATGCGCGCCGCGGGCGACCAGACTGACGTCGGCGCCGGCAAGGGCGAGTTGCACGCCGAGGTAACCGCCAATCGCGCCGGCGCCGTAGATGCAGATCTTCATGGCTCTCTCGATGACGATGGCGGCGGAACGGCAGACGGTGGTCAGGCCGGAACGGATTACCCCGCCGCGGTTGAGGCCTCATCGAACGCGGTCGAGATATCGCGAATGCTGATCACGCCGATCAGGCTGTAGTCATCGATCACGGGCAGATGGCGAATGTGGTGCTTGTTCATCAGATGGCGAACGTGCTCGAGCGTGTCAGTCGAGGTGCAGGACACCAGTTGCTGCACCGAAATCAGCTGCCCGACCTTCAGGTTGACGCCGGCGGCGCCGTGTTCGGCAATGGCGCGAACCACGTCGCGCTCGGTGAACATGCCGGCGGCGGTGTTGCCTTCGGTGCGCACCACATCCTTGACCACCAGCGCGCTGATATTGCCGGTCCGCATCAACTGGGCGGCGATACCGACGGTCTCGTTCATCCGGATCGTCGTGACCCGGGCGGTTTTCTTCCGCAAAACGTCGCCAACCTGCATGAATTCCTCCCAACAGTGAGGCCGTTTCAGCGGCTCTTGCTTGCAGCGATACTGGTATACATTATGCCAATTGTCAACGCGCAAAAAAGGAGGCGCATCGAAATGCGCCTCCCGAAATCCTTCAGGCTGCCGGGATCAGGCAGTCTTGACCTTGCGGGCCGTCGCGGCCTCGGCCGTGGCCTCGTTGCCCAGGATGAACTGGCGCCGCATCGGCTTGATGACGAACAATGCCAGCAGCGCCGCGGTGGCGTTGAGCGCCACGGAGATGGCGAACACCGCCTGCCAGCCATACTTCGCCGCCACGATGCTGGCGATCGGTACCAACAGCGATGCGGTTCCCTTGGCGGTGTACAGCATGCCGTTGTTGGTGGTGGCATATTTGACGCCGAAGGTGTCGCCGCTGGTGGCCGGGAACAGGCTGTAGATCTCGCCGAACACGCCGAAATACACCGCGGTCGCCAGCACGAACACGATCGGGATGTGGCCATACATCGACATCGTCAGCACCATCAGCGCCGCCGTGGTGAAGGCGATGAACATGGTGTTTTCGCGCCCGATATTGTCGGACACCCAGCCGAAGAACGGCCGGCCGAAACCGTCGAAGATCCGGTCCAGCGAAATCGCGAACGTCAGCGCCGCCATCTGGAAGCCGAGCATGCTGACCGGTACGGTGGCGATCTTGAAGTCATGGGCGATCGGCGCGATCTGCGCGGCGGTCATCAGGCCGCCGGCGGCGACCATCACGAACACCACATACATCACCCAGAAGATCGGGCTGCGCAGCACCTGCGGCGGGGTGAAATCGATCTTGGTCTGCGGCAGGTTAAGCTGCTTCTTCTTCGCCGGCATCGCCCGCGTCGGCCGGCGCAGGAAGAATGCCAGCACGAATACGATCACGCCTTGCCCGATGCCGAAGGTCAAGAACGCATGCTGATAGCCGCTTGCGGCAATCATGTTGGCGATCGGCACCACGGTGATCGCGGCGCCGGCGCCGAAGCCGGCCGCGGTCGCGCCGGCGGCGAGGCCGCGGTGGTCCGGAAACCATTTCAACGCATTGCCGACGCAGGTGCCGTAGACCGAGCCGGCGCCGATGCCGCCGACGATGGCGGCGGCATAGAGCAGCACCAGCGAGTCGGCGTAGGAATTCAACACCCAGGCGATGGCGATCATCACGCCGCCGAACATGACCACGATGCTCGGACCGTAGCGGTCGACGAACCAGGCCTCGATCGGGACCAGCCAGGTTTCGGTCACCACGAACAGCGTGAAGGCCAGTTGGATCGCGGCGCGGCCCCAGTGGAATTTGGCGTCGATCGGATCGACGAACAGGGTCCAGCCATATTGCAGGTTGGCGATCATCGCCATGCAGACGATGCCCATCACAAGTTGCATCCAGCGGAAGTACTTGCCTTCCGGTGCGGTGGCGGCGGTGGGTTCTGTAGATAAGGTCATGGTTCCTCCCCTGGCACGCTTCTGTGGCTTACCGAGCGTTACCGGTCTGACACATTTTGGTATGTGTTATGCCACAGCGCAAGCGTTTAATACCGGCAGGCCCACCGCCATTTGTCGCAGATGGTCCTTATCCATAAACACCGTGGAGCAAACAACAGCGCCGGCCAGGTCAAAAAAATGGCCCCGGCATACCGGGACCAGTCTGGGAGGATTTACACCGGGGGCCGACCCCGAAATTCAGCGCTGTTCCAGCGCAGCGTTTGCTGCGCTGCGGCTTGTCAAAGCCCGAAATAGGGCAGGTCGCCGTTGCGTGCGGCGATTTCGGCATTGGCCATCAGCACGCGATCGATGGTGGCGACGAAGCGGCTGATCCAGCCGGCGGAGGCGGGGAGGTGGAGCGTGGCGGTCTTGGACATGGTGATTCCCTTCGGCGGCGCCCCGAGGGCGCTCAGGTTCCGTTGGGAAGCAATTTAGGTATACCAGATGCCAGCAGCAATTGATTTGTTTGCATAGCAGCAATTTACCTGCTGCATTGCACCATCGGTTCCGGCTGTCGTTACCTTGATACCCAAAAAATCAGAAGGCCGCCGAAACTGCGGCGGCCTTGAGAAGTCGGAGTTCGAGATGCGTGGCCTATTCGGCGGCGACCTTGCGCGGCGGGTCCAGCGCGCCGGAATCGTGGATCTCGGCGACCTGGTGGTCAGAGAAGCCGAGCACCTGGCGCAGGATTTCGTCGGTGTGCTCGCCGAGTAGCGGCGAGCGCTTCACCTCGGTCGGTGAGTCCGACAGCTTTATCGGATTTCCCACCGACAGATACTTGCCGCGCTCGGGGTGGTCGACTTCGACCACCGTGCCGGTGGCGCGCAGCGACTGGTCTTCCGCCAGTTCCTTCATCGACAGGATCGGGCCGCAGGGAATGTCGTCCTTGTTGAGGATTTCCATCGCCTCGAACTTGGTCTTGGTCATGGTCCACTGCTCGATGCGGGCGAAGATCTCGTTGAGACGCGTCAGCCGCGCCGGCGGCTTGGCGTAGTCGGGATGGGTCTTCCAGGTCGGGCTCGCCGATCACGTCGCAGATCTTCTCCCACACCGGCGCCTGGGTGATGAAATAGATGTAGGCGTTGGGGTCGGTCTCCCAGCCCTTGCATTTGAGGATGCGGCCGGGCTGGCCGCCGCCGGAATCGTTGCCGGCCCGCGGCACCGCGTCGCCGAACGGAATGCCTTCGCCGAACTGGCTGTATTCCGTCAGCGGACCATGGGCGAGGCGCTGCTGGTCGCGCAGTTTTACGCGCGCGAGGTTGAGCACGCCGTCCTGCATCGCCGCGGTGACCCGCTGGCCGCGGCCGGTCATGGTGCGCTGGTAGAGCGCGGCGCAGATGCCGAGCGCCAGATGCAGCCCGGTGCCGCTGTCGCCGATCTGCGCGCCGGTCACCAGCGGCAGGCCGTCGCGGAAGCCGGTGGTCGATGCCGCGCCGCCGGTGCACTGCGCGACGTTCTCATAGACCTTGCAATCCTCGTAAGGCCCCGGGCCAAAACCCTTGATCGAGGCCACGATCATTTTCGGGTTGATGCCCTGGATCTTCTCCCAGGGAAATCCCATGCGGTCGAGCACGCCGGGGCCGAAATTCTCCACCAGCACGTCGCAGCTCTTGATCAGCGCGGTCAGGACTTCCTTGCCCTTCGGGTTCTTGGTGTCCAGCGTGATCGAACGCTTGTTGTGGTTGAGCATGGTGAAATACAGGCTGTCGACCTTGGGAATGTCCTGCAACTGGCCGCGCGTGATGTCGCCGACGCCGGGGCGCTCCACCTTGATCACGTCGGCGCCGAACCAGGCCAGCAACTGCGTGCAGGTCGGTCCCGACTGGACGTGGGTGAAATCGAGAATGCGAACGCCCTTCAGCGCCTGGGTCATCGTCGTGTACTCCGTCGTTTCTGCCTTGCGGCAGCAGGAAAAGGGGCAGGGCCGTGCGGCCCCGCCTGTGGCGATTTATTTCTTCTTCAGCTTGCTTTGCGGATTGAGGTTGCCGATACGGCCGCTCTCGCTGCCGGCGGCCGGATCGAGCACGGCATTGATCAACGTCGGCTTGCCGGAATTCATCGCCGCGTCGACGGCGCGCTTGAGTTCGTCCGGCGTGGTGGCATTGACGCCGACGCCGCCGAAGGCCTCCATCATCTTGTCGTAGCGCGAGCCCTTGACGAACACGGTGGGGGCGACGTCGGCGCCGCCGGTCGGATTGACGTCGGTGCCGCGGTAGATGCCGTCATTGTTGAAGACGACGACGCAGACCGGCAGATTGTAGCGGCAGATCGTCTCCACCTCCATGCCGGAGAAACCGAAGGCGCTGTCGCCCTCGATCGCCAGCACCGGCTTGCCGGTCTCGATGGCGGCGGCGATCGCAAAGCCCATGCCGATGCCCATCACGCCCCAGGTGCCGACGTCGAGCCGCTTGCGCGGCTGGTACATGTCGACGATGCCGCGGGCGAGGTCGAGGGTGTTGGCGCCTTCGTTGACCAGGATGGCATCCGGCCGCTCCTTGATCACGGTGCGCAGCGCGCCCAGTGCGCCGTGGTAGTCCATCGGCGAGTTGTTGTTCATCAGCCGGGGCGCCATCTTGGCGACGTTGTCGTCGCGCTTGGTCTTGACGGCGCTGGTCCACTCGGCCGGCGGGGCCGGCCACTTGCCATCGATGCCTTCGAGCAGCGCCGCCACGCAGGAGCCGATGTCGCCGACCACGGGCGCCACGATCTCGACGTTGGAGTCCATCTCCTTGGGCTCGATGTCGATCTGGATGAACTTCTTCGGTGCGTCGCCCCAGCTCTTGCCCTTGCCGTGCGACAACAGCCAGTTCAGCCGCGCGCCGATCAGCATCACGACGTCGGAATCCTTCAGCACCGTGGAGCGCGCCGCGCCGGCGCATTGCGGATGGGTGTCGGGGAGCAGGCCCTTGGCCATGCTCATCGGCAGGAACGGAACGCCGCTGTTCTCGACCAGCGCGCGGATCGCGTCATCGGCCTGGGCATAGGCGGCGCCCTTGCCGAGGATGATCAGCGGACGTTTTGCGCTCTTGAGCACATCGAGGGCGCGCTTGACGGCGGCGGGGGCGGGGATGTGGGCCGGGGCCGCGTCGATGACTTTTACCAGCGATTTGGCGCCGGCTTCGGCGTCCATCAACTGGCCGAACAGTTTGGCCGGCAGGTCGAGATAGACGCCGCCGGGGCGGCCGGACACCGCGGCGCGGATCGCGCGCGCGATGCCAATGCCGATGTCGGCGGCGTGCAGCACGCGGAACGCCGCCTTGCACAGCGGCTTGGCGATCGCCAGCTGGTCCATTTCTTCGTAGTCGCCCTGCTGCAGGTCGACGATCTCGCGCTCGGACGAGCCCGAGATCAGGATCATCGGAAAGCAGTTGGTGGTGGCGTTGGCGAGCGCGGTGAGGCCATTGAGGAAGCCGGGCGCCGAAACCGTGAGGCAGATGCCGGGCTTCCTGGTCAGATAGCCGGCGATGGCGGCGGCGTTGCCGGCGTTCTGCTCGTGCCGGAACGAGATGACGCGAATGCCTTCGGCCTGCGCCATGCGGCCGAAATCCGTGATCGGGATGCCGGGCACGCCATAGATCGTGGTGACGCCGTTGAGCTTGAGCGCATCGATGATGAGGTGAAAGCCGTCGGTCTGCTCACGCTCGGTTTCGGTCGTTCTGGCATCAATGCTCTGTACTGTGGCGGACATTCCGCTTCTCCCTGATCTACTTTGCAATGGACGCGTTGATCGTCCGGTCCACGCATTCCTGGTCGGCAATTATTTTAAGCGAAGAGTTCCTTGCCATGGGTCTCGACATACGTCGCCAGCCCAAGGGTGTGGTCGCGGGCGCGCGCTTCGGCGAGCTCGGTGTTGCGCTCCTCGAGGGCGTCGATGATCGCCATGTGTTCCGGCAGCGACGTCACGATCCGTTCGACCCGCCCGATGGTCAATTGCCGGTAGCCGCGCACATGCAGCAGGATGTCGTTGGTCATGTCCACCAGCACCGGCGACTCGCTCAGCGAAATCAGCGCCTGGTGGAATGCGATATTGGCCCTCGAATATTCCTCAACATGATCCTGCGGCAGCCGGTCGGCATGGAAGTCCTTGAAGAAGTTGCGCAGCGCCGAAATATCCTTCTTGCGCGCCGTGGTGGTGATCAGGCGTGCCGCCATGCTCTCGAGCGCGGCCCAGGCGCGGATCATGTCGACGATTTCGGTCTTGGTCCGGCGCACCACCACGATGCCCCGGCGCGGCACCGTCTTGACGAAGCCATCCTGCTCCAGCATCGCGATCGCCTCGCGAATGGGGGTGCGGCTGACGCCCAGGCGTTCCGACAGCGCGCGCTCGTCGAGCATGATCTGCTCGGGCGTGGCATAGATGTCCATCTTGAGGATGGCTTCCTTCAAGGCCTCATAGGCCTTGTTCTTGAAGCTGGTCTCCGGTGCGATGCGGACAATCGCGATGTCAGCCTCAGCCATGGGTGCCGGCGCCTTGGTTGGTTTCCGTGGGCAATCGAACATCTCCTCTGCGGGAGATGGTTATATCGAATGAACCCTCTTAATATTTTTGGCATACCAGATACCAGCGTGTCAAGTTGCCGGCGTTTTCGGCATTTCCCGACGGCGCGGAGCCTTGACAACACGGTTTCTGGCATACCAAATGCCAAAAATCTTCAGGGAGAGAACGATGGCTCATTCGAAAGATGCGGTTCGCAAGATTCTTGACGCGGTCAAGGCGGACAAACGCACCAGTCTCACCGCCCCCGAAGGCAAACTGGTCTGCGACGCCTACGGCATTCCGGTGCCGAAAGAGGGCGTCGCGACCTCCGCCGCCGAAGCCGCCAAGATCGCCAGTGCCATGGGCTTTCCGGTGGTGATGAAGATCGTCTCGCCGGATATCCTGCACAAGACCGAAGCCGGCGGTGTCGTGGTGGGGGTGAAAACCGCCGCCGACGCCGAGAAGAGCTACGCCGACATCCTCGCCAACGCCAAAAAGTACAAGGCCGACGCCAAGATCGAGGGCATCCAGGTGCAGCAGATGCTGCTCGGCGGCCAGGAAGTGATCATCGGCGCCGTCACCGACGGATCGTTCGGCAAACTGGTCGCGTTCGGCCTTGGCGGCGTGCTGGTCGAAGTCCTGAAGGACATCACCTTCCGCCTGGCACCCGCCACCAAGCAGGACGCGCTGTCGATGCTCGACGGCATCCAGGCCCACGAGATGCTGAAAGGGGTCCGCGGCAGCGAGCCGGCCAACCGCGACGCCATCGCCGACATCATCGTCAACGTGTCGCAACTCATCACCGACTTCCCCGAGATTTCGGAGATGGACCTCAATCCGGTGTTTGCCACCAAATCCAACGCCATCGCCGCCGACGTGCGCATCGTGGTCGATTTTGCGCCGAAGCCGCCGCGGCCGCGCCCGAACCACGACGACATCGTGCGCCAGATGAACCGCATCATGAAGCCGAAGGCGGTGGCGGTGATCGGCGCTTCCGCCGAGAACGGCAAGATCGGCAATTCGGTGATGAAGAACCTGATCAACGGCGGCTACAAGGGCGAGATCTACCCGATCCATCCCAAGGCCGACGAGATCCTGGGCAAGAAGGTCTACAAGTCGGTCAAGGACATTCCCGGCGAGGTCGACATCGCGGTGTTCGCGATCCCGGCGAGCCTGGTCGCCGGCGCGCTGGTCGAATGCGGCGAGAAGAAAGTGGTCGGCGCCATCCTCATTCCGTCGGGCTATGCCGAGACCGGCAACGTCAAGGGCCAGGAAGAGCTGCAGGCGATCGGCCAGAAATACGGCATCCGCCTGATGGGCCCGAACATCTACGGCTTCTACTACACCCACGCCAACCTGTGCGCGACCTTCTGCACCGCCTACGACATCAAGGGCTCGGCGGCGCTGTCGTCGCAGTCGGGCGGCATCGGCATGGCAATCATCGGCTTCTCGCGCTCGGCCAAGATGGGCGTCTCGGCCATCGTCGGGCTCGGCAACAAGTCAGATATCGACGAGGACGATCTGTTGACGTTCTTCGAGCAGGACGACAACACCCAGATCATCGCCCAGCATTGCGAAGACCTGAAGGACGGCCGCGCCTTTGCCGAAGTCGCCAAGCGCGTCTCGAGGAAGAAGCCGGTCGTGGTGCTCAAGGCCGGCCGAACTTCAGCGGGCGCCAAGGCGGCGAGTTCGCATACCGGGGCGCTGGCCGGCAACGACAAGATCTATGAGGACGTGTTCAACCAGTCCGGCGTGATCCGGGCGCGCTCGCTGCGCGAGATGCTGGATTTCGCCCGCGGCATTCCGGTGCTGCCGACGCCGAAAGGCGAGAACGTCGTCATCATCACCGGCGCCGGCGGTTCCGGCGTGCTGCTGTCGGACGCCTGCATCGACAACAAATTATCATTGATGACGATCCCGCCGGATCTCGATGCCGCATTCCGCAAGTTCATTCCGCCGTTCGGCGCTGCCGGCAATCCGATCGACATCACCGGCGGCGAGCCGCCGATCACCTACGTCAACACCGTAAAACTCGGCCTCGAAGACCCGCGCATTCACTCGCTGATTCTCGGCTACTGGCACACCATCGTGACGCCGCCGATGGTGTTTGCCAGGAACATGGTCGAGGTCAAGAACGAGATGAAGGCCAAGGGCATCGAGAAGCCGATCGTGGCGTCGCTCGCCGGCGACATCGAGGTCGAGGAGGCCGCCGATTATCTCTACCAGAACGGCATCGTCGCCTATGCCTATTCGACCGAGATTCCGGTCGCGGTGCTCGGCGCCAAGTACAAGTGGGCGCGCGGCGCGGGATTGCTGTAACCATCAGCAGTTCCCGGCTCGGCGCCGGGACGACGCATGAACAAAGCTTGAATCAAAATGCCGCGCGGTTC
Organism: uncultured Alphaproteobacteria bacterium; assembly: GCA_963710235.1. Classification (GTDB taxonomy): domain Bacteria; phylum Pseudomonadota; class Alphaproteobacteria; order Rhizobiales; family Xanthobacteraceae; genus Bradyrhizobium. Next base: position 28,208 of record CAVPZI010000004.1, read on the forward strand.
CGCGCGGCATTTTATTTTCTCAAAACAGTTCCATGCGCTTTGGAACCCGCACTCCCGGAACATCTCCCCAATTCGTCGGTTGGTCGGCATCACCCATCGAGAGGAGAACACCATGAAGAAACAGATCGCCGTATCGCTGCTGAGTCTCGCCCTGCTGGCGCCGGGCGCGGCGTTGGCGCAATCGACCACTGCGCGCGGTGCGGCCGACGGTGCCAGGGCGGGCAGCGATGTCGCGGGGCCGGTCGGTGCGATCGTCGGTGGCACCGTGGGCGCCGCGGTCGGCGCCGCGGCTGAAATCCCCAACGCCGTGATCACCTCGGTTCACGAGGATCGCGGGCCGTCGGTGACGGTGCGAGAGCGGGTGGTGGTCGGCGAGCCGCTGCCGGCAACCGTCGAGTTGCGTCCGGTGCCGCACTACACCGAGTACCGCTACGCTTATGTCAACGACCAGCGCGTGATCGTCGATCCGCGCACCCGCCGGGTGATCCGGATCGTTGAATAACGATCGGATCGTCGAGTAGCGGTTGACCGATAGCTAATGTAGGCAATCGAGGTGAGGTCCGTCGCGTCGACGGGCCTCACAGTTACATCAAATGCGCTTCCGCACGCCAAGGCCCTGCATGAACCGCTCGCGGATCTGGACCGGATCGCGGTCGGTGGTGCTGGTGCCGGGTTTGTCGTCGATGCGCACGGCGATCAGCGTGGGTTCGTCGGCCGACAGCGACTGATCGATCAAGCGCTCGAAATCGTCTTCGTCGGCGGCCCACGACGCGTTGGTGAGGCCGCAGCCCTGCGCCACCGCGACGATGTCGGTGGTCGCCGCCGCGGGGGTCGGCTGTGCAGCCCGTGATCTGATAGATGCCGTTGTCCATGACGACCAGCGTGAGGTTCTTCGGCGCCTGCGCGGCAATGGTCGAGAGGCAACCGAGCTGCATCAGGAGCGAGCCATCGCCTTCCAGCGCGAACACCCGGCGTTTCGGTTGCGCCAGCGCCACGCCGAGCGCGATCGGGAACGCCAGCCCCATGCTGCCCAGCATATAAAAGTTCTGTGGCCGGTGGCCGGCGGCCCACAGATCGAAATTGGTGTTGCCGATGCCGCCGATGACGGCTTCCTCATGCTGCAGCTTCGCCACCAGCCTTTTGGTGAGATCGAACCGGTTCATCACCTTGGTATTGCCGAGGGGAGCCGTCGTGGTCGGGGCCTTGCTCATGATGGGCTCATTTCGCGAAAACCTTGCCGCCGGTCAGCAGCGGCGACAGGATCAGCGCCACCGGCGCCTGGGTCGCAATGGCCTGCTTGATCGAGCGGTCGACGATGAATTCGAACTCGTCGAGACGGGTCGCGGTGTGGTGTTCGACCGCCAGCGCATCCAGCACCGGGCGCATGGTCCGGCACACCAGCGACTGCCCGTAATTGAATTCGCCCAATGTGCCGCGCTCCGACACGAACATGATCAGCGGAATCTGGCAGGGGATCGCGAGCGACGCCAGTGCATTGGCCAGCGTCGCAAACCCGCTGGTCTGCATCAGCACGCAGCCGCGAAGACCTCCCATCCAGGCGCCGGAAACGATGCCGACCGCCTCTTCCTCACGCGCGGTCGGAAATGCCGTGAAGTATGAATCGGCCTCGATGTTCCGGATCAGCGTGGTCAGCACGCGATCGGGCACATAGGTCACGAGCCTGACGTCGTTCTGCTTGAGCGTCGCCTGCACGATATCGTGCCAGGCTGGAGGCGGGGAGGCTGGTCCCGCGGCGGCCGTCATCTGTTTCTCCCTGGATAATTCCGCCACGAGCGTTTCTCACATGGTGCAATGGCCGTGCGACGATGGCGCGGCCAGTGCGAAGACAGCGCCGGGCGGAAACTTGACGCGATCGCCGGGATTGTCAACATACCGCTGGAGTCAAAAGTGATCTCGCCAGTGCCGTCGCACGATGCTGTGCGCGAACCACCATAAATACCGGAGAGGGGACGTCATGAGAAACGTGCTGCGGACGCTGGTGCTGACTGCTGCGGTTGCGCTCGCCATGGGCACCGCGTCGGCGCAGGCACCGTTTCCCACCAGGCCCGTGCACATCCTGGTGCCGTATCCGCCGGGCGGCGGCGTCGATATATTGTCGCGCACGCTTGGCGATGAGCTCTCCAAGCAATGGGGCCAGTCGGTGATCGTCGAGAACCGGCCCGGCGCCGGCGGCATCGTGGCGTCGCAGGCATTGGCGACGTCGCCGCCGGACGGCTACACCCTGATCATGGTGGCAAGCGGGCATGCCACCAACGCCTTCCTCTACAAGAAGCTGCCCTACGACACCTTCAAGGACTTCACGCCGATTTCTCTCTTGGCGTCGTCGCCGAACATCCTGCTGGTGCGGGCCGATTCTCCCTACAAGACCCTGGCCGATCTGCTGGCCGCGGCACGGCAGAAGCCGGGCAGCCTGTCCTACGGCATGGCGGGCAACGGCACCTCGACCCATCTCGCCGGCGAGCTGCTGAAGAACCTCGCCAAGGTCGACATCGTCGCGATCCCCTACAAGGGCGGCACACCTGCGATGAACGATCTGTCTGGGCGGGCAGATTCCGATCTCGATCAACAACGGGCCGGAATCGATGGGGCAGCTCAGTGCCGGCACCATTCGCGCGCTCGGCGTCACCACCGCGAAACGGGCAACCATGCTGCCCGACGTTCCTGCTATCGCCGAGGCCGGCGTTCCCGGCTACGACACCGGGGTGTGGTGGGGCCTGCTCGGGCCGGCCAACATGCCGGCCGATCTGCTGGCCAGGCTCTCCCATGATTTCGCAGCAGCCGCCAACCTTCCGGCCATCAAGGCCCGGCTCGCCGGCATGGGTGCGACCTCGATCGGCACCACCCCGCAGCAGTTTGACGCCGTGATCCACGCTGATTACGACAAGTGGGGACCGATCATCAAGGCGGCGGGAATCCAGCCGGAATGAATCAAGGAAGACTGAAGGAATGACCGTCAACAACAAGCGCGTGTTCTACGTCAGGTATCTCGCGCACCAGATCTACGTCGACATCCTCAAGGCCCGTGCCGACGTGCGGCTCGACCGGCTCGAGAATGAAAGCCCGGACGAAGTCGCCGCCCCGATTCTCGCCGCCGCCCATGTCTACCAGATCGGCGCCGCGCGCGACGAGACCAACGTCAAGTTCCACGTCCATGCCGATCTGCTGCGCCGCGCGCCGAACTTGTTACTGGTGTCGAGCAACGGCGCCGGTTTCGACCCCGTCGATGTCGACGCCTGCACCGCGGCCGGCGTGCTGGTGGTCAACCAGTCCGGCGGCAATGCCCACTCGGTGGCCGAGCATGCGCTGGGCATGATGCTGTGCCTTGCCAAGCGCATCGTCGAAGCCGATCACGTGCTGCGCCGCGACCGCAACGTCGTCCGCAACGACCTGATGGGCACCGAACTCCAGGGCAAGACGCTCGGCATCGTCGGCATTGGCAATGTCGGCCGCCGCATCGCGCAGCTCTGCAACGGCCTGTTCGGTATGAAGGTGCTGGCCTATGACCCATACCTCACGGCCAGTGAGATCGCGGCGCGGGGCGGCGAGAAGGTCGAACTCGATGACCTGTTGCGCCGTTCCGATTACGTGTCGATCAGTTGCCCGCTCAACAAGGACAACCGCGGCATGATCGGGGAGAAGCAATTCGCGCTGATGCAGAAGCACGCCTATTTCGTCACCACCGCGCGCGGCTTCATCCACGACGAGCGGGCGCTCGCCGAGGCGCTGCGCAATAAATCCATCGCCGGCGCCGGCCTCGACGTGTTCGACAAGGAGCCGCCGCCGCCCGACCATCCGCTGCTTGCAGTTCGACAACGTGCTGGTCAGCCCGCACACCGCCGGCGTCACCCACGAGGCGCGCAAGAACATGGGCAAGATCGCCGCCGAGCAGGTGCTCGATGCACTCGACGGCAAGCGGCCGCCGCGGATCATCAATCCGCAGGTGTGGGCGGTGTATGCCAAGCGGTTCGAGCAGGCGTTCGGGTTTGCGCCGGGGCAGGGGTGATGCGGCTGATCAGCAAATGATTGCCGGCGGAATTTACATTCTACCGAGATCGTAAACAGCAAACCTGGCTTTAAGGCGCCGTTGCGTTGCATCCGATCTGCCTGGGCTCGCCCCGTCTTGCTCAAAGGGACGTTTTGCTCTTGTTTTGCAGGGCGCTCTCGCCAATGATGGCGCCAACGAGAAGTTGTCCGGGGAGAGCGCTACGATGCCCTTTTGGCATGGGATCCTCGCAGCCGTATTGCTGCTGACCGGCATAACGCCATCATTGGCGCAGGGATATCCGAACCGGCCGGTGCACGTGGTCGTCGGTTTTACGCCCGGCGGCCCTACCGACGTCATCGCGCGCCTCGTGGCGCAAAGCCTCTCGGACAGCCTCGGCCAGCAGTTCTATGTCGAGAACATCGCCGGCGCGGGTGGCAACCTCGCGGCCGGTCAGGTCGCGCACGCTACTCCCGACGGCTACACCATCATGGCGATCAGTACCGGCTTCATGGTGAACCCCAGCCTTTACGCCAAGGTGCCGTACGATCCGATCAAGGATTTTTCGGCCGTGACTCTGGTTGCGGTTTCGCCCAACGTCGTGGTCGTCAACCCGTCGGTTCCGGCCAAAACGCTGCCCGAGCTCGTGCAATTGATCCGGGATAATCCCGGCAAATACAGTTATGCCGGCCCGGGCATCGGTTCGACGCCGCATCTCGGCGGCGAGCTGTTTCGTCTGACCTACAAGCTCGACCTGGTCCATGTTCCGTTCGCCGGCGCGGCGCCGGCCGTGCAGTCGACCGTCGGTGGCCACACGCCGATCGCCTTTACCGCGTTGCCGTCCTCGCTTGCGGCGATACAGAGCGGCCAGGTGCGTGCGATCGGCGTTGCGGCGGCCGCGCGCGCGGATGGAATACCCGACGTGCCGACCTTCGCCGAACAGGGCGTCAACGGTCAGGATGCCGATACGCTGACCGGCATCGTTGCGCCGGCAGGTACGCCGAAGCAGATCGTCGAGCTGCTTGCTCGCGAGATCGCCAGGAGCGTTGCGCGGCCCGACTTCAGGGAGCGGCTTGCCGTGCTGGGCTTCAAGCCGGTCGCCAATACGCCTGACGAGTTCGCCGCGCGCATCAAGGTCGAGATCGAAAAGTGGGGCAAGGTGGTGCGCGACGCGAATCTGAGGATCGATTGACAGGCTGCGGTGTCCGCAGCTGCGCTTTGGGTCAGAATGGCCGATCGCGCTTCAACAGCATTCCCTCACACCACCACCTCGTGCCGCTCAAAGCCTTCCTGCCCGAAAATCCGCATATAGCGCTCGATCTCCTTCGGGCTGCCGGTCATCTTGGCCGGGTTGTCCGACAGTTTTACTGCGGCGCGGCCGTTGGCGGCGGTGACCTTGCAGACCAGGCTGATCGGGTCGAGGGTGTTGAGCCCGCGCGGGTGGGCGCCGCGGAAGTCGTTGGTGGCCATGGTGCCCCAGCCGAAACTTTCGCGGATGCGGCCGTGGAATTTCTGGTGCAGCTCGATCATGGAATCGACTTCGAGGCCGTCGCTGAACATGGCGCGCTTCTTCTTCGGGTCCTGGCCGCGCTTGTTGTACCAGGCGATGATCTCTTCGCCGGCGGCGAACGGCTCCTTGGAATCCATGCGCATGCCGGTCCAGTGGGCGGCCCACGCCGGGGCGTCGCGCAGGAATTGCGTCATGCCAAAAGTGTCGGGCAGGATGATCAGCAGTTCGCCGTCATAGACCTCCTGCCATTTCGCCAGCACGTCGTATTGCGCGTTTTCCAGCTCAGTGTCGGTGTCGGCGAGGCAGGCGGCGACCATCGGCAGTTCGTGGGAGTTGGTGCCGATCGCCTCGAAGGAATGCTTGAAGGCGAGATGGGCATTTGAGGTGCCGACAAAGGTCGGGCCGAGTTCGTTGGCCATGGCATCGGTGACCCATTCCTGCCACAGGAAACTGTGCCGCCGCCTGGTGCCGAATTCAGCCAGCCGCAAATCGGGCCAGGCCTGCAGCCGCTTGATCTTGCCCCAGATCTTGGTCTTGGTCTGGGCGTAGAGAATGTCGAGCTCGAACTTGTCGAGCGAGGCCATCGCCGCGCGCGAGCGCAGCTCGCTGACGATGGCCAGCGCATAGATTTCCCACAGCGTGACTTCCGCCCAGGCGCCTTCGAAGGTCAGAACGTATTGCCCGTCGATGGTCTCCAGCCGATATTCGGGCAGCCGGAAGCCGCGCAGGTAGTCGATGTATTCCGGGCGGAAGATATCGCGGCGGCCGTAGAACCGGTTGCCGGCGAGCCAGATCAGTTCGTTCTCGCGAAATCGCAACGTGCGGGCGTGGTCGAGCTGCGCCCGCAGCACTTCTTCCGGCACGATCTCGGCGATGCGCACCGATTTGGTGCGGTTGATCAGGCCGAAGGTCACCGGCACCCTGGCATAGAGCATCCAGATGAACTGGTGCATCAGGAATTTGTAGAAATCCGTATCCAGCAACGAGCGGATGATCGGATCGAGCCGGTAATTGTGGTTGTGAACCCGGGTGGCGAAATCCATCATGACACCGCCACACTCCCTGCGCGATTTGGCGCGAACCATACAGGCGCCCGGCAAGGCCCGGCAAGATGCCCTGCCGTCATCGGTGCGTTGCCAAAACAGAAGGCAGACAAATCCCCTTGCGATTGGGATGCAAGCCGACTAGCATTTCGTTTGTATGCAAATGACTTTGCGGGCCTGACCCCCGGGCCGGGCGAGGAGGTACGATGCCGTACATCGCGACGCCGGACGGCACCCGGCTCTATTACGAAGAGGTAGGGGCGGGGAGCCCCGTCGTCTTCGTCCACGAATATGCCGGCGACTACCGCACCTGGGAGCCGCAGCTTCGTTATTTTGCCCGCGCCCATCGCTGCATCACCTTGAGCCAGCGCGGCTATCCGCCGTCGGACGTTCCCGACGATCCCAAGCGTTACAGCCAGGCCATCGCCCGCGACGACATCATCGCGGTGCTCGATGCGCTGAAGATCGACAAGGCCCATATCGTCGGCCATTCGATGGGCGCCTATACCGCGCTGCATGTCGGCCTGGTGGCGCCGCAGCGCTGCCTGTCGGTGGTGGCCGCCGGTTGCGGCTGGGGCTCGCTGCCGGATCCGAACGCCTCCGCCGCGATGAAGGTGCTGGCGGCCGAAACCGGCAAGATGTTTGCCGAAGAGGGGATCGTTGCGGCGGCGGCGAAATACGCCGATGCGCCGATGCGCCAGGCGCAGAAGAACAAGGACCCACGCGGCTGGGCCGACTTCGCCCGCATGCTGTCGGAACATTCCGCCACCGGTCACGCCCACACCATGTCCAACCTGCAGCTCAAGCGGCCGACGCTGTGGGAAATGGAAGCCGACCTGAAGCGCTTCGCGCCGCCGCTATTGGTGATCGTCGGCGACGAGGACGAGCCGTGCCTTGAAGGCAGTCTTTTTTTGAAGCGCACGGTGCCGACTGCGGCCCTGATGGTGATCCCACGCACCGGCCACACCGTCACCAGCGAAGAACCCGCCGCGTTCAACGCGGCGCTGGCCGAACTGTTTGCCGCGGCCGAGTCCGGCCGCTGGCTCGCCCACAAGAAGCCGGTGTGAGGACCCAAACGCGAACCCATTCGATCAACCCAAGCTTGAGGAGTTTTCCATGGACTTGCAGTTGAAGGACAAGACCGCGCTGGTGACCGGCGGCAGTGAAGGCATCGGCAAGGGCATCGCCATGATGCTGGCCAGGGAGGGCGTCGACGTCGCGATCTGCGCCCGGCGCAAGGAACCGCTGGAAAAGACCGCGGAGGAGATCAGCCTTGCCACCGGCCGCAAGATCATCCCGATCGTCGCCGATCTCACCAAGGACGCCGACGCCAGGAATTTCGTCGAGCAGGCGCACAAGAAACTCGGCAGCATCAATCTCATGATCAACAATGCCGGCTCGGCGCCGGGAGGCGTGATCGAAACCCTCACCGAGGACGACTGGACGCTGGCATTGCAGTTGAAGTTCATGGGCTATGTGCGCTGCCTGCGCTACGCACTGCCGATCATGGTGAAACAGGGTGGCGGCCGCGTGGTCAACCTGATCGGCAATGACGGCGTCAAGCCGTCCTACTGGGAGATCGCGCCCGGTGCCGCCAACGCCGCCGGGCAAAATCTCACCGTGTCGCTGGCCGGGCAATATGGCCGCCACAATATCTCCTTCGTGGCAGTCAATCCGGGGCCGGTGCGCACCGAACGCTGGGCCGGCCTCGTCAACGCCATGTCGCGCGACATGAAGATTTCCTACGAGGAAGCCGACAAGCTGGCGCCGGCCTCGATACCGCTCGGCCGCATTGCCGAAGTCGAGGAAGTCGCGCATCTCGTCGTCATGCTGGCGTCACCGCTGGTGCAGATGGCCAACGGCACCATGATCGAGATCGACGGCGGCCAGGACAAGGCGTTGATGGATCGCTTCAGGGATCGGTAGAGAGGCGGCATGCGTTGGCGCCGCTGGCTCTTTGCGACGCGGTGTGGAATAGCTCTGCCGACGCGTTGGGCAGATTGCGGCAAGACGCGGCTTGACAAGGTGAGAGGCCCGCCAGATTATTTGTGTACAAACTAATTCGGGCTGCAAATGCAGGGCATTCGCAGCCTCAGGCGAGTTTGGGGTAAATCCACGATCGGCAACACGATCAGCAAACGGAGTTCGATCATGATGACGGCCCGCACTTCACGTCTCCTCGCATGCGCCGGCGCACTGGCGGTCCTGCTGGGCCAGACGGCGTTTGCCGAGGACACCATCAAGATCGGCGAACTCAACAGCTACAAGACCCAGACCGCGTTCCTCGATCCCTACAAGAAGGGCTGGGAAATGGCGATCGAGGAGATCAACGCCAAGGGCGGCGTGCTCGGCAAGAAGCTCGAGGTGGTTTCGCGCGACGACGGTTCCAATCCGGGCGATGCGGTGCGGGTGGCCGACGAACTGGTGACCCGCGAAGGCGTCAACATCCTCACCGGCACGTTCCTGTCCAACATCGGGCTCGCGGTGGCCGAGTTCGCCGCCAAGAAGCAGGTGTTCTTTCTCGCCTCCGAGCCGTTGACCGACAAGGTGACCTGGCAGAACGGCAACAAATATACCTTCCGGCTGCGTCCACAGACCTACACCCAGACCGCGATGCTGCTGCCCGCCGCACTGGCCGCCAAGAAAAAACGCTGGGCAATCGTTTATCCGAACTACGAATACGGCCAGACCGCGATTGCCGCCTTCAAGGATCTGATGAAGGCCAAACAACCCGACGTCGAATTCGTCACCGAACAGGCGCCGCCGCTCGGCAAGATCGATGCCGGCGCCGTGGTGCAGGCCATCGACGATGCCAAGCCGGACGCGATCTTCAACGTGCTGTTTGGGGCTGATCTGGCCAAATTCGTCCGCGAAGGCTCGACGCGGGGCGTTTTCAAGGATCGCACGGTCGTGAGCCTGTTGTCCGGCGAGCCGGAGTATCTCGATCCGCTCAAGGACGAGGCCCCGGTGGGCTGGGTGGTGACAGGCTATCCCTGGGACAAGATCACGACACCCGAATACAAGAGCTTCCTTGATGCCTATCAGAAGAAGTACAGCGACTATCCGCGGCTCGGCTCCATTGTCGGTTACGTCTCGATGAAGTCGCTGGCCGCCGGCATCGCCAAGGCCGGCTCCACCGACACCGAAAAACTGGTCACAGCCTTCAAGGGCCTCAAGGTCGACAGCCCGTTCGGTCCCTTCATCTACCGCGCCAGCGACCATCAGGCGACCATCGGCGCCTTCGTCGGCAAGATCGCGCTGGAAAATGGCAAGGGCACCATGACCGACTTCAAATACGTCGACGGCGCCTCGGTGCTGCCGAGCGACGAGGAAGTGAAGAAACTGCGGCCGTCAGCGGATTGATGGCGATGTCATGGCGGATGAGTCCTTTCCAGGAGTCGTCCCGGCCTTGAGCCGGGACCCATACTCCGTGTCGTCTCGTTTACGGCAGTGTGGCGGAGGCCTTCTCTCATTATCAGCGCCAGGGGTCGCGCGACAAACGCAATTGCGCGCAATTGCGTTTGCGCAGGGGTCCCGGCTCAAGGCCGGGACGACGGTGGTGAGCCCTCGATGAGCTTCAACGCCTTCCTGTTCCAGGCGGTCAACGGCCTCTCGGCTGCGTCCGGACTGTTCTTCGTGGCGGCGGGGCTGTCGCTGATCTTCGGCGTCACCCGCATCATCAATATCGCCCACGGGTCCCTCTACATGCTCGGGACCTATATCGCCTACAGTTTCGCGACCCGGTTCGGCGGGGTGTTCGGCTTCTGGGGTGGCATCGTTGCCACCGCGATCCTGGTCGGTGTCCTCGGCGGGTTGATCGAGGTGTTGCTGCTGCGGCGGATCTACCGCGCGCCGGAATTGTTTCAACTGCTGGCGACCTTCGCGCTGGTGCTGATCATCAACGACGCCACGCTGTGGCTGTGGGGGCCGGAGGATCTGCTGGGACCGCGCGCGCCGGGCATGCGCGGCGCGGTTGCGGTGCTGGGCCGGCAACTGCCGAGTTACGACATCTTCCTGATCTTCATCGGGCCGTTGGTGTTGCTGTTGCTGCATCTGGCGCTGGCGCGAACGAGATTTGGCCGCCTGATCCGGGCGGCGACCCAGGACCGCGAAATGGTCGGCGCGCTCGGCGTCAACCAGGCGCTGCTGTTCACCGCGGTGTTCGCATTGAGCTCGCTGCTGGCAGGGCTCGGCGGCGCGCTGCAGGTGGCGCGGGAGCCGGCCAATCTTGCCACCGACCTGATCGTGATCAGCGACGCCTTTGTCGTGGTGGTGGTCGGCGGCATGGGGTCGATCACCGGGGCCTATCTCGCCGCGGTCATCATCGCCGAGGTCAAGGCGCTGTGCATCGGGCTGGGCGTCGTCCATCTCGCAGGATTCAGCGTCAATTTCTCCAAGATGACGCTGGTCGCGGAATTCCTGGTCATGGCGGTGGTGCTGATCGCGCGGCCCTACGGGCTGCTCGGGCGCGAGCAGGCCAACGTGCGCAGCGTTGCCGATCCGGAGGAACCGATCCGCCCGGCGACGCCGCCGCTGAAGATCGCCGGCCTGGTGCTGCTGGTGGTGCTGGCCTGCCTGCCGCTGCTGGCGAAAAGCTCACCCTATACGCTGGTGCTCGGCGTCGACGTGCTGATCGCCATCCTGTTTGCCGCCAGCCTGCATTTCATCATGGGCCCGGGCGGCATGCATTCGTTCGGCCACGCCGCCTATTTCGGGCTCGGCGCCTATGGAGCGGCGCTATTGGTAAAGTGGCTGGCGGCGCCGATGGGATTGGCGCTGGCCGCGGCACCGGTCGTGGCACTGTTCGGCGCGCTGTTGTTCGGCTGGTTCGCGGTGCGGCTGTCGGGTGTCTATCTCGCCATGCTGACGCTGGCGTTTGCGCAGATCGTCTGGGCGGCGGTGTTCCAGTGGGAGGCGCTGACCGGCGGCTCCAACGGCGTCATCGGCGTGTGGCCGACGGCACCGTTCGACAACAACACGACCTATTATTGGCTGGCGCTGGCGCTGACGGTGGTCGGCGTGCTGCTGTTGCGCCGTATCCTGTTCGCGCCGTTCGGCTACGCCATGCGGGCAGGGCGTGACTCGCCGCTGCGCGCCGAGGCCATCGGTCTTGACGTCAAGCGGGTGCACTGGCTGGCCTTTGCCATTGCCGGTGCCGCGTGCGGCATCGCCGGCGGATTGTTCGCTTTCGCCAAGGGCTCGATCTCGCCGGAAACCATCGGCGTCAGCCGTTCCATCGACGGGCTGGTGATGGTGCTCTTGGGCGGCATCCAGACCCTGACCGGGCCGGTGGTCGGCGCCTCGGCCTTCACCGTGCTGCAGGATTCCGTCATGCGGCAGACCGAATACTGGCGGGCGCTGCTCGGTCTCGTCATCCTGCTCTTGGTGCTGGCGTTTCCCGCCGGCATCGTCGGCGGCCTCGCCAGACTGATGTCGCGCAAGGCGCCGTCATGAGCGAGTTTTCGATCCGCGCGCTGTCGAAGGCGTTTGGCGGCGTCCGCGCCGTCAACGAGGTAAGTTTCGACATCGGGCGCGGCGAATTTCTCGCGATGATCGGGCCCAACGGCGCCGGCAAATCCACCTGCTTCAACATGATCAACGGCCAGCTCAAGCCTGACTCCGGCGAGATCCGGTTCGAAGGCAGGCAGCTCGGCGGGCTCAAGCCGCGCGAGATCTGGCGGCTCGGCGTCGGGCGCACCTTCCAGGTCGCGGCCACGTTTGGATCGATGACGGTGGTCGAGAACGTGCAGATGGCGCTGATTTCGCATGCCGGCGAAACCTATAGGCTGTGGCGGCCGGCCGCATCGCGGCACCGCGACCGCGCGCTCGATCTGCTGGAGCAGGTCGGCATGCGCGCCGACGCCGACCGGCCGAGCCGCGAACTCGCCTATGGCGACGTCAAGCGGGTCGAGCTTGCCATTGCGCTCGCCAACGATCCGCGCCTGCTGTTGATGGACGAGCCCACCGCCGGCATGGCGCCGCGCGAGCGCAACGACCTGATCGCGCTGGTGAAGCGGCTGGTGATCGAGCGCGGCATTTCGGTGCTGTTCACCGAGCATTCGATGGACGTGGTGTTTTCCTTTGCCGACCGCATCATCGTGCTGGCGCGCGGCCGTCTGATCGCCGACGGTGACGCCGCAACCATCCGTGACAATCCGCAGGTGAGGGAAGTCTATTTCGGCACCGGCAAGACCTTTACCAAAGCCGAGCGGCGGCTGGATTCGGGACCGGGGTGTCGATATGAGCGATGCCATGCTCGCGGTGGAAAATCTGAGCGCGTGCTATGGCGCCGCGCGCATCCTTTACGATCTCTGTTTCGAGGTCGGCGCGGCGAGGTAGTGGCGCTGATGGGGCGCAACGGCGCCGGCAAGTCGACCACCATGAAGGCCATCATGGGACTGATCGCGGAGCGCAGCGGTGCGGTCCGTTTCGAGGGCCGCGATATTTCCCGCCTCAAGCCATATCGAGATTGCCCGGCTTGGCCTCGGTTTCACGCCGGAAGACCGCCGCATCTTCGCCGACCTCACGGTGATGGAGAATCTCGACATCGGCCGCCAGCCGCCGCGGACCTTCAGCGACGGCGTCAAGGCGCCGCACTGGAACGAAGCAAAACTGCTGTCGCTGTTTCCCAATCTGGGCGAGATGCCGAACCGGCCTGGCGGGCGGATGAGCGGCGGCGAGCAGCAGATGCTGACCGTGGCGCGCACGCTGATGGGCAACCCGCTGCTGGTGCTGCTCGACGAGCCGTCCGAAGGGGTGGCGCCGCTGATCGTCGAGCAGATGGCCTCGACCATCATCGAGCTGAAACGGGCCGGGGTCTCGATCCTGTTGTCGGAACAGAACGTGCATTTTGCCGAGCTGGTGTCGGATCGGGCCTATGTGCTGGAAAAAGGCCAGATCCGCTGGCACGGCCGTATGGCGGAACTGGCCGCCAATACCGATATCCAGCGGACTTATCTGACGGTCTGACCCGAAAGCCGGTTTCGCTCCGGTGCGGGATTGTTCATAATTGTCTCTTCTGATCGGGTTCGAATCGATGCTTAAACGCGACAAATTGAAAGTAATTCCCGGCCGCGCCGATTCCGCAGCCGGGGACTACGTGCTCGATGCCCAGGTCGGATTCCTGATGCGGGTGGCGATGCAGCGCCACACCTCGATCTTCATGTCGGAGATGATCGAGGACCTGACCCAGACCCAGTTCGCGGTGATGGCCAAGCTGCACGAGGTCGGTCCCTGCTCGCAGAACCACCTCGGCCGGCTGGTCTATCTCGACGCCGCCACCATCAAGGGGGTGGTGGACCGGCTGGGGCTGCGCGGTTTTGTCACGACCGGCAGCGACCCCAACGACCGCCGTCGCCGCGCGGTCTCGCTCACCGAAAAAGGCGCCCGCATCATGGATGCGGCGATCAAGGTGGCGTCCGAGATCACCGCCCGGACCCTGCGGCCGCTGACAGCCGAGGAACAGCGCACACTGACGCGGTTGCTGAAGAAGCTGACTTGAGATTCTTCAGATTCTTGCGCCACGCGTCGCCGGGCCGAGCGGCGCATCGGTAACACGCAATTGTATGTTGAAGATGACGGGCATGGCGCCCGCCGTCGAACGACGGCATTGACACAGCCTTAAGTTTAGTGAAATTTCTCACACGTGATCCGCGAGGATTCCGATAAGAAAGATTCCGACAGGGGGATGAAACGCCGCTCCGCCCGCGATGGCAGCACGGCGCCTGCACACCATCGATTTGGATACCGAAGAACGACCTGATCGGGCCGGGCTGGCCCATTCACCGTGAACGTTGTCTCGTGAACGTTGCTGAGGGCGGGTTCCAATGACGCGAATTCTTTCTGGCACTCCGGTTGGTATTGAATCACACGGTCCTGAGGCGAGCGTCATGTCGACGAGAGCGCCGTCGGCGCGTCGCGCCGCCTTGCTGGCCACGGCACTACTGGCGAGCGCGATCGGTTCGACCGGCGCGACCACCGCCTTCGCCACCGAGGCCGTTTGCAGCGACGGCAAACATCGCGTCATGCACGCGACGGTCTATGCGTTCGACCAGCCGATGATGATCAACCGGCTCGGCACCAACCGGCCGTCCGGGATGATCTATGCGCTGGCCGGCGACGTGGTGGCGATCGATCCCGATCCTGCGAAGTCGATCGGACCCGGCAATGCGCAGCTCCGCCCGGACAAGCGTCCGCGTCCGCTGGTGCTGCGCGTCAACGCCGGCGATTGCCTGCAAATCGAATTCCATAACTACCTGACGCCGCTGCCGTCGAGCGCCCAGCAGCCGGTCACCCGCGCCGCTTCGATCCATGTGACCGGCCTCGAGCCCGCGGCCTCGATCGCCGATGACGGCTTCGATGCCGGCGTCAATCAGGATGCCCAGGTCGCGTCGGGCGGACAGAAGACCTATACGCTGTATGCGCCCACCGAAGGCACCTACCTGCTGTACAGTCCGGCCGGCGACTTCAACGGATTTGGCCAGACCCAGCAGATGGCCGGCTTGTTCGGCGCGGTCCATGTCGAACCCGCGGGTTCTGAATGGTACCGCTCACAGGTCACCAATGCCGATCTGCTGCAGGCGACGCGGGCGGTGAAGGGCGGCCTGCCGATCATCGATTATGACGCGCTCTACCGCGACGGTCCGCGCCAGGGATGGCCGGTCCTGCGGATGACCCGCGGCGACGAGATCGTCAATTCCGATCTCACCGCGCTGATTACCGGGCCGCACCATGGCCGCTTCACGCCCGGCAGCCGGCCGACGGTCAATCCGGCCCTGCTGCCCGATCGCGAAGCGCCATTCCGCGAGATCACCTCGATCTATTCGGAATCCCTCGACCTGATTCAGGCGTTTCCCGACTACTACACCAACGCCGGCACCAACCTCGCGATCAGCGGCGGCGGCGATGGCTTCGCGATCAACTACGGCTCGTCGGGTATCGACAACGAGATTCTCGCCAACCGGCTGAAAATCGGACCGTCCGCCGACTGCCCGGAATGCAAATTCGAGGAATTCTTTCTGAGCTCCTGGCCGAACGGCGATCCGGGTGTCCTGGTCGACGCGCCGGCCAACCTGAACTGCGTCGACAACTGGCTGTCCAACATCGGGCAGGCGTCGGCGTCGACGCCGCCGTCGCCGGTGCCGAGTTTCAGCACCACCAAATGCCGCAACGCCGAGACGCCGCGCATCAAGCCGACCAAGGCGTTCTATCCCGACGATCCGTCGAACGTCTATCACAGCTATCTCGGCGATCACGTCACCTTCCGCGTGCTCCATGCCGGCGTGTCGGTGCACCACGTTCACCACCATCACGCCCATCAGTGGCTGTTCTCGCCGAACCAGCCCGGCAGCAACTATCTCGACAGCCAGGCGATCGGTCCGGGTACGACGTTCTCGATGGAACTGGTCTATGACGGCGCCGGCAACCAGAACCTGACCGCGGGCGACTCGATCTTCCATTGCCATTTCTATCCGCACTTCGCCTCCGGTATGTGGGCGCTGTTCCGCGTTCACGACACGCTGGAACTGGGCACCGCGCTCGATGCCGACGGCCGGCCCAAGCCGGGCAGCCGCGCCTTGCCGGATCCAGAAATCGCAACCGGCACGCCGACGCCCGCGGTGGTGCCGCTGCCGACCTATGCCATGGCGCCGGTGCCGGCGGCGGTCGCGATCGTTGCCGGGCAGGTGCATTTCGCGACCAAGCCGGACCGCAATCCCGGCTATCCGTTCTTCGTGCCCGGCGTGGCCGGCCACCGCGCGCCGCATCCGCCGATGGCCTTCGCCCAGGACAAGGGCAATGTGCTCGACGGCGGACTGGCGCGCCATCTCGTGATCGGCGGCCATGTCTCGACCGAAGTGCACAGCCTGACCGACTACACCAAGAATCTCGACCGGATCGATGCGGTGCGGCTGCCCGAAGCCGGCACCCTGGTCGAGCAACTCGCCATGGCCGCGCATGAGCAGCGGCGCCATCCCAGCATGACGCCGGAAGGAATCCGGGCGAGCTTCATCGAGACCGGCGCGCCGCGCGCGCCGGGAGCGCCGTTCGCCAATCCCACGCCGGCCGACACAAAGGATGTTCACACTGCCAAGCGCGTCTACAAGGGCGCCGATATCCAGGTCGACACGGTGTTCAACAAGGCCGGCTGGCATTACCCGCAGCAGCGCATGATGGCGCTGTGGGACGACGTCAAGCCGACCGTCAACGGCACCAAGCCGCCGGAGCCGCTGTTCGTCCGCGCCAACAACGGCGAGGTGGTCGAATACTGGCAGACCAACCTGGTGCCGTCGTATTACGAACTCGACGACTACCAGGTGCGCACTCCGACCGACGTCATCGGCCAGCACATCCATCTGGTGAAATTCGACGTGCTGGCGGCCGACGGTGCCGCCAACGGCTTCAACTACGAGGACGGCACGCTCAGTGCCCAGGAAGTGCGCGACCGCATCAAATCGATCAACGCGAGCGGCGGATTGTGCGAACCGCCGGCCGGCATCGTTGACACGCCGCGGGTCTGTCCGGCCGGCTCGGTGCGAACGATGCCTGTTGCCAAGCCGATACCGGCGCTGGGCGAGGGGCCGACGCCGGGCAGCAAGGATTGGGTGGGGGCGCAGGCGACGGTGCGGCTCTGGTATGTCGACCCGCTCAAGGATGTAACGCCCGATCGGTCGTTCATGACCGTGTTCACCCACGACCATTTCTCGCCGTCGACCCATCAGGAAGCCGGTCTCTATGGCGGATTATTGATCGAACCGAAGGAATTCGGCCTGGAACAGGCCGGACGGCACGCCGCTCGGCCGCGGCCGCGACGATGGCGGTCCGACCAGCTATGCCGCCAACATCCTGCCGCCGGCGGGGGCCGAGGCCAGCTATCGGGAGTTCGCGCTGGCCTGGGCCGATACCCAACTGGTCTATAACCGCACCAGCAAGAATCAGCCGGACTGCTATCCGGGCGATGGTCCCAGCGCGCCGGGATGCGTTGGCAACGGTGCTACCTATAACGGCTGGCGCGACACCCCGAACGCCACCAATCCCGCCGACGCGCCCGGCACCAGCAACGTGCAGCCGCAGGTGATTGCGGATTTCGGCGCCGGCACCTTCTCGATGAACTATCGCAACGAGCCGGTGCCGCTGCGTCTCGTCAATCCCACCGACGCCAAGGCCGGCGACGCTGCCTGGTCCTATGCCTCGCTTGCGGGCCGCAACCCCGACTTCGCCAAGCAGCCCGCCGGCGGCAGCCCGATCAACCCGGGCTGCAGCGGCAGCTCCTGCTTCACGTTCCCGAAAAACGCCATCAGCGGCGGCATGAACGACGCCGATCCGTATACGCCGTTGCTGCGCGCCTATCCGCAGGATCCGGTGCAGATCCGGCTTCTGGCCGGCGGCTTCACCACCATGCATGACGTGGTCACGCACGGGCTGCCGTGGAAGTTCGAACCCTATGTGGCAAATTCAGGCTGGCGCGAAAGCCAGCTCACCTTGCTGAGCGAGCATTTCGAACTGCACGTCAAGCCGCCGCGCGCGGGCGACTACCTTTACAGCACCAGCGCGTCCTACGAGGGAACGACCAACGGCCTGTGGGGGCTGCTGCGCTCCTATGACAAAGCCCAGGGCGATCTCGCGCCGCTGCCGTCCAATATGAAGCCCGTCAGCGTGCCGTTCGAGCCGCCCGCGGTATCGTCGGATTGCAGCAGCGGCCGTCCGTGCGTGCGCCATTTCGACGTCACGGCGCTCACCATCGGCCAGCTGCTCGGCAGCAACGGGTCGCTGGTCTATAACGGCCGCGGCCTGACCGTCACCGGCGGCTTTGCCAAGGAGTTTCTGAACGATCCCAACGCCGTCATCTATGTGAACGACGACGACCTGTGCAAGAACGGCGGCGATCCGTATTGCGTGCCGGGCGGGCTGTTGAAGCTCGGCGTCAAGGTCGAGCCGCTGGCGTTGCGGGTTGCCGCCGGCGACGTGGTGAAGGTGAAGCTGACCAACGCCGTCGATACCGCCGCCAAGACGTTTACGACGCCGATTTCCGGCGCGCGGCCCGGCGTGCCCTACAGCAACCCATATGCCGGCAACAGCCTGTGTTCGACCGGACCGATCAACTTCCTGCCGTCGACCCATGTCGGGCTGCATCCGCAATTGCTGGCGTTCGACGTGCGCACCGACAACGGCATCAATGTCGGCAACAATCCCGACAGCACCGTGCCGCCCGGCCAGGACCGCACCTACACCTGGTACGCGGGCACGATCGAGACCGGCCCGGACGGCAAGCCCAAAGCCACGCCGGTGGAATTCGGCGCGGTCAATCTGATGCCGGCCGATCCGCTCAACCACGCGTATCGCGGCCTGTTCGGCGGCCTGGTGGTCGAGCCGATGGGGTCGAGCTGGCGCGAAGATCCCGACAGCCATATGTCCGCCACCGTGTTTGCGGCCGACGGATCGGCGTTCCGGGACTTCGTGATGATCGGGCAGGACGATGCCGACATCCTGTTGAACGGCCAGTCGAACTATCAGGCCGGCAATGCGCTGTCGGCGGTGAACTACCGCACCGAGCCCGCGATATACCGTTTCGGGGAATTGCTCTCCAGCGTGGTGGCCTCAGCGACCCCGCCGGTCAATTGGCAAAACCTGTCGCTGGGTTGCACCACCACCGCGCCGATCGTCCCCACCGGCGATCTGGTGACGCTTGCAGGAGTCAATTGGGCTGCCGTCGATACCTCGCAATACATCGCCAACGCCCTGGTCGGCGGCCGCGATCCCGAAACGCCGATCTTCCGCGCCCCCGCCGGCATGCCGGCGCGCTTCCGGTTGCTGCATGCCGGCGGCAATGGCGACAACCAGCAGGTATTCGAACTGAGCGGCCACAGCTGGCAGGTCGAGCCTTATGTGGCCGGCTCGACCGCGATCGGCGACAACAAGGCCTCGCCCACGGTCGGAGTGACCGGCAGTTACGGCGTCAGTTCGCATTTCGATGTGGTGATCCCCGCCGCCGGCGGCACCGCCAAAGTGCCTGGCGATTACGTCTATCGCACCTGGACCGCCGATCAGTTCCAGGTCGGTTTCTGGGGTCTGTTCCGGGTCGCGCCGTCGCCGGCGGCCGGCGTGTTCGCCGATACGGTGGGCATCACCCAGGCCGCTGCCGGCGAAGGCGGCAAATTCGTGGCGTCGGGTTTTGTCACGGTGCGTCCGGGGCGCACGCCAGCCGAGCGTAGTTATGCCTCCGAGGTCCAGCTGAAAGTCGATGGCGCGCCAATGAGCGCGAAGGTCGATGAACACGGTCGCTGGGAGATGTCGCTGGACCGGCAGCCCGCGCGTATCGAGGCGACCTCGCCCAATGGCGGGATGGCATCCTGGAACGGGGCCGCGCCGCCGCGCGTTGCCGCGCTGGCGGTGCAGCGAACCGAGCCGGTCCCGGTCGGGCCGCGTGCAAGGGTTCAGGGCCGGCGCCGGGTGGGTTCGTTGCCATGACAGGCTTCCTGCTTCGGCGGTCGGCGCGTGTACCGGCCGCTGCGGCGGCTTGCCTGCTGCTGCAGATCGCAACCGCCGACGCGCAGCAGGCCGAGGCCGACGGCGTTCGCATCGGCTTTGCGATGTCGGCGCTGACGCCGGGCGCCGTGCCGACCGCCGGCCGCGACGCCGGCTTCGCCTTCACTCTCGACACCGGCAAGGACAAGGTCGCGCTCCGCAACGCCAGGCCCGCGGCGTGGCTGATCCGCCACGACCAGGCCGCCACGCTCGACGAGCGGCAGTGCCGTGGCGTCGCCGCCCCACTGGTGCGCGGCGCCAGCCTCGCGGTCCCGGCGCTGGACCTCAATTCGTATTACGTGCTCTCGCTCGGCAACGACGCCAGCATCGCGGTGATCGACCCGCGTCTGGGTTTCGGCGGATCGCACCTGATCGGTCTCGCCGGCTTCGACGCCCAGGTTTCGGACTGGGCGCTCAATCCGGAGCAGACCATTCTGGCGGCGGCGGCGACGGCGGCCGATCAGGTCGCTCTGGTGGATACCGCGAACTGGCGCCTCACCGCGCGGATCGCGGTACCGCATCCGGAGCGGCTGGCGCTGACGGCCAACGGCCGCGTGTTGCTGGCGTCCTATCGCGCAGGTGGCGGCGAGAGCGGGGTCGCCATCATCGATCTCGCGGCGCCCACGGCTGAACCGGTGCGGATCTCGACCGGCGCCGGTCCGCACGACATCGCCGTCGATGATGAGGGTCGCTTCGCTTTCGTGAGCAATACCGAGGCCAATACCGTCAGCGTCGTCGATCTTGCCGGTCGCCGGATCGTGGGCACGGTGCAAACGCCGCGCCGGCCGCTGGCGCTGGCCTATTCGGCGCTGGCGCGGCGGGCCTACGTGGCCAGCGAAGACGGCAGCGTGACCGTGCTCGGCGCCACGCCAGCGGTGGCGCTCGGGCGGATCGACGCGCCGGCGGGGATCGCTGCGCTGCGTTTCGCGCCGGGCGGACGTTTTTTGCTGGCGGCGAGTCCTGTGGCCGGTGAAGTCGTCGTGATCGATGCTTCCACCGATAGCATCGTGCAGCGCATGAAGGTCGACGGCGGGCCTGATGCGATCGCGTTTTCCGATCACGTTGCCTATATCCGCCACCGCGCCAGCGCGTTTTTCGATGCCGTGCCGCTGGACCAGATCGGTATCGAGGGCGGCGCGCTGACCCCGATCAATGTGGGCGCCGGCCAGCTTGCGCTCGGCGCTTTCAGCACGCCGGCACTGGCCGATGCCATGGCGCCGGTACCGGACGGTGACGGCGTGATGATCGCCAATCCGGGCGACCGCGCCATCTATTTCTATCGCGAAGGCATGAGCGCAGCGTCGGGCAGTCTGTCGACCTATGGCCGAGAGCCACGGGCGGTACGCCTGCTCGACCGCCGGCTGCGCGAAGCCGAGCCCGGGACCTACCGCACCGTCGGCCGGCTGCCGCGCGCCGGCGTTTACGATGTGGTGCTGTACGTGGAATCGCCGCACATCGTGCACTGCTTCGAAGTGCGGATCGCGCCCGACGCCGCCGACGCCAAGGCCACCGTGGCGACACCTGTGGTGACCGACATGGTGCTGGGCGGCAGTGTGCAAGCCGGCGTGCCGGTGGCGCTGCGCTTCCGCCTGGTCGATCCCGAGACCCGAATGCCGGTCAGCGGCGTCCACGACGCGCGCGTGCTCAGCTTTCTCATCCCCGGCACCGACGCCACGCGCAGCGCGGCGACGCCGCTCGGCGACGGCGCCTACCAGGCCGAGGTCACGGCGCCGGTGGCAGGCAACTACTACGTTTTCGTCGAGGCGCCGTCGGTGGCGCTGAAACCGACTGCGGGCAGGGTGGTCGCGGTGGCGCCGTCCGCCATGCAGTGAGGATCTTGGTTCGCTTGAACAATGAGGAACGTCATGGCTCAGATCGATACCAGCAAAATCGCCTATTGCCAGATCTACCCGGGCGTCGGCATCGCGCGACTGGGCAACAGCCCGGATGAATTCTTCGTCGGCCCTGAAACCCCGGGCGAGACTGCGTCGCCGGTCGGTGGTTTCAAGGACGAGGCCGGACGTATCAAGCGCCAGGCCGCGCGGTTTCGGCTCTATGCCTTCGACCAGGCCAATGTCTGCCTCGGCGAAGTCACGGCCGCCGACGGCGCCGACATTACCTGGACCGTGCATCTGGCCAACGCCAAGCCGAGCTTCAACACTTTTCTCGGCCGGTTCTGGCAAAGCCAGTATCCGAATTTCTACAAATACAATCCCAATGAAACGCCGCTGCGGAACCAGGAGATCATGGATCCCGAGCAGCGCAAGAAACTTCTCGATCATCGATCCCGGTCCGCGCTCGATCAAGCCGGGCGGCGAGCCGGTGGAGTTCGATACCGGCACCTTCGGGCCGTTGCCCTATTCGGATATTCCGCCGCCCGCGAACGGCGGCCCGGACCGGTTGGCGGGCACGCGGGACGGCTGGTGGAATTGCCCGACCAAGGATCAGCTGCCGACGCCGGTGAAGATGTCCGCCAAGGCAACGGTGCCGCTCGGCACCTTGCGGGTCGATGAGCGCGGCCGGCTGCTGGTGCTTGGCGGCTATGGGCACACCGATACGCTGATTCCGGACAATCCGATCGGCCGGCTGATGGACAACAACTACTACGCCAACAACGACTACTGGTACGACGACACGTCCGACGGGCCGGTTTCCGCGGAAGTGCGGATCGGCGGCAAGCCCGTCGAGGTCAGGGATCGCGCCTGGGTGTTGGTGACGCCGCCGAAATTCGCGCCGTTCTCCCAGTCCATCACTACGCTCTACGACACCGCGATGGAAGCCTGGGAGAAGAAGGTCAACGGCAAACTGGTGCCGCGGCCGGTGTCGTTCGCCCGCGACATCTACCCGATCCTGATGCGGCTCGACGCCTTCCAGTGGCTCAATCACACCGTCTATCAGCATCACGGCGCCAATACCAATTTCGATTTCGGCGAGGTCAACGGCCCGCTGTTCAAACTGCTGCACACCAAACAGAGCACCTTGGCCGTCGAGGCAGGCCAGGCCCGCAATCACCTGTTCAAGCGGCTGCGCGAACCCGGGCTGGTGGCGCAGACTCCCGACGCCAAGGACACTGAGAAGAGCCTCGGCTTTGCCAGCTACCGTTTCATGCCGCAGATGTCCGGTGACGGCGGCGAGCCGGTTTCGCCGGATGATCCCTTGACGTCGCCGGCCAATCCGACCGGTACGCCGAACGACAAGGTGTTCGACTGTGCCACCGGCAAGAACTGGGAAGTGACCGTGCCGACCACGGTGCTGGGCGGCTGCTACGTCACCTGGCTGACGTTGTCGGAGCGGCAATACGGTGACATGAAGCTGTGGGCCGCAGGGGAGTTCGAGGACGATTGGCGGGGCGTGCCGCAGCCGGTGCCGCTCGAGGCGTTGCCGGTGGCGGCCCAGCCGGACGCGCTGAACCGCGCTGCGTTCGAACCCTGCGTCGGCGCGCCGTTCTATCCGGGCATCGAGATCACCTACATCGCGACCGATCCGGCGCTGTGGTCGGGTCCATGCCGCATCGACGCCAACGTCACGCCGCCCGGCGGGATCACCCGCCACATGGCGTTACCCTGGCAATCCGACTTCGCCGAGTGCAACACCAACTGGTGGCCGAGCGCGCGGCCCGACGACGTGGTGTCGGAAGCCGAACTCGACGCCGTGCTGGCGGACTACACCGCGACCGCCGAAGGCAGCCTCGCCCGGGCGCTGTCGGTGCGGGTGCCGTGGGCACGCGGCATCCCCAGCGTTTCGCCGGGCATCGACAATGCGATGGTCAGTGCGTGGTCGCATTTCGGCTTCGTGGTCAAGCGCGAGGTCGGCAACGGCCAGACGGTCTATGTGGAGACCGAGCGCTCGCCGTATTACGGCAGCACCGAGCGCGATTTCTTCTATTATCTGATGAACATCAACTCCTATCCGGACTTCCTGCCGCGGGCGCGGCAACTGGTCCACGGATACCTGGCCCAGGGCCGCCAGAACATGCAGCAGTTCGATTCCGACGAGGTCTGGAGCTTCTTCCCCTACAGCCCGGCCGCGTTCGACGCCCGGATGGAGCTGATCTACGCCAATTACGTGCGGGACAACCAGGCCACGGCCAATCCCAACATGCTCGCCAGTCCGGAGTTCGGAGCGCCCAACTATCTGACCGCGAGCAACCGCGACAAGCAGGCGTATCAAATACTCCAGATGGCGCCGTTCAACCAGCTCGACGGTGCGTGGCTGCGCCGCGCGGTTCCAGACGGGCCGGTCGACGAAGTCGGCGAACTATTGGCGCAGATCCGGCAGGACGAACTCGGTGACGGCGAGACCGCGCAGAACCACGCCAATGTTTACACCGACCTTTTGAAAAGCCTGCACTTCTATCTGCCGGACCTCTACACCCGCGCCTATGCCGACGAACCGCGCCTGCTCGACGAAGCCTATACGCAGCCGTGTTTCCTGCTGGCGATCTCGCAGTTCGACGATGATTTCCTGCCCGAGATTCTCGGCATGACGCTGTATCTCGAATGGTCTTCGATCGCGCTGGTCTCGACCGTGAACACGCTCGAGGCATTCGGCATCGATCCGTTGTACTATTCGCTTCACGTCGGCATCGACAACGCGGCGGTCGGCCATGGCGCGCTGGCGAAGCGGGCGATCCAGATCTTTCTCGACCGGGTGCGCGCCACCGAGGGCGAGGCCGCGATGCGCAAGGTCTGGGAGCGGATCTGGACCGGTTACGTCACGTTCGGCACGCTCGGCAATCTCTTCAACGCCATGCAGGCTCAACTGCAGGGCAACACCCTCGCCACCCAGGTCCAGGCGCTCATCACCAAGAAGGCGCCCTTCGCCAGCCAGACCCATGGGCAGAAAATCTCGGCAATGCCGCGATCAACGACTGGTTCCTCGATCCGGCCGGGATGATGGTCGAGTTGCAGAAGTCCGGCCTGATCGTGCCGGGACGGCCCGAGATCAGTCCGTTCTTCGAACTGACCAGTTTCCGCGGGCCGATGTTCCATGTGTTCACCGCGGACGAGGAGCAGTTGTTGCGCGACTGGTGCGGTTCGCTGGCTGCCGAACCCGAAGAAGACCAAGACCATCCTGGAAGGAATGGACTATGTAATCGACACCCTGCGCCAGCGTCAGGTCGGCGAAGCGGGCCATAACGTCCGGTTGACCGGCCCGGAGCCCGACAAGAAGAAAAAGCCCGGCAAGCGCACCGAACCGTTGCACTGGTGGTTCGAGCAGGGCAATCGCGCGCTGATGGCGGCGCTCGCCGATCCCGACAACGGCTGGATCGTGCCGTTCGATTCCATCGCCAGCCCGATCAGCAGCAGCCTGCTGGCCGGCAATGGCGACATGGCGACGCGCGTTCCGCTCCATCGTGCCCGACACCGGCGGACTGACATGCGGCAACGTGTTGGCGCAATGGATCGATGGCGGGTGCCCGTTGGAGGAGCCGGAGAAGAAGCCGATGGCGATGACGTGTTGCGCAAGCCGCGCGAAGCGGCCGCCGCTGCCGGTGCATCGGATCTATCGCCGCGCCGATGGCAAGGTCTGGGGCATGGGCACCCCGCATTGAACGGGAGCGCGCGCGATGCGATCGAGCTTGCCGGCGCGGGCGGATGTCGCGATCGTCGGCGGCGGGCCCGGCCGGCGCCGCCGCGGCGCTGGCGCTGGCGCGGCTCGGCGTCTCCGTCGTGATGATCGAAGCCGGTCGGCCGCGTCCGCCGGTCGGGGAGACCCTGCCGCCGTCGGTTCGCGCCGTGCTCGATCGGCTCGATCTGCGGCGCGACTGTCGAGGCGGAAGGCTTTCTGCCTTCGGTCGGAAGCTTTGCCGCATGGGGCGAGGCGGAGCCGTGGGGCCGCGATTTCCTGTTCAGCAGATACGGCCATGGCTGGCATATCGACCGCCGCCGCTTCGATGCGCTGCTGCGCGAGGCGGCGCGCGCCGCCGGCGCGCGGCTCGTGGCCGGCAACGCGGTGATCGAATTCGACGTCGCTCGCCGGCGGCGGGTTTCGCCTGGGGCTGGCCGGCGGCGGCAAGATCGCGGCGCGGCTGGTGCTGGATGGCTCCGGCCGCGCCGCGCGCTGTTCGCGCGTCAGCGCGGCGTGGCGCGGCAAGCGCTCGACCGCATGGTGGCGATCATCGGCTATGTGGTGCGCCGGCCGGATGCCGAGCCGGAGCCGCGGCAACGCTGGTGGAGGCCGCCGAAGGCGGCTGGTGGTATTCGGCGCCGTTGCCGCAGCATCGGCTGGCAGTCGCCTTCATGACCGACTCCGATCTGGTGCGCACGTCGATGACATCGCCGCAGGCCTGGTTCGACGGCTTGATGGCGGCGACCCATACCGCGGCGCGGGTGGCCGGTTACGGCGCCGGCCTCGCCGGTCCGCCGGTCGATCGTCGCCGCGGCGAGCGGCCGGCTGACGCGGTTCGGCGATGCCGACTGGCTGGCGATCGGCGACGCCGCCGCGACCCAGGACCCGTTGTCGTCGGAAGGGATTTTGGTGGCGATGACGAGCGGCGTCGACGCCGCCACCGCCGCGGCGCAGCTGCTGGGCGGCGACCGCGCCGCATTCGCCGCCGAGATGGCGCGACGCGAACAGCGCTGGCTCGACTATCTCGGTGAAAGGGCGCGATATTACGCCGCGGAGCGACGCTGGCGTGAGGCGCCGTTCTGGCGCCGCCGGCACACCGCACCGGTCGAGGACGAAAGGACCGTCGCATGAGAAAGGATGTCGTCGTTGCCTTTGTCGGCGGGCTGCTCGCGGCGTTGCTGATGTCGCTATGGGTGATAGGGCCGGGCCGGCTCCTGGCGAGCAGGGCGCCGGTGACCGATGCGCCGGGCACGGCCCAGCAGAGCTCCGTGCCGCAGGGCGCGGAGCCGGTGGTCGCGGAACTCGACGTGCCGGTGCTCGACCAGGACGGCAAGCGGCTCAACTTCTACAGCGACCTGGTTCGCGGGCGCACCGTCGCGATCCAGTTCGTCTACACCACCTGCACCACCTATCTGTTTGCCGCTGGCCGCCGAATTTCGGCGTGGTCCAGCAGGATCTCGCGCGCGCGCATCGGCGCCGACCTGCGATTTGATCTCGATCTCGATCGATCCGGTAACGGACACGCCGGCCAGGCTCAAGGCCTTCGGCGCCCAGTTCGATGCGCGGCCCGGGCTGGACCTTCGTCACCGGCGCGCTGCCGGATATCGCGAGGCTGGCGCGAAAGCTCGGCCAGCCGCTGGGCAATCCCGTCGATCATGTTCCGCTGGTGCTGATCCACAACGACAAGGCCGGCGGCTGGACCCGTCTCGACGGCAACGATCCCGACATCGGTTCGCGACACGTTGGTCGGCGGCCGGCCGGCGCCGGCGCCGGCCGCCGCGGTGGTCGATCCGTCGCGTGCCGCACAATCCTATATGCAAAATCCGCTGTTGCTGACCCAGGACGGCAAGGCGGTGCATTTCTTCGACGACCTCGTGGCCGGCAAGACCGTGGTGATCAATTTCATGCTGACCACCTGCCAGGATACCTGTCCGATGATCACCGCCAACATGGTGCGGGTCCAGAACCTGCTGGGTGACCGGGTCGGTCGTTCCGTGAGCATGATTTCGCTCTCGGTCGATCCGGGCTTCGACCGGCCGGAGCAACTGAAGAAATTCGCCGACAATTTCGCGGTCAAGCCCGGCTGGGTATTTCCTGACCGGCGCGCCGTCCGAGATCGATCCGCTGCTGCGCCGGCTCGCCGGCTACGTCAGCGATCCGCTCGACCACTCGACCGCGGTCATCATCGGCAACGTCGGGGCCGGAACCTGGACCAAGGTCCAGGGCATGGCGGATCCGGCCGCGATCGCGCGCGCGGTGATCGCGATGCAGACGCCAGAGGCGAAGTGACGCGTGTCGGTGTCGCAGTCCTTGGTGTCTGCGCTGTCCTGGCCGGACTGTCGTCATCGGCCGGTGCCGACGATCTGGCGGCTGGTCGGCGCCTCTTTCACAGCGGCAGAGCCACGGATCCGATTGTCGCGATATTCGGTCGATCGAGAATGGTTCTGCCGCCCGCCGTACGGCGCTGTGCCGGCTGCCACGGGCCCGATGGCGTGGGTGGGCGGGAAGGCGGTGTGGCGATTCCGCCGATCGACGCCCGCAATCTGTTCGCGCCGCGCGACACGGCTCCCGGCCGGCCTGGCTATGACGACGATACGCTGAAGCGGGCGCTTGCCGACGGCGTCGATTCCGCCGGCCGCCGGCTTGGCGCCGGCATGCCGTATTTCGAGTTGACGCCGTCGCAATTCACAGCACTCGCGGGTTATCTGCGCGTGCTCGGCACCGATCGCGATGTCGATCCCGGTGTTGCCGCCGGCGAAATCCGGATCGGCACCGTGCTGCCGCTGTCGGGTCCAAGGGCCGCGTGGGGCGGCGCCGTGCGTGCGGGCCTCGAGGCCGCGCTGACGCAGGCGGGCCCGATTTACGGCCGCCGCTTGCGTCTCGTCGTGGGCGACGCCGGTGAAGATGCCGCGGCCTCGCTGCGCGCTTTGGCGGCGAGCGATCAGGTGTTTGCCATGGTCGCGCCGCTGACGGCCCCGGATGCCGCAATGGAGGATCTGGAAGGCCTGCCGGTCATCGGACCACTGGTGCCGACCCCGGCGCGGCCGGAGGCCGACCGGTTCTATCTGCTGGCATCCATCGAGGATCAGATGCGGGTCCTCGTCGATGAAGTCGTCGCCGAGCACGCCGGACGCCATCGGCTCGCGGTGATCGGGCCGGCGGGCGGCGTTGCCGATGCGGTCACGGACCAGGCAGCCCGCGCCGGCGCCACCGTCCTGCGCTACGCGACATTTGGCGAATTGAACGCCATCGAACCCGCGCCCGATGCCGTTGTGGCGCTGCCGGGCATCGATCCCGTCGATCTCGTGGCGCAATTGCCGGCACGATTTGCCACCGTGAGCGTTGCGGCACCGGCCGAAGCGCTGGCGCTGAATGATGCGAGCGACGAGCGATTGCGGCTGGTGCTGCCGATTTTGCCGGCCGGTCGCCCCGACCATGACACCTCAGTCCGTGCGCCACCGTTGGCCGTAGCGGCCGCAGCGGTCTTGATCGAGGGCATCAAGCGGATGGGCGCCCGCGCCAGCCGCGCCGGACTGGTTGCGGCGATCGAGACGCTGCGCGGTTTTCCGACCGGGGTGCTGCCGCCGCTCACTTTCAGCGGTGGACAGCACGCCGGCAACCACGCCAGCGTCGTGGTTCGGCCCGACCGGTCGCGCGGATTGGTCGTGCTCGGCGATTGGCGCACGCCGCGCTAGGTCATAGACATACAAGCCTGCGACCTAGCCGCGCGTTCGCTTCAGCAGCGCCATGATCTGCTGCGGGTACACCGGCAGCCGCGTAATCGCGCCCGGTTGTCCCAGCGCGTCGTCGATGGCCGCGGCGATGGCGGCGCCGGCGGCGTTGGCGCCGCCTTCGCCGGCGCCTTTCAGGCCCATCGGGTTGAGCGGGCTCGGCGCATCTTCCAGGATGATCACGTCGATCGGCGGCACTTCGCGCGCGGTCGGCATCAGGTAGTCGGCAAAGGTCACCGACAGCGGCTCGCCGCGGTCATCGTAGCAAAACTCTTCAAAGAGCGCGCCACCGATGCCCTGCGCCGCGCCGCCGACGATCTGGCCTTCGATCAGCATCGGATTGACCGCCTTGCCGACGTCATAGGCGACGAGGTAGCGCTCGATGGTGACGGCGCCGGTGTCTTCGGCGAGGCGGACCACGGCGATGTGAACGCCATAGGGGTAGTTCATGTGCGCCGACTCGAACAGGCCGTCCGCGGCGAGGCCCGCTTCGCGACCGTCGGGAATTTTACCGCCCGGCGCCAGCGCGCGTGCGATTTCGCCGAGCGCCATCGAAGGGCCGCCACTGCGGTCGATCGACACGATCTCGCCGTCGACAATGTCGAGTTGGTCGGGCGGCATCTGCATCAATTCGGCGGCGGCGTTGAGCGCCTTCTGCCGCAGCTTGGTCGCGGCCAGCCGCGTGGCCTCGCCGGTCATCACCGTGACGCGGGAGGCGAAGGCGCCGAGGCCCTTTTCGATCCGGTCGGTCTGGCCATGGATGACCCTGATGCGCTCGAAGTCGACGCCGAGCGCATCGGCGCAGATCTGCGCGATCACGGTCTCGACACCCTGGCCGACCGAGGCGGCGCCGGTGATGACTTCGACAAAGCCTTCGGTGTCGACGGTGATGCGAACGCCGTCGAACGGACCGAGGCCGCTCTTCTCGACGAACATGGCCATCCCCGCGCCGACCATTTCACCGGCTTGCCGCCGCTGCTGCAATTGCGTTCGCAGCGCGCTCCAGCCGATCCCGTCCAGCGCCTTGTCCAGCAGCAGCGCGTAGTCGCCGGAATCGAGCACGATATCGGTGCCCAGGGTTTCCAGCTTGCGGGTAAGCGGCATCTGGCCCTTGTCGATCAGGTTGCGGCGCCGGACCTCGACGGCGTCGATACCGATTTTGGCGGCGATGGCGTCGAGCAACCGCTCGCGCACGAAGGTGCTCTCATAGCGTCCGGGCGCGCGGTAGGTGCCGCCGGGGGTCTTGTTGGTAAGGCGGATGTGGCCGATGGCGCGGTAGCACGGCACGCGGTAGGGGCCCGGCAGCATCGCGGCGGCGAGATCGGGCACGGTGGCGGCGTGGGTGCGCATGTAGCCGCCCTGGTCGTGAAAGAACTCGTCGTCGATGGCGAGGATGCGGCCATGGCTGTCGATGGCGGCGCGTACATGGTGGGTCTGCTGGCGGGAATGGTTGGTGGCGATCAGGTTTTCGCGGCGGTCCTCGATCCATTTCACCGGCCGGCCGAGCCGCAGCGCGCCGAGACACACCAGCACGTCTTCCGGATAAAGTTCGCCGCGGACGCCAAAGCCGCCGCCGACGTGGCCCTCGAACAGGTTTACGCTGTTGGGCGCCCGGCCCAGCATGCGGGCGATCTGGTCCCGGTTCCAGTGCGGCACCTTGGCGGCGCCGTACATTTCCAGCATGTCGGTCGCCGCATCGTAGCGGCCAATGGCGCCGCGGGTTTCCAGCGGCACGCCGGAGTGGCGGCCGATGTCGAGCGACAGGCTGACGATGGCGTGAGCGTCGCGAAACGCGGCATCGATGTCGCCATATTCCTTGCGGATGACCGCGCTCTCGCTCGACAGCCCGTCGGCGAATTCACCGGGCGGTGCGTCGGCGTGCAGCAGCGCCGGCAATTCCTCGACCTCGACGGCGACATGCTCGGCGGCGTCTTCGGCCAGATACGGATCGTCGGCGAACACCACGGCGACGGGGTCGCCGACATAGCGCACCCGGTCGCGGGCGAGAATGGTCTGGCGATAGAGCGCGAGCGCGGCGAGTTTGGTCAGGCGAAAATCGATTGGCGGGATGTCGGCGACGTCGGCGAAACTCCAGGCCGCATGCACGCCGGGAATCGCCAGCGCCGGCTTCAGATCGACCGAGAGCAGCCTGCCGTGGGCAAAAGTCGAGCGCACCACCCGCATATGCAACTGGTTGGGGAAATTGATATCGGCGGCGAACCGGCCGCGGCCTTTCAGCAGCGGTTCGTCTTCCTTGCGCAGCACCGAGCGGCCGACATAGGGACGCTTGGTGGTGGTTTGGTTGGCGTCGCTCATGCCGCCAGCCTCCGCGTCATTTCTGCCGCATCTCGACGGCGGCGGCGCGTACCGCCTTGATGATATTCTGGTAGCCGGTGCAGCGGCACAGGTTGGACGCGAGCACGTCGAGCAGGTCGTCGTCGCTGATATCGGGCTCGCGCTCCAGCACGCCCACCGCCAGCATCAGGAATCCCGGCGTACAGAACCCGCATTGCAGGCCGTGGTGCTCCATGAAGGCACGCTGCATCGGATGCATCGTCTCGCCATCGGCCAGGCCCTCGACGGTGCGGATGGCCTTGCCGGCAGCCTGTACCGCGAACATCAGGCAGGAACGCACCGGCTCGCCGTCGACGATGACGGTGCAGGCGCCGCAGACGCCGTGTTCGCAGCCGATATGGGTGCCGGTCTGCCCACATTCCTCGCGGATCGCGTCGGCCAGGGTGCGCCGCGCCTCGACATGAATCGCATAATCGCGGCCGTTGATGGTGAGCCTGATGTCTGTCTTGTCGCTCATGGGGCTTTTCCGCCCTTTCGCAGCGCCGCGCGGATACGCTGCGGTGTTGCCGGCATCTCGTCGATGGTGACAGCCGAACGGCGACAGCGCGTCGTTGACCGCATTGATCACCGCCGCGGGTGCGCCGATGGCGCCGCCTTCGCCCAGCCCCTTGGCCTTGGTGAGCGAATTGCCGGTCAGGGTTTCGATATGGTGCAGCTCGATCGGCGGAATTTCGCGCGCCGTGGGCGGCAAGAAATCCGCCAGCGTGCTGGTCAGGATGTTGCCGGTCTCGTCATAGATGATCTCTTCCAGCAACGCATTGCCGATGCCCTGCGCCACGCCGCCATGGACCTGGCCGTCGGCGATCATCGGATTGATGATCAGTCCGGCATCCTCGGCGACCAGGAATTTTTCCAGCTCGACCCGGCCGGTTTCGACGTCGACCTCGACGACGGCGACATGGCAGGCGTTGGAAAAGGTGCCCGGCGGATCGTAGTTGCCGGTCTCGGTCAAACCAGGCTCGATCCCGCCACTTAAAGATATGGGTCTGGTGATAGGCGGCGCGCGCCAGCGTCGCGATCGGAATCGACCGGTCGGTGCCGATCACTTGCGCCGATCCCGACTTCAGCAGGATGTCGCCGGCGGAGGCTTCCAGCATATGGCTGGCGAGTTTCAGCAGTTTTTCGCGCATCTTGCGCGCCGCGATCAGGCTGGCGCCGCCCGAAATCACCAGCGAGCGGCTGGCGAACGTGCCCCAGCCGTAGGGAGCCCGATCGGTGTCGCCGTGCACCACCTTGATGAATTGCGGGTCAACGCCGATCTCGTCGGCGATGATTTGCGCCAGCGTGGTGCGCAGTCCCTGGCCATGGGGCGAAGAGCCGATCCGCGCCTCGACGTAACCCGATGGGTCGATGGTCAGGTGCACGGTTTCCCAGCCCGGCGTGATCTCCATGCCGCGCGCGGCAAATGCCGGGCTGCCGTAACCGGTGCGCTCGGAAAACGTCGCAAAGCCGATGCCGAGATGACGGCCGTTGTCGCGCGCCTGCTGCTGCCGCGCCCGAAACGCCGCAAGGTCGATGGCCTTGACCGCCATCTCCATGGTCTCCTTGTAGGTGCCGTCGTCGAATACGAGGCCGGTCGCGGACGTGTAGGGAAACCTGTCGATCAGGTTGCGGCGGCGGATTTCGGTCGGCTCGATCCCGAAGTCGGCGGCCGCCTTGTCCATCAGCCGCTCCAGCACAAAGGTGATGACCGGGCGCGACACGCCGCGATAGGGCGCCATCGGGCAGGTATGGGTCAGCACCCCGCGCGACCGGCAGCTGTATGCCCTGACATCATAGGGGCCAGGCAGTTCGGCCAGCGCCATCAGCGGCTCGACGCCGCAGGTGGTGGGAAAGCAGGAGTAGGCGCCGATATTGGCGATGACGTCGGCGGAGAGCGCGATCAGTCTGGCGTTGGCATCGAAAGCCCCCTCGAGCTCGACGTGCTGATCGCGGCTGTGAAAACCCGCGATCAGGTTTTCGCGGCGGTCCTCGGTCCAGGCGACGGAAGCGCGCAGGTGTCGCGCCAGCCAGACCAGGAGGACGTATTCCGGCGCCAGTGACATCTTCTGCCCAAAGCCGCCGCCGACGTCGGGGGCAATGACGCGCAGGTCGCTCTCCGGCATGCCGATGAGATCGGCGATAGCGGTGCGGGTCAGATGCGGCATCTGGGTGGTGCAGGTGAGCGTTACCCGGCCGGATGAGGCGTCGAACGCGGCGTGGCCGGCGCGCGCCTCCATCGGCGTGGCATTTTGCCGGCGCGAGCGGCCATCGACGCGGATCACGGTGTGGGCGCGCTTCCACACCTCGCCAAAGCCCGGCGTGGTGATGACACCTTCGACGATGACATTGCCGGCGGCCTCGGCATGCACCAGCGGCGCGCCTTCGGCCAGGGCATCGCAGCCGTCGATCAGCGCAGCCGTTTCGGCGATTTCGACCTCGACCTGGTCGCAAAGGTCTTCCGCCTGGTCCTTGCTTGCGGCGAACACCGCGGCGATCGGCTCGCCGGCAAAGCGCACCACGCCATCGGCGAGGATGGGCTGGCCGACCGGAACATAGTTGAACTTGTGCAGCATCGGCCGGATCGGTTTCAGCGCCTTGAGATCGGCGGCGGTGATGATCGTGCGCGCCCGCGGGTGCCGTGATCTTCCCGATGCGTCCGGCGGCGACCGGGCTGCGAACGAACCGCACCCAATGGGTGGCGGCCAGATCCGCGGTGAAGCGGCCCTGGCCGGTGACGAGGGCAGGGTCCTCCAGTCGCCGGATCGAGCGTCCCACCCAACGGGTACCGGTGGCGTGGGCCGTCATGGCACGGTTCGTTCCAGCGCGCGGCGGGCGACGGCGCGCACCAGGTCGCGGCGGTATTCACCTGACGTCTGGATGTCCTCGAGCGGATCGATGGCGTCGGCCGCGGCTTCCGCTGCGGCGCGAAACGCTTCAGTGACCGGTGGCTGACCATTCAACAGCGCCTCGGCCTCCGCGATGCGGCGCGGCGCCGCTTCGGCGCCGCCGATGCCGAGACGGGCCTCCGCCATGACGCCGTCGACAACGCGGTAGCCGGCCAGCGCCGCCGCCATGGCGAAATCGCCGGCACGGCGGCTGAATTCATAGAAGCCGAATTTGGTATCGGCCGGCGGCAGCGGTAGCCGCGCCTCGGCCAAGAGTTCGTATTCCCTGAGCGAGGTCGACATGATGCCTTCGAGAAAATCGCCGACATCGATAACGCGCTCGCCGCGCACGCTTCTGGCCACCAGTTTGGCACCCAACGTTGCCGACACCAGGCACCATTCCGAGGATGGATCGGCATGCGCCAGGCTGCCACAAAACGTGCCGCGCATGCGGATCGGGTAGTGGGCGATGTGGCGGGCGACAAAGCTGAGCAAGTCGCCCAGCGGACCCGCAACGACCGGCTTGTGGAAGGCGGCATGCCGTACCCGTGCACCGATCGCGAGTATGTCTCCCTCGACGGCGAGCCGGTCGAGGCCCTCGACCTCGTTGATATCAATCAGATGCGCCGGCCGTGCCATCCGGAACGCCATGATCGGCACCAGGCTTTGGCCGCCGGCCAGAATGCGCCCTTCCAGCGGGGCGAACTCGGCCAGCGCGGCAACAGCCTGTTCGACCGTCCGCGGGACATGTCGGATGAACGGCGCGGGTTTCATTGCAGAACCTCGGCAGAACCCTGGTAAGGGGCCTCAAAATTCACTTGTATGCTAACAATCCCGGGACCCAAGTCAATGGACGCGCCCGGCGTCATCGCGGCCAATGTCAGGACGACTCGCGGACATTCTACGGCCCATCCCGATCCAGCGCGAAATCGTCCAGCAGCGGGGAATGCGCGCCGGCGATCAATCCGCCGATCAGTTGCGCGGCAAGATAGCTGAAGGTGATGCCGTTGCCGCCATAGCCATAGGCGGCATGGATGCCGTGGACGCCAGGCACCGGACCGATCAGCGGCAACCCGTCACTTGTGGTGTCGAAGGTGCCGGCCCAGTGAAATTCGACGTCGAGCTCCGCGCGGGGCCACAGCGCCTTGAGCCTTTGCGTCAGCCGGCGGGATTTTTCCGCAATCAGTGCATCACGCGCTTCCGGCTCGGTGATGGCCTCGCTGTCTTCGCCGCCGATGATGAGGCGTCCCGCAACGGTTGTCCGCGCGTAGAGATAGTCCTTGCTGTCCTCCCAGATCAGCGCGGCATCCTTCCAGATATTTTGCGGCTGCGGCGTTGTCGCGATCGCCCAGCTCGACGACGGCTTCTGAATCGTCGCATGCACGATACCGGGCATCACGTAACCGGTCGCCAGCACGACATGGCGGGCCTCGATCATGCCGCCGCTTCTGAGCGTGACGCCAACCGAATCCGACGCGGCATCGAATGCGAGGGTCTCGGCCTCGAACATACGCGCCCCGCGCCTGACGGCGGTTTGCAGCAAGCCGCCCGCCAGTTGCACCGGATCGGCATCGGCGGATCCGGGCGAAACGATGCCGCCGGCGCGGGCGATTTCGAACTCGCTCAATAGCGCCCGGTGGTCGAGAAATATTCCGGGCAAGCCGGCGCGCTGACGCAGCGCATGCTCCCCGATCAGTTCCTTGCTGCTGTCGCCGGCGGCAAGATACAGCGAATCCTTGTCCCGCAATTCGCACGGCAGGCCGAGCCGCTGCACCAGGGATTTCAACCCCTGGACCGCCTGGTAACTGGCCTGGTAGGCGCGTGCGGCGCGCTCGAAGCCGTAGGCGTCGGTCAGTTCGCTCAATGACCGGTCGATCTCCCACAACAGCATCGAGGTGCTCGCCGCGGTGCTGCCACGGCCGGGAAGTTCACGGTCGACGATGACGACGTCGAACCCCTGATGGGTGAGCTGCTCGGCCATCATCGCGCCGGTAATGCCGCATCCGACGATCAGCACGTCGCAGCGCAGATCGCCGGTAAGCGGAGGTCTGAGCGAAGGCGCGAGGCCGGCGAACCACGGCGAGCGTCCACCACGCAGATCGTCTTGCCCGGTATTTTTGGAGTTGAAAGTGTTGATGGCGGGCCCCGCACTATGGAAATCGATGCCGGATATGGATGTTAAGCCGCGAGCCCGATTTGTGTTCCGTTTAGCGGCGTTTGCACTGGCAACGCATCGGGAAAAATGTGAGGTTTGCCGCGAACTGCCGGCGACGAACGGCCGCACGGCAAAACCAAAGGGAGACGTCACTTGCAATATGTCCGTTATGGATCATCCGGCATCAAGGTGTCCCGGCTGTGCTTCGGCTGCATGTCGTATGGCGATACGGCCTGGCATGAATGGGTGCTGGACGACCAGGCTTCCCGGCCATTCTTCAAGGAGGCGCTGGAAAAGGGCATCAACTATTTCGATACCGCGGATCTGTATTCCCATGGCGCGAGCGAGGACGTCACCGGTCGCGCGCTGAAGGAGCTGGCGCGGCGCGACGAGGTGGTGATCGCGACAAAAGTCTGCCGGCCGATGGGTCCCGGACCCAACCAGCAGGGCCTGTCCCGCAAGCACATCATGGAATTGATCGATGCCTCGTTGCGGCGGCTCAAGACCGACTATGTCGATCTTTATGTGATCCACCGGCTGGATTACGGCACCGGCATGGAAGAGACCCTCGAGGCGCTGCATGACGTGGTCAAGGCGGGCAAGGCGCTCTATCTCGGGGCGTCCTCGATGTTTGCCTGGCAGTTTGCCAAGATGCTGACGCTGCAGCGCGAGCGCGGCCTGTCGCAATTCGTCTCGATGCAGAACCTGTACAACCTGGTCTATCGCGAGGAGGAGCGCGAGATGATTCCATTGTGTCGCAGCGAGGGCATCGCGATCACGCCGTATTCGCCGAACGCGCGGGGCTTTCTCGCCGGCAATACGTCGAAAAACGGTGTCACCTTGCGCGGCTCGACCGACAAGATGACAAAAGTGATGCGGCTTGGGGTCGATGACGAGGATGCCGTGATCGCCGATCGGGTCGAGCAGGTGGCGAAACGGCTCGGCGTCTCGCGTGCGACCGTGGCGCTGGCCTGGATCCTCGGCAAACCCGGCATCACCGCGCCGATCGTCGGGGCGACCAAGATGCCGCATCTCGACGATGCGATGAAGGCGCTCGAAATCACGCTCGATTCCGAGACCGTCAAATTCCTTGAAGAACCTTACCGCGTCAAGCCGGTCGCTGGACACGAGTGATCCGTGCAGGCGATAATCCAATGACGCTGGAATCGGGTAATGCGTCCCCTCCCGGGGAAACGCGCGGCGTGGAGTTCAAGGTATGACGATCGGAGTTGCGGTAGTCGGGCTCGGCATGGCCCACAAACCCCATATAGCGGCCCTTCGCGAACTCGGGGATCGTGCCCGGATCGTGGCCTGCTACTCGCCGACCCCGGCGCGGCGGGAGTCGTTCGCAAAACTCCACCCTGATCTGCCGGTCACCGGCGATTTCGATGCGGTGCTGGCCGATCCGAAGGTTGACGCGGTGGTGCTATTGACGCCGCCGATGGCGCACCGCGACCCGGTGCTGCGCTGCGCGGCGGCCGGCAAGCACGTGCTGGTGGAAAAGCCGCTCGATGTTACCGTCGAGCGCGCCCGCCAATCGATCGATGCGATGGCCAAGGCCAACCGGCGCTTCGCCGTGATGCTGCAGCACCGGTTTCGGGTGGCGTCGCGCAAGCTGATGTCCATCGTGCAGAGCGGGGAACTCGGCGAATTGATTTCCGCCTCGGCTTCGATCCGGTGGTGGCGCACGCCGGAATATTATGCCGAGCCCGGCCGCGGCATGAAGGCGCGCGACGGCGGCGGCGTTCTGATCACCCAGGCCATCCATACCCTCGATCTGTTCCAGAGCTTGACCGGGCCGATCGCGCGGGTTGCGGCGATGGCGAAGACATCGCCGCAACGGACCATCGATACCGAGGACATCGTCGCCGCCGCGGTCGGTTTCCGCAACGGCGCCATCGGCACCATCGATGCCACCACGGTGGCCTATCCGGGCTTTCCGGAAAGGATCGAACTGGCCTGCACCAGGGGCACCGCCGTGCTGGAGGCCGAGTCGCTCGTGGTCTATTACCGCGACGGCCGGGTGCTGCGCCACGAGGGCGCCGAGTTCGAAGAGCGGCGGCGCCGATCCGATGGCGTTTTCCCATGAAGCCCACAAGGCGCTGATCAGCGATTTTCTCGACGCCATCGAACAGCGCAGGGAGCCTGTGGTCAGCGGGCGCGAAGCGCTCAATGTTCATCTGCTGATCGACGCGTTGCTGCGATCGTCCGAAACCGGCCAGGCGCTGACCATCGCATGACCCGGCCGCGCGTCTTCCTCACCCACACGCCTGCGGCGCTGGCGAACTACTACGGGCCGCGCGCGCTGGCGGCATTGCGCGAGATGGCCGAGGTCGTCGTCAATCCGACCGATGCGGTGCTGGACGCGGACGGGCTGACGCTCCACGCCCAGGGCTGCGCCATTGTCGTCTCCGACCGCGCCACGCCGGGATACGCCGGCTTCTTCGACCACGCGCCTGATCTCGCTGCGTTTCTGCGTTGCGCGGTCGATATCCGCAATGTCGACGTCGACACGGCGAGCCGCCACGGCATCCTGGTGACCCATGCGACTCCGGGATTCGTCGCATCGGTGGCGGAACTCGGGTTCGGCATGATGATCGATCTGGCGCGGGACGTCTCCGCCGCGGTCGTTGCCTACCGGTCGGGCGAGTTGCCGGTGCCGCGGATGGGGCGGCAATTGCAGGGCTCGACCGTCGGTCTGATCGGTTACGGCGTGATCGCCGAGCACATGGCGAAACTGGCCAGGGCGTTCGGCATGACCATTCTTTCCACCGATCCCTACAAGACGATCGCCGATCCCGACGTCCGGCAGGTGTCGTTCGAAACGCTGCTCAAGGAATCCGATTTCGTGGTCTGCCTTGCGGTAGCGACCGATGCGACGGAAAACCTGATGAACGCCGCGGCCTTCGCCGCGATGCGGCGTGACGCCTTCTTCATCAACCTGTCACGCGGCAATCTGGTCGAAGAGGCGGCATTGACGGCGGCGCTCGATGAAAAACGGATCGCCGGCGCGGCGATGGATGTCGGCCGCGCCGCCGATCAGTTGCCGTCGCTGGAACTGGCGCGCCACACGAATGTCATAGCGACGCCGCATACCGGCGGCCTGACACCCTCGGCCATCGAGCATCAGGCGTTCGATACGGTCGGGCAGGTGCGGGCGATTATTGCCGGGCAGCCGCCGCCCGGTGCCGTCAATCTCGATGTTGCAACGCGGCTCAAGCGATTGTTGTAACACCATGCCAACCGTCACCGATCAGCGCGTGTTCCTGCCGACCAGGGATCTGGCCCAGTCGGTCGACTTCTATCGCCGGATGGGCTGGCAGGTACGGTTTCTGGACGACAGGCTGGCCTTCGTCGAATTGGGCGCTTCCCATATTTACCTGCAGAAATATTACGTGAAGGAATGGGCCGACAACACGGCGGTTCATCTGGTCGTCGATGACGCCGCGGGCTGGCATGAGGTTGCCGAGCGGGTCAAGCGAGAGGGCGGCTTCGAAAACGTCACGGTCCGTGCGCCGAGGCGCGAGGATTACGGCGCGCTCGTCACCCACGTTATCGACCCGGCGGGTGTGCTGCTGCACTTCGCGCAAATGGACCCACGGTAACGGCGTTAGCGGCGGCAAATGCCGCTACGCCGCGACGATCCCGTCGCGATGTCCGGGGAAAAACAGCCGCTCGATCTCGGCGGCGGGCAGCGGCTGGCTGAACAGAAAGCCCTGCATTTCGGTGCAGCCTTCCGCGGTGATGCGGTCGAGCTGTTCCTTGGTTTCGACGCCTTCGGCGGTGGCCTTCATGCCGAGCCCGCTGGCGAGCGACGCCAGCGCGCGCACGATGTTGAGCGAGCCAGAATTTTCCACGATGTTTTTGACGAACGAGCGGTCGATCTTGATCTTGTCGAACGGGAAGCACTGCAGGTAGGTCAGCGAGGAATATCCGATGCCGAAATCGTCCAGGGCGATGCGCACGCCGAGCGAGCGCAATTCGTGAAGGGTGGCGAGCGTCGAGTTCCGGGTCCTGCAATAGCACGCGCTCGGTAATTTCGATTTCGAGCCGGGTCGCCGGCAGACCCGAGGCCGCCAGCGCGCCGATGATGGCCTGCATCAGCCCGGGATTGCGGAACTGGACCGGCGAGATATTGACGGCGACATGAAGGTGTTCCGGCCAACGTGCCGCGGTGGCACAGGCCTGCCGGATCACCCAGGCGCCGATCGGGACGATGAGGCCGATCTCTTCCGCCAGCGGAATGAAAGTGTTGGGAGCAACCACCCCCTGCCGCGGATGATTCCAGCGGATCAGGGCTTCGAAGCCGCTGATGGCGTTGTCGGCCAGGTTGACGATGGGCTGGTAGTGCAGTTCGAATTCCCCCGCTGGCAGTGCCCGGCGCAGATCCTGCTCCATGATGCGTCGGGCCTGCATCTGCAGGTCCATGCCCGGCTCGAAGAAGCGGAAAGTGCCGCGGCCGTCGCCTTTTGCCCGGTACAGCGCCAGGTCGGCGTTGCGCAAGAGTTCGTCGGGCGTCAGTCCGTCGATGGGGCCGACCGCGATGCCGACGCTGGTGCCGATCACCGCCTGGTGACCGTCGATGTCGTAAGTCTCGCTGATCGAGTTGATGATGCGCTGCGCCAGACATGTCGCCTTGGCGCGATCCGCCGCGACCTGCACGATGGCGAATTCGTCGCCGCCCATCCGTGCGACGGTGTCGTTCTCGCGCACCAGCCGCCGCAACCGGTCCGCGACCATCTTCAACAATTTGTCGCCGCCGGGATGGCCCAGCGTATCGTTCACCGCCTTGAACTGGTCGAGATCGAGGTGATGGATCGCGACCATTTCATCGCCCTGGACCCGGCCGAGCGCCTGTTCCAGCCGCTCGTTGAGCAGCACGCGGTTGGCGAGATCGGTGAGGGCATCGTGGTGCGCCATGTGCTCGACCCGGATTTTGGATCGGCGCTGCTCGGTGATGTCCTCATGGGTCGCGACCCAGCCCCGGTCGGGCATCGGGCGATGGCGGATTTCGTAGACGCGGCCGTCCTTGAGCTCGAAGATGCTGTCAGAAGCGACGTTCGACACCGCGACATTGCTGCGCCAGGTGAAGTACTCGTCCCGCGACATCTCGGGCACGCTGCCGGCTTCGAAGCGCATGTCGACGATATCGGTCAGCGGCGTGCCGGGACCGACCCGTTCGGGCGGCAGCCCGTACATCTCGATGAAGCGATCATTGCATACGATCAGGCGATGCGACGCGTCGAAGAAACACAGGCCCTGCGACATGTTGTTGATGGCGGTGTCGAATTGCAGGTTGCGGATCCGCAAGCTTTCTTCCTGCGCCTTGCCGAGTTCGTACTGTTTCTTCAGCCGCGCATTCAGTTCCTCGCGCTCGGTGATATCCTCGTGCGTGGCCATTCCGCCACCGCCCGGCATCGGGCGAATGGTGTAGGCGATGATCCGGCCGTCGCGAAATTCATGAATGCTGCTGATCGGCTCGACGGCCTTTCCCATTCGCTGGCGGATATACTCGTCGGGCTTGGAGCTTATCTTGAGCCCCAGATTCAGCCGGTGCTGGATCAGGTCGCTGATCGGGGTGCCGGGTTTGACCTGGTCCGGGGCAAGTCCGTAGATTTCCATATAGCGCTTGTTGCAAAACACCACATGGCGCTCGCGGTCGAACACGATGAGACCCAGCGACAGATTGTTGAGGGCTTCCTCGAAGAGACGGGTCAGATGCGCCGGCTCTTCCTCGGCAAGCTCCGGCATTTCCGTGTTCCCCAGCTTCATATTTTGATGGATCTCGAAGCGAGATCGCGGGCACGCGTGATCGGACGCCCGATCCGATCATCCCGGCACTGCCCATAAATTACGCGCCTTAGTTCAACAGAGCGTTAACGAACTGTTTCGTTGCGCCCGCGGCGAACTACCTGATCAGCGGTAGAGCACCGCTTCCGCAGCCGGCCGGCGGGTTTCCCAGCCGGCCTGCTCGAGGGCCGGGGTGTCGCATTCCTCGGCGGGATAGCCGATGCAGAAATAGCCGATGAAGGCCCAGGCCGGCGGGACGTCAAGGATGGCGGCGACCCGGGAAGGTTCCAGGATGGAGAGCCAGCCGACGCCGATCCCTTCGGCGCGCGCCGCCAGCCACAGGGTATGAACCGCGAGCACCGCGGAATACTGGATCATCTCGGGCATCGTCAATCTTCCGAGGCCGTGCCCCTGGCTGGTTGAACGGTCGGCGAACACCGCGACATGGCACGGCGCGTCGTCCAGTCCTTCGAGTTTCAGCCGGGCATACAGCGAAGCGCGTTCGGTGGCCTGATCCGACAACGCTTGCGCGTTGCAGGTCCTGAAGGATTGCTTGACGGCTTCGCGTCGCGCAACGCTGTCGACAATAACGAAGCGCCAGGGCTGGCTCAGTCCGACCGACGGCGCGAGACAGGCGAGCTGCAACAGGCGATCCAGCATCCCCTCGGGAAGCGGGTCGCGCCGGAAACGACGGACGTCGCGGCGCCAGACCACGAGGTCGCGCAGCCGCTCACGAAACTCCTGATCGAAATCCGGCGGGCTGATCATGCGCGCTTCTGGTCTTCCGTTCCCATTCATTGCCGGCTACCGCGGCGCGTCAGGTTGCCAGTTGCGTGAGGCGCCATGCTGTGCTTGTCTAATCCGGTCATCGGTGCCTCCGCAAGGAGGTGAAACGAGAATGCGGTGCGGGGATTTATCCCCAATGCCGCAGCTGCCCCCGCAACTGTAAGCGGTCATTCGCGATCCACACTGCGCACCTCGCGCTGAAGGCCACTGGATTTGCCGTGCAAATCCGGGAAGGCGGATCCGGATAACGACCGCGAGCCAGGAGACCGGCCGGTGACGAGTTGCAACTCGTTCGACGGTGGGTCGACGGAAGGGGTCATGATGCGTTACCGAGCCTTTGCTGCCGGTCCGGCGGTTGTTTTTGCGCTGTTTGGTTGTGGCGGCGCAGCCTTCGCCCAATCCAGCCCCGAGCGACTTCCCGACCTGGTCGTTACGGCAGACCGCACGCCGAGCCGATCAGCCATACCGGCAGTTCGATCAGCGTCGTCAACAGACGCCACCATCGCGACCACCAATCCCGGCTCGCTGGTCGACGCGCTGCGAACCGTGCCGGGGCTGGATATCACCGAGACCGGCGGGCCGGGTTCGACCACCATCGTCCGGCTGCGCGGCGCCAATACCGGCCAGACCCTGGTGATGATCGACGGCATCCGCATCAACGACCCCACCGCCGCCAGCGGCGATTTCGATTTCTCGATGTTGGCGCCGAGCACCATCGACCACATCGAGGTGCTGAAAGGCCCGCAAAGCGCGCTCTACGGCTCGGACGCCATCGGCGGCGTCATCAACATCATCACCACGAAGGGCACAGGCCCGGCGCAGTTCAACGTGCGCACCGAGGGCGGCAGCTACGGCACGGTGGTGACCACCGGTTCGGTGATCGGTTCGCAGGGTCCGTGGTCCTATGCGG
Organism: uncultured Alphaproteobacteria bacterium; assembly: GCA_963710235.1. Classification (GTDB taxonomy): domain Bacteria; phylum Pseudomonadota; class Alphaproteobacteria; order Rhizobiales; family Xanthobacteraceae; genus Bradyrhizobium. The sequence continues at coordinate 72,450 of CAVPZI010000004.1, forward strand.
CCACCGGCAGCGGCCAGCACAGCAACGGCTTTTCCCGCTTCGGCTATCGCATCCCGGCCATCGAGGCGCAAATTCGGCCACGCTCGAGAAGCGACGGCTTCGACCGCATCGGCGGCTCGGCCCGCATCGGCTACGATGCCGGCGAAGGCGTGCGGCTGGAGGCCGGCACTCTCGTCGTCGTTCACGCGCTCGGCCTACGATCAGTCGACCGGCGACGTTTCCCGACACGCCTTCAAGCGCCAGCCGGCTGTTGCATCAGGTCTGGGGACGCGCTCGGTCGATACGTTCGACGGCAAGCTGACCCACAGCCTCAACGTGTTCGAGACCCAGCCGATCGCTCGTTCAACGACGTGACCTACAAGACCAACATGCTGCCGCAGAATACCACGTCCATCGTTTCGGACTTCATCGGCAACAGCACCGGCGCCGAATATCAGGGCAACCTGAAACTGGGACCGCTGGGCTCGCTCGTCGTACGGCTCCAGAACCCAGCACGAGACCGCCGACACCTATCCGACCAACTTGCTGCCGATCCCAGGCCCGCCAATGTGCCGCAGATTGCGGACAGCGCAGGACACCAATTCGCTGTTCGCGTTGTGGCAGCTGCCGATCGGCGAGCGGCTGAACGTCACCCTCGGCGGCCGGGTCGACGATGTGGTGAACGTCGCGCGCTTCGAAACCTGGCGCGCGACTGCGGCCTATACGATTGCCGAGACCGGCACCAAATTCCACGCCAGCGCCGGCACCGGCGCCAAGGCGCCGACCTTGTTTCAGCTCTATGATCCGCCAACGGCACGTCCGACGCCTTCGTCCCGAGCAGAGCTTCGGCTACGACGCCGGCATCGATCAGATCGCTGTTCGACGGCCGCGTGATCGCTTCGCTCACCGGCTTTTCCAACGACTTCAGCAACCTGATCAATTTCGTGTCGTCGACTGCCGATGCGCCAAACAGTGCCAGTGGATCCAGACGGGCTGCTATGTCAACGTCGCCCGCGCCGAGACCAATGGCCTGGAAGTCGGCGCGACGATCGATGTTCTGCCCGGTCTCGTGAAGTTCAACGCGGCCTACACCTATCTGCACGCCGTCGATCTCGCGACCGGCCTGGTGCTGGCGCGGCGGCCGAAAAATCTGGCGCGGTTCACGCTCACGATCACGCCCACCGACAAGTGGTTGATCGAGCCCCGCGTCCTGACCGTCTCCAAACGCTTCAGCAGCGCCGGTCAGACTCGGCCAGGTGGACGCCTACACCCGCGTCGACCTCTACACCGAGTACAAGATCGACAAGACCTGGAAGGTGTTTGCGCGCGGCGAGAACATCCTCAACGAACACTACCAGGAGGTCTTGAACTTCGGCACCACCGGTCCCGCCGCCTATGCCGGGTTCAACGCCACATGGTGATCGCAGAGCCACGCACGCGCCGACGGGCAGTCGTGACCACCGCGCTTGTCGCCCTGGTGGTGCTGCTGGCGCTGGCCTCGCTCGGCACCGGGCCGGTGCGGCTGTCGCCGCTGACCGTTATCGATGCGCTGTTCGGCGGCGGCAGTGACGTGCAGCAGGTCATCGTGCGGGAAATCCGCCTGCCGCGCGCGATCCTCGGCATTGGCCATCGGCGCCATCCTCGGGCTGTCGGGCGCGGCGCTGCAGGGCCTGCTGCGCAATCCGCTGGCGTCGCCGTCGCTGTTCGGCGCGCCGCAATCGGCCGCGTTCGGCGCCGTGCTGATCATCGCGCTCGGTTTGGCCGACGTGCGGTCCTGGGCGCTGCCGGTCGGCGGCGATCGCCGACGGCATTTGCCTCGGTGTTCATGCTGCTGGCCGTCGCCGGGCGCAGCGCCGGGCTGCTGCTGCTGATCCTGGCCGGGCTGGCGATTTCAAGCCTGGCGGGCGCGGCGACCGCGCTGGTGATGAACCTGTCCAGCCAATCCGTTTGCCGCGCTGGAAATCGCGTTCTGGCTGCTCGGCTCGCTGGAGGACCGCAGCTTCCGCCATGTGATGCTGGCGCTGCCGTTCATCGCGGCGGGCGCCGTGATCCTGATGAGCCAGCGCCATGCCTTTCGCGCGCTGAGCCTTGGCGAGGAAACCGCGCAAAGCCTCGGGGTCGATGTCGGCCGGTTGCGGTTGTTGGTGATCGTCGGTGTGGCGCTGGGGGTCGGCGGCGCGGTGGCCGTCACCGGCAGCATCGGCTTCATCGGTCTGGTCGCGCCGCATCTGATGCGCCCGCTGATCGGCCACGATCCGGCGCGACTGCTGATCCCGAGCGCGCTGACCGGCTCGGCGCTGCTGCTGGCCGCCGATATCGCGGTGCGGATCATTCCGTCGACCTCCGACATCAAGGTCGGCGTGCTGACCTCGATCATCGGCGTGCCGTTCTTCCTCTATCTGATCGTGCGTGAGCGCCGAACGCTGGGCGGAGGCGTCGCATGAGCGAGGCCGCATTCTGACCGCGCAGATCCTTGCAGGTCACACTGGCCGGCCGAATGGTACTGCGCGACGTGTCGCTGGCGTTGTCGCGCGGGCATCTGGTGGCGCTGGTGGGGCCGAACGGCGCCGGAAAGACCACGCTGCTGCGGGCGCTGGCCGGGCTGCTGCCCTCGGAGGGCGCCATCGATGTCGGCGGCGACGCGCTGACGTCGCTTTCGTTGCGCGAGCGTGCAATGCGCTTCGCTTACCTGCCGCAGGGCCACGTGATGCACTGGCCGCTTCCGGCCAAGGACATCGTGGCGCTGGGGCGCTATCCGCATGGCGCCACCGATCCGGCACGGCTGTCGCCCAAGGACCAGGAAGCGGTGGCGCGGGCGATGCAGCACCACCGACGTCACCGCGCTCGCGGAGCGCCCGGTGACGGAGTTGTCGGGCGGCGAGCGCAGCCGGGTGGCGCTGGCGCGGGTGCTGGCGGTGGAAGCGCCGGTGCTGCTGGCGGACGAGCCGACCGCGTCGCTCGATCCGCGCTACCAGATCGACGTCATGAAGAACCTGCGCGATGCCGCCGACGGCGGCATGCTGGTGATCGTGGTCACCCATGATCTCGGCCTCGCCGCGCGTTTCGCCGATACGGTTCTGGTGCTGTCGGATGGCCGCCTGGTCGCGCAGGGCGCGCCGACCGAAGCGCTCTCCGAGCGATCATGGCCGACGTGTTCCGCATCAGCGCCTATCGCGCGCAGTTCGAGCAGGAAAACCTGATCGTGCCGTGGGCGGAAATCTGAGCGGCGATGGCAATTAATCGCGCCAGCGCAGCCGCGAGACGCACGAGCCCGGCGTCGTCGCCGGGCAGGCCGAAGCGCAGCAGGTCGTCGGCGTGCTCGAAACTGCGGCACCAGATATGCTGTCGCGCCAGCGTTTCGTGACGCGATGCGGCTTCGGGATGCCGCGCGAGGCGAAACAGCGCGGTGCCGCCGACAATCGGCAAAGCCGGCCTTCGGCGAGCACGTGGTCGAGCTTGCCGGCCTGCCGCTTGAGGTTGTCGCGCGCTGCGATCGGCCCATTCACGGTCGAGCAGCGCCGCCCGGCCGATGGCCAGCGCCGGCCCCGAACAGGGCCACGGGCCCAGCGCCGCGGTGATACGCGCAATCAGCGCCGGTGGTCCGATGGCAAAGCCCAGCCGCAGGCCGGCGAGGCCAAAGAATTTGCCGAACGAGCGCAGGATGAGGACCGGGCAGATCGCGGCACAATGCGACCGCGCTGCACGCCGGATCGAGATCGGCGAACGCCTCGTCGATCACCAGCCAGCCGCCGCGTGTCCCGACCCGCGTGGCCAGGCGCGCAAGTTCGTCTTGACCGAACAGGCGTCCATCGGGATTGTTGGGATTGACCACCACAATGTGGCGTACATGATCGGGAAATTGATCGAGACCGGCGAGGGCAAGGACTTCGTGGCCACCGCGCTGCCAGGCGGCGGCATGTTCGCTGTAGGTCGGACCGATGATGGCGACCGCGCCCGGAGCGGCGAGATATGGCAACCACTGGATCAGCGCCTGGCTGCCCGGAGCTGCAGCGATATTGATGCCCATCAGGCACGGCGTAGGCTTCACGGGCCGCGGCGAGCAGCGCCTGCTGGTCGACCCGCGAGGGCAGTCGTTGCCAGATTGCCTCGGGCAGGGCGGAAACCGGCCAGGGCCAGGGATTGATTCCGGTCGACAGATCGAGCCACATGGCCGGCGTCCCGCCATACTGCGCCATCGCTTCGGTCAGATCGCCGCCATGCTTCATCCGCGCTTCATGCCACTATCCAGGCCAAAGGGCGAGGGGCTTCGCAGCGGCCCTGGCCGCACTGGCCTTGCTGCTGTCCGGTACGCTGGCCGCACGCGGCCGAGCCGCGCTTTGCCTCGATCAATCTGTGCACCGATCAGCTGCTGATGACGCTGGCGGATCCAGCGCAAATTCTCGGGCTCAGTCCCTATGCGCGCGATCCGGCGCGCTCCTGGGATGTGGCCAAGGCCAGCCAATTTCCGCGGCTGTCCGGCGAGGCCGAGGACGTGCTGGTGCTGAAGCCGGACGTCGTCGTCGCCGGCCGCTTCACCAAGCGCGCCACGCGGGAGCTGCTCAAGGAGAAGGGCCTGCGCGTGGTCGAATTCGACCCGGCGCGCTCGCTGGACGATGTCAAGAAGCAACTTCGCCAGATGGGCGACCTGGTCGGGCATCCCGACCGTGCCGCGGCGGAAATCGCGCGGCTCGACGCCGCGATGGCGCGCGCGCGCAGCGTCGCGTCGGGCAAATCGTACCGCGTGCTGGCGGTGTCGCGGCGCGGCTGGGTGTCGGGCGGCGAAAAGCTTGACGACGTCGCTGCTGTCGGCCGTCGGACTCGCCAATGCCGGCGGCGAGCTCGGCTTGAAGGCCGGCGGCTACGCCTCGCTGGAAGCGATCGTGGCGCTGAAGCCGGATTTCCTGCTGGTGTCCGACGGCGGCGATTTCGCCGAGGACGAAGGCCGCGCCTTCCTGCTGCATCCCGCGCTCGAGCGGTTTTACCCGGCGGCAAAGCGCATCGTGATTCCGGAACGGCTTACGGTGTGCGGCGGGCCGATGCTGGCCGAGGCGCTGGAACGGCTGGCGTCGGAGCTCGAGCGGGTGCAGGCGACGCCGGCGCCGGTGGGCAATTAGGATGCTGATCTGGGGCGACACGCTGTTCGTCGTCGTCGCGGCCCTGGCGTTCGATGCGCTGATCGGCGATCCCGACTGGCTGTGGCGGCGCGCTGCCGCATCCGGTGGTGGTGATCGGCGAGCTGATCGATTGGCTCGATCGAACTTTCAATCGCGACGACCGGCCGGCCGGGCAGCGCAAGACCGCGGGCGTCGTGGCGGTCGCCATCCTGGTCGCCGCCGCCGCCATCGTCGGCACGTTCCTGGAGATGGCGTCGCGTTTCGTCTGGGGCGGCACGCTGCTGCTTGGATTGATCGCCGCGGTCTTCATCGCGCAGCGCAGCCTCTATCAGCATGTCGACCGGGTGCGCGCGGCGTTCGCCGACGGCGGGCTCGTCGCGGCGCGCGCGAGCGTCGCGATGATCGTCGGGCGCGATCCGGAACAGCTCGACGAGGCCGGCGTGTGCCGCGCGGCGATCGAATCCTGCGCCGAGAATTTTTCCGACGGCGTGGTGGCGCCGGTGTTCTGGCTGGCGCTGCTGGGGCTGCCGGGCCTGTTGGCCTACAAGGCGATCAACACCGCCGACTCCATGATCGGCCATCGCAGCGAGCGGTACGAGGCGTTCGGCTGGGCGGCGGCCCGGCTCGATGATCTCGTCAACCTGGTGCCGGCGCGGCTGGCCGGGGCGTTGCTGGCGATGGTGGCGCCGCTCGCCGGCGGCTCGATCGCTGCGATCGCTTCAAGGTGATGCGGCGCGACGCGCCGAGACACCGCTCGCCCAATGCCGGCTGGCCGGAAAGCGCCATGGCCGGCGCGCTGGGACTGGCGCTGGCCGGACCGCGGCACTATGCCGAGGGCAGGGTCGACGATCCCTTCCTCAACGCCGAAGGCCGCAAGGATGCCGCGCCCGACGATATCGGCCGCGCGCTCGATCTGTATTTCGCCGCGTGCCTGGTCGAGGGCGCGTCCTACGCCGCGCTGGCGCTGGTGGCCTGACGGCTGCGGGCGATTTTCAGCAACTGCTCGATATCGAGATGCGCCTCGAGATGATCGGCCAGCGCGTCGAGCGCGGTTTCGATCCGGCTCTCGTAGGCCAGCGATGAAGCGATGCCGAGATTTGCCAGCCAGGCCTTGCGAAACGCGTCGCCGGTGAACAGGCCATGGACATAGGTGCCCTGGACGCGGCCATCCACGGAGCCCGCGCCGTCGGACCGACCCTCGAGCGTCAGGAGCGGCCGCGCGCAGTCGCCGCCATCGCTGCGGCCGAGATGAATTTCATAGCCGGTGACTTCCGCGCCCGTGGCGCAATGGGTGCCGCGCACCAGCGTGGTGGATTTGTCGCCGCCCATGGTGGTCGCAACGTCGAGCAGCCCAAGGCCTTCCACGGTGCCGGCGCGGCCGTCGACGCCGTCGGGATCGGCAATGAGTTTGCCGAGCATCTGGTAGCCGCCGCACAGGCCCGAGCACATGGCCGCCGCGGCGGACATGGGCCTTGATGTCGATGTCCCAGCCCTGCGCCCGCAAAAACGCGAGATCGCCGATGGTGGATTTGCTGCCCGGCAGGATCACGACATCGGCGTTGCCGGGAATGGCTTCGCCCGGCCGGACGAACACGAGTTTTACGCCGGGCTCCATGCCCAGCGGATCGAGGTCGTCGAAATTGGCGATCCGCGCCAGCACCGGCACGGCGATCACGCGCGTCGCGGCCGAGGCGTTCGTGACGATCGAGATCGAGGGCATCCTCCGCCGGCAGCCACGCCGCCTGCGGCAGCCACGGCACCACGCCGAGCGACGGCCAACCGGTCAAGCGCGTGACCGCGGCGAGACCCTGATCGAACAGTTTTACGTCGCCGCGAAACTTGTTGATGATGAAACCGTGGATGCGACGCGCGCTCGTCGGGCTCCAGCACGAGATGCGTGCCGGCGAGACTGGCGATCACGCCGCCGCGATCGATGTCGCCGACCAGCACCACCGGCACATTGGCCGCCGCGGCAAATCCCATGTTGGCGATGTCGCCTGCGCGCAGGTTGATCTCGGCCGGACTGCCGGCGCCTTCGACCAGCACGATATCGGCCTCGCGGGCGAGACGGGCAAAACTGTCCAGCACCGCCGGCAGCAATTCGGCCTTCTTGTCGAGATAGTTCTTCGCCCGCAGCGTGCCCCAGCGTTTGCCCTGCACGATGACCTGCGCGCCGGTATCGGTCTCGGGCTTCAGCAGCACCGGATTCATGTGCACGCTTGGCGGCATCCGCGCCGCGCGGGCCTGCACCGCCTGCGCCCGGCCGATCTCGCCGCCGTCGACCGCCACCGCGGCATTGTTCGACATGTTCTGCGGATTTGAACGGCGCAACCTTCAGGCCGCGCCGCACCAGCACGCGCGCCAAGCCCGCCACCAGCGTCGACTTGCCGGCGTTGGAGCCGGTGGCCTGGATCATCAGCGCCGGCGTCGGGGCCATCAGAATTCGATGCCCTTCTGGCCCTTCACGCCGGCGCGGAACGGGTGCTTGACCAGCGTCATCTCGGTGACGAGGTCGGCCATCTCGATCAGCGACGGCATGGGCGTTGCGGCCGGTGATGACGACGTGCTTGTCGGCTGGCTTTTCCTCGCGCAGGAAGCTCAGCACCTCCTCGATCGGCAGGTAGTCGTAGCGCAGCACGATGTTCAGCTCGTCCAGCAGCACCATCCGGTGACGGTCGTCGCGGATCAGTTCCTTGGCGCGTTCCCAGCCCTTGGTGGCGGCGGCGATGTCGCGGGCGCGGTCCTGGGTCTCCCAGGTGAAGCCTTCGCCCATGATGTGCAGCGTCACGAGCTCCGGAAATTTTGCCAGCAGCCGCGCTTCGCCGGTGTCCCACGCCTGCGACTTGGTGAACTGCACCACCGCGACCGGATAGCCATGGCCGATGTGGCGAAACACCATGCCGAGCGCGGCGGAGGTCTTGCCCTTGCCGGTGCCGGTGTGGACGATCAGCAGACCCTTCTCGCCGGTCTTGGTGGCCATGATCTTGTCGCGCGCCGCCTTGTGCTTGCGCGCCTTTTCCTTGTGGCGGGCGTTTTCCGCATCGTCGTCGGATGCATTGATGGTCATGCGGCGGTCTCCCGGCGGGGTGAAAGGGGCAGCAGTTCCGCGATCAGGTCGGCGGCGCGGTTGGAGCGCGGCGTCCACAATCCGCGGCGCATCGCCTCACTCAAATCGTGCCGCGGTCTCGCGCAGCGCCGCCGGATTGGCCTGCGCCATGAACCCGCGCACGCGCTCGTCTTCCAGATAGGCGGCGAACAACTGGTCGAAATGATGGTTGCCGACCGCGTCGGTGGTGGCGGCAAAGCCGAACAGGTAATCCACGGTGGCGGCAATCTCGAAGGCGCCTTTGTAGCCATGGCGCATCACGCCGGCGATCCATTTCGGATTGGCGGCGCGGCCGCGCACCACGCGCGATATCTCATGGGCGAGGGGACGCGCCACCGGCGCTTCCGGCCGCGAGGTGTCGATATGGGCGATGCGCGGCGCGCGGCCGCGCAAGCTCTCGACCGTCGCGGCGAGGCCGCCCATGAACTGGTAGTAATCGTCGGAATCCAGAATATCGTGTTCGCGGTTGTCCTGGGCCTGCGCCACGAGATCGACGCCGGCGAGCCGCTCGCTGAATTCGCCCCGCGCCGCGGTGCCTTCGAGGCCGCCGCCATAGGCGTAGCCGCCCCATGACAGATAGACGTCGGCGATATCGCCGCGGCTGTCCCAGCCGCCTTCGTCGATCAGCGCCTGCAGCCCCGCGCCATAGGCGCCGGGCTTCGAGCCGAAGATGCGATAGGTGGCCTGGCGCCGCGCCACGTCGGCGGCAACGCCGCGCGCCTCGAGTTCGTGCATCTTCGCCCGGGCGTTGGCCGCAACCGGATTGGCGTCGTCGGGCTCATCCAGCGCGGCGATCGCCCGCACGGCGCTGTCGATGATGTCCATCTGGGTCGGGAACGCGTCGCGAAACAGCCCGGAGACGCGCAAGGTGACGTCGACGCGCGGGCGCTTCAGTTCGGCAAGCGGCGTGATCGCAAATCCGGTGACGCGGCCGGAGGTCTCATCCCAGACCGGCCGGGCGCCGATCAGCGCCAGCGCCTGGGCGACGTCGTCGCCGCCGGTGCGCATGTTGGCGGTGCCCCACGCCGACAGCGCGACGGCGCGCGGCCATTCGCCGGCTTCCTGCCAATAGCCTTCGACCAGGCGCTCGGCGGCGAGCCGTCCGATCCGCCACGCCGACGGCGTCGGCACCGCGCGGACGTCGACCGCGAAAAAATTGCGCCCCGTCGGCAGCACGTCGGGCCGGCCGCGCGTCGGCGCGCCGGAACCGCCGGGCTTGATGAAGCGTCCATCGAGGCCGCGCAGCAAGGCAGCCATCTCGGCATCGCCGCAGGCGGCGATGGCGGGACGGAGTTTGGTGTCGATCCACTGCAGGACCGAGCTGGCGCGGCTCCATCCGATATCGCAAGGCAGGGCGCCCGAGACCAGCCGAAGCGCCAGCCGTTCGATCCGCTCGACGGTGTCGCCGGTCGTGCGCCAGGCGGTGGCGACAATAGCATTCAGTACAGCGGGGCGCGGTCCGGAATAATCGTCGGCGAGGTCGCGGGTCAACGGATCGAAGCCGTCGAGCCCGAGATCGGCGGCCAGCGCGCGATGCAGCGAGGCATCCTGCGGCTTGATTTCGGAACGCGGCAGCCGCGCGATCGAAACCAGCAGGTCATCGCGTTGTGGACCCGACGGGGAGCGGCCGAACACATGCAGGCCGTCGCGGATCTGCATTTCCTTGAGATCGCACAGATGCGCATCGAGCGCGCGCAGCGCCTCGTTGGTCGGCGTCTCGCGCGTGACGTTAACATCGGCATCGAGCCGCTGCGCCCGCGCCAGCGACAGGATGTCTTCGGCAATGACCGCGGCACGGCCGGGATCGAGATCGGCGGCCAAGGCATATTCGTCGACCAGGGTTTCCAGCCGCGCCAGATCGTCGTGCAACTCGGCGCGGGTCATCGGCGGCGTCAGGTGATCGACGATAACGGCGGCGCTGCGGCGCTTGGCCTGGATGCCTTCGCCGGGATCGTTGACGATGAAGGGATAGAGATGCGGGATCGGTCCCAGGATGGCGTCGGGGAAACATGATGCCGACAATCCGGCGCTCTTGCCCGGCAGCCATTCGAGGTTGCCGTGCTTGCCGAGATGCACGATGGCATCGGCACCGAATTCGCGGCGCAGCCACAGGTAAAACGCCAGATAATGATGCGGCGGCACCAGGTCCGGGTCGTGATAGCTGGCCTTGGGATCGATGTTGTAGCCGCGCGCGGGCTGGATGCCGATCACGAGGTTGCCGAACCGATGCAGTCCGAACTGGAACGATCCGCGCTGGACATGCCGGTCCGTCGCGGCGCTGCCCCATCTGGCCTCGACCGCCTGCCGGACGTTGGCGGGCAAAGTGGCGAACGCCGCCTCGTAATCGGGTAGCGGCCACGACGCGCCGCCATGGCGGAGCGCGCGGCCGTCCAGCACATTGGTCGGGCCGTCCTGCAACAGCTGCATCAGGGTCGGCGCGTCGGCCGGCGCATCGTCGATGGCATAGCCGGCCTCGCGCATGGCAGCGAGCGCGCCGGCAAGACTTTCCGGCGTATCGAGGCCGACGCCATTGGCGAGCCGGCCGTCGCGGTTCGGATAGTTGGCGAGGATGATGGCGACACACCGTTCGGACGGGGGCGTGCGTCGCAGCTTGATCCAGGAGGCGGCCAGCGCGGCGGTGGCGGCAACCCGGTCCGGCAGCGGCCGATAGACCGTCGGCGCGAATCCGGCATGGGTTTCCTCAGCACGTTCCTTGAAGGCGATGGCATGACCGAAAATACGGCCATCGACTTCCGGCAGCACCACATGCATGGCGAGATCGCGCGGCGTCAGCCCGCGAGCCGAGCTTTGCCAGCTGGCGCGCGACGATCCTGCCAGCGCCACCTGCAGGATCGGGCAATCGTAGGTGGCCAATACGCCGGTGTCGTCATGGGCGGTGGCGGTGGCAAAGGCGGTCGCGTTGACGATGATATCGGGCGGATGCGCCGCCAGCGCCGCGCGCAGAAACGTGGCGGAGCGTTCGTCCTTGAGGCTGGTGACAAAGACCGCGACGGCATCAAGTCCTGTCGCGTCGAGCGCTTCGCAAAGTGCTGTGATCGGCGCGGTGTCGGCACCGGCAACCAGCGCCCGATAGAAGATCACCGCGGCGCAGGGACGCCCGTCACGCCGGGGCTCGCGGGGCCAGAACCCGGCCGCCGGCATCGGCCGGGCAGACGGCGGTTGTTCGGCGCGGCCGATCAGGTGCGCGGCATAGCGCAACGCCAGTTGCGCGTTGTCCTCGCCGCCTTCCAGGCAATAGCGCCACAGCGCATGGGTATGTTCGACGTCGAGCGTACCTCGCGCCGCCAGCGCCGGGTTCCAGCTGGTCTCGCCCGGAAGGCAGGCAAACAACGCGCCGCGCCGCAACGCGTCGCTGCGCAGGCTTTCGACGCCATGGGGCCAGTAGCTTTCGCCGCCCAGCATTCGCAGCACGACGATCTTGGCATCGCGCAGCGTGCGCTCGACATAAAGGTCGACCGACGCCGGATGACCGAGCGCCAGCAGGTTGGTCAGCTGCACGCTCGGAAACCCCGCCGGCAGTTTTGCGTAGGCTGCGCCGAACGCGGCAAGGTCGCTGTCGGCCGCCGACAGCACGACGATGTCGGCGGCATCCTGCCCGAGATCGCGGGCCACATCGCCGTCGTCGATAACGCCGCTGGTGTCGAGCTTCAGATGCATTCGTCGGCTCGAATGGATCGTCTCGGCGAAGGCCGGGAGCGATACGCCGCGTCGTCTCTTGTGGGCGGTGTGGCAGATACCTTTTCCGATCCGCGAGGCCGGGGTGGGGTCGCGCGACAAACGCATTCGCGTTGTGGCGTCAGGGACGTCTCGGCGGCACTTCGCCGGGACGACTTGCGGAGACTATCCCGCCAGCGCCTTTCGCACCGCGTCGCCGTCAAATCCCTTCAGCCCGATCACCACCAGATGCTCGGCGTGGCGCGAGGTCCGGGCGCGCGAAACTCAATTCGACGCGCTTGCCGACGGCCTGCACCACCATCGGCGCCGGCTTGCCGTCGACCCTCGCATGGCCCTTGACGCGCAGCACGCCGGCGAGGCCGAGCGCGTCGCTGACCCGCGCGCGCATGGTTTCGACGGACGTGGCGGGCGAGGGGGTCACCACGATGCTGTCGAAATCGTCGTGGTCGTGTTCTTCCTCTTCGCCGTGATGGCCGGCGCGCGCGGCCAGATCGTTTTCGGCGGCGGCGGCAAGACCGATCAGGGCCTGGGGCGCGACGGAGCCTTTCGAGCGCACGATGCGGACACCGGGCCGCAGCACGGCCGCGAGCCGTGCTTCGATGTGCGGCCAGCGCATCCGGCGCCACCAGATCGCTCTTCGACAGCACCACCAGATCGGCGCAGGCCAGCTGATCCTCGAACACTTCCTCGATCGGGTCGTCATGGTCGAGCGACGGATCTGCCGCGCGCTGCGCGGCCACCGCGGCGTCGTCGATGACGATGCGTCCCTCCGACAGCGCCAGCGCATCGACCACGGTGACGACGCCGTCCACGGTGGCGCGGGTGCGCACTGCCGGCCAGGCGAACGCCTTCAATAGCGGCTGCGGCAGCGCCAGTCCCGAGGTCTCGATGACGATGGCGTCGAGCGGCGTGTCGCGCGACAGCAGCTTGTCCATGGTCGGCACGAAATCGTCGGCGACGGTGCAGCAGATGCAGCCGTTGGTGAGTTCGACGATATCGCCGGGCGCGCAGGCATTGGCGGCGCACTCCTCGACCAGGCCGCCGTCGAAACCGGCATCGCCGAATTCGTTGACGATGACCGCGATGCGCCGGCCACCGGCTTCGGTGAGCAATGAGCGCAGCAGCGTGGTCTTGCCGGCGCCGAGAAAGCCGGTCAGCACGGTGACGGGAACACGGTTCATGACGAGACTTTCTCCTGGACGGATCGACCCTTGAGCCAGAGCGGAAGCCCGGCTGCGATAAAGACGACCTTGGGAACCGCCGCGGCGACCGCCTGGTTGAGGCGGCCCTGGGCATCGCGGAAGCGGCGGCCGAGCGGGGTTTCCGGCACCAGGCCAAGGCCGATTTCGTTGGACACCAGCACGACGGGATGGCCGCGACTGCCGCAGCCATTCGCGTCAGACGCCGCGTTTCGGCTTCGACGATCGCGCTCCGCATGCATGAGGTTGGAAAGCCACAGCGTCAGGCAATCCACCAGCACGGCGCGATCAGCGGCGCCCTCGCGCTGCAGCGCCGGCACCAGCGTCAAGCGGCTCCTCGACGGTGGTCCAGCCGTCGCCGCGCGCGGTGCGATGATGGGCGATGCGGGCCTGCATTTCGTCGTCGCCCGCGGTGGCGGTGGCGAGATAGATCCGCTGCAGTGCGCTGCTCCGGATCAGCCGCTCGGCGAAGGCCGATTTGCCGGACCGCGCGCCGCCCAGCACCAGCGTGGTCGCAAGTGCGGTCATTTCGGCGCGGGTCCGCTGTTCGGCGCGCGGCCGTCGTCGGGCGACCAGGCCAGCGGCGGGACCCGGGCGATCATGCCCTTGCGCAGCACCTCGGCGCGCTCGCGCCACGGCACCAGGCCAAAATCGGATTGTTTGTAGGACTTGACGAACGCCGCGATGGCCGCGGTGCCGCTTTCGGTTTCGAGATCGCCGAACAGAAAGGTGTAGCCGCCTTCGCTCGACACCGCGACGGTGGCCGGTCGCTTGCAGACGCTGAGGCATTGCACCGGCCGCACCGTGACATGGGTATCGAGACCGCCGATGGCCGCCTTCACCGCCGCTAACATCGCGGGACCGACCACCTCGCCGTCGGCGGTCTTGCAGGTTATGCAGACGCTGACGGTGACGGCGCCGGATGCCGCGACCGGCACAGGTCGATCGGCAGGTGCCGTCGAGGGGGTCTCATCAGGGGAAATATCGCGATCCATACCAGGCCCGGGCAAGACGAGCTTTGTTGGGTCGCGCCGGCGGTTTTGTTCCGCCAGGCTCGCTCCCGTCCGGTGCACCCCGCCCCGACGCCTCCAAAGCACAATTCGTGATGGCAGGTCTCCTGGCTCGCGGGTCGTTGCCTGGTCGCCGCCTTCCCGGGAAATCCCAGTGGTCTGGGCGAGGGCTCGTCGCTTACAGTTGCGGGGGCAGCGCCGGCGTTGAGAACATCTCGCACCGGCTTCCCTTTTCACCTTCCAAGCTGGAAGGACCATCATGGGAAACAGTATCTGCCGGGCTTTCCGGGGTCAACCTTGCGCTATGCAGTTGACCGGACCGCGCATCTTGCATCAGGTGCACAGGCGAAAGGTGCGATATGACGACTTTACCCCATGCTTCATGGCAAATGCCTGCCGTGACGCCGCTCGACCGCACAGGTGAAGCCGCGTTGCGGGCGCGCATCGACGGCAAGGCCAAGCCGCTGGGCGCGCTCGGGCGGATCGAGGATCTCGCCGTACAGCTCGGCATGATCTGGCAGCCGTCGGAACCAGCGCGCCGGCAAAGAGCGTGCTGCTGGTATTCGCCGGCGACCACGGCCTGACCAGGGAAGGGGTTTCGCAATATCCGTCCGAGGTGACGGTGGCGATGGTCAGGACGTTTCTGGCCGGCCGCGCCAGCGCCAATGCGTTCGCCGCCGCGGCCGGGGTCGAGATCGTCGTGGTCGATGCCGGCGTCGCCGCCGATCTGCCGCCGCATCCCGGTCTGGTCGCCGCAAAAATTCGCCACGGTACCGGCAACGCCGCGCGGGAACCGGCGATGTCAGTGGCCGAGGCGTCCGCGGCGCTCACGCGCGGATGCGAACTCGCGGTGGGGGCCATCGCCGGCGGTGCCGACAGCATCGCCATCGGCGAGATGGGGATCGGCAATTCGGCGTCGTCGGCGCTCTTGCTGCACCGGCTGGCATCGCTGCCGCTGGACGACTGCATCGGAAACGGGGCAGGGCAGGATGACGCGGGACTGGCGCGCAAGCGCGCCGCGCTGCACCGCGCCGCCGCGCGCAGCGCCGTCACGGCGCCGCTCGAGGTGCTCGCCGAGTTCGGCGGCCTCGAAATCGCGATGATGGCGGGCGCGGTGATCGGCGCGGCATCTGCGCGCCGGCCGGTGATCGTCGACGGCTTTATTTCCAGCGCTGCGGCGCTGGTCGCGACAAAATTCTGTCCGGCGGCGCGCGACTATTGCGTGTTCGCCCATCGCTCCGCCGAGCGCGGCCATAGCCTGCTGCTCGAAGCGATGGACGCCAAACCGTTGCTCGATCTCGGCATGCGGCTCGGCGAGGGCACCGGCGCCGTGCTGACGGTGCCACTGCTGCGCGCCGCGGCGCGGTTGCTGACCGACGTCGCCGATCTCAGCGATGTGTTGTCGGGCGCGATCTGAAATGAGCGAGGCGCGCCAATTCTGGAATGCATTGCGGTTCCTGACGGTGATTCCGGCGCCGGACGCGGATCACGTCCACGACGATTGGCTGATCCGTGCGGCAAAGTATTTTCCGGCGGTCGGCATCATCGTCGGCGGCGTCTCGGCGCTGGTGCTGCTGCTTGCCGCAAACCTCTGGACCGGTTTCCTGCCGCCGCTGCTGGCGGTCGCCGCCAGCATCATTCTGACCGGCGCGTTGCACGAGGACGGGCTGGCCGATACCGCCGACGGTCTTGGCGGCGGCCGCTCGCGCGAGACCCGGCTTGCCATCATGAAGGACAGCCGGATCGGCACCTATGGCGCACTGGCGCTCGGTCTCGGCTTGGCGCTGCGCGTGTTCGCGCTGGCGGCGCTGCCGACCTGGGCGGGTGCCGCGGCGCTGTTGGGCGCGCATGCCGGCAGCCGGCTGGCGGCTGCGGCTGTCATGACGGCGTTGCCCTACGCCGGCGATCCGGGCGCGACGAAACTCACCTACACAGAAGCGCCGTGGCGCGGCGCGGAAATCGCGATGGCCGTGGCTTTCACACTCGTGGCCCTGCTGCCGCTGGCACAAACCGGCGTTGCCGCCGTGCTGCTCGGCTTACTGCTGGGCGCCGCGATGGCGGTGTGGCTGGTCGACCGTGCGCGAAAACTGGTCGGCGGCTATACCGGCGACGTGTTGGGAGCTGTCGAGCAATTGTTCGAGATCGGCTTCCTGCTCGGCGTCGGCAGCGGCATTGAATGCGTGAAGAGGAGAGTCGTGTGAGCAAACCCAATCCAGTCGGCTCCAATATGGCGGCCGCGCTTCGCGCCGCAACCAACAGTCCGAACCGGATCCGCCAGGTCGGCGCCGTGCTGGTTACGGGCAACGGCACGCAGATCGCTGCCTGCAACACCTTTCCTGCGGGGGTGCGTGATCTCGCCGAGCGCCACGAAGGCGACGGCCGCCTGGTCTGGATGGAACACGCCGAGCGTCACGCCATCTTCGAGGCGGCGCGGCGCGGCCTTGCCACGTCAGGCGGTCACCTCACCACCAGCTTCTTTCCCTGCATCGATTGTGCCCGCGCCATCGTCGACAGCGGCATCGCTTGCCTCGATACTCCGGCGCCCGCATTTGCCGATCCGGTTTGGGGCGCATCGTTCGAGCGGTCGCAGGTGATTCTTCAGGAAGGCGACGTCGAGATTCGCGTTGTTGAGGCCGGGAACCGAGACCGGCAAGGTGTAGGGCACGCCCGCAAAGGCCTCGGCGCCACGGCCGATCTCGTCGGTCGCCGCGATCATGCGGCCATCGCGCGCCAAAATCTGGTCGGCGAGCGCAACCATCAGCCGGTTCGGCGTTACGAACGGTGCCCGCCGCCGCAATTCGTCGGCGATGTCGCGCTCGTAACCCGGATTGCGGGCGCAGGCGATCACGTAGGCTGCGGCGCTGGAGCGGCTGATGCCGGCCCAGCAGTGCACCAGCAGCGGGCTTGAGCCGGACCAGTCTCGGGCGAAATCGAGGATTGTGCCGATGTGCCCGGCGTTCGGTGCGATCAGGTCGGCTTGCGGCTCGATGATGTCATGAAAATACAGTTGCAGATGCTGCTCGAACGGCGGTTCGCGCGAGGCGCTTTGCTCGTGGCCCGGCGACAGCAGTGTCAGCACATGGGATGGCTGATATTGTGCGGCCGTGGCATCGAGGTGGGACAGCGGGCTGACGGCGATCATGAATTGTGGCTTCACTGGCACAAAAATGTTCGGAGCGGCGATTGTACCCGTCTATACTATTTCTCGCGATAGGTATGCCTTCGAACCGGAACGCTGTTCATGAGCATCGAATTCCTCGTCACTTCTTTCATTGTCGTCGTGTCGCCCGGCACCGGCGTTCTGTTTACGCTGGCGACCGGCCTGTCGCGTGGATCCCGCGCCAGCGCGGTGGCGGCGCTCGGCTGCACTATCGGCATTGTCCCGCATATGGCGGCCGCCATCGTCGGGCTGGCGGCGCTGCTGCACACCAGTGCACTGGCGTTCCAGACCTTCAAGTATCTCGGCGTCGCCTATCTGTTGTACATGGCGTGGAATACGCTGCGCGAGCGCGGCGCCTTGCGGGTAGAGAACGAGGTCGATTCCCGCTCCGCGCTTCGCCTGACGGTGACGGCCATCCTGATCAATATCCTCAATCCGAAGCTGTCAATCTTCTTCCTGGCGTTCCTGCCGCAGTTCATCAGCGCTGGAGAGACGGAACCGTTGTGGCGAATGCTGGAGCTGAGCAGCGTCTTCATGGTGATGACGTTCGTGGTATTCGTCGGCTACGGGCTGTTTGCCGCTTCGATCCGCGATCATGTGATATCGCGTCCCCGGGTCCTGACCTGGATGCGCCGCAGCTTTGCCGCGGCGTTCGTCGCGCTCGGCGCCAGGCTGGCGTTGGCGGAGCGGTAAGGCATCCCCAAAAAAAGGGAGGCGCTTTCGCGCCTCCCAAAATCCTGTCTTTTCGTTTCGTGTTATTTCTGGATGCAGGTATCGGCGGTCGCCTTGGTGCATTCATCGAGGCCGGTGAATACCGGATCTTCGACCTTCTTGCCTTCGATCAGCTGGATCATCACGGTCGGCGCCTTGTAGCCCATTTCGAACGGGCGCTGGCCGACCAGGGCTTCGACCCGGCCTTCCTTGGCGATGGCGACTTCGTCGCCGATGGTATCGGCGGCGACGATCACCAGCGACTTGTCGGCGATCCGGGCCTTGTACTGATCGGTGAGCTGGCGATAGGGCTGCGGCGCGCCGAAAAGCGGCCAGCCGCCCTCGATCACGAACGCATCGAGCTTCGGGTTGGCGGTGAGGATGTCGGACATCGCCTGAACACCCTTCGGTCCGTCGTCATTGGTGAACACCGGACAGCCGGCGATCTCGGTCCAGCCGCCTTCGCCCTTGAGCATCTCCACACCCTTCTTGCCGGAGAGTGCATCGCGTGTTCCGGAGGCACGGCGCAGGATATTGTCCGCCGCGGCATTGCCCTCGATCAGGCAGACCGTTCCACCGCTCGGCTTGGCCTTCTTGAGATATTCGCCGAGCCGGAATCCCATCAGGTAGTTGTCGGTGCCGAGATAGGTTTTGCGCAACGCGGAGTCTTCCTTCTTGAGGTCTGCGTCCAGCGTCATCACCGGGATCTTGGGATTGGCGGCCTTGATCGCGTTGGCGATCAGCGGCGCATTGGAAGGCGAGATCGCCATCGCGACGGTGTCGGACTTGCCGAACATGTCTCCGACGATCTGGGCTTCGCCGGCCTCATCCGAGGTCGAGGCGGGGCCGGTATAGAAGCAGTGATAGGGCGAACTGGCGTTCTCCTTGTTCCACTTCTCGCAACCTTGATGGATCGCTTCGAAGAACGGGTTGTCGAGCCCCTTGACGACGATGACCAGCTGCTTCTTTTGCGCCATGGCGGATCCGGCCGATAAGGCCAGCGCCGCAGCAGCCAATGGCAGTAGATATTTCTTCATGTATTTCTCCCTCTCCTACGGGCGTTGATTCGCCCGGTTTCCAAAGCACGTTGGCTTCAAAACATACTTGATCGATGTGACAGCCGATGCAACCGAGATTATCTGTCGTCGCTTAAATGAAGGTTCAGCCGACCTCGAACCTCACGGACACCTCAAACCCCTCATTGGGGTTACGTTGGCAAGATGAAAGGTTGACGATGTCGCAACTTGGTCCCAGGCATCCGCACGATTTCGAGTTTGCGCTCGAATGATCCTCGACATGACCGTGAGAAGTGTGATCCGACTTCGCATTCAAGGATAATTCGCGCCAGTGTCGAGTCAACGCAATTGTGCAGACAATAGGACGCGGGCGTATCGTTTGTTTGGTGCGCTGCACCAAGTGCCTGTTTTGTTGGCGTGGGCGGTGGCGGCCGATTTCCGGAGAGAAGATTGACTGACTACCGGCGCTGTAATTCAATGGCCAAACCGCGACGTCGAAGATGAAAGCCGAAATGCCGCTTCTCGAACTCAAAAACATCTCAAAACATTTCGGTGCCATTCACGCCCTCAACGATGTCA
Source organism: uncultured Alphaproteobacteria bacterium (assembly GCA_963710235.1). Classification (GTDB taxonomy): domain Bacteria; phylum Pseudomonadota; class Alphaproteobacteria; order Rhizobiales; family Xanthobacteraceae; genus Bradyrhizobium. The sequence continues at coordinate 92,020 of CAVPZI010000004.1, forward strand.
CGCTGTCGCTTGAGCCCGGCCAGGTGGTGGGCCTGATGGGCGACAACGGCGCCGGCAAGTCCACCCTGGTCAAGATCATTGCCGGAAATTTTCGCCCCACCCATGGCTCCATGCAGATGGAGGGGCGGGAACTGTCGATGCATCGGCCGATCGAAGCCCGCCAGCACGGCATCGAAATCGTGCATCAGGATCTGGCGCTGTGCGATAATCTGACGGCCGCGGCCAACGTCTTCCTCGGCCGCGAACTGCGTAAAGGCGTTGGCCCGTTCAAAATCCTCGACTACGCCTCGATGTACCGGCGCGCCGGGCAGATCTTTGCCGAGTTGCGATCCGAAACCCGGCCGCGCGACCTGGTCAAGCAGATGTCCGGCGGGCAGCGCCAGGCGGTGGCGATCGCGCGCACCCGGATTGCCGACGCCAAGATCGTGCTGATGGACGAGCCGACCGCGGCGATTTCGGTGCGCCAGGTCGCCGAAGTCCTCAATTTGATCCGGCTGCTGCGGGACCGCGGCATCGCCATCGTGCTGATCAGCCACCGCATGCCGGACGTCTTCACCGTCGCCGACCGGGTGGTGGTACTGCGCCGCGGCCGCAAGGTGGCCGACAAGCCGATCGCCGACAGTTCGCCGGAGGAGGTAACGGGGCTGATCACCGGGGCGATTGAGCACAGGCTGCACTGAGAAACACCGTGGCGCCGATGTTGGGCCAAGCGAAAGTTTGACGGATGGACATTCAATTCGACGACAACATCAAGCGCGCCCGGTATCCGCTGTTGTCCTGGCTGACGTCGCGGCAGGCGTTCTGGGTCCTGCTCGCGGTTTGCTTCGCCTGCATCTTCCTGTCGTTCGCGACCAATTCGTTCGCCACGTCCAACAACCTGTTCAACGTCACCCGCAACTTCACCTTTGTCGCGGTCATCGCGCTGGGCATGACGGTGGTGATCATCACCGGCGGCATCGATCTGTCGGTCGGTTCGGTGCTGTGCCTATGCAGCATGATTTTGGCGGTCGTGATGCATGCCGGCTACAGCATCGAGGTCGGCATCGCCGCGTCGCTCGGCACGGCGCTAGTGATCGGCCTCATCAATGGCGTGCTGATCGCCTATCTGGATATCCCGCCGTTCGTGGTCACGCTCGGCATGCTGTCGATCGCGCGCAGCCTGGCGATGGTCGCTTCCAACAATACCGTGGTGTTCCAGTTCGGTCCCGACCACGACAAGCTGTTGTTCCTCGGCGGCGGCGCGTGGCTGTTCGGGATTTCCAATCCCGTCATCTACATGGTGGTGCTGACGCTGATCACCGGTTTCATGCTGCATTTCACCCAGTTCGGCCGCTACGTCTTCGCCATCGGCGGCAACGAGCACGCCGCCACCGTCACCGGCGTGCCGGTTCGCCGCACTAAGGTGATCGTCTACATGATCTCGGCGCTGTCGGCCGGCATTGCCGGCGTGATCGAAACCGGCTGGCTCGGCGCCGTCACCACCAATCTCGGCGCCGGCATGGAACTGCAGGTGATTGCCGCCGCCGTCATCGGCGGCGCGAACCTCGCCGGTGGCATCGGTACCGCGTTCGGCGCGCTGATCGGTTCGGCGCTGATCGAGGTGATCCGCAACAGCCTTGGGTTGCTCGGCATCAGCGCGTTCTGGCAGGGCACTTTTGTCGGCATTTTCATCATCGTCGCCGTCGCGTTCGACCGTTTGCGGAATTTTCGATCCGCGACCTGAGCCGGGCGGAACATTCGGGTTCGGAAGTTGCTATAGGACGTGAACCGCGCGTCGAAACGCATGACTGCGCCCATCAACCATGGATGAGACAAGAAAATGACAGGCAAACGCGTCGTATTCACCGGAGGAACCGGCAAGGCGGGCCGGCATGCCGTGCCGCATCTGATGGCCAAGGGCCACACCCTGCTCAACGTCGACCTCAAGCCGCTCGATCATCCCGGGATCAACACGCTGATCGCCGACCTGACCGACAGCGGCCAGGCCTTCAATGCGCTGTCCACCCATTTCGGCTTTGAAGGCTTCAATGCCGGCAAGCCGCCGGCGGCGCCCGATGCCGTGGTGCATTTCGCCGCGATTCCCCGGGTGTTGATCGAACCGGACAACGAGACCTACCGTACCAACGTCATCAGCACCTACAACGTCATCGAGGCGGCGGCGAAACTCGGCGTCCGCAAGATCATCATCGCCTCCAGCGAAACCACCTACGGCGTCTGCTTTGCCGAGGGCGACAAGGATTTTCACAGCTTTCCGCTCGAGGAAGATTATGACGTCGATCCGATGGACAGCTACGGGCTTTCCAAGGTGATCAACGAAAAAACCGCGCGCGCCTTTGCCATGCGCTACGGCATCGACATCTACGCGCTGCGGATCGGCAATGTGATCGAGCCGCACGAGTATGAGCGGTTTCCCCGCTTCATCGCCGACCCGCCGTCGCGCAAGCGCAACGCCTGGAGCTATATCGACGCCCGCGATCTTGGCGAGATCGTGCACCTGGCGATCCAGAAGGACGGCCTCGGGTTCCAGGTGTTCAATGCCGTCAACGACACCATCACCGCCAATATGCCGACGCGGGAGTTTCTGGCGACGCTATTGCCCGGGCACGCCGATCACCCGTGAACTCGGTGAATTCGAGGCGCCGCTTTCCAACCGGAAGGCGCGCGAGGTGCTGGGATTCAAGGAAGCGCACAACTGGCGTAAGTACGTGAAGTAGGGGCGTCCGCTACCTCGGCCTTGCCGGGTTGCCGACCACTGTCGATTCCGCCGCGACGTCCCGCGTAACCACGGCGCCGGCGCCGATCACGGCGTTGTCGCCGACGCGCACGCCAGGCAGGATGATCGCGCCGCCGCCGATCCAGACGTTGCGTCCGATCCGGATCGGGCGGCCGAACTCGGCGCCGGTCTGGCGCAGCGCCGGATCGCGCGGATGATCCGCGGTCAGGAGTTGTACCGCGGGACCGATCTGGGTGCCGTCGCCGATCTCGACGGCGACCACATCGAGAATGATGCAATTGAAATTGAGAAACACATCAGTGCCGAGATGAATGTTGTAGCCATAATCGCAATGGAACGGCGGCAGGATCGCGGCGCCGTCGCCGACCCTTGCCAGCAATTCACGCAGCAAGGCGCGCCGTTGCTCCGAAGGCAGCGCCAGCGAAGCATTGTAACGCCCCATCCAGGCGCGCGCCGTGTTGCGGTCCTGCGCCAGCTCGGGATCGCCGGCGCGGTAGTGTTCGCCCGCCAGCATCTTCTGTTTTTCGGTACGCATGACGGTTCCGTGTTGTGGCTGTGCCGTTTCAGCCTTGCGCTTCGAGCAGGCCGCGCAGATATCCGGCCGAGAAAGCGGCGACACCGGGGCCGTCGGGCACGTAATCGAACGGTTCCACGGCAAGGGTGCCGGCATAATTCTGCCGCCGCAACGCCGCCAGGATCGGCGCGAATTTCATCTCTCCCTGGCCGGGGCCGCGCCGGTTCGGATCGTTGACCTGCAGATGCGCGATCAGGCCGGTCGGCAGCCAGCGGTCGATCAGGTCAGGGATGGAGTCGGTTTCGGTCAGGCCGGCGGCGCTGCAGTCGATCATGGTGCGCAGATGCGCCTGATCGATGGCGCGCACCAGTTCGGCGGCCTCGGCGATGGTGTTGACGACGGACGTCTCGCGCCGCGACAGCGGCTCGATGCAATAGACAACACCGGCGCTTGCCGCCGCGCGCGCGACCTGCGCCAGGCCGTCTTGCAGCCGTGCCAGCGCAGTCGCGTGGGTCTCGCCCGGTGGGATCTGGCGCTGCTTGGGTGAGCCATGCACCAGCACCGCGCCGCCAAGCTCGGCGCAGAGCCCGGTGAGGCGGGTCATCACCTCGAGGGTACGGGCCCGCACGCCGGCATCGGGATCGGTCAGGGAAAGCCCATCCGGCTTGACCAGCAGCCAGTGCAATCCGGTGACCCCGAGGCCTGCGGCCTCGACGGTAGAGCGGATTTTCGCGGCTTGCGCCGCCGGGATCTTTTCCGGCGCATCATCAAGCGTGAACGGCGCGATCTCCAGCCCGTCATAGCCGAGCCGGGCGGCAACCTCGCATTGCCATGCCAGCGGCATGCCGGCTAGGACCTCGTTGCACAAGGCAATCCGCATCGGGCAAAATCCGTTCCGTCAGGCGCGGCGGGAGGTGAGCCGGCCGATCCAGGTGCTGACGCTGCCGGTGATGGTTGCAACCAGCGTCTTGAACGCGGGAATATAGAGCAGCAGGATCAGGATGGTCACGGTGGCAAAGCCGATTGAGATCGGGCGGGTGAAGAACGGCTCGATGCTGCCGTCCGACAGCACGAGGCCGCGGCGCAGGCTCTTGTCCAGGAGGCCGCCGAGCACGAGGCCGAGCACGAACGGCGCCATCTGGTAGCCGCGGCGGCGCAGGAAGAACGCGCCGATGCCGATTGCGATCATGCAGTAGATGTCGAACAGCCGCGACGCGCTGGCGAAGGCGCCGACCGTGCATAGCAGGAAGATGATCGGCATCAGTACGGTGCGCCGGATCTTGAGCACCAGGAGCAGCGGCTTGATCAGGAACAGGCCGAAAATCAGGATGCTGACGGTGGCCAGCGACGTCATCGCCACCACGTCGTAAATGAATTGCGGGTGCTGGATCATCAGCATCGGCCCGGGCTGGATGCCGTGGATGATCATCGCCGCCATCAGCACCGCCGACGGCGCCGATCCGGGAATGCCGAGCGCCAGCGCCGGAATGATGTGGCCGGGAATCGACGACATGTCGCCGGTTTCCGCGGCCATCAGGCCGTCGATCGAGCCCTTGCCGAATTGTTCCTTCTCCTTGCTCACGGCCTTGGCCGCGGCATAGGACATCCAGGCGCCGGCATCTTCGCCGACCCCGGGCATCAACCCGGTCAGCACGCCGATCACGCCCGAGCGCAGCACGGTGCGCCAATATTGCGCGACCTCGCGAAACCTGCGGCAGCACCGAGTCGCGCATCTCGACCATTTTTCGCTCGACCGGATCGGCCAGCGTCGTCAGCACCTCGGCGAAGCCGAAAGCGCCGACCAGCGCCGGGATCAGCGAAATGCCGCCGGAGAGCTGGCTCCAGCCGAACGTAAAGCGGTCATAGGCATAAAGGCCCTCCTGGCCGATCTGGGCCACGAACAGGCCCAATGTGCCCATCAGCCAGCCCTTGAGCGGATCGTTGCCGACGATGCTGCCGGACATCGCGACCCCTAACAGCGCCAGCCAGAAGAATTCGTAGGCGCCGAACGACAGCGAGACTTCGGCGAGCACCGGGGTGAATGCCGCCAGGCACAGCACGCCGAACAGCGTGCCGCTGAAGGCGCCTGAGGTGGCGATGCCGATGGCGCGGCCGGCTTCGCCGCGCAGGGCCAGTGCGTGGCCGTCGGCGCAGGAGGCGGCGTTGGCGGCGGTGCCGGGAATGTTGAGCAGGATCGCGGTGCGCGAGCCGCCATATAGAGTGCCGACGTAGGAGCAGATCAGGATCAGGATGGCGTCGTTGGGCGCGAGTTTGATGGTGAGCGTGGTCAGCAGCGCGATGCACAGCGTCGCCGACAATCCAGGCAGGCAGCCGACGATGATGCCGAGCAGCGCGCCGCTGAGCCCATAGGCCACCGACGTGAAATTCAGGATGCTGAGATAAGCTTGTCCGAGATCGGCGAGACCTGCCAGCATGACGCGATCCGCCGTCAGGGCAGGCGAACCAGGAAGATTTCCTGGAACACGATGGTGATGGCGATCCCGGCGCCAAGGCCGATGGCGGCGGCGGTGGCAATCCTGCGCAGGCCCAGGGTCTGGCCGGTCGCCTGACGCTGCCGGCTCTGCAGGGCAACAATGGCGACGCTGACGAAGATCGCGGCCGCGAGCCAGAACGGCAGGCCGTGTCCGACCAGGACCACGCCGAACGTCAGACACAACGCCAACACCAGCAGGATCTGCTTGAGTTCGGTGCGACGGATTGCAGCGTCGCCACCTGCGGCGGATGCCAACAGGCCGGGCCGCCAGCTTCGCGCGGCGAGCAGCGCGCCGAGGATGGTCATGGCGATGCCGAGCAGTCCCGGCAACAGGCCCGGAATGGTGTAGGGGTTGATGTCCTGGTTTTTCAGCCGGTCCATCATGACCGACCCGATCAGGATCGCCACGCCCAGCGCCATCCAGCCGAACGCGGAGAAGAAGTCGCTGCGCAAGGCGGCCAGGGAGGTTGTCTCTGCCGGTGCGGCGGGTGACGACATCGGCGTGGCCGATTCAGGCGAAGACATCAGCTTGATCCGATTGGCATCGGGGAGGGAAGATCAAGCCGGCGGAGGTGCCGCCGGCCTGCGTGTCGTGGGGGTTTCAGATCTTGGGAATGCCCACCGTATCCGGTGACACCTTGGCCTTGCCGGTATCGAACAGCAACCAGGCATTGGCCTGCACCGCCGGGAACACGGCCTTCTGCGCCGCGTCGCCAGAGGACGGCGCGAACAGCGCGCCGCGCGAGGTGGCGTACTTCTTCACCGCGTCGCTGTTGGAGATGTTTTCCTTCCAGATTTTTTCCACCGTGGCGATCACCTCGTCCGGCACGCCCTTGGGAATGAAGATGCCGAAATAATTCGTCGGCGCGCTGAAGCCCGGCAGCGTCTGCGACAGCGGCGGAATGGTGCCGTAGCCTTCGAGCTCGAGCGGCTTGTCGCTAACGGTGGCGAGCGGGCGCAGCCGCTTGCCGCGGATCATGTCGGCCTGTTCGACCGCCAGCTGGGTGGTGACGTCGGCTTCGCCGGCAACGGTCGCGACCACCGCGGGATTGCCGCCGTCATAGGTGACGTGGCGATATTTGACGCTGTCGACCTTGGCGATCAGCTCCATGGCGTTGTGACCGGCGGAAGTCACGCCGGCGGTGGCCACCGAAATCTTGCCCGGGTTCGCCTTCATGGCGTCGAGCAGCTCCTTGGCGTTCTGGTAGGGCGTCTTGGGATTGACGCCGATCACCTGGATGTTGGCGATGCTGAGGAACAGATGCCAGTCCTTGATCGATGAATCGAGCGAGCCCAGCGTCTGGTAGGCGCCGAGATCCTGCGCCGCACCGGCGGTCCAGGTGTAGCCGTCCTTGGCGGCCTCGAGCGCGCTGCGGGTGCCGATGGCGCCGGATGCGCCGGGCTGGTTGATGATGACAATGGTTTGGCCGAGCGATTTCTCCATTTCGCCGGCGACCAGCCGGGTGATCTGGTCGGTCGAGCCGCCCGCGGCCCAGGGCACGATCAGGTTGATCGGCCGGGTCGGCTTCCAGTCCGCCGCCGAGGCCGGCAACGCCAGCAGGATCGCGCCAAGGGCGCCGAGCAGTGCCGATTTTTTAGGGCTTGAAAATTTCACGCGTCATCCTCCGTCGTGTTTTGTTTATTCCGGCGGATTGTATGGCCAAGCAGTCGATCAGGCAAACCCTATGGGGCGTCAGCCCTTGGCCTTTGGTATCAACGGTCTGGTTAATAGCCGAAAGCGCGCGGCAACGCGGTGGAAATGCCGGGCACGAAGGCGATCACCAACAGGCACAGGAATAGCAATCCGAGATAGAGCAGGATCGGTTTCACGGTCTGCTCGATCGGCACATTGCCGATCAGGCACGCGCCGTAAAGCCCCAGTCCCAGCGGCGGCGCGAACAGGCCGAGCCCCATCGCGATCACCAGCACCACGCCGAAATGCAGGGGATCGATGCCGAGCCGCACCGCAACCGGAAGCAGCAGCGGTCCGAAGATGATCAGCGCCGCGGCGCCTTCCAGCACCGAGCCCATCACGATCAGGACCGCGATCGACAGCAGCATGAACAGCCAGGTGCCGTGGCTGCCCGACAACGACAGCATCATCTCGCCCATCGCATGGGGAACCTGCTGCAGGGTCAGGACGAAGGCCAGCGATTGCGCGGCGGCGACGATGAACAGCACCAGGCCCGAGCGCGTCGCCGCCTGCACGAAACTCGACGCCATTGTCCGCAAGCCCAGCTCGCGGAATACCATCGCGCCGATGACGATGGCATAGACCACGGCGAAGGCCGAGATTTCGGTGGCAGTGGCAAAGCCGCTCTTGAAGCCGAAGAAAATCATGAAGATCAGCCCGAACGAGGCAATGGCGCCGCTCCACAGTCCCGATATCGGCGTGTGCGCTTCGATTTCTTCCGGCAACGCCGGACGCTTGCCGAACAGGATCGATACCGCAATCAGCGCCATCGCCATCAGGCAGGCCGGCAACAGTCCGGCGACGAACAATCCGCCGATCGAAAGGTTGGCGACGAAGCCGAGAATGATCAGGTTGATGCAGGGCGGAATGGTTTCGGCCATGACCGCCGACGCCGCGAGCAGCGCCACCGCGCTGCCGGGATTCTGCCGCGAGCGGCGCGCCGCTGGAATCAGGACCGATCCCACCGCGGCGACGTCGGCCATCTTCGAGCCGGAGATGCCCGAGAACAGCACCATCGACGTTACCATGACGACGTTGAGGCCGCCGCGCATCCGTCCCACCGCGCGTTGCAGCAGTTCGATCAGACGAACCGACATGCCGTTGGCTTCCATCAGGTAGCCGACCAGGATGAAGAACGGAATCGCCAGCAGGACGAAGTTGTCGATGCCGCGCGCCATCTGCTGGGCGAAGATGACGCCGGGCAGGGTGCCTTCGACCCAGATGAAGGTCAGCGCCGCCAGCGCCAGCGCGAAACCGATCGGCAGCCCGCCGGCGAGGGTGACGGCAAACCCGGTGAGCATCAGGGCGCCCGACGAGGGCACCGAGGCCGGCGCCAGCCGGTCCCACGCCAGATAGAGCCCGGCAATGAGGGCGGTCGCGGCGATACCAGAGATGATTTCCGGGATCGGGCGGCGAACGAAAAGCTCGACCGCGAATATGGTCATGAACACCGCGCCGGCGCCCATCGGGTAGAAAGTCAGTTCGATCGGCAGGCCCGAGCCGGTGGTCTGTCCGGTGGTCAGCCATCCGAGCTTGATGGCGTTGAAGGCCACATAGCCGGAGATCACGATCACCAGCACCGCGCCGACGGCATCGATGACGCGGCGTGGCGCGGGCCGCAACATATCGACGAAAAACGCGACGCCGAGATTCTCGCTGCGCGCCAGCGCACTGGCGGCGCCGAAGAAACTCGATCCGACCATCAGGCCGCGCGCGACATCGTCGGCCCATTCGACCGGGGCATTGAACAATGAGCGCAGCAGCACCGAGCCGCAGACCACCAGCAGGTCTGCGGCGAGCAAGATGGCCGCCACGGCGTCGCTGACGGCGAGCAGGGGAGCGACCGCGCGGTGACCGCTGCCCGGCCGCGGCGCAACTCCTGACATGGCCTCGGCCTCAAGCCCGGGTGGCGCGGATCATGTCCACCACGGGTTTGGCTTCGGGACGCGCCTTGATGAAATTGTCGGTCTGGGGAAGCACGCGTTTTCGGAAGGCCTCGTTGTCGCATTCGATGATGGTGACGCCCTTGCTCTTGAGCAGTTCGAGGGCTTCCTTCTCGACCGCGAGCCCGTGGGTCCGGGTATCGCTCGCGGCCTTCCGGGCGGCATCGAGAAAACCTTCGCGCAGTTTCGGATCCATGCGGTTGAAGGTCGTGTCGCTGAAATAGGTGGCGAGCGGCGAGAAGTTATGCTGCGTCAACGCATAGAATTTCGAGGTTTCGTAGAACTTGCTGGCAACGATGGTCGGCGGGTCGTGCTCGAGGCCGTCGAGCACGCCAGCCTGCAAGGCGGTGTAGATTTCGCCGAACGCCATCGGGGTCGCGGCAGCGCCCATCAGGCGCAGGCACTCGGTGATGACCGGATTGGGCAAGGTTCTGATTTTCAAGCCGGCGAGATCCTCCGGCGTCTTCACCGCCTTCTTGGCGAGTACGCTGCGCGAACCGAAATTATAGGCCCATGAAATGACCCGGATCTGGGCGCTCTTGAGCAGCGCTTCCTCGATCGGCTTGGCGGCGCCGCTGTCGAACGCCTTGGTCTGTTGCGGAAACGAGGAAAACAGGTAACCGAGATCGAAGGTGCCGACGAGGGGCACGAGGTTGGCCGAGATCGACGAACCCGATACCATGAGGTCGATAACGCCGAGCTTCACCGAATTGATGACGTCGATCTCCTGGCCGAGCTGGTTGTCGGGAAAGAACGCGACCTCGATCTGGTCGGAGAGGCCGTCGGCCTGCAGATTCTTGATCAGATTGTCGTAATAGACCCGACCGTTGGCAAATTTGGGATCATTGGCCTGGGACGAAGACAATTTCAGTTTGGTCGTCGCGGCCTGCGCGCGCCCGATCAGGGCCGGCGACAGGACGAGACCGGCGGCGGTTACCGCGGATGCTTGCAGGAACTTGCGACGGCTGGCTCTGGGCTTCATGGTGGCTTCTCCCTCGACTTTTCCCGGCTTTTTTCCGCGCAGCGTGATGGTGCCGCGCCCTTGGCCTCCCATTAATCATAATGTATGACTAAAGGAAAGCCCGCCGCGTGCGACGGATCGCGCGGCCGATAAGTCTTTCGTCGCAAAGCCCAATGAAAGCCCAAGGACGTCGATGTTCGAGAATTCCAACGCCATTGTTCGCAACGTCCACAGCCAGGTCGCCGACCGGATCGGCAGCAGCATCGTGCGCGGCGATATCGCGGTCGGCGATGCGCTGCCTTCTGAAATGCAACTCTGCGAAATGATCGATGTCAGCCGTACCGTGGTGCGCGAGGCGATCCGGACCTTGACCGGCAAAGGCCTGGTGGAGGCGCGCGCCAAGAGCGGCACCCGGGTTCGCCCGCCCGAACAATGGAATCAACTCGATCCGGACGTGCTGCGCTGGCAACTGGAGACATCCGACGTCGACAGCTATCTCGCCAAACTGTTCCAGCTGCGCTGTGCGGTCGAGCCGTCGGCAGCGGCGCTGGCGGCGAGCGAGGCCACGGAGGACGATGTCGCGCGGATTCGCCTGGGCTGCGATGGCATGGTGGCGGCGAAGACCAACGAAGACTTTGTCGTTGCCGACATCGCCTTTCACCAGGCGATCTATTTTGCCACCCGCAACGAATTTTTCTGGCCGATCGCGCAGATGTTCAAAATCACGCTGCGGCAGAGCTTTACCATTGCCGCCAAGGGCAGCCACCGGGCGCGGGCGCTGCTCGAGCATCGCGCCGTGCTCGACGCCATCGCCGCGCGCGATGCCGAAGGCGCGCGCGAGGCGACCATGATTCTGCTCAACCAGGCGGCGGGCGATCTGGTCAAAATCCGTGGCCGCGATTTTGCGAAACGCGGCAGCCGCGCCGGGCCGTCTGCGTCTGTCTCGCCCGAGCACTCGAAGACGGTCACCAAACGGTAGCGACCGCGTCCGCAAGCCGCGAAGGTCGTAGATGGATAGTTACGATCCAGGTCGTGGATTTGAAAAAGCCTGCACGCCAATCGTTGCATCATTCCGCAGGCGGGACGCCATTGTTGACCATGAGCTTCTTGTAGATCCAGCGTCGCCCGTCATGGCGGCGCCAGACTTTTCCGGAAACCAGCCGGCCGGTGATCGATCGCCTTGGCATCAGGACTTTCCAGACATGCCAGACTTCGGCCCAGGCCGGCTTGGGATTCAGATTCAGGATGCGCAGAGCGTCGTCGTTGCGTGCGCTCATGATCGGCTTCACCGCAGGTCAGACGCGGGGTGAGCGATTGCGTCAGGTTCGGTGAAACTATCGGCCCAAAGTTTTTGCGCCAGCTGGATCGGGAATTAGCGTAAGCAATCAAGCTTAATTGGGGGCGCGGCAAGGTCGCGCCTCCGTTCGTGGCGTGGTAAGACTGTTCGGCCAGATTGGGTGCCGCCATCGGTTGATCAATGGCCGCTCGATGATGGAAAAAGGGTTCGCGTACGCAATCATGGTTAATAAATTCGTCGGCATTGTCGCCTGGGCGACCGTTGCTTTCATCATCTACGCGACTTTGGCTCCTCTCGCGCTCAGGCCAACCTTCGGCTGGATCACGCCGGATGGCGAACGCTTTGCCGCGTATGCGGTGGGATCCGCGCTGCTGACGCTGGCCTATCCGAGGCATTGGATCCGTGTCGGATTGTTCGCCGTTGCGCTGGCGGGCGTGCTGGAGCTGCTCCAGCTTGCCGTACCGGACCGGGATCCGCGTCTGGCCGATGCCCTGGTCAAGATGGCGGGCGCGCTGGCCGGCATTGCAGTCGCGCAATTCTGGAACCGGTCGCATGCTGCAACGGGAGTCGCACCCGCCGGAAATTGAAGCTCAATATTCCAGTCGATTCGTGCTAGCTTCCTCGATGCTTCAAAACACGTCTGGTCGTTGACGGGATCGCGATTGGGCGCTTCGGAATTGGGCGCTTCGGAAGCAACAATCAGAAACTCCTGCGGATGAATTATCTGTGGTTCGATTGGCTATTTCTGCGGATCGCATTAACTCGGAAAGCGATCGTAAATCGGGGATTGGGAGTTTCGCTGATGATCAGGCAACTGTTTCGCTCCCGTTCGACGCAGGGCTTTCAGGCCCGCTCTTCCGAACGCGACCGCAACACCGACCAGGAGACCGTCAAATCCATTGCCGCTGCCCTCGATACGGCGTTGCAAAAGGCCGATGCCGAACGAAGTGGGCTGAAGCGCCGCATCGATGACGTGATATCCCGTGCCGCCATCGTCGGCGGAAACGACATGGACGATTATCTGACGCGAACGGAGGACCGCTCAAAAATGCTCAGCGACTCCGATGCCGAGATCAGGCGCGGCCAGGACCGTCTGACTGTCCTCGATCAGAATATCTCACATTTCAAATTCCTCCGGGCCGCGCTCCAGACCCGATTTCCGGACGCCAAAATCTAGCTTCGGCGCGGCGAAGCGAGATGGGTGGCAAAACATCGGCATTGCCTAAATCGTAGGCGATTCCGTCAGGAGTGGACCGTCGGTGTGCGGGCCGGTCTACGCTGGGGTGGCGAGTTGTCCGATTCCCGAAATGCCAGCTTTCGAGAAAAATGTGGGCAGCTTAGCGGTATCTCGCTGTGGTGAACCGCCGCGTCCCGGGGCCCCAAAGGCGGTGCGAAATCCCTCGGCTGGTCCGGCCGCGAAGCCAAAACGGGCCGCTTTCGCCGCCAAATAGCGCCATTTGGACCTGATTTAGCTAACTAAAACCCGCCTGCGATCAAATAGCGGCCAAATTGCAACAGCCCCGTAAATTCCATAGTTGGAAGCCGCCGTCCCGTTGCGTGATTTACCCTTCCTTGTTACCGCTCGGACATGGGGCGTTATTCAAAAATCATTTTCGTCATCGTATTTTCGCTGACCGGCTTGAGGGCAGCCTCGACGGCTGAGCCGTTTACCATTCTGGATGCCATCAACCAGGCGGTAAGGACCCACCCCGCTGTGGGCGAGGCGTCGGCAAACCGCCGGGCAACTGAGGCGGAACTTCGTCAAAGCCAGGGCGTATTGCTGCCGCAGATCAAGCTGCAGGCCGACGCCGGCCCGGAAATGCTGCGTCAGACGCTCCCCGTGCCCCCGCTGAACAATGGCGCTTATTTGAACGGTCGCCAGGCCAACATCGTCATTCACCAGCAAGTCTTCGACGGCTTCTCGTCCATCAACGACATCTGGCGCCAGGCCGCACGGGTCGATGCCGCCGCCTTCCGGGTGCTGGAACGCAGCGAACTGACCGCGCTGGACGCCGCCGAGGCCTATGTCGATGTGACCCGCTACACCCGGATTGTGGCGCTGGCGGAACAAAATCTTCAGGTTCATCTCGATCTGCGCAAGAACGTGCGGGCCCGGTTCTCGGGCGGTCGGGCCGGCGAGGGTGACACCCAGCAGGCGGAAGAACGTGTTGCCGCAGCCGAAGCGCAACTGGCCGATTTCCGGTTGAGCCTCGACGTGGCGCGGGCGAAGTACCGCAAGACCGTGGGTCTCGAGCCCTATAACCTGCGTTTCCCGGGTCGCCTGCCGGACCTTCCGTCGACCAAGAACGAATCGCTGGACGTCGCCTTCAAATACAATCCGACGATCCGCGCCGCCGGTGCCGATGTTGTCGCCGCCAAACGGGCGTTCGACGCGACCGCGGGTGCCTTCGTGCCCAACGTGGCGCTGGAAGGACGCGTGCAGCGCGGTACGAACTCCATCGTTTATCCCAATCCTTACGACCAGGTCAGCGGCAAGGTTGTCGTCACCTGGGATATTTTCAACGGCGGCATCGACAGCTGGAAGCGCGCCGAGGCCGGCGAGCGCATGATCGAGGAACAGCAGAAGCATGCGCGCCTGCAGCGCGAGGCGCTGGAATCGCTCGACAAGGCCTGGGCGGCGCGAACGATTACGGCGGAGCGTGCCGCGGCGCTGTTGCGCGACGTGGATGCGGCGCGCCGTACCTTCGAGGCCTACAACAAGGAATACGAACTCGGTCAGCGGACCCTGATCGATCTTCTGAACTCGCAGAACCAATATTTCAACGCCAACGTCTCGCTGGTATCGGCGCGCGGCGTGACGGTTTTCGCCGATTATCAGTTGCTGGCCGCGATGGGCCAATTGCTGACCTATCTGAAGACCGCCAAGCCGCCGGAAGTCGATCTGCTTGAAACCAGGCCGCTTGGTTTGATTCCTTACAGGCTTCCGCCGATTTCCGCTCTCCTGACCGCTCCCGAACCGGGCTCGGAGCCGTTGAACACGGTGGTTCCGTTCGCGAACTGGAGCAATCCGTTTTCGCCGCCGCCTGAACCCCACGTCGTGACCTTCGGCGATCGCTGGAGTTCCGGTAATCCGAGCGACGCCAATGCGCTGTTCGTTGCCACTGGCAAGTTCGGTCAGTCCGGAGCCGTGGCGGAAGCGGCGCCTGCCAGCAAATAAACCTTACCGACGGCTCGCCAGCGCGCGGCCCTGGGCGCGGCGAATTTACTGTATGTCGAGTTTGATGCCTCTTTTCTAAAAAACCTCGGGCGATTTTCGACGATTTCTTATAAAAGCTGAGGGACGTTGGCATTTACTTTGTCAAGCGGCTCCCGTTGTCCGGTTCGTACAAGGGCGCCCTGGAATATCCGAGGCACCGTTGAATATCCGTTCGCCAAAGTTCGATCTCAAGATGGATTTGCCCGTGGCCGCCGTGGTACCGCCGGTCTTGCCGCCGCCCATCGCGCCGGCCGGGCCGGCCGATCCGCTGTCCGACAGCCTGCTTTATCTCGCGGCCCATCACGGCCGTGCGCTCAGCCGCTCTACCTTGCTAGCCGGGCTTCCCGTTGAGCGGGGAATCCTGACCACTGCACTTTATGAGAGGGCGGCGCAGCGCGCCGGCCTGGAAGCACAACTGGAGGAGCGGCCCCTGGGGGATATCCCCGCACTGGTGCTGCCGGCGGTTGTGCTGTTCCATGACGGTTCCACCAGAATTCTCCTGGGCATCGATCCCGCCGCCGGCCGGCTGACGCTGGTCAATCCGTCGACCAAGGACGGACAGGTGGTGGAACGGCTCGACGTCATCAAGGCCCAGTATGCCGGTTTCGCCTATCTTGTCAGGCCCGCCAGCGTCAGCGATCCGCGCGCCGTCGCCGCCGGCGACTTGCCAAAAGCGCATTGGTTCTGGTCGGTCGTCAGCCGCTTCGGCGGCAACTACAGCCACGTCGCGATCGCGGCCTTGATCGTCAATGTGCTGGCGCTCGCGGCGCCGCTGTTCACCATGAGCGTGTATGACCGGGTGATCCCCAATGGCGCGATCCCGTCGCTGGTCGCGCTGGGGATCGGGCTTGGTCTCGCCATCGCCTTCGATTTTCTGCTCAAGGTCGTGCGCAGCCGCATCATCGACCTGACCGGCAAGAAGATCGACGTCGTGCTTGCCGCCAATATCTTCGAACACGTGATGTCGGTGAAGATGGACAAGCGTCCGCCGTCGGTCGGCATCCTCGCCAACCAGATGCGCGACTTCGATTCGGTGCGCGAATTCTTTACTTCCGGAACGGTGGTTTCGGCGACCGACTCGTGTTCGCGATCCTGTTCATTGTCGTTCTCTTCATCATTGCCGGTCCGCTGGCCTGGATTCCCCTCGGCATGCTGCCGGTCATGATCCTGCGTCGGACTGCTGCTGCAACGGCCGCTGGACCGGGCGATGCGGCGGTTGCAGGCGGAGTTGGCGGCGCGCCACGGCATCCTGATTGAATCCCTCAGTGGCATCGAAACCGTCCGCGCTGTCGCCGGCGAAAGCCGGGTGCAGACGGTGTGGGAACGCTCGGTTGCGGCGACTGCGCGCTCCAGCGAGGACGTTCAGTTCTGGTCGTCACTGGCGCTGACCAGTGCCAGCGTCGCCACGCAGTTGTGCAGCCTGCTGCTGGTGGTGGTGGGCGTGTTCCTGATCCTCGACGGCAAACTTTCGGTCGGCGCGCTAGTCGCCGCCAACATGCTGTCCGGCCGCGTGCTCGGTCCGATCGCCGGCATCGCCTCGGTCATGACCCGCGCTACCCAGACCTCGTCGGCGTTGCGATCGATCAATCGCCTGATGGGACTGGAGCGAGAACGGCCGCCGGAAAAGATCTTCGTCGCGCGCGAGATCAAGGAAGGCCGCATCGAGTTCAAGAACGTCACCTTCTCGTATCCGAACAGCCCGGCTAAGGCGCTCGACGACATCTCGTTCCACGTCAAGCCCGGCGAGAAAATCGGAATCATCGGCCGGGTGGGGTCCGGCAAGACCACGGTCGGCCGGTTGACGACGGCGTTCTATCCGCCGACCGAGGGCAGCATCCTGATCGACGGCATCGACATCAGGCAATACGACCCCGCGGATCTTCGCGCCGGGATCGGCTTCGTGCTGCAGGATATCGACCTGTTCTACGGCAAGCTGCGCGACAACATCACGCTTGGCCGGCCGGCCGCAACCGACGAGGAAGTGCTGGCTGCGTCGCGCCTGGCCGGCGTCGAGACCTTCATCGCCGGTCATCCGCAGGGCTACGACATGATGATCGCCGAAGGCGGTCGAAGCCTTTCCGGCGGCCAGAAGCAGGCCATCGGGCTCGCCCGGGTGCTGATCCGCAAGCCGAAGGTGCTGATCCTCGACGAGCCGACCGCGCATTTCGACGTCCGCAGCGAGGCCGAGTTCCTCGATCGCCTGAAGAACCTGGCGAAGGGCGAAATGACGATCATCGTTTCGACACATCGTCCGTCATTGCTCTCGCTGGTCGACCGCATCCTGGTGTTCGACAACGGCAAGATCGTCGCGGACGGTCCGGCCGATCAAATTCTGACGCGGCTGCGTCCCCGGGCGCAACCCGCGGCGAGGACTGCCAATGGCGCACTCTGATTTCGCATTTTCCAACGACATTCGCGCCGCGATCGAACTGCGGACTCCGCGGACCTCGCGCATGCTGCTGTTCGCGGCGGGCGGGCTGCTGGTGACCTTCGTGGTCTGGGCGCATTTCGCCGTGCTCGACGAGGTCAAGCGCGGCAACGGCAAGGTCGTGCCGTCGCAACAGACCCAGGTGGTGCAGTCGCTGGAAGGCGGCATCATCTGCCGAACTCTGGTTCAGGAAGGCGCGATCGTCGAGAAGGACCAGCCGCTGGCGCGCATCGAGGATACCAATTTTGCTTCGCAGTTCGGCGAAATCCGCGAACGCCGCGGCGCCATGGCGGCCCGGGTCATCCGGCTCGAGGCCGAGACCCAGGGCAGGAAGGACGTGGTGTTCCCGGACGAACTGACCGGGCTGGCGCCGCGCGCGGTCGACTGACCGAGCGCGCCGTCTTCGACTCGCACATGCAGCAAGATCGCGCAGGACATCGACGTCATCGCGCAGCAGGAAAGCCAGAAGCAGAAGGAAATCGAAGAGCTGCGCGCTTCGGAAACCCGTTTTTCGGAAACCCTGACGCTGCTCAATCGCGAGACCGAGCTGACCCGCAAGCTCTACGACCAGAAGGTGGTGCCGGAAATCGAGATGCTGCGCTCCGATCGCCAGGCCACCGACATGCGCGGCCAGCTCGCGGTGGTGCGGGCGACCATCGTCAAGACCGACGCGGCGGTGCAGGAAGCGCATTCGCGCATGCTGAACGTTTCGACCGCTTTCCGCGTCCCAGGCCGAGGACGATCTGGCGAAATCGCGCGGCGATCTCGCCGTGCTCGAAGAAAACATCAAATCCGCGCAGGACCGCGTCCGGCGCACCGAACTGCGCTCGCCGGTTCATGGCATCGTCAACAAGCTCAATGTCACGACCATCGGCGCGGTGGTGGCTCCGGGCGCCAGCCTGATGGAGATCGTGCCGCTCGACGACACGCTGTTGGTCGAGGGCCGGATCCGCCCGCAGGACATCGCCTTCATCCGGCCGGACCATGAAGCCGTGGTCAAGCTCAGCGCCTACGATTCATCGGTCTACGGATCGCTTCACGGCAAGGTCGAGCGCATCAGCGCCGATACCATCACCGACGAAAAGGGCGACAAGAACGAGCGCGGCGAGACGTTCTACCGCGTCATGGTGCGCACCGAGAAGAATCATCTCGGCACCGCCGAGCATCCGCTGCCGATCATTCCCGGCATGGTGGCGACGGTGGAAATCCTGACCGGCCACAAATCGGTGCTGGACTATCTCATCAAGCCGGCGCGGACGTTGCGCGACGAGGCGCTGCGCGAACATTAACGCGCATTAAGCGCGATCGGCGGACCCGGTCTTGCGGTTCCGCCCGGCAACCGCAGGGCGGCGGCATTTCGCCCCGCGATAACGGGCTCGTCAAAGTAAATATTTTCCAAACGACGTCGCGACACTTTTCCTAGATTTTTCCTAGATCCCCTTCGTTAAAATTCGTCGGACAGCGCTTGCCTCGGATTAGGCGCGTTCTCGACATTCCCCCAAGTTATTGACGCGTTTTAACCGGGCTCGAAAAGGCCTCCGATTTATCACTTGTCCCATAAAGATCCGGGACAGGGATCGACGCAATGACGTCGGCCGATGCTCCGGACAAACGGGGCGTCAGTCATGTTGCGTATCGATCAGGCGCGGGCATTCCCGCGCGCGCTGGGGATTTTGCTTGCGGTTTCGTTTACCGCTGCCGGGTCCGGCGGCGTGTTGGCGAAATCGCGCGTCAAGAAGCCGGCATCCGAACCTGCCGGCGTTGGAGACGCTCTTATGTCGCCGCGACGCCGCCGCCGGTGCGCTTCTTCACCATCAACGCGGTGCTCGCCAAGCACGACAGCCAGTCGCGGCGTAAATCCGGCGCCGTCCAGCTCGCATCCGCCGATCCGTCGACCCGGCCCGACGTCGCCAGCGATGCGCCGCCTGCCGTCGTCGCCGCTCCGCCGACCAGCGACGAGCCGTTCGGCCTGTTTACCTTCCGCGCGCCTGAGGGCCTGTTGTGGGCAGAAATGGCGTGGCGTCGAGAGCCAGATGCGCGCCGAGGCAAAATCGGTCGAGGGCTGCAAGGCGGACGAAGATCGATGCTCCGTGGCCGAGCGAAAATTCCTCGCTTTGACGGCGTTCCGCGCCAGGCGCCGGCCTGCGCGCCCGTATCGAAATCATTAACCGAAGCGTCAACCAGGCCGTTCGCTACGTCAGCGACCTCGAGCAGCACGGCGTCGTCGACTTTGGAGTTCGCCGCTGGAGACGCTGGCTTCGGGCATGGGCGATTGCGAGGACTATGCGATCGCGAAATTCGCGCTGCTGCTGGACGCCGGAGTTGCGGAGAAGGATCTCAAGATCCTGCTGGTCCGCGACACCGCGGTGCGGCAGGACCATGCCGTGCTGGCGGTCCGTGTCGATCGGCACTGGCTGGCGCTCGACAACCGCTGGTCCAGACTGTCGGAAACCCGCGATCTGCCCTCGTTCATGCCGCTGTTCGCGATCGATCACGGCGGCGTCAGCCTGTTCGCTGCACCCTATGCCGAACGTCCGCGGCATGAGAGCGAAACCGACATTCTTCCCGCCGCCGATGTCGACGGGATGGGCGGCGGCCAGACCCTGCAGCTCGTGCTCTGAACCGAGATCGGCCCCGGGATCCGCGGTGATCCGTCGCTGTCGCATCCGGGATTTGTTGCGGGAACGGCTTGTTAACCAGGGCGTTTTTCGAGCATACTGAGCCCGTGTTCGAAGCAGCAGGGGGATGGCAGATGCGTTTGGGGCAATGGGTTCGGTGTGGCCTTTTGGCAGGTATGGCTGTTGCCGGCGCGTCATCCGCATCCAGCGCGTCGCCCGAATACGGCGCCGGGGCATATCTTCCGGGTACGTCGCTGCGCGATTTCCTGTGAAAACGGCGCCAATTATCGGCTGAGTTCGGGCGTGGTGACCATCCCAGGCGATATCGTGACCGCCCACCTCCATCTCTCGCCGCATCACTCCATGCCGGTGCGCCTGATTCCGATGGGTGAGGGCTACCGGTATGCCGGCCGCGGCGTCTGGCTCGACGGTATTCGAGAGCATGCGCTGCTGTATTTCAGCAAATATCATCCGCTGTCCTGCGTCGTTTCGCATATCTGAGCTCGCGATAACCCTTTGAACCGTGCAAGCCGTCGTTGTGCTTCCGGGCTCGATTCGCAGGTGTGATCGCTTTTGGCGGCCAGTCGGGCCCGATTTGTCGGGGCCGGATTGAAGGCAACCGTTTCGAAACGTTGCTGATTTGCCACTCTCATTAAGCAAATTGCGTGCGAGAATTTCCAGCAAACAGTCGGCCGCGACGCAATATTCGCGGGCAGTTACTTCCCAGCTCCAGCGTTTTTGTGTAGCCGGCAGACCGCCACATCAAAATCCCAAGTATTCATGGCAGGATTCGCTGGTAACACTGCCTGATTTCTCCCTTATGATCGCGTGTTTGCAATAGTGGTACTGGAACCCTGCGTCTAATTCTTGCGAATTTGAGTATATACTTTACCCGATCTACCAGTCTTAAACATCAAAACCCGGATTTGAGTTTAACCAAAGCGCTTAAAAGTCTTTGATAACTATCCTCAATTCTTGACGGAAGACAGGTTTAACAATACTTTAACCCTGAAGAGGCGGCCCCGTGAGAGGCCGTCAAAATTTTGTGTGCAGGGATAAATTAGGCGATGAATAAACCCGTCCTGTTGGCGCAGCTGTCCGGTGCGCCGACCAACAGTCCATCTTCCAACAATGTGAAGCTGGAAAAACCGCAGAACGGCCAAGCCGTCACGGTTCAACTCAACGGCCAGAACCGGATCGATTTCAGCGATATCGCCAGTGAGAAGCTGACCTTCGTGCGGGTCGGCGACAAGCTGATCGTGTTGTTCGACAACCAGTCGACGGTCACCATCGATCCGGTGTTCGACCAGTCCGGCCATCCGCTGCCCGGCGTGGGTTTCGAAATGGCGCCGGACCGATTGCTGTCCGGCGACGAATTCGCTTCGCTGTTTCCCATCACCACCGACCAGTCGGTTCTGCCGGCGGCCGGACCCGGCGGCACCGGGCCGACCGCCGGTGCGCATTTCGGTGATCCCAACGTCGACGCGTTGCCGACCTTCACGCCGCTGGCCTTGCTCGGCGCCGAGACCTTCGGATTATCCTTCGGCGGACCGAACGATCAGGTCGGCAACGCAGCGCCGGTCGATAGGCGTGGTCGATGTTGCCGATATCGCCGAAGACAGCCTTGCCGACGGCAATGCGGGCTTCCCGGGCCATGCCGCGGGTCCGATCATCGTCACCGGTTCGCTCCACGTCAGTTTCCCCGCCACCGCGACCGGTCGCGCCTTCTCATTCGCGGCCGATCAGTCGAGCCTGACCGGCCTGACCTCGGATGCGCTGCCGGTTCACCTGTTCGTCACCACCACCGCCGGCGGACTGCCGCTGATGATCGGCTATGTCGGCACCGATCCGACCATCGCCGCCAACCAGGTGTTCACGATCTCGCTCGATGCCAATTCGACGCTGGAGGGCACCTACACCTTCACGCTGCTGCGGCCGCTGGATCATCCGATCATTGGCACCGACGACACGCTGAACCTCTCCATCAACGTCATCGCCAGCGACAGCACCGGCGCTCCCGCGAACACCACGATCCATGTCAACATCGTCGACGATACGCCGGTCATCGTCGCCGCCAACGAAACCCATTCGACGCTGACCGATCCGCTGCAGCCGACGTCGGCGACCCAGACCGGTTCGCTCGGGATTTCCTGGGGTGCCGACCGCTTCAACGACCACGTCGACGGCGGCGTGTCGACGATCGACGGCCACACCGGCGACCGCTCGGTGGTGTTTTCCGATGCGCTGGTGGCGGCAACCGGCAGCGCGGGCGGCACCACCAGCACCATCGCGACGCTGACCTCGTTCGGCCAGACCGTGCACTACGCCTTGCTGGACAACGGCACGGTGCTGCTGGCCTACACCGGCGACGTGGTGCCCGCCTTGCCGGGTACCGGCACCGGCAATGGCGACGAAGGCCCGCAGGTCTCGCCCCATGTCGTCTTCGTCGTGACCCTGTCGGATGCCAGCGACAGCGGCAGCTACGTCATCACGCAGTATCAGCCGCTGGATCACAACAGCGGCGCGACGCTGTTCGATTCGATCGATCTTTCGTTCCACTTCACCGCCACCGACAGCGACGGCGACCCGGTATCGGCCACGCTGACCGCGACCATCACGGACACCGTGCCGGTCAGCATCGAGCCGGTCGGCGACCACACCGTGGTCGAAAGCACGCTGTCCGGCGGCGGCCCCGACGGTCCTCCCAGTGATGGGCCTTCCAGCGATGGGCCGATCCCGTTGCTGATCAAGCCGGTCCTCGACGACAACAGCTTTGTGCCTGCGACCACCGGCACGGTATCGCTCAACATCGACTGGCAGGCGGATACCAACAATCCGACGCCGGGCGGCGGCGTGCACGACCGCTCGGTGGCGTTCGCGTCCGACATGATCGCCACGCTGAACGGTCTCGGCCTGACCTCGAACGGTCAGACCCTGACCTACAGCATCACCGACAACGCCACCGGCCAGCTCCTGACGGCGAGCGCGGGCGAGGGCGACGGCGGCCATGCGGTGTTCACGGTCCAGCTCTCGGATTCCGGCACCGGCAGCTACGATTTTACGCTGCTCGATAATCTCGACCATCCGACGGGCGAGGGCGCCAATGACGAACCGCTCACCTTCAACGCGGTCGCTACGGATTCCGATGGTGATACGCTCGCCGTCAGTTTCCTCGTTCACGTTACAGATGACGTGCCTGTCGTCACCGGGACGATTTCCGATCAAACCGCGATCGAAAGCACCGCGAATACCCCGGACGACAACAGCTTCCAAGCCGCGATCACTGGTGCGTCGCTCAACATCGACTGGAATTCGGACGACAACAACCCGACGCCGGGCGCTGGCGCGCACGATCGCTCGGTAACGTTTACCGCGGACAATTTGACCACTCTGGGCGCGCTCGGGCTGACCTCGAACGGCGTCACCATTACCTACGCTCTCTCGACCGACGGCCAGACCCTGACGGCGTCGGCCGGTACGCACACCGTGTTTACCGTGCAGCTGTCCGACAGCGACAACGGCAGCTACACCTTCACGCTCTCCGACAATCTCGACCACGCGCCGGGCGCCGGCACCAACGACCAGGCGCTGAGCTTCTCGTTCACGGCGACCGACAGCGACGGCGACACCACGGCGCCGGCAAGCTTCACGGTGCATGTCACCGACGACGTGCCGACCATCGGCACGGCGGATACCGAGACCGTCGTCGAGAACACCACCGCGACTCCGGCCAACACCTTCATTACCGCTTCCGCCACCGGCTCGCTGGCGGTGGACTGGAATTCGGACGACAACAATCCGACGCCGGGTGCCGGCGCGCACGATCGCTCGGTGGCATTCACCGCCGATAACCTGGACGCTCTGGCCGCAGCTCGGGCTGACCTCGAACGGCGCCACCATTACCTATGCTCTCTCGACCGACGGCCAGACCCTGACGGCGTCGGCCGGTGGGCACACCGTGTTTACCGTGCAGCTGTCCGACAGCGACAACGGCAGCTACACCTTCACGCTCTCCGACAATCTCGACCACGCGACGGCCGACGGCGCCAACGATCAGGCTTTGACCTTCGCCTTCACGGCGACCGACAGCGACGGCGACACCACGGCGCCGGCAAGCTTCACCGTGCATGTCACCGATGACGTTCCAACGATCGGCACGGTGGCGAGCGGCCTGGTGGACGAGGACGGCGGCCTTCCGGGCGGCAATCCGTTCGGGCCTGGCGACGCGTTCCTGGTCGGGACCACGAGTTCGCATTCGCTCAGCATCTCGTGGGGAGCGGACGACAACAACACCGGCAGCACCAACAACCGTTCGGCGACCTTCGCCGGCGACCTGGTGGCGCCCACCGGGCTGACGTCGAATGGCGTGCAGCTGGTCTATGGCTTCAACGCCGACCATACGGTGCTGACGGCAACGGCGGGCGACGGGCCGACCGTGTTCACGGTCACGCTCGATGACAGCGGCCAGGGCACCTACACCTTCCACCTGCTGGGCAACCTCGATCACCCGGTGGCGGGGACCGAGGACAACCTGACCCTGAGCTTCGGCTTCGTGGCGACGGATTCCGACGGCGATCAGGTGCCGTCCAGCTTCAACGTGCTGGTCAACGACGACACGCCGGTGATCGTGCTGCCGATCCCGGGCTTCGTCAACGAAGACAGCCTTGCCGGCGGCAACCCCGGCGGCATCGGCGACCTGCCGTTCACCACGGCGACCAGCACCAACACGCTGGGCATCTCCTGGGGCGCGGATTCCGCCAACACCGTGGTCGATGGCGGCTTCACCGGCACCGTGGTCGATGGCGACCGCTCGGTGGTGTTCGCGACCGGCGTGGTCAGCAGCCTGCTTGGGTTGAACCTGCATTCCAATGGCGAACTGCTGAGCTATGCCGTCACCAACAACGGCACGCTGCTGACGGCTTATGCCGGCGACGTCTCGTCGGGCCATCAGGTCTTCACGGTGTCGCTGTCGGATACCGACTTCGGCTCCTACAGCTTCACGCTGCTCGACAATCTCGATCACCCCGCCGGTCACAACGAGAACAACATCACCATCGGCTTCGGCTTCACGGCGCGCGACAGCGACGGCGATCCGACCTCGTCGAGCTTCTCCGTCACCGTCAACGACGACACGCCGATCGCCACCGGCGCGACAGCGGGCACGGTGAACGAGGACGACGTCTCGACCTATCAGGCGACCGACAACACGCCGGTGGGCAATCCTCCGACGACAGCGGCACGACCACGGCGGCGACGTCGCTCGGCATCCACTGGGGCGCGGACAACGACATCCACACCGGCAGCACCGACCTGGTCGGCCGCAATCTGGCGTTCAACCTTTCCAGCGGCATTCCGGTAGACAGTTCTGGCCATGCGTTGACGCTGACCTCAGACGGCGTTGCCTTGAGCTACAGCGTGACTAACCTGGCCAACGGCGGTCAGGAACTCGTCGCCTACAAGACCGGCACCGATCCGACCCTGGCGGCGGACCAGGTCTTCAAGATCGATCTGGATCCCACGGCCGCCAACGGCGCCTACACCTTCTCGCTGCTGGGCAATCTGGATCATCCAGCCGGCCTTGGCGCCAACGATCTGCCGCTGAGCTTCCGCTTCACGGCCACCGACAGCGACGGCGACCCCGTCGTCAGCAGCTTCCTGGTGCATGTCACCGACGACATTCCGGTGATCGGCGCGGTGACCAGCGGCCTGGTGGACGAGGACGGCGGCCTTCCGGGCGGCAATCCGTTCGGTGTGGGCGACAGCTTCCTGGTCGGCACCACGAGCTCGCATTCGCTCAACATCTCGTGGGGCGCGGACGACAACAACACCGGCAGCACCAACAACCGTTCGGCGACCTTCGCCGGCGATCTGGTGGCGCCCACCGGGCTGACGTCGAATGGCGTGCAGCTGGTCTATGGCTTCAACGCCGACCATACGGTGCTGACGGCGACGGCGGGCGCCAATGGGCCGACCGTGTTCACGGTCACGCTCGATGACAATAACCAGGGCAAGTATACCTTCCAGCTGCTCGGCAACCTCGATCACCCGGTGGCGGGGACCGAGGACAACCTGACCCTGAGCTTCGGCTTCGTGGCGACGGATTCCGACGGTGATCAGGTGCCGTCGAGCTTCAACGTGCTGGTCAACGACGACACGCCGGTGATCGTGCTGCCGATCCCGGGTTTCGTCAACGAGGACAGCCTTGCCGGCGGCAACCCCGGCGGCATCGGCGACCTGCCGTTCACCACGGCGACCAGCACCAACACGCTGGGCATCTCCTGGGGCGCGGATTCCGCCAACACCGTGGTCAATGGCGGCTTCACCGGGACCGTGGTCGATGGCGACCGCTCGGTGGTGTTCGCGACCGGCGTGGTCAGCAGCCTGCTGGCGCTGAACCTGCACTCCAACGGCGATGCGCTGAACTACACCGTCAGCCCCGACGGCACGCTGCTGACCGCCTATACCGGCATCGACCCGGCGAGCCATCACGTCTTCACGGTGTCGCTGTCGGATACCGACTTCGGCTCCTACAGCTTCACGCTGCTCGACAATCTCGATCACCCCGCCGGTCACAACGAGAACAACATCACCATCGGTTTCGGCTTCACGGCGCGCGACAGCGACGGCGATCCGACCTCGTCGAGCTTCTCCGTCACCATCAACGACGACACCCCGGTTCTATCGGCGTCTTCCGTCGGCGCGATCAATCTGATCACCAACGGCCAGTTCACCGACAACACCGGCTTCGGCGCACCGATGAACTGGGGCGGCCAGACCGCGGTCGGATCGATTGATGGCTGGACCATCGCCGGCGTCGGGCTCGAGCGCAATCCGGCAAACTGGTATGTGGCCGATCCCGAGGGCGGCGGCCGGGTGGTCGATCTCGACGCTTCGCCCGGCGACGTGACCATCAGCCAGACGCTGACCAACCTGGTCGGCGGCCAGAGCTACACGCTGAGCTTCGATGTCGCCAAGCCGGCCGGCTTTGATGCCGGCGTCCAGGTGTACTGGAACGGCACGCTGATCTCCGGCGGCACCATCTCGCCCAGTTCCGACGGCTTCCAGCAGTTCAGCTTCACGGTCACCGCCGGTAGCGGCGATAACACGCTGTCGTTCACGGAAGTCGGAACCCCCGACAATGGCGGCACCTTCCTCGCCAACGTCGCATTGGTGGCGTCGAGTTCGATCGTCGACGAGGATGCGCTTCCCAACGGCAATCCGGGCGGGCAGGGCGATGCCCATGGTTCGGCCGTTGCCACCGGCAGCCTCGGCATCCATTGGGGCGCCGATCATGAAGACGTCTCCGACGCGGGTGGCGTCCAGGATGGCACCACCGCCAACGCCGTCGAGCAGCGATACCTCGGCGTTGACCGGCCGCGCGGCTTATTTCTCCGATACCAACGTCGTCGCGACGAGCGGCTCGACCGTCATCGCGCTGCATTCCGGCGGCCAGGACGTGCATTTCCAGGTGCTGGAAAACGGCACCACCGTGGTCGGCTACACCGGCACCTTCAACGCCAACGACAGTTCGAACTGGGTGTTCAAGGCCTCGCTCTCCGACGACGACAGCGGCAGCTACAAGTTCACGCTGATGCAGCCGATCGACCATCCGGTCGGCGGCAGCGAGGACGACGTCGTCCTCACCTTCAACTATACCGCCCGCGACGGCGACGGCGACACCGTGTCCGGCAAGTTCTCGGTCGATATCGACGACGACACGCCGGTGGTGGCCGCTTCTCAGTCCACCATTATCGTCGACGAAGAAGGACTGGCCGGCGGCAATATCGGCGACAGCTACGCCCCGCCGAACAACCACGACGAAGCAACGTCCAGTCCGACCGCCAAGGGCGTATTGTCCTATTCGTTCGGTGCCGACGGCGCGTCGGCTACGACCGATATCGCGTTCTCGACCGCAAATCTGGCCGCGCTGAACCTGACGTCCCACGGACTGGCGCTGGCCTACAGCTGGGACCAGGCCAGCCACACGCTGACCGGATCGACCTCGGCCGGTACGGTCTTCACGCTGACGGTCGCCAACGTTGCGACCGGCGACTTCTTCTTTACCCAGTCGCTGCCGCTCGATCATCCGGTCGCCGGATCCGAAGACAACATCACCATTCCGTTCAACTTCACGGTCACCGACCGTGACGGCGATACCGCGGGCGGCTCGGTCAGCGTCGTCGTCAACGACGACGCCCCGGTGATCGTGCCGCAGGCGCCGGTGTCCATCGTGGACGGCGACTTCCACGGCATCCAGGGGGTCGACTTCACCACCCCTGGTTCCTGGAGCCATCCGTTGGGCGCCGTCGACAGCAAGGGCTCGATCGACGGCTGGACCTACACGGCGTCCACCACCGGCGGCGCCGCCACGGTGCAGCTCGAGCGCGTCGACAGCGGTTATGCCGGGGCGGTTTCGTCCAACGGCAATCCGATGGTCGACCTCGAGGCGACCCCGGGCAACATCCAGATTTCGCAGGCCGTGAACGGCCTGACCCCGGGCGAGCAGTTGCTGGTCTCGTTCGAGATCGGCGAAGCCAATTTCGGCAACGCCAGGCTCGCGGTGCTGTGGGACGACACCGTCGTCGGCATCTTCGATCCGCAGAGCGGCCACATGCAGCTCGAGTCGATCGTCGTCACCGCGCTCGGCAACAACAGCGACGTGCTGACCTTCCGCGAAATCGGCGTACCCGGCGACAACACCGGCACCTTCCTGACCAACGTCACGGCGCAGCAGATCGCGGGTTCGGTGGACGAAGGCGGCCTCAACGTGCCGTCGAGCGTATCGTCCGATTTCCTGACGGTATATCCGAAAATTGTCGGCAACGATCAGGGGACGGCAACTATCGCATCCGGATCGCTGGCGTCCCTGGTGCATTTCGGCGCCGACGGCCCTGCCATGAACGGCATCGCCAACAACGGCTTCCAGCTGGTTCCGCAGAACAGTGCCGACGCCACCGCCTTCGTGACCGGTCTGCATCTCACGTCGCTCGGCAGCGCGATCGATCAGGCGACGCTGTCGGGCAACACGCTGACCGCGACCGCCCATGACGGGCATAATGTGTTCACGCTCGCCGTCAACGGCGACGGCAGCTGGACCTTCACCCTGCTGGCGCCGCTCGACGACGGCCATCTCGGCGAGGATTCCACCACCATCGATTTCTCCAGCCTGGTGCAGGCGGTAGACTTCGACGGCGATACGATTCCGCTGGCCGCCGGCAGCTTCAATGTCGCCATTGTCGACGACGTGCCCGTGGCTACCGCGGCTGCCGACTCGGTCAATGTCAACGAACACGGACTAACCGGCACTCCGTCGGTCCAGGCCGCCACCGGCTTCCTGAACATCCACTGGGGCGCCGACGACGGCGCCGCCAAGCATCTCGCCTTTGCGCCTGACAGCAGCGGGCATTATGGGCCTGCCCTGACCTCGGGCGGTGTTGCACTCGACTATCTCGTCACCACGGTGACGGGTGGCCAGCCGGAGCTGGTGGCCTACAAGCACGGCGGCGATCCGAACGATCCGGTATTCACCATCACGCTGTACGCCCCGACGGGCGAGGGCGCGCCGTACTACACCTTTGCCCTGTTCCATCCGCTCGACGAAAGCGGTGCTGGTGCCGACACCGTGGCGCTGAGCTTCAACGTCACCGCCACCGACAGCGATGGCGATTCCATTCCTCAGGGCTTCACCGTCAACGTGACCGACGACGTGCCGCATCCGGCCATCGCATCGACCGCCACGACGCTGGTGATCGACGAAACCGCCGGGATCGACTCCGGCACCAACGACATCGGCACGGCCCATGTTCCGGCCATGTTCAGCGGCGCTCGGCACGCCGATCGAAATCGCGCAAAGCTCCGCTCCGGTTGTCGCCTGCCGGCGGCAGCTTCGGCGCGGACGGACCGGGCGCAGGCGGCTCCGGTATTTTCGCTCTCGGTCTCGAGCCGCAGGCGTGTTGTCCGGCCTGACCGCGACCGATGGACACGATGATCTACCTTTATCAGCAGGGCGATCTTGTCGTCGGCCGCGAGGGAATCGGTGCGCGACGGTGGCGACTGCCGACGCCAACGGTTCTATCGCGTTCGCGATTTCGACTCGACAGCTCGACCGGCGTGGCATCGATCGCGGAATACACCGCGATCCATCAGAACGATCCCGACCAATCCGAACGACAGCGTCTCGATGGCGAGCGGCGTTCTGCTGGCCTCGGTGACCTTCACCGACGGCGATGGCGACCATGGTCACGTCCACGCCGGTTTCGATCGGCGCCCAGATTCACTTCCTGGACGATGGCCCGTCGGTGACCACCAATCTGATCACCAATGGCAGCTTCGAGATCGGCAACGGCCTCGGCGACGGCCAGTGGTCGATCTATCACAGCATTCCCGGCTGGAGCAGCGTGACGGGACCGAACGGCAATGTGCCGTTCGAAATCGAAAAGGGCAATGTCGGCGGCCTCGCGGCGGAAGACGGCACCGCGAAAGTCGAACTCGATTCCGACCTGGACGCTTCACACGGCAATTTGCCGGTCGATGCCAACCACTCCAACGACACCGGTCACACCAATGCGACCATTGCGCAGTCCGTCGCCGGCACGGTGGCGGGACAAACCTATGAGCTGACGTTCTGGTACTCGCCCCGTGGCGATGAGGGCGATGCGAACAGCGGCAGCATGGACGTGCTGTGGAACGGCGTCGTCGTCAAGTCGATCGACTCGACCGGCATGGCGGCGGACTCCTGGCAGAAGTTCACCGTCATCGTGACCGGCACCGGCGCGGGCGACACCGTTGCCTTCAGCGGCACCGGTCAGGAGAACTCGCTCGGCGCGTTCCTCGACAATGTCAGCCTCACGGCGGCCGCCGTCGTCGACGAGGACGGCCTCAAGGTTTCGAACGGCGATGCCGTCACCGGCAATCACGACAGCCAGCCGGGCGATCTGGTCGTTCCGAACAACGACAACGCGCCGGCAGCCGGCGGCGACAGCAACGAAGCCACCGCGACCGGCCTGCTCAACATCAATTGGGGCGCCGACAATTTCGATGCCCCCGACCAGTATTCCGCGCGCTACCGGCTTTACGCAGGATGTGGCGTCGGCCGCAGCCTGACGTTCACCAACGCCAATGTCGCGGTCGCCGGCGAAGCCGGCACCGCGCTGACGTCGCATGGCGACCTGGTCACGTTCTCCGTGGTGCCGAGCTCGAACGGCACCGAATTGATCGGGACGGCAACCCACGGCAACGTGACGCGCACGGTCATCGAGATCACCCTGTCGGACGACGGCAACTGGCGCCTACCACGTCGTCCTGAAGGACGCGCTGGACCACGCGCCGGGCAACAACGAGAACAATATCGCCCTGACGTTCAACTACACCGCGACCGATTCCGACGGCGACACTGTGCCGGGAACGTTCGACGTGGTGGTCAACGACGATGTGCCGGTACTGACGGGGAACGTGGTCACCGGAAGCGTCAATGAAACCGCTATTTCCGGCGGCGTGCCGGTGGTGCAGTCCATGGTGCTGGACTTCCAGCACGACACCATCAACTCGCCTCCG
Organism: uncultured Alphaproteobacteria bacterium; assembly: GCA_963710235.1. Taxonomy (GTDB): domain Bacteria; phylum Pseudomonadota; class Alphaproteobacteria; order Rhizobiales; family Xanthobacteraceae; genus Bradyrhizobium. The sequence continues at coordinate 123,472 of CAVPZI010000004.1, forward strand.
AATCTGACCGGCACCAACCTCCAGTTCACGGGCGGAACCGGCATTTCCGTCGTCTCGCACGACGTTGGCGTCAAGGTTCTGCAGGGCCCGGACGCTCCCGCAGGCGGCGGCGCCACGCCGATGTTCATTACCGCCGCGGCGGGCACTACCTTCACGCTGAACAGCGTCCTGCTCGGCACTTTCGGAAGCGGCTGCAAACACGCTGACCTTGAAGGCGTATGATGCGGCCGGGAATCTGATCGGAAGCACGACCTTCAACCCGACCGCGCTTGGCTATGTCAGCCAGGAGCCGACCGCCGCATTCACGGCTTTCAGCAATCTGTCGATTTCCAAACTCGAGATCGATCCGCCGACATCGAATTTCAACGGCCGCATCGTCATCGACAATCTTTCGGTGACCGAGACCACCACGCCGGCGCTGCATCCGGCCGAAACCGTCGTCGACCTGACGTCGCTGGTCTCGGTGGGCGCCGATTCCCCCGGCACCTGGGGTCTGACTCCGTTCAGCAGCGCCCAGAACGTCGGTTCGCTGACCTACAACGGCACGCAGATCACGATGACGTCGGATGGTCACACCATCACCGGCGTTGCCGGCGGCACCACCATCTTCACGCTGGCGCTGTCGACCGACGGCCACGCCACCTTCGACCTGTTCCACCAGATCGATGGCGGAACGCTGCGCAGCATCGACTTCTCGCAATTCGTCACGGTCACCGATGACGACGGCGACAGCGTCAAACTCGGCACCGGCGAGTTCGTCATCAACGTCAATTCCGTCGATCATCTGCCGACCGTGTCGGCGACGGCCGCTTCGGTGAGCGAGGCCGGTCTTCCGCCGCATAACGGCCTGCCGGCCGGTTCGGCTGAAATTGCGAACGGCAATCCGAACGACAACAGCGACACCAGCGAGACCCATGCCGGCACGATCGCGCTCAATCTCGGCGATACGCCGTCGACCGTGACGATCAACGGTCATGCGGTCAATCTCGCCGCTCCCGGCGATACCTTCGCCGGGCAATACGGCACGCTGACCATCACCAGCATCTCGTCGACCGCGATCGGCTACAGCTATACGCTCGCCACCAACACGTCCGGCGACCTCACCCACGACGATTTCGCCATCGTCGTGACGGATGACGACAGCCAGACCGCCTCGACCACGCTGACGATCAATATCGTCGACGACGTTCCGACCGCGCATGCGGATACGGGTTCGGTCGAATCCGGCGCGACCGTGAGCGCAAGCGTCGAGACCAACGACGTCGCCGGCGCCGACGGCATTGCTTCGATCGTCTGGGCCAATGCGATCAACGGATCCGTCGCCGGAACCTATGGCACGCTGACCGTTTATGCGGATGGCACCTACAGCTATGCGGCCAAGCCCAATGTGTCCGGCGTCGATACCTTCAATTATACCATAACCGACGGCGATACCGACCAGTCGTCATCGACGCTGACGATTACGGTTTCCGACGGCAAGCCACAGCCGGTTGCCGCGACCGGCACCGTCGACGAGGCAGGGCTTATTATCGGGTTCGAACCCGACGGATGCACCGACGAGGCACGCCACCGGTACACTGAGCCTGGGCGATCTCGACACGCCGCATGTGACCAACATCTCCGGCGCAACGGCGTCGGCGGTGGGGGGCACCGCGGTCACGGTCAACGGCCTCTATGGAACGCTGACCATCGACCAGAACGGCACCTACGACTACAAGCTGACGACCAGCGATCCCCACCACAGCAGCCAGGGCACGGCGACCGACGGCCAGGCGGATGTGTTCACCTACACGGTGACCGACGCGTTCGGGAACACCAGCACCTCGACGATCACCATCGCGATCAAGGACGACGTGCCGACCGCGCGGGACGACTCCGATGGCACCGGAACCGGCACGATTGCGACCGGCAATGTGATCACCGGCGTCTCGACGGATCATCCGGCCACGGGCGCCGATACGGTCGGCGCCGACGGCGCCAAGATCAGCCAGATCGTCGGCTTCAACGGCTTGTCGGATTCGAGCGCCGACGGCTCGCACAATTTCCAGGTCGCCGGCCAGTTCGGCAATCTCGTCATCAACGAAGACGGCACCTACACCTATACGCGCTCGGCGACCTCGGTGGACGCCGCCAGTGATCAATTCACCTATACGCTGAAGGACGGCGACGGCGACACCAGCACCGCGCACCTGACGATCAATCTCGCCCAGCAGAACCTGCTGGTGGTCGGGTCATCGGCCAACGACGTTGCGGGCGCGACCGCCATTCATACCGTCGCCAGTCCGATCGCCGATCACGGCGTGGTGCAGGGCCAGGGCGGCAACGACGTTCTGGTGGGCGATCCCGGCGGAGCGACCGCCGCGGTGGCCGGCCAGGTCGCCAATTTCTCGTTCGTGCTGGATACCTCCGGCAGCGTCGGTGGTGCGGACCTCTCGCTGCTCAAGACGTCCGTCGACAACATGCTGACTTCGCTGGAGAATTCCCACGCGCAGGACGTGCGGGTCAATATCGTCGGGTTCAACGATACCGCGACCAACGTTGGCACGTTCGACCTGATCTCCAACGGGATCGCCAATGCCACGGCACTCAGCAACGCGATCAGCGCCGTCAATGCGCTGCAGGCGGGCGGCAACGGCACCAACTACGAGGCCGGGCTGCAGCAGGCGTTGCAGTTCATCCAGGGTGGCAGCGACGACGACGAACGTCGATCACGTGATTTCCTCGTTCGACGCCAACAGCGCCTCGAACGCCACTGACACCGCCTACATCGTCGGCCATGGCACGACCCAGGTTGCCTTGGTCTCCGGCTGGACTGCGCCGGGCACCACCTCGTCACAGCTTGTCGACGTCAATCCGAACAATGGCGGCTACGGCGTCGAAGGCGGCTTCTTCCAGGATACCGAGCTCAATTCCGGCGAACTGCTTCGTTTCGATTTCGGCGCCTTCAAGGATTTCAGCAACGGCGGCACCTACACCAATGCCGGCAATTTCAACGGTATTCCCGTATCGAGCGCGACGTTTGAACTCACCAATGATACCCTCTTTGGAACCACCACTTACTCCTACACCGTTCATTACGCCGACAATTCGACGCAGGCCGGAACGGACACCCTCGACTCTTTTCCAGGGCAACGACACAATCACAATTTCCAGCGCCGGAAAGTTGATCGACTATGTCGAATTTTCGGTGACCGGCGGGCAAGGCACGGTCGATCTGGAATCGGTAGGATCGCCCACCAACCCGGGCACGCTTGCCAACGCCAACGTCAACCAGCTCGTCTTCGTCTCGGACGGCGAGCCCAACGAGTTCGAACAGCTCGAGCGGAATCTCCCGCGCAGCAGGCGGTCAACGCTTCGACCGACGAGATCAGTGCGATCAAGACCGACGGTGATGGCACGGGACCCGATCAGGCGTTCACGATCCAGGCCTTCGGCCTCAACAGCAATTCCACCGACCTCGGCATCCTCGGCCAGGTCGAAGGCAGCGGTGGCGTCGCCACCGCTTTGCCGAGCAACGGCAGCGGACTGACCAACTTCTATGCCGGCACCGTCGCCGGCATGGCCGGATCCGCGGGCGGCGTCGCCGCGGCCGGCAGCGACACCATCAATGGCGGCGCGGGCAACGACATCATCTTCGGCGACGTGCTGAATACCGACGCGCTGGCGGCAAGCCACGGCATCGGTCTGCAGATGGGCTCGGGCTGGGCGGTGTTTGCGCTGCTCGAGACCGACACCGTGACCGGCTACACCTCCTGGACCCGCGCCGATACCATCTCCTATATCGACGCGCATCCGTTCCAGCTTTCCGCGGAAAGCGGCCGCGCCGGCGGCAACGACGTCATCACCACCGGCGCCGGCAACGATGTGGTGTTCGCCCAGGAAGGCAACGACGACATCTACACCGCCATCACGGCCGGCAGCCGCGATTTCATCAATGGCGGTTCGCAGCCGAGCGGCGGCGCGGACACCTTCCATCTCGACATCAGCGGCGCCACCGGCGCGGTCTTCCTCGAAACCGTTGCGGCGTATGATGCGCGCACCGGCTTCAGCTATAATCTGAACAGCGCGCCGGAACTTGCCGGCACCGACGTTGCGGGCTCGGGCATCAGCAACAGCCAGATCATTCTGGTCTCCGACGCCGCGGGCAACATTTCCGCCGAGATCGTCAATATCGAGGAGATCGTCGTCACCGGCACTGCCGGCAACGACACCTTCGTCGTCGACGGCAACTTCACCGGCACGTCGCTGCTGCCTTCGACCATCACCTTCAATGGCGGCGCCGGCAACGACACGCTCGATCTCACCAACCGCGATTCCGCGCACCGCGTGGTGGCCGATGGCGGCGCCGATTCCGATACCGTCAAGCTGGGCTTCGCCTACAGCGCGGTGGTTGGCATCAGCATCGACACGGCCTCCAACACCGTCAGCATCACCCATGACGGCATCACCGATATCTTCAGCAATTTCGAGAACTTCCAGTTCGCCGACGTTACCCAGACCTATACCCAGCTGGTCGCGCCGCCATCGGCGCCGACCATTGCCGCCGTCCTGGACAACGTGCCGCCGCCGGCGGTGACGGTGGCCAACAACGGCGTCACCAACGATCCGACGCTGGATGTCAAGGTCACGATCTCCGGTACCGGCGCCCTGGCGGGCGACCACGTCCAGCTGTTCGACGGCACCACTGCGCTCGGCAGCGCCGTGACGTTGAGCCCGACCGACATCAGTAATGGCTTTGTGACCATCACGACGCCGTCGCTGGCCGACGGCGGCCACAACTTCAATGCCACCATCGCCGACCTTGCAGGCCACACCAGCAGCGCCTCGGCCAACTACACGGTGACCGAGGATACGGTGGCGCCGACGGGCGGCACGCCGGATCTGATTGCGACGTCGGATTCGGGTTCGAGCAACACCGACAATCTGACCAACGTGACGGCACCGACCTTCCAGGTCGCGCTGAACGCCACGGTCCAGGCCGGGGATACCGTCGAGTTGAAGCTCGGCGGTTCGTCCCTGGCGCATCCGGTGGTTCACACCATCACGGCCACCGATATCTCCAACCATTTCGTGCAGTTGAGCGTCACGGCGCCGGATCTCGGTGCGGACGGCGCGAAAGCGATCACGGCGGTCTTTACCGACGCCGCTGGAAATACGTCGACGACGGGTGCGCTAACGATCACGCTCGATACGGTGGCGCCGACGTTGACCATCGCCACGGTTGCGACCGACGATGTCATCAATGCGGCGGAGCGAACTGGATCGGTGACGGTTACGGGCACCAACGAAGCCGGCTCGACGGTGACGCTGAACGGCAACGCGGCCGTGGCCGACACCGCGACCACCTGGCACTACAGCCTGTCGACTTCGGTCATCAATGGGTTCGGACAGGGCCCGGAGACGCTGACGGCGGTTGCCACCGATGCGGCAGGCAACACGACGACGACGACGCACAATATCAGCGTCGATACGGTGGCACCGACCGCGCCGACCATCGCCACGGTTGCGACGGACGATATCATCAATGCAGTGGAGCAGGCGGCGACGGTAACGGTGTCCGGCACCAACGAGGCCGGTTCGACGGTGAAGTTGGACGGCAACGTGGTCGTGGCCGACACCGCGACCACCTGGCACTACAGCCTGTCAAGCTCGGCAATTGCCGGGTTCGGACAGGGCCCGGAGACGCTGACGGCGGTTGCCACCGACGCGGCAGGCAACACGACGACGACGACGCACAATATCAGCGTCGATACGGTGGCGCCGACGTTGACCATCGCCACGGTTGCGACGGACGATATCATCAATGCGGCGGAGCGAACTGGATCGGTGACGGTTACGGGCACCAACGAAGCCGGCTCGACGGTGACGCTGAACGGCAACGCGGCCGTGGCCGACACCGCGACCACCTGGCACTACAGCCTGTCGACTTCGGTCATCAATGGGTTCGGACAGGGCCCGGAGACGCTGACGGCGGTTGCCACCGATGCGGCAGGCAACACGACGACGACGACGCACAATATCAGCGTCGATACGGTGGCACCGACCGCGCCGACCATCGCCACGGTTGCGACGGACGATATCATCAATGCAGTGGAGCAGGCGGCGACGGTAACGGTGTCCGGCACCAACGAGGCCGGTTCAACGGTGAAGTTGGACGGCAGCGCGGTCGTGGCCGACACCGCCACCACCTGGCACTACAGCCTGTCGAGCTCGGCAATTGCCGGGTTCGGACAGGGCCCGGAGACGCTGACGGCGGTTGCCACCGACGCGGCAGGCAATACGACGACGACGACGCACAATATCAGCGTCGATACGGTGGTGCCGACGGTGACCATCGCCACGGTTGCGACGGACGATATCATCAATGCAGTGGAGCAGGCGGCGACGGTGACGGTGTCCGGCACCAACGATGCCGGTTCAACGGTGAAGTTGAACGGCAACGCGGTCGTGGCCGACACCGCGACCACCTGGCACTACGGCCTGTCGACTTCGGTCATCAATGGGTTCGGTCAGGGACCGGAGACGCTGACGGCGGTTGCCACCGACGCGGCAGGCAACACGACGACGACGACGCACAATATCAGCGTCGATACGGTGGCGCCGACCGCGCCGACCATCGCCACGGTTGCGACGGACGATATCATCAATGCGGCGGAGCAGGCCGCGACGGTTACGGTGACCGGCGCCAACGAGGCCGGTTCGACCGTGACGCTGAACGGCAACGCGGTCGTCGCCGATACCTCGACGACCTGGCACTACAACTTGTCGGCATCTGCCATTACCGCCTTCGGTCAGGGCACTGAGACGCTAACAGCTGTCGCCACCGATGCGGCGGGCAATACGACCACCGCCACTCACAACATCACCGTTGATACGGTGGCGCCAGCGTCTCCTGGCACTCCCGATCTGATCGCCACGAGCGACAAGGGTGTGTCGAGCACCGACAACATCACCAACGACAATACGCCGACCTTCAGCGGCACCGGGGTTAATGGCACGACGGTGACGCTGCTGGATGGCACCACGGTGGTGGGATCGGCGGTAGTGAGCGGCGGTACCTACAGCATCACGACATCAGCGTTATCCGATGGTGTCCACAGCATCACGGCGACGACCTCGGACAGCGCAGGCAATGTGGGAACGTCGAGTGCACTGTCGGTCACAATCGATACCGTGGGGCCGACGGTGAAAATTACATCTGCTACTGATTTTTTCGGATCGGGCGCGGTATCTGGCACTGCTACCGATAACGGTCCTTCTGGAATGGACGAAGTCGTCGTCACGAGAAGCTCCGGATCGGTGATACTGGGTACTGATCAGAGCTTTGGCTTCGGAGGGGCTTGGAGCATCTCCAGTTCCAATATTGGTCTCGGCAACTTGATAACGGCGACGGCAACGGACGTTGCTGGTAATTCCGCGACGGCGACCAAGACAGCGACACTCTTCCCCGTCGGCACCTCCGGCGAACCCATCAACCTCGCGCTCACCGATCCGACGACCGACCACGCCGGTCCCGTTTCGCTGACCGTTGGCGGTGTTCCCGCGGGCTGGATCCTCAGCGAGGGCATCCAGAACAGCGACGGCACCTGGAGGTACACACCAGCGACCCGGCCTCGCTGTCGATAACCTCGCCCGAAGGCTACACCGGCGCCCTGGTTCTCCAGGTCACGGAAAGCTGGACCGACAGCAACGGCGTCGCGCACAACGTCTACGTCTCCGACAACGTCGAGGCCTATGCCAAGGGTGCGCCGATCTTCGCCTGGTCCGGCGACGACACCCTGACCGCCTCGAGCGGCAACGACACCCTGGTGTTCGCCAACAAGATCGGCACTGACGTCGTGCACAATTTCGACACCGTGCACGACAAGATCGACCTGATCGGTTTCGACGGCATCGCGAGCTTCGCCGATGTTCAGGCGCATCTCGGCACCGATGCCGCCGGCAATGCCGTCATCACCCTCGGCGATGGCCAGACCATCACGCTGAACGGGGTCAGCGCGGCCTCGCTGACGGCCGACGACTTCCTCTTCAACGAGACGCCGGTCACGCACAACACCGGCACCATGGTGCTCGAGCGACGGCGCGCTGCTGCCGATGAGCGGCGAGATGGACAACACCGGCGCCATTCAGATCAGCTCGACCGGCAACGAAACCGCCTTCGAGATCATCCAGCATGGGCTCAAGCTGCTGGGCGGAGGCGAGGTTACGCTGTCCGACCATTCGGAGAACGTCATCTTCGGCAGCGATCCGAGCGTCACCCTCACCAACGTCGACAACACCATCTCCGGTGCCGGCCAGCTCGGCGACGGGCAGATGACGCTGGTCAACGAAGGCACCATCGTTGCCACCGGCAGCAACGCGCTTGTCATCGACACCGGCGGCAACACCATCGTCAACACCGGCACCCTGGAAGCCACCGGAAGCGGCGGACTCGTCGTGCACAGCAGCATCGCCAACGACGGCACGCTGTGGGCGAACGGCGGCGCGGTGACCCTGGACGGCGACGTCAGCGGCTCCGGCTCGGCGCGTGATTTCGGGGAACGGCAGTCTCGAGATCGGCGGAGCCTTCAACGAGCGGGTCGTCTTCGATGACAGCGCGGCCGGGACGTTGAAGCTCGACCATCCCGACCAGTTCAGCGGCATCCTGACCGGCTTCGGCGGGCACGACGTGCTCGACCTCTCCGGCATCCTCGGCGCCAACGCGTCGCTGAGCTACGCCGAGAACGCGCAGGGCACGCGGCGGCGTCCTGTCGGTGACCGACGGCGCCCACACCGCCAACATCTCCTTCAGCGGGCAGTTCACGACGGCCGACTTCCATCTCGCCGCCGACGGCGGCGGCTCGGTGAACCATGCCTTGATCCACCTGGAGCATCAGGTTCAGCAGCTGACGGCCGCGGCCTGACGGAATTAAGGGCATTCACGCATAAAACCCGCCGGAGCAATCCGGCGGGTTTTACTTTGGAGAAGCAGGTGGGCCGTCGCCGCCCGCTTGGCCGTCATTGCGAGGAGCTCTTGCGACGAAGCAATCCAGTTCTTGCTTGTTGCTTTCTGGATTGCTTCGCTTCGCTCGCAATGACGGGATTGATGTCGTGACCTAACTTGAAATCATACTGCGCTAATGCGCGCCGTAGGGTGGCGGCGCGGTATTCCTGGTCTGGTTCGATTGCGACTTGGAGCGCGCAATGTCGTTGCCGCCGCCGAAGATCGAGGTAAATCCGAGCGGATCGGTGCCGGGCGGATGGGCGGGGTCGGTGAGAATGACGCTGCCGATGCCGTCGCGCAGGATGAACGCCTGCGGCGAGCCGGTATTGCCGCCCCCGCCGCTCTGGCCGGGGCCACTGGTCAACGCGGCGACGATCCTCGCCATCACCAGGTCGGAAATCCGGAACGGCGGCAGGATCGGCTGATCGGGTCCGCTCACCCAGGTGGCAAAGCCCGGACGGATCGTCACTGTGCTGGCGTTGTTCTTCAGGACGATGATGCCGACATGCCCGATCACCAGCTCGCCGTGGGCGCCGGCAAGATTGGGATCGCCGGCGGCATATTGCGCGGTCAGGGGATAAACCACGGTGGCGACGCCGCCGCGGATGGCGAGCGAGCTCACCGGGGTCTCCACCTTCACGCCCGCGGTGTGGCTGATCTGGCCGCCGACGAAGCGCATCACGCCGCGGCGGAGCGAGGCCACCATGCTGCCGGTGCCGGCCTTGGGATCGTAGACGTATTCGTCGATGACGATGCTGGAATTGCGGCCGAGATTCAGCGTCGACTGGTCCGGAAACAGGATCTGGGTCGAACCCTGCGCCGAGGTTTCGATCTTTTCCTTGTAGACCACGCCGGTCCCGACCACGAGGGTCCGGGTCGCGCTGCCCGGCGGGGTTCCGCTGACATCCGGGTTGACGGCGCTGACCTTGCCGGAATTTTCGGCGTGGCCGCGCGTCATCGGCACCACCGTGGACAGCAGCACCGTCAGCAATCGGGTCAGGGTAGAGTGCGACGGAAATTCCATATCCTCAAGACCTGTTTTTGTTTGAGCATGATCTTTTCGGAAAACCGGTTTCCACTTTTCCGGATCATGCTCTAGAAGCGGGCGGTGGGACCGAACATCACGGAAAGATTATCCTGGCGGAAATTCGGCAGCGTCGAGCTGACCTTGTCGTATTGCACGATGGTCGACAGGCCGAATGTCCTGGTTAATGGCGTATCGAACACGACGCCGGTGATCCATTCATTGTCGCGCCGAACCGTCGCCGGATCGATGAACGGATTGGCCGCGTCGAACCGGGTGGAGATAAACCGCACGAATGGCGCGATGCTCCAGTTGCGCGAGACCATGCCGAACGGCGGCGCGAAGGCAAAACTCAAGGCGGCCTCGCCGACCCATTGGTCGTAAGCCTGGAAATTGAACTGGGCATCGGCGCGGCGATACAGGCCGCGGGTATCGAGGCGGATCTGCGGGGCGATTTCAGCCGATGCCGACAGGCCTGCGGTATACCAGTTGCCGGAACTCAGCGTCGATACCGGGACGATGTCGCCGCTGTTGACGTCGGCGCGGCGCCATTCGAATTCCGGTGAGATCGAGAACCGGTCGCCAAGCGGAATCTGCGCCGAGACGCCGGCGCCGCCGGTGGCGAGATAGGAACTGCCGCCGAGCCAGGTGTTGCCGCCGACCACATAGGGCTTGATGGTCACGCCCGGCAGCAGCTCCGGCGCCAGCGCCATGCGCGGGCCGAAGGAGAGATCGAACAGCCCGACGTTGAGGTCGTTGAAGCGCTGCTGCTCGGTCACGTAGCCGACGAAGCGGGTTTCCAGCACGTCGCCGCGCTGGTTGTCGAGGTCGTAATCGTGGCTGACGCCAGCCAGACCGAACCAGTTGATGTCGGCCTTGCGCGTCGCCGACGGCAACAGCGCGAGATCGACGCCGCCGAGGCGAACGGTGCCGCTGGTCGGCGCAAAACTCGCATTGGTCTGGTAGCGCAATCCCGTCGCCACGAATCCGGACAGCCGGCTCTGCTGCGACTGCTTCTCGGCGTCGGGCAGCGCCGTCTCGACGCGATCGCGCGTGATCGGGTCGAGGTCGGGGCTCTCGAGCGCTTCCTTGAAATAGCGCCGCGCCATGTCATAGGCACGCAGGCGGAAATACAGCGAGCCCAATTCATATTTCACGCGGGCGAGACCGGGATGATAGAACAGCACCCGCTCCAGCGCCCCGATCGCGGCTTCATAGTCACCGCGCGCCGTCGCCACCCGCACATAGGCGAAGGTGACGTCGAGATTCCGCGGATTGTCGAGCATCTGCTGGAACAACAGTTGCTGCTGCTCCGGCAAGGCTTCCTGCGCGCGAGCCGGTGCAACCGCCAGCGAAACCAGCAACGCGCCCGCGATCGTGCACGCGAGCAGATGCGCATTCGAGAGCCTGCGAAAATGTCGAATTGGACGGACCGAAAACGACATTCCACACTTACCCCAGCCGGCTTCCCGAAATTCAAGAACCACAATTCCCCTGCACACTCAATGTCTTAGAGGTGCAAAACCGTGGCGCAATTGCTACAGGCGGCAACAAAACAGAAGCCTGCAATTTTTTCCCTCCGGAACGCTCAAGCGGAGGCGTTTTGCCGCCGGATCGCGATGGATTCGTGCATGTGACGAACCCATCGGTTCAATTCATCGCAATCAATTCGCTCGGAAAACCAATCTGCAACACTGTGTTGTTTAAAAAGCACATCGAGGATGGAGCCTTCGGGGGGACCGAGCCGATGCGGCACGCCCGCGCGGCGCCAGACCTCATCGTGAAGTTGCAGAAAGCGCGCCGAAGCGCAGCGCTGTTCGATCTCGGCGCACTTTGCCGGATCGAACAGATCAGGCACTTCGAACCACGACACCGGACCCAAAGGCGCGCGCGCACGCAGTGTCGCATCAAGACCGTGCTGCCGGATCAGATCGGTCAGCAGCACAGCGCCGGCGTGCTCCCATTCGGCGATCGCGTCGCCGAGCGCGCGGGTCTGATCCAGCGCAGCCTTGGTGATGGCGTGCCCCTTGGGAAATCGCAGAACCCCGGTCGAGGTATGGTGGAAGACATCAAGGCCACCGAAGAACAGTTTTTCGTCGGGCGGATCGGGCTTGAGCAGGACCACGTCGGGGTCGATCCACCAGCCGCCACGTTGATGCAGCACCGCATAACGAAACAGGTTGCCGTGGATCGCGACGCGGCCGTCCGGCAGCGGACGCAGCACCTCGTCGCGCGGCAGGATCTCGGCGGCGTCGCGCCGCTCGATCCAGCCGGGAAGCTGCAGGTCGGCGTCGTAGCTGAACACTTCGACCTGATGACCGCGATCGAAAAAACTCTTCAGGCACAGCAATTGATAGGCGCCGATCATCTTGCCATGCCAGAACGTCTGCACGACTTGCGGCGCCGTGGTGGCGGCGAGGGGGTTTGGCGCCGGCGCGGGTGGCGGCGGCGTATCCATCGTCACGTCCGCGCGCCAGCCATGGTTGGTCTCGAACCAGCCGCTCAACCGGTCCATGGCGTCCGCGGGCAGGCGATCGTCGCCGAGGCGGTACTTGATGTCCTGCAGCAGGCGATGCTCGCGGAACCAGTCGGTGAGGGCGCCATGGGACAGCCGCGCCTGCGCTGAAATGCGGATATCGAAACGGCGAAACAGGCTGTCGAGATAGCTGCCCTCGGGCGGGCCGTAATTTTTCGGAATCCGGATCCAGCGCCATACTTCGTTCCACAGATGGATGAAGTCGCTGCCCGCCACGCGGGCCTGCAGCCGCTCGCAGGATGCGGGGTCGAACATGGCCAGGATTTCGTCATAGCCGATTTCGTAGGCGCAGGATCGCGGCCGCACCCTGGCTTCGAGTTCGAATTCTCCCAGCAACCGGGTCATCAGTGTCGGCCCAATCAATACGCGAGCTTCGTGGCTGCTTTCCATCGTCGTCTTCGGCAGCAACCGCTGCGCCTCGCGGATGGCGGTGGTCATCAGCGCGGAGTGCGCCGGAAATTTCATCACCGCGCCGTTGATGACCTTCTCGGTCTGCCGCGCGATGTAGACCTCGTCGGCCGGCAATGACCGGCCGACGCAGATGACGTCGACGTCGACATACCAGCCGCCGAATTTTTCGATGGCCACGTAGCGAAACAGGTCGGAATGCAGCGCCAGCGACTTGTCGCCGCTGGCATGGCGAAACTGATGCACCGGGCCCGGCAGCAACTCATTGGCATCGACCAGTTCGACGCCGTCGGGAACCACCAGCTCAGGCTCATAACTGAACAGCTGGACCCGGGCACCTGCGGCGACGAAACTCGTCAGCGACAGCTGTTCATAGAGGCTGAGGCTGGGACCGGTCCAGAACGCGCGGACTTCCTGGCGCTGCGGTGGCAAGGTCGATTTCATGAAGTCTCCCGGGTGATCGGACGGCCATTGCTCATAGCGCAAAGCAGCCTGGCGGTGCTAGGTAGTGGTGGCCCCGAGCCAGGCCGTTCAAGCCCCCTCAGCGCCGAAGAGTTGTAATGGCCAGCAAAACCGTTCTATTGGCGTGGGAGCTCGGTGGCGGAATGGGCCATATCACCGCGCTGCACCGGCTCGCAGGGCTTCTCAAGCATCTCGATGTCAGGCTGGTCGCAGCGGTGAAAAATCCGGATGCAGCGGCGATGCTGTCAGCATCGGGAGTCGAGGTCGTACAGGCGCCGCTATGGCCAAGCGCGGCACGGAGGCCCGCCGAAATCGCGCGCACGTCGTCGGCCACCATGGGCGACATCCTGGCCACTGCGGGACTGGCGGACCTCGCCGGACTGGACCGGCTCCTGAAGGACTGGGAAGATCTCTTCATTCGCATCAAGCCGGATCTGGTGGTGGCCGACCTCGCACCGGCCGCGGCGCTGGTGGCGCGGGGGCAGGTGCCGCTGGTGATGACCGGCAATGGCTTTACCTTGCCGCCATCGGACATGCCGCGGTTTCCGCCGTTGCACCGGCTGGCACCGCCGGCATTCGCGGAAGAGCAAACTTTGGCGATCGTGAACGCCGCGCTCAGGGCCCGCCAGCGGTCACCGCTGGACTTCCTGCCGCAGGTGTTTGGCGCCGATGCGCGCCTGGTCCTGACCTTTCCGCTGCTCGATCCCTATCGATCGCGGCGCGGGCAACCGGCGGACGGTCCGGTTTTCGAGCATGCGCCGGTTCGGGCCACGGCGGATGCCACAACGATCTTCTGCTATTTCTCGCACGGCTATGCGCTGCATCCGGATCTGCCGCGCGCCTTGCTGGCTCATGCCGACCGGCTCGAAATTCATGCCCCGGAATTGCCGGATGCGGAGGCCGGCGCCTTGCAACGCGCGGGCGCGTCCATCGCCACCGAACCCGTGGCGCCGATGCGTGCGCTGGCCTCGGCATCCCATGTGGTTCATTTCGGCGGCAGTGGCCTCGCCGCGGAGGCGCTTGCCGCCGGTATTCCGCAATTGATCCTGAGCATGCAGGTCGAGCAGGACCTCAATGGATCGGCATTGCAGGACGCCGGCCTGGGCCGGCTGGTTCGCGCCTGGGACCCCGCCACGCGGCTCCCCGCGACCCTGCTGGACGACCTGCTGCAGGACACCCGCCTTGCCGGACGTGCCGCGGAAGCAGGAGCGGAGCACCGCGCCTGGCTTGCGGCCACCGACGCACCCGCAGCATTCGAACGCACTATGCCGCGAACTGCTTTGTGTTTGAGGTGATGGCGATATATATGCGACGGCGAAGGGCCATTGTGTTCGGCCGGGGAAGGGAGCCATGCCCGACATTTCTGTTTTGGCCGGAGTTGGCATTGGCCTGATTTTCGGGGTGGTCGGGCTTCTCAGCGGCTTCTGTCTGATGAGCAGCCTGCGCGACTGGTGGACCGCCGACGATGGCCGCAAGATCCGCAGTTACGCGCTGGCGCTGACGGTGGCGGTTGTCGGCACGCAATGGGTTGCGGGATCTGGCTTCGTCGACATCGGCAAGTCGCTCTATCTGCAGCCCTCGTTTTCCGCGCCGCTTGCTGTTTGTTGGCGGCGCGCTGTTCGGCTTCGGCATGGTGCTGTCCAACGGCTGCCCGTCGCGGGCGCTGGTGCTGCTGGGCAAGGGCAACCTGCGCTCGCTGGTGGTGCTGGCCATGGTCGGCATCGCCGCGCAGATGACCCTGAAGGGGTTGCTGGCGCCGGCGCGGCTCGCGATCCTGCAATCGGACCCAGGTTTCGCCCGCCGCGGTGTCGGTACCGGCGCTGCTGTCGCTGCTCGGCCTCGATGCCAGGGTTGCGCGTATCGGCGTGACGCTGGCCGTCGCGGCATCGCTGGTGGCATTCGCGTTCTCGGATCGCCGGTTCCGCAAGTCTTACGGACAGATCGCCGCGGGATCGGTGGTGGGGCTGCTGGTGACCGCAGGCTGGCTGACCACCGGCTGGCTCGGCGCCGACGAGTTCAATCCGATACCGGTGACGTCGCTGACCTTCATTTCGCCGGTCGCCGACACCCTGCAATACGTGATGCTCTCGACTGGCCTCTCGCTGAATTTCGGCATCGCAGTGGTGGCGGGCGTGCTGGCCGGAAGCCTGCTGACGGCGCTCGTGACCGGCCGCTTCGCATTCGAAGGCTACAGCTCGGCGCCGCACATGCTGCGGTCGATTGGCGGCGCGGGCTTGATGGGGATCGGCGGCGCGATGGCCTATGGCTGTTCGGTCGGGCAGGGCCTGACCGGCGTATCCACCCTGGCGCTGCCGTCGTTCATTGCCGCCGCAGGGATATTGACCGGCGCGGCAGTCGGTATTCGCGGCGCCGTGGTGATTCCGGCAGTGGTGACGCGATAGAGCAGGTGATCAGATCTTCGGAAGCGGCGGTGGCGCGAGCTTGGCGACGAGGCCGTCGAGCAAACCCCAGAACGATTGATCGCTGCTGTAGCCGGTGATGCGTCCGATCTCGCGGCCGTTATCCACCACCACAAAGGTCGGCGTGTAGAGTACCCGTCCTGCCAGCGCGATGCCGGCGCTGCTCTGCCGGTCGATATCGACGCGGCGCAACGGCAGCACCTTGGCCTCATCGGTCTTCTCGTAGATCGGCGCCACCTCGCGATTCCATTTGGCGCACCAGACACAGCCGCCTTGTTCGAACATCACGAGTTCGGCGGCTTGCGCCAATGTGGCCGACAGCAGGCCTGCCACCAGCGTGGCTGCGGCAAGCAAACGGGATGTTGCGAGGATACGTGCGATCATGCGGTTCATATAGGTCGGTTCGTATGGATCCTGCCAGTGCGATGGATTTCACTTGTTCACCGGCGACTCCGGATCGAACAGCAGCGCCACGAGGTCGATGATCTGCTTCTCGGTCAAAACCTTGTTGGCGCCGAACCGCGGCATGTTGGAGCAGGCCGCAAGCGCCTGGGAATTGTAGATCTTGGTGTAGGCGTTCTTGATCGCTTCGGGGGTGTAGTTGCGCTCGCGGCCGTAGGCGGTGAGGCTCGGGCCGATGGTGCCGAAGCTGAGCTCCTGCTTTTCCAGCTGATGGCAGGCGTAGCAATTGCCGCCGGCGACGGTGCCTGCGTCATCGGAGAATTGTCCGCCACGGCCGTTGTTGGCGATCTTCATGCCTTCCTTCCAGCTTCCCAGCATCTTGCCGTCGGCCGGATAGACCACCTTCGCCAGCTCGCGCGCGGTGATCTTGCCGGCTTCGGCCGCCGGCACACCGTTGTGGTACTGGTTGCAGGTTTGCAGGGTTTCATCGGGCACGATGCGGGCCTGCCATTCCGGCGGCGCCTTGCCGAAGGTCGATTTCAGGTAGGCATCCACCACGGCGGGGTCCGCGGGTTTGGTCGCGGTCTGCGCGGAGGCTGCAACCGAGAGGGCGGTGAGGATCAGCGCGGCGGCTCGCAATACGGTTCTCATGGCGCGCTCCCTCAACGCTTGATCGACGGCACGGCGAGCTCGCCGCCGTCGGCCTGTTTGTTGAGATAGAGGGTCAACGCCGTGATGGCGTCGGAACCATATTCCGGAACCGGCCAGCGCTGCTGGCGATAGCAATCCCACAGCCGGTGCTGCATGGTGCGCAGCGCGCCCTGCGACACCCGGTAGGTCGGCCACGCGCCCAAGGTCTCCTGCGCATCCTTGCCGGGCTTTGCCAGGTCGGGCAGGGCCTGCAGCCGGATCCGCTTGCCCTGGTCGCCGTGGCAGGTGGCGCAGGCGAAATCCATCACGCCGCCGCGCCGGTAGAACAGCGCTTCGCCGACCGCGGCCATCTCCTGTTCCTTCGGATGGCTGAGCTGCGCCTGGATTTTCATACCGTTGGACTTATTGGCGATATAGGCCACCAGATCCTCCATGTCGGAGGGCCGGCCGGGACCCGAGAATCGCCGGGCCACCACGTCCTTGGTGTCGAGGCCCTGGATGTTCTGCATGCACCACAATAGTCGCTGCTCCAGATCCATCACCTTGTCGGCATCGGCAAAATAGCGCGGCAATTGGGCGTAGGCGCCTTCCAGCTTGCCGGCGCCGAGGCCGAGATCGCAGCCCTCCAGCGACACGGCCTTGGTGCCGCGCTTCTCGGCCCAGAGAATCTCCCCGCGATCGACCGCGAGATATCCGGGGTTGGAGATCGGGTCCGACAGCATGGCGCGGTAGCGCTCGATTTCCTTCTCGGAGGTGTCCTGGGCACGGGCGGTATGGCCCGCAACGCAGAACATGACCACGGCCATGATTGACCGAATTGCGGCCGGTTTCATCTGTCTTCCTCCCACCCGATACGGCCGACGATCGCGGCCGTATCGGTTGTATTTACCTTGAAGAAAAGCCATATATTGGTACATCCGGGAACATGGTAGATGAGGCTTGGCGTCGTCAAGCGATACCATTGTCAGGGTATACGTCAAAGCACTGCCGGCCTTAAGGAAGCGTAATGGATTTGAATTTGGGTATGACGACGCGGCGCGAAACGCTGGCTTTGGCGGCGATGGCTTCGCTTGCAGCGTTCCTTGCGCCGAAAATTGCGATGGCGGACGAGCAGGCCGTCGCCGCCGAAATCAGGAAATTATACGGCGACAAGAAATTCGACAGCGGCAAGATCAAGCTCGATGTACCCGAGATCGCCGAAAATGGCCTCGTGGTGCCGGTCAATGTCGAAGTCGAAAGCCCGATGACCGAGCAGGATTACGTCAAGGCCGTGCATATTTTCGCCGACGGCAATCCGGCCCCTGATGTCGTGACCTACCGCTTCACGCCGGCCAGCGGCAAGGCGGCGGCGTCGACACGCGCGCGGCTGGCGCAGACCGAGAACATCATCTGCATCGCCGAGATGTCCGACGGCAAGCTCCACATGGCCAAGGCCAATGTGAAGGTGACCATCGGCGGCTGCGGCGGCTAAACACCAAACGATATAGTCCAAGGACCTTCAAATGCCCGTCAAGCCCACTCCGCGTGTTCGCGTTCCGGCCAGCGCCAAGCCAGGCGAACTGATCGAGGTCAAGACGCTGATTTCCCATGACATGGAAAACGGCCAGCGCAAGGATTCCTCCGGCGCCACCGTGCCGCGCAAGATCATCAACAAGTTCACAGCTGCGTTCAACGGCAGGACCTTCTTCGAAGCCGACTGGAATCCGGCGATCTCCGCCAATCCGTACCAGTCGTTTTTCTACAAGGCGGTCGAGAGCGGCGAGTTCACCTTTACCTGGAAGGACGACGACGGCTCCGACTATGTCGCGACCAACAAGTTGATGGTCGCGTAGGCATGGGGCCGTCATTGCGAGCGCCGCGAAGGATCCAAACAAGACTGGATTGCTTTGTCGCCGGCGCTTCTCGCAATGACGATTGCACGGACATGCGCTCACTCAATACATCGGCGCGATGATCTCGCGGCGGGAATTCCTGCAGGCGACCGCGGCGGCCTCGGCGCTGACGCTGGGGTCGGGGCTCGGCCCGCTCGGACGGGTGGCGGCGCAGCAGCGTCTGACGGAAGCCGATATCACCCGGTTTGATCCGCTCGGCACCGTCACCATCCTTTATATCGCCGACACCCACGCGCAGCTGATGCCGCTGTATTTCCGCGAACCTTCAGTGAATCTCGGCGTCGGCGCCGACAAGGGGGTCCCGCCACACCTGACCGACGCCGCGTTCCGCGACTACTTCCATATTGCCGCCGGTTCGCCGGATGCGTTTGCGCTGACTTCCGATGACTTCGTCGCGCTGGCGCACAACTATGGTCGGATGGGCGGCATGGACCGCATCGCCGCGCTGATCGCCGCGGTGCGTGCCACGCGCGGCGACGACAAGGTGCTGTTGCTCGACGGTGGCGACAGCTGGCAGGGCAGCTGGACCTCGCTCGAGACCCGGGCCCAGGACATGGTCGAGATCCAATCGGCGCTGAAAGTCGATGCCATGGTTGGGCACTGGGAATTCACCTATGGCGCCGAGCGGGTCAAGGAGATCGCCGCGTCCGCGCCATTTGCCTTCCTGGCGCAGAACATCCGCGACAGGGAATGGCAGGAGCCGGTGTTCGACGCCCGCCGGGTATTCGAGCGCGGCGGTGCCAAAATCGCCGTGATCGGTCAGGCTTTGCCGCGCACCGCCGTTACCAATCCGCGCTGGATGTATCCGGACTGGGAATTCGGCATCCGCGAAGAGGACATGCAGAAGCAGGTCGACGAAGCGCGCGCGGCCGGCGCCGATATCGTGGTCCTGCTGTCGCACAACGGCTTTGACGTCGATCGCAAGCTCGCCGGCCGGGTCAAGGGAATAGACGTCATTCTGACCGCGCATACCCATGACGCGATGCCGGGACTGGTGTGGGTCGGCGCCACCGCTCTGGTTGCGGCCGGCTCCCACGGAAAATTCGTCGCCCGCCTCGACATCGAGGTGAAGAACCGCCGCGTTGCCGGTGTGCGCTTCAAGCTGATGCCGGTATTTTCCGATGCCATCAATCCCGATCCGGCGATGACCGCGCTAGTGCAGAAGGTGAGGGCGCCATTCGCGAAGGATCTGGCCCGTCGCATCGGCACCACCGATTCGCTGTTGTACCGGCGCGGCAACTTCAACGGCACCTTCGACGATCTGATCTGCAATGCGATGATGGTGGAGCGCGATGCGGAAATCGCGCTGTCGCCCGGTTTCCGCTGGGGCACCACGCTCATTCCCGGCGACCCCATCACCTGGGAAGACGTCACCAACGCCACCGCGATCACCTATCCCAATTGCTATCGCAACGAGATGACCGGCGCGCAGCTCAAGGAAGTTCTGGAGGACGTCGCCGACAACCTGTTCCATCCCGATCCGTATTTCCAGAGCGGTGGCGACATGGTGCGGGTCGGCGGCATGGGCTACGCCGTCGATATCGCCAAGCCGGCCGGATCGCGCATCTCAGACATGACCCATCTCAAATCCCGTAAGCCGATCGAGGCGGGGAAGACCTACAGCGTCGCCGGTTGGGCCAGCATCAACGAGAACACGGAAGGACCGCCAATCTGGGACGTGGTGGCGTCGCATATCGGCAAAGTTGGCGCGGTGAAGGTTGAGCCGAACACGGCGGTGAAGGTCAGCGGGACCTGAGATGCGTCATCCCGCATCTTCCACCGCTTCGGTGCTGTCGAAATAGGATCGCGCCGCTTCCGCCGCCTTGTGCACGTGGTGAATGCAGCGGTCCCGGGCCGCGTCCGGATCGCCTTGCTCGATGGCTTCGAGAATGCCCGCCATCTCTCGCAGACTTTCCTGGCGGCGGCCGGCGCGCGACATCGAGGTGGCGCGCAGCAGGGCGATCCGCGCGTTGAGGCCATTGAGCAGATCGTAAATGACCTGGTTGCCGCAGCCGTACAGGAACACCTCGTAGAACTCGCCGGTCGAGGAAACCAGCCTGCGCAGATCCCCGCGCTCGCAGGCGCGCTCAAACTTGCGCAGCGCACGGTGCATTTTCTCGATGTCGGCCTTGCCGGCCGATTGGGCAAAGCGGTAACCGGCTTCGCCTTCCAGCAGGGCGCGTACGTCGTAGATTTCGCGGGCTTCGTCCCAATCGACGACCGCCACCGTGGCGCCGCGGTTGGGCGTGATGGTGACGAGCTTTTCGGCGACGAGCTGGCTGATGGCTTCCCGCAGCGAGGGACGGCTGATGCCGAGGTTTTTGGCCAGCGTGGCTTCGATCAGCCGTTCGCCGGGACCGAGGCGGCCTGAGAGGATGGCGTCGCGCAGCAATTCGGCGGCGAGCCGTGGCACCGGCGCATGCTGCCGCACCACCCGCAGCACGGGATTCGCAGGGCTCATGCGGCGCCCCGGAAGCGCGATCCCAGCCGGTCGAAGATGGCATAGCGGCCCTTGAACCAGGGCTCGTCGGCAAGACGCGCCCGCTGCGGCGTCGCGCGCGCCCGCTGGCGGGCCTCGGAGTCCAGCACATCGCGCGTCGCGAGGTAATGCAGCGCCAGCCGGTTGAAGGGGACGGGGGCACCATCGAAGATATCGAAGCGGCGTACCCCGAGCCAGCGCTTGTCTTCCATCAGCATCGGCACGTGTTCGCCCTCGTACCAGGTCTCGAACGCGCCCAAGCGTTCCGCCGGGACATTGAACAACACCGCATAGAGAATTGGCGCGTCGATAAATCCGTCGACATCCGCCGTCTTAAGTGGATGACCCAGATAGCGCGTGAAGCCGGATACGCTGGCGAGCATGTCGCGGGTGCGTTCCGACGGCGAGCCCTTGAGCTTCTGGTAGTCGGGCGTCGCCAGCGCGTCGTCCGAAACCATCTCGTAGACGGCGAGATAGTTCTGCGTCTCGCCGTCCCGGTAGCGTTGCGCGCTCCTGAAACCGGCAACCCGCATCCGCAGCGGGATGTGTTCCTCGTCGTACCAGGCATTGAACTCGGCTTCCCGCCCCGGCGGCGGCGTCATCTCGGAGAACAAAATGGCTGGCTTGGACACGTGCGACGCTCATGGGCTGGGAGGCCATCAGGCCGGATTGACAAAGCCATTCTGGCAACTTTAACTGGCCCTGTCCAGATTGTCAGACGATCTTACAATTTTGCACCCATTAGCCACGGGATCGGAAGCATGGAACTGAAGCTGCGTCGCCTCGTCGCCAGTGCTGAGACCCGATACATAGAAGCCGGTCAGCCGGCCAAGCTGCCGTTGCTGCGGGTGGTTGTGACCGCCGTAATCGAAAACCCATATGTGGACCGCTATGTCGCCGATCTGTCGCCGATGGTCGAGGCCAGCCGCGCCTTGGGTGAGCAGATGGCGCAGGAAGCGGTCAAGGCGATGGGCGGCACCGCGGTGCAGAGCTACGGCAAGGCCGGGCTGGTCGGGGTGCGCGGCGAGCAGGAACACGCCAACGCGCTCCTGACCACCACCTTCGCCAATCCGTTCCGCGATGCCATCGGCGGCGCTGCGGCATGGATTTCCTCGGTCACCAAGCTCGGCGGCCCAGGCACGCCCATCGACGTGCCGCTGAACTGCATCGACGACGTCTATGTTCGTTCGCATTACGATGCGATCACGGTTTGTCTGCCCGACACCCCGATGCCGGATGAAATCGCGCTGTTGTTCTGCGTGGCGAGCGGCGGCCGGCTCAATGCGCGGGTCGGCGGCCTCAGCTACGCCGACGCACACCGCGCGGCGTCGGCGCCGCGCTAGGGAAGGGCTGGACCATGCGCAGCGCGGTCGTCAATCTCGGTACCATCGTCACCGGCGATCTCGCGGCGCCGCTGGCGAAAGGCGACACGGTCATTCTCGATGGTGGCGTTATAGCAAAGGTCGGCACTGCCAGTGCGGCGGAGCTCGAAAGCTGCGAGGTCGTCATCGATGCCGGTGGCGCCACCGCGATCCCGGGCCTGATCGACAGCCACGTCCACATCACCTTCGGCGATTACACACCGCGTCAGAAGGCCGTTGGGTTCCTTGAAAGCTATCTGCATGGCGGCATCACCACGGCGGTGAGCGCCAGCGAGGTTCATGTGCCGGGCCGACCGAGCGATCCGGAAGGCGTCAAGGCACTGGCGATCGCCGCGCAGCGCTGTTTTGCCACTTATCGGCCGGGCGGCATGCGGGTGGTGGCGGGATCGATCATTCTCGAACCCGGCGTCACCGCGGCCGACCTGAAAGAAGTCTCCGCCAAGGGCGTGCGGCTGGCCAAGGCCGGCTTCGGTGCGTTCCCTTCGCCGTTCGATTATGTGCCGCTGATCGGCTGGGCGCGCGACGCCGGCCTGATCACGACGGTTCATACCGGCGGGGCGTCGATCCCCGGATCATCGCCGATCACCGCCGACCATCTGCTCGCCATGCGGCCGGACGTTTCGTTTCACGTCAATGGCGGCCCGGTCGCGATGCCGGATCGCGATTTCGCGCGCCTGGTCCTGGAAAGCGACATGGCGCTGCAGCTCTGCACCGCCGGGAATCTCCGCACCGCGCTGCTCTGCACTGAATTGGCGCAGCGCCATGGCGCGCTGGATCGTCTGTTGATTGCCACCGATACGCCGACCGGCAGCGGCATCATGCCGCTCGGCGTGCTTTACACCATCACCCACGTCGCGAGCCTCGGCAAGCTCGCGCCCGAGATCGCCATCGCCGCCGCCACCGGCAGCAACGCGCGCCATTTCAAACTGTCCGGCGGGTATTTGCGCGAGGGCGCCGACGCCGATCTCGTCATTATCGACGCGCCGCTCGGCGGATCGCAAGATGATGCGCTTTCCGCGCTGGCCAATGGCGACATCCCGGCCATCGCGTCAGTGATCAGCAACGGCGTGCCGCGGTTTGTCGGCCGCAGCCGCAACACGCCGCCGTCGGTTCGCCGCATCCAGGTCGCGTCCAACCGGGTGCCGTTCGATTTTTCCGGCGCTTCGCACTGAGGCCAGGCCATGGCGGACGACGCAACACGGGATGCTATCGTGGTCGGCGCCGGTCCGGTCGGGGCGATCTGCGCGCTGGCGCTGGCGCGCAAGGGTCTGTCGGTGACGCTGGTCGAGGCCGAGCACGAGATCAACCGCAATCCGCGCGCCGCGACCACCCATCCGGCGACGCTCGAAATGCTGGCGGATCTCGATCTGCTGGACGACACCGTGGCGAAAGGCCTCGTGGCGCGCTATTTCCAGTTCTGGGACCGGGTCACCGGCCAAAAGGTCGCCGAGTTCGACCACGAATGGCTCACATCGGATACCCGCTTTCCGTTCGTGGTCCAATGCGAGCAGCACAAGATCGCCGGGCTTGCGCTGGCGCGGCTGCGCGCCATGCCCAACGTCGTGATAAAACTCGGCTGTGAGGTGACCGGCTTCGCGCAGGACGATGCCGGGGTGACGGCGCAGACACGTTCCGCAACCGGGCAGGAGACTCTGCGTGGCCGTTATCTGATAGGCTGCGACGGCGGCCGCAGCGGTATCCGCAAGGATCTCGGGATCGAATTCGAGGGCTATACCCATCCCGAGCGCTTCGTCGTGCTGACCACGACGTTCGATTTCACGGCCCTGGGCTATTGCTTTCGCAACTACCTCTCAGGGCCGGGCGAATGGGCCAACCTGTTCAAGGTGACCGGCGACGATGGCCGCGGCTACTGGCGCGCCGTATTTCCGACCCGGGTCGGCGAGACCGATGACGAGGCGCTGGCCGACCAGGCCGTGCAGGAGCGGTTGAAAGGCATTCGCGACCTGCGGCAACCCTATGAAGTGGTTCACCGCAACATCTACAACGTCCACCAGCGCGTGGCGGCGTCGTTCCGCCGGGGCAGGGTGGTGCTCGCCGGCGATGCGGCCCACGTCAATAACCCGATCGGCGGCCTCGGCATGAATTTCGGCATTCATGACGCGATTGAACTGGCCGAGCGGCTGCAGCGCATCATCCAGGCCGGCGGCGACCAGGAGCGCGAACTCGACGGCTATGACCGCATCCGCCGCACGCTGAACGTGGAATACGTCCAGGCGCAAACCGTGCAGAACAAGAAGCGCCTGGAAGAGCAGGACCCCGAAGTCCGTGCCCGGCACTTCAGCGATCTCGCCGGCATGGCGCGCGATCCGCAGCGCCAGCGCGCCTTCCTGATGCGGACCTCGCTGCTCGACAGCGTCAAGCAGGCCCAGGCAACCTGAGGCGAACTTCGACGGCTGGCTAATGCACCGCCGCGTACATGATCTTTTCCTCGGTGGCCTCCAGCGCGGAGAATTCCTCGACCACCTTGCCCTGCCGCGACACCAGGATGCGGTCCGACAGCGCCATGATCTCCGGGAGGTACGACGAGATCACCACCACCGCCTTGCCTTCGTCAGCCAGCCGCTGGATCAGTTCGTGGATCTCGACAATGGCGCCGACGTCGACGCCCCGCGTCGGCTCGTCGAAAATGATCAGTTCGGGGTTTTGCACCAGCGACTTGGCGATCACCACTTTCTGCTGGTTGCCGCCCGACAGTTCGACCGCCCGGGCATCGTTGCCGGTGGCGCGGACCTTGAGCTTGTCGACCCAGCTGCCGCCGACGGTGTCGGCCTCCTTGCCGGACAGGAAGAAGCGGCCGCCGGGCAGTTTTGCCAATAGTCCGAGATAGATGTTGCGGGCGATCGAGGCGGTCTCAAAAAAGCCCTCGACCTTGCGGTCCTCGGTGACGTAGGCGATGCCGTCGCGTACCGCCGGCGCCGGCACCCGGTAGCGCACCGGCTTGCCATGCAGGATCACTTCGCCGCCGTGAAAGAAATCGCGCTTGAGCACCCCGGCGACCACCTTGAAGGTTTCGGTGCGGCCGGCGCCGACGAGGCCAAACACCCCGGTGATCTGGCCCGCGAATACCGAGAGTGAATTGTTCTTCACCATCGGCGCCATTTTCAGGTTCTGCACGGTGAGCACCCGGGCACCCGCGGGGCGTACGGTGGTCTTGCGCCGGCCGTACAGCGTATTGGACAGGTCGCGGCCGACCATGGCCTGTACGATCCGGGCGCGATCGAACGAGCCGGCGTCGTCGGTGACCACGTGCCGGCCGTCGCGCAGCACCGTGATGCGGTCGGCCAGCAGCAGCGCTTCTTCCAGCGCGTGCGAGATGAACACGATCGACACGCCGCGGCGCTTCAGCTCGCGCACCAGGTCGAAGAAATACTTCTTCTCTTCGGGGGTCAGCGTCGCGGTCGGCTCGTCGAAGATGATGACCTTGGCTTCGTGCAGCACCGCGCGGGCGATTTCGACCATCTGCTTCTTGGCAGCGCCGAGCAGGCCCACCGTCGCAGTCGGCGTGACGTCGAAGTTCAGCGACTGCAGGAATTGCTGCGCGGCGATGTAGATACCCCGCAACCGGTTGTAGAAGCGCTCCTGCCCCAGAAACAAATTCTGCGCCACCGTCATGGTCGGGACCAGGCTGTTCTCCTGGAACACCATGGCAATGCCGAGGTGGCGGGCCTCCAGCGGAGTGCGCGGCGCCGCCGCCACGCCGTTGACCTCCATGGTCCCGGAGGTCAGCGTCACCACCCCGGCCATCACCTTCGTCAACGTCGATTTGCCGGCGCCGTTCTCGCCGACCAGCGCATGGATTTCGCCGCGCCTGAGTTCGAAATCGACGTCCTCGATGGCCGGAACCCCGGCATAGAGTTTTGTCGCCTTGCGAAGCGCCAGGATGATGTCGCTCATTGGCGCAATCCCTGTTCGATTCCAGCCAATGGCGTGCGCAGCAGCCGGCCCGGGCCCTTGGCCAGCGCGAACAAGGCGCCATCGGCCTCGACCGCGGCCACCACGCCGTGGTTGAAGCCATCGGCGCGGCTGTGCAGCGCATAGAGCGGGATGCCTTGCGCATTCAGCCGGATCACCAGGCCGTAAGAGCGCGGCGGCGCCCACGGCTTGACCACGCCCATGGTCTTGATGTGGGCGCCCTGCATCGGCTCCAGGAACGACTCGGACGATTTCAGCTTGGGCGCGATCCAGTATTGCGGGTCGATCTCCGCCATCATGCGGCGCCGGTAGGCGGTTTCGCGCAGCACGAATTCGACCAGTTGGGTGCGGGCGGCAAATGCAGTGAGCCAGAAGCCGCCTGACGAGGCGAGCGAAATCCGCGACGGATAGACCGGCAGATGGTCCAGCACCACGCGCTGGCTGCCATCCGCGGCAATCGCGATCAGGCGATGCCGCCAGCTTTCGCTGACCAAGAGTTCGTCGCCGGCAGTGCAGACGCCGAAGGCATGGCGCAGTCCGGAGGCGAGGGTGCGCACCTTGCCGGTGGCGACGTCGAGGGACAGCACCCGCCCGCTGCGGCCGCGCTCCATCAGGTCATGCACCCACTGCGCACACGGACGCGTGGCCGAGCCGTCGGTGGCGGCCAGCGTTCCGTTCGGTCCCGGCGCCAGCGCGTTGATCGCATTCATCGAGGGGGCGGACAGCGTGGCGTCGGCGCGCTCCGCGGTCGGCGTTGCGAACACCCGCACCTCGCGGCCATCGAGCGCCACGGCGAGGCGGCCGTCCGGCAGGCAGCACAGCGCGGTGATGGTCTTGTCGAAGGACCGGATCGGTGTTGCGGACCCGGCCTCAAAGCGCAGCAGCGTTGCGCCGTTGGCGATGTAGACGGCCTTGCCGTCGGTGGCGAGATCTTCGGATGCCTCGAAGGAAGCGACGGTCTCGGCCTGCTCCAGCAACTGGTTGGGCTTGAGCGCGCCGTCGAACGACGGCACTGTGATGGTCGCGTCGCCGCGCCCGAGAAAGCGATCGACGAAATCCCTGACCGCTGCGATCATGAGGCCTTGCCCCAGCGCCGGTCGTACTGGACGAAGTTCGGGTCGGCGCCCGCGAGCTTGTAGCGGCCGATGCGGTTATTGGCGATGCCGCCGAGATAGAGATAGCCGCGATGCTCGCGCATCGAGGTGATCATCGGATGGTTGGCGCCGCGCAGGTCCCACAGCAACTCCAGCACCTCGCCGCGCTCGTTGAACTTGATCACGCAGCCGGTGTTGATGTTGGGAAACAGCCATTCGTCGATCGGCACCCGCTTGCCCATGCGGCGGCGGAAGCCTGGCATCTTCCAGGCGAGGTCGAGGGCGGGGCTGCGCATTCCGACCATGGCCAGCCAGTAGTTGCCGTCGGAAGCGAGGTTGATGTTGTCGGGATAGCCCGGCAGGTTGTCGAGCACGGTTTCGGTGGTGCCGCTCCTGGGGCCGTCGAACCAGTAGCGCCGGATGCAGCAGCCAAAAGTTTCGGCGAACAGGATCGACTGCCGGTCGCTGGCGATGCAGATGCCGTTGGGGAATTTCAGTCCGCGCAACACGGTTTTAGTGGTGCCGCTGTTCGGATCGTAGCAGATGATCCGGCCGTTGCCGCGCGCTTCCAGGCCGTCCACCGGCCATTCGTGCATTTCATAGCGGATGGTGGCCTCGGAGAAGAAGATGCGGCCGTCATCGGCGATATCGAGATCGTCGGCGAGCCGCAGCCGGCTGTCGTCGTTCACGGAGGACAGGCTGCGGTTGGTCTCGTCGGTGGCCTTCTCGACCTTGCGGTCCGGGGTGATGCGGTAGAGGCCCATGCCGCCGATGCAGACGTAAAGATTGTCGGCGCGGTCGAACGCCATGCCGAGCGGCTGGCCGCCGATATGGGCGAACACCTCCATCTGCTCGTAGTCGGGGGCCAGGAAGCGGATGATGTCGCCATGCCGGGAACCGGCATAGAGATTGTTGTTGCGATCGAGAATGACGTCTTCCGGCGCCTCGATGCGGCCGAGCCCGATCAGGCTGACGTCGCGCAGCTTGTCGTTTTGCGCGAACGCGCCGCCCTTGCCGGGTTCGGTCGAGGTCAGCGCCTTGAGCCCATGATAGGTCGGGCTGACATAAACCTTGCTGATGATGCGGGTGCGGTTCTTCAGCCAGCGAATGTCGATGGTGGCCGCGACCAGCAGGATTCCGGCCAGCACCATGCGGTTGACGCCGCCGCGCACCGACATCGTGGTCAGGCCGTTGGTGACCAACAGTACGATCAGGGTGCCGACCAGCGCCTTGGCCACCGAGCCCTTGCCGCCGCCGAGGCTGATGCCGCCGAGCACGGTGGCGGTCAACACCGTCACCTCGAGGCCGACACCGACGTCGCCGCCGACGGTGCCGAGCCGGGCGGCAAAAAACAATGCGCCGATGGCGGTCAGCGCCCCGCTTGCCGTGTAGCACAACGCGATGGTCCGCCGCACCGGAATGCCGGAATTATAGGCCGAGCGGCGCGAGCCGCCGATGGCGGTGACGTGCCATCCCGGCCGCAGCCGGGTCAGAAAGACATGTCCGAAAACGGCGACCGCGATATAGACCAGCGCGACGCTGGGAATGCCGAACAGGTCGCCGCCGCCAATAAAGTTCCACGACGGGAAATCGGGGAATGCCGCCGCGATCTTGTTGGAGTTGTCAAACAGCAACAGATCGTAGGCGGAGCGGTAGATGATCAGCGTGATAAGGGTAGTGATGAAGGCGCGCAGCCGCAGATAGCCGATCAGGACGCCGTTGATGGCGCCGAGCACAAGCCCGCAGACGATGGTCGCCGCGATCACCGCCGGTACCGGCCAGTCGAGCACGTTGAGGCAGAACAGCGCGCAGAAGTCGCACAGCGCGAACATCGAGCCGACCGATAGATCAATGCCGCCGACGATGACGACGAGCGCCATGCCCAGCGCCACGAAGCCGATTTCGCCGGCCTGGCGGGCGGTGTCGGCCAGCGCGACCGGGGAAAGAAACCCGTCGATCGACCGCGACAATGCAAAGCCGATGATCAGAAGCACGATCACGGGGATCGCGGTTTCGGTCCAGCGCTTTGAGAGAATTTCGCCAAGCAGATGGTCGGGCCAGTAGCGATATTTCAGGCGAAGCAACGCATCTTGCATGGGAGAGTCCGAACGGGAGAGAGAAGAAAGAGAAGTACCTCTGGGATCGCTATCTCCGTCATTGCGAGGAGCGAAGCGACGAAGCAATCCAGTCGCCCAACGGCCCTGGATTGCTTCGCTTCGCTCGCAACGACGACGGCTACTTCTTCAAATCACTCAAATTCCAGCAGGCGGTGTCGGAACCGGCATTCTCCTTGGTGATCGGAATCAGCGTGGTATAGGCCGAACCCTTGACCGTTCCCGGCTTGGCGCCCGAGGACAGCAGCCACTTGATCATGGCGGCCATATCCGCGGCCTGGGTCGGCACGTCGTAGCTGATGTTGAGATCGAACGCGCCGGTCTTGACCAGTTCGCAGGCGCCGCGCCGCTCGCCGCCGCCGGATGTCGCGACGAACACCTTGCCGGTGAGGCCGGCTTCCTTCACCGCCGCGGCGGTGCCGATGTCCATGCCGTCCCAGAAACCGACGATGCCGCACAGGTCGGGATTCTGCTTCAGCACGGTCTGGGTGATGGCCTTGGCCTTGGCAGCGTCCCAATCGGCGGCCTGGCTGGAGACGACCTTGACGTCGGGATTCTTCGCCAGCACGTTCTCGACGCCCTTGAGGGTGTAGGCGCTCGCCGCCGCCGACAGGGCGCCCTGGATGATGGCGATCTTGTTGGATTTTCCTTTGCAGGCGTTGACCACGGCCTCGGTATCGCGCTCGCCGATCTCGATCCAGTTGGCGCCGACAAAGGCCGAACTGCGGTAGTTCGAGCCCATGTTGATCTGGATGACGTAGATGCCTTCATTCTCGGCGCGCTGCAGCAGTTTGGCGTAGGTCTGCACGTCGGGATTGTGGATGATCATGGCGGCCGGCTTTTCCGAGATCAGCGTGGTCACCGCCTGGGCGCCGGCATTGGTGCTCCAGTTCGGATCGCGGACGATGACCTTGACGCCGTAGGGCTCGAGTTCCTTCTTGACGCCAGCGAACCAGCCTTCGGTGAGATCGAAATTCATCGCCACCGGAACGTAGGCCACGGTCTTGCCGGCGAGCGCTTTCTTGAACGAATCCTGGAACGGTTCGTCGAGGCCTTTTTGCGCGGCGGCGGGCAGCGTGGCCGCGGTCAACAATGCCGATGCCGCCGAGCATGGCCTTGAGCGCCGTCGATCTGGATATCCTCATGTCTTCCTCCTGTTGGTGTTTTTTGATTTCGTCGATAGTTCAGATGTCGCCTTGTTGCGCCGTTTCCTCATTGCGCGGGTTGAGCAGCGAATCCATGATCACGGCGGCCAGCAGCACCACGCCCTTGACGAGGTTCTGGCCCGAATAGGAAACGTCCATGATGGTCATGCCGTTGAGCATGGTACCGATCAGCAGCGTGCCGATCAGGACATTGACCACGCCGCCGCGTCCGCCCGACAGACCGATGCCGCCCAGCACCACCACCAGGATGACGTCGTAGATCAGCGTCGAATTGAAGATCCGCGTCGGCATGCTGTTGACGGAAGCCGCCAGCACCAGGCCGGCGACGCAGCCGATCACCGCAGCCAGCACGTATTGCAGCACGATGATCGGGCGGGTCGGAATGCCGGTCACCCGCGCCGCGAACGGATTGTCACCGATGGCATAGATGTAGGCGCCGATCCGGGTCTGCCGCAGCAGGAAGGCCACCGCAAGGCACGACAGCGCGAACATGATCACCGGCATCGGGATGCCGAGCACATTGCCCTGTCCGAGGCGTTCGAACCCGTCCAGTCCCGGCGACCATTGCACGACGTCGAGGCTGAACAGGTAGGCCTGGCCGAGACCGGCGAGAAACAATCCGGACGCCAATGTGGTGAACAGCGACGGCACCTCGGCGTAGGCGATCAGCCAGCCGTTGACCAGCCCGAACGCGATTGTCAGCGCGAATGCGGTCACGAGCGACACCGGCAGCGAATGGCCGTCCTGTACCATCTGCAGCACCAGTCCCGGTGGAACTGCCAGTGCGGCGATCAGCGAAATGTCGATACCGCGTCCGATCACCACGATCGCCATGGCGAGACCGAGAATGCCGAGCACCGCCACGTTCTGCAGCAGGGTCAGCATATTGGCGGCGGTGAGAAATCCGGGCAGAAAAATCGCGAAGGCGGCGAACATCGCCGCAAAGACCGCAAATACGATGCCCTGCTGTCCGACCCGCCTGTTTCCCATCCCGGCTGCTCTTGTTTTGTTTTGTTAGTTGTCGCGGATGTTGGCGCGCTTTGCCCTTGAATGCAAGCTGGACCAACCTTGTATCGCGGAAACATAGCGGCTGGATTGTCCGCAAAGCGGAATGCACACGGCATGCGAATAGAGTGCACGCATCGCGCGTGATCAGCTTTTGCCGGCCGCTCGCCGCGCCAGTTCACCCTTCATGACCTTTCGGGTCGGTGTCATCGGCATGTCGTCGATCAGTTCCAGCCGTTCCGGCCATTTGAGCTTGGCGATACCGTGACCGTCGAGCCAGCGTTGCAGTTCGTCGAGGCGCAGATCCGTGGCCCCGGCCCGCAGCACCGCAAAGCAGCAGGCGCGCTCGCCGAGCACCGCATCGGGCGCCGGCACGATGGCACAGCTTGACACCGCGGGATGGCGCGCGAGCAGGGCCTCGATGTCGGCCGGATTGAACTTGACGCCGCCCCGGTTGATGACGTCCTTGCAGCGGCCGGTGAGTTCAACGTTTCCCTTGGCATCGAGCCGCGCGAGGTCGCCGGTGCGGAACCAGCCGTCGGTGGTGAATGCGCCGGCGGTAGCGTCGGTGTTGTCGAGGTAGCCGTCGAACACCGAACGGCCGCGCACCTCGAGTTCGCCCTCGGTGCCGGGCGGAGCGGACGCGTTGTCCAGTGTCACCCGCAATTCGGTGCCCGGACTGGCGCGGCCCACGGTGGTGAAGCGAACTTGCCGGTCGTCCCCGGGGCGGCTGAACGCGCCGGCCTGCAGTTCGCTCATGCCCCACAATTGATGCACCTCGCCATTCGGCATCAGGTCCTGCACCGACTGCGCCAGCTCGAATGGACAGGCTGAGCCGGAAATCAGAACGAACCGCAGCGACGCCAGCCGTTCTTTGGTCAATAGCCCCTCGTTCAGGCAGGCCGCCATGTGCGCCGGCGCGACGAACAGGCCGGTCGGCCGCAACCGATCGAGCGCGTCGGCCAATAGTCCCGGCGCATAGGCCGGCAGCAATGCGGTGGCGGCCCCGACGGCGAAGGCCACGTTCAGCGAGAACAGGCCGTAGAGGTGAGTGAACGGCGCCACCGACATCAGCACCGAGTTTTCATCGACGCCAAGTTCGCGTGCCGACAGCGCGGCATTGGGGAGGAATTTCTGGTAGGCGACCGGCACGCCCTTGGGGGCGGAGGTGGTGCCTGAGGTGTAGAGCAGCTGGAACCGGTCGGTCGCGACCGGACGTTCGGGCAAGGTTGCAACCGGCAGCAGGTCCGGATCGGGAAAGGCGAGGGCATTCGGCGGCGGTTCGCCGCCGACCGCGATGACATGGAGCAGCGACGGCAGAGCCGCGCGCAGCGACAGGGCGAATGCCGCTGGCAAAAAATCCTTCATGGTGCCGAGGCAGATGAAGGCCCTGGCCTTGCCATGGGTCAACAGCGGGCCGATCTCCGCCGCACGGTAGGGCATATGGATAGTCTGCAGCGTGGCGCCGATATATCCGGCGGCAAGGTAACTGAGGACGAAAGTGGCTGAATTCGGCAACTGCGCGGCGATCACATCGCCCCGCTTCAACCCGAGACCCGTGAAGAAGCCTGCCAGCGCCTGCGCCCGCCGGTGCAGCGTGGCGAAGTCGATCGATCCGGTGTCGGTGCAAAGCGCCGTCGATCCCGCGGCGCCTGTGGCCCATTTCTCGATCCAGTCGCGCAGGGTGGCGTGCTCCAACGCGCCGTCGATGGTCATTTCAAGGCGCCTTTCCCGGCTGTCTCGCGCCGCCGAGATCCAGCATCCGTTCGCGCCAGGTCGTAACTGCGTCGTCGGCATCGAGCAGATCGACGGCGCTGACGATGCGTGCCCACTGGAACACGCTGAACAGAATGTAGTCCGCATAGGCAGGATGGTCGCCGCTTAGGAACGGCTGGGCGCGCAGCGTCGCGCGCGCCGGGTCGAGCAGCCGGCGGAAGCCGACGATGTCGGCATCGCGGTTCTCGGCGAGTTTTTCCAGGGTGGCGCGAAAGGCCTTTTCCATGCCCTGGCGCAGATGCTGCGCATCTGCCGCATCGACGCCGCTTGATCACGTCGAGCATCAACAGCGGGACGATCCGCGGGATGATCTGCCGGTCTACCCAGGCGTTGATAAAGCGCGTCAAGCGCGCGTCCGACATCGCCGCCGAACAGCGGCGGGCGGTCGGGATATTTGGCCTCCAGATATTCCGCGATCCGCCACGAGTCGGAAATGACCTTCTCGCCGTCGACCAGGATCGGTACCTTGTCCTGGCCGCTGAAGGCAATCGCCGCCTTGTCGCTGATCCGCACCGGCCTGAATTTCGGCCTCGAGGCCCTTGTGCGCCAGAGCGAGACGGCTGCGCCACGAAAACTGGCTGTAGCGCTGGTCGCGGCTGCCGCCGAGTTCGTACAGGACCAGGGACATTGATCGCTCGCTGTTGCGCCGCCATGCCGTCGAAGAAGCTTTAGGTATAAAGTATATCCCCGCCCGCCGCGTTGGCAACCGGGCAGTTTCGTGAGAGACTGAGGGTCCCGCGATCATCGTCAGTGGATCAGGTGCAAGATGAATTCAGCCATCCGGATCGATGAGGCGGATCTGTTGCTGGTGATCGATGTCCAGAACGATTTTTGCGGCGGGGGCGCATTGGCGGTGCCCGACGGCGATGCGGTGGTGCCAGTCATCAACCGTCTCGCCGGGCACTTCGCCCACGTCGCCCTGACCCAGGACTGGCACCCCGGCGGCCATAGCTCGTTCGCGACCTCGCATCCGGGCAAGGCGCCGTTCGAGACCATCGCCATGCCCTATGGCGCGCAGACCCTGTGGCCGGATCATTGCGTCCAGGGCACACCCGGCGCCGGCTTTCATCCGCAACTCGATCTGCAGCGGGCCGAACTCGTGATCCGCAAGGGCTTTCGCACCGGGATCGATTCCTATTCGGCGTTTTTCGAAAACGATCGCACCACGCCGACCGGCCTTGCCGGTTACCTGCGCGAGCGCGGGTTTGGCCGCGTCTTCATGGCCGGCCTCGCCACGGACTTCTGCGTCAACTACTCCGCCGTTGACGCGCGCCGGCTGGGATTCGATGTGGTTCTGATCGAAGCGGGCTGCCGAGGGATCGATCTTGGCGGGTCGCTCGATGCCGCGTGGGCAGGGATGGCGGAAGCCGGCGTGCAGAGGTTGGGCGATATAGGTTAGATTTTATGCAGTTCTCGTCGTCCGTCCCGGCAATCCGCCGCCTGCCACCACATCCGCGCTCAGTTGCTCGATGGTCACCCGCTGCCGCATCGCGGCGCGCCGGATCAGCGCAAAGGCGTCTTCCTCGCTGAGGTCCTGGCCGCGCATCACCTGCTGAACCGCGGCGGAGACGATGCGGCGCGAGCGCAGGCGTTCCTCCAGGCGTTCGGTGCGGGACATTTCATCGGTTTTCCTGAGCGCGCAGTCGAACGCCACCACCAGCGCGGTGTAGATTCCGGCCGAGCGCAGCGGCTTGATCAGGAACGAGGCCGGCTGCAGGTCGAGCAGCCATTTCAGGCGGCTCGGCGTCTCGGTGCCGACGAGCGCGATGATCGGGGTTTCGGGTTTCCATGCGAAGGATTTGTCGGACCGGATGGGAATGATGTCGGTGTCCAGCATGATGACGTCGACCGCTTCCATCGGCGGGGCCGGTTCGGCCGGATCGGCTTCCATGATTGTCAGTCCCAGGCGATGAAGCTGGCGTCGCAGGATGGCGCTATCGCGCTCGTCCTTCATCACCAGCAGCGCGTGGCGGCCGCGAACCGAGAATGGCGAGTGCCGTGTCATGTCAACACCCGTTCATTTCACGACCCGCAGATGATGCGATGCCTTCGCGCCCAGGCCAGCGTCCTTTTTCGGCGTGGCGATCGCCGACAGGTCGAGGCTGGCGAGATAGGGGTCGGGTCGCTGCGGCGCGTCGGCCTCCCAGAAGATCCTGAACTGGGATCCGGCGATGGACCGCGCCAGGCGCGGGGTCAGGTGGCAATGGTTGTTGTCGGGATCGACCCAGATCGGCCCCTGCGGCGAATGGTAGCGATGGTTGGCGGCAGCGCGCTTGACGGCACCGACCTCGGCCGAGCCGGCTCGCTTGATGGCGCGCGCCAACAGCATGACGCTGACATAGGTCGATTGGCCGTCGACCGAGGGATTGCTATCGGGGCCGTGACTGGCCTTCCAGCGCGCCACGAAGGCGCGATTTTCGGGAATATCGATGCTCTCGAAATAGGCCGACGAGGTGACGCATCCCACCGAGGCTTCGGGGCCGATCAGTTTGAGCTCCGGCTCGCACAGGCTGCAGCTTAGCATCGGTATGGTCAGGCCCGCGCGGGTCAGGGCCGCGTGCAGCGCCCGGATGAACACGTAGCTGGATTCGCCGACCAGGGTGTTGAACACGACGGGTGGCTTGCGATCGACGATCTCGTTGACGATGTGATCGACCGCGGTCTCGCCGAGCTCGAGCAGCCGTTCGGCGAGGATGCGGCCGCCGGCGCCGGTCACGATCTCGCGGATCACCCGGTTGGTCTCCCAGGTCCAGATGTAGTTCGAGCCGATGCAGAACACCTGATCGGAGATATGATCGAGCATATGCCGCACCAGCGGCACCACATTGTGGTTCGGCGCGGCGCCGACATAGATCACATTGTCGCTGCACTCGAAGCCTTCGTATCGGGCAGGGTACCAGAGCAGCCGGTCGGTGCGCTCGACGATGGGGATTACCTGCTTGCGCGCGGCCGAGGTGTAGCAGCCGATGATATGGCCGACCTGTTCTTCGCGGATCAGGTCGGCGCAGGCGGTGTGATAGGCGGCCACCACACCACCGGGGTCGCGCAGATGCGGCATGAAGGTGAAATCGAAGGCATCGCTCTGGTTGATTTCGTCGACCGCCATCAATGCGCTCTTGCGCATTTCGCCGCCCATCATTTCATAGGGGCCCGATCCGGAGAATACCAGACCGAGTGGGATCGACGGCTTGTTCATGCCAAGTCTTTCATGCCAGTCCTTCACGGCAAGTCCCGCAAGCTAAGGTGACACTGCATCTTAGCTGCCGCGCAAAAATTCGCCAGCGGTTGCCGCGCCATATCGATCCGCATGCGCGTCATTTGTGCTCCGCCATGCATAAAAAAGGTGCCGGCCTCACATTGACAAGCCTCCGTGCCCTAAGACACAATCGACTTGTCTGTGAAAAGTCTGCATTTCGAAAGAGTTCTCGCACAGCCACTGAAGTCTGGGTGACAACCCTTCGTTTTCGTTCTGCAGTCTGAAATCGACGCGACCATTGATAAAGCGGCATTGATGCCATTCGGGGCCTGTTCGGGCCGCGGGTGGCTTTTTTTCGTTTTTCTGCGCGACTGACGGGGTAGAGCATCATGGCCGTTCGCCTGCCGACGCTGGAGCAAATCGGCAACCTCGGATCGGCTTTTGGTCTGGTTCTGAGCGCCGATGAGGTCGCCGCCTTCCAGGAGGCCTTCAAGGGGCCGGTGGCCTCCTATGGCCGTCTCGACGAACTGGTTGCGCCGACGCTGGCGCCGGTGCCGCCGCGTTCGCCGGGCTATCGTCCTGCGGCGAGCGAAAATCCTTACAACGCCTGGTACTGGAAAACGGATATCTGCACCGGTGCCGAGGGCCTGCTGAAGGGCAAGAAGGTTGCCATCAAGGACAACATCTGCGTCGCGGGCGTGCCGATGATGAACGGCTCAGCGCTTGCTGGAAGGCTATGTGCCGGAGATCGACGCCACCGTGGTGACGCGCATTCTCGCCGCCGGCGGCACCGTTGCCGGCAAGGCGGCCTGCGAAGACCTGTGCTTTTCCGGCGCCAGCCATACCTGCGCCACCGGCGTGATCCGCAACCCGCACAATATTGCCCACAGCGCCGGCGGCTCGTCGGGTGGCAGCGCGGCGCTGGTTGCCGCCGGCGAGGTGCCGATGGCGCTCGGCGGCGACCAGGGCGGATCGATCCGCACGCCGTCGAGCTGGTGCGGGATTTATGGCCTCAAGCCGACCTGGGGGCTGGTGCCGACCACGGGTTCGATGCCGATCAGCTATTCGGTCGATCACTGTGGCCCGATGGGCGCCAGTGTCGAAGACGTCGCGCGGCTGCTCATGGTCATTGCCGGCCACGACGGCTGGGACACCCGAACCATTTCGGCCAAGACGGTCGACTATATGGCAGCACTCGGCGCGCCGGCGAAAGGGTTGCGGGTCGGCGTGCTGCGCGAGGGATTTGGCCATCCGGAAAGCGACCCGGCGGTCAATGCAAGGGTGCGCGATACCCTGGCTGGGCTGGAGAGGTTCGGCGTTCAAACCGTCGAAATATCCGTGCCCTGGCATCTCGATGGGCCGCACGTCTGGGGCGGCGTCATTCTCGAGGGCGCGGCCGAGATGATGCTGAAGGGTTACGGCGTCGGCAACAACATCCAGGGCTATTACCCGGTTTCGATGCAGGAGGCCCTTGCCCGCGGCATGGGCACGCGGATCAACGACGTGTCGCCGACCGTGAAGCTGGTGCTGATGCTCGGCGAGTACATGCATCGCAACTATCACGGACGCTATCATTCCAAGGCGCAGAACCTGCGGGTGCTGGTGCGCCAGGCCTATGACGAGGCGCTGCAAAAGGTCGACGTGCTGGCGATGCCGACCATTCCGTTTACGGCGACCGAAATTCCGCCGCTCGACGCGCCGCTGGGCACGCTGATCGACACCGCGCTCAACATGCAGGCCAACACCTGCTCGTTCGACGTGACCGGCCATCCGGCCTTCACGGTGCCATGCGGCCGCAAAAACGGCCTGCCGATCGGCTTGATGCTGGTCGGTCGCCATTTCGAGGAGGCCACGCTGATCAGACTGGCCTCGGCCATCGAAGCCGGCGGCGAGGGGAGGCAACATTAGAATGATACGAAATTTCGTTACCTGACGTCGGCGCGCGATTTGCATCTCTTTGATGAGGACAGGCCCCATGACCAAAGATGCGATGCTGAAAGATGGCTGGCTCACTGCCTCGATCATGGCAGAACGCGGCGTTGCCAGGGGACGGGCCGGTCAGCGCCATGAACTGACCATCGAGAAACAGGGCGCCTTCCAGTATGTGTATGGCCCCTATGCCCGGCCGGTTCTGACCGTCAATGCCGGGGATATCGTCGTGGTGGAGACCGAAGACGCCTTTGGCGGCGTCATCACCAGTGAGCAGGATAGCCCGACCGCGAAACTCAAGTTCCCGTTCCTCAACCCGCAGTGCGGCCCGATCGCCGTCAGCGGCCTTGAGAAGGGCGATTGTCTGGCGATCTATATCCACGCGGTGGAAACCCGCGGTGCCCAGCCGGCCGGAACCACCTGCATCATTCCGGAATTCGGCGGCCTGGTCGGCACCGCGTCCACGGCGCTGCTCAACCCGCCGCTGCCGGAGCGGGTGCGCAAGATGCATGTCGATCCGAATGGCGTGCGCTGGAGCGACAAGATCACGCTGCCGTACCAGCCGTTCATCGGCACCATCGGCGTCTCGCCGGAGATCGAGGCGATCTCGTCGCTGCAGCCCGACTATCACGGCGGCAACATGGATCTGCCCGATGTCGCGCCCGGTTCGGTGCTGTACTTTCCGGTGCATGTTTCCGGCGGGCTGATGTTTGTCGGCGATTGCCACGCCGCCCAGGGCGACGGCGAACTCTCCGGCGTCGCGATCGAGCAGCGCGCCACGGTCACGCTGCAGGTCGACGTCATCAAGAACTGGAGCTTTGGCTGGCCGCGGCTCGAAACCGACACCTTTATCATGACCATCGGCAGCGCCCGGCCGATGGAGGATGCGGCGCGGATCGCCTATCGCGAACTGGTGCGCTGGATGAGCGCGGACTACGGGTTCGATGAGATCGACGCCTACATGCTGCTCAGTCAGGCCGGGCGGATGCGGCTCGGCAACATGGTCGACCCAAAATACACCATGGGCGCATCCATCCTGAAAAAATATCTGGTCGCATGACGTTTTCGGCAACAACGAAGAGGGAATAGGGCAATGCAAGTCAATCGCAGAAACTTTCTTCAGGGCACAGCAGCCCTCGCCGCCAGCTCCGGCGCGATCACCTCGTCCGCATGGGCGGAAGATCCGATCGGCGTCGCCAGCATCCACGATCTGTCCGGAGGCCTCGACATCTACGGCAAGCCGATGGTCGACGCCATCACCCTGGCCGTCGAAGAGGCCAACGCGGCGGGCGGCCTGCTCGGACGACAGATCAAGCTGATCAACTACGATACCCAGTCCAGCATGCAGCTCTACACCCAGTTCGCCCAGCAGGCGGCGCTGAAGGACAAGGTCGCGGTGGTGCACGGCGGCATCACCTCGGCATCGCGCGAAGTGATCCGGCCGGTGCTGGACCGGTTCAAGACCCTGTACTTCTACAACACCCAATATGAGGGCGGGGTGTGCGACCGCAACCAGTTCGACACCGGCGTGACGCCGGCCCAGACCGTGGAAAAACTCGTGCCCTACGCCATGAAGAAATGGGGCAAGAAGGTCTATGTCGTCGCCGCCGACTACAATTACGGCCAGATCACCTCGCAATGGGTGAAGAAATACGTCATGGAAAACGGCGGCGAAGTCTCGTCGATCGATTTCTTCCCGCTCGACGTCACCAATTTCAGTTCCACCATCTCGAAAATCCAGGCTGCGAAGCCCGATTTCGTCTGGTCGGCGCTGGTCGGCGGCGCGCACATCTCGTTCTACCGCCAGTGGGCCGCGGCCGGCATGCGCGCCAGCATTCCGATGGCCTCGACCACCTTCGCGGTCGGCAATGAGCACATCGTGCTGTCGCCCGAGGAATGCAATGGCATGCTGATCTGCTACAACTATTTCCAGGACCTGAAGAACGCCACCAACGAAAAATTCGTCGCCGCGTTCCACAAGCGGTTCGGCGCCGATTATCCCAATGTCACCGAGCTCGCCATGGGGACCTATCAGGGTTTCCGGCTGTGGGCCGAAGCGGTGAAAAAAGCCGGGAGCGTCGACCGCATCAAGGTGATCGAGGCGCTGGAGACCGGCATCAGCATCGATGCGCCGTCGGGCAAGGTCACCATCGATCCACCGACCCATCACTGCGTGCTCGACGTCCATATCGCCGAGGTCAAGGACAAGAAGCTCAACGTGCTCGAGGACTTCGCCCAGCAGAAGCCGTCGGACACCGGTGCGGTATGCGACCTGATCAAGAACCCCAACGATAACCAGCAATATGTCATCAAGATCTGACAACAGGATGGCCGGCACAGTGCAGGGACGGTGAAGTGGATCTCATTGCGCTGCTGGCCATCCAGGTGCTTTACGCCATTGCCAGCCTGGCGCTGATCAGCGTCGGGCTGGCGATCATCTTCGGCATGATGC
Organism: uncultured Alphaproteobacteria bacterium; assembly: GCA_963710235.1. Lineage (GTDB taxonomy): Bacteria > Pseudomonadota > Alphaproteobacteria > Rhizobiales > Xanthobacteraceae > Bradyrhizobium. The sequence continues at coordinate 164,776 of CAVPZI010000004.1, forward strand.
GGGTGATCAATCTCGCCCATGGCGAGTTCCTGATGCTCGGCGGCTATGCCGCCATCGTCGCCACCAGCCGGGGCGTCAGCATCTGGATCGCCATGCTGGTGGTGGCGCCGGTGGTAGTCGGCATCATCGGCGTCATCGTCGAGCGCACCATCATCCGTTTCCTCTATGGCCGCATGATCGACACCATGCTGGCGACCTGGGGGCTCAGCCTGTTCCTGGTCGGGCTGACCACGGCGATTTTCGGCAACACTACTGTCGGGATCTCCGCGCCGCTCGGAAGTTTCCAGATCGGCGCCTACCGCACCAGCGCCTACACGCTGTTCGTCATCGCGGTGGCGATCGTGGTGATGGGCGGCATTTTTGCCGTGCTGCGCTTCACCCGGCTCGGTCTGATCGCGCGGGGCACCATGCAGAACGCCAACATGGCGTCTGCGCTGGGGGTCAAGCCGGCGCGGGTCTATGCCGTCACCTTCGGCATCGGCGCCGCGCTGTCGGGCCTCGCCGGCGGCGTGCTGGCGCCGGTATCCGGGGTGTTTCCAACGATCGGTGTCGCCTATGTGGCAAAATCCTTCATCACCGTGATCGGCGGCGGCGCCGCCATGGTTTCCGGCACGGTGTCGGCGTCGGCGCTGTTCGGCACCATCAACCAGATCGCCACCTATGCCACCACGCCGGTTTTCGGCGAGGTGGCGCTGCTTGCCGCCGCCATCGTGCTGATCCGGCTGTTGCCGCAGGGCATTACCGGCAGGTTCTTCCGGAGGGGCATGTGAGCGCCCGCGTCGGCAATCTGGCCGGGCTGGCCCTGGTCGGCGTCATCGGCATCGCCTTCCTGGTGCTGACGCCGCGTTATGCCGAACTCGATACCGTGCTCGAACTCACGGTCTACATGATCATGGCGATCCTGGCGCTCAGCCTGGCGCTGATCTGGGGTTACGGCGGCATTCTCTGCTTCGGCCAGTCGGCATTCTTTGGTCTCGGCGCCTACACCTACGCCATCGCCATGTTCAATATCGGCGAAAGCACGGTTCCGTTCCTGCTGGCGATCGCGCTGCCAGCGGCGTTTGCCGCGCTGCTCGGCTATTTCATCTTCTATGGCCGGATCAGCGATGTCTATCTCGGCGTCATTACGCTGACGGTGACGCTGATCATGTTCAACGCGATCAATTCCACCGCCGGGCCGGAATTCCACATCGGCACGGCGAGGCTCGGCGGCTTCAACGGCATTCCGGGCATACCGCCGCTGAATTTTCCCGGCAACAAGTCGTCGCCGGTCGAACTCGAAGGCATGTTCTACCTTTCCACAATCGTGCTGCTTGCCACCTATTTCGGACTGCGGGCGTTGCTGGCGAGCCGGTTCGGGCGGATCATCGTCGGCATTCGCGAGAACGAACGGCGCGCCGAGCTTCTCGGTTATGATCCGCGGGCCTACAAACTCGCTACCTTCACCATTGGTGCGGCGCTGGCCGGTCTCGCCGGCTGCCTGTTCGCCAATTGGGGGGCCTTTGTCAGTCCGACCATATTCGGCCTTTCGCAGTCGGCGCAGATCATCATCTGGGTCATCGTCGGCGGGCGCGGCACCCTGATCGGCCCGATCGTCGGCTGCATCGGCATCCAATGGCTCAGTGCGGCCCTTGGCGCCAATGCGCCAAGCGGTTCCAGCGGGTGGGGCGCGCTGCTCGGCAACGTTCCCCTGGTCCTCGGCATCATCCTCGTCGCCTTCGTATTGCTGGTCCCGAAGGGACTGGTGCCGACATTGGACGATTGGGCCCGGCGGCTGTTGCGGCTGCGGATGCCGGAGGCAACGGCGAAGCTCGAGCCCAAATCCGTGGAGGAGGGGTGATGGCGACGCCGCTGCTCGAAACCCGCGATCTCGGCATGCGCTTCGGCGGCGTTCATGCCGTGCGCCACGTCAACTTCAGTCTGGCGGAAGGCGAACTGCGTTGCCTGATCGGTCCCAATGGCGCCGGCAAGAGCACCTTCTTCAAGATGCTGACCGGCCAACTGGTGCCGAGCCAGGGAGAGGTGCGGTTTCGCGGCCAGGATATCTCGCACGCGGAGGCCCACCAGATCGCTCGGCTCGGCATCGGCATCAAGACCCAGGTGCCGAGCGTGTTCGACGGCCTGAGCGTGCGCGAAAACATCTGGCTGTCGGCCAACCGCATCCATCGTGGTGCCCGCGCCACGGCCATCGTCGACGAGATGCTGACGCGTCTGGGTCTCACCGCGGCGGCGCAACGCGTCGTCGGCCAGCTGGCGCACGGCCAGCGGCAATGGGTCGAGCTCGGCATCGTGCTCGCAACCGACCCGCAGCTGATCCTGCTCGACGAGCCGGCCGCCGGCATGACCAGCGACGAGGTTCACAAGACCGCAGATCTCGTCCGCGAGATCAACCGCACCAGGGCGCTGATCGTGGTGGAACACGACATGCAGTTCATCCGCATGATCGGCCGCAAGGTCACGGTATTCAACCAGGGCGGCGTGCTGGTGGAGGATTCCGTCGAGAACATCCTGCGCAACCCGGTGGTGCGCGATATCTACCTCGGCAAGCAGGCGGTGGCGTGATGCTGAAGGTCAGCGAACTCTGTGCCGGTTACGGCCGCATCCCCATCCTCAATGGCATCAGTTTCGCCATCCGGGAAGGCGAGTTCATAGGTGTGCTCGGCCATAACGGCATGGGCAAGACCACGCTGCTCAAGGCGCTGATGGGTTTTCTGCCGGCCACCTCGGGCCAGGTGCGCTTCGGCGATGCGGACGTCACCGCCATGGAACCCTATCAACGCGCCCGGCTGGGATTCGGCTATGTGCCGCAGGGGCGCGAAATTTTTCCGGCGCTGACCGTCTACGACAACTTACGGATGGGCTGCACCAAGGAGCAAGGTAGCGAAGCGGACATCATCGCGCCGATCCTGGAGGAATTTCCCCGGCTCAATCCGTTGCTCGACCGGCTCGGCGGCGCATTGTCGGGCGGGGAGCAGCAGCTGCTGGCGATGGCGCGCTGTCTGTGCGGCAAGCCGCGCCTGGTGCTGCTGGATGAGCCCACCGAAGGCATTCAGCCCTCGATCATCGACGAAATCGTCGAGATCCTGTTGCGGCTTCGCGACAGGGCCGGACTTACCATGATCCTGGTCGAACAGAATCTCGATTTTATCGCCGCGCTGTCGCAGCGCATTCTCATGATCCAGAAGGGGACGATTACCCGCGAAGTGCGGCCGACCGAGCTCGATGATGCGAGCCTGGTCGGCGAGTTCATCGGCATTACCGAATAGTCGAGTTCATTGTCACGACAACCAGGAGGACCACACCATGGGCGTCAGAAGGCCAAATCTCGCACAGCTGCGCAGTGTAGCCGAAGATCTCGGCATGCACATGGGCGAAGAGGAACTCAAATCCTACAACGAACTGCTGCAGGGCAACTTCGCCGCCTATGACGTCGTCGACGCCATGGCCGACTATCTTCCGGCGGTGAAATATCCGCGCATGCCCGGCTATCGCCCCGAAGGCGAGGAAAACAAGTACAACGCCTGGTACGTCAAGACCACGATCAAGGGCGCCGCAAGCGGCAAGCTCGCCGGCAAGACCGTGGCGCTGAAGGACAACATCTGTCTCGCCGGCGTGCCGATGATGAACGGGGCATCGACGCTGGAAGGCTACATCCCCGACATCGACGCCACCATCGTCACCCGGATTCTCGACGCCGGCGGCACCATCGTCGGCAAGACCCATTGCGAATATTTCTGTTTTTCGGGCGGCAGCCACACCAACGCCACCGGCGCGGTCCACAACCCGCACAAGATGGGCTATTCGGCCGGCGGATCGTCCTCCGGCAGCGGCGTGGTGGTTGCGACCGGCGAGGCCGACATGGCGATCGGCGGCGACCAGGGCGGCTCGATCCGCATGCCGTCGTGCTGGTGCGGCATCTACGGCATGAAGGGAACCCATGGCCTCGTTCCCTACACCGGGGTGATGCCGATCGAGATCACCCTGGATCACACCGGGCCGATGACCCGCACGGTGCGCGACAACGCCCTGTTGATGGAGGTGCTGGCGGGCGCCGACGGCCTTGACCCCCGGCAGTATGCGCCGAGGACTGCCAGATATACGGAAGAACTCGACGGCGGCGTCAGGGGGTTGCGCATCGGCATCGTCAAGGAAGGTTTTGGGCACGCCAATTCCGAACGCGAGGTCGACGCCAAGGTCATGGCCGGCGCGCAGCTGTTCAAGAAACTCGGCGCCACGGTGGACGAAATCTCGTTGCCGATGCACGCGCTGGGGCCGGCGATCTGGCTGCCGATCGCGGCGGAGGGTGCCACCGAGTTCATGATGAAGGGCAACGGCATGGGGACCAACTGGCGCGGGCTCTATGCCACAACATTGCTGGATGCCCATTCGGCCTGGAAAAATCGTGCCGACGAGCTGTCGGACAGCCTCAAGATCACGATGCTGCTGGGACAATATTTCACCAAGCACTATCGCGGACATTTCTACGCCAAGGCGCAGAATCTGAGCCGCAAGCTCCGCGCCGCCTATGACGATGCGCTCGGCAAATACGACCTGCTGCTGATGCCGACCCTGCCGATGAAGGCGACACCGCTGCCGCCGCCCGACGCGCCGCGTGCGCTCTACATCCAGCGCGCCTTCGAGATGGTGGCGAACACCGCGCCGTTCGACGCCACCGGCCATCCGGCCATGACCCTTCCGTGCGGCATGATCGACGGCCTGCCGGTCGGGGTGATGCTGATCGGCAAGCATTTTGACGAGTCGACCATCTACCGCGCCGCCGCCGCGTTCGAGGGCGCGGGAGACTGGAAGACGATGTGAGGGTGCCGGCGCCGACGTGCCAATCGAGAAAAGTGCGCGTTGAGGCTTGATTGATGATCGGAGCCGATATACCAAAATGGGTGCGCAACCATGGCTTGGATCGTGATCGATATTCAACCAGATCGATTTGCCCTCCCACGCAGGCGTCGATCGTAAACGGGGGCGACAATGGATCTGGGACTGAAGGGTAAGAATGCGCTGGTGACCGGCGGCAGCAAGGGCATCGGCCTGGCTGTCGCCGATCTCTTTGCGAACGAAGGCGCCAACGTGGCGATCTGCGCCCGCAACGCCGAGGAAGTTGCCAGGGTGGTGCGGGCGTTGACGGATAGGGGCGTCAGGGCATGGGGCAGGGCTCTCGATGTCGCCGATCCCGCGGCGCTCAAGGCCTGGGTGGATAGCGCCGCCAGTGAACTCGGCGGTGTCGATGCCCTGGTTTGCAATGTCAGCGCGCTCGCCGTGGGCGACACCCCGGAGACCTGGGAAAAATCGTTTCGAACCGACATGATGCACACGGTCAATTCGGTTGCCGCCGCACTTCCCTATCTGGAAAAATCCGGATCGGCGTCGATTTCGATCATTTCGAGCGTATCGGGATTCGAGGTCGATTTCGCCGCCGGCTCCTATGGTGCCTTCAAGGCGGCGCTGATCCACTACGCCAAGGGCCTGAGCAGCCAGCTCATCGCCAAGGGCATCCGCGTCAATTCGGTATCGCCCGGCAACACCTATTTCGAGGGTGGTATCTGGCAGAACATCGAGAAAAATCTGCCCGACCTCTACAAGGCGGCGATGGGGCTGAATCCGACCGGGCGTATGGGCACCGCCCAGGAGGTCGCCGCAGGCGTCGTATTCCTGGCGAGCCCGGTGGCGAGCCGGATTTCGGGGACCAATCTGATCATCGACGGCGCCTTGACCAAGGCGGTGTAGGTCGTAGGCATGATGTTTACGACCTGGGTCGTAGGCATGATGTCTACGACCTGGGGTGCGCGGCGGGGCGGTGTTACTTCGGTGCGGTCAGGTCGGATCGCCTGCCTTGAGCGGCGGTCGTCCGCGCAACCTTCCGATCACCTGAAGGATGACCGGTACCACCAGCAGCGCCACGCCGAGCAGCACCAGCGTGGTCACCAGCGCATTGCCAAAGAAGATCGCCATCGATCCCCTCGACATCAGCATCGACTGGCGAAAGGCATCCTCGGCCTTGTCGCCGATCACCATGGCGAGCACCAGCGGCGCCAGCGGGTAGTGCAGCTTCTTGAACAGATATCCGAGCACGCCGAATCCCATCATCAGCACAACGTCGAGAAAGGAGTTGGAGACCGAATAGGCGCCGACGGCGCAGATCACCACGATCAACGGCGCGATGATGAAGAACGGGATCCGCATCAAGGCCGCGAACATCGGTACCGTCAGCAAGACCAGGAAGACCGCGACCACGTTGCCGAGATACATCGAGGCGATCAGGCCCCAGACGAAATCCTTCTGCTCGACGAACAGCATCGGCCCGGGATTGAGGCCCCAGATCATCAGCCCGCCCATCATGACAGCCGCCGTCGCCGATCCCGGAATGCCGAGGCTGAGCATTGGCAACAAGGCGCTGGTGCCCGCGGCATGGTCCGCCGCTTCCGGCGCGATGATGCCTTCCGGCTCGCCGCTGCCGAAATGGGCGCGGCGCGACGACAGCCGCTTGGCGATGCCGTAGCTCATGAACGACGCGGCGGTGGGACCGCCGGGGGTGACCCCCATCCAGCAGCCGATCGCGGCGCTGCGCAGCAGCACCCAGCCGTAGCGAGGCAGGCCGATGATGGTGCGAGCCACCTCGCGCCATTCCACCTTCGAGGAAATCGTCTTGACGTGAAACTCCTCTTCCACCGCGATCATCAACTCGCCGATGCCGAACAGGCCCATCACCGCGACGACGAAGTTCACCCCCTTGACCAGTTCGTCGATGCCCATGGTCAGCCGGACGCTGCCGGACACCGTATCGATGCCGACCGCGGCGAGCGCAAAACCGATCGCCAGCGACACCAGGGTCTTGATCGGCGGCGAGCCGCCCATGCCGATAAAGCTGGCAAAGGCGAGAAAATACACCGCGAAATATTCCGGCGGGCCAAAGGCCAGCGCCACCTGCGCCACCCACGAGGCCAGCAGCGTGATCAGGACCACGCCGGCCAGGGCGCCGAACGCGGCCGAACCGAATGCGGTCGCCAGCGCCGTAGTCGGCCGGCCGTCGCGCGCCATCGGATAGCCGTCGAAAGTGGTGGCCACCGACGACGGCTCGCCCGGGATGTTGAACAGGATCGAGGTGACGGAGCCGCCGAACAGCGCGCCCCAGTACATCGAAGACAGCAGGATGATCGCCGAAACCGGCTGCATGCCGAAGGTCAGCGGCAACAGCAGCGATACCCCGTTCGGCGCGCCGAGCCCGGGCAACACGCCGACCAGGATGCCGAGCAGCACCCCGATCACCATCAGGAAGATATGATTGCCGGACAGCGCAATGGTGAAGCCGTGGAGCAGGAGTTGGAGATTTTCCACCGAAATCTCCTTCAATAGCCGAGCGCGGTGCCGAGCAGGCCGCGCGGCAACGTGATCTGGAAAGTGACCTCGAAGATCAGGTAGAGCGCAAGCGCAGTGGCGAGCGCCAGCAGTCCGGCGAAGGCCAGCGAGCGTTGCTTGTGCCAGGCGATGGCGGCGAAGATGTAGGCGGCGGAAGCGACGTACATGCCGGCCAGCGGGATCAGGCCGACGAAAATGGCGGCGGGCACGAACAGCATCGTCACCCGTTTGAGATCGTCACCCCGCAGCAGGACGGTGTCGTTGCCCGGCCATCCCGTCGCCAGGTTGTAGAGACTGCCGGCGAAGATGACGACGCCGACGATGAAGGGAAAAGTGCCGGCATCGACCCCGGCGCTGGACCAGCCGATGCCGTTGTCGAGGCTTGAGATGAACACGGCTGCGCCGAACGTGCCGGTGAGGATGGCCGTCACCGCTTCCAGGCTGCGCCGCGAGATCATGGCCGGAGTCCTAGTCGACTGATTCCGATGTTCCGATCATATGATACGAAAGGACGTAGGATGGGTTGAGCCCTTGCGAAACCCATCACTTCACCCGCGCGGCGATGGGTAGAGCGGTCAGATCGGACAGGGGTCCGATCTGACCGCTCTACCCATCCTACGATGATCCGTTTCATGGAAACGCTCGACTAGTTCGAGAGCAGCCAGCCTTCCTGGGCCGCGACGTCGTGGGTGCGCACGGTGTCCTCAGCGATGAATTTCGTCAGGGCGTCGCCGGTGAGAAAGGTATCGGTCTGCGAGGTGCGCTCGATGTATTCCTTCCATTCCGGCGTGGCCTGAACCTTGTGCATCAGGTCGATATAAAACGCCGCCTGTTCCGCGGTGACTTTTCCGGGCAGCCAGACCGTGCGGGGCTGCTGGTATTGCGGAATGTCGAGCCCGGATTCGACGCAGGTCGGGATGTCGTGCCAGTTCTGGGTGTCCGTCACCTTGGGGCCGTCGGGCAGCCGCTTCGGGCTGAACACGCACAGCGGACGCTGGGTGCTGCCCTTCCACTGGCCGATGCTTTCGCTGGGATTGTTGACGTGGGAATCGATGTGGCCGCCGGCCAGCTGTACCGCGGCCTCGGCGCCGCTCTTGAACGGAATGTAGGTGAATTTCACCTTCGCCGTCTTGTCGATCATGCGGGTCAGGACTTCGTCGGTGTCCTTGGACTGGGCGCCACCCATCTTGAAGTCGCCGGCGGGTTTTGCCGCGACGGCCTTGAGATAATCCTGCACATTCTGGTAGGGCGCATCCTGTTTGACCCAGAGCAGGAATTCGTCCTGCACCATGGCGGCGATCGGCGTGAGGTCAGTGTGCTTGTAGGCGACCTTCGAGACCATCGGCTGGGTCCAGGTGTTCGAGGTGCCGAATACCACCTTGTAGGGATCGCCGGCCATTGCCTTGACGTAGGTAAAACCCTCGGCGCCGCTGCCGCCGGCCTTGTTGACCACGACGATGGGCTGGTCGATCAGCTTGTGCTTGGTGATGATGTTCTGGATGGCGCGCGCGAAGTTGTCGGTGCCGCCGCCGGGGCCGGCGGTGGCGACAAACTCGATCGGCTTTGTCGGCTGCCATTCGGCAAGGGCCACACCCGGCAAGCCGGCCGCGAGGGAAATGGTGACGATCGCAGCGTTTTTCAGTGTTGGCGACATGATGTCCTCCCTGTGAATTCCGTTTCGAAGTTTCTTGATTGACGTTGGCGCGGCCGGCGTCAGACGGCGGCGTCCTGCATGCGATTTACCGTGGCGATCGCGCCTTCGTCGCGAAGTATCGAGATTTCGGCGGCGCTGAAGCCATGGGCCGCCAGCACTGCCGCGGTATGTTCGCCGTAGAGCGGGGCGCCGGTTTGCACCTTGCCGGGAGTCTGCGAGAATTTTATCGGCAGGCCTAACGTTTTCACCTGGCCCAGCGTCGTATGCTCGACCTCGACCACCATCTCGCGCGCGATGGTTTGTGGATCGGCGAGGGCCTGCAGCATATCCTGCACCGGCCCGCAGGGCACGCCAACCTTGTCCAGCGCGCTGAGCCAGTGCGCCGCCGGTTTGCTGCGGAAGCGCGGGATCAGTTCGGCCTCCAGTTCCTTCAGATGCGCCATGCGACTGGCGCCGTTGGCAAAGCGCGGGTCGTGGGCGAGCTCCGGCGCGCCCAGCACTTGCAGCGTCAGAGCCCAGTGCTTCTGGTTGGCGCCGCCGACCACGATCCATTCGTCCGATGCCTCGAAGGCCTGGTACGGCGCGTTGAGCGGATGGGCCGAGCCCATCGCCTTTGGCGCCACGCCGGTGGCGAGTGCGATCGCCGATTGCCAGTAGGTCTGCACCAGCGCGGCCTCGAACAGCGAGGTTTCGACCCATTGGCCTTCGCCCGTTTTGAGGCGATGCGCATAGGCGGCAAGAATACCCATGGCCGCGAGCAGACCGGCGGTGATGTCGGAAAGCGGCGCGCCGCATTTCACCGGCGGTCCGTCGGGACGTTCCCCCGTAAAGCTCATGATACCGCTCATGGCCTGCGCCATCAGGTCAAAGCCGCGGCGATCCTTGTAGGGGCCGGTGCGGCCGAAGCCCGACAGCGAACAGTAGATCAGCGCCGGATGGTCCGTGCGCAGCTCGGAATAGCCAAAGCCGAGCCGCTCCATGGCGCCGGGTCCGAAATTCTCCACCACCACATCGGCCTTGTCGATCAGCCGGCGCAGCACCCGCGCGCCGCCCGGCGTTTTCAGGTCGAGCGCAATGCCCTTCTTGTTGCGGTTCATCATCAGGAACGACGCGGCCTCGTTGCCGATCCTGGGCGGCACCGAGTAGCGGGTATCATCGCCGGCCGGGATCTTCTCCACCTTGATGACCTCGGCGCCCATGTCGGCGAGCATCAGCGTGCAGGTCGGCCCCGCCATGACATGGGTGAGATCGACGACTTTCAGTCCGGCCAACGGGCCCATGGTGTTCTCCGCGCGACGTAGGGGCGGCAATCTGAATGCAAAATTACGGTTTCGCAAGGCGAAATCACGGGTTACAAGGTCGAATATGCAGCTTTTGCATTCAAAATCGCAAAGGGAACCAGCATGATGCATGACGAGGTGGTCGCGCGCCTCCGGCATATGCTGACCGAAGGCGAAATCCCGCCGGGTTCGCGGATTCCGGAGCGCGAACTATGCGATACCTTGGGCATTTCCCGCACGCCGTTGCGCGAGGCGCTGAAAGTGCTGGGTGCTGACGGCCTCGTGGTGCTGTTGCCCAATCGCGGATCACGTGCCGCCAAACTCACCCGCAAGGACGTCAAGGAACTTTTCGAAGTCTGCGAGGCGCTGGAGGCCACGGCCGGCGAACTGGCGGGCCAGCGTATTTCGGACGGCCAGCTTGGCGAGATCGCCGCACTGCAGGTTATGATGGTCCAGCATTACGAGGCGCGCGACCTGTTGTCCTATTACCGCTGCAACCGGCAGATCCACGAGGCCATCGTGCGCGCTGCCGACAACGCGGTGCTCGCCGGCCTTTATGAATTGGTGTCAGGACGGATCCGCCGCGCCCGTTTCATCACGCCGATGACCGAGGAGCACTGGGCGCTGGCGATCCAGGAGCACGAAGGCATCCTGAACGCGCTGCAGCGGCGCGACGGCGGCGGGCTCGCCCATATCCTGCGCAACCACCTCCGGCGCAAGCGCGAAGAGGTGGTGCAGGCCGGATTCGCCGAGGGCAACGGCGATTGATGCAACCGTCGAGCCGATCTTGACAAGATCGGAACTAAGATTTGGAGTTTTGTGGGTGCGCGGGGAGACCGGCAAGGAGCAGGTGGTCCAGGTCGGGAAATCGTGAGCCGCCGGCGGAGCGCGAAGGATTGATTCGATGAATTAAATGCAGCGTCACCGTAACTCTTCTTGCGGAGCTCGAGTTCAGGCTCAATGCTTATTCGTAATCCTCGTCCTCGCTGGGAAGCCCGCGGGTCTTGCCGTTGACTGCCTTCAACACCTCGGCCCAGCCGTCGCTGTCATCGTGTCTGGCGTCGATCCGCACCCGGTCGCCATAGATGCGCGGCATCGCCCTGGACAGAACCCAGCGCCGGTTGTCGCAGCGTATCCGCGCCACATCGACGTCCTCGCGGCTTATGCCCGGCGCGCCCGGTTCGCCGCCGCCGGCGCGCTGCCGTCGGCGGGCGAGGTCATCGCCGATCTGGATCAGCTCGTCGACCATGATCTGGCTGCCGATCTCGCGCGCCTCCCTGTAGCGCGCGGCAAACCCGTCTTCGTCGCGCCGCACCCAGGCCAGCACCGTGCACCTGTGCGGCATGCCGGGGTCGTTGCACACATCGACCAGCGTGCGGCCCCCCATCAATTCGCCGATCACCCGGTCGGCGAGCTCGACGGAGTAGAACACCGGGCCGCCGCGCATGGCGCGGCCGATTTCCTGGGCAAGTTTGTATCGCTGCGAGAAATCCTCGCGATTTTCCGCCACCCAGTCTCGCACCGTCGATGGCGATGGCATGCCGGGGTCGTCGCACAGGTGGTCCAGGTGGCGGCCACGGACCGTCGCGGCGGCAATTCTCTCGGCAAGCTCAGGCGTGTAGATCGTCGGGCGGCCGAGCGGCGCCGCCCCGATCCGGCGGGCCTCGTGGTAGCGCGCCGCAAACCCCTCGATGTCGTCCTCCACCCACTGCCGCACCGTGCGTTCGCTCGGCATGCCCGGCTCGGCGCAGATGTCGGTCACGGTGCGGCTGCGGATCATTTCCGACAGAACCTTTTCGGCGAGTTCGGGCGTGTAGAGGGGAGCGGTCATGATGGAAATCCTTCATGGGTTGCGAGATATTCCGCCATCGGCACGACGATGCAGATCCGCAACGGGGATGAGCCAACGGGGTCGTGCGAATGCGATATCCGGGATGATGAAGTTGCGATGCGGTCTGCCGGGGCGGCCAGGCAAAGTCCCGGATGTCGCGAAGCCTGTCATCGGGCCGGCCTAGCGCATGTCCCGGCGAAGTGGATCCGGTTCGCCGACAAGGACATGCGCCAACAGTGGAATCTACGGCGCTTTCCGGTCATATTGGATCACTGAGTGATCCAATATGACCGGAAAGCGCTGTAAAGGCCGGCCCCTCCGCATCCGGGCTACACTTCTGGCGCGTTTCGACGTTTCACCGAGGTTTGGCGCCACACGCGGCAGAACGTCTGGCCCAACGCAAAAACCCGCCGCGCATTTCTGCGGACGGGTTTCGAGCGAAGCAATTCACTTTGGACAAAACACCCTATTTGACCGGACCAGTCAAATGAATTTCGAATTATTTTTCCACATGTGGAAAAAGATCGGCCCTGATAGGTTCGGCTTCGCGATAGTTTGTCAGTTTGAAAAAAGGTTTTTAACCTGCTGGCCGACGCGGAATCGCATTCCGGGGAACGGGGACACAGAGCCGTCGGAAGCGGCCGCCTACGCCCTGATCTCCTGGCGCTGGAACAGGATGTAGCCGGCGACGAACAGCACGATGGTCCCGGCGGCCAGGCTGACCATCTGCGGCCACGCGATCATCAGGCTTTGGCTTAAGGGCAGCGGCGCACCCATGACGGCGCCGCGCAACTGGTCGATGAAAATGGGACCGAGCGCCCGCGTCGTTGGCGACAGCACCGCCAGCATCGCCTCGGCGAACAGGTCATCCGGTGAAATCCGTCCGAGCATTTGCGTCCACGTCACCGTGCTCGGGGTATCGAGACCCAGCGCGGCATAACGCGGGTCCATCGGTGCGATCACCTGCGCCAGTGCCGGGGCCAGCATCGGCCACAGGATGGTCAGGAACAGCCAGATCCCCAGTGCCACCAGCACCGCGGTCGCGGCCGAGCGGAACACGATCGAGAGCAGCATGGCGAGCGCCAGCCACACCCCGGCATAGAAGATCGCCACCACCAGGAAGACCAGCGAGCGCGCGATCTCTTCGCCGCCCGGTGGCACCCCAAGGAAGATCAGCGCGAGGCCGACCACCAATAGCCACAGCGCCGACAGGCTGACGCCAAGGGTTGTGAGTCCCGCCAGGAATTTGCCCATCAGCAGGGCATCGCGGTAGATCGGCTGCGCCAGGATACGCGACAGCGTCCGCCGATTGTGCTCGCCGTTGATGGCGTCGAAACCGAGGCCAATGGCCATCAGCGGGATCAGGAATCCGAGGATCGCGACGAACGACGGCAATGGCGCGTGGTCCACCGTGAACAGCCGCAGCAGCAGGAACGGATCTTCCGCGGTGGTCTGCCGCAGCGTATCGATGGCGTTGTAGAGCGCGGCCAGCGCGGTCAGCACGATCAGCCATTGCAGCACGAAGATTTGCGCGCTGGACAGGTTGTCGGACAGTTCCTTGACCGCCACGGTGCCGAGACCTTGAAAGGGCGAACCTTCACGCCGCATGACGTACCCCCCTGGATTCCCTGCCGTGGGTCTTGAAGTAGCGGGCGTAGATGGCGTCGAGGCTCGGCTCGTCGACCGAGAGCCGCCGCAACGCGCCGTTGGCCGCAACCACGGCGCGGGCTGCGTCCGGCCGCACGTCGCGGTCGGCGATCAGCCGGAACCGCTCGGCGGTCACGGTCTCGACATGGGTGACACCGGGGATGGTGGCCAGCCGCCGGTCGAGCCCGAGGCCGCTGGCCTCGACTTCCACCACAAAACCGGCGCCGAGCACTTGTCGCGCGAGATCGGCCACCGACCCCATCAGGACGATGCGGCCGGCCTGGAACAGCGCGACCCGGTCGCAAATGCGCTGCACTTGATCGAGCAGATGCGACGACAGCAACACCGTGACGCCTTCGGACTTGAGTTCCTTGATCAGTTCGAGAAACTCGATGGTCGCCTGCGGATCGAGCCCCGAGGTCGGCTCGTCAAGGATGGCGATTTCGGCCTGCTTGACGATGATTTCGGCGAGACCGAGGCGCTGGCGCATGCCGCGCGAATACGTCGCCACGCGCTGGTCGGCGACGTCGAGCAGCCGCACCCGTGCCAGCGCGGCCAGCACCCGCCGCGCCCGCTCGGCGGACGCGAGCCCCATCAGTTTTGCAGTGTAGAGCAGGTTCTCGGCGGCGGTCATATGGTCGTAGAAGCCAACCGAGTCGGGCAGGTAGCCGACCCGGCGCTTGACGTTCAGTGGCGCGCGCGCCGGATCGAAGCCAAGGATCCGTACCGAGCCCGATGATATTTCGGTGAGACCCAGCATCATCAGGATGGAGGTGGTCTTGCCGGCCCCGTTGGGGCCGAGCAGTCCGAAAATCTCGCCCTTGGTAATCGCGAGATTGATGTGATCGACCACGTCCAGTTTGCCGTAGCGCTTGACGAGATCCTGAACCGCGATGACCACGGGATTGTCCGTTGCGCTGTTCATCGCCGGCCGAACCTTGCAACGGCGCCCAGCATCAACAGCAGCGCGACCCCGATCACACCGGCACCGGCGACACCCCATACCGTCGAGGTCGACACCGTGACGCGAAACTGGCTGGAGGCGGTTTCGCCGCGTGATGAGGCGGTGATGGTCGCCTGGTAATCGCCGGCCAGCGATTTATCGCCCGGTGTCAGCAGCGCCTGCACCTCGGCGTCCTTGCCCGGCACCAGCCGGTCGATGGTCGCCGGATCGAATGAAACCTTCCAGCCGGACGGGGCGCTTCCCGACAACGAGATATTGTCGGCCGGTGCGGTGCCGGTGTTGGTGACCACGATCGGAACCGAGGTCTGCCTGGCGGCAACCGCTTGCGCGCTCAATAGTCCGTCACGGCCCGACACGTGCAGCTGTGGCTGTCCCACCACATCGAGGGCAAGCTCGGTTTCGGCGGTGGCGTCCTCGGCCGAGACCGTGACCTTCACCGGGAAATGTCCGGCGTCGATGGCGCTCGGCGGCCGCACCTTCAGCTTGATGTCCTTGGACTGGCCGGCATCGATCGGGATCGAAGAAAGCTCCTGGCTGCCATAGGCTTCGGTGAACGAGGTCTCGAAATTGCGCGGTGCGGCGGCGGTGAAACTCGTCACCAGGTTACGTCCGCTGTCGTTCTTGATGGTCAGGGTGTACTCGAAGTTTGACTTCGGGCTGCCGCGCAGCGCCGGAAGTTTCGATTGCACGCTCAGCTTCGCCGGCAGTTCCTTGGCCAGCGCCACGGCGACCGGCAGGCTCACCTGGTTGCCTTGTCCCACCGCTTTCACCGTCAACGTCTGTGTCCTCATCGCGGCATTGGCGGGCACGTCGAGGCGAAGCTGCAACGCGACGCTGGAATCCGGCGCCGGCATCGCGGCCGCGACCGGCTGGCCGCCGCCCAGCAGCGTCACGGTCCAGTCGCTTGGGGCGCCGGCGACCGACAGCTGGTATTCTTCCGGCGCGAGGCCATAGTTCTGCAGGCGCAGCGGAACAGTGAAGGTGCTGCCTGGCCGGACCGTGACGGCCGGGTAGTCGGACATCAGGTACAGGCCCTTGATGTCGCGCGGCGGATCGGCCGCCTGCGCCATCGGGGCGATCAGGCTGAGGAAAAAGGCGAAGAAGGCGAAGGAGATCGTTCGCATGCAGCACTCCGTGCAAATGCTGGATTTGGGTCAGCCGTCGCGGGACGGCGGAGCGGATGCGGCAACTAGCGAGCCGATCTTGACGAAATCGGTACTAAGTTTTGGAGTTTTGGTGACGGGCATTTGCCGGCCGGTGCGGCGTGCTGACGCGCCGCGCGGGCAGGGCGCCGGTAAGAAATTGGAGACAAAAATCGACCATAATTCTGGTTGGAAAAGTCAGACCCCCGCCGACCCAAGGAGAGTCCAACATGCGTTTGGTCATCGCAACCTTCGTGAGACCGATTGTCGCGCTTGCCGTCATGGCGGCGGTAACGCTGCCGTGTCAGGCGAGGAAATCCGAGACAAAAAGTTCAAATATTTCAGGCGCCGCTGCCACGGAAACGTCTTCGCGCTGCACATCGTCGCAGATCGGTCCTGACGGAACGTGGGTGCAGGTTCCCTGCCGCGAAGTGGGCGGAGAAACTTCGACGCCGCCAAAGAATGCAGCGGGAAGTGACGGCGAAGGCTCGCGCTGAGCAGGGCTATCCGGCCTGATGCAGGCTCGGATGGATGCCGTCGCTGTGGTTTCAGAAACGTTCAGAAATCTATCTTAAGTATTAGGCCGGGCGTAGGCGGTCAGCGCAGTCCGTTCGAAAACATCGGCGTGAAAGTGTTCGGGCACCAGGGCCTTGGCCATCGCGTTCCAGGTCTGGTAACTCGCCGCGAGTTCGAGCACCGGCCAATCGCTGCCCCAGAGCAGCCGCTTGGGCCCGAAACAGCTCAACAGATGTTCGACGTAGCGGCCGACGCGGCCGGGGTCGGGTCGAGGGCCGGCTTCCGTCAACAAACCCGAGAGCTTGCAGAAGGCGGTGGTCTCCCTGGCGATCCGCGCCATGGTCTCGGCCCAGGGTGAAAATTCGTCGGAGCCGATATCGGGCTTGGCGCCGTGGTCGATGACGACGCGAAGCGCCGGATGCCGCCGCATCAGTTCGAGGATGTGGGGCAGGTGAACGGGACGTACCAGCGCGTCGAAGGTCAGGCCGTTCTGCGCGATGGCGATCAGGGCCGGTTCACGCTGCGGATCCAGGATCCATGCCGGCTCCGGCAGATCGTGCAGCATGGGACGTAGCCCAAGCAGCCGCGGGTTCGAAGCCAGCCTTTCGATGCGCGCCGGCGCATCGGCCGCGTCCATCTCGACCCAGCCGACCACGCCCAGGATGAAATCCGGTCGTTGCGCGGCCTGTTGCAGCAGGAACGCCGTTTCCGCTTCGGTGGGCGCCGCCTGCACCGCTATGCCGCGCGTGACCCGGCACGACGTCGCCTGATCGCGCCAATGCTCCGGCTCTACGTCGCGGTAGATCGGATGCAGGTCCGGCGTGAGCCAGCCATAGTCGCCGCGCGCCAATTGCCAGATGTGGAAATGGGAGTCGATCACGGCGCCTCTCCCGGCACCGGGGCGTTGTCGGGCAGCAATGCCGCCCGCCGCAGTGCTTGCCAGAACGCATCTGGAATCTCATGGCGCATCATCGTCACCGCATTGGCCCAGTGGTCGGGGTGTTGCGCGCCGACCAGCACGATCTCGACAGCCGGATGCGCCCGCGGAAACTGCAAGGCGGCGGCGCGAAGCGGAACGTCGAAATCCGCGCAAATCTGTTCGATCCGTCCGGCGCGATCGATCCATTGCTGTTCGGCCGGCGCGTAGTTGAAGATCGGCCGCTCGCGGGCCGCGCGTACCCCGGTGGCCAGGATGCCCGAATTGAACACGCCGCCGATGGCGATGCGGACGCCGCGCTCAACGCAGAGCGGCAGCAGTTCGGGCAGCCCGGCCTGGTCGAGCAGCGTGTAGCGGCCGGCCAAGAGCAGGCAATCGAGGTCGGCGCGCTTGAGCACATCGAGACAGACCTGGGTGTCGTTGACACCGAGCCCGATGGCGCTGAGCAACCCCTCGCGTTTCATCTTCTGCAGTTCCGGGATCGCTTCCGACACCACCTGTGCGACGACGCTGCGATAATTGTCGCCGTGGTTGATGACATCGCAGTCGTGGATGAAGACCGCATCCAGGCGGGCCAGTCCAAGCCGCTGCAGGCTGTCCTCCAGGCTGCGCCGCACGCCGCGCGGCGAATAATCCCAGTGCTGGTTGAACGGCGGGATATCGACATAGCTGTGCTGCGCGCGCGCCGCATTCGGATCCGGCGTCAGCAGGCGGCCGACCTTGCTGGATATCGTCAGGGCATCGCGCGGTGCCGGCCGCAGATAGTGGCCGAACCGGCGCTCGCTCAAGCCATGTCCATAATGCGGTGCAGTATCGAAGCTGCGGCAACCGCCGGCAAGGGCGGCCTCGATCAGATCGCCCACATCGCCGTCGGTGAGCGGCCGCAGCAGATTGCCGATCGGCGCGCCGCCCAATCCAAGCGGGAGGCCGTCGGCGCAGGGTGCGAAAATCACAGATGGATTTGACATTTTGTTCGCCCGCTCATAGTGCAGGAACCATATTAGCTTGCCACAGAGAGGGATGTCGATGCTGCAAGGAATATCTGCGCTGCTCTCGCCCGATCTGTTGCATCTGTTGGCAAGCATGGGGCACGGCGACGAGGTGGCGCTGGTCGATGCCAATTTTCCGGCGGCCTCGACCGCGTCGCGGTACGATGCCCGGCTGGTGACCAGTCTCGGCGTCGATACGCCGACCCTGCTGCGCGCTGTTCTATCGGTGTTTCCGCTGGACAAGGCGGTGGCGGAACCGGCGCTGATCATGGAGCCGCAGCAGCAGGACAAGGCGCGGTTCCCAAATGGATTGCCCGAAGCGGCAGCGGAAATCATCCGCGTCATCGAGGATCATTCGTTCAAATGCGGCCGTCTCGAACGCTTCGCATTCTATGAGCGCGCCAACACAGCGTTTGGCGTGGTCCGGACTGGCGAACTGCGCGTCTACGGCAACGTCATCCTCAAGAAGGGCGTCGTCGCCGCCACGGTTTGAATTACGTCCTAAGGTGTCGCCGATCCTTCAGCAGAAGAGCCACGGGGTTCCGGGCCGAAACCCGTCAGGCCGCCTTTTCGGCAAACAGCGCCGCAAAGGCGTTGGTCAAATGCGCGGCCTCCGCCGGCTTCATCGCCACCAGCGGTGGCCGGGCGCGAAGCCAGTCCGGATCGTTGGTCTTTTGTGCGATCAGGGCTTTCACCCCCGGCGTCACCGGAACCTTCAGCAGTTCGTCGACGAACTGCACGATCCGGGCGTCCTCGCGCCCTTCGAGGGCGAGCGGCAGCAGACGCGGCGCGATCACGTTGGCGAGGCCGGAGATCGCGCCCTGCGCGCCGAGCCGCACGCCATGGGCCAAGTGCCGCTCGTCGCCGACCAGGATGATGAGATCGGAATGGGCCGCGAGCAACCCTTGGGTATAGGGCCAGTCGCCGGAGGAATCCTTGACGCCGATGACGACGCCGGGAAACGCCGACCGCAGCCGCCCGATCAGTTCGACCGACAGCGTCACCGCGGTGACCGAGGGGATGTTATAGACAATCATGTCGCGGGCCCGGCGGCCCAGCTTTTCGAACAGGGCGGCGAACCAGGCGAACAGGCCGTCGTCGCTGAGATTTTTGAAATAGAAGGGCGGCGCCAGCAGCACGGCCCGGCAATCCGCGTCGAAGAGGATCGTGGTCTGGGCCACCGCATCGTCGAGCGAGGCCGATGCGACGCCGCCGATGATTGCGCGCCGGGCGTCGATGCCGGCGTCCTTCAGCGTGGCTAGGCTCTTGACGCGCTCAGCCATGCCGAACGATGCGCCTTCGCCTGTGGTGCCGAATATAGTAACGCTGCTGCAGCCGTCGCGCAGGCAATTCTGCGCGTGCCGCGTCATCCGAGCATCATCGACATTGCCGTCGGCAAGGAACGGCGTGGCCAGTGCACAGGAGAGGCCAAATCTTTCTTTTGCAATCGTCACCGCAGGTCCTTCATTCGGCTGTCAGCGTAACACGTTAGTTTGCATTCCACGCAACACAAGAAACTTCTGCCCGACCATGATCAGCGGCCCCTGTTACCGTCTCTGGCGACGCAAAACAGATCGGGACCGCCGACCTGTCCGCCTTTCAGCGCGATCTCGATGACGGTGTGGGCGCGGTCGGAAGAGGCCTTGCACAGCGGCGCACCGGAGGCCAGCGGCGCGATGGCCGCCAGCGCATAGATTCCGAGCGCTTGTGCCGCGTGCCCGGAGGTGTCGCCGCCGGCGACCACGACGCGCCCGAGTCGCGCCGACCGCAGAATGCGGTCCAGCGCCTGGCCGAGACCGGATCCGATCCGGTCGTTGATATCAGCCATTGCGGTGTTGTTCGCGGTGGCCGCGGCCCTGAGCGCATCGATGGCGGGATCGTCGGGGCCGGTGGCCGTGACCAGCAGCGGATCCCGCCCGGCCGAGAGTGCCGCCAGTCCGCGCTCGGCGCTGCGCCCGATCTCCTTGCTCCATTCCGCCACATCAAGCGCGCGCGTGGCGTCGATCCGCACGATCTCAAAACCGTGTTGTGCGGCGTATGCAATCTGTTCCGCGGTGACGGGAGAGCAGGAACCTGAAATCGCGGCCAATCGCTTGACGGGTGCCAAGGTGTTCGACGCGCCAGCGCCTGGCGCAAGCAAGCCCGCCGCCTGCCAGTAGGCTACCAGCGCCTGCTCGACGCCCTGCGAGCCAACGGCGAACAGCCGCTTGCCGCGATGCTCCCAGATCAGCCGGCCGGCCTCAACGAGCGATCGTTCGTCGAGGACGTCGAGTGAGATGATTTCCGCGCCGCTGCTCTGCGCATTGGCCAGCGCGGCGTCGGCGTTGCCCGCTGCCATGGCCACGAAATCCACCAGCCCGATCCGCTTTGTGGTCTGGCGCGCGAGATGGCGGCCGAGGTCGGCCTCATCCATCGGCGTCACCGGGTGGCGCGACATGGTCGGATGGCGGTCGAGGCGGTGGCCGGTGCCGTGCACGGCGGCAAACAAATTACCAAATGCCTGGTAGCGGCCCATGGCCGGCGAGGCCACCACCAGGGGATGCCACGCGCCACCAAGCAGCGGGACGGCGAGATCGATGGCGTGTCCGATCGAGCCGACATGCGGCGCGGAATCGAAGGTCGAGCAGACCTTGTAATGCGCGACCGGCGCGCCGATCTGGCCGAGCACGCGAAACACCGCCGGCAGGTTGCGGTCCATCCAGGCATTGTCCTGCGAGCGGGCGATGCCGGCAATGCCGATGCCGCGGCATGACGCCGCCGCGGCCAGCCGTTCCGGCGTCGGTGGCTCCAGAAAGAGGATGGTCTTGAGGCCGGCAAAGGCCAGCGCCTCCATCGCCGCCGACGAGCCGGTGTAGTCGTCGCCGTAAAACGCCACCAGCGGACCGTCGGGAAGCGCCGTCGCCGTCATGGCGCGGTATGCGGCGGTTTGCCGGCGATCGCCGCATCCCAGGCCGCGCGCAGTTCCGCGACGCCGGCGGCCGGCCCACCGGGATGGGCGAGGATGCCGCCGCCGGCGGCGAAAATCAGGTCGGTCGAACCCACCGCGGCATAGGTTTGGTAGGCTTGCTTGGCGGATTGCCCGGACGAAAACACCGGCATGGCGATACAGGGTTTTTCGTCGAACAGCGGCGTCAGGCAGGCTTTGGCGGAAGCGATCACGCTTTGATCGGTTTCGCTGAACTTGTTGCCGATGCCGTTGACGTGCACATGGTCGGCGCCGGCCAGCCGCCAGATTTTCTGCCAGGCGATGAACTCGAAGCCGAGCGCGGGATGGCGGTTGAGCGCACCCCAGCCGTTGCGATGGGCGTGGATCGGCAGCTGGGTATGGCGGCCGAGCTCGATCATGCCGACGAGGCCGACCGAGTGAATGCTCGCCATCACGCAGGTGCCGCCCTCGGCCGCTACCTGATCGTGGCGCTGGCGCATCTGGTCGATCTCGCCGGTCAGGTTGAAGGCGAACATCACCTTCTTGCCACTGCGATCGGCATGGCGGTTGATCACGGCCATCACGGCGCGCACCCGCTCGTCGAACGGACAATAGGCGCCGTCCGACTGCAGTTCGTCGTCCTTGATGAAATCGATGCCGGCATCGCACAGGGTCTCGACCAGGTCCGCGGTCTCGGACGGGCTCAGCCCGATGCTCGGCTTGATGATGGTGGCGATCAGCGGACGGCGGTCGACGCCGGCGAGTTTGCGCGTTCCGGCGACGCCGAATTTCGGTCCGCCATAGCGCGCGGCGAAAGCCGGCGGCAGCCGCAGGTCGAGCAATCGCAGTCCGGTGAGCTGCCGCAATTCCCACAGGTTGCCGGCCACCGTGGCCAGGAGATTGGGAAGCGAAGCGCCGATGTTGTCGAGCGGCCACGACAGCGTGACCCGGGCGCGCCGCCATGGCCCGTCGGGATTGATCGGCCGCGCCACGGGCAGCGACGGCTCGGAAACCTGATCGAGCAGTTCAATATCTTCAACCCGGGCCGCCGCGCGCGCCTTCAGTTCGGGCGTCTCGCCGGGCACGGCGACAAAGGTGCCGCTGGATTGTTCGCCGGCCATGGCTTCGGCGGCAACGCGCGGATCGATCGCGGTTTCGATCAGGTAGTCCGCTTCGATACGCGCCGGCGCTGCCATACGAGGGGCCTACAGCGTCGCAAGATCGGGAAACGGCCGAACCGGATTGCTGCCGTCCCAGCCCTTCGAGGCCTCGCGGATCATGTCGAACATCTTTCCTTTGGGTCCTGCGACTTCCGAGAGTTCGATCACCGTACCCGGGTGATATTCGGTATCGAAATACACGAACCGGCCGCGCTCGCCGACTTCGCCGCTCATCACGGCCTTGAAGCCTTGCGCTTCGAGGCGGGCGAGGTCCGCATCGTAGTGCTCGGTCCAGTAGGCGACGTGCTGGAGCCCGGTATGGCCGGCTTGCAGGAAGTCGCGGTACATCGAGGGCACATCGTTGCGAACCTGGATCAGCTCCATCTGTAGCGGACCTGAATTGGCCAGCGCCACCGAATTATGCGGCTGATGGCTCGCGCCGCGATAGCGGTAGTTCACGATCGGCACCCGCGGATTGTAGAACCACGGGCCGATGCCGAGCACCCGACTCCAGTAATCCATCGCCGCTTCGATGTCGTGGACGACATAACCGGCCTGGCGAATTTCGCCGAAAAAGCGGCTCATGGTGCGGTTTCCTGCCTCAAAACGGCTTACGCCAGCTTGCCGACCGCGCCTTCGAGCAGGCCCCAGGCCTCGTCACCGAACTTGGTCTTCCACTCGCCGTAGAAGCCGGCGTCGCGCAACTTGGCGCGGAAACTGTCCGGCGCCGGCCTCGTAAAGGTCAATCCCTTGGAGGTGAGGTCGGCCTGGACGGTTTCGTTGAACGCCTTGATATCGTCGCGCTGCTTCAGTCCCGCGTCGTTGATGGCATTGGCGACGATCTTCTTGATGTCGTCGGGCAGGGATTGCCATTCGCGGCCGTTGGCGACGAACCAGAACCCGTCCCAGATGTGGTTGCTGAGCGCGCAGTATTTCTGCACCTCGTAGAGCTTGGCGACCTGCAGGATCGGCAGCGGATTTTCCTGGGCATCGACGATGCGGGTCTGCAGCGACGAGTAGACCTCGCTGAACTGCAGGCTGGTCGGCGCCGAGCCCAGCGCCTTGAACATCGAGATGCTGAGCGGACTGACCGGCACGCGGATTTTCAGCCCGTCCATGTCCTTGGCGCTTTCGATCGGCTTCGAGCCGGTCGTGATCTGGCGGAAGCCGTTGTCCCAGATTTTCTCGAAGGTGTAGAGGCCGACCTTGGCGAGCGCGGCGCGGACGTGGGCGCCAAGCTGGCCGTCCATGGCCTTCCAGACCTGGTCGTAATCGGCGAAGGCGAACCCGACCGCGTTGATCGCGGCCACCGGCACCAGGGTGGCGGCGACCAGGGCGGAGGGGGTGAAGAAGCTGATGCCGCCGCTGCGCACCTGGGCCAGCATGTCGGTATCGCCGCCAAGCTGGTTGTTCGGGAAGATCGCGATCTCGACCCGGCCATTGGTTTCCTTGGCGATGCGGTCAGCGGCCTGCTGGGCGCGGATGTTGAGCGGATGCGTCAGCGGCAGGTTGTTGCCGTATTTCAGCGAGAATTCGGCGGCGTGCGCAATGCCCGGCATGCCGCTGATAAAGCCGGCGGTAGGAATGGCGGTAAGAGCCTGCAGGGCGCGGCGGCGCGAGAGCGTGATCATGGTTTCCTCCGAAGATTTTTGATGTTATTTGATGGATACAAAGGCTGTTGGTCAGCAAACTAAGAGCACCGCGTCATGTGTCAAACGCTAAAGATGATGGTTTTTGATGTAATCCGGCAAGCGGGCTGACCTCGTGGAAGCGCGCAGGGCACGCAGCCTGAGCCGGATCGTCGATGTCGCGCGCATCGCCGGGGTTTCGACCGCGACCGTCGACCGCGTGCTCAACCGCCGTCCCGGCGTCCGCGCCATCACGGTGCAGCGGGTGCTGAAGGCGGCGGCCGAACTGGACTACATGCCGGCGGAGGAATTGCGCGCGGCGATGACGCCGAAGCCGCTGCGGCTGTTGTTCCTGCTGCCTGATGGCACCAACCGCTTCCTGACCAACCTTGCGCAGTTGATCGCGCATTCCGAGCCGCGGCTGAAGCCGTTCAACGTCCGTTGCCAGGTCGACACCATCAAGAGCTTCAATCCCGAGCTGCTGGCGCGGCGGCTCTGGCACTATCGCGACCGGGTCGACGGCATCGCCTTCATGGCGCTGGAGCATCCGGCGGTGAGGGAAGCCGTCAACATGCTGGCCGAGCGCGACGTGCCCACGGTGACGCTGATCTCCGACATCCTCAACGCCCGCCGCGCCGCCTATGTCGGGCTCGACAACCGTTCCGCCGGACGCACCGCCGGCTATCTGATCGCGCGGTTCATCGGGCCGCGGCCGGCCAAGGTGGCGATGATCGCCGGAAGCCTCAGCTACCGCGCCCATGAGGAGCGTGAGATGGGCTTCCTGCACCTGTTCGAGGAGCTGTTTCCCGCAATCAAGGTGGTCGGCCTGCGCGAGGGCCGCGACGACGCCGACCGCAACTACCGCCAGACCCGCATGCTGCTCGGCCAGCACCCGGATCTCGCCGGCATCTACAATATCGGCGGCGCTGCCGACGGCGTCGCCCGCGCCCTGAAGGAAATGGACCGCGAGCGCGACGTCGTGTTCGTCGGCCACGGCCTCACGGCGGATACCCGCAGCCTGTTGATCGACGGCACCATGGACGCGGTGATTACGCAAAATCCTGTCAATGCGATGATGAGCTGCGTCGCTATCTTCAACAATCTGCGCGCGGGCAGGGACGCCCTGCACGGCGTCGAGGCGCCGCGTAGCGAGATCATTTTTCGGGAGAATATTCCGGGGGAGAGTGGGTAGGGCGGTGTCGCATTTCGATGAAACTTTCAACGTCATTACGAGCGCAGCGAAGCAATCCAGGAGCAGCAAGCAAGGACTGGATTGCTTCGTCGCAAGAGCTCCTCGCAATGACGGAGTTGGCAATTCCGTTTCAGCTTAGACGCGCAATCACGCGAAGCTTACCGCAGCGACGCCACGCTACTGGAAATGTTGTCGGCCAGCGTCTGGATCAGCGGCGCGTAGCGTTGCAACAGGTCGCGGCGGTCCAGCGCCGAGATGAAATAGGTCATGCCGACGGTGGCGAGAACCTTGCCGTTGTCCGTGATCGGCACCGCTAACGTTCCCGACGAGCGCGGCTCGACCATCGGATCGCGCTCCGCGTAACCCTGCTTGCGGATTGCCGCGAGCAGCGCCAGCGTCCGCTTACGGTCGCCGACCAGCCGATCCTCGGGGTCGCTCGACCGCACCAACAGGTCGAGCAGCATGGCGCGCTCTTCCGCCGGACAAAAGGCGAGATAGGCCCGGCCGAGCGCGCGGCGGAGCAGGCTGAGGCGCATGTTGATGGTGCCGTGAAACGGCGAAACCGGGCTGTCCGGAATGGTGCTGAAGCGGACCAGCACCGAGGCGCCGTCGAGCACGGCGATGGCCAGTGGCCAATGGTATTGCGCGGTGAACGCCAGCGCCCATGGCCGCGCCGCTTCCACCACCAGCGGATCGCCGTGAAAGCCGTTGCTCAGGGATTTGACCCGTGAAGCCACCGCGTAACCGCCCTGGCGGCGGTCGTTGGCGGCGTAGCCCATGGCGCAGAGCGATTTCATCAGTCGCACCACCGTGGATTTAGGCAACCCGGTGGCCTGGTGCAGCATCGCCACCGACGCGACGCGGTGCCGGTTTAACTCCTCGAGCAGAACGAGCGTGCGGGCGGCGGCCTCGACCTTGACCGAGCGGAGCGGCATCGGATGGAAATTTCACTGTGCGGAACGACGGGGATTAGCTATGGCCGAAACCGCGCCCGGCTGCAATGGTTCGCGCAACTGCTGCGCTGGGGTCGATCTGCGACCGGTTCCGACGCGGCAAAATCATGGTTGCAGGAAGACGCCCATGTATCACAGCTCCGATCCCCGCGCCGCGCTTGAGACCAAGCCGGTCGGAAAGGCGCCAAGCCCGACGCAATTCGCCGGCGCCGATTATGCCAAGTTCTACGAGTTGCCGCCCGCCGAGGAGAAGAACGGCACCAAGACCTGGTACGCGCGCGGCCAGAATTTCATCATCGGTTACAGCGAGGCGGCCAAGGGCGCGGTGCTGAGCCGCACCGACCAGCCCGACGAATATGTCGTCCTGCTGCCGGATCCGGGCGACGGCGCCGAGATCGTCTGGGGCGACCAGCGGCTCAAGGTATCGGGCCATTCCGTCACCTTCGTTCCCGCCGGCAAGAGCTCGGTCACGCTGCTTGGCCCGGCCAAGGTCATTCGCATGGTGACGACGAAATCGCAGGACCTCGCCAGGCTTTGTTCGAACGCAGAGTCCTACGCCTCCGCGCACCCCAACATTCCTCCGTTTGAGCCGTGGCCGGAGCCGTCCGCAGGCCCGAAGATCCGCACCTACAATCTTGAGGTGCCGCCGGCGCCGGGCCGGTTCGGCCGGATCTGGCGCGGCTCGACCTTCATGGTCAATTACCTCGATCCCGGACACGGCCCGCGCGATACCAGCAAGATGTCGCCGCACCACCACGACGATTTCGAGCAATGCTCGCTGGCGCTGGCCGGCACCTTCATCCACCACATTCGCTGGCCTTGGACGCCGGACATGGCGCAGTGGCGCGAGGACGACCATGAAAGCTGCGGCTCGCCGTCGATCGCGGTGATCCCGCCGCCCTCGATCCACACCTCGCAGGCGGTGGATCCGAAGCTCAACCAGCTGGTCGATATCTTCTGTCCGCCGCGCATGGATTTCTCGACCAAGCCCGGCTGGGTCCTGAACGCCGACGAATATCCGATGCCGAAAGGCTGACCCGCACCGATCGGCGGTTGCGGCCCGAGGTGGATTTCGAGGCCGCCTGCGATGCTACCGTTGGACGGAAAGCAGACCCAGGCTTTGTCGTGACCCAATCTGCCGTCCCAGATGCAGGTCGTCCGGATCACCAGGCCCGGCGGTCCGGAAGTGCTGGCGCTGGTGGACGAGCCGGTGCCCGAGCCGCAAGGCGGTGAGGTGCTGGTGCGCGTCGCCGCCGCCGGCGTCAACCGCCCGGACATCCAGCAGCGGCGCGGTCTTTATCCGCCGCCGCCGGGCGCGTCGGAAATTCCGGGGCTCGATATCGCCGGCATCGTCGAGAGCGTCTCGCCTGATGTGACCTGGCCGCGGGTCGGCGATGCCGTCTGCGCGCTGGTGACCGGCGGCGGTTACGCGCAATATTGCCCGGTGCCCGCGCCGCAATGCATGCCGATCCCGCGCGGCTACGATTTCATCCGCGCTGCGGCGCTGCCGGAAGTGCTGTTCACCAGCTGGAACAACGTCATCCTGCTGGCGCGGCTGGCCGAGGGCGAAAGCATCCTGGTGCAGGGCGGCACCAGCGGCGTCGGCATGGCGACGATACAGATCGCGAAATTGCTGCGCCGGGCGCGGATATTTGCCACCGCCGGATCCGAACAGAAGCGCCAGATCTGCCGTGAACTCGGCGCGGAAATCGCGCTGGATTACAAGTCGGACTGGGTGGCGCCGCTGCTGGCGGCGCACCGACAACCGCGGCGTCGATGTCATCCTCGACGCCCAGGCCGGTCCGTATACCGATCGCGAATTGCAGCTGCTGGCCTTCGACGGCCGCCTGGTGCTGATCGCGAGTCATCTCGGCGAACGCGCCGACATCAACGTCCGTCAGATCGTGCGACGCCGCCTGACCCTGACCGGATCGACCATCCGGCCGCGTCCGCCGCAATACAAAGGCCAGATCGCGCAGGCGCTGGTGCGGGAGGTCTGGCCGCTGCTGGAAGACGGCCGCATGCGCCTCGATGTCTGCGCGACGTTTTCCCTGGCCGAGGCGGCCCGCGCCCATGCGCTGCTCGACGCCAACGAGCAGATCGGCAAGGTCGTGCTGACGGTGGATGAGGAATTGGCCCGCACGGTCCCGGGTTCGCGGGCGGCGTGACCATAGGCCCCTAACCGTGATACATGGTTACGATGGCGCCGAACGCGCCCGACCATGGAGGCACCCGCATGGCTGGTTCGCCAGATGTTACCCTGTCGGCCGAGATGCCGATCCCCGACAGGATGAAGGCCTGGGTGCTCGGCGATCCCAACGAGCTGAAGCTGGTCGAAAAACCGGTGCCGATGCCGAAGCGCGCCGAAGTGCTGGTGCGGATCGATGCGGTGGCGATCTGTGCCACCGATCTTGAGATCATCGTGCATGGCCCGCCGGCGATGATCGAGGGCGGCCTGCCGTTCCACAAGAACTTCACCCCCGGCCATGAATACATGGGCACGGTGGCGGCGCTCGGCCCCGGCGTCGATGAGTACAGGATCGGCGAGCGGGTCACAGTCGAGATTCACGCCGGCTGCGGCCAGTGCAAGCGGTGCCGGCAGGGGATGTACACCTCCTGCCATAACTACGGCCTCAATTACGGCGCGGTCGACAAGGGCCATCGCGCCAACGGCTTCACCACCGACGGCGGTTTTGCCGAATACGCCGTCAACAACATCAATACGCTGTCGCGGGTGCCCGATCACATGAGCGACGAGGAGGCAACGCTGGTGGTCACTGCCGGCACCGCCATGTATGGGCTGACCGAACTCGGCGGCCTGGTCGCCGGCGAAAGTGTGGTTGTCACGGGTCCCGGCCCGATCGGTCTGATGGCGGTGGCGGTGGCCAAGGCGCTCGGCGCAGATCCGGTGATCCTGTCGGGCACGCGCGACGCTCGCCTCGCCATCGGCACCAGGCTCGGCGCCGATCGCGTGGTCAACGTCAACAACGAGAATCTGGTGGCGGTGGTCAAACAGATGACCGGACGCGGCGCCGACTATGTGATCGAGTGCGCCGGCACCGAGCAGGCCATCAACGAGGCCGCGAAAATGACCAACCGCGGCGGCAAGATCTGCCTTGCCGCATTTCCGCACGCGCCGGTGCTGACCGATCTCGCTGCCATCGTCACCAACAACATTTATCTCTACGGCATCCGCGGCGAGGGCAAGAGCGCCACCCACCGTGCCATGGCGCTAATGGCGGCCAAGCGTTTCGACGCCACGCTGATCCACACCCATACCTTCCC
The DNA here is from genome assembly GCA_963710235.1 of uncultured Alphaproteobacteria bacterium. Taxonomy (GTDB): domain Bacteria; phylum Pseudomonadota; class Alphaproteobacteria; order Rhizobiales; family Xanthobacteraceae; genus Bradyrhizobium. Next base: position 194,251 of record CAVPZI010000004.1, read on the forward strand.
GCTCGCCGATCTGCCGACCGCGCTGCATTACGCGCGCGACCGCGTCGACGACGCCATCAAGGTGGTGGTGAGCATGCGCGGCGCCGCCGGCGCGTCGAAAAAGCGGGTGGCCTGAACCAGCTGGAGCAAACCATGGGGGTGTAGTGATGCGGTTGCCGACTGTCGTGTTTGCCGCGCTGACGCTGATCCTGCAATCGGCTTCGCCGGGCGTGGCGGATCAGGGACCCCTGATCGCGGTGTTCACCAAAAACACCACCAACCCGGCCTACGATAATTTCCGGCTCGGCGCCGACAAGGCCGCCGCCGCCATGGGCGCGCGCACCCGGCACTACGTGCCGAACAAGCCCGACAACGTCGATGAGCAGAAAGCCCTGGTCGAGCAGATGTTGCGCGACAAGCCCGACCTGGTCCTGTTCATCCCGGTCGACGACGTCGCCATGGTCAATTCCCTCAGGGCGATCACCGCGGCCAGCATCCCGGTGGTGACGGCGGTCAGCCAGATCACCGGCACGGTCGTGAGCTTCGTCGGCTCCGACGATGTCGAGGTCGGCTACAAGGAAGGCCGGACGCTGTTCACGAAACTCGGCGGCAGCGGCAAGGTGGTGGTGATCGAGGGCATTCCGTCATCGCCGACCAGCCGCGACCGCAGCCGCGGTTTTCAGCGCGCGCTTCAGGAATTCCCGGGCATCGAGCTCCTGCAATCCGGTGTGGGCAACTATTCCAGGGTGGACGCCCGCGGCGTCATGTCGGCGATGCTGCAGAACCTCCCGCGGATCGACGGCGTGATCGCCGCCAACGATGCCATGGCGCTCGGCGCGCTCGATGTCCTGCGCGAAAGTGGCCGCACCGCCACCGTGGTCGGCGCCAACGGAATTCTCGAGGCGGTGAAGCAGATCGAAGCCGGTACGTTGCTGGCGAGCGTCGATTTCAACACCTTCAAGATGGCCTGCATCGCCGTCGACGCGGTATTGCGCAGCCGGGCAGGGCAGAACGTGCCGAAGAAGATCATGCTGCCGGCCGAGTTGATCGACCGCTCCAATTTCAAGGCTTGGCTGGTGCCATCGGCCGAACGTTCATGCCCGAAATGGGACGAGATCGTGCCGTCACAGTGACCAGAGCGCTATCGCTTCGCGACAGCCCTCCAAATTCTTGTTTGCACATAATCCCCCGGCTCGTACGCGAAGTCGCGCTTTAGCCCGGGCGCATGCTTTTCGGAAAACCGGTGCCGACCCTCGGATCAAGTCCGAGGGCATGCTTTTCCGGATCATGCGCTAAGGCCCCATGGCGCGCGGGTCGGAGACGATCGGCCTGGAGCTGTCGACGGGACCAAGCTTGCTGGCCGAGGAGTCGTTGAGGAACTTGTCGAGCAAGTCCTGGATGCTCTGCTTGACGGCGTCCGGACCGCGGTCGCTCAGGTCGGTGTGCTGGGCCTGGGTTTGAATGATGTCGATGCCGGCTTCCTTGGCCCGCTTTTCCGAAGGCAGCACGCCGGGATCAGTTTTGAAATGTTCATCGTGCGAGCGGAACGACAGGATCTGCAGCCTTCTGTCGTCGGTCACGAACGGAACGCGCAGATTGTCCAGCGTCACCACCCGTCGCACCAGCTCCGGGTGCTGCTGGGCGAAGAACATCGAGATGTCGCCGCCGTTGGAATGGCCCACCAGGGTCAGATGATCGTAATCGGCGTTCGGCTGGATTTTCTTGAGCTGCTCGATGGCATACAGGATGTTGGCCTCGCCACGCTCGTAGACCCCGAGCCGGCCGACATAGAGCGAGCCCTCCCTGGTCATGAGCGGCGCATCGGTCGGCAAATCGTGCTGGACGCTGGCAACGAGGTAGCCGCGCGCGGCGAAGACGTTGGCCAGGAATGAATATTCGGTGTTCTTGACCGTATTGCCGTGGCTGATGATGGCGACCGGCAGCTTCCAGAAGCCGTCATTGGCCTTCACTTCATAGTCGCGCCGCACCGCCAGGTCGATCGTGACAGGACGGTTGCGCGCTGGATCGACCCAGTTCAGCGTCTCATGCTTGATCGCCCATTTGCTGATGGTGACGTAGCCGGCCGCCAGGGCGACACAGCTGCATGCCAAGACTATGAGACCTCGTTTCATTCGCTTTACCGGCAGTCAAAATTCGTGAGCCGAACCAGAACATTATATAATGCGCGAAGGCCCAGAAAGTGCGGCCTGCGGCAATATGTTCGGTGAGGGATGTTGCAGTGCGGTCGATGGGGCGCGGCTTCGCGCAGTTGCCAGCTAGGGTGTGATCGGCAAAAATGAAGGGCATCCTCCCAGCCGCTCGAATGAAAGTTTCGTCATAAATCCGACTGCTGCACGGCCCTACCGGGGCGTTTTCCCCGTTGCTCCGACCATCTTCGACGACCGCGGCGAACTCGATCTGGACGGCCAGCGCCGCTGCATCGACTTCATGATCGATGCGGGCTCCCACGGGCTCTGTATCCTGGCGAACTTCTCCGAACAGTTCGTACTCACCGACGCCGAGCGCGACCGGGTGATGCGGGCCGTGCTCGAACACGTGGCGGGACGGGTCCCGGTGATCGTCACCACCACGCATTTCGGTTCGCGGATTTGCGCCGAGCGTTCGAGCCAGGCGCAGGACGCGGGCGCGGCGATGGTGATGATCATGCCGCCCTACCACGGCGCTACCTTTCGGGTGGCCGAGAAGGGCATCTTCGAATTCTACAAGACCGTCTCGGATGCGGTTTCGATCCCGATCATGATTCAGGACGCGCCGGTGGCCGGCACGCCGCTGTCGGTGGCGTTCCTGGCGCGGATGGCCACGGAACTCGACAATATCAGGTATTTCAAGGTCGAGGTGCCGATGGCGGCAGCCAAATTGCGCGACCTGATCGCCGCCGGCGGCAGCGCCATCGAAGGTCCCTGGGACGGCGAAGAAGCCATCACCCTGATGGCCGATCTCGACGCCGGCTGCACCGGCGCCATGACCGGCGGCGGCTATCCCGACGGCATCAGGCAGATCATGGATCCGCATTTTGCCGGCCGCCGCGACCAGGCGATGGCGGCCTATGCGCGCTGGCTGCCGCTGATCAACTACGAGAACCGGCAATGCGGCTTGCAGGCGTGCAAGGCACTGATGAAGGAGGGCGGCGTGATCCGATCGGAAGCCGTGCGGCACCCGCTGCAAAATCTGCACCCCCAGACGCGTGCCGGCCTGATCGAAATCGCCCGCGGACTTGATGCGATGGTGTTGCGCTGGGGCCGCTAGGATTGCGACGCTTCGTCGCTGCGAACACAGGGATGACGTGTCGACCAGCACCAAAGCGGCCGCGATTCCGGTGCGATTGTTCAACGACTTCTTCGTGCGCGCTTTTGTTGGACGTTGCCGCCTTGTTTTTGTCGAAGCCATTTCGTCTCTTTCATCGTCACCGCGTCAGTTCCGTACCGCCACGGCACGCATCGTGAAGCCGGCCGGTCGGGTTACGAAGCGGTCCGACCGCAACGCACAATTCGGTGTCTATATCATTGAGCGACATGGTATTTCAGCCAAGCTGGGAAATTTACTTCGACGAAAGGTGACATTGACAGGCACCTGTATCGTGGGACGATGCGTGGTTTAATGCGAGCGTGCGATACTGCTGGACTTCGCCGGGCCGGGCTCAACGCTGGCAGTCGCGCAGCGCGTCTACATCATCCACAACGGGCATATCGTGCACGAGGGCCGGCGCAGGAAATCAAGGCGCATCCGGAAGTCCTGCAGCGTTACCTTGGGGTTCGACGGAGTACGCTGGTGACCTAGGAGCAAGTTTCGTGGACGAGAGCATCTCGGCGCCGTTCATTCGCTACCCGATCGCAACGTCGTTGCTGATGGCGGGGATTCTGTTCGTCGGCCTCGTGTCCTATCCGCTGCTTCCGGTCGCACCGCTGCCGCAGGTCGATTTTCCGACCATCCAGGTTTCGACCAGTCTGCCTGGCGCGAGCCCCGAGACGATGGCCTCCTCGGTTGCCCAGCCGCTGGAACGGCAATTCGCGCAAATTCCCGGTATCGCGCAGATGACGTCGACCAGTTCGCTGGGATCGGCGGCCATCACCATTCAGTTCGACCTCAACCGAAGCATCGACGGCGCGGCCAATGATGTGCAGGGAGCCATCAATGCTGCCGGCGGGCAACTGCCGAAAAATCTGCCGAGCCCGCCGACCTACCGCAAGATCAATCCAGCCAACTCGCCGATCCTGTTGCTGTCGGCGACGTCCGACATTCTGCCGCTGACCGCGGTCAGTGACGGCACCGATGCCCAGCTGGCGCAGCAGATCAGCCAGATTGCGGGCGTCGCCCAGGTGTTCATCGGCGGCCAGCAGAAGCCCGCGATCCGGATTCAGGTCGATCCGGCCAAGCTGGTGCCGAAGGGACTGTCGCTGGAGGACGTGCGCAACCAGATCGCGATCGCGACCGTCGACAGCCCGAAGGGTAACATCGACGGCGCGACCCGCGCCTATACGATCTACGCCAACGATCAGCTGTTGGATCCGAAGGAATGGAACGACGTCATCATTGCCTATCGCAACGGCGGTCCACTGCAAATCCGGGATATCGGCCGGGCCGTTTCCGGACCCGAAGACGTCAAGCAGGCGGCATGGGCCGACGGCAAGCGCGGCGTATTCCTGGTCATCTTCAAACAGCCCGGCGCCAACGTCATCGACACCGTCGACAGGATCAAGGCGCAGCTGCCGAGGCTGATCGCGGCGATTTCGCCCGCCATCAAGATCAAGATCATCAGCGATCGGACCTTGACCATACGCGCCGCCGTCGAGGACGTGCAGCTGACGCTGCTGATCACCATCGCCCTTGTCGTCATGGTGATATTCGTCTTCCTGCGTAGCGCGTGGGCGACGATCATTCCGAGCGTCACGGTCCCGCTGGCCCTGCTCGGTGCCTGTTCCCTGATGTGGGCGTTCGGCTACACGGTCGACAACCTCTCGCTGATGGCGCTGACGATCGCGGTCGGCTTCGTGGTCGACGACGCCATCGTCATGCTCGAGAACATCACGCGTTATATCGAGCGGGGCGAGAGGCCGCTCGCCGCCGCGTTCCGCGGCGCCAGCGAAATCGGTTTCACCATCGTGTCGATCAGCATCTCGCTGGTGGCGGTGCTGATCCCGCTGCTGCTGATGGGCGGCATCATCGGGCGCCTGTTTCGCGAGTTCGCGGTCACGCTGGCAATGGCCATTTTCGTCTCGCTGATCGTTTCCCTGACCCTGACCCCGATGATGGCTTCGCGGTTCCTGCGCGCCCATGGCGAAATCCGGCACGGGCGGTTCTATCAGTGGAGCGAACGCGGCTTCGAGGCGCTGCTCCATGCCTATGAGCGCGGCCTCGACCTGGCGCTGCGGTGGAAACTGACGACGCTCTGCATCTTCTTTGCGACCCTGGCATTGTCTATCTACCTGTTCGTTACCATTCCCAAGGGCTTCTTTCCGCAACAGGACAACGGCTTCCTCACCGCGACGTCCGAGGCGGCGCAGGACATTTCCTTCACCGACATGAAGCGCCATCAGGAGGAACTCGGCGCCATCGTGCAGCATGATCCCGCCGTCGACAGTATCGCCATGTTCATCGGGGGAGGGGGCAGCGCCCTCAACACCGGCCGCATGTACATTACGCTAAAGCCGCGCAGCGAACGCGCGGCCAATGCGCAGCAGATCATCGCCAGGCTGCGGCCGCAACTCGACAGAGTTGAAGGCGCCAGGCTGTTCATGCAGGCTTCGCAGGACGTGCGGCTCGGCGGCCGCGCGACGCGCACGCAGTTCGAATTCACGCTGCAGGATGCCAACCTTGCCGAGCTGAACGAATGGGCGCCGAAGATCCTGGCCAGGATGCAAACCCTGCCCGAATTGCGCGACGTCGCGACAGACCAGCAGACCCAGGGCACGACGCTGGCATTGACCATCAACCGCGACACCGCGTCGCGTTTCGGCATCCAGCCGCAGTTGATCGACGACACGCTTTACGACGCCTTCGGTCAGCGCCAGGTCGCCCAGTATTTTACCCAGCTCAACAGCTACCACGTGATCCTGGAAATCCGCCCCGAACTGCAGGGCAAGATCGACACGCTCAACAACATCTATATCAAATCGCCGATCACGAGCGACGAGGTGCCGCTGGCCGAGTTCGCAACCTGGACCAGCGTGCCGGTCCGCCCGCTGTCGATCAGTCACCAGGGCCAGTTCCCGGCGATCACCATCAGCTTCAACCTTGCCCAGGGCACCGCGCTCGGCCAGGCCACCGATGCCGTGCAGAAAGCGATGCTCGAACTCGGCGCACCGGCCACGCTGAATTCGAGTTTCCAGGGTACCGCGCAGGCGTTCCAGAAATCGCTGGGCACCGTTCCCTTGTTGATTATCGCCGCCCTCGTCGTGGTCTACCTGATCCTCGGCATCCTGTACGAGAGCTACATTCATCCGCTTACAATTCTGTCGACGCTTCCGTCGGCCGGCGTCGGCGCGCTCGCGATCCTGATGGCATTCGGCTACGACTTCAGCCTGATCGCGCTGATCGGCATCATTCTGTTGATCGGCATCGTCAAGAAGAACGGCATCATGATGGTCGACTTCGCGATATCCGCCGAGCGCGACGAGCATTTGTCGCCAAAGGAATCGATCCGCAAGGCCGCGCTGTTGCGGTTCCGTCCGATCATGATGACGACCATGGCGGCGATGCTCGGTGGCGTCCCGCTGATGCTGGGCACCGGCACCGGATCGGAAATCCGCCAGCCGCTCGGTTACGCCATGGTCGGCGGCCTGATCGTCAGCCAGGCGCTGACGCTGTTCACGACGCCGGTGGTCTACCTTTATCTAGACAACCTCTCCAACAGATTGCGGCACTGGACGGGAGGCGGGGGCGCTGATGAGTTACAGCCTCGGCTCGAGGAAGGTCCGCGGAGACACGCGGCGGAATAGCGCGTTAAGGTTGGCCCGGTCTTGCGCTATTCGACCGGCTTTCTGGCCCGGCCCGGCGGGCCGACGAGGGCAATCAGCAGGATGCTGAGCAGCAGCACCACGGTGATCACCCCGAACATGGCAAACGGCCCGTGCGCGGCAAGCAGCGGCAACAGCCCGATCGGCACGAACGTCGAGACCATGCGTCCGACGCCCCAGCCTGACGAAGTCGCCAGCGCCCGTCGGTCGGTCGGGAACAGTTCGGCACCATAAATCGAAAGCATGCTGCTGTAGGCTGCGCTGGCGAGGTTGAAGCCGAAACCCAGCATCACCAGCGCGATCAGCACGCTGCCGTCGGCGAAAGCCAGGCCGAGCACCGTCATCGCGCCGGCGCACAGCATCAGCGCGATCCGCCGTTCGATGCGATCGACGACAAAAGCAAGGATGATGATCCCGATGGTCGGCCCCAGCATGGAAGCGCCGGCGAACAGCAGCGAATCGCCAAGCCGGAATCCTTTTTGCAGCATGACGGTGGCGCTGAGCAGCGGAAAGCCGATCGCCGCCCACGGAATCAGCCCATACAGTGCGGCGAGATAGACCGCGCGCCTGACATAGCGTGGCGGGTGGGCACCGTCGCCGTCGCCATCGTGCGCGACATCGTCCGCGGTTCGCGCGCGATTTGCCGCCAAGGGCGGCAATGGCTCGGCCGGCCGCCGCATCGCGGTTTCAAAACGCCGATAGGCGTGCTCGGCTTCCGGGGTGCGGCCGACCGCCGCCAGCCAGCGCGGCAATTCCGGGACCCGAAAGAAAAGACCGGCGACGGTGGCCGCGAACGCCGCCGCGACGATCAGCGCCCAACGCCAGCCTTCGATGCCGAGCGGCGCCACGGGCGTCAGCCAGCGGATCAGGAAAATCAGCGCGGGCGCGCCGAGAAAGGCGAAGGCGGCGCACAACATCATGTTGGTGCCGCGGCGCTGCGGCGGCAGCAGGTCGGTGAGGTAGGCGGCGGTGAGCGGCGGATAGGCGCCAAGCGCCAGGCCGGAGACGAAACGGAACACGGTCATCCAGCCGATGTCGGGGCTGATGGCGACGGCAAGCGAGCTGACGCAGAGCACCATGAGCGCGAGCTGAAGCGCGGCGCGCCGGCCCCGCCGGTCCGCAAACCAGCCGAAGATCGGGGCGCCGACCGCGCCACCGGCGAAGACGGCGCCGAGCAGCAGGGACACGCTGTCCCGCGGCGCATCGTAGGGCGGCGACAGGAAGATCGCGGAGAAGGTGTTGCTGAGCGCCACCTCGCCGATGTCGACCGCGAGGCCCGCCGCGCACAGCACGATGACCATGACATGAAGCGAGGTGACGGAAAGGCGATCGAGCCGTTCGGCAATCGGGCTCGTGGCGATCGTCGCTGCGCCCGGACTGGCTGCTGTTACGGTCAAATGCTCCTCGTTCAGCGCTTCGATCTGGCGTTCCGGCCCGGCCTGCGTTCGGGCGCAATGGACATTTCGGCGCAGCCATAGAGGATGTAACGGCACATGTCACGGTAATGGTCCGCCAGATCCTGCGGCGCGACCGAAGGCAGGCGCTGGTTGACACCGCGCGCCCCGTTGGCAAGGGCCTGGGACAATTGTTCGGCCGTCACGTCCGCGCGCAGGCGCAGCACGCCGGCGCCTTGCAACTCGATGATCAGCTTGGCGAGCTCGGATTCGAAGGTCAGCGCAACATCGCGGACGATGTCGTTGCAGCGGGTGAAAACCTCGGCATTCAGCTCGACGACGTGTTTCGAGGCATTGGCGAGACGGCGCGTATCGCCGTAACGGATATTGACGATTTCGGCGATGATCTCCAGCGCGTTGCCGCCCTCGGACCAGCGTTTCCGGCCGGCCGCGAAACTCGTGCTGAGCGCCACCTCGTTGCGAAACAGGATGAAGGCGCGAAACGCTTCGGCCTTGCTGCTGAAATAGAAATACAGCGCCCGGCGCGAGAAATTGCAGGCCTCGGCCAGCTTCTCCATGGTCAGCGCACTGTAGCCGTGTTCGAGGAACGTGCGCTCCATCTGAAACAGCAATGCGGATGAGGGTTGGAGTTTCTTGCTCGCCATTCTTGGTCTGTTCGCGTCCCGTCCTGCGTTAGAGGGGCGCAAGCCTGTGCGGGTTCGAACCGCTTGTGTCGAATGCCCCTGTATGCCGCGGCCGCCAGACGCCCAAATCCGGCAGAATCGAACGATATCAATCTATTAGCGTATCGGCCGATACCACCACAAGCGACGACTCATACCGCGGCAGCTATATAATGTATTGATTCACATCATCTTAAGGCGGGAAGTTGTTCCGGGGGTGGAATTGGGCGTTTACGCATGAAGCGAGAGAAAGAGGCATCCGCTCTTGGCCCAGGAAGCGAACCTTGGATAGTAGAGTTTTGACGGTCTGTTTGGGCCCGACGCGCACGGTCGCGCTACTCTTCGATGATCGTGTCGGCGCACGAGAGCAGGAATGCGTACCGAAAGGCCCAAGCGCCTGTGCGCTCTTGAGGTTGAGGCGCCAGTGCGCCCTAATATTGCAGCAGCAGCCCGCCAAAGGGCGCGCGTTCGCGCGGCCCGTTGGCTTCCATGACCTTGCCGCCATCTTCCGATCGGCACGGTTCATCGGCACACGAAGCGGTCGAGTCCGACATCATGGCTCTTGAGCCGCTCATTGGCGGCGAGGAGATAGGGGATGACGGCCGCGTTGGCCCTTGCGACGGCCGCGAAATCGCGGCGGAATGCGGGCATCAGCGCGGCGAGTTCCTCGCGTAGCGCCGCCTCGTCGATCGTGGTAACGCGCCGCTCGCGCATCACGACCTCGCCGTCGACGATGACGGTCTCGACGCCGCGTCCGGTCTCGCTGAAGACGAGCTGCCGCGCGGCGCTGTTGAGGGGCTGATAGGCGATATCGTCGAGATCGATCACGACGAGATCGGCCTTCATCCCGGCGTGGATGGCGCCGATCTCGCCGTCGAGCTTCATGGCACGCGCGCCGCCGAGCGTCGCGGCACGCATCGCGTCGCGGGCGTGCACCCCGGTCGGGTTTGCGTCGGTCACGGCGGCGAGAAGGCAATACATCTTCATCGCCTGGAACATGCTCTGGCAGTCGCCGCAGCTGCAGTTGTCGCAGCCGAGCGCCACATTGATGCCGACGCGCAGCGCGCTCGCCATCGGCGCGACGCCGCTCTTGAGCTTGAGGTTGCTGATCGGGTTATGGGCGATCCCGCTTCCATGCTCGGCCATCAGCGCGATCTCGTCGGGCCGGAGCCAGACGCCATGGGCGATCGTGGTGCGCGCAGTGAGCAGGCCGATATCGGCGAGGTGGCGGATCATCGAGCCGTCATGGTCGCCATAGATGGCGCGCGCCTTCGCCGTCTGCGCCTTGGTTTCGTAGACATGGGTGAAGACCGGCAGCTCGAGGCGCCTGGCGAGATCGGCGATGCCTTCGAGCAGGGCGCGCGAGGAGCGCTGCGGCCCCGAGGGACTGAGGCCCCAGGTGAGGCGCGGCGGCAGCGGATCGAGGCGCCTGATTTGCCGCTCGACGAAGGCCAATTCCTCCTTCGCATCCTTCGGCGCGCCGCGCACGATGGCCAGGGCGCTTTCGGGCATGTCGGCGGGCAGGAAGGGCGCGATGTCGAGCGCGGCGATGTCGCGCAGTGCGATCGAGAACACCACGCGGATGCCGACCTCGGCGTAGGCGGACAGGATGGTGTCCAGCGTCTCCTCATCCTGCGGCACCAGCGAGTTCATGTCCTGAACGGTGGTGATGCCGTTGCGCAGGCATTCGAGCGCGCCGAGCAGCGTGCGTACGCGCAGCTCGGCCTTGCCGCGTTTGCCGAAATAGGCGGGTTGCGAATGCAGCGCCCAGACATCGAAGGGCATGTCCTCGAGCAGCCCCTTCGCCAGCACGTCATAGGAATGATAATGGGCGTTGACGAAGCCGGGGATAACGAGCTTGCCGCGCGCCTCGATGGTTTCGCCGGCGTTCGCCTTCGCTGCCATGTCCTCGCCCGGCGCCGTCACCGAAGCGATGCGCGAGCCCACGATCAGGATGTCGCGGACCGGCGGGTCGTCGATATCGCCGTCATGGTCGTAGATGCGTGCACCGCGGATCAGCAGCGCGCGTTCGCGCTGTTCCATCATAGCCGCGAGCTCTGCCGGTAGAACGGCTCGTGCTTCGCCGGGTCGATGTATTTGGCGTAGAATGCGCGCACATGCGGCAGCAGCGCCTTGGAGAGCTGGCGGCGCTCGACCTCGTCATCCGCCAACGCCCTGGAGAGGTCGTCGTGCAGGGCCTTGAGGGCGGCGTCCTTGTCGACGCGGGTGAAGCGGCCATTCTCGTAGATGACCTCGCCGTCGCACATCACGAGCTTCACACCCTCGCTCTTGGCGCGCTGGATCACCGCATCAAGCAGCGGCGTCTCTTCGTCGAGATAGGGGTAGGAGATCTGATCGTAGTCGATCAGCGACAGGTCGGCCTTCTTGCCGACCTCGAGCGTGCCGATCTGCGCGGCGAAGGCCGTGGTCCTGGCGCCGCCCACCGTCGCCATCCGCAGCACCTGGGCCATGGTCGGCACCTCATCGTCGACCATGCCCGGTACGCGATGGGCGCGCAGCACCAGGCGCATCTCCTGGAGCATGTCGCGGTCGTCATTGATACCGGCCTCGTCGAGACCGATCGCGGTGTTGACGCCGACCGCCTCAAAGCGGTTGAGGGCGGCGACGCCCGAGCGCAGGCGGAAATTGGAGGAGCAGTTGTGGCAGACGCAGCCCCTGGCATCCGCCAGCCGCTCGATGTCCTTCTCGTTCAGCCAGACACCATGGCCGAGGGTCAGGCGCGGCCCAACCATGTCGTAGCGGTCGAGGTATTCGAGCGCGGTGCATTCGCCGCGCCGCCAGGCATATTCCTTCTGATAGGCGGTCTCGACCAGATGCATGTGCATCGGCACGTCGTATTTCTTCGAGGTGTCCGAGAGCATGGTGAGCGCGCGGTCCGAGCACCAATGCAGGTTGGCGGGCGCGAGCTGGATCTTGACGCGGCTCTTGTTGTGATGGGCGGCGTGCATGCTCTGGAACATGCCCATGGCTTCGTCGAGGCTGGTCTTGAAGCGCTCGAACCAGCGCTTCATCGGATCCTGCAGAGGCTTGGGCAAGCCGGCGACGAATTCGTCATCGGCCTGGTAGACGAGGCGGTTCTGGTCGCGCACCGCGTAGCAATAGGAAACGCGCATGCCGATGTCCTCGTAGGCGCGGATCACGTCGCTCGCCTTGCCTTCGACCTCGGCGATCTTGCCGGGCAGCCAGCCATGGATGTGCTGCACGGTCGTGATGCCCGACGCGATCATCTCGAAGGCCGAATAGAGCGTATCGAGATAGATGTTGAGATTGCGCGTCACCAGGCGCGTGATGAACCACAGCTCGAGCGGCATGTCGGGCGAGCCGAGCTGCACCGGGGTGAGGCCCACATGATGGTGGCCGTTGACGAAGCCCGGCAGCAGGATCTCCTTGCCGGTGCCGAGGACGGGCGTATCCGGATAGCGCTTCTGCAGCGCCTCGAAGGTGCCGGTCGCGACGATGACGCCGTCCTCCTGCAGCACCGCGCCGTCAGCGACCTCCTCCCATTGGTGGCGGTCGATCGTGCGCGAAATCATGGCGCGGCTGCGGATCAGGGACGTAGCCAAGGCGTGTTCCTTCCTTGAGGTTCCGTGGGGCTGGGGCGGGCTCAGATCGTTTCCGCGAGAGCCTCCTGCTCGGCGAAGGCACGATCGACCTCATCGCGCAACAGATCTGTGAGCTGGAGGCGTAACGCCTCGCACTGTCGCGAGAACAGATTGCGTGGGCGCGGCAGGTCGACGGGCACGATCGTCTTGATGCGGCCGGGCCGGGCAGTGAAGACGACGACACGGTCGGCGAGCGCCACCGCCTCGTCGATATGATGGGTGACGAACAGCACGGAGGCGCCGCTCTCGCGCCAGACATCAATGAGGAAGTCCTGCATCTTCTGGCGGGTCTGGACGTCGAGCGCGGCGAACGGCTCGTCCATCAGCAGCACCTTCGGACGCATGGCGAGGGCGCGCGCGACGGCGACCCGCTGGCGCATGCCGCCCGACAACTCGTCCGGGCGCTTATCCATGGCTTCGGCCAGGCCGACGCGCTGCAGCGCCTCGCGTGCCACCGATTTGCGCTGAGCGAGGCCATCGCCACGGATCGAGAGGCCGAAGCTTACATTCTGCCAGACCGTCAGCCAGGGAAACAGCGAGGTCTCCTGGAAGATCAGGCTGCGGTCGGGCGAGGGCGAGGCCACGGCCTTGCCGAAAGACCGGATTTCGCCATCCGTGGCCTGCTCGAGGCCGGCGATCAGGTAGAGCAGCGTGCTCTTGCCGCAGCCGGACGGGCCGAGCAAGGCGACGAATTCGCCGGGCGCGATATCGAGATCGATGTCGTTCAGCGCCTCATGGGCGCGCGCCGTTCCTTCCGCCCAGATCTTGCCGACGCCGCGGCAGGCGACGGCGGTCGCGCCTGCCATCAAGGTTTCGGCCGGCGTCCCGGACTCAGAGGCCATTCAACACCCCCGTTGTCTGAGGCACCCAGTAGAGGATGCGCCGCTGGATCAGGCGCATCAGCCAGTCGGAGAGGAAGCCGAGCAGGCCGATCAGCGCGATGGTGAAGAAGACCAGCGAAGGGTTGAAGGTATTGCGGGCCATCATGATGACCTGGCCGAGCCCATAGCCGACGCCGGTCGATTCCGCGACCAGTACGACCATCCAGGCCCCGAACAGATTGAGCCTGAGCACCATAAGAAGCCCTGGCAGGATTGCCGGGATGATCACGCGGCCATAGATCTGCCGCTTGGTCGCGCCCATGGTTCGCGCCACGTTGATCAGGTTCTTGTTGACGCCGTCGATCTGGTTCACGGTCGAGAGCACCATGTGGAAGAACAGGGCGATCACGACCATGAAGATCGCCGGCGCGTTGCCGATGCCGAAGATGAAGATTGCGACCGGCAGCCAGGCGATCGGCGAGACCGGCGACAGCAGGGTTATGGTCGGCAGCACGAGGCGGTCAAACAGCTTGAAGTAGCGGATCGTCACGCCGACCGTGACCGACAGGATCGAGGCAATCAGCAGGCCGGCCAGCACCCGCATGGCGCTGGACGCGATCGTGTAGAGCAGGGCCTGGAATGGCGAGGGCCCGCTGTTCGGTCCGACGCCGATCTGCCAGCGCTGGGCGGTGTTGAAGAACTTCAACTGCTCCGGGAAGTTGCCCAGGAAGATGTGTGGCGGCGGCAGCAAGCGGGCATCGGCAACGCCGAACGCCCAAAGCAGCTCCCACAGGCAGGCGAAGAGGCCGATCGAAACGAGGGCCCAGCCTGTTCTGGGCAAGGCGAGGCGCAGCCTTTCCGGCAGCATTGACCAGGTGGAGGGCCGGGGCGGGTGGTCGCCGCCCTTGCGCTTCAATGCGTGGCCGACGCCGCCGAGCGGCTGTGCCATCGACACCTAGGCGGCCTTGTATTTGAGCTTGGAATAAAGCTCCTGGTTTTCGGCGATGACCTGTTCGAGCAGCGTCCAGTCGATGGCTTCGGGACCAGGCTTCTTCTTGATGTAACCCATCTCCATCAGCGAGTCGGTGCGCTCCAGGATGAATTTGGTCTGGCTGCGGGCATCGACCACGGAGGGTTGCTTGGCCATGGCAAGGGCGCCGTTCTCCCTGCTGGTCTTGTAGTAGCTGCCGATCAGCTTATCGAGCGTTCCGCTTGGGTCGCTCTCGGCCATGGCCTGCGCCTTCATCATGCCCTTGATCAGGGCCTTCACGGCGGCCGGCTTCTCCTTGATCAGGTCGGCGCGCACGCCGAGCACGCAGTCGGTGTAGCCCTTGCCGTAAATATCCGTGCCGTCGGAGAGCATGTGGGAGCCCTTCACCTCGTTGAGCAGCGCGGTGCCATAGGGCTCGATGGTGCAGATCCAGTCGACCGCGCCGGCCTTGAAGGCTTCGACCGCCTCCGGCGTCGATCCCATATAGCGGACGTTCACGTCCTTGAAAGCGACGCCATGCTTCTTCAGCCAATCATACGGCAACACCTCGAGCGTATCGAGCTGGAAGGTCGCAAGCGTCTTGCCCTTGAGCTTCTCGGCGCTGTCGAGGCCGGGCTGGGAGACGATGATGCATCCCTCGATGCCGCCGCCGGCCACGATCTTGATGGGCGCTCCGGCGTCCCAGAGCGCGATGAAGCTGGTATAGGGGATGAGCGAGAGATCGACCTGCCCCATGCCGAGGAATGTCACCTGCTCGGCGAAGGTCGGCGTGTTCACGAAGTCGATGATGACGCCGTCGTCCTTCGCCGCCTGCAGCGCGTGGGCGAGGAAGAAGTTGAGGTTGCAGAAGCCGTTGCCATGCGTTCCCTTGACTGTCGTGTCGGCCGCGAGCGCCTGAGAGAGCATGCCTGGGCCGACCGCCATGGTGAGGGTCGTCAGGCCGGTGGCCTTGAGAAAATTGCGGCGGCTGAAGTCGAGCGTCTTCAGGTCGGGAAGGGTCGCGCAGCCATATCTGTCACACATGATCTCTCTCCTGTTGTCATCACCTCGGGTAGGAACGGGCGCGACGGGACGCGTCCGCGGTCGCGTGGCGGCGGCGAAGGGTGTCTCGATCGGAAAAGGCGGTTCTGGCGTCGGGGTATCGCGGCATTCGCGTCATCTGGACAACGAGCGGCACGCCAACCGCAATAATCGCCACGGGCGACCAGCGCTGGCAATCTCGATGCATCGATCGTGCCAGACACCAGAACATGCTCAAGGCGTTCTGCATCAAGGGGAATTGAGCAAGGAGCGACCACCGCTGAAAGGAGCGTCGCGAGGACATGCACAAACTTGCAGCCGCATGCTGCCCACGATGCGGGCAATGTGAAGTCGCTGACGGGGAACCGGGTGGGGCGGTGCAATCCGCGAGGCGTAACGCTGCGCGGCCAGGCTGTTTGCTGATCGCGCAGTTACGCCGAACGAACCTGTATCCGTTTCGCGCGGATCGCTGATCGCTCAGGGCTCGGCGTAACGGCGCGATTGCCATTTTGAAATTCGACGAACTGGCGTTGTTGGCGCAGCCAAAGCGTGCGGTCGAGGCGCGGCACTGCGCGGGCATTCTGGTACTGTCATGCATTACTGGGCGAGGTTGAAACGAGCGAAATTCATCCGGTGATCGGATCAAGCCTTTGAAAAGAATGGAAAATGCTTTAGCTCTGGCTCCTCAGACTGTCCGTCGGAGCAAAATCAATTGGACCGACAAGGACGGCTAAGTGTAATGAAAACAATATGTTGCGCCACCGCTTCTCCGTCGCCCCGATGATGGACTGGACCGACCGGCATTGCCGGGTGTTCCACCGTCTGTTGACCCGGCGTGGGCGGCTCTACACCGAGATGCTGACCACCGGCGCCATCCTCCATGGCGACCGGGCGCGTCTGCTCGGCTTCGATGTGAGCGAGCATCCGCTGGCGCTGCAGCTCGGCGGTTCGGATCCGCGCGATCTCGCTACCTGCGCACGGATCGGCGAGGATTTTGGCTACGACGAGATCAATCTCAATGTCGGCTGTCCGTCGGACCGGGTGAAGGACGGCCGCTTCGGCGCCTGCCTGATGGCGGAACCGGAGCTGGTGGCGCAGGGCGTTGCCGCGATGAAGAACGCGGTCGGCATTCCCGTCACCGTCAAGTGCCGGATCGGCATCGATGACCAGGATCCGGAACTGGCGCTGGATACGCTGGCGCAGGGCGTGGTCGCCGCCGGCGTCGACGCGCTGATCGTGCACGCCCGCAAGGCGTGGCTCAACGGATTGTCGCCGAAGGAAAATCGCGACATCCCGCCGCTCGACTATGCACGGGTCTATCGCCTCAAGGCCGCGTTGCCGCAGCTTCCGGTGATCATCAACGGCGGCATCGCCGGCATCGACGAGGCGCGGCAGCATCTTGTCCATGTCGACGGCGTCATGCTCGGACGCGCGGCCTATCAGGAGCCCTGGCGATTGCTGCGCGCCGATCCGGAATTGTTCGGTGAAGCCGCGCCGCACGCCGCCATGAAGCAGGCTCTCGAAGCGATGATGCCCTACATCGAGGCGCAACTTGCACGCGGCACCCGGCTGCATGCGATCACGCGGCATTTCGTCGGCGCGTTCCACGGCGTGCCGGGGGCGCGGGCGTTCCGCCGCCATCTTGCCGAGAACGGCGTCAAGCCCGCTGCCGGCGTCAACGTGCTGCGCGACGCGATGGCGCTGGTCGACGACGCGACAGTCGCCGCAGCTGCCGCGGCATAGCTCAGGGATAACCGCGCAGCATCAGGCGATCGGCGCGCACTTCCCAGCTTTCCAGCCGGTCCAGGAAACTCATGCCGAGCAGGTTGGTCTTCATCTGGCCGCGCGGAACCACCAGCGCCGGAACCGAGCGTTCGACCAGCTTGCCGATGGCGAGGCGGTCGAGCGTCAACCGCGCGGCGTGGGTGCGGCCGCCGGCGGTCTCGAGGTCGACGTCATACTCCAGAAGCTCCAGCGGCAGTCCGGCCGCCTTGGCGGTTTCGAATGTCAACACCACGCTGGTGGCGCCGGTGTCCACCACCATCGGCGCGCTGACGCCGTTGATGTTGGCGCGCAGCGCGAATTCTCCGCTCTGGCCACGCGCAACCTGAACCGCCCGCGGCGACGGCTTGCGCAGCATGTCGGAGACCAGGGTCTTGGCTTCGGCGATCTGCTGCGGATCGCCATAGGTCAGTGCCGCGACCATCGTCGCCGCCAGCACCACAATGAGCAGCAGAACCCGGCTCACCGCGCACCTGTCGTCAGCTGGCGTTGTGGTCCGATCTGGCGGCTGCCCCGAGCGGGGTGAGACCGGCGTCGGCCATGCGCGCCGGCAGCGTTGCCATGATGGCCAGCCGTTCGGCGCGCTCGATCCGATGCCAGCGCGCGATTTCGGGCAGGGTGCGACCGCAGCCGAAACAAAGGCTGGTCCTGGGGTCGATGAGGCAGACTGCGATGCACGGCGTCTCTTTGCTCATGGGTGGAACATTGAAGCGAAACGAATGGCTTGCGCAAGCTCATATCACTCACAGTCCGGTGCCGGCGCTCATGATCGGTTTGTTGCGGGCCCGGCGCTTTTCGTCGGCGCTGGAGGCATAGGTTTCGGGCTGGATCGGCGGCGCTTCCTCGGCCATCGGCGCCAGCGCCGACATCACGCGCTCCGGCGGGAAGGTAACGATCACTTCGGTGCCGATGCGAATCTTGGATTTCAGCGTAAAGGTTCCGCCATGCATGTCGATCAGGCTCTTGGCGATCGGCAGCCCGAGGCCGGCGCCCTGTTCGGCGGACTTGATCGAATTGGAGCCCTGGCCGAACGACGCCAGCACGATCGGAATTTCATCCTCGGCGATCCCCGACCCGGTATCCTTGACGCTGAGATACTGGCCGCCCGACGCGGTCCAGCCCACCTTCAGCCAGATCTCGCCGCCCTGCGGCGTGAACTTGATCGAGTTCGACAACAGGTTCAGCACGATCTGCCGGGTGGCGCGCTCGTCGCCCCAGATCCGCGGCATGCCCTGCTCGAACACCTCGTGGATGGTGATGCCGCGGCTCGAGGCGCGCAGCTTCAACAGGTGATGGCAGTCGGCGACCACATGCACCAGCGAGACCGCTTCCTCGTTGAGTTCGTATCGTCCGGCCTCGATCCGCGACAGGTCGAGGATCTCGTTGATCAGGTTCAAGAGGTGCACGCCGGAATTATGGATGTCGGCGGAATAGTCCTTGTAGACCGGCACCGCATGTGCGCCGAAGATCTCGCTCTTCATCACTTCGGAAAATCCGAGGATGGCATTCAGCGGCGTTCGCAGCTCGTGGCTCATCTGGGCGAGGAATCGCGACTTGGCGACGTTGGCGGCCTCGGCGCGATGCCGCGCCTCGTCGGAAATCGCCTTGGCCTGTTCGAGTTCGCCGATCAGCGCGTCCTTCTCGGCGCGGGCTTCGAGGGTCGCCAGCGTCGTCGAATGCAGCCGGTGCGCCAAAAGCGCGAAGTAGCCTTCGGCGGCGATGGCAATCAGGGCGAGCGCGTAGTTGTCGAAGGTGCCGCGCAGGATGAAGTTGGCGGCGATGCCCAGCGTCACCGGTGCGGTGGCGGCGAAGGCCGCGATCGGCAGGCTCGCCGCCAGCATGCTCGATACCGCCACCACCAGCAGCATCAGGAACATCAGCAGCGTGTTGGAGACCACGTCGACGTTGGTGGGATGCACCAGAATGACGGTCCAGCACAGCCCATATATCAGGTCGAGCAGGACGAAGCGCAGCCGCCACTTCCGGGTGCCGGCCGGCGAGGATGGCTCGCCGAGGAAGCGGTTGCAGTTGCGGATGATCAGGGCGTGCAGGCACAGGATGCCGCAGGTCCAGGCCGCGGCCGACAGCGGCTCGATCCACAGCCCGAACAACAGGCCGGTCGCCACCACCAGCAGCATCACCACCAGCGACGCCGACAGCCGGGTCTCGGCATATTGCCGCAGTAATTCACGATCGAAGGCGGGGCGGGTGCCGCTGGTCGAGGTCAGGCGGTCGCGCGCCTCGCGAACCCGCAACGCCGCCGCACGCCGGTTGCGCGGGGGTGCCACGGCCGGGGGCTCAACCGGAAGCTGAACCACTTCGGGTTTATCGGCGGACTCACTCATCAACCAACACAAATCCTGCACGCAGCCGCGTCGACTTTTCGCAGCATCTATCTCTGGCGCCAAATCATTAAGAGGTGCCTTAAACAGCCGGATAATCGGGTTAATGCGGACTTAATTTTTCGTGAGCCCGGAATTGGCGATGGCGGCCGGATGTCCGCGTAGTCTATTGAAATAACTCAATAAAAATGCATTGCGCGGCCGGATCGAAAGTCCGGCCGCGCCAGTATGCAAAGAATCGTAAGATTAACGTTCGAGCCGCGCCAGCAGGCTCGAGGTGTCCCAGCGCCGGCCGCCGATCTTCTCGACCTCCGAGTAGAACGCGTCGACGAGGCTCGTGACGGGAAGGCTGGCGCCGTTGCGGCGTGCCTCGGCCAGGCAGATCGACAGGTCCTTGCGCATCCATTCCACCGCGAAGCCGAAATCGAACTTGCCGTCGTTCATGGTCTTGTAGCGGTTCTCCATCTGCCACGATTGCGCGGCGCCCTTGGAGATGGTTTCCACCACCGCGTGGACATCAAGCCCCGCCTTCTTGGCAAAATGGATTCCTTCCGACAGCGCTTCGACGAGACCGGCGATGCAGATCTGGTTGACCATCTTGGTCAACTGGCCTGAACCGGTGGGACCGAGCAGCTTGCACATCTTGGCATAGGCCATGATGACCGGTTCGGCGCGCTTGTAGGCGTCTTCAGTGCCGCCGCACATCACCGTCAACGCACCGTTCTCGGCCCCGGCCTGGCCGCCGGACACCGGCGCGTCGATGAACTTGAACTGGCCCTTGGTAGCCTTGTCGAGTTCGCGTGCCACTTCCGCCGAAGCCGTGGTGTGATCGACGAAGACGCTGCCGGCCTTCATGCCGGCGAAGGCGCCGTCGGCGCCGATCGTGACGGCGCGCAGGTCGTCGTCATTGCCGACGCAGGCCATGACGAAATCCTGGCCTTCGGCGGCGGCCTTGGGCGTCGGCGCCGCGCGGCCGCCGAATTTTTCCGCCCACGCCTTGGCCTTGGCCGGCGTGCGGTTGAAGACCGTCACCTCATGGCCGCCCTTGGTGGCGAGGTGTCCAGCCATGGGGAAGCCCATGACGCCAAGACCGATAAAAGCGACTTTAGCCATGTTGATTACCTGACAGGTTTTGTCCGGCCGTGGGTGTCGAAGAGGCCGAACCGTGGCGATGGAACAGGGTGCCCCGGGCATGGATGCTGCACGCCGCGGGGCAACGCCCGGCATTGGCGGGCGGCCACGGTTTTGTGCTAGAACGGCGCGATAATCAAGGCTGCAAAAGCAAAGGGAGCGACGTCGCATGAGCGTGGGCATGCTCGACCATTTCAACATCCGGACCCGCCGGCTTGCCGATACGGTGAAGTTCTACGAGGACATTCTGGGCCTGCAAAATGGCGACCGGCCCAACTTCTCGTTCCCCGGCGCATGGATGTACAGCGAAGGCCGAGCGGTGGTGCACCTGGTCGACATCTCGCCGACCTCCGAGCCGCAGAAGCCGGATTCCGGCGTGGTTCACCATGTCGCGTTCGCCAGCCGCGATTTCAATGGCATGAAGCAGCGGCTCGCCTCCCGGGGAATGGCGTTCGACACCCGCCAGGTGCCGGGTGGCGAACTGTGGCAGATCTTCGTCACCGATCCCAACGGCGTCATGATCGAACTGAATTACGAGGCGGCGAAAGAGCAGGGGTAACGCGCACTCTGCTCAACGATTGGCCGGCAACCACGCGCGATAACCCGCGGCGGCAAGCTTCGCCATCACTTCATCGCGGTGGGCGCGGTCCCGGGTCTCGATCACGACTTCGAGCAAGGTGCCCTTGGCTGGCAGGTCGGAAAACGTTCGCTGGTGCGAAACCTCGATGATGTTGGCGCCGGCTTCCGCCAAAAGCGCCGCGACGCCGGCCAGTTGTCCGGGGCGGTCGACGATGTCGATGGCGAGTTGCGTCAGGCGTCCCTCGCGGGCGAGTTCGCGGGTCAGGACCGAGGCGATTAGCCGGGTATCGATGTTGCCTCCGGTCAGCACCAGGCCGACCGCGTGTCCCGCAAAACGTTCCGGCGCCGCCAGAATGGCGGCGAGGCCAACTGCGCCGGCACCTTCGACCACGGTCTTTTCGATCGATATCAGCATCGCCACCGCGCGCTCGATCTGGTCCTCGCTGACCAGGATGATGTCGTCGACCAGGCAGCGGATGATCTGCGTGGTAATCCGGCCCGCTGCCTTGACGGCGATGCCTTCCGCCAGCGTGTCGCCGCGCATCGGCAGATGCTGATTGTTGATGACGTTGTACATCGACGGATAGAGCTGTGCCTGCACGCCGACGATGCGCAGTTCAGGCTTGATCGATTTGGCCGCCACCGCGATTCCGGAGATCAGCCCGCCGCCGCCGATCGGAACCACCAGGGTGTCGAGCTCCGGCACCGCCTTGAGCATCTCCAGCGCGATGGTGCCTTGGCCGGCGATGATCAGCGGATCGTCGTAGGGATGGATCAGCGTCATGCCGTGCTTCTCGCCGTGCGCATGGGCGAATTCGGCGCATTGCTCCAGGGTCTCGCCATGAATGACGATCTCGGCATCATGCCGCCGGGTGTTCTCGATTTTCACCATCGGCGTGCCGTTCGGCATCACGATGGTCGCCGCAATGCCGAGGCGCCTCGCGTGATAGGCGACGCCCTGCGCGTGGTTGCCGGCCGACATGGCGATGACGCCGCGCTTTCGCTCGTCTTCCGTCAGCGCGGTGAGGCGGTTCAGCGCGCCGCGCTCCTTGAAGCTGGCGGTGAACTGCAGGTTCTCGAATTTGAGCCAGAGACGGCAGCCGGCAATGGCGCCGAGCGTGCGGCTCTGGTTGCAAGCGGTCTCGATGATGGCGCCATCGATGGTCGCCGCCGCGGCCCGCACATCATCAGCGGTTACCGGCAGCTCGCCGGTGCCCGGCTTTCCGAAAGACGCCTGGTCGGGTGCGTTCGGCATGGTGAAACCTCATCGATTCCGGCCAGTTGTGTCATGCAGCCGCACGATCCGCATCAAATTAAAAAAAGCTCGTAATAACAATGTGTTATGGGCGACGATGGACGGTGCCGGACCGGCCGTCTCCGGCTACCCACTTGCGCAGCCCTGATCGGCGCATAAACCGGTATGCACGCGGGATGGAATTGGCCTAAGTGCGCAGATCCGAACCCGACAACCAGGAGGACAGGTTTGAGCGTGACCAGGCAGCAGGTGCTCGATGCGTTGGCCAAGGTGAGCTCGCCGCGCGGCGTGCCGTTGACCAACGCCAACGTGCTGTCCGAAATCGCGGTCAGTGACGGCAAGGTGTTCTTCTCCATCAACGTCGATGCCGCCGAGGCCCGCGCCTGGGAGAGCGTCCGCGCCCAGGCGGAGACCACCGTGCGCGCCATTCCGGGTGTCTCCACCGCGATGATCGCGCTCACCGCCGAACGCAAGCCCGGTGCTGCCGCGGCAGCGCCGCCGCCGCACCGGCATGCGCCGCCGGGGGTGCCGAACGTCTCGACCCACCGGCCGCCGCAAAATCCGCAATCGGGTTCGCCGATGTCGCGACAGGCCGAAATTCCCGGGATTGCCGCGGTCATTGCGGTGGCGTCGGGCAAGGGCGGGGTCGGCAAATCCACCACCGCGCTCAACCTAGCGCTTGGCCTGCGCGATCTCGGCTTGCGGGTCGGCCTGCTCGACGCCGATATCTATGGCCCCTCGGTGCCGCGGCTGACCGGTCTTCGCGACAAGCCGCAACTTGGCGACGACAGGAAGATGATCCCGCATTCGCGCTTCGGGCTTGCCATCATGTCGATCGGCTTTCTGGTCGAGGAAGACACCGCGATGATCTGGCGCGGCCCGATGGTGATGTCGGCGATCACCCAGATGTTGCGCGACGTCGCCTGGGGCACGCTCGACATCCTGGTGGTCGACATGCCGCCGGGTACCGGCGACGCGCAACTGACGCTGGCGCAGAACGTGCCGCTCAAGGGCGCCATCATCGTTTCGACGCCGCAGGACCTCGCGCTGATCGACGCGCGGCGCGGGCTCGCCATGTTCACCAAGGTCAACGTGCCGGTGCTCGGCATTGTCGAGAACATGAGCTACTTCGAGTGCCCGCAATGCGGCACGCGTTCGGACATCTTCGGGCACGGCGGCGCGCGGCATGAGGCCGATCGGCTGGGCGTGCCGTTTCTCGGCGAGGTTCCACTGCACATGGCAATTCGCGCCACGTCCGATTCGGGCACCCCGGTGGTGGAAAGCGATCCGGATGGCCCGCACGCGGCGATCTACCGCGCGATCGGTCAAAAGGTCAGGGATCGGCTGCACGGCGCCATTGCTGCGGCATGAGGCGATTTCGTGGCTGCGGCCGGCAAAATCACCGCATTCGACTTTCGTTTAAATGGCACCGTGACGCTGCGCCGTGCATATCCGCATATCGGCAACCGTGTTAGACCGGCCCTCCCGAGGAGTTCGTCGGCGGCACGCCAATGAGCCGCGCCGTGGGACAGGCTCCTTAAGGAAAATCCAGCGAAATTCCGGGAAAACGCCCGCAATAAACAGCACGATAATAGCATAATAAAATAAGGAGAGACCTGAATGAAGCGTCGTGATTTCTTGAAAGTGTCGGCAACCGGAGCGGCCGTGACCGCCGTGGCCTCGCCGGCGATCGCCCAATCTTCGCCCGAGATCAAATGGCGGTTGACGTCGAGTTTTCCGAAGTCGCTCGACACGATTTACGGCGGAGCGGAGTACTTCGCCAAGCAAGTCGCGGAAATGACCGACAACAAGTTTCAGATCCAGGTCTTCCAGGCGGGTGAGCTTGTGCCGGGCTTGCAGGCACTCGACGCAACTTCCAAAAACACCATCGAGATGTGTCACACGGTGTCGTATTATTACGTCGGAAAGGATCCGACATTTGCGATCTACGCATCGGTACCGTTCGGGCTCAACGCACGCCAGCAGAATTCGTGGTGGTATCAGGGCGGCGGCATGGAGCTCGGCAACGAGTTTTTCAAGAAGTTCGGCGTGATCGGCTTTGCCTGCGGCAACACCGGCACCCAGATGGGCGGCTGGTTCCGCAAGGAAATCAAGACTGTCGCCGATCTATCCGGCCTCAAATTCCGGATCGGCGGCATCGCCGGTCAGGTGTTGCAGAAGGTCGGCGTGGTGCCGCAGCAACTCGCCGGCGGCGATATCTATCCTTCGTTGGAAAAGGGCACCATCGATGCGGCCGAATGGGTCGGTCCCTATGACGACGAGAAGCTCGGCTTCCAGAAGGTCGCCAAATATTACTACTACCCCGGCTTCTGGGAAGGTGGCCCGATGGTCCATGCCTTCTGCAATCTGGAGAAGTGGGAATCGCTGCCGAAGAGTTATCAGGCCATCGTCTCCAACGCCGCGGCGAACGCCAACAGCTGGATGGCCGCGCGTTACGACATGCAGAACCCCTCGGCGTTGAAGCGTCTGGTCGCCGGCGGCACCCAGCTGCGGCCGTTCACCAACGAAGTGCTGGATGCCTGCCTCAAGGCCACCAACGAACTGTGGGGCGAAATCTCGGCCCAGAACGCCGACTTCAAGAAGTCCATCGACGCCATGCAGGCCTATCGCTCCGACCAGTATCTGTGGTGGCAGGTCGCCGAGTACACCTTCGACAGCTTCATGATCCGCTCGCGTACCCGCGGCTAAATCCGCGCAAGACGAAAGACTAAAGTCTAACGCCCGGCCGTCGCATGACGGCCGGGCTTTTTGCGCTGCGGCAACCCAGTTCGATCTGGAAATCGGAGGCGGGATGCTACAAGCTCTGAACAGGCTTCAGGAAGAAGGCCGCATCAACACACAATCATCAAAAGGGAGAAATCAATGAAACGACGCGACTTCATCAAGGTCACGGGATTGGGCGTTGCGGGTGCCGCAACCGTTGCCGCTCCGGCGATCGCGCAATCGATGCCCGAAATCAAATGGCGCATGCCGACTAGCTGGCCGAAATCGCTCGATACCCTGTACGGCGGCGCTGAAGTCCTGGCCAAGGCCGTTGCGGAAGCGACCGACAACAAGTTTCAAATTCAGCCGTTCGCCGCCGGCGAGATCGTGCCGGGTCTGGCGATCGTCGATGCCGTGCAGAACGGCACCGTCGAGATCGGCCACACCGCGTCGTATTACTACTTCGGCAAGGATCCCACCTTCGCCTTCGGAACCTCGGTCGCATTCGGCCCCAACGCGCGGCTGAACCAGGGCTGGTACACGCTTGGTGGCGGAAAGGAAGTGCTCAACGAGTTCTACAAGAAATACAACTGCATGTCGCTGCTTGCCGGCAACACCGGTTGCCAGATGGGCGGCTGGTTCCGCAAGGAGATCAACTCGGTCGATGACCTGAAGGGTCTGAAGATGCGTATCGGCGGCTTTCCCGGCCGGGTTTTGCAGAAGCTCGGCGCCGTCCCGCAGCAGATCGCCGCCGGTGACATCTATCCGGCGCTGGAAAAAGGCACCATCGACGCGGCGGAATGGGTCGGCCCCTATGACGACGAGAAGCTCGGCTTCTACAAAGTGGCGCCGCACTACTACTATCCCGGCTGGTGGGAAGGCGGCTCGATGCTGTTTGCCTTCGTCAATCTCGACAAATGGAATGCGCTGCCCAAACACTACCAGGCGATTCTCGAGCAGGCCGGCCACCTTGCCAACACCTGGGTGATGGCGAAATACGACGTTGTCAATCCGCCGGCGCTACGGCGGCTGCTTGCCGGCGGCACCAAGCTGCACGGCTTCTCGCCGGCGATCATGGACGCCTGCTTCAAGGCCGCCAAGGAATTGCACAGCGAAATCGCGACCACCAACGAAAGCTTCAAGAAGGTCTACGATTCGATGACGAACTTCTCGAACAACGGATATCAATGGTTCCAGGTTGCGGAAATCGGCTACGACAATTTCATGGCGCGCCACTCGCAAGGCTGATGGTCAACGGTCGAGGTCAAAGGAAACCCGGAGCGAAAGCTCCGGGTTTCCTGTTTGCGCCGGGCAAGCCGGCTGTCACTTTGCCGGGGGACCGAAATCAAGCGGCGGCGCTTCCATCTGCGGGATCTCGATCTTGATGGTGTTCGGATCGATCGTCGACGCCGCACCCTTGTAGTGCATCACCATCGACGGGAACAGGATGACCAGCAATACCATGACGACCTGGATGACAACGAACGGCACCGCACCCCAATAAATCTGGCCCGTCGTTACCGCATCCATGCGCTTTCCGGTAACGCGATCGAGGTAGGAATCCTTCGGTGCCACGGAGCGCAGGTAAAACAGGGCGAAGCCGAACGGCGGGTGCATGAACGACGTCTGCATGTTGACGCCGAGGATGACGCCGAACCAGATCAGATCGATGCCGAGGTGCTCCGCGGCCGGCCCCAGCAGCGGGATCACGATAAAGGCGAGTTCGAAGAAATCGAGGAAGAAGGCGAGCACGAACACAAACGCATTGACGAAAATGAGAAAGCCGACCTGGCCACCGGGCAGGGAGGTCAGCAGATGTTCGACCCACACGTGACCGTTCACACCGTAAAAAGTCAGCGAGAACACCCGGGCGCCGACCAGGATGAAGACCACGAAGGCGGACAGCTTGGCGGTCGATTCCACCGCCTGGCGGACCAGATCCCAGCTCAGCCGGCGCTTGGCAGCCCCGAGAATGAGCGCCCCTGAAGCGCCCATCGCCCCGCCTTCCGTCGGTGTCGCGACGCCGATGAAGATGGTGCCGAGCACCAGGAAGATCAGGAACAACGGCGGGACCATCACGAATGTGGTCTGCTGCGCCATCCGCGACAGGAATCGGAATCCGGTGAGCTTGTCGATGATCCAGTTCACGACGGCGGTGAAGAACGCGAACAGGATGCCGAAGAACATGCTGAGCACGACAAAGTCGGCGCCGTGGGTCTCGGAGTTGCGCATCATGAACCAGCCGAACACGCAACTGGCGATGAACAGCATGCCCAGCGAAAGCAACCCGCGGCTGCCGCTTTGCTCGCGAAAGCCGACCGCCTCCGCCGGCAAGCCGGGCGCTGCCTTTGGAAAGATCAGCGTAACGACGAACGCGTATAAGGCGTAAATGCCCGCCAGCACCAGCCCTGGGATGAAGGCGCCCTCGTACATGTCGCCGACCGACCTGCCGAGCTGGTCGGCCATCACGATCAGCACCAGGGATGGCGGGATGATCTGCGCCAGCGTACCCGAAGCCGCGATGATGCCGGTCGCAAGGCGACGATCGTAACCGTAGCGCAACATGATCGGCAGCGAGATCAGCCCCATCGAGATCACCGAGGCGGCGACCACGCCGGTGGTGGCCGCGAGCAGCGCGCCGACGAACACGACCGCGTAAGCGAGGCCGCCCCGGATGGTGCCGAACAATTGCCCGATCGTATCGAGCAGATCCTCCGCCATGCCGGATCGTTCGAGCACCAGTCCCATGAAGGTGAAGAACGGAATCGCAAGCAGCGTGTCGTTGTTCATCACGCCGTAGATGCGATCGGGAAGCGCCTGCAGGAAATCCGGGCGGAACTCGCCGAGCTGGATGCCGAGCAGGGCGAAGATCAGTCCCACCGCTCCGAGCGAGAATGCTGCCGGATAACCAAGCAACAGGAAAACGACAAGCGCCGCAAACATAATGGGCGCCATGTTCGCGATCAGGAATGCTTCCATCTATTTCCCCCGGAGAGCGCGCGCAGCGCTCAGCGTTTTTCGATTGCCTCGACGAGGTGCTCGACCTCGGCCTCGATGGCATTAACTTGTGTTGCATGCGGATCAGGGATGAGTCCGCGCAGGACCGCGACGCGCTTGATCAGTTCGGATATGCCCTGCACCAGCAGGAACGTAAAACCGATGATGATCAGCGACTTGGCAGGCCATTGCGGCAGGCCGCCTGCGTTGCCCGACTGCTCGTTGATCTCGACCGAGCGCATGAAGAACGGTCCCCCCGTGATGATCATGACGATCGTCAGCGGCAGCAGAAAAAGCCCATGGCCGATAATGTCGATGATGTTGCGTACTTGCTTCGGCAGCATCTGATTGACGATGTCGATCCGGATATGCTCGTTGTCGAGCAGCGTCCAGGGCGAGCACAGCAGGAATACGATGCTGAACAGCACCCATTGGAGTTCGAGCCAGGAATTCGAAGAGGTGTCGAAGGCCTTGCGGACGATCGCGTTGAGCGCCGACACGATCACGGCGACCAGGATCAGCCACGCCAGGCGTTTACCCGTCCATCTCGTGAACGCATCGATTCCGCGGCTCATTTTCAGGAGCGATTGCAACGATAGCCTCCCCAAAGCTTGCTGCTGTCTTGGCCGTGTCGCTCGGACACAGGCGGCTTATCGAGCCGAGCTAGCATGAAGCGGCCGCACCATTCCAGCGCATGTCGCCGCCGTCAATTGGAAGTTTGTTGATAATCCGGCGGTATTTGCACGCCGGCCACCGTTAACCTTCAGCCGCCGGTAACGCTCATGTGGCGGCTGACGCTGGGGCGGTTGTGCCGGCGGTCGATGATGAAATCGTGGCCCTTGGGCTTGAGCCCAATGGCGCGATCGATGGCCTCGCCGAGCAGCCGGTCGTCGTCGGAGGCCCGCAGCGGCTTGCGCAGGTCGGAGGCGTCTTCGTGGCCGAGGCAGGTGTGCAGGGTGCCGGTGCAGGTGATGCGCACCCGATTGCAGGACTCGCAGAAATTATGCGTCATCGGGGTGATGAAGCCGAGCTTGCCGCCGGTCTCGGCGACCCGCACGTAGCGGGCGGGGCCGCCGGTATTTTCGTCGATGTCGGTCAGGGTGTAGCGCGCGGCGAGGCGGGCCCGCAGCAGGGACAGCGGCACATACTGGTCGATGCGGCCACCGCCGATATCGCCCATCGGCATCACTTCGATCAGCGTCAGCGCCATTCCCTTGCCGTGGGCCCACTGCATCAGATCGGGGATCTCGTCCTCGTTCATGTTCTTGAGCGCGACGGCGTTGATCTTGACGGCAAGGCCCGCGGCGCGCGCCGCCTCGACCCCGCCCAGCACCTTGTCGAGATCTCCCCAGCGGGTGATGGCGCGGAACTTGGCCGGATCCAGCGTGTCGAGCGAAACGTTGACACGGCGCACGCCGCAATCGCGCAATTCGGCGGCGAAGCGGGCCAGCTGCGAACCATTGGTGGTCAGCGTCAGTTCGTCCAGGGCGCCGCTGCCGAGGTGGCGCGACAGCGAACGCACCAGCGACATCATGTTGCGCCGGACCAGCGGCTCACCGCCGGTCAGGCGCAGCTTGCGCACCCCCTTAGCGATGAAGGCCGAACACAGCCGGTCGAGTTCCTCCAGCGTCAGCAGGTCCGCCTTGGGCAGGAACGTCATGTCTTCCGACATGCAGTAGAAACAGCGCAGGTCGCAACGGTCGGTGACCGAGACGCGCAGATAGCTGATCGCCCGGCCAAAGGGGTCTATCATCGCCGGCGAGGCGTGGTCCGAAGAGTTCATCATGGGTTCGTTCATTCACGCGCGCCTGGCAAATTGGGTCATGTCGCACGGTGTAGCCGTGCCGCTACAATGTAGGCATGACCGGCGCCGCACACAATCGCGCGTTGCGTGCTGCAGTGCCAACGCAAACGGCCATTCGCGAATAGGTCCTGCTTTAACGCGCAGGGGGCGGGGGCGCGCTGGGCGGCGGGAACGGCGAACCGGCGTCGGGCGCCGCGTTCGGGGCAGGAGCGGCCGCCGCCGGTTTGCGCTTTTTCACCATTTTCTTGACCACCTTCGGCGGCTTAAGCGGCTGCAGTTCCGCCATGACCGGATTGGGATCGATGGTGGTCGAGGCCGGCGTGGTGAAGTCACCGGGGTTCCGCGTCACCGTAACCGGGATGGTCATGGGCACGTATCTGTTGAGGGTGAAGGCGACGCTGAAGCTGCCATCGGTCGTGACCGGCACCGAGCAGGGGGTCTTGCAACTGGGGCCAAGGGAGGTGCGGGCGTCGGCGCCGGGAGGCATCGAGTTCGAGCTGCACGCTGACGGTCGGCGGCGGCGACTTGAACGAATCCAGGGAAAACGAGGAAAATGAGCTACAGCCGGCCAAGCCGAGACTAGCTGCGGCAATCACGATGACACGACGCATGGTCCATCCGTCACTTACTGTTGCGGCTTACCGCCGCAGTCCCGGCTGCGACCATAGGAGCGTCAGACCCCTGGCGCAACCGTCCGGACGGTCGTCGTTAATTTTTGGTTAACGTTCGGACGTCGTATAAAATATATGATATTTCAATGGCTTACTTGGGGCGGGCGACGCCGTTCAGGTTTTCGACCGCCGCCGGCAGCTCGCGCAGGTGGCCGATCAGCCGGTCCGGTTTGAGCTCGGCGATCGGCACTTCGGTGTAGCCAAACTCAACCCCGATCACCGGAATACCGGCGCGTCGCGCCACGCCGATATCCGGCCCGGCGTCGCCGACCATGACCGCCGAATTGAGCGATCCGCCGGCCAGCGCTACCGTCTGCCGCAGGATGACCGGATCGGGCTTGGAGACGCCGAACGTATCGGCGCCGCAGATTGCCGCAAACCGCCCACTCAGGCCCAACTGGTCGAGCAGCCGCTTCGACAGCCATTCGAGCTTGTTGGTGCACACCGCGAAGCGATAGCCGCGTCCGGACAGGTCGTCGAGCGCGGCTTCCAGCCCCTCGAACGGGCGGGATTTATCGGCGATGTGGGCGGCATAATGGTCGATGAAATCGCCGGTCAGCCGGGTGACGTCGTCCGGGCTCATGGAGCGGCCTTCCAGCTCCAGTCCGCGCTCGATCAGGCTGCGTGCGCCGGCGCCGATCGCCTTGCGCGCCGATGCCACCGGCACCGCGGGCAGGCCTTCGCGGTTCAGGATGTAATTGAGGGCGTTGACGAGGTCGGGAGCGGTGTCGACCAGCGTGCCGTCCAGATCGAATACAACGATGCCCCGGGAAACCATCGCGGATCGCTACCGGGCTCCGCAGCATCATGCAAGGGGGCCTGATGCGGGGTGGGGCCGATTTGCCGAAAAGGCGGCACAGCATGATCCGGAAAAGCGGCTACCGGTTTTCCGAAAACATCATGCTGAATTCGAAAAGCTCCCTGTTCCTTGCCGGAAATCGAAGCTAGATATGCGCCTCGATTGCCGGTGGCGGCTTGCTCTCAAGGGGATAGCGGCGTTCATGAACATGGACGAACTGAAACGGCGGGCGGCAGCCCGGGCGCTCGAGGCGGTTCGTGACGGCATGAAGCTCGGTCTCGGTACCGGCTCGACCGCGAAGCATTTCGTCGAGCTGTTGGGCGAACGGGTCAAAGGCGGCCTCAAGGTGATCGGCGTGCCGACCTCGGAGGCGACGCGCGCCGACGCGCAGCGCTGCGGCGTGCCGCTCTCGACCCTTGACGATCTCGACCGGCTCGACCTGACGGTGGATGGCGCCGATGAGATCGACGGCGCGCTCAACCTGATCAAGGGCGGCGGCGGGGCGCTGCTGCGCGAGAAAATCGTCGCCTCGGCGTCGGACCGGATGATCGTGATCGCCGACGAGTTCGAAATGGGTGGCGGCACTGGGCCGCTTTCCGCTGCCGGTCGAAGTAATTTCGTTCGGGCTGGCGGCGACGCGGCGGGCGATGGCACAGGCGTTCACGGTCTGCGGCGCTTCGGGGCAAATGCTGGTCCGAAAGCGGCCTGACGGCCATGCTTTCGTCACCGATGGCGGCCACTGGATAATCGATGCCCATCTCGGGCTGATACCCGATGCGCCACGCCTCGCCGGCCTGTTGGCCGCAATCCCGGGCGTTGTCGAGCACGGGCTCTTCATCGGTCTTGCAAGCACGGCCGTGCTGGCGGGTCCCCAGGGAATTCGCGTTATTGAACGGCCATAGCGCCGCAATCGAGGAGCATCGAATGAAGTATCTATCGACCGTTACGCTTGCCGCCGCATTTGCCGGGATCCTGGCGTTTGCAGCCCTGCCGGCCCGGGCCCAGGAACTCAAGCCGGCCTCGCCGGCCGCCATCGCGGCGGCAAAAGAAATCCTGACCATGAAGAATGTCAGTGCGCAGTACGTCAACGCCGTCCCCAGCGTCATCCAGCGCACCAAGGACGCGATCCTGGCAAACTACCTGAACTATCAGAAAGACCTGAACGAAGTCGCGATCACGCTGGTGCAGACCAATGCCGGTCGTGAGAAGGAGATCTTCGAACAGATGGCGAAGATCTACGCCAACGACTTTACCGAGCAGGAATTGAAGGACCTCGTCACCTTCTACAAGTCGCCGCTTGGCCAGAAGCTGTTGGCCCAGGAGCCCAAGACGATCTTCGCCAGCATCAACTTCATGAACCAGTGGGCGCAGGGTTTCGGCGCGGACATCAACAACCAGTTTGCGGCGGAAATGAAAAAGCGCGGCAAGCCCCTGTGAACGCAACCTGACTTAACCTGATTTCACCCGGGGCGCGGGACATGGCCGATTTCGACGTCGATCTGTTTGTCATTGGCGGTGGTTCGGGCGGCGTGCGCGCCGCCCGCATTGCTGCGGGCTACGGCGCGCGGGTCATGATCGCCGAGGAATACCGCTTCGGCGGCACCTGCGTGATCCGCGGTTGCGTGCCGAAGAAGCTTCTGGTGTACGCCTCCCACGTTCATCATGAAATCGAGGACGCCGCGGGTTTCGGCTGGACCATTCCGTCCGCGACCTTCGACTGGCCGACCCTGATCGCCAACAAGGACAAGGAAATCGCTCGCCTCGAGGGCATCTACACCGCCAACGTCGAGAAATCCGGCGCCCGCATCGTCAAGTCGCGGGCGGAGTTCGTCGATGCCCATACGCTTCGCCTGGCCAGCGGCGAGGTCGTCACCGCCAGATATGTGCTGGTGGCCACCGGCGGCGCGCCGAACCACGGCAAGGCGATCCCGGGCATCGAGCACGTGATTTCGTCGAACGAGGCGTTCTATCTCGAAAAGCTGCCGAAGCGCATCCTGATCCAGGGCGGCGGTTACATTGCGCTCGAGTTCGCCTGCATTTTTTCCGGCCTCGGTTCCGATGTGACGGTGGTCTACCGCGGCGACAACATCCTGCGCGGCTTCGACGAAGACGTTCGAGCCCATCTGCGCGCCGAGATGGAAAAGCAGGGCATCACCATCCTCACCGGCTGCACCGTCGACAGCATCGACAGGCACGGCCACGAATTCACCTCGCATCTGTCCAATGGTTCGAGCGTCGGCTCCGACCAGGTGATGTTCGCCATCGGCCGGCATCCCAACGTCGCGGGCCTTGGCCTCGAAAAGGCCGGCGTCGCCCTCAACCCCGTCAATGGCGGCATCGCGGTCGACGGCTTTTCACAGACGTCGGTGCCGCATATCTACGCCATCGGCGATGTCACCCATCGCATCAACCTGACGCCGGTGGCGATCCGCGAAGGTCACGCCTTCGCCGACACCGTGTTCGGCAAGCGGCCGGTCCGGGTCGACTATGCCGAAATTCCCACCGCCGTGTTCTCGCAGCCCGAAGTCGGCACCGTTGGTCTCACCGAGGCGGAGGCGCGGGCGCAGTTCAGCCACGTCGATATCTACAAGAGCACTTTCAGGCCGATCAAGGCGACCCTGTCGGGCAGCGAGATCCGCGTGCTGATGAAGCTGATCGTCGACGCCACGAGCGATCGCGTGGTCGGCTGTCATATTGTCGGCCCCGAGGCGGCCGAACTGGTGCAGGTGATCGGCATCGCCGTGAAGATGAAGGCCACCAAGGCCGATTTCGACGCCACCATGGCGCTGCACCCGACCGCGGCCGAAGAACTGGTGACCATGCGCGCCCCCACCGCGCGCCACGTCCGCGAAGCCGCCGAATAGGGCGGGATATTGTGTGAGCATGATCCTATCCGAAAACCGGTGTCCACCCTCGGATCAAGTCCGAGGGCATGCTTTTGGGGATCATGCTCTCAATCGGCCTGCAGCCATTCCGCGGCGCCACGCCACAGTGTGTCGCGGTGCTCCGGACGGAAGAAACCGAAATGGCCGATCTTGGCGGCACCGGCGTCGGCGGGCGCAACGGTGGCGATATCGGGCTTCGTCGCAGTAAACCCCGAGCACAACAGTTCGACCGCGGGCCGCGTCGCCCATGGATCGTCGGTCATGCACAGGGCGCGCAGCGTGCCGCGGTAGTTGGCAAAATTCTTCAGCGCCGGCAGCGCCGGATCGTCGAACATGTAGCGCGGGCTCATGACCCAGCGGGTCCATTGCAGGAAAACGCCCTTCGGCAAGTCCTCGCCGATCCCGCTCCAGCCCGGCGTGTAACCCATCAGCCGGGTGAGGGGCGTCCCGACGAAGTTGAGCAGGACGTAGGCGCGGTAGCGTTCGGGCCACGCCAGCATTTTCCAGTAGCCGGCTTGCGCGGCCACGAACAGCGCGCGCGACACCTCGGTGTTGTTGGGCAGCAGGCCCAGCGCCTGGCCGCCGAACGAATGGCCGATATAGTTGAGCGGCAGATGCTTGTAGCGTTCGCGCATCCATGCCACCGCGGCGGCGACGTCGCGCGCCGCCCATTCCGACATCGAGGCTTCGAAGCCGACCAGCGATTTCGGCTGGTTGTAGCCGACCAGCGATTTCTGCCTGCTGTCGCCGGTGCCGCGATAGTCATAGGTCAGGACCGCGCAGCCCCGGCTGGCGAGATAGCTGGCAAAGCCCTTGTAGATCTTGCGCGGCACCGCGGTTGCGGAATTGATCAGGACCGCGTGCCTCTTGGCGCCGCGCGGCAAGAACAGCGAGGCGCCCAACGCATAACCGTCGGTCGCCGGAAAGCTGATATCATCGACGAAAACGTCGTCGAGCGCAGTCTCGGCCACTTCGATCCCCCGGGTCAAAAGGCTCCAAGTCCAGCAAATGCGAATTCGGCTGACCCTGCAAGGGTTTGTCTCAATATATGGAATTCCAACTGGCGAAGGCGGGAGAGCCTGTGTATAACCCGGCCCGCCGCTGCTCCCAATAAGTAGCGGTTTTTGCAGGAGTTAACGTCATGTCCGAACGATGGACACCCGATAGCTGGCGCGGCAAGCCGGTGCAGCAGATTCCGGTCTATCCGGACGCGAAATCCTTGGGCGACGTCGAGGCCCAGCTGGCGACGTTTCCGCCGCTGGTCTTTGCAGGTGAAGCGCGCAACCTGAAGAAGGCATTGGCGCGGGTCGCCGCCGGCGAGGCGTTTCTGCTGCAGGGCGGCGACTGCTCGGAGAGCTTTGCCGAGCATGGCGCCAACAACATCCGCGATTTCTTCCGCGTGCTGCTGCAGATGGCGGTGGTGCTGACCTATGCCGGCGCGCTGCCGGTGGTGAAGGTCGGCCGCATTGCCGGGCAGTTCGCCAAGCCGCGCTCGTCGCCGCTGGAAAAACACGATGGCGTCGAACTGCCGAGCTACCGCGGCGATATCGTCAACGACATCGCCTTCACCGCCGAGGCGCGCACCCCGGATCCGCAGCGCCAGTTGATGGCCTATCGGCAATCGGCGGCGACGCTCAACCTCTTGCGCGCGTTCGCAACCGGCGGCTTCGCCAATCTCGGCAGCGTGCACCAGTGGATGCTCGGCTTCCTGAAGGATTTACCGCAGTCGCGCCGTTACAAGGAACTGGCGGACCGGATTTCCGACGCGCTGAACTTCATGCGCGCCTGCGGCCTTGATCTCGAGAGTCATCCGGAATTGCGCGCCACCGATTTCTACACCAGCCACGAGGCGCTGTTGCTCGGCTACGAGCAGGCCTTTACCCGGGTCGATTCCACCTCCGGCGACTGGTACGCAACCTCAGGGCACATGATCTGGATCGGCGATCGCACCCGCCAGATCGATCACGGCCATGTCGAGTATTTCCGCGGCATCAAGAATCCGATCGGGCTGAAATGCGGCCCATCACTCAAGCCGGACGAACTGCTGCGGCTGATCGACGTGCTCAATCCGGACAACGAGCCGGGCCGCCTGACGCTGATCAATCGTAACGGCGCCGACAAGGTCGGCGACCAGCTTCCGCCGCTGGTGCGCGCGGTGCAACGCGAGGGACGCAGCGTGGTCTGGTCGTGCGATCCGATGCACGGCAACACCATCACCTCGAACTCCGGCTACAAGACCCGGCCGTTCGACCGCATCCTGTCCGAGGTCAAGTCGTTCTTCGCGGTCCATGCTGCGGAAGGCACCCATGCCGGCGGCGTGCATCTGGAGATGACCGGGCAGAATGTCACCGAGTGTACCGGCGGCGCCCGTGCCATCACCGACGAGGATCTGAACGACCGCTATCACACGGTCTGCGATCCGCGCCTCAATGCCGAGCAGTCGATCGACATGGCTTTCCTGATCGCCGAACTTTTGAAGCAGGAGCGCGCCGGCAAGATCAAGCCGATGCCAGTGGCTGCGGGATTGTAATTTGCTGCGTTTCTGGCGAGCCACCATCAACACCCGCAATGGCCTCGCCTTCGCGATCCGTTCGGAACAGGCGATTCGTGAAGAACTGGTGGCGCTGGTGCTGGCGCTGCCGGCGGCGTGGCTGATCGGCGTCACCGCCATGCGCCGCGTCGAACTGGTCGTGGTTGTGGCCCTGGTGCTGGTGGTCGAACTGCTCAACACCGCCATCGAGAAACTGGCCGATCGTCTCACTACCGAGCTTGATCCGCAGATCGGCCGGGTCAAGGACATGGGCTCGGCGGCGGTCGGCGTCGCCCTGGTGATGGCCGGCCTGTTCTGGCTGTTCGCCATCGCCGAGCGCATAGGCGTGCTCTGAACCATGCATTTGCAGTTCGGGCACGGGCAGGGCAGCATCGGTCCATGACCGAAACCTCCGCCCATTTCATCGTCACGCTGGCCCAGCTCAATCCCATCGTGGGTGACGTCGCCGGCAACGCCAAAAAGGCCCGCGACGCCCGCGCCCAGGCGAAGGCGGCTGGTGCGGCGCTGGTGGTACTTCCCGAATTGTTCATCGCCGGCTATCCGCCGGAAGACCTGGTGCTGAAGCCGGCGTTCCAGGCCGCCTGCCGCGCCGCGATCGAAGAACTGGCGCGCGAGACCGCCGACGGCGGCCCGGCCATGCTGATCGGCAGCCCGTGGGTCGATGACGGCAAGCTCTATAACGCCTGTGCGCTCTTGGACGACGGCCGCGTGGCCGCCATTCGCTTCAAGGCCAACCTGCCGAACTACGGCGTGTTTGACGAGAAGCGGGTGTTCGCGCGCGGACCGGTCGCCGGGCCGATGACCATCCGCGGGGTACGGGTCGGGGTGCCGATCTGCGAAGACACCTGGATGGAAGAATCCGCCGACTATGAAAACGTCGTCGAGTGTCTGGCGGAGACCGGCGCCGAG
The DNA here is from genome assembly GCA_963710235.1 of uncultured Alphaproteobacteria bacterium. Taxonomy (GTDB): domain Bacteria; phylum Pseudomonadota; class Alphaproteobacteria; order Rhizobiales; family Xanthobacteraceae; genus Bradyrhizobium. Next base: position 232,165 of record CAVPZI010000004.1, read on the forward strand.
CTCCTGATCGTGCCGAACGGATCGCCTTACGCGCGCGGCAAGAACGATATCCGGTTGGCGATTTCCGTCGCCCGCGTCACCGAGAGCGGCCTGCCACTGGCCTATCTCAACCAGGTCGGCGGCCAGGACGAACTGGTGTTCGACGGCGCGTCGTTCGTGCTCAATGCCGATCGTTCGCTGGCGGCGCAACTGCCCGCCTTCCAGGAAAGCGTCACCACCTTGCGCTGGACCAAAGGCGAGGGCGGCTGGCGCTGCGCCGGGCCGGTCGCGCCCGTGCTCGACGGCGACGAAGGCGACTACGCCGCCTGCGTGCTGGGCCTGCGCGACTACGTGCAGAAGAACGGCTTTCCCGGCGTCCTGCTCGGCGTCTCCGGCGGCATCGATTCGGCGCTGTGCGCGGCGATCGCGGTCGACGCGCTCGGGCCTGAGCGGGTGCGCGGGGTGATGCTGCCGTTTCGTTTTACCGCGCAGGTGTCGCTCGACGATGCCGCGAAGCTCGCCTCCGCGCTCGGCATCCGCTACGAGATATTGCCGATCGCGGAAGCCGTGAACGGTTTTGAGGCCATTCTCGCCACGACCTTTGCCGGATTGCCGCGCGACATCACCGAGGAAAACCTGCAGGCCCGCACCCGCGGCACGCTGCTGATGGCGATCTCCAACAAGACCGGCGCCATGGTGGTCACCACCGGCAACAAATCGGAAATGTCGGTCGGTTACGCCACGCTGTACGGCGACATGAACGGTGGCTTCAATCCGATCAAGGATATCTACAAGACCGAGGTGTTCCGGCTCTCCAGCCTGCGCAACACCTGGAAGCCGGCTGGCGCGCGCGGCCCGTCCGGCGAGGTCATCCCGGTCAACATCATTACCCGCCCGCCGACCGCGGAGCTGCGCGAAAACCAGACCGACCAGGATTCGTTGCCGCCCTACGAGCTGCTCGACGCGATCCTGGAGCGGCTGGTGGAGCGCGAACAGCCGCTGGCGGAGATCGTGGCGGCGGGATTCGATCGCGAGACCGTGGCCCGGATCGATCGGCTGCTGAATATTGCCGAATACAAGCGGCGCCAGGCGGCGCCCGGGGTCAAGGTGACGCGGCGGAATTTCGGCCGCGACCGGCGCTATCCGATCACCAACAGGTTTCGCGATTCCGGCAACGCCTTGCCCGAACCGGATTCCGCGCTGGTGTCGCGGACCGGCCGCGGTTCGTCCGAGGCGTTTGACGGTTAGCGCACCATCGCTGGGTGACTTCGGTCACATACGAGGGCGAGGCTGAAAACTACGGTGGCTCTATCAACAAAGGGGGGCCACCATGCGCAAATTCATCCTGATCGCTTCCTTCATCCTGGCGTCTGCAACCGCCCATGCCGGAGAAACCCGCGCGCTCATCATGGCTTCCAACGACGATACCGCCAGCACCGAGCAGAACACCGCGCAGACCACGCAATCGACGCAGACCACGCAGACGGCGCCCACCGAGGCGGCCAAGCCGGTCAAGCCGCGCACGGCGGTGAAGCCGCGCGAAACCGACGAGCAGAAGGCCCGCCGGATCGCTGCCCGCTACGGCATCTCGTGGTGAGTCCATGAAGATCTTCAGGGGCCTGATCGTTGCGATCTGTCTGATGGGCGCCTGCTCGAAGGCGGTTCAGCACACCTACCGTTACCTGCATCAGCCGGCGACGACGCAGCCCTGACCGGCTTGCGTGACGCACGACGCGCTGCGAGACTGGTTGAGAACCTTTCGTCCTGCAGCGGACCAGCCATGCGTCCATGTCGACAGCGGACGCGTTCAGGGGGAATTCCGGAAATGATGTCGTTCATCGCCGCGCGACAGTTCGTCCGCGCGGCCGGAGCCATGGCGATCGCACTTGCCGGCACCGGATCCCTTGTTGCCGCCGCCCAGGCGGCGCCGGCCACGGTCTATTTTGCCAGTGCCGACGGCCACACCGAACTCGTGGGCTATCTGTTCGTGCCTCGGACCGGCGGCCCGCATCCGGCCGTGGTGATGCTGCATGGCCGCGCCGGGCCCTATTCTGCCAACATCAACGATGACTGCACGCTGGTCGCCAGGAACACCAATTCGCCGTGCAATGCCGCTTCGCTGTCCAAACGACACGCGGAGTGGGGCGCCTACTGGGCCGACCGCGGCTATCTGGCGCTGTTGCCGGACAGTTTTGGACCGCGCAACAAGGCGCATGGTTTCGACCGATTCAGCCATGACGACGCCGACCGCGACGATGTCAACGAGCGCACGGTCCGGCCGCTCGATGCCGAAGGCGCGTTGCGCTATCTGCAGTCGCGCAGTGACGTCGCGCCCGGCCGGATTTTTCTGCAGGGCTGGTCGAACGGCGCCAGTACGGCGCTCAACGTGATGTCGCGACAAGCCTCGGCGTCGTCGGGCTTTCGGGCCGCGATGGTGCTTTATCCGGGATGCGGCGAGCGTGCCCTGGTCTCCCGCGACTACCGGACCGCCGCGCCGGTGACGGTATTCCTGGCATCGGACGACGAAGAGGTGTCGCCGGCGGTTTGCCATCGGGCGCTGGGCAAGGCGCAAGACAACGGCAGCCCGATCGACATCATCGACTATCAAGGGGCCACGCACGATTTCGACGACCCCGGCACCAGGCGCCAATCCGTTGCCGGCAACCGGTCGGCGCGTGACGACGTGATGCGCCGGGCGTCCGGGCTGTTTGCCAAATAATCCGCAGGTCGATCCGGCGACGCCGGGACAGCGGCCCTATCGCGCCGGAATGAACGTCGGCCCCACCGAGCGGATCGGCTTGTTCGGATCGGCCGCGCCGCCGGCAGTGGCCGGAGCCGGGTTCGCCGTGTCGGTCGCCGGCGCGGTGGCATTCGTGGGTGGGGCGCCTTTTTTCTGTGCGACCGGACTCGGCTTTGGCGGCGGCGGCTGCGACATCTTCTTGGCGCGCTCCTCGGTGACGATGATATCACCCTGATCCGCCGCGGACTTGTCGTCGATGTTCTTCAGCGCATCCGACCAGGTCTGGCCCGCCGCCTTGCAGGCGCAGGAGGGATTGAATTCGGTGCGGTAGTGATAGGCGTTTGGCAACGCCGAATAGGGCTGGCCGTTGATCGAGACCGCCGAACTGATGTCCTCTCCCGGGTTGCGATAGCTGAACAGTGTCGCATCCGAGGCCGGGCACAGGTTCTTGCAGGTCTTCTCGTCGTCGGAAAACCGGCTTGGCACGGTGGCGAACGAAATCGGAAAATAGAAGCCGTCGCAAGTGCGCACGCAAACGGTGCGGAAGGTGCCGGACTGCGCGCCGTTGTCGATCGGCGCCACGCTCTGATTGTTGTTGTTGTTGCCAAAAATGTTGTCGAAGAAACTGCCGCTACCCCTTGCCGCATTGGCGTATTGGGGACCGCAATTGTTCTGGGCCAGCGCCAGCAGCACCGAGCGGCGCTGGTTGTCGCGGTCGGGACTGCCGGGACCACCGCCGCGCAGTTGCTGCAGGCTGTTGGTGATCTGATCGAGGTTGCCGCGCATCTGCTGGATCTGGTTATTGATCGGGCCGCACTGCGCCGACTGCCCGCTGAATAGCGAGAAAAATCCCGAGCTTTCGCAACCCATGCGCTTGGCCTGCGCGGTGGCGCGGTCGAGTTCGCCCTGCTGCTTGGTTGCGGCATCCTGGTAACGGCGGATCTGGTCGTCCTTGGCCGGATCGCCGCTGCCGCCACGATCGATGGTCGCCAACTGGGCTTCCAGCCGCGGGCACATCGGATTGACCGGAGGCCCGGCCTGCGGTGGCGGCGCCCCAGGTGCCGGTGGCGGCGCGTTCTGTGCCACGGCGTCGACGGCCGGCATCGCCATGGTGAGCAGGGCTGCACCAAGCAGAGCCGATCGGAACAGGGGGGCGATCAAGGTTCGAAACATATCCAGCCGTGGTAGATATTCGCGCGCCGACGGCGGCGCTGGCGCGGCCATCCCTTAGCCGCTTCTTCGGGCAGCGTCACGTCGTTTCCGGGGCGCCGGTGTGGCGGCCTGCCGCGTGGTTTCCATCGCCTAAGTTTCGGCTACGCAGGCCGTCAGCGCTGGCAGGTGATGGCGACGTATTCTTCCGTGCAACCGGCGCGGCCGCAGCCGGCGCCCGATTTGGGAACCGAGCCCGTCACCTCATCGGGGTCGATCCGCCGGTACGAGGCGGCGTCCGCGAAGTTCCGCGACTGACAATAGGATTGCGCGGCATGCGCGCCGCAGCGCTCGCCCCTGGCGAGACATTGGTCGATGCCGTAGCCGTCCGACTGGTTGTTGATGATGAACACGCGGGTGTCGGCGGAAGCAGCCGACGCCGTCATGACCAGAAGGCCGGCCAGCAGAACGGAGAGGGAGCGCATAGATCACCAGCGGGTGAGAGAACGGCTCCCACCCGATATACCTAAAGGGTTAAAAATCATTAACCATGGCAACTGGGACTGGATCATGGCCAAATTCCGCCTTTGGCGGGCCTTGACGCCGTCCCCCCGGCTGTTCCATGGTGCCGGAATGCACGGTCTCCTCGCCATTTGTGGCATTTGCCGCGAGATTATGAGCTAGCGATTCGCTGGCTGAGGCCGTCTTTTCTCAAACCGAGATCAATGGACGCCCGGCCGCAAGGGACGGGAAATCCATGGATTTGCGACTCTACGATACCCTGACCAAGGAGAAGCGCGGATTCCGGCCGCTCGATCCGGCCAACGTGCGGATGTATGTCTGCGGCCCGACGGTCTACGACTTCGCCCATATCGGCAATGCGCGCCCGGTCATCGTGTTCGACGTGCTGTTCCGCCTGCTGCGGCACATCTATGGCCAGCATCATGTCACCTACGTTCGCAACATCACCGACGTCGACGACAAGATCAACGACCGCGCGGCGCGGGATTTCCCCGGGCTGCCGCTGAACGAGGCGATCCGCAAGGTCACCGAAAAGACCGCCACGCAGTTTCACGCTGACGTGGCGGCGCTGGGTTGCCTGCCGCCGACCTTCGAGCCGCGCGCCACCGATTTCGTGCTGCCGCGCGACGACGGCAAAACCGACATGGTGACGCTGATCGGCCAATTGATCGCGCGCGGCCATGCTTATGAAGCGGGCGGCGAGGTGTTGTTCGACACCCAGTCGATGCCGGACTACGGCGCGCTGTCCGGCCGCAAGCTCGACGAGCAGCAGGCCGGCGCCCGCGTGGCGGTCGACGCCCACAAGAAGCATCCAACCGATTTCGTGCTCTGGAAGCTGTCGTCGGAAAACGAACCCGGCTGGGAAAGCCCGTGGGGCAGGGGCCGCCCGGGCTGGCACATCGAGTGCTCGGCGATGAGCGCCGCCTATCTCGGCAACGTCTTCGACATTCATGGCGGCGGCCTCGACCTGATCTTTCCGCACCACGAAAACGAGATCGCACAATCGCGCTGCGCGCACGACACGCCAGTGATGGCAAATTACTGGATGCACAACGGCTTCCTGCAGGTCGAAGGCGAGAAGATGTCGAAATCGACAGGCAATTTCTTCACGATCCGGGACTTGCTGAACGACTGGCCGGGCGAGGTGCTGCGCCTGAACATGCTCAAGACGCATTATCGCTCGCCGATCGACTGGACAATCAAGGGATTGGAAGAAAGTGCGAAGGTCCTCGATGAGTGGTACGCGTTGTCCGAGGTCATTGGTGCCAGCGCTTCGGCAGAATCAAAGATAGATCCCTCAATTCTGGAGGCTCTTTCCGATGACTTGAATACACCGAAAGCCATAGCCGAACTCCACCAACTGCGAAATAAAGCTGTCCGTGGCGAAGGCGTCGAATTCATCGAGTCGCTTGTGGACTCGTTGGAGTTTTTGGGGCTTCGGACGATGACCCCAGAAGAGTGGGCATCTCGCAAACAAGCGAATCGGGGAGTTGATGGCAAAGCCGTTGATGATTTGCTGCTTAAACGAAAGGAAGCGCGCGCGCGAAAGGACTTCAAGGAATCCGATCGCATTCGCGACCAACTCGCTGCGATGGGCGTGGTGCTGAAGGATGGCAAGGACGCCGAAGGCAAGCCGGTGACCACCTGGGAGGTCGCGCGATGAGCGGAGCCACTACGCCCGCGCTGCGGCCGATGCTGCCGGACGACGTTCCGGTGCTGGCGGCGATTTTCGTTGCCGCCATCGAGCAATTAACCGGCGACGACTACAGCGAGGAGCAGCAGCAGGCCTGGGCCAGCGCCGCCGATGACGAGCAGGCATTCGGCCAGCGCCTCGCCGGGCAGCTCACGCTTGTGGCGACACTGCAGAATGCGCCGGTCGGCTTTACCTCGCTGAAAGGCGCCGACCACATCGACCTGCTGTACGTGCATCCCGGTGCGGTCGGGCAGGGCGTGGCGGCGATGTTGTGCGACGCGCTGGAAAAACTCGCCGGCGGGCGTGGCGCCAAACAGCTCACCGTCGATGCCAGCGACAATGCGCAGGAGTTTTTCGTCAAGCGCGGCTATGTCGCCACGCGGCGCAATACCGTAACCGTCAACGGCGAATGGCTCGCCAACACCACCATGCAGAAGACGCTGGCCGCGAGTCCTGCGCCGGGAGCCGCGACATGAGCCGCGAACGCCTCTATCTGTTCGACACCACGCTGCGCGATGGCGCCCAGACCAACGGTGTCGACTTCACCCTGCACGACAAGCGGCTGATCGCGCAGATGCTGGACGACCTCGGCATCGACTATGTCGAGGGCGGCTATCCCGGCGCCAATCCGACCGACAGCGAATTCTTCGCCAGTAAACCGAAATTTTCGCAGGCGCGCTTCACCGCCTTCGGCATGACCCGCCGCGCCGGCCGCTCGGCGTCGAACGATCCGGGCCTGGCATTGTTGCTGGAAGCCAAGGCCGACGCGATCTGTTTCGTGGCCAAGGCGTCGGCATTCCAGGTGCGGGTGGCGCTGGAGACCAGCAACGAGGAAAACCTCGCCTCGATCCGCGACAGCGTGGCTGCCGCGAAAGCCGCCGGCCGCGAGGTGATGCTGGATTGCGAGCATTTCTTCGACGGTTACAAGGAGGATTCGACCTTCGCGCTGGCCTGCGCCAGGGCAGCCTACGATGCCGGGGCGCGCTGGGTGGTGTTGTGCGACACCAATGGCGGCACCATGCCTCATGAAATCGAGGCGATCGTCGGCGAGGTGGTAAAGACCATTCCCGGCGACCATGTCGGCATCCATACCCACAACGACACCGAGCAGGCCGTGGCCAATTCGCTGGCGGCGGTGCGGGCCGGCGCGCGGCAGATCCAGGGCACGCTGAACGGGCTTGGCGAGCGCTGCGGCAACGCCAATCTGTGTTCGCTGATTCCGACGCTGCGGCTGAAGGCGGAGTTTGCCGATCGCTTCGAGATCGGCGTGACGCAGGAGAAGTTGGCGACCCTGATGCGGGTATCGCGCACCCTCGACGACATGCTCAATCGCGCGCCGGACCGTCACGCGCCCTATGTGGGCGAAAGCGCTTTCGTCACCAAGACCGGCATTCATGCCTCGGCGATGATGAAGGATCCGCAGACCTACGAGCACGTGACGCCGGAGGCGGTAGGCAACCATCGCAAGGTGCTGGTCTCCGACCAGGCCGGGCGGTCCAACGTCATCGCCGAACTGGAGCGCGCCGGCATCCCGTTCGATCGCAACGATGCCAAGCTGACGCGTCTGGTCGAGGAGATGAAGGAGCGTGAGGCGGCGGGCTTCGCCTACGAATCCGCCGACGCGTCCTTCGATCTGTTGGCGCGGCGCACGCTCGGGCGGGTGCCGGAATATTTCCGGGTCGAACAGTTCGACGTCAATACGGAGCAGCGCTACAACGCCAACGGCCAGCGCGTCACCGTGGCCATGGCGGTGGTCAAGGTCGACGTCGCCGGCGAAACCCTGATCTCGGCCGCGGAAGGCAACGGTCCGGTCAATGCGCTCGACGTGGCGCTGCGCAAGGATCTCGGCAAGTACCAGAAATACATCGAGGGCCTGAAGCTGATCGATTACCGCGTGCGTATCCTCAATGGCGGTACCGAAGCGGTGACGCGGGTCCTGATCGAGAGCGAGGACGAGCGAGGGGAGCGCTGGACTACGGTCGGGGTATCGCCCAATATCATCGACGCCTCGTTTCAGGCCCTGATGGATTCGGTGATCTACAAGCTCGTCAAGTCAAACGCGCCGGCGTGAGGAGGCCGCATGATCGACCACATCTCGCTCGCCGTCAGCAATATCGCGCGCGCGACGACGTTCTATGAACGGGCGTTGGCGCCGCTCGGCCTGACGCGGCTGGTGACACGGCCGGCCATGGTCGGGTTCGGCAAATCCTATCCGGAACTGTGGATCAACCTGCGCGCCGGCATGGCGCCCCTCGCGCCCGACAGCGGCGCCCATTTGTGCCTGCGCGCGCGCTCGACTGTCGAGGTCGATGCGTTTCATGCCGCGGCGATGGAGGCCGGCGCCGTATCGGAAAGCGCGCCATCGCTGCGACCGCACGACCGCGTGCGCTATTACGCGACCTTCATCGTCGATCCCGACGGCAATCGCATCGAGGCAGTGACGTTTCCGCAAGGTGATTGAGACGCCAACGAGGCAGCTAAAGCCGTCTCGCCACTTCGGGCGCCAGCTGCTTGGTCTGCTCGGAGGCCAGTGCGGCGGCGGCGCGGAGTTTCGGCAGGATATCGTCGACGCGCTCGGCCTTGAGGATCTCGAGGGCGAGCGTCGGCCGGATGAAGGCGGTGGCGCGCATGTGCGCGAACAGCTCGAGCAGCGGCTCCCAGAAGTTCTCGATGTTGGCCAGCAGGATCGGCTTGCTGTGGCGGCCGAGCTGCTGCCAGGTGAGCTGCTCCACCAGTTCCTCCAGCGTGCCGATGCCGCCGGGCAGCGCGATGAAGGCATCGGAGCGCTCGAACATCAGCCGTTTGCGCTCATGCATGTCGTGGGTGACGATTAGCTCCTGGGCCCGCCCCAGCGCGTTCTCGCGCTTGGTGAGGAAGTCCGGAATGATCCCCGTGACGGTGCCGCCATGGTCGAGCGTGGAGGTGGCCACCGCGCCCATCAGCCCGATCGAGCCGCCGCCATAGACCAGGCCGACGCCGTTCTCGGCAAGGGCTTTCCCCAGCGCCACGGCGGCCTCGACGAATCGCGGATTGGTGCCCGGGCCGGAGCCGCAATAGACACAGACGGTTTTGATCATGTTCATGAAAATCCATGTGGCACTGCAAAATGACAGCGTCAAGACTCAAAACATCGGCGAAACATACGCAAATCGCGGCGATTCTACCCGCCTGAGCTCGCGCAGTTCCGGAAAAGTAATGCCTGGCAGGGTGCATGGTGCGCCCAAAACGCCTATATGACCGGCAATATGAACCCGATCCATCACCCGCGGCGAGACGACCAACCGTGCGTTTCAGGCACCCTCGATGACTGACCCCGATTCGTCGCCGGAAACCGAGGTCGCGCCCCAACCCGTTCAATCCACCCCGCCGGGTACGCTGGTGGGCACCTTGGCCCATTTGTGGCCCTATATCTGGCCGGGCGACCGCGCCGATCTGAAGATGCGCGTGGTCTGGTCGATGGTGTTGCTGCTGCTCGCCAAGCTCACGACCCTGTCGGTGCCGTTTACGTTCAAATGGGCGATCGACGCGCTGACCGGCCACGATACCGCGCCGGTGCAGCCCTCCAACTGGCTGATGTGGCTTATCGCCTCGCCGCTGATCATGACGGCGAGCTATGGCGCGGTCCGGGTGATCATGGCGATCCTGACCCAGTGGCGCGACGGCATTTTCGCCAAGGTGGCGATGCATGCAGTGCGCAAGCTCGCCTATCTCACCTTCGTGCACATGCACGAACTGTCGCTGCGTTTTCACCTGGAGCGAAAGACCGGCGGGCTGACCCGGGTGCTGGAGCGCGGCCGTACCGGCATCGAAACCATCGTGCGGATGGTCATCCTGCAACTGGTGCCGACCATCGTCGAACTGTCGCTGCTGACGGCCGTGCTGCTCTGGCAGTTCGATTGGCGCTATGTCGTGGCGACCCTGATCACGGTCGTGATCTACATGTACTACACCTACATCGCCACCGAGTGGCGTATCGGAATCCGCCGCCGGATGAACAATTCCGACACCGAGGCCAACACCAAGGCGATCAATTCGTTGCTGAATTACGAGACGGTCAAATATTTCACCGCCGAGGCACGCGAAGCCGAGCGTTACGACCATTCCATGGCGCGCTATGAGCGCGCCAGCGTGAAGACCTATACCTCGCTGGCGGTGCTCAATACCGGGCAGGCCGTCATCTTCACCGCCGGTCTCACCACCACCATGCTGCTGTGCGCCATCGGCGTCCGCAACGGCACCAAGACCGTGGGCGATTTCGTCATGGTCAACGCCATGATGATCCAGCTTTACCAGCCACTGAACTTCATGGGCATGGTGTACCGCGAGATCCGGCAGGCAGTGATCGACATCGAGAAAATGTTCGGCGTTCTGGCGCGCAATCCGGAGATCAAGGACTCACCCGACGCGGTGCCGCTGGTGGTTTCCACCGGCACCGTGCGGTTCGAGGACGTCCGGTTCTCCTACGATCCGGAACGCCCGATCCTGAAGGGGCTGAACTTCGAGGTTCCCGCGGGCAAGACCGTGGCCATCGTCGGGCCGTCGGGGGCGGGCAAGTCCACCATCTCGCGTTTGCTGTTCCGGCTTTACGACGTGTCCGGCGGCCGGATTCTGATCGATGGCCAGGACATCAGGCGGGTCACGCAGGCGTCGCTGCGCGCCTCGATCGGGATGGTGCCGCAGGATACCGTGCTGTTCAACGACACCATCCGCTACAATATCCGCTATGGCCGCTGGGACGCCACCGATGCGGAAGTCGAGGAGGCGGCGCGGATGGCGCAGATCGACGCCTTCATCCGGATCTCGCCGAAAGGGTATGAAACCGAGGTCGGCGAGCGCGGACTGAAACTGTCCGGCGGCGAAAAGCAGCGGGTGGCGATCGCGCGCACGGTGCTCAAGGGGCCGCCGATCCTGCTGCTCGACGAGGCGACCTCGGCGCTCGACAGCCACACCGAGCAGGAGATCCAGGACGCGCTGGAGCGGGTGTCGCGCAACCGCACCTCGCTGGTGATAGCGCATCGGCTGTCCACCATCGTCGGCGCCGACGAGATCATCGTGCTGGACCAGGGCCGCATCGCGGAACGCGGCACCCATGCGAAGCTTTTGGCTCAGGACGGGCTTTACGCCAGCATGTGGAACCGGCAGCGTGAGGCCCAGGAAGCCCGCGAGCGGCTGGCCCTGATTGGCGAGGAGGACGCGGCGCCGAACCGCATACCACCGCCGATCGACGATGCCCTAACTCCGGCCGCGGCGGAATGATAGTCTGTTGATGCTCTCCGGGTGAGGAGAGAGAAAAAGAGCAACCCGTCATGTCCATCGCCAACTCTGTTCGCGCGCAAATTCCCCCGATCCACCCGGAGGGCTATCCGTTCATCGGCGGATTCGCGCTGGTCAGCCTGATCATGTTCTGGATCTGGGCGCCGCTCGGCTGGATCGGCGTGGTGCTGACGGTGTGGTGCGCGCTGTTCTTTCGCGACCCGGTTCGGGTCACGCCGGTCCGCGAGGGCATCGTGGTGGCCCCGGCCGACGGGCGCGTCTCGATGGTAGCAATGGCCATGCCGCCGGCCGAACTCGGCCTTGGCGACAAGCCGCTGCTGCGGATTTCGATCTTCATGAGCGTATTCAATTGCCACGTGAACCGCAGCCCGGTGGCCGGGCGGATCGAGCGGATCGCCTATCGGCCCGGCAAGTTCATCAACGCGGAGCTCGACAAGGCGAGCGAGGATAACGAGCGCAATTCGCTTGTCATCTCGACGCCGGGGGGACGGATTGGCGTGATCCAGATCGCGGGGCTGGTGGCGCGGCGAATTGTCTCGTTCGTACGCGAGGGCCAATCGATCGGCGCCGGCGAGCGGTTCGGCCTGATCCGCTTCGGCTCCCGGCTCGACGTGTTCCTGCCCGAAGGCGCCAAATCGCTGGTTTCCGAAGGCCAGACCGCGGTGGCCGGCGAAACCGTGCTGGCGGATTTCAAACAGGGCGACGGCGGCCGCAGCTTTCGCCGCGATTAACCATTGCGGCGGCGCACACCGCGCGCCCACGCGCCAATGGCGGTTTGGGCCAGCGCTTGCTATATCTAGTCCATGCCGTTCGATCCAAAGTCCCCCGAGATGCGCCGCCGCCGGTTCCGTCCGATCCCGGTGCGGATGCTGGTGCCCAACTTCATTACGCTACTGGCCATTTGCGCCGGGCTGACCGCGATCCGCCTGTCGACCGAGGGTCGGATGGAGCTCGCGGTCGCCGCGATCGTGTTCGCCGCGGTGCTGGATTTTCTCGATGGCCGCGTCGCCCGCATGATCAAGGGGCAGTCGAAGTTCGGCGCGGAACTGGATAGCCTCGCCGACTTTGTCAATTTCGGCGTCGCGCCAGGCTTGATCCTGTACTTCTGGCAGTTGCACGATCTGAACAATGGCGGCTGGATCGCGGCGATGATTTTCGCGATCAGCGGCGGCCTTCGGCTTGCCCGCTTCAACGCCACCATGGACGATCCGAACAAGCCGGCGTTCGCCGCCAACTACTTCACAGGTGTTCCGGCTCCGGCGGGCGCGATCACGGTGCTTTTGCCGATCTACCTGGCATTCCTGGGGATGTCGAAGCCGCCGGCCATGCTGACCGCGTTTTACACGCTCCTGATCGCCTTCCTGATGGTGTCCCGGCTGCCGGTATTTTCGGGCAAGACGATCCGCATGCGGGTGCCGCCGGAAATGGTACTGCCGGTTTTCGTCTCCGTGGTGTTCTTCATCGCGCTCCTGATCGGGTATCCGTGGCATATCCTGACGATCTGTACCGTGCTGTATCTCCTCAGCCTGCCGGCGGGATGGAAGTCATACCGCGATCACGAGCGCAACGCCGCAGCCCAGGCTGCGGCGCCGGCCGCAGACACGGCGATGCCGGCGCCAGTTTCGTCTTCGTTCGTGACCGCAGCGCCCGAGCAGGATGCGGACAGCCGACCCGCGCGGTTGAATTAGCCCCTTTGAGGATTGATCGTTCCTTGCCCTCACCTGCGGAGAGGGTACCTGCGAGCCTTGACCTTTGATCGATGGCAGAACAGGTTCGCATCCGGCGCACCGCCGTCCAGCGCAGACTGGATCGGATCAAAACAACCGGAGAAAATGCCGTGACCAACATGACCAGACCGCTTCCCGCATCTGTCCTCGAGGCGCTGGCGCGATACGACACCCCGACGATCTGCAATGCCATGGAAATCGTGGCGCCTGAACGCAGGCTGATGGGATACACCACCAAACCGCTGGTCTGCCCGTTTCCCGATCTACCGCCGATCGTCGGTTATGCCCGCACGGTGACGATCCGTTCCGTCCTGGCCTCCGGACTGCCGGCCGTCGAACAGCAGGCGCGGCGAACCGCCTACTACGAATATGTCGGCACCAGCGACGGCCCGCGTATCAGCGTGATCCAGGATATCGACGGCCCCGACGTCGGCTATGGCGCGTTCTGGGGCGAGGTGCAAAGTGCCGTGCACAAGGCGCTCGGTTGCCTCGGCGTGGTCACCGACGGGTCGATCCGCGATATCGCGCAGTGGGCGCCCGGCTTTCAGGCGCTGGCGGGTTCCATCGGGCCGTCCCATGCCTATGTCCACGCCGAAAGTTTTGGCGGCGAAGTGCGGGTGGCCGGCATGACGGTGCGATCCGGCGACCTGATCCATGCCGACCGTCACGGCGCCATCGTGATCCCGTTCGATATCGCGGCTAAATTGCCTGATGCGGCCGAGCTGTGCGGCCGCCGCGAGACGCCGATCCTCGAAATCGCACGCAGTCCGGAATTTTCGCTGGAAAAGCTGAAAGCGGCGCTGGCTCGTTCGGCGGAGATACACTGACCGCGGAGAGTGGAGTCCGTCGATATGAAGATGGACGGCAAGACGGTCCTGATTACCGGCTCGACGGATGGCGTGGGCCGTTATGTCGCGGCAAAACTCGCCGCGGCGGGCGCGAGAGTGCTGGTCCATGGCCGCGACCGCGAGCGGGCAAAAGCACTAATCGAAGAGATTGCGCGGCAAGGTGGCGCGGCGACGTTCTATCAGGCCGACCTTGCATCGCTCGCCGGCACGAGGCGGCTTGCCGAAGCGGTAATGGCAGACCACAAGCGGCTCGATGTCTTGATCAGCAATGCCGGGATCGGATCGCGCGCGCTCGGGGCTGAACGGCGCGCCAGCGCCGACGGCCACGAGTTGCGTTTTGCCGTCAACTATCTTTCCGGCTTCCTGCTCGCGCAGCTGTTGCTTCCGCTGATCAGGGCCAGCGTGCCCGCGCGTATCGTCAATGTCGCCTCATTGGGACAACAAGCGATCGATTTCGACGATGTGATGCTCACAAAAGGCTATAGCGGGACGCGCGCCTATGCCCAGAGCAAGCTTGCCCAGATCATGTTCACGATCGATCTCGCTGAAGAGCTGAAGGGATCGGGCGTGACCGTGAATTGCCTGCATCCGGCGACCTACATGAACACCACCATGGTACGCGAAGGCGGCATCACGCCGATCAGCACCGTTGAGCAGGGTGGCGAGGCGATCTTGCATCTCGCCGCCGGCGACGACGTGGCGAACAAGACCGGGCTGTTCTTCAACGGCATGCACCAGGCGGAGGCCAACTCCCAGGCGTATGACGCCGCGGCGCGCCAGCGGCTGCGGGCGCTCAGTCTCGAGCTGACCGGTCTTCGCTGACCAGCCGGTAATAGGTGTCATGCCGGTCGCCGACGAAAACGCAACTAGCCTTCGACTATGGTTAGCAGAGTGTTGAAGGCGTGCTGAGGCCGCCTCCGATAGGCCCGTACCGACGTCACGGCGCGTTCGGTCGAAGCGAATCCACGATCCGAGCCTGCATCGGTGCTTAAGCTTTACGTGTCTTTAATGGCGCGACCATAGGGTGAAAGAGCATTGCTTAGAACAAGCAACGCCGCCGGCCAGGACGGTCGGTCGTTGGCCTCGGTATCGGAGTTTCCACCATGGACATTACAACGAGCATCGGCCTGTTCGCCGGTATGACCGTGGTGTCGGTAATGGTGCTCATGGGCGGCGACCTGCACATGTTCATGTCTGAACATGCCATCATCATCATCTTCGGCGGATCGATCTCCGCGACACTGATCCGGTTCCCGCTCGGCGCGATCGCCCACGGCCTGCCACTCGGCGCGAAATTCGCATTCACGATGAGCCGGCTGTCCGCCCGCGACCTCGTCGACGAGTTGGCGCGGATCGCCGAAATCGCCCGCAAGCAGGGGCCGGTCGGGCTGGAAAAAGTCGAAACCAACGAGCCGTTCCTCGCCAAGGGCATTCGCTACGTGGCCGACGGCTACGACCTCGAATTCATCCGGGACAATCTCGAGCGCGACCGCGACAACTTCCTCATGCATCTCGATGAGGGCAGCAAGATCTACCGTGCCATCGGCGATTGCGCGCCGGCGTTCGGCATGATCGGCACCTTGATCGGCATGGTGCAGATGTTCGCCAACATGACCGACCCGTCCAAGCTCGGCCCGTTCATGGCGACCGCGCTGCTGGCGACGTTGTACGGCGCGGTGGTGGCGAACCTGTTCTGCCTTCCGATCGCCGACAAGCTGCATGGCAAGCTGCTCGACGAGGAGACCAACCGCACCCTGATCATCGACGGGATCCTGATGGTCCGGGATTCCAAGAGTCCGACCCTGGTCCGGGAAATGCTGCTGGCCTACCTGCCGGAAAAACACCGTCACGAAGAAGGCGAGCCGGTTCCGGCGTAAGCGGCTGACGGCGGCGGGCCCGGAAAGCGAACAATGGCCAAGAAAAAACGAGGTGACGCGCACGGCGGGGGGCACGGCTGGTTCGTGACGTTTGCCGATCTCATGGGCCTGATGATGAGCTTCTTCGTGATGCTGGTGGCGTTTTCGACCCAGGATACCGCCAAGCTGAAAATCGTCGCCGGTTCGATGCGGGACGCCTTCGGCGTGCAGTCCGAAGCACGCTTCTCCGGGGTGATCGAATCCGACGGGTTGCCGACGCGGGGCAAGCTCAGGAACACCGCCAACGTCGTCCCCCAGGAGGCATCGAACATCGCGAGTCCCGATGAAAATGGCCGTGATCTCATTGCCGGCGCGCGACTGAAGACCGACCGGGCCTTTGCGCTGGCGGCGGCTTCGCTGCGCCAGGCGCTGCAGGACATGCCGGAACTCACGGAAATTTCCAAGAATGTCATGTTCGAGGAGACCAAAGAGGGGCTTAACCTCGAAATCGTTGACCAGGACGGCCGCTCGATGTTTGCCGACGGCTCCAAGGAGCCCTATGAGCGGACCCGGTTGCTGCTGCAGAAACTCGCCCTGCCACTGAAGTCAACTCCGCTGCGGGTCTCGATCGTTGGGCATACCTCTGCCGGTTTCGTGCCGGCGCGCAGCGATTATGACGCCTTCGACCTGTCGTCTGATCGCGCCAATGTGGTGCGGCAGATTCTCGAGCGGGAAGGGCTGCCGCCGAGCCATATTTCAGCGGTATCCGGCAAGGCAGACGGCTCGCCGTTGTTTCCCGACGATCCTTCGATGGCGGCCAACCGGCGCGTGACCATCACGTTGCTGCGTGAAGACCCGCCCGTGCCGCCCAATTTGAAGCCTTAGACATCCCCCGTATTTTCCCGTATGGGATTGATCGGTTTGAGGCGAGCCGGCCTTTGCTTGCGGTGCCATGATTATCCGCTTGACGGGCCTTGTCCGGCGCCATACCCCGGATCGAATTAACCGGTAGAACGTTCCCCATCGCCATGACTGTCAGCGCGACATCAACCGAAGCCCACGGCGAGGCCCCGGTAACATCGGGCTTTTGGGCATTGACGCTCGGAAGCGTCGGGGTGGTATTCGGCGACATCGGCACCTCACCGCTCTATGCGTTTCGCGAGGCCGTCGCCGGCGCCGCGCAGGGCGAGCCGGTCACCAGGGTCATTGTGCTCGGCGTATTGTCGCTGATCCTGTGGGCGCTCCTTGTCGTCGTGACCGCCAAATATGTCCTGCTGCTGTTGCGCGCCGACAACAACGGTGAGGGCGGGACCTTGTCACTGATGGCGCTCGGACAACGCGCACTGGGCCGCAGAAGCTGGCCGTTGCTGGCGCTGGGTGTAATCGGTGCCTCGATGTTCATCGGCGATTCCATGATCACCCCGGCGATTTCGGTGCTCTCCGCGGTCGAGGGCCTCAAACTTGCCGCGCCGGCGCTCGAACACTATGTGGCGCCCCTGACCATCATCATTTTGGTGGTGCTGTTTTCGGTGCAACGCACCGGTACCGCGCGGGTCGCAGCGGCATTCGGGCCGGTGATGATCGTGTGGTTCAGTTCGCTGGCGGTGATGGGCCTGATCCATATCACCGACGATCCGACGGTGCTGGTCGCTATTAATCCCTGGTACGCAGTCCACTTCCTGCTGTCGCACGGCGAGATCGGGTTGGTGACGCTGGGCGCGGTGTTTCTGGCGGTGACTGGCGGCGAGGCACTTTACGCAGATCTCGGTCATTTCGGACGCAAGCCGATTCAGGCCGGATGGTTGTTCCTCGTGCTGCCATCGCTGCTGATCAACTATTTTGGCCAGGGCGCGCTGGTGCTGTCGAATCCCTCAACCATTGACGGCCCGTTCTACCGGATGGTGCCCGAGTTGATGCTGGTGCCGTTGATCGTACTGGCCACCGCAGCGACGGTGATCGCAAGCCAGGCTGTGATCACGGGTGCCTATTCGTTGACCCGCCAGGCCGTGCAGCTCGGTCTGTTGCCGCGTTTTGAGGTTCGCTTCACCTCTGAAACCCATGCCGGTCAGATCTACCTGCCGCGGGTGAACCGACTTTTGCTGATCGGCGTGCTGCTGCTGGTGCTGTTGTTCCGCACCTCGAGCGGCCTGGCGTCGGCCTATGGCATCGCGGTGTCTACCACGATGGTCGCCGACGGCATCATGGGCTTCGTCGTGATCTGGAAATTGTGGAACTGGCGCGCCGCGACCGCGGCCGCGCTGATCGTTCCGTTCGTGGTCGTCGACCTGACCTTTTTCAGCGCCAATCTCCTGAAGCTGCTGGAGGGCGCCTGGGTACCTCTGCTGTTCGGCCTGATCATGGCGGTGGTGATCTGGACCTGGCGCCGCGGCGCGGCGATTCTCATCAACAAGACGCGGCGTATCGAGGTGCCGCTCAAGGATCTGATCAAGAGCCTGGAAAAGCGGCCGCCCCATATCGTCAAGGGCACTGCAGTATTTCTCACCAGCGATCCCAACTTCGTGCCGACCGCGCTGCTACACAATCTCAAGCACAACAAGGTGCTGCACGAACACAACGTGATCCTGACCATCGAAACCGCGCAGACGCCGCGCGTCGACCTGTCGGAGCGGGTCCTGATGGAGAGCATCAGCGACAAGTTCTCGATTGTCCGTCTGCGCTTCGGCTTCATGGAGCAGCCGAACGTGCCGCGCGCGCTGGTCATCGCGCGAAAGCTCGGCTGGCAGTTCGACATTATGGCGACATCATTTTTCGTCTCCAGACGATCGCTCAAGCCGTCGGCGCATTCCGGCATGCCGCGTTGGCAGGACCACTTGTTCATCGCGCTGAGCCGATCGGCCAACGACGCCACCGACTATTTCCAGATCCCCACTGGACGGGTGGTCGAGGTCGGAACCCAGGTCACGATCTGAAACCCGGTCGGAAATGCGCTGTTGATGTCACAACCTTGAAGATATGCATTTTTGCATATCTGACCCCCAAGAACGTGATAGGTCTCTGTTCTGCAGCAGGCCTATAAGCCGCGTCTCGCTTTGCCGTTGTGCAGTGCAATCTCGGGACCTGTCCTCCTCCATGATCAGTGACATCGCAAGTCCGGCCGCGGAAACGCCGGCGTCCAACGGCCATGGCTATGCGCACTCTACGGCGGGCTTCAAGGCGCTGATGCTGGGCAGCATTGGCGTGGTCTACGGCGATATCGGCACCAGTCCGTTGTACGCGCTCCGCGAGGCCGTCAGCGCCGCTACCGGGGGTGCGGAAGGGATCTCGCCGGAGGCGGTGCTCGGCGTCTTGTCGCTGATCCTGTGGGCGCTCATCGTGGTGGTGACGCTGAAATACGTGCTGATCCTGCTGCGCGCCGACAACCACGGCGAAGGCGGCACGTTGGCGCTGATGGCGCTTGCCCAGCGCGCGGTGGCGTCGGGCGGCGGCGTCATCGTTTTGCTCGGGATTATCAGCGGCGCCCTGTTCTACGGCGATGCGGTGATTACGCCGGCGCTTTCGGTGCTGTCGGCGATCGAAGGTCTTACGCTCGCAACGACGGCGTTCGAACCGTACGTCGTGCCGCTGACGGTGATCATTCTGCTGGCGCTGTTCGCGGTGCAGTCGCGTGGTACGGCGCGCGTCGCCGCTTTTTTTGGACCCGTGATGTGCGTCTGGTTCGGTATCATCGCGGTCGCCGCAATCCCGCCGATCTTGCGGCATCCGGAGGTGCTGTTCGCGTTCAACCCCGTCCATGCCGTGTCATTCATGGTTCATCACGGCATCATCGGGTTTGTGACGCTCGGTGCGGTGTTCCTCGCGGTCACGGGGGCCGAAGCGCTCTATGCGGATCTGGGGCATTTCGGCAAGCGCCCGATCCAGACCGCGTGGCTCGCGATCGTGCTACCATCGCTGGCCCTGAACTATCTGGGGCAGGGCGCGCTGGTCATCGCCGATCCGCAGGCGATCAAGAACCCCTTCTTCCTGATGTTTCCGGACTGGGCATTGATACCGATGGTCGGTCTTGCCACGGTGGCGACCGTGATTGCGAGCCAGGCGGTGATCACCGGCGCCTACTCCCTGACCCGCCAGGCCATCCAGCTCGGCCTGTTGCCGCGTTTTGAAATTCGCCACACCTCTGAATCGCATTCCGGGCAGATCTTCATCCCGCGGGTCAACCTGCTGCTCCTGATCAGCGTGGTGCTGCTGGTGCTGCTGTTCCGTTCCTCGGCCGCGCTGGCGTCGGCCTATGGCATCTCGGTGACCGGCACCATGGTGGTTACGGCGATGATGGGCTTTGTCGTGATCTGGCGGGTCTGGAAGTGGTCGCCGTTCGCCGCCGCGGCGCTGATCGCGCCGTTCCTGCTGCTCGATCTCACCTTCCTGGCCGCCAATCTGCTCAAGGTGGTCGAGGGCGGTTGGGTGCCACTGGCGCTGGGTTCGGTGGTCATGCTGCTGATGTACACCTGGCGTCGGGGCAGCCGGCTGCTGTTCGAAAAATCCCGCAAGCTCGAATTTCCGTTGGTGGATCTGGTCGCCATGCTGGAAAAACGCCCACCGCAGCGGGTGTCCGGTACGGCGGTGTTTCTGACCAGCGATCCGTTGAGCGCGCCAACCGCGCTGATGCATAGTCTGAAACACTATAAAGTGCTGCACGAGAAGAACGTTATTCTCACCATCGAGGTCGCGCCGACGCCGCGGGTCGATCTCGCCGAGCGGGTGCGGCTGGAAGAGATCAGCGCGACCTTCTCCAAGGTCACCCTGCGTTTCGGCTTCATGGAGTCGCCTAACGTGCCCAAGGCGCTGGCAATCGCACGCAAGCTCGGCTGGCAGTTCGATATCATGGCGACCTCGTTCTTCCTGTCGCGGCGGGCGCTGAAGCCGGCTGCCCATTCCGGGATGCCGCGCTGGCAGGATCACCTCTTCATTGCACTCAGCCGCACCGCCAACGACGCCACCGACTATTTCCAGATCCCTACCGGACGGGTCGTCGAGGTAGGAACGCAGGTCACGGTTTAGCGCCTCCGGAACTTGGTCGGTGCTTGATTTTCGTCGCGCCAAAGGCGACCTTGCGGCCCGAAAGCAACGCACAGCGGGCGTCGGATCGCCTCTGGAATTACAACGCGCTGGGAGGTCTTGGTGACGGGTCAGGCATATCGCGTTCACGATTTGACGCCGCAGGATGTATCGAAGGGGATCGCGGAGGGGCGCTATCTTCTGGTCGATGTCCGCGAGGCGAATGAAGTGGCTGTCGAAGCCTATCCGGATGCCGTCGTGGTGTCGCTTTCGGGCTTCGACCCGAAGGACATTCCCGATCCCGATGGCAAGCAGGTGGTGTTCGCCTGCCGCTCCGGCAAGCGGTCGGTAACGGCGTCACTGGCCGCCCAGGCGGACGGTCTCGCCTACGACAAGCATCTTGCTGGCGGCATGCTGGGATGGAAGGCCGCTGGCTTGCCCACCAAGGCTGGCTGACCGGCCCATGCATTCCCTGAACAAGGTCTTTGCCGATCTTCCGGTAACTATATTCGAGGCGATGTCGCAGCTCGCGCGTGACAACAACGCCATCAATCTTGGCCAGGGATTTCCCGACCATCCGGGACCCGAGGACATTCGTCGAGCCGCGTCCGATGCGGTGATGGATGGCTACAACCAGTATCCATCCATGATGGGGATCCCCGAACTGCGGCAGGCGATCGCCACCCATTATGCCCATTGGCACGATTTGACGCTGGATCCGATGACCGAAGTGATGGTCACCTCGGGAGGAACCGAGGCGCTGACCAGCGCCATCCTGGCGGTGGTCGAGCCCGGCGACGAAGTCGTCGTATTCCAGCCGGTATACGATTCCTACCTGCCGATCATCCGTCAGGCCGGCGGCATTCCGCGTCTCGTGCGCCTGGAGCCGCCGCATTGGCGGCTGACGGAAGAGGCGCTGCGCGCCGTCTTCACCCGAAAAACCAAGGCGGTACTGTTCAACAATCCGCTCAATCCCGCCGCGGTGGTATACCCGCGCGAGGATCTCGAACTGCTGGCGCGGTTCTGCCAGGAGTTCGACAGCATTGCCATCTGCGATGAAGTCTGGGAGCACGTGACGTTCGATGGTCTGGCGCATATTCCGCTCATCACGATTCCCGGCATGCGCGATCGCACCATCAAGATCGGTTCGGCGGGCAAGATTTTTTCGCTGACCGGCTGGAAGATCGGCTTTGTCTGTGCCGCACCGCCGCTGCTGCGGGTGAGCGCGAAGGTGCACCAATTCCTCACCTTCACCACGGCGCCGAACCTTCAGGTTGCGGTAGCCTATGGCCTTGGCAAGTCCGATGATTATTTCCTGGCGATGCGCAAGGATTTGGCACGGAGTCGGGACCGTCTGACCGCCGGTCTGGAGCGCATCGGGTTTCCGGTGCTGAAATCCCAGGGCACCTATTTCCTCACCGTCGATCTCTCGCCGCTCGGTCTCAACGAAACCGACGAGGCGTTTTGCCGGCGCATCGTCACCGATTACAAGGTGGCGGCGATACCGGTGTCGGCATTTTACGAGGAGGATCCCGTGACGTCGGTGGTGCGCTTCTGTTTTGCCAAGAAAGACGCGACGCTTGACAGCGCATTGGAGCGGTTGTCGGACGCGGTGCACCGGCGTTAGGAGAACCGGCACAATGGGCGAGGGGATTGTGACGCGGTTTCGCTGGATTGTGGGGTTTGCGGCCTGGTTTGGTGCGGCCGTCGGCGCTATGCCGCTGCAGGTAGCACAGGCCGAGCAGCGCACGGTGAACTTCTACAACTGGTCGAACTACATGGCACCGGGGGTGCTGGAAGACTTCACCAGGGAAACCGGCATCAAGGTGGTCTACGACACCTTCGACGCCAACGAGACGCTGGAGACGCGATTATTGGCGGGGAAATCCGGCTACGACGTGGTGGTGCCGACGGCGTATTTTCTGCAGCGCCAGATCAAGGCGAACATCTTCCAGAAACTCGACAAGGCGAGGCTGCCGAACCTCGCCAATGCGTGGAGCGCCGTTACCAGCCGCCTTGCGGTCTACGATCCCGGCAATCAATACGCCGCGAATTACATGTGGGGTACCACCGGCATCGGCTACAACGTCAAGAATGTCCTGGCCATTCTCGGACCCGACGCCAGGATCGACAGCTGGGATATCGTCTTCAAGCCGGAGAGCCTGGTAAAATTCAAGGACTGCGGAATTCACATGCTGGATTCCGCCGACGATATCCTGCCCGCGGCGTTGAACTATCTCGGCCTCGACCCCAATTCCACCAGGCAGGCAGATCTCGAAAAAGCCGCCGATCTTGTCAGCAAGGTCAGGCCCTATGTGCGGAAATTTCATTCGTCCGAATATCTGAGTGCGCTGGCCACCGGCGAGATCTGTTTCGTCGTCGGCTGGTCCGGCGACATCAAGCAGGCGCAAAGCCGCGCGGTTGAGGCCAAGAACGGCATCGAGATCGGCTATGCGATCCCGAAACAAGGCGCGCAGATGTTCTTCGACAATCTTGCCATCCCCGCGGATGCCAAGAATGTCGCCGAAGCCTACGAACTGATCAACTATCTCTATCGCCCGGACGTCGCGGCAAGGAATTCGGACTTTCTGTCCTACGCCAACGGCAATCTGGCGAGCCAGAAGCTGATCGATCCGAAGATTTTCAACGACAAGACCGTCTATCCGGATGACGAAACCCTGAAGCGGCTGTTTGTCATCACCGCCCGCGACCCGGCAACCCAACGCATCATCAACCGGTTGTGGACCAAGGTGAAGACGGGGAGGTAGCCGTATTGAGTGCAGGCATCATCGCCAGCGGCGATGCAGCCACAGCCACTGGTCGGGATATTCGCGAATCCAGCCCTCGATTATCGACGTGATCGCCTGCATCGTTCCCTGAACGTCGATCTGTCCCGTGGCATCCCGGACCGGAGGCACCTCTTCGGACAGTTCTGCGCGGAAGCGATGGTTGGGGAGACGGATGATCCGTACGCCGTGAATGGGACATTCGACCTGCCGCAACAGCCGGGCCAGCATCGGATTGGCCTTGGTCTTGCGGCCGAAGAACGTCACGTCGACGCCATTGGTGAAATACTGGTCGACCAGCATGGCGACGTGCTGGCCGTTCTGCAGCGCCTGTGCCAGCTTGAAGGGCGCGTCATGGCTGGCTCGCATCAGCGTGCCCATCTTTACTGCGCGTATCTCCTGGATGATGCGATCGGCGGAGGCAATATTGGGCGGCCGATACAGCACCGTCGCGTCGAGGCCGTGGGTCGCGGCCGCCAGCGCCGGCAGTTCCCAATTGCCGAGATGGCTGGCGAAAACCAATGCTGGTTTGCCGTCGTCACGCAGCTGGTTGAACAACTCGGCGGAACGCGGATCGAACTCGATGCGGCTGTTCCCCGGCCGGGCGGGATCGTAGTCCCATAGATGATCGAGATGAGCGAATTCGGCGCCGATGCGCCCGAGATTATCCCAGACGCCGGCGAGAATGGTCTCGATCTCCTGCGGCGACTTTTCGGGAAACGCCGCAATGAGGTTGGCGCGGCCGATCCGTTGCTCGCGAAGCAGGGGGCCGATCCGCCGCGCCACGCGGCCGAACAGGTTGGCGGTTTTGACATGGTCGAAATAGCGGGTCGTGCGCAGCAGGCCGATGGTGAGCGCGCCGACGGCCGCTTCGCCCGCGGGCTTGATCGCGTCGCGAATGCGGGCCCTGGTGCGACGGAGAAGGCGGCGCATCAGAAGTAAACGATGATCTTGCCGAACACCTGCCGGCTTTCCATCCGCTTGAGCGCGGACGCAACGTCGTCGATCGGAACTTCTGTGTCGATGACCGGGCGCATGCCAGCGGCGATCTTGTCGAGGCTCTCGCTGATGTTGCGCATGGTCGCGCCGAACGATCCGAAGATGCGATACTGCTGCTGGAACAGCTGCATCAGGTTGAAGGTAACGGTCGGTCCGGATGTCGAACCGCAGGTCACCAGCCGGCCGCCGCGTTTCAGGCTCAACAACGAGCCGTTGAAGGTGTCGGCGCCGACGTGTTCGAACACCACGTCGACCCCCTTCTTTTTGGTGATCTTGCGGGTTTCGTGCTCGAAGCGATCCTTGCGATAGTTGATGACGTGATCGGCACCGAGCGCCTTGACGCCCTCGATCTTGGAATCATCACCGACCGTGGTGATGACGGTGCAGCCGATCGCCTTTGCCATCATGATCGCGACGGTGCCGATGCCGGAGCCGCCGGCATGGACCAGAACAGTTTCGCCGCTTTGCAGTTTCGCATTGTCGAAAAGCATGTGCTGCACGGTCGAGAATGCGATCGGCGCGCAGGCGGCGTCCCGCGCGCTCACACCGTCCGGCACCGCGATCACCAGCCGTTCCGGCATGTTCAGGCGCTCCCGCGCAAACCCGTCGACATGAAAACCCATGATGCCGGCGACGTTCTCGCACAGATTATCGCGGCCTTCGGTGCAGGCGCGGCAGTTGCCGCAGGTCAGCGCACCATACATCACGACCTGCTGGCCCGGCCTGAAGCGGGTCACTCCGGCTCCGATCGCGGCAATCTCGCCGGCGGCTTCGGCGCCAACCACCAGCGGCAGCTTGCGCTTGGCAAACGCCATGCCGCGATAGCTCCAGACGTCGATGTGGTTGAGCGCCACCGCCTGAACACGGATCTGTACCTCGCCGACGGCCGGCGGCGCCGGCTGAGGGGCGTCTGCAACGACCAGCTGGCGATCGGCAACGAGAGTGAGCGCGCGCATGATAATCCGGACAGGAGGATTGGCTCGGAACGGTTGCGTATCGTCCCTTCAGGCGACGACGTCAACCTCCGGCATGAGGCCGTCAAATCGGTTCGCGGGTCAGGATCAGCGAGGCATTCTGACCGCCGAAGCCGAACGAATTCGACATCACCGCGGTCACGCGTGCATCGCGGGCAGTGTTGGGGACCACGTCGAATGGGATTGTCGGGTCGGGAATGTCGTAATTGATGGTCGGCGGAATCCGCTGGTGCTCAAGCGTCAGCAGCGAAAACACCGCTTCGACCGCGCCGGCCGCTGAAATGGTATGACCGACCATCGACTTGTTGGACGATACCGGAATCTGCTTGGCGCGTTCACCGAACACCGTGGAGATGCCGAGATATTCCATCTTGTCGTTTTCAGGCGTAGATGTGCCGTGGGCGTTGATGTAGTCGATTTGCTCGGACATCATGCCGGCGTCGGCCAATGTCTTGCGCACACAGCCGATGATCGGCTTGCCGTCGGGGCTTGATCTGGTGCGGTGAAACGAATTGGTCAATTCACCACAGCCGGCAATAACACCGAGAATTGTGGCGCCGCGCGCGACCGCGGCTTCGTAGCTTTCCAGCACCAGTGCGCCGGCGCCTTCTGCCATCACAAAACCGTCGCGGTTCTTCGAGAATGGCTTGGACGCAGCTTGAGGCGGATCGTTCTGGGTAGACAGCGCCGACAGCAACGAAAACCGGACCAGAGTTTCCGCATTGACCGAGCTGTCGGTGGCGACGCACAGCGCGGCGTCGGCTTCGCCGCGGCGGATGGCCTCGACGCCGAGCTGGATCGCGGTGGCGCCGGAGGCGCACGCGGTTGAAAGCGAAATCGGCGACCCCTTGGTGCCAAAGGTCTCGGCCAGATGACTCGCCACCGAGCCGAACAGGAAACGACGATGATATTGCGCGAACCTTCCGCCGCCACTGACCCGTAACATGTCGTTAAAGTCGAATTCCGTCTTGCCGACGGCGCGTGCGGCCTCGAGTCGCTGTGGCCATTCGGTCTCGACTGGCGCGACCGCAAGGAACAGCGGTCCCGGAAAATCGCCCCTGCTGCCAATGGCGGATTGCTCGAGGGCTTCTCTGGTCGCCATATCGGCCATCTGTTCGGTGAGGCCGACCGACGAGAACGGTTCGACGGCAATGAAATCCACCGTTCCGGCCATTGTCGTTTTCAAGCCATCGATCGGAAAGCGTGTCACGGTCCGGATGCCGGATTCGCCCGCAGTCAGTTTCGCCCAATTATCGGTCTTGCCGGCGCCGAGCGACGTGATGACGCCCATTCCGGTAACGACGACGATCGGCCTGCCGAATTTATCGCGTAGTGCTGCCATGATTTCCCCGCCGGTGCTGCCGGTAGCTATTTGATCGCCTCGACCAAAGCCATGCCCTCGCCCTGCCAATGGCCGGCGCCCACCACGACAATCTGGGTGGGAGGCCTGGACATTTCAACCTCCAGTCCGGTCGGATCGTTGGGCGGAAATAACGCACCGCGCGAGATCGAAAGCGCCGCCAGCGCGAGACCCAGCGGAAATTGGGCTTCCAGCGTTTGGCCAAACATCGTTCCAGTCGCACGCACCGCATAATCGGGGTGCCCGCTCAGGAAGGTCTTTTCCTCTGACGTGACAGGTTCGGCACCGGTCGCGCCGGTGATAAGCGCGCAATTGCCGCCAAGGACGCCAAGCTTGTTCCAGAGCGCTTCCAGCGACCTCGTCACAGCGCCTGGCTGCTTGCGCTGTGCCAGATCCGTAACCACGTTGGTCAGTCTGCTGTAAGGCTTGGCGCCGCGCGCCTCCGCATGAGCCTTGGATTCGATGACAAGAAACGCGCCGGCAGACCCAAGCGCGAAGCCAGGGGCTTTCTCGCGCGCCCATACCGGCGCAAATTTGTCTTTCAAATTGAAGCCGCCGAACTCGTAGAGCATCAACAGGTCCGGGCGTTCGCCATTGTAGGCCGCTCCGATAAGCGCGATGTCGCTCTGGCCGGAGACGATCCGCGCCAGCGCGATCCGCGCTGCGTCGACGCTTGCGGTTTCCTCACCCATGAAGGTGCGGGACGTTCCGGAAACGCCATGGACGATCGCAATATTGCCGGCGAGCAGGTTGGAGAGCTGAGCCAGAAACAACGTCGGCCGCAGACCGTTCATCAGCCGTTCGTTGAGAAAGTTGGGAGCCGAATTGCCTTTTGCATCGGCGTTCAGAATGGCGATATCGACCGCAAGATCGCGCTCGCCACCGGCGGCCGCGACGATCATGTCCATCCGGCCCAGAATTTCCTTGTTGCCCTTGACCCCTGCGGAATCTAGCGCCAGCCCGGCGGCATAGGTTCCGATCCGCTGCCAGGCTTCCATCTGACGCTGGTCGCCCTTTTTGGGGATCTGCGTATCGAAATTTACCGGCGCCCAGGGATGAACCATAAAGGGCGCGAATGTTTTCTCATCGACATTGATGCGGCGCGCGTTGAGCGCGTCCCAGTTCGCGTCCAGCCCTTCGCCGAGCGAGGTCGCCAGACCAATGCCGGTGATCCAGACTTCCACCGGTTCGGGGGTCACCGGTTTTGTTTCAGCCATTGACCATCGCCTCAAAGGGAAAATCAATACGCTTGGCCATGGTTTCCATATGGCGACGAAGGTCGGCATTCGGGAACGGCGCGTGACTGAAGGTAATCGTGGCGTCGCATCTCAGCTTGCCGTCGACGGTGACCTTGGCCTTGGTTATGGCGTAGCCGGAACCTTCGTGAACGATGCTGGCATCGATCTTGAGCAACTCGCCGGGGGTCACGAAAGTCCGCATCTTGGCTTCCTTGACCGCGGCGAGGAATGCCATACGTTCGAATTTCATCAGCGCGATCTGCAGCCAGCCGGACGTCTGTGCCATGGCCTCGATCAGTAGTACCCCTGGCATCAGGGGATGGCCGGGAAAATGACCTTCGAAGATGGTGTTCTGCTTGGGAACCTGCGCCTCGACCGTGATCGTCCGTTCACCGAGATTGAGGTCGGTGATGCGGTCGATCAGCTGAAAGTATTCGAGGTGCATGGCGGCGCGCTAGGCGCCCTTGGCAGCGACCAATTCGTCGATGCGTGCGCTCAGATTCTTCAGAACAAAATACTGTTCGGTGGTCGCCTTGCCGTCGTTGACTTCCTGGGTCCATTTTTCCAGCGGCAGCTTGATCCCGAACGCCTTGTCAATGGCGAATGCGATGTCGAGAAAGTCCAGGCTGTCGATCCCCAAATCGTCGATCGCGTGGCTTTCAGGGGTGATCGTGTCGCGGGGGATATCGCAGGTTTCCGCAATGATCGTGGCGACTTGATCGAATGTAGTGGACATCATTAAGCCCTTGATATTTTGAGATAAATGTCGGAACTGGAGGGCGGTGCGCCAGCGTGCCCTTTTGCCCGAGACGGTATTGAGTGCCCGTATATCGGAGCCCCGCCCCGAGTTCAATGGCAGCGGCCGGCCGGTCTGGCGCCGGTTCAGGCCGATCGACCGCTTCGCCGTGCCGGCAAGCTTGGGAGAGGTTTTGGAGAAACGTCAGATATGCGGGGTGCTGATGCGCCCGCAATCCCGCCGACCCATCAGCACGCAATCCTGAAGGTTGCGCAGCTCGGCGATGCTCATGGCCAGCCATATACCAATCGCGATCAGCACTGCGGTCAGGCCGGATGCAGCGGCATTTGCCAGCATACGATGATGGAAGTCGTCCGGAGGCGACCTGTCCCGCTCATAGCGCGACAAATCATTCGGCTCGGGCAGGTCAGGTTTTCGATCTTGCGGCCGTTGTTTGCCTGGTTCATCGCAGTTATGCGACGACCGGCTCAGCGGACGCGGCCGGAATTGGAGCACACGGTGCTCTTCATCGCTGGTAACCGGCTCCTCGGTTCTGATCGGCAGCTGGGTCTTCATCGGCGCCCGGTCCGCAAATTCCTTGCAGTCATCTAGCACATCCACGGCGCCTCTTGCAGACAAAGTCCGCATGGCACGAATGCGATTGCCTATTCTTCTGCCCTGGTGTCGTGGAACCGGCCATATTCAACCTTCAGCCGCCCGTCATCAAGGGTCTCCATAATATCGGCGTAACGATGGCCAAACCGGATTAAGTGGTTTTCGTAAGCCTTTCGCGCGTGGACGGTTTGCGCGGCAACCTCGTCATAACCCGAGACCACGACGATCAATCCGACGTTGGCATCACGTAAGTCGTCCGGGCCCGCGCCATACAAGGGGCTGCTCCCGTCGATCACATGATACAGCGTCCAGCTCAGAACCAGGGCCGGACTCTCGTTTCTTTGCAGGGCAAGCTCGGTAAAGCGCCGGGTCTGGTGCCCTTCGGCGGTCAGTTCGTTTCGCAGCATCCAGAGCCGGGCGGTCGCGTTGCCGATCAGGCTGTGGCGCTCGTTGGCAAAGCGAACCATCAGCGTGGGGAAGCCGTCTCGCACCGAGATCACCGGATTCTCGGCAAACAACAATCGGGCATTGGGCCGCGAGAACCGCGCAAAGATCAGCCCGGTCATCAGCGACATCGAAAAGATGCCAGTGAACAGCTCGACGGCGGCAACGAAGTGTCCGTAATGGGTTTGCGGGTGCATATCGCCGTAGCCGGCGGTGGAGAGTGTTTCGATGCTGAAATACAGGTAGTCGATGTAGGAGTCGTTGGGAACATTGGCGATCGGCTGATTCCCGATCCAGTAGAGGAACGCGAAAATCCCGTTGAACACGACGAAGACCAGGATGGCGCCGCCGATGAAGGAAGGCCAGGACGCCGTCATGCAGCGGTGGCTGATGTCGGCCCAGAACTTGAGGCGCAGGCCCTCGGTGACGATTTCGCGGTCGCCAAGGCGGACCACCCGGGGCCTTGCTACCTTTTCGCCTGGGCCCTGTGCCATGCCTTCAATCGTTCCAGTTCGGTCGTCGATGGCCGGAAGCCCGAGCCTCTGACCTGAAGGATAGGCGATGGTCACCGGCGCCACAATCGCCGGATTGGTGCGGAGCCGATCGCGTTGGCTGGCCAGGTCGCAGGTTTCGTTTACTGGTTCGGCGTTCGGCCCATCATGTAGAATTCGTCGTTCGGGCGCATGCCGGTGACGTTTGCCATCCGGTTCGAGAGCGCAAAAAAGGCGGCGATCGCGGCGATGTCCCATGCGTCATCGTCGCTAAAACCGTGGCCGGCGAGTTCGGCGAAATCCTGCGCGGAAACGGTCTGAGCGCCACCACTGACCTTGATGGCGAAGTCGAGCATCGCCTTCTGGCGTGGGGTGATGTCCGCCTTGCGGTAGTTGATTGCAATCTGGTCGGCGAGGTGCGGGTTTTTGGCGCGAATCCGCAAAATGGCGCCGTGGGCGACGACGCAGTAATGGCACTGGTTGATGCTCGACGTGGCGACCACGATCATCTCGCGCTCGGCCTTGGTCAGTCCGCCGTTCTTGTCCATCAAGGCATCATGATAGGCAAAGAATGCACGAAATTCGTCGGGACGATACGCCAGGGTCAGGAAAACGTTGGGAACGAACCCGGCTTTTTCCTGGACGGCAAGGATGCGCGCGCGAATGTCGGCCGGCAAACTGTCGATGGCTGGTATTGGAAAACGGTTCGCGGTCGGCGGTGTCATGGCAGGATCCAGTCCGGGGCAGGTTGAACACGCGGACGGGATCATAGTTGATGGCCGGGCTGGCGAACAGCGTGGCCTCGCGACCGGCAACTTGGCAAGCAGGCCCGGCGGGTCAACTCGCGACGTTCAGCAACGGATCGTCAGCGCAGCGGCTTTTTCAGCAGCGAGAAGCGGTCGGGATCGAGACCCATCGACGGCTGCAGCATCGGAGCTTCCATCGTGCGCGGAGCCGGCCGTTCGATCACCGGATCGTTGGGTACGTCGCGATGCGAGGTGGCACCGCGCCACCGCTCGAGCACGGCGCTGACGAAATGCATGTCATGGCCGCTGGCGACCGACGGTACGGTCGCGATGGTCGCCTCGGAGCGCGGCAACTGATGGGCGGGCACTTCCTTGAAGCGCAGCCGGGTCGGCAGCGCGACGCCTTCGCCGAACGCCAGCACCTCACGGGTCCCGAGCGAAGGAACAAACGACAAAAGATTGGCCGCGGCGTCCGACACCGCCGAGCGCAACAGCGCCTGGTCGCGGTCGTTGGCCAGGCGCATCGCGAACAGGGTATTGCACTGCGAAATGATCGTCGCGTCGAGTTCGGCCGGTCGCTGCGTCACCAGCCCGAGGTAGACGCCGTATTTGCGGCCTTCCTTGGCGATCCGCGAGACCGCCTTGCGGGTCGGACCGAACCCGATGTTGCGGTCGGCGGCGGCGTAACGATGCGCCTCCTCGCATACGAACAGCAACGGCGAAACGCCGTCGCTCCACAGGCCGAAGTCGAACGCCATCCGGCACAGTACCGACACCACCGAGTTCGACTACTTCGGCGGGAAAGCCGGCGAGCTGCATGATCGTCATCGGCTTGCCGTTGGCGGGAAGGCGGAACAGATGGCTGATGACCTCTGCCATGGTGTCGCCGCCGACGTTGGCATTGTCGAACATGAAGGCGTAGCGCGGGTCGTTGCGGACGGTTTCGATGCGCGAGATCAGCTTGTGATAGATGATGCGCGACGAGCGGTTCTCGAGCTTGCCCATGCGTTCGTCGATCAGAGAAATCAGGTCGACCAGCCGATAGGGGACCGGGGTGTCGGCGGTGTAGCCGATGCTCTTGGGATCGATGCGCTTCAGCCCGATCCGGTCGGCATTCTGGTACTGGGTGTAGATGCCCTTCGCCATCGGCACGACTTCGGCCAGAATGTCGAGTTCCTCGGGCACGCCGGGCCGGCCGGCGAACAGTACGTCGACGATCTCCTCGAAATTGAACAGCCAGAACGGCAGCTTCAGATTACGTGGATTGAGCACCAGCGAGCGGTCGCCGAAGCAGCGGCCATACTCGTTGTGGACGTCAAGCAGGAAGATGCGCAGGTTGGGACGCGATTTGAGAATTTCGTTCAACAGCAACGAGACGCCACTCGATTTGCCGACGCCGGTCGAGCCGAGCACGGCGAAGTGCTTGGAAAGCATTTCCTCGACGTCGACGTAGGCGATCACCGATTGGTCCTGCTGCAGCGTGCCGACGTTGATCTGGTCGGATCCCGAAGGCGCGTAGACTGTACGCAGTTCCTGGTTGGTGATCAGATCGACGGTATCGCCGATCGCCGGATAGTTGGTGACGCCGCGCTGGAACCGCGGGCGTCCCGGGCCGCCGAGGATTTCACCGAGCAGATCGACCGAAGCGTTGGCGATATAATCCGCGTTCGACAAATTTTCGCAGGATACCTCGGTGATCATCGCGATGATGGTGGAAGTGGCGCAGCGGATGCTGACGAAGCGGCCGACGGTGGCGCGCGCCTCCGATGGCGCGAGCCCATTGGCGGCCAGCAGGCCAGCCCGCGCCATGGATCCCCGCACGGAAATGATACGTCCGAAAGCAGCGGTAGTCGTTGAATCTGCCATGTAATGATTTCGCGATTGCGCCCCGGTTTTGAGTACTATGCGTCAGGGGAGTTGGAGAAAGCGTTAAGCCGGGAAGCTTCGGCTTTCGTAAAAGCCGACGCGTTGTCTTCATCAAGGCGGAGGGATGGTGTCTTTCCGCTTTCCGCCCCCGGTTTCGACCAGTTCCGGAGGGTTTCGGCCAGGATCCCCCGCGGACGTAAGGGTGCTATAATACAGCTGCCAGGAAGCGGAGCACTGTCGAAGCTACGGCGGTGAGGCCGATCGTGGTGTGTCGCGCGCGAAAACGAAGTGGCTGGGGAACTAGGATTCGAACCTAGACAGGCAGAGTCAGAGTCTGCAGTCCTACCATTAGACGATTCCCCAATGATTTATCCGCTAAATCAAATGGTTAAATAACTTGCTTGGCATTTTGCTTTAGAACGGTTGCACCGGTTCTGGCGCGTTCTAGCCCGCCGGATGCATCGCGCGCAAGTGCGAGTTGGCGGATGACCGAATGCGGGCCGCGAAAACCGCCCTCATCATTAGCACGCGGCGGCAAGATCCCTGGAAGAATTGCCGATGCGTGATCGCGTTCCTGTTGGTCGGCTTTGAAATGCGCAATTCGAAGTTGCTCGGTTGTTGGCCCGCATCCGCAGTTATACAGGGCACAATATTAACCATCGGATAGCACGATGCATTCTATCGATGGGGCCGGTGGGGAGAACAACCGGGTTGCGCGGCGGTCCGCCGCGACGAGCATCCTTCGATCTGCGGCAGCGCGCGGCTGCCGGGGCATTTTTTGCGGCCGATGGTTCGGCGAGCCAGAGGTCCGCGGCACCAATTTGGGGGCGTACGTCGAAGTATCATGCTGGACCGATTGACCGTATCTGCGCTGCTCAAGGCAGTAATCGTCGTGATGGCCGCCTGCGTGGTGGTCGGGCTCTCGGTGAACGCCTGGGATTCGTGGGATAGGCTCGACAAGACGAGCAGGATGTCGGTCATCGCCGCGACCTCATCGAACCTGTTCAAGGCAATGCACAGCCTGCGCACCGACCGGTCGACCTCGTTCAGGTTGCTGAACAGCGATCAGCCGATGGACAGCACAATCGAGAAATACCTGCGCGATATCCGCGATACCCAAATGCCGGCGATGGCCGCGGCGCTCGGGCAATTGCCGACGCTGGACTTTGCCGGGCAGAAAACCCTGGTGCCCGACCTGGACCGTCTGTTCAAGACATTGACGGCGGAGCAAAAGGAATTCTGGGAAGAGATCGCCAAGCCGAAGGCGTCGCGTCGCGCGGCATTGCCGAAGGAGTACATGGAGACGACGGCGTCGTTGCTCGAAACCCTAGACAAGCTGTCGGCCGCGCTGGCTGCCGCCGTCAACCATCAGGATCCGGTCATCGACCAGTTGCTGGCGATCAAGCAGATTGCCTGGCTGCTCCGCAATACCGCGGGCGAGGCGTCGCTGTTGGTCTCGAACGGCCTTGCCGCCGGCCGCGTCGCGCCGGAAACACGCCTGACCTATGTGAAATTCCTCGGCGGTACCGAGATCGCCTGGAACGCGCTCGAACTGACGGCGTCGGGCATGCAGTTGCCGGCGGCGCTTGCCAGCGCCATCACCGAGACCAAGACCGCCTATTTTGAACCGCAATATCTTGCGCTGCGCGACCGTCTGTTGACGGTCCTGACGGCCGGAGAGAAGCCGGAATTGACCGCCAATCAATGGAGTCCGATTACGGTCGGACGGCTTGCGAGCGCGGTGAAGGTCGCCGAAGCCGCGCTGGATGCCGCCAAGAATCATGCGATGGCGCAAAACTCCGTCGCCATGCGTTCGCTCATCCTGCAATTGGCACTGCTGACCGCGGCTCTCGCGTTGGCGATCGGCAGCATGATGATCGTTACCCGCCGCGTGATCAAGCCACTGCACATCATCCGCGATGCGATGCTGAAGGTGGCGGCGGGCGACCTTGCGGTGGATGCCGGCTACGGCGACCGCCGTGACGAGATCGGCGCGCTGGCCGGCGCGCTCGGTACCTTCAGGCAGCAGGCGGTGGAGAAGGCGCGGATCGAGCAGCAGGAGCGCGAGCGCAATGCCGGCGCGGCGAACCGCCAGACCGCCATCGAAGGCTATATCGCCGATTTCGAGGGCCAGGTGCGCCAGACGCTGAACCAGCTCGGCGAGGCCTCCAACGCGATGCGGTCCACCTCCGACGGCATGGCACAGGTCTCCAGCCAGACCAACGCCAGCGTGCAGATCGCGGCCAAGGCGTCGGACGAGGCCTCGGTGAACGTACAGAGCGTGGCGTCGGCGTCGGAAGAACTCAGCGCCTCGATCGGCGACATCTCGCGGCAGGCCGCCCATGCCGCCGGCATCGCCAGCCGCGCCGTCAACCAGGCCCGGGAAACCGACGGCACCGTGCAGGGGCTTGCGGTCACCGCCAACAAGATCGGCGAAGTGGTCGGCCTGATCAACGACATCGCCTCGCAGACCAACCTTCTCGCGCTCAACGCCACCATCGAGGCGGCGCGCGCCGGTGAGGCCGGGCGCGGCTTCGCCGTGGTGGCGTCCGAGGTCAAATCGCTGGCCAGCCAGACCGCGAAAGCGACCGACGACATCTCCGAGCAGATCGCCGACATCCAGAAGGTGGCGAACGAGGCCATCAATGCCATCAAGGGCATCGGCGCCATCATCACCGAGGTCAACGAGGTCGCCACCGCGATCGCCGCGGCGGTGGAGGAGCAAGGCGCCGCCACCCAGGAAATCACCCGCTCGACCCAGCAGGCGGCGCAGGGCACCCGGAACGTCTCCGACAACATCGTCGGCGTCAGCGCTGGGGCGGACGCCGCCGGCGCCGCCGCGCAGAACGTCAAGACCGCCTCGGAGACGCTGGGGAGCCAGACCCAGCAACTGCGCGGCCAGGTCGACGACTTCCTCGGCAAGATCCGCGCCGCCTGAACCAGGGCCGGTACGGACGCCGCCAACAGTGATGGTGACGTGCGTGTCCAAGACGTCGACGACGATCGCAGCCACGTTGCGGAGCGGATCTGCGGTCGGCGGAAAAGGCCGGTTGTGAATAGCCGGTATTTCTACGGGCAATCATATTAACGCGGAGGTAGAGCGGCTGAGGCTATTGCTTGAAGCAAGCGCTCAATCGTATGCGATCGATTCACACGATGTCGGTAAGCGGGCCATATTGGACAGGCGTTCTGGGTTCAATCGGCATGGACGCCTGGCATGTCGTGAATGCGAACGCGCGGGCTCCGATCCCGGCAATGCAACCGGTGCGCGGCTGCATACCGCCGGTCCAGACATGCCGTTCCGTCATTCCAGCCATCAACCGCTTTGACGCGGGATAACACTCGAACAACCGGGGACTTTCCGATGTTTTCCACGCTCTCCATCCGCACCAAGATCATCGTCGTGGTCTCGTTCCTGCTGATGGCCATGACCGGCATGGGCCTGCTCGCGGTCAGGAACATGCAGGCGATCAACGCCAATACGGTGGACGTCGTTGGCAATTGGCTGCCGAGCGTTCGGGTGCTGGGCGAACTGCGCGCCGGCGTTATCACCTACCGCACGATGGTGCGCGAGCACATGCTGGCGGAAACCTCGGAAGACAAGCAGGCCGCCGAAAAGATCCTGGCCACAACCGTCGAAAGCAACACCAAAATCCGCGCCGAGTACGAAAAGCTGATCACCTCTACGGAAGAACGTGCCTTGTACAATGAGTGGGTGCAGTTGTGGGAAAGCTACAAGAAGGGCACCGAGGAGGTCATGACGCTGTCGCGCAACAGCGTCGGCAAAATTCCCCATGAAGCACACGAATTGAATGCCAAGACGGTCAATCAGATCGGACTCAAGGCCGATGCGGTGCTGAAGAAGGATATCGATCTCAACAACACTGGCGCCGACGCCGCCGGCCGGCAGGCCAGCGACAGCTATGCTTCGGCGTTCATGATCCTCGCGGTCATCCTTGGTGTTGCCGCCACGCTCGGTATTGGCGTCAGCGTTTACCTGGTCCGTGACATATCGTGGGGGATCGGCTCGATCGTGACGCCGATGCAAGCGCTGAGCAGCGGCGACCTGACCGCCGTCGTGCCGCACCAGGGTGAGAAGACCGAGATCGGCAAGATGGCCGATACCCTGCAGGTGTTCAAGCAGGCCCTTCTGGACAAGAAGGCCGCTGACGAGGCGGCGGCGCTGGACGCGGAAGCCAAGATCGAACGCGGGCGCCGGGTCGACGACATTACCCGCAAGTTCGAATCGATGATCGGCGAGATCGTCGAAACCGTCTCGTCGGCATCGACCGAGCTCGAGGCTTCCGCCGGTACGCTGACGGCAACCGCCGAGCGGTCGCAGGCACTGACCACCGTGGTGGCGTCGGCATCGGAAGAAGCCTCCACCAACGTGCAGTCGGTGGCGTCGGCGACCGAGGAGATGGCTTCGTCGGTCAACGAGATCAGCCGACAGGTGCAGACCTCGTCGAACATCGCCCATGAAGCGGTGGAGCAGGCGCGCAAGACCAACGACCGGGTCGCCGCGCTGGCGCAGGCGGCGAGCCGGATCGGCGACGTGGTCGAACTGATCAACACCATCGCCGGGCAGACCAACCTGCTGGCGCTCAACGCCACCATCGAGGCGGCGCGCGCCGGTGAGGCCGGCCGCGGCTTTGCCGTGGTCGCCTCCGAGGTCAAGGCGCTGGCCGAGCAGACTGCCAAGGCCACCGGCGAGATCAGCCAGCAGATCACCGGCATCCAGTCGGCGACGCAGGATTCGGTGGCGGCCATCAAGGAGATCGGCGACACCATCGGCAAGATGTCGGAGATCGCCTCGACCATCGCCGCGGCGGTGGAAGAGCAGGGTGCCGCGACGCAGGAAATCTCCCGCAACGTGCAGCAGGCGGCGCAGGGTACCGAGCAGGTCTCCTCGAACATCACCGACGTGCAGCGCGGCGCCACCGAGACCGGATCGGCTTCCTCGCAGGTGTTCGCTGCGGCGCAATCGCTATCCGGCGAAAGCAATCGGCTCAAGCTGGAGGTCGGCAAGTTTCTAAGTTCGGTACGTGCCGCCTGACGGGACTATGGCCCGGTTCAGATGAGCCCGGCGCTTCGATGTCGAGCGGTTGCAGCAGGCCGTGGCTTTGCAAATTGTTGAAAGGCTATCGTCATGGATGACTTACTGCGGGAATTTTTGACGGAGACGAACGAGAGCCTGGACACGGTTGACAACCAGCTGGTCCGGTTCGAGCAGGATCCGAACAACGCCAAGATTCTGGATAATATTTTCCGCCTGGTCCACACCATCAAGGGAACCTGCGGTTTCCTCGGGCTGCCGCGGCTGGAAGCGCTGGCGCATGCCGCCGAGACGCTGATGGGCAAATTCCGCGACGGCATGCCGGTGACGGGAGAGGCGGTGACGCTGATCCTGACCACGATCGACCGGATCAAGGACATCCTGGGCAAGCTCGAGGCGACGGAATCCGAGCCCGAGGGGGAAGACCAGGACCTGATCGGCGAACTTGAACAGATGGTGGAGCGCGGCATGGCCGCAATGAACGACCCGGCGGCTTCGCCGATGTCGGACGACTCGGATGCGGCGCCGGCCGAGCCGGTGGCGTCAGCCCCGGCTGAGCCAATGCCGGAAGCTGCAGCAAAGGAGACGTCAGTGCCCCAGATCCTCGAGCGTGCGTTGCGGCCCGGCGAAGTATCGCTGGACGAACTGGAGCGGGCGTTCCGCGAGACCGCGATCGAGGTCGCAGCCCCCAGCGTGGCGCCCGCGGCGCCGGCCGCAGCCGAGCCGCCGAAGGCGGCCGCCCAGCCTGCGGAAGCCAAGCCTGCCGGAAGCCAAGGAAACCAAGGCCGCTGCCAAGCCGAAGCCGAAGAAGCCGGTGGTGGAAGTCGATGTGATGGCGGAGGGCGACAAGGTCGCCAACCAGTCGATCCGGGTCAATGTCGACACCCTCGAACACCTGATGACCATGGTGTCGGAACTGGTCTTGACCCGCAACCAGCTCCTGGAAATCAGCCGCCGCCACGAGGACACCGAGTTCAAGGTGCCGCTGCAGCGGCTTTCCACCGTCACCGCCGAGCTGCAGGACGGCGTCATGAAGACGCGGATGCAGCCGATCGGCAACGCCTGGCAGAAGCTGCCGCGCATCGTGCGCGATCTGGCGAGCGAACTCGGCAAGCAGATCGAACTGGAGATGCACGGCGCCGACACCGAACTCGACCGGCAGGTGCTGGACCTGATCAAGGATCCGTTGACCCACATGGTGCGCAACTCGGCCGACCACGGCCTGGAAACCCCGGCGGACCGGCTCAAGTCCGGCAAGCCGGAACTCGGCACCATCCGACTGTCGGCCTATCATGAAGGCGGTCACATCGTGATCTGCATCGCCGACAACGGCCGCGGGCTCAACACCGAGCGGATCAAGGCCAAGGCGGTCCAGAACGGCCTCGTCAGCGAAGCTGATCTGGAGAAGATGACGGAAGCG
Source organism: uncultured Alphaproteobacteria bacterium (assembly GCA_963710235.1). Taxonomy (GTDB): domain Bacteria; phylum Pseudomonadota; class Alphaproteobacteria; order Rhizobiales; family Xanthobacteraceae; genus Bradyrhizobium. The sequence continues at coordinate 271,697 of CAVPZI010000004.1, forward strand.
CAGATCCACAAGTTCATCTTCGCGCCCGGCTTCTCCACCGCCGCTGCAGTTACGTCTGTTTCCGGCCGCGGCGTCGGCATGGACGTGGTGCGCACCAACATCGATCAGATCGGCGGCACCATCGACATCAAGTCGGTGTCGGGCGAGGGATCGAGCGTCACCATCAAGATCCCGCTGACCCTGGCGATCGTCTCGGCGCTGATCGTCGAAGCCGCCGGCGACCGCTTCGCCATTCCGCAGCTGGCGGTAGTCGAACTGGTGCGGGCGCGGGCCAATTCCGAGCACCGCATCGAGCGCATCAAGGACACCCCGGTGCTGCGGCTGCGCAACAAGCTGCTGCCGCTGATGCACCTGAAGAAGCTCTTGAAGATCGACGACGGCTCGTCGGCCGATCCGGAGAACGGCTTCATCGTGGTCACCCAGGTGGGCAACCAGACCTTCGGCATCGTGGTCGACGGCGTGTTCCACACCGAGGAAATCGTGGTCAAGCCGATGTCGACCAAGCTGCGGCATATCGGCATGTTCTCGGGCAACACCATCCTGGGCGATGGTGCGGTGATCATGATCATCGATCCGAACGGGATCGCGCAGGGGCTCGGCACCGCCGGCACCGCGCAGCACGAACTCGCCAGCGAAAGTGCGGCGACGCGGGCGAGCTCGGGCGAGCAGCTGACCTCGCTCCTGGTGTTCCGCGCCGGCACGGTGGAGCCCAAGGCGGTGCCGCTGGCGCTGGTGACGCGGCTGGAAGAGATCGCCGCCGACAAGATCGAACTGTCGAACGGCCGCTACATGGTGCAGTACCGCGAGCAGCTGATGCCGCTGGTCTTGATGGAAGGCGTCAACGTCCACACCCAGGGCACCCAGCCGATCCTGGTGTTCGCCGACGACAGCCGCGCCATGGGCCTCGTGGTCGACGAGATCATCGACATCGTCGAGGAGCGGCTGCACATCGAAGTGGCGTCGAGCCGCGACGGGGTGCTGGGCTCGGCGGTGATCAAGGGGCTGGCCACCGAAGTGATCGACGTCGGCCATTTCCTGCCGATGGCGTTCACCGACTGGTTCAACCGCAAGGAAATGCAGGCCTCGGCCTCGGCGCAGTCGATCCTTCTGGTCGACAACTCGGCGTTCTTCCGCAACATGCTGGCGCCGGTGCTCAAGGCGGCGGGCTACAAGGTGCGGCTGGCCTGCGACGCCCAGGAAGGCCTCGGCGTGCTGCGCTCGGGCCAGGAGTTCGACGTGATCCTGACCGACATCGAAATGCCGGACATGAACGGCTTCGAGTTCGCCGAAACCATCAAGGCCGACCATAAGCTGGCCGGAACGCCGATCATCGCGCTGTCCTCGATGATCTCGCCGGCGGCGATCGAGCGCGGCCGGCAGGCCGGGTTCCACGACTATGTCGCCAAGTTCGACCGGCCCGGGCTGATCGCGGCGCTGAAGGAACAGACCACCGAACTGAACAAGGCGGCATGAACCATGTTCAGCCGAACGGCATGAGGCAGATGACCATGAACAGCAATTCCCCCTCCACCCCCGCGGCCAAGGTTGTCAGCGCCGAGGGCGCGGTCACCGAATACGTTACCACCATGATCGGCGGACAATTGTTCGGCATGCCGATCTCGCGGGTGCAGGACGTGTTCATGCCGGAGCGGCTGACCCGGGTGCCGCTGGCGTCGAGCGACGTCGCCGGCGTGCTCAACCTGCGCGGCCGCATCGTCACCGCCATCGACATGCGGGCCCGGCTCGGGCTGCCGAAGAACGAAGACGGCAAGCCGCCGATGGCGGTCGGTGTCGAACTGCGCGGCGAGTCCTATGGCCTCTTGATCAATTCGATCGGCGAGGTGCTGAAGCTCGCCGACGACGGCCGCGAGGTCAATCCGGTCAACCTCGATCCGCGCATGGCCAAGATGGCCGACGGCGTTCACCGCCTCGAGGGCCAGCTCATGGTCGTGCTCGACGTCGATCGCATCCTCGAAATCGCAACCGACAAGATGGCGGCATAACGCCGGCAAAGTGCTGCCCGAAGCCGATCCCAGAAAGAGATCATGACGCCCCTCGATTACGATTATCTGCAAAAGCTGCTGAAGGATCGATCAGGCTTGATGCTGTCGGCGGAGAAGAAGTACCTGCTCGAGAGCAGATTGCTGCCGCTTGCGCGCAAGATCGGCGTCCCCGGCATCAGCGAACTGGTCGCCAGGATGAAGGCGGGCGGCGAAGCGCTGATCCTCGAGGTGGTCGAGGCGATGACTACCAACGAAACCTTCTTCTTCCGCGACAAGACCCCCTTCGATCACTTCAAGGACACGGTAATTCCGGAACTGCTGCAGGCGCGAGCCGCGCGCCGCAGCTTGAGGATCTGGTGTGCGGCGGCGTCGACCGGCCAGGAGCCGTACTCGCTGGCGATGATTCTGAAGGACATGGCAGGAGTACTCGCCGGCTGGCGAATAGACATCGTCGCCACCGATCTGTCGCCGGAGGTCCTGGAAAAGTCCAGGTCGGGACTTTACACCCAGTTCGAAGTGCAGCGCGGATTGCCGATCCAATTGCTGGTGAAACATTTCACGCAGGTCGGTGCGATGTGGCAACTCAACGCCGATACCCGGTCTCTGGTTCAGTTTCGACAGTTCAATCTGCTGCAGGATTTCACCTCGCTGGGTAAATTTGATGTCATCTTTTGTCGAAATGTCCTGATTTACTTCGATCAGGCCACCAAGACCGATATTTTCGGCCGCATGATGAAGGTCAATGAGCGAGACGGCTACCTCTTCCTCGGTGCGGCGGAGACCGTCGTCGGTTTGACCGATAAATATCGGGTCTGTCCGAACCGGCGCGGCGTCTACCTGCCCAACGAGTCGGTCCCGGCGCAAGAAGGTTTAACCGCGGTGCGCGCCGGCGAAATCAAGCAATCGGTTGCAGCGGGGGCGCTAGTCAGGAATCTGCCATGGCAGTCGACGTAACATTTGGACGCGGACATAACGTCTGGATCATGGGCATTGATGGAACCTGGCGGCGAAACTGCGTGCTGAACGCCATATCCGCCACCGACGCCCAGCTTACCCTTGAAGGCTCCATCGAAGGCCTCAATCTCAAGGAGTTTTTTCTGCTGCTGTCATCGACAGGTCTTGCCTACCGCCGATGCGAACTGGTGCGCGTCAACGGCGCCGATATCGATATCCGGTTCCTGAAGGTCAAAGGCAAAGGCAAGCATGCCAAGGCCAATCACGATGACGCAGTCACCTCTTGACACGGCGCTGCCGTCGCCCGTAGTGCAACTCACGTCCTCCTCGCATGTGCGAAATTGCACACGTGACAATGGCTTGATGCGCACGGCAAACCGCCTCGTTGCGAAATTTAGGCAATGTCATGCCTTGCAGCTATGCCGGAAGACTCGTACAAACACGTATAAGAATATCTACTGCAATTAGCTCCCACCAATGGGGCTGTCGCAGCGGAGAGATATCGTGGAGCGTTCGAAGGGCGAGATTTTTGTCGTAGACGATGACCCCGCGGTGCGAGAGACGCTGTCTATTGTGCTGTCCGGCGCCGGATACGAGGTGATCTGTTTTGCCGATGGCGCTGCCTTGTTGGCCGTCGCGCGGAATAGAAGCCCGGTTTGTATTCTGCTCGACGTCAACATACCCGGCCGCTCGGGGCTCGACATTCTCAAGGAACTGCACGGTGAGGACTATCCCGCGCCGATTTTCATGATGTCCGGTCAGGGCGACATCGCCATGGCGGTCAACGCCATCAAAAACGGCGCGCTCGACTTCATCGAGAAACCGTTTGGCGGCAAGGAAACCATTGCCCGGATCGAAGAGGCGGTCGAGGCATTTGCGCGCCGCAAGCCGGCGGACCAGGCCTCCAAGATATCCACCTTGAATTTTCCGGGACGCGAACCGCTGACGCGCCGCGAACGGGAGGTCCTGGAGCTGTTCTCGTCAGGTGCATCCAACAAGGAGGCGGGCAGGCAACTCGGCATAAGCCCCCGCACCATCGAATATCACCGCGCCAATATCATGAAGAAGTTGGGCGCGCGGAATGCCACCGATCTCATTCGAACGGTCTTGACTGCGACGGGTAAATCCTGAGCAGGCGTTGAACGCCGCACCGCCGCCTCCGGCAAAATGGCCGCTTTCTCGATCAACACCCACCGGCTATTTCGGCTTGCTGCTTGCGCTGACGCGGCACATGATGAATGCGATCATGCTGCAGCAGACCACTTTTTTCGCAGGCTGCGGCTGAGGGCAAGATTACCATTCGAAGGCCGGTGCGAAATTGCCTGAATTGCTTGTCGCTGTTCGACGGCGTCAACCTGATGTTCGAGGTGCTCGAGCCGAAGCAGCCCCGCGGGTAACGCCATGGGCGCCCCAACCCTTGGCAGCGGCGGCGTGGCCTTCGGACGATGTGTGGATAGCAGAGGGGTCGGTCCCGAAGCGATCGACGTTTACTCGGCCGCTTCCTTGATCGGGTCGTGCGCGGCGGGCGACCGCTCGTTATCTAAATTCCTGGCGCGGCCCCAGCCGGCCAATGCAAGCGAGAGCTTGTCGAGGTAGAGATAAACCACCGGCGTCGTGAACAGCGTCAGCGCCTGGCTTACGATCAATCCGCCGACCATGGCATAGCCGAGCGGTTGGCGGATTTCCGATCCGGTGCCGGTACCCAGCATCAGCGGAACGCCGCCAAGCATCGCCGCCATGGTCGTCATCATGATCGGACGGAACCGCAGGATGGCGGCCTGCCGGATCGCCTGCGCCGGCTCCAGATGGTCGTCACGTTCGGCCGAGATGGCAAAGTCCACCATCATGATGCCGTTCTTCTTGACGATGCCGATCAAGAGAATGATGCCGATCAGGGCGATCAGGCTGAAGTCGTAGCCGAACATCATCAGGATTGCCAATGCGCCGACGCCGGCCGAGGGCAGGGTGGACAGGATCGTCAGCGGATGAATGTAGCTTTCGTACAGGATGCCGAGGATCAGGTAGACGACGACCAGGGCAGCCAGGATCAGCAGTGGTACGGTGCCGAGCGATTGCTGGAACGCCTGTGCGGTACCCTGGAAGCTCGAATTGAGCGTTGAGGGTGCGCCGAGTTCAACCATCGCCTTGCTGACAGCCTGGGTCGCCTGTCCAAGTGCTACGCCCTGCGCCAGGTTGAAGCTGATCGTGATCGCCGGGAACTGGCCCTGATGGCTGATCGAGAGCGGCCGGACCGGCACACTGGTCCAGGTTGCGAAGGTTGACAGCGGCACCTCGTCGCCGGTGGTCGGCGATTTGATGTAGATCTTGTTCAAGGTGTCGAGGCTGCCCTGCAATTCCGGCAGGATCTCGAGGATCACGTGGTAGCTGTTGAGCTGGGTGAAGTACTGCGCCACCTGGCGCTGGCCGAAGGCGTCGTACAGCGTGTCATCGATCAGCTGCGGCTGAATGCCGTAGCGCGAGGCGGTATCGCGATTGATCTTCAGTTCGAGCGTGGTGCCCTTGGTCTGCTGGTCGGTGGCGACGTCCCGCAACTCGGACAATGTCTGCATCTTGGCCAGGATCTTCGGCGCCCATTCGTTCAACTCGCCAAGATTGGCATCCTGCAGGGTGAATTCGAACTGGGTTCGCGTCGGACGGCCGCCAAGCCGGACGTCCTGGGCGGCCTGCATGAACAGCCGTGCCCCCTCCACCTGATCAAGTTTGGGGCGCAGCCGGGCAATGATCTGCTGGGCACTGGCGGAGCGCAGGTTGCGCGGCTTCAGGGTGATGAACATGTTGCCGTTGTTGCCGGCCCTGCCGCTGCCGCCGATCGCCATCGCAACGCTGGCAACATCGGGGTCGGCCAGCACGATCTTGCCGAGGGCCTCCTGATGCTTCTTCATGTCGGCAAAGGAAATGTCCTGGCCGGCTTCTGACGTAGCGCTGATCAAGCCGACGTCCTGCTGCGGGAAGAAGCCTTTGGGGATGATGACGAACAGGTAGACCGACAATCCCAGCCCCGCGAAGAACACCATCAGCGTGGTGAAACGCCAGCGCAGTGCCAGGTCGAGGCCGCGCTCATAGGCATGCAGCATCGCGTCGAATGCACGTTCGCTCCACTGATAGAAGCTGCCGTGGTGCGCCTCGCTGTGCGCACGCAGAAACCGCGAAGCCATCATCGGGGTCAGCGTCAGCGACACCACCATCGACACGAAGATGGTCATCGCCAGCGTCACCGCGAATTCGCGGAACAAACGTCCGATGATGCCTCCCATCAACAGCAGCGGAATCAGAACCGCGACCAGCGAAATGCTTATCGACATGATCGTGAAGCCGATTTCGCTGGCGCCCTTAAACGCGGCGGGCAGCGGCTTTTCGCCTTGCTCGATGTAGCGCGTGATGTTTTCCAGCATGACGATGGCGTCGTCGACAACGAAGCCGACGGCAATGGTCAGCGCCATCAGAGACAGGTTGTCGAGCGTGTATCCGAACACCCACATCAAGGCGCAGGCGCCGAGCAGCGCCAGCGGCACCGTCACGGTCGGAATGACGGTTGCCCAGAAGCTGCGCAGGAATACGAAGATCACCATCACGACCAGCGCGATGGTCACGAGCAGCGTAAACTGTACGTCCTCGACGGCGGCACGGATGGTCGTGGTGCGATCGCTAATGACGTCGATCTTAATCGCCGGCGGGATCGCGGCGACCAGCCGCGGCAGCGTCGACTTGATCTTGTCCACGGTATCGATGACGTTGGCGCCGGGCTGCTTGAACACCACCAGGAATACGCCGCGCTTGCCGTTGGCCCAGGCGGCCTGCTTGGCGTCTTCCGGCCCGGCGACGGCCTGGCCAATGTCGCGAATCCGCAGGGGGCCGCCATTGCGATAGGCGATGATGACGTCGTTCCAATCCTTGGCGTTCAACATCTGGTCGTTGGCGTAGATCGTGTAGGCGCGGGTCGGGCCGTCGATATTGCCCTTGGGGCTGTCGACCGTGGTGATCGCGATCTGGCTGCGGACGTCTTCGAGTGACAGGCCCTTGGAGACCAGTTTGGCCGGGTCGATCTGAACCCGGATCGCGGGTTTCTGCTGGCCCCCGATAATGACCTGAGCGACGCCGGAAATCTGGCTGATCTGTTGCGCGAGCTGGGCATCGACGGCGTCGCTGACCTGAATGAGGGGCAGCGTATCGGACGACGCGGACAATAGCATGATCGGCGAATCCGCCGGATTCACCTTGCGGTACGTCGGGGGAGACGGAAGGTTTTTCGGCAATTGCCCGCTGGCGGCGTTGATCGCCGCCTGAACGTCGTTGGCGGCGCCATCGATGGAGCGATTGAGGTCGAACTGGATCGTGACGGCCGCGGTTCCCAGGTAGCTCGTCGAGGTCATCTGCGCGATGCCGGGAATTTGCGCCAGTTGGCGCTCCAGCGGCTGCGCCACGGAAGAAGCCATCGTTTCGGGACTGCCGCCGGGCAAGTTGGCCGTGATCTGAATGGTTGGAAAATCCACCTGGGGCAGCGGCGCGACCGGCAGCAGGGGATAGGCGACAAGGCCGACGAACAGAATTCCGGCCATCATCAGCGAGGTGCCGATGGGGTAGCGAATGAATGGTGCGGAGACGCCCTCGCTCATTCTTGCTGCACCTTGCTGGGTTGGGCCGGATCGGAACTTGCGACCGCCGTGCTCACAACCGAGCCGGGCTGGACCTTGTACTGGCCAGCGGTAATCACCTGTTGCCCGGGCGACAGACCGCTGTCGACCACCGAGCGCCCATCGATCGACTTGGTCACCTGGATCTTGCGAAGTTCGGCCTTGTTCTCCTGACTGACGGAGAAGGCGTAAAGACCGTCGGTGCCGTGCTGAATCGCGTCGTCCGGTATCACGGTGGCATCCTTCAGCGTGTCAACCAGGAGTTGCGTCGAGACCGACTGGCCCGGCCACAATGCATGATCCTTGTTCTCGAACACCGCCTTGAGGCGAATAGTCCCGCTGGTCGTATCAACCTGGTTGTTGATAAGGGCCAGCGTACCGGTAGACAGCGTCTTCTTGCCGTCGGTGGACAACGCGATCACCTTTGGCGGTGCAATCTTGAGCGCCGCCTTGATCTGCGGCAACTGCTCCTCCGGCGCGGTGAAGATCACCGCGATGGGTTCGATCTGGGCGATGGTGACGATGCCGGTCTGGGTCGCGGCATTGACGATGTTGCCCTGGTCGACCTGGCGGAATCCGGTGACGCCGTCCAGCGGCGCCCGGACCGTGGCATAGTCAACCTGGGTCCTGGCGTTGGAGATGGCGGCATCGTCGGCCTCGATCTGGGCGGTGAGCTGCTGCACCGTGGAGCGCTGCGTATCGGTTTGCTGTTTGGTCGCGAACTCGCCGAGCTTGGTGTAGCGCTCAAGGTCTCGCTGGGCATTGGTGATGTTAGCCTGATCCTGCGCCTTCTTCGCCGTTGCCTGATCGAGCGCAGCCTGGAACGGTCTCGGATCGATCTCCGCCAGAATGTCGCCCTGCTTGACGAACTGGCCTTCCACGAATCCGATCTTGTTGATCTGACCATCCACCCTGGTGCGGACCACGACGGTATTGAAACCCTGCACGTTGCCGAGCCCAGTCAGATAAACCGGGAAATCGGCCTTCTCGACCGGCGCAATCTTGACCGCAACCGGCGGAGGTTTACGGGGCCCTGCGTTATTGGCGTGCTGCTGGGCGAGGGGAACAAAATAATGGTGCCAGGCGACATAACCGCCGGCGGAAACCAGGATCGCAGCCAGCAGGACCCAACGGGTGGTTCGTGATTTCGTCATGTCGAACTCGTTGGTTCAAATTAACGTTAGTTGGCACTGCAAAAATGGTTTCACTGGTATGATTATATAATATGCGTGCACTTAATGTGTAAACACACTATAACTTGAAAAACCCTTACAAATTGGAAAGCTAACGGGAAACGCACGCCGCTATGTCGCTCGACCTGAAACGCCAATTCATAGCACAGTTGGTTGAGAGTTCGCGCCTGCTGCGCAACTATATCGACCACCGCGCAAAAGTACGAGGAACGACGCGCGCGCAGTGGATCGTGCTGTTTCGGTTGCGGCAGCAGGAGGGACTATCCCAGGTTGATCTGGCCGACATTCTCGAGCTGCAGCCGATCTCGCTGGTTCGGCTGCTCGATCGTCTGGTCGAGCACGGCCTGCTGGAGCGGCGGCCGGATCCGCGTGATCGGCGGGCCAATCGCCTGTTTCTGACCCGCAGCGGTCGCCAACTCGTGGACGATCTCGACGCGCTGCGCGACTCCATCGCCATCGATGTGTTGCAGGACATTCCCTCTGAATCGATCCAGACCAGTCTCGAAACCCTGAGAGACGTCAAGGAACACATCAAGGGTTTGGGTGAGGGGCCGACCGGGCTCGCCGCCAAGTGAGGGCGCTGTGAATGAACGCGGATGGGTTACCGCGTCGTTCGATCTGGTTCGAACCAATCTAAGTTGCATCTCTCCTGACGCTGTTGCAAGGCGCGCGGACGTTGTCCATGTCACGGCCAACTTGGTCGCCGGCAGCCATAATCAGGGATGCAAGATGGATGAGTTGAACGGACGCATGCTGGCTTGCCAGATACTGCTGACCGGCCTGATCGCAAAAGTTGCCAACAACACGCCCGATCCGCTTCGGTTTCTCAGCACGGACTGAGCGTTTCACTGCGGCGGATGCGCAGAAACCCTTTGTTTGCATGCATCTCTTCGCATCAGTCTGGAACGCTCAAAAGCCCAGCCTGGAACGATTTGAAGCTGCTCGTTAGAAACGTTTTGATCTGGATGGATTCAAGCAAATCCGCGACGCCATCGCATTGACCGCTAATTTTACGCCCGATAGGTGCGCGGCGATCATCTGACCGGGATGCGGATCCGGACCGATCTGTCAGTAACGCTGTTTCTTTCCGAACCGGACGAGTAAGATGGCGGAGAACTGGTGATCAAGGACAATTGCGGTTCCCACGAGATCAAGTTGCCCGCTGGCGATCTCGTGCTTTACCCTGCTTCCAGTTTGCATATGGTCACGCCAACACGCGGCGTGCAGGTTGCATCTTTTTTCTGGCTGCAGAGCATGATACGTGATGCGCACGCCCGCAGCCTGATATTCGACCTTGATACGGCTATTCAGAGCCTTGTCGAACGAATTGGACGGGATGACCCTGAAACGGTCAAATTGACCGGAATCTATCGCAATCTCATCCGTTACTGGGCCGAGGTATGAAACCGTCGCCGTTTAGAACATTTCTTAAGTGGGGCGCGGCGCTGGCGATATTGTCGCTGGTGTCACCGTCGCTTGCGCAGAACGCGGCCGCGCCCGCAGCGCCGCCGACCGATGTCTCGCAGCCGGCGACGGCCGTTCAGCAGCAGGCCGCGCCGCCGCAGGCAATTGCCCCTTCGCCGACCGCTCCGAAGCCGCTTCCGATGCCGAGCGACGCCGGCGGCACCGCTTCCGACCCGGTCGCAAAATCCATCAAGGGGGTGGCGACCTCGTTGCACGAGCTTTCGCCATGGTCGATGTTCATGTCCGCCGACGTCATCGTCAAGGCGGTGATGATCGGGCTGGCGTTCGCGTCGCTGGTGACCTGGACGATTTTCATTGCCAAGATGATCGAGCTGTCCGTGGCCAAGCGCAAACTTCGCGCCGCGCTGGACCGGATCGGCGATTCCCGGTCGCTGGCAGAGGCGCAGATGGCGCTGGGGCCAAAACATAACGCGCTGTCGTCATTGCTGGCGGCGGCCATGCGCGAGGCGCGGCTGTCGGCGGGTATTTCCAGCGATAGTGGCATCAAGGAACGCGCGGCCTCGAGTTTTGCCGAAATCGTCCGCGCCGAGGCGAGACGTATCCGCACCGGCATGGCAGCGCTGGCCACGATCGGCGCCACCTCGCCTTTCGTCGGGCTGTTCGGCACCGTGTGGGGCATCATGAACAGCTTCATCGGTATCTCGAAATCGCAGACTACCAATCTCGCCGTGGTCGCGCCCGGCATCGCCGAAGCGCTGCTGGCCACGGCATTCGGGCTGGTTGCGGCAATTCCGGCGGTCATCATCTACAATCATTTCGCCCGGGTGATGCGAAACTATCTCGAACTGGTCGGCCAATCGTCGGGGGCGGCGGCGCGGTTGCTGTCGCGCGATCTCGATCGCACCCACGTCAGTCCTCATTCCCGCGCGGCGGAGTAGGGCTGTGGGCGCATCGCTGGCAGAGAATGGGCTCGACGACGATGATGATTTCGCGGAAAATCACGAAATCAATGTCACGCCGTTCATCGACGTCATCCTGGTTCTGCTGATCATCTTCATGGTGGCCGCGCCGTTGTCGACCGTCGATCTGCCGATCGATTTGCCGTCGTCGACCGCGACGCCGCAGAAAAAGCCGGACAAGCCCACTTACGTGAGCATCAAGCCCGACCTTGCGGTCGCGATCGGCGAGAACGTGGTCAAGCGGGTCGATCTGGTGCGTTCGCTCGATGAAATGTCCGACGCCAGCAAGGACCGCTTCATTTTCCTGCGCGCCGATCGCTCGGTGCCCTATGGCGAGATGATGGACGTGCTGGAAATCCTGCGCGCCGGCGGTTACACCAAGATCAAGCTGGTGGCGCTGGAAGGCATACCGCAGGGTGCGATGCCGCCTTCGATGCCGGATAGTCCAAAGCCTTGAGCGGACGACGGGACATGCTGGATCTCGAAACCGAACCAAAGCCGTCCAGGCGGCTGTGGATTTTGGCGGCAATCGGTGCGCTGGCGATTCATCTCGGCGGCGCGGCGCTGGCGGTTGCGCATTTGCAAACCGATGAACAGGAAAGCGAACTGGGCGCGCAGGCCATCGAGATCGGCCTCGAAATGACCTCGCCGCATCTGGAAGCCACCGATCTGCCGGCGGGACCGGATGCGGAGGCTTCCGTCGCGTCGCCCGCGCTTGCCGAACAGAAGGCCGAACCCAAAGAAACCGAGTTGCCGAAAGAGGTACCGACCGAAACCCAGGATCCGGACCGGGTGGTCGCGCTCAACAACTCGCAGAAGCCCAAGGAAGACGATCCGAAGGAGGCGCAGGTGCAAACTTCGGCCTCACCCGAATCCGTGGCGCAGGAAGCCATGGCGACGCCTTCCGTGGAAGAATTGCCGGAAGGGCGTTCGCAGGCCCCGGCGCAGGGGACGGGGAAAAGCCTGCAGCGCATCAAGGCGTCATGGTTCGCCGAGCTCAACGCTCATTTCGCCAGGCACAAGCGCAATCCGGTGGTGCCGAAGTTCAAGAACGTCAAGGTTCTGGTCAATGTCACGTTTGACCGTCTCGGCCACGTCGTCTCCAGCAGCATCGCCGAGAGTTCGGGCGACCCTGCCTACGACGAAGCCGCGCTGGCCATGCTGCGCAGGTCGGATCCGGTGCCGCGGCCGCCGCCGCTGATTGCCGATGAAGGGCTTTATTACGCGCTGCCGGTGTGGTTCCACGTCAAGGGCAGCTGAGGCGGCCCGGACAACCAGGCAGGGAGCAGCGCTATGGATCGTTATACCATCAGTAACGGCAACATCTCGGCTGTCATCAAGCAGGATGGTGCCGAACTCTGTTCCCTGGTCAATGCGCGGGAACACCAGTTGCTTTGGCAAGCCGGGCCGGCCTGGCCGCGCCACGCCCCTGTGCTGTTTCCGGTCGTCGGAAAGCTGAAGAACGACGTGTTGCACCACCGCGGCAAGCCCTATCCGATGAAACAGCACGGATTTGCCCGTGACCTGCGGTTCACCTGGTCGCAAAACCTGCCGCATTCATGCAGGCTTTCGCTGCACGACAACGCGGTCACCCATGCACAGTACCCGTTCGCGTTTGCGCTCGATGTGACGTTCACCGTGCACGAGATGCAATTGATCGTCGTGTTTGAGATCACCAACAGCGACGATCAGGTCATGCCCGTGTCGATCGGCGCGCATCCGGCCTTCAACTGGCCGCTGGTGGAGGGCGTCGACAAGCGATCGCACAGCGTCGTATTCGCACAGGCGGAGACCGCGCCGGTGCGGCGCGTGACCGATGGCCTGTTGCGTTCGCAATCATACCCGACGCCGGTTCAGGGCGACACGCTGGCGTTGTCGGAAGCGCTGTTTCTGGAAGACGCGGTCATTTTCGAGCGTCTCGCCAGCCAGTCGCTGCGCTATGCGGCATCGGGCCATCGCGGCATCGGTTTTTCCTGGGAAGGATTTCGTGAACTCGGCTTGTGGTCGAAGGCCGCCGGCGCTCCATTCCTCTGTATCGAACCCTGGCATGGTTACGCCAGCCCGTCGGATTTTGACGGTGAATTCGGCGCCAAGCCTGGGCTGATGCATCTTGCGCCCGGCGAGAAGCGAAGTTTTGTCCATCGGATCGACGTTGCCTAGATCCGCAAGCGAGTTACAGGGCGATGTCGTGACGCATTCCGACGACATGATCTTCATCCCCGGCGGCACGTTCCGGATGGGTTCGGACCGGCATTACCCGGAAGAGGCGCCGGTCCATCGGGTCAGCGTCGACGGCTTCTGGATCGACAAAACGCCGGTGACGAACCGGCAATTCAAGCAGTTTGTTCGCGCCACCGGTCATGTCACGTTTGCCGAACTCGTGCCTGACCCGAAGGATTACCCTGGCGCGCTGCCGCACATGCTCTATGCCGGTTCGCTTGTATTCGCACCGCAGGCGCGGGTGACGAACTTGCAGGACTGGAGCCAGTGGTGGACGCTGCAGAAGGGCGCCAACTGGCGACGGCCCGCCGGGCCGAAGAGCAACATCAATGCCATGGACAACCACCCGGTGGTGCATATCGCCTACCGGGACGCGGAGGCCTATGCGAAATGGGCCGGCAAGGAACTGCCGTCCGAGGCGGAGTGGGAATTCGCGGCGCGCGGCGGCCTCGACGGCGCGGAATATGCCTGGGGTGCGGAGTTCACCCCCGACGGCCGGCACCTGGCCAATACCTGGCAGGGGGAGTTTCCGCGCGAGAATCTCAACTACGACGGCTATGAGCGAACCTCGCCGGTGACGGCATTTCCGCCCAATGGCCATGGCGTGTACGACATGATCGGCAACGTCTGGGAATGGACATCGGACTGGTATTCGCCACGGCACGAGGCCGACGCGCCGAAGGCCTGTTGTGTTCCGCAGAATCCCCGTGGCGGTCGCGAAGAACAGAGTCTCGATCCGCGGCAGCCTGAGATCAAGATTCCACGCAAGGTCTTGAAGGGCGGCTCGCATTTGTGCGCGCCGAACTATTGCCGGCGTTATCGTCCCGCCGCGCGCCACGCCGAGGCGGTGGATACGTCGACAAGCCACGTCGGCTTTCGCTGCATCCGACGCGCGTCGCGATCGACTTGATGATACTGGTCGGGAATGTGGCCGAAAGGCCGCATTGCAAATTTTTTGAGCATGCCACACTACTGTTCTGGGACAATGCGGTTAGCATGCGTCCTGCGGCTCGAATCCATGTTGCGTCATCTCAATGCGAGGATTTCGGCGGCGCGATGCTCGGGATCATGCAGTGCAACGGCGGCATCTTGAGCATTAACGGGGAATGGCATGCAATACGATACGCTTCTCAATCCATTCAGCCTCACCCAGGAGCCGAGCCAGATCGTCCAGCGACCGGCAGCCGGCGCGGCCCGGTCGACGCCGGTCTGCGCGAACTGTCAGCTCGACGAGATCATCGTTCACGCCACCGCCCAGTGGAGCAACGAATTGCAGGAATGGGAACTCGCCAACACGTTCGACCGGCCGGCACATTGCACCCACTGCAACGGCCCGTGCGAAATTGTCTGGTTGCCGCTTAACTAGGTCGTAGAATCATCAACCTACGACCCAGGTCGTAAAATCATCAAACCCGCGACCTAGACCTAATACGTCGCGCGTCCGCCGGAAATATCGAACACCGCGCCGGTGGAGAAGGCGCAGTCCTCCGACGCCAGCCAGGCCACCATGGCCGCCAGTTCCTCCACCAGGACGAAACGTCCTTTCGGGATCTTGGACAGCATGAAGTCGATATGCTGCTGGGTAAGCTGGTCGAAGATCGCGGTCCTTGCCGCAGCCGGAGTCACCGCGTTGACCGCGATCTCGTAACCCGCCAGTTCCTTGCCGAGCGATTTGGTCAGGGCGATCAGGCCGGCCTTTGAAGCGGAATAGTGCGCGGCATTCGGATTGCCTTCCTTGCCGGCAATCGAGGCGATGTTGACGATGCGGCCGTAGTTCTGCTTGACCATCGACGGCACGATCGCCTTGCAGCAGATGAAGGGACCGTCGAGATTGATGCGCAGCACCTTGCGCCATTCCTCGAGGTCGGTCTCCCATACCGTCTTGTTGATGCCGGCGATGCCGGCGTTGTTGACCAGAATATCGATCCTGCCGAGCGCCTTGAGCGTGGCATCGCGCGTCTTCTCGACCGCGGCAAGGTCCGACACGTCGACCCCAAACGCGGTGACTTCAGCGCCGATGGCCTCGGCGGTCTTCTCCGCGAACGGCAGATCATGATCCCAGATCGCGACCTTGGCGCCGGAACTTACAAAACGCTCGGCGATGGCGCGGCCAAATCCCTGCGCGCCGCCGGTAACGACGGCGCAGCGGCCGTTGAGATCGATCTTGTTCATGCCGGAAACCTTTGGTCGGATGGGTGTCAGAGCATGTAACCGCCATCGACAACAAGGTCGACGCCGGTGGTGAAAGCGCTTTCGTCGCTGGCGAGATACACCGCCATATTGGCTATTTCCTCAGCGGTACCCAATCGACCCATCTTCTGCCGGGCGACGAACTTTTCGCGTCCGTCCGGGCCGACCGCTGCGGCACGGTCCAGCATCGAGGGCGTTTCCACCGTGCCGGGACAGATGCTGTTGCAGCGGATGCCCTGGGTAATGAAATCGAGTGCGACCGCGCGCGTGAGCAGCGACACCGCGGCCTTCGACGCACTGTACACATAGCGGTTGGCCGGCGGCCGCAACGCGGCGCATGACGAGATATTGACGATGCTGCCGCCGCCGCCCGCCAGCATCGCCGGCAGGAACGCCTTGATGGTCCGATGCATCGACTTGACGTTGAGGTCGAACGAGAAGTCCCAGTCTTCCTCCGAACAGTCGAGGATGGTCCCGTTGTGCACGAAGCCTGCCGCGTTGAGCAGGATGTCGATCTTGCCGACCTGCCTGGCGAAAGCGTCGACGTCAGCGGTGTTGCGAACATCGAGCCGTTTCGTCTCGGCGACACCTTCCTGGGCCAAGGTGGCGATGCCCTTTTCATTGATATCAGTGGCGATCACCGAGGCGCCCTCGCGCACAAATGCGACGGCGCAGGCGCGTCCGATGCCCGCGGCCGCCGCGGTGACAACGGCGCGTTTGCCCTTGAGGCGGTCTGACATGGTGTTCTCCCTGAATGATCTGGTCATGCGCGGGCTCGACCCGCGTATCCATCTTCTTTGGATGGATTGCCGGGTCGAGGCCGGCAATGACGGGCTTGGTCTAATGATTGTCCCGCGCAACGCCGGCGGTGCCTGCGATGTCGTGATAGCGGGTTGCGAACTCCATGCAGGCGCCGGTGGCCTGTTGGCCGACGGTCGAGCGATAGAGCTCCTGCCAGGGCGTCTGGTTGGCCGGGTACTTGAAGCCGCCATCGGCCTTGAGCTTGGCGTGCCGCTTCTTGAGCTCCTCATCGGAAATCAGGATGTTGGCGCTGCCCTTGTTCAGGTCGATGCGAACCTTGTCGCCGGTCCGCAGAATGGCGAGGCCGCCATTGGCCGCGGCTTCCGGCGTGGCGTTCAGGATCGAGGGTGAGCCCGAGGTACCGGACTGGCGGCCGTCCCCGATGCAGGGCAGGGACAGGATGCCGCGTTTGATCAGCGCGGCGGGCGGCTGCATGTTCACGACCTCGGCGCCGCCGGGATAGCCGATCGGCCCGGTGCCGCGCACGAACAGGATGCAGTGCTCGTCGATATTGAGCGCGGGATCGTCGATCCGGTGGTGATAGTCCTCCGGGCCCTCGAATACGATGGCGCGGCCCTCGAACGCATTCAGGTCCTTCGGATTGATCAAATAACGGTCGCGAAACTCCTTCGAGATCACGCTGGTCTTCATGATCGCGGAATCGAACAAATTGCCGCGCAGCACCAGGAAGCCGGCATCCTTTACCAGCGGCTTGTCGTAACCCCAGATCACATCGCCATCGGGTTTCGGCGCTTCGCGGCAATTGTCGCCCATGGTGTGGCCGTTGACGGTCATGGCGTCTTCGTGGATGCGCTTGTGCCGCATCAGTTCGCCGACCACCGACGGCACGCCGCCGGCACGATGGAATTCCTCGCCGAGATAGAAGCCGGCCGGCTGCATGTTCACCAGCAGCGGTATAGCATGACCGTGCTTCTGCCAGTCATCGATCGACAGGTCGACCCCGATATGGCGGGCCAGGGCGTTGATATGGATAGGCGCATTGGTCGAGCCGCCGATCGCCGAATTGACGGCGATGCAGTTTTCGAACGCCTTGCGCGTCAGGATGTCGGACGGCTTGAGATCCTCCCACACCATTTCGACGATGCGGGCTCCGGTCTCATAGGCGATCTGGCCGCGCTCGCGGTAGGGGGCGGGGATCGCCGCGCACCCTGGCAGCGACATGCCCAAGGCCTCCGCAAGCGAATTCATGGTGGAGGCAGTGCCCATCGTGTTGCAGTGGCCGACCGAGGGCGCCGAAGACGCCACGATGTTCATGAACTCTTCGTAATCGATCTCACCCGCGGCCAGTTCCTCGCGCGCTTTCCAGACCACGGTGCCGGATCCGGTACGCTGGCCCTTGTGCCAGCCGTTCAGCATCGGACCGCCCGAAAGCACGATCGCCGGCATGTTGACTGTGGCGGCCGCCATCAGGCAGGCCGGCGTCGTCTTGTCGCAGCCGGTGGTCAGGACCACCCCATCCAGCGGGTAACCGAACAGCAGCTCGACCAGACCGAGATAGGCGAGGTTGCGGTCCAGCGCCGCGGTCGGTCGTTTGCCGGTTTCCTGGATCGGATGCACCGGAAATTCCATGGCGATGCCGCCGGCGGCGCGGATTCCTTCCCGGACCCGGTGGGCCAGTTCGATATGGTGGCGGTTGCAGGGGGAAAGATCGTTGCCGGTCTGGGCGATGCCGATAATCGGCTTGCCGGATTGCAGCTCATGCCGGGTCAGCCCGTAATTCAGGTAGCGCTCGAGGTAGAGCGCGGTCATCCCCGGGTTGTGCGGGTTGTTGAACCACTCGCTGGAACGGAGTTTGCGCCTGGTGACGCCGGTTATTGGCTTGTTCATTTGTTCTCCCGCACCGCACACGCCTTGTTTTTGGGCGTAATGTTTGTATTGGCGCGGAATCTTTGGCATGTCAACGGCCTCGCCGCAACGTTTGCCGGGGAGGGCGGTCCCTACGACTTTGATCCAAGGACATGGCCAAAAATTTCTGGTAAGACCCGAGCCAAATAACAGGGCGGCCACAGCTTTTGCCGGATGGCGGGGCGCGTTTTCAGGAGGGAAGTACATATGGCGTCGGTACAAATTCACGACGTGCGGAAGTCGTTCGGGGGCTTTGAAGTGCTGCACGGCGTGAGCGTCCCGATCGAGGACGGTGCGTTTGTCGTGCTGGTGGGACCGTCCGGCTGCGGCAAGTCGACGTTGCTGCGGATGCTGGCGGGACTGGAGAAGATCACCTCCGGCACGATTTCGATCGGCGACCGCGTGGTCAACGACGTGCAGCCCAAAGAGCGCGACATCGCCATGGTGTTCCAGAATTATGCGCTGTATCCGCATATGACGGTGGCGGACAATATGGGCTTTTCGCTCAAGTTGCGCGGCGCCAAGTCGACCGAAATCTCCGAAAAGGTCAATAGAGCTGCCGATATTCTGGATTTGCGCCGCTTGCTCGACCGCTATCCGCGCCAGTTGTCCGGCGGTCAGCGCCAGCGCGTCGCCATGGGCCGCGCCATCGTGCGTGATCCGCAGGTGTTCCTGTTCGACGAGCCGCTCTCCAACCTCGACGCCAAGCTACGTGTCGCCATGCGCGCCGAGATCAAGGAACTGCACCAGCGGCTGAAGACCACCACGGTCTACGTCACCCACGACCAGATCGAGGCCATGACCATGGCCGACAAGATCGTGGTGATGCAGGACGGCATCGTCGAGCAGATCGGCACACCGCTCGATCTCTATGATCATCCCGACAACAAGTTCGTCGCCGGCTTCATCGGCTCGCCGGCGATGAATTTCCTCGATGGCAAGGTAAGCATGAGTGGCGGCGTGCTGTGCGTCGAGACCGCCAACGGCGCCAAGCTGCCGGTCGCCGCCGCACCTCCCGGCGCGGACGGAAGACCGGTCGTCTATGGCATCCGCCCCGAACATCTGGAATTCGCCGCTGACGGGATCGAGGCAGAGGTAGTGGTGGTCGAGCCGACCGGATCGGAAACCCAGATCGTGGCCCGGATCGGCACCCAGGACATCATCGCGATCTTCCGCGACCGCCGCACGGTGAATCCGGGCGATCGGATCCACCTGAAGCCGCGCGCGAGCGCCGCCCATCTGTTCGACAAGGAGACCGGCAAACGGCTGTGACCACTTGAAAATCCGAATCTTCGAAAATCAATAATGGGTCGATGAAAAGACCGATGAAACAGGGAGAACACCACAGATGACGAATTACACCCCGGATCGGCGAACTCTGCTCAAGGGCAGCGCCATGACGTTGGCTGCCGCAGCAACGATGTCGGCCGATCAGCTTTTGGGCTACGCCAAGGCCTGGGCGCAAACCACGCAGTGGAAGCCGGAAGCCGGCGCCAAGATCAACCTGTTGCGCTGGAAGCGCTTTGTGGAGGCCGAGGATGTCGCCTTCATGAAAATGGTCGAGGCGTTCCAGAAGGCTACCGGCGTCACCGTCAACATCAACAACGAGGCCTTCGATGACCTGCAGCCCAAGGCCTCGGTGGCCGCCAACACCGGGCAGGGCCTCGACATGGTCTGGGGCCTCTATTCGCTGCCACACCTGCTTGGCACCAAGGTGTTGGATGTGAAGGACGTCGCCGACTATCTCGGGGGCAAGTACGGCGGCTGGACCCAGTCGGCGAAGGACTACTGCCAGACCCGGGACGGCAAATGGGTCGGCGTCCCGATCGCGGCCACCGGCGGCCTGCTCAACTACCGCATCGCGGCGTGCGAGAAAGCCGGATTCAAGGAATTCCCGAAGGACACCGCCGGCTTCCTCGAGATGTGCAAGGGGCTGAACAAGAACGGCACCCCGTCCGGCATGGCGCTCGGCCACGCCTCGGGCGACGCCAACGGCTGGCTGCACTGGGCGCTGTGGACCTTCGGCGGCGATATGGTTGACGAAAAGGACAAGGTCATCATCAACTCGCCGGAGACCGCGGCATCGCTCGAATACGTCAAGCAGCTCTATGCCACCTTCATTCCGGGCACCGTGTCCTGGAACGACAGCTCCAACAACAAGGCCTTCCTGGCCGGCCAGCTGCACTGCACCAACAACGGCATCTCGATCTACGTCGCGGCGAAGAAGGAAAATCCTGCCATCGCCGAGGACATGAACCACGCTTATCTGCCGATCGGTCCGTTCGGCAAGCCGACGGAATTGCACCTCGCGTTTCCGATGCTGATCTTCAACTTCACCAAATATCCGCAGGCGTGCAAGGCGCTGACCGCGTTCATGCTCGAGGCCCCGCAGTTCGATCCGTGGATCGAGGCGGCGCAGGGCTATCTGTCGCACTTCCTGCTCGCCTACGACAAGAATCCGATCTGGACCGCCGATCCCAAGACCACGCCGTACCGTGACGTCGCCAAGCGCGCCCGCACGCCGGCCGGCCGCGGTACGCTCGGTGAGAACGCCGCGGCGGCAATCGCGGACTTCATCCTGGTCGATATGTTCGCGAACTACTGTACCGGTCGCGAAGACGTCAAAGGCTCGATCGCATCCGCGGAACGGCAGTTGAAACGGATCTATCGTACCTGACCACAACGAGACGCCGGCGCTGAAGGATCCCAGCGCCGGCGCCGGAATTGTTGACCGGGAGATCCACCGTGGGTTCGAGAACATGAGTTCGGTTCAGGCATCGCTTCCGGCGCAGACCAGGGGCATGAGCGTGGCGTCGTCCTGGGAACGCCTGCGCATCAACCGCAACTGGCTGGCGATCTGGTTCATGATGCCGGCCGCGGCGTTCCTGATCCTGTTCCTGGCCTATCCGCTGTTTCTCGGCATCTGGCTCAGCTTCACCGACGCCCGGATCGGCCGCGACGGGATTTTTATCGGTTTCGAGAACTATGAGTGGCTCAGGGACGATTCGGTTTTCTGGCTGTCGATCTTCAACACGCTGCTCTACACCACCGTCGCCAGCGCCATCAAATTCGCGATCGGGCTCTATCTCGCCCTGCTGCTCAACCGCCATATGCCTTTCAAGGCGATGATCCGCGCCGCGGTCCTGATTCCGTTCATTGTCCCGACGGTGCTGTCGGCGATTGCGTTCTGGTGGATCTATGACGCGCAGTTCTCGATCATTTCATGGTCGCTGACCAAGCTCGGTCTGATTCACGCCTACATCAATTTTCTCGGTGATCCCGACTGGGCGAGGGCGAGCGTGATCTTCGCCAACATCTGGCGCGGTGTTCCGTTCGTCGCCATTACGCTGTTGGCCGGGCTGCAAACCGTGTCGCCTTCGCTGTACGAAGCGGCGACGCTGGACGGCGCCACCAACTGGCAGCGGTTTCGCTTCATCACCTATCCGTTGTTGACGCCGATCATCGCCGTGGTGATGACGTTCTCGGTGTTGTTCACCTTTACCGACTTCCAGTTGATCTGGGCGCTGACCCGCGGCGGCCCGGTCAACGCCACCCACCTGATGGCGACGCTGAGCTATCAGCGCGGCATTATCTCGGGTCGGCTCGGTGAAGGTGCGGCGGTCGCGACCGCGATGATTCCGTTCCTGTTGGCGGCGATCGCGATTTCCTGGTTCGGCATGCAGCGCCGCAAGTGGCAGCAAGGTTCAGACAATGACTGATTCCGTAACCGACGGACGGCTGGCCATCGCCGCGACGGTCGCGAAGGACGACGACAGCGAGGGCATGAGCTATCTCGAATCGCTGCCGCGGCGGCTGGTCACGCTGTATTTGCCGCTGTTCATCATCCTGGTGGTGCTGCTGTTTCCGTTCTACTGGATGGGGCTGACGGCGATCAAGCCGGACGAGCAGTTGATCGACATGGACAAGTTCAACCCGTTCTGGGTGGTCCATCCGACCTTCAAGCATATCAGCAAGCTCTTGTTCGAAACCGATTACCCGCGCTGGCTGTGGAATACCATGTATGTCGCGGCGGCGGCGACCACGCTGTCCATCATCGCCTCCGTGCTGGCGGCCTACGCCATCGTGCGGCTGCGCTTCAAGGGCGCGGAAACCGTCGGCGCCGTGATCTTCATGGCCTATCTGGTGCCGCCGTCGATCCTGTTCATTCCGCTGGCATCGGTGATCCAGGCCTATGGGCTGTTCGATTCACCGCTGGCGCTGATCCTGGTCTATCCGACGCTGCTGATCCCGTTCTCGACCTGGCTGTTGATGGGATACTTCAAGACCATTCCCTACGAGCTCGAAGAGTGCGCGCTGATCGACGGCGCCTCGCGCTGGCAGATCCTGACCCGTATCGTGGTGCCGCTGGCCATTCCCGGGATGATCTCGGCCTTTATCTTTTCGTTCACGCTGTGCTGGAACGAATTCATCTATGCACTGACCTTCCTGCAGTCGACCAAGAACAAGACCGTGCCGGTGGCCATCGTCAACGAGTTCGTCGACGGCGATATCTACAAATGGGGCTCGCTGATGGCCGGAGCGCTGGTCGGCTCGCTGCCGCTGGTCATCCTCTACGCGTTCTTCGTCGAACACTATGTGTCCGCGATGACCGGTGCGGTGAAAGAGTGACGGCGCAGACCCCGCGATCGTAGATTTCTATTCAAAGCAAAAATAACAAGGAGACGGGTTTTGCACATTCTTGTTCTCGGCGCGGCCGGCATGGTCGGCCGCAAGCTGACCGATCGGCTGCTGCGCGATGGTCGTCTCGGTAATCGCGAGATCAGCAAAATGACGCTGCAGGACGTGGTCGCCGCCGCCCGGCCCGCCAATGCGTCGTTTCCCATCGACATCATCACCAGCGACTTTTCCGATTCCGCAACGGCGCCAGCCCTGATCGCGACGCGGCCCGACGTGATCTTCCACCTCGCGGCCATCGTCTCCGGCGAGGCCGAGCTCGATTTCGACAAGGGCTACCGCATCAATCTTGACGGCACGCGGATGCTGTTTGACGCGATCCGGCTCACCGGAGGCGGCTACAAGCCGCGCCTGGTGTTCACCTCGTCGATCGCGGTGTTCGGCGCGCCGTTTCCCGAGGCCATCGGCGACGAGTTTTTTCATACCCCGCTGTTAAGCTACGGCACCCAGAAGGCGATCGGGGAGTTGTTGCTGGCCGATTATTCGCGCCGCGGTTTCATGGACGGCGTCGGCATCCGGCTGCCGACGGTTTGCATCCGCCCCGGGCTGCCCAACAAGGCGGCCTCCGGGTTCTTCTCCAACATCCTGCGCGAGCCGCTGGCCGGCAAGGAGGCGATCCTGCCGGTTTCCGAGGATGTCCGGCACTGGCATGCCTCGCCGCGTTCGACGGTGGGTTTCCTGCTGCATGCCGCGACCATGGATACCGCGGCGGCGGGTGCGCGCCGCAACCTCACCATGCCCGGCCTTTCGGCCACGGTCGGCGAACAGCTCGCGGCCTTGAAGCGGGTGGCGGGCGACAAGGTGGCCGCGCGGGTCAAGCGCGAACCGGACAAGTTCATCATGGGCATTGTCGCGGGCTGGCCGCGTAACTTCGAAGCCAGGAGATCCCGCGAGCTCGGCTTCACCACCGTCGAAAACACCTTCGACGACATCATCCGGATCCATATCGAGGATGAGCTCGGTGGGAATTTTGTCGCCTAGCCGCGGCCTGGTTCGACCATGACCAGGGTCGCCTGCATCGGCGAGTGCATGATCGAGCTGCGGCAGACCAAGGGCAATGAGCTTTCCCGCGGCTACGGTGGCGACACCCTCAATACCGCGGTGTATCTGGCCCGGCTCGGCGTCACCGTGGACTACATCACCGCGCTCGGCGACGATCCGCTCAGCGACGAGATGATCGCCGGCTGGGCGGCGGAGGGCGTCGGCACCGAGGGGGTGGCGCGGCTAAAGGGAAAATTGCCCGGGCTCTACCTGATTCAAACCGACGCCGCCGGCGAGCGCCGGTTCTATCACTGGCGTGATAGTTCGGCGGCGCGCAGCCTGATGACGTTGCCGCAGACCGAGGAGATTTTGGGCGCGCTGGCCGAATACGACATGGTGTATCTGTCCGCCATTACGCTGTCGCTATACGACGCCGACGGCCGGCGGCGGTTGATCGCGGCACTGGATCGGGTTCGACGCCGCTCGGTCCGGGTTGCGTTTGATACCAATTTCCGTTCCCGCGGCTGGCCTGACCTGGAGATCGCGCGGCGTGCTTACCAGGACGCCTTCGATGTGTCGGATATCGCGCTGGCCTCGACCGAGGACATGTCGGCGCTTTATACGGGGGAGGATGATGACAGCTTGCTGGCCCGCATTCCCACCGACGAAACGGTGATGAAACTGGCCAGGCCAGCCTGCATCGTGCGGATCGCGGGGGCGTCGCACCTTGTCACGGCCGATCCGGTTCGCGACGCTGTTGTCGATACCACCGCCGCCGGCGATAGCTTCGCGGCAGCCTATCTCGCCGCGCGGATTGGCGGCGCCGATCCGGTCGCGGCGGCGCGGGCCGGCCATCGGCTGGCCGGGGTGGTGGTGTGCCACCGCGGTGCGATCATTTCGCCTGCGGCAATGCCACGCGACATTCTTCAGGTATCCCCATGAGCATGATGTCGAAAGCCGAGGAACTGGCTGGGCTGCTTGGTTCGGCGCGGGTGATCCCGGTGCTTACCATCGAGCGGGTCGCGGACGCGGTGCCGCTGGCCCGCGCGCTGGTGGCCGGCGGCGTCCGGGTTCTGGAGATGACGTTGCGCACCGCGGCTGGAATCGACGCCGCCAGGGCCATTATCGCTGAGGTGCCCGACGCCATCGTCGGTATCGGCACCGTTCTGAACGCGCGGGATCTTGCCCGATCGGCGTCGGTGGGGGCGCGCTTTGCGGTCAGCCCCGGCGCCACGCCGGAACTGCTCGACGCCGCCGCGGCAAGTGAGCTGCCGTTCATGCCGGGCATCGCAACCGCTTCCGAACTGATGCAGGCGCTGGCGCGCGGATTTGACCTGGTCAAATTCTTTCCCGCGGAACAGTCCGGCGGCATGCCGGCGCTACGCGCACTGGCCGGGCCATTTCCGCAGGCGCGATTCTGTCCGACTGGGGGAATATCCGAGAGCAATGCCGCTACCTGGCTGGCGGAGCCCAATGTGCTGGTGGTCGGCGGCTCCTGGCTTTGCCCGGTGGCGGATATCCGCTCCGGCAACTGGGCCGGCATAACCGCCATCTGCGAACGGACCATGAAAAGTCTCGAACGCAGGTGAACTGACAAGTGAAGTCTGAGATTGGTTGAGCTATATCTGACGCCAACCACTTGCCCGACGCACAGGGAGAACGACCATGACAGCCAGTATCATCGGATGGGCGCACACGCCGTTCGGCAAGTTCGACACCGAGACCGTCGAGAGCCTGGTGGTCCGGGTCGCGATCGACGCCATGGCCGATGCCGGCATTTCGGCCAGTGACGTCGACGAGATCCTGCTCGGCCATTTCAACGCCGGCTTCTCGCCGCAGGATTTTACCGCCTCGCTGGTGTTGCAGGCCGATCCGAAGTTGCGTTTCAAGCCGGCGACACGGGTCGAGAACGCCTGCGCCACGGGCTCGGCAGCGGTCCATCAGGCGGTCAAGTCGATTGCGGCCAAAGCGGCGCGGATCGTGCTGGTAGTCGGCGTCGAGCAGATGACGCGGACGCCGGCGGCGGAAATCGGCCGCAACCTGTTGCGTGCTTCCTATTTGCCGGAGGACGGCGAGACACCGGCAGGCTTTGCCGGGGTGTTCGGCAAGATCGCGCAGGCCTATTTCCAGAAATACGGCGATCAGTCCGATGCGCTGGCGATGATTGCCGCCAAGAATCATCACAATGGCGTCGCCAATCCCTATGCGCAGCTGCGCAAGGATCTCGGCTATGCGTTCTGTCGCGCCGAGGGCGAGAAGAATCCGTTCGTAGCCGGCCCGCTGAAGCGCACCGACTGTTCGTTGGTATCGGACGGCGCGGCTGCTCTGGTGATCGCCGATGCCGAGACCGCGAAAACGATGGGCAAGGCGGTCAACATCAAGGCGACCGCCCATGTGCAGGATTTCCTGCCGATGTCCAAGCGCAATATCCTGGATTTCGAAGGCTGCGGCGTCGCCTGGCAGCGCGCGCTGCAAAGCGCCGGCATTGAGCTGTCCGATCTGTCATTTGTCGAAACCCACGACTGCTTCACAGTTGCCGAATTGATCGAATACGAGGCCATGGGCCTGACGCCGAAGGGGCAGGGCGCCCGTGCCATCAAGGAAGGCTGGACCCAGAAAGACGGCAAGCTGCCGATCAATCCGTCCGGCGGCCTGAAAGCGAAAGGTCATCCGATCGGCGCCACCGGCGTGTCCATGCATGTGCTCAGCGCGATGCAACTGCTGGGGCAGGCGCCGGAAGGCATGCAGATCAGAAACGCCAAACTTGGCGGCGTCTTCAATATGGGGGGTGCTGCGGTTGCGAACTACGTCTCGCTGCTTGAGCCTGCTAAATAGGCCAGCGCGGCGGCCGGTCACGGAAAACTCGATCGCATGAGCTTCATCACCGGCGTCGGGCTGACCGACTTTGGCAGGCATGAGGGCGCTTCGACCCTTGATCTGATGAGCACGGCTGCGGAACTGGCACTCGCCGACGCCGGGCTCAAGCGCGGTGACGTCGACGGTTTTCTTTGCGGCTACTCCACCACCATGCCGCACATCATGCTGGCCACAGTGTTTGCCGAGCATTTCGGCATCACCCCGGCCTATGCCCACGCCGTCCAGGTCGGGGGCGCCACCGGCATGGCGATGGCGATGCTGGCGCATCACCTGGTGGAAGCGGGACAGGCGCGGCATGTGCTGGTGGTCGGCGGCGAGAACCGCCTTACCGGACAAAGCCGCGACGCCTCGATCCAGGCGCTGGCGCAGGTCGGCCATCCCGTCTACGAGGTGCCGCTGGGACCGACCATCCCGGCCTATTATGGTCTGGTGGCGTCGCGCTACATGCATGAATACGGCGTCACCCAGCAGGACCTCGCCGAATTCGCGGTTCTGATGCGCGGCCATGCGTCGGCCCATCCCGGCGCGCAGTTTCGCGACAGGATCACCGTCGCCGATGTGATGGCGTCAAAGCCGGTGGCGCTGCCGCTCAAGCTGCTCGATTGCTGCCCGGTGTCCGACGGCGGCGCCGCGTTCGTGCTCAGCCGCGAACCGACTTCCGAACTCCGCGTACGCGTGCTCGGCTGCGCCCAGGCCCACACCCACCAGCACGTCACCGCGGCGCCGGCATTGTCCGAACTCGGCGCCGAAATTGCCATCGCGCGCGCCAAGGCGGCGACCAGCGTGAAGATATCGGATGTGCGCTACGCCGCGATCTACGACAGCTTCACCATCACGCTGGCCATGTTGCTGGAAGACCTCGGTCTTGCCGGGCGTGGCGAGGCCGCTGCGCAGGTGCGTAGCGGGCACTTCGGCCGCAATGGCGCGATGCCGCTCAACACCCATGGCGGCCTCCTGAGCTACGGCCATTGCGGCGTCGGCGGCGCCATGGCGCATCTGGTCGAAACCCATCTGCAGATGACCGGAAGGGCCGGCGATCGCCAGGTGCGCGACGCCTCGCTGGCGCTGCTGCATGGCGATGGCGGCGTGCTGTCGTCCCATGTCAGCATGTTCCTGGAGCGGGTGCGATGAGCGCAAACCGACCGGCCATCGCAGACTGGACCACCGGCGAAGCAGCGATCGGCTATCAACGCTGCGCCGGGTGCGGTTCGCTGCAGTATTTCCGCCGCGGCTTTTGTGCGGCGTGCGGCGGCTCGGACCTGATCGAACAGCGGGCCAGCGGCGAGGGCACCATCTACGCGATCACCCAGGTCGCCCGTGCGGCGACGCCGGAAGCGCGCGAACATGTGCCCTACAGCATCGTGCTGGTCGACACTATAGAGGGCTTTCGCATGATGGCCCACGGCGACAACGATCTTGCCATCGGCGACAAGGTGACCGCGCGCTACCGACGGTTTACCGGCCGCCTCGTTCCCATTTTCAAAAGGACCATTGCATGAGCCGTCTGAAGTCCGCGCTTGATCCGCGCTCGGTTGCCATCATCGGCGCGTCGGAAAATCCCAACAAGGTCGGCGGCCGTCCGGTGCATTACCTGGAAAAATTCGGCTTCAAGGGCAGGATTTTTCCGATCAATCCGTCGCGGGCGGAGATCCAGGGCCACAAATGCTATCCGAGCCTGAAGGATCTGCCGGAAGCGCCCGAGATGGTGATCGTCGCGGTGGCCGGCGACCATGCCATCGGCGCGGTGGAGGACTGCGCCGCGCAAGGCGTCAAGGTTGCGGTGGTGATGGCGTCGGGTTTTGGCGAGGTCGATGCGGTTGCCGGCAAGGCCAAGGAGCAGCGCATGGTGGCGGCGGCGCGCAAGGCCGGCATGCGTATCGTCGGACCGAACTCGCAAGGCCTGGCCAATTTCGGCACCGGCGCCATCGCCAGCTTCTCGACCATGTTCATGGAGTTCGACCGCGTTGAGGGCCATGTCGCGATGCTGAGCCAGAGCGGCGCGCTCTCCACCGTGCCGGTCGGCTTCCTCAACCCGCGCGGCATCGGCGTCCGCCACAGCCATGCCACCGGCAATGATGCTGACATCACCGTCGGGGAGCTCGCCATCGCGGTGGCCGAAGATCCCGAGGTAAAGCTGATGCTGCTCTATCTCGAGAGCATTCCGGAAAAGAAATACCTGGAAGAACTCGCCGCCGTAGCACTCGACCGCGACTTGCCGATCATCGCGCTGAAAAGCGGCCGCTCGGAAGCCGGCCGGCAGGCCGCGCAATCCCACACCGGCGCACTCGCCAACGAAGACCGCGTGGTCGATGCCTTTTTCGAGCATCATGGCATCTGGCGCGCCCCGGACATGCGGGGCCTTGTCGAGGCCACGGAGCTCTACCTGAAGGGCTGGAAGCCCAACGGACGCCGGCTGGTCGCCATCAGCAATTCCGGCGCGGTCTGCGTCATGACGGCGGATGCCGCCACCGCCGTCGGCATGCCGATGGCGAGACTCGCACCCGAGACCGACAGGAAACTCAAGGGCATCCTGCCGAGCTTCGCCACCACCACCAATCCGATCGATCTCACCGCGGCGCTGTTGTCCAACAGCAACCTGTTCGGCGACATCCTGCCCGTCATTGCCGAGGATCCGGCGGCGGATGCGTTCGTGATCGGCGTGCCGGTAGCGGGTCCTGGCTACGATGTCGATGCCTTTGCCCGCGACACTGCCGCCTTCGGCAAGCAGACCGGCAAGCCGCTGGTGGTGGCGGCAACGCAGCCCAGCGTCGCCGGCCAGTTCGCGGCGCAGGGCACATCGGTGTTTCCCACCGAAGTCGAGGCGGTGACCGCGCTACATCAGTTTCTTGCCCATCGCGAATTGATGGCGCGAACGCTGGCGCGCAAGGCCCAGCGCGGAGAATCCGAGCTGTTGCTGCCTTCGCCGGAAAAGACCGTCATGCTGAACGAGGCGGACAGCCTGGCGCTATTGGCGACCAGGGGCATCAAGGTGGTGCCGCACCGGCTGTGCCGATCGCGCGCCGAAGCGGTGGCGGCGTTTGAGACCATCGGCGGACCTGTCGTCGTGAAGGGCTGTTCGGCCGACATCGCCCACAAGTCCGAGCTCGGGTTGGTGAGGCTGGGTGTCAAGACCCGCGAAGAGGCCGGCGAAGTCTGGGCGCAGATGGAGGGCATCATCCGCAAGCACGGCTCGCGGTTCGACGGCGTCATCATCGCGGCGATGGCCAGTGGCCGTCGCGAGATCATGATCGGCGCGCATCGGGACCCGGTGTTCGGGGCAGTGGTAGCCGTCGGCGACGGCGGCAAGTATGTCGAGGTATTCCGCGACACCGCGCTGCTGCTGCCGCCGTTTACCAGGGACGACGTCAAGGCGGCGCTCGGCAAACTGCGGATTGCGCCGCTGTTGGCCGGCGTGCGCGGCGAGCCGCCGATGGATGTGGACGCGCTCGCCGACGCCGTCGTCAATGTGGGCGAATTAATGAACGACACTGAGGCAAGGGTGATGAGTCTGGACCTCAACCCGGTACTGCTCGACAGCGCCGGAAACGGCTGCGTGGTGGTCGACGCTGTCGTGTTCCGGGCGTAATAGGTATCAAAATACCTTTTACGTCGGCACCACAAACGACGCGTCGGGAAATCCGGTCTGGTCGAGCGTTGTCGTAGCCTCCACGGCTTCACGATCGTTCGCGGTCAAAAGATTCACCCGGTTGTTGGCGACGATCAGGCGTTCGGCGAGCAATTGCGCCAGATTGCGCATGATGCGCTCGCCGACGCGGGGATGCGCGGCGCGAAACCGGTCGAATTCGGCGAGCGGGACTTCCAGGCAGGTGATGGCTGAATCGGCCCAGATATCCGCCGAACGCCGCGCTTCCAGCAGCGCCATTTCGCCGAACACCATGCCCGCGGCGAGCGTTGCCAGCCGCGTGCCGTTGTTCAACTTGACGCTGACGGTGCCGCTATTGAGAAAAAACAGCGTCGAAGCGGCGTCGCCGGCGGTGATGATGCGCTCGCCCGCGCCGTAGCTGCGCAAGGTGCCGATCGCCGCCAGCGCCGCAATTTCATCCGCCGTGAGGCCCTGCAGCAGCGCCTGCTCGGATAGCGGCACGGCGTCGCTGCAGTTGATGGCGCCGCCATGACGATAGACGATCTGGTCCTCGGCCCATTCGATGGCTTCGTCGAGCAGGTAGAAATCCCGCAAATTGCCGATGCCGCCGCTCCATTCGCCGATCGTGGCGCCCATCGCCGATTGGCGCTTCACGCCGGAAAGGATCGTCGTCACCCCGAGCCGGTCCAGTTCGCGGATGCCGTCGGCGAGCAGGCGTGCCCCGTCCCGGGTCAGCGTAGCGACGCGGCGGAGGTCGAAGATGAGGAATTGCGGCCGCGATTTGGCTGAAATCTGCCGGGAGACGAAATCGACATTGGCAAAGTTCAGCGCGCCGACGAGTTCGATGATGCGGACATCGAGATGATGGCTGCTCAGGATCGCCTGCTCGGCGGGCCGGCGGCTGCGCCGTGACGAACTCTTGCCGATGTCGTAATCGGCGATGATGCTGTTGCGCGCGTCGCCGTTGCGGTTGAGGACGTGCAGGTCGAAATGCGCCGACAGCGCCTCGCAGACCTTGATGCCGCGGACGCTGTTGCCGTGGCCATCGAGGCGAGGCGAGTAGCTGCTGAGCCCGAACTGGGCGGGCAACGCCGCCAGGATGCCGCCGCCGACGCCGCTCTTGGCGGGAATGCCGATCCGATAGACCCATTCGCCGGCAAAGTCGTACATGCCCGAACTGGTCATCACCGACAGCGTATGGGTGATGGCGTAGGGGCTCAGCACCTGCTCTCCGGTGACCGGATTGAGGCCGCGGTTGGCCAACGTCGCCGCCATGATGGCACAGTCGCGCGCCGTCACCAGGATCGAACACTGCCGGAAATAGATGTCGAGGACGGCGGAGACGTCATCCTTGATCACCGATGAGTTGCGCAGCAGATAGCCGATGGCGCGGTTGCGGTCGCCGGTCGCGCTCTCGGAGGCAAATACCGCTTCGTCGATCGCAAGGTCGCGTCCGGCGAAACGGCTCAACGCTTCCCGGATGCATTCGCAGCGCGCCGCTGCCCCTGGCCTGATGGATCAGGCCGGAACAGGTGATGGCTCCGGAGTTGACCATCGGGTTGAACGGATGGTTGTCGGCATTGAGCCGGATCGAATTGAACGGTTCGCCCGACGGTTCGACCCCGATCACGCTCTCCACCCGTTCGGCACCCAGCGTGTCCAGCGCCAGCGCGAATACGAACGCCTTGGACATCGACTGGATGGTGAAGGGAATTCTGGTGTCGCCGACCTCGTAGACATGGCCGTCCAGGGTGGCGAGGCTGATGCCGAAATGGTCGGGATCGGCCTTGTTCAATTCCGGGATGTAGTCGGCCACGGAGCCTGAGCTGTCCGCGGCGAATTTCGCGTGGCAATCGATCAGAAACCGCAACAACGGCGGTTTTGCATCATTCCAGCCAAGACGATCACCCCGCAACGGGGCAGTCAGTTCCACGTTCATCGACGAGTCCAGCCGTGCTGTTCGCGCGCCAAGCCTCCCTTTTTTCGCAGAGTCTGGCATGGGCAATTTGCCTTGTCGAGCCGCGCACGAGCTGGGTCGGCGCCTTACGTTGGACGGACGGGCCGCCTCCGTTTGGTCACCTGTGCGTCGCAATAAATCCGGGCCGATCGCGTTGGCGCGACAGAAGACGCCTTGACCATCGCAGCTTTGATCGTGTGAAATCGACCGATGCAGCGAATCCGATGGTTTTTTTTGGTTTTATTGGTCGCGATGCCGTCATTGGCATCGGCGGAAACAGTGAATTTCGAGCAGGCCACGACACTGCTCGGCACCAGTTGCGGCGAAGACATCGATGCCAATTGCCGCGGGGTCACGCTCGATCCGACGCGCCTGAAGGAGTGCCTTTCCCACAACCAGGATGTGGTCTCGCCGAAGTGCCAGGCCGACTATCCCAAGGTGTTCACCGCCATCCAGCAACGCATCACGGTGCGGCGGGCCGTTTACAAGGCGTGCGAACGTGACGCGGCCAAGGTGTGTGCCGACGCCCAGAACAACAGCGCTCTTCTGCAGTGCCTGCTGGCCGCGCCGCGTGGTCTGGGCTGGGCCTGCAAGCAGGCCATTACCGCCGCCGGGTTTCGCTGATGTGGTCTGTACCCAAGACCTCTGGTGAGATAGGCGGGCTGGCGGCTGCGCTGATGCTGCTCGTCGTGCTGGCGACGCCGCTGCAAGCGCAAACGGCGGCGGACGATCTGGTGCAAAAGCTTTCCGGACTGGCGGCCCCGGCGGACCTCGACCTCGCGGCCTTGCGCCAGCAGGCTGTCGCACGCCTCAAGTCGAAAGTGGACGCGCAACCGTTGCGGCGGGCGCCCATGGTCCCTGAGTTGCTCAAGCTGCCGCAAGCGAGCTTCGAGATTCAGTTCGATGACGACTCCCCCATCGTCCGGCCGCCGTCCTATGCCACCATCGGACGGATTGCCGACGCGCTCTACGATCCTGCGATGGCGAAATATACCTTCCTCATCGTCGATCACACCGCCTCGGGCGGCAGGCGCGACGCCAACCTGACCTTGAGCCAGCGCCGGGCCGATGCGCTCCGGGATGTTCTGGTGTCGACGTTCAAGGTGTCGGCCAAGCGCGTTCAGTCGCTCGGCCTCGGCGAGGAGCAACTGCTCGACGCCTTGCATCCGGCGGCACCAGCCAACCGCAGGGTTCAGATCTTGGCCGTTGGCGAGCTTGCAGTGGAGCCGAAGCAGGCTCCCACTGCTCCAAAGGGCGCGCCCAAAGCCCCGGCCAAGGCAAAGCATCGCTAGGCGCTCGGTCTGACCGTGCTGTCACGCTGCTTGCCGCGCTGACGAAGCGATCACGTCACGTGCTATTCAGCTCAGGTCTCGACGATTGCCACGAGCTGGCCTTCGGCGACCACGTCATCGATTCTGACCGCGATCGATGTGAGCTTGCCGGCGGCCGGA
Organism: uncultured Alphaproteobacteria bacterium; assembly: GCA_963710235.1. Taxonomy (GTDB): domain Bacteria; phylum Pseudomonadota; class Alphaproteobacteria; order Rhizobiales; family Xanthobacteraceae; genus Bradyrhizobium. Next base: position 305,525 of record CAVPZI010000004.1, read on the forward strand.
GAGGCCACCGGAATTTCCATCTTCATCGCCTCGACGAAAGCGACGTCGTCGCCGTCGCTGACGTGGCTGCCGGTGCTGACCGGCAACGCGCACACGCGTCCGGCCACTTCGGTGACGATCTTGATTTCGGGCATTGCAGTCTCCGAAGGCCGCGTCCGCACGCCTTCCGCGACGGGCGCAAACCGGCTTTCGGAACAGGATACGAGTGTTGTCGCGGTAGATTGCCTGAGGTAGCTTATTCCGCAAGTGGAATTTAATTTCGCTATGCGGAATGACCGCGCATCACTCAGAATGTGGGCATGCCATGGGACGACGCTCGGAACGGCTCAGCAAGCAGGGGATCCTCGCCAGCGATCTCAGCGGTGAGGGCGACGTCATCCAGGTGGTATCGCGCGCCTTCGACGTGCTGCGTTGCTTCGAAGGCCATGAGGCGCGGCTCGGCAACCTGGAGATTTCCAACCGTTGCGGCCTGCCGCGTTCGACGGTGTCACGCCTGACCCACACGCTGACCCGGATGGGGCAGCTGGTCTACCTGCCGCGCGACCAGAAATACCGGATCGGGCCGAGTGCCGTAGCCATGAGCACCTCGATGATGCGCGGCTTGCAGTTGCGCAGCCAGATCCAGTTGCGGCTGCAGGATGTCGCCGAGGAATTGCCGGGGACGGTGGGATTTGTGATCCCGGACCGCTTTCACCTGGTCTATCTCGAACTTGCCCGCGCCGCCAACGCGCTCGGCCTGCATTCCACGACCGGCACCCGGATCGCCATGGCCTCGACCGCCGCCGGCCACGCCTATACCGCGGCCCTCGATGTCGAGGTCGGCGACGCACTGTTGGCCGAGATGGAACGCGAGACTCCAGCGGACGCCAGACTGCTGCGGCCGCGGATCGAGGACAACCGGCGCTTTTTGCAGGAGCACGGTTATGTCGCATCCTGTGGACTGTGGAGCCCGCATATCAACGGCGTCGCGGTGCCGCTTTGGTCGCCGCAATACCAGACCTTCGTCGTCGTCACCATTGGCCTGCTGGCCGTGATGTTCGACGAGGAAAGACTGCACCGGGAGGTCGCGCCGCGGATCCTGGAACTGAGCCGCGCCATTGGCGGCATGCTGGAGAATGCCGACGGCGACGTTTTCAGCAACCGCATGGCCGACAAGATGCCGGTGGTATCGGCCCATAAGAAAATTGCCAAATCGGAGGATCGGGATGAATTGGAAGCCGGAGCTCGACGACCTCGCGCGGCGCGAAGCGTTCGCGCACGCGATGGGAGGCGTTGACAAGGTCAAGCGACAGCGCGACCAGGGCCGGCTTACCGTTCGCGAGCGCATCGACAAACTGGTCGATCAAAAAAGTTTCCACGAGATCGGTGCGATTTCCGGCAGCGCCGAGTATGACGAGAACGGCGAACTCAAACACCTGACACCGGCGAACTGCGTATTCGGCCGCGGCAAGGTCGACGGCCGCCCGGTGGTCGTGGTCGGCGACGATTTCACCGTGCGCGGCGGCTCTGCCGACGCGTCGATCTCGGCCAAGCCGTTGATGGCCGAGGAGATGGCCCACGACTTTCGCCTGCCGATCATCCGCGTCATCGAGGGGTCGGGCGGCGGCGGCTCGGTGAAGACCATCGAAACCAAGGGCGCGGCCAATCTGCCCGGTGGCATTGGTGGCACCCGCTGGTATCACTACACGACCGCCAACCTGGCCCGGGTGCCGGTGGTTGGGCTCGGGCTCGGTTCGGTCGCAGGTCTTGGCGCGGCGCGGCTCGCCGCCACCCACTACTCGGTGATGACGAAGAATTCGGCGATGTTCGTCGCCGGGCCGCCGGTGGTGAAACGCCTCGGCCAGGATCTCACCAAGCAGGAGCTCGGCGGCGCCGACATCCAGACCCGCGCCGGCGGCGTCGACCATGCGGTCGAGACCGAGGAGGAGGCTTTTTCCTGTGCCCGGCGTTTTCTTTCCTATCTGCCGCCGTCGGTCTACCAATTGCCGCCGACAGATGCCTGCACCGACGATCCGGAGCGTGCCGAGGAGTCGCTGATGAAGGCGGTGCCGCGCAACCGCCGCCACGTCTACAAGATGCGGCCGATCATCGATGCCGTCGTCGACAAGGGTTCTTTCTTCGAGATGGGAGCGAATTTCGGCCGTTCGATCATCGCGGGATTTTCCCGGCTGGAGGGCAGGGCGGTGCTGCTGCTGGCCAGCGATCCGTTTCATTACGGCGGATCGTGGACCGCGGATGCCTGCCAGAAGGTGGTGCGCTACGTCGATCTTGCCGAGACATTTCATCTTCCGGTGGTCTACCTGATGGATTGCCCGGGTTTCATGATCGGGCTCGACGCCGAAAAGGCGGCGACCATCCGCCACGGCGTGCGCGCCATGGCTGCCGTGAACCAGACCACGGTCCCCTGGTGCACCATCATTGTGCGCAATTCATTCGGCGTCGCCGGGGTCGTGCACCAGCCGGCGGACCGGTTCTCGATGCGCTATGCATGGCCGTCGGCCTATTGGGGTTCGCTGCCGCTGGAAGGCGGCATCGAAGCCGCCTATCGCGCCGACATCGACGCCGCCGACGATCCCAAGGCCAAGCTCCAGGAGATCGAAGACCGCCTCAACAAGCTGCGCTCGCCGTTCCGTTCGGCCGAGCGGTTCTGGGTCGAGGAAATCATCGACCCGCGCAAGACCCGGTCATTGCTGTGCGAGTTCGCGCGGCTGGCCGAGCCGATCCGGACGCCGGGGCCGGCGAGGAACATGGTGATCAGGCCGTAGCGGGCGCGATCTTCACGCCGCCACCGCCTTCGGCTGCCGTGAAATCGTCAGCGTGATGACCGCCGCGACGACGCACAGGGCGCCGGCGACGAAGAATGCCGGCAGGTAGGTCGCGAACAGGGTTCGCGACAGCCCGGCACCGAAAGCGGCGGTCGCTGCGCCGATCTGGTGCCCGGCAAAAATCCAGCCGAACACCAGGTTGGCACGCTCCGGACCGAAGCGCTGGGCGGTGAGCCGTACCGTGGGCGGCACCGTTGCGATCCAGTCGAGGCCATAGAACATGGCGAACAGCGAGAGGCCGTAGAACGAGAAATTGGTGAACGGCAGAAACACCAGCGACAGTCCACGCAGACCGTAATACCAGAACAACAGATACCGGTTGTCATAACGGTCCGACAGCCAGCCCGAGGCGATGGTCCCGACGAAATCGAAGATGCCCATGGCGGCGAGCAGGCTCGCGGCCTGCACCTGCGGAATGCCGAAATCGAGGCACATCGGAATCAGATGCACCTGGATCAGGCCATTGGTGCTGGCGCCGCAGATGAAAAAAGTCGCGAACAGGATCCAGAACACCGGGCTCGCCGATGCATCGCGTAATGCGCCCAGCGCCGCCGCCATGATCGGTGCGGTGTTGGGCGGCGGTGCCGGCAAGGGCTCGGTGCCTGTGTCGCCGAATGGCCGCAAGCCCACATCGCCGGGCCGGTCGCGCATCAGCATCAAGACCGCAAAGGCCGCAAAGCCGAGCATGACGCACATCAGCCCGAGCGCCACCCGCCAGCCCATGCGCTCGGTCAGGCTCGCCAGCAGCGGCAGGAACACCAGTTGGCCGGTCGCGACGCTGGCGGTGAGAATACCGACCACCAGGCCCCGCCGCGCCGAAAACCAGCGCGCAGCCACGGTAGCGCCGAGCACCAGCGCGGTCATGCCAGTGCCGATGCCGATCACCACGCCCCACAGCAGCATCAACTGCCAGACCTTTGTCATCCCGAGCGACGTCAGCAGCGCCGAGACCACGATCAGCAAGGCCGACAGCGCGACATTGCGCAATCCGAAGCGGTTGAGCAGGGCGGCTGCGAACGGCGCCATCAGCCCGAACAGGATGAAGCGGATCGACAGCGCCGAGGAAATCTCCGCGGTGGTCCAGCCGAATTCATGCTGCAGCGGTACGATGAACACGCCGGGCGCGCCTACCGTGCCAGCGGTGATCAGTGCGGTCAGGAAGGTCACACCGACCATCACCCAGCCGTAATGGATGTTGCGGCGGGCGAGGGTGGCCGACAGCCAGTTGGAGATCATTGAACCTCTGAAAATGGTGTTGGAGGATTTGCGTGGGAGTGTTGTTTGATTGCGGCGATCGGCACGATCTTAACTGCACGGCGGCGAGACATGAATGCCGCGCTTCCCTCGTTTCAAGACACCGCCGCAACGCTAGTGAACAACGCGCTCGACGGCGATCGCGGTGGCCTCGCCGCCGCCGATGCACAATGCGGCGATGCCGCGCTTAAGATCGTGCGCTTTTAGCGCGCCGAGCAGGGTGACGATCAATCGTGCGCCGGTGGCGCCGATCGGATGGCCGAGCGCGCAGGCGCCGCCGTTGATGTTGAGCTTTTCCCTGTCAATGCCGAGGTCGCGCTGGGCGGCCATTGCCACCACCGCGAACGCTTCGTTGATTTCGAACAGGTCGACGTCGCCGACGCTCCAGCCGATTTTATCCAGCAGTTTGCGGATCGCCGGGATCGGCGCGGTGGTGAACCATTGCGGTTCCTGGCTGTGGGTGGCGTGGCCCTTGATTTCAGCGAGCATCGGCAGGCCGTCGCGGTCGGCCAGCGAACGCCGGGCCAGGATCAGCGCCGCGGCGCCATCGGCATTGGCCGAGGAGGCCGCCGGCGTGATGGTGCCGTTGGCGCGAAACGCCGGCTTGAGGCCGGGAATTTTGCCGGGATCGACCTTGAGCGGATGCTCGTCATTGGCGATCTGGCGCCGGCCGGTCTTTTCGGCAACGGTTATTGGCGCAATTTCTGCGGCGAACGCGCCGGTCTCGACGGCCTTGCGGGCGCGGGTCAGGGTTTCGATGGCGTAGGCGTCCTGATCGGTGCGGGTAAATTGATACCTCTCGGCGGTGGCTTCGCCGAAATCGCCCATCGAGCGGCCGGTCTCGTAGGCGTCTTCGAGGCCGTCCATCAGCATGTGGTCGATGATGCGGTCGTGACCGACCCGGTAACCGCCGCGCGCCTTGGCCAACAGGTAAGGCGCGTTGGTCATGCTCTCCATGCCGCCGGACAGCACGATGTCGGCGGAGCCGGCCTGGATGATGTCGTGCCCCAGCATGGTCGCCTTCATGCCGGAACCGCAGACCTTGTTGACGGTGGTCGCGCCGGTCGAATCCGGCAGCCGGGCGCCGCGCGCGGCCTGCCGGGCCGGCGCCTGACCCTGTCCGGCCGGCAGCACGTTGCCCATGAACACCTCGTCGATGCGTCCGGGCGCAAGCCGCGCACGTTCCACCGCGGCGCCGATGACATGGGAACCGAGCTGGTGGGCGCTGAATGGCGAGAGTTCACCCTGGAACCGGCCGAGCGGGGTGCGGGCGGCGGAGACGATGACAACCGGGTCTGACATGGCAGGTGCTCCTGGTAACTGTCATAAGATGACGGATATCATATGATGCAGCGCGGAATTTGCAATGTCAGTTGTCATCAAATGTTTTGAGGATACCGGCCCTACCGCTTGCGGTCGATGAATCCCCGCATCAGCCGTTGCGGCTCGCCGGTCAGGTAGGCCTGTCCGAACACCCCGATGCTGAGATCGACGGACTCTTTCAGCGGCAGATCTTCCCATTGGTTGAGCAGGTATTTCTGCAGCCGCAACGCTTCCGGGCCGCATTCGAGCAATGAGGCCACCGTGGCCTCGACCGCGGCGTCGAGACCGCCCGCCGGCGCCAGGGTATCGACCAGCCCCCAGTCGAGCGCGGTCACAGCGTCGATGGTGGCCGCGGTCATGATCAGCCAGCGGGCGCGGCCGGCGCCGATCAGCCGCGGCAGCAAGGCGGCGTGAATCACCGACGGGATGCCGACCTTGACCTCGGGCATGCCGAATTTGGCGTCATGGGCGGCGACCCGGAAATCGCAGGCGGCGGCGAATTCAAGGCCGCCGCCCAGGCACCAGCCGGGAATCCGGGCGATCACCGGCGCCGGGAAGGCGCGCACGGCCTCGAGCAGGGTGGCAAAGTTGCCGATGAATTTCTCCGCCGAGGCCTGGTCGAGCCTGGCCATTTCGTGGATGTCGGCGCCGCCGATCATGCTGCGTTCGCTCTGCCCGGCAACGATCAGCGCGCGGATGTCGCGGTCGCCCGTAAGCTGCTCGAGACCGGCGCGAACGCCGTCGATGGTGGCGGTACCCAGGATATTGAGCGAGCCGGCATTGCAGATCGTCATTTTCACGACACCGCGGGCATCGCGCGCGATGCCGCAATGGGGATTGATCATCTGCATGGCGTGCCGCTCCCTTTGGTTGGACTCAGTTCCCGACGTAACCGGCCCGGTGTCAAGCCTCTGCGCCGGTGCCGCGCGGCAAAATGGCTGCAGCTTTTCCCGGCGAGATACGTTATTATATGACCGCAAACATCCAATGGACGCCAGATGCGCTATTCCAGGGAACACAAGCTCGAAACCCACGCCCGGATCGTGAAGAAGGCCTCGGTGCGGCTGCGCGAGAAGGGCGCCCATGGCATCGGCGTCGCCGACCTGATGAAGGATGCCGGCCTGACCCATGGCGGGTTCTATGCGCATTTTGATTCGCGTGAGGCGCTGGTGGTGGAGGCTTTTGCCTACGCGATGGACCGCTCCACCGAGCGCTGGCGCAAGCTCGCCGAGCAGACGCCGCCGGACCGGCGCTTTGCCAGCATCGTCGACACCTATCTGACGCCGCTGCATCGCGACGATCCCGGCCACGGCTGTGCGGTTCCGACGCTCGGCGCCGAGATCGCCCGCGAGAGCCCGAAAACCCGCAAGGCGTTCGCCGCCAAGTTGGAACAGATGATCGAGATGATCGCGGCGCAGATTCCCGATGTCCCGCGCAAGGCGGCGCGAAAACAGGCCATGGCCGCGCTCGCCACCATGATGGGGACCATGATCCTGTCCCGCGTCGCCGGCAGCGGCGAATTTTCCGACGAAATTCTTGCCGCCGGACGCGATGCGCTGCTCCCATCGGAAACATCGGCGAAACCGGGCTCCCGGAAGCCTGTCGCGCGGAAAATGCCGGCCAAGGCGGCGGCTTCGCCGCGACACTGAGCCGGCGTTCGGGTCATTCCCTGCGACATTGGTCGAAAGCCGCGCTGTCGCGGCCTACAGCACTTACCGGTCACATGGGATCACCGGGTGATCCAATGTGACCGTAAGCGCCGTAGATTCCACCGTTGGCGCATGTCCTTGTCGGCGAACCGGGTCCACCCTCGGATCAAGTCCGAGGGCATGCTTCGCCGGGACATGCGCTAGCGCCATTTTCGCAAGCGGGGGTGGGCGCCGAAGCCCTTTCCAAAACTCGAAAAGACTGCTCAAGATGCCGGCAAATCCGGACTTCTTGGGAGGAAACCATGCGTTCAATCGGGCACTTTATCGGCGGCCGCGAGGTCAAGGGCACTTCGGGCCGCACGGCCGACGTGTTCGAGCCGATGACCGGCGATGTACAGGCGAAAGTGGCGCTGGCCTCCAAGGCCGAACTGCGCGCCGCCGTCGAAAATGCGTTAGCCGCGCAGCCGGAGTGGGGGGCGACCAATCCGCAGCGCCGCGCCCGCGTGATGATGAAGTTCCTCGAACTGGCGCAGCGCGATTACGACAAGCTCGCTGACGTGCTGGCGCGCGAGCACGGCAAGACCGTTCCCGATGCCCGCGGCGATATCCAGCGCGGCCTGGAAGTGGTCGAATTCGCCTGCGGCATTCCGCATCTGATGAAGGGCGAATATACCGAGGGCGCCGGTCCCGGCATCGACATCTACTCGATGCGGCAGCCGCTTGGCGTCGTCGCCGGCATCACGCCGTTCAATTTTCCGGCGATGATCCCGATGTGGAAATTCGCGCCGGCCATCGCCTGCGGCAATGCGTTCGTGCTCAAGCCGTCGGAGCGCGACCCCACGGTGCCGATGATGCTGGCGCAATTGATGATCGAGGCGGGACTGCCGCCCGGCATCCTCAATGTCGTCAACGGCGACAAGGAGGCGGTCGACGCCATCCTCGACGATCCGGACATCAAGGCGGTCGGCTTCGTCGGTTCGTCGCCGATCGCGCAGTACATCTATGAGCGCGCCGCCGCTACCGGCAAGCGGGCGCAGTGTTTCGGCGGCGCCAAGAACCACGCCATCGTCATGCCCGATGCCGACATGGACCAGACCGTCGACGCCCTGATCGGCGCCGGCTATGGCTCGGCCGGCGAGCGTTGCATGGCAATTTCGGTGGCGGTGCCGGTCGGCAAGACCACCGCCGACCGCCTGATGGAAAAGCTGATCCCGCGGGTCGAAAGCCTGAAGATCGGGACCTCGATCGATCCTTCGGCGGATTACGGTCCGCTGGTGACCAAGGCCGCGCTCGACCGCGTCAAGGATTACGTCGAGATCGGCATCAAGGAAGGGGCAAAACTCGCGGTCGACGGCCGCGGCTTCAAGATGCAGGGCTATGAGAACGGCTTCTACATGGGCGGCTGCCTGTTCGACAACGTCACCAGGGACATGCGGATCTACAAGGAAGAGATCTTCGGTCCGGTGCTCTCGGTGGTGCGCGCGCACGACTACAAGGAGGCACTGGCGCTGCCGTCCGACCACGACTATGGCAACGGCGTTGCGATCTTCACCCGCGACGGCGACGCCGCGCGCGATTTCGCCGCCAAGGTCAATGTCGGCATGGTCGGCATCAACGTGCCTATCCCGGTGCCGATCGCCTATTACACCTTCGGCGGCTGGAAGAAATCCGGCTTCGGCGACCTCAACCAGCACGGCCCGGACTCGATCCGATTCTACACCAAGACCAAGACGGTGACCGCGCGCTGGCCGTCCGGCGTCAAGGAAGGCGCAGAATTCTCCATCCCGACCATGAACTGACCATGCCCAGGGCATAACAAGGCGCGGATGCTGTTCGCTCTCGACGAGGACCAGATCGCGGTTCGCGACATGGCGCGGGATTTTGCCGCGGAAAAAATCGCGCCGTTCGCCCTGAAATGGGACGAGGAGAAATTTTTTCCGGTCGAAGCGATGCGCGAGGCCGCCGCACTTGGCATTGGCGGTATCTATATTCGCGATGACGTCGGCGGCTCCGGACTGACCCGGTTCGACGCGGCGCTGATCTTCGAGGCGCTGGCGCAGGGCTGTCCGACGGTGTCGGCGTTCATCTCGATCCATAACATGTCGGCGTGGATGATCGATGCCTATGGCAACGAAGAGCAGCGGCGCAAGTGGCTGCCGAAACTCTGCTCGATGGAATTGCTGGCGAGCTATTGCCTGACCGAACCGGGTTCGGGATCCGACGCTGCGGCGCTGCGCACCCGCGCGGTGCGCGACGGCGATCATTATGTGCTCAACGGCCAGAAGCAGTTTATCTCCGGCGCCGGCAAGAGCGGCTGCTACGTGGTGATGGTGCGCACCGGCAGCGACGGAGCCGGCGGCATCTCGACGCTGGTGGTCGACGGCGACACCCCGGGACTGTCGTTCGGCGCCAACGAGCGCAAGATGGGCTGGAACGCACAGCCGACCTGCGCGGTGATTTTCGAAAATGCCAGGGTCCCGGTAGCCAATCGGCTCGGCGCGGAGGGCATCGGCTTCAAGATCGCCATGGCCGGGCTCGACGGCGGCCGGATCAACATCGCGGCCTGTTCGCTCGGCGGCGCGCAATCGGCGCTCGACAAGTCGCTGGCCTACATGCGGGAACGCAAGGCCTTCGGCAAGCGGCTTGACGAATTCCAGGCGCTGCAGTTCCGGCTGGCCGACATGGCGACCGAACTGGAAGCGGCGCGCACGTTCATCTGGCGCGCGGCGGCGGCGCTCGACCGCAAGGACGCCGACGCCTCGATGCTGTGCGCCATGGCCAAGCGGTTCGGCACCGACGTCGGCTTCGAGGTGGCGAACCAGGCGCTGCAGCTGCATGGCGGTTACGGCTACCTCTCGGAATACGGCATCGAGAAGATCGTGCGCGACCTGCGGGTGCACCAGATCCTCGAAGGCACCAACGAGATCATGCGGTTGATCGTGGCGCGCAAGCTGATCGAGGGCGCGTCATGACAACGGCCCAGGCCGCGATTGCCGGCGACGAGCCGGCTGACCTGATCGTGCGGCGCGAAGGCACCGCCGGCGTGATCAGGCTCAACCGCCCCAAGGCGCTGAATGCGCTTACGCTGGAAATGACCCGGGGCATCGTCGCCGCGCTGGACCGGTTCGAGACCGATCCCAAGGTGGCACTGATCCTGCTGGAAGGCGCCGGCGAGCGGGGGCTCTGCGCCGGCGGCGACATTCGCGGGCTCTACGAAAGCGCGCGTGCCGGCGGCGATCTCGGCCGGATTTTCTGGCGCGAGGAATACATTCTGAACGCGCGGATCGCGCGGTTTCCAAAACCCTACGTGGCCTTCATGGACGGCATCGTGATGGGCGGTGGCGTCGGCCTGTCGGCGCACAGTAGCCACCGCGTGGTGACCGATCGGACCAGGCTTGGGATGCCGGAAGTCGGCGTCGGGTTTTTTCCGGATGTCGGCGGCACCTGGCTGCTGTCGCGGGCGCCGGGTGAACTCGGCACCTATTATGGGCTGACCGGCACCGCCATGGGCGGTGCCGATGCGGTGCATGCGCGCCTGGCCGACGTGATGGTGGCGTTGCAGCGCTGGCCGGCGTTGCGCGAGGCACTGACCCAGGCGCCAGACCGGGCCACCGGCGCCGAGGTGCGCGCCATGATCGACCGCTTCGCCACGCCGGACGCCACCCCGCCGATCGCGGCGCAGCAGCCGCAGATCGACGCCCTGTTCGGCCAGGACAGCATCGAGGATATCGTCACCGCGCTCTCCCACGTTGGTTCGGAGTGGGCGCAAACCACCTTGCAGACGATCCTCGGCAACTCCCCGACCGGGCTGAAGCTGACGCTGAAACTGGTGCGGCTGGCGCGAAATTCGGGGTCGCTCGAGGAGTGCCTGGCGCGAGAATACCGCGCCGCGCTGGAAATCTTCGTCAACCACGATTTCCCCGAAGGCATCCGCGCCGCGGTCATCGACAAGGACCGCAACCCGCGCTGGTCGCCGGCGCGGATCGAGGACGTGACGCCGGCAGTGCTGGCGCGCTACTTTGCGCCACACGACGACGATGAGCTGAAGTTTCCGAACTGAAACGCGAGAGCAGCACCATGACCACCATTGCATTCATCGGTCTCGGCAATATGGGCGGACCCATGGCCACCAACCTGGTCAAGGCGGGCCACGACGTTCGCGGCTTCGATCTGGTGCCGGCGTCGCGCGAGGCTGCGAAAGCGGACGGGGTTTCGATCGCGGCGAAAGCCGTGGACGCGGTCAAGGACACCGAAGTCGTGATCACCATGCTGCCGGCGGGCAAGCACGTGCTGTCGGTGTGGAACGAGGTGCTGCCGGCGGTAGCCAAGGGTGCCTTGATGATCGACTGCTCGACCATCGATGTGGAGAGCGCGCGCGAATCCCATACGCTGGCCGCCGCCCGGCATCTGCCGTCGATCGACGCGCCGGTGTCCGGCGGTACCGGCGGCGCCAAGGCCGCGACCTTGACGTTCATGGCCGGCGGCACGGTGGAGGCTTTTGCCGCGGCCAAACCGATCCTGGAAGCGATGGGCAAGAAGGTGGTGCATTGCGGCGAAGCCGGCGCCGGGCAGGCGGCGAAGATCTGCAACAATATGATCCTGGGTATCTCGATGATCGGCGTTTGCGAGGCGTTTTCGCTGGCGGAAAAGCTCGGGCTTTCGCATCAGGCGCTGTTCGACGTCGCCTCGACCTCGTCGGGCCAGTGCTGGTCGCTGACCACTTATTGCCCGGTACCGGGACCGGTGCCAACATCGCCCGCCAACAACGAATACAAGCCGGGGTTCGCGGCCACACTGATGCTGAAAGACTTGCGGCTGTCGCAGGAGGCGGCGAAAGCCGCCGGCGCGGTGACGCCGCTCGGCGCCCACGCCGAGAGCATCTATGAGGCGTTCGAGAAATCCGGCCGTGGCGGCACGGATTTCTCCGGCATCATCCATCAGGTCAGGCATCTGACCGCGAAGTGACGGATCGGCCGATGACCACATTCCAGGACGCGCGCGCCTTCCTGCTCAAGCATCGCACCGACTACGACACCGCGGTGGCGGATTTCCGCTGGCCCGATCCGGTGCCGTTCAACTGGGCGCTGGACTGGTTCGATGCCGAATTGGCCTGCGATCCCCAGAGCAAGGACCGCCCGGCACTGTGGATCGTCGATGCCGGCAGCAATCGCGAGACCAAGCTTTCATTCGAGACCCTGTCGCGCCGTTCCAACCAGATGGCGAATTTCCTGCGTGCCCAGGGGCTGAAGCGCGGCGATCACCTGCTGTTGCTGCTCGGCAACGTGGTGCCGCTATGGGAAACCATGCTGGCGTCGATGAAACTGGGCGTGGTGGTAATCCCGGCGACGACGCTCTTGACACCCGACGAGTTGCAGGACCGGCTCGATCGCGGCAAGGCGAGGGCCGTGGTGGCGTCGCAGGACCAGGTGGCCAAATTCGCCGGCCTGCGCGGCGGTGCTGACCTGGTCCGCGTCGTGGTCGGCGCTTCGGCGACACACGAAGGCTGGCTGCCGTTCGAACAGGCGGCGGAATACCCCGAGACGTTCGTGCCGGAAGGCCCCACCCGGGCCGAGGAGCCGATGCTGCTGTATTTTACCTCCGGAACCACGGCCAAGCCAAAGCTGGTGCGGCACAGCCAGCGCAGCTATCCGGTCGGCGGGCTCTCCACCATGTACTGGCTCGGACTGCAGCCCGGCGACGTGCATTTGAATATCTCCTCGCCGGGCTGGGCCAAGCATGCCTGGAGCTGCTTCTTTGCACCGTGGAACGCCGGGGCCACGGTGTTCGTGGTCAACCAGCCGCGATTCGATGCCAAGGGACTGCTCGCGACCATCGGCCGCTGTGGCGTCACCACGCTGTGCGCGCCGCCGACGGTGTGGCGGCTGTTCATCCAGGAGAAGCTCGACACCTTCAAGGTGTCGCTGCGCGAAGTCTGCGGCGCCGGCGAGCCGCTCAATCCCGAGGTGATCGACCAGGTGCGCGCCGCATGGGGCCTGACCATTCGCGACGGCTACGGCCAGACCGAAACCACGGCGCTCGCCGGCAATTCGCCGGGACAGAAGGTGAAAATCGGCTCGATGGGGCGGCCGTTGCCCGGCTATCAGGTGCGGATCACCGATTCCGACGGTCAATCCACCCGGGAAGGCGAGGTCAGCCTGGTGCTCGGAACTTCCCGGCCGGCGGGCCTGATGCAGGGCTACCAGGGCGAGGACGGCAGGCTGAGCGGCGCCGACGGCGACCTCTATCGCAGCGGCGACGTCGTATTCGCTGATGACGAGGGCTATCTCACCTTTGTCGGCCGCTCCGACGACGTCTTCAAGTCATCCGATTACCGCATCAGCCCGTTCGAACTGGAAAGCATCCTGCTCGAACATGAAGCGGTCGCCGAGGCCGCGGTGGTACCGAGCCCGGATCCGATCCGGCTTGCCATCCCGAAGGCATATGTGCTGCTAGTGGGGGATACCGAACGTTCGGCCGCCACCGCGCTGTCGATCTTTCGCCATCTGCACACGCGCCTTGCCCCGTTCAAGCGGATCCGGCGCATCGAACTGGTGACCGAATTGCCCAAGACTATTTCCGGAAAGATCAGAAGAGTACAGTTGCGCCGCCTCGAACATGACAACGATCGCGGCGATGCGCTGCGCGGCCATGAGTTCCGCGAAGAGGATTTCCCGGAACTGGCGTCGCTGCGCTCGGCCGGATCGGCGGAGCACTGAGCCGTGAACGAAATCTGGACCAAACCCGCGGTCGAGCGCGACGTTTACATCAGGATGGCCGGCACCGAAGTCGGGATCTCGTCGTGGCATCTGGTCGATCAGGAGCGGATCGACGCCTTTGCCGATATCACCGAGGACCATCAGTTCATCCATGTCGACCCGGAACGCGCGGCGCGCGAAACCCCTTACGGATCGACCGTCGCGCACGGGTTTCTCACCGTCTCCATGCTGTCGGTGTTTTCCTACGAGGCGCTGCCGAAAATCGCCGGGGCCAAGCGGGGCGTGAATTACGGCTTCGACCGGCTGCGCTTCCTGTCTCCGGTCAAGGCCGGATCGCGGCTGCGCGGGCGCTTCACGTTGATCGAGGCCAAGCTGCGCGGCGCCGACGTGCTGGAGACCCACACCAGCGTCAGCGTTGAAATCCAGGGCAACGTCAAGCCGGCGCTGGTCGCGGACTGGATCGGCCTGATCTATTTTGCGTGAAATCCGGAACCTTACCCATGACAATCAGATTTGACGGACGCGTCGCCATCGTCACCGGCGCGGGCAACGGGCTCGGACGTGCCCACGCGCTGGGGCTCGCCAACCGCGGCGCCAGGGTGGTGGTCAACGATTTCGGCGGCGCCCGCGACGGCACCGGCGGATCGCTGACGGCGGCGGAAACGGTGGTCGAAGAGATCCGCAAGGCCGGCGGCGTCGCCATCGCCAATGGTGCCGACGTGTCGGATTTCGAGCAGGTCAAGGCGATGGTGGACCGCGCGGTCGCCGAGTGGGGCAGCGTCGATCTGCTCTGTGCCAATGCCGGCATTTTGCGCGACAAGTCGTTCGGCAAGATGGAACCGGCGGATTTCGCCAAGGTGATCGACGTCCATCTCACCGGCACCTTCTATTGCTGCAAGGCGGTGTGGGACGGCATGCGCGAGCGCAACTACGGCCGCATTGTCGTCACCACTTCGTCGTCGGGCCTGTACGGCAATTTCGGCCAGGCCAATTACGGTGCGGCCAAAACCGGCATGATCGGCCTGATGAACGTGCTGGCGGAGGAAGGCCGCAAGAACAACATCCGCGCCAACATGATCTCACCCACCGCGGCCACCCGCATGACCGAGGGACTGATTCCGCCCCAGGTGCTGGCGCTGATGAAGCCGGAAGCGATCACGCCCGCGGTGCTCTACCTGCTGGGCGAGAACGCCCCGACCCGCACCATCATGGGCGCCGGCGCCGGCTCGTTCGCGGTGATCAAGATCCTCGAGAGCGAAGGCATGAGCCTCGCAGAGGCCGAGTGGACCCCCGACGCGATTGCCGCGCATTTCGGCGAGATCAGCGACATGTCGAAGGCAAGGGCGCTGGAGGGGGCATTCCAGCAGACGCAGAAATACGTCGAGCAGGCTGCGGCCAAAGCCGGGGTGAAGCTGTAACCTCGTGGCTTCGTAGGATGGATTGGCAGACCCATTCCTCCATTCTATTTCTATAGGCGCAGGGGGTTAAGCCTACGGCTGACCTGAATAGATGCAGTGGAACGACATGGATGTCGCCGCAACTCACGAAAATGGTCGGGATAACCGTAGTCTTGCTGTGTGTCGCTGCCTTCGGTCTAGGCGTCACCTTGCTCGGCAAGGCCGGCGGAATGTTGCCGCATATCGACGAACCAAGGGCGCGCGAGCTGACGCTTAGCTTCGAGCGGGAATATTCCAACATGTCGCTCGTTGAGCGCCAACAACGCGAGAGTGAGATTGCAGGTCTGCGAACGGCGAAGTGGCCGTTGTACAACTTTGCGATCCGCATTTGTCTTATTACGGTAACGTTCGCCGTTGCGATTGTCCGGTTCAGGCTATGGGATATCCGCAACATGAGAACAGTCACGACGCCGCGGACCCGTGGACGCCTGATCGCGCTTTCAAGCCTCGCCTGGCTTGCGCTCGCCCCCGCCATGCTTCTGGAGATCGATGATGAAATCGTTCAGGATGATCTGTTGCCGGCCAGCGACGCCGGTCTGGGTGAGACTTTATCGATGATGATCGGAGCCAGCCTCGTGGTTTGGGTGATTTCCGTTGTGATATGTCGATTTGTGGTCCTTCGGTACGCGAACTTGCCGGCAGCTCTTTGGTATGTGGATTACAGCACGAGTTATCGCAATAAGTGGTTGAGGGTATTCTACGGAGCAGCCATCGTCGCGCTGGCTGCTTTCACTGCGCTGTCGCTGGTGGTGTTCAAATGGGGTATCCCGAGCGGGTTGGTCGGTATCTACGTCATGCTGTCAAGCCGGGCTGGACTGCTCGGTAGCACTTCACAGCAAGGCCACGCGTAATTGCGACGCGTTGCCGTCGGCTGGCTGTGAATTTCTGATGACGGGGGCGGACTCAACACCCACAGCGAAACGTTACCGAGGCGTTGCGGTCCATCACGGTTCGCGTTAGCCTTTCCCTGCTTTCAGGGGGAGAGGCACATGCTGCGGTTTTTGCTGGCGATGGTCTGCGTGGCGTCGATTTCGACGGTGGCAGGCGCGGGCGTACGTGAGGATTGCGACAGCAACGCCAGTACCAACGAGGTGACCATCACCGCCTGCACCGAGCTGATCCACCGCAATGCGAAGGACGCCGCCGCCTATTTCAACCGGGGCCTCGCCTACAACAATACCGGGCGCCACGACCTGGCGATCGCCGATTTCACCCGGCATATCCAGCTCAAGCCCAAGGATTTTACCGGGTATAACGACCGCGGCAACGCCTACATGCGCCTCAACAACTACGACATGGCGATCAAGGACTACAGCAAGGCGGTGGAACTCAATCCGAAATACGCCCGCGGCTTCAACAATCTTGGCGAGCTTGCCGAAAACAAGAACGACCTCGGCACCGCGCTGAAGAATTATTCCAAGGCGATCGAACTCGATCCGAACTATGCCCGGGCCTTTGGCAACCGCGGCGATATCCACCGCAAGAATGGTGAAAAGGACCTGGCGGTCGCCGATTACAGCAAGGCCATCGAGCTCAATCCCAAGAGCGCCAGCGCGCTGCGGCAGCGCGGCTTCATCTATGGCGACCAGGGCGACTACGGCCGGGCCGTGGCCGACTGCGGCAAGGCCATCGAGATTGCGCCCGACGATGCGGGAAACTACAACTGCCGGGCATGGAACTATTTCAGGGCCGGCAAGGCGGCCGAGGCTCTGCCCGATGCCGAGAAGGCGCTCGAATTGAAACCCAACGAGCCCAACTTTCTCGATACAAGGGGCAGCGTCTTCGAGGCGCTGGGCCGCAAGGAAGAAGCCATCGCCGACTACCGCCGGGCGCTGGCGAAGAACCCCAACCTCGAACACAGCAAGACGGCGCTGGCGCGGCTGGGTGCCACACCGTGAAATAGCGGCCGAGCCGACGAGTTTTTCGTATTCCGCATGAGCGTAGCGACATGCGGGAAACCAAGGTAAAGACCCCGGATGTCGCTTCGCTCATCCGGGCTACCCCTATCGGAATCTCCTGTCGCGGTGATCGGCGCCGGTCCCGCCGGACTGATGGCGGCCGAGGTGATCGCGCAGGGTGGCGCGCAGGTGACCATCTACGACGCGATGCCGTCGGTCGGCCGTAAATTCCTGATGGCGGGCCGGGGCGGGCTCAATCTCACCCATACCGAAGCTTTGCCGGTGTTTCTCGCGCGCTACGGCACGGCGATGCCGCATCTCGCACCGGCTGTCGAGGCCTTCCCGCCCGATGCCTTGCGCGGCTGGAGCGAGGCGCTGGGACAGCCGACCTTTGTCGGCTCCAGCGGCCGGGTGTTTCCGAAGGCATTCAAGGCGTCGCCATTGCTGCGGGCCTGGCTAGGCCGGCTCGATGCCCTGGGCGCACAACTGAAGCTGCGCCATCGCTGGGTCGGATGGGCAGACAACAACAAGCTTTCATTCGCAACGCCGGATGGGACCTACGTCGTCGATGCGGGAGCGACCGTGCTGGCGCTCGGCGGTGCCAGCTGGCCGCGACTCGGTTCCGATGGCGCCTGGGTTGGAACGCTTGCGGCCAAAGGTGTCGTCGTGGCGCCGTTGCGGCCGTCCAACAGCGGCTTCACTGTGGCCTGGTCCGATCTGTTCAGGGATCGCTTTGAAGGACATCCGCTGAAGGGCGTGGCGCTGTCATTCGGATCGCGCACAGTGCGCGGCGAGGCGATGATCACGCGTGCCGGCATCGAGGGTGGGGCGGTATACGCGCTGTCGTCGGAGTTGCGCGAGGCCATCATCGCCGCCGGCGAAGCGGCGCTGCTGGTGGCCCTGCGGCCCGACGCCGGCGCCGCCGAACTGATGGCGCGGCTGGAAGCGCCGCGCGGCAAGCAATCGCTATCAACATTCCTGCGCAAGGCAGCTCATCTGTCACCGGTCGCCATCGGGCTGCTGCAGGAGATCGCGATCGCGTCAGGCGTTGCCCTGGCGTCGCTGTCGCCGTCGAGCCTTGCCGGATTGATCAATGCGGTGCCGGTGAAACTCAATGGCGTTGCACCGATCGCGCGCGCCATCTCCAGCGCCGGCGGAATTTCGTTCACGGAACTCAATGCCGATTTCATGATCCGGCGTCTGCCCGGCGTGTTTGCGGCCGGCGAGATGCTGGATTGGGAAGCGCCGACCGGCGGCTATCTGCTGCAGGCGTCGTTTGCGACCGGGGCGGCGGCGGGGCGAGGGGTGCTGAAGTGGATCGAGCGCGAGTCCTGAATTTCGTCATTGCGAGGAGCGAAGCGACGAAGCAATCCAGTCTTGCTTGTGGCCACTGGATTGCTTCGCTTCGCTCGCAATGACGTGGAGAGTTTTCCGCGTTACTTCAGTTTCCCCCGCGCCGCGACCGCCAGCGTGCCGATGATTTCGTCGCCGCGCACCATCACCACCTCGTCGACCATGTTGACGACGACGCAGACGTGGTTGGGGACGATCCGCACTACATCGCCGACGGCAGGGCGGGTGTTGCTGCGCCCGAGATCGAGAAAGCCGTGCTCCTCGGCGAAGCGCGCGATCCTGGCTTCGGGGTGCTCCAGGATCAGGCCGTGGCCGTCGAGGCCGCCGCCGGTGTCGGAGGTCAGGGTTTTGGAGCCGGCATCCAGGATGCCGCGGTCGGGACCGGCGCGGCTGACGACGGTGGAGTAGACGTTCAGGGCGCAGTCGTCCCAGGTGGCGACACCGGCGGCGACCTGCATGCGGTCGTTGTAGATATAGGTGCCGGGGCGATGTTCGGTGGCGCCGGTGAGCTTGCCGAGGTTTTTCAGGTTCGGCGTGCCGCCGGTGGAAACGATCAACGGCTCCAATCCCAGGGCGCGGACACCCGCCAGCGCTTCGTCGTAAAACCGCTGCGCCTCGCCCCAGCCGGTTTCGGTTGGATACAGCATGAAGCCGGCGAAGCTCAAGCCGGGGGACGCCGCGATCATGCGTGCCAGCGCAATAGCCTCGCCGGGCGTCTCGACACCGGCGCGCTTGCGCCCGGTGTCGCATTCCACCACCACGGCCAGCGGCCGGCCGGAAATCGCCGCCGCCTGCGGCAGGCCTGATATCACGGTCGGATTGTCGGCCGCCACCGTCATGGTGGCCCTGGCCTGCAGGGCGCCAAGCCGGGCCATCTTTTCCTCGCCGATCAGGTTGTAGCTGATCAGGATGTTATCGATGCCTTCCCGGGCCATCACTTCGGCCTCGCCGAGTTTCTGGCAGGTAATGCCGCGGGCGCCGGCGGCGATCTGCAGCTTGGCCAGCAGCGGAGACTTGTGGGTCTTGATATGCGGCCGGTTGGCGACGCCGGCGTCGTTACAGGCGAGCTGGACGCGCGCGATGTTGCGCTCGACCCGGTCCATGTCGATCACCACGGCGGGGGTGCCGTAGTCGCGGGCGATTTGGGCGGCAAGGGGTGTGGTCATCGGTTCAGCTTTCAAGCCTGTTCAATTTCTTCGCGCAGCATTTCGAGCTCGAGCCATTTTTCCTCGGCGGCTTCGAGTTCCTTTTGCGCCGCAGACAGTGCCGCGGACGCCGTGTCGAACTTCTTGCGATCCTTCTGGTACAGATTGGGGTCGTCGAGATGGCGCCGTTGCCTGGCGATCTCGGCTTGCAGCCTGGCCATGGTCTTGGGCAGTGTCTCCAGTGCGTGCTTTTCGTTGAAATTGAGTTTTCGCCGGGGTGCGGTTGAAGCCGTGCCGGCCTGCCTGTTTTTTGCGGTTTCGACCTGCGCTGCGACGACCGCCTCGCGTTTCAGGTCGGCGCCGCGCTGCGCCAGCATGTCGGTGTAGCCGCCGGCATATTCGATCCAGTTGCCGTTGCCCTCGGGCGCGATCACCGATGTCACGACGCGATCAAGGAAGTCGCGGTCGTGGCTGATCAGGATCACGGTGCCTTGATAGTCGCCGAGCATTTCCTCCAGCACATCGAGGGTTTCGAGATCAAGGTCGTTGGTCGGCTCGTCCAGCACCAGAAGATTGGAGGGCTTTGCCAGCGCCCGCGCCAGCATCAGCCGGCCGCGCTCGCCGCCGGACAGCACTTCCAGCGGCGTGCGCATCTGTTCCTGGGCGAACAGAAAATCCTTCATGTAGCTGACCACGTGCTTCGGCTTGCCGCCGACCATGACGTGGTCGCCGCGGCCGCCGGTCAGGGCTTCGGCCAGGGTCGACTTCGGATCGAGGCTTTCGCGGTGCTGGTCGAGCGTCGCCATCTCGATATTGGCGCCGAACCGGATGGTGCCGCTATCCGGCGGGTTCGCGCCGGTCAGCATCTCGATCAGGGTGGTCTTGCCGGCGCCGTTCGGCCCGACGATGCCGATGCGGTCGCCGCGCTGGATGCGGATCGAGAAGTCGGCGACGATCTTGCGCTCGCCATAGCTCCGGCTGATGCCCTTGGCCTCGATGATCAGCTTGCCGGATTTTTCGGCCTCGGCCGCGGCCAGGTTGGCGTTGCCGGCGGCGCCGCGGTAGTCGCGGCGCGCCTCGCGCAGTGCGAACAGGTTGCCGAGTTGCTTGACGTTGCGCTTGCGCCGCCCGGACACGCCGTAGCGCAGCCAGTGCTCTTCGGCGACGATCTTGCGGTCGAGCTTGTGCTGCTCGCGTTCCTCTTCCGCCAGCACCTCGTCGCGCCAGGCCTCGAATGCGGCAAAACCGCGGTCGATCTGCCGGATCTGGCCGCGGTCGAGCCAGGCGGTGGAACGCGACAGGTTCGACAGGAACCGGCGGTCATGGCTGATGATGATCAACGCGCTGCGCCGCGCGGCCAGATCGCTTTCCAGCCATTCGATGGTGGTGAGGTCGAGATGGTTGGTCGGCTCATCCAGCAGCAGGATGTCGGGCGAGGGTGCCAGCACCCGCGCCAGCGCGGTACGCCGGGCTTCGCCGCCGGACAGCTGCGCGGGATCCTCGTCGCCATGCAGGCCGAGCTGCTCCAAGAGATACTGCGCCTGATAGTGGTCGTCGCCGGGGGCGAGACCGGCCTCGACATAGGCCAGGGTGGTGGCGTGGCCGGAAAAGTCCGGCTCCTGCGGCAAATAGCGGATGGTGGCGCCGGGTTGCACGAAGCGGCTGCCCTTGTCGGGCTCGACAAGGCCGGCGACGATCTTGAGCAGGGTCGATTTGCCGGAGCCGTTGCGGCCGATCAGGCAAATCCGCTCGGATGGCGACACCGACAGTTCCACGCCCGCCAGCAGCGGCGTGCCGCCGAAGGTCAGCGCGATATCTTTCAACTGGATCAGCGGAGGCGCCATCAGCTCAATTCAACCTTGTTTCGTTGCGACCGTCTGGTCGCGCTGGATGCGGCGGATCGCCTGATCGAGCGCCGACAGGAACGCCGAGCGGTCGCGCGGCGCGAACGATCGCGGTCCGCCGGTGACTTCGCCCGAACTGCGCAGGTCGGTCATCAGGTTGCGCACCGCCAGTGTCATTCCGATGGATTGTTCCGTGAACGGCTTGCCGTTGGGGGCGATCACCGCGGCACCAGCCTTGACGCAGCGGCTGGCCAGCGGGATGTCGGAGGTGATGACGATATCGCCGTTTCCGGCGCGTTGCGCAATCCAGTCGTCGGCGGCGTCCATGCCGGAACCCGCCGCGATCCGCTCGATCATGGGATCCTGCGGCACGCGGATGAAATTGCCGGCCACGACACTGACCGGCAGGCCGTGGCGGGCGGCGACCCGGTAGATTTCGTCTTTGACGGGGCAGGCGTCGGCGTCGACATAGATGCGGGTGGTGTTCAAGGATGTGTCATTCGGTCGGATCGGCAGGCCCCTTGCCTTGGGTGCGCCGTTGGGTACCATTTGCGAGCCTAGGAAACATCATTTTTCGCGGGGTTTTGGGAGGAATCATGGTCGAATTGTACCGCCTCGAGGCCTTCAACACCGCCAAACTGTCCGAAAACAAGATGCACGACGACGCGGTGGCGCGGAAGTTCGGCTTCAGCGGGGGGCTGGTGCCCGGGGTCGACGTGATGGCCTACATGATGCACCTGCCGGTGAAGAAATGGGGCCGGGCGTTTCTCGAACGTGGATTGATCGACGCGCGTTTCGTCAAGCCGGTCTATGATGGCGAAATCGCCGAGGTGACCGCCGCCGAGCAGGCCGACGGACTCGAGATCGAAGTGGCGAGCCGCGGCAATCTCTGCGCCACCGGATCGGCGTCGGTGACATCGGCGGTGCCGACGGCCGCGGTGGCAGGTTTCCCGGAAACCGCGCCCGTCACGCCGCGCCTGCCGGTGAATGCGGCGTCCTATCAGGAGGGCCAATGGCTGGGCACGGAGCCGCGGTCATGGCCCGATGCCGAAGCCGCGCAATATCTCCACGACGTGCGCGAGCACGACCCGGTCTACGGCCGCGAAAAGCTGGTCCATCCCGGCGTGCTGCAGCGGATCATGAACAAGGTTCTGGTCGACAACGCCATCCTCGGTCCCTGGATTCATGTCGGCAGCCGGATGCAGCTATTGGCGGCGGCGGCGATCGGCGACGAACTGGTGGCGCGCGCCCGCGTCACCGGCAATTACGAGAAGAAGGGCCATCGCTTCGTCGAACTCGACGCCCTCATCGTCGCCAACGGCCGCACCCCGGTGGCGCATTGCCAGCACATTGCGATCTACCAGCCGCGCGAGCGCGTTGCGGCGTAGCGGGGGCACAGATGCAGCAGCCAGCCGACCCGGAATACGTCAAAATGAAAGCTTTTCTTGCATTCTACGTCGACCGCTATCACCCGAATCTTGCAACTCTCCTGACACCCGAAAAGTGGCCGATCGCCTGCCTTGAAGTTTTGGAGAAGAAGGGCATGAAGACGGCCCGCATCGGGCTGCGCCAAGCCATCAACGATAGCGTGGAGGAGTTGCTCCATTTCGATCACGTCGAGGTCGAGAGGTTCGATTCCGAACTTCGGGCGCGTGGCATCGTCACGCTCTCCGAATTGCGGAGGCGGTATTCGAAAGGCTACGCAAGGATCAAGAAGCGAGGCAAGATCAGGAACGATACTGAATATTATCTCATGCGCAACGTGCTTGAAGATCCGACTGAAAAGACTCCCGAGGAACGGGAGTTGCTGGCGAAAATCATTTTCGACTATGAAGGCGCCTAGCCGTGCATGATGTCTCCATGTTCGTCGTTGGCCGGGCTATGACCCGGCCATCCACGTCTTTACGGCATCTCAGGGAGAGACGCGGATGGCCGGAATAAATCCGGCCATGACGTTGAGAGGTTGAGCCGACGCTCTCCTACGTCGCCTTTATCTTCTTCGCGTCCTGGATCGCGCGCCAGACCCGCTCGGGGGTCAGCGGCATGTCGATGTGGGTGATGCCGTAGTCACCGAGCGCATCGATCACCGCGTTGACGATGGTGCACAGGCTGCCGGCGCAGCCGGCTTCGCCGCAGCCCTTGGTGCCAAGCGGATTGGATTTGGCCGGCGAGGGATGGTCGCCGACGGTCATCGCCGGAATGTCTTCGGCGCGCGGCAGGGCGTAGTCCATGAACGAGCCGGTGATCGGCTGGCCGCTCTCATCGTAGCTGACGTGCTCCATCAGCGCCTGTCCGATGCCTTGCGCCACGCCGCCATGCAACTGGCCGGCGACGATCATCGGATTGACCACGGTGCCGAAATCGTTGACGCCGGTGTAGCCGACGATGCGCACCACGCCGGTGTCCGGATCGATCTCGACTTCGGCGACATGGCAGCCGTTGGGGAACGTCGAGGCGATTCCCTGCGTGGTGTGGTCGACGTCGAGCGACGACGGCACGCCTTCGGGCATCTTGCCTTCACGCATCCGCCGCGCCAGTTCCATGATATCGATGCTGCGGTCGGTGCCGGCGATGGTGAAGCGGCCGCCTGCAAATTCGATGTCGGCTTCGGCGGCCTCCATCAGGTGCGCGGCCGCGGCCTTGCCCTTGGCGATCACGAGGGCCGATGACTCGACGATGGCCTGGCCGGACGCGGTGATGGAGCGCGAGCCGCCGGTGCCGTTGCCTGAATGGACGATGTCGCTGTCGTTCTGCTCGATCGAGATTTTCTCGAACGGCACGCCGAGTTGCGCCGACAGCACCTGGGCGAACGGCGTGGCGTGACCCTGGCCGTAGTCCAGCGTGCCGGTGATCAGTTTGACGCCGCCGTCGGCCTCGAACACGATCTTGCCGAGTTCGCCGCTCGGCGGCGCCGTCACTTCGAGGTAGGAGCCTACCGCGATGCCGCGCAGTTTGCCGTCCTTGCGGCTCTGCTTCCTGCGTTTGGCGAAGCCGGCATGGTCGGACAGCTCCAGGGCCTTGCTGAACACGCCCTGGAAATCGCCGCTGTCATAGGTGACGCCGGACGACGCCGCGAACGGCATCTGCGACGACTTGATGAAATTGCGCTTGCGCATCACGAGCCGGTCGATGCCCATCTCGTCGGCGGCGGCGTCGATCAGCCGCTCCATGAAATAGTTCGCCTCGGGACGTCCGGCGCCGCGGTAGGCGCCCATCAGCGTGGTGTTGGTCAGCACGCATTTGATGTCGATGTTCATCAGCGGCGTGCGGTAGACGCTGGCGAGATTCTTGCCGGTGTTGAGCGACAGCGGGCCCGGCGACACCCCGGTGATGTAGGCGCCGAGATTGCCGTAGCCGCGAAGCCGCACCGCGAGAAATTTTCCCTCGCCGTCCAGCGCCAGTTCGGCGTGGATGCGCTGGGCGCGACCGTGGCTGTCGGACAGGAAACTGGTGGAGCGCTCGTCGGTCCACTTCACCGGTTTTCCCAGAGTCCGGGCGGCGTGCAGGATGCACATGTATTCGGGGTAGTTGACGTTCTTCATGCCGAACGAACCGCCGACATTGGCGGTCAGCACGCGAACCTTTTCGTTCGGGACCTTGAGATTTTTCGCCAGCGTGTTGCGGTTTCCGGCGACGCCCTGGGTCGGCACCTGAATGGTGTAGCGCTCGCTGGTCTTGTCGAAGGACGCCAGCGCCGCGCGCGGCTCCATCGCCACCACGGCGACGCGGGTGTTGACGACATCCAGTCTCGTGACATGGGCGGCACCGGCGAAGGCGGCATCGACCGCGGCCTTGTCGCCGTAATGATAATCCAGCGCGACGTTGTTGGGGATGTGGTCGTAAAGCTGCGGCGCCCCGGGCTTGGCGGCCTGTTCCGGATCGGTCACCACCGGCAAGGGATCGATATCCAGCACGACCGCTTCGGCGGCGTCGCGCGCCTGCGCCAGCGTTTCGGCGATCACGAAGGCCACGGGATCGCCGACATAACGCACCTTGTCGGTCATCAACGGGGTGCGGTTGGTCTGCAGCAGCGGCGAGCCGTCGCGGTTCTTCAGCGGCAGGCCGCAGGTGAAGGGAGCATGGCCGGCGGATGCCATGTCGGCGCCGGTCCAGACCCCGAGCACCCCGCGCATCGATTTGGCGGCCGCGGTGTCGATGGAGCGGATCACGCCATGGGCGTGGCTGCTGCGCACCATGAAGGCGTAGACCTGTCCGGGCAGATTGAAATCGTCGGTGTACTTGCCCTTGCCGCGCACCAGGGTGTCGTCCTCCTTGCGGCGGACCGGTTGTCCGACCCCGTATTTTTGCAGTGCGATAGCGTTTTCCTGGGAGGCAAGGGACGTGTGGTCGAGCATCGAGAAAAGTCCTGAAATGGTCGATTTTGCGCGATTTTGCGCTGTGTCCCCCAGATAACGCAGCGCCAAGCCTGCGACAACGCCTGATTGGACATGCGGCCAGTGCGCGGCTGTTGCGCTGCCCACCAGCACTGCTAAACTTTCTGTGAATGGCTATTTCCACGCCGGCCGGCATCGGCCGCGGAAAGACGAATTTATGAACGAAGACACACGGCTTCGCGACGGCCAGGGGCCGTGCGAAGGCGATGGGCAAATGCCGCTCGCACCGGCAGCGGCCGGCGAGAGCGCGCCGGCCGGGGCCGGCATGCCGGCGGGTTGCGGCGTGTATGCCGCGCTCGATCTCGGCACCAACAACTGCCGGTTGCTGATCGCCTGTCCGACCGGCGACGGCTTTCGCGTCATCGATTCATTTTCGCGGATCATTCGCCTCGGCGAGGGCATCTCCGCGACCGGCCGGATCAGCGATGCCGCGATCGGACGGGCGCTCGCCGCGCTCAGCATCTGCCGCGACAAGATGCATTCGAAAAATGCCAAGCGGTTGCGGCTGATCGCCACCGAAGCCTGCCGCGCCGCCTCCAATGCCGACAGCTTTCGCGACCAGGTCGCCCATGAGACCGGCATCAGCCTCGAGGTGATCGACCGCGAGACCGAGGCGACGCTCGCCGTCATCGGCTGCTCGCCGCTGCTCGATCGGCACGGCCATGGCGCGATCCTGTTCGATATCGGCGGCGGATCGAGCGAACTGGTGCGGATCGAACGCGATCCGGCCGAGCCAAACGCCGTGCCGCGCATCAAGGCCTGGATGTCGATCCCGCTCGGCGTGGTGACACTGGCCGAGCATTTCGGCGGCAACAACGTCACCGCGGAATCCTACGCACTGATGGTGCAGGAAGTCACCCGGCACGTGGCGCCATTCGCCACCGAGCACGGCCACGATCTGACAGGTTTCCATCTGCTCGGCACCTCGGGAACGGTGACCACGCTGGCCGGAGTCCATCTCAATCTGGCGCGCTATGACCGCCGCCGAATTGACGGCATCTGGATGAGCAATGCGGATCTGACCGCCACCATCGAACGGCTGCTGGGCATGAGCTATCACGAGCGTGCCGCCAACCATTGCATCGGGGTAGAGCGCGCCGACCTGGTGCTGGCGGGCTGCGCCATTCTCGATGCGATCCGAAATGCATTTCCGCTGCCGCGGCTGCGGGTCGCCGACCGCGGCCTGCGCGAGGGCATGCTGGTGGAAATGATGCGCGAGGACGGCGCGCTCGGCGTTTCCTGATGCGCGCAATCGCGTGTCGTGTGCTACAGCGCATTCTGGTCATATTGGATCACTAAGTAATCCAATATGACCAGAATGCGCCGTAGATTCTACTGTTGACGCATGTCCTTGTCGGCGAACCGGATCCACTTCGCCGGGACATGCGTTAAGCACGGCGGTAGTTCCGAAAGGCGATGCGATCGAAATGGCAAAGGACACCACCGGACGGCTGCGCGTCACCGTCAAGAGCGGCGGCAGGCTGAAGCTGTCGTCAAAACTCTGGCTGGAGCGGCAGCTCAACGATCCCTATGTGGCGCAGGCCAAGCGCGACGGGTTGCGCTCGCGCGCGGCCTACAAGCTGATCGAAATCGACGACAAGTATCACTTTCTCAAACGCGGTGCCTGCGTGGTCGATCTTGGCGCGGCGCCGGGCGGCTGGAGCCAGATCGCCGCCAAACGGGTCGGCGCTGCCGACGGCAAGGGCAAGGTGGTCGCCATCGACCTGCTGGAAATGCCCGAGATCGTCGGCGTCGATTTTGCGCAGCTGGATTTTCTCAATGACGATGCGCCGGAAAAGCTGCGCGCCATGATGGGGGGCGGCGCCGACGTGGTGCTGTCCGACATGGCGGCCAATACCACCGGCCACCGCAAGACCGACCAGTTGCGCATCGTCGGCCTGGTCGAGAGTGCCGCCGCCTTTGCCGCGGAGGTGCTCAAGCCCGGCGGAACCTTTGTCGCCAAGGTGTTCCAGAGCGGCGCCGATGCGACGTTGATGACGCAGTTGAAGCGCGACTTTGCCAGCGTGAAGCACGTCAAGCCCGCCTCCAGCCGCAAGGACTCGTCCGAGCGCTATGTGCTGGCGATGGGGTTTCGTGGGCAGCCGTCGTAGGGCGCGCGGAGGCGCTCCCGCGCCGGCGCCTGAGGTCAATGCAGCTTCGAACCCGAAGATGACGCCCGGGCCTGCCACGTCTTGAACAATTGATGGGCGCCCTCGGCGGTGACGCCGGCGAACTGGACCTTTGCCTTGGCGAGCTCCTGGGACCCCAGCGCGCCGGTTGAAAAGCGGCACGCCAGGATCGCGCTCACGGTTTCCCAGCCGAGCCGGGCGACCTTGCAGGCAACCAGGAGGCCGTCGTTGCGCGGGCTTTGCATCAGCGGACGAATGACCTCGATGGTGGACTGCGACAGCAGGGCGAGCGTCGCCACGGTCTCTTCGTACTTGCGCGCCTGGGCGAAGCCGAGCAGCGTCGCTTCACTGATTTCGCCATTGCGGTTGAGCTGGGTGACGAGGGCCTTGGCCGCGGTGAAGTCGCGAACTTTTGCCATCTCGCGACTGACGTCTGCCGAAACCGCGGCGATGGCGCTGCGGATCTCGTCGCACAGATGCGGGGGCGCGCGCGACAACAGCCGCGCCCGAACCGCTTCGGTCGCGTTGCGCAACAGCTCGAGGCGCAGCGGCGACGGCAAGTCGATCCTGATGCCGGCCTCGACGGCGAGTTCGGGATCGGATTCGGCCTGCGCGACGATAATGGCAAATCCGCCGGCGGAAAGCCGCGCGCCGGGATTGTGGGCGATGCGGCGGCTGACGCTCGGGTAGCGCCGCGCCAACAGCGCGTCGGTCACGACTTCCTTCAGCCACCAGCGCCCGGCTATGGCCAGCAAATGCAACTCGCCCTTGATGTGGGCGAGTTCGACCAGCTCTTCCGGGCCAAGGCGCGCCGATTCGGTCAGCACCGGACCGGCTATGGTGATCTCGTCATTGCGTGCGAGGCGGCGGACCACCCCCGGCGGCGCCTGGGCGATCGGAGCCAGTTGCTGGCTGATTTCGGCCAGCGCAATGCGCGCGCTGAGATCGGCGATCGCCCGCAGCTCGATGGTGGTCATCAGGCGTTGCAGCACGTCGTCGAACAGCTCGATCTGCTCGGCATCGAAGCTGCCGGCAGAGGCGAGAAACAGCTCGGTTACCCGCCTGATCGTCTCCAGGCGCTTTTCCGCCGAGCCGACATTTATCGCGGTTTCGACCTCGTCGAAGATAGATAGCTCCGGCATGGCTCATCCTGAGCTAAACGGGATTCTGTACTGGCGTGCGCAGTGTACTAAGCCATACCTGAATGTTTGGTAAAATTGCGGGGTTTGGAGGTATTTAGTAACCGAACCTGATGGGTGCGGCGGTTCGCCAAGGCGCATTCAGCCCAGCCGCTGATCCCGCGCGTCCTGGGTTTCCTCGGTGGCGGCCTTGAGCGCGGCTTTTGCCGCGCCCTTGCGGCTCGACATCTCGACCGCCTTGCGCCCGGAAATCTCGTGGCCGGCGTCATCGGGCATTTGATAGAAGAACCAGGTCGAGAGCGCCGAGATGATCGAGACCACGATGAAGGCGGGGGCGAAATCCGTGGCGTTCAGTTCGCTGACGTGGCGCACCAGCATGGTGGACTCCACCGAGAAGGCGCCGACCGCGACGCCGGCCGAAAGCGCCAGCTGCTGATTGACGCTGACCAGCGTGGTGGCGCGGCTCATCTGGGCGGTTTCAACCTGGGCATAGGCCACGGTATTGATGGCGGTGAACTGCAGCGAGCGGAAGAAACCGCCGACCACCAGCAGGATCATGATCAGCAGCAGCGGCGTCGCCGGTGTGAACAGCGCGCAGGCGGCGAGGAAGACCGAGCTCACGACGGCATTGATGGTCATGATGTTGCGAAAGCCGAAGGTGCGGATAATCCGGGCGGCCAGGGTCTTCATGCCCATGGCGCCGACCGCGGAGCCGAAGGTGACGAGGCCGGAGCGGAACGGCGACAGGCCGAAGCCGAGCTGCATCAACAGCGGCAGCAGAAACGGCAGCGCGCCGATGCCGAGCCGGAACAGAAAGCCGCCGAGGATGCTGGCGCGCAGGGTTGGCAGCCGCAGCAGGGTGAAATCCAGCACCGGCGAGGCGGTGCGTTTGGCGTGGATGACATAGAGGATCATCGACACGGTCCCGACCCCGATCAGGGCGCCGACCACCGACCAGGGCAACAGATTGAGGCCGGCGACCGACAGGCCGAAGGCGATCCCGGCGAGGCCGATGCCGGCCAGCACCAGCCCGTAGAGATCGAAGCGCTCCGGATCCTCGGAGCGGATCGGGTCGATGAAGCGCAGCGCCATGAAGATTCCGAGCATCCCGATCGGAATGTTGATCAGGAAGATCCAGTGCCAGGAAAAATAGGTGGTGATGAAGCCGCCGAGCGGCGGACCGATCACCGGACCAACCAGCGCCGGCACCGTGACCCACGCCATCGCGCCGACCAGCGCGCTCTTGTCGATGGAACGCAGCAGCACCAGCCGACCGACCGGCGTCATCATGGCGCCGCCCATGCCCTGCACGATGCGGGCGATCACGAAGTCGGTGACCGAGGACGACAGCGCGCAGCCGATCGAGCCCACCATGAACACGCCGATCGCAATCGAAAACACCATGCGCGCGCCGAAGCGGTCGGCGGTCCAGCCCGAGGCCGGAATGAATACCGCGAGCGACAACAGATAGGAGGTGATGGCGAGCTTCAGGGTCAGCGGACTGGTGCCGATGTCGGCGGCGATGGCCGGAAGCGAGGTCGCGATGACGGTGGAATCCATGTTCTCCATGAACAGGGCGGCAGCCACGATGAGCGGGATCAGGCGTTCTTTATTCATCAGCTTTTTGGAGGGAGCCAGGGGGAGGGATCACGGGGGCTTAGCACCGCATCGCCGCCGGGGCCATTGCGGAAGGCGCAAAACCACCTAAATCCTCGGTAACCTTGGCCGCCAAAGATGCGACGCTGATCTGCATCCGTGCCGGGTCGCTGCCGCCGGGCCATCGGCGCCGAACTTCAAAATGCCGGAAAAGCCTGTGCATGGCTGCCAGACCCTTTGATTCGTCACAGCAGCGTGCTATCGACCACCGCCAACCCTCCTGATGGGCTTTGATTCGACGACGATGTGCTTACATCGCCGGTGAATTGGCGCATCCAGATTTTATGTTGGCGCATGTCCTTGTCAGCGAACCGGATCCCACTTCGCCGGGACATGCGCTAGGTTCAAAAACGGAGTTGGCGATGGCAGGTCTGCAGGCGATACGCGAAGCCTACACCTTTGATGATGTGCTTCTGAAACCGGGACTTTCCGACATCCTGCCGTCGGAAGCCGACATCCGGTCGTTCGCAACCCGCTCGATCCCGCTCAATATCCCGATCATCGCATCCGCCATGGACACGGTCACCGAGGCGCGGATGGCGATCGCCATGGCGCAGGCCGGCGGCATCGGGGTGCTGCACCGCAATTTCGATGCCGAGGGGCAGGCCGCCCAGGTGCGCCAGGTCAAGAAGTACGAGTCCGGCATGGTGGTCAATCCGCTGACCATTGGCCCCGACGCCATGCTTGCCGACGCGATGCAGCTGATGAAGGAGCACGGCTTCTCCGGCATTCCCGTGGTGACGGGTGCTGCCAAGAACGTGCCGGGCAAGCTGGTCGGGATTCTGACCAACCGCGACGTGCGTTTCGCCACCGATCCGCGCCAGAAGATTTCCGAACTGATGACCCACGAGAATCTGGTGACCGTGCGCGAAGGGGTCAGCCAGGATGAGGCGAAGCGGATGCTGCACCAGCACCGTATCGAAAAACTGCTGGTGGTCGACGATCAGTACCGTTGCGTCGGCCTGATCACCGTCAAGGACATGGAGAAGGCGGTGGCGCATCCGCTCGCGAGCAAGGACGCGCAGGGCCGGCTGCGGGTCGCCGCCGCGACCACCGTGGGCGAGGGCGGTTTCGAGCGCACCGAACGGCTGATCGACGCCGGCGTCGATATCATCGTGGTCGACACCGCGCACGGCCACTCCTCGCGGGTGCTCGAAGCGGTGAACCGCATCAAGCGGCTTTCCAACGCGGTGCAGGTGATCGCCGGCAACATCGCCACCACCGAAGGGGCGCAGGCGCTGATCGATGCCGGCGCCGATTCGATCAAGGTCGGCATCGGTCCGGGCTCGATCTGCACCACGCGCATTGTCGCCGGTGTCGGCGTGCCGCAGCTCACCGCGATCATGGATGCGGTGGAAGCCGCCAGGAAGGCCAATGTGCCCGTGATCGCCGATGGCGGCATCAAGTATTCCGGCGATCTCGCCAAGGCGCTGGCGGCCGGCGCCGACATCGTCATGGTCGGCTCGCTCCTGGCCGGTACCGACGAGACTCCGGGCGAGGTGTTCCTGTGGCAGGGCCGTTCCTACAAGGCCTATCGCGGCATGGGATCGGTCGGGGCGATGGCCCGCGGCTCGGCCGACCGCTATTTCCAGCAGGACATCAAGGACACCCTCAAGCTGGTGCCCGAGGGCATCGAGGGCCAGGTGCCCTACAAGGGGCCGGTCGGCAACGTCATGCACCAGCTCGCCGGCGGCCTGCGCGCCGCCATGGGCTATGTCGGTGCGCGGACGCTCAGCGAATTCCACCAAAAGGCGCAGTTCGTGCGCATCACCGGCGCGGGCCTGCGCGAGAGCCATGTCCACGACGTCACCATCACGCGGGAAGCCCCGAACTATCCGGGCGGAGTTTGAAAAAGCCGATGATCGATTGGACGGACGACAGGATATCCGCGCTTTCGGATCAGGATCTGAAAAATCTGCACGCGAATGCGGAACGCAAATCCGCCTCCGAACTCGTGACGCGGTGCCAGGCCGAGATCGACAAGCGCCATCTGGCCAAACCGCGAAAAGGGCCGAAGCCGCGCACCGAGCTCAAGGAATTCGAACACCAGATGTCGGAACAGCTTGCCGCGGTCGGCAAGGAAATGGCCGGCAAATACGATCTTTCGGAAGCGACCGCGAAGGCGAACTCGGTGGGCGTGAAGGGTTTCAAGGCGCATCGGCTGCTCGACGCCCATGGCTTTGCCAAACTCGGCGGCATGCAGCGTGACGGATCGGTGGCGGTCGATCGCTATATCTCCTATCGGCGCGGCAAGGACATCGTCACTTTGGGTGTATTCCTGCTGAAGGATCAACCGGTCGCCGACCACGAGTTTCATGTGATCGCGCCGAAGACCCTGCTCGATGGTGCCCGGCCGGTGGCCGAAATTCGCCCGACCGCAACCGAGGCGCAAAAGCAGTCGGCGGATTCCGGGCTGGCCTTCAAGGATTTGCCGAGTGCCGCGGCGGCGTTCGACGCGGCGCTGGCGAAGATCACGGCGTAGGCGTTTCAAAATCGTCATTGCGAGCGAAGCGAAGAAAGACTGGATTGCTTCGTCGCAAGAGCTCCTCGCAATGACGAGCACAACAGGAGGAAACACCATGTCGCCATCAGCCCAACGCGTCGTGCTGGCTTCGCGCCCGGTCGGCGAGCCCAGGCCGACGGATTTCCGTATCGAGCCCTATGCCGTGCCGACGCCGGGCGACGGCCAGGTTCTGCTGCGCACCATCTGGCTGTCGCTCGATCCCTACATGCGCGGACGCATGAGCGACGGGCCGTCCTATTCGGCGCCGGTGCCGATCGACGGGGTGATGGAAGGCGGCACGGTGAACGAGGTGGCGGCCTCGAACAATCCGGGTTTTTCCAGGGGCGACATCGTGCTCGCCCATACCGGGTGGCAGTCGCACGCGCTCTCCGACGGCAAGGGCCTGCGCAAGGTCGATCCGAAACTGGGGCCGATCTCGACGGCGGTCGGCGTGCTCGGCATGCCCGGGATGACCGCCTATACCGGGCTATTGGATATCGGCCAGCCGAAGGCGAGCGAAACCGTGGTGGTTGCCGCGGCATCCGGCGCGGTCGGCTCCGCCGTGGGCCAGATCGCCAGGATCAAGGGCGCGCGCGCCATCGGCATCGCCGGCGGCGCCGACAAATGCCGCTATGTGAAGCAGGAGCTCGGTTTCGACGATTGCATCGACCACCGCGATCCCAATCTCGCCGCGAAGCTCAAGGAGGCGTGTCCGAAGGGGATCGATGTCTATTTCGAGAATGTCGGTGGCGCGGTGTTCGAAGCGGTGTTTCCCTTGCTCAATGACTTCGCCCGGATTCCGGTGTGCGGCCTGATCGCGCAATACAACGCCACCGAAGCCCCGGTGCCGAAATGGGCGGCGGCGATGATGCGGACGGTCTTGACCAAACGCCTCACCATCCGCGGCTTCATCGTCCGGGATTTCGCCGCACGTCACGCCGACTTCCTGCGCGACATGTCGGGATGGGTGCGGGAAGGCAAGGTCAAGTATCGCGAAAGCGTCACCGAAGGCCTCGACAGCGCGCCGGCGGCCTTCATGGGGCTGCTCAAGGGCGCCAATTTCGGCAAGCAACTGGTCCGCGTCGGTCCCGACCAGACCTGACTTATTTTTTCTTTGAGCATGATCTTTTCGGAAAACCGGATTCCACTTTTCCGGATCATGCTCTACCGCATCAGCGCGGCGGTCGCTTCCAGCGTCGCGAACAGGTCGATGTCGACCTGGGCCGGCGCGCGGACGTGGCGGACCTCGAAGGCGTCGGGCTGGAAACGGTATTCCACCAGCCCGACTTCCTTGATTCCGATCAGTTCCTGGACCTCGTTGGAGCGCAGGATGAAGCCGGTGGAGGGCGCCCAGATGTGGCGGGTATTGCCCCGGGTAAAATCGCGACGCTGGTGAACGTGCCCGGAGGCGACCAGCCGCAGATTAACGGTGCTGAGCAGATCGACGAGACGGCCCCGCACCGGCTGCGGCACGTAGCGGATCGAGGTCTCCTCCCGTTCGGGATCGTCGGGTGCGTTCAGGAACAGCGGCTTGTGCAGGAACAGCGCCAGCGGCCTGCCGTCGAGCCGGGAAAGTTCGCCCCTCAGCCACTCGAACTGCTCGGCCTCGCAGGCGAGCCCGGTATTCATGATCAGCGAATTGAGGCCGATCAGGCTCCAGCCGGCCGCGTCGACGCGCCAGCGGTCTTCGCCGAAAATCGAGCGGAACGCCTGCCGGTGCGCCTCCGATGCCAGTTGCGGGGGAGGCGGGCCGACCACCGTCGGGTTGTCGCCGAGGTCGTGGTTGCCAGGCAGATAGCGGCAGTCCACCGCCAGCGCATCGTGTTCCGCCTTGGCGAATTCCAGATCGTCAGGACATTCAAAGCCGTCAAAAGCAAGGTCGCCGCTGTTGACCACGAGATCGGGGCGCGTGGCGTCGATATGCTCGCAGACGCGATGGAAATTCTTGTTGAACGTCGGATAACGGCGGCTGAGATGGGAGTCGGAAATCTGGGTCAGGCGGAATAAAGTCATGCGATGCCCCCGTGGTCCGACACGTAACCCGGCTCTGTGTCAGCCTAATGGCGAGCTGGTTCTTCCCGTCGCCACCGATGCAGGTGGCATGGCGGCAGCGGCCGGGAAAATCAACAAAGAAAATCAATAAAAATGTTTTGGTGATTGAAATGTCGACCCAGGCAAATGGCCAGGTGATAAAATGCCGGTGACCCGCATCACAGGATGTGGAAGCGGGTCGCAAAGTCGTGGTTCGGACCGGTATTGGCGGCCATCGCAGCTGCCTTGGGCTGACGGATTTCGAACTCCACCGCCGGCTTCGGCGAACCGATGCCGAGATAGTCGAACGCGATGTGCCGCATGTCGTAGGCCACGAAACCCAGGAGGCCAAGAACGACGACCGTAGCGGCGCCATGGCGCAGGATGTCGCGTCGGGTGCGGTAGCCGCTGGCGAGATAGATCGCCACCGCCAGCGCTGTGGCGATAGCGGTCGCGGCGCCGGCTACCACAGGTGCCAGCACGCCGAACCGGTCGTCCAGCATCGCCGGCAAGGCGGTTATCGAGCCGCCGAGCGTGGCCATCAAGGCGGTCAAACTGGACCAGAGGTCTGCCATCGCAACACCCGCGCCGGTTCCGTGCCGTCATTAAAAAGGAACCCGTCTGACATTGGTCAGGGCAGGGCCGATAAAGGTTCAAGGGTGCCGCATGGGTGCGGATTCGTTGTCATTGGCCGGTGCGGCCGTTATAGCGGGGCGGCAGGGCGCGATCCCTGCGGACTCTGGGGAGAAATCCGATGTCGGCCCAAATGGTTCTACTGCCGGTTTTTGTCCTGGTCGGACTGACGTTTGCGCTGCTGTTCATGATGGCGGGGTCGCGAACCACGACCCTGAAGGCGGGAGAAATCCGGTTCAAGGATATTGCGCTTGGACAGCCGAACTGGCCGGCGCGCACCCAGCAGGTCGGCAATTGCTTCAGGAACCAGTTCGAACTGCCGGTGCTGTTTTATGTTCTGATCGCGCTGGCGCTGCCGCTGCGGCATGCCGACCTCGTGATCGTGCTGTTGTCCTGGGTGTTCGTGATCACGCGTTTCGTCCATGCCGGCATTTTCGTGACTTCCAACAATGTCGGCCAGCGCGGCATGACCTGGTTCGCCGGTGTCCTGGTGCTGTTCGCCATGTGGCTGTATTTCGCCCTGCGCATCCTGCTTGTGATCTGACGGCTTCTCACATTTGAAAGACCACCATGACTCCCGCTGCGCGGCTGTCCGCGGCAATCGAACTGATCGAGACGATCGAAAAAGAACGCATTCCCGCCGCAAAGGCGCTGAAGGAGTGGGGCACCGCGCACCGCTATGCCGGCTCCGGCGATCGCGCCGCGATTTCCGGACTGATCTTCGACGTGCTGCGCCGCCGTGCCTCCGGCGCCTGGATCATGGACGACGACACGGCGCGCGCGCGCCTGCTGGGCATGCTGAAACTCGAGCGCGGCCTCGATGTCGACGCCATCGCCGCGCTGTGCGATGGCGCGCGGTTTGCGCCGCCGCCGCTGAGCGACGCCGAGCACACCGCGCTGGCCTCGCGCACGCTTGAAGATGCGCCAGCGCCGGTCGCCGGCGATTATCCGGAATGGCTCGACGGTCCTCTGGAAGAGGTGTTCGGCGCCGATCGCGTCGCCGAAGCCACTGCGATGGCGAGCCGGGCGCCGCTCGACCTGCGGGTCAACACCCTGAAGGCGAAGCGCGAGAAGATGCTGCCCTCGCTGGCCCATCTTGGCGCCACCGCGACGCCGTGGTCGCCGATCGGGCTGCGCATCGAGCTCGGCGCTGACGCCCGCAACCCCGGCATTCACGCCGAGGAGGATTTCATCAAGGGTGCCATCGAGGTGCAGGACGAGGGCTCGCAGTTGGCGGCGTTGTTGTCCGGCGCCAAGCCGGGCGAGCAGGTGATCGATCTCTGCGCCGGGGCCGGTGGCAAGACCCTGGCGCTGGCGGCGATGATGCAGGGAAAGGGCCGGCTGATCGCCACCGACCACGACAAGCGGCAGCTGGCGCCGATCTACGAGCGGCTGTCGCGCGCCGGCGTGCACAATTGCGACGTGCGCACGCCGAAGGGGCCGACTGATACGTTGAGCGACATCCATGGCTCCGCCGATCTGGTGCTGATCGACGCGCCCTGCACCGGCACCGGCACCTGGCGGCGCAATCCCGACGCCAAATGGCGGATCCGCCC
Source organism: uncultured Alphaproteobacteria bacterium (assembly GCA_963710235.1). Lineage (GTDB taxonomy): Bacteria > Pseudomonadota > Alphaproteobacteria > Rhizobiales > Xanthobacteraceae > Bradyrhizobium. The sequence goes on from CAVPZI010000004.1 coordinate 343,030, forward strand.
GGGTGCGCTGGAGGTTCGACTGAAGGACCAGATCGAAGTGCTCGACCGCGCCGCCGACCTCGTCAAGCCGGGCGGCCGCATCGCCTATATCACCTGCTCGGTCCTGTCGGCGGAAAATGGCGCACAGATCCGGGCCTTTATGGAACGGCACCCGGAATTCGCCGTGGTGCCGCCGTCCCGAACCACCGGCGTGCTGTGGGACAAGGCGGAGGATTTTGCCGCCGCCTGCCTGCAATCGGCGGAGGGGCTTTTGATGACCCCGCGCCGCACCGGAACCGACGGTTTTTTCGTATCGGTGCTGGCCCGGCGGAAGGCATAAAATTCAGGCGGACAAGCCATTTTCCGGCATTGCGAGCCCGCCCGGGGCGGCGTAATTGCTAGCCATGACAGCCCCACAGCCAGCCCGCGAGTCGATGCCTTCGGTGGCCTCGGCGCATGACAAGATTCTGATCGTCGATTTCGGCAGTCAGGTGACGCAACTGATCGCGCGCCGGGTGCGGGAGGAGGGCGTCTATTCCGAAATCGTGCCGTTCCAGAAGGCCGACGCCGCCTTCCGCGACATGAAGCCGAAGGCGGTGATCCTGTCCGGCGGGCCGGAATCGGTGCACGAAGCCGGCTCGCCGCGGGCGCCGCAGGCGATCTTCGATTCCGGCGTGCCGGTGCTCGGCATCTGTTATGGCCAGATGACCATGGCGGCGCAGCTCGGCGGCCATGTCGAGGGCGGCCACCACCGCGAATTCGGCCGCGCCGATCTCGAGGTCAAGGCGCCGAGCCAGTTGTTCGACAAAACCTGGAGCATCGGCGAGCAGCATCCGGTGTGGATGAGCCACGGCGACCGCATCACCAGGATGCCGCCCGGCTTCGAGGTCGCCGGCACCTCGACCAACGCGCCGTTCGCGGTGATCCAGGACGAGAAGCGCCGCTATTACGGGCTGATGTTCCATCCCGAAGTGGTGCATACGCCAGACGGGGCAAAACTGATCCGCAATTTCGTCCGCAAGGTCGCGGGCCTGACCGGCGACTGGACCATGCGCGCTTTCCGCGAGGAAGCGATCGAAAAGATCCGCGCCCAGGTCGGCAAGGGCAGGGTGATCTGCGGCCTGTCCGGCGGCGTCGATTCCGCCGTCGCCGCGGTCCTGATCCATGAGGCGATCGGCGACCAGCTCACCTGCGTGTTCGTCGATCACGGCCTGCTGCGGCTCAAGGAGGCCGAGACCGTGGTCGATCTGTTCCGCCACCACTACAACATCCCGCTGGTGCATGTGGACGCCTCAAAACTGTTCCTCGGCGAACTCAGTGGCGTCAGCGATCCTGAACAGAAGCGCAAGACCATCGGAAGATTGTTCATCGACGTGTTCGACGCCGAGGCGAAAAAGATCGGCGGCGCCGATTTCCTGGCGCAGGGCACGCTCTATCCCGACGTGATCGAAAGCGTGTCGTTCACGGGCGGCCCGTCGGTCACCATCAAGTCGCACCACAATGTCGGCGGGCTGCCGGCGCGCATGAACATGAAGCTGGTCGAGCCGTTGCGCGAATTGTTCAAGGACGAAGTCCGCGTGCTCGGCCGCGAACTGGGCCTGCCGGAAATCTTCGTCGGCCGCCATCCGTTCCCGGGCCCGGGCCTCGCGATCCGCTGCCCCGGTGAAATCACCGGCGAAAAACTCGACATCCTGCGCAACGCGGATGCGGTCTATATCGACCAGATCCGCAAAGCCGGTCTCTACGACAAGATCTGGCAGGCCTTTGCCGTGCTGCTGCCGGTGAAGACGGTGGGCGTGATGGGCGACGGGCGAACCTATGAATACGTCGTCGGCCTGCGCGCGGTGACGTCCACGGACGGCATGACGGCGGATTTCTATCCGTTCGAGATGAAGTTTTTGGGCGAGACCGCGACGCGGATCATCAACGAGGTGAAGGGCGTCAACCGGGTGGTGTACGATATTACGTCGAAGCCGCCGGGGACGATCGAGTGGGAGTGAGGGGGAGCGTTGCTCTCCAGGAAAGTCATCAATAGTTCCGCGCTCTCGGCACGGAGTTCCTGCGAGAGGTAACAGAAGGAACAGCGCCTTGAATGTGGAATGGTATCCCCGAGCCGTCTTGTTCGTTACCGACATCGACCGCGCGCTCGACTTCTATGTTAATCGGCTAGGGTTCACGGAACAGTGGCACTTCGGGGACGAAGGCACACCACATGTCGCAGAGGCCGATCGCCAAGGTTGTGCGCTCATCTTCTCTACCGAGTTGCCGGATAAGGCGGGCAAGGGCCTTATATTCATTTCGCACAATGTCGACGTGCGGGGAGATCAAATCCATGCGGAGATCGAGGCTCTCGACAGGCTTCGCGCCGAGCTTGAAGGCAGAGGCGTGAATGTAGAGGAGGGATTTTGGGGACACCGGGTCCTGATCGTTCACGATCCTGATGGAAACGAGCTTTATTTCCCCTACCCGGATGTCAAGGAGGACACACCGTCAAGCGCTGACGCGCATTGAGTTTGGTAGAGTGGACTCTGGACCGGGCCGGCCGCGCCGGTCACGACCCCCTCGAAGAGGCCCAGGACGCTGCGCATGCCGACGACCCGGTCGAGCGCGGCGACAAAATGCATCTCCGACGTGCCCGGGTTGGCAAAACACACCTCGACCCCGCCGCCAACCAGCGTGCGCACCAGGCTTTCCGAAGGCGGATAATGTTTAGCAGTGCGCGGGACCCTCGGCGATATCTGCGGTGCGTAGGCTGGCGAATAACATAACACGCTATTGGCGTCGTGTTGCGTCTCAAACGTTGTGGCCCGGTGCATCTGGTAGACGTGTGGGGTTGGTATCCCCCCGCCGTACACGTGCGCTTCCATTGCCGCGCGTCGCTTGCGGCCTCATACTCGCAAATGCGTCAAACACCGCACTGATACGCGCGGTGCGCTTAAGTTCTGTCGGGGCCAAGAGCCACACATCCAAATTGAATGCGCTCTCCGCGTCGAGGCGGGTGAGTTCGGCATGCTCTTCAGCGACCGCCGTTGGTAGCAGGCCCACGCCAAAGCCACTTTTTACAGCGCGCAGCATCATCAGTGGGGTGGTGACATTGGCCTGCACGCGGGCGCGCGAGGCATGGCGGCGCATCCACCCTTGCGACAACGCTGCACAGTCGGCGGAGGCGTAGGACAACCAGGGAATCGCGCAAATACCGTCTTCTGCCTTAGCTGCTTTCTCGGCGACGTCGATTCGCGCATACGCTGCGAATACGAACGTCTCGATGACCCGCCCAAACAGATATTCCTCGGGCCTATTGGTGAGCCGCAATGCCATCTCCGCTTCGCGCCGAGACAGGCTCTTTACGTCGGTGTCGGTCAGAACGCTGAGCTCGATATCGGGATGGCGTGCGCATATCGAACGGAGGCGGTCCATGTAGCGCCAGGCAAGAATGTCAACTGTGGTCAGCGTAATCGAGCCCGAGAGTCGACCATCAGTTCCCTTGATGGTCCGTTCGAGCGCTGTCAGCTCCTCTTCGATGCGTTCAGCGGTGCGGGCGGCACGCTCTCCGTCGGCAGTCAGAACAGCGCGGTCGCCCGCCCGCTCAACTAAAGCCGCACCATAATAGGCTTCCAAGTCACGCAGCTTGCGCGAGACGGTAGTGTGCGCGACCCCGAGCGCGCGCGCCGCGCCGGTAAAGGTTCCGCTACGCCGGATTGCGGCCAATATTGCAAGATCACCCTCGGTCAGCGCCATCGGCCCTCTGAACAAATTTGCACGTTTCAGGTGCTAAAATCGGCATTGTCTGAACAATATCGCACCAGTAACCTAGTCCCAAGCAAAAAAGAGGGACCGATGAACGTTTTGATTGCTCCGCTCGGCGCGAGCGTTTTGGTGGCCGTGTCAGCCCTCGTCCAGCACTTCAACACGGCTTTCTCAAAGGGCCCTAGCTTCGTCCTCAGTGATCGATCAGCACCGCTCTCGCGAGAAGGGTTCGCCGGGCGCGCCGCGCGCACGCTACAGAATAACCTTAAATCGACAGCGATGGTGGGGCCGACCGCACTTGTGATTGCTATCACAGGTGGCGAATCGAAGATCTCCGGCCTAGCAGCCCTGGTCTATCTCGGGGCACGTGTCGGCTTCACGCTCTTCTATTGGCTGGGCGTCAGCCCGCTTCGCACGTTGTCCTGGGTGATTGGGATGGGAGCGATCGCGGCTTTGATTTGGGTCGCGATCGGAACCCAACTAGGCGCGGCTTCTCTTCTTCTCGGAGGTAGCTCATGAAGAACGCATTCCCAGCGCATACGCCCGACACTGCGCCCGAAGAAGTACGCGTAGCTCTCGCGCAAATCAGCCAGCGCATTGGCTTCACTCCCATGATGTACGCCAAGCAGGTCGAAGCGCCCGCGCTGTTTGAGACCTATCGCCAAGGCTCCGCACTGTTCGATAAAACCTCGCTTCCGCCGACCGAGCGCTTGGTTGTTCAATTGGCGGTCAGTCGCCTGCATAATTGCGATTTCTGTATGAGTGCACACACTTGGGCGGGCCGCCGCGTTGGCGTCGACGACGCCGTGATTTTAGCGCTGCGGGATGGCGGTCCTATTGTAGATCCAAAATTGCAGGCGTTGCGTGCGTTCACGGAAGCCATGGTCCTAAAGCGCGGGGCTGTGTCGGACGAAGATCGCGCCGCACTTTTCGACGCCGGCTACACCCCTCGCCAAGCCCTCGAAGCTATATTGGGTATCGGTCTCAAAGTCATGACTACTTTCACAAACGGCTTGGCGCGTACGCCGCCTAACCCGGAGTTTGGCGAAGATAATTTGTGGCGGCGACTTCCAGACTGAGGCGCTGCTTGCCCCCAGCCGTGCATATGCCTCGATGCCGGGTCCAAGGACTCGGTCCAGAGCCTGGGTGAATCCCTTCACATCGACCTCGGCCGCAAACGCATCCGGGTTATGACGCTCGTCGTCCCGCCCACCAACACGGCGATTATCGAAAAGTTCGGCCTCGATCCGGCCAATATGCCGATGAAGCCGATGAGTCCGCGGCAGTGCGTTTCCGAGGCCCTGCGGGATTTCAGGCAAAATCGGTCGCTATGCCTGCCCGGCGGCCTCAACCGGCTCATGACGCGGATCATGCCCACCGGCGTCATGCGCGTGATGATGGGCAAGATGATCGAACGGACCCTCGCCAAGAACGACCGGCGCGCCACGCTCGCCGCCGGTTGAGCGACCCGGCCGAGCGCTTTCCCGCGAGTGCAGAACCGCAAGAGGCCACGTATTCCAGCTCGCTCAGGATTGTGCCGGAAGAGCCGGATCGACATAGTCCCACGGTTGCCGGCTTCGCGCCCAGACGACGCTTTGCGGGCGGTACAGGCTCGGATCGTCGAGCGTGGCCGCATGGAAGAACATGAATTCGGGGTGGCCGATCGAAGTCTTATAGAGCGGGCTGCCGCAGGTCGCGCAGAAGGCGCTTGTCACCTCATTCCCGCTATCCGCTGCGAGAATGTAGCGCGTGGGCGTGCCGGTCAGAGTGACGTCCGCCTTCGCGAGGGCGAATTGAGGCGCATGGCCGGAACCGGTGATCTTCTGGCATTGTGTGCAGCAGCAGATGATCGAGAAGGACGGCGATGTCGACGCTGCATAGCGCACAGCGCCGCATTGGCATCCTCCGGTAATCGCTTTCGCGCCTGTCATTGGTTTGCCCTCCATTTCCAGTTTGCCGGAGCCGTCCGCGGCGAGCGGTGATCAGGGCCAGGGCGGAACCGCGCCGCCACAGCGCAAGCTTCTGAGTCCATGCCCCGTGAGCTATGTTGTGGCCGCCACATTCTCGCGGTCCCGGGCGTAGATCCACTGGACGACGGTAAAGGCGGTCTCGATCTCGAGGTAGGACGGGACGGAGGTCATCACGTTCTTCGCCGCCACCGCGATCGTCGTGAAGCTCCAGGACAAGACGGTTCCGAAGGCGCCATAGAGCAAGCCGCGGGTGAGGGGGCTCGCGGCCATCGGTTGGAACAACCGCTCGTAGACGACGGCGAAGAGCACCGCTTGGATCGCCATGGCGAGCAGGCCGAATGGGATGATGACGTCGTGCCGGTACATCGCCAGGGCGTCGTAGTGGTCCTTGAAAAGGATGAGGTGCCAGGCGAAGCCCAGCGCAAACGTCGGCACGATGTAGGCGAAGAAGCCCAGGACAGTCCGCAGTTTCATTGTCAGCCCTTCTTGCGTCGTTTTGGAGTTGAGCCGGAGGTCTTCGGTGGCAGGGTGCCGACGTACGCTCGCGCGAGCGCCAACCAATCGTGCAGAGAGCGGTCATCAAGGCCGCCGACATCGACGATGACGTAGCCGGGCATCGGTCGGCCTCGCATCTCCATGGCCTGCGCGCCCGGGCGAGACACCGCCTCGGCGTGCCTCTCCTTGCCGACCCGCACGAGCAGTCCGCGCGGGGAAGCGCCCGCGGCCATGGCGCCGCCGAGCATGAAGCAGACACCGCCGAACATCTTGACCTCTCGCGTGTCCTCATGATCCGCCAGCGCCTCGCGCACACGGCCGACCAGCTCGTTCGCTTGCATGTCCATCCCGTCAGTCCGAGAGCACCGGCGCCTCACATCGCAGGAGGCATCTTGTCGAACGCCGGGAGCCCAGTGGATGGAGAGTCCCAACTCGCCGCCCGCACGGCCCAGACGTGCATCTGCGGCTTGAAGATCTCGAGGTCATCAAGGCTCGACGCTCGCAGGAACAGCATGCCGGGCATGGCCGGGTTCTTCGAGAACACCGGTGCGCCGCACTCCGGGCAGAAGGCCCGCGTGACGGGATTGCCGCTCGCCGACGGCCGGACGTAGGCCTTCGTCTCGCCCGTCAGGACGACAGCGGCTTCCGGCACGGCGAGATGGGACGAATGCCCGGAGCCGCTGCTGCGGCGGCAGTCTTCGCAATGGCAATGGCCTGCCATGATCGGCTCGGCGTCACAGGTATAGCGAACGGCGCCGCAAAGGCAGCCGCCGGAAAATGGCGTGGGCAAATCGGGCTCCATTAGGTTTCATCGATGGACCCCACTCATGCCTTCGGGCAGAATATGTTCAAGAACATATTTTGCGCTGATGTTAGTGCGGCCCAGGGAGGCTTTTCACTTTGCCCTATCGACCCGAGCACAAGGCGGAGACACGGGCGCGGATCGTCGAGAACGCACGCCTGCTCTTCAACCGGCACGGCTACGACAACGTGACCATCGACATGGTGATGGAGGCTGCGTCGCTGACGCGCGGTGGCTTCTATCATCATTTCCGGAACAAGCAGGAGCTGTTCGCCGCGGCGGTCTCCAGCTTCCTTATGGGCCGTGGCGCGAGGTGGCGCGCCGAGGCCGGAGTCAACCCGGTCGACCCGGCGCTGGAGGACGCGGCGAACATGCTGCGCAGCTACCTCTCGCCGGCGCACCTTGGTGACCTGGAGGGCCAATGCCCGATGATCGCGCTGCCGTCGGACGTCGCAAGGGCGGAGCTGCAGGTGCGGACAGCGTACCAGATACTGCTGGAGGCCATGGTCGGGCTCTATGAGCGGGCGATCCCGAAGACATGCGAGGATCGCCGCACGACCGCCTTGGCGCTTGCCGCCCTGAGCGTCGGCGGCATGATCCTCGCCCGAACGGTCCCCGATGCGGCGCGCGGCGCCGAGGTTCGGGAGGCGGCGTTCGGCAAGGCGCTGGAGATGCTGTCGTTCAATCCGGAGAGGCTCGCCTCAGGCCCGCATTCCGAGCGCGCGGCTGGTGGTTGCTGAGTGACGTTCCGGGTGACGACCATCGCCTGGCCACGGACCCGGCGAAGCAGGAGGAAGCCAGATGCCGCATGACCCACACCTTGCCGACCTGATGCGCCAGGCGCTGGCAGATCGCCCCGGCGTGCGAGAGCAGGCGATGTTCGGCGGGTACGTGGTCTGGATCGCCGCCGTCAATGCGCGGTAGTGTTGGACGTTCCGAACGCTCAAGCTGACGGTATTTTGTGATCAACCCCGATTAGATCATGGAGCCGATCTCAAGCGGAAAATCGACCGATCGGCCTCGATAGGCCATCGGTCCAGTCACCAGCCATCAGCGTCCCGCGCGTTACCAGCCGAGCAGGAGAGGGCCTTGATCATGTCAGCAAGCGCGCGGATACATTGTTATCGAATAAATTCTATAGTCTTGTTGGCACACAATATAGATAGTTATCTCTGTCATTGGGTATCGCGATAAGGTGCGCTGGCAGCACGTCTTCAGCCCGGCTTCGCAGCTCCACCTCTCACCACTGACTAAGCGGCCTGGGTGACGCTAGATCGCAGTCGATCGCAGCGGCGCCCCAGGATGACGATTAGCGCTTTTGCCGCCGGGCTGAACTCGATCCCACATCGATTTATCAGGCCCGCCTGACGAACTGCCCTGGTGTCGGGGACATCGAGAGGCTTGATGAAGCTCGGGTCGAACCCCGCCAGGTGAGCGGCTGCGTGATAGCTGAGATAATCGCTGTCGCGCATGAGGGCGAACTTAAGCGCGATCACGTCGGTCTCGATCGAGGGGACAGGCAAAGGCAGCCCGGCGGCGCGCAGGAGATGCTGGAGACGTCCCACCATGTAGGTCGTCGGCGGTGGCAGGATCCAGGGATAGCTGAGCAGGTCCTCGGGTCGTATCTCGTCGCGCTCGCGCAAGGGATGGCCGATATCGGCGATCACGCAATATTCGTCGGCAAGCAGCCGCTGCCACGCTAATTCGGGCTCAAGGCGCGGCGTCTCGGGCACGGCAGCAAGCACGAAGTCGAGGGCGCCGCTTTTGAGCTGCTCCTTCAGCTGGTCGTCGCCACCGCCGGTCACGTGCACGCGTACACCCGGCCGAGTGGCCCGCAGTTCGGCGATCGCTTCCGGAAGCACGGAGTCCTGCCAGGATGGCCCGGCGCCGACCTTGACCAAGCCGGCGCTCCCGGTGCGCAATGCGTCGATCTCGTCGCAGGCCGCTGCCATGGCCGCCTTCACTTCCCTGGCATGGCGCAACAGGGCTGTGCCGTAGATTGTCGGTGTGACGCCGCGCGCCTTGCGGTCGAAGAGCGGCGCGCCGAAGAATTCCTCCAGCCTGCGGATGGCTTTGGTCAGGGCCGGTTGCGTGACGCCGAGATCTTGCGCGGCCGCCCGCAGCGAGCCACGGGAGACGGCGGTCAAGAAGTAGTCCACCGTGCGCAGATCGAACATGTGATTACCATACGTTATCGCTCATCTTCCCATTAGGGCTTGCCACCCTTCTGACCGGTGGTCAATATCTCCGCAAGAGGAGCAAAAAGCCGCCATTTCAGCGGGAGTTTCGAGGGGGGAGGTGCCATGAAGACACTGCCACGTCGTTCCGTTCTCAAAGGGATTGCCGCGGCCCCAATCCTGCTCGCCGCACCCCGAAGCCGGGCGGCGACCGGCCCGACCATGGCATCCGAGATCGACATCGCGAAGGCCAAGGCCGAAGGCAAGGTGACGCTCTACACCAGCCTCGACACCAAAATCGTCGACGCCATCGTCGGACCGTTCAAGAAGAAGTATGGCATCGCCGTCGAGTATTTCCGCGGCGGTTCCGCCGACGTGACGTCGAAAGTGCTGGCCGAGGCCGATGCCGGCCACCTCCAGGCCGACATGGTCGACGCGTCCGATCTGGCCGCCTTGCTGGTCATGAAAGGGCGCGGACTGCTGCTGGAGAAGAAGTCGGAAGCGTCCGCAGTGATCGCCCCCGAGCTGCAGGACCGCGACGGAACCTGGATCGCCGACCGCCTGACCCAGGGTGTCGTTCAGTACAGCGTCAAGGAGTTCGGCGGCGATAGAAGGCCGAACACCTGGGACGACCTGACCAAACCGGCGTTCAAAGGGCGGCTCACTTTCTTCAGCAGCGCCAATGGCGACGGCGCGCCGCGGCTCTACACGATGGCCAAGCACTTTGGCTGGGAGCTGCTCCAGGCCCTTGCGGCGAACCACCCAATTCGCGTTGCGTCACCTCAACTCGCCACTCAGCTGCTGGAGAGTGGCGAGCGTGGTGCAGCGTTTGCCACCAACGACAATATCGCGTGGCGCTCCAAACAGCAGGGCAAGCCGACGGACTACCTTTTTCCGGCGGAGGGCGTACCGACCGAGCCGGGCGCCGTCGGCTTGATCAAGGGGTCGGCAAGTCCGAACGCAGCCTTCCTCTTCCACGAGTTCTGGATGGGGAAGGATGCACAGCAGCTGCTCGTTCAGGGCGGCAAATATTCGAGCCGCACCGACGTGGCGCCGCCGGCCGGCGCGCCGCCACTCAACAGCATAAAGCTGCTCACGCTCGACTATGGCGAATACAAGGCCAAGCGCGGAGATATCCTGCAACGAATGACCGATGTCTTCGGCGGCGAGTGGGGTATTTAGGCGTCATGGGTGTCGCGACGCCGGTAGAGGGACCGCTGCGCGGTCATTGCAGCATAGAGGGAAGCACCCTCGTATTCGCGGTCGCAATCGGGCTGCTTATGCTCATTGTAGCATATCCGCTGCTGTGGCTCTTCATGGCTGCGTTCAACTTACCTGGCGACTTCCAACTTGGCTTCCTCGCGCGCGTCTACACGCGGGGCCAGAATCTCGCGCCGCTGGTCAATACGCTGATCCTCGCCTTTGGCGCTGGGACTATCAGCGTGGTGCTTGGCGTTCCGCTTGCTTGGGCGACGGCGCGAAGCAACATGCCATTGCGCCGGACAGTGCAGGCATTGGTCGCGCTCGCCTACATCACGCCGCCCTACCTGACGGCCATCGCGTACATAATCCTGCTCGGACCCGATGCGGGTCTCTTCAACCGCGTCCTGCGGGCGGCCTTCGGCGGCACAGGTGGGCCGATCGACATCTTCAGCATGGGCGGCGTCATATTCGTGATTGGAATGCATGTTTTTCCGTTCACGTACTTCATGACCTACAACGCGCTGCGGGTGGTCGACGCCTCGTACGAAGAAGCGGCGCGGTTACTCGGCGCCCGCCGCTGGGGTGTGCTGTTTCGGATAAATCTGCCGCTGGTGGCCCCGGCGATCACCGGCGGCGCGCTGCTCTCGGCTGTCGATTTAATGGCGCTGTTCGGGCCCCAGGCATTCCTCGGCCTGCCGGCGCAGATCACGTTTCTGCCGACGCGTATCTACGGAATCATCGGCAGCTATCCACCACGCTGGGCAGAGGCGTCGGCCTTGTCGCTGCTGCTCGTGCTTCTGACTGCCTTCGGTCTGATCCTTCAGCGCTCCTATCTCGACCGCCGATCCCACACCACGGTCGGTGGTCGTGGGCTGCGACGACTGGAGACCGTCGGACTCGGGTACTGGAAGTGGGGCATGCTCGCGTTCTGCTTTACGGTCGTATTCTTTGCCGCGATGGCGCCGGTCGGTGTGCTGGCGATCGCCTCGTTCAGCCGCAGTTGGGTCGATGGCATCTCCCTCGGTAATTTCACGCTGGAGAATTTCGACGAGGCGCTGTTCAACAACCAGATTGCAATACGTAGCATCCTCAACAGTTTCCGGCTCGCTGCAGCGGCCGGCGTTTGCTCCATGATGATCGGCGCCGCCGTCGCCTATGTCGATCTGCGCACGCAAACGAAGGGGCGGCGGATGCTCGACTATCTCGCCATCCTGCCGCTCGGACTTCCCGGCACGGTGCTGGCGGTTGGCGTGCTGCTGGCCTTCATCCGTCCCCCATTCGCCATCTACGGCACAATGTGGATCCTTCTGGTCGCCTATGTCGCGCGCTTCTTGCCGCTGGCGGTGCGCAGCATCAACTCGACGCTTCGCCAGATCGATGTGTCGCTGGAGGAGGCGGCGCGAATCTCGGGGGCCTCGCGTCTGGCGAGCCTGTGGCACATCTTGCTGCCACTGGCGCGCCCGGGACTGGTCGTTGCGTTCCTGCTGGTGTTCATCCCGGCACTGAGTGAATTGAGCGCCACCATCCTGCTTTATTCCGGCGGTACCGAAACGATTGCCGTCGCCATATTCCGGCTCAACGATCTCGGCCAACTCGAGGTGGTGGCAGCCCTCGCTGTGTTTACGGTCGCGATTACCTTACTGGTAAGCCTGCCGCTCAACCGGCTGTCGAACCGCAGCCGGATCGCCCCCCTCGGCGATCCCCCGGTGGTCTAACGGCGCGGCATGGCACATATCGAGATTCAGGGACTGAGCAAAAATTTCGGCGCCTTCCGCGCGCTGAGCGGCATCGACATCGCGATCGAGGAAAGAGAGTTCGTCACCCTTCTCGGCCCCTCCGGCTGCGGCAAGACCACGACCCTGCGCCTGATTGCGGGCTTTCTCACGCCGGACGCCGGCTCGATCACGGTCGGAGGCGAGATAATGTCTTCCCCACGCGGCAGCGTGCCGCCGGAACGGCGGCGCATGGGCATGGTCTTCCAGAACTACGCGGTCTGGCCGCACATGACCGTGCTGGAAAATGTTGCTTTTGGCCTCCGCTATACAGGTTTCGACGGTGCCCGGAAGAAGGCGAGGGTCGATCAGGTTCTGGCGGCAGTCGGTCTGGAAGGCCTGGAGGGCCGCCATCCGGGGGAACTCAGCGGCGGCCAGCAGCAGCGCGTCGCTCTCGCCCGGTCGCTCGCGGTCGAGCCGTCGATCCTGCTGCTCGACGAGCCTCTCTCCAATCTTGACGCCAAGTTGCGCGAGCGCATGCGCTCCGAACTGAAGAGCCTGCAGCGCCGCACGGGCATAACCTTCATCTACGTCACTCATGACCAGGCGGAGGCCATGGCACTCTCCGATCGCATCGCGGTCTTCCACGGCGGAACCGTGCAGCAGGTGGGATCGCCGCGCGAAGTGTATGAGCGGCCGGCGAACCTGTTCGTTGCGGATTTCATGGGTTTGGTGAACCGGATTCGCGCAACCGTGATTGGACGCGAAGGGGAGACTGCGGTGGTCTCGGTCGGTGAGCACCGCCTGATCGCTATGGCGCCGGCCAGCAGCGCGACAGTGGTACAGACGGTTGCGATCCGGCCTGAAGCCTTCGTCTTCGCCAGCGAGGCCGCGCCCGGAGACAATCGGCTCGAGGGCACCGTCATAGAGGCGACCTTCCTCGGCAATATCGCCGACTATCAGGTGGACATCGGCGGCGCCGTCGTCAGGGTCCAGGGCGACCGCCGCGGTTTCCGCGAGGTCGGCAGTGCGGTGGTTCTCACCGTGCCGATCGCAGAATGCGTGCTGATGGACGAGGCCCCCGGTTCCGACCCGCTCGCCGCCAGATACTGAACTTGATCAAGCAACGGAACATTAGCCATGCCAGGACGCAACGTACTCTTCATCATGTCCGACGAGCACAGCCGCGGCGTTCTTGGCGCCTACGGCAATGCCGTGGTGCGCTCGCCAATCCTCGATGGACTGGCCGCCCGCGGCACACTGTTCGAGAACGCCTATTGCAACTGCCCGATCTGCGTGCCGAGCCGCGCCAGCTTCGCCACTGGCAGGCACGTCCATGCCATAGGCTGCTGGGACAATGCCTTCCCCTATCGTGGGAGGCCTCCGTCATGGGGTCACCGGCTGCATGACGCCGGCCATCGCTGCGATTCGATCGGCAAGCTGCATTATCGCGCTAGCGATGATCCGAACGGCTTCGATAACGAAATTCTTCCGCTCCACGTGCTCAACGGCGAGGGCGACGTGCAGGGAATGTTGCGCCGCCCACCGCCGCGGCGCGAAACCACCATTCAGCTTGCCGGCGACGCCGGCGCGGGGGAGTCAACATATTTGCAATACGACCGCGACATCCGCGACGAGACTATCGGCTGGCTGAAATCCGTCGCCGCCAAGCCCACCGCCAAACCGTGGTGCCTGTTCGTGTCGTTCGTCTGCCCGCATTTTCCGCTGGTAGCGCCGCCGGAGTTCTTCAATCTGTACGATCTCAAAGAACTTCCCTTGCCGCGTCTCCGCGACCCCGCCGACTTTCCCGACCATCCCGTGCTCAAGAAGCTGCGCGAGGTCCAGAACTATGAGGACCACTTCCGCGACGCGGATCATATCCGCATCGCCATCGCCGCGTACTACGGCATGGTGTCTTTTCTCGACGACAACATCGGCCGCGTGCTCAAGACGCTTGCAGAAGCCGGTATCGAGGACGAAACCCTTGTCATCTATACCAGCGACCACGGCGACAACCTCGGCGCGCGCACCTTCTGGGGCAAGTCCAACATGTACGAGGAGGCGGTGGGCGTGCCGCTGATCATGAAGGGCCCCGGTATTCCCGCCGGCCGGCGAGTGTCCACGCCGGTCTCGCTGGTCGACGCCTATCCGACGATCGTGGAGGCAGTCGGCGAAAGCGCCACCACGGAGGAGCTCGAACTACCCGGTACGTCGCTGCTGCGGCTGCTCAACGGCGAACATGCCGACCGGACGGTGTTCAGCGAATATCATGCGGTCGGCTCGACGACCGGTATCTTCATGGTCCGCTTTGGCCGTTACAAGTACGTCCATTACGAGGGCTATCGCCCTCAGCTGTTCGATCTGGAAGCCGATCCGCTGGAGACGCGCGACCTCGCGCTCGCCCCAGGGAACGAAGCCGCGATCGCCGAAGGCGAGAAGCGGCTGCGCGCGATCTGCGATCCGGGGAAGGTCTCCAAACGGGCTTTCAACGATCAGGAGCAGCGCATCCAGGAACTGGGCGGCGTCGAATCCGTCCTCAAGCGCGGCAGCTATCCCTATACTCCGGCGCCGGGCGAGGCCGCCCGCATTTCCTGAGTCGCGCTCACTGGGTGCATCGTTTTCCAGCCTCCGTGTCCTGGGCCTTGTATTCGGTGGGTGTCTGGTTTCGGCGCATTCACGCCATCAGCAGCCATAGCGCGTCGAACGACGGCTCTTGCCGCAGCGGGTAGTCAATGACGCAGCACCCGGCAGAGGCTGCCAACGCGCCACAAGCGGGCGCTTGGCCGCTACCGAAACTGGCGTGATCGGTCACAACTGGCGCTCCGTTCGGCGCAATACGCCCTCGGGCCTGGCCGCGACGGCGAGTGGGAGCGGAGTGAACCGTGACGTTCACTCCCGAGGTCAGGTTCGCTCCAACAGTCCCTTGATCAGGAACATCTCCGCTTCGTGGACGGTACAAAGTTGTGTCCAGTCCGCGTCGCTATGGGTCGACAGCCGCCAACTCATCAGGCTGACCACGCATTTGTCCGAACCCATCTTCAGCACGTCGCCCGGGATGACGCGCGACATGTTGCGAAATATCATCGTCTCCTTCGATGCACCGACGTCGTAATCGACCAGAAGCCGCGCCCGATCGACGTTAAGCCGGACGAATGTCGGGCGGCCGGTAAAGACCGACGTTCCCTCGAACAGCCCGGGTTCGACTTCGGTGCGATCAAAGCTCCCCCAGGTCCAGCGTCCCTGTTTCAGACCGTCCGACATGATCTCGAAGGCGATCTCGGCGGGCCGTTCAACCATGATGCTGCTGGAGTGGCAAAAGGGATCGATCATGTCTTGCAAGCCTGGAATTGTCCCGTTCGACCCTACCGTCGCAGGTAGGCCGCTTCAAGAACGGAGCTTCGGGATCGTAGGGCGGAATAGCGTAAGCGTATTCCGCCCTGTCGCGGGTGGTCGGCGCTACTGCCAACTTTCGGCGCCGGCATTGCTCAGTCTGCCGCGGCAAAATGCGCCATCGGCATCTCCATCCGCCGAGGCAAACCAATGACCGCCTTCGGCATGGCAGAAAGAGGCGGGCCATCCGCGCAATGCGTCGGAGATCCTTGACGCGTCGGAAATATCCGACATATACTCCAGCATCTGAAAATTTGCCGGGCCAGACAAATGCTTTCCGCCGACGTCGATGTTTTCTCAGCGCTTGCTAATCCGGTGCGTCGGCAGATTCTGGCGGCGCTGCGCAAGGGACCGCGGCCGGTGACCGAGCTGTCGCGCGGCTTTGCGATCGGGCGTCCCGCCGTGTCAGAACATCTGCAGGTGCTGCGCCGGGCCGGCCTGGTTCGCGAGGAGCCACGGGGCCGCGAACGCTATTACCACCTTGATCCCCGGCCGCTTGGCGAAGCCAGCGCGTGGCTCAACACGTTCACGCAGTATTGGACGGTGCGGATGAAAGCGCTCGAAACGCTGCTCGACCAGGAGAAAGACCGATGAGCACCGATAATGTGATCGAACTCGAGCATTACTACGCCCATCCGCCGGCGGCGGTGTGGCGGGCGCTGACGACACCCGAACTTCACGCGCGCTGGTGGGCGGCGGGAGACGTGAAACCGGTGGTGGGTCACAAGTTCGAACTCGATATGGGACGGTGGGGCAAGCAGCCCTGTGAAGTGTTGGCGGTCGAGCCCGAGCGCCTCATCAGCTACGTGTTCGCCGCAGGCGTGCTGGACACCACCATCACCTGGCGCCTGGTTCCCGAGGGGGCCGGCACGCGGCTCACGCTTCGGCACGAGGGATTCAATCTGGATACGCCGATGGGCCGCCAGGCGCTGGAAGGCATGAGGCCCGGCTGGCCTGGCGTGCTCAGGAATATGGCCAAGGTGCTCGACGCCTGCGCCGAACCAACCGCATCGCGGAACCCGTAGGGAGGAATCCCGTCATATTTGTCACTCCCACCGTTCGACATCTGGCGGCAGATTGATCCGTGACTACGGCGAGCGATGCAAAGGGAGAGCATGATGAGTGACCGCACGAAAAATGAAGCTGGAATGCCTGCGGTGGTCGATCGCGGCACTTTCCAGGCCGAACTGGACGCATTGCGCCTTCGAGAGAAAGCTCACACCCGGGAAGGCGACGCCATTGCAGCCATGCGCCGGCGGCTGCCCATGGTTGAGGTGGACGGTACGACACGGCTTGTCGGCGAGGGCGGCGCCGTGACGCTGCTGGACGTCTTTGAGGCCCGCCGGATGCTTATCGCCTATTACTTCATGTGGCACGACGGCCACCCGGCGCCGGAGCAGTGCGAGGGATGCACGTTCTTTACATCGCAGATCCGCGAGTTGGCCTATCTTCACTCCCGCGATGTCACCTACGCCACGTTTTGCCAGGGACCCTTTGAGGCGAGTGTCTTGTACCGCGATTTCATGGGCTGGCAGATGCCGTGGTATTCGGCGAGCCAGGACTCGCTCGACACGCTGTTGGTGGGACGCCGGGTAGGCATGATGCACATCGTCTGCTACCTGCGACAAGGATCGAACGTGTTCGAGACGTACTGGACGACGCGGCGCGGCGTCGAGGCGATGGACAACAGCTACCGGCTGATCGACCTGACCGCCTATGGGCGACAGGAAACGTGGGAGGAATCGCCGGCCGGCTGGCCGCAACCGTGGGGAGAAGGCAAGCAGCGGATGCGTACCGATGGACGTCCCATCGCCCAGTGGGCACGCCTGAAGGCCGGGCATTCCGACGATCTGGGAACCGGCAGACACTGAACTGCGTCTGCCGCGGCCGCGTGAGAATCCGGACCCTGCGATAGGCCGGCGCGACATACAGAGCGGCGCCGCCCGAAAAATAATCTCCAAAGACCCCCGCCAAGCTGTCGGTTGCGGCCGATGCCGTTCGTCTTACACTCGGAAAGACGCATTGGAGAGCCAAAATGACCAATTCCTCGTATCGCTGGGTGATCGTCGCGGCCGGCGGTTTGATCAGCTGTGTCGCGATCGGCGGCATGTTCTCGCTGCCGGTGTTCCTGCAGCCGATCGCGCGGGAAACCGGCTGGTCGGTGACCGCCATATCCAGCGCCATGACCATCGGCTTCCTCGCCATGGCCTGCACCAGCATGGCGTGGGGTACCTTGTCCGACCGGTGGGGGCCGCTGCCGGTGGTGCTGACCGGCTCGGTGGTGCTGCCGGCGAGCCTGGCGCTGGCCAGCCTGGCGACATCGCAGCTGGCGTTTCAGCTCATCTTCGGGCTGATGGTCGGCGCCGCCATCTCCTCGATCTTTGCGCCGATGATGGCGTGTGTCACCGGCTGGTTCGACACCCACCGCAGCCTTGCGGTGTCGCTGGTGTCGGCGGGGATGGGCATGGCGCCGATGACCATGGCGCCGCTGGCCGCCTGGCTGGTCTCGCACCATGACTGGCGCACCGCGATGCAGATCGTGGCTCTGGTGGTCGCGGCGATCATGATCCCGGCCTCACTGCTGGTGCGGCGGCCGCCGGCGCTGGCCAACGCGCCGTCGATGCCGTCGGGCGGTTCGGCGCCAACGGAGATGTCGCGTGCAGAGGCGCTGCGCTCGCCGCAATTCATCATCCTGCTGCTGACGAATTTTTTCTGCTGCGCCACCCATTCGGGGCCGATCATCCACACCGTGAGCTATGCCATCAGCTGCGGCATCCCGATGATTGCCGCCGTCACCATCTACAGCGTGGAAGGCCTCGCCGGGATGGGCGGCCGCATCGCCTTCGGCCTCATGGGCGATCGCTTCGGCGCCAAACGGGTGCTGGTGCTGGGCCTCCTGGCCCAGGCGTTCGGCGCGCTGGCCTACGTGTTCGTGCGCGAACTCGCCGCGTTCTATACCGTGGCAGCGGTGTTCGGCTTCATCTATGCCGGGACCATGCCGCTCTATGCCTCTATTGCCCGCGAAAACTTTCCGCTGCGGATCATGGGCACCGTGATCGGCGGCACCGCCATGGCCGGCAGCCTCGGCATGGCGACCGGACCGCTGGCCGGCGGTTTGATCTACGACACTTTTGCCAGCTACGCCTGGCTCTATATCGGCTCGTGGATCATGGGAATTGGCGCTTTCCTGATCGCCATGACATTCAAGCCGGTGCCGAAACTCGGTGCGGCGCCGGCGCCGGTGCCGGCGTGAAACCCGGTTAGGTCGCCGGAAAGAAGAGGCCTACTTTTTGGGTGGTTGCCTGCCTTGCGGGTGGATCGTCTCGCCACGCTTGAGCATGTCGACGAATGTCTTGATCTTCTTGCGCCGGCCAGCCTCCGTCTTCATGTTGTGGGTCCGGAAGGCCAGCGCAAAACGGTTTTGCGCACTCAGCTTCGCCAGCATCGCCTTCGCCCTGGGTTCGGCGTCGATGGCTGCCTGCAGATCCCGGGGTATTTGCATGTTGCGGCCGCTGGCATAGGCGCGATCCCAGCGGCCATCGGCCTTGGCGGCCTCGACCTGCTTCAGCCCGTGTTCGGTCATCCGGCCTTCATCGATCAGCCGCGCGACGTTGTCGATATTGATCCGGCTCCAGACACTTTTCCGGCCCCGCGGCGTGTAACGCTGCAGGTAGCTCGTGTCGTCAAGGCCCTTGCGGATGGCGTCGATCCAGCCCCAGCAAAGGACGACATCGATCGCTTCCTTCGGGGTGATCGATTTCAGTCCGGAATCCGCCTTGTGAATCTTGATCCAGAGTTCATCTTCCCTGGCGTGGTGCTTGCCGAGCCATTTGTAGAAACTCCCGGCGTCCTTGAATTCGTGGACTTTGGCGGGGTCGATTTTAACGGGGGCCATCAGTCGACTTTGAATGTTGTCTGACTAGCGTTCAATTGTGGTGCCAGAGGTCGGTGCCCAGTCGATGCCGGCGCAGGATTTGGCGCCGTCACCGGTGGAGATACGCTGGATCGTGCAAGGAGAATAACCTAAAAAAGCGGCAGTTCGTCCGTTTTGTCGATGATCGGCGAGGCAGCCATGACGGCTCTGTTGACACCCACCCGGGTCGGTCGTCTGGACGCCGAAGCCGCGCGGCATCTTGACGAGCAGGGCTATCTGCTATTGCGCGGCGCCATTCCCGCGGACTGGATAGGGGCGCTTCGCGACGCCTTCGAGGCCGGCGCGTTGCCGTCGGCACAATGGCCGGTTCCCCGTGGCGCCGACTGGCGGCACGCGCTGCTCGATCTCGATAGCACCGTCCAACGGGTTTGCCGGCTGCCGGTCTTGCTCGCCGCCGTCCATCATCTCCTGCAGCAACCGTTCTTCCTGGCGCAGGTCGAAGGGCGTGAACCGCGCCGGGGCGGCGGCGCGCAAAATCTGCACCGGGACGGAACTCCCTCCGAGCTAGTTTCCGCGCTGGCCTTTCTCGACGCGTTCGGTGCTGCGAACGGCGCCACGCAGATCGTGCCGGGCTCGCATCGCGGCGAGGTACAGGATGCGCTAGCGGAGGTCGTGGAAGGCGAGGCCGGCGACACCTTGCTGTTCAACGTCAACCTGTTGCACGGCGCGACCCGCAATCGCAGCGGCGCGCCGCGCCGGTCGCTGCTGATCAACTATGCGATCGCAACGCGGCAGGAGGATTGGCAAAGGACCCGGGCGTTGCGCGCCGTGCGCATGGATCAGGACGAGGTGTTCGGCGCTTGAACCATGCGCGGTGCCACGCCTGGCGATGGCGGTAGCACAGTGTATTCCCTCACGCGCATGTTCCTGCGCCATGCGCGGCGCTGTTGCAGCGCTACGGGCTGTAGGCGATGTCATAATGCCGGGCAAAGTCGTCGAAACTGGACAATGCCGCTCGACCCTCCGGCTCGACGATGGCGACGTCCGGGTTCTGCCCGGCAAATGCTCGGATACTCTCGATTGATTCCCAAAGCGTCACAGCAAGAAATTCGACTTCGCCCTTGTCTTCCCGTCGCAGGAGGTAAGCGCCTCTGTGCCCGGCAAGCTCTGTAAGATGCGGGGCCACGTGTGTGGTGAAGTGACGCTGATAATCACCGGCCTTTTCGGCCGTTGCCTGTCCACGCCATATCCGAGCGATCATGGCTTCCTCCTTACCGTCGATCGTTGCCCAACTTTCCCGAACTTTGCGGGTACATTTTGGCGGAAATTGCGGCCAGTCATCATCCCCGCAACAGCTTCTCGAAGCGCCTGATCAGCCGCTCGCGCTTGAGGCGGGACAGCCGCTGGATCCAGAATGTGCCATCGAGCTGATCGATCTCATGCTGGTGACAGACCGCGCGCAGTCCCTCGGATTCCTCGGTTTGCGGATGGCCGTCGAGGTCGCGATAACTGACCCGGACGCGCCCATGGCGCTGGACGTCGTCATTGACCCCGGGCATCGAGACGCTGCCTTCCCGATGGGTGATGATCTCGGGTGAGGCCCAGATGATATGTGGGTTGACATAGGTCCGGGCCCCCTCGATCGGGTCGAGGTCGAGCACCACGACACGCAGCGAGACGCCGATATGCGGTGCGGTGATCCCGATCCCCGGCGCGGCATGCATGGTCTCCAGGAGATCTCTCGCCAGTTCGCGCAGCGCGCCGTCGAACACGGTCACGGGCTGCGCCGGCAGCGCCAGGCGAGGGTCGGGATAGCGGACAATCGGGCGGATGGTCATGACCTGATTTTTTTCGGACACGTGCGCACGCCGCGCCCTCGACGTCGGGAAATCACGCATTTGCCGTGTTGACGTTCGATCCAATTCGATCAAAGGTTCAGCTACATACACTAGGGCGCCTGTGCAGCGATTGCCAGAACAAGTCCGAAAATGAAGCGCGGATCAAAAGGCTGCCGCGGATTCAGAAAGAGTTTGCAATGGCGGCGAGCGTCAAGGTTACGTCTTCCTACCCGGCCAACGCCGCGGCGTTCGACCCGTTGAGCGGCCTTCGGCCGCAAATCCAGGACCTGCGCACCGAGAATATCGCCGCACTGGCGCATCTTGCGGCCAGCGTCGGCGACGTCGTTCCGCTGTGGTACGGCGAGGGCGACATCACCACGCCTGCGTTCATTCGCGATGCCGCGAATGCCTCGCTGGAGGCCGGCAACACCTTCTATGTCCCGAACATGCGCGGCCTCGGGGCGCTGAACGAGGCGCTGTCCGCCTATCAATCGGACATGCATGGCCGCGACATTCCGATCAACCGCACCACCGTGACCCCCGGCGGCATGCAGTCCGTGCTGCTGGCGATGGAACTGCTGGTCGACCTCGGCACCAACGTGGTCTATCTCACGCCGCAATGGCCCAACATCCACAACACCATCCATCTGGTCGGTGGCGAGCCGCGCCCGGTGCCGATGTCGTACGATACCGATTTCCGGCTCGACCTCGATCGGGTATTCGACGCCTGCGACGCCCGCACCCGCGCGATCTGCTTTTCAAGCCCGTGCAACCCGACCGGCTGGACCGCCACTTTGACGGAATTGCAGGCGCTGCTGGATTTTTCCCGTCGCACCGGCATCTGGCTGATCTGCGACGAAGTCTACAATCGGCTCTACTTCGAGGGCCGCTCGGCGCCCTCTATCCTGCAGATCGCCGAGGACGGCGACCGTGTGCTGTCGGTCAACAGCTTCTCCAAGGCCTGGGCGATGACCGGCTGGCGTGTCGGGTGGCTGACGCATCCCCCTGAAATCGCCGACCAGGTCGCCGCGATGACGCAATATATCAATTCCGGCACCGCCGCCTTCGTGCAGGCGGGGGCCCACGCCGCGATCACGCAAGGCGAGCCGCTGGTCGAGGAGATCCGCACCCGCGTCAAGACCGGGCTCGATCTGGCCTACGATCGGCTAAGCAAGGTGGGGCAGGTGATCCTGCCCGAAAAACCCCGCGGCGGCATGTATGCCTTCTTTCAGCTCAAGGGCGAACCCGACAGCAAGCTCGCCAGCGCCCGGCTGGTCGAGCAGGCGCGGGTCGGGCTGTCACCCGGTTACCTGTTTGGCGATGTCTCCAGATCGTTTCTGCGCATGTGCGTATTCCGCGAACCCCGGCAGATCGAACTGGCGCTCGATCGCATCGTCGCCGCCCTCGGTTGAGGTTCGCCCGCCGATCAACGCGTTTTGCGCCGCTTCTGCTTGATGGCCGTAACCTCGATCTCGACGTGAGCCTCGGGCACCGCGAGCGGCGAACAGATGGTTGTGTTGGCGGCCCTTGCGGGTCCCAGGCGGCGGGCGACAACATGCGAGACGGTTTCGACATGGGCCGGGTTGGAAACGATGACGCGCACGCGCACGATATCGGCAATGACCGCGCCGGCCTGCGTCAGCGCCGCTTCGATGGTGTCGATGGCCTTCTCGGCCTGAGCCTGCGGCCCGTCGGCAAAAGTGCCGGTGGCGAAATCGGCACCTACGGTGCCGGAGACGAACACCCAGTTGCCCTCAACCACCGCGCGGCTGTACCCTGCCAGCTTCTCATATACCGAACCGGTCGAGATGAATTGGCGTACCATGCGGGCGCTCCGATGCGTAATACGATTATGGCGGGGGTGGTGCAGAACTTGGCTCGTGCTCGAGCGAGCATGGCAAGTCAGATCAGGATGCGATTAGAGCGAATCGCACCCTGATCTTATCTTTTTTTGTTTGAGCATGATCTTTTCGGAAAGCCGGTTTCCACCCTCGGATCAAGTCCGAGGGCATGCTTTTCCGGATCATGCTCCAGGGAGAGCAAGAACCGTGCTGCAGATACGTGAGGTTGCAAAATCCTTTGACAGCATGAAAGCCGTGGACGGGGTCGATCTCGCCATTGAGCGAGGCACCATCACCGGTGTCATCGGCCCCAATGGCGCGGGCAAGTCGACCCTGTTCGCGCTGATATCAGGTGCGCTGCAGCCGACGCGCGGCGAGATCGTGTTCGAGGGCGAAACCATCAGCCGGCTGTCTCCCGACCGCATCTTTCGCAAGGGCCTCGCCCGTACTTTCCAGATTCCGCGCCCGTTTGGGCGTATGAGCGTGCTCGATAATGCCATGCTGGCGGCGCTCGACCAGGCCGGCGAACGGTTCTGGAACAACTGGTGGAACGGCGCCCTGGTGGCCCGGCAGGAAGCAGCGATCCGCGAACGCGCCGTCACGCAGCTGCGCTTCTGCGGCCTCGGTGACAAGCTGAACGAGCCCGCCGGCAATCTGTCCGGCGGCCAGCAGAAGCTCCTGGAGCTCGCGCGAATCCTGATGAACCAGCCAAAACTGATCCTGCTTGACGAACCGGCGGCCGGCGTCAATCCTGCCCTGATGGAAACGCTCGTCGACAAGATCCTCACCCTGAGGGCCCGGGGCGTGACCTTCCTGATCATCGAGCACGATATGGATATGGTGATGCATATCTGTGATCCCGTGCATGTGATGGCGCAGGGCCGCCTGATCTTCAGCGGGTCGCCGCGCGATGCGCAGAACGATCCCGCCGTGCTCGATGCCTATCTGGGGGATCCGCCGGGATGAGCGAAGCCATCCTGACCGCGCGCGATATCGTCGCCGGTTATGTGCCGGGCCTGCCGATCGTGCATGGCGTCAGCCTTGAGGTGGCTGCGGGCGAGATCGTCACCATCATCGGTCCCAATGGCGCGGGAAAATCGACCATGCTCAAGGCGCTGGCGGGCCTGCTGCATATCGATCGCGGCGTGGTCACGCAGGAGGGCCGGGCGGTCGGCAGCTTGCCGACCCATGAGCTCGTGGCCGCCGGCCTCGCCTTCGTGCCGCAGACCGGCAACGTCTTTGCTTCGCTGACGATCCACGAAAATCTCGTGGTCGGCGGCCATACGCTGAGGGGCGGATTGAAGCAGCGGCTCGCCGACGCGTATGGGCTGTTTCCCGATCTGGTCGCCAAGCGACACGACCGCGCCGGAACTTTGTCCGGCGGCCAGCGGCAGATGCTGGCGATCGCCCGCTCGCTGATGACCGCGCCGAAGGTCATCATGCTGGACGAGCCGACCGCGGGTCTGGCGCCGAAACTGGTGATGCAGGTTTTCGCCGATCTGCGACGTCTGGCGGCGCGCGGCGTGGCCGTGCTGATGGTCGAGCAGAACGCCAAGGCAGCGTTGCGCATCTCGGACCGGGGATATGTCCTGACCGGTGGGCGAAATTTTGCGCAGGGCAGGGCGAGTGACCTTCTGGCGGACGAAACCCTCGCCAAGGCCTTTCTCGGGTCTCGCACGCCGGCCAGAGAGAGAGCAACCTGATGTTCGGGCAGACGGTGGCAGATGGCATCCTGACCGGCGCGATCATCGCGCTCGGCGCCATCGGCGTCTCCTTCGGCCTGCAGATCCTGCGTTTTGCCAATTTCGCCCATTCCGAACTGATTACCTGGGGCGCCTATCTGGCGCTGGTGTTTGTCGGCTTCTTCGGGGTCGGCACGCCGATCGGACCGCTTTCCTTCGGCTGGCAACTCATCCTCGCCATGCTGCTCGCCGGATTGTTGACCGGCGTGCTGGCCTTGGTTGTCGATGCGCTGGTCTATCGCCTGCTGCGCAACCGCGGTGCCAGTTCGATAACACTGGTGTTTGCGTCATTCGGCGTTGCGCTGATCCTTCGGCATCTGATCGTCCTGGGGTTCGGGCCGGGAACGCACGCCTATACCCACGAACTGCAAATCGCCGTCGAGGTCTTGCCTGACATCCGCATGCTGCCGGACCAGATTTTCATTCTCCTCGCTGCGCTCGTCGTCGTTGCCGGTCTGCACCTCTATCTCACCTATAGCCGCACCGGCATCGCCATGCGGGCCATGGCCGAAAGCCCGGCCCTGGCGCGGGCCTGCGGCGTCAAGGTGGAGTCCGTGATCCGCTGGACCTGGATGCTCTCGGGCGCGCTGGCCGCGATGGCCGGGATCTTTCTCGGGCTGACCCCGCAGCTGCATCCGGAAATGGGGTCAAGCCTGCTCCTGGAATTGTTCGCGGCTGCCGTGCTGGGCGGCGTCGGCTCGCTGCCGGGCGCGGTCATCGGCGGGTTGCTGGTGGGTCTTTCGGAAAATGTGTCGGCGCTCGCGATCAGTACCGTCTACAAAACGGCGATGCCGTTCATACTTTTGCTGCTGGTGCTGTTCTTCCGTCCGCAGGGCCTGTTCGGGAAAAAACCATGATGGGCCTCTTTGCATATCTGGTGTTTTTTGCCTGCGTGGTGCTGATCCTCGGCATCGTCGTCCTCGGCCTCAACCTGCAATGGGGTTACACCGGCCTGTTCAATGCCGGGGTCGTCGGGTTCTATGCGATCGGCGCCTATACGCATGCGATCCTGACGGCTTCGCCGAAGGCCGACCTGATCGGTAATTTCGGCCTGCCGTGGCTTGTCGGCGTGGCGGGCGCCATGCTCGGAAGCGCACTCGCCGCCTGGATCGTCGCCCTGGCAACCATCCGCCTGCGCGACGACTACCTGGCCATCGCCACCTTCGGCATCGCCACCACGATCCAGCTTGTAACGCTGAACTGGGAACGTCTGACGGGAGGCTCGAACGGCTTTTCAGGCATTCCGCGGCCGCTTTCGGGTTTTTTCTCGACGCCGTTCAGTTTCAATCTTTGGTATCTTGCGTTGCTGTCGGCGATCACGATTGTTGTCTACGTGGCGCTCGATCGTATGCTGCATTCGCCATGGGGGCGTGTCCTGAAAGCCATCCGCGAGGATGAGACGGCGGCCATTGCGCTGGGCAAGAGTGCCGCCCAGTTCCGCATCCAGGCGTTCGTGCTGGGCGCAATGCTGATGGGCCTTGCCGGGGCGCTCTATGTCAGTTTCATCGGCTTTGTCAGCCCGTTCGATTTCCTGCCGATCCTGACCTTCCAGATCTGGGCCATGGTGATTGTCGGCGGCAGCGGCAACAACAAGGGGGCGCTGCTCGGGGCGCTGGTGGTTTGGGGGATCTGGGCCGGCTCCGGCGTCGCCATCACCAAGCTGGTCCCGCCGGCCTACGTCGCCCAGGGCGGCGCCATCCAGGTCATCCTGATCGGCGTGCTGCTGGTGGTATCGCTGCTGTTCCGGCCGAGCGGCCTGATCGGCGAGAACGTCACCGTTTTACGCGCGGTGCACGAATAGATTTCTGGCGGCAATCGATGCTCACACAAGAACAGGAGTTTTCCTGATGTCGAAACGGTTCGGACTTCTCGCAGCCCTGGTGCTGTTTGCAATGAGCTGCACCCAGCATGCCCGGGCGCAGGGTGCGGTGACCTGTCCGGTCAAGATCGGCGGCGTCCTGCCGCTGACGGGTTCGATGGGGCCCGTGACCAAGAAGATCGCCGAGAGCGCGCAACTGGCCATCGACCACATCAACGAGGGTGGCGGTATCAAGGGATGCCCCGTCGAGTTCATCCTGCGCGACGACCAGGGCCAGCCGACGGTCGGGGTCGATGCCGCGAAATATCTGGTCGAGGTCGAGGGCATCAAGGCCCTGACCGGCACCATCTCCTCCGCCATTACCGGGCCGATCATTTCGGCGGTAACGGCGCCGTCGAAGATCGTGCAGATCAGTTGCTGCTCCACCGCGACGCCCTTCACCATCGACGGACGCAGCCAGGGCTATTTCTTCCGCACCCTGCCGACCAGCAAGACCCAGGCCTATGCCACCGCGTCCGAGATGGTGCAGCGCGGCTACAAGAAAACCGCGATCATCTATGTGAACACCGATTTCGGCTCGGACGTCCTGCACTTCGTCAAGGAAGGGCTGTCGAAACTTGGCGGCGAGATCGCGATCGAGGTACCTTATAACGACAACCAGCCGAGCTATCGCGCCGAAGTCACCAAGGCCCTCGGCGCCAAGCCGGAATCGCTGCTGTTCATCGGCTTTCCGAAGGATGGCGTGACGGCGGTGCGTGAATGGCTGTCACTGGGCGGCACCCAGAAAATTGCGCTAAGCAATTCCAACCGGGTGCAGACGTTCGTCGACGGGGTCGGGCCACGCTATCTCAACGACGCCTTCGGGATCGACAATGCCCAGACCGAAGGCCCATCGGTCGAGGCGTTCAACAAGCTGTTCGAGGTGAAATACAAATACGACACCAAGGGGCCGGGCGTTCATACCCAATACGATGCGCTGATGGTTCTCGGCCTTGCCATGAACATGGCGACCGATCTCAGCGGTCCCGCCATCAAGGACGCGGTGCGCAAGATCCACTCACCAGGCGGTGAGGCGGTGGGTACCGGGCCGGACGAATTCCGCAAGGCCATCGCCCTGATCAAGGCGGGAAAACCGATCATCTATAATGGCGCCACCGGTCCGCTCGAATTTGACGTCAACGGCGATGTGACCGGCCCGACGCTGGTCTGGCGAATCGACAACGGCACGCTGAAGGTGGAAAAGGTGCTCGACATCGATGCGATGAAAGTCCTGTTCAAGAAGGTCGACGGCTGAGGCGAAAGGTAATGTCTTCATTGAGCCTGTCGCATTGCGTCACGACACAAATCGATGTGCCGGCATCGTTTGCCTTTGGCTTTCTGGCGGACCCGATCCGGCTGGGGCAGTGGGCCTTGGGCTGCATGCGCACGCAGGCAACCGACGAGCCCGCGGTCTATACCGGGTTTTCCCTGTTTGACGGCTCGCAAGGCTGGCTCTCGATCGATGCACATTCTGATCTGGGCCTGATCGACTACAAGGTGGGGCCGAAGGAAGCCTTGATTCACCGCATCAGTGCCCGCGTCATTGCCGGCGCCAACGCCGGACTGTCCGGCGGACAGTGCCTCGTCATGCTGATGGCCTGGCGGCCTGCCGGCATGGAGGAAGCGCGCTGGCACCGCCTTTGCGCCTCACACGAAGCCGAGATCCTGCTGATCCGCGAGCAGATCATGCGTCTGAGTGAGGCCGCAGGCTAACCGGCCCTCAAGCTGCGACAAGGTTGTCATGCGCATCCTCCTGACAGGTTCTTCCGGCTGGCTTGGCCGTTTTCTTGCTCCCCGGCTGCGCGCCGCCGGACACGCCGTGATCGGTCTCGATGTGGCGCGGGGCGCCGATACGGATATCCTTGGCTCGGTTGCGGACCGTGCGACCGTCGATCGCGCCTTCGCGGGCGGGGTCGATGCGGTGATCCACGCCGGCGCGCTCCATAAGCCGGACATCGTTCGATACCCCGTGCAGGCCTTCGTCGATGTGAACATCACCGGCACACTCAACTTGTTGGAAGCCGCGAAGTCGGCGGGGCACGACCGCTTCGTCTTCACATCGACCACATCGCTGATGATCAGCCAGACCATCCGCGAAGAAGCCGGCGACGCCGCGATCTGGCTGGACGAGGCAAACGGGCCGCTCGCCCCGCGCAACATCTACGGTGTGACCAAACTCGCCGCCGAGAATTTGTGCCGCATCTACGCCATCGAGCGCGGCCTCGCCTGCGTTGTCCTGCGCACGGCGCGCTTCTTTCCCGAAGACGATGACACCCATCGCGCGCCATCCGGCGAAAATCTCAAGGCGAATGAGTTTCTCCACCGTCGCATGACGGTTGAAGATGCCGCCGATGCCCATATCGCGGCGCTGGATCGGGCACCGTCACTGGGTTTCGACATTCTCATCGTCTCGGCCCCAACCCCGTTCGCGCGTGCCGACGCGGCCGAATTGAAACGGAACGCCGCCGCCGTCATCGCGCGCTATTTTCCGGACGCGCCGGCGCTCTACGCGCGGCGCGGCTGGACGCTGCCGACCCATCTTGGCCGCGTCTACGACGCCGGCCGCGCGGAGCGCCGGATGGGTTTCCGCTGCCGCACCGGCTTTGCGGAGGTGCTGGACGCCTTAAGGGAAGGTCGGGAACTTCCGTTCGTCCATGATCCGTCATATCTTTCACCCAAAGAGCCTGGATCGTGAACGTGAGCCCGGAACGGTAGGGGCGTCCTGCGCGCGGTTGCCCGGGAGGTGATCGTTGTCGCAAAATGGAACCGTTTCACCGGTTGTGACCCGCCGGCGACAAGAAAATTATGGATGCATGTCACAATGGCGGACCGTGGCTCGTCTTGATGTCGGCACCAACGAAAAGGAAGCCCATCATGACCGCAAAAATTGATCTCTTCGCCGTAGCCCCGTCCCTGATGAAGGACTGGCAGCGTACATCGATCGCCCTCGGCGCCGCCACGAACTTCGATCCCACCCTAACCGAACTGGTGAAGCTTCGTGCCTCCCAGATCAACGGTTGCGCCAACTGCATCAATCTCCATGCAACCGAAGCGCGCGAGAATGGAGAAACCGAGCAGCGGATCTACCTGCTGCCGGCCTGGCGCGAAGCACCTTGCTATTCGGACCGTGAACGCGCCGCGCTCGGCTGGACCGAGGCCCTGACGCGGCTCTCCGAGGGGCGTGGCCATGCGAGCGCCTATGAAGCCTTGAAGGCGCAGTTTTCGGAGGATGAACAGGTCAAACTCACTTTGACCATCAATATCATCAACGCTTGGAACCGGATCGCCGTCGGTTTCGGCCTGTACGCCGATGCCGCAGCCATCAAGTCTGTCGCAAAGTCGGCGGCCGCATGACGGCGGCGGACGCAAGCTCCGGGGACGCGACGGCTGATTTCGAGCCGTTGCGCCCCAGGCTGATGCGCGTCGCATACCGCATGCTCGGCTCGGTATCGGACGCCGAGGATATCGTGCAGGAAGCCTTCATTCGCTGGATGAGGGTCGACCGCGGCGAGGTGCGCGAGCCGGAGGCGTTCCTGCGCCGCATGGTGACGCGGCTCTGCCTCGACCAGCTCAAATCGGCGCGACGGACGCGGGAGACCTACATCGGTCCCTGGCTTCCCGACCCCGTCGTGGAAGACGACGAAGTCGAGGATGTCACCTTGCCGCTGATGCTGGTGCTGGAGCGCCTCTCGCCGCTGGAGCGGGCGGCTTTCCTGCTGCACGACGTGTTTGCCCTGGAGTTCGAGGAGGTTGCCGCCGCCATCGGGCGCGACGTAGCCGCCTGTCGCCAACTCGCTCACCGCTCGCGCAACCATGTCCGTCAGGCGAGGCCCCGCTTCAAGGTGGAAAAACAGCGGGGCCTCGCGCTTGCCGAGGCGTTTTTCACGGCATCCCGCAGCGGCGACATGAAGGCGCTAGGCGCGATGCTGGCGGCTGATGTGAGCCTTCATGCCGACGGCGGCGGCAAGCGCCCGGCGGCCAGGGAGCCGGTGTTCGGCTTCGATGCGGTCATGAAGGTTCATGAATATCTGGCCGGTCTCTTCCGCAACAATGCTTCGAAACTCGTTCGTGCCGGTTTCGTCAACGGATTGCCCGGTTTCATCACGCTAGAGGCCGATGGCGAACTTTCGACGACCGCGCTCGAAATCGAAGACGGCAAGGTCGCGGCAATCTATGTGGTGCGGAACCCCGACAAACTGAGACATCTGCACTAGCGCGAGCTCGAGCCCGATCATCCGGAAAAAAATCCGTCAAGCCGTTTGCACAGCGCGTGATCGCCTTCGACATCGTCGGCCAGGCGCTGGTAGAGACCGGCGGCCCCCTGGTAAATGACGGATTCGGCGAACTCCTCGCCGATGAATTCGGAGATGGCGTGCATCTCTTCCACCCACCGATAGGCCTTGGGGTACATGTCCGGCACGGACCTGGTGAAACGCGCCAGCAACTGGGGCTGACTGGCCGCGAGTTCGGCTTTCAGCGCCGGGCCGGCGCCGGCGCGGTCGGCCGCCAGGATCATGGTGGTGGCGATCGCCACCAGTCCCTTGGTGATGCCGGCGTAGGACAATTTCAGCGCCGAAGCCGCGCCGATCGGGCCGTCGATCACGCGAACATCAAGTCCGTAAGCCGACAATCCGGCGAGTTCGCCGGCGCGTTCGCCCGAGACATAAATCGCCGGACCACGGTCGTCCTCCTTCGGCGGCCCGCCGATGATCGCGCCGTCGACGAAACGGCCGCCGGCCTGCTCCAGACCGCGTCCGATGTCGATTGCGGTCGAAACGGCGACGGCATTGCAGTCGACGAACACAGGCGCATGCGCGGCGGCGCCAAGCCGGGCGGCAAAGCGGCCGGCGAGGGCCGCCGCATCGGCCGGCGGCACGATCGACAGAACCACCGATGCCTCGTCGACGAGGCGCTGATCGTCGACGTCCTGCATCCCGGCGGCTTCGGCGCGTTGCCGGCTTTTGGGGCCGCGGCCCTCAAGCGAGGTGAGAACGGTGACGCCGTGCCGCGTCAAACGCCGCGCGACGGCGCTGCCCATTGCTCCCTGCGCGATAATCGCAATGGTTGGTGTCATCAGGCTGTCCTTTGCTGGCGGGGAGGGATGCGGCAGGTTAGATCGAATTGATCGCTGGGCAAAGGGCCCGAACTGCCGACCGCTGCCGTCACTGGCCAGCGCGACGCAAATCATGGAAGATGCGCTGTTTCCGCATACCCGAAACGCAAGAGGATCCGATGGCACGCGTGCGCTGTATCACCGAAATGGGCATGGGCGTCGACGTTCATGGCCGCGATGCCACCAAGGCGGCGAGGCGCGCGGTCTCGGATGCCATCCGGCATTCCAGCCTCGGGTTCTTTCGCATGCTGGGCAAGACCGCCAACGACATGTTCGTCGATGTCACCATCGGCGTGCCGGATCCCGACGCGGTCGACACCGCGGCGGTGGCGAAGGAACTGCCCTATGGGACGGTGACCGTCACCGCGGTCAAAGGCGGGCTCGAGATTGCGGCCGAGCGCGGCGGCGATGCCATCATCATCGCCAATGCCGCCGTGATCGTCAGTCTCGACGACGCGAGCTAGAGACCGGCCGGTCAGCGACCCGGGGCCGTCGCGATCTCGAGCGCGATCGGGCCCGCGCCAGCCTCCACCTTGAGCGGCGTGCCGGCGCCGACGCGGCGGACCACTATCTTTTCATAGGCGGGCCGGTAAGCGCCGTGCGCTTCGGCCGAGACAACAAGCGCGTCGCCGTCACGTCGTAACCGGAAGCCGATCTGCAGTCCGCCGGATCGCCAGTCGATCATGTCGCCGTCGTCCTCGTAGAGATCGGCCGTCGGGTTTTCCGCGGGCTCGCCGAACACCAGCAGCGTGCGGCTCACGTCCCGCGCCGGATCGATCCTGTCGAGTTGCTCGGTGACCGGGATCATGGCGCCGGCACGCGCCCAGACCGGCAGCCGGCCGAACGGTGCGGCGACGCGCGCGACGGCGCCGCCCTCATGGTGCGCGCCGGTCCGCAGGTCGTACCAGCCGTCGGGATGGGCCGGCAGGTAGACCGCGCGGTCGCGCTCGCCTTCTTCCAGCACGGGAGCAACCAGAAGATCGCGCCCGAGCATGAAGCAATCGCCGACCGGGATTGCCTCGGCATCGTGCGGGAAGTCGTAGAGCAGCGGACGCACCACCGGCTCACCGTCGCGCGCGGCCCGTGCCATCAAGGTGTAGAGGTACGGCATTAGCCAGTAACGGAACCGGATCGCGTCGCGGACCTGCAGGATCATCTGCGGATGCATCCAGGGCAGGTTGACGACGCCGTTGTCGTTCCACGAGTTCATCACGAAGCGCGGCCACAGCGAGCAGAACTCGACGAAGCGGCAGAACAGCTCGGGACCCGGACTCGGCCCGTGAAAGCCGCCGACGTCGTGGCCGATGTTGTACATGCCGGACAGGCTCATGGTGAGCCCCTGGGTCAAGTTGTAGCGCAGCGTCTTCCAGGCGGTCTCGTTGTCGCCTGACCAGGTCTGGCCGTAGCGCCAGATTCCGGCGGCGCCGCCGCGGGTCAGCGCATAGGGGCGTTTGCCCGGCGCCCGCTCGCTCTGGGTCTGGTGCGAAAGCTTGGTCATCAACAGCGGCTGCGCCGGGCGCGCCAGGGTTTGCGAAAATGGCCTGCCGTCGCCGTCGCAGACTGCGTCCTCGTCCCAGATCTCGTATTCGTTGTTGTCGTTCCACACCGACACCACGCCATGGTCGAGCAGCGCCGTCTCGATGCCTTTTCGCCACCACGCCCGGCCGGCCGGATTGGTGAAATCGAGATGAAAGCCGAGACCGTCCCAGAACTGCGCCACCGCGGGCTTTCCCGTCGCGCCGTCGCGCACCAGGATGTCGGCGGCACGCACCTCGTGCAGCCGCGGATGGTCATCGAGCAGGCAGGGCTTCAGGTTAGTGACCGGCTGCATGCCGGCCGCCTTCAACCGCGCCATGGTGCCGGAAGGGTCGGCGAATTTTTCCCGATTCCAGTTGAAGGCGTAACGGCGGGCGCCGATCGAGGTGTAGCCGGAGCCGAAGTGAAAACTGTCGCACGGAATCTCGTGCTCGCGGCATTTTGCGATGTAATCGCTGATCTGGGCATCGGCGTCTGGCGCGTCGGCAATCGCCATGGAAGTAGTGGCGAAGCCGAGCGACCATTTTGGCGCAAATGCCTGGCCGCCGGTCAGCCAGGAGAAGCCGCGCACCACGCTCGGCACATCGGGGCCGGCCAGCACGTAGTAGTCGAGGTCGCCGTCCTGCGCGGCATAGGACCGGAACAGCCCGTGGTAGTTGTCGAGGGTGCAGCCGAGGTCCATCTCGGCGACCGCGAGATTGTCGTAGAAGATTCCGTGGGCGCCGAGCGGGCCATCGACGATCAAAAACGGGATCATCTTGTAGAGCGGATCCGAGAGCTCGGCATCGTAACCGCAGGGATCGACGGCATCGATGCGAAAGCGGCGGCCGGTATGGTCGAGCGGGCCGGCCTTGTCGCCGAGGCCGTAATGCCGCTCGTCGTGCTCGCGCGCCATCACGTGCTGGAACGCCGGGCTCTTGTTCGAAATGAAATAGGCCTGCGTCCGGCGGTCCTGCAGGAAAGGTTTCGTGTCGCCGGCCCGACGCCATGCGATCCCGAACGGCTCGAGCGTGACCTCCGCGGCCAGTCCCCCCGCGACTTGCACGACTACGATCCCATCGCGTTCGCTGACCTCGGCAGCCGGGCAGGCGAAACCCGCCAGATCGTCGCGCGGTCGCCCGGCATAGGACGGCTCCAGGCCACCCGGGGCGATCGACCAGCCGCGATCGAGGCGATATCCGCCCGGACGCTTCATGACGACCCGGCCCAGATCGGCCTTGAGCATCCCGATGCGGAGTTCGGCCGCACCCGGTCCCAGATCGAACACGGCCCAGATACCGTCGCGCCCGCGATAACGGCCTGTGGTCAGAGCTTTCATCGCAGGGGTTTCCTTCGCTTTTTATCAGGCGCTGGAGGCGACAGCCTTCGCACGAATGTCTTAGAGCAGGCCCGCCGTGTTGTTAATCAGGATATTGGCTGGGCCAATCTGGCGTCTGTTCGCGTGTCCACCTATAAAGGCGGGTACCCGCAGGAGTTTTGCCGAATGTCCGATCTTTCCGCATTTCCCATCACCGCGCGCTGGCCGGCTAAATATCCCGATCGCCTGCAGCTCTATTCGCTGCCGACGCCGAACGGCGTCAAGGTCTCGATCATGCTGGAAGAGATCGGCTTGCCGTACGAGGCACACGCCGTCGACTTCGGCAAGGACGACCAGAAAACACCGGAGTTTCTGTCGCTCAATCCGAACGGCAAAATTCCGGCGATCCTCGATCCCGATGGCCCCGGCGGCAAGCCGCTGGGATTGTTCGAATCCGGCGCGATCCTGCAATACCTCGCCGAGAAAACCGGCAAGCTTTTACCGACGGACCCGGCGCGACGGTACCAAACCCTTCAGTGGGTACACTTCCAGATCGGCGGCATCGGCCCGATGTTCGGCCAGGTCGGCTTCTTCTTCAAATTCGCCGGCAAGGAGTTTGCCGACAAACGGCCGCTGGAGCGCTATGTCACTGAGGCCAAACGCCTGCTTGGCGTGCTCGACACGCGGCTCGAGGGCCGGCAGTGGGTGATGGGCGACGACTACAGCATTGCCGACATTGCCATGTTTGGATGGGTGCGCGCCATGATCGGCTTTTACGGCGCGCGGGATCTGGTGGCTTACGACACGCTCAAGCAGGTTCCGGCCTGGCTGGAACGCGGTCTGGCGCGGCCGGCGGTGCAGCGCGGTGTCGAAATTCCAAAACGGCCGTAACATCGTGAGCGAAGAGCTTTGTCTGTTGCCCGCCACCGAACTTCGCGGGCGCATTGTCCGCAAGGAGATTTCACCGGTCGAGATCGTCCGGACGGTGCTGGCGCGGGCGGAGCGACTGCAGGGCGAGCTGAATTGCTTCATCACGCTGTGCGGCGATGAGGCGACGGCGCAGGCGAAGCAGGCCGAGCGTGAAGTGATGGCCGGTCAGTCCCTCGGCCTTTTGCACGGCATTCCGTACACGGTGAAGGACCTGGTCAACACCCGCGGCGTGCGAACCACCTTCGGCGCCGTGCCTTACCAGGATAATGTGCCGGACCACGACGCCGTGGCGGTCGCGCGGCTGCGCGGGCAGGGCGGCATCCTGATCGGCAAGACCACGACGCCCGAGTTCGGCACCAAGTGCCTGACCGACTCGCCGCTGTTCGGCCGCACCCGCAATGCCTGGAGCGCCGAGCGCTCCAGCGGCGGATCGAGCGGCGGCGCCGCGGTGGCGGTGGCCTGCGGCATCGCGCCATTGGCGGTGGCCACCGACGGTGGTGGCTCGACGCGGATTCCGGCGGCCTGCAACGGCGTGATCGGATTGAAGCAGAGCAACGGCGTCATTCCCCATAGCCAGGTGCAGGACTCGTTCGGCAACCAGACCTATGTGACGCCGATGACTCGCACCGTCGCCGATACCGCGCTGATGATGCAGGCCATGGCCGGCGAGGACGCCTCCGACCCGTGGTCGATCGGCATCGCGGCGCCGGATTTTATCGGCGGCGCCGCGCCTCACGGCGATCTGCGGGGGCGGCGGATCCTGTTTTGCCTGACGCCGCCGGGCCGGCCGGTCGCCGCCGATGTCGCGGCGGCCTTCCAGGCGGCCCTCGCCAGGCTGGAAGCGCTGGGCGCCGAGGTCGAGGAGATGCCCGGCGACGGATTCGACGTCGAGCCGATCTGGCGCGCCATCAACCACACGGTCTGGCGAACCCGGTTCGAGAAACTCGCCGCCGATCACCGCGATGTCCTGAGCGAGACCTTCCTGAAGCAGTTGGCGATGGCCGCCAAGGTTTCGGGCACCGATTATCAGCAGGCGATGTTCGAGCGCACGGCGCTGTTCCGGCGGGTGCAATCGTTGTTGCAGCGTGCCGACATGCTGGCGATGCCGACCCTGACCCGCACGGCGCTGCCGATCGAACAGGATCTGTTCGGCACCATCGACATCGACGGAAAAGTATTCGACAACGTCCGCCCGCACTGGTTTCCCTGGACCATGCCGTTCAACATGACGGGACATCCGGCAATCAGCCTGCCGTGCGGCTTCGGCGGCGACGGCCTGCCGATCGGCCTGCAGCTGGTGGGCCGGTTTCGCGGCGACGTCGAGCTGTTGCGCGTCAGCGCGCTGTTCGAAGCGGCGCAGGACCTGCCCGGCCGCTGGCCCGACCTCGCCCGGGAGTGTCCCGGATGAGTGTCTTCCTATTGCGGCGGGGTTTTACGTTGCTGGCGACGCTGATCGGCGCGTCGCTGATCATCTTCCTGGTGCTCGATGCGTTGCCCGGCAATGCCGCGCTGACCTTGATGGGGGCCGACGCTTCGCCCGATGCGATCAGGGCGCTGACCGTCAAGCTCGGGCTCGACCAGCCGCTGCTCTATCGCTATGTCCACTGGATCGGCGGCATGTTGGTCGGCGACCTCGGCAACAGCTACGCCTATGGCTCGCCGGTCGCCGGCCTGATCGGCGAGCGGCTGACGCTGACCATCCCGTTGGCCGTTCTGTCGATGTCCCTCACCGTGGTGCTGGCGCTCGCGGCCGGGATTTATGCGGCCTCCCATCACAACAAGATCGGCGATGTCGGCGTGATGACGCTGACCCAGTTCGGCATCGCGCTGCCCAGTTTCTGGTTTGCGATCCTGCTGATCCTGCTGTTCGCGGTAAAATTGCAGTGGCTGAGCGCCGGCGGCTTTGCCGGCTGGGACGAAGGCGATCGTCGCCGGATTGAAATCGCTGCTGCTGCCGGCGATTTCGCTGGCGGTGGTGCAGGCGGCGATCCTGGCCCGCGTTACCCGCTCGGCGGTGCTCGAGGTGCTGCGCGAGGATTTCGTGCGCACCGCGCGGGCCAAGGGCCTCAGCCGCAGTGAGGTGCTGTGGGGACACGTGCTGCGCAATGCCATGATCCCGGTCATGACCGTGATGGGCCTGCAGTTCGCCAATCTGTTGGCCGGCACCATCGTGATCGAAAACGTGTTCTACCTGCCGGGTCTCGGGCGGCTGATCTTCCAGTCGATCGCCAACCGCGACCTGATCGTGGTGCGCAACTGCGTGATGCTGCTGGCGGCCATGGTGGTCATCGTCAACTTCGTGGTCGACGTGCTGTATGCGGTGATCGACCCGCGCATCAAGGTGCACGACCTGTGAACGGCCTGCCGGCTTCCATGATGGGCGTAACGCCGACACCTGCGGCCGGCTTCGTATCGGCCAGGAGCTTCTGGCGGCGCGCGCTGCGGCACCGCAGTTTCGCGCTTGGCGGCTTGCTCTGCCTGATGGTGCTCGGCGCGGCGCTGCTGTCGCTGGCGTGGACTCCATGGTCTGCCTATGACCTCGACCTTGCAGCCAAATTGCAGCCGCCATCGTCGGCGCACTGGCTGGGTACCGACATCTTCGGCCGCGATATCGTGTCGCTGCTGCTGGTGGGGGCGCGAAGCTCGATCATGGTGGGGGTGATCGCGGTCGGGATCGGCCTGCTGTTCGGCCTGCTGCTCGGGCTGGTCGCGGCGGCCCGCAAGGGATGGGTCGAAGAGGCGATCATGCGGCTGAGCGATTTCACCTTTGCGTTTCCCGCCGTGCTGTCCGCCATCATGCTTGCCGCTGTCGCCGGACCCGGCATGGTCACCTCGATCATCGCGATCGGCATCTTCCAGATTCCGACCTTCGTGCGGGTGACCCGGGCTTCGGCCAACGCGATCTGGGCCAGGGAATTCGTGCTGGCGGCGCGCGCATCCGGCAAGGGCAAGGTTCGCATCACCATCGAGCATGTGCTGCCCAACATCCTCTCGGTCCTGATCGTGCAGGCGACCATCCAGTTTGCGCTGGCCATCCTGGCCGAAGCCGCGCTGTCCTATCTCGGGCTCGGGACCCAGCCGCCGCAGCCGTCCTGGGGGCGAATGCTCAACGACGCGCAGAGCCTGTTGTTTCAGTCGCCGATGCTGGCGGTCTATCCGGGTCTTGCCATCGCCATCGCGGTGCTCGGATTGAATCTCATGGGCGACGGATTGCGCGACCTGCTCGATCCGCGTCTGGCCCGGGAACGCTGATGGCCAACGCAACACCGACCGCCGCCCTGCTTGCCGTCGAGAACCTGCGGGTCCGGCTGCGCACCAACAGGGGCCTGGTCGATGTCGTGCGCGGCGTCAGTTTTTCACTGGCGCGCGGCGAGACGATCGGCCTGATCGGCGAGTCCGGCAGCGGCAAATCGGTCACGGCGATGGCGTTGATGGGCCTGTTGCCGGATGGCGCCGAAGTTAGTGGCAGCATCCGGCTGGACGGCCGCGAACTGGTCGCCCTGGCCGAGCCGGAATACTGCAAGCTGCGCGGCAACCGGATCGGCATGATCTTCCAGGAACCGATGACGGCGCTGAACCCGATGCACACCATCGGCCGCCAGGTCGCTGAACCGCTGCTGCGGCACACCGGCTGTTCGGCGGCCGACGCCCGCAAGGCGGCCATCGCCTTGCTTGACCGGGTCGGTCTGCCCGATGCGGCGCGGCGGGTCGATGCCTATCCGCACCAGTTCTCCGGCGGCCAGCGCCAGCGCATCACCATCGCCATGGCGCTGGCGTGCCAGCCCGACGTGCTGATCGCCGATGAGCCGACCACCGCGCTCGATGTGACGATCCAGGGACAGATCCTCGATTTGATCGCCGATCTGGTGGCGGAGCGCGGCATGTCGATGCTGCTGATCTCGCACGATCTCGGTGTCATCGCCGAGAACGTCGAGAAGATGATGGTGATGTACGGCGGGACCGTGGCCGAGGAGGGGGCGGCGCAGGCGGTGTTCGCCCGGATGGGGCATCCCTATACCCAGGGCCTGTTCCGCGCCCGTCCACGGCTTGGCGCGCCGAAGGGCACACGTCTCAAGACCATCGCCGGCACCGTCCCTGAATTGGCGGACCTGCCTGCCGGCTGCGCCTTCACCGATCGCTGCCCGATCGCGGAAGCGCGTTGCCGGGATATTTTCCCGCCAGCGGTCGAGGTCGGCGCCGGCCATAGAGTGCGTTGCCTGCGCACCGATGTCTCGATGGCCGCCGCGGCCTCGGGGGTCGACGCATGACCGCCGGGGTGACCATGCCAGCGCCCGCCGCCGCCGCACAGCCGCTGCTCGAAGTGGAGAATCTCGCCCAGCGCTACACACTGCCGCGGGAAAACCTGTTCAAGCCCCCGGGCGAGGTACTGGCGCTCAATGGCGTGAGCGTGCGGCTGCTGGCGGGCAACAGCCTCGGCGTGGTCGGCGAATCCGGCTCCGGCAAATCCACCTTCGCGCGCCTCGTGATGGCGCTGGAAACGCCGACCGCGGGTTCGGTGTCGCTGCTCGGGCGCGATCTGCATCGGCTGTCCGCCGACGCGTTACGTCATGCCCGGCGCGATTTCCAGATGGTGTTTCAGGACCCGTACGGGTCGCTGGATCCGCGCCAGACCGTGGCGCGCATTGTCGCCGAGCCGTTGACTGTCCTGGGTGCGCTCGACCGTACTGAGCAGCGGGCGATGGTGGCGGCGGTGCTGGACCGGGTCGGGCTGCGCGACGCCGACATGGACAAGTTTCCCCACGAATTCTCCGGCGGCCAGCGCCAGCGCATCGCCATTGCCCGCGCCCTGGTGACCCGACCAAAGCTCATCGTCGCGGATGAACCGGTCAGCGCGCTCGACGTGTCGGTCCAGGCCCAGGTGCTCAACCTGTTGGCCGACCTGCGAGACGAGTTCGGACTGAGCTACATCCTGATCAGCCACGACCTCGCGGTGGTGGATTATCTGTGCGACGAGATCGCCGTGATTTACCTCGGCCGGATTGTCGAGCAGGGACGTCCCGCGGACCTGTTCGAAAAATCCGCCCACCCATATACCCGTGCGTTGCTGGAGGCGGTGCCACGCCTGCGACCAGGGCGCGAGCGCCGGCGCCACGGCGCCCAGCCGGTTGCATCGCAATCGGAGCGATCAACGGGATGCGCCTATGCCAACCGCTGCCCGCATGCCGACTCGCATTGCCGGCAAATCGCTCCTATGCTTCGCAGCGTAGGCGCCGGTCACCTGGCGGCCTGCCACCATGCGGAGACGATCATGGCGCTGCCGGCACCGGTAGCGGATCGTTAGCCGGTTTTAGGTTCAAGCAGTTCGGGTCCTGTTGGGAGAATAGCATGTTCAGGAAACTATCCATGTTCGCCGCGCTCGCCGCGCTTGCCATTGCGCCGGCGGCGAGCCTTGCGCAAAGCAAGAAAGACAGCGTCGTCATGGCCATGCAGCTCGAGCCGCCCGGCCTCGATCCGACCACGGCCGCCGCCGCGGCGATCGCCGAGGTAACGCTCTATAACGTCTATGAGACGCTGACCAAGATCAAGGAAGACGGCTCCGTCGCGCCGCTGCTGGCCGAGAGCTGGCAGGTGGCGCCCGACGTCAAGACCTACACTTTCAAACTGCGCAAGGGCGTCAAGTTCCATAACGGCGAAGCTTTCGATTCCGCCGCGGTGAAGTTCTCCTACGAACGCAACGGGCTTCCGACCAGCACCAACAAGGACAAGAGCCTGTTCCAGAGCATGGCGTCGGTCGCAACACCGGACGCGGACACGGTTGTCGTCACCATGAAGAACCCCGAGCCGAACCTGCCGTTCCTGCTGGGCCAGGCGTCGGCCTCGATCGTCGAGCCGAAGAGCGCCCCGACCGATGCCACACAGCCGGTCGGTACCGGGCCGTACGTGCTGGGCGCCTGGGCCAAGGGCTCGTCGATCACCCTCAACAAGTGGCCCGACTATCGCGATGCCTCGTCGATCAAGCTGAACAAGGTGACGCTGCGGTTCATCAGCGATGCGTCGGCGCAGGTGGCAGCGCTGCTGTCGGGCGACGTCGATGCGTTCCCCCGGGTCGCCGCCGGCCGCAGTCTGGCGCAGTTCAAGTCCGATCCGCGGTTTACCGTGCTGATCGGCGGCTCCAAGGCCAAGACCATCGTGACCATCAACAACGCCAAAAAGCCGTTCGATGACGTCCGCGTTCGCCGCGCCATCCTGGCCGCCATCGACCGCAAGGCGATGATCGAAGGTGCGGCAGACGGATTCGGCACGCCGATCGGCAGCTTCTATACGCCGGGCTCGCTGGGTTATGTCGACACCACGGGCATCAACCCGTTCGACATCGAGAAGTCGAAGAAAC
Source organism: uncultured Alphaproteobacteria bacterium (assembly GCA_963710235.1). GTDB lineage: Bacteria > Pseudomonadota > Alphaproteobacteria > Rhizobiales > Xanthobacteraceae > Bradyrhizobium. The sequence goes on from CAVPZI010000004.1 coordinate 384,886, forward strand.
TGCTGGCGGAAGCCGGCGTGACCACGCCGCTGCAGGTCAGCCTCAAGCTGCCGCCGCCGCCCTATGCGCGGCAGGGCGGCGAGGTGCTGGCGGCGGAACTGGCCAAGGTCGGCATAGTCGCCAAGATCGAGAATCTCGAATGGGCGCAGTGGCTATCGGGCGTGTTCTCGCCGACCGGGCCGCACGACTTCGACCTGACCATCGTCTCCCATGTCGAGCCGTTCGACCTCGTCAAGCTGACGGAGTCCGACTACTACATGGGCTACAAGTCGGCCGCTTACAAAGAGCTCTACCAGAAGATCGTGCAAACCCCCGCCGAGGCCGACCGCGCCAAGTTGCTCGGCGACGCACAGCGCATGCTGGCCACCGATGCGGTGGCCGGCTTCCTGTACCAGCCGCAGTTGATCAGCATCTCCAGCAAGAAGCTGAAAGGCATGTGGAAGGAAGTGCCGCAGTACGCCAACGACTTTTCGGGCTGGTCCTGGGAATAGAGAGAGCCGCGCCGGGGGCGGGCTTGCCCCCGGAACGAGATCGCGATGAACGCTGATCAAGATCCGCGCGCGACATTCCGCCGTTGCGTCGTAACCGCCCGTGGGCAGGCCGTGGTGATGGACGAGCCGCGGCCGCCGCTCGGGCGCGATGATGTAAGGATCCAGACCGCCTACACATTGATCAGCCCGGGGACCGAGCTCGCGCTGTTCAACGGCACCCACATCGGCTTTTCGGATCCCTCTCATCCCTTCGCGAAATACCCATTCAGGCCCGGCTATGCGGCGGTGGGTCGCGCGACCGAAGTTGGTGCGGATGTGACGCGCTTTGCGCCCGGTGACCAATTGTATTGCGCGGGCGGACATGGCTCCGAGAACACCGTGCCCGAATCCGAGTTTACGCTCACAGCGTTACCGCAAGGTCTCGATCCGCGCCTGGCGCTGTTCGCCCGCCTCGCACAGATCGCCTACACTGCGCTGCACGTCGCGGGCGACGTCGCCGACCAGACCGTCGCCGTCGTCGGATTGGGGCTCGTCGGCAACCTGGCGGCGCAGTTGTTCCAGCGCGCCGGCGCGCGGGTCTTCGCGTTCGACACCATGGCGGCGCGTTGCGACTGGGCGAAGCGCTGTGGCATCGAACACGCCTTCGCGGTCGACGGCAATCTCGCCGCGCATGCGGCGGGGGCGATGGGCGAGTTGCGCCCGACCATCGTGGTCGAGGCCACCGGCAATGCGGCGCTGGTGCCGGTTTGCCTTGGCCTCGTGGCGGAGCAGGGCACCGTGCTGCTGCTGGGCTCGCCGCGCACCACGGTGGAACTCGACGTCTACCGGCTGATCCACCACAGCGGCGCGCGTCTGGCCGGTGCGCATGAGCGCGTCATTCCCGACGTGGCGCAGGACGGTCTCGACAAGCGCGAGGTGACGCGGCGGATGCTGGCCGCCATCGCTAAAGGCGAACTCATCGTCGAACCGTTGATCTCGCGCATCGTCGGCCCGGATCAACTCGGCGCCAGCTACCGCGCCCTCGACCAGGAGAAGGACAAGGTGATCGGCGTATTGCTGGATTGGGGCCAGGATCAGCGATGAAACTGTCGTTCAGCACGCTGGGCTGTCCGCAATGGCCGTTCGAGCGGATTCTCGAAAACGGCCGGCACTACGGCTTCGACGCGGTGGCCTTCCGTGGCGTGCTGGGGCAACTTGATCTCACCCAGGTGCCGGAATTCGCGCCGACGGAGCGCGCCCGCAGCCGCGAGCGCCTGCGCGCCGCAGGACTTGCGCCCAGCATGCTGCTGACATCGACGCGGCTGATGGAGACCGACAAGGACAAACTGGAAGCCGGACTGCGCTCGGCCGAGGCGCATGTCGATCTTGCCGTCGGATCTTGGCGCCCCGAACGTCCGCGTTTTCGGCGGTCCGCTCGAAATCGGCCTGTCGCGGGCCGAAGCGGTGCGCCGCGCCGCCGAACGGTTGCGGCGCCTCGGCGATCACGCTGCGGCCCGCGGTGTCGTTGTTCTGCTGGAAACCCATGACGACTTCACCGATCCGGCTTTGGTGCGCCGGATCATGGAGGCGACCGCGCACCCTGCCGTCGGCGTGTTGTGGGATATCCATCATCCGTTCCGCATGCTCGAGGTGCCGCTTGAAGCTGCCTGGCGCGAGGTCGGGCCCTGGGTGAAGTCGTGCGACATCAAGGACTCGGTAACGGATATCTCGGCGCGACTTGGCTATCGCTACGTCGAACTTGGCACCGGCGAACTGCCGCTCGATCAGGCGCTGACGCTGCTTGGCTCGGTCGGCTATGACGGCGTGCTGACGTTCGAATGGGAAAAGCTGTGGCATCCCGAGCTTGCCGAGCCCGAGCAGAGCTTTCCGGCTTTCATTCGCGTCATGCGCGAGCGCCTCGCGCGGGGCGGGGGCTGACACGGTTGACGCCGAATTTCGGTAATATGACGCAAAAGCCGCTGAATTCGGGATCGATCGCTGCGGCGATGGCGGTATTCCAGAGTCTAGGGTACAATGAACCGAAGCCTGGAGCGTGGATGTGCGAAAGATTGCCGTTGCCCGTCCGCCGTCGCTGACCGCGGCCGTTACCGAAAGACTGAAGAGCGCCATCATCGACGCTGAATTCAAGCTCGGCGAAGCGCTGTCGGAAGACAAACTGGCGGCGTCATTGGGTGTCAGCCGGACGCCGGTGCGGGAGGCGTTGAGCGCGCTGCAATTGCAGGGGCTGATCGACATCGCCCCGCAACGCGGCAGCTATGTGTTCCTGCCGTCGGAAGTGGACGTCGCTGAACTGTGCGAATTCCGCGTCATGATGGAAGGCCGGGCCATGGCGCTTTGCCATGCACGCGCCAAGGATCCGACCTTGGCGGCGATGCGCAGGGCCAACGCCGCGATGGAGGATGCCGAGATCGGCAGCAATCATCTGGCGTCGGCTTACGCGGACAGCGATTTTCATACCGCCTTCTTCGACAATTGCGGCAATCAGTATCTGGTCAAGGCCTACGGGCTGATATCGGGTCGAATAGCGACGCTGCGCACCCATCTGTTGATGCCACAGGCTGGCATGCGCAGCGGCCCGATCAGCGAGCATGCGCAACTGATCGATGCTTTCGCCGCGGGTAAGTTGAGCGACGCCGAAGCCATTCTTTCCACCCATATCTACAAGATGCGGGAACGCTTCCGGCAAACCGTCGAGCGCGGATTGCTGCCCAAGGCCGATGACGGTCCGGCCTGGCCCAGTCTCGGGAGCAACCTCGCGCCCACCTGATCGATTCGCTTCGTCTGGACGGCGCTCCTGGCCTGCGATTGGCCTACGGGCGCAGTGAAGAGCTGACGACCCAGGACAGCAGGACAACAACCATGCGCAGACCGATTTCACTCGCCCATCTCACCGTCATTGAATTGAGCCCGCCCGAGGTCATCAGCGTCGCCCATGACGCCGGCTATGACAGCGTCGATCTGCGCCTCGCCAAGGCCGTTCCGGAAGACATCGATTATCCGATGTTCAGCGACACGCCGATGCGGCGCGAGACCCTGCAACGCATGTCCGATACCGGCATCGGTGTCTTCGACATCGAATTGATCCGGCTGCGTCGGCAAACCCGGCTTGACGATTTCACGCCGTTGTTCGAGGCGGCCGCGCGGCTCGGGGCCAAACGGGTCAAGGTGTCGGGCAACGATCCGGACGAACGGCTCGTTACCGACATGCTGGCCGATCTCTGTGTCCGCGTCGCGCCGTATGGACTGGCCGTCGACCTGGAATTCATGCCGTTTTCAGACGTCCGCACCATCGGGGATGCCGAGCGGATCGTGCGCAACGCTGCTGCACCCAATCTCAAGATCCTCATCGACTCGTTGCATCTGTCGCGATCCGGCGGATCGATCGCCGATGTGGCGGCGGTCGACCGGAATTTTCTCGGCTATGCCCAGATCTGCGACGCGCCGGCGAAACTCCCGCCAAGCCTCGCCGCGATCACCGATGAGGCGCGCGTGGCCCGGCTGATTCCAGGGGAGGGTGGCCTGCCGCTGGCTGAACTGATCCGTCTGTTGCCCACGGGCGCGCCGATCAGCCTCGAGCTTCCGATGAAAGACCTTGCGGCGCGCATGCCGGCGTTGGAACGTGCGCACCGGGCGATTGCCGGCGCGCGCAAGGTGCTCGCCCAGTCGGAATGAGTGATCGGGAGCAGGGTATCATGAAGTTTCTCGTGACCGGCGGCGCCGGCTTTCTCGGCGCCTGGATTTCGAAGCGCCTGCTGGCGGGTGGCCACGCGGTCCGCGTCCTCGATCGCAGCGCCGACGACCATACCATGCGCGCCATCGCCGGCGATGGTGTCGCGGCGGTCGAGTGGCGGACCGGCGACGTATCGAAGACGGAAGATGTCGTGCGCGCCAGCGAGGGCTGCGACGGCATCGCCCATCTTGCAGCATTGTTGACGCCGGCCTGCCTGGCCGATCCGGTGCTCGGCGCCAACGTCAACCTGATCGGCACCATCAACGTCTTCGAAGCCGCGAAAGCCCATGGCATGCGCCAGGTGGCCTATGCCAGCAGTGCCGGGGTGTTCGGCCCGGTCGACGGCATCATGCCGCGTCCGACTACGCTCTACGGCGCCTTCAAACTCGCCTGCGAGGGTTGCGCCCGCGCCTACGCCGGGGATCACGGCATCGCCAGCGTCGGCTTTCGTCCCCTCGTTGTCTATGGTCCGGGCCGCGAGATCGGTGGCAGCGCCGGTCCGAGTCTCGCCTGCCGCGCCGCCGCCGAGAACCGGCCTTACACCATTCCCATCACCGGCAAGACTGACCTGATTTTCGTCGACGACGTCGCCGCGGCGTTCGAGGCCGCGCTGTTGCGCAAGTATGACGGCGCCCATGTCTTCAATCTGCGCGGCAGTGTAGCCACCATCGATCAGGTCATTGCAGCCATCACAGCTCTGGTGCCGGGCGCCGCGCTCACCGCGGCCGGCGCGCCGCTGCCGGTCGCAGCCGAGATCGAGGCGCACGATCCGTCCGTCGTGCTCGGCCGTCTGCCGGTTACCGCTTTGAATGATGGGCTGCGGCGCACTATCGAATTCTACCAACATCCGACTGCGTGACGGAGAAGGACAGCGACATGCCAAGTGCGGGCTTTCTGGCGATCTGGAGCGATGTTACCGCGGAGCAGGAGACCGACTATCTGCACTGGCTTACGCGGGAGCACACCAGCGAACGCGTCGGCATCAACGGTTTTGCCGGCAGCAGGGTGTTCCGGGCGGAAGCGCCGTCGCTGCAGCGCTATTTCATTCTCTATGAACTCGCATCGCCAGCCGTACTGTCCAGCGACGGTTACCTGGCCCGGCTGAACGCGCCGTCAGCCTGGTCGCAGCGGATCATGCCGATACTCGGCAATTTCGTCCGCGGTGGCGGTGAGGTGGCGGCGACCGCGGGGGTCGGTGAGGGTGGCGTCGTGCTGCCGTTGCTGCTGGCTGATGGCGGCGCGGCCATGACCGCGTCGGTCGTGGCCGAACTGGTCAAACAGGATCGCATCGTCGCGGTGCGCTGGCTCAAGGTCGATCAGGCCGGCACTACCATCCGCACCAACGAAAAGGCCATGCGGCAGGACGACCGCTCCTTCGCGGCCATGGTGCTGATCGAGGCCATCGATATCGCCGCGGTCGAGCAGGCGGTCGATTGGCTTCGTCGCAGCAATCCGGGTCTCGCGCCCAAGGATTCGATGATCTACCGGCAGGTGTTTGCAATCCGTTCACCGCTTCAGGCGAAAGCCGCATCATGACGGCAAGTGTTGCGAAGGCCGCGTCGAGGATGCGAGGGGTGCGGTGCTGTTGCTCGCCAGCGACGCGTCGGCGTTCGTCACCGGAACCTCGTTGCTGGTCGATGGTGGCCGGACCGCGCAGTAGGGTAGTGCTGGCCCGAGCCTCAAAGACTCAGGTCCAGGTAGCCGCGGCCCCGATGAACTTGAGCAGTTCCGCCGTGAAGATCGATGGATTTTCCTCGGCGATCCAGTGTCCGGTGCCGGGCACCCGGAAGCTGGTCACATTGTCGGCAACCTCGCGCATCATTTCGCCCATCAAGGGGCCGGTGGTGCTGGCGGCGCCGCCGACCGCCAGAACCGGCAAGGTGAGTTTGCCCTCGCGCCTGATCGCATCGCGGTTGTCGCTGATGTCCTGATCGAAGGCGCGATAGACCTCGAAGCCGGCACGCATCGCGCCCGGCGCGGAATAGGCCGAGACGTAGATTTCGAAATCGCCTGCGCTAATGGCGGAGGGATCGAACGCGCGGGCGTTGAAGAACGCCTGCAGGTATTGCCGTTCGCGCCCCATGACCAGCATTTCCGGCACATCGCGGGCACCGTGAAAGGCAAACTGCCAAAGGCGCGGATCGGCGCGCAGCCGCTCGAACACCGCGGTGCCCGGCAGCGGCGCGTCCATCACCACCAGTTGGGAGACCTCGCCGCGATAGGCTTGCGCGTAGGCATAGGCGATCATCAGTCCGATATCGTGCCCGACCACGGTGAAGGGGCCGGTGATCTCGAGACGCTCATGCAGCAGGCGGTGGATGTCCTTTGCCATGGTGCGCTTGTCATAGCCGCCGAGCGGCCGCGACGAGTTGCCGGCGCCGCGATAGTCAGGGGCGATGACGCGAAACCCGGCGTCGACCAATGGAGGGATCACGCGATGCCATTCCCACCAGGTTTGCGGAAACCCGTGCAGCAACAGAATGGTCCGCGCGCCGTCACCGGCGCTGACGAAGTGCAGCCGCAGCCCTGGTTCGATGTCGGTCATGCCGTGGCGGAGGGAAGACTCTACAGACTGGTGCGGCATGGCCCGCATGCTCTCGGCTATCGTTGAACGAGGCGGGCCTTTCCGGACCCTGCGCGCGAAGCGCCTTCAATCGAAACTGAACGATCGCCGGCAGCAAAAGGTCCGTCGCCGTCGCGCGACGGCCGGCCTCCCAACGCGGATGTGATGGCTTGACTATTGTTCATGTTTTGTTCTCATATGGGCATGAGCGAGAAACGCCGGTTCCCAACTCCCTGGAGCGTCGAGCGGCCCAGCGAGGATTGCTATTATGTCAGCGATGCCAATGGCATACGGCTGGCAACGGTATTTTGCCGGGAGGATCTGAAACACTACAGCTTCGGCGAGCATCATCTCACCGCCGATGAGGCGCGGCGCATCGCGGTGGCGATCGCCCGGATTCCCGAGTTCCTCAAGACCTATCCGGGATTCCGGCCGCGCCGGACCGAGAGCCACGGCAAATACTGGAAGGCCTCGCATCGCTACCATGTCGCCCTCGATGACGCCTATCTCCAGGAGAACTACGACGACATCGTTGCCTGCTGTTACTACAATGGCGTCCCGTTCGACCCGACCGGCGAAATTCTCGAGCGCATCGGGGTACGCTGGCGCACCTTTCAATTCGCCCGGCAATTCGACGCGATCCGATTCTGGGACAAGTTCGCCGGCCGCTGGATGCTCGACAACGACTTTCATTTTCCCGAGCGGCCAATGGATTTGCCGCCGATGTATCCCTTGCCGGGTAAATCGTTCAGCAAGCGCCCGCCGGCGCGGTAGCGCGTTCAACGGGCGCGTTTGAGAAGTTCGTACATCACCGGATTGTCAGCGCAGGCGCCGAACCCGCACTCCAACAGCGTCGACACGAAATTCAGCGCGGTGAGGCCGATCACCAGCCAGACCGCGACGGTTGCGAACGTGTCGGGTACGCCAGGCCGCGCCGAGTCCTCCTCGAACTGGCGGTCGAACAGCAGCATGGCGGCAAGCAGCACGATGGCGGCGGCAAAGCCGACCAGGGCCCAGCTGTAGTAGTGGTAGCCGAGCAGCGCCGAGCCGTAGCCGGCATCGCCGGGCAGGATATGCAGCAGGATCTGGCGCGTCGAAAACGCAGCACCAGCGGCGGCGGCAAGCAGGGACATCGCATAGTGGCTCGGGCGCGGCCCGAAGCGGATGTTCAGGATCGGTCCGATCGCCAGCACCGTGAATTGCAGCCGTTGCAGCAGGCAAAGCGGGCAGGGCAGCTCACCCAGCTCGAGCTGCGCCGCGAAGGCCGCCGCCAGCACCAGCGCTACGGCATAAAGGCTGACGGCGTTGAGCGTGATGGCGATGGCACGGGTCATGGGCTTATCTTTTTTGAGCATGATCTGTTCGGAAAACCGGTCTCCACTTTTCCGGATCATGCTCTAGAACGACAGTTTCAGCGCATCGGTGGCGTGATGCAGATAGGTGGCGACGCAGGCCGCGAGCGTGACCCCGAACAGGGTCAGCGCCACGGATCGCGAACCACGCCAGGCAACCAGCATGACGATGGTGACAGCCAGAAACAGCACGGTGAATTCCATGGTGGCTCCTTTTCGTGGCGGCGTCCGTTCTGCGACGGAATCGCAAAGCCAGCCTAGCACGGCGCCGCAGCGTGATCCGGCGGATTTGCTCAAAATCTCATTGCCTGAACCACCCGCGCCCTTTGACGGGCGCGACCGTTTCGGGGAAGCTGCCGCCGTCTCGGCGAGGGCGGACCAGGCATGGCGACATCGGTCACGATCTACGGCATCAAGAACTGCGACACCATGAAGAAGGCCCGCGGCTGGCTGGACAGCCACCGCGTCGCCTACGGCTTTCACGACTACAAGGCCGAGGGCATCGACCGCACGCGGCTGGTGAAGTGGGCCAAACAGGTCGGTTGGGAAGCCCTGCTCAACCGCGCCGGCACCACATTCCGCAAGCTCGACGACGCCGACAAGGACAACCTCAACGAAACCAGGGCGATCGCGCTGATGCTGGCGCGGCCTTCGATGATCAAGCGGCCGGTGCTCGATCTGGGCAACAAGCTCGTGGTCGGGTTCAAGCCCGAGATCTATGCCAGGGAAGTGAAGTAGACCCGACCGCCGACGACGGCAAAATCCGGACGAACTTCAGCTGAACTCGAGATCGTCGGCAAGGCGATGGCCGGACTTGCCGCGCACGACGTCGCGATCGATCACGGCTCTGACCATGATGGTGGACCGATCGTCGGCGCGGATGCGCATCAGGTCCTTGATCTTGAAGCCGCCCTCGATGCTGATCGCCTTGAAGGATCCGATGATGTGACCGACGGCGGGCGCGTTGCCGAACGGCAGGAGCAGGCGCTCATAGGACACCTCCTTGCCGTCGACGTCGTAAACCTTCGAGACTGAATAGACCGGACGCCGTGCGGAAAGGCAGGCGCGGTACAGCGCAACCAGGCGCTGGTAGCGAACGGGTCCCACGGCGTCATCCAGATAGCGCCTGGTCTGCTGGTTCGGCTCGCAAGGCTCACTGCCGTAGGCGCTGGTCAGCCGGGTACCTTCCTGGGTAATCAGGAACCGCGCCGCGTCGCCTTCGCCGACTACATCGAACGTCATCATGTCAGCCAGTTCATCGTCGATGCGGTCGGGCTCGTAGTCGGCGAGGCGAGGCAGGGTCTTGCGCCTGGCGAATGCGCGCAGCCAGGCGTTGAGCAGGTCGAGTTGCTTCACGGACCTGACGATCGAGGGAGAAGCACTCGAAAAAACCAATTCGGGATTCATGGCGGCATTCCATGACGGGCAGGACTTGATCATCGCGTCTCAGCACAAATATTCCGTGAAGAGGGACAATCGCATTCGAAGCAACTCTTGATTGGAACCCTCGGCCCAATGGCCAAGGCACAAGGTTTGGCTATTGGACCAATGGCCAATCCTCAAGCCCGCGCGCAAACGCCGATTGCCCAGCTTTGCACCTTGCGTAAACCCCGCCGTTGACGGCATATTCCGCCCGAGGCTGCCGGCCGGCGACGCAACTTCCAAGCGCGCCGCCGGAAACCAGGCAGCAGCAAATTCGGCCACGCGCGACAACTCGTACAAGTCACATACTGCAATACGGGTGTGACATCTGGACGGTGATCAGCCGGCGAAAGCTCGAGGGGGAAATTTGATTGGCCGATGAGTTCATTCTTGAAACCCACGGATTGACCAAGGAATTCGCGGGTTTTTTCGCCGTCCGCGACGTTAATCTGCGAGTTCGCCGTGGCAGCATCCATGCGCTGATCGGCCCCAACGGGGCCGGCAAGACCACATGCTTCAACCTCTTGACCAAGTTTCTCAAACCCTCGGCCGGCCAGATTCGCTACAAGGGCGCGGACATCACCGCGCTGGCGCCTGCCGATGTGGCGCGGCTCGGCCTCGTGCGCTCGTTCCAGATTTCGGCGGTGTTTCCGCACCTGACCGCGCTCGAAAACGTCCGGGTGGCGCTGCAGCGCCAGCACGGCCATTCATTCGATTTCTGGCGCTCCAAAAGCGTACTCGACCGATTCAACGGGCGTGCCCATGAACTCCTCGATGACGTGGGCTTAAGCGAGTTTGCCACGACGCCGGCGGTCGAAATGCCCTATGGGCGCAAGCGCGCGCTGGAAATCGCCACCACGCTCGCGCTCGATCCGGAAATGATGCTGCTGGACGAGCCGATGGCCGGCATGGGTCACGAGGACATCGACAAGATCGCGACGCTGATCAAGCGCATCTCGGCGAAATACACCATCCTGATGGTCGAGCACAATCTGAGCGTCGTCGCCAACCTGTCGGACATCATCACGGTCCTGACCCGCGGCCATGTGCTGGCGGAAGGCAACTACGCCGAGCTGACCAAAGACGAGCGGGTCAAGGAAGCCTATCTGGGGGCCGGTCATGGCTGATGTGAAGACGGCCGCGCCGATCACAACCGGCGCCGCTGCCGGCAAGCCGTTGCTGACGGTTGCCAATCTCGAAGCCTGGTACGGCGAATCGCATATCCTTCACGGCATCAATTTCAACGTCAATGCCGGCGAGGTGGTGACGCTGCTCGGCCGCAACGGCGCCGGCAAGACCACGACGCTCAAATCGGTGATGGGCATCATCGGCAAGCGCACCGGTTCGATCCACTTCGACGACCATGACATCTCGCGCCGTTCGTCGGACAAGATCGCGCGGCTGGGGGTGGCGTTCTGCCCGGAAGAGCGCGGCATCTTCGCCAGCCTCGACGTTCGCGAAAACCTGCTACTGCCGCCGATGGTGCGGAGCGGCGGCCTGTCGCTGGACCAGATCTTCGAGCTGTTTCCCAACCTCAAGGAACGGCTGAACAGCCAGGGCACCAAACTGTCCGGCGGCGAACAGCAGATGCTGGCGATCGCGCGGATCCTGCGCACCGGCGCCCGCTTTCTGATGCTGGACGAGCCGACCGAGGGGCTCGCACCGGTCATCATCCAGCAGATCGGCCAGACCATCGCGCGGCTGAAGTCGGAAGGCTTTACCATCCTGCTGGTGGAACAGAATTTCCGCTTCGCCGCCACGGTGGCGGACCGCTACTACATCGTCGAGCATGGCAAGATCATCGATGGTTTCGCCAATTCCGAACTTTCGGCCAATATGGACAAGCTTCATACCTATCTCGGCGTTTGAGCCGCGAAACGATTCAAAAAAGGAGAAACACATGAAAAACAAAATCGCGGCGCTGTTGCTTGGAACGGCGCTGACGCTGGCGACGGCAAGCATGGCCATGGCGCTGGACAAGACCGTCAAGATCGGATCGCTGAGCGATCAGTCGGGCCTCTACGCCGATCTCGGCGGTCCCGGCTCGACGCTGGCAGCGCAAATGGCGGCCGAGGACTCCGGCCTGCAGGGCAAGGGCTGGAAGATCGACATCATCTCCGGCGATCACCAGAACAAGCCCGACATCGGCACCAGCATTGCGCGGCAGTGGTTCGACGTCGACAAGGTCGACGTCATCGTCGACGTGCCGAACTCCGGCGTTGCGCTGGCCGTCAACAACGTGATCAAGGAAAAGAATGGCGTCTACATCAATTCGGGCGCGGCGACCTCGGATCTGACCAATGCGCAGTGCTCGCCCAACACGGTGCACTGGACCTACGACACCTACATGCTGGCCCATTCCACTGGCCAGGCGCTGGTGAAGGCGGGCGGCGATAGCTGGTTCTTCCTCACCGCCGACTATGCCTTCGGCGCGGCGCTGGAGCGCGACACCACCGCGGTCATTACCGCCAACGGCGGCAAGGTGGTCGGCGGCGTCAAGCATCCGCTCAACACGGCCGACTTCTCCTCGTTCCTGCTGCAGGCGCAAGCCTCCAAGGCCAAGGTGATCGGCCTCGCCAATGCCGGAGGTGACACCACCAACTCGATCAAGCAGGCGGCCGAATTCGGCATCACCAAGAGCGGACAGAAGCTGGCAGCGCTCCTGCTCTTCATCACCGACGTCAAGGCGATCGGACTCGAGACCGCGCAGGGGCTGAACTTCACCGAAACCTTCTATTGGGACACCAACGATGCGACCCGGGCGTTCTCGAAGAAATTCGCCGAGCGCATGAAAAACGGCGCGCCGCCCACCATGGTTCAGGCTGGCGTCTATGCCGGGCTCCTGCATTACTTCAAGGCGCTGGACGCGCTCGGCGGCAATCCGCATGACGGCATCAAGGTGGTCGAGCAGATGAAGTCGATGCCGACCGACGATCCGTTGTTCGGCAAGGGCCTGATCCAGCCCAACGGCCGCACCATCCACGACGCCTATTTGTACGAGGTCAAGAAGCCCGCGGAATCCAAGTCACCGTGGGATTTCTACAAACTGGTCGGCAAGGTTCCGGGCGACCAGGCCTTTACGCCGCTCGACAAGAGCACCTGTGCATTGCTGAAGAAGTAGCCGACCATTTGCCCGCCGGCGCCGCGCCGGCGGGCGATCTCTGTTCCATCGGGCACGAGAGCACCATGTCGATCAATCTGCCGGCGCTATCCGCGCAACTCCTGGTCGGGCTGATCAACGGCTCGTTCTATGCGCTGTTGAGTCTCGGCCTCGCGGTCATCTTCGGTATGCTCAACATCATCAACTTCGCCCATGGCGCGCTCTACATGGTCGGAGCGTTCTGTGCCTATTTCCTGCTCAACGTTCTAGGGATCGGCTACTGGCCGGCCCTGATCCTGGCCCCGATACTGGTCGGCATCTTCGGCATGATTCTGGAACGCACCATGCTGCAATGGCTCGCGGGACTGGATCATCTCTACGGGTTGTTGCTGACGTTCGGGCTGGCGCTGATCATCCAGGGCGTGTTCCAGAACTATTTCGGCTCATCCGGTTTGCCCTACGCGATCCCGGACCAACTCAGGGGCGCCATCAATCTCGGCTTCATGTTCCTGCCGGTCTACCGCGGCTGGGTCGTGGTGTTTTCGCTGGTGATCTGTCTGTTGACCTGGTTCCTGATCGAACGGACCCGGCTCGGCGCCTATTTGCGCGCGGCCACCGAAAATCCGACGCTGGTGCGCGCCTTCGGCATCAATGTGCCCCGGATGATCACGCTGACCTACGGCCTTGGCGTCGGTCTCGCCGCGCTCGCCGGGGTGTTGTCGGCGCCGATCAACCAGGTGCGGCCGCTGATGGGCGCCGATCTCATCATCGTGGTGTTCGCGGTGGTGGTGATCGGCGGCATGGGTTCGATCATGGGCTCGATCATCACCGGGTTTGCCCTCGGCATCATCGAGGGCCTCACCAAGTATTTTTATCCGGAAGCTTCCAACACCGTGGTCTTTGTCCTGATGGTGCTGGTGCTTCTGGTCAAACCATCGGGACTGACCGGACGGGCGACCTGACATGACAGCTTTGACCGACGACACCGTTCCTGCCTCCGGCCGCGCCGTCCGCGACGAGATGATCGCCTTTGCCGTCATGGCCGCCTTGCTCGCCATCGTGCCGCTGACCGGGATCTATCCGTTTTTTGTCATGCAGGCGCTGTGCTTCGCGCTGCTGGCCTGCGCCTTCAACCTGTTGATCGGCTATGGCGGGCTGTTGTCGTTCGGCCACGCCATGTTTCTCGGCACCGCCGGTTATATCAGCGCCCATGCCCTGAAGGTGTGGGGCCTGTCGCCGGAACTGGGCATCGTGGCCGGCACCGCAGGTGCTGCGGCACTTGCCGTCATCACCGGCCTGGTCGCGATCCGGCGGCAAGGCATCTATTTCGCGATGATCACGCTGGCGCTGTCGCAACTGTTGTATTTCATCTACCTGCAGACGCCGTTCACCCATGGCGAGGACGGCATCCAGGGCATTCCGCAGGGCCGTCTGTTCGGCATCATCAACCTGGCCCAGCCGACCACGCTCTATTACGTCATCCTCGCCGGCTTCCTGTTCGGCTTCCTGCTGATCTACCGCACCATCAATTCGCCGTTCGGCGAGGTGCTGAAATCGATCCGCGAGAACGAGCAGCGCGCAATCTCGCTGGGCTACAAGACCGACCAGTACAAGCTTGTGGCCTATATTCTGTCCGGAACGCTCGCCGGCTTCGCCGGCGCGCTGAAAGTGTTTGTCGCCCAGAACGCGTCGCTGACCGACGTGCACTGGTCGATGTCCGGCGAAATCGTGCTGATGACGCTGGTCGGCGGGCTCGGCACCGTGTTCGGCCCGGTGGTCGGCGCTTTCGTCATCGTCGCCATGCAGCAGTACCTCGCCAGCTTCGGGCAATGGGTGCAGGTGATCCAGGGCGTCATTTTCGTGGTCTGCGTGCTGACGTTCCGCCGCGGCGTGATCGGTGAAATCGCGCACTATTTCAAGCGCTCGCTCTGACGGCCGGTATTTGCGGAACTTTGTCCGCCACGAAGCGGTGGATGACACCGGCCGGGTGCTGCGGCCATGGTTGGTTTGGCCGCAAAGTGGTGTATGACGGTTTTGTGACGGCGCGCCGCCGGCGCGTCCTTATACCGACTGGACACCATCATGCTGCGCTGGTTTCGGGCCTTTTTGCCGCGCGAAGAGCGATTTTTCGACCTGTTTGCCCGCCACTCGGTGACGGTGGTGCAGGGCGCGGAAGCCTTGCTCGGCATGCTGCGCGGCGGCGACGAAACGCCGGTGTACTGCCAGCGCGTCAATCAATTCGAGAGCGATGCCGACAGCATCACCCGCGAGGTGTTGACCGCGGTGCGCCGTACCTTCATCACCCCGTTCGATCGCGTCGACATCAAGAATCTCATCACCTCGATGGACGATGCCATCGACCAGATGCAGCAGACCGCCAAGGCCGTCATCCTGTTCGAGGTTCGCAGCTTCGAGCCGCCGATGCGCGAGATCGGCACGCTGCTGGTGGAATGCGCCAACCTGGTTGGCCGGGCCTTGCCGCTGATGAAATCGATCGGCGATAATGTCGGGCTGTTGACCGCCATCACCGAGGAACTGGGCAAGCTCGAGGGCCGTGTCGACGACCTGCACGATATCGGGCTGAAGGAGCTGTTCCTCAAGCACCGCAACGCCAACACCATGGATTTCATCGTCGGCGCCGAGATCTACGACCATCTCGAGAAGGTCGCCGACCGCTTCGATGACGTCGCCAACGAGATCAACAGCATCGTAATCGAACAGGTATAGGGCAGGGCCGCGCAGTGGACGCCACGCTAGGTCTTCCGATCCTGATCGGCCTGATTGCGGTCGCGCTGCTGTTCGATTTTCTCAACGGCTTGCACGACGCCGCGAATTCGATTGCGACCATCGTGTCGACCCGGGTATTGCGGCCGCACTATGCGGTGTTCTGGGCGGCGTTTTTCAATTTTGTCGCCTTCCTGGTGTTCGGGCTCCATGTCGCCCAAACCATCGGCACCGGCATCATCGATCCGACGATCATCGACTCCGCAGTGATCTTTGCCGCCCTGATGGGCGCCATCGTCTGGAATGTTATTACCTGGGCGCTGGGGATTCCTTCCAGCAGTTCGCACGCCCTGATCGGCGGCCTGCTCGGGGCCGGGCTGGCCAAGGCCGGCCTGTCAGCGGCCGTCTGGGGCGGACTGAGCAAGGCGCTGCTGGCCATCGTGCTGTCACCGGTGGTCGGATTCTTGCTGGCATTAGTGCTGGTGGCGATCGTGTCCTGGGCGTCGGTGCGCTCGACACCGTTCGCGGTCGATCGCGCCTTCCGCATCCTGCAGTTCGTCTCGGCGTCGCTGTATTCGCTCGGCCATGGCGGCAACGACGCGCAAAAGACCATGGGCATCATCGCGGTGCTTTTGTACTCGCAGGGCCAGCTCGGCAAGGAGTTCTTTGTCCCATTCTGGGTCGTGCTGGCGTGCCAGGCCGCGATGGCGCTGGGTACGCTGATGGGCGGCTGGCGGATCGTGCGCACCATGGGACTGCGGATCACCAAGCTGACCCCGATGCAGGGCTTTTGCGCCGAGACCGGTGGCGCCGCAACGCTGTTCATGGCGACCTTTCTCGGCGTGCCGGTGTCGACCACCCACACCATCACCGGCGCCATCGTCGGCGTCGGCGCGGCGCGGCGGGTCTCGGCGGTCCGCTGGAACGTGGCGAGTTCGATCGTCTATGCCTGGGTGATCACGATTCCGGCCTCGGCGCTGGTCGCGGCGCTGACCTACTGGGCGGTCAGGCTGCTGCACTGACCGGACCCATCG
Source organism: uncultured Alphaproteobacteria bacterium (assembly GCA_963710235.1). Classification (GTDB taxonomy): domain Bacteria; phylum Pseudomonadota; class Alphaproteobacteria; order Rhizobiales; family Xanthobacteraceae; genus Bradyrhizobium. Next base: position 401,302 of record CAVPZI010000004.1, read on the forward strand.
GTTCCGCACGGTGGAGATGGTGGCGGTGCTCCCTATATAGCGCTTTGGACCGGGGCGGCGCCGCGGTCCGGTTTGGCGCGTGTGGGCGGCTGTAAATCGCCCTTGATTGCGCCCGGTTTCCCTGCCACAGGCTCGCTGATGTCCGACCTTGCCCTGACTGCCGACCTGCCCCCGTCGCCGCGCTCGCCTCTGGCGATGGAGGTGGCGCGTCGGCGCACCTTTGCGATCATCTCGCATCCCGACGCCGGCAAGACCACGCTGACCGAAAAGCTGCTGCTGTTCGGCGGCGCCATCAACCTGGCCGGCCAGGTCAAGGCCAAGGGCGAACGCCGCAATACCCGCTCCGACTGGATGAAGATCGAGCGCGACCGCGGCATCTCGGTGGTGACCTCGGTGATGACCTTCGAATTCGAGGGCCTCGTGTTCAACCTTTTGGACACGCCGGGCCACGAAGACTTTTCCGAAGACACCTACCGGACCCTGACGGCGGTGGATTCGGCGGTCATGGTGATCGACGCGGCCAAGGGCATCGAGGCGCGGACCCGAAAGCTGTTCGAGGTCTGCCGCCTGCGCGACATTCCCATCATCACGTTCATCAACAAGATGGACCGCGAGAGCCGCGATACGTTCGAGCTCCTGGACGAAATCGAAAAGACCCTGGCGCTCGACACCACGCCGATGACCTGGCCGGTCGGCCGCGGCCGCGATTTTCTCGGCACCTATGACATCGCCACCGGTGGCGTCCGCCTGCTGGAGGGCGGCGGCGCCAAGACCGGCGCGGCGCAGCAGATCGACATCGCCGATCTCGCCGGCCGCAACGCCAATCTCGACGTCGGCGAGGTCAAGGACGAACTGGCGCTGGTATCGGAGGCCTGCAAGCCGTTCGAACTCGAGGCGTTCCGCGAGGGCCATCTCACCCCGGTGTATTTCGGCTCGGCGCTGCGCAATTTCGGCGTCGGCGACCTGCTGGAAGGCCTCGGCAAGTTCGCGCCGCCGCCGCGCGCCCAGGACAGCAATCTGCGCAAGGTCGAGGCGAGCGAGTCGCGGATGACCGCGTTCGTGTTCAAGATCCAGGCCAACATGGATCCCAACCACCGCGATCGCATTGCCTTTGCCCGGCTGTGCTCGGGCAAACTGACGCGCGGCATGAAGGCCAAGCTGGTGCGCACCGGCAAGAACATGTCGCTGTCGTCGCCGCAATTCTTCTTCGCCCAGGATCGCGCGCTGGCGGACGAGGCCTTTGCCGGCGACGTGGTCGGCATTCCCAATCACGGCACGCTGCGGATCGGCGATACCCTGACCGAAGGCGAGGACGTCACCTTCGTCGGCGTGCCTTCGTTCGCCCCGGAAATCGTCCGCCGGGTGCGCCTGACCGACGCCATGAAGGCCAAGAAGCTCAAGGAAGCCCTGCAGCAGATGTCTGAGGAGGGCGTGGTGCAGGTGTTTCGGCCGCGCGACGGCGCGCCCGCGCTGGTCGGCGTGGTCGGCCCGTTGCAACTCGACGTGCTGAAAGCGCGGCTCGACGCCGAATATTCGCTGCCGGTGGATTTCGAAGTGTCCGAGTTCCAGCTGGCGCGCTGGATCTCGTCCGACGACAGGAAGAAACTCGACGCCTTCATCGCCGCCAACGGATCCGGCGTCGCCGACGACGTCGACGGCGATCCGGTATACCTCGCCAAGAACGAATTCTATCTCGGCTACACCCGCGAACGCGCCGAGGGTATCGTGTTTTCCAGCATCAAGGATGTGAAGAGGACCCGCTGACCGCTCCCGGCGATCCATGTCCATTGCTGTGGCCGCGCATAACACAAAGTTTATAGTGGCGGACGCGGTCCCGGCTTGATTGCATGGGGCGCTGACTTAGGTCTGTTGCGGTGCCATCCCGTGAGAGCCGTCACATGCTGCGGCGCGTCGTTCTACTCATTGCCATTGTCGGCGCGGTTACGGTAATGGCCGGATCCGCCCAAGCCTGGAGGCGCCACCAGATCAATTCGGTGCCGTTTTCCCACGCGCCGTGCAGCGTGCTGTCGGGCGAACCGTGCACGCCGTCATTTTGCAGCGTGTTCAACCACGGGCCGTGCATCCCCGAGATCGATTATCCGATCGGCCAGAATTTGCAGCTCACCATCCAGAGCGAACCTTCCCACGATGAAGCCGAGAAATACCAGAAGCCGGACCATGCCCTCGACACCATCGGCGATCTGTTCGCGGCGCTGCGGTCCTGCTGGTCGCCGCCGCCGGCGGATGCGGCGCGCGCCGGCATGCAGATGTCGGTGCTGTTCAGCTTCAAAAAATCCGGTACTCCGATTGCGCCGCCGCGCGTTACCTTCGCTACGCCCGCGGCACCGGCGGACATTCGCGATACCTACCTCAAGGCGATCAATTCGTCGCTCGACGGTTGCACCCCGCTGACATTCACCAGCGGCCTCGGCGACGCCATCGCGGGACGTCCGATCATGATCCGCTATGTGGACAATCGGACGCTGGAGCAGCCGCCGGAACCCAGGTGAGGGGGTGTCGCCGCCTCACTCGATCCGGATGTTCGCGGCGCGAATCACGTCGGCCCACAGCGCTTTCTCGTCCGAGATTTTCTTGCGCAGTTCGTCGGGGGTAGAAGGCGCCGGCGCGATCAACTGGACTTTCAGTTTCTCGATCACGGCGGGCTCTCCCAGGGTCTTGCGCACTTCGGCGTTGATGGTCGCGACCATGGCGGCCGGCGTGCCGCCGGGCGCGACCAAAGCGTTCCAGGCGTCCGACTGCACGTCGATGCCGCTTTCCTTCAGCGTCGGCACCTCGGGCAGGAACGGCGAGCGCACCGGCGTCGAGACCGCGAGAATCTTGACGGTGCCGGCGGCAAGCTGCGGCGTCACCGCGATGGCCGGCAGGCACGCCGCCTGGACGTCGCCGCGGATCAGGGCGGTCACCGCGTTGGGCGAGCCGGCATAGGGAATGTGCACCATGGTGGCGCCGGCCTTTTGCGCGATCGCCTCCATGCACAGCTGCGACAGCGATCCGGCCCCGATCGAGCCGTAAGCGAGGCCTTTTTTGTCGGCCTTCAATTTCGCCACGAACTCCGCGACGTTCGCCACGCCGAGGTTCGTTGGCACCGCGAGCACGCTCGGCAGCTGCGTCAGGAGCGTGATTGGCGCGAGGTCGGTATCGGGATTATAGGGCAGCTTGGCGAACAGCAGCGTGTTGATGGCCAGCGGGCCGCCCAGCGAAATCCCGATGGTGGCGCCGTCGGGCGCGGCCTTTGCCACCGTGTCGGTGCCGATGTTGCCGGAGGCGCCGGGCTTGTTCTCGACCACGAAGGTCGATCCGGGATGCCGCGCCTGCAGGCTGTCGGCGAGCACGCGGCCGACCATGTCCGGTGTCGACCCCGGCGCGAACGGCACCACGATCCGGACCGTCTTCGGCGGCCAGTCCTGGGCTTTTGCGATGGCCGGCAGCCATAACAGCGCCGTCAGCGCCAGCGTCAGCCGGCAGATCCGTTTCGCGTCGTTTCGCAGCATTGCGCTCATCCCTGAAAGAGTTATACCCGGGCCGGTTCCGCGGCCCTGACAACGGCGCGAACGGTGCCGTGCGCGTCGGACCATAGTTGGAATTTTGCGGCGCGCAAACCGTGCCCGGCAGCGATTGAGGAGGTATCATGGGACTTGGCGTAATGATCCTCGGCCTCGCGCTGTTCCTTGGCGTTCACGTCCTGACCACCCGGCGCGAGTTGCGGGCGCAGCTGATCGCCGCATCGGGGGAGGCCGTCTACAAGATCGGTTATGCGCTGGCGGCGATCGCCGGGCTGGCACTGGTGGTCTGGGGTTTTGCCGAATATCGCGCGACCGGCATGATCGACGTCTGGGAGCATTGGGTTTCCGCCGGTACGCTGCGCGCGCTCAAACACATCACGGTGGCGCTGATGCTGCCGGCGGTGATCCTGGTGGTGGCGTCCTATATTCGCGGGCGGATTTTCACCACGCTGCAGCATCCGATGCTGGCCGGGGTGAAATTATGGGCCGCCGCGCATCTCCTCGCCAATGGTGATCTCGGCTCCATCGTCCTGTTCGGATCGTTCCTGGCTTGGGCGGTGTTCGACCGGATTTCGCTGAAGCGCCGCGCCGACCCCGGCGCTCCGCCGATACCGGTGGGTGGGCCCGGCAACGACCTGATTGCCGTCGCGGTTGGAGTTATCGCCTATCTTGCGCTGGCATTTGCGTTTCATCCGGTCGTGATCGGCGTTCCCGTCGTCGGCGCTTGAGCAGGCGGGAGGGCCGATACCGCTAACGGAGCCGTGAACGGCGCGGCGCGGAAGCAACCGTTGTGGGCGGTGTTGGTGGTTATTAGGGCTGTACAAGCGGAGATTGCGCGATGCGAATTTTGACAGTGGCGGCAATCGTTGTCGGTATTGCAGCGTTGCCCGTCGGCGGACACGCTGCAACCAAGAAGAAGGTCCATCGGTCGTATCGGCCGGTGGAGGTGCGTGCCCCGGTCCAAAGCTATCCCAACCATTTTTACTTCGGCAATGCGGCGGCCACAGTCAACGACGCCAATTCCATGAACGGGGATAACGGCGCCGGCGCCAATGCCATTGGGCGTACCAGCGGCTCGGGCTTCCACTAGACCGGTTACCGCGCAGCGTCGCACGCTATCGGTAAGCTCAAATTCGGCAAGAACGGCCGCTGCCGCGATTTTCCCAGCATGACCCAAACTGCGCGCCGGAGCACGTCAACGGGCGCACCCATCGCGGTTAACGCTTTGATTGGGCTTACTTTGCCTTGCCACCGCCATATCGCTAGGGTATCGCCGCCGCCGTGACCTGATGTCGCTGGGACGCGGCGCCGTGGGGACGCGGCCAACCGGGGATGGGATTACCTTAAGTGTCTGAATTATTTGATGAAGTAGACGAGGACGTACGTCGCGACCAGCTCAAGCAGCTGTGGGACCGGTATTCCGTCTACGTCGTGGCGGGCGCGCTGTTGATCATCGCCGGCGTTGGCGGCTGGCGCGGTTACCAGTATCTGGAGGCCGAGAAAGCCGCCAAGGCCGGCGCCGCCTTCGACCAGGCGGCCGAGCTCTCCGAGCAGAACAAGCATGCCGAGGCCGAAGCCGCCTATAACAAGCTGGCTGCCGAGGCGCCCGGTGGATACCGCACCCTGGCGCGGCTGCGCGCGGCGGCGGAAGCCGGCAAGCGCGATCCGCAGGCGGCGGTGAAACTGTATGACGACATTGCCGCCGACCGCAGCGTCAACGTCCCCGAGCAGGATCTGGCGCGGCTGCGCGCTGCCGGCCTGCTGCTGGAGACATCGAACTACGAAACCATGCTGCAGCGTCTGGAAGGCGCCACGGCGCCGGGCGCCACCTATCGGCATTCGGCTCGGGAGCTGCTGGCAATGTCGGCCTGGCGCAACAACAACGTCACGGCGACGCGGCGCTGGCTCGATCTGATCGCCGGCGATGCTGAGACGCCGGCGAGCCTGCGCACCCGCGCCGAAGCGCTGCAGGCGCTGCTGCCGCCGGTGGCCAAGAGCTGACAAGAGCTGAGCAAGAACCAGAGCTGAGGCAGAACCGCCGAACCCGACCAGGAGAAAAGTGGAAACCTGATTTTCACCTGGTTGAATTAGATTTGGCTGAATTCGGGCTGCGGCCCGGTCGATGACCGAAGCGTTGAGTGAGAATCCGTCCATGCGCCGTTTGCAACGTCTCATTGCCTTCGCCCTGCTGATCACGCTGTGCGGCGTGCTGACCGGCTGCGGCAGCTTCGGTTCGTCGTGGGACCCGATGGACATGCTCGATTTTCTCGACACCAAGAAGAAGCTTCCCGGCGAGCGCAAGCCGGTGTTCCCCGAGGGCGTGCCTGGGCTCGAGCCGGGCGTGCCGAAAGAGCTCTACAAGGGCAATGTCGAGCGGCAGCAACCGCAGGATGCCGCCACGCTGGCGTCGCCGCCGCCGGCCGCCGAGGAGCCGAAACCGGCGCCGCGTAGCGCGAAATCCAGGTCCAAGCCGACCGCAGTGACTGCCGCGCCGGCGCAGGAACCGGATGCGGCGCCCACCGAGGAGGAAGGCGCCACCCCGGCGATACCGCCGGAGCCTAAGCCCAAGAAACCGGTCCGCCGCCGCACGACGTCGTTGCCCAAGGATGATGCGGCCACGCAGCCGGCCCCAGCCCAGCCGCCGCAGCAGCCCCAGCAACAGGCGCAGCCCTCGCCGTTCCCGGCGCCGATGCCGAGCGGTACATTCCAGCGCTAAAAGCCGCTTGCTCGCGCGCGGCGCGCCTCAACCGATGATTTGCGCATATTGTTTTGATCGCAAACCCGCTATCCAGATTGCGGAACAGGCGCGGTAGCGCACGGATCACCCATGTCTTTCACCTTCGCCATCATCGGCCGGCCCAATGTCGGCAAATCGACGCTGTTCAATCGGCTGGTCGGACAGAAACTCGCGCTGGTCGATGATACGCCCGGCGTCACCCGCGACCGCCGCGAGGGCCAGGGCAGGCTCGGCGATCTCGAATTCACCATCATCGACACCGCAGGCCTCGACGAGGGCGCCAAGGGTTCGCTGACCGCGCGGATGCAGGAGCAGACCGAGACTGCGATCGCGCTCGCCGACGCGCTGATGTTCGTGATCGACGCCCGTGCCGGGCTGACCCCGAACGACCGCGCCTTCGCCGATTTCGCCCGCCGTGCCGACAAGCCGGTGGTGCTGGTCGCCAACAAGAGCGAAGGCAAGCATGGCGAAATCGGCGCGATGGAATCCTACGCGCTGGGGCTCGGCGACCCGATCCAGATTTCCGCCGAGCACGGCGAGGGCCTGAGCGACCTCTACGACGCGCTGCGGGTGCTGATGCCGGAGCCGGTCGAGGCGAAGGAGCAATTCGACGATGACGACGTCATCGAAGACGATGCAGATATCTCGAAGCGGCCGATCCGGGTCGCCATCGTCGGCCGGCCCAATGCCGGCAAATCAACCTTGATCAATCATCTGCTGGGCGAAGAGCGGCTGTTGACGTCGCCCGAGGCCGGTACCACGCGGGACTCGATTTCGGTGGAGATCAACTGGCAGGGCCGCGAATTCCGGGTGTTCGATACCGCGGGGCTGCGCCGGCGTTCGCGGATCGAGGAAAAACTCGAGAAATTGTCGGTGGCCGATGCGTTGCGCGCCGTGCGTTTCGCCGAGGTCGTGGTGCTGGTGATGGATGCGCAAAGCAAGTTCGAGGAGCAGGACCTGCGCATCGCCGACCTGATCGAGCGCGAGGGCCGCGCGCTGGTGATCGCGGCCAACAAATGGGATCTGATGGGGCGGCAGGCGAACCTCGTGGCCGCCCTGCGCACCGATGTCGATCATTGGCTGCCGCAGGTGAAGGGCGTGCCGATCGTCGCGGTCTCCGGCCTGATGGGCGAGGGCATCGACCGCCTGATGAAGGCGATCGAGGACGCTTACGCGGTGTGGAACCGGCGGGTGCCGACCGCATCGCTCAATCGCTGGTTCGAGCAGGCGGTCGACGCCAACCCACCGCCCGCGGTGTCGGGCCGGCGGCTGAAGCTGAATTACGTCACCCAGACCAAGGCGCGGCCGCCGAGCTTCGTGGTGTTCTGCTCGCGCGCCGACGCGGTGCCGGAATCCTATCTGCGCTACCTCGTCAACAGCCTGCGGACCTTCTTCGAACTGCCGGGCACGCCGGTTCGCATCACGCTGCGCGAAAAAGCCAATCCGTTCGCCCACAAGCGCAAGCGGCCGTCATGAACGACGAGCCGCGGTCGGTCAGCGCGATCGAAACACCGATCGCGGTAGCGGCGCCGCGCCGGGCCGCGGTGGCCTTCATCTTCGTCACCATCCTGCTCGACATGTTCGCGCTCGGCGTGATCATGCCGGTGCTGCCCAGGCTGGTGGAGAGCTTTGTCGACAACGATACCGCCAGCGCCGCGCGGATCTTCGGGCTGTTCGGCACCGCGTGGGCGCTGATGCAGTTCCTGTTCTCGCCGGTCCTGGGCGCATTGTCGGACCAGTTCGGCCGCCGCCCGGTGGTGCTGCTGTCGAATTTCGGCCTCGCGCTCGATTATGTCCTGATGGCGCTGGCGCCTTCCCTGACGTGGCTGTTCGTCGGTCGCGTGATCTCCGGCATCACCTCGGCCAGCGTCTCGACGGCATTCGCCTACATTGCCGACATCACGCCGCCGGAACGGCGCGCCGCGGTGTTCGGCAAGGTCGGCGCGGCGTTCGGCGCCGGCTTCATCCTGGGACCCGCGGTCGGCGGCCTGTTGGGCGGCATGGATCCGCGGCTGCCGTTCTGGGTCGCGGCGGGTTTGAGTTTTGCCAATACGCTGTACGGCCTGCTGGTGCTGCCGGAATCGCTGGCCGTGGAATCGCGCGCGCGGTTTCGCTGGCGCAGCGCCAATCCGATCGGCGCGCTGAAGCTGTTGGGATCGAGCGCCGCGCTCGCCGGCCTGTCGGTGGTGAATTTCATCGCCCAACTGGCCCATGTGGTGCTGCCGAGCACCTTCGTGCTCTATGCGACGTTTCGCTACGGCTGGGACGAGCAGACCGTGGGCCTGACGCTGGCGATGGTCGGCGTCTGCGCCATGGTGGTGCAGGGTGCCGCCATCGGCCCGATCGTAAAACGGTTCGGCGAGCGCAACGCGTTGCTGCTCGGGCTCGGCTGCGGTGCGGTGGGTTTTCTGATCTTCGGTGCCGCGCCGTCAGGCCATCTGTTCTGGCTGGGTATTCCTGTCATGGCGTTGTGGGGCGTAGCTGGCGCCGCGACCCAGGGGTTGATGACGCAGCTCGTCAGTTCGGACCGGCAGGGCCAGCTGCAGGGCGCCACCACCAGCGTGCAGAGCGTGTCGCAGCTGCTCGGCCCGTTTCTATTTACGCTGACATTTGCCTACTTCATCGGCACCGGCGCGCCGGTGCTGTTGCCGGGTGCGCCGTTCCTGCTGGCGTCGGTATTGCTCGGGCTGGCGCTGGCCATCGCCGTACCGGTGCTGGCGCGGATGCGGCGCGAAAAAGCCGGCGCAGCCGGCTGAAATTTGGGGAATTCAGCCGCGACCGGTGTTGCGGCTCCGCAACGCCAGTTGCTGCTTGAAGTTTTCCAGCAATTGCGTGGCGAATTCAGTCGCTTCCTGGCGGCCGCGACCAGCTGCGTCATCCGAAACCGGAGATTTGTGGGTGAAGGCGCGCATCACCTTTTCAACGATGGCCTGCATGGCGCACTCCTGACTCCGTTGAAACCCTCCGTGCAGGGAAAGGTTCCAGTCATCAGTCGTCCGGCGGGCCGAGAGGTTCAATGCAGCTTCGCTCACGCGGGAACGAACGGGGGACGGGAGATTTCCCCATGTGACGAGTTAAGGAAGCGAGCCATGGACCGGCCGGATCGCAAAGATCCAGCCGGTCCATGCGTTCATTTCTTGATCAGCGGGCAGTCGCTCGCCTCGAGTGGCTTGGCGGCGTCTTCCGGCGAGATCGTCGCGATCAGCTTGTAATAATCCCAGGGATATTTCGATTCTTCCGGCTTCTTCACTTCGAACAAATACGCCGGAATGATGCGGCGGCCGTCGGCGCGCAGCGGACCCTTGCCGAACAGCGGATCGTCGGTCGGCATTTCCTTCATCTTGGCGACCACCTTGGCGCCATCATGCGGATTGCCGCCGAGTGCGTCCATCGCCTTGAGATAGTGCAGCACCATGGCGTAGCTGCCGGCCTGGGTCATCGACGGCATCGCGTTCTTGCTGGCGAGCGCCGAAAACCGCTTCGAGAAGGCGCGGGTCTGGTCGTTCATGTCCCAGTAAAAGGATTCCGTGAACGTCAGGCCCTGCGCCGTCTTCAGCCCCAGCGAATGCACGTCATTGATGAACAGCAGCAGTGCGGCAAGCTTCTGTCCGCCGGCTACGATGCCGAACTCGGAGGCCTGCTTGATCGCATTGGTGGTGTCGCCGCCGGCATTGGCAAGGCCCACGATCTTGGCCTTGGATGCCTGTGCCTGCAGCAGGAACGACGAGAAATCCGATGAGTTGATCGGATGTTTGACGCCACCCAGCACCTTGCCGCCGTTGGCGGTAACGACCGCGGTGGTGTCGCGCTCCAGCGCCGCGCCGAAGGCATAGTCGGCGGTCAGGAAGAACCAGCTGTCGCCGCCGGCCTTGGTGAGTGCCTTGCCGGTACCGTTGGCCAGCATGTAGGTGTCGTAAGTGTAGGAGATCGTGTTCGGGGTGCAGGCCTTTCCCGTGAGGTCCGCCGAGGCTGCGCCCGAATTGAGCAGCACCGAATTCTTCTCCTTGACGAGATTACTCACGGCGAGTGCAACGCCGGAGTTCGGTGTATCGGCGATCACATCGACCTTGTCGTTGTCGATCCATTGCCTGGAGATATTGACGCCGACATCCGGCTTGTTCTGGTGATCGCCGCTCACCACGTCGATCTTCCAGCCCTTCTGCAGCAATCCCGAAATCCTCAATCGCCATCTTGATGGCAACTACCGAATTCGGGCCGCCGATGTCGGCATACAGGCTCGACATGTCGTTGAGCACGCCGATCTTGACGGTCTTGTCCTGGGCGAATGCCTGGGTCGCGAGTCCGAAGCTTGCAAAGCCGACATGCGCCAGCGCCACCGCGAGCACGCGCCGCCGCGAAACAGTAAATGTCCTCATCAGTATTCCCTTCCGGTTTTTCACGCGAGGGTTTGCCGTCTTGCGTGGTCTGGCCCTTCGCCGATTGATTGTGTTGTCCCCGAAAATCCGGCGTCTTGCGCACCGCTGATGTTCGGAAGATGGCTTCTTAGCACAAGAACGGTCGGTGGGAACCCGTTCGCGCCAGGATTGCGACATTGAATGGCTACGCCGGGCCGCGAAAACTCATCAACGTGCGGGTGGGATAGTCGTAGACCTTGCCGGTGTCGGTCCAGTTCGGCAGGCACAGCGGCACGATCAGTTCGGCGGCCTGTTCCGGCGTATCCAGGGTCAGGGGATCCTCTCCCGGCATCACGGTCGCGCGCATGCGGGTGCGGATCGGTCCGGGGTTGAACAGGTTGACCCGGATGGGCGTCGAAGCGGTCTCGTTGGCCCACACCCGCGCCAGGGTCTCCACGGCGGATTTCGAGGCCGCGTAGGGGCCGAGATAGGCCGACGCCTTTCTTGCTGCACCCGACGTGATGAACACGGCGCGGCCGGCGCTGGATTGCCGCAGCAGCGGCTCCATGCAGCGGATCAACTGGAAATTCGCGGTGACGTTGATCGCCATCACGTCGTTCCACGGCTTGAGCTCGATGTGGCCGAGCGGCGACGACGGGCCGGCGACGCCGGCATTGCCGACGAGAATGTCGAGCTTGCCGTGACGTTCATGCAGTGCCGCGCCGAGCCGGGCGATGCCTTCGAAGTCGGTGAGATTGAGCGGCACCAGGGTGGCGCTGCCGCCCTCGCTGCGAATGGCATCGTCGAGTTCTTCAAGACCGCCCTGGGTTCGCGCCACCGCAACGATGTGCGCGCCCATCCTGGCCAGCGCACGCGCGGTCGCATGGCCGATGCCACGCGAGGCGCCGGTGACGAGAGCGATACGGGAGGCAAGGGGAAGGCTCATCGGGGCGACCTGTGGTACGATATGCGGGAAAATCAAACCTTCGGGGGATACGATTGGGCGCTTATATCGCTATGTTGCGCGGGGTCAATGTCGGCGGCAATACGCTCAAGATGGAGTGGTTGCGCAAGGCTTGCGAGGACATCGGGTTGGGTGATGTCAGAACCTACGTCCAGAGCGGCAACATTGTCTTCACCTCACGTCAGGGCGCGTCGCGGCTCGGGCAATTGATCAAGGCCAGGGTGGACGCGCAGACGCGGTTGCCGGTCACCGTGGTTGTTCGCAGCGCCGCCGAGATGGCAACCATCGTCGCTGGAAATCCGTTCCTGAAACAGAAGGGCGTCGATCCCTCCAAGCTGCACGTGACGTTTCTCAATTCTGCGCCGGTCCGTCCGGCGCGCGACAAGCTCGACGCGCTCGCCGGCAGTCGCGATCAGTGCCGCATGGCGGGCCGCGAGATCTATCTGCACTGTCCGCTCAACTACGGCGAGACAAAACTTTCCAACACCGCGATCGAGAAGGCGCTCGGCGTCGGCGCCACGACGCGCAACTGGAAGACGGTTACGGCATTGCAGGCGATGGCTGGTCCTGGGTCGTAGGCATGATGTTTACGACCTAGCCCGGCCTGGGGCCGGCACGGCACCGTCCGATGTTGATCGGCTCAGCTCGCCTCCGCCAGCAGCGACAATTGCCGGGGCTGCGCCTCGGTCTGGGTCATGTCGGTGAGCGGGGTCGGATAGTCGCCGGTGAAGCAATGATCGGTGAACTTCGGGTAGGCCGGATCGCGACCGGGCTCGCCCATGGCGCGGTAGATGCCGTCCACAGACAGGAACGCCAGGGTGTCGGCGCCGATCAATTGCCGCATCTCTTCCAGGTTGTGGGTGGCGGCGAGCAGGCCCGAGCGATCGGGGGTGTCGATGCCGTAATAATCCGGATGGGTGATCGGCGGCGAGGCGATGCGGAAATGCACCTCGCGGGCGCCGGCGTCGCGCATCATCTTGACGATCTTCTTCGAGGTGGTGCCGCGCACCAGGCTGTCGTCGATCAACACGATGCGCTTGCCCTCGATGGCGGCGCGGTTGGCGGAGTGTTTCATTCGCACGCCGAGTTCGCGCACGCTCTGGGTCGGCTGGATGAAGGTGCGGCCGACATAGTGGTTGCGGATGATGCCGAGTTCGAACGGCACGCCGCATTCGCGCGAATAGCCGATCGCGGCCGGCACGCCGGAATCCGGCACCGGCACCACCACGTCGGCGGCGACGTGGCTTTCGCGGGCGAGTTCGGCGCCCATCGACTTGCGAACGTCATAGACGGCACGGCCGCCGACGATGGAATCCGGCCGCGCGAAATAGATGTATTCGAAGATGCAGGGGCGCGGCGGCATCGGCGGAAACGGCTTGTGGCTCTGTTCGCCGTGACGGTCGAACACCACCACTTCGCCGGGATTGACGTCGCGGACGTATTTGGCGCCGATGATGTCGAGCGCGCAGGTTTCCGAGGCAATGATCGGGCAGCCGTCGAGTTCGCCCAGCACCAGCGGGCGGATGCCGAGCGGATCGCGGGCGCCGATCAGCTTCTTGTTGGTCAGCGATACCAGCGAATAGGCGCCCTCGATGGCGCGCAGCGCCTCGATGTAGCGATCGATGAAGCGGTTACGCTTCGACTGCGCCACGAGATGCAGGATCACTTCGGTGTCGGTGGTGGATTGCATCATGGCGCCGTTGCGCACCAGGTCGCGGCGCAGTGTCAGCCCGTTGGTGAGATTGCCGTTGTGGCCGACCGCGAAGCCGCCGGCATTGAGCTCGGCGAACAAGGGCTGCACGTTGCGCAGGATGGTCTCGCCGGTGGTGGAATAACGCACATGGCCGACTGCGGCGGAGCCGGGCAGGCGCTCGATCACTTCGCGGCGGGAGAAGGTGTCGCCGACCAGGCCGAGCCGGCGTTCGGAGTGAAAGCGCTGGCCGTCGAACGAGACGATGCCGGCGGCCTCCTGGCCACGGTGCTGCAGGGCGTGAAGCCCGAGCGCGGTGATGGCGGCGGCATCGGGATGGCCAAAGATGCCGAATACGCCGCATTCCTCGCGAAGCGTATCGCCGTGCAAATCCTGGTCGGTAAGGTCCTGATCGGGACTGGATCCGGCTGCGTCATCGGAAGGGCTCTGTATCTCGTCCATCGCGCCTCTCATTTCACAGTGGATCCCTTGTTCGCCGCATCAGGATCCAGCGCTATCCATTTGTTTGAGCAAGGTTTTCAAGGCCATGCTCTAGCGTCCGGCGGGCTTGCCATCGATCAGCTTCTTCAAGCTGTCGCGGGCAGGCTTGGTGTATCCATCGCCGGTGCCGGGTTTTGCCGGCTCGGCGTCGGTGGGATCCTCATCGGGTTTATTCTTCTTGAATCTCTTCAAGATGGTGTTCTCGGGGTCGTCAGGCAAGAGCCCCATCAGCCAATCCCCGGTTCCCTGCAGTACCACCCGCGATTTGGCCCCTGTGACCCAGTCCGGCCGCTGCTTGTCGGGTACCAGCCAGCTGAAAAACATGAACGCAACCACGACAATCAACAGCCCGCGGGCAAGGCCGAACAGGAAACCGAGGGTGCGGTCCAGCGCTCCGATCCGCGAATCGAGGATCATGTCCGAAATCCGCACCGTGATGATCGAGACGACGATCAGGGTGCCGATGAAAACGCCGGCCACCACCACGATGCTGGCGACGGTGTCGTTGTTGAAATAGGTCTTGGCGGTGGGCAGCAGTTTCTGGAACGCGAAAAGCGTCACCAGGGCGGCGGTACCCCATGCCGCAATCGACAGCACTTCGCGCATAAAGCCGCGGACCATCGCCAACAGGCCCGAGATCAACATCACCGCGAGCAGGACAAGATCGAGAAGAGTTATCGGCATCGGCAGGTCAGCTCGTAAGTCTCAAAAACCGCGAATTGGCATCTCGTCTGCCCTAGGTGACGGTGATATGGCACGCCCCGCAAGGCCGGAAAACCGCTAACCAACGCTCAAAGCATCGCCGATCCGATCCGTGAATTGCATCGCGGACCGGGTTCCGCCGACGCCGGTTGGTATAGCCGCGCAGCCTGCCAACGTCACGCGCGGTCTAGCGTTCCTGGCGTTCAAAACGGGCCGCCGCAGCACTTTTTTCCGGCGCTGTGCTTTTGCCGTCCCCCTTGGGCCGGGCGCTGCCGCGGGCCGCGATATCCGCCACCAGGCTGGTCAGCCCGGAGACGGTATTGAGGGCCAATCCGAGGTCGCCGCCGCCGTCGCCGCGCGCCGATTCCGGCAGGACGGCGCGGCCGAAGCCGAGCTTCAGGGCTTCCTTCAGCCGTGCCGAGGCTTGCGGCACCGGCCGCACCGCGCCCGACAGCGAAATCTCGCCGAAATATACCGCGTCCGTCGGCAGCGGCGCATTGGCCAGCGACGACACCAAGGCCGCGGCGGCGGCAAGGTCAGCCGCCGGCTCGGTGATCCGCAAACCGCCGGCGACGTTGAAGTAGACGTCATAGCCCGACAGCTTGACGCCGCAATGGGCCTCCAGCACCGCCAGCACCATCGACAGGCGGCTCGCGTCCCAGCCCACCACGGCACGCCGCGGCGTGCCGAGCGTGGTCGGCGCCACCAGCGCCTGCAATTCCACCAGCACCGGGCGGGTGCCCTCGATGCCGGCGAACACCGCCGTGCCCGGGCTGCCGAGATCGCGTTCGGACAGGAACAGTTCCGACGGGTTGGAGACTTCGCGCAGACCGAGCGCGGTCATCTCGAACACGCCGATCTCGTCGGTGGGGCCGAAGCGGTTCTTCACCGCGCGCAGGATACGGAATTGCTGCGAACCTTCGCCCTCGAACGACAGCACCGCGTCGACCATGTGTTCGACCACGCGGGGGCCGGCGATCTGGCCGTCCTTGGTGACGTGGCCGACCAGGATGATCGCCGCGCCGGATTTTTTGGCGAACCGGATCAGCGCCTGCGCCGAGGCGCGCACCTGGGTCACGGTGCCGGGTGCGGATTCCACGGTGTCGGTCCACATGGTCTGGATCGAATCGATCACGATCAGCCGCGGCACCGCGCCCTCGGACAGCGTCGAGACGATGTCCTCGACCGAGGTTTCGGAGGCCAGCTGCACCGGCGCGTCGGCAAGCCCAAGCCGCTCGGCGCGCAGCCGCACCTGCGCGGTGGCTTCCTCGCCCGAGATGTAAACCGCGCGGTGGCCGGCCCGCGCCAGCAGGCTGGTGGCCTGGGTCAGCAGCGTGGATTTGCCGATGCCGGGATCGCCGCCGACCAAAAGCACCGAGCCGCGGACAAAACCGCCGCCGATGACGCGATCGAGTTCGGCCAGGCCGGACGACAGGCGAGGGGCGTCGTGGCTCTTGCCGGTCAGGCTTTCCAGCGTGAACAGCCGGCCGCGGCGCCTGGAACGAATGCTGGCCGGCATGGTGGTGACGCCGGTGGTGTCTTCCTCGGCGAGCGTATTCCACTCGCCGCAGGATTCGCACTTGCCCTGCCAGCGGTTATAGGCCGCGCCGCAGTTCTGGCAGACAAAGGAGAGGGTGTTCTTGGCCATGGAGGAGAGGGTCGCCGTTAGCTGGAATGCGCCGCGTTCCACAGCATAGATAGTCCCGATGCCAGCATGATGCCATCCATGACAAGCCGAAACACGTTCGGATCGAGCCGCAGCACGAACCGCTTGGCGACGAAGGCGCCGATCATCAGAGCGGATCCCGCGATCAATCCCTTCAGCGCCACCTCCGCCGACAGCGCGCCGAAGCGCTGGAACGTCGCCGATTTGCTGAGGTAAAGCCCGAGCGAACTCGCCGCCTCGGTGGCGAGAAAGGCGCCCTTGGTCAGCCCGTAGAACAGAAACAGCGGCACGCTCAGCGGCCCGGTCGAAACCACGATGCCGGTGAGATAGCCGATGACGGCGCCGGCTGCCGCCAGGTGCCAGAGCGAAAGCTTGATGTCATGGCGGGCGAGCCAGTGCCGCACCGGCACCATCGCAATCAGAAACACGCCGATCGCAATATCGACGGCGCGGGACGGCAGCACCAGCAGCGTGCGGGCGCCGAGCGCCGCGGCCGGAATGCCGCTGGCCGAATAGGCGGCACAGGCGCGCCAGTCGACGTCGCGCCACCACGCCAGAATCCGCGACAGGTTGGCCATGACCGCCGCCACCGCCATGATCGGCACGGCTTCCTTAGGGCCAAATTCGTACACCAGCACCGGCACCAGCATGATCGACGAACCGGTGCCGACGATGCCGCTGATGGTGCCGGCGAGTAGCCCGACCGCGAGGACGAAGACGAAATTCAAGGGGTGCGTCTCCACGAATTGGAAGGGCGGGAGGATTGCCGAGCAAGGCGCAAAAGCCGGCCAAGCTCAATCCGGAACCGTCGCCGATCCGGCTTCCGCGCCCTGACGCTGCTGACATAACGTTGGCAGCAGCGCCCGGTTAGCGTCCGGTCTTCGCAACAATACCTGATTTAATCGGCGTGGAGGGGTCATGACCGTCAAGGGAAGCTGTCATTGCCGGCAGACACAATTCGAGGTGAGCGAGGCTCCGGCCAGCGTCATCCGCTGCACCTGTTCATTGTGCGTCAAGCGCGGCGCGCTGTGGGCCTATTACACGCCCGCGCAGTTCCGCCTGACCACGCCGGCCGAAAAGGTCGCGACCTATCGGTGGGGCGGCCGCACCGTCAAGCACCATTTCTGTGCCAATTGCGGCTGCAGCACCCATTCGGAGTTGCCGGACTGGTCGACCGGCCAGCCGGACTTCGACAATTCGAGCGTCGGCGTCAGTGCCAGGTTGCTGGATGATTTCGATCTCGACGCGGTGCCGGTAGAGGTGGTCGACGGCAGGAATTTATGGTGAAGCAGGTGATGCCGGGGCTGCTGGCGGTGGCGTTGCCGCCACCGGAGACGTCACTGCAGCCTCGGGCGCTGCCGCGCCACCCTTGTAGATGCGCGCATAGCGCCGGCCGAGGCTGGTGAGCACCTCGTAGCCGGAGGTGCCGAAGTGGTGGGCGAGTTCGTCCACGGTGATGCCTTCGCCGATCAGGGTCACCATATGGCCCCGCCGTGCCGCGTTGGGCGCGAGATCGGTGATATCGACGGCGAGCAGGTCCATGGAAATCCGCCCTGCAATCGGGCAGCGCTTGCCGGCCACCACGACATCGGCGCCGCGGGTGCCGTCGTTGCTGCTGCCGGCGCGAAAATATCCGTCGGCGTACCCGGCGGAGACGATGGCGAGACGCGTCTGCCGCCGCGCGGTCCAGGTCGCGCCATAGCCGACACTGTCGCCACGCTCGATGGTGCGGATCTGCACGATGCGCGCCTTGAGTTCGACCACGCTTTGCATCGGATTGTCGGCCTCCGGTGTCGGATTGACGCCGTAGAGCGCCGCCCCCGGCCGCACCAGGTCGAAGGCGAATTGCGACCCCAGGAAGATGCCCGACGAATTCGCCAGCGAAGCCGGCACGCCGGAATAAAGCGCGGCGATCTCGCGGAAGGCCGCGAGCTGCTTGCCATTGAGCGGATGGTTGAGGCTTTCGGAACAGGCCAGATGGCTCATCACCAGCGTGATGCCGTGATCGCCGGCCACGATCCGCGGCACGATGCCCTGGGCCTCCACCAGAGTGAGGCCGAGCCGGTTCATTCCGGTGTCGATGTGAATGGCGGCGCCGCCGGCCCAGCCGGTACGCCGGCAGAACACGTCCCACTCGGCCAGCTCGTTGAGGTCGCCGATGACCGGCCTGGCGTCGATCTTGGCATAGGCGTCGCCGCTGTTCTGGAAGAAGCCATCGAGGGCGTAGATCGTGGCCGAGGGCACCGCGGCGCGCGCCGCGCGGGCTTCGTCGAGGGTGGCGACGAAAAAGGTCTTGCAGCCTGCCGCCGCCAGTGCCTGCATGACCGGCGCAAGCCCGCAGCCATAGGCGTCGGCCTTGACCACCCCGGCGCATTCGGCCGGAACGCCGGTTTTCTCGAGCTTGCGCCAGTTCGCGACAATGGCGTCGAGGTCGACGGTGAGGACGCCGGTCGAGGTCGCAAGCGCCGCCGCCTGGATGGCCTCGGGAGACAACGGACTGCCGGCCGTGATCGATTTCAACTCGGAAACGAGATTCATGGCCCTGGAACTATCCCTGACGCGTTACGCGGGTCGTACAGCCGCACATTACGCGCCGGCGGCAGGGCGTTCAACCTTGCCAAGCGCATGTCCTGCGAAGTGGATCCGGTTCGCCGACAGAGCGCCGTAGCGTGTCAGCGCGTGTAGGTGGGCAGATGGCTGTCCTGGACGAGGTCGCTGAACCGGGTGAACTGGCCTTCGAATTGCAAGTCGACGGTGCCGGTCGGGCCATGGCGCTGCTTGGCGATGATGACTTCGGCCCGGCCATGCACCAGCGACATGTCGAGCTGCCACTTTTCGTGTTCCGGGGTACCGGGGCGGGGTTCCTTGTTCTGCAGGTAATATTCCTCGCGAAACACGAACAGCACCACGTCCGCGTCCTGCTCGATCGACCCGGACTTGCGCAGGTCAGACAGTTGCGGGTGCTTGTCGTCGCGGCTTTCGACCTGGCGCGACAACTGCGACAGCGCCACGATCGGACAGCTCAGTTCCTTCGCCAGCGCCTTCAGGCTGGTGGTGATCTCGGTGACTTCCTGAACGCGGTTGTCGGAGCGCTTGCTCGAGCCTTGCAGCAACTGGATGTAATCGACCATGATGACGTCGAGGCCTCTTTGCCGTTTCAGCCGCCGCGCCCGCGCGGTCAGTTGCGAGATCGACAGGCCGCCGGTTTCGTCGACATAGAGCGGCAGGTGTTCCAGCTCGATGGTATGGTCACGGATCTTCTCGAATTCGGTCTCGGTAATGCCGCCGCGGCGGATCGCGCTGGAGGCGATGCCGGTCTGTTCGGCGAGAATTCGCGTGGCGAGCTGTTCGGCCGACATTTCGCAGGAGAAAAACCCGACGATGCCGCCGTTGACGGTCTTCTGGGTACCATCGGGCTGCAATTCGGCGCGATGGGCGCGGGCGATGTTGTAGGCGATGTTGGTGGCGAGCGCAGTCTTGCCCATGCCGGGACGGCCGGCGACGATGATCAGATCGGACGACTGCAGGCCGCCCATCTTGGAATCGAGGTCGCGCAGGCCGGTCGCGATGCCGGAGAGTTTCCCGTCGCGGCTATAGGCGTTCGCCGCCATGTCGAGCGCGGTTTTCATCGCGTTCGAGAACTTCTGGAAACCACCGTCGTAGCGGCCGGTTTCGGCCAACTCGTACAGCCGGCGTTCGGCATCCTCGATCTGATTGCGCGGCGCGAAGTCCACCGGCGCGTCGAAGGCGACATTGACCATGTCCTCGCCGATCCGGATCAGGTCGCGGCGCAACGCCAGTTCATAAATGGTGCGCCCGTAATCATGGGCGTTGATGATGGTGGTCGCCTCGGCGGCGAGGCGGGCGAGATACTGGCCGACCGTCATGCCGCCGATGTCGGTATCAGCGGGAACGAAGGTCTTCAGGGTGACCGGGGTTGCGACCTTGCCGGCGCGAATGAGGCTGCTGGCGGTCTCGTAAATGGTTTGATGGATCGGCTCGAAAAAGTGTTTCGGCTCGAGAAAGTCCGACACCCGATAAAACGCGTCGTTATTGACCAGGATGGCGCCGAGCACACTCTGCTCCGCCTCGATATTGTGCGGCGCGGTCCGAAAGGCCGGAGCGGCAGCGTCGGGAGCAAGCTTGAGGACATTCGAATCAAAGGCGGCCATGGTTGCGATGTGTTCTTCGGATGTTGGTCGGATGCGGGCGCGCATAAAGCGCCACTCCCGCGCACAGGGGAAGCACGATCAGCCATTATGCACGATTCGAATATTTTTCGGTGGACGAACCCGACCGTGCCGTCGATGGCGCTTGACGGGAATTTTCCTCGCAGCGGTGCGGTGCTCCCGAAGCGCGATAAACAGAGGCGAAATGCGGCTTTGTTGCGACGAACATTCTCGCAGGTCGAGTTGGCGCGATCCGAATTATCGAAGCCGCACCGGGCGATATCGCCAGCCGTTGATGTTCCGGCCGACCAGGTGAAAATAAATCGGAAAAAAGCGGCCAACCGCTGAACCTCGCGATGCGGCGCGCGTACTTATCACGACGGCGGTGCGCTTGGTGGCCGCAGTCGGTACCCGCGCCGGATCACGTCAGGATGAGACAGATCAACGCGATCAGCCCTGCCGCGGCGCTGGTGGCAATCAACACGTAGTCGACGGCGAGGCTGGCCGGAAGCTTGGGCGCTGGTTTTGACGGGTTCTGGTTCATGGCGTTGGTCTAAATCGACCGGAACGGTTGATCTGTGAGCCAAATCACATTTGTCGCGGAATTTGCGACGGCAGAATCGAATTTGCGGCCGCAAGGCGAGGAACTGTCCGAGGAATAGCCGATGATTTAACTTTCGCAGCAATGGCATCCCGGGAGCGGCGACATGTCGTGGTTGTCGACCCTGGTCGATGGCTTCGAACAGGCCTCGCGGGCCGATCTTCGCGCGGTTCGGTGCGATGAGCGCGTGCTGGCGGCGTTCGCCGCCAAACTGGCGCAACCAGTGTCGCCGCGGGGCAACCGCGATTGGGTGCTCAATTAGGTCGTAGGCATGATGTTTACGACCTAGCGCTCTTACTCGCCCGCAAGCTGCAGTTTCGGGCGCCGGCCGCGCTCCACCTCGCGCAATCTGGCTTCCTCGCGTGTGATGTAATCCCGCGTCATCGGCACGATGCCCTGACGTTTGGTGAGCTGGATCTGGAACACCATCACGTTCTGCTTGCGGAACGTCATTTCCGACGACGCCAGGTAAAACTCCCACATGCGCGCGAAGCGCTCGTCGTAAAGCCGCACCGCTTCCTCGCGCCGCGCCAGGAACCGCTCGCGCCAGGCCTTCAGCGTCTCGGCGTAGTGCAGGCGCAGGATTTCGATATCGCAGATCAGCAGACCGGCGCGCTCGATCGACGGCAGCACTTCGGACAAAGCCGGGATGTAGCCGCCGGGGAAAATGTATTTGGCGACCCATGGATTGGTGATGCCGGGCCCGTCGGAGCGGCAGATCGAATGCAGCAGCATCACGCCGTCCTGATTCATAAGTTCGGCGCAACGCCGGAAGAAGGTGTCGTAATGATCGACGCCGACGTGCTCGAACATGCCGACCGATGCCACGCGATCGAACGGACCCGGAATGTCGCGATAGTCCTCGAGCAGGAATCGGGCGGACGAGGACAGGTTCTTCTCGTCGGCGCGGGCGCTCGATACCTGTAATTGTTCTTTCGACAGGGTGACGCCGGTGACATCGGCGCCGGCCATTTCGGCGAGATAGAGGCCGAGGCCGCCCCAGCCGGAGCCGATGTCGAGGACGCGCTGGCCGGGCGCGATCAGCAGTTTGGCGGCGATGTGGCGCTTCTTGGCGAGCTGGGCGTCGTCCAGGGTGGCATCGGGCCGTTCGAAATAGGCGCAGCTGTATTGCTTGTCGGCATCCAGGAACAGCGAGTAGAGCCGGCCATCCAGATCGTAGTGGCGCTCGACGTTGTTTTTCGATCGCCGTGGCGGGTTGAACTGCTGGGCATGGCGGGCCAGGTAGCGCAGCCACCATTGCAGCTTGGCCCAGCGCGGCAGAAATTCCGGCTGATCCAGCACGATCGCCAGCACGCCGGCGATGGTGCCCTGCTCGACGACGAAGGTGCCGTCCATGAAGAGTTCGCCGAGCGCGAGTTCCGGATCGAGCAGAACCCGGCGCTCAGCCGCGGCGGTCAGGAACCTGACCGCTGCCGGTGACCCGGTTCCATCGCCACAGGTGAATCGCATGCCAGTCGCGGTCGTGAACGTCAGCGCGCCACGCCGAATGAACTGGCCCATAAAGAATCGCAACAAACGGTCCATGGCATCCCCCACGGTAACCGATCACGCGCACGCTACGTCCGTCCCGCCATGCACGAGATCGAGAGTCCCTCCTGCTTCCGGCAGGCATTATAATAGGGATGGCCCGCCATCGGCGCCAGTGCGGCGGCCGCAAGGCGGATATCCCGAAACGTTTCCTTCACGCAGTTGCGTGATATGTGCGCTTCCATTCGCGGGATAATCGGCTAAAAGGTGACCGCCGCGACCGGTGTGGTGGTTCGCAAGCCGTCCCAAGGTTGATTTGTCCGGAAGCCGACGTGTCCGGATCAGACTTGGCCGGAAACGAACTTGGCGCACGACCGTCGAGCCCCGGCACCGACGCGGGATTTCGCATCTGGAGAACAAGAATGTTGAGCCGAGCGCTCATTACGGCGACGGTGATGCTTCTGATCGGCGGTTTTGCGGCGATCCCGCTTCAGGCGGAAAATCTCGAAGCCGGCAAGAGCCCTTCCCAGATTTTCGCGGGGACCTGTTCGGCCTGCCACAAGGGCACGCGTGGCCTTCTCAGGACGGTATCGCCGGGGTCGCTGCCCGGCTTTCTGCGCCAGCATTACACCACCAGCAGCGATATGGCCGGGGTGCTCAGCGCCTATGTGCTTTCCAACGGCGCGACCGATCCCCGTGGTGGTGGCCTGACCAGGCAGGGCCAGGAATTGACCGGGCCGAGGCCCACCGGGACGCCGGAACAGGCCGAAGGCCGGCCCGGCCGCAAGCCGCGCGCTGGCGCGGCCGCCCAGGAGGCTGCCAAACCCGACACCGACGGGCTGACCGCCCCGGGAGAACCGGGCGCGCAACGCGGCCGCAACGCCAGGCGTCTGGCGAATCCCGAGGCTGACAAGCCGGCCGCGGACGGGCAGCCGGGCGCGGCCACGGCCAACGATACCGGTCCGGCCGGACGCGGCTCGGCCAAACAGAAGCTCAGCAAGCGCGGCAGGCCGGGCAGGGAAGAGCCGGCAAACCCCGACGCTGCCAAGGATGCCGCAAAACCGGAACCCGCCAGGGATGAGCCCGGTAAAGGCGAAGCCGCCAAGACAGAACCCGCCAAGGCCGAGACGGCACCGGCGGACGAGGCCAAGACTGAGGCCAAACCAGATACCAAGCCCGAGGCGTCCAAATCCGAGACAACCAGGACCGAAACAGGCAAGTCCGAGGGGGCCAAGCCCGAAGCGGGCAAGACCGAGGCCAACAAGGGCGATACGCCTTTGCGCCCCGACCCGGTACCCTTGGTCACCCCGGCGCCCAAGCCCGAGGGCGAAGCCAAGCCGGCCCAGACGGCCGCGCCACCGCCTCAGCCCGCCTCGCCGACGCCCACATCGACCGCGTCGGTCTCGCCCCCGTCAGGGAACTCCGCCGAACCGACGGCCGCGCCGACGCCCGCCACCAAGCCGTCCGAGCAGGCATCCGCACCGCCGCCGGTGCCGCCGGCCGGACCGCCGGCGCCGCCGATCTCGCAGTAGATGTCAGTCAGAGGCCCGGCCTGATCAGGCCGGGCCTCTTTCATCAAGTGGCTTGTGCCGGCGTTGTTGACCCGGCGCCTGGCCTCACTTCTCCTCGGCGGCCTTTTCCTGGACGTCGTCGTGCTGCGCTTCCGGATCGAAGAACTCGCCGGCGGCGGCCAGCGCCTCGGCGGCGGCATCCTGGTCTTCCTGCCGGGTGGAGATATCCTCGCCGCGGTTGATGCGTTCAGCCTCTTCGGCGCTCCGCGCCACCGTCACGGTGACGCCGACTTCGACCTCCGGATGCACGGCGATGGCGATCTTGTGCTGGCCGATGGTCTTGATCGGCGCGTCGAGCAGCACCTGGCTGCGGCTGAAGGTGACGCCGTCGCTTTCAAACGAGGTGATGATGTCACGGATCGAAACCGATCCGAACAACTGTCCGGTCTCCGAGGCCTGACGCAGCACCACGACGTTGCGGCCGTCGATCTTCTCGGCGACGGTGGACGCTTCGGCCTTGGCCTTGAGGTTGCGGGCTTCGAGATCGGCCTTCATGCCTTCGAACTTGGCGCGGTTATCGGTGGTGGCGCGCAGCGCCTTGCCGCGCGGCAGCAGGAAGTTGCGGGCAAACCCTTCCTTGACGCGGACGACTTCGCCCATCTGGCCGAGCTTGGCGACACGTTCCAGCAAAATGACTTCCATGTTCCGTTCTCCTGTTTTGAATGCGTTGGTTGACGTCGAAGCGGGTACTTTCAGGACACCGGCGCAGGCGGCGGCCGGCGGCCGAGATAACGTTGGCGAAATCCGAACAGGGCATCGGCAAGTCCGAGGCCGACCAGCGCCAGCGCCGGCCACACCAGCACCAGCACGGCGGCGTAGGTGCAACCGAGCATCAGTGCCCGATACCTGATGCCGAGCGTGAGGGTGTGGAGGACGGCGAAACCGGCCAGCGCATACGCCATCAGCAGGACCGAACTGACGATCTGGGCGACGATGGCGAACAATCCGCCGGCGAAACAAAACGCCAGCGCCGCCGTCAGCGCGACCAGCGTCATCGGCGGCAACGCGGCGGTCTTCAACTCGGGCCATGGACGGTGCAGCCGGCCCGAGGTGGCGGTGATCTTCGCCGCCAGCCAGAGATTGAGCGTCAACGTCATGATCGCGACGACGGCAGCGGCGGCCGGCGCCATCGCCACCATGGCCTCGATCGCCCGTTCGAGGTCGCCGCCGGAAAGCACCGAATCCGGCGGGCCGACCAGGCGCAGCAGGCCTTGCCGCAGCGTGGCGGTGATGGTCGCGCCGTCGGTGCCCAGCGTCAGCAAGGCGGCGATGGTGGTTGCGGCGGCAAAGCCGGCGATCCAGATCAGGATGCGGCCGACCGGATACCATTCCATGTCAGGCGCGATCGCCGCCGCGCCATTGCCGCCGACGCCGTTCGCCATCGGCCGTCCCAGCAGCGCCAGGTGTCCGAGCCAGCATGCCGGTGCCGCGATGGTGAGGACAAAGGCCGTCAGATACGGAATGCCGAACACGGCGCCGAGCCCGGTGCCCGCGGCGAGGCCGCCGATGGCGGCACCCGCCGGTCCCCAGCCGATGGCCGCGACCATCAGCGGCAACGGCGCCAGATAGAACAGCACGAGCGAGATCAGCGCGCCCGAGACGATCGAGGCGAACATCAGCGCCGACGCGCAGCCGGCCGCGAGCGCAATCAGGAGATTGGTGATCATCAGCTGTCCCGCTCCCTTCGAGCGGTTAGAGGCGGAAAGAGCCCGAGACGGATCCAGCCAACCCCAACCATCGGCGACCGGACGACCCGGAAGCCTTATGAAATTGCGCCGGCGGCACGCGGCCGCCGGCAACGTCTTAGCGAATCACGTAGGGCAGCAAGCCCAGGAAGCGCGAGCGCTTGATGGCGCGCGCGAGTTCGCGCTGCTTTTTGGCGGAGACCGCGGTGATGCGGCTCGGCACGATCTTGCCGCGCTCGGAGACGTAACGCATCAACAGTTTGGAATCCTTGTAGTCGATCTTCGGCGCGTTCGGACCCGTGAACGGACAGGTCTTGCGGCGGCGGAAAAACGGACGGCGTGCACCTGCTTCGGCCATGATGCTTAGTCCTCCATCGCTGCTGTTTCGGCGTCGTCGCGCGGACGGCGCGGGCCACGGTCGCCACGGAACCCGCCGCCTTCGCGATCGCCGCCCCGGAAGCCGCCGCCTTCACGGTCGCCCCGGTAACCGCCTTCACGGTCGCCGCGGAAGCCGCCGCCACGGTCGTCGCGATCGCGGTCGCGGTCGACCTTGCGCAGCATCGCCGAGGGACCTTCCTCGTGCTCTTCGACGCGAACGGTAAGATAGCGGATGACGTCTTCGCTGATGCGCTCCTGCCGCTCGATCTCGGCGACCGCCGCCGACGGACCGTCGATGTTCAGAAGCACGAAATGCGCCTTGCGATTCTTGTTCATACGATAGGTGAGGGAGCGTACGCCCCAGTTTTCCATTTTCACGACCTTGCCGCCGAGTTGTTCGACGATGCCGGTCATCTGGGTGGTCAGTTCTTCGACCTGCTGGGTGCTCGCGTCCTGACGCGCGAGAAAAACATGCTCATAAAGAGGCATGGCTGTCCTTTCCAATGTTGGCGCGGTTCCCGGCGGCAAGCCCTTCGAACCCTTCGGAAAGGACTCGATATGCTCAGAAGGCGGAAGCACGGGACGACGGGCCGACTGGCCCTGCCACATCAAGATCGCCGATAAGGTGAAATTGCTGAGACCGTCCGTTCAGCTCCCGGCCGGGATCCACGGATGGCGCGGTTTATAAGGATTTTGCGCGCCATGGCAAGGGAAACCGACCCGATGCCGCCTGCCGATTTTGCCAATCTGGGGCTAAATTGCGGCCGGAATGCCCCGGAACTTGCCGCGCCTCCCTTTTGGGCGCTGTCGGCCTCTGGGCGGCGCTTGACAGCACCGCCTCCAGCGGTGTCTTACGGCCCCACTTGGGGACTTTCGGATATGACAGCGGCATTTACGTTTCCTGGCCAGGGATCGCAGGCGGTCGGCATGGGCAAGGCCCTGGCCGACGCCTTTCCGGCGGCGCGCGCGGTGTTCGACGAGGTCGACGCGGCGCTCTCCGAGAAGCTCAGCGCGATCATCTGGGACGGTCCGGCCGATACCCTGCAGTTGACCGAAAACGCCCAGCCAGCCCTGATGGCGGTATCGCTGGCGACACTGCGGGTGCTGGAGACCGAGGCCGGGGTGGTGCTTGGGCGCGACACCGCTTATGTGGCGGGCCACTCGCTTGGCGAATATTCGGCGCTGGCCGCCGCCGGCAGCTTCACCGTCAGCGATGCCGCGCGGCTATTGCGCACCCGCGGCCTCGCCATGCAGAAGGCGGTCCCGGTCGGCGCTGGCGCCATGGCCGCCTTGCTCGGGCTTGACTACGAGGCCGCGGTCGAGGTGGCCGGCTCCGCCGCCGGAAGCGAGGTTTGCCAGGCCGCCAACGACAATGGCGGCGGCCAGGTCGTGGTTTCCGGCGACAAAATCGCGGTCGAGCGCGCCATTGAAATCGCCAAGAGCAGGGGGGCGAAGCGCGCCATGCTGCTGCCGGTCTCGGCCCCGTTTCATTGCGCCCTGATGCAACCGGCGGCCGACGCCATGGCCGCGGCGCTGGCCGCGGTCGTCATCAGGCCGCCGGCGGTGCCGCTGGTCTCGAATGTGCTGGCCAGCGCGATCACCGATCCCGACGAAATCCGCCGCCGCCTGGTCGAACAGGTCACCGGTACCGTGCGCTGGCGCGAGTCGGTGGCCTATATGGCCGCGCACGGCGTCACGCGGTTTTTCGAAATCGGCGCCGGCAAAGTGTTGAGCGGCCTGGTCAAGCGCATTGCCGACGGCGCACTCGGCATTGCCGTCGGCGGTCCGAACGATATGGCGGCGGCAAAGGACGCGCTGGCTGCCGCGCGCGCCGGATGAGCCGGCGAAGGAGAAGTCCATGTTCGATCTGACTGGCAGAACCGCGCTCGTCACCGGTGCCACCGGCGGCATCGGCGGCGCCATCGCGCAGGCGCTGCATGCGCAGGGCGCCACCGTCGCATTGTCCGGGACCCGGCGCGAGGTGCTGGATGCCTTGGCCGGCAAGCTCGGGGCGCGCACCCACGTGCTGCCCTGCAATCTGTCGGACCCCGCCGACGTCGAGGCGCTGGTGCCGGCCGCCGAGCAGGCCATGGGGCAGCTCGACATCCTGGTCAGCAATGCCGGCATCACCCGGGACAATCTGTTCGTGCAATTGCGCGACGAGGACTGGGACGACGTCATCAAGGTCGACCTGACCGCGACCTTTCGTCTGGCCCGCGCCGCGACCAAACTGATGATGCGCAAGCGCTTCGGCCGCATCATTGCCATAACGTCGGTGGTCGGCGTCACCGGCAACCCCGGCCAGGGCAACTATACCGCGGCGAAGGCCGGGCTGATCGGCATGATCAAGACGCTGGGCGCCGAATATGCCAAGCGCAACGTCACCGCCAATTGCATCGCCCCGGGATTCATCGCGACGCCGATGACCGAAGCGCTCAACGACAAGCAGCGCGAGACCATCCTGACCAAAGTGCCGGCGGCGCGGCTCGGCACGCCGGAAGATATCGCGGCCGCGGCGGTCTATCTCAGTTCGAATGAAGCCGGCTATGTCACCGGCCAGACCATTCACGTCAATGGCGGCATGGCCATGATCTGACGGCGATCCGAGGCGCTCCGGGAACCGCCTCGGTCACGAGCGGCCCGGGGCGCCGGCACCCTGGCCAAGGCACCGTCAAGGCTCCGCCAAGGCTTGTAGTCAAGGGTTGGGAAGTATGATAACCGAACCACGAAGGGGTGGAGACAAAGAACGCCATTGCAGGATTTTGAAACCCTGTATATTGGCGGGTGCGGAAGCTGGCGTCGTTCGACTTGGCTAGGTTCGACTTGGCTCGGTTCGACTTGGCTTCGTCGGCCTGTCCTTCGTCCGCAACGATGGGTCAAATCACGATTTTACGCGACTGCAGCAGGAACTAGCGGGTTAGCGCACCACGATGGCTCGGATCGTCTTGCGGTCGGGTCCCATGTAACAAGCACGAGGTTGAACGATGAGCGAGATTGGCGAGCGGGTTAAGAAGATCGTGGTGGAACACCTTGGTGTCGAGCCCGATAAGGTGGTCGACAACGCAAGCTTCATTGACGACCTCGGCGCCGACAGTCTCGATACCGTCGAACTCGTGATGGCATTTGAAGAGGAATTTGGTTGCGAGATCCCGGACGATGCCGCGGAGACGATTTTGACCGTCGGCGACGCCACGAAATTTCTCGAAAAGAACGCGAAAAGCTGACGCGCCTGGGTGGTTCTGATGAAGCCGGGCGGGCCGTGGTCGCACGGCCCACCGGCTTCTTGTTATGGACCGCGACGACCGGGCAGGAGTGCTTGAGATGAGGCGGGTTGTCGTCACAGGCCTTGGCATGGTGTCGCCGCTCGGCTGTGGTGTCGAACCGACGTGGAAAAGGATCCTGGCCGGCAACAGCGGCGCCAGGAAAATCGACACCTTCGACGTCTCCGACCTGACCAGCCGGATCGCCTGCGTGGTGCCGCGCGGCGACGGCAACGGCGGCAGCTTCAATCCGGACCAGTGGATGGAGCCGAAGGACCAGCGCAAGGTCGACGACTTCATCATCTATGCCATGTGCGCGGCACGCCAGGCGCTCGACGACGCCGGCTGGCACCCGAGCAGCGAGGAAGACCGCTGTGCCACCGGCACCATGATCGGCTCCGGCATCGGCGGCCTGTCGGGGATCGCCGATACCGCGCTGCTGCTCAAGGAGCGCGGGCCGCGCAAGGTCTCGCCGTTCTTCATTCCGGGACGCCTGATCAACCTGGCGTCGGGCTACGTGTCGATCGAGCATGGCCTGAAGGGTCCCAACCACGCCGTGGTCACGGCGTGTTCGACCGGCGCCCATGCGATCGGCGATGCCAGTCGGCTGATTGCGCTCGGCGACGCCGACGTGATGGTCGCCGGGGGCACCGAATCGCCGATTTGCCGGCTGGCGATGGCGGGTTTTTGCGCCGCGCGGGCGCTCTCGACCGCCTTCAACGACGCCCCGGAAAAAGCCTCGCGGCCATACGACAAGGACCGTGACGGGTTCGTGATGGGCGAGGGTGCCGGCATCGTTGTGCTCGAGGAGTACGGCCACGCCAGAGCCCGCGGCGCCAAGATCTACGGCGAAATCATCGGCTACGGCATGTCCGGCGACGCCTATCACATCACCTCGCCGACCCCGGACGGCGACGGCGCATTCCGCAGCATGAGTGCCGCGATGAAGCGCGCCGGCATCTCCGCGTCGGATCTCGATTACATCAATGCCCACGGCACCTCGACCCAGGTCGGCGACGAGATCGAACTCGGCGCCGTCGAGCGTTTGCTCGGCAACGCCGCCTCCAAGGTGTCGATGTCGTCGACCAAGTCATCGATCGGACACCTGCTCGGCGCTGCCGGGGCGGTCGAGGCGATTTTCTGCGTGCTGGCGATCCGCGACAATATCGCGCCACCGACCATCAACCTCGAAAATCCTTCGGTGGATACCGCGATCGATCTGGTTCCGCAAAAGCCGCGTCCGCGCGAGATCAACATCGCGCTGTCGAATTCATTCGGTTTCGGGGGCACCAACGCGTCGGTGATCATTCAGCGTGTCGCCAACTAGCGTGGGTCGGGTGATGCAGAGGTCCGCCGGATTACCGGGATTGCGGCGGCAACGCCGCCGCACGTTGCGACATCGGAATGCCGGTGCGGCACCGGTCGGGGCCAGTCCCCTGTTATTCACCGTTTCGCCGTATTCGGTGATACATCTAGCGGCCGGGCGTATGCTATGGGCTTTGGGCAGCGATTGCCCGGACCGCGATTGAACCGACAGGATTCAGGTTGCATCGATGAGTGAAAGGCCGCCCATTTCGCCACGGAGCCCGCGCGCCGCGCTGGAGCCCGAGCAGGTCCCGCCGCCGCCAAAGCGGTCTGACCGCGCCCGCAATCCGTTTGTGATCGCCGGCAACGCGATCATCACCATCATCCTGGTCGCGATGATCGGCTCGGGCGGCATCTATTACTACGGCAAGCAGAAGATCGAGGCGCCGGGACCGCTGCAGGAAGACAAGATCGTCAACATTCCGTCACGCGCCGGCATGACCGATATCGCCGATATCCTGCAGCGCGAGGGCGTCATCGACAACAACCGCTGGGCCTTCATCGGCAGCGTGTTTGCGCTGAAGGCGAGAGCCGATCTCAAGCCCGGCGAATATGCGTTCCAGAAGAATGCCAGCCTGCGCGACGTCATCGGCACCATCGTCGAGGGCAAGGTGGTGCAGCATTCGGTCACCATTCCCGAAGGCCTGACCTCCCAGCAGATCGTGGCGCGATTGTCCGACAACGACATTTTCTCCGGCTCGATTCGCGAGATTCCGCGCGAGGGCACGCTGCTGCCGGAAACCTACAAATTCCCGCGCGGCACCTCGCGCGAGCAGGTGATCCAGCGCATGCAGCAGTCGCAGAAGCGGGTACTCAACGAGATCTGGGAGCACCGTAATCCGGATATTCCGGTCAAGTCGCCCGAGCAACTGGTGACACTGGCCTCGATCGTCGAAAAGGAAACCGGCAAGGCCGATGAGCGCAGCCGGGTCGCCGCGGTGTTCGTCAACCGGTTGCGGCAGAAAATGAAGTTGCAGTCCGATCCGACCATCATCTATGGGCTGGTCGGCGGCACGGGGACGCTGGGGCGCCCGATCAAGCGCAGCGAAATCCAGCAGCCGTCGCCCTACAACACCTACATCGTCGACGGGCTGCCGCCCGGGCCGATCGCCAACCCCGGCCGTGCCTCGCTGGAAGCCACCGCCAATCCGGCGCGCACCCGCGACCTGTTCTTCGTCGCCGACGGCTCCGGCGGTCACGCCTTCACCGAGACCTACGACCAGCATCAGAAGAACGTCGCCAAGCTGCGGACGATGGAAAAGACCATCCAGAATGACACCGTCGAGCCGGCCGACGATCCGCCGGCGGTTCCGACGGCAGCTCCGACCGATGCCAACGCCGCCACCGGCACGCCGCCGCCGCCAAAACCTGCGCCACAAAAGCGGGCCCGCACGCCCGCCCGTCAGGGCGCCGCGCAGTCGACCACATCGCCGCCGGTGGTGCAGCAGTAGTCCGGCCGGCCAAGGCTTGCTTGATCGAAAAGGCTTTCTTGATCGAAAAGGGCTTTCTTAGTCGAAGGCTTTCCGAACCGGATCGGCGTGCCGATCCGAATTCCCCTTGGCCGCAAAAGCCTCTAACCTGAACCTGGTTCGCATTTGAGCGAATCGCTTTTCGAATTCCTCGGAGATTGTTCCGTAATGGCGCTGTCGAGCATGACCGGCTTTGCGCGTGGCCACGGCACCAGCGGAGCTTATGCGTTCGAATGGGAGTTGAAGTCGGTCAATGCCAAGGGTTTTGACCTGCGGGTGCGGCTGCCGGCGGGATGGGACGAACTCGAACCGCTGGCGCGCAAGCGCGCCGCCGAGGTGCTGTCGCGCGGCACGGTGTATGCGAATTTGACGGTCAAGCGCGCCAATGCACTCTCCACGGTCCGGGTCAACGAGGACGTCCTGACCTCGGTGGTCAAGATCGCCACCCAGCTTGCCGGCAGGATCGACGCCGTGGCGCCGAGCATCGATGGACTATTGGCGATCAAGGGGGTCATCGAGGTCGTCGAGCCGGAAAGCACCGAAGCCGAGGACAAGACGGCGAGGGCAGCGGCCTTCGCGACCTTCGAACAGGCGCTGCTGCACCTCGTCGACATGCGCAAGCGCGAGGGCGTGGCGCTCGGCCAGATCCTGTCGCAGCGAATGGACGAGATCGAAGTCCTGATGAGAAAGGCGGAGGCTGCGCCTGGCCGCAGGCCTGAGGCGATCCGGGCGCGGCTTGCCGAACAGATCGCGGCGTTGCTCGACAGTTCCGATCGCTTTGACCCCGACCGGCTCAGCCAGGAGGCGGTCATGATCGCGACCAAGGCCGACATTCGCGAGGAGCTCGACCGCATCGCCTCGCATATCGCCCAGGCGAGGGAAATGATCGGCAAGGGCGGCGCGGTCGGGCGGCGGCTGGATTTTCTGGCGCAGGAATTCAACCGCGAGGTCAATACCTGCTGCTCGAAGTCCAACGATCTCGAACTGACCAATACCGGTCTTGAGATGAAGAACGTGGTCGAGCAATTCCGCGAGCAGGTCCAGAACCTGGAGTGATCGATGACGACGTCGCCTGCCCAAGGATTTGACGGCGTCGAGCGGCGCGGGCTGATGTTCGTGCTGTCCTCGCCCTCGGGTGCCGGCAAGACCACGATGTCGCGGATGCTGATGCAGCGCATGCCCAACATGCGGATGTCGGTTTCGGTGACGACGCGTCCGATGCGGCCGGGCGAGGTCGAGGGCCGCGACTACCGTTTCGTCGACAAGCCGCGTTTCGAACAGATGGCGGCGGGCGGCGAATTGCTCGAATGGGCCACCGTGTTCGACAACCGCTACGGCACGCCGCGCGTTCCGGTCGAGAATGCGCTGGCCGCCGGTCACGACGTGCTGTTCGACATCGACTGGCAGGGCACCCAGCAACTGCGCGAGCGCGCCCGCGCCGACGTGGTCAGCGTGTTCCTGCTGCCGCCGTCGGTGGAGGCGCTGGAAGAACGGCTGCACAGCCGGGCCCAGGATTCCGATGAGATCATCGCCGGCCGCATGAACCGTGCCGGCCACGAGATGAGCCATTGGGCCGAGTACGACTACGTCGTCGTCAACAGCAACCTCGATACCGCCTATGAGAAGATCGAGCTGATCCTGCAGGCCGAGCGGCTGCGCCGCGAGCGCCAGATGTGGCTGTCCGGATTCGTCCGCAAGCTGCAGAAGGAGCTCGAGCGGTAGGCGCGACGCGCTACACCGCCGGTCGCTCGCGCATCTGCGACAATAGCTGTTCGACCTCGTCGCGGCGCCGATTGCTTTGCTGGGTTTCGCGCGCAATCCGAATCCAGCTTATCGAAGTCTCGTCGGTGGCGGCGGGCTCGTCGCCGGCGACCCCATCCCACGACGCGGGATCGGCCTCGGGTTCATCTTCGATTTCGACGGCTATTCGCCGCCGGTAATGCACGATCACCAGCGCTGCAATTCCGACCAGCGCCAGCGCGCCGATCAGTTCGCTCACCATCATCCGCTGCGCATAGGCCGCAAGCGCCACGGTCTGTGGCGCGGCGGCCGGCTGCAACGGCGCGTTGGAGCTGGCGATCGTGTCGGAGGGCGCCGCCCGGACCGGATCGTTGGCGGCCGGGTGATCCGACCAGCGTTCGGCGAGGGTGCGCGGTGGCGCGCCCGATGCCTGTGGACCCTGGGCGGAGGTGCCGCCATTGGCGATGGTCGCAACGGCCGCTGTCGGGAATCCACCGGCGTTGTCGGAAGGGATCGCGGTATCCGGTGGCATTTCCGCGCGGGCATCGGCGACGGACTGCTGCAGCGTGGCGCTGGCGATAGCCGGCTTGGTCGGCGGCGATGCCGGCTGTGCCGTGGCCGGCGTGGCGACCTGTGCGGTACCCTGGCCTTCGCTTCGCACGTACCAGCAATGGCGATTGCTGGGATGCTCGATACGATAATACCAGTGTTCACCCGGCGCGGCATGGCCGCCCGGCGCGGCCGGGCAATCTTTGGCCACGGCGGCGGATGCCGATAGCGCAACCAGCGCACATCCAGCGACCACGCCGCCGAATATCGCGGCCGAAAATCTGGCGACGCGGTTTGCCATGTCCATCTCCCCTGATACGCACCCAACATGTCGTAAACGGGGGCAGTTTTTGGGAGGATTTGGGTCGCAATGAGCCCTAATTTCGGACAGCGCAGGGCTTAATTCGGACGGCCGGTTGGCAGCCCGGCTTCGGCCGCGCCGCGCTGCCCGCATCCCGCTCAGTTCCTCAGCATGACCCGTCCGACCACCTTGCCGGCGCGCAGTTCGTCGATCCATTTCTGGACCTCGGCCATGGGTTGCTCCTGCATCGGCACCGGCTTGATCTTGCCGGCGCGCGCCAGCGCCATCAGCTGTTGCGCCTCCCTGAGCGTTCCAGTCATGAAACCCTCGATGGTCATCCGCTTGTAGATCCATTGCACCATCGGCAGGCTGAATTGGCCGCCCATCAGGCCGGAGACCACGATCTTGCCGCCGCGTCCGACGGCGGATACCGCAAATCCCATCGACCGGTCATTGCCGGCAAAATCCACCACGCCGTCGAAGCCGCCGTCGGTCTCCTTGAGGATGCGCTTGGCGATGTCGGGTTCGGACGGATCGTAGGCCACCGCCGCGCCGTTTTTCAGCGCGGTCTCGCGCGCTGCCGCACTGAGATCGGCAACCGCGATGTCCTGCTTGAACATCGCCTGGGCGAACGCCAGCCCCATCATGCCGACGCCGCCGAGACCGATCAGCAGCAGGTTGCGCTGGCGCGGCCGGTCGACGAGGCGCTTCAGCGCGCCATAGGCGGTCACGCCCGAGCACATCAAGGTCGCGGCCATGTTGACCGGCAAGGGATCGTAGTCGAGCAGATATTTCGCATCCGGCACCAGCACATGGCTGGCAAAACCGCCGTCGATGGAGACGCCGAGAAAACGCGGCCGGGCGCATAAATTCTCGTCGCCATTCAGGCAATCGCGGCACTTGCCGCAGCCGACCCACGGAAACACCGCCCGCTTCTTGCCGACGAGGTCGCCGGCGACGTCGTCGCCGACCTGTTCGACGATGCCGGCGATTTCGTGGCCCAGCGTGAACGGCAGCGTCATGCCGCGCGTGGTATCGAGTTTCCTGCCGCCGCCGATGTCGGCGTAGCCGTCCTGGATGTGCAGGTCGGAATGACACAGCCCGCAACGCTCGACGCGCACCAGCACTTCGCGCCCCACCGGCTTTGGGGTCTCGACGATGGTTTCGCACAGCGGGGCATCGAATTTTACCAGCGATTGGCGACGCATGAGGGTCATTGAACGCAATCCTATGTTTTTGCCCGTGTTCTTGCCTGTGTTCTTGTTCGGTGGCGTTTGGTATAGCTTATCGCGCGCGTCGTCATGGGTTTTTCTGCCTTGGCTTCGCCACAAACGGCGCGCGAGCACACAATCCGGCGGCAGCCTGGCAGCTGGTTGAGCTTGAGTCTGGCGGTTGGAATTGGCGTAATTCATTTGTAAGGAAACCGTCCTAGGTTCGCCAAATGGTCACACCGGTGAAATGCATCGCATTCGTTGCAGCCGCACTCGCGCTGACGGGTTGCTGCACGTCGGGCGATGGATGCTACGTCGCCGATCCGGCAATTCCGACGGCGTGGGACGGCCAGGGCACCCGGCCTGGTAACGGCACCGGCGGCGAGCCGCGGCATATATCGACATCGCGCGCGGCGCGACCGAAGACCGAAATCATCGTCGGGCCGATCGAGGATGCGCCGGGGCAGTCCGGGCTCGCGTCGGAAAAACCGGTGTCCCGGCACCAGCAATCGGGCAGGTCGCCATCCGACAAGGCGCCATCCGACAAGGCGCAACTGGACAAGCAGTGGGCGCAGGATCAGGCCGCCGACCGGGCCGCCGACGCCAGGCTGGCGAAGCAGCTGCAGATCTGCCGCAATTGCACCTCGCCTGCGGGCAACTGAACAGCTCGTCTCAGCGCCGCTATTTGGCGTTGCGCAGCTCGGTCAATTCGCGGGCCATGGCGACAAAGCCCGAAACCGGAATGGTTTCGGCGCGCCGCGTCGCCTCGACACCGGCGGCGGTCGCCAGCCGTGCCGGATCGACCGCCAGGGACTTCAGGCTTTGCCGCAGCATCTTGCGCCGCTGGCCGAAAGCCGCCGCGGCGACCCGCTCCAGCATCCGGCGGTCGCAGGCCTCGGGGCTTGCGCGCGGCACCAGCCGCACCACCGAGGAGGTCACCTTGGGCTGCGGCACGAAAGCCGCGGGCGAAATGTCGAACAGGATTTTTGTTTCCGCGCGCCAGTTCGCCAGCACGCCGAGCCGGCCATAGGCCTCTTCGTCCTCGTGGGCGACGATGCGCTCGGCCACCTCGCGCTGGAACATCAACAGCATCATGTCGTACCACGGTGGCCATGGTTCGATGGATAGCCAGTCGATCAACAGTGCGGTTGCGATATTGTAGGGCAGGTTGGCGACGATCTTCGCCCTGGTGGTGCCGAGCAGCGGCCGCGGATCGAAATGCAGCGCGTCGGCGCAGATCACCTCGAGCCGCCCCGGATAGCGTTTCGAGATTTCGTCGAGTGCTCCGAGCGCGCGGTCGTCGCGCTCGACCGCGATGACGCGCCTGGTGCCGAGCGCCAGCAGGGCCCGGGTCAGTCCGCCGGGGCCGGGACCGATCTCGATCACGGTTTGGTCCTCGAGCGGCCCCGCGGCGCGCGCGATTCGCGTCAGCAGATTGAGGTCGAGCAGAAAATTCTGTCCGAGCGATTTCCGCGCCGACAGCGCGTGCCGCTTGATGACATCGCGCAGCGGCGGCAGATCGTCGATCGCCGTCATGTCGCGGGCGCTGCCGCCATCCGCGCGGCCAGCCGCAATGCCGCGATCAGGCTCGACGGGTTGGCGCGGCCGGAGCCGGCGATGTCGAAGGCGGTACCGTGATCGGGCGAGGTACGGATGAACGGCAGGCCCAGCGTGACGTTGACCGCATCGTCGAAAGCCAGCGTCTTGATCGGGATCAGCGCCTGGTCGTGGTACATGCAGAGCGCGCAGTCGTAGGTCTGGCGCGCCGCTTCGTGAAACAGCGTATCGGCGGGCAGCGGCCCGCGGACCTCGATGCCCTCGCGGCGCAGGATCTCGACCGCCGGCGCAATCAGGGTGTTTTCTTCGTTGCCGAGCGTGCCCTCCTCGCCGGCGTGGGGGTTGAGGCCACAGACCGCCAGGCGCGGCCGCACCAGGCCAAAGCGCGCCTGCAGATCCGCAACCACGATGCGCGCCGTGCTGACGATCAACGCACTGTTCAGGCTTTCGATGGCGTTGCGCAACGCCAGATGGATCGTCACCGGGACCACGGCCAAGGCAGGGGACCACAGCATCATCACCGGTTGCGGCGGCTTGCCGCCATTACCGGCGAGTTCGGCCAGAAATTCGGTGTGGCCGGGGTGCTGGAATCCGGCGCGGTAGAGCACGCTCTTGGCGATCGGATTGGTGACCACCGCACCGGCTCGCCCGGCAACCACGTCGTCGACGGCCCGGCGGATCGATCCGATCGCCGCCGCAGCGCTGTTGCCATCCGGATGACCCGGGCGTGCGGTTGAGGCATCACCGGTCGCGACCACCGGCAGCGCGCCGGCGAAGGCGTCGCAAGCCTGCTCGGCGCGCACGTCGGCGATCTCGACCTTGCCCCCGAGCGCCGTGATCCCGAGTGCCTTGGCGCGCTCGCCGATAAAGCCTGGATCGCCGAGCAGATAGAATGGCGGAAGCCGCAACTCGGTCCGCTTCAGCCACGCTGCGATGGCGATGTCCGGCCCGATGCCCGCGGGCTCGCCCAGTGTCAGCGCGAGAGGTTTTGCCAACTTCGTCCCAGGTTTTTTTGTGTCAGGTGTTTTCGTATCAGGTGTGTTTGTATCAAGTGTATTCGCACCGTTCTAACGGCGGTACTCGATCATCGCGCCTTTGCGGACTTCCTGCAGATAGGCTTTCGATTTCGCCTCGAATTTCGCCGCAAATATCTTGTCGCGGGCTTCCCGTTTCTTCGGTGTATCGACGGTGGTGGGCTTGCGCGCGCAGAGCGCGACCATCTCGATGCCCTGGCGTGTCGCTTCCGGCGGCGTGAGGTGGCCGATCGGGGTCTTGTCGAGCAGTTCGCGAAGCGCTGCCGGTAAGTCGGCCGACGTCTTGACTACGATATCGCGGACGGTGGCGTTCTGCATCGCCCGGAAGGTCTGGATCGCTTCCTCGCAGCTCTGCACCTTCTCGCGCAGCGCCTCCGCCTCCTTGTGGCGGGCCTCCAGCAGCGACGGTTCGGCGCCGCGCGGAACGATCAGGACGACCGGGCGCATCTGGTATTCAAAGCTCTCGGCGTTCGGTTCGTCGCCGCCGCTTTGCTGGACTGCGTTCTGCACGTCCTTTTCGCCGACCTGCAGGCTTTCCTTGAAACGGCCACGCACGATCGAGGTCCAGACCATATCGGCCCGCAGCCTTGTCTTCACGGTATCCGGCCGAATGCCTTTCTGCGCCAGCGATTGGGTCAACTGGTCGGCGGTGAGGTGCATCCGCGAACTCATGCTGGCATAGGCTTGATCGACGTCGTTGCCGCTGGGATCGATGCTGTATTTCTTGGCTTCCTTGATCTTGACCTTCTCGTTGATCAACTCCTCGATCACTTCCTGCCGGGGCGGGGTCTTGTGGGAGGATAGTTCGATCAGCTTGATACGCTGCTCGATATCGAAATCGGTGATCGGCTCGCCGTTGACCATGACGGCGACGGCCTGGGCGCGCAGCTGCGATCCGCAGCAGATCAGGACCAGCGCGGCCGTCGCGATGAGGCGCAGGGCGCGCCGGAAGAAAACGTTGTTGCACATCGTCGTCATCGTCAGATCTGCCGTCTGGTCTAAATTGAGAACTGGATCCGTCCAGGACAGACCGGTCCGGACCAACGCCTTACTGAGAAATCCCTGAGCCCGTCCCCGAGGCTGCCGTTTGGGCGATGGTCCGCAGTCCGAGCGAAACCGAGAACGCGTGGCTGAGCACCGGTGGCGCACCGCCTACCGAGTAGTTGTAGGAAGTGACATAGTTGGCGGCCAGGACGAAGCAGTCGTCCACGTAGCCGGCGCCGATGGTATATTGGTTGATGTTGTTGGCGACAAGATCCCAGCGTGCCGCACCGCTCACCACCCAGTTCGACGCCACCTTGATCGAACCCGAGCCGAGCAGTCCTTCGCGGCGGATCAGGAATCCGAGTTCCGGCTGCTTGGCGTAGTTACCGTACATCAAGCTGACCGACCAGCGTTCGAAACTCGCCCTGCCTTCGGCTTCGAAGCGGTTCACGTTCCAGGTCGCTTCGTCGAAGCGCGCGCGGGTGCTGAAAGTATAGGTTCGGTTCGGCGAGTAATTGATGCGGGCGACATAGTCCGACTGCCGCGAGGCAAGGCCCGAATCAACGCCGGTATTGGTGACGTCGGCGACGGCATATGAATTCAGGCCGAACAATTGATAGGATTGCCCGAACAGGGTGTTGATCGAACCGCCGCGGTCGAACTGCGTGGTTGCCTGGACGCCGACATTGGCGCGGCCGCCGCCTTCAACGCGGTCGTAGCCCGAGAACTTGTCGACACTGAACAGGTTGCTGGCGTCGAACACCAGGCTCTGGGCGTCCTCGTTGGGCAATTTGCCGGCATAGGACTCGTTGGGACGAACAATGACCTGCGCGATCGGCTCGATGGTCGTGGTGCCCCAGGGCTGCACGTTGATGAAGGGGTAGCGGTACTCGAGGCCGACGGTCGGCATCACGCGGAGCACGTTGGTGTCGCCGGTCGTCAGGAAGTTCGAGACGCCGGGCTGGTTCGAAATCTCGGCGTTGATGGCGTCGGCGCGAACCGAAACGAACGGCGTCCAGATCTCGCCGGCCGAATCGGTGAACGATCGCCGCCAGTCGCCTTCGACGGTGGCCCGGGTATAGGTGCCGGGAATGCCGAGCAGCGTGCAGTTCCGCGGCGTCCTGGCGTTGGCATCCGCCGACGTCAGCGTGCACAGGCCGAGGCCGTCGGCACCGACGCCGGTGTTGATCGGATTGAACACCGCGCTGTCGCGGGTCAGGCTGGTGAGGTTGGTCTTGTAGCTGAACTCGCCGCCCAGGATCTGGTGGTTGATGACGTTGTTGTAGTCGAGCACCGGATGAATGATCGGGACCTGGCTCTGGGCGCCCGAAAAACTCAGATAATAGATCGTCCGCACGTCGAAGTAGCTGCGGCTGCCGACGCCGGTCAGGTACAGCTGGGAGATCGCCTCGGTCGGAAGACTGAGAAACGATCCCAAGGGATCCTTGTACTGGGACAGCCGGTAGTCGGACAGGAAGTAGTAGTCGCTGAGCGCGACGGCGTCCCAGCCCCACACCCACTTGTCGTTGATGGCGAACTGCCCCCTGGTTTCGACGCCGCCGCGGAACTGCTTGTCGCCGGGCTGGCCGGTGAATGCCGAGCGGTCCTGCTGGTCGATGCCGTAGGCGCGAATCTGATAGGCGCCATCCATCAGGCGTTGCCGGAACTCGCCCTGCATCAACAGTCCCTGCCGCGTCGTGTAGCGCGGCGTGATGGTCGCGTCCATGTCCGGAGCGATCGACCAGTAGAACGGCAAGTCGATGCCGAAACCGTAGCTCGAATAGCTCGAATAATACGGCATCAGCCAGCCGGTCTTGCGTTTCACGGTCGGATCCGGGGTCGAGAAGTAAGGCATATACGCCATCGGGACGCCGAAGAATTCCAATCTGGCGTTCTCGAAGTAGAGCATTTTTTCGTTTTGGTCGTGGATGATGCGGGCAGCCTTGACCTGCCACAGCGGCGGCTTTTTCGGATCATCCGCGCAGGGTGCGCAGGCCGTATAGACGCCGTTTTCGAATACGGTGTAGTTGCCGCTGGAACGATCCGCCCGCGACGCGGCCATTCGCGTCGCGTCGGCGGTGTCGACGCGCAGCAAATCGACGAAGCCGTCGCGATAGTCGTCGCTGAGGTCCATCAGGTTGGCGTAAGTGATCTTGCCGTCCGCGTCGGTCATGCGGACGTTGCCTTCGGCGTGAAGGCGCTTGGTCTTCTGGTCGTAGATGACCTTGTCGGCCTCGACGGTGGTCCCGTTGTAGAACATCTGCACGTTGCCGACCGCCGACACCCGCGAGTTGTTGTAGTCGTAGTCGACCTCGACCGCCTGGACCAGCATCTGCCCGGCGCTTCCGGCCGGCGGCGCGGGCGGCCGCGGGCGGGTATGGGGCGCGTTATAGGTGAAACCCTGCGCCGCCGCCGGCGCGCTCGTGGCGATGCCAAGTCCGGCCGCCACAATGGCGACAAGACCGGCCGCCAGCAGGGCCAGGGCCAAATGCGAGGTCACAAACGCAAGCGCACCCGGGCGGCGCCCCACGGCGCTGCGCCCGAACGCGGACACGCTTCCCTGGCGGGCGGCGACAACGGCCACTACCCGTCCTCCTGGTACAGCAAGGCCAAAAAGCCGGTGAGGCCGCCCACGCACACGGGCAGCCACGCCGCAGCGATGGGATGCATCAACTCAGCCTTGCTCAAATCCTCGGTTACTTTCTGCAAAACATAGAGCAGAAAGCCCGATCCCACGCCACTCAAAACCATCTTTTGGACGCCGCCGAAGCGGAAGAACCGCAGGCTCACCGAGGCCGCCAACATCACCATGGCGGTCAGCAAAAACGGCTGTGCGATGAGCTTTTGGTACTGCAGTCGGTAGCCGGCAGTGGCAAATCCCGAGTTCTCCGAAGACTTGATATAGCCCGGCAGTTGCCAAAATGACACAGTCTCCGGGGTGGAGAAACTGTTGCGCACCTGCGCTGGGGTCAGGGCGGTGGCAAGCAACATGGTTTCCTGATCGACCGGAGGGGCGCTCAGGGTGAATCGGCGCACGGATTTGAACAGCCAGTTGCCCGTCCTCCAGCGTGGCCTCGCGGGCTTCGATGCGCTCGATGAACTGGTAGTCCGGATCGAATCTGAACACGGTAAGGCCGGTCAGGCGAACGCCCTGTTTCTCGCTGCGCGCGGCATTGATGATCGCCTGCCCCTCGCTGGTGGTCTGGTTGATCCAGAACCCGGAGGCGTCCTGCACGCCGCCGCCGGGCGCGTTGCCGAACAGTTCGGCCTCCATCTGCTTGGAGCGTTCGCGCATCGTTGCCGACATCGGGTTGTAGGCAACCGTTGCCAGAATTCCCAGCGCCAGCGCGCTGGCCAGCGCCGGCGAGATGAATTGCCAGGCCGAGACGCCGGCGGCGCGCGCGACCACCAGTTCGAGCCGTCTCGACAGCGCCAGATAGCAGGTCATGGCGCCGATCAGCACGCAAAACGGCATCATTTTTTCGAGCAGTTGTGGCACCCGGAACAGCGAGACCTGCGCCACCACGACCGCCGATGCCGAGGCCAGTCCCGACGTCTTCCGCACCATCTCGATATAGTCGACCAGAACCAGCAGCATGAAGATACTGGCGAACACGCCGATTGCCGACATCACGAAACGGCCGGCGAAATATCGTCCAAGGGTGTTGGTGACCATGTTCATGACAGCGCAGGCCGCCTGACCAGGCGCTGCAGTCGCGCGTTCGCGTTGTTGATGGCTTCCAGCAATGCCGCCGGCGGCTCGATCACGATGCCGCCGACGATGATCCACAAGCTCGCCCCGATCGCGAGCGCCAGCATGCAATACTGGAATGGCGCGGCCAGCTCCGATTTCACTGCCATCACCGAACAGGCAAAGCCGGCCATCCGCAGCGCGAATACCGACATGATCGAGCTTCCCATCGAGAAGTTGCGGCTTTGCCGCGTGGTGCGCGGCGTGCCGAGAAACGCGAAGGTCAGCGCCGCGAACGCGAACGGGTAGATCGCCGACATGAAGCGGTCATGCAGCTCGGCGCGGAAGGCGCCGGCCATCTGCTGGAATATCGGATCGTCGGGCGGCGGCGAAATCAGCTCCCAGAGATACCGTTCGCGGATGCCGTAGGCGACGTCGCGGCCCTGATTGGAAAACTTCGACATGTCGAAGGCATAACGGCGAAACGCCACCAATGCCGGATCCGGCTTGCCGAGCTCGAATCGTTCGAGGTTGCCGTCCTCGAGAATCAGGAACGAGCCGGAGTCTTTCTTCAGCACGTTGCCGTGGTCGGCGACGATGGAGACGCGCTCCTTGGGGTCGCGGCGGTCGTCGATGAAGATGCCGACCAGCAGGCCGCCGGGCTGGCGTTCGCGAATCCGGACGATCAGGTTCTGATCGAGCTGCGCGAAGCGTCCGGGCTGCAGAATGTTGGTGAGAACGTCCGCCGTGATTTCGGTGTCCCAGCGCTTGAGCCGCCGCATGGCGTCGGGGGAGAGATAGGCACCGATGAAGGCGACAAGGATGGA
This sequence comes from uncultured Alphaproteobacteria bacterium, assembly GCA_963710235.1. Taxonomy (GTDB): domain Bacteria; phylum Pseudomonadota; class Alphaproteobacteria; order Rhizobiales; family Xanthobacteraceae; genus Bradyrhizobium. The sequence goes on from CAVPZI010000004.1 coordinate 445,321, forward strand.
CACGACGACGGTAGCGTACAGGAACGGGCGGAACAGCCGGATCGGCGAGAAGCCGGCCGCGTTCATCACGATGATTTCGGAATCGGTCGCGAGCTTGTTGAGGGTGTGGGAGACCGCGATCATCAGCGCGATCGGGGCGATGATCCAGACCAGCGCGGGTATCGCCAGGCTGGTCAGGCCGAGAAAGGTCAGGATGGTCTGACCCTGACTCGTCATCAAGTCGATGCCGCGCAGCGCCTGGGTGATCCAGATCACCCCGGTCAGGCTGACAAGCACCAACGCAAACGACCCGAGGGTCGTGCGAAAAATATACTTATCGATCGACCCCATCGGTCCGCACGATCCCCATCCTCCGAACCGGAAGCGGTGCCACGCCCATATCCCGAAACGGGATTCCCCGAAGGGGCGACACCTGACCTCCAGTCAGCACACTCTCTCATTACCATCCCTTTGATCCGTCAACAAAATGGCTGTGGCGTGGCACCCTCCGAATAAGGTTAATAAACCTTCCACTGTGGCCGCGCGGTCACGTCGAGATCGCCGAGATGCTTGGCATTGGCGAGGCTGACGGGCCATAGTGGCACAACACCCGTCCGGAGCCGTGGCAGTCGATGCTTTTGGACGCCCGTGCTGGCCGGATTCGGTTCCCGTTCCGGCGATAGCCTGATTTTGGAGGATTTTTGCCATGCCCGACGCCGTCAAGGTCGGCTTCGTTCCGTTTTCCACACCCGCGAAGGGCACTCTGGTCGTGTTCAGTGACGACACGTTGAAACTCGGCGCGGCAACCATGAAGGCGCTGGGGGCAGCGGCGGCACTGGTCAAGCGCGCCGGGGCGACCAATCGATTCAAGGGCAAAATCGGCTCCACGCTCGACATTCTGGCGCCCGAAGGGCTGAAGGCGGCTCGGTTGATCGTGATCGGCGTCGGCAAGCTCGCGGCCATCAAGGACTACGACGTCCTCAAGCTCGGCGGCGTCGCCGCCGGCAAGCTCGGCGCCGGCACCGACCAGATGACGGTCATCGCCGACCTGCCGAGCGGCGCCATGAAGCCGGACCAGTCGGCCGCGGTGGCCGCCGGCATCCGGCTGCGCGCCTACACCTTCGACCGTTACAAGACCAAGAAGAAAAAGGACGGCGAGGACATGGCCCCCAACGCCGAGGTCTCGATTGCGGTCAGCGACGTCGCCGCCGCCAGGAAGGCGTTTGCGCCGGGTGACCACCTTGTCGACGGTGTCATCCTGGCGCGCGAACTGGTCAACGAGCCGCCGAACGTGCTGTTTCCGGTCGAATTCGCCCGCCGCGCCGGCGCCTTGCGCAAGCTCGGCGTCGGCGTCGACGTGCTCGACGTCAAGGCCATGACGAAGCTGAAAATGGGAGCGCTGCTCGGCGTGTCCCAGGGCTCCACGCAGCCCGGCCGCACTGTGATCATGCGCTGGAACGGCGGCAAGCGCGGCGAGCCGCCGGTGGCGTTCATCGGCAAGGGGGTCTGTTTCGACACCGGCGGCATTTCGATCAAAGGCGCCGCCAGCATGGAAGACATGAAGGGCGACATGGGGGGTGCCGCGTGCGTGGTCGGATTGATGCACGCGCTGGCCGCGCGCAAGGCCAAGGTCAATGCCGTCGGCGCCATCGGCGTGGTCGAGAACATGCCCGACGGCAACGCGCAACGGCCCGGCGACATCGTCACCTCGATGTCCGGCCAGACCATCGAAATCATCAATACCGATGCCGAGGGACGCCTGGTGCTGGCCGACGTGCTCTGGTACGTGAAGCAGAAATTCAAGCCGAAATTCATGGTCGATCTGGCGACCCTGACCGGCGCCATCATGGTGGCGCTGGGCACCGAATATGCCGGCCTGTTCTCCAACAATGACCAGTTGGCGGAGCGGCTGACCAAGGTCGGCTATGATACCGGCGAGAAGGTCTGGCGCATGCCGCTCGGACCGGAATACGACAAGCAGATCGACTCCCGGTTTGCCGACATGAAGAACACCGGCACCCGCAATGGCGGCTCGATTACCGCGGCGCAATTCCTGCAGCGCTTCGTCGACGACACGCCATGGGCCCATCTCGATATTGCCGGCACCGCGATGGCGGCGCCCAACACCGACATCAACCACAGCTGGGGTACGGGTTACGGCGTGCGCCTGCTCGATCGGCTGGTCGCGGAATATTACGAAGCGAGGAAATAGCTCAGGCGATGACGGAAGTGCTGTTCTATCATTTGCAGGACATGTCGCTGGAAAGCGTGCTGCCGCCGCTGCTCGAAAAGTCGCTGGAGCGCGGCTGGAAGGTGGTCGTGCAGTCGACCTCGGAAGAGCGCGCCGACGCGCTCGATGCGCATTTATGGACCTATCGTGACGATTCCTTCCTGCCCCACGCCACCTGGCGGGTGGCCGACGCGTGTGATCAGCCGATCGTACTCGCGGTGGAGGAGAGCAACCCGAACCACGCCAGCGTCCGCTTCCTGGTCGACAATGCGGCCTTGCCGGCCGATTCCGACCGTTACGAGCGCATGGTGCTGGTTTTCAACGGTGACGACGCCGACGCCGTGGCCGCGGCCCGCGCCGCCTGGAAGGACAGCAAGTCGCGGGGATTCGACGTGACCTATTGGCAACCGGACGAACGCGGCCGCTGGCAGCGGCGGGATTAGCGGTATCCGGCAATTAATGATAATCTGAGGTTTCGGTGCTAGCGTCGCCGCCAGCCATGGTCGTGCCGCAAAGTGGTGGTGGGACAGGCGCTTAGAGGCCAGGGTGGGAACCAGTTTCATCGTGCGACCAGTGTATTCTCATCGATGCGTGCTGCTGTTGCTGCTGGCGCTGGCCCCGATGGTCAGCGGCTGCGCCAGCGGCTCGGACATGTTTTCCTCGGACCTTTTGTCGAAGGACGCCGACTGGTTTTCCCGCGCCGGCCACAGCGTCATCAAGAACGTTTCGATCGAGACGCCGCCGTTGTCTCCGGACCGGCCGGTGACCCCGGACGACCTGATCAGTGCCGACGGCCTGTGTCCCGGAATGGCACCCCCCGGCGGTCCCGCCGACGCCAATGCCCTGTCGGAGGGCGTGGCCGCTGCGCCGAAGACCACGGGCACCGTGGCGCTCGGGCACACCGAATGCGACGTCGCGCGCGGCGCTGGCGCTCCCGACGGCGTCAACCTGTCGACCAATGCGCGCGGCGAACGCGTCGCCGTGCTGACCTATAGCCGGGGATCGCGGGCCGGGATCTACACCTTCACCGCAGGACGCCTGGCCATGGTCGAGCGTGGACCCGAACCGGTGGCGCCGCCCAAGGTCGCCAAGCCCAAGGCGAAGAAAAAGCCAGCGGCGACGGCCCAGTCGCCCGGCTAGGTCGTAGGCATGATGTTTACGACCTAGCTGTCGCATCGCTGACAAAAATCAGCCGGTGGCATCGTCGTATTGCGAACTCGCCGCCAGCCATTCCTCCTCGGCGCGCTGCAGAGCGCTTTCGGCACCGGCGCGGGCCTTGCTGAGCTGGGCCGCCTGTTTCGGATCGCGGGTGAACAGATCCGGCAGCGCCAGTGCGGCGTCGATCTTGGCGATGATGCCGTTGATGCGCGCCATTTCGGCCTCGGCTTCGGAAATCTTCTGCTTCAGCGGCAGGCGCTTTTCGGGCCGGTCGTTCCTGTCGCTCTTGGCGCGCGGCGGCTTGTCGGCGCCGCGGTCGCGCCCCGCCGTGCGCATGCCGCGCGCCGACAGCACGGTGCGGCGGTAATCGTCGAGGTCGCCGTCATAGCTTGTCACGGTCTGGTCGGCCACCACCCAAAGCCGGTCGGCGCAGGCCTCGATCAGGTAGCGGTCGTGCGAGACCATGATGACGGCGCCGGGAAATTCGTTGATCGCCTCGGCCAGCGCGGCGCGGCTGTCGATGTCCAGATGGTTCGTCGGCTCGTCGAGGATGATCATGTTGGGGCCGAAAAACGTCGCCAGTCCCAGCAACAACCGGGCTTTCTCGCCGCCCGACAGGCTCCTGACCGTGGTGTCGCCGGCCTTGCCGGAGAATCCGATCGTGCCGGTGCGGCCGCGCACCTTGCTTTCCGGCGCGTCGGGCATCAGCCGGCGGACATGATCGTAGGGCGAGCCGTCTTCGTTCAATTCGTCGAGCTGGTGCTGGGCGAAATAGGCGATCGACAGCTTGTCGGCGCGGGTGATCGAGCCTGAAAACGGTGCGAGGCGATTGGCGAGCAGCTTGACCAGGGTCGATTTGCCGTTGCCATTGGCGCCGAGCAGCGCGATCCGATCCTCGGTGTCGATGCGCAGCGTGACCCGGTTCAACACCGGGCGCGCCCGGTCGTAGCCGACCGAAACGTTGTCGACCGCGATGATCGGCGGCGAGAGGATTTTTTCCGGGGCAGGGAAGTGGATTTCCTTGACGTCCTGGGTCACCAGTGCGGCGACCGGCTTCATCCGCTCCAGCATCTTGACCCGCGACTGCGCCTGTCGCGCCTTCGAGGCCTTGGCCTTGAAGCGATCGACGAACGACTGCAGCCGCTTGCGCTCGGCTTCCTGCCGCTTGGCATGCTTGGCGTCGAGCATTTCGCGGGTCGCGCGCTGTTCCTCGTAGGACGAGTAGGTGCCGCGGTACAGCACGAGCTTGCCGCGATCGAGATGCAGGATCTGGTCGACCGAGGTGTCGAGCAGATCGCGATCGTGGCTGATCACGATCACGGTGCGTGGATAATTCGCCAGATGGTCCTCGAGCCACAGCGTACCTTCGAGGTCGAGATAGTTGGTCGGTTCGTCGAGCAGCAACAGGTCGGGCGCGGCGAACAGGGTCGCGGCCAGCGCCACCCGCATCCGCCAGCCGCCGGAAAACTCCGAGCATGGCCGGGCCTGGTCCGCGGTGGAGAATCCGAGGCCGCTCAGGATCGCCGCGGCCCGCGCCGGCGCCGAATGGGCATCGATGTCGACGAGGCGGGTCTGGATTTCGGCAATCCGGTGCGGATCGCGCGCGGTGTCGGCTTCCGCCAGCAGCGCGTCACGCTCGAGGTCCGCCTTGAGCACCACTTCGATCAGGCTCTCGGGCCCGTTGGGCGCCTCCTGGGCGAGGCTGCCGACGCGCCAGCGCGGCGGAATCGCGATGGATCCGGTCTCGGTTGGCAGTTCGCCGCGGATGGCCTGAAACAGCGTCGATTTGCCGGCGCCGTTGCGGCCGATCAGGCCGACCCGCGCGCCGGGGATGATCTGCGCGGTGCCGTGGTCGATCAGCAGGCGTCCGGCGATCCGGATCGAGATGTCGGTGATGGAAAGCATGCGGGCTTTTCACCGGAGCGGCAGCCAAACGCAACCCCGTTTTTGCCGCCCGGCGGCGACCCGCGAGAACGCCGGCGTTGCACGCGGCAGGTCGCCGCCGCGATCCGGCGCTGCTACGAATGGCTTTGGCTGTCCTGGGAGCGCAATTGCTCCAGCAGGTCCTGAAGACGGGAGGGCAAGTGCGGCGCCGGCGCGAAATTTTTCCGCAGCCGTTCGCCGATCGCCTTGCAGATCATCACACTGGTGACGCTGTCGATCTGTTCGCCGCTGTTGTTATCTCGCTCGGGCATTGCCGGTTCCGCTTGCGCTCGCTGCCACCGGGTCAAGTCTGGCCGCGATGGATTGTTTCCGATTTTATTGATCGGACGCGTTTCCGGTAAAGATTGAATGAACGCCGCGGTTCCGGCTGCTGTATAAAACGGCACAAAACCCCGATCGCGGCGGCGACCGGGGCTCGATTGGTCCAGAAAAGGACCCTGGTCCGGAAAACGGCCTGGGGGGCGGCTTCAGTAGCAGCGGTTGATCAGGCGCCAGCGCGGTCCCCACGGGGTCGGAACCAGTTCGCGCATGTAACAGCCGCCGTATCCACCGGAATACACCGGGCCGCCGACGAAGAAGCGCGGACCGCCCCAGCCATGCCAGCCACCGTGCCAGCCGCCACCCCAGGCCGAGGCCGATGTCGGCGCCAGGGCGGCCGCGCCCAGTGAGGCCGCCGCGACGCCAACGAGCGCAACTTTGCGTAACATGATCATCCTCCTTCGGGTTCGGCGCCCGGGCGCCTTCGGTGACCGGCCGGTCCTTGCGGGTGGACCAGGCGCGGTCCGGGATCAACGCTTGAAACCTAGCGTTGAGAAGCTGAACCGGGGCGGCATGTTCGCTTCAGACAGGGTTCATCATCGTGAAATCGCGTTAACGCGAAGGCTGCGCATTGCCGGGCATTTGAGCGGATCGCTTGCCGTCCGGCGAACGCGCCGATATAAGCGCCGCAATCTCCCATCACCGCTATCCGAGGACGAAATCATGGCGATTGAGCGCACCTTTTCGATTATCAAGCCCGACGCGACCGCGCGAAACCTGACCGGCGCGATCAACGCCGTGATCGAGAAGGCGGGCCTGCGCATCGTCGCGCAGAAACGCATTCGCATGACCAAAGAACAGGCCGAGACCTTCTACGCCGTGCACAAAGCGCGGCCGTTTTTCGGCGAACTGGTGGATTTCATGATCTCGGCGCCGGTGGTGGTGCAGGTCCTGGAGGGCGAGAATGCCGTGCTGAGACATCGCGACGTGATGGGCGCGACCGATCCATCCAAGGCGGCCGACGGCACCATCCGCAAATTGTACGCCAAATCGATCGGCGAGAATTCGGTCCATGGTTCGGACGCCGCGGAAACCGCCGCCATCGAAATTGCCCAGTTCTTCGCGGGCAACGAAATCGTCGGCTGATCGACGCGGCAGCATGGGCGCAGCCTGCCGGCGGTGGCCTGGGCAAAAGGGGTGAACGGTGAATTCGCTGCTGCAGGCCTTTGATCCCGCCAATATTGGCGCGTTCTTCACCCAGTTGCAGATCGATATGGTCAAGCCGGCATTCTGGCTCGCGGTCGGCAAGATCATCTGGATCAACGTGCTGTTGTCCGGCGACAATGCGCTGGTCATCGCCATGGCCTGCCGCGGCCTGCAACCCCGCCAGCGCTTGTGGGGCATGGTGATCGGCGCCGGCATCGCGGTGGTGCTGCTGATCGCCTTCACCGGCGTCGTCGCCACCTTGATGGTGCTGCCATACCTGAAACTGGTCGGCGGCCTCGCGCTGTCGGTCATTGCGGCCAAGTTGCTGGTGCCCGAAGACGGGGGCGACGACGTCACCGCCGGCACCACCCTGTGGCATGCGGTCCGGATCGTGGTCATCGCCGACATCGTCATGAGTTTCGACAACGTTATCGCGGTGGCGGCGGCCGCCAACGGCGAGCTTTCGCTGCTGATCCTCGGGCTTGCCATCTCGATCCCGATGATCATCGCCGGCGCGGCGTTGATCATGATGGTGCTCGACCGGTTTCCGATTTTGGTCTGGCTCGGCGCCACGCTGCTGGGTTGGATCGCCGGCGATGTGATCGCCACCGATCCGGCGATTCATCCGTTCCTGCTGCGCCTGCTTGATGGTCAGATCGCGCTCAATCTCGACGCCACATCGGCCATATTCGGCGTCTCGCCGCATCTCAGCCTGGACGGCGAACTGACCGAATGGCTCTGCTCGGTGCTCGGCGCGATCGCCGTACTGACGGCGGGCTCGATCTGGCGCAAGTCGAAACACCACCGGGACGAACAACTGGCGCTCAGCCCGGTCGGGGAGGCGATCCAGCCGGGCGATCAGGCATAGCGCGCCGTCGCTTATCGCAACAGCCGGATCATGCGCTGATCACCACTTGAACTCGACGCCAAGCGTGCCCTGATGGGACTGCGATACGGCACGGAACTTGCCGTCGTAGTTGACGTAGAGCCGCCAATTATTGCTCAGGCTGAACGACGCCGAGGCGCCGGCATCGGCGCCATACCGGCTTTCGCCGATGCCCTGCACGGTGATGCTCTCGGCGCCGAGGCTGACGGTGACCGGGCTCAGGCTTTGCGAAAAATTGTCGACGAACTTTCCGTAGGCCGACAGGTCGAGAATTTTCCGATCGAAAATCCAGTAATGGCCGATTTCGGCGCCGAGCAGGATCCGCGCGCGTTCGCCGCTGGCGCTGCTGGCCATCACCGGAAAGAGCCCGCCGACCTCCTGCACCGCGCCGTTGGAGGCACGGACATACTCGATCGCCGCCTTGGGGACGATCCGGCTCTGGTCCATGGTCCAGAAGTAACTGAGTTCGGTCAGCGCGCCATCGACGTGGCCGCTGTAGGCGGCGCTGGCAAAGCCTGCGCCGGTATCGCGCAGCGTGTGGATGTTGCCGGAACCGTGCACCAGCGCCAGCGCCCAGGTCCATGGCCCGCGATCAACCGAGGCGCTGAAGCCGACCTGGGTCAGGTCCATGGTCGCGGACTGGAACGCCAGCGGCACGTCGATCGCGGTGCCGCTCTGGTCGACTGACAGTCCGACGTTCACGCCGGGTGCGAGGCGCGCGCCGATGCCGGCCACGCCGCCATAGGTGATGCGCTTGTCGCCGACGAAGTCACCAATGGCGCCGGTCCTGACGGAGGCGCCGTAAGCTTCGCCCCAGGTTCGATACGGTGGATCCTCGGTGCTTTCGGACGCGCCGCCGCCGCCTGGATTGGTGCCCAGCGTCTTTTTGAAGCCGTAGGTCGCCTGGTTGCCGAGCCGCCGCAGAAAGTTGCTGCCGAGATCGATGAGGCCGGCGCCGGCCGAAATTTCCGCCGCGTTGTCGGTGGGGTCCGGCACCGGCGGCGCAGGGGTGGTGGTCGTGGTGGAGGGCGGTGGTGTCCCCGGGGGTGGCGTGGACGGCGGTATTCTTCGTGCCGCCCAGCCCGGCGATGGCGCGGCCACCACCGCGAGGCCGACCACGAGCACGAGGCCAAGCTTGCGGCCCAAGCCGGCGCGATCTGCCCGCGAAAGCCGCCATGCGTCGCCCATCGATGCTATTCCAAGGAAAAACGCCAACTTCAAAACCCGTCATTGCGCGGCGATCATAAGCGATCGGCCAAACCTTGTTGCAGCGCCTAAATCGCGGCGGGAACGATTGCGCAGCATTGTTGTGCAATTGCCACAGCGGGAATTCCGGCTTTTTCGCCTCATTCGATCCGGTTTCGAGCCGTCCGGACCTCGGCGCGGATTGTTTTGAACTGCGCGCGTCCGCTCCGTGACGCGGCGAGGCAGCATCGCGCAAAGGCGACCGGAAGTCGTGGCTGCGGCGATCGGCAGGCGCGGACCGCCATGATGATCTTGCTAAGCCGCAATTTTCGTGTTGGAATTCGTGCGCAATCGGATTTTAGGCCGTTCGACTGTGCGTTTCGCGACCAGGAAATTAAGCAGAGATCCCAAAGCCCGCTTGTGGCGTGGCACGCGTGATGCGTGGCCGCGTCTTTTTTTCGCCTAGACAGGAGACAGACGATGCATAAGGGCACCGTCAAGTGGTTCAACCCGACCAAGGGTTATGGGTTCATCAAGCCGATGGCCGGCGATAAGGACGTGTTCGTCCATATCTCGGCCGTGGAGCGCGCCGGACTCTCGACCCTGAACGAAAATCAGGTCGTGGAATATGACCTCGTGGAAAATCGCGGCAAGTCATCCGCGGAAAACCTCAAGGTCTCGTGACTTCGTCATAATCTGCGTCAGCCGCCCGATATGTGTCACCCCCGGTCTTTGGCCCGGGGGTTTTTATTTGGCGGGCGAGACCAGGGTGCCGTCGGGGTCGGCATCGCCTGTGGTCTTGCAGAGTTCGCCTTCGAGCCGCGCAGCGCCCGATGCCACTAGCCGCAACGCCTGCGGATAGATCCGGTGCTCGATCGCGAGCACGCGTTCGGCCAGTGTGGCGGCGGTGTCGTCGTCACCGACCGCGACCGCGCCCTGCATCACGATCGGTCCGGCGTCGGTTTCCGGAATGACGAAATGCACGGTGGCGCCGGATATCTTCACGCCGGCGCGCAGCGCCTGGCCGTGCGGGTCGAGCCCGGGAAACGACGGCAGCAGTGACGGATGGATGTTGAGCATGCGGCCGTGCCAGCGCTGCACGAAGGCGGCGGTGAACAGCCGCATGAAGCCGCCGAGGCAGATCAGGTCGACGGCGCGCTCGTCCAGCGCCGCCTGCAGCGCAGCCTCGAAGCCGGCCCGATCGGTACCGAACGGCTTGCTCTCGATGACGCAGGTTGCGATGCCGCGCTCGCGCGCCCTGGCGAGGCCCGGCGCGTCGGCCTTGTTGGCGATGACGACCACGATCCGGGCGGGAAAATCCTTCGCCTCCGCCGCGTCGATCAGCGCGGTCATGTTCGACCCGCGCCCGGAAATCAGGATGGCAACCCGGCGCGTCATGTTCACGGCACGAGGTCGAGATGGCCGTTATAGACCACGCGGTGCTCGGCATCGGCGGCAATGACTTCGCCGAGCAGAACCGCATTCTCGCCGCCGTCATGGAGTATCCCGGTGACCCGCTCGACGGCTTCGGCCTTGACGATGGCGATCATGCCGATCCCGCAATTGAAGGTGCGCAGCAGTTCGAGCTCGGCGATGCCGCCTTCAGTGGCGAGCCATTTGAACACCGGCAGCACGGGCAGCCGTGCGAGATCGATGCCGACGCCAAGATGTTTCGGCAGCACCCGGGGAATGTTGTCGGTGAAGCCGCCGCCGGTGATATGGGCGAGGCCCTTGACCGCGCCGGTTTCGCGGATCGCGCGCAGGCACGATTTCACGTAGAGCCGCGTCGGCGTCAGCAGGGCGCCGCCTAGCGTCATGACCGGCGCAAACGGCGCCTGTGCGTCCCAGCCGAGGCCGGAGCGCTCGACGATCTTGCGCACCAGCGAAAATCCGTTGGAATGAACGCCCGAAGAGGCGAGGCCGAGCACCGCATCGCCCGCCGCGATGTCGCGGCCGGGCAACAGGGTGCCGCGCTCGGCCGCGCCGACCGCAAAGCCCGCGAGGTCGTAATCGCCGTCCTGGTACAGTCCCGGCATTTCGGCGGTCTCGCCGCCGATCAGCGCGCAACCGCTTTCCCGACAGCCTTCGGCGATGCCGGCAACGATGGCCGCCGTGGCTTCCGGATCGAGCCGGCCGCAGGCAAAATAATCGAGGAAGAACAGCGGCTCGGCGCCCTGGACCACGAGGTCATTGACCGACATGGCGACGAGGTCGATGCCGATACCGCTGTGCAGGCCGGCCTCGATGGCGATCTTGACCTTGGTTCCGACCCCATCGGTGGCGGCCACCAGCACCGGGTCCTTGAAACCCGCGGCTTTTAGGTCGAACAGCCCGCCAAAACCGCCGATTTCGGCATCGGCGCCGGCGCGGGCGGTGGCCCGAACCATCGGCTTAATCAAGTCGACCAGGCGGTTGCCGGCGTCGATGTCGACACCGGCGTCGGCGTAGGTCAGCGGCTTCTTCCGGTCGGGCATGCCGGTTCCCTGGCGCGTTGCAAACGATTTGCGGCTGTACGTCGAATTCCCCGCGCGTGCAATGGCTCGCAAGGGGCGCCGGCATATACTATGTAGACGGTAAACCCGGTCCTGGCCGTGAAAGCGTTTTCGGTCTTTGCGAGATCAGAATCTTTTGCGAGATCAAAGCCTTTCGCAAGACCAGGGTCGGGAGCCGGGAACGTCGCGTGAGTATTCCGAACATCATTACGCTGGGCCGCATCCTCCTGGTGCCGTTCATCGTCTGGGCGATTGCGTCGAGCCAGATGGAAATCGCCTTTGCGATCTTCATCATCGCCGGCGTATCCGACGCCGTCGACGGCTTTCTCGCCAAGCGCTTCGACATGGCGAGCGAACTCGGCGCGCTGCTCGATCCGGTGGCCGACAAGGCGCTGCTGGTTTCGATCTATGTGTCGCTGGGGATCTGGGGCGCGGTGCCGCGCTGGATCGTCATCCTGGTGGTGTCGCGCGACATCATGATCGTCGGCGCGGTCATCGTGTCATGGCTGTACGGCAAGCCGATCCCGATGAAGCCGCTGATGGTATCGAAGCTCAATACCGCGGCCCAGGTGGCGTTCGCGGCCCTGGTGCTGGCGGCGCTCGGTTTCGGCTTCGCGCCGTCGCCCTATGACTATATCCTGATGGGTTTGGTCACGGTCTTTACTTTGCTTTCGGTCTCCTTCTATCTCGTGGAGTGGGTGCGGCACATGAGCACGATCGAGGCGGTCCGCTGAGTGCGCGCCGGCCCGGCATGGAGTGACGGTGTGGCCGTGGGCTTCCAACCTCGTCAGCTTGCATTCGCGCTGCCGCACGCGGAGAGTTTTTCGCGCGACGACTTCCTTGAGGGGCCGACCAATGTCGCCGCGCTGGCCCTGATCGACAGCTGGCCCGACTGGCCGAACCGCACCATGCTGCTGGTCGGTCCGGAAGGTTCCGGCAAAAGCCATCTCGCCGCGATCTGGGCCGAGCAGGCCGGCGCGCGGTCGACCACAGCCCATGCGCTGACCGCGGCCGAGGTGCCGGGGTCGCTGGCGACAGGCGCGCTGGTGGTCGAGGATCTGAGCGCTTCGAACTGCGACGAACGGGCGCTGTTTCACCTGCTCAATCTCGCCCGCGAAGACCATGCCTTCCTGCTCCTGACGGCGCGAACGCCGCCATCGGCCTCGGACTTCGAATTGCGCGACCTGCGGTCGCGGTTGCGCGCGGTGCCGGCGGTGACGCTGCTGCCGCCCGACGACGCGCTGTTTCGCGCCCTGATCGTGAAATTCTGCGCCGATCGCCAGATCATCGTCGACGAGAGCGTGGTGAGCTACCTCGCCACCCGGATCGAGCGTTCCTTTGTCGCCGCGCGCCAGGCGGTGGAGCGGCTCGACGCCGAAGCGCTGCGGCTCGGCCGCCCCGTCACCCGGGCGCTGGCGGCCGAACTGCTGCGCGACGGCGGCGAGGCGGAGAACCCGAATCCGGGCTGACACCAGACCGGCGCCGCCCGTTTCGGCTTGACGGCATGCGCCGCTGGTCCCTCAATGTCACCGAAACGCCATCGGCCATGGCCATGTTTCGCGGCCACCCCCAGAACCGCAATGCCGTCCGATCCGAGATAGGTTGATACTTCATGGAATCCGCGCAAGAGATTGTTATTGAACAGAAAAGTGGGGAATCCCAACCGGCGGTGGCGATTGCGAGCGGTCCCGAGCGGTTCATCAACCGGGAGCTGTCCTGGCTGCATTTCAATCGCCGCGTGCTTGAGGAGTTGGTCAATCCCGGCCATCCGGCGCTGGAGCGGGTGCGATTCCTGTCGATTTCCGCCAATAACCTTGATGAGTTCTTCATGGTCCGCGTCGCCGGCATCAAGGCGCAGGTGCGTGAAGGCATCTCCGAGCGCAGCCCCGACGGCCGGACCCCGTCCGAACAACTGGTCCTCATCAACGAGGCGGTCTCGCAGCTCGCCACCGACCAGCAGGCGATCTGGCGCGACCTGCGCAGCATTCTGGCCGAAGTCGGTATCGTCCTGGTCGACGGCCGCGACGTCACCAAGGCCGAGCGGGCATGGGTCGAGGACCATTTCCTGCACAACATTTTTCCGCTGCTGACGCCGCTGGCGATCGATCCGGCGCATCCGTTCCCCTTCATCCCCTCGCTCGGCTTTACCATCGCCCTGCAGCTGGCGCGCGTTTCCGACAGCAAGCCGATGAATGCCCTGATCCGCATGCCCGGCAAGATCGATCGCTTCATCCGGCTGCCGACCGTGGGCAAGGAAGGCGCGGTGCGGCTGATCACCCTGGAACAGGCCACCGGACTGTTCATCGGCCGGCTGTTCCCGGGCTATGTCGTCAAGGGGCAGGGTGCGTTCCGCATCATCCGCGACAGCGAACTCGAAATCGAGGAAGAGGCGGAAGACCTGGTCCGTCTGTTCGAGACCGCACTGAAGCGCCGCCGTCGCGGATCGGTGATCCGGCTAGAGATCGAGGCGACGATGCCGGAAGAACTGCGCGCCTTCGTGCAGCGCGCCCTGTCCACCTCCGACGACGAGGTGCTGCTGGTCGATGGCGTGCTGGCCATGAACGAAGTATCGCAACTGACGCGGCTCGACCGGCCCGACCTCGAATTCGTCCCCTATGTGCCGCGTCATCCCGAGCGCGTGCGCGACCACGGCGGCGACATTTTCGCGGCGATTCGCCAGAAGGACCTGATCGTTCACCACCCCTACGAATCGTTCGACGTCGTGGTGCAGTTCCTGCAGCAGGCGGCGCGCGATCCCGACGTGGTCGCGATCAAGCAGACGCTGTACCGCACCTCGAACAACTCACCGATCGTGCGCGCGCTGGCGGAAGCCGCCGAGGCCGGCAAGTCGGTGACGGCGCTGGTGGAGCTCAAGGCGAGGTTCGACGAGGAAGCCAACATCCGCTGGGCGCGCGACCTCGAGCGCGCCGGCGTCCAGGTAGTCTACGGCTTCATCGAATTGAAGACCCACGCCAAGCTCTCGCTGGTGGTGCGCCGCGAGGGCGGCAGCCTCACCACTTATGTCCATACCGGCACCGGCAACTACCACCCGGTCACGGCGCGCATCTACACGGATCTGTCATATTTCACCTCTGATCCGATCATCGGCCGCGACGCCGCGCGAGTGTTCAACTACATCACCGGCTATGCCGAGCCGAGCGATATCGAGAAAATGGCGATATCGCCGCTCACCTTGCGCAAGCGAATCATCGAGCACATTCGCGGCGAGGCCAGCCATGCCGCCCACAGCAAGCCGGCGGCGATCTGGATGAAGATGAATTCGCTGGTCGATCCCGACATCATCGATGCGCTCTACGAGGCCTCGAAGGCCGGCGTGTCGATCGATCTCGTGGTGCGCGGCATCTGCTGCCTGCGCCCCGGCATTCCGGGTCTATCGGAAAATATTCGCGTCAAGTCGATCATCGGCCGCTTCCTGGAGCATGGGCGAATCTATTGCTTCGGCATGGGATACGGCCTGCCGAGCACCAAGGCGGCTGTGTATATCTCGTCTGCCGACATGATGCCGCGCAATCTCGACCGCCGCGTCGAGGTGCTCTGTCCGTTGCAAAATCCAACGGTGCATCAACAGGTTCTCGAACAAATCATGGTCGCCAACCTGAAGGACAATGAGCAGAGCTGGCAGTTGTTGCCGGATGGATCGTCAACGCGTATGAAGGCCGCGAAGGGCGACGAGCCGTTCAACGTGCACAACTACTTCATGACGAATCCGAGTCTGTCTGGCCGTGGCAAGTCGCTCAAGGAATCTTCACCACGCCGGCTCACGCGCCGTGCGGAGCGTCAGCAATCGTCATAGCGGCGGGCTTGTAAACGCGGAGTTGGCGCGGTGACGGCGCGGTCGCGCAAACGCGCACCCAGCGTTGCCGTGATCGACATCGGTTCGAACTCGGTGCGTCTCGTCGTCTATCAGACCATGACGCGCAGCCTGGTGACGCTGTTCAACGAAAAGGCGCTGTGCGGTCTCGGCCGCGAGGTGCAGTCCACCGGCCTGTTGGCGCCAGACGCCGTTGCCAAGGCACTGACGGCGCTGCGGCGGTTTCGCGCGCTGTGCCGGATCATGAAGGTCGGCCGCGTCTATGCGGTCGCAACCGCGGCCTGCCGCGATGCCAGCAACGGTCCCGACTTCATCGCCAAGGCGGAGCGGATCTGCGGCGTCCGCATTGAAATCCTGTCGGGACAGCGCGAAGCGAGGTTGTCCGCGCAGGGCGTCATTTCGGGCGTTCACAAGCCGGACGGTATCGTCGGCGATCTCGGCGGCGGTTCGCTGGAACTGATCGACGTGCACGGCGGGCGGGTCCGCCAGGGCGTCACGCTGCCGCTCGGTAGCCTCGCATTGCAGGATGCGTCGCAGAAATCGGTCAAGCGCGCCGAGCGCATCGTGCGCACCGATCTTCTCGACGTCGAACAGCTCAAGATGGGAGCCGGGCGAAACTTCTACGCAGTCGGCGGAACCTGGCGCGCGCTGGCCCGCATCCACATCATCCAGAGCGGCTATCCACTGCGGGTGATGCATGGCTATTCGATCCCGGCGCCTCAGGCGCTGGACTTCGCCCGGCGGCTGCGCCGGCTCGTCACCGCCAACATGCTCGCCAACATCGAGGCGGTGGCCGATGCGCGGCGGCCGCTTCTGGCCTATGCGGCGCTGGTGCTGGAATACATCATCCGCGTCGCCAGGCCGAAGACCATCGTGTTTTCCACCTACGGCGTGCGCGAGGGCCTGCTGTATTCGATGCTGCCGCCGTCCGAACGCGCCAAGGACGGATTGATCTGCGCCGCGCAGAGTCTCAACGAACTCTTGTCGCGCTCGGCGCGCCACGCCGAGGAACTGATCGGATGGACCGACCGTTTCGTGCGGATCGCCAAGCTTCGCGAGACCGACGAGGACCGCCGGCTGCGCCACGCCGCCTGCCTGCTGTCGGATATCGGCTGGCGGGTGCACCCCGATCACCGCGGCGAGGAAACCCTCAACCTCATCACCAACGGAAATTTCGGCTCGGTCGGCCATGCCGGCAGGGCGTTTCTGGCGCTGTCGGTATTTTACCGCTATGCCGGCCTGAGCATCGAAAACGAGGCGCCGCTGGCGATCCGCCAACTGCTCGCGCCGGCCCTGGTGGAACGCGCGCGCGTGCTCGGCGCCATGTTCCGCGTCGCCCACCTGATTTCGGCGGCGCGGCCCGGGGTGTTGCCGGCGATCCATTTCCGCAGCAACGGCCGCAAGCTGATGCTGGTGTTCGAACACCGCATGGTGGATCTGGTCGCCGACCGCGTCGGCAGCCGCTTCAAGCAACTGGCGCGGTTGGTCGGCCGTTCCGGCACCATCGTGCGGCGCTGATCTGGAATTCAATCGCAGATTTTTCTCTCCCGGTCGTTCTCGTGGTTGTCTGCGCGGGTGCGGGCCGCTGCTTGACAGTCCGAACAACGCGCCCCTAAAATTACGTCATAAAGAATAAATTACGCATAGCGTAATAACGGGAGGATCCGCATGAAGAGCGCTCTGGCCGTTGCCGCGTTCGCGGCAGCCTGTGCCCTGCTGGTCGGCGGTGGTTCAGGCCCGCAGGGTACCGCGCGGGCGCAGGACGCCGCGACGAATTATCCGGCCTATCCGGTCAAGATCGTGGTGCCCTATCCGCCGGGGGCCATTCCCGACACCCTTGGCCGGCTGGTTGCCGATCAACTGCAGAAGGAATTCGGCAAGCCGGCCGTGGTGGAAAACCGCGCCGGCGGCAGCACCCTCATCGGGGCCAAGGCGGTCGCCAACGCGGAGCCGGACGGCTACACCTTGCTGATTCCCACCGTCACCACGCTCAGCATCGCGCCCCGGCTCAATCCCAAGACCGGCGTCGATCCGGTCAACGATTTCACGCCGATCGCGCGGCTGGGTGGCACCAACTTCTATCTTGTGGTCGGTCCGTCGTTTCCGGCCAAAACCATGCGCGAATGGATTGACGAGGTGAAGCGCAATCCCGGCAAATACCGCTACGCCTCGGCGGGGACCGGCACGCCGCATCACATCTTCATGGAGCTTCTGAAAAAGCAGTTCGGCCTCGACATCACCCATGTTCCCTACAAGGGCAGCATCGAGGCGCTGCCGGACCTGCTCGCCGAGCGCGTCGACATGGCCTTCCTCGACGGCTCGCAGGCGGCGCCCTCTGTCCTGGGCGGCAAGTTGCGGGCGCTGGGGACCTCCATGGCCAAGCAGACCGACCTGATCGCCGGCGTGCCGCCGATCGCCGCCACCGTGCCGGGCTTCGACTGGTCGGGCTGGATCGCGCTGGCCGGCCCGCGCGGCATGCCGAAAGGCGTGGTGGCCCGCATCGCGGCGCAGGTTGCGGTACTTCAGACCACGCCGCGCTACGCCGACGCGCTGCGCAACTCGCTGATGGAGGCGATGCCGGTGCTGTCGCCGGACGACACCGCCACCTTCGTGCGCAACGAATATGCGCGCTGGAAGCCGATCATCGAGCTTTCCGGCGCCGCCGAATGATCTCCAGCCCCGCAGCAAAGGTATCGAGCATGAGCAGTGCAATACGCCGCGTGGTGACCGGCCACGATGACAGCGGCAAGGCGATCGTCGAAAGCGACGGCATGGCGCCCAACGTGAAAATTCGCGAAGGCGCCGGGTTCATCAGCACGCTGTTGTGGGTGACCGACGAGACCCCGGCCAACGTGGCGTTGCGCAAGGACCGCGCCGAGCGCACCATCGCGGTGGCGCCGCCGGCCAACGGCACCATCCTGCGGGTGGTGGAGTTTCCACCGGTCACCGCCGAGGCCGAAGCGATGGACGGCGCGGCGCTGCGGCAAGCCATGGGGGTCGATCATGGCGCGGGTCCGAGCCGGCACGCCTACATGCACAGGACCAAAAGCGTCGACTACGCCATCGTGCTGTCGGGCGAAATCGACATGCTGCTCGACGATTCCGAAGTGCATCTGAAGGCCGGCGACATCCTGATCCAGCAGGCGACCAATCATGCCTGGGTCAACCGGTCGAACGCCAACTGCAGAATCGCCTTCGTGCTGATCGACGCCGACGATCCGCTCGCCAAAAGCGGGACCAAATCATGAAATTCGGAGTCTTCGATCACGTCGACCGCGGCACTTCCAGCCTCGCGGAGCTGTACGAGAGCCGGCTGAAGCTCGCCGAAATCTACGACAGAAACGGCTTCTACGCCTACCATATCGCCGAGCATCACGCGACGCCGCTCGGCATGGCGTCGTCACCGGGCATCCTGCTCAGCGCCGTCGCCCAGCGCACCAAGCGCCTGCGCTTCGGTCCCCTGGTCTACATTCTGAGTCTCGTGCATCCGCTGCGCGTGCTGGAAGAGATCTGCATGCTCGACCAGATGAGCAGCGGCCGGCTCGAAGTCGGATTTGGCCGCGGCGTGTCTCCCATCGAAGTCGGCTATTTCGGCGTCGACCCGCAGCGGTCGTCGAAAATCTACACCGAGGCCTATCAGGTCATCCTGCAGGGCCTGCAATCCCGCGAGATCAACTTCGAGGGCGAGGTGTTCCACTTGAAGGGCGTGCCGGTCGAAATGGAGTGTGTGCAGAAGCCGCATCCGCCGATCTGGTACGGGATGTCGCATCCCAACGCGGTGCCGTGGGCCGCACAGAATGCCATCAACATCGTCTGCAACGGCCGCGCCGAGCCGGTGCGCGCCATCACCGATCGCTACCGGCAGGAATGGCAGCAGGCCGGATCGAAGGGCGGCATCTTGCCGATGATGGGGCTCGGTCGCCACATCATGGTCGGCGAAACCCGCAAGGAAGCGTTCGAACTCGGCAAGCGGGCGTTCGGCATCTGGTACAACAGCCTGATGCATCTGTGGCGCCGGACCGGCACCCCCTTGACGAGCTATCCGATTCCGGAAGATTTCGCGGCCGCCGTCGACGCCGGCATCGCCATTGTCGGCACGCCGGACGAGGTGATCGAAGGCCTCACGCGTGAGATCGCCGTTTCCGGGGTCAATTACCTGCTGACGCGGTTTGCCTATGGCGACCTCAGCCACGACGAATCGGTGCATTCGCTGTCGCTGTTCACGAGCCGGGTGATGCCGGCCTTTGCATCCGAACCGGCCGATGCCTGAGGCCGGCCGACATGGCATCGACGCGGTCGAGGTGGCCGGCGCCATCCTGCAGGCGCTGCTGCGCGCTCCGCGGCCGGCACGGCTGAAGGACCTCGAGATCGCCAGTGGCATTCCGTCCGCAAAGCTGCATCGCTATCTGGTCAGCATGATCTGCTGCGGACTGGTGCGACGGCACCAGGGCAGCGGCCGCTACGATTTCGGTTTGCTGGCGCATCAGGTCGGCCAGGTCGCGGCCCGCGACAACGACGTGGTGTCGCAAATAGAGACGCGGCTCGCCACCTTCAGCCGCGAGGCCGGCGAGGTGATCGGCGTCGCCCAGTGGGTCGGCAATGGCGTCACTTTCGTCAACTGGTTCGAATCGAGTCCGGAGTTTTCGATTCGTCTGAAGCCGGGCATGCAACTCGGGATCACGACCTCGGCGACCGGAAAGCTGCTTGCCGCGCATCAGGATCGCGCGGTGACCGAACCTTTGGTTACTGCCGAACTGTCGGAACGGCAGGGACACTCGGCGGGCGCGGTCGAACGGGTTCACCGCGAATATGCCGAAATCCGCGCCCGTGGCATTGCGCACTCCCTCGGCGCGCGGCGCAGCGGCCTCAACGCGCTCTCGGTGCCGGTGTTCGACCAGGACGGCGCGGTCGTCGTCGCCGTCACGGCGCTCGGGATGGCGCCGCGCTTCGACGCCGACATGGCCGGTCCGCTGGCGCGGCGGATGCTGGCGTTAAGCCTCGAGCTCTCGGCCCAGATGGGTTACCTGCGCGGCGGCGCGGCGGCCGGGCGGCCGGCCGCGGCGCGGGCCGGACGCGTCGCTACGGGCCGCGGTCGACCCTGACCACGCGGCCCTTTTCGATGGCGAGCGCGAGGCGGCCGTGCTTGAGCGCCAGTGCGGCGTCGCCGAACAGTTCGCGGCGCCAGCCGTGCAGGGCGGCGACGTCGGCGTTGTCGTCATTGGCGATCTGCTCGAGGTCGTCCACCGTCGCGATCACCTTGGTCGCCACCGCATGGCGCTCCGAGGTCATGCGCAGCAGCACTTTCAGCAGTTCGACGATGGCGGCGCCGTTGCTGTTGCTGCGCGGCTTCTCGATCTTGGGCAGGGTATGGGGGTCGCGGGCGAGGCCGCGCTGTACCGCTGCGACGATATCGGCGCCCCATTTCGAACGATCGAACCCCTTGGGCAGCGAGCGCAGATTGGCCAGCCGTTCCAGGCTGGTCGGAGCATGGGTGGCGATGTCGCCGACGGCGTCATCCTTCAGCACCCGGCTGCGCGGCACGTCGCGGCTCTGCGCCTCCTGCTCGCGCCAGGCCGCAACTTCCATCAGCACCGCCAGTTCCTTCGGCTTGCGCACCCGGGTCTTGAGCCGCTCCCAGGCGCGTTCGGGGTGGAAGTCGTAGGTTTTGGGTGAGGTCAGGACCTCCATCTCCTCGCTGACCCAGTCGCTGCGGCCGCGCTTCTTGAGATCGGCATCCAGCGCCGCGAACACGTCGCGCAGATGGGTGACGTCGGAGACCGCGTAGTGGATCTGCTCCTCGGTCAACGGCCGGTGCGACCAGTCGGTGAAGCGATGGGTCTTGTCCGGCCGGTGTCCGGTGATGCGCTCGACCAGTTGATCGTAGGCGATGGAATCGCCGTAGCCCAGCACCATGGCTGCCACCTGGGTGTCGAAGATCGGGTGCGGCACGATCCCGGCCCGGTGCCAGACGATTTCGATGTCCTGCCGGGCGGCGTGAAACACCTTCAGCACGTTCTCGTTGGCCATCAGGTCGAAGAACGGTTTCAGGTCGATGCCGGGGGCGAGGGTGTCGATGACGACGGCATCCTCGGCGCTGGCCATCTGGACCACGCAGAGCAGGGGGTAATAGGTGGTCTCGCGCAGGAACTCGGTATCGACGGTGATGACGCGATGGGCGGCGAGGCGGGCGCAGACGGCTTTGAGCTGGGGGGTGGTCGTGATCAGGTCCATGAACGGTCCATAACCCTTCTTTTTGTGCTTGTCGCCCTGCATTGCATGCACCGGAGCCCTGTTTTAACCGGACTTTTCCTGACCCTGGCGCCGTCCCGGGGCGGCCGAATAACCGCCTGCATTCGGTTGCCCGGCCGGTTCGGCTCGGGTAAACCGTGGCGCTTCGCGCCTGGCCGCGGAACCCCTTGATTCCACCTTTTCAGGATGTCCATGCACCGCTACCGGTCCCATACCTGCGGCGCGCTCCGCGAGAGCGATATCGACCAGATCGTCCGGCTATCCGGCTGGTGCCATCGCATCCGCGACCATGGCGGGCTGTTGTTCATCGACCTGCGCGACCATTACGGCCTGACCCAATGCGTGGTCGATCCGGATTTCGGCGGCGTTCCGCGATGCCGAAAAGCTGCGATCGGAGTGGGTGGTGCGGTTTGACGGCAAGGTCCGCAAGCGTCCCGAAGGCACCGACAACCCGGAATTGCCGACCGGCGCAGTCGAACTCTTCATCACCGAGATCGAGGTGCTGGGTCCGGCCGGCGAATTGCCGCTGCCGGTGTTCGGCGAGCAGGAATATCCAGAAGACATCAGGCTTAAGTACCGGTTCCTCGACCTGCGTCGCGACAAGCTCCATCACAACATCATGACCCGCGGCGCCATCGTCAATTCGATGCGCAAGCGGATGAAGGCGCAGGGATTCTTCGAGTTCCAGACCCCGATTCTGACGGCGTCGTCGCCGGAGGGCGCGCGCGACTTCCTGGTGCCGTCGCGGATCCATCCGGGAAAATTCTACGCGCTGCCGCAGGCGCCGCAACAGTACAAGCAGCTCCTGATGATGTCCGGCTTCGACCGCTACTTCCAGATCGCGCCGTGTTTCCGCGACGAGGATCCGCGCGCCGACCGGCTGCCGGGCGAGTTTTATCAGCTCGACGTCGAGATGAGTTTTGTCACCCAGGACGACGTGTTCACGGCGATGGAGCCGGTGATATCAGGCGTGTTCGAGGATTTCGCCGGCGACAAGCCGGTCACCAAAAAATGGCCGCGGATTCCGTTCGCGGAGTGCTTGCGCAAATACGGCACCGACAAGCCGGACCTGCGCAACCCGATTGTGATGCAGGAGGTCTCCGAGCATTTCCGCGGCTCCGGCTTCAAGGTGTTCGCGCGCATGCTCGAAGACCCGAAGAACCAGGTCTGGGCGATCCCCGGAGCCGGCGGCGGCAGCCGTGCCTTCTGCGACCGTATGAACTCCTGGGCGCAGGGCGAGGGTCAGCCCGGTCTCGGCTACATCATGTGGCGCGAGGGCGGCGAGGGCGCAGGGCCCTTGGCCAACAACATCGGCCCGGAACGCACCGCGGCGATCCGCGCCCAGCTCGGCCTGAAGGAAGGCGACGCGGCGTTCTTCGTCGCCGGCGATCCGGAAAAGTTCTGGAAGTTTTCCGGCCTCGCCCGCACCAAACTCGGCGAGGAACTGAACCTGATCGACAAGGATCGGTTCGAACTCGCCTGGATCGTCGACTTCCCGATGTACGAGTACAACGAGGAGGACAAGAAGGTCGACTTCTCGCACAACCCGTTCTCGATGCCGCAGGGCGGCCTCGATGCGCTCAACAGCCAGGACCCGCTGACCATCAAGGCGTTCCAGTACGACATCGCCTGCAACGGCTACGAGATCGCGTCGGGCGGCATCCGCAACCATCGCCCCGAGGCCATGGTCAAGGCGTTCGAGATCGCCGGCTATGGCGAAAAGGATGTGGTCGAGCGCTTCGGCGGCATGTACCGCGCGTTCCAGTACGGGGCGCCGCCCCATGGCGGCATGGCGGCCGGTGTCGACCGCATCGTCATGCTGTTGTGCGGCACCACCAATCTGCGCGAGATCTCGCTGTTCCCGATGAACCAGCGCGCCGAGGACCTGTTGATGGGCGCGCCGTCGGATGTCGCGCCCAAGCAGTTGCGCGAATTGCACATCCGGCTCAATCTGCCGGACAAGCCCTAGCGCAAACGCGTTTCAGCGGTCGTCTCGATCAGCGTGCGGTCGAGGCGTCCACCTGGAACTGCGCCAGCGCGGTCAACGGGTCCGTCTTCATCGCCTGGACCAGCTGCATCGCCGGCACCTTGGCCTTGGGCGTGAGCCTGATGGTCAGCGTTCCGCGCGGGGTTTCCACGAACGCGGCCAGCGCGCCGGCGATCGCTGCGGCGTTGGCATCGCCGTTTGGGGTCGTACCTCCGGCCCTGATGTTGTCGACAATGGCCCGCCGGGCGTCGTCGACGCCGACGTTCTGGGTGCGGGCATATTGCGCGACCGCAAGATCGATACCGCCGAGGTCGTGCACGGTGAGCTCCAGCGTCCCGGCCTCGATCTGCGCCGCCGTCACCATGGCCTGCTGCGGATTGACCGAGAACACCTCGCGCGGCACGTTGGCGAGCGACAGGCGCGCCGACACCGCCACCACGTTGCCGAGTTCGAACGTCACCGGGTCGAGCGCGAAGCTGTGCGAGCCTTCGGTCCACCCCGCGCCGACGTCGACGCTCATCGCCGCCGAACGCATGCCGGCCGCGGCCAGCATCTTGAACGGGTCGGCATCCGTCGCCTCGATCGGGCCCGACATCTTCACGGTCAGGTGCGCCGTGGTCGGGATCGGTCCGACGTACTGGCCCCAGGTCAGGCTCGCGGCCTCGATGTTGACGGGGGCGCCGGTGTTTTTGTAGGGCGCGATGACGCCCTTGACCTCGGCGCCGGCAAGCAGCCGGAGCATTGCGGCCGCCTGATCGGGGGTGGGCGGCTGTCCCGGCGTGGTGAACTGCGACGACATCCGCAGCAGGTTGGCGATGTCGAACGATTTGAGCGCGAAGCGCCCGACCTTGACAGGTCCTTTCGGCGAGTTCGCATCCAGACCTTCCAGCGCGAATTCGCCGACCTTGCCGTCTTCAAGGTTGAGCCGGATCGCCGCGAGCTTGAAGGGGCCTTGCGGCGTCTCGATCGAGAGGCCGCGCATCTCGACATTGCCGATCCGCACGCCTTCATAGATGCCGGCCAGCTTGTCGAGCAACTCGCGGGTTTGCGCCGGCGTCGGCGTCGTGCCCGACCGCGGCATCAGCGCCATCAGCGCCGGAATCTGCAGTCGCGATGGCCGCAAACTGATCTCATCGGCGGTCATGCCGTCGATCCGAATGCCCGGACCGCCGCGGTCGGACGTGATCGAGTAGCCGCCGGCCGTCATCTGCCGATAGACCCGGTAGTAGCGGTCGTCATTCGGTTTCGGGTCGAGCAGTGCGGCGATCGCGGCGGTATCGCAATCGTACATGGAGACGCCGGCGATATCGCCGGTCAATTTCTCGGGTTTGCCGGCCGGCTGCAGATTGGTCGTAAAGACGGTTCGCTCGATCGCCATCTTGGCGATCTTGCCGCCCTTGATGTCGCTGAGTGCAACTCCCGTATAGGTGAAATTTGCGGTGCCTCCAGGCGTGGCGCCGGTGTTCAGCATCCCGGTCATGCCGGGCACCGTGATCGAAGATGCCGTGACGGATGCGAACTGTTCGAGTGCCAGCCGGTACGTGTCGGCTGCGGACGCCGAAACCGGCCGCGGCAGCGGACCGGCGGGGCCGGAATAGTCCTTGATCGCGATCTGCGGCGCCTTGTAGCTGAGGCGCCAGTCCGGCACGACGTAGCTGACGCCACCGATCTCGACGTCGGTGGCGTCAATGCTCGCGGCGGAGAAGCGGTTCGCCTCTGGTTGGCCGACGCCGGTGGCCGTTACGCTGGCGATCTTCACCGTCAGTGGCGGTTGCGCGGCGGATTCGCCCGCAATGTCGGCGATGGTAAGGGTGCGGCTCCACAGGTCGAACGCCACCTTGCCGTGGCTTACCTTGCCGCCGGCCGTTCTGATCTGCTCGAACGCGGCATCGACCTCATGCGCGACCCGCTGCTGCATGTAGAACTGGAAACCGAACACGCCGGCAGCGGCAACGACGATGGCGGCGAGGAGGCCGATCAGGATCTTTACCATTCGGGGCAGCTCCGTTTGCGGATTGTGCGGACGCCAAAATGCCATATTGTCTGGCGCGATGGGACAGCGGTGTAAGGATGGCCGGGACGATTTTCGGCTTTGGTGCCGGAGGCCGGTTGATGGGGGTGCCGTCGGATGTTACGTCCGCGCGGCTGCACGAACTCGATATCCGGCACCATCCGCCGGAAAGCTGACCTCTTCTTGAAGAACCAGCCCAAAAAGAATTAGGGACCGGAAGCGCGGGAGCACGTATGTCGTCTTATTCAGAAGATCTGCATTCCGCGGCGCTGGCATATCACCGCCTGCCACAGCCGGGTAAGCTTGAAATACAGGCGATCAAGCCGCTCGGCAACCAGCGCGATCTGGCCCTGGCCTACTCGCCCGGCGTCGCGGCGGCGTGCCTGGCGATAGCCGCCGATCCGGCCGAGGCGGCCTCCCTGACCATCCGCGCCAACCTGGTCGCAGTGGTTTCCAACGGCACCGCCGTTCTCGGTCTTGGCAATATCGGGCCGCTCGCCTCCAAACCGGTCATGGAGGGCAAGGCGGTCCTGTTCAAGAAATTCGCCGGCATCGATGTGTTCGACATCGAAATCGCCGCCGACACCATCGAGCGTGTGGTGGAAACCGTGGCGGCGCTGGAGCCGACCTTCGGCGGCATCAATCTCGAGGACATCAAGGGGCCCGAGTGCTTCGAAATCGAGGCGCGGCTCAAGGAGCGGATGAAAATCCCGGTGTTTCATGACGACCAGCATGGCACCGCCATCATCGTCGGCGCCGCGATCACCAATGCGTTGCTGCTGAACGGCAAGAAGCTGGAAGACGTCAAGATCGTCTGCTCCGGCGCAGGTGCTGCCGCCATTGCCTGCCTCAACCTGCTGGTATCGCTGGGCGCGCAGCGCAAGAACATCTGGGTTTGCGACATCGACGGGGTGGTGCATGAAGGCCGCAACACGCTGATGGACCGCTGGAAGGCGGTCTACGCGCAGAAGACCGACAAGCGCACGCTCGGCGACGTCATCGGCGGCGCCGACATCTTTCTCGGCCTTTCCGCGCCCGACGTGCTGAAGCCCGACATGGTCAAGCAGATGGCCGATAAGCCGCTGGTACTGGCGCTGGCCAATCCGAACCCGGAGATCATGCCCGACGAGGCCCGCAAGGCGCGGCCCGACGCCATGATCTGCACCGGGCGCTCCGACTTCCCCAACCAGGTCAACAACGTCCTGTGTTTCCCGTTCATCTTCCGCGGTGCGCTCGACGTCGGCGCCACCGCCATCAACGAGGAGATGAAGCACGCCGCGGTGGATGCCATCGCGCAACTGGCGCGCGATCCGCCGTCGGACGCGGTCGCCGCCGGTTTCGACAGCGGCGAGAGCCAGGGTTTCGGCCCGGGCTCGCTGATTCCGAGCCCGTTCGATCCACGGCTGATCCTGCGCATCGCACCCGCGGTGGCGAAGGCGGCCATGGCCTCGGGCGTCGCCACCCGGCCGATCAAGAAATTCGAGGAATATACCGCGCTGCTCGAGCGGTTTGCGTTCCGCTCCGGCCTGGTCATGAAGCCGGTGTTCGCCAAGGCTAAGACCCAGCCGGTGCGCGTCATCTATGCCGAAGGCGAGGACGAGCGGGTGCTGCGCGCCACCCAGGTCGTGCTCGAGGAAAAGCTGGCCCGGCCGATCCTGGTGGGGCGCCCTTCGGTGGTGGAAGCCCGGATCAAGCGATTTGGGCTGGCGATCCGCGCCGGCCGCGATTTCGATCTGGTCAATCCCGAGGACGATCCGCGCTACCGCTCCTACGTTCAATCCTACATCTCGGTCGCCGGGCGACATGGCGTGACGCCGGACGCGGCGCGCACCGTGGTGCGCACCAATGCCACCGTGATCGCGGCGCTTGCCGTGGTCCGCGGCGAGGCCGACGCCATGATCTGCGGCGTCGAGGGCCGCTACATGAGCCATCTGCGCCATGTGCGCGAGATCGTCGGTTTCCTGCCGGGGGTCAGCGACTTCGCGGCCCTGGCGCTGATGATCACCAGTAAGGGTGCTTATTTCATCGCCGACACCCAGGTCCGGCCCAATCCGACCGCCGAGGAACTCGCGGAGATGGCTGCGCTGGCGGCGATCCACGTCCAGCGATTTGCCATGAAGCCGAAGATCGCGTTCGTCTCGCATTCGGATTTCGGCAGCTACGACACGGATTCCTCGCGCAAGATGCGCCGCGCCACAGCACTTCTGAAGCAGAACCATCCGGAGATCGAGGCCGACGGCGAAATGCAGGGCGATACCGCGTTGTCCGAAGCCGCGCGGCAGCTGGTCCTGCCGCATTCGAATCTCGAGGGCGTGGCCAACGTCCTGATCATGCCGAATCTCGATACCGCCAACGTCGCCTACCAGATGATCAAGGTGCTGGCGGACGCGCTGCCGGTTGGGCCGATCCTGATCGGTCCGTCGCGCCCGGCGCATATCCTCACCCCCTCGGTCACCGCGCGCGGCATCCTCAACATGACCGCCGTCGCCGCGGTCGAGGCGCAGGAACGCGCCGGCCGGCAACAACCAAGCCTGTTCGGCTAGCCTAGCGCATGTCCCGCGAAGTGGATCCGGTTCGCCGACAAGGACATGCGCCAACAGTAGAATCTACGGCGCTTCCCCGTCATATTGGATCACCGAGTGATCCAATATGACGGGGAAGCGCTGCAGGATCGGGGTCTGCATGTAGCCGTACCCGATTTCCTCATTTGAAAACCGGTGGCGGAGCGCCCATAATCGAAACGTCATCGCGCCCGCCGAATCCCTTGGGGCATGATCCCGAAAAGTGGATACCGGTTTTCGGACAAGATCATGCTCGAACAAATAGAGGCCTTACCATGCCAGCGTTTGTTACATTTGGGCGAATTCTGTTTGCCGTGTTGTTCATTGTTTCGGGCGCAACCAAGCTGTTCGATCTCGCCGCGACGGCCGACGCGATTGCGGGCAAGGTGGTGATCCCGACGGTTCTGGCCAGCTACGCCACCCAACTGGAAGCCATGACGGGCATGGAGATGAAGCAGATGCTGGCGATCGCCGCCGGCGCCACCGAGCTCGTGTGCGGCCTCATGATCGCACTGAATTTCGGGGCGCGATTTTTCGCCCTGCTGCTGATCGTGTTCGTCATCGCCGTGACATTTTACTATCATGACTTCTGGAACCAGACCGGCGCGGACGCCAAGAACAATCTGATCCACGCCCTGAAAAATCTCTCGATTGTCGGCGCCCTGTTCATCATTGCCGGATTGGGCCGGGCATCCCGGCCCGGGGATCCCGCTTACACGGATGTCTGACTTTTAGGTCGTAGGCATGCTGTTTAGGTCGTAGGCATGATGTTTACGACCTGATTGTCGACCGGTCACACGGTGCGGTGCCACGGCGTGACGCTGACGTCGTCCGCCGGGTCCAGTATCCGGGGAACGCCGGCAACAAGGCCATGGGCGGCGAGAATGGCCTGGGGTGATTGCTCAGGAACGCCGGGAAGGCACGGCTCGCCGTCCGGGATCCGCAAGCGCGGCGCTTGCGACAGCCAGAACGTATCGTAGCGGTCGAGAAACATCGCGAACACCACCGGGCCGCCGATGATCGCGGCGGTGCCGGAGCGCACGCCGGCCTGCTCGCACGCCGCCTCGAAACTGGCGCCGGACGGATTCCACAGGGTTGCCATGGGATTGGATGGATCGGGCGCGACCGAAGCGGTGCCGCGGGTCAGCACGATCCGCCTTCGCACCGGCGAGTTGGGCTGGTCTTCGATCGAATTGCGGCCATGCACGATCACGTCGGTGCGGTCAAGGGCGTCGGTGAAGAACTGCTTGTCGCCGTCGAACTTCAACCCTTCCGGCATCACGCGGGCGGCATTTGCCAGCATGCCGTCGGCGGAAACGATGACGTAGCCGTCAATGCGCAGCGCTGACATCGTTCACCAATTGCCACGCGCGACGGTGGTCGCGCTGGTTTCGCGCGAACCGGGGCCGACCTGGCTTGAAAACGCTGCCAATGCGGGATCTGTTATTGCGAGATCGTCTGCACGACGCTTGAGACCGGGCGGTCGCTGACGGTCGGCAGCTTGGCTTCCTTCAGCAATTCCTCGTCAAACTGCGGCAGCGTCTGCACCGGCGTCTTGGGCCGCATCGCAACCACCTTGTAGCCGCTGGTCTTCAGCTTGCGCAGCAAAGCCGGCAGTGCTTCGGCGGTGTGCTTGTGGAAGTCGTGCATCAGGATGATGCCCTTGCCGAGCTTGTCGAGCTTCTTGAAGGTGACGTCGATCACCTGCTGGGGGTTGCGCGCCTTGAAATCGAACGAGTCGAGATCGCACGAGAACATCGCGATGTTGCGGGTGCCGAGATAGGTCACCATTTCCGGCGGATGCTGCAGCGCCGGGAAGCGGAAGAACGGTGCCGGCGAGTTGCCGCCCAGCGCCCATTTCACCGCGCTGAATCCCTTTTCGATTTCTTCCTTGCGCTGGTCTTCGGTCAGTTTCTTGTTGGTGAGCGTCGCATGCGACCAGGTGTGGGAGCCGACGGTATGCCCGGCCGCGGCCACCTGCTTCAGGATTTCCGGATAATAGGTCGCGTGCTTGCCGATCGGAAAGAAGATGCCGGTGGTGCACTCGTCGGCGAGCGCCTTGAGCACCGCCTGCGTGTTGCCCGGCCAGGGGCCGTCGTCGAACGTCAGCACGACTTCCTTGTCTTTGAGAAAATCAAGCTGCTTGAAATGTTCGAAGCCGAAGCCCGGTCCGCCGGTGGTGTCGATTTCCACCACCCGGCCGACACCGAGCGCGTCCGGATTGGCGCAGGGTGGTTTGACGGGAGCCGGTGTCGCGGCGGGAATGGGGGCGGGGGCCGGAGCCAGCTGCGGCGCGGCAGCGGGGCCTTTGGGCGCAGCGCTCTGCGACCATGCCGTACCTGCTGCAACCAACGAAATGGCGCCTGCAAAGACCAATGTTGCCGCGATCCGCATCGTATTCCCCTTAAGCTTATGCCTGCACGCGACTTTTCGCGCTGGGCCGCCGCCTGTTTCCGCCGCACCCTAGCCGGGCCGGTGCCGCCACGGCAACGGATTTTATCCCGCTTCGTGGATCCGGCCGCCGACGCAGTCAACCCGGCAATTTTGTCGGTCAGGTGTCGGCGAGCGCCCGCGCGATGGCCGTTTTGACCCGGGTATCGGACGGCTCCACGCTCTCCGGGAAGACGTCGGCAATGTTGCCGTCGGGGCCGATAAGGTACTTGTGAAAGTTCCAGCGCGGCACGTCCCTCGGCCGCACCTCGGCCGCCCATTTGTAGAACGGATGGGCATTTTCGCCCTTTACCACGGTCTTGGCGGCGATCGGAAAGGTAACCCCATATTGCTGGTGCGCGGTCGCCGCGATCTCCGCGGCACCGCCGGGTTCCTGCCCGCCGAAATCGTTCGACGGCACGCCGACGATGGTGAGCCCGCGGTCATGGAACTCGGTCCACAGCTGCTGCAGTCCGGCATATTGCGGGGTGTAGCCGCACAGCGAGGCGGTATTGACGACAATGAAGGGATGGCCGGCGAAATCCGAAAGCTTGATGTCGCCGCCCGCCAGCGCCGGAAACGCGAAGCGGTAGGCCGTCATCCGGCTCATCGCGGCTTGCGCCAAAACCAGCCGCGGCGCAGTAGCCACGCCAAGGCCGACCAGGGCCGCCACGGTCATCTGCCTGCGATCGATCATGGTTATCCCCGCCATCGCGATTTCGCAAACGAGGATAGCCGGATTCAGGCGCGAGCGCCGCTCAACAAGCCGTTATGGCAAGGTCGTCACGCCTACGACGCCTACGACCTAGCGCAGCGAAACGATGAAATCGGTGCCTTCGCCGGTTTCGCCGGCCGCGATTCCCTGGTCCGAGACGATCAGGGAGCCGCCGGTGGACAGCGCGTCGGCAATCCGTGCCGCCGCTTCCGCCGGGATCGTGATGCGATCCAGCGCCTCGGCCGGACTGTCCGGCGTCGGCACCGGCTTGGTCTCGACCACACCGACTGTCTTGCGGCGCCGCGCCGCGCGCTCGTCGTCGTCGCGGTGCTCGGCATACCGCCCCATGGGCAGCGAAATCACCGACCAGTGGAACGAGTGGGTGTCACCCTTGTCGGCTTCCGCCGTGAAGACGTGGGTGCCGAGCGGACGGTCGCCAGGCGCGATGGTTACCGGCGTCTGGAACAGCGGCGCAAAATTCTGCCGGACGTAGAGCTTGTTGTCCTTGCGGCTGATGAACACCGCGATCTGGCCGGTGCGCTTCGGCGCCGCTGCCGGCTCCGGTTTGGCAGTTGCGGCTTTCTCCGACGGACGGGCCTGGTCCTTTTTCACATCGGTCGTAGCGCCGGTCAGGCCGGGTTTGTCTTCCGGCTTGTCCGCAAGTTTGGATGTTTCGGTTTTGGCTGGTTCGGGTTTGGCCACCTCGGCGTTCATCGTCTGAGGCGCAACCGCAGGCTTCTCAGCTTCCTTGGCCGGCGCCGGTGTCGACGGGTCGGTCAGGGTCGTTCTGATCTCGGGCTTGTCGAAGGTTCCGGTCTCGGCTTCGTTGGCTTGGCCCGTGGTGGTCTCCGCCGATTTGGCCTCAGCGGATTTCTCGTCGATCGGCCTGGTCTCGACCGGTTTGGCTTCGTAAGGCAGTTCGACGGTTTTCGCAGCGCCTTCGGTGGCTTCCGGCCTGGTCTCGGCGCTTGCAGCGTCGGTGGGCTTGTCCATCGCGACCTGACCGCTGGTCGTGATCTGGCCGCCGCCGGACGTCGTCGCATCCGACATGATCGCAGGTTTACCCGAAGGCGGCATGGCGCCGCTGGCATCTGCGGTCTGCGTCTGCTCGCGCGTCAGCGCCGGCTGGGCCTGGCTGGGCACCGGCGCGATGATTGCGATCGGCATCCTGTCGGTCTTTGTCTCGGACGGTGTCGCCGACGCGACAGGCGGCGGAGCAGCATTGAGCGCGCTCAGCAGCGGATGCGAAAAGCCCGTGGGGGACAACTCACCCGGCGTCACCACGACCCGGCCGCCCATCTTGGTCCAGCCCCACATCTTCACCGCAAAATTCATCGGCATGCGGATGCAGCCATGGGATGCGGGATAGCCCGGCAGCACGCCGGCGTGCATCGCCACGCCGGACCAGGTGATCCGCTGCATGTACGGCATCGGCGCGCCGCTGTAGATGTTGGAATGGTGAAATTTGTGCTTCTGAATGATGCTGAAGACGCCCATCGGGGTCGAGTGGCCGCGCATGCCGGTGGAAACCGGCGTTTCGGCGAAAAATCCGTGGTCGTCGTAGATCTTGAGGGTCTGCTTCTCGACCGAAATGGCGATCACCAGCGGGCCCTGCGGCTTGGCCAATTCCTTTGCCAGGACCTCGTCCTTGGGCCCCGGATGGCGACGGGTGGCCTTGTGGCGCCGTTGCGGTTGCGGCCCGGCCGGGGGCGCACGCGATACGCCGGGGTCGGAATCGGGCCAGAAGCTCGAAGTCGAGGCTTCCGCATACCCCGTGGTGCCGATGACGCCGGCTGCGGCCAACAGCGCGATCGGCCAGAACGAGTTTGAGAATGCAGTGTTGTTCAAGAAATGAGATTTCCGCGAAAAAAATTGCCGCCGTTCGGTCAAAACCGAACCCTGATGCCCGTACAAGCCCGCCATCCTCGAATCCAAATATCTACATTTAGTGTTGCAGACGCGAGATCGGTTCACCAGCGGTGCGCGTCGGATCCGCGGCTATTTGACTGGGACAGTAGCAAAAAAGCCTCACATTACCTTAACGGCGGGCCGACTTTGCGACGCAGCATCTTACGCGGCGCCACCACAATCCCCACCTAACAACCACGCGTCAACGGAGGGTATTATGACAGCCATTGGTCCCCGGGCCGGTCGCCTGGGAAGCTTGCTGGGTGTGATCCTGGTGTCGGCCATCCTGACCGCGCCATCACGCGCCGCCGACGAGCCGGATTTGATCTTCCGCCGCTCCACCGTGTTCAAGCTGCTCAGCCCGAACGATAAACTCGCCACCTATGGTGTCGACGATCCGGAGGTGGAGGGGGTGGCGTGCCATTTCACGGTGCCGGAAAAAGGCGGCTTCAAGGGATGGCTTGGGCTCGCCGAGCAGGTCTCGGATATTTCGCTGGCCTGCCGCCAGATCGGTCCGATCCGTTTCAAGGGCAAGCTGGAGCAGGGCGACGACATGTTCCGACAGCGGCGCTCGATGTTCTTCAAGAGGATGCAGATCGTCCGCGGCTGCGACGCCAAACGAAACGTGCTGGTCTATATGGTCTATTCGGACAAGCTGATCGAAGGTTCACCGAAGAACTCGACCTCCTCGGTTCCGATCATGCCCTGGGGCACCGCCGACAGCGCCATCGCCAGGTGTGGCGACTTCATCCAGTAATCCGCTTCGGCCGGCGCCATGGATCGAGATCAGCCTTGCGCTCGCGGCAGCCGACCAGTTGCAGCAACTTTTGCGGCATCGAGTCGCGCCCGTGGGCGGCCTCGGGGGTTTGCTGGGTCATCTCGCCTTGTGTCTTGTGAAGACCTTGGGTCTTGTGAAGACCTTGGGGACCCTGGGTCTCGCGAGGCACGGCAGGTTCCCGCTGCGCGGCAACCGGTGTGTTTTCATGGCCCACGGTTGCAATCCTCCCTGACATGCGACAACGCGCAGCCACGCCAATGGTTGCGCCCTCGTTCTGCGAAGAAAGGTTGAACAAAGTCTCACCTGGCTCGAACCGACCGACCTGCGACGGCGTCTGATGGACAGATGGTTAACCGCGCCCACGCGCACGAGAGGTCGCCGATGCGAACCCGCAGCTTCATCCTGGCTTTCGCTTTCCTGCTCGCCGCGCCCTCATGGGCCGGTCTCGGCCCCGCCGGCCTGCCGGGGATCGGCACGTTTTCCTACAACGGCTCGGCGCTGAACACCGCGACACCGCGTCTGGTGGTCGCCGACGTGCGCTGAGCCAGGGCCCGACGGAATCAGTCCTGCGGAATCAGACACCCGAATTCGGCCGGTGGCTGTTCAATTTTGATCAGGGAATTCCGGCGCCGCCGCCATCACGAGCTATCCATTTGAAATAACTTGAATTTCTTTCGGATTGTTTCATCCGCGCCGCCGCCATGAAACAATTCTGTCAGGGCACGAAACCATTTTGTGCTTCGGCGCAGACATCCGGAAACGGCGCTTGGTTATCAACGCCACAACGACGCGGCGGACAGCGCTGCTCACCCGGAGACCGTCAGATGCGAACCTTCAGCTTCATCCTGGCCTGCGCCTTCTTCCTGGTTGGTCCCTCGATGGCGGGCTCGCCGGACACCGGTCTGGCCATCGGCACCTTCGCCTACAATGGCTCGGCGGTGAACGCGGTCACGCCGCACGTCACGCTGGTCGCGGCCCGCTAAGACCGATCGACACGAAATCCTTTAAAAAAGTCGCGTTATGATGATCCGCACCTCTTCGCTTGCAGCTATCTTCCTTGCCGTAATGTTGGGAGGATCGGCGCAGGCGCAGATCTGGTCGTGGAAGAAGCTGCCGGATCCGCGCGGCGAGTTCGTCCGCCTTTGCGCGCCGCACATGGTCGGGCGCTGGGCCCATCCGGAAGCCGTCTGCCTTTGCCTGCACGATCACGCCGTCGCCTCGGTGGATGATTCCGATCTGCGCGAGGCGCTGCTGCGCGGCATCAGTGAGACCGGCGTGCCGACCATCGAAAACGACTGGGTGCCGGCCTCCAAACAGGCCAAGATCAGCGCCGCGTTCTCGCAGATCGCCAGGCCGACCCTGCAATGCATGTTCGAGCCGGCGCCGTAATTCCGCGTCCGGCTGGCGATCGGATCGCCTGACGGCTATGATCGCCGCCCGATCCTGCGCCGGAAGAATCTCACATGACCGCCATTCACCGCGATGAACGGCTCCGCGACAAGATCGCCATCGTCACCGGCGCGGGCTCGCGCTCGGAGGGCATCGGCAACGGCCGCGCCACCGCGATCATCCTGGCGCGACATGGCGCGCGGGTCACTCTGGTCGACAGCGTCGCTGAGTGGGTGGAAGAGACCGCGCGGCTGATTGCTGAGGAAGGCGGCACGTCGCAGACCGTTCTCGGCGACGTCAGCGATCCAGGTTCCTGCCAGGCGATGGTGGCGCGCACGGTCGAGGCGTGGGGCCGGCTCGATATCCTGGTCAACAATGTCGGCATCACCGGGCCCGGCGGCAACGCGGTCGAAGTGGATCCCGAGGCCTGGGACAAGGCGATGCGCGTCAACGTCACCTCGATGGTGCTGATGGCAAAGGCCGCAATACCCGAAATGATCAAGAGCGGCGGCGGCTCGATCATCAATCTTACGTCGATCGCCGGCATGCTCGGTGGCCATCCCAGCCTGCTGTACCCGACTTCCAAGGGCGCCGTCATCAACCTGACCCGGTCGATGGCGGCGCACCACGGCCGTGACGGCATCCGCGTCAACTGCATCGCGCCGGGCACGGTCTATACCCCGATGGTGGCGGCGCGCGGCATGAGCGCGGAAATGCGCCGGGCCCGCAGCGAGGGTACGCTGCTCGGCACCGAAGGCACCGGCTGGGATATCGGCTATGGCGTGCTGTTCCTGGCCAGCGATGAATCGCGCTGGGTCACCGGCATCACGCTGCCAATCGACGGCGGCATGACCGCGGGCAGCGTCGGCTTGCCAACGCCGCCCAGCGAACGGCTGAACGGTTAAGGGACGGGTCGGCTCATTTCTTCTTGGTGCCCAGCCGGGGGATGCATTTGCTGGTTCGGGTAATTCCCGTCGCGGTCAATTTGCTGCCGATCACCTGCTTGATCTGGCCGGCCGGGCAGGTGCCGTCGTCGACCATGGCGCGTTGGCCGAGATGCAGGTCGGGAATCTCCTGCTCGCGCTGAAAAATCTGTTCGGCGGAAGCGGCCGCGGTAATGGCAATCAGCACGAGGCCGGCCAACAACCACATTGTCTGACGCATGACGTTGCCAACTTTCATGACAGGAGCCGCCGGAATTACTTGGTCTGGATCTTGAGGCCGTCGGGACCGACATTGATCTGCATGCCCTTCGGTTCCTTCTTCGCCTCGTAGAGATTGTAGCCAAGCACGCCAATCCCGACGACCAGTGCGCCGATGATCAGATACAGGACGTTGCGATTGGCGGGCATCGATCACTCCGGCTGATGGGAACGCGTACTGTAGTGACGGGGCCATGATTCTCAAAGCAGGCAAAAACGCTGCGCCTTCCCGGCAAAGTATGATTTGATCAGGCGTGCCTTGGGAACCGGGACGCCATGAACGCCGACCACCAGCGCCGAATTCTCGATGCCGTCGATGCCGGCTTCGACGCGCAGCTTGCCACCACCGCGGACTTCGTGGCGATCCCGAGTATCCGGGGCGCCGAAGGGCCGTGCCAGGACATGATCGGCGATCTTTTGCGCCGGCGCGGCTATGAGGTCGACGACTGGCACATCGATGTCGAAGATCTGAGGGACCTGCGCGGCTTCGGTCCGATCGAGCATGATTTTTCCCACGCCCGCAGCGTGGTCGGCACCTGGCGGCCGGCCTCGACATCGGGCCGATCGCTGATCCTGCAGGGCCACTGTGACGTGGTTCCGGCCGGTCCACTCGAGATGTGGGACACGCCGCCGTTTTCCCCCGTCATCAGGGACGGCCGGATGTACGGCCGCGGCGCCTGCGACATGAAGTCCGGCACGATAGCCGCGCTTTATGCCCTCGATGCCATCAAGGGCGCGGGGTTGCAGCCGACTGCGCGGATTCATTTTCAGTCGGTGATCGAGGAGGAAAGCACCGGCGTCGGCGCGCTTTCGACCTTGCAGCGCGGCTACCGCGCCGATTGCTGCTTCATCCCGGAGCCGACGGCGGGCCGCATGATCCGTGCGCAGGTCGGCGTGATCTGGTTCCGCCTCAAGGTGCGCGGTTTTCCGGTGCACGTTTCCGACGCCGGCTCCGGATCGAACGCGATCACCGCGGCCTATCACCTCATTCACGCGCTGGAGGAGCTCGAGCGCGACTGGAACAAGCGGGCGGAAACCGACCGCCATTTCAAGGCGGTCAAGCATCCGCTCAATTTCAACCCGGGAATCATCAAGGGCGGCGACTGGGCTTCCAGCGTGCCGGCGTGGTGCGACGTCGATTGCCGGATTGCCATCCTGCCGGGCTGGTCGGTGAAGGATCATCAGGCCGAGATCCTGGCCTGCGTCGCCGCCGCGGCGCGCGATCATCGGTTCCTGTCCAACAATCCGCCGCAGGTGGAGTGGTCCGGATTTCTCTCCGAGGGCTATGAACTGACCGATGCCGCCGAAGCGGAAGCTGCGTTCGGCAAGGCGCATCAGGTGGTATATGGCACGGCCGTGCCGGACGTGATGTTTACGGCCCTCACCGACACCCGGTTCTACGGGCTGAACCACAACATTCCGAGCCTGTGTTTCGGCGCCAGCGGCGCGGCGATGCACGGTTTCAACGAATATGTCGAACTGGAGTCGCTGCGCAAGACCACCAAAGCCATCGCGTTGTTCATAGCGCAGTGGTGCGGGGTGGAGGCCCTGTAATCAGGAGCGCAGCGCGGCAACGATGGCATCGAGGCCGTCGGTCAGCGCGGCCGGGCCGGGCTGCAGGATCAGCGGCGACTTGATTTCGATGATACGGTTGTCGCGCACCGCCGGAATCTCGTGCCAGCCCGGCCGCTGCCGGATCTGCTCCACAACCACCTTCTTGCCGCACCACGACGCCAGGATCACGTCCGGCGCCGCGGCACGCACCACCTCGGGCGCGACGATGCGGTCTTTGGCCGCCTTGTGCAAGCGAAGGTGCGGCAGGATATCCTCGCCGCCGGCGATTTCGATCAGTTCCGACACCCAGCCGATGCCGCTGATCAACGGATCGTTCCATTCCTCGAAATAGACTTTTGGTTTTGTCGCCTGGCGCCGCGATGCCGCCGCGACGTCGGCCAGGCGCTGCTCGTATTGCCGGGCGAGTTGATCGGCGCGCGCGGCGGCGTCGACCAGCGCGCCCAGGGTGCGGATCATGGCCAGGATGCCGGCGATGTCGCGCTGGTTGAAGGCGTGCACCGCGATGCCGGCGCGCATCAGGTTGGCGCCGATATCGGCCTGCAGGTCCGAAAAGGTCAGCACCAGGTCGGGCTCGAGCGCGAGGATTTTCGGCGTGTCCGCCGAGATGAACGACGACACCCGCGGTTTCTCGCGCCGCACCTGCGGCGGCCGCACCGCATAGCCGGAGACACCGACGATGCGGTCCTGCTCGCCGAGCAGGTACAGGGTCTCCACCGTCTCTTCGGTGAGGCAAACGATCCGGCGGGGCGGGAAGTGGCGCAT
The DNA here is from genome assembly GCA_963710235.1 of uncultured Alphaproteobacteria bacterium. GTDB lineage: Bacteria > Pseudomonadota > Alphaproteobacteria > Rhizobiales > Xanthobacteraceae > Bradyrhizobium. The sequence goes on from CAVPZI010000004.1 coordinate 484,058, forward strand.
GCCGACAGCTATGCCGGACAACAAAACCCTTGTCACCGGGCCAGTTTCGAATTGCACTGATGTTCCCGGAGGAGACCAGTACATGACGCCATTGGAAAAAATTCAGTCGCGGCCGCTGCCGTTTGCGGTGCTGATGGGCGTGACCTTTGTCGAGGCGCAGTCGGACCGGGTCGCTGCAACGCTCACAGTGCGCGACGACCTGTGCACGCTCGGCAACGCCATCCATGGCGGCGCGCTGATGGCGTTTGCCGATACCGTGGGCGCGGCCGCCACCATCATCAACCTGCCGGAGGGCGCCCAGGGCACCACCACCATCGAAAGCAAGACCAATTTCATGGGGCCGGCGAAAGCCGGCATCACGCTGCGTGCGGTGGCGACGCCGGTCCATCGCGGACGGCGCACCCAGGTCTGGCAGACCCGGATCGAGACCGCCGAGGGCAAGCTGGTGGCGATGGTGACGCAGACCCAGATGGTGCTGTAGGGCGCTGCCCCGAGGCGAACTCAGGCCTGCGGCCGGATCTCGGTCATCACCTCGGCATCGATCGGTAACGAAAAATGCTCGATGCGTTTGGCGCGGGAGGTATTGAGCAAGAGCCGCGTCACGTCGGGCCGCGAGTAGTGTCCGGCCGGGTCGGCGGCATTCTTGGCCACGCCGATCATGCCGAGGTCGATGTCGGCGTAGAGCAGGCCCTCCTGGTCGGGTGGAAGCTTTTCGGCGAGTGAACTGCCATCCGGTCCGTAGATCACCGCGTGACCTCCACCGGCATGCAGGAAGGCGTGCTTCTCGGGCGAGTCGCACAGCTCATCGATCATGGCCTGGGAGACGACCGCGCAGGGGCCGAGAAAGAAGCAGGAGCCTTCGACGGCGTAAACCTTGCTCGCCGCGTTGTTGACCTCATAGCCGAGTGCGTGGGCAAACGGATCATACAGCGAGAAGCTCGGCCAGGCGCCGATGTGGACCTGCTCGTTCTGGGCATACATGGCGTATTTGGACAGCGGCTGCAGATGCTCCCAGCAGCACAGCGCGCCGAGCCGGCCGATGTCGGGTCTGTCATGGACGGCGAGGTCGCTGCCGTCGCCCTCGCCGAACACGGTGCGCTCGGCATGGGTCGGCCGCAGCTTGCGGCGCTTCGCGATGGTCTCGCCGTCCGGGCCGATCAGCCATTGCGCCATGTAGAGGCTGCCGCCCTCGCGCTCGGAGGCGCCGATCACCGCGGTCAGGCTGGCGCGCTTGACGGCGCCTCGAAGCTTCTCGGCCTGCGGGCTGTCATACGACAGCGAATTGTCGAAGTAGCGCTGGGTGAAGCCGCGCCCGATCCCCCAGGCCGGCGCGCCGAGCCAGATATGCCACGGATATCCCGGGATGAACGTCTCGGGAAACGCGATCAGTTTCGCGCCGGCCGCGGCGGCCTGTTCGATCAGGGCGATGCTCTTGTCGACGGTCGCATCGAGATCAAGCCACACCGGGGCGGCCTGAACCACCGCGACCTTGTACTTCTGATGAACCAGACCCATCGACGTCTCCCTCGTGTATGCGGCGGATACGACGGAGAGCATAGGGCAGGGCGCGCCCGCGCCGCTTGTCCGGGGCAGAACGAAAACTTGTCGTAATCGGCAATCCGCCGGATCGGGTCGGTTCTAGTGGCGCTGTTCGCGCCATTCCCGCGGGGAAGCGCCGAACTTCTGCCTGAAGATGCGGCTGAAGTGGGCAAGGTCGTTGAAACCCCAGGCAAACGCGATGTCGCCGATATGCCGCGCCGCCAATGCCGGATCGGCGAGATCGCGCCTGCAGCGATCGAGACGCTGGGCCTGGACATAACTGCGGAACGACAATTGCTCGGCGGCCATCAGGTCGCTGGCATAGCGTACCGAGATTCCGAGGCTCGCCGCGGCACGCGACATCGACAATTCGGGGTCGCGCAAATGGCCCAGGACATAGTTCTTCAGCCGATAGAGCAGCGCGGACCGGTGAAACGACTGCTCGATCGGGCGGTCCTGCAGCCGCTCGGCAAAAGCCAGTGCGACGAGATCCAGCGCCTGTTCCAGCAATCGGGTGCCGGTGGCCGGATCGACACGGTCGATCGTCTGCGACATGCTGATCAGGAAATCGTAAACCAGCCGTTCGAGCGGACGGTCGTTGCAAAAGGTCGTTGCGGTCAGGGCGTCGAACGAACCGACGCGCTGATGCAGAAGTTTTCGCGGCACCTGAAAAATCGTCTGCGAAAAATTGTCGTTGAAGCGCAGTTCGTAGGGGCGGTTGGTGTCGTAGATCACGAACTCGCCGGCGGATACGACGGCTTCCCGGCCGTCCTGGAATACGCCGTTCACGCCGTGATTGCCGAGTGCGACGAGCACGAAGTCCTCGCTGGCGCGCGCGATCCGCGACGGCGTCCGCAACACGTTCTGGGCGCAGGAATCCACCCGCGTGAAGGCAGCCGGGCCGATCCGCGACTGCGCTACGGTGCCCCAGAACGTCTCGCTGCGGTCCGATCGGCAGTCGAGCCCGACAAAGGTGTCGCAGACGATGTCCTGCCAGACCGCAAGCCGCCGATGCGGAGCCGAAGAGCTGGTATCGAGCACGACAGCCAAGATTGGTCTCCGACCGGGCGTTGACGATCTCGCAACGGCACGATCTCGCAGTTCCCGCCGCCGATCAATTCATTTGTCGCAACGCAACGCCCCGGCGCTCCGCCGCGAACCGCATTCCGTCCTTGGAAAGCGCGCGATCGCCCAATTCCGTCGCGCATTAACCCTTTGCAATACTTGCTGTTATTTGAGGCATGGCGGAACCTTGCATTCCATGTTGCGATGCACAATATTGGGGGTCTAGGGATTCGACGCCTCCTCGAGGGAGCATCCGAGGAGACTTTGCCATGCACGACCAACCGGACACCGGTTCCATCGCTCACGAACGCCAGATCAGGATGCTGACCGCGCGGGAAATGCCACTGCTGCGGGAGCATTTGCTGCGGCTCGATGCGGCGAGCCGGCATGATCGCTTCAACGGTTATACCGATGAAGGTTTTATCGAGCGCTATGCCGCCAAATGCCAGACCGACGGCACCATCGTCGTCGCCTGCATCGAGGACGGCGTGGTGCGCGGCGCAGCCGAGCTGCATCAACCCGATTTATCCAATCCGCTGCCGGAGATCGCCTTCAGCGTCGAGGCATCGCTGCGGCGCCAGGGTGTCGGCAGCATCCTGTTTACCAGGCTGATCGCCAAGGCGAAGTCGCTCGGTTATGACAGCCTGCGCATCACCACCGGCGCGCAGAACGAAGCGATGCGGGCGCTGGCGCAAAAATTTGGCGCGCAGCTGTCGTTTCGCCGCGGCAAATCCAGCGGCAGCCTCGACCTGACGTCTCATCGCCAGTCCAAGGCAGCGCGCGCGACGACGCCCGCCGACGTGACGCGGGCGATGATCGAATTCAATCGCATTTACTGGAGAACGTGGCTGCGCGTGGCGGGGTTCGGGCGAACCGCCTGACGCAAGGCCAATGATCTAACGCTGTTGCTCTAACCGACACGCTTGTCGTTGCCGAATTTGCGCACCACGCGGCGCTCGACCACGATGGAGCGCTGGGCGCCTTGTTCGCCGGCGATCACCCGTGTCGAACGCGCGGCGGCGCGACCGGCCTTGCGGACCTCGCCCTGAACGGCTTCGAGCGGCATGCCCATCAGCGAGGCGGCGATCTCGGCCTGCTGCTCGAGATCGTCGGTAATGCCCATGGCGGCGAAGATGGCTTCATCCAACGTCGGCGGATCGCGCCGCACGCGTCGTGATCCATATTTGGTATTCCAGTCTTCGCTCATCGCCCGCCTCTTGTTGAAGATGAAATACCTAGTGGACCGAATGCTGCATTGCAATGTGGGATTTGTTGAGGCAACGCAGCCATGCAATTTGCTGTTTTCCCCAGCTTGATTCGCGCCGCTGCTAACCCTGTTTGTTAAGTCTGGATGACATCGCCAGTTTCCCGAGTGTTTTGCAGGCGTTGCGGCCAGCGCTTCAGCGCGGCGTGTCCCGCGGCGGTGAGCGCGTAGATGCCGCGTTCGGTACGATCGAACCAGCCGTAGTAATTATGCAGCAGGATCTTCGGCGCGTCGGGAATTTCCGGTCGCAGATCGCGCGCCCGTCGCGGGCCTGATGTCAGCGCCGATGCGCAGGCCAGCGCCTGCTGCCGGTAAGCCGTCATGATCGGGATCCGGGTGCTGCCGCCCGCGGCCGGGTCGCCCTTGCGCCGCTGGTGCTCGGAGACCAGCCGCGAGCGTTTTTTCGCGTTACGGCGCGGGCTCGCGGTGGCGGGCTGCACCAGCACCTCGACGCCGCCCGCGGCGGTGACGCCGAGCATGCCGAAACCGAGCCGCCGGCACAAATTGCGATAGCGCGCGTCGCTCTCGCGGCCCTTGCCGCGGGCGGACATCCGCGCCGCCAGCCACACCTCGTCGCAGGCGCCGGCGCGGTCGACGCCCTGCAGCACCAGTTCGAGGTTGAAGGTGAGTTTCAACTCGCCGATTACCACCAGCGGCGGGTCGTCGCCGTCGAGCGCCACCAGATCGCAGCCGCCGACCTCGCCCTTGACGACGAAGCCAAGACGCTCGAGGAAGCGTTTGACGGGCAGGTAAAGCGCGGTTTCCACGGCAACGGGCTCCTGCGGCGGAGGCCGCGACTCACCTTGCGAGTTTAGCCGGGAAGCGCTCGCGTCACACCCTTCCACTAACCGGCAGCAACGCACCGGTCACGCCGCTGGCCTCGTCGCTGATCAGAAACAGGATGACGTTGGCGAGTTCGTCAGCGGTCACCCATTTGCCGAAGTCGGCGTTCGGCATGCTGGCGCGGTTGGCCGGGGTGTCGATGGTGGAGGGCAGCACCGCGTTGACGGTGACCTCCCCCTTGAGCTCGGCGGCCAGCGTTTCGGTGAGGCGATGGACGCCGGCCTTGGAGGCGGCGTAGGGGCCCATGCCGGCGCCGGCCGCCAGCCCACCGATGGCGCCGATGTTGACGATCCGCCCCGCACTGGATTTGACCAGGTGCGGGATCGCCGCGCGCGAGGCGTTGAGCGCGGTCACCAGATTGAGCTGATGCATCTTGTCCCAGTTCTGGTTGGGATGGGCCGGATCGGCGTCGGCGATCGCCTCGTAGGCGAAACCGCCGGCGATGTTGACCAGCGCATCGAGCCGGCCGAAATGCGCCGTCGCGTCGTCGATGGCTTTTTTGCTTTGTGCGATGTCCGAAAGATCGACGCCGCCGATTTCAAGCCGGTCTGGCCCGCGCGCGGCCTGTGGCTGCGGCGCGTGGTCGATGGCGGCGACCCGTCCGCCGCCTTTGATCGCGGCCGCCACGACCACCTTGCCGAGCGCGCCGGAGGCGCCGGTTACGGCAATGACTTTTCCAGCCATGGTTTGTCTCCCCTTCCGCGCGAAGCGAGCCTATTCGGAAGCTTCCGGTTCGATGCCGCGACCGAGCGCAAACTGACCGACCAGGCCCTCGACGTGGAAGTCCAACCCCGTCATCTTGGCGAACAGGTCGATGTTGCCGGTGCCGATCGCGCAGCCGCCGAGCCCCATGTCGGTCGCCATCATATACAGGGTCTGGGTCAGGACGCCGACATCTTTGAGGATCAGCGAATAGGCGATGGCGCTGTATTTCCACGAAATCCGGTCGAAGCGCGCCGCAATTGCCATCAGGACCTGCGGTCTGCCAGGCGCGTCCATGGCGAACACGGCCCGTTCCATCAGCGCGTCGAATTCCTGGTCGCGCACGCCGATCGGCACCAGCGCGTGGGCATCGGCGTCGTAGTGATAGAAGCCGCGCGCAAGGCCCTCGCAATGGGCCACCGCCAGGTACAGTTCGAGTTCGTAGGCGCTGCCTGCCGAGGGATACGGCCGCGTGGTGTAGTCCACCGTCGGACCACCGCCGTCGCCAAGATCGATCGGGCTGTTCCATTTTCCCTGCACCCGGGCGGCCATATCGAGCAGCCGCGCCAACTCGGCCAGCGTGATCGGCCGGTTGTCGTCGAAGCTGCGCGTCGAATGACGCGCGCGCAGCAGTCTTGCCATCGGCGAAATCACGTCCGCGAGTGAAGCAGAGCGTTCGCGCAGATCGATTTTCGTGCCGGGCCACTGCGGCCGCACCGCCGGCGGCGGCGCCATCACGCGGGCAAAGGGATAGAGCCCGCCGATCGGGTTGGCGTGCCGGCCTTCGGTGCTCTGGCTATGGAACAGGAGGTCGTGAAAGTCCCACAGCGCAAGGCTGTCGTCGCCCTCGGTGCCGCGCAGGCCGTCGTCGGCCGCGTTGTCGATCCGAAACAGCATCCTGCAATCCAGCAGCAGGGCCAGCAGTTCGGTGCCCGGGAAACCACCCTGCCGCCGCAGCGTGCCGATCCGCTGCGGCGTCGCTAGCGTCGCGAGCGCAGCGGCGATGTCCGGATCGCAGATTCGAAACAGCGCACCGGCGCGGGGCGACTCCAGCACCATCTCGTTGCGCCGCCGCCGCAGGTAAGCGAACCGCGACAGTACAATTCTCTCATTGGCGGCGAGCTTCGCCGTTTGCGGCCAATAATCCGCCATCTGCGGCTCGATCACGACCAGGTCGCGGTCGCCGCGCGCGAGGCGATACTCGACAAGACCGCGCCGCGCCAATCGCCGCGCCAGGCGATCGACTTCCTGCGCAACGGCGTTGCCGTCAGCTGCAAAACTTTTCAGCGGCAGGCCGGTGCGCAGGTGCCGGGCCCGGCGCAGCGCTGCGGCGCTGAACTTTCCAAGACCGGCCGAATAGCCGTCGAAAGAGGCGACGAGAGTCCCGTCCGTCGCAATTTCGAGCGCGACGTGACCACTCAGTCTTACCGAGACGGTCGGTGGCGCGGTTCTTTGCCGTTTCCTTGCCGGTTCTGGTTTTTTCCGGGGAGCGCGCACCGGCTTCACCCTTAGCTGTGGGGCAGGAACGGCGTGAGTTCGCTTTCGGGCAGCGGCCGATCCCGCAATCCGAGTTTCACCGGAATGTCGTACAGTCGCCCCGGCCCGAAGCGCTTGTAGAAATGCCGCAGTCCGGGAACGATGACGCGCACGACCGGAACGTCGACATCGGGGCGCGTCTGGTTGACGACCAGGAAATCGAGCCCGGCGCGTCTGGCAATCTCGACGCAGGCCAGAACCTGGTCGCGCGCATTGTCCAGTGCGTGGAGCCGGAAGCCGGAGTGGGGCGCCGCGATAGGCGTGGCGCTCGGCGCCAGGAACGGGTGTTCGGCAAGATGCAGTGGGTTGGTGCCGTCGAGGCTCGGCTTCTCGCCGGTGCCGCCGCCCATCATGCCGATTGACATGAACTGGTTCAGCTCGGTCAGGCAGCGCAGCATGGCGATACGCTCATCGAAATGGGCGCCGGAACCGAACTCGATGTTTTCCTTGCCGTTCTGCATCCAGTGCAGGATCGCCACGTAAGTCGGCACGCCGAGATCGCTGGTGACGTCGAGCACCCAGAGCTTGCGGCCGGTCTCGCCAAGCTGGGTCTGCAAATCGCGGATGTAGGAATCGTCGAACTGGCCGAGGTCGACTGCCGCGCGCTGCGACCGGTTGTACCACCAGATCGCGTAGGCATCCCGTTCCACCAGTTCAAGAAAGCCCTGGACAATGGCTTCCTCGACGGTGTTGCCGGCGGCGCAGCCGTTGGAATCGGCGTGAAACGCGTAGGGGCCGGCGTAGAAGAAATACAGCAGGCTGGTCGGCAGGTATTTGAAGCGGCCGTCGCGCAGCGACCAGACTGGCGACCACTCGATCCTGGCCGCCGGATCGAACAACGGCGCAATCTGCGTCCCGCCCGATTCCGGCATCTCGCCTGGGTCCGGTCGCGATTGCGCCTCGCTGAACAGCAGCACGTCGTTGGGCGCGATGGCTTCGCCGGGCGCGAAATCCGTGAACCGTCGCGTCATCCGGATCTCGTCGCCCTGGAAAATACCCGAATAGCGCTCGATCGCTTCCATCAAGCGCGCTGGCCTCGGCCTGCTCGACCGTGCTGCCCTTGCCGAAGCTGCCGCCGGTCAGGCCCGAGCGCAGCTCGTTGACGTTCTGTGCCGGCGCCGAGAAATTATGTTGGGCAAACCAGTTGGTGTTCATCGGCAGATCGGCTTCTATGCGCTCGAGCCGCGTGACCACACCGGTGAGGGGGCTGACATGCTTGCGGTTGCGCGCCACCGTGGCGCGCGGCGAGGAACTGCGGTAGCCGCCACTGGTCATCACCAGCTTGGCACCGGCGGCGAGTTCGATCGGTGCTGGAGTCCGGCGCGGATCGCGCAGTTTTTTGCTGCCGCAGGTCGGGCACTGCGGGCGGTGCGCCACGTAATGCCGTGCGATGGTCGAGCCCATCAGATCAAGGCTGACGATGTGGTTGCGCAGATCAGTGCGAAAGCCGGTGGCGATGGCCTTGGCGATTTCGACCGCCGCAAGCTGGATGCCGCCTTGCCCGAAGGTGTTGCGGGCGAGCGGCGAAACCGCAACCGGATGCGCCGGTGCGCGATCGAGAAAGCCCTTGACCTCGCGGTTTCTGATCATGCGGTCGAACAGGCAGGTCCAGCACGCGGTTTCGCCCGGGCTGAGCAGCGGTCCGACCAGCGGAAACGCGCCGGCAGGCTGCACCAACAGCCAGGGGGTGCGTTCGGAGACGTTCTGCCGGTTCAGTTCGGCGAGGCGTTGGTCGAGATAATCGCTGACCAGCACTACCGTCAGATCGGCGGCGCGCGCGACGATGCGGACACCGAGTTTGCCCAAGGCGGCTGCGAGTTGCTTTGCGCCCTGCACGTCGATTGCCTGAATGCGAACGCGCGTGCCTTGGAGGTTCTGTTCCGCCAGGCCCGGCGGCAGGCCGAGGCTAGCCCAATATCCGGCGACGATGCCTGACGTGGCGGGCGAGGCGGGGACGAGATAGCGGCGGTCGACCAGCCGCTTGACGGCTTCCTCGATCTTGTCGGGCGGAAAATGCGGCTTTAGCTTGCCAACCAGTTCGCGATGACTCTTGCCGTTGGCGCCGATCGCCGCGACAAGCGCACAATAAAGCTCGCCATGAAGAAAGAACTTGCGGTCTTCGGAATAGAGGCAGACCACGTCGGGCGGCAGCACATAGGCGGTGAAATTCGGCGCGAACTTCAGCACGTCCTTGCCGCCGCGCCGGGCGCTGGTCCCGCGATTGCCCTTCATGACGTCACCACACGCAATGGCATTTCCGGAAAACTGGGTTGAGCGGAGAGGAAGAGAAAGGCGCGGCCATGGCGTGTGCCCGCACCCCGGACCTGCAAGCAACAACAACACTGCAAGGGGGGACGGTCAAGCTGAGATGGTCAGCACTGGATGGTCAGGCGGAGAGGGGCAGCTGGAAAAAAAATTGGCCGGGTCGACCTTGTCGAGCCCGGCCAATGATGATGACGTCCAATTGTCAACGGGAAGTGGAAAAAGCACTTGTCAGCAAATGCGGCAAGAGCCCCACGACAGGCAGCAGCCACCGCCGCCGCAGCCACCACAACCGCCGCAGCCTCTGCAACCCCGGCAACCCCGGCAGCCTCTGCAGCCGCCGCAGCCGCGCCAGGCGACTTGCACGCCCTGAGCAGCGTCGACGCCTTCCTTGTCGAACACGTGGAAAGTCGCCAGGCTGACGTCGGCGATTTCTTCTTCACCGAGCGTGATGGCGTGATTGGGCGTAATGTTCTTGACGGCCGGCATATCGGTTGCCGGCACGGCCGATGCTGATGCGCCCCCGACGAGCGCGAAAGTCAGACCTGCGGCCCCCAACGCCGGAACGGCTTTCGACACATGTTTTTTCTTCGACGCTTGCTTCACCCGTGGCATAGTCTCTCCTCCATACCTTGAAAAAATAAATCGAGTCCAGCGGTCGGATTGTACCCTCTGCAATCGCACCACGCAAGGCTGGCTAGGGATGCAGCGCCCGAGCACGATCACGAATACGATGGCGGGCGTACAGTAGTCACTACAGCACCGCACAAGGTTCAAAACAATCACTGGGGCGCAGCCAGTTCCTTCATCTTGATGAACGTATCTTCAGAAACGACGTCTCGATGAACCGACTCCGTGCCGTTGATTCCCTCGCCAGATCCGCGACGCTCCGACAACTTCAACGCGCGTCACACAACACCGTTCCGCGCCGAACGAAGTCACTTGCATCGTCTGTTAGCCAGTTCACAGACGGCGGAGAAATCGGGCATCGGCCTGCCTGACCGGGACGGCGCCGGCGCATTTGCTGCGCCGCATTGTCGAGACGCGGCAGGCAGCCGCCGCGCCCGGTTGCAATTGTTCTACCCCATCGCTATTCCGGGCCAACCGATGCGGCTCGATTGAACCGGGTCCGATGGGCCGGATCGTCGCGGTGGCTCGGTTGTCCGATGCAGGCGAGCGGAGCAGCCGACATGGTCGATCATGATGCGCGGTTCGTCTGGTACGAACTGATGACGACCGACGTCGCCGCCGCCCGGGCGTTCTACAGCGCGGTGGTCGGCTGGAATGCGCAGGACGCCTCGACGCCTGGGCTGCCTTACACCCTGTTCAACGCCGGAAGGACCGCGATCGGCGGCCTCATGGACCTGCCCGAGCAGGCGAGGACCATGGGCGCAACGCCGCGGTGGATGGGATATGTCGGCGTCGGCGACGTCGACGCGACCGCCGATCGGCTCCGGCGCCTTGGCGGTGCCGTCTACGTTCCGCCGACCGATACCAATATCGGCCGCATCGCGGTGGTTGCCGATCCGCAGACGACCAACCTTGCCTTGATCGGCGGACACAAGCGAGGCCGACAACAGGGTGCGGAACTGGGCAAGCCAGGGCATGTCGGCTGGCATGAGCTCTTGGCCGTCGATTGGGAGCAGGCATTTGCGTTTTACAGCGCGCTGTTCGACTGGCAGAAGGCGGTCGCCGACATCAGTCCGGCCGATACGTACCAGTTGTTCAGTTCCGGCGGACAAACCATCGGCGGCATGTTCAACAAGCGCGCGATAGATCCGTTGCCGTTCTGGCAGTTCTATTTCAACATCGACGACATCGACGACATCGACGCGGCCGCGGCGCGGGTGATAGCCGGCGGCGGCGAGGTGTTGGCCGGCCCGCTTGAATTGCCAAGCGGCATCTGGATTGCCCGGTGCCGGGACCCGCAGGGGGCGGCGTTTGCCCTGCAGGGAAAACGCAACCAGGAAGGCATCGGCTGGTCCGCCGAGTGGGGCGGGTTTTCGTCGAAAGGCAGATTGATCACCAAGCCCGGCGGGCCAGGCACCAGGAAGGTCTGAAATCGTCCCGAAGTGCCTGAAAAACCTGCTACCGCATGGCAGCAATGATTGGCGTTTTGGCGCGTTTCGGCCTAAAGCTAGGGCCAATTCACCCGATCCGCAGGTCCAGCGTGGCCGCCCATGGTTAATGGGCGCGCAATTTGATCCTTTCGGTTCAACGATCTGCTGCGGCCGTCGCCTCAAGGCGACCCAAACCCAATGCTCTTACCCACAAGGCTTTTGCCCGTGTCATTCCTGCCGACCTGTCCGCCGCTCGCCCGCGCTTTGGCCGAGCGCAACTACGATGAGCCCACCCCGGTGCAGCGCGCCGTGCTGGCCGATGCGGCCAGTGGCCGTGATCTATTGGTCTCGGCGCAGACCGGCTCCGGCAAGACCGTCGCCTATGGGCTGGCGATCGCGGCCGATCTGTTGGCCGACGCCGAGCGGTTGCCGCCGGCCACAGCTCCGCTGGCCCTGATCGTCGCGCCGACCCGCGAACTGGCGCTGCAGGTGCACGGCGAACTGAGCTGGTTGTATCGCCACGCTGGCGCCCGCGTGGTTTCCTGCGTCGGCGGCATGGACCCGCGCCGCGAGCAGCGCGAACTGGCCGAAGGCGCCCACATCGTGGTCGGCACCCCCGGGCGCCTGTGCGACCATCTGCGCCGCAACCGTCTCGATATTTCGCAGCTGAAGGTGGTGGTGCTCGACGAGGCCGACGAAATGCTCAATCTCGGTTTTCGCGAAGACATGGAATTCATCCTCAAGACCACGCCGGCAAGCCGCCGCACCCTGCTGTTTTCAGCGACGCTGCCGCGCGGCATCGTCGCATTGGCCAAACAATACCAGCGCGAGGCGTTCCGGGTCGAAGTCGCCGGCGGCGAGGGCGGCCATGTCGACATCGAGTACCGCGCCATCCGGATTGCCCCCAGCGACGCCGAACATGCGGTGGTCAACCTGCTGCGCTATTTCGAGTCCTCGACGACGCTGGTGTTCTGCAACACCCGCGACGCGGTGCGGCACCTGCAGGCGATGCTGCTGGAACGCGGGTTTTCGGTGGTGGCGCTGTCGGGCGAATTGACCCAGAACGAGCGCACCCAGGCGCTGCAGGCGCTGCGCGACGGCCGTGCCCGGGTCTGTGTCGCTACCGACGTGGCGGCGCGCGGCATCGATCTGCCGAGCCTTGGCCTCGTCATCCAGGCCGACCTGCCCAACGATCCGGAAGTCATGCAGCATCGAAGCGGCCGCACTGGACGGGCCGGCCGCAAGGGGGTTTGCGCCTTGCTGGTGCCGCCGGCACGGCGACGGCGCGCCGAACTCCTGCTGCGCGACGCCGGCATCGAGGCCGCCTGGGGCACCGCGCCCACCGCCGAGGAAATCCGCGCCCTCGATCAGCGGCGCATGATGGAAGACGCATTGTTCACGGAAGAGCCCACCGAGGACGATGTGACCCTGGCCCGGGCGCTGCTCGCTGAGCGCAGTCCGGAACAGATCGCCGCGGCGCTGGCGCGGCTGTATCGCGCGCGGCTGCCGTCGCCCGAGGACATCCTCGATCCCGGCGAGCGCGGCGAGGGCAGGAAGACACGCGAGCCGCGTGCCGACGACCGTGTCCCCGGTGCAAAACCGGTCCGGTCGAAGGCCCGGATGCGCGACGGCATGGCGGAAGGCAGCGTGTGGTATCGCGCCGCCATCGGCCGGCAGAAGAACGCCGAGGCGCGCTGGCTGTTGCCGATGATCTGCCGCCGCGGCGGCATCGAGAAGGGTGACATCGGCGCGATCCGGATTTTCGATGCCGCGACCGAGTTCGAGATTTCCGCAACTGCCGCGGAATCCTTTGCCGCCATGATCAAGCGGCCCGACAAGGAAGACAACATCCGCATCGAGGCGCTGCCGAACGGTCCGCAGGGCGCTGCCCCCGCTGCGCGGCCGGAGGGCCGCGACGGCGCCGGCAAGCGCGAACGCTCCTACAAGGAAAAATCCTGGCGGGACAAGCCCGGCAGGGACGACAAGCCCCGACGGGACGACAGGCCCCGCCGGGACGAGAGGCCCCGCCAGGATGAAAAGCCCCGCCGTGACGAAAAACCGCGCCATGACGACGGATCCCGCGACGTCGGCAAGCCCCGCCATGAAGCCAGGCCGCCCTACCTGGGCAAGCCGAAATTCGAGGGTCAATCGCGCAGCAACGCCGCGTTGCGCGACCCCAACCAGCGCTTTGACAACAAGCGGGACAAGCCGCCTTATGTCGCCAAGGCCAAGCGCGATGGCGCCCGGCCGTTCACCAAACCGGCGTTCGGCAAGAAATCCAAGAAGAGCAAAAATCGGGGCTAGCGCATGTCCCGGCGAAGTGGATCCGGTTCGCCGAAAAGGACATGCGCCAACAGTAGAATTAGGGCGCTTTCCGGTGATATTGGATCACTCAGTGATCCAATATGACCGGAAAGCGCAGTAGGACAAGATGGGGAATGTGGTTCGCGTGATGTCGACGCTGGCATTGAAAGGGGCTGTTCTGGCGCTGGCCGAACGCTACGAGGCGGACAGTGGCAGTCGCATCGACGCCGATTTCGCCCCGACCGTGGCGTTGCTGGAACGGCTCGGCAAGGGCGAGACCGCCGACGTCGTCATCCTGACCCGGCAGGCACTCGACGATCTGGCTGCGGCGGGGTCGGTGGTCAAGGCAAGCTGTGCCGACCTTGCGCGCTCCTATGTTGGCCTCGCGGTGAAGGCGGGGGCGCCGCGTCCCGCGATTGCCACCGAAGCCGAACTGCGCGCCGCTCTCCTGGGTGCCCGTTCGGTGGCTTATTCACGCCTTGGCGCCAGCGGCATCTTTTTCGCGCAACTGATCGAGCGGATGGGCATCGCCTCAGCGATCAATGCCAAAGCCACGGTCGTGCCGTTGGGCTTCACCGCCGAACGGCTGGTCACAGGGGAAGCCGATCTCGCGGTCCAGCAGATCAGCGAGCTCAAGCTGGTCAAGGGCGTCGACATCGTCGGGCCGATTCCGCATGAATTGCAGACCCCGATGCTGTTTTCCGCAGGCCGCATGGCGGCATCGCCGCGGGCCGACCAATCCGACGCGCTGTTGCAATTCCTTGCCTCGGCGAAGGTTGCCGCCGTGTTGCGCGAGTCCGGGCTCGAGCCCTGAGTTCGCCGCATTCGGCTGCGGCAATTATGACAAGCAAATTCGTTTCCCGGCCCGGCAAGGCGCGCTAGGCTCTTTTCGGGCGGAGTGGGGACCGGTTCGCGTGAAGAAGGCGCGACCCGACATACGGAGCGCCATTGCGGTCTGGCGACGGCGCTGCGGCGAGAACGTAGTCGTGCTGAAGGGGTTTTATACAGTTCGATTCGAGTTGAACGGTGCGGTGGGCCGCAGCGTGATGTATGCCCATGCCGGCAAGATGCTGGGCGGCAATTCGGCATTCGCCCATATCGGCACCTATCGCGAGGTCGACGGCGAGGCCGTCACCGAGATCAGGACGGTGCGCCACAATACCGACCCGAATTATCGCGCAATGGCCGGGACCGATGATGCCACGCTGGAGGCGCGGGGCCGGCCGGACGGCGCGCGGTTTCGCTTCGAAGGGTCGTTGCGGGAATTGCCGGGTTCGGTGTTTCGCTCGGTGATGACGCCGGTCGACGACGAGACCACGCCGGTCGACGGCGCGGTCGGAGAAGACGGCGTCGTCAACGGGCTTTATTCCATTCATGCCCGCATGCTCGACGGCGTCGACGACGCACTCACCGGGGTGATGCTGCTCAACGAAGGCCGCATTCTCGGCGGCGACGCCTTCTTCTATTATCTCGGTACCTACACCTCGGCGCGTGGCCGCTGGAAGGGCGAGATCCTCAGCCAGGAGCACACCCCGGCCAAAGACCAGCACCCGATCTTCGGCGGCCATGAGGTGGGGATCGGCTTTTCCGGCAGTTGCGACCAGGACGGCGCCAAGCTCGAAGCCACCGCACTCGCCGGCAAGCGCAGCGTGCGGTTGACGGCGGAACTGAAGCTGCTGCGCCCGGCATAGGAGCCATTCAGATGTCCAAGCCGAGGCTGATTCCCGTGGACGCCGAAGGCTTCGCGCAGCCGCTGCCGAATCTGGCGAAACAAATCGCCGGCAGGGGATTCATCAAGATTGTCGCAATCGGGTCGTCATCGACGGCGGGTGAAGGCGGGATCGTGCCGTATCCGTCCCGGTTGCAGGACGCCTTGCGCAGATCGGACAAGTGCAGGGACCGGGTGATCGTGCTCAACCGGGGAGCCAGCGGCCAGGAAGCGCCCGATGAGCGGGACCGCCTCCAGGCCGAAGTGATCGACGAGAGGCCAGACCTGGTAATCTGGCAGGTCGGCACCAACGCGGTCTGGCAGCGGCCGCGTCCGCGCGATCTCGCCGCGGTCGCAGTGGCGATTGCGGACGGCCTCGCGCTTCTCGCCCGACATCCGACAACCGACGTGGTTCTGATGGACCTGCAATATGTGCCGGCGCTGCTCACCGACGACATGATCGACGACACGCGGCGCATGCTGTCGTTGATCAATCAGGCCGCCGCCGCCGCGACGCCGAGGGTGAACGTGTTTCACCGCTTCGACATGATGCGGAAGTGGCATCAGATCGAGAAGCGCTCGTTCGACAGCATGGTCGATCCGATCGATGTCGATCGGCTGCACCAGAGCGACTACAGCACCCAGCGTGCGGCCCAGGCGCTTTGCGACACAATTCTGGCAGCAGCCGCGCTTGCCGCACCATGAAAACTGTCCGGCAGCTTTGAGTTGGTCCTGGAAAAACGCTAGACTGCGGCCCATGACCAGACCGTCCGGCGCCTCCGCAATCGTCTGCATGCTCGGCTTCGCACTGGCGCTGATCGGCGCTGCGCACGCGCCGGCCCGCGCCCAGTCGGCCGACCTCGTGCTGTGTGACCGGGTCGCCGCCGACCCCTCCGATCCGGACAAGCCGGCCGACGTCAAGGGGGCGCCCGATATCGCCAGGTCCGACATCCCGACCGCGATCAAATACTGCAAGATCGCCGCGCCGTCGTCGCGCCGCGCGCTGTACCAGCTCGGCCGCGCCTACGCCGCCAACCAGCAAGTGCCGGAAGCGATGGCGGCCTGGCGCCGGGCGGCCGACAAGGGTTCGAGTTCGGCCATGGTCGAACTCGGCGTGCTTTACGGCACCGGCTCGGGCGTGGCGCGGGACGAAGCCCAGGCGCGCAAGCTGTTCGAGCGGGCCGCCGAAGCCGGCAACCCGCGCGGCGTGACCAATCTGGCGGCGCTAGGCGGCGGCGCGCCGGCCGATCCGGCGCGAGCCCGCGAGTTGCTGGCGAAGACCGCCGACACCAATGCCGAAGCGCAGTATCAGCTCGGCATGATGCTGGCGGAGGGCGAAGGCGGCGCAAAGGACGACATCGCCGCGCGCGCGCTGTTCGAGAAGGCCGCAGCCCAGGGCCATCCGGGCGCGCTGGAGCGGATGGGCGCCTTTGCCGAGGGCGGGCGGGGCGGTCCGCAGGATACGGCCGCCGCCAAGGCCTATTATGAGAAAGCCGCCGCACTGGGCAATGACGACGCCAAGGCCGCGCTGAAACGCGCCTCCTGCCCGATCCGCATCAAGGACAAGCGCGGCAATCTGGTTACTGATCTCTGCTTCTAGGTCGTAAACATCATGCCTACGACCTAGGTCGTAAACACTATGCGCACGACCTCGCAAACACCTGCTTCCGGCCGGCTTGCTCCATGCTACATAGCGACCCGGGTAAAAGACGCAGGGGGCAGCCGATGAGGCGACGCACGACCATTTTCATTCTCGCCGCGGCAGCGTGGGCGATGGGCGGCTGGTCCGCCGCCGCGCAGACTTTTCAGAACTACAACTGTGCCGACGGCGCCAAATTCATCCTGGCGTTCTACGACCTGGACAAGCGCGCCTATGTCCAGGTCGACGGCAGGCCGTTGACGCTGGCCAAGCGCCTGGCCTTGTCCGGCACGCGCTACAGCGGTGCCGATGTCACCGTGAGCATCGCCAAGGATGGCGCCGTTACCCTCAAGCACGCGAAGCGGCCGGTAACTGCCTGCAGCCTGATCTGATCGGCCGGCGCGGCTGTCAGTCCTCCAGATAGCGCGCTTCCAGCATGGCGCGTTGGCGCGCGCCGAGACCCAGCCCGGCCTCGAAATAGCTGTCGAGATTGCCATAGTCGGACCGGATCGCATCGAATGCCGCCTCCAGGAACGATCCTTCAACCGAGGTGAGCACCGCCTTGACCTCGTGGGGCAGCTCGATGCTGTTCGAAGTCGCCGGATCCATCCGGTAATACCGGTTGGTCATGAGATAGTCGTCGACGATGGTTTCCTCGGCCACGCCGAGCGCGCTCAGGATCAGCGCCGCGGCGAACCCGGTGCGATCCTTGCCGGCGGTGCAATGTATCACCAGCGGCGCGTGATCCTCGAGCAGGTGCGCGAACAGGGCGCGAAAGCTCGCCGTGTTGTGGCGGACATAACCGCGATAGGAATCGCGCATCAGCTCGGCGGTCTCCGCCGCCGACAGCGACCCGCGGCTGGCAAGGTGGGCGCGCAACGCGCCCACGACCGCGGGCTCGATCGGCACCGAATGCACCGTGACGTGATCGAGACGGCAGCGCGCCGGAAGGCGCTCTTCGGTGCCGCGCAGATCGAAGGCGCTTCTCAGCCCGACGGCGCGCAGCGCCTCGCTGTCGTGCTCGGTCAAATCGGCGAGATGGTTGGAGCGAAAAATGTGCCGCCAGCGAACCGGCCGGCCGCCGTGCCCCGGATAGCCGCCGATATCGCGGAAATTGCTCGCGCCGGCGAGATTGAAATGGCGAAGCGGCGAATTTGACATGCCGTGATTTTAGACCATGCTCTGCGGCGAAGCGATGACAGCCCGGGCAGCCTGCGCAGAACGAACCGGGCTGGCCTGCCATGAGTTCGCAATACCGCCGTGGAACCGCAGGGGCTTTGCGCGCGTTTCCAGCTCATCGCATTGGCGGGTGCCGCACATGAACGACCGGCAGCTGTTTCGGAAATTGTTGCCTCACTTCGCGATTGGCGCCGTCCTCGGCGGGATATTCTCGGGCGTTTTGCTGACCCTTAATATTCAGCACGTGCTGGATGTGGTCCTGGGTGGTGTCGCGCCGAAGACGACCATGATCATATTAATCGGAGGCTGTTGCATCTATTTCGGGTTCGGCGCCACCATCACCGGCTTTCATTTCGTCTTGATGGATGATGATCCCGATCGGCGGTCTCGCTCCTCCTCATGAGCCCATGACCTGGGTCGTAGGCATGATGTTTACGACCTGAGTGTCCCGAATTACAAGCTGCGCAATACGTCGGACTTTGCAGCGGTATTGATCGACCTCGTTGTGCCAGTATTGGAGGCTGGAGCATGCGATGTAGTTTGTGATGGCGCAGCGATGCGCTCCTGATATTGAGCTGATGATGAGCTTGCCGAACGGAAGCTCGCTGACGATGCGGCGGCAAGATCGGAAGCAGGCGCTCGACTCTGATGAGCCAGGATCGTGCTTGACCTGCGCGAAAGGTGGTCAGAACAAGGAAGTGGCCGGCCAAGCTGGGGCTTGGATCGGTGTCGAGGTAGGCGAAGATGACGTGCGGCGTTTCGGTCGGAAGCCGTGCGTGGACACGTTGCATGAAGCGAGCCGCGCTCACGGCGGCGGCGTACGGTTGACGATGCGCCGCGATCGAAGCTCTGCTCGGTGAGCGACGTTCGAGCGTCGCAAACAGCGTAGTCACGCCATGCCGCTTGTAGTTCCCGCGGCACTGGCCGGTCAAGGCCAGCGGCCATGTGGGCAACTTCAGATAACCCTGCGCTCGCTCCAAAGCCTGGATCGAAGGCTTTTCGTCCACGCATAGCACAATGGCCTTCGCGGGCGGCGCGACGTAGTAGGCCGACGACATCGGAGGCTATAGCCGTGAAGTGCGGGTGATTGCTCTCGCATCCAGGATTTGCGAACCACAAGGTCGATCCTGTGGATGCGCAGGAACCGCCGAGACATATTGGACGTCAACATCGCCCAGCGCCTCGGCCAGCAGCGGCCCGGTCCAGCGCGCAAACCCCTGCGGGGGCGGTTTATCCACCAGCTTCCGAATCCGCTTGTCGGTGGCCTTCGAATAGATCGAGCTGCTTGCCAGGCCGCGGACTCGACTTCCAGCCCTTCATGGCCATGGTCGGCATAGCGATGCCGCCAGATGGCTGACAACCCGCAGGCTGATACCCCGACCTCCTTGGCAATCGACCGGGTGCTGCGCCCGGCTGCCGCCAGACAGAACGATCCGAGCGCCGCTTCAAATCGCGCTGCATTGTCACCGGTCGAGCGACAACGCCCCTCAAGCACCGTTGCGATCTCATCTTCGAAAGCTGGACTTCCATCGAATGCTTCGGGTATCAATGCCCGATGTTGAATACGACCGACTCACGATTCTAAGAAAAGTGATACTAGAACGGTGGCGCCACCCCGACACGCGCCGCGCTCTCGACGTTCTGGCTGCGCGACAGCTTCGCCAGGTTGCAGCCTTCGCAATAACGCGCATCCTTGTAGTCGATCCAGTCATGGGCATAGACGTGATCGCTGGAAATGCCGTAGCGCGTCTGCAGCACCTTGAGCAGCATGCGCCAGGCGCCGATCTGCGCCTCGGTCACCGGCTTGCGCACGTTGGGATAGTTACCGACAAATTCCACGCCGATCGAATTGTCGTCGCTGACCTGCCGATAGGTCGGGCCGTTGTCGATGAACTTGTTGTCGTTGCGGTTGCCGCTGCGGACATGGTGTGGGACCGCGAACTCGGCCACCGCCCAGTACACGGTGCCGTCGGCCTCGACCCAGATGGTGGCGCCGCGTCGGTCCGGCTTTTCCATTTGCGACACCGCGTTGCGCCACGCCGAACCCGCCGGCCCCTCGGATTGGTGCACGACGATGTTCTGCCAGTCCCGGGCATTTTCAAGCGGTCCCCAGGGCGTCAGCCAGACCATGTTGAGGCCGGGAATGTCAGGCGTTCCCCGCCCGCGCGAGGCGATCTCGAAGCTGGATGGGTCTTGCGCCGCCAGCGGTGCGCACGGCGCGCCGGCCAAAAGCACGGCCAGGGCAAACCCAAAAGTACTTTCGATTCCGAAACTGTTGCCGCGTCGGGTCATTGCGAGGCCGAGCGTAACGCAACCCGCGCCCCAGTAAAGCACCCGTATGTCGCTTCCTGCCGAGCCGTTGCGGCGTTGCCACAGGTGCGGGCGATATGATTTTCGCCGACGGCGGTGTAGCATCGCCGCTTCCGCGGGAGGGCTCATCGGTGGCATTGAACACACGGGTCGAACACTTCAAGCAAGGCAAGGCGCTCCGGCTCAAGACGCCGCGCGAGGCGCACGCCGAGCTGAAGGGACCGTTGCAACGCGATGCGGTCGCGATCCTGGCCGAGAGCGATGCTGACCGGCTGCCGAAACTGGTGCCGGAGCGCTACGCCCGGATGATGCTGAACCCGTTCGCATTCCTGCGCGGCGCCGCGGCGGTCATGGCGACCGATCTGGCGAGCCTGCCGATGGCCGGCATTCCGGTGCAGGCCGGCGGCGACAGCCATCTGATGAATTTCGGCGCCTTCGTCACGCCGGAGGACAACATCCTGTTCGACGTCAACGATTTCGATGAGACGCTGCCCGGGGTGGATTTCACCGTCGACCTCAAGCGCCTTGCGGCCAGTGTGGCGGTGGCGGCGCTGGCGGCCGATATGTCGAAAAAACACGCGCGCGCGATCGCGGCTTCGACGGTCAGGGCCTATCGCACCCACATGGCCGATCTCGCCGAACTTTCGCCGCTCGAGGTCTGGCATTCCAGGATCGATCTCGAGCAGGAAATCAAGGCGATCGGCAACGGCGCGCTGCGGCGCAAGCTCGCCGCCGTGGTCGCCAAGGCGCGGGGCGAGGGCTTGTCCAAGGACGACAATTTTCCGCATCTCGTCACTGGCAAGGCGCCTAAAATCGTCGACAACGGCAAGACCATCTTCCATCTCGATCCCAAAGCCACCGGCTATATCGACGGCGCCCGCCTGTTTGCGGCCTACCGGCGCGATCTCGCCCCGGATCGCGCCCGTCTGCTCGATCGCTTCGTCCTGAAGGACTTTGCCTTCAAGGCGGTCGGCGTCGGCTCGGTCGGGACCTACTGCTATATCGGGTTGTTCATGACCGCCGACGGCGATCCCTTGTTCCTGCAGGTCAAGCAGGCCGTGCATTCGGTGATGGAGCGGCTATCCCCCAAGCTCGGTTACAAGGGCAACCAGGGCCGGCGCGTGCTCGAAGGCCAGCAGATGCTGCAGGCCGCCAGCGATATCTTCCTGGGCTGTACCCACGACGAAGTCTCCAGGCGCGATTTCTATGTTCGCACCCTGAAGAACCGCCGGCTGGGCGGCGTCAGCGAGCTGAGCGAGGGCAGGGATCTTGCCGATTACACCCGGCTGTGCGGCCGCACCTTGGCCCGCGCCCACGCCCGCTCGGGCGAGCCGGCCATCATGGCCAGCTACATGGGCAAGAGCGAGGTCATCGACGACGCCATCGCCAGTTTTGCCATGGCCTATGCCGACCAGACCGTGCTCGATCATGCCGCGCTGCTCAAGGCCAGGGGGCAGGCAGTCCCGCCGGCCGAACCGACCCTCGACAAGAACGCCAGCAAGAGCGCGAAGAAGGCGGGCAAGACGGCAAAACAAGTCGCGTCCGGCAAGACGGCGGTAGGTGTAAACACGGCCTAGGTCGTAAACATCATGCCTACGACCTAGGCGTCGCGCGCCGGATCGTGCAGCAACACGCGCATAGGCGCCATTATCCCGCCTTCAGCCCCGGAGGGCTTGACGCGGCCGTCCGGCTTCGCTCTAGGAGGGCTTGAAAAGACCTGTCTGGTTCTGGTCCGATTCAGCGCCCCGCGATGGTAAAACTCCCCGTCGGCGCTGTTCCGGCTTACCGCGTCAGGTGGAACGCGCGCGAGGGTGACATGAAGGCGTTGGTCGGACTGGTTGCAGTTGTGGTTTCGACGGCGGCGTTGGCGCAGACCAGTGCTCCGCCCTTGGTCGGTGACAAGCCGCTGGTGCAGGTGAAACCCAAAGCCGCATCCGCCGAAAAGGCGGCGCCGAAGGGCAAGCCGCAATCGATCGCGGTGCGGCTGCAGGCCTGTCTCGAGATCGATGACGGCACCAAGGGCCGGCTCGACTGCTATGACGCGGTGTTCCCGCCGAAGCCGGCGAACCCGAAGAAGGGCAAGCCGCCGGCCGCGAAGGGCGTCGCCGATTGCCGCGTCGTCGCCGAGCAGGACGAGCGCCTCACCTGCTACAACGGCTTTGCCGAAAGCATCCCGAAGCTGCCGAAATCCTGACGCGCGATCCAATCGGGGTTTTGCGCCTCACACCACCGGCGAGCGGCCGCCGTCGACATTGATCGCGGTGCCGGTGATGTAGGATCCGAGATCCGACGCCAGAAAACACGCGAGATTGGCGAATTCCTCCGCGGTGCCCATCCGGCCCAGCGGAATGCCTTTCGCCATATTGGCGGTGAAGTCCGCGAAACTCAGGCCGTCCGCGGCAGCGGCATGGCGTTTCGCCCATTGATCCGAGACGATCAGGCCGACCAGCAGCGCATTGACCAGGATATTGAACTCGCCGCCTTCGCTGGCCATGGCCTTGGTCAGCGCCATGCCGGCCGCGCGCGATACCGACGTCGGGGTCGAGCGGGCGGCGGGCGCCTTGGCGCCGGTGTTGAGCACGTTGATGATGCGGCCGAACCGCCGCGCCTTCATGCCGGGCCAGACCAGCCGGCTCATCCGGATCGCCGCGAACAGTTTGAGGTCAAGGTCCTCCTGCCAGATCGCGTCGGTGACGGTCTCGAACGCCATCGCCCGCGAGGTGCCGGCGTTGTTCACCAGCACGTCGACCGGTCCGAGATCGTCAACGATGCGCCGATGCGCATTCTGGATGTCGTCCGCCTTCGACACGTCGCAGACATAGTCCTTGACCTGTAGCCCTTCGCCTTCGAGCGATGTCCGCGCGGCGGCCAGCGCTTCGGCGCCGCGCGCGACGATGGCCACCCGCGCCCCCGCGCAGGCAAACGCCCGCGCTACCGCCAGCCCAATGCCTTTGCTGCCGCCGGTGACAATGGCGACCTTGCCGTCCATGCTCATCTTCATGATGGGGGTTCCCTGGCGTGATCGAACCACCCTATCAGTTTGGATTGCTATTGAGCAGCCATCACCAGGTCATCGATCCGGATCGGAAAACGGCGCACCCGGACCCCCGTCGCGTGCCAGACCGCATTGGCGACGGCGCCAGCCGAGCCGGTGATGCCGATCTCGCCGACGCCCTTGATGCCAAGGGCATTCACGTGGGGATCGACTTCGTCGATCATCAAGGCCTCGAGGTCGGGCACGTCGGCGTTCACCGGAATGTGGTAGTCGGCAAGATTGGCATTCATGATCCGGCCGGAGCGGGCGTCCACCACCGCATGTTCATGCAGGGCAAACGACACACCCCAGATCATGCCGCCGAGGAACTGACTGCGCACCAGTCGCGGGTTGATGATCCGCCCGGCCGCGAACGCGCCGACCATCCTGGTGACGCGGACCTGGCCAAGGTCGGGATCGACCTTGACCTCGGCGAACACGGCGCCGTGGGCGTGCATGGCGTAGGCCGATTGTGCGACCGGGTCGGCGGCACCGCCGCCGCGGGCCTCGATTTCCGCAAGGCCGGCGCGCTTGAGGATATCGGCGTAGCTGTCGCTGCGGGTTTCGTCGTCGCGGCGGTGCAACCGGCCGTCGCGGGCGGTGACCCCGGCGTTGCCGGCGCCGAACAGCGGCGAGCGCTCATCGCCGGTGGCGAGATCCGCCAGCTTGGCAATGACGGCGGCGGCGGCATTGTGGATCGCCATGCCGGCGGTGGCGGTGTGGGCCGAGCCGCCGGCGATACCGGCGTCCGGCAGGTCGGAGGTGCCGGCGTTGAACGCCATCCGGTCGAGGTCGAGCCCGAGCCCGTCGGCCGCGATCTGGGCGAGCGCGGTCCAGGCGCCCTGGCCCATGTCGTGGGCGCCGGTTTCCATCAGGCCGGATCCATCGCTGCGCACCAGCGCACGCGCCTCGGCCTGGAACATCAGCGCCGGAAACGTCGCGGTGCCCATGCCCCAGCCGACCAGCAGGCCGGCCTCGTCGCGCGACGCGCGGGGCGGGAGCGGGCGCTTCGACCAGCCGAAATATTCGGCCCCCTGCGCGTAGCATTGGCGCAGCGCCTTCGATGAAAACGGCTTGCCGGAAATCGGCTCGACCTCGGCATAGTTTTTCAGGCGAAAATCCAGCGGATCGATCCCGCAGGCCCATGCCGCCTCATCGATGGCGCTTTCCAGCGCAATCGAGCCGGTGGCCTCGCCGGGCGCGCGCATGAACAACGGCGTGCCGATGTCGTTGCGCACCGCCTCGTGCGAGGTGGCGATGGCCGGGCTCGCGTACAGCGTATGCGAGGCGTCGGCGGCCGGTTCGAAGAAATCGTCGAACGTGCTCGACATGGTCTTGGCGTGGTGATCGATCGCGGCTATCCGGCCCTCGTTGTCGGTGCCGATGCGGATCCGCTGCCGGGTCGGCGGGCGATGGCCCACCGGGCCGTACATCTGCTCACGGCGGAACACCAGCTTGACCGGCTTGTTGACCAGCCGTGCCGCCAGGATGCCGAGGATCTGCGGCCCGGAAGGAAAGCCCTTGGAGCCGAACCCGCCGCCGAGGAAGGGGCTGCGGATATGGATGTTGGCGGGCGGAATGCCGAGCAGCCCGGCGATCCGCGCCTGGGCCATGACGAGGCCCTGGCTTGGCGTGTCGATCGACAGTTTGTCGCCGTCCCATGCCGCCACGATGGCGTGGGGCTCCATGGCGTTGTGGTATTGGGCCGGCGTTTCGTAGCTGGCATCGACGTGCTTCGATGCCGCAGCCAGGCCCGCCTCTACATCGCCGCGTCGCACTTCCGACGGGTTGCCGATTCCGACCGCGTCCGGCACGAAACTTTCGCCGGCATCGAGGCCGATGCGGACAGGCTGCGTTTCATAGCGTGGCGCCAGCAGTGCTGCACCTTCCGTCGCGGCCTCCAGCGTTCGCCCGATCACCACCGCGATCGGCTGGTTGGCATAGCGGACGCGATCGTTCTGCAGCACATCGATCCGGAACATGAACGGGTTGGTCTTCGCATCCGGGTCTTCGGCCAGCGGCGGCCGGTTGGCGGGGGTCATGACCTCGATGACGCCGGGGTGAGCTTTAGCGGCCGCGACGTCGAGGAACGTGACGCGGCCGCGCGCGATCTGGCTCACAGCCATGACCGCATGCAGCATGCCATCGGGATGGTTGTCGGCGGCGTAACGGGCTTCGCCGTTGACCTTCAGCACGCCATCGCGGCGGGTGAGCGGCTGGCCGATATTGGAGCCGTGGCGGGCATGAAGCGGATTCCGGGTCAGGCTGATTTCAGACGGCATGCAAGGCTCCGGGTATGGATGCGAATGGCGAGGCCGGCAGCGCGGGCATGCGCAGCGGTGTTCCGGCCGCGGCCAATGTCAGGGCGCGCACCACAATTCGCCGCGCCAGTTCGATCTTGAAAATATTGTCGCCGGACGGTTTGGCGTCGGCCAGCGCCGCTTCCGCCGCCCGACGGAAGGTGGCCGCGTCGGCTGCGCCGCCGGCCAGAAGTTGCTCTGCCGCGCGGGCGCGCCAGGGTCTCGCGGCAACGCCGCCGAGCGCGAGCCGCGCCTCGCGGATGGTGCCGCTTTCGATCCGAAGTGCAGAGGCGGCCGACACCACGGCGAAGGCATACGACGTACGTTCACGGACCTTCAGGTAGCGGGTATGCGCCGAGAACGCGCGGGCCTCGCCCGGGAGCCGCAGGGCGACGATCAGATCGCCCGGTTCGAGGTTGGTTTCCCGATCTGGCGTGTCGTCCGGCAGGCGGTGCAGCGCCTCCAGTGCGATGTCGCGCCGGCCGCTCCGGCCCTCGATCTCGACTACGGCCTCCAGCGCCACCAGCGGCACGCAGAAGTCCGAGGGGTGGGTGGCGATGCAGGCATCGCTCCAGCCCAGGATGGCATGCAGGCGGTTGTCGCCGTCGCGGGCATCGCAGCCGCTGCCGGGCTGCCGTTTGTTGCAGGCGCTGGCGGTGTCGTAAAAATATCCGCAGCGCGTCCGCTGCAGCAGGTTGCCGCCGACGGTTGCGGCATTGCGAAGTTGCGCCGAGGCGCCCGACAGCAGCGCTTCGGCCACCGCGGGATAGGTCTTGGCGAAATCCGGATCATGCGCGAGGTCGGCGTTGCGAACCAGCGCGCCGATGCGGACGCCGCCATCGGGCAGCCGTTCGATGCGGTCGAGCCCTGGCAGCCGCGTGACGTCGACCAGGCGGTGAGGGTGGCTGATGCCGCCCTTCATCAGGTCGAGCAGATTGGTGCCGGCGGCAAGATACGCCGCGCCGGGTTCGGCCGCGGCGGCGATGGCTTCGGAAACCGTCGCCGGCCTGACATAATCGAAGCTGTTCATGCGGATTTCCTCTGCCCGGCGGCGGCGAGGCTTTTCTGCACCTCCACCACGGCGTCGGTAATGCCGGTATAGGCGCCGCAGCGGCACAGGTTGCCGCTCATGGCTTCGCGCACCCGCTCCGGGTCATCGCCGGCTTGCCCTTCGTTCATCAGGCCGATCGCGCTCATGATCTGGCCCGGCGTGCAGAATCCGCACTGAAAGCCGTCATGGGCGATGAAGGCGGCCTGCAGCGGATGCAGCTGGTCGCCGCGCGCGACGCCCTCGATGGTCAGGATGTCGGCGCCGTCGTGGCTGACCGCCAGCGCGAGGCACGAATTGATGCGCCGGCCGTCGACCAGCACCGTGCAGGCCCCGCACTGGCCGCGGTCGCAGCCCTTTTTGGTGCCGGTCAGGTGCAGGCGCTCGCGCAGCAGATCGAGCAGCGTGACGCGGGGGTCGCCGAGATCGACGTTCTGGCGCACACCGTTGACGGTGAGGCTGATGGAGAGGTTCATGCAGGGGTCCGATCGGTGTTATGGTCAGATCCGTCGTGCCGGGCCGCGCCCGGACGATCGGTGGACACGCCAAAAGCTGGTGACGATACTATACGGAGGCTCCCTCCGTTTTTCAAGGGAGCATGGAGTAACAGAAAAGTCAGATGACGAAATCGTCCGCCGCACCCGAGCGAAGGCCGCGCGCCGACGCCATCCGCAACCGCGAACTCGTCCTCGAAGCCGCCAAGGCCGTGTTCAGCGCCGGCGGGCGGGACGCGAGCCTCGAGGCGGTGGCCCGGCGGGCGGGGGTCGGCATCGGCACGCTGTACCGTCACTTTCCCACCCGGGAAGCCCTGTTCGAGGCGGTCTATCGGCGCGAGGTCGAGCAGCTCGGGGAACTGGCGGAACGGTTGAAGTGCGATCCATCGCCGGTCGATGCCTTGCGCCGCTGGCTGCGCGCCAATGTCGAACTGGTCGCCACCAAGAAGGGCATGGTGGCAGCGCTGGCGCTGGCGGTGAACAGCTCATCGGAACTCTATGCCTATTCGCTCGACCGCCTGACCAAAGCGGTCGGCGCCTTGCTGGAGCGCGCGGTCGCGGCCGGCGCGATCCGCGGCGACATCGGCCCTGAGGACCTGCTGCGCGCGTTGATCGGCATGTGTTACCTGCACGACCAGCCCGGCTGGCAGGCCACCGTGCTGCGGCTGGTGGATGTCTTCGTCGATGGCCTGCTCGTAAAGGACAATGTCGAGAGAGCCGCGCCGACGGTGCGCCGCGTCGCCGCTGCGGGGAGCGCGAAGCGGCAGCCTCAGGCGCGCAAGCGCCGCACTTGATGATCAGAACCCGCTATTGCCGCCGAGACAAAGCATGACACGACGAATAATCGACATCTCGATGCCGCTCGACAACGAAACCCGGGTGGATCAGCGCGGCTTCGGCCCGCGCATCGAATATCAGTCGCCCAGGGACAACGTGAAGGAGATTTTGGGATTCTTCCCCGGCCTGACCGTGGCGCAGCTTCCGGGCGGAGAAGGCTGGGGCAACGAATCCGTTTCGCTGCGCACCCATAGCGGCACCCATCTCGACGCGCCCTATCACTTCCACTCCACCATGAACCGCGGCGAGCGGGCGTGGACCATCGACGAGGTGCCGCTGGAGTGGTGCTTTCAGCCGGGCATCAAGCTCGATTTCCGCCACCTGCCGGATGGCTATGTGGTCAAGGCCAGGGATGTCGAGGCTGAACTTGAACGCATCGGCCACACCTTGCGACCGCTCGACATCGTGCTGGTCAATACGCGGGCGGGAAGCCGCTACGGTCACGACGATTATATCGATGTCGGCATCGGCATGGGACGCGAGGCAACGCTGTATCTGCTGGAGCGTGGCGTGCGCCTGACCGGTATCGACGCCTGGAGCTGGGATGCGCCGTTCAGCCATATGGCCCGGCGCTTTGCCGAGACCGGTGATGCCTCGGCGGTCTGGGAAGGTCACCGTGCCGGCATGGAAATCGGCTACAGCCATCTCGAAAAGCTGTTGAATCTGGAAAGCCTGCCGGACAAGGGATTTACGGTCTGTTGCTTCCCGGTCAAGATCAAGGCGGCATCCGCCGGATGGACGCGGGCGGTCGCCATCATCGACAGCTGAGCCGAAGGACCCTCGCGATGAAGATTCCCGCATTGCCCTTTACCGTGACCGACTGGGCGAGCGTGCCCGTGACCGTTCACCCCGGCGAAACCGGGCAGGCGACCTGGCGCACCCTGGACATCGGCGACCTGCGCGTTCGCCTTGTCGAATATTCGCCGGGCTACCTCGCCGATCACTGGTGCGACCGCGGCCATGTGCTGTACGTCCTCGACGGTGAACTCGGCACCGAACTGCAGGATGGACGAACCTTCACATTGACTCCCGGCATGAGTTATCAGGTCTCGGATCATGGTGACGCGGCACACCGCTCCTCGACGCGCACCGGTGCGCGGCTGTTCATCGTCGATTGATTTCTCGCCACAGGGCGCATCGAAAGTTGAAACATGGCTGACCACACTGTTCTCATCGTCGGCGCCTCGCGCGGCCTTGGCCTTGCTCTCGCCGCCGAATATCTGCGCCGCGATTGCAACGTCATCGCCACCGTTCGCAGCGACCCACCCGCCGCCTTGCGCGAACTCGAAGCCGGTGCCGGCGGCCGGCTGACCATCGCGCACGCCGACATCACGGCGCGTGACGATCTCAAGGCGCTGGATCGGCAGTTGCAGGGTCGGGTGCTCGACATCCTGTTCGTCAACGCCGGCGTGGCCACCGGTGCCGACAAGACTGCGGCTGAAATTCCGCTCGAAAACTTCCTCGACATCATGCGCACCAACGTGCTCGGCGCCATGCAGGCAGTCGAGATCCTGTACGATCGGCTGGCAGCTGACGGTACCGTTGCCGTGATGAGTTCGGGCCTCGGCAGCATGTCGGAAAATACCACCGGATCGTGGAACAGCTATGCCGCCAGCAAGGCCGCGCTCAACATGATGATGCAAGGATTTGCGTCGCGCCATGCCGGCGACGGGCGGGCGATGGTGCTGATGGCCCCCGGCTGGGTGCGCACCGACATGGGTGGCCCCTCGGCCGCACTCGGCATCGACGAGAGCATCCCCCGGGTGGTCGACGTGGTCGGCGCCCAGCGCGGCAAGGGCGGCCTGCAATACCTCAACTATCAGGGCAAGACAGTCGGGTGGTAGCGGTGCCGATGGTGGACAGCGTCACGAGCAAGCCCGCGGATGTCGTGGTGCTGGGCGCGGGGATCGTCGGAGTGTCGGCGGCCTATGCGGTACGACAGCGGGGGCTGTCGGTGGTGCTGGTCGACCGGCGCGAGCCCGGCGGCGAGACGTCCTATGGCAATTCCGGCGTGCTGAGCAGCGGATCCGTCACGCCGCTCAACAATCCGTCGCTCTGGCACATGCTGCCGAAGTACCTGACCAACCGCCACCCGGCGCTGCGCTGGGATCCGGCCTGGTCGATGCGCAACGCAAGATGGCTGGTCAGGTTTCTCAGCGAAGCGACAACCGCGCGCACCCGGCCTCGCCGGGTCGCCTTGCATGGCCTGATCGCGGCGTCGCTGAAACTGCACCGGGAATGGATCGTTACGGCGGGTGCGGCCCAGCGCATCCGGGAGACCGGCTGGCTGAAAGCGTGGCGCAGCGATGCGGTCGCGGCGGCGAAAGCCGAGCAGGCGGTGCTGGCCGAATTCGGCATCGGCAGCGAGCTGTTGGACCGCCAGGCCATTTCCGCGCTCGAACCCGACATTTTGCCAACGTACAAGGTCGGGCTGCTGCACGTCGATACCGCGTCGGTGGATTCGCCGGGCGAAGTGGTCAAGGCCTATGCGCGGATGTTTGTCGGCTCCGGCGGCGAGATCCGGCAGTCGGGTATCACGGCCATCGTCCCGGAAGCCGGTGGCTGGCGCGTGGTGCTGGCCGATGGCGAGATCAAGGCGCGCCATGTCGTGGTCGCGCTCGGCCCCTGGTCGGCGGAGGTGCTGCGGCCGCTGGGCTATCGGGTGCCGCTGGGTTTTGAGCGTGGCTACCACCAGGAGTTCACCCCGAACCCCGGGCGTCAATTGCTGCGCCCGATCCACGACACCCAAGGCGCGTTCCTGATGACGCCGATGGAGCAGGGCATTCGCGTCACCACCGGCGTCGAGCTGACGTCGCGTGACGCGCCGTCGTCGTTTGCCCAGCTCGATGCGGTGGTGCCGGTGGCGCGCGGCGTGCTCGAATTCGGCGAGGCGGTGGGACAACCCTGGCGCGGGGCCCGGCCGACGCTGCCCGACAGCCTGCCGATGATCGGACCGGCGCCCCGGCATTCCGGCCTGTGGCTGTGTTTCGGTCACCAGCATATCGGGCTGAGCACCGGTCCGGCCTCCGGGGAAGCCATCGCCGCCATGATCGGCGGCGCACCGCCGTCGTTCGATGCGGCGCCATTTGCGCCGGGCCGCTATCTTTGAGGGCCGGCACAGCCAGATCAGGGACGTGCGTTAAGCGGGGGCCGATATGAACTACGTCTGGGACTTTGCCATCCTCGGCAAATACAGCCACCTGTTCTGGCTCGGGCTCGGCTGGACCATGGCCTATACCATCGGCACCATCGTGCTCGGAACCTTGCTGGGCCTCGCCGTCGGCATCCTTCGCCTGCGCCGGTTGCCGGTGATCGATTGGCTTCTGATCGCCTATATCGAACTGTTTCGCTGCACGCCGCTCCTGGTCCAGATCATCTGGTTCTACTACGCCTTCCCGGTGGTGATCGGGGTCAACATCCCCGCCCACGTCGCCGCCGTGACCGTGCTTTCGCTCTATGGCGGCGCGTTCTACGCCGAAATCGTCCGCGGCAGCATTGAGAGTGTGCATCGCGGCCAATGGGACGCGGCGAGGGCCCTCGGCCTGTCGCCGTGGCGCGTGCTGCGGCTGGTGATCCTGCCGCAGGCGCTCAAGCCGATGCTGGCGCCCTATGTCAACCAGTCGGTGACCCAATTGAAGAATACGTCGCTGGTATCGGTGATTGCGGTGCCGGATCTGGTCTACAATGCGACGCTGATCAACGCCGACACCTACCGGCCGCTGGAGGTCTATACCATCGTGGCCCTGATTTATTTTGCCATCCTGTTCCCGTCGACACTGCTGGCGCGCAGGTTCGAGCGCGGCATGAGCTACGACAAGGCCTGACGGAGCCGCATGGAGCATGATCCCGAAAAGTGGATACCGGTTTTCGGACAAGATCATGCTCAAACAATGAGATAGAGCCGGATGACCAATCGAAGATAAGTCATCCGCTGTGGCTGGAGTGCTTCATGTGACCAGGCAAGCGTTCCCGAATCCGGACGGCTACGTAGCGGACGTGCCCTATGTCCCGATGTTCATCCGCGAACTGGCGCCGGCCTGGCTCGACCATGTGGCTCTGCTGTCAGGCATTCAGCCGCCGGACCGGCGCCAGGGGTTCGCCTGGTGCGATCTCGGCTGTGGCTTTGGCCGGACCGCTGCCATTTTTGCGGCGACGCACCCGCTGGGTCGCTTTCACGGCATCGACATGATGTCCGCTCACATCGATCGCGCCCGCCGCTTCGCGGCTGATTGCGTGATCACGAATGCAGAATATCATGTCGCCGATTTTGCCGCCGCGCGCGAGATGGATCTGCCGCGTTTCGATTACATCGTGGCGCATGGCGTCTATTCCTGGGTGAGCGCAGAAAGCCGGGCCGCGTTGCGGGCTTTCATTGACCGTCACCTCAGGCCGGGCGGGTTGGTCTATCTCAGTTATAATGCCATCCCGGGGCGAGCGGCCGATCTGCCGTTTCAGCGACTGGTGCAAGCGCTCGGCTCCACTGCCGCCGGCGACAGCACCAGCCGATACCGGACTGCCGCGGCGATCGTGCACGCCATGGCCGATCTGAAGCCGCCTGCGCTCGAGGCAAGCCCGTTCCTGAACAGGCTTCGAGGGAAAAAGGAGACGCTTGCGGAGCCTTACCTCGTCCACGAACTCATGACCGAACACTGGGAGCCGCTCTGCGTTACGGAGGTGCGCGCCGCGATGGCCGCGGTCGGACTTGCAGCTGTCGGATCCGCAACGCTGATCGAGAATTTCGATTCATTTGTGCTCGGGAGCGCTGCACGCGAGGTTCTTTCCACCATTTCCGACGTCGACGTTCGCGAATTTGCGCGCGACTTCCTCATCAATCAGTTCTTCCGCCGCGACGTGTTTGTCCGTGATGTCAGGCGACTGGACGGGGAAACCCAGCGCGAACGCCTGATGGCGGCGACCTACACGCTGCTCCGCCCAGCCGCCATGATCGAGTACGTCACCTCGACGCCGGCGGGGCGCCTCTCGTTCGACAGTGAAGTGGCACGGCGTGTAGTTGCCGCCCTTGCTGCCGGGCCATCCCCTCTCACCCCCGTCGCCATGGACAAGGCCATGGCGGAGGACGTTCTCGCCTCGGCACTGGCGTTGGCGGCAGCCGGCATGATCGCTCCGGTCGAAGCCGGCCGCGTCGAGGTTTCGAACTTCAATGAGGCCGCTCGCAGCCTGCCAGGGTCGCAGGGAAGCCGCCAGATCGCGTTACCGTGCGGCACGGCAATTTCACTCGCGCCTGAATTGGAGCGATCGATCCGGGAGGGCGATGCAACGCCGTCGAACGACGAATTGACAGCCTGGCGTGATTTCTTCACGTCACACGGACTTGACCTGTCGCAGGGCAATCCTCACCCGAAACAGACGAGCAGTTAACTGGCCGGTTGCCGAGGGCTTTCATCAACCTGGATAGGCAGTCGGATCGAACCGGCGCTGGTATGGACTCAGTGCGGCGGCTTAAAGCTTTCGATATGGATCGTGTCCTTGTGCTTATGGTCTTGAGATTCGCCCTTGATACTGTCCAACTTTAAAAAGGCGTCTTGACCGCCACTGACGTCGCCGAGTTCCTTCTCGGTCAATTCGACGGTCTTCGAGCGGATCAAGTCGTCCGGCTTTGATCCAGGCTGCGAGCCGGGTTTCTTGGAATTCATATGGGCCTCCTGCACGAGAAAAAGGAAATTCGATGCAATTTGGTTGTGCGCTTCGGCGGTTCTCGGAGGTCAGCGAAGCGCACAGGAATTACTTGTGCGTCAAGAGCCGCGGCTCCAGGCTTTCGATAAGGATCTCGTCCTTATGCTTATGGCCTAATAGAGATTTAGTCTTGCTGCCGATCTTTATACCGCCACTCACGCTGCCGAGTTCCTCTTCGGTCAGTTTGACAGTGTTCGAGCGGATTAAGTCATCCGGCTTGGATTCGGACTGCGGACCAGGTTTCTTGGAATTCATGTGGGCCTCCTGCATGAGAAAAAGGGAATTCGAGGCTATGCGCTTGCGGCGGTACACGAACGTCGGCGATGCGCACAGAAATCATGTGTGCGTCCGGCCGGCCACCTCAGGGCAGGTTACGGCCGGGATCGATCCTTTGTCTACTGATCTCACCTTCGTAGCTCGATCCATCGTCAAGATGATCGAACGGGCTGTGATGTAGATCACTGTTTTTTAAATTGCCCGGAACCCACTGCGTCAGGCGATGATCGCCGTTGCGAAAAAACGCGTCAGATATTGAGCTCGACCGGCACGTCCTCCGGTTTCACGTCGCTCAGCGCCAGCCCCTTGAGGAACCATTCGCGCATCTGGCCGATGCCGCGGTTGTAATCGACCCAGACCGACAGGAAATCGCGCCAGCGCTTGTCCGGCTCGCGCCGCACCGCCATGCTGGAGGGAATGGCGACGGACGGCGATTGCAGGATCTTGTAGCTGCCGAGGTTGGGGTTCTTGGCGATCGCGGTGAGGCCGAGCACCAGCGCGTTGACCACGCAATCGACCCGTCCCGACGACATTTCGAGCATCACTTCGTCGCGCGACTTGAGCGATTTGATGGTGGCATTCGGCGCGAAGCGGCGCGCCACGGTTTCGTTGGCAGAGCCGACATCGACGGCAATGGTCATGGCGGGCTTGTTGATGTCGGCCCAGCTCCTGGCCTCGAGGCCCTTCTTGAGCATGGCGCCGAACGGGTGCTGAAACACGGTGGCGCAGAAATCCACCACCAGCGCCCGCTGCGGGGTCGGGTTGAGGGCAAAGCCGAGGTCGATCTTGTTCGATTGCAAATCGAGGATCGAATTGCCGTAGGTCGACTCGGTATATTCGAGCTTGACGTCGAGCAGCTTGGCGATGTCGTTGGCCATCTCGATGGAGAATCCCGACCAGGTCCCGGTGGCCAGATCCTTCTTGAAGTAGGGCAATTCGCCGGGCAGCACCGCGATGCGCAGCGCCTTTTTGGCGCGGACCTGATCGAGCGTGTTGTCCGCCGCGGTCTGCGCCGAGGCCGGGTTCGCCATGGCCGCGGCGAGGGCAGCGCCGCTGCCGATCGCAAAAGCATAACGCAACGCCTCGCGGCGATCTTCGGATATTTTGCTGTCGTCGGATGGGGTCACGGGCTTCTCCTGCACCAGGTCCACGGAGCCTAGCGTCAGGGTCGCGGCGCAGCAATAGCCGCTACTTGCGCGGCCGACGCACGGCGCGGACCTTGCCGCTGGTGCCGCCGCCGCAGAAGAAACGATCGCCGCCATCGGACTCGAGCCCCGACACGCCCACGCCCGGCGGCATCTCCAGCCGCTCCAGCAACTCTCCGGTTTGCGGATCGATCCGCCTCAGATCGCTGTCGTCGCCTTCCCAGGTGCCATGCCAGAGCTCGCCGTCGATCCAGGTGACCCCGGTCACGACGCGGTTGGACTCGATGGTGCGCAGGATGGCGCCGGTTTCGGGATCGATCTGGTGGATCTTGCAGGCCCGGTACTCGCCCACCCACAACGATCCTTCGGCCCAGGCGAGCCCCGAGTCGCCGCCGTTACCGGGCGCCGGGATGGTGGCGAGCACGCGACCGGATTTGGGATCGATTTTCTGGATGCGATCCTCGGCGATCTGAAACAGGTGTTGGCCATCGAAGGCCGTACCGGCGTGGGCGGCGACCTCGATCGAGCGCTGCGTCTTGCCGTCGGCGGGATCGAAGGCGCTCAGTCTGTCGCCGCCGGCAAACCAGACGTGCTCACCGTCATACGTGACCCCACCGATGCGGTCGACGCCGGGGAAGGGTCCATACTCCTGAAGAATTTCGGCTGCTGCTTTTTTCATGCCCTGATCCTAGTCGCTCGGCAGCGGGCCGGGGAGTAACAATGTTGTCGGGAATGCCGGTACCGGCGGGGTCATCCAGCGGCGCGCCCGGCCGCGACCGAACCACTGCACCTTGCCGGCGGCCGCAAGCTCGTCGAGGGCCCGCTGCACCGTGCGCGGGCTGGCGCCAAGCGCGATCGCCAGCGCCGAACTCGCCCACGACTCGCCGTCGGCGAGCAGGGCGAGCAAGGAGGCATGCTCCTCTTCGAACGGCGGCGCCAGCACGACGACTTTGCGTCCGCCTCGCGGCTCCAGCGCAAAGCCGTGCTTGGTCGCGCTGACATTCGCCTGCGTCCGAAGCTCCACGCGCAGTCGCCCCATCTCGACCCGCAACCGTGCGCGATGCAATTCGTCGGCATGCTTACCGCGGAAGGCGCGCGCGACGAGCGTGCTGCGCGACACGTCCTGGGGCCAGGCTTCCCCGAGCGCGCGGGCCAGCGCGAACAAGACCGGGCGCGTGGCCAGCGAGACCACGGTGCCGGCGTGCCGCACCACCAGGCGACAGGCGTCGACCACCAGCGCCCCCGACGCCAGCAGCGCTTCGACTTCCTCGAGCAGGAGCGGCCGCTCCTCGCCCTCGGCGATCAGGCGCGCCGCGGGCGTGTTCATCACCAGCGACGTGCTTTCGACTTCCGCTTTGAGTGCGGGGATGTTTGCCTCGCGCGCGGCGTTCCGGGCCCGGGCCAGCGCGGCGCGTGCCGCTTTGGTCTGCAGGCGCCGAATGGCGATACCCGCAACCACGAGTTCATGGGCGACTCTGGCTCCGGGCGGCAGCGGCGCGGGATCGAGGCCGGCGAGGGCGCGCTCGGCCTCGTCGAGGCGGCCGATCAGGAGCAGGCGCCTGACCGCGAGATTTCGTGCATGCGCCGCATTGATGCGATCGCCGTGCGCCTCGAGCGTCGCCCGTGCCGCGTCCAGCGCCTTTACCGGCCAGCCGAGGTCGCGCGAGACCAGGGCGATCTCGGCCTCGGCAACAACACAGCGCGCGCGGGCCACGGTCTCCTTCGGGCCGAACGCGCGCGCCGCGCTGCGCAGCAGGACCTTGGCTCGAACGAGGTCGCCGAGCTGCGCCATCGCGATGCCCCGCAGCGCCAGCGCGGGGGCGTCGTCGCGCAGCGCAACCCGCTTCAATGCGCCAAGCAGATCACCGGCGGCGAGTGCGCGCGCCGCGGCGATGATCAACGAGTTCATCGAAATCCCGTCACACTTGTCACTCTCACCATTCGACGCCCGGTACTATTCCATCTGGCGACGACAAACCAGCATGTCGCAGCAAGAAGGCCACCGTCATGGTTGATTGGAGCATCCTTTCCCCAACGTTCCTCGCGGCCGTGGTCGAGTGGGCCGGCGCGGTTGTGACCCTGCAAGCTGCCGGCCTCGGCCGTTACCGGCAGCGTGCCACGCACCGCAGCTCCGGTGAAATCGCGTCACACTTGTAACTCCCCAGGTTTGGATGCCGCGCGCTAGAACGATCCCACGACCACAATGCCTGGCGATGAACTGCGAACAGATCCGTGCGTTAGCCCAAAGCCAGCCTGAAATCCGGAGGTTCCCATGACCAAGATGACATCCGTCAAGAACGATCAGATGCCCGGCCGGCCTGCGATGAAGACGCCGCCGATCGTGTCGGCGCAGGAGTGGCAGGCCGCGCGCGAAGCGCTGCTGGTGAAGGAGAAAGCCTTGACCCGCACCCGCGACGAAATGGCCGCCGCGCGCCGCCGGATGCCGTGGTTCGCGGTGGAGAAAACGTATGCGTTCGATACCCCGCAGGGCAAGGCGAGCCTGCGCGACCTGTTCGACGGCCGCCGACAGCTGATCGTCTACCGCGCTTTCTACGAGCCCGGCGTGGCCGGCTGGCCCGAGCATGGCTGCCGCGGCTGTTCCATGGTGGCCGATCAGGTCGCCCACGTCGCCCATCTCAACGCCCGCGACACCACGCTGGTGTTCGCCTCGCGCGCGCCGCAGCCCGACATCGCCCGCATGAAGGCGCGGATGGGCTGGGAGATCCCGTGGGTCACCATCACCGACGAGTTCGACCTCGATTTCGGCGTCGACCAGTGGCACGGCACCAACGCGTTTTACCGCGACGGCGATCGCGTATTCCGCACCTACTTCATCAAGAGCCGCGGCGACGAGGCGATGGGAAGCACCTGGAGCTACCTCGACATGACCGCGCTCGGGCGCCAGGAGACCTGGGAAGATTCGCCCGAAGGCTATCCCCAGAACCCGCCGTACAAGTGGTGGAACTGGCACGACGCCTACGGTGCGAACCCCGCGTAGCACGGACGGCGGAGGAAAGACGATGAGAGCACTCTGCGCGGCTGCCTCCTCACCCTCCGTTCGAGCTCCGCTCGAACGTCCCTCTCCCCAACGGGGAGAGGGAGCTTTAGAGCCGACGCTGGTCTCTTCACCTCTCCCCGTCGGGGAGGGGTCGCCGCCGAAGGCGGCGGGTGAGGGGCCGCGGCGGGAAACCACCGACGCTTCCGCCCATCATGGCGGCGCGGCGGACTGGTTAGGCCTCGCGGCCGCTCCGGCGTTCGCCGTCATGGCGCTGCTGACGGCGGCTTCGGGCGGCGGCGCGGCCGACATGCTTTGTTCGACCGCGCATGCCTCACTGCTCGGCGGAATGGTCCCGATGTATCTGCTGATGACTGCGTTTCATTTGACGCCCTGGCTGAAGCTGTTCGGCCGCCGACAAAACGGAGCCTGCCCATGACCAACCACCCAACCGCAACCCGTGAAGACTGGCTCGCCGCGCGGCGCAAGCTGCTCGAGGCGGAGAAGGAGTTTACCCGGCGCGGCGACGAACTGGCGCAGCAGCGCCAGGCGTTGCCGTGGGTCCGGGTCGACAAGGCGTACCGGTTCGAGACCGACGAAGGCCGTGCGTCGCTGGCGGACCTGTTCCGGGGACGCTCGCAGCTTTTGGTCTATCATTTCATGTTCGGACCGGACTACACCGCCGGATGTCCGTCCTGCTCGGCGATCGCCGATGGGTTCGGCGGCTTCGCCGTCCACCTCGCCAACCACGACGTCATGCTGATGGCGGTGTCGCGGGCACCGCTGGCGAAATTGCAGGCCTACAAGCGCCGGATGGGGTGGACGTTTTCCTGGGCATCCAGCGTCGGCGGCGACTTCAACTTCGACTTCAACGTCGCTTTCACCGCCGAGCAGCAGCGCAGCGGCGGCATCGAATACAACTACCGGCGTGAGCCGGCGGCAGCGGCCGAGCCGCTGACGGGGAAGACCGTTCAGGAGCGGCCGTCGCGCGCCGAAGGGCCGGTGGCGCAGATTGCCGCCATGACCGGAACCGATGTGGCCACCTTCACGCGCGATCGGCCGGGCCTGAGCGCGTTCGTGCATGAGGACGGCGTCGTCTACCACACCTATTCCAGCTATGCGCGCGGACTGGATGGCCTCTGGGGCATGTACCAATGGCTCGACCGCGCGCCCAAAGGGCGCAACGAGGCCGGCGTCTGGTGGCGCCGCCACGACGAATACGACATGCGGTGATGGTGGCCGGGGGCGACGCCTCGGAGCTACGTTATCCCGCACTATTCGAATGAAGCGTCAAAGATCTCCACGTCGACCAGAGCCGGCTTGGGGATCACGCTGCCATCCGGCTGGCGGGTCAGCGAGCGTCGCAGGGTCGGGACCACGATGCCGTCGAAAGTCTGGTGCGCCCACGAATATTGGGCGATCGGCATGCCGAGCAGGTCGTGGTCGGTCCGCCGCTGCAGGAGCGCGGCGTCGAAATAGAACGTCTGTTCGCGGCAATGCGTGACGAAAGCCGGTGGAAACTGTGCACGAAGCCGCCGCCATTGCTGATCCTGTTCATGCCACGGCGGCAATTCCGCGATCCTGACATCGGGATGCGCCAGCAGGAACGGCGTCATCAGGTAGTTCCAGACCGAGAAGCCGCAGAAGAACAGCACGTGCAGCTCATCCCACGGCGCAATCCTGGGCGCGGTCGCGGAACCGTTGCTGGGGATCGTGCAGGGTACGCAGAACCTCACCGCCTTTGCCTTCGATCGTGACACAGTCCGGCTCGTACAGGCCGCTGTTATCAGGACCCGTGAAGCCGGTGAACCGGACCAGCTCGGTGCGGGTCGATCCTTCCGCCGCGATATACTTGAAACGGCCGGCATGTCCGATGCTCGAAAGCAGCGCGCCATTGATCGAAAGCTGCAGCGTAAACCGTTTCAAGCCATTCCAGCGGGCGAGGCCGCCATTGGCTTCGATCACCTCGTCGAGCAATGTCATTCGCCGCAACTTCCGTCCCCTGTGGCTGCCTGCCCACCATGACGGCGCCGCAAGGCTTTGGCGTGTTAGAAGTTGTTAGGAGTTGCGAGCCTGTCGGATGGCGGTATCCTATTGAAATACCCGGTAGTTTTCCGCGTCGCGCACGGCTGGCGGCGACCCGGTCGGCGCTGTTGGCAATGGGTGTTTCCAGGTGCGGTTGCGGTGCCTCCCCCGGCCTCAAGGCCCGTCGAGCAAGGCCTTGGCTTCGCGCAGGTCGGCCATCTGAAGGCCCTCCGTGAACGAGGCGTACACCGGCTGCAGGATTTTCCTGGCCTCCGCCTTGCGGCCCTGCGCGCCCCTCAGTCGCGCGAGACTCATGGCGTTTCGCAGCACCCAGAACAGCGCGCCTTGTTGCTGCGCCAGGTCCTGTGCCTCGGCAAAGCATCGTTCGGCGGATGCGGGGTCGGCGTCCTTGCGCATCAATTCGCCCTTGATGCGCAAAAGCTCCGGGGCATACCACTGTTCCTGCCTGGTTTTGCAGCGCTCCAGCGCATCGTCGACCACCGCCAGCCCCTGGGCGAATTCATGGGCCTCGCCGAGACACGCCGCGAGTTCACCCACGAGGAACAGGAAGCGCGGCAGGTACCTGGCGTCGCCGGCGCGGTGCAGTTCGCTGCGCAGCAGCGCCAGCCCGCCATCGAGGTCGCCGCGCCTCGCCATGACCGCGGCCTTGAAGCCGCCGGCCCATAACCGCCAGACCCGTATGGCGTGACGCTCGGTATGTTCGAGCAGCGCGGTGCCGTAGCGTTCGGCGGCGTCGAAATCGCCGGCCAGGAAAGCGATCGGGCAGGCGCTCTGTCCCAGCACGCTGCAGAAGGTCAGGGCATGACCGTTGGCGCGACCTTCCTCGATATTTTTTGACACCAGGCCCAGCGACTGGTCGGCGAGGCCCTGCAGCCACAGGATGCGGGCCCGGAAATACTGGGTGGAGACTCTGAGATCGAGCGGAAAAATCCGCGGCGTATCCGCCAGCACATGCAGGTTGGCGTCGACGCGGTCGATGTGGCGACGGGCGCCGTTCTGGTCGCCGAGGTAGTGCAGCGACACCGCCATCAGGCGATCGGCCAGCATCAGGTCGGTGCGGTCGGTGGAGTGCTCGGCGGCTTCGGTGAAACGATGGGAAAATTCCAGCGCCTTGCCGAATTCGCCGTTGTTGAACTGGTCGATGCACAGGCCCCACAGCGCGCGCAGCCGATAGTCCTTGTCGTCGAGCCGGTCGGCCAGTTCGAGCGTGGTCGCCAGCGCCGGGCCGGCCTCGCGGGCGCGGCCTTCGCCGTACATCAGCGACCAGCCGAGCGCCGCGGACAGTTTCATGCGCACGCGGTCGCCATCGGCGGCGGCCTCGTCGAGCCTGGCCAGGGCCAGTTCGACGCGTTCGCGGCATTCGCGGAACAGCGACAGGCGGACCCACAGCGGCACCACGGCGACGGTGAGCGCGACCCCGAGCGCGGCGTCGCCACCTGGTGAAAAAGCCCAGTCCAGCGCCGCGCGCACATTGTCGATCTCGGTGCCGTAGGCAGTCAGCCATTCGGCGATGGAACGTGTCTCGCCTTCGGCTTCCGCCCGCTCGAACCAAGAGCGAAAATATTCGGCATGCCGCCGCGCGAACGAGGCGGTCTCGGCGGCTTCCTTGAGCTTGTCGAGCGCATAGGCGCGCGTGGTGTCGAGCAGGCGATACCTGATCGGCCGCGTCGCGGACGGCGAGATCAGCGATTTCGCCACCAGGTCGGCGATGGCTTCGACGATGTCGGGCTCGCCGATGCCTTCACCGGAAGCGACCGCTGCCGCGGCCTCGAGCGCAAACGGTCCGGCAAACACCGATAGTCTGCGCAGGGTGGCGCTCTCGATATCACCCAGCAGGCTGTAACTCCAGTCGAGCGCCGCGCGGAGTGTCTGATGCCGGGGGATCGCCGTCCGCCGGCCCCGCCACAGCAGCGAAAAGCGGCTGTCGAGCAGCGACGCGATGCCGGCG
Source organism: uncultured Alphaproteobacteria bacterium (assembly GCA_963710235.1). Taxonomy (GTDB): domain Bacteria; phylum Pseudomonadota; class Alphaproteobacteria; order Rhizobiales; family Xanthobacteraceae; genus Bradyrhizobium. The sequence goes on from CAVPZI010000004.1 coordinate 526,286, forward strand.
ATGCCGTATGCATTGACCCGCCCCGCCGCAAGTTCGATCGCCAGCGGGATGCCATCCAGGCGCTGGCAGATCTTGGCGACGAGAGGCGCCTCGTCTTCGCTGAGTTCGAACCCGCCCGAACTCGCGGCGATACGCTCCATGAACAGCTGTGTCGCCGGATAGGCCAGCACCTCCGCAACGTTGACCCCGGCCGGCTCTGGCGGGCAATTCAGCGGGAACAGTCGAAAGATCCGCTCGCTCTCGATCCGAAGCGACTCGCGGCTGGTCGCCAGGATATGGCTTTCGGGCACCTCGCGCGCGATGCGTTCGGCCAGCGGCGCCAACTCGTCGAGGATGTGCTCGCAACTGTCGAAGATCAGGAGCGTGCGCCGGTCGCGCAGCAACGTCAGCAGGCCCGGCACCGGATCCTCCGAACTGACGGTCAGTCCCAGCGCGGATGCGATGGCGCTCGGTACCAGCCTGGCGTCGGTCAGCGCGCCGAAATCGACGAAGAAAATTTCGCCGCCGAAAGCCGCGAACTGGCGATGGGCCACGGCGACGGCGACCGATGTCTTGCCGATGCCGCCATGCCCGACGATGGTGATGATCCGATGCGATGCAAGTTCGGCCCCGATCTGCTCGATGGCTTCGGCTCGTCCGATCAGTTTGGCGGGCGCCGGCGGCAACGCGCGCGCCGGGCCGGGGTCGTCGCCGGCAACCGGCGCGGGGACGGGCGCAGGCTCGGCAGGCGCGGGAGCGAACGCGAAACAATAACCGCGCCCGGGAACGTTGATGATGTAGCGGGTACCGGCGGCGCTATCGCCAAGCGCCTTGCGCAACGCGGTGACGTGGAAGCGAAGGCTGCCTTCATCCACGTTCACATCGGCCCACACGCGCCGGATCAAATCCCGCTTGTCCACGACCTCGCCGGGCCGTTCTGCAAGCGCAAGCAGGATGTCGAGTGCGCGGCCGCCGACGTGCAGCGGCGCGCCGTCCTTCTCCAGCAGGCGAGACTTGGGAAACAGCCGGAACGGACCAAAGGATATGACCGGGTCCTTGCTGTTCTCGTCTGGCACGCGTCGTTGCCCTTTGCCAAAACCGATGTCCGGACTTCCCTTTTGCTCTATCAGAACAAAGCCATGAGTAAACCGGTCGGCAGCCATGAAAATGCCCGACCGCGCGTCCGCGCCGCTATTGCAACCGGCGGCTGTTGCAATTTCGGTTTGGGATCATCGGCTTAGAACGGTTGCGGGAAATCGCGGAAAAGCCCGACCTCGCTGCGCCGATGGCGCGGGCGGGCGGCACACCGCACATCATAACAGAATCTTGCAAAACCTAACGGGCGCAAGCGCAGCGCGCGGTCCAGTATGACAATGGGTTCACGAGCGAGATCAGGCCAATTTCAACGGGGAGATTACGATGCTCGACATGGGCACGCGACCACGCGACAGCATCCTGCAATCGCATCCCGCCACGCACGTCGAGGAACGTGCGGACGACTGGGAACTCGTATTGCGTGAAAACCATCACCGGATGAAAAATACGCTGACCTTGCTCGGCGCGTCGGTTCGCCGGGATTTCAGGCGCGGCGGAGCCAGGGAATTTGCCGCGGCGGTGGATCGGTTCGAGCGGCGCGTCGTCGCCTTCGGGGAACTCTATCGCCTGCTGTCCAGTGGCGGCGATTCCAGCACGATGTCGGTGGCGGATTTCTTCGCCAGGCTGTGCGCCGCGTTGTCGGAGGCCATACTGGAGCCTGCCGGCATTCGCTGCGAAGCGGCTATCGAGGACGGCACACTGTCGGCCGCGCAATGTCACCGGCTGGGCCTGATCGTCACGGAGCTGGTCACCAATGCGGCAAAACATGCTTTTCCGGACAACCACGCCGGACTGATTCGCATTGCGGGATGTCATCGTAACGGTGGTTGGTACTGCACGGTGGCGGACAACGGCATCGGTGCAATCGGGCCGCTGTGCGGTACCGGTGGGCGAATCCTCGACAGCCTGGCGCGCAGCATTCGGGCTCGGCTGCATGGCGAGGCGGGCCGCAGTGGTACGACTGTCACAATCATGGTGCCTCTTGCCGGCTGAAGACCGATCAACGATTTGTGACGGGCAGCGGCGCGCCAATCGCAACGGTGAATGGCGAGCGCTCTCGCGATCTGCAGCCGCTGACACCAGTTAACGCTCGCTGGCAAAACCTGACGGGCTATCGGCGGATACCTGCGCCATTGTTCGCTGGCAGCAGGCGCGCGCCCAAATCATGTGCACACGATGCCGTTCAACCAAACCCCAGGAGGATGACCATGAATACCAGACTGGATCCCGAGACCACCAAGGCGCGCGGTGAAACGGTGGGCGTGCGGACACTCGACATGAAGCTCGAGATCGTCGTCATCCCGGTTTCCGATGTCGATCGCGCCAAGCAGTTTTACGGCAACCTTGGCTGGCGGCTCGACGCTGACTACGCCGCCGGCGACGATTTTCGCGTCATCCAGTTCACGCCGCCGGGCTCCGGCTGTTCGGTGATCTTCGGCCACAACGTCACCGCGGCGGCGCCGGGCTCGGTGCGGGGACTGTACCTGATCGTCGCCGATATCGAAGCCGCCCGCGCCGAACTGCTCAGGCGCGGCGCCAAGGTCGGCGCGACGTTCCACGATGCCGCCGGCGTCTACGCCGGTCCGGACGAGCCGTATCTGTTTGGACGGATGCGGGTCAACGGCCCCGATCCCGAGCATCGCAGCTATCGTTCGTTCGCCTCGTTCAACGATCCGGATGGCAACGGCTGGCTGCTGCAGGAGATCACCGCGCGATTGCCGGGACGCGTCGAAGCGGACACCACATTCACCTCGTCGATGGAGCTTGCGGCTGCGCTGCGCCGCGCGGCGGCCGCGCATGGCGAGCACGAGAAGCGGATCGGCAAGCACGATGCGGACTGGCCGGACTGGTACGCCGACTACATCGTCCGCGAGCAGGCCGGCTCGAACCTGACATGAGATCGGACCTCGTTCCAGGCGCGGTGTTTCCCGATTACGAACTTTCCGACCACACCGCGCGGCACCGGAAACTCTCCGAGCTGCAGGGACCGGATCCGATGGTGCTGGTGCTGAGCCGCGGCAGCTTCTGCCCGAAGGATCGCCGGCAGGCCGAGGGCCTGGTCCAGCTCCACCGTGAGATGGAGGTCGGCTATTGCCGGCTGGTCACCATCTCTACCGACAATCTCGTGGAGACCAACGAATACCGCAGCGGCGTTGGCGCGCACTGGCCGTTTCTCTCCGACCCCAGGCGTATCGTCCAGAAGGATCTCGACATCGCCGAATATACCGATCCCACCCACAATCCCATGATCCCGCATGTCATCGTGCTGGAGCCCGGTCTCGTCATCTACAGGATCTATAGCGGCTACTGGTACTTCGGCCGCCCCACCATGGAAGAGCTGCGTCAGGACCTGCGCGCCGTCACCATGAAATGCCGGTCCGACTGGGACATCACCACGCCGGCGCTCAAGGCGGCGTGGCAGCAGGGCCGCAAGGAGTTGTTTTATCCCTATGGCAAGAGCTTCATCCAAACCCTGGGCGAGCAGGACTAGGTCGTAAATTTCATGCCTACGACCTGGGTCGTAAACATGACGCCTACGATCTGGATCAACGCAGCGGCATCGGCGGCCGGATCACCGGCCCGAACTCCGCCGTGTCTTCCGGCGGTGGCGGTGGCGGCGCGGCCGGCTGCAGCGCCGCGGGCGCCGGAGCTGAAGGCGGCAATGCGGAGGTGACCCCGGCCTGCATCGGCGCGTAGGCCGGTCTCGGCTTGTGCGCGGGCGCCACGGCTGGCCGCGGCGGCGGTATCGCCGCCATCTTCGGTCGCGGGGCGGGCTCGGCGCTGCGGGGCTGCACCGTCCTCGTTTCAGCGCTCCTGCTCTCGGACGCTTTGGCCATGTCGCGCGACAGCTGGGCCTGGCCGGCTTTGAGTTCGGCGATGTTGGCCTTGAGCTCTTCGATCTGTTGCGCCAGCGCCTGCAGCAGTTGCGCGGATTCCGGTGATGGCGTGGTGACCGGCGGCGGCGCCGCGGGTGCGGGCTCGGCCGTCACCGGCGCCGGTTGAGCGGTTGCCCCGTCTGTCGCGGCGGTCTGAAGCGCGGGTGAGGGCGGTTGACCGTTCTCCGCCGGCTTCTGCTGCGGCGGCGATGACGCCAGCGCAAACGTCGGCACCCAGCTTGCGGCCATCGCCTTGGCGACGTCGCCATATTGCTTCCAGCCGGCGACGGCAACGAGGCTGCCGAGCACCAGCACGAAGCCGATCACGGCGCGGAAAACCCGTCCGCCGCCGACCGCCCGGCGGTTGCCCAGGACCTTGATGGCATCGGCGGCGGTGACGCGAAACGTCGCGTCGACGGATGGCGCCGACCCGCCGGCGAGCATGTCGGCAACGGTGTCGGTCTGCGGCGCGCGAGCCGGACCGACGGCGTCGTGCGCGGGCCTGGAAGGTGCGTGATCCGCGCGCGCGGCCAGCACGACGTCGGGATCGATCACGAAGATGTCGTGGGGATCGGCTTCTTTCGGTGCAGGCTCTTTCGGTACAAGGCTGGCAAGGTTGGAGGACATTGGCGCTCCTGCGACGTCGACAAACCCTCACCCCCGCTCCACACGCCAGCCGGGTTTGACCAAAGCAAGGCGACGGGATGGAGAGGTTGGGGCCGGGGGAACCCGGAATAACGGCGCGCGGAGGGAACGGGAGCGCCGTCTCGGTGGTCTTTAAAGAGAAGCCGCGGCAAGCCGGCGGCCCCGGTTGCCGTGGCCGGAACATCAGGGAGACCGACATGACCTCACAAACCCAGATCCACGCCATCGCGCGGCAGATGCTCGAGCGCCATGGCGGCGCGGCGATTGCGCAAGCGGCCCAGAACGCGCTTGAGTGCGAGCGCAAGGGCGAGGCCGAGGAAGCGCGCGAATGGCGTCATGTCGAGGGCGCCATGAAGAGCATGCAGGGACCGCATCAGAGCTGAGGGTTCCTCGTTAGCACGCGCGGCCCTCGCACCGCGGAATCAAACAGGGTAGCATCGGCCGGGACTTTGCCCGTGGAGAAATTATGCGCGTCGTGATCTGCGGCGGCGGCGTGATCGGCGCCTGCACCGCCTATTTCCTCGCGCGCCGCGGCGCCGACGTCATCGTCGTGGAACGCTCCGAGGTGGCCGCGGCGGCATCCGGCAAGGCCGGCGGCTTTCTCGCGCGCGACTGGTGCGCCGGCACGCCGCTCGACGCGCTGGCGCGGCGAAGTTTTGACCTTCACGCCGCGCTGCCCGGCGAGACCGGCGACGATTGGCACTATCGCCGCATGAACGCCTATGCGGGATACTTCGTACCGGGGCGGGACGGGGGTTGCCATGCGCCGTCCCGACTGGGCTGGCTCAGCTCCGGCGTCATCATCGCCAACCGGCTCGGCAGCATGGAGACCACCGCGATCGTGCCGCCGCGCGCGTTCACGCCCGCCATGATGCGCGCCGCCGAGATGCACGGCGCGCAGCTGCGCCACCGGCGGATCACCGGCATCGCCCGCAGCGCCGATCGATCGGCGGCGACGGGCGTCGTGGCCGACGGCGAAATCATTACGGCGGACGCCGTCGTCGTCGCCATGGGGCCATGGTCGCTGCTGGCGACTGGATGGATCGATCTTCCCGCCGTATTCGGCCAGCGCAGTCCGAGCCTCGTCTATGACACCGGCACGGATGTGCCGGCGGATGCGCTGTTCCTCGAGGGTCACGACGCGCGCGGCGACGCCGTCACCGTCGAGGTGTTTCCGCGCGGCGACGGCACCACGCTGCTGACCGCCTTCTCCGGCCCGGCCGCGTTGCCGCTTGACCCGGCCGCCATCGCGCCCACCGCGGACGAGATCGACCGGCTTACCGCGATCGGCGAACGGCTGTCGCCGCTGCTCAGTCCCGACAAGATCATCGCGCGGCAGGCCTGCTTTCGTCCCGTCACGGAAGACGGCCTGCCGCTGATCGGCAAGGTGCCGCACTGCGAGGGCGCCTACGTCGCCACCGGCCACAACGTCTGGGGCATCCTCAACGCACCGGCCACCGGCGAAGCGCTGGCCGAATTGATTACCGACGGCGCCGCGCGCAGCACCGGCCTTGGGCCGTTCGACCCAGGCAGGCTGCGCGCGCTCGATACGGCGATGCTGCGCGGGGAGTGAGGGGCGGGATGTGGCCGCTCCGCCGGCTCATCCCTTGAGGAAGGCGAGCAGGTCCGCGTTGATGATGTCCGGGTGCGTGGTGGGCATGCCGTGCGGCAGGTCCTTGTAGGTCTTCAAGGTGCCGTTCTTGAGCAGCTTGGCCGAGAGCGGTCCGGAATCGGCATACGGCACGATCTGGTCATCCTCGCTGTGCATCACCAGCACCGGCACCGTTATCTTCCTGAGATCCTCGGTGTGGTCGGTTTCCGAAAACACCTTGATACAGTCGTAATGGGCCTTGGTCGCGCCCATCATGCCCTGCCGCCACCAGTTGTCGATGATCCCCTGGGAGACTTTCGCGCCGGGCCGGTTGAAGCCGTAGAACGGACCCGCCGGCACGTCGATGTAGAGCTGGGCCCGGTTCGCGGCGAGCGCGCTGCGATAGCCGTCGAACACTTCCATCGGCGTGCCGCCCGGATTGCGTTCGGATTTCAGCATTACCGGCGGGATGGCGCTGATCAGCACAGCCTTGGCGACGCGGCTGCCGCCATGCCGGGCGACATAGCGCGTGACCTCCCCGCCACCGGTCGAGTGGCCGACGTGGATGGCGTTGTTGAGGTCGAGCGCCGCAACCAGTTCGGCGACGTCGGCGGCATAGGTATCCATGTCGTTGCCAAGCCAGGTCTGGCTGGAACGGCCGTGTCCGCGACGGTCGTGGGCGATCACCCGGTATCCCTTCGACAGGAAGAACATCATCTGGTTGTCCCAATCGTCGGCACTGAGCGGCCAGCCATGGTGGAACACGATGGGCTGACCTTTTCCCCAGTCCTTGAAATAGATATCGGTCCCGTCGCGCGTCTTGATATTAGGCATTTTGGTCTCCATGCAGTGAGTGTCCGGCTGGCATCATGGTGGCGCAGCCGGCGCCAAAATGCCCGATATGACTTGTTAGGAGTTGTTAGCGGACACGAGCCGCGGCGGCGCCGATCCGCGCACGCGCTATCCGTCGGCCTTTTCGGACACTGGTTCGTTCAGCGCGGCGACCGCGGCCACCGCAAACAGCAGCAGCGTCGTGATCGAACGCAGGCGCATGATCCGGCGCACCTTCGGCGGAATCCCCTCAAACCGGTATAGGTCGCGTTGACGAGCAGGTCTGGGATCGCTCTGCGGAGCACGTCAAATCCTTGTTCTTCGCCGCGCCATGAAATCGTGCGTCCGCCGGCGGCGTCAACCCGGGCCGGCGGGACCGGCTCGGCCAGCTGCCGTGCTGTGACACAATGATCACACTCGCATGGATTCGCGCCGTCGACGCAATGCCGGCTCTGCGCCGCCACGGTTCAGCCCCGATTGGATTCGGGACTTAGGGCCGGGCAGGTTGGGGGCGCGAGTTGGGGATGTGTCATGTCTTCCATCAGCAGCGCCGGCGCTTCGTTCGTCGATATTAAAGCAAACTGTCTTGATTCCGAGGCGGAGTGGACCTCGGCCGTTCTCATGCACAACATCATGCGATGGTGCGCCCTCATTCTGGCGGCGGCGTCGCTTGCGGCCTGCGCCCAGTCCTCGGTGGTCAGCAAAACTTCCGAACTTTCCGGCGGCAGCCGGCAGGCGTCGCTGCAACCGCATCGAACGGCATCGTTCACGCCAAGCCGGCGCGTGGTGGTCGCGCACAGGCACACGCCATTCGGGCCACGACAACATGGCGGCGAGACAAAGACGGCCTCGCAGGGTGTGGCCAGCTTCTATACCGAGGGAACCCAGACCGCGAATGGCGAAAAGTTCAATACCAACGAACTGACTGCCGCGCATCCGACGCTGCCGTTCGGCACCAGGCTGCAGGTGACGAACGTCGCGACCGGGAAGTCCGTGACGGTTCGGGTCAACGACCGAGGTCCTTACGTCCACGGACGTGTCGTCGATGTCTCCTATGCCGCGGCCAACGCGCTCGGAATGGTGGACGGCGGGATCGCCAAGGTCAAACTTGACGTCGTGCAGTAGCGTCGCGCCTACGGTTCGGTGTTGTTCGGCAACCGTGCAATGCCGGATGACCTGAAATGCTCGGCGATGTCGCATCGCCTGGCCACCCAGACGTCGCCGCCAAGTTTTGCGATGTGATCGAGGATGGTCCGTACCGCGGCAAAGCGGGCCGGCCGGCCGGTGATGCGCAGATGCAGGCCGATCGACAGCATGGCGGAGCGGCCGCGGGCGGCCTCGGCCACCAGCGTATCGAGGGCCGCAATCACGTAATCCGAAAAATCCGTCGGCCGCACGAATCCGTTGGGATGGAAGAACTTCATGTCGTTGCTGTCGAAGCCGTAGGGTACGATGACCAGGCGGCCATCGGCGCTCCAGTACGGCAGGTCGTCGTCCAGCGCATTCGAATCGTAAGCGAAGCCGAGTTCGGCGATCAGGTCGCGAGTCCACGGACTTTGGCTGCCGCGGCACATGAAGCCGCTGACCGTGGCGCCCGTCACCGACGCGATCAGCGCGCGGGTCTTTGCGATGTCGTTTCGTTCGGTGGCCGCGTCGGCATAGAGCGAATGCGGCAGCCAGCGCCAGCCATGCACCGCGGCCTCGTGGCCGGCGTCGACCACGGCGCGGGCGAGATCCGGCACCCGCTCCACGGCGCGGCCACACATCAGGAAGGTTGCGGCGACGCGATGTTCGGCAAAGGCGTCGAGAAACCGCCACAGCCCGACGCGCATGCCGTAATTGAAGACCTGCTCCTGAACCAGGTCGCGAACCCCCTCCGGATGCGAGGACTTCACCTCGCCGAACGGCTCGGTGCGCTCGTCGCCCTGTTCGACCGAAAGCTCGGCGCCTTCCTCGAAATTGACCACCAGTGAAACCGCGACGCGGGCGCCGTTTGGCCAGACGATCTCCGGGCGCCGCCGGCCGTAGCCGCGAAGGTCACGCTCCATTGCCATGCTCACCGATCCCTGACCTGTCGCGTCACGCCGCCGAAGATCTCCGCGCAGATCAGCCCGACCAGCGTGACGATGACAATGACGCCGGACACCGCCGCCACCCGGACATCCAGGCTGCCTTCCAGAATCGCCCACAGCTTGATCGGCAGCACCTCGGTGCGGGCATCGGCCAGGAACAGCGAGACCGGCACGTTGTCGAACGACGACAGGAAGGCCACGAAACAACTGGCCGCGAGCCCGCGCTTGATCAGCGGCAGGGTGATGCGGCGAAACGTGTACCAGCGGCTGGCGCCGAGGCTGAACGAACAGTCCACCAGGATCGGATTGAGCTGCTGCACCGACGCGCCCACCATGCGAATGACGAAGGGGATGCAAAGTATCGTATGGCCCAGCACCAGCGTCGCCGTCGAGAGACGAATGTGCAGCATGTTGAAGACCAGCAGCAGCGACAGGCCGAAGGCCATGGCCGGCAGCACCATCGGCGACATGAACAGCAAATCGAGGATTTTTGCGGTCTTGGACTTGCTGCGGGCGATGGCGATGGCGGCGGCGCCTCCCAGCGTTGCCGAGGCTACCGTGGCCAGGGCCGCGATCTTCAGGCTGTTGAGCGCCGGCTGGATGATCTCCCAGGAATGCAGCAGCTCGAAATACCAGCGCAGCGACCAGGTCGGCGGCGGAAATTTCAGCGTGATGCCGCCGGTGAAGGAGATGATCAGCACCACCGCGGTGGGCGCGATCAACAGCAGCATGGTCATGCCGGCCAGGATGCCGATCACGATGAAGTAGATACGATCGGCAAAACTACGCTGCATCGACGCCTCGCATCAGGCGGCGGGACTGGGTGCCGACCAGCGCCACCACGCCGATCACCGCGGCGGTGAAGATCAGCGACAACGCGGCCGCGAACGGCCATTCCTGTACGCCGACGGCCTGCTGGTAGATATAGAGCGGCATCAGGATGATGCGTCCGCCGCCGATCAGGCTTTGGGTGATGAAGGCGGTGGCTGCCGCGGCGAATACCAGCAGCCAGCCGGCGATGGCGCCCGGCAGGGTCATCGGCAGCACCACGGTAAACAGGATGCGAAACTGACTGGCGCCCAGGCCCTCCGCCGCCTTCACCAGGTTGCCGTCGAGCCGCAGCAGGCTGTTGATGACCGGCAGCGCCATCAGCGGCAGCTGGATCTGCATCAGCGCGATCACGAGGCCATTCCAGCTGTAGAGCAGCCGTGCCGGCAAATCCCACAGGCCCAGCGACAGCATCGCCGAATTGATGATGCCCTCACGGCCCAGGATGACGATCCAGGCGAAGGTGCGCACCACGGTGCTGGTCAGAAGCGGCAACAGGATCAGGAACGTAATCACCGAACGGGCAATCGGCCTGGCGGCGACGTAAACGATCCCCAGCGGATAGGCGAGAAACAGCGTCAGGGTCGCGACTTCGGCGCCGAGCTTCAGCGTATCGGCCAGCACTCCGATACTGAAGGCGTCGGCGAAGAAGTGGACATACTGGTCCAGCCCCAGGTTGAGAAATTGCGGGGTCCGGAACAGGCTCAGGAACACCAGGATCAGGAGCGGCAACACGAATGCGACCAGGAACAGCCCTGCCAGCGGCAGCGCCGGCAGGAACTGCCTGGTCGAATCCGTGTTGGAATTCATGGCCGTTCAGACCCTGGAAGTCCCGGTCAGATTTTGACCTCCTTGCTGAACCGGGTGATCCATTCGCCGCGCAGCGACTGGAATTTGGTCCAGTCCAGGATGACGTTGTTGGCGACGAGGTCGTCGACGCTCTTGGCGACGGTCAGGTTGGCGCCGGTCAGCGGCACCCGCTTGTTGGTGGGCATCATGACCCAGGGCGCGGCCTCGAGCCCTTTCTGCACGTCCGCGGCCATGACGGTGTCGAGATAGTCCAGCACCGCCTGCGGGTTCTGGTTGTTCTTGACGATCTGGGCGCTGGAGCGCACCACCACCGCGCCGGATTTCGGCTTGGCGAAGGCGATGTCGACGCCCTTGGCTGCCAACAGCGCGACGTTGTTCCAGTAGTTGAACGCGATGTCGATTTCGCCCTGCTGGAACAGCGCGGCCAAGGCACCGGGCGACGCGGCAATGGCGCCGACATTCGGCAAGCAGCTTCTTCACCGCCTCGAACGCCGGCTCGATATTGGTTTCCGAGCCGCCGTGCAATTTGGCGATCTCCACCATGAAGGCGGTGCCGAGGCTCGAGGCGAGGCCGGTGATGCCGACGCGGCCCTTGTATTCCGGCTTCCACAGGTCTTCCCAGGAGGTCGGCGGCGTCGTGATCTTCTTCGGATTGTAGGCGATGCCGATCAACTGCACGGTCACCACAGGCGCGTAGCCGCCGGGATGCCGGAACGCCTCGGGGATGTCGGCAAAGCTCTTGGACTTCTCGGAAGGGAATTTTTCCAGCACGCCGGTGGCGATCGCCGGGATCAGCGGACCTTCGTCGAACAGCACGACGTCGAACGGCGGCGCGTTGGGGGAAGCCTGGATCTTGCCGATCTGGTCGACGCCGAGCAGCGGCGTAAACGTCACGTCGGTGCCGCTGGCCTTGGTGAAGGCCGGTCCGACCACGGCGCGGAACGCTTCGTCAAAGCTTCCGGGATAGGTGGTGGCCACGATGGAGCCGGCTGCATGGGAGCGTTGCGGCAAGCCGACCGTGCCGGCGGCCAGCGCGGTAGAACCGATTTTCAAAAGCGATCGTCGCGAGAGACTCATGGCATGGCTCCTTGGCTGGGTGAAGGAAGAGTTTCGGGGCTGTTGAAAAAGCTGACGGCACCGATATCCGATATGACCAGGCTGATCGGCGCGCCGGCCTCGGCCTTGAGCGCCTGCGACGATCGCGGCTGGCTGATCTTGATCGGCTCGCCGCCCGCGGTGGCGCACTCGATCACGCCGAAGGCGCCGAGCGGCATCATCACCCGAACGGTGGCGGCGATCGCGCCCGGGCTTCCGGGCTCGACCAGCGCAAAATTCTCCGGCCGCACCGAGATCGTCACGGCAGTACCGCGAAATCCGCTGCGTCGGCCGCGCTAGCGTGATCTCCGGCCCGGCCTCGAGCTTGACGCTGTCAGAGCCTGTGACGACGCCGCGGAGAAAATTGGTGTGGCCGATAAAGCTGTTGACGAACAGGCTCATCGGCCGGTCGTAAAGCGCGTCGGGCGTATCGATCTGTTCGATGTGGCCGCGGTTGAGCACGACAATACGGTCGGCCATCGACAGCGCTTCCTCCTGGTCGTGGGTGACGATGATGGAGGTGACGCCGTAGCTCTTGAGCAGGCTCTTGATCTCGATCTGCATATCGAGCCGCAGGTTCTTGTCGAGCGCGGAAAACGGCTCGTCGAGCAGCACGATGCCGGGCTCGATCGCGAGCGCCCGCGCCAGCGCCACGCGCTGCTGCTGTCCACCGGACAACTGGCCGGGCAGCCGTCTGGCGAAACCCGACATCTGCACCAGTGCCAGCATCTCCGAGACCTTGGCGGTGACGGCGCTGCCGCGCAGCTTGCGGGCACGCAAGCCATAGGCGACGTTCTCGAACACGGTGAGATGCGGGAACAACGCGTAGTTCTGGAACACCATGCCGATGCGGCGGCGATTGGCCGGGATGTGTTCGACCCGGGCGTCGGCGAAGCGGACCTCGCCGGTGGTGGGTTTCAGGAAGCCGGCAATGATCTGCAGCATGGTGGTCTTGCCGCAGCCCGACGGCCCCAGCAGCGCGATCAGTTCGCCCGCCGCCACCGCCAGGTTCACATTGTCGAGCGCCACCGTCGCGCCGAATACGTGCCCGACCTGGCTCAGTTGCAGCGATTGACCGCGCAGCGGCGTCACGACGGCACTCCCGACGTAAGATAGTTTTCAATGACGCCGCGGGTGACGTCGGAGGGGATCGGCACCGCAAGCGCGCGCTGGTAGATGCGGCCGAGGCCTTCCAGCAGCGGCGCGGAGGCGGCTTCGGAGGCCTCGATGCGCTCGCGCAAATTGGCGTGGGCGGCCTGGAATTCGGCGATCAGTTTCAGTTCGTCGACCCTGGTCGATTGTCCGTTCTGCATCACCACGGCGCCGTCGACGACGACAGTGTCGATGCCGCTGCCGCATTCGCCATGCACCAGTTGGCGGACCGGCGCGTTCAGCGGGACAAGGCCCATGCTGGACTTGCGGTAGAACACGAGATCCGCCTTGTAGCCGGGAGCGAGCCGTCCGAGTTCGGCTTCGCGGCCGAGCGCGCGGGCGCCACCCGACGTGGCGGCATCCCAGATCTCGGCGGCGGTCGGCCAGTCCTCGTGCTGCGGCGTTCTGATCCGTCCGATGCCGGCGCCGAATTTCAGCGTCAGCAGCATCGAGCAGGTGAAGGTGACGCCGCAGCCGTCCGACCCCATGCTGACATTGATGCCGGCGTCGCGCAGCGCGCGAAAATCGGCGGCGCCCGAGCCGATCGAGGCGTTGCTCCAGGGATTGTACTGCACGCTGGCGCCGGACCGGGCGATCAGCTCGCGGTCCCTGGGAGAGAGCCACACCCCGTGCACCAGCGCCGTGTTGGCTTTGAGAAAGCCCAGCGCGCAAAGGTGCTCGACCATGCTGCGGCCCCAGAACACCTCGGCCGTCACCGACTGCAGCCGCGTTTCCAGCACGTGGATGATGGTGGGCAGGTCGAGTTCGTCGGCGAGCGCGCGGCAGGCGCGCAAAAAATCATCGGTGCAGCGCTGCGGTGCCGATGGCGCCACAATGACGGCGACGCGGGAATGTTTCGGGTGGTGCGTTTTGGCCAGATCGCGCACCAGGTCGAGCAGGGCGCCGCCCTGCGGCCGCGGCAGCGACCGCAGCCATTGCAGCGTGTCGGGCGCAAAGCTTTCCTCGACGAACGGCCAGCTATCGACCACCGGCTTGTCGATCATCGAGAAGCCGAGATAGGTGCGGATGCCGGCGTCGGTGTAGGCCTGCAGCGCCGCATCGACATGGCGGCGGTCGAAGCTCTGGCCGAGGCTCATGTCGTCGACGATGGTGGTTGAGCCGGTGCGCAGCAACTCGATGGCCGTCATCATGGTGCGCAGATAGATGTCGCGCTCGGTCAGCGGCAGCGGCACCGCCGGCCGCAGATGCGCCATCATCATTTCCATCGGCAGGTTCTCGACCCGGCCCTTGATGAAATGATCCCAGGAATGCAGATGCCCATTGATCAGGCCCGCGGCGGCGATCAACTCGCTGGCGTCGATTTTGCGGTCGGCATTCCCGATGGTGCCCACGGGCTCGATCGCCGCGATGCGGTCGTTCTCGATCAGGATATCGCTCGGTGCGCCGGGCAGGGCCGACGCGCCGTCCGCGATCACTGTCGCCCCCTGGAAGAGCAGTTTTGCCATGGACCTCGCCTCACGGACAAAATCAGCAACGATCGTGCCAACCGTTAACTTCGATTAATACTCTGTTTTTACATCTGAAAATCAATCTCTTCGAATATTGGCGCCAATCTGTTGGCTACATTGTAATCAGAATTACAGCGGTTTTGGCGAAAAAACGAGCAGCGGGGATGTTCCAAAACTGCCGCGAATTTCATAGACAGGTGTCATGAGACGACCGTCGCCCCGCAAACCCCCGAAGGCGCCTGAGCCTCGCAACGCCGACCCGCGCAGCATGGATGACGATCCTGTGGTGCAGGGTATCCTCACCGCGATCACCCACAAGCGGCTGAAGCCGGGGGCGAAACTGGGCGAAGACACGCTGGCCCGCGCGTTCGGCACCACACGCATTCACATCCGCCAGGCGCTGGCGCATCTTTCGTCGCGCAAGGTGGTGACGCATTTTCCCAACCGCGGCGCCTTCATCTATCGGCCGACCTGGGAGGAAGCCCGGGAGATCTGCGCCGCGCGCCGGGTGGTCGAAGCCGCCACCGTCAGCGCCGCCATCGATCGGATGGACGATGCCGCCATTGCCATTCTGACCGACCACATGCAGCGCGAAGCCGCGCACGATCGCAACGATCGCTGGGCGTCGCTGTCGCTCACCGCTGAATTCCACGTCCTGATCGCGCGATTGGCTGGCAATGCGGTGCTCCTGGAATTCGCCCGCGAACTGATGCTGCGCACCTCGCTGGCGATCGCCACCTTCGAGGTGCCGGGCTCGCCGGACTGTTCGCCCGACGCCCATCCCGGCATCTGCGAGTTGATCCTGGCGCGCAACAAGCCGGCCGCGCTCGACGCCATGGCGCATCATCTCGACGACATCGAGCGCCGCATGAAGCCGGACGGATCGCGGCCGGATCCCGACGATCTCAGCGTCATCTTCCGGGAGATCGGCGTCGCCCCGGTCGCGCGCCCCGGTGCCTGACCCCGACGCCAGCGCGCACGAGACGGCGTGCCGGCTGGGGACCGCGCTACGATCGGGCAAGCGCAGCGCCCGGGATGTCGTCGAGGCGCATCTCGATCGCATCGCCCGGCTGGATTCCGATTTCGCGGCCTTCGTCACCGTCGATGCAGACGGCGCCCGTGCCGAGGCCGACCGGCTCGACAAGCTGCCGCGGCAGCAAAGGGGCGTGCTGCACGGGCTGCCCGTCGCCGTCAAGGATCTGGTCGATACGGCAGGCCTGCGCACCACCTCCGGCTCCGCGTTGTTCGCCGACCACGTGCCCGCGGCTGACGACCTCGTGGTCGCGCGCCTGCGCCAGGCTGGCGCGGTCATTCTCGGCAAGACCAACACGCCGGAATTCGGCTTCGGCGCCATCTGCAGCAATCCGCTGTGCGGACCGACGCGCAACCCGTTCGACCGCGCGCTCACTTCCGGCGGCTCGTCCGGCGGCTCGGCGGTCGCGGTGGCGACGGGAATGGCGGCGCTGGCGCACGGCACCGACTTCGGCGGATCGGTGCGCACTCCGGCAAGTTTCTGCGGCGTCACCTCGATCCGGCCGACGCCGGGCACCATTCCGGCGCCCTCCAGGGCACTGGGCTGGGATACGCTCTCGACCCACGGCGTAATCGCGCGCACCGTGATGGATTGCACGCTGATGCTGAATGCCATCGCCGGTGCCGATCCAGACGATCCGGCCTCGCGCCTTGGCGGCGCCCCGTCGCCGGTGGACCGGCCACGCCTTGCCATGAGCGCCGATCTTGGCGGCGTCGCGCCGATGTCGTCGGCGTGTCGCGAGCGTTTCGCGGAGGTGGTTGCCCACCTGGCCGACACTTTCGGTCCCATCGCTGCCGCCGCGCCCGACTGCCGCGGCGCGCCCGCCGCCTTCAAGACCCTGCGCGCCGCGCACATCAAGCACTCCTACGGACACCTCGCCGATCGCTTCAAGGGATCGCTGACGCCGACGGTGGCGTGGAATATCGCGCAAGGCGACAACATCTCGGCCGCCGATTATCTGGCCGCCGAAGCCGCACGAACCCGTCTCTATCGGCGATTCGTAAAATTCTTTTCCGGCTACGATCTGCTGATCATGCCGGCGGCTTCGGTATTGCCCTGGCCCAACGAAATTCCGGAGGTCACCGCGATCGATGGCCATGCGTTGCCCGGCATCCTGGACTATCTCACCATCACTTCGACGATTTCGCTGGTGGGCTTTCCGGTGCTGACGCTGCCGTCGCCGCAAGCCTCCCGCCACCCGCTGCCGTTCGGCGTGCAAGTCATTGCGCGGCCGGGCGAGGAGGCGCTGCTCTGTGCCTTTGGCCTTCGCATGGAGGCTGCCGGTTTCACGCAAAACTTCGCGCCGCAGATGATGCCTTGCGCGCCTCTCGCAACCATGGATCACCGATGACCAAGCGAATCTTCTTGGGGATATTGACCCCGTCGTCGAACACCTCGCTCGAGCCGATCACCACCGCTATGGTGGCCGGCCTGCCCGAGGTTTCCGCGCACTTCTCCCGCTTCAAGGTCACCGAGATCGCGCTGTCCAGCCAGGCGCTGGCGCAATTCGACATCGACGGCATCCTGCGCGCCGCCGAACTTCTGGCCCACGCCAGGGTCGATTGCATCGGCTGGAGCGGCACCTCCTCGGGCTGGCTCGGCTTCGAGGCCGACGTCCGCCTGTGCGAGCGCATCACCGCCGAGACCGGCATCCCCGCTACCACATCGATGCTGGCGCTCAACGAGATCCTGGAGCGAACCAAAGTAACGCGGCTCGGCTACGTCACGCCTTACCTCGACGACGTCCAGGCCAAAATCCTGGAAAACTACCGCCAGCTCGGCATCGCCTGCCAGGGCGAGCGCCATCTCAATTTGCGCGACAATTTTTCGTTCTCCGAGGTGCCGCCGGCGCAACTCGAGGCCATGACCCGCGACGTCGCCCGCGAAAAACCCGATGCCATCGCGGTGGTCTGCACCAATCTTCGGATGGCGCCGTCGGTCGCGGGGCTCGAGCAGGAGATCGGGATTCCGATCTATGATTCGATCGCGACCGTGGTTTGGAAGTGTCTGAAGATTGCGGGCGTCGATACGCGCCGGGTTACGGGGTGGGGGGCGTTGTTTCAGGAGGTTGCTTAGGGCTGTTGCTGGAACCCGCAGAGGGCTTTTCTGTTATGATGCAGCGATGTCCCATGCCCCGGCGGAGGCTATCATGACCCTGCATCGACGATCGGTCCTGCTGTCGCTTGCCCTGTCCGTTGTTCCCGTCGCGGCCGCCTGGTCCGCGCCATTGAGCAAGGCGCTCGATCCCGACAAGGACGGCACCATGGACCTGCCGGAAGCGAAGCGCGCCGCGGGCGCCTTGTTCGACCGGCTCGACCGCGACCATGACGGCACGCTCGACGGCCGTGAACTGCGTGGCCGGCTCGACGCGAAGACATTGGCTGCGGCGGATCCCGACAAGGACGGAACCATCGACAAGAACGAGTACCTTGCGGTGGTCGAGCAGCGTTTCAAGGCCGCCGACCCGGACAACGATGGCACGATCGATGCGAAGGAACTCGCTTCCCCGGCTGGCAGGGCTTTAAGGCGACTGCTGCAATAGGTGGGAGTTCAGAGCGCTGCGCCTGTGGAGCGATGCTTGGCATGCCATTTCGGGCCGGGGCCGCGCATGTAGTGGCGCTCGGGCCGGTAGCTGTCGCAGGCGCGACCGATCAGGCGCTGCCACCCCGTCACGATCCGGTCGAGACGGTGGAGCAATGGCATGAAGGTGACGCGTGCAGCGCTCATGACATCCTCAATGCGGCTTGCCGAGAACGGACGAGAACGGGAGCGCGAAAATCTCGTCGTCGAAATCGTCGCTGACATGCACGGTCCAGTCGCGCCAGTCTTCCGCGCTGCGCTCCATGATCAGCGATCGCACCACGCAGGCCGCGTGGTCGCGCGCTTCGGTGAGGTCGCTTACCGCCAGGCCGCGCTGATCGACGCGAACTGCGCGGGAGTTGGAGCAGTGGAAATAGACCTGTTGGAAACAAACCCGGGCCATGTTCGGTCTCCTTCACCAGGCGAATCTGCGTTCCATGGATAGCAGCGACGGATTCCGCTGAATACTTCGGTAGATTCCTTAGGGGAACTACCGGGACGTCCCGTAACGTGACAGCAGCCTAGCCGCAGCAGACCCGGCTATCTGTGACGCAGCTCACGTTGATTCACCAAGGCATGATCGAAAAAACACCTCGCCGTTCCGCCCTCGCGCGCTGTTGACTATATCCGTTACGGATATATCATGGCGGCATGAGCGACGCGAAACCGCCATTGCCGCTGACACCCGCCGTGTTCCACATCCTGCTCGCCTTGTTCGGCGAGGAGCGCCACGGCTACGACATCATGCAGCAGGTCAAGGCGGATTCGGGCGATGCGGTGAAAATGGGGCCGGGAACGCTGTACGGCTCGCTCGACCGCATGATCGAGGCGGGCCTGGTTGCCAGGGGAAAGACTCAGGATCCGCGTCGGATCTACTACCGGCTCACGGCGCTCGGCCAGACCACGTTGCGTGCGGAAACCGAGCGGCTGTCCCGCGTGGCCCTGGTCGCGCGCCGCCAGCTCGGCAGTGCGTGACGCCATGTCGCGCCCCGCGCCGCAGAACGAGTCCCGGTCGCGGCGCCTCTACGCGCGGCTGCTGCAACTCTACCCGCCGGCATTCCTGCAACGGCATCGCGCGGAGATGCTGCAGAACTTCGCCGACCTGGAACACGCGGCGGCGTCGAAAACGGCGCTGTGGCTGCTGATCGGAAAGGACCTGACCATGAGCCTCATTCCGGACTTTTTCGCGTCGCGGCTCGGCAGATACGTGATCAGTGCCCTTGTCGCGTGGATATTGCTGTTCGCGATCATGTATTTCCACTATGGCAACGCGCGCGGCCATCCGGTTTTGCAGGTTTTTGGAGGCTTCATGCTTGGCATGCTGGCCATGTACATCGCGACGCGTGTCTACGGAATGCCGCAAGATGGCGTGTAGGGCGCAAATAGCCGACGGGTCCGGCCTTCGGCCGGCCCGATGATAAACTCAGCGTATGGCGGAATATGCTCCGCCATTCCGCCGGGCTCTTGTCCGGTGGATATCGTGCGGCCACAGCACCGCGACCAGTGGCGACCGCTGGCCTGATGTCCGGCTATCCGATCGGGAGTCGCTATTCACCTGTCAGGCCCGCCGGACCAAAGGCGCAGACGTGGGGCGAAGCGGCGCCCCGGCGCGCGGTGAGTTGTGGATGAACACGCGCCGGGACCGACCATCCCCTTGGCCCGCGAGGGATGGCCAAGATCGAATGTAAGGACGATTCGTGGCGAAAAACCGCCGGTGCTGCACCTGTGCACAGGCCAGGTAACAGTAGTCGCGGTCGCATCTTCGAAGCCACCCCGCGTGCCTGGCGCGAAATAGCAACTCGGCTGTCAAGCTTCGAAGGTGCGTCGTAGAACTCGAGCAACGGTCGACGGCAGGGCTGGTAGTATTCCTGGACGTGGTAACGCAGCCCGCCGAGCAGCAGGCAGGCGCCAAGCATGAACAGCGCGTTGGTGACGATGGCGCCGGCAATCGATGCCTTCACCAGCATATACTGGCCGGCGCGCAGCGCGGTGATCGCGATGATCAACTCGGTCAGGTTGCCCAGCGTGGCATTGAGCAGTCCGCCGACGGCATCACCGGTTTTGGCGGCGACCGCTTCGGTGGCGTGGCTCAAGAGGGCGGCCAGCGGCACGATGGCGAGCACGGCCAGCAGGAACAGCAGGGTATGTGAATGCGGCGCGACCGTCTCGGCGACCAGCACGAAGCATCCAGAGCAATGGTGTGTGCCTTATATCGTTGAGCAGGGCTGCATGTGGGCGTTGTCTCCATGCGGGATGCAAGGCGGACAATCGGGCCCGTCGCTCGACCGGCATTGACCTGGCTCAAGGCCCGATGCGGCGAGGCACGCCGCAAGTGTCAGGAGGCGCAGTAGCGGGCCTGCTGCACCGCTCGGAATGCGAGACTTGGCGGAATAGGCTCCGCTATTCCGCCCTACGAGCTAAGCGGCGGTTTCAATCGGTTTTGTAATATCGCCGCGACCAGCCAGTAGACCCGCGACAGAGATATCCTCGTCGAGTGCTTCCCAGTGCAAACCGGTTCGGCTCAATTCGACGCGTTCACGCTCAGCCGGCGTGGCATTGAGCAGACGTGGAAACCAGGCAAGTGGCACTCCGAGCGTGCGTCCGTCTGTCAGTTCGACCCACATCGTGAAGTCGTCAAAGCGTGCGCTAGCTGGTGAAATGGTCATGCCAAGCCTTCAGGATGATCTGCCGCCGATCAGCGACGACCTGTAGTATATCCGAAAGCTCTCTCGAATTGAAGCCGTAGCTATCAGCAATTGCAACTTGGGGCTCCAGCCAAATCTTCGCGTCGCGTCCGCCGCCCTTGATATGGATATGTGGGGGCTCAGGCGGCAGACCTTCGTTTGAATAAAAATAGTAACGCAAGCCGCCATGGCGAAACACGACAGGCATTAGGGCCCCCGAGCGGCTTGCGTTTAGATAATTACGAACACCCCGTCGTGCTGCCACACGTATCGCACTTCATGCACGTCCCGTTCCGCACCAGCGAGAAGTGCCCGCATTCGCCGCACATCTCGCCCTCATACCCCTTGGCCTTGGCTTCCGCCCGGCGTTCGGCCTTTGACGGCTGCGCTGCGGCGGCGGTGCCGGCGCGGCTCCAGGCTTGCTGTTCTAGTCTCTCCGTGGGGGAGAGGTCGTGCTGGGTTTCCTGCTTGAGCGCTACCGCGCCCTCGACCGCGTCGGCGGCGCGGGCGGTCGGGCCATGAGCGGCGAGCGAGGTGACGTTGCCGGAGCCGCGGGCCTCGGCGTCGGGCGCGCGCATCACCACCAGGTTGTCGGTGCGCGAGCGGGTCAGGCCCTTCGACACGAACCGGGTCGAATGGCTCTGCTCCGGCTCCTTGCCTTCCTCGACGCCCTTGCCGAGCGCGTCGAAGTTGGACTCGGTCGGATCGACATGGGCGAGGTCGAACCGGCCCATGTAGCTGACCGCGAGCTCGCGGAACACGTAGTCCAGGATCGAGGTGGCGTACTTGATCGAGTCGTTGCCCTGCACCGGGCCCGCGGGCTCGAAGCGGGTGAAGGTGAAGGCGTCGACATATTCTTCGAGCGGCACGCCGTACTGCAGGCCGAGCGACACGGCGATGGCGAAGTTGTTGATGAAGGAGCGAAGTGCGGCGCCTTCCTTGTGCATGTCGATGAAGATCTCGCCGATCCGGCCGTCGTCATATTCGCCGGTGCGCAGATACACCTTATGCCCGCCGACCACCGCCTTCTGGGTATAGCCCTTGCGGCGGTCCGGCATCTTCTCGCGTTCGCGCATCACCACGATGCGCTCGACCAGCCGCTCCACCACCTTTTCCGAAAGCGCGGCGGTGCGCGCCGCCATCGGCTTGTCCATCAGGCTCTCGAGCGCATCATCTTCCTCGTCATCGTCGGAGATGAGCTGCGAGTTCAGCGGCTGCGACAGTTTCGAGCCGTCGCGGTAGAGCGCGTTGGCCTTCAGCGCCAGCTTCCACGACAGCAGGTAAGCGGACTTGCAATCCTCCACCGTGGCGTCGTTGGGCATGTTGATGGTTTTGCGAGATCGCGCCCGAGATGAACGGCTGCGACGCCGCCATCATGCGGATGTGGCTTTCCACCGACAGATAGCGCTTGCCGATCTTGCCGCACGGATTGGCGCAGTCGAACACGTTGTAGTGCTCGGCCTTCAGATGCGGCGCGCCTTCCACCGTCATGGCGCCGCAGATGTGGACGTTGGCGGCCTCGATCTCGCGCTTGGTGAAACCGACCGCGGCGAGCAGGTCGAAATTCGGCGCCGCGATGGCTTCCGGCGCGATGTTGAGGGTATCGCGCAGAAAGTCTTCGCCAAAGGTCCACTTGTTGAAGGCGAACTTGATGTCGAAAGCGGTCGGAAGTGCGGCTTCCACCTTCTTCAGCGCCTCGTCGTCAAAACCCTTGGCCTTCAGCGTCGAATGGTTGATCGCCGGCGCATTGCTCAAGCGAACCATGGCCGACCGCATAGGCCTCGATCTCCGCGATTTCGTTCTCGCGGTAGCCGAGCACGCGCAGCGCCGCCGGCACCGCGCGGTTGATGATCTTCCAGTAGCCGCCGCCGGCGAGCTTCTTGAATTTCACCAGCGCGAAATCCGGCTCGATGCCGGTGGTGTCGCAATCCATCACCAGACCGATGGTGCCGGTCGGCGCCACCACGGTGGTCTGGGCGTTGCGATAGCCGTGGGCTTCGCCGAGCTCCAGCGCCTTGTCCCAGGCGTTGCGGGCATGGACGACGATGTCGGCCTGCGGGCAGCTCGCGTGATCGAGCGGCACCGGATTGACCGCGAGGCCTTCATAGCCGCGGGATTCTCCATGCGCGGCGCGGCGGTGGTTGCGGATCACCCGCAGCATGTGGGCGGCGTTCTTCTTGTAGCCAGGGAAGGGGCCGAGCTCCTTGGCCATTTCCGCCGAGGTGGCATAGGAAACGCCGGTCATGATTGCGGTCAGCGCGCCGCACAGCGCGCGGCCTTCCTTCGAGTCATAGGAAAGCCCCATGGTCATCAAGAGGCCGCCGATATTGGCGAAGCCGAGACCGAGGGTGCGGAACTCGTAGGACAGTTCGGCGATCGCCTTCGACGGGAACTGCGCCATCATGACCGAGATTTCGAGCACCACGGTCCACAGCCGACACAGATGCTCATAGGCATCGACGTCGAAGCGGGTGGCGGTAGAGTCGTAGAAGGTCAGCAGGTTGGCCGAGGCCAGGTTGCAGGCGGTGTCGTCCAGGAACATGTATTCCGAGCACGGATTCGAGGCGCGGATGTCGCCCGAGGCCTTGCAGGTGTGCCAGTCGTTCATGGTGGTGTTGAAGTGCAGGCCGGGATCGGCCGACGCCCAGGCGGCGTAGCCGATTTTTTCCCACAGATCGCGGGCCTTCAGCGTCTTGGTGACCTTGCCATTGGTGCGGCCGACCAGGTCCCAGGTGCCGTCGGTTTCCACCGCGCGCAGGAAATCGTCCTTCAGCGATACCGAGTTGTTGGAGTTCTGGCCGGAAACCGTGAGGTAGGCTTCCGAATCCCAGTCGGTGTCGTAGATGTCGAAGGAGATGTCGGTATAGCCCTGGCGCGCGAACTGGATGACGCGCTTGATCATCGAGTCGGTGACCAGCGCGCGGCGGGCCTGCTTGACCTCGCGGCGCAGCGCCGGGTTCTTTTCCGGATCGAAGCAGTCGTCGCCCGAGCCCTCGCAGTTGACGCAGGCCTTCATGATGGCCTTGAGGTGCTTCTGGTTGGTCTTGGAGCCGGTCACCAAAGCTGCGACCTTCTGCTCTTCCTTCACCTTCCAGTCGATATAGGTCTCGATATCCGGATGGTCGGCGTCGACCACCACCATCTTGGCGGCGCGGCGGGTGGTGCCGCCCGACTTGATGGCGCCGGCGGCGCGGTCGCCGATCTTGAGGAAGCTCATCAGGCCGGAGGAGCGGCCGCCGCCGGACAGCTTTTCGCCTTCGCCGCGCAAACGCGAAAAGTTGGAGCCGGTGCCGGAGCCGTATTTGAACAGGCGCGCCTCGCGCACCCACAAATCCATAATGCCGCCCTCGTTGACGAGGTCGTCATTGACGCCCTGGATGAAGCAGGCGTGCGGCTGCGGGTGCTCGTAGGAGGATTTCGATTTGGTCAGCTTGCCGGTCTTCCAGTCCACATAGAAGTGGCCCTGGCCGGGGCCGTCGACGCCGTAGGCCCAATGCAGTCCGGTGTTGAACCATTGCGGCGAATTTGGCGCCACCATCTGCTTGGCCAGCATGTAGCGCAGCTCGTCGTAGAAGGCGCGGGCGTCTTCCTCCGAGGTGTAGTAGCCGCCTTTCCAGCCCCAGTAGGTCCAGCAGCCGGCGAGGCGATCGAATACCTGCTTGCTGGAGAGTTCGCTGACATAGCGCTGGGCTTCGGGCAGGGCGGCGAGCGCCTCGGTGTCCGGCACCGAGCGCCACAGCCACGACGGCACGGTCTCTTCCTCGACCTTCTTCAGGCGCGCGGCGACGCCGGCCTTGCGGAAATACTTCTGGGCCAGAACGTCGGACGCAACCTGCGACCAGAATTCCGGCACTTCCACGTTCTCGAGGCGGAACACCACCGATCCATCGGGATTGCGGATCTCCGATGTCGTCAATCTGAAATCAATTGCTGCGTAGGGTGACTGGCCGTCGGTGGTGTAGCGCCGTTCGATTCGCATTGGTCGTGCCCCGTTCTTGTGCCCGGAACCGCGTCAAGGCGGCGCCGGCAATGTACAAATTCGCGAACGTTTCGCTTCGGAACAAGCGTTTCGCCCGCAGTGTAGCCGGTGGTTTCCGGCCTGTTTCTCTGTGGAGCATGTCATGACCTGGATACCGGCGCGCCGGTTGTCCAGACCTCCATGCTCTAACGTCCACCCCGCCGTGCGAGCCTTTCCGGCTCGGCTTTTTTGGCGCCCGCAGCCCATCGGATTCCCGAGCAGACAGCGCTGATCCCCGCTGCCTGGACGGCGGACGGAGCGAGCCTTCCGGAACCCTTTGGGAGTGCCCGGCAGGACCAAAAACCACCCGCGCCGAACGGAGAGAAAACTAGGCCGACTCCGTCCCACCCGTCAAGGACTAGTACGAGTTCCTGAATCAAATACTAAATATGGTGGAAATGGGGGATAACCAAGGGGGCAGGCCGTCGCTTGATCGCCGCCAAGTATCAGTGAGTCCTCACGGATTCGGAAGCCAAAAAATTGTTTTGCGAAGGCTGATTTCGAGCAGCACCCGCTGTTCACAGGGTGGGGTTTATTTTGCCCTTCGGGGATTGCGCTAAAGGGACTCAAGTACCGCTACGAGGGGAGGGCGACCGGATGCGGCAGTCTCATCGCTCTTCCAGGGGAATCACATGTCAACGAGCGACTACTGTTCTCTCTTACCCTCCTCTTCTCTTCGCGGTCCGATCGAACGACGTTCGATCGGGCGTGGCCGGCCGAAGGCCAGTCGGGGGTCCACAACGGAAAGCTTTGTCCGTTGTGACCAGAGACGAGCTTCGCTCGTCTCGACCCCCAGGGGCGGGCAAGAAAGAGTTGCGGCACCGCTGCGGCAACGCGGTTCTGGAGCGATGCCACCGGGAACGCGAGCCGTGATGATGTCCGACACTGCGACCAGTCATCCCACGACGTTCTCGACCCTGCTTCACGTCAGGGCGCGGTCGACCGCCCAGCCATTGTGGGTTCATATGTAAGGATGGTTTACCGGTCGAGGAGTGGTCGATGGCGCATCTTGCGCTGACGTGATGGCGTCCGGTTTTTCTGTTAAGGTGCCGATGAGTTCGCTTCCCGCCCGCGCGCTCAGCCACATCATCGAAGCGGGAGGAAACCATGCTTCTTTTTGGGCGTCGCCGTTCAAGACGAGGCCTTGCGTCGGCTCTCATCGGAGAGATCGCGGCCATCGTCGACGACATGGAAGGATTTGAGGAAGTCCGGAAGCTCGAGGATATGGCGGTCGGCGCTGACGAACACCTTGATCAACTCGGCGCGTTCAGATTGCCGAAGTTCTCGGTCTACGAAGCAAATGCGGATCGACTGGATTTGTTCGACGCCGCCATCCAGCGACAGATTGCCTATTTCTTCACCCGAGCTGCAAGCCTTGCCGGGCATTTGCACGCGCTCGCGTCGATCGGAAATGAATCGAAGGAGCTGTGCCGGCAGCACGCCGTCGAGGCACAAAAGGAAATCAATGGTCTTTCGGAACTGGGTGACGACTTGCTGCGTGACCTGCGCAAGCTCGTGTCCAGGAAGCAACCCTGCACGATATCCAGAGCCTGACGTCGCCCGTTTCACTCGCGATAGCTCCGTTACGGGAGGGCTGGCATGTCCGGCTGGCCGTGGCCGGCCCGCGCCATAACCGGCATGGTAGGGCGGCTTCCACCACCGATTCCCAACCGAACTGCCCCATGACCCTGCCAATCGAACCGGGCGCGAAGCCTCGAATCGCGCCCGCGGGCCTGTTGCTCCTCGCCGTCACCTCGATCGGCTGGGGGCTCAACTGGCCGATCATGAAACATCTGTTGATCGAATGGCCGCCGCTGTCGTCGCGCGGGCTGACCGGCATCGCCGGCGCCTGTGTGCTGGTGCTGCTGGCGCTGGTGCGCGGGCAGAGCCTGCGCGTGCCGGCCCATCAGTGGCCGCGGCTGTTGCTGTCGACGTTTCTCAACGTCACCGTCTGGATGATCCTGATGGGATTGTCGCTGGTGTGGCTGCCCGCCAGCGAAGCCACCGTGCTGGCCTACACCATGCCGGTGTGGACCTCGGTGCTGGCGTGGCCGGTGCTCGGCGAACGCATGTCGTGGAAGCGGGTGCTGGCGCTGTTGATGGCGTTTGCCGGCATCGTCGCGCTGATGGGCGGCAACGGCTATGCCGCCAGCATGGCAAAACTGCCAGGCGTGATCATGATCCTGACCGGGGCGCTCGCCTTCGCGCTTGGCACCGTGGTGGCCAAGCGCTGGCCGATGTCGCTGCCGGTGGTCTCGTCGTCGGCGCTGCAGGTCGGCATCGGCTGCGTGCCGGTCGCGATCGCCGGCTTCGTGTTCGAGCATCCGCGCTTCGAGGCGCTGACGGCCGCGGGCTGGACCTTGCTGGCCTACATGGCGCTGATCGGCTACGGCATCTCCTACGTCTGCTGGTTCGCCGCGCTCGAGCGGCTGCCGGCATCGGTGGCAGCGATCGGAACGCTGGCGGTGCCGGTGATCGGCGTCATGGTCTCGGCGCTGGCCCTGCACGAGACCCTCGGCCTCGGCCAGGTCGCGGCGCTCGCGTTCACGCTCGCCGGCGTGGTACTGGCGACGCGGTCGTGAACACGGCGTCATACGCGGGCTTGACCCGCGTATCCATCAATCTTCACAAGAGTCTTGGCGAAGAGGATGGATCACCGGCTCATAGGCGAGCGGAAGCGACGCCGTCCTTCGGACGGCTATGCCCGGTGATGACTCGGAAAATGAGGCGACTCCTTCAGTACTGACGGAGCCGCCACCTTCACTCCCGCGCCGGCAGTGGCACCGTGACGATGAAACGGGTGCCGTTCCAGGCCGGATCGACCTCCAGCGTGGCATGAAGCTGGCGTACCAGCAGCAGCACCACCTGCATCCCGAGGCCCTTGCCGGTCTTCGGGTCGAAGCCGACCGGCAACCCGGCGCCGTTGTCCGAGACCGTCAGGCGCAACTGCCGCTCGTCGGGAGACACGTCGATCGTAATCGGGGTTTGCAGCGACGGGCTGCCGTATTTCACGGCGTTGGTGACCAGTTCGACCACGATCAAACCGAGCCAGATCGCTTCCTCGGCGCGCACCTCGGCGTGGGCGGCGTTGAGCTGGATGGCGGCCCGCGCTTCCGCCGGCAGGGCAATGTTGGCCACGTCGGTACACAGGTTCTGCAGGTACTCGCCGAGCTCCACCGCCTGCATCGAGCCATATTTGTAGAGCCGCTCATGTACCCGCGCCACCACCAGGATCTGGTTGGCGGCTTCCCTGAGCGGGCCGCATGCCGCCGAATCGTCGGCGGTCCGGCGCTGCTGCAGCAGCATCAGGTTGTAGATCAGGTTGAGGCTGTTGCGCACCCGGTGGTCGATTTCGCGCATCATGATGTCCTTGGCGGCAAGCTCGCCGTCCTTTTCCGACAGCACGATTTCGCCCTCGCGCAGCGCCCGCGCGATCGACCGGCCGACGAACACCACGAGATAGGCGATCACCGCCACCGAGAAACCCAGCGTCGGCAGAAGCACCGTGAAAAACGCATCGGC
Source organism: uncultured Alphaproteobacteria bacterium (assembly GCA_963710235.1). GTDB lineage: Bacteria > Pseudomonadota > Alphaproteobacteria > Rhizobiales > Xanthobacteraceae > Bradyrhizobium. The sequence goes on from CAVPZI010000004.1 coordinate 554,566, forward strand.
GCGCCCGATGCGCTGCGTCAGGAGGCCGTCTTCGTGATCGCGCATCTCGGTGACCAGTACCGACACCCGCGTCACGTCGGCGGTCATGGCCAGCGCGCGGTCCCGCTCGGCGCCGCGCGCCAGCGTCATTTCGAGGTTGGCCATGTAGCGGTCGAACGCCGCCTCGAGGCCGTCGATCCGCCGCTGCTGGTATGAATTGTCCGCGGTGAGACGGGCGGTCTCGGCGAGATCGCCATGCACACCGTCGCGCAATGGCGCGACGGTTGCGGCCGCGTCGAGGCCCGGATCGAGCGCGTGGGCCTCGATCGCCTGCTGCAGCCGCATCAGGTCCCAGACGATCCGGTCGATCTGCAGCTGGATGACACGGGAGTGGTGGACTTTGTCACGGGCATCCCAGGTCCGGTCCAGCACGAGGGCGCTGACGACGAAGCCGGCGGCTGCGAGCAACACGAGGCCGGCCGTTTTGCGCGCCGTATTTCGGCCCAGCATCCACCGCGCCGTGGCGTACCGGTGCATGCCGATCTGAGCGGTCGTGGTCGCGCCCATGCCCCGAATCCCGGCCAGCCTCCAGTTGAAACTGACTCACGCAGACCATGCACCTGATGGTTGAATCAAATTCGTCCTGTAGCGGCTGAGCAAAATGGCACAGCTCGCGATAAGGTGAAGAGGAGCCTGGTAATTTTACCGGTCGCGTTGCGTTCGCCGATGGCACCGGCGCGGGGTGTCATGCGCGCGGTGCGCGAGTCGGGTTTGGGGGCGCGCGACAACAACGACACAGCACGGCGTGGGGACACGCCGTCCTGTGCGCACAGGACCCGCGTGGTTACGGGCAGGGGTGCCGGTAGCCGTCGAGGCCGAGATAGGTGCCCGACCGCCGATCATAGGAGCGGTAGGTCTGCATGCAGTAGGCGACGTCATCGCCACCGCCCGGCGCCACCTGCACCACCACAGGACCGTCGGCGACCGGACCGCCGCTGTAATCGTCGACGTAGTCGGGATCGCCGCCATAATAAGCGTTGCCGTCGTAATAGGCACCGCCGCCGTAGTAGCGCGGACCGTGCGAGGCGATCGCGCCGCCGATCACGGCGCCGGCGACCGCGCCGGGAATGAAACCGCCGCCGCCGTGGTGGTGAAAGTTGCCGCCGCCACCACCGCCAGCACCGCTAAAGTGGGTGCCGCCATTGAAATGCGGGGCGCCGCCGCCGTTGAAGCGCGGAGCGCCGCTGGGCGCAGCGGTGCCGCCGGCCCGGGCGGCCAAGTTACCGGAAGGGTGGTTGAATGGGGTCTGGGCAAAACTCGGTGCCGGCATCATCGTCGTCGCGACCAGGGCGAGAACGCCGGCGGCACTCAAAACCTTCAGATTGATCATGGTCGGCTCCAATTGCGGGATAAGGCCCAACCCGCCGAGCGGACAGACGTTCCCGAAGCTCATGCGCCATTTCAGCGCGCCTTCAGCCTGTCAAAACCGAGGTGTACGCGGCATGAACGAACGCGGCCGCGCCCGCGACATTTGGTCCGGGACTTGTCACGTGGCCGATGAATTTCCGGTTGGGGGACCGCCGCCTGTGTCATGGCAGCAGCGAGCGGACTTTACTGGACAAGCAGGCCCACCGATGGCATCAGGGTCCTGTTCGAGACTCCCGACGTTTCCCCAGATCGGCGCGCGCGATGAAGCAGTTTTTGCTCAAGTTTTTCACCTGGTGGAGCGGCCAGACCTTCGGCACCCAGTTGTGGACATGGCGGTTTGGCGAACTGGTCGGCAACGACGAGCAGGGCAACCGCTATTACCGCACCCGCGGCGGCAAGATCGATCCGACGCTGGGCTTCGAGCGGCGCTGGGTGGTCTATAACGGCTATGCCGAAGCGTCCAAAGTGCCGCCGTCATGGCACGGCTGGCTGCATCACACCGTGGATGTACCGCCGACCGACGAAACCTACACGCCGCGCGACTGGCAGAAGCCGCACATCCCCAACATGACCGGCACCCCCGCCGCCTACCGCCCGTCCGGCTCGACCCTGGCCAGCGGCCGCCGCCCCAAGGCCACCGGCGACTACCAGCCGTGGACGCCGGGCAGCTGAACGCGCTGCCATCCTGCTGCTCCGAATAAACCCGCCCGCGGTTGCGACCGCCCCCTTGCGCGGCCCAATACGTGTATCTACACTAAAGCCATGAAACCCAACGACCCCGCCGCTGCGGACTACATGGCGTGCGCCGGCTGCTACTGCCTGGCGGCGCGGCAGGCGGCGCGAAGGATCACGCGGCTGTACGACGCCCACATGCAGAAGGCCGGGATCCGCGTCACGCAGTTTTCCATCCTGTCGCAGCTGCTGCTGCGCGGCGCGATGCCGATCGGCAGGCTCGCCGGCTTCCTCGGCATGGAGCGCACCACACTGACCCGCAACCTGGCCCTGACCGAAAACCGCGACTGGGTTTCGATCAAGCCGGGCGACGATCCGCGCTCGCGGCAGGTTGCCATCACCGCGCAGGGCCGCGCCATGGTGCGGCGCGGATTTCCCCATTGGTTGGCGGCGCAGCTTGAGGTCGGCAAGCTGCTCGGCGCCGACGGCCAGGCGGCGCTGAGGCTGCTGGGTCCACTCGATCTGGCGTGAGGCGGGCAGGCGGCTTCGCCGGGCAAATGGTTTGAGTGAATGAGTGTAGCTACACTTAAAAGAGAGGAGACTTTCGATGCTTGACCTGATCGGCACCACCGCAATCTTCGCCGCGATCGCGCTTAATCTCTATGCCACCGTCGCCGCCCTGCCGCTGTCGCCGGCGCAGCGGCTGACCACCGCCGGCATCGCCGGGGTTTGGATCGGGTTCGCGATCGCGCTGGCGGGCACCGGCATATATGCCGTCACCGCGACGCCGGTTCCGGCCATCGGCGTGATGGCGGCGCTGCCGCTGGTCGTGATCGGCCTCGGCGCGCTGCTGTTCGCCGGCGTGCGCCGGGCGCTGATGGCATTGCCGGTACCGCTGCTGGTCGGCCTCAATATCATGCGCGCGTTCGGCGTCTTCTTCCTGCTGCTGGCGGCCGGGAGCCGGCTGAGCGGCCCGTTTCCGCAGTCGGCGGGATGGGGCGATGTCATCGTCGGCCTGACCGCGGTCCCGCTGGTGCTGGCGCTTTCGCGCAATCCGGCCGGCAACCGCGCGTCGCTGCTGCTGTGGAACCTGTTCGGCACCCTCGACCTGATTGCGGCGCTTTCCTTGGGCGTGGTGTCGGCGCCGGGATCGCCGCTGCAGATGCTGGGCGGCAGCATCGGCTCGACCGCAATCGTGACGTTGCCGTGGTCGAACATTCCGACCATCCTGGTGCCGTTCTACCTGCTCACCCACGCCATCATCTTCGTGCGGCTGGCACGGCCGGTGCCGGTGTCGCGCCAACAGGTGGCCGCCGGGTGAGGCGTTGCGACGGTCCGCTCACGCCGCCTTCAACCGCGCCGCGGCGGTCTTGATGGCGTCCTCGCGGGTCTGCTTCGATCGCGCAATGCGCTCCTTGACCGACGCCAGCACCTGCACCGGCGCGGTATCGGGCGATCCTGAGTCGAACGGCGGCGCCGGGTTGTATTCGATCCCGAGCTGGATCGCTTCGGCGGTCTGCCGGTTGGCCAGGATCGACACCAGCGTCAGCGCGAAATCGATACCTGCGGTGACGCCGCCGCCAGTGATGCGGTTGCGGTCGACGCAGATCCGGGTCCTGCTGGGTGTTGCGCCGAACAGCGCCAGGTAATCGATCGCGGTCCAGTGGGTGGCGGCGCGATAGCCTTCGAGCAGGCCGGCGGCGCCGAGCACCAGCGAACCGGTGCAGACCGAGGTGATGTACTTCGCCCGCGCCGCCTGGGTGCGGAGGAAAGCCAAAGTCTCTTCGTCGTTCACCTGGTCATTGATGCCTTGTCCGCCGGGTACGCAGATCACGTCGAGCTGCGGGCAGTCGGCAAAGCTGATCGTCGGCGTCAGCGCCAGCACCGTGTCGCTCGGCACCGGTTCGATCCGTTTCCAGATCAGGTGCACCTTGGCTCCGGGGAGTGCGGAAAATACCTGCAGCGGCCCGGTGAGATCGAGCTGGGTCAGTTTCGGAAACACCAGCAGACCGATTTGCGACGGCGCGGCCATGATGAAATCCCTCCTCGATGCGCTTGACGGGATCATCCTGGCATGGTGGGCTGAAGTCCGAAATGGCATAATTCCCTCGTTTCAAGACAATGTCACCCAGCCCATCCGGATCGACCCATGATCGGCATTCTGGTGTTTCCCGATTTCCAGCTCATGGACGCCGCCGGGCCGATTTCGGTGTTCGAAATCGCCGGCCGCTACCGCGGTCCGCAGGCCTCGATCAGGGTGGTGGCCATGACGCCGGGGGAAGTGCGCAGTTCGTCGGGCGTTGCCCTGGTGGCGCAGGGTTTGCGGTCGGCGGCCGCCGTCGACACCCTGGTGGTCGCCGGCGGCGACGGGGTCGATGCGGCCATGACCTGCAAGCGGACGCTGAATTTTTTGCGCGCGGCGGCGCGGCGCGGTTGCCGCATTGCCAGTGTCTGTTCCGGCGCGATTCTGTTGGCCGAAGCCGGCCTGCTCGACGGCCGCCGCGCCACCACCCATTGGGGCCGCACCCGGCAGTTCCTGGCGCGCTATCCGGGCGTCAAGCTCGAAGCCGACCGGATCTTCGTGCGCGACGGCAACATCTGGAGTTCGGCCGGCATCAGCGCCGGCATCGACCTGGCACTGGCCATGGTGTCGGAGGATGTCGGCGACGAGATCGCGCGCTTAACCGCGCGCCAGCTCGTGCTCTATCACCGCCGCGCCGGCGGACAGTCGCAATTCTCGTCGCTGTTGGAATTGAAGGCGCCGACCGGCCGCTTTGCGGCGCTGCTGAGTTGGGCCCGTGAGCATCTCGATGAACGGCTGACCGTGGAACAACTGGCGGATCGCGCCGGCATGAGCGCGCGGCATTTTGCGAGGGCGTTCATCGCGGAGACCGGCACGACGCCGTCGAAGGCGGTGGAGCGGCTGCGCATCGAGGTGGCGCGCCTGAAGGTGCAATCCTCCACGGAGGCGATCGAACAGGTGGCGCACGTAACCGGCTTTCGCGATCCGGAGCGGATGCGCCGCGCCTTCATCCGGGCCTTCGGCCAGCCGCCGCAGTCCCTGCGCCGCGCCGCGCGGGCGGGGTAGGGCGCGGGGCGGAAACGCCTTCATTGCCGTTGAGAGGTTTTTTGTCAATTCCTCCGTTGCGCCGACATGTCGGTGGCGCAGCTCGGCTCGCAGGCGTCGCGGCGATAGTTGTCGAGGCTCCACACCAGCACGAAGGTCGAAAACGCGATCACCGCGACGGCGCCCGAGATCACCATCTTGATGTCGTCGGCATCGGCGTTCTTGAACCACTTCCGCACGGTTGTGTCTCCTGCATTCACGCATGGCGATTTACTGCTTTTCGCGGCGACTGACAACCGCCGTCGAACAGCCTGCTTGATGTCTGAAGATGTCTAGAACGGTTCGCCGCCGTCGAACCGCTTCTGCTTTTTCGAGCGCTGCCAGACCACGCCGGGAAACCCCTTGAGCGGCACCAGCGGTTCGCCGGCGTAGGTCCACTCCTGCATTTCCTCGATGCCGATGTGGTAGAGCGGCTGCCGTCCGGTGCGGCTTTCGAACAGGGCGCGGGGGATGTTGACCATGTGCGGCGAGCGCGCCCGCTCGTAGAACAGCGGCGTGCCGCACATCTTGCAAAAGCCGCGCACGGTTTTCGCGGCCTTGTCCTCATGGCGCGCGATGTCGGCTTCGCCCTTGACGATGCGAAACCGCTTGCGCCAGCTGCCGACATAGGTGGCATAGGCGGCGCCGTGCGCCTGCCTGGTGGCGCGGGAGTGATCGTGCCAGGCCCAACGGGCGGGAAAGTCGATCTCGAAGCCAACCGCGCCGCAGCGGCAATGGCCTTTCACGGGTCTCGCCGGTGCCACGGCTTCAGGTTTCTTCATCGCCATTGCCCGCCACTTTCAGCGATACGCTAGGTCGTAAACATCATGCCTACGACCTAGGTCGTAAACATCATGCCTACGACCTAGGTCGTAAACATCATGCGACCTAGCCCAGAGCCTTGAGCCAGCCGCCGATTTCGCGGGCGGCGACTTTGGCCTGCGGCAGCAATTTTCCCATGGTGAAGAAGCCATGGAACTGGCCCGGAAACTGCCGGTAAGCCACCGCCACGCCGGCCTGTTTCAATCGGCCGGCATAGGCCTCGCCTTCGTCGCGCAGGGGATCGCCCCCCGCGGTCAGAACGTAGGCCGGCGGCAGGCCACTCAGATTCTCGACCCGTGCCGGCGAAGCCCGCCAGTCGTCGACGTCGGCGGCGCCGTTGAGATAATTGTCGCAAAACCACCGGATCACACTGTGGGTCAACAGGTAGCTGGTGTCCGCTTCCTTGTGCGACTGATGGCTCATGCGAAAATCGGTGGCGGGATAGACCAGCACCTGGCCGGCCAGTTTTGGGGTGCCGGTATCGCGGGCATGGATGGCGACCACCGCGGCAAGATTGCCGCCGGCACTGTCACCGCCGACCGATAGCCTCGAGGAATCAAGGCCAAGTCCTCGCGCATTTCCGGAAAGCCATGCGGTGGCGGCAATCGCGTCATCCACGGCGGCGGGAAACTTGTGCTCGGGCGACAGCCGGTAATCGACCGAGATCACGATCAGTTCGCCTTCGTCGGCCAGCGTCCGGCACACCACGTCATGGGTATCGAGATCGCCGATCACCCAGCCGCCGCCGTGGAAAAACACCAGGCCCGGCGCCAGGGCGCCGCTCTGCCGCAGCGTCTTCGGCGTGTAAATGCGCGCCGGGATGGGACCGGCCTTTGAAGGAATGTCCAGCGGCTGCACCGATTGGAGTTCGGGCGGCTCGGGATTGGTGACGAGGCGGGCCTGCAGATAGAATTCGCGCGCCTCGGCCGGCGAAACGCTCTCGTAAGGCGGCCGGCCGGCCTCCTGGAATGCCTTGAAGACCGCGGCGGCGTCGGGATCTAATCTAACCGGCATCGTTCAAGGATCCTGTCGGTTCGGCCCGCTCGGGGCTTCGGGATGGCAAGTCTCAGCTCGTGCGTCCGCCGTCGACGGTGTAGGCCGCGCCCGATACATAGCTGGCCTCGTCGGAGGCGAGGAAGGCGACGATCGAAGCGACCTCGGCCGGCTGGCCCAGCCGCCGGGCCGGGACCCGGTCGACGATCAACCCGGGCGGGACCGGGGCATTGCCGGGGTTGCGGCCCTCGACAATCGCGTTCAGCATCCGGCTGTCGATCATGCCGGGGCAGACGCAATTGACCCGGATCGGCGTTGCCGAGCATTCTTGCGCCGCGCTCCTGGTCAGGCCGATCACCGCATGCTTGCTGGCGCCGTAGGCCGCGATATCAGGGGTGCCGAGCAGGCCGGCGATGGACGCCGTGTTGATGATGCTGCCGCGGCCCTGTTTCAGCATCACCGGCAGCACGTGCTTCATGCCGAGGAACACGCCGACCACGTTGACTTCGAGCACGCGGCGAAAGGTCTCGACCGGATATCTGACGATCGGCGCGATATCGCCCTCAATGCCGGCATTGTTGTGGAATACGTCGATGGCGCCGAAATTTTCCATCGCCGCGCGGACGTAATCGGCGACTTCATCTTCCTGGGTAACGTCGGCGGTGACGGCGATCGCCTGCGCGGCAGCCGGCAAACCCGCAATCGCCGCCCGCAGCGGCTTTTCGGTGCGATCGACCGCAACGATGCGGGCGCCGCGCTCGGCCAGAAGCTGCATGGTCGCGGTTCCGATCACCCCGGCGGCGCCGGTGATCACGGCGGTCCTGCCATCGAGACGAATGCGATCGGTCATCTCAGAGCGTTTCCCTTTTCCCGGTACGGGTCCGTTACCGATCCCGGCCGCCGGCTTTCCCGGCGAACTATTTCATTTGTCATGGGGTGTGACCAGCCACCGCCGGAGGCAACGGCTCAATCGGGGCCGGTTGTCTGGCCCTTAACCGCCCTTTCCCCGCCGTATTCGACGTGTTAACCGGTTCGCCTGCGAGCGGCCTGCCGAATGTACAATGTCGCGAGCCTGATTCGTCTGACAAAGCCGCGCGAGATGCTGAAAGCCATTGCCATCACGGGATTTGCGGCAGCCGTTGCCGCCGGAGCGATCGCGCTGGCGCCCCCGGCGCGGGCCCAGATAGGCAACATCTTTTCCGATCAGCCGCCGCGGCCGCCAGGCAGCGTGCCGCGCGGCAACCCGCAGCCGCCCCCGGATGACGAAGAGGAGGTGCCTGATTTGCCGCAGCAGGGCCGCGTGCTGCCGAGCCGTCCGCTGCCGGGGCAGGGTGCCGCCCTGCCGGGACCGGTCCAGTCGCAGCCCTTGCCGCCGCCACCGGCGACCACGGTCATTCCGCAGAACGTGCCGCCGGGTACCCAGCCTCAGCCGGGCGTGGCTTCGGCACCCAATCCGCCGCCTGGCTCGCCGCCCGGACAACGCCAGCCGCGCACCGGCGCCGCGCCGCCGTCGCCCGCGACGCTGCAGCCCGGCGACGAGGTGGTGACCGAACCCCCGGCCCAGAAGATCGCCAACAAGAAGGCGAGCTTTTCGGGCCTCGACAAGATTACCGGGCGTATCATCAATTTCGATGCCGACATCGGCGAGACGGTGCAGTTCGGCGCGCTGCGGGTAAAGACCGATGCCTGCTACACCCGTCCGGCCACCGAGGCCGCCAATACCGATGCCTTTGTCGAGGTCGACGAGATCACGCTGCAGGGCGAGGTAAAGCGGATTTTCTCCGGCTGGATGTTCGCGGCGAGCCCCGGCCTGCATGGCGTCGAGCATCCGATCTATGACATCTGGCTGACCGACTGCAAATCGCCCGACGCCACCGTGGTCAGCGCGCAGCCCGATCCGCCGAAGCCCGCGACGCCCCCGCCGCCCCCGCCGCAGAAGCGTGCGCCGCCGAAGCAGCCGCCGCGGCCGCCGTCGCAAGTCGTGCCGGGTGGACCGGCCGGGCCCGCCCCGTTGCCCGGCTTCAGGTAGGGACGACAACGAATCCCGAACGTGTTGCTACGCGCCAGCCTGCTCGCGGCTGGCGATGACATTGAGCGCGTCGGCGCCGCTGACCGGGCGATCGAGCGGCAGCGTGGCGAAATCAGCGCCGCCGGTGAGGGCCTTGTCGAGCAGGGCGCGGTAACGCCGCCGCGGCACTTCCGTGGCGCCGAAGCTGCGCAGATGCTCGGTGACGAACTGGGTGTCGAGCAGCACGAAGCCGCCCGCGATCAACCGCGCCACCAAATGTACCAGGGCCACCTTGGACGCGTCGCGGGCGCGGTGAAACATGCTCTCGCCAAAGAAGGCGCGTCCCAGGCTGACGCCATAGAGCCCGCCGACCAGATCGCCGTCCTGCCAGGCTTCGACGCTGTGGCAATAACCGATGTCGTAAAGCCCGGTGTAGAGGTCGCGGATCCGCTTGTTGATCCAGGTGCTGTCGCGGTCCGGCTGCGGCGCGGCACAGCCGTCGATCACGGCCTTGAAGGCGGTGTCGACGCGCACCGTGAAAGCGTCGGAACGCACCGTGCGGGCGAGGCGGGAGGATATCCGAAAGCCGTCGAGCGGAATGATGCCGCGCTGTTCCGGCTCGACCCAGAACAGGGTCGGGTCGTCGACACTCTCTGCCATCGGAAAAATACCGCAGGCATAAGCGCGTAGCAGCATTTCAGGCGTGATTTCGGCGGAGGCGGAGTCGCGCGAGCTCATTGCGCAATCCTAGAGCATGATCCGGAGGGTGGAAACCGGTTTTCAGCAAAGCATCGTGCGCGGCGAGGTGAGCCTAATCGGCAGCCGTCGCCGTTGGCGCCTTCGGCGCATCGCGGCGGCGAAACCGCAGCACGATCCGGGTTCCCTGATGCGACGCGTCACGGTCCACTTCCGCTTCCAGCTTGGTCGCCATGGCATTGACGATGCGCTGCCCCATCCCGGTGGAGCGCGGATCGCTCTTGGCGTTGACGCCGACGCCGTCGTCCGCGATCACGAGTTCAAGATCGTCACCCTGCGCGCCCAACGCCACGTGGATCGGTCCGGCGCCGTTGGGGTAGGCGTATTTCACCGCGTTCATCACCAGTTCGTTGACGATGATGCCGATCGCCACGGCACGGTCGGGATCGATCTCGATCGGATCGGCCTTCAGCGTCAGGCGCGACATCCTGTTGCCCTCGGCCGAGCGCCTCAGGTCCTCGAGCAGCGCCTCGAGGTACTGGTTCAGCAGCACGCTGTTGAGGTCATGGGAAGTATAAAGACGGCGGTGTACCTGCGCCACCGCGGCGACCCGGCCCATGGCGTTGGTCAGCGCGGCCTTGACGTCTTCCTGGCTGGAGGAGTTGGCCTGCAGGTGCAGCAGCGAAGCGATGATCTGCAGGCTGTTGCCGACGCGGTGGTTGACTTCCCGCAGCAGCACCTCGCGCTCGGCGGCAAGCGCCGCGTAGCGGTCGCGCGAGGCGTGAACCTCGGCTTCGGCGTCATCGCGCGCCTTGCGGATCAACGCCTGCTTGAGCGCGCTTTCCACGGCGACCTGGAGCAAAGGCAGGAAATCGCCCTGGGTATCCTTGACCAGATAGTCGGCGGCACCGGCTTTCAGCGCGGTCACCGCGATCTTGCTGTCCTGCGACGCGGTGACGAACACGACGGGCGGCGCATCCTGGATCGTCCCGATCCGTTCCAGCGTCTCCAGACCGTCGAGACCGGGCATGTACTGGTCGAGCGCCACCACGTCGATACCGCCCTGTTCCAGCCGCGCCAGCCCGGCCTCGCCGGATGGCGCATGAACCACGGCAACGCCCTGCCGCTTCAGGCCGCGCTCCACCAGCCGCGCCAGCGCTGCGTCGTCGTCGATATAGAGCAGCGTGGGCGTGGTCGCGTTCATGGGGTGGCTTGCGGTACCTGAATGACTGAGAAGAACAGCCCGAGCTGCCGGATCGCGTTGGCGAAGCTTTCGTAGTTCACCGGCTTGGTAATATAGACGTTGCAGCCGAGATCGTAACAGCGCTTGATCTCGACGGCATCGTCGGTGGTGGTCAGCACCACTACCGGCGCGCATTTGAGATATTGGTTTTCCTTGACCCGCTGCAGGATTTCGATCCCGGTCATGTCGGGCAGGTTGAGATCGAGCAGGATCAGCAGGGCCTGGCCCTTCTGACCGAGCCCGGTTCCATCGCTGCCGAACAGATATTTGATGGCGGCGGTACCGTTGGTGAACGGTACGATGTCGTTGTTGACGCCGGAGCGGCGGATGTTGCGCTCGATCAGGCGAGCATGGCCCTCGTCGTCCTCGATCATGATGATGGTGACTGGCTTGCTCATGCTTGCTGATCCCGGTTGGTGCCCGTCCATTTCGCCGGCAGGGTGATCGTGAATTTGCTGCCGCGGTCGAGCTCCGAAGCAACCGACATGGTTCCGCCGAGACGCCGCACCAGCGCCCGCACGTGGGCGAGGCCGATGCCCTGTCCTGGCTTGTCCTGTGTACCCGCACGGCGGAAAAGGTCAAAGATTCGCTGGTGATCCTTGGCATCGATGCCGCGGCCGTTGTCGATGACCTCGAAGATGACGAAGCCGAGCTTGTTCCGGCCCCGGACCCTGAGTTCGCCGGGTACGCCGGGTCTGAGGTATTTCAGCGCGTTGTCGATCAGATTCGAGAAAACCTGTTCCAGCGCCAGGCGATCGCTGACGATGGGGGGCAGCGGCTCGATGTGGATTTGCGCCTCGGCCTCGGCGGCCTGATGGGCCACGGTGGCGACGATGGCCTCGATCAGTTCGCGGGTATCGATTTGCACCGGCTGGAACTCGCGGCGGCCTTCGCGGGTGAGATTAAGGATCGCGCTGATCAGGCGGTCCATCTTGGCGATCGAGGATTTGATGAAGCCGAGCGCCTCGGTGAAATCGGCCGAAAGCCGCCTGTCCTCATCGGCGAGTTCGGGCAATTCGCCGCTGCCGTCGGGGACGAGCGCGGCCGGATTGTCGAGCCTGGCAATGCGCCGGAAAATATCGCCGCGCAATTCCTCGAGTTCGCTGGTGAACCCCATGATATTGACCAGCGGCGAGCGCAAATCATGGCTAACGATATAGGCGAAGCGCTGGATTTCGTCGTTGGCTTCGCGCAGATCACTGGTGCGTTCCTCAACGGTGGATTCCAGGTTGAGGTTGTTGTCGCGCAACTGCGCTTCGGCTTCGTCGCGGGCGCGCGCCGAGCGGCGCACCAGAAAAATCGAAATGCCGGCCAGCGCGATCACCATGCCGGATCCGGCCATGGTCACCGAGGAAGCCAGCAACTGGCTTCGCTCCGCCGAGGCGGTGCGCAGCTTGAACAGGCGATCTTCTTCGTCGCGCATCCGTGCCGCGATTTCGCCGATGTGTCTGGAGGAATCACCCGCACCGGCTTCGCGCAGCATGGCGACCCCGCCCGCGGTATCGCCGCGTCTGGCGAAATCGATCGCCCGGGCAAATTCCGCAAGGCGGGCCTCGACCTCCTGTTTCAGCCCGCGGCTGTTTTCGACCTGAACCGGATTGTCGGCGGTGAGGTGAAGCAGTCTTTCGGCATCGGGAACGATGGCGGCTGTGGCCGCCTCGTACTCGGCCAGAAATTGCGGCGTCGCGGTGAGCAAATAACCACGCGCGGCGCTCTCGGCGCGGCGGATTTCCAGAAGCAGCGTCGAGATCCGGTTTTCCACCTCGACGGTATGCACCACCGAGCCGTCGTCTTCGCGGGCCTGGTTGACGAAAATCACGGATAGCGCGCTGATCGCGACCAGCACGACAAATCCCGCCGCAAACAGCGAGATCTGGCCGATCGCACGCCGGCGCGCGTAATCATCAGTCACGGGGTTCTCGCGTGGCTGGCAATAAAATGGATTTCAAATCTTCCCCGAACAGTCCTGGCGTGACCCCGCAAAACGCCGCTGGTCGGGAAAAGTTCCATCGAGCGACGATATATTGCGATTGCACGCCCGGCAGGCGTCAGGCGGCCATTCAGCTGCTTGGCTTGCCGACGAGATACTGTTCGAGCCAGTGGATGTGGTAGTCGCCGTCGATAATCCCGGTCTCCCGGACCAGCGAGCGAAACAGCGGGAGAGTGGTCTCGATGCCGTCCACCACCATCTCGTCCAGGGCGCGGCGCAGCCGCATCAGGCATTCGGCGCGGGTCTTGCCGTGGACGATCAGCTTGCCGACCAGGCTGTCGTAATAGGGCGGGATGACATAGCCCTGATACACGGCGGAATCGATCCGCACGCCAAGCCCGCCGGGCGGGTGGTACTGCAGGATCTTGCCGGGCGAGGGGCGGAAGGTCACCGGGTTTTCGGCATTGATCCGGCATTCGATGGCGTGGCCGTTGATGACGATTTCTTCCTGGGTCACCGGCAGGTCGCCGCCGGCGGCGATGCGGATCTGTTCGAGCACGAGATCGATGTCGGTGATCATCTCGGTGACGGGATGCTCGACCTGGATCCGGGTGTTCATCTCGATGAAATAAAACTCGCTATCCTCGTAGAGGAATTCCACCGTTCCGACGCCGAGATACTGCATCTCCTGCATCGCCCTGGCCACCGTGCCGCCGATTTTGGCGCGCGCGGCGGCGTCCAGGACCGGCGAGGGGCCTTCTTCCCAGATCTTCTGGTGGCGGCGCTGCAGCGAGCAGTCGCGCTCGCCAAGGTGGATGGCGCCGCCGCGGCCGTCGCCGAGCACCTGGATCTCGATATGGCGCGGCTTCTGCAGATATTTCTCGAGATATACCGAGGCGTCGCCGAACGCCGCCTTGGCCTCGTTGCCGGCAGTGGACAGCGCCAGCATCAGGTCGTTCTCGGTCAGCGCGACCTTCATGCCGCGGCCGCCGCCGCCGGACGCGGCTTTCACCAGCACCGGGAAACCAATTTCCCGGGCAATGGCCATGGCATCGTCTTCAGGGCCGACGCCACCGTCGGAGCCGGGCACCACCGGGATACCGAGCCGCTTGGCGGTCTTCTTGGCCTCGATCTTGTCGCCCATCAGGCGGATGTGTTCGGCCTTGGGACCGATGAATTGCAGGTTGTGATCGGCGAGAATCTCGGCGAAGCGGGCGTTTTCCGACAGAAAACCGTAGCCGGGGTGCACCGCGTCGGCGCCGGTGATCTCGCAGGCGGCCAGCAGTGCCGGAACGTTCAGGTAGCTGTCCTTGGACGGCGGCGGCCCGATGCAGACACTCTCGTCGGCGAGGCGCACATGCATCGCGTCGGCATCGGCGGTGGAATGCACCGCGACGGTCGCGACGCCCAATTCCTTGCAGGCCCGCAAGATCCGCAGTGCGATTTCGCCGCGATTGGCTATCAGGATCTTGTCGAACATGGGACTCCAAAACGGAAGAGGCGAATAGGGAGTAGCGAATAGGGTGGAGAAAGTTGCTCGGGCTGGAGGATTCCTGCCCTGTTGCTACTCCTTATTCGCTATTCGCCCCTTCTTACTCAATGATCACCAACGGTTCGCCGTACTCCACCGGCGTGCCGTCCTCGACGAGGATTTGTGTCACCGTGCCGGCGCGCGGCGCCGGAATCTGATTCATGGTCTTCATCGCCTCGATGATGACCAGCGTCTGACCGGCGCTGACCTTGCTGCCGATCTCGACGAACGGTTTGGCGCCGGGTTCCGACGCCCAATAGACGGTGCCGACCATGGGCGAGGGTACGACGCCGGGATGCTTGGAGATGTCGTCAGCGGCGGCAACCGGGGGCGGCGCCGTTGTCGCGACAAGCGCGGAGGGGGCGGGCTGATAAGCCGGTACCGAGGCCGTGACGGCGATGTTGCGCGCGACGCGCACCCGCAGGCCGGAGCGCTCGATCTCGATCTCGGTGAGATTGGTCTCGTCGAGCAGCAAGGCGAGCTCGCGAATGAGCGCACCGTCACTGCTCGCCTTGTCTTCGCGGCCCTTGGATGTCGCGGCGGGGCTGTTTTCAGGCTGGCGGGCCATATGCTCTCGATCCAAATTTCAGGTGGTGGATACTGATGGGTCAGGCGACAGCCTTGGCGCCGATCCTGGCGGCAAGGCCCTTGACCGCGAGACGATAGCCTTCGATACCGAAGCCGCTCAGGCTGGCGAACGCGGCCCTTGAACTGAAGGGATGGTGCCGGAAATCTTCGCAGGCGTGGCGATTGGTGGCATGCACCTCGACGGTGGGAATGCTCACCGCCGCCAGCGCATCCTGAAGCGCCATCGAGGCGTAGCAATCGTCGCCGGCGTTGATGATGATGCCGGCTGCCTTTTTGGCGTGTGCCTGGTGGATAAAATCGATCAATTCGTCTTCGCGATCGGACCGCAGGCAATCCGCGGCGAGGCCATGGCGCGCCGCGGTTTCCCTGCACAAGTTTTCGACTGCGGCCAATGCGGCGTGGCCATCTTGTTCGGTCTCGCCGGTCCCGAGCAGGTTGAGGTTACGGCCGTTGAGCACCGAAATTGTCTTTGCCATTCGATAGTCCCGACCAAAGTCCGCGCTGCGAAGGCGCCGCGTTGAGCGGGGTTTATAGGTAACCTCGGACCCAAGGGGAAGCCTTAACAGCGGCGCGGCCCATTCCAACCGCCTCACCCAATTCGCAAAAAGCCGTGTGGAACCCGCGGAAATCGCTTGTTAACCAATTGTTGCGGAATGGCCCGATGGGGCCCGCCCAAAGCGGAACTGCCGGCTTGGGCGGTCATGGGACTGGAGGCGCAACAACCCACGCCGGCACTGCGTCGGCGGCTTCCGCCCGACGCGGCAGTCGGGCCGGCCTCGATGGGAATGCCCGATCCTCGATGGCCGCGATCGCGCACGGGCGACCGGCCTCAACCGCTTCAGTGGATCAGCAAGCCGCCTTGCCGCAGCGGGCGATGCCGATCTTCTCGGCAAGTCCGTCGCGCCCGATCGCACCGACCACCACCTGCTTGCCGATCACGTAGCTCGGCGTGCCATTCATGCCCATCGCTTCGGCGAGCTTGAAATTTTCCTCGAGGGTGGCCCGCACTTCCGGGCTGGCGATATCCTTTTCAAGCCTGGCCATGTCGAATCCGGCCTCCTTGGCCGCGGCCATCGCCCGGGCCTTGTCGGCCTGACCCTTGCCACCCAGCAGCCTCTGATGGAAGTCGAGATACTTCTTGCCGGCGGGATCCTGCATGCGCACCGCGACCGCGACCTGTGCGGCTTCGACCGAACCTGGTCCGAGCACCGGAAACTCCTTCAGTACGACCTTAAGCTTCGGGTCGGATTTCATCAGGTCGAGCATGTCGCTCATGGCGCGCTTGCAGTAGCCGCAATTGTAATCGAAGAATTCGACGAATGTGACGTCGCCGTCGCGGTTGCCGAGCGTGACGCCGCGCGGCGAGTTGAAGATGGTTTGCGCGTTTTCGGAAACCGCGACTTCGTGCTTGGCCGCCTCAGCCTCCGTCTGACGCTTGCTCAGCTCGGCCGACACTTCCTCCAGCACTTCGGGGTGAGCAAGCAGATATTCCTTGATGATCTTTTCGATTTCGGTGCGCTGACCGTCGGAAAAACCCTGCTCCGCCGCGATCACCGGAGCGCCGCAGAAGGCCAGCGCGACCAGCGCGGGGGCGAGAAAGCGAAACGAAGGCATTGGCAAATCCTCTTTGGCCGGGAAGTCGGTTTTTGAAAGCTTGCGTATCTTCCGCAAGCGCGGTCGTTGGTCACCAGCAGCGTTTTGGTGGTCGAAGCTTTTTTCGGTGGAACAGGTTCATCAGTTCTTTTGTCCCGGCATCGGTTTGGCGGTGACGATATCGTCGGCCCTGACCCAACCGGGGGTGCCGATAGCGAAGCGGGTTTTGGCACGCGAGGCAAGGTCCCGCGCCGTCTTGTTGTCGCCGCGCAGGTAGGCGGCCTGCGCCGAGGCAAGATCGGCCTCGGCATAATCGCCCTTGCGGCCATAAGCCATCGCGAGCTGGATATAGCCGAGCGGTGCTTCGGTCTCGCGCGCCACGGCGGCACGCAGAATCGCGATTGCCTCGTTGGTGTAGGCCTTATTATCGGTGGCCACGAGTGCCTGCCCAAGTAACATCTCGATGAGTGGCGCATTATTCGACAATTGCACGGCCTTTCGCAGCGGATTGATCGCCTCCACGGGCTTGCCGCCCTCCAGCAGGGCTTGACCGAGCAATTCGTGGAAATAGGGGTTGGCCGGCTGCACCTTGATCAAGGCCTCGATCTGGGCCACCGCCGAGCCCTGATCGCCGTGCAGATAGGTCGCAATCGCACGGGCATAGCGTGCCGGCAAAGTGGTGTTCGACGGCGGGTAACGCCGCATCACGGTGTCCTGCTGTTCCATGAAGCCGGACGTCTTGGCGCGCATCATATCGTGACGCAACTGCAGGGCCGGATCGTCCTTGGCGTTCCAGTAGGGACTCGACTTGGCAAGTTCTTCGAGTGCGGCGACGCGCTCGGCCGGCATCGGGTGCGATTGCATGTAGGGATCGGCGCCGCGCGCCGCGAACAGGCTGTCGTCGCCGAATCGCTTGAAGGTCTCGTACATGCCCCTGGCGGACTGCCCGGTGGCATTCAGGAACTTGACGCCAGCGCGGTCGGCGTTTTCTTCCTGCTGGCGCTGGTAGGCCAAGAGGGTGCCTTGCAGCATCGCCTGCGGCGCGCTGATTGCCGCGGCGCCGATTTGGCCGGCGCCGTTGTTGGCGTTGCTGCTTCTGGCGCCGGCGACCATGGCGCCGACGCCGAGCAGCATGGCGACAATCATCTGGGTCTGCGCCCGCGCCAGTTCCTCGCGGAATTTCGCCAGATGGCCGCCAGCGAGGTGGCCGGTTTCGTGGGCGAGCACGCCGATCAGCTGGTTCGGCGTCTGCGACTGCATCAGGGCGCCGTAATTGACGAAGATGCGCCGGCCGTCGGCGACAAAGGCGTTGAATGTCGGGTCGTTAATGATGACGACCTGGATGTTCTGTTTTTCCAGACCTGCCGCGCGCAGGATCGGCCGGGTGTAATCGCGCAGCAACTGCTCGATTTCGGAATCGCGCAGCACCTTCGGCCCCTTGCTCTCCTGCGCCGGCGCGGCCATCGGCGCCAGCACGAGCGCGGTCGCGGTAACCATCGCGGCCAGTTTCGACAATGTCCGGCATGCCGCGCGGGGGGGCCAATACGGTCGGTCTTGCATCATGGGTGGCGGTTCGGGTCCGAGATATGTCATAACAAGCGGTGGATTACGGCAGGAGAGGGGCGCGCCGCCCCTCTCCGGATAGCAGATTGCAATGCACGACACGACAGCCTTACAGCGCGCCAGGGCGCTGCTCACCGCATCGGCGCGCAGCGCTGTTCCACCCTTCATGGTGATGGACGTGATGGCGGCCGCCGCAAGGATCGAGGCCGCCGGCGGCCATGTGATTCATATGGAGGTCGGACAGCCGGATAGGCCGGCGCCGCGCCCGGCCATCGCCGCGGCGCAGGCCGCGCTCGGGCAGGGGCGGATCGACTACACCTCCGCGCTCGGAATCCCCTCGCTGCGCGCGCGTATCGCCAGGCACTATCGCGACGCCTATGGCTGTGTCGTCGATGCCGAACGAATCATCGTCACGACGGGTTCGTCCGGGGCGTTCATCCTCGCCTTTCTCAGCCTGTTCGAGCCTGGCGACCGGGTAGCGGTGACGGTACCGGGCTATCCACCTTACCGGCACATCCTGAGCGCCCTGGGTTGCGAACCGGTGCTGATCGAGACCCACGGTGAGACCCGCCATGCCCTGACCGGCGAGGCGTTGCTGGCGGCGCATCGCAAGACGCCGCTCAAGGGCGTGCTGGTGGGGAGTCCGGCCAATCCAACTGGCACCATGATGTCGCGCGAGGCGCTGACCGGCCTGATTGCGGCCGCGGAAGGCGAGGGCATCCGGTTCGTTTCAGACGAGATCTATCACGGCCTCGACTACGCCTTTCCGGCGGTGACCGCAGCCGAGCTTTCGCCGAACGCGCTGGTGATCAATTCGTTCTCGAAATATTTCTGCATGACCGGCTGGCGGGTCGGCTGGATGCTGGTCCCCGAACCGATGGTGCGCCCGATCGAGCGGCTGCAGCAAAACCTGTCAATTTCGGTGCCGACCCTGTCGCAGATCGCCGCCGAGGCGGCATTCGACGGCCGCGCCGAGATGGAAAACGTCAAGCACGGCTACCAGGAAAACCGCCGTATCCTGATCGAAGGTCTGCCGCGGGCGGGCCTCGACAGCTTTCTGCCGGCCGACGGCGCGTTCTATCTCTACGCCGATGTCTCCGGATTTACCGCCGACAGTCTCGATTTCGCCAATCAGATGCTGGAGCAGGCACATGTCGCCGCCACCCCGGGCATCGATTTCGATCCCATTCACGGCCGCAACTTCATTCGCTTTTCCTACGCGCGCTCGGCGGACGATATGCGTGAGGCGGTTGCGCGCATCACGCGCTGGCTGACGCGCCGTGGTGCGGCGCATCGCCGCTGAAAAGCCTGCCGGCACCATTGACTTTGCGTGGTCAAATGATTTTGGCTGTGGTCTTGGAGGAGCGGTCGTCTGCGCAAAATGACAGGCCCGCCCCGACGACGGATCGGGAGTAAACGTCATGTCGGCAGTGATCGCAACCGGGGCGCCCGCGTCCGCCGCAAGACCCTGGTACAGGATTCTTTATGTCCAGGTCCTGATCGCTATTTTGCTCGGTGCGGTGTTTGGCTGGCTGTGGCCCAATCTCGCCACCAACGACTGGATCAAGGCGCTCGGCGAGGGCTTCATCAAGCTGATCAAGATGGTGATCGCGCCGATCATCTTCTGCACCGTCGTTTCGGGGATTTCCCACATCCAGGACGCCAAGAAGGTTGGGCGCATCGGCGTCAAGGCGCTGGTCTATTTCGAGATCGTCTCGACCTTCGCGCTCATGATCGGCCTGGTCGTCGGCAACGTGGTCAGGCCGGGTGCGGGTTTCGGCGGTGCCATGGCCGACGCGACCAAGGTAGCCGGTTTCGCCAAGCAGGCCGAAGCCCAGAAGAGCGTTGATTTTTTCCTGCATATCATTCCGGATACCGTCGTCGGCGCCTTCGCGCAGGGCGAAATCCTCCAGGTGCTGCTGTTCTCGGTGCTGTTCGGCTTCGCCATCATGGGCCTCGGCGAGCGCGGCCACACCATCCGCTCTTTCGTCGACGACGCGGCACATGCGGTGTTCGGTGTCATCTCGATCGTCATGAAGGCGGCGCCGATCGGTGCGTTCGGCGCCATGGCCTATACGATCGGCAAGTTCGGCACCGGTGCAATCCTGAATCTGATCGGATTGATCGCGACCTTCTACCTGACGGCGGCGCTGTTCGTCTTGGTCGTGCTCGGCGTGATCGCGCGGATTGTCGGGTTCTCGATTTTCAAGTTCCTGGCCTACATCAAGGACGAACTGCTGATCGTGCTCGGTACGTCATCCTCCGAGAGCGCGCTGCCCTCCCTGATGGAGAAGCTTGAACGGCTCGGCTGTTCCAAATCGGTGGTCGGCCTCGTTGTGCCGACCGGCTATTCGTTCAACCTCGACGGCACCAATATCTACATGACGCTGGCCACGCTGTTCATCGCGCAGGCGATGGGCTTCGATCTCACGATAGGACAACAGATCACCATCCTCCTGGTCGCGATGCTGACCTCGAAAGGCGCCTCCGGCATTACAGGTGCGGGCTTCATTACGCTGGCGGCGACGCTGGCCGTGGTCGATCCGCGGCTGGTGCCGGGCATGGCGATCGTGCTCGGCATCGACAAATTCATGAGTGAGTGCCGCGCGCTGACCAATCTCTGCGGCAACGGCGTCGCCTGTGTCGTGGTGTCTTGGTGGGAGGGCGAACTCGACCGCGAGCGGCTGCACGCCAATCTCAACCGGAGCATCGATCCGTCCGATCTCGAGACGGCGGTGACGACCGGCTGACGTTCCGCGAGGCCGCTGCGCCAAACAAAAAAGAAACCGCCCGGCTAAGCCGGGCGGTTTTTGCTTTTGCAGCATGGTCCGGCGGCTTACCGCGATCAGCCGTTGCCATTGCCGAAAGCGCGCGACCACCATCCGGCGCGGCGCGGCTGATCGCCGCCTGTGGCCTCGGACGCCGGCTGCGGCGCGGGCGCCGCGGAAGGCGGCGGAACCGGCGCCGGGGCCTGCGCTTCGCTCGACAGGAAGCTCACCTTTTCGCGAACCGTCGAACGTCGGCGCGCGGCTCGTTCGGCTTCCTGGGTGCTCTCGTCCTGGGACGCACGCGGCGCTTCCTGCGCGCCGTGATCGGCGTGCTGCAATTCCCCCTGCGGGGCAACCGGTTCGGGCCGTGGCTCTGGCTCGCTCACCGGGTGATAAGGCTCGGGCGTGTAGCCATCGAGATCCGCGACCGCTTCGGTCGATTCCGGAACCGATGGCGGTCCCAGCTCGTCGGCGATTGATCCGGCCAGGCCTTCGTCCGGCCCGCCACGACGGCGCCGTCCGCCGCGCCGTCCGCGGCGGCGCGGCCGGCGTTCGCCGTTCCCGGCCGGTTGATCGGCGCGAACCTCGCTGGTTTGATCTTCGTCTTCGTCCTCGTCGCCTTCGCCGTCGTCGGCAGGCGTCTCGGCGCCTTCCACCGCCACTGCGGCGAGCGGTACTTCGTTGCCGTCACGCGGGTGCGGTGCGCCGCCTTCGCGTCCTTCACCGGAGCGGCCGCGTCGTCGCCGCCGCCGTTTGCGCTTGCGGCCATCGCCGTCGGCTTCACCTTCGCCGCCTTCGCTGGCCGCCTGGTCGTCGGTCAAGCCCTCGGTCTCTTCGGTTTCAACCTCCACTTCGACGTCGAAGGCTTCCTCGTCGTCGTAGGCTTCCTCGAGCGGCGGCGGGAACGCCGCAACCTGCGCCGCCAGCAGCGCCTTGGCAGCCTCCAGCGTGTGCACCTGTTCGCCGCGGTCGATGATGAACGACTGCTGCCCGGTAACGGTCGGGTCGGCGATGACGGCGAGATTCACCTTGAAGCCGTTCTCGAGGTCGCGCAGGTGGCCGCGCTTGTGATTGAGCACATACAGCGCGACGTCGGTGCGGGTGCGCACGACGAGGTTATGCGTGGCGCCCTTCATCAGGATCTCTTCCAGGCCGCGCAGCAACTGCAGCGCCACCGAGGATACCGAGCGGACGTGGCCGCTGCCGCCGCAATGCGGACAGACCTCGGTCGAACTCTCCAGCACGCTGGCGCGAATGCGCTGGCGTGACATTTCCAGCAGGCCGAAATGCGAAATCCGCCCGACCTGGATGCGGGCACGATCCTGCCGCAGGCAATCGCTGAGCTTGCGCTCCACCGAGCGGTTGTTGCGCTTCTCGTCCATGTCGATGAAATCGATGACGATCAGGCCGGCGAGATCGCGCAGGCGAAGCTGCCGCGCTACTTCCTCGGCGGCTTCCATGTTGGTCTTGAGCGCGGTGTCCTCGATGTGGTGCTCGCGGGTCGAGCGGCCCGAATTGACGTCGATCGAGACCAGCGCTTCGGTCTGGTTGATGACGATGTAGCCGCCGGAGCGCAGTTGCACGGTGGGCGAGAACATCGCGTCGAGCTGGCTTTCGACGCCCATGCGCGAAAACAGCGGCTGGCCGTCGCGATAGAGCTTCACCGCCCGGGTGTTGGTCGGCATCAGCATGTGCATGAAATCGCGGGCCTCCTGATAGCCGGCTTCGCCGGCGACCTGGATTTCGTCGATTTCCTTGTTGTAGAGATCGCGCAACGACCGCTTGATCAGCGATCCTTCCTCATAGACCAGGGTCGGCGCCTGCGACTTCAAGGTCATGTCGCGGACGGTTTCCCACATCCGGATCAGGTATTCGAAGTCGCGCTTGATCTCGGGCTTGGTGCGGGAGGCGCCGGCAGTGCGCAGGATGATCCCCATGCCTTCCGGTACGTCGAGATCCTGCACCACTTCCTTGAGTCGCGAGCGGTCCTGCGCCGAAGTGATCTTGCGGCTGATGCCGCCGCCGCGCGCGGTGTTGGGCATCAGCACCGCATAGCGGCCGGCCAGCGACAGATACGTAGTCAGCGCGGCGCCCTTGTTGCCGCGTTCTTCCTTGACCACCTGTACCAGCATCACCTGGCGGCGCTTGATGACTTCCTGGATCTTGTACTGACGGCGCGGACGAAAGGCGCGTTCCGGCACTTCCTCCAGCACGTCGTCACCGCCGACGGATTCGACGATATCTTCCTCGGCTTCCTCGCCGTCGTCGTCATCCTCGCCATCCCCGGGCTCGTGGGCTTCGGCGTGTGGGGTCTCAGCTTCGGCGGGATGGTCCTCGCCATGCGGCGCCGCGGCGGCTCCGTCATGGGCATGCTCGTCGTGAGCCGGCTCGGCGTGGTCGACCCCGGCGTGATCGAGATGCGCGACGTCGTCGGCATGGGCCGCGTTTTCGCGCGCCTGTTCGTCCCGCAGTTCCGTGCTCGTCGCAACCGGCGCCTCGGCATCGAACCCCGCCGCCGCGATTTCCGGCGAGGAGGGCGGTGCGTCGGCGGCGACTACCGCGTGGCCGTGGTCGGGAACGTCGTGGGCGTGGTCATGGTCGCCAAGACCTTCATGATCAAGACCTTCATGATCATGGCCTTCGTGGTCGTGATGATCGGCGCCAGCCTGGTGATGTTCGTGATGCTCGCCATCGTGCGCGTGGCTGTGGTCACCTTCGCCATCATGGTGATGGTCGTGATCATGCTCGTGATCGTGCGGTTGGGACTGCGCTGCCAGCGCCGGGTCTGACGGCGCGGCCTCGACGACTTCGCTCTGCACCCGCTCGCCATTGCCACGGCGGCGCGAGTTGCGGTGGCGCGGACGGCGGCGATTGGAACGGTTTTCGGATTCTTCCTCGGCTTCGCGATGGGCGCGCTCGTCGGCTTCGATCAGCGCCTGACGGTCGGCGACCGGGATCTGGTAGTAATCGGGATGGATTTCGCTGAAGGCCAGGAAGCCGTGGCGGTTGCCGCCGTATTCGATGAAGGCCGCCTGCAGCGACGGTTCGACGCGCGTGACCTTGGCCAGATAGATATTGCCGCGCAGTTGTTTGCGCTGGGCGGTCTCGAAATCAAATTCTTCGACGCGATTGCCGCGCACCACCACGACCCGGGTCTCTTCCGGGTGGGTGGCGTCGATCAACATTTTGTTGGGCATTTTGTAACTCATGACGGTGGAGGCCGCGCCGGACAGCCAGCGCAATCGGCGCTGCCGGGCGACGCAACGGTCCACCTGATTTGGGGGTGAGGGGAAGGCCGAAACACAACCCGGGGCGCCGTACCGATCCCGAACCCGGTGCCGGGCGACGTGCGAAGCTTTCGCCTCGCGTCGGCGCATTCGCGGCATGGGTGTTGGTCGGTATCACAGTGTGGCGCATCAAGCGTCGGCCCGTCTGAACAGGTTGGCGGCAAAGGCGCCGCCTTGTTTGTCGCCAACGGACCGGCGCCGCGCCGAAGCGCTCGCCGGCTGTCGTCTATCGCGGCCCTCTGCGGCCGCGACATCGGTCATGAAGTGTCTAAAACTGCCCCTGGAGCAAAAAAGGACCTGGGGCCGGACGCCGCTCGGGCTAGAAACCGCCACTCCGGATCAGCCGCGCGCTGCGCTGGCTGTGGAGGGATCGGAAGGAACGCTGGAACCCCAATCTAGCCGAAGAAAGCTCTGGAGATTCCGACGCTGCACCGGGAGGCTGAACGCGACACAACCGGGAGTTTAAACCGTCAGCACCAAGATACATACGTGGATTGACCGCGTCATGCAAGGGAAGCGTCGCCCCGCTGCAACACTCGATCATATTCGAACCCGATGCCTTAAGGTTCCGTTAACCGTGCGGTCCTATTGCGATAAGAGGGCTGCTCGGAGGCTTGGGATTCGTTGGCGAGCCGCGCAAATCACAAGGTTTTATTGGGGACGGTGCTTGTGTGCGCCGCAGCAATCTTTTGCCTGCGCGCGGTTGCGACCCATGCGGCCGGAACCCGGACGGTTCGCCCCAGCGAGGCCGCGCGTCCCGAAGTTGCCGCTGGTTTTCCGGTCGCCGCCGACCTGCGCGTCGCCGGTGACGACAAGCGGACCCGCTTCATCCTCGACCTCGACAAGAGCGTTCAACTGCGGGCCTTTGCGCTGGCAGATCCCTACCGCGTGGTGGTCGACCTGCCGCAAATCGCCTTTCATCTGGGCTCCGAGGTCGGCTCGACCGGCCGCGGCCTGATCAAGGCGTTCCGCTATGGTCTGGTAATGCCTGGCGGCTCGCGGATGGTGTTCGACCTGACCGGGCCGGCCCGGATTGAAAACGCCTATGTACTCGACGCCGCCAACGGCCAGCCGGCACGGCTGATCGTCGATCTCGAGGCGGTGGATCGCACCACCTTCGTACAGGCACTCGCCGTCGAAGGCCGCCCCGAACTGCGGCCGGCCGTCGAAACAACCGGCGTCATTGCCGACGCCGCGAGCCCGGCAACGCCGGCACCGTCCACCGATACCCGCCCGCTCATCGTGATCGATCCCGGCCATGGTGGTATCGACAATGGCACCCAGGCGGCGGGGGGCGGCGAAACCGAGAAAAACCTGGTGCTGGGTTTTGGCCTGGCGTTGCGCGACCGGATCGAAAAGAGCGGTAAATACCGCGTCGTCATGACCCGGACCGACGATACCTTCATCCCGCTCGGCGATCGCGTGAAGGTCGCACGCAACCAGTCGGCCGCCTTGTTCGTGTCGATCCATGCCGATGCCCTGCCGCGCGGCGAGGGCGACGCCCAGGGCGCCACGATCTACACCCTGTCCGACAAGGCCTCCGACGCCGAGGCTGAACGGCTGGCTGAATTGGAGAACAAGGCGGACGCCATTGGCGGGGTCAACCTCACCGAGGAGCCGACCGATGTGGCGGATATCCTGATCGATCTCGCCCAGCGCGAAACCCGAACGTTTTCAAATCGCTTCGCCCGCCTCCTGATGGGGGAAATGAAGGGCTCGGTACGGATGCACAAGCACCCGCTGAAATCCGCGGGCTTTCGGGTGCTGAAGGCGCCCGATGTGCCTTCCGTCCTGATCGAACTCGGCTATGTTTCCAACAAGAGTGATCTGCAGCAACTGGTGTCGGAGAGCTGGCGGTCCAGGACGGTCGCATCCATGGCGCAGGCGGTGGACGCGTTCTTTGCCAAACGGCTGGTGTCGGCCAACCCCGGGAACTGAAATGAATGCCGCAGGCCAACGGGGTCGAGGGAGGCCCTAGTTTCGACACAGCGGCAGATTTATAGGAAAGTCATTGCGGGGCTTTCGGAATCGGCGTGGGTCCGGCGCTTGCGGCCAGAATTCAGGCGGGCAGAGCCACGAAATTTGCGATAGGGTAGGTTGCCGCACGGGGATTGAAACGGAAATTCGATAATGCGCTTGCTGCTGCGATTTTTTGGCTTTCTGTTTGCCGCCGGAACCATCGTGTTCCTGGTCGGCGTGGCCGCGGCGGCCGGCTTGATCTGGCATTTTTCCAAGGACCTGCCCGACTATTCGCAGCTGCAGGATTACGAGCCGCCGGTCATGACCCGGGTCCACGCCGCCGACGGTTCACTGCTGGCGGAGTATTCCAAGGAACGGCGGCTGTACCTGCCGATCCAGGCGGTGCCGAAACTCGTCATCAACGCGTTCCTGGCCGCCGAGGACAAGAACTTCTACGAGCACGGCGGCATCGACTATTCGGGCATGGCCCGCGCCGCGGTGCTGTACGCGCAGAACTACGGGTCCAACCGCCGGCCGCAGGGCGCCTCGACCATCACCCAGCAGGTCGCCAAGAACTTCCTTTTGACCAACGAGGTTTCTTTCGCCCGCAAGATCAAGGAAGCCCTGCTGGCGATGCGGATCGAGCGCGCCTATTCGAAGGACAAGATCCTCGAACTGTATCTCAACGAAATCTATCTTGGGCTTGGCGCCTACGGCATTGCCGCCGCGTCGCTGGTGTACTTCGACAAATCGGTCAACGAATTGACGGTTGCCGAGGCGTCGTATCTGGCGGCGCTGCCCAAGGCCCCGGCGGCGCTGCATCCGGTTCGCAACCGCGACCGCGCCATCGAGCGCCGCAACTACGTGGTCGACCGCCTGCTCGAGAATGGCTGGATCAAGCAGGCCGATGCCGACAAGGCCCGCAAGGACCCGTTGACAGTCACCAACCGCAGCAATGGCGCGCATGTGTTTGCCGGCGAGTATTTTGCCGAGGAAGTTCGCCGCGACATCTTCGAGCGCTATGGCGAGAAGAAGCTCTACGAAGGCGGCCTGTCGGTACGGACCACGCTGGATCCGAGGCTGCAGGTGATGGCGCGCAAGACCATGATCGCGGGCCTGGTCAATTTCGACGAGGCACAAGGCTGGCGCGGCGCTTCCAGCAAGCTCGACATTACAGGCGATTGGGGCGTGAAACTCGCCGACGTCAAATCCCTGTCCGATATCTCGCCCTGGCGGCTCGCGGTGGTGCTGGAGACCAGCGAACAATCGGCGCGGATCGGTTTTCAGCCGGGGCGTGAACTGGGCGGCGCGGTGCTCAAGGCCCGCCAGACCGGCAACATCACGCTGGAGGGGGTGCGCTGGGCCAAGGCCGCTTCCGGCCCGGCGAAAGGCAAAACCCCGACGGCGGTTTCGCAGGTGCTTTCGCCGGGTGACGTGATCTATGCCGATCCGCTGATGGGCAAGGACGGCAATGCCGTCGAAGGCCAGTTCCGGTTGCGGCAGTATCCAGAGGTGTCCGGCGCCATGGTGGCGATGGATCCGTGGACCGGCCGCGTGCTGGCCATGGTCGGCGGCTTTTCGTTCGACCAGAGCCAGTTCAACCGCGCCACCCAAGCCTATCGCCAGCCGGGTTCGTCGTTCAAGCCGATCGTGTATTCGTCCGCGCTGGATAACGGCTATACGCCCTCGACCGTGGTCATCGACGCGCCGATCGAGATCGACCAGGGGCAGGGCGCCGGAGTTCTGGCGTCCGGAAAACTATTCGAGCGGGCATTACCAGGGACCGACCACGCTGCGCAACGCGCTGCGATTGTCTTTGAACACCGTGACGGTCAGGCTGGCGCAGGATATCGGGATGCCGCTGATCGGCGAATATGCCCGGCGCTTCGGCGTCTATGATGAATTGCCGAATTACCTGTCCTATGCGCTCGGCGCCGGTGAAACCACGGTGCTGCGCATGGTCACCGCGTACTCGATGTTCGCCAATGGCGGCCGGCGGGTTAAATCGACCCTGATCGATCGCATCCAGGACCGTTACGGCCGCACCATCTTCAAGCACGATGCCCGCGAGTGCCGCGGCTGCGACGCGCCCGATGGCTGGAAGAACCAGCCCGAACCGCAACTCGTCGACCGCCGCGAGCAGGTGCTCAATTCGATGACGGCCTATCAGATCACCTCGATGATGGAAGGCGTCGTGCAGGCCGGCACGGCCACCGCGTTGAAAGAAGTGGGCAAGCCGATCGCCGGCAAGACCGGCACTACCAACGACGAGAAAGACGCCTGGTTCATCGGATTTTCGCCGGATCTCGTGGTGGGGATCTACATGGGGTACGACAAGCCGCGAAATCTTGGCCGCAACGCCACAGGCGGTCATCTGGCGGCACCGATTGCCAGGGATTTCATGAAGCTGGCGCTCGCCGACAAGCCGGCGATTCCGTTTCGCGTGCCGGCCGGCATCAAGCTGATCCGGGTCGACGCCAAGACCGGCATGCGCGCCGGCCCCGGCGACAGCGGCAGGACCGTGCTGGAGGCCTTCAAGCCGGGCACCGCGCCGCCGGATAACTACTCGGTGATCGGTGTTGCCGATGCCGATGGACGCTCGCTTACGGTGTCGCCGGATGCCGATCGCAGCATCATTCGCCCGGGTACCGGCGGGCTTTACTAGACAGGCCGCCGCGGAGCGTTTTCAAACAAGGCATGTTGCTGTATCGAAGCCCGGCTTCGAGATTGAATGACTTGCTTTAAATCACGTCGCGTCTCGGGATTGGAACGGAAATTCGATAATGCGCCTCCTGATGCGGTTTTTGGGCTTTCTGTTTACAATCGGAACCATCCTTTTCCTGGTCGGGGGCGCCGCCATCGCGGGTCTGCTCTGGCACTATTCCAAGGATCTGCCTGACTATTCGCAGCTCCAGGACTACGAGCCGCCGGTCATGACGCGGGTCCACGCGTCGGACGGCGCGCTATTGGGCGAATATGCCAAGGAGCGGCGGCTGTACCTGCCGATCCAGGCGGTGCCGAAGCTCGTCATCAACGCGTTCCTGGCCGCCGAAGACAAGAATTTCTACGAGCATGGCGGCATCGACTATTCCGGCATGGCGCGCGCCGCGCTGCTGTATGTGCAGAATTTCGGCTCCAACCGCCGGCCGCAGGGCGCCTCCACCATCACCCAGCAGGTCGCCAAGAATTTCCTTTTGACCAACGAGGTGTCCTTCACCCGCAAGATCAAGGAAGCCTTGCTGGCGATGCGGCTCGAGCGCGCCTATTCGAAGGACAAGATCCTCGAGCTGTATCTCAATGAAATCTATCTCGGCCTCGGCGCCTACGGCATCGCCGCGGCGTCGCTGGTGTATTTCGACAAATCGGTCAATGACCTGACCGTGGCCGAAGCGGCTTACCTGGCCGCGCTGCCGAAAGCGCCGGCCGCGCTGCATCCGATCCGCAATCGCGACCGCGCCATCGAGCGGCGCAACTACGTGGTCGACCGCCTGCTCGAGAACGGATGGATCAAGCAGGTTGAGGCCGACGCGGCCCGCAAGGATCCGCTGGCGGTGACCAGCCGCAACAACGCCGCGCATACTTTTGCCGGCGAGTATTTTGCCGAGGAAGTTCGCCGCGACATCTTCGAGCGCTATGGCGAAAAGAAGCTCTACGAAGGCGGCCTGTCGGTACGGACGACGCTGAATCCGAAGTTGCAGGTGATGGCGCGCAAGGCCATGGCGGCGGGCCTCGTCAGTTTCGACGAGGCGCAGGGCTGGCGCGGCGCGATGAGCAAGATCGACCTGTCGGGCGATTGGGGCGTGAAGCTGGCCGACGTCAAATCATTGTCGGACATTGCGCCTTGGCGGCTCGCCGTGGTGCTGGAAACCAGCGACCAATCGGCGCGGATCGGTTTCCAGCCGGGGCGTGAACTGGGCGGCGCGGTGCTCAAGGATCGCCAGACCGGCAACATCACGCTGGATGGGGTGCGCTGGGCCAAGGCCGCTTCCGGCCAGGGCAAAACGCCGACCGCGGTTTCGCAGGTGCTTTCGCCGGGCGACGTCATCTATGCCGACCCGCTTATTGGAAAGGACGGCAATCCGGTCGAAGGCCAGTTCCGGCTGCGGCAGTATCCCGAAATCTCCGGCGCTATGGTGGCGATGGATCCGTGGACCGGTCGCGTGCTCGCCATGGTCGGCGGCTTTTCGTTCGACCAGAGCCAGTTCAATCGCGCCACACAGGCCTATCGCCAGCCGGGCTCGACCATCAAGCCGATCGTCTATTCGTCCGCCATCGACAACGGCTACACGCCGTCGAGTGTCCTCGTCGATGGGCCGATCGAGATCGACCAGGGGCAGGGCGCCGGGGTTTGGCGGCCGGATAACTTCTCCACCGGAAAATATCAGGGGCCGACAACGCTGCGCAATGCCCTGCGGTTATCGCTCAATACCGTGACGGTGCGTCTGGCGCAGGACGTCGGCATGCCGCTGATCGGCGAATACGCCAAACGCTTCGGGGTCTATGACGACTTGCCGAATTATCTGTCCTATGCGCTCGGCACCGGCGAGACCACCGTGATGCGCATGGTCACGGCGTATTCGATGTTCGCCAATGGTGGCCGGCGGGTGAAGGCGACCCTGATCGACCGCATCCAGGATCGTTACGGCCGCACCATCTTCAAGCACGACGCCCGCGAATGCCGCGGCTGTGACGCGCCGGATGGCTGGAAGAACCAGACCGAACCGCAACTCGTCGATCGCAGGGAGCAGGTGCTGGACGTGCTGACCGCCTACCAGATCACCTCGATGATGGAAGGCGTCGTGCAGGGCGGCACCGCGATAGCGCTGAAAGACGTGGGCAAACCGATCGCCGGCAAGACCGGAACGACCACCGATGCCAAGGATCTCTGGTTCGTCGGCTTTTCGCCCGATCTCGTGGTTGGCCTTTATGTCGGCTACGACAAGCCGCGCAGCCTGGGCCGAAACGCCCAGGGAGGCCACACGGCGGGACCGATCGCGCGGGATTTCATGAAGCTCGCGCTTGCCGACAAGCCGGCCACGCCATTCCGGATACCGGCAGGCATCAAGCTGATCCGGGTCGATTCCAAAACCGGCCTGCGTGCCGGACCCGGAGACAGCGGCAAGACCATCCTGGAATCATTCAAGCCGGGCACCGCGCCGTCGGATAATTACTCGGTCATCGGCGTGGCCGATGCCGACGGGCGCGCGCTCACCGTGTCGCCGGACGCGGAACGGACGATCATGCGTCCCGCCACCGGCGGGCTGTATTAAGGCATCTCGAGCAAGCGAATACGGCGTTGCGCTTTGCGGCGCCCACCGCTACATCCTCAAATCATTGCAGTCGCGGCTCGCGCCGCAGATCGAAAGACACCATGCGCGCCGAAATCGAACGATTAGTCGAAGAGATCAAGCAGTCAGTCGGGCTGCTGAGGAGGCATCTTTGACGTCGATGCATCCACAGCACGCCTCGCGGAGCTGAACAAGCTCGCCGAAGACCCCAATCTCTGGAACGATCCCCAGAAGGCGCAGAAGCTGATGCAGGAGCGGACCTCGCTGGAGGATCAGCTTTCCGGCATCGGCAAGGTCGAGCTCGAGCTCGAGGACCAGATCGGCATGATCGAACTCGGCGAAGCCGAAAACGATACTGGCGTGGTGGCTGAAGCTGAGACCGGGCTCAAGAACCTGAAAAAGGAAGTTGCACGCCGCGAACTCGAGGCGTTACTCGGCGGTGAGGCCGACCGCTTCGATTCCTATCTCGAGGTCCATGCCGGGGCCGGCGGAACCGAAAGCCAGGATTGGGCCTCGATGCTCCTGCGCATGTACACGCGCTGGGCCGAGAAACACGGCTTCAAGATCGAGTATCTGGAAGAGACCCAGGGCGAAGAGGCCGGCATCAAGTCGGCTACCATCCAGATCAGCGGCCACAATGCCTATGGCTGGCTCAAGACCGAAGCCGGCGTGCACCGGCTGGTGCGGATCTCGCCGTTCGATTCCAACGCCCGCCGGCATACCTCGTTTTCCAGCGTCGCGATCTTTCCGGTGGTGGACGACAGCATCAAGATCGACATCAAGGAATCCGACGTCCGCACCGATACCATGCGGTCCGGCGGCGCCGGCGGCCAGCACGTCAACAAGACCAAGTCGGCGGTGCGCCTGACCCATATCCCGACCGGGGTCGCGGTGGTCTGCCAAGCCGGGCGCTCGCAGCACAAGAACAAGGCGCAGGCCTGGGACATGCTGCGCGCACGACTCTACGAAATTGAGTTGAAGAAACGCGAGGAGCAGGCCGCCGCCGACCAGGCCGCCAAGACCGACATCGGCTGGGGCCATCAGATCCGTTCCTACGTGCTGCAGCCCTACCAGATGGTCAAGGATCTGCGCACCGGCGTGCAGACCTCCGACACCTCGGGCGTGCTTGACGGCGACCTCGACGAGTTCATGGCGGCGACCCTGGCGCAGCGCGCCTTTGGCACGCCGTCGCCTTCGATCGAGGACGTGGACTGAGGCGGTTCCTGTCGGAACGGGTATGCGTGACGATCGTTGAAATTGTGCGCCGCGCCAATAGCGGCGAGGCGTGGAAGACCCTGCCTGCAGTTGCCTCCAAGGCGGCAGGGTCTTTCTTTGTCTGGCGCCGGCCTTCGGTTTGGCACCCATCCACCACGGGTTTCCATGCCCTGCCGTGACAGATTTAAATTAGTTGCGGCGGGGCCTTTCCCGTTATCGCCGCCCTCGATATCATCGCAACCATGGAACCGGGTGCTCTTCGTTTCGACGCCGATGCGGTCGGTTGCGCTAATTCAAAATAATTCACACCGGGGGGCAACATGAGAATATTTCCGATCGTCGTCATTGGTCTTGCGCTGACGCTTGGCGCTTGCGGTCGTGACCCGGGACCGGCAGGTCCAAAGGGCGATACTGGCGCGCAAGGCCCGGCCGGAGCGCAGGGCGCCCAAGGCATTCAGGGCATCGCCGGCGCGCAGGGCCAGCCCGGCGCGCAGGGACCGCAGGGGCCACAGGGCACGCCGGGCGAAAAGGGCGTGGCGGGCGCGCCCGGTGCGAAGGGTGATAAAGGCGACAAAGGTGCAAGGGCGACAAGGGCGACAAGGGCGAAGCCGCAACCGCGGCTCTTCGATCGGTCCAGGCCGACGGCGCGGTAAGCTGCGATGCCGGCGAGACCCTGGTGGCGGTGTTCTGCCCGGGCGGTGGCGCGGCTGATGGGGCCAAGTGTGGGACCTCGCCCACCGTGGGGCTGTGCCTGAAGAAATAGAAGTTTCGCCGGCTAGCCGTCACCGCCCGCTTTTGCGGAGGTGACGGCACGCTTCCATTCCGACCACCACGCCGTGAAACGGCCGCTGTCGCGTTCGCCGCCATGCCAGGCCGCGGTCACTTCGCCGTCGTCCGCTACCATGATCACGGCATCCAGACCCTTGGAGCGGCGCAGGGTGTCGATCGCCTGTTGTGCGGTCTGGGCAATCGGTCCGGCGACATTGAACGACGTGTTGACGGATAACTCGACGCCGATGTGACGGCCGAGCGCCTTGAGGTAGGCGTAGGTGAGGGGATCGTCCGCCGCGCGCACGATCTGGATCCGGCCGGTGCCGTCGGCGTGGATCACCGCCGGGATTTTCGCGCGCGCCTGCGGCTTTGAATGCGCGGTCAGCACCATGTAGTTATAGGCGTTGTAATCGGCGTCGCCGGCGCCTTCGAGCAACTCGAAATATTCGTGCGCGGCCTCCAGCGTCGCCATCGGCGCCAATGGTCGGATCGCCTCGCGATACTTCACCCGTTCGTTCAGGCGCTCGCGGGTGGTCGGGTCGCACGGATTGGCCAGGATCGAACGATGGCCCAGCGCCCTTGGCCCGGTCTCCGCCGCACCCTGGTACAACGCAATGACGCCACTGCGCGCGACGACATGCGCCATCAGGTCGGCGACGGCATCGCGGCCGTCCGGCGTCGAGACATTGCCGATCGGTTGCGCGGCGATGTCACCGGCCTTGACCGCAGCGGCGATCTCGTCTCGTGAAGGCGGCGATCCGCAATAGAATGCGTGGGTCATCGGCTGACCGCGCGGGGCGCCGGCAAGATGCGCGAACATCCAGGCGGCGCCGATGGTGACGCCGGGGTCTCCCGGCGTCGGCGGCACCCACAGATGCAGCCGCGCCTTGCGGCTTTGCGCGCGCGAGAACCAGGCCTCGTCGAAATGTTCTAATAAACGCATGTTGCCCAGCGCGTTCAACGCCACGCCGCCGGTCAATACCAGCCGGTGTGCCCCGGTTGTACGCAGCAGATGATCGACCACGTGGATCACCGCATCCTCGAACACCAGCTGGGTCGCGGCGGCCTTGTCGAGGCGATCCTGGGTGTCCGGTCGATGACGAATGTCCTCGACGCGCAGCATCGCGTCCGGATTCCACAACTGATCGAGTTTCAGCGGTTCACCGAGGAGCTCGATCAGAGGCGCCTTGTAGGGTTGATCGTAGGGGTCGCAGTACCAGTTGGCCATGGCACGGTTGAGCCTGACTTCGCCACCCGCGCCGAAGTTCAGCACCTCGCGCAGCCGCGCGTAATAGCGGTTGCTGGCGCGGTTCATGTCGCCCCACGCCGCGGCGCCCATATAGCGGCCTTCGCTGGACAGCCAGGTCCAGCCGCCCTGGGTCGAGGAGATGACGCTGTAGAACGCGCCCAGCGAATCGAACATGCTGTCATTGCAATAGAGCGCGCGCATCGCGCCGCCTTCCACCACATACAGCGAGATTGAGCCTTGATCACCGGTGCCGTCGAGCACGGCGATGGCGACCGGCGCGTCGTCGTCGGCAAACGGCGATGCGGCGAAGGAAAACCACGCATGGTTGTCGTGGTGCGGCATGCAGATGACAGGCACACGGCGCTCGAGGCCAAATTGCTTGCGAAGGATTTTCGGCGTCCGGGTCATCTGCTCGAGACGCCGGCCGTCGAAGGCGGAGGTGTTGGTGATGCGCAGCAATTTCAGGCCTTGCGGCGCTTCCTCCAGAATCGTGCGGATGAACGTTCCCGTCAGCGTGGGATAGTCCCAGGTCGTCAGCCATGCGGCGATGTCGTCGATATCGCGTCCAAGGCCGCGCAAGGTCGCCACCATCGCGTCGATCGCCTGGCGCGGATATTCCGTGGTGTGCTTGTTGCCGGAGAAGCGTTCTTCCTCGTTATTGACGATCAGCTTTGGGCCGCCGGCTTTCGTTACCTCGACCAGAGCGACCCCGGAATTATGCGTGCCCGGAAGGCCTAGCCCGGCTAGATAGACGGTCTCGCCCCGCTCGAGCCGCTCGCGGACAAACGCGATCCGTGCGTCAGCAAAGCTGGAGCCGAGCCGGTGAAAACCGCCGACAGACATCGATCGCGTGCTCAGCCATCGTGCCGCGCGAAACCCGGCGGCACCCAGGCGCGGATGCAGAGGACCAATTCGCTGGTTCGACGGGGGCAAGCTGTCGGTCCGTGGGCTGGCAATGGAACGGCTAGTTGGACGCCATCAATCACAAACGGCGCCGGGCAACAATGCCTGTTTCGTCATGCGGAATATGCCAGCGCTTGCGCCGCTGCGTTCGGGCTGCAAGACTTGATACAATGGATTTGTACAGGGGAGAAGACCATGCCCGCGATGCGCGCGATGCGTCTATTCACCGTGGCGGTTTTTGCCGCCTCGGTTCTGAGCACGACGGCTCAGGCAGAAAACAAGTATGATCCCGGCGCCAGCGATACCGAAATCAAGATCGGCAACATCATGCCGTACAGCGGGCCGGCTTCGGCCTACAGCGCCATCGGCAAGGCGGAGGCGGCCTATTTCAGGCATATCAACGACGAGGGCGGCATCAATGGCCGCAAGATAAATTTCATCTCCTACGACGACGCCTACAGTCCGCCAAAGGCGATGGAGCAGGCGCGCAAGCTGGTCGAGAGCGACGAGGTGCTGCTGGTGTTCCAGCCGCTGGGAACGCCGTCCAATTCTGCGATCCAGAAATACATGAACCTGAAGAAGGTGCCGCAGCTGTTCGTGGCGTCAGGCGCCACCAAATGGGGCGACCCGAAAAATTTCCCGTGGACCATGGGATGGCAGCCGAACTACCAGAGCGAGGGCCGCATCTACGCCAAATACATTCTGGAGCATTACCCGAACGGCAGGATCGCGGTGTTCTGGCAGAACGACGATGCTGGGCGCGACCAGTTCAAGGGATTGAAGGACGGTCTCGGCGATCGCATCGGCATGATCGTGGCCGACGCCTCCTACGAGGTGTCCGATCCCACCATCGATTCCCAGATCGTCGCCCTGAAAAATTCCGGCGCCGACATCTTCGTCTCAGACGCCGCGCCAAAGGGCGCCGCCCAGGCGATCCGCAAGGTCGCCGAACTGGGCTGGAAGCCGGTCTATTTCATCAGCAATACCGCGACCTCGGTGGCGACGGTGCTCAAGCCCGCGGGCTTGGAGAATTCCAAGGGGTTGATTTCCACCGCCTACATCAAGGATCCGACCGACCCGGCGTGGAAGGACGATCCGGCCACCAGGGCCTGGATGGCCTACATGGACAAATATCTTCCCGATGCCGACAAGGGCAACAACAACAGCGTCTATGGCTATGTGGTGGCCCAGACAATGGTCCAGGTCCTGAAGCAGTGCGGCGACGAGTTGACACGCGAGAACGTCATGAAACAGGCGGCCAACCTGAAGGATTTCACCACCGACATGATGCTTCCCGGCATCACCATGAACACCGCTGCGGACGACTTCTTTCCGATCGAACAGATGCAACTGATGAAGTTCGACGGCGAGGCGTGGCGGATGTTCGGCGACGTCATCACCGGCGAGGTCGGGCATTAACAATGTTTTTTCCAACAAATCACGGGGGTTGCGCGGCGCGAGCATAGGTCTTGCGTTCACCCCACGGTTGCGGGACAATCGACCCGGGCCTGGGGAGAATCTGTATGCGTATTTTGGGGGTGGTGGCGCTCACCGCCGCGTTGGGCGGCTGCGCGTCGGTGACGCGCGGGACGACTGAAAACATCAGCATTTCATCGACGCCATCAGGCGCCGAAGCAACCATCACAGGACTTGACGTACCAACCGCCTGCGTCACGCCATGCGCGATCGTGGCCAAGCGCAATGCCGATATTGCGGTCAGTTTTGCCAAGCCGGGATACGAGCCGGAGGTGGTCGAATTGACCAAGGAGGTCCCGGTCACCGGCGCCGCCGGGTTCGCCGGCAATGTCATCGCGGGCGGTCTGGTCGGAATGGGTGTCGACGCCGTCACCGGTGCCGCGCAGGATCACAAACCGAACCCGGTAATCGTCACGCTGCGGCCGGTGGCGTCACAGCCGGTGCCGCGCGCGGGACGCCCACACGCTAAACCAGTCAAGCCTGCTGCGGGCACCTAGAGCGCACAGCCGACGGTTGAAAGCCGACGGTGGCCCGCCTTTAGGGTTTTCCTTGCCGCCCCAGCCAGCTAGGGTCGGTTTTGCATACCGGATTCCGCGCCGATGCCGAGTTGCCTGACGGAGAGCTTGCGCTCCATTGCAGTGACGCGTGTCCTCGTTCTGGCGACGCTTGTCGCCATGGCGATGGCGCCGTCGCCGACGTCCGCCACTGAACAACGCTCGCTAGCCGAAGCATTGCCGCCCGGACGAACCAGTTGCCACGCCCGACGTTTGATGCCGCCGAGCTCGCGGCCCGTCCACAGCGTCGGGTCGTCGCCATTTCGCTGGAGCGGACAGGCGCGCGATCTCGCGGCCGAACGCCAGCTGGGGCAAGCACGAGCAGTTCGACGACACCCCCGTGGTCTCCGCAACCCTGCGCCTGCGGCTGCGTGGCGATCCGGCGCCCCATTCGGCGCGCCTCGAATGCATCGAGGGCGAGAATAACTCGCTGGTGTGCACGACCCCGGCCTGCGACGGCGGGCAGATCCGCATTGCCGGCGAGGGCCGGGGTACGCTTGCCGTCCTGGTCGGCGGCAAGCTGAAGAGCGGTAACTTCATCGGCCATTACATTCACCTCGACGATTCCTGCGAGGGTCGTGCCGGCGGCCCGATCGTGCTGGAATCGGGGGAAGACGACAGCAGCTTCAGCCTGGCGCCGGCATCGAAGGAGGCCTGCCGATGAGGCCAGCCGCCCACACGCTGGTGTTCGCCGCCGTACTGATGCTGGCCGCCAGCGGCGCAGGCGCCCAACCTGATGGCCTGTTCCCACCGGCGACCGCGGGTTGCTATGTCGGTGTCGAGATTGCGCCGACCGCAACCGGCGTGGCGCCCTATCGCAAGCCCGCGGTGCCGGTGACCGCGGTGCGTCTCGAACGTGGCTACCCGCAGCTTGCTCACGAGGAGGAGGACCAGATCGCGCACCATCCCTCGGGCGATCGTCTGATCAACCTGCGGGTCATCGTCACCTTCGCTGACGCCGGCAAACCCGGCATGATCAAGCGCTACACCAACGGTCCGAACGACCTCTTGCGTTGCTCGGGCGACCTGTGTGACGCCAACAACTACAAGGTCGAGCGTCAGGCGGACGGCACCGTGCTGTTGCGCATGACCGGCGGACTGTACATCGGCGGCGGCAGCTATGGCGAAAATGCCAATCGACATCTGCCCGACGGGCACGTTTACCGCCTCGTCGCGAGCCCAATGGCCGCGTGCCGCTGAGCAAATATGCGTGAAGCCGTGCCAGGGCAAAAGCCGTCACGCGCGCCGCCCGTCGGGGCCGTGCTTCTCACCGTGCTGGCAGGCCTGTTCTACGCGGCTCATTTGGCTGGGCTTCATGATGCCGGGCGCAGCGATGCGGCGGGAAACGGCATAACAGACGCATTCATCGCGCTTTTCGGCACGGCGCTTTGGCTCGCTCTCGTCGGCCTGCTTCTGGTCGCCTTCAAGAACGGAAAAATGCCGGGCTGGGCGGCGATCGTCCTGCTCGTGCTGGTCCCGATCGCCTGCTACGCGTTTTTCGTGTCCGCCGATCTCTATGCCCACCAGCCCGGCTGGGCCTTGATCGTGCCCGTCCTGCTGCCGCCCGTGATTGTGCTGTACGCGCTGTGGATCCGCATTCCCGCACTCGTTGAAAGCGTATCGGAAACCGTTGCGAGCGCGCTTGCCGGTTGTGCGCTTGTCGTTCTGATCGCGGCTTCGATCGGGACCTCGTATCTCGATTCGCTCGCGGCACCGGCGCGCCAGGAGGCGCAGCAGGCGGCCTATGAGGCAATGCGCGCCGAGCAGGAAAGGGTTTCTGCGGAAGACCGCGCGCGAGACGAGGCGAAATTCGCCGCCCTCGGCCCCGCTTCCTCGCTGAGCGACTATCTGGAATATCTCAACGGCAGCGACTCCCGCGCCGCCCAGGCCATGGCGGGTGCGCGCAGCGCCAACAGCCGGCAGTCCGATGCCGAGGCGCTGCTGAAAAGCGGCCGACGGCTGACCGACATGCGCGAGTTATGGCGGCTCAACGTCGAGCCCACGCCGGCCTTGTGTGATGCCTATCGCGCGTCGCTGGGCGGAGTCGCCTCGAAAATAGACCCGTCCTACAGCAATCGCCTCGGCGAAGCGATCGAACTCGAATTTCAATTGCCGAACTTGCAATGGCTGGTCGGTGCACGCTGTGATCTCAAGGATGTGCTGACCGACCTTGCGAGGCGGCTCCGTGTGGTGCGCGATTCATCGCGGATCGATCAACTCGCCGACACCATGCAAGCACTTGGCCGCTAGCGGCGACCGTTTCGCGCGCCACCCAAGCTGCTTCTCAGCCCGCGCTCAGCCGCACGCCCGCGCGCAAAAATTTCTGCGGATCCACCGCTTCGCCGTCGATCCGGGTTTCGTAATGCAAATGCGGACCGGTCGACCGGCCGGTCGAACCGACGGCGCCGATCACCTGGCCGATCTTGATCTGATCGCCGACCTTGACGTGAATTTCCGACAAGTGGCCGTAGCGGGTCGACAGTCCGTTGCCGTGGTCGACTTCGACCATCCGGCCGTAACCGCCAGCCCAGCCCGACGACACCACTTTACCGTTGGCGGTGGCGCGGACGGGATCGCCAGTGGAGGCGCGGAAATCGAGGCCGGTGTGCATCGCCGGGCGCCCCAGAAACGGATCGCTGCGAATGCCGAAGCCGGAGGTGAATTCCACCTCGCCGATCACAGGCTTGCGATACGGCACCAGCGCCAGCGTGCGGTTCAGCCGCTCCACCTGGGCGCGGCCGATGTTGATGCGGTAGAGCTGGCGTTCGAAAGGGCCGGCATCGGCCGGCAGCTTGACGGGAACAAACGGTCCGCCCATGCCAATCCGCGGAGTTGCGGCTTGGAGCTGCGCCATGTCGAGCCCGAGGTCGGCGATCACGCCACGCATGCGCCGGGTGCGGGATTCGATGCTTTCCTCAACCGAACCAAGCGCGGCCATCTGGCGGCCCTCGACCTGGTCCAGCGAGGTCTGCAAACGGCCAATGACGCTGTCGACGCCCTGGATCTTGGCGAACTGGCTGGGCTGCGGATTGGCGACCACAGGGGTCCGGGATTCCAGCCGTGCTTCGCGGTCCGGCGGGGCGACGAATATCACGGTGTCGCTGATCGGCGAGGGTTTTGGCATGCCCATGGCGCCGGCGTCGCTGGCGGCGGCGCCGCGGGAGGGGGCGGGCTTGATGGATCCGGTGATCGAGGCATCGGGGAGCGCATTGAGCGCGCTGGCCCGGGATTCGAGTGTGGCTTGGCGCCGCATGATCTGATCGAGTTTCTTGTCGAACTGCTCCTGGTCCAGCAACTGGCGGCTGGTGGTGCGGTCGACCTTGGCGCGCAGTTCGGCGATGCGGTCTTCGTAGGCGTATTGCATTTCCGCCTGCCGCGCGATCAGCCGGGTGAGCACATCGTCGCGGAATGCGAAATAGGTCGCGGTGGCGGCGGACCAGGCGCCAAGCCCGATCACCGTGCCGACCGCGATCCAGAACAAGACCGGGCCAACCCGCACCTGCTTTCCGGCATGGGCGATGGTGTAGCCGCTTTGCGCGTTCTTGGGTTGGGGTAAGGAGACGGGGCCGAGGGCAGGTCGGTCGGGTTGGGCCTTGCCGGGGGTCTGCGCCTGCTCGGAAGATGGACTGGAACGGTAAGACATCCGCACTCCCGCGCCGGTCGGAACATCGGCCCCGGTCGGCTCGATTACGGGGTCAGGAACCCTCTCACGATCATGGTTAATTTTTGGGAAATGAGACCCTCGGACAGATCCGAGGGGAGGTGCCGGAATACGCTCAACCTCAGAGGGCGCGGGCTGCCGCAAGCACCTCATCGGCATGGCCGTCGACCTTTACGCCGCGCCAGATTCGGGCGATTCGGCCCGTTGCATCGATCAGTACCGTTGTGCGAAGAACCCCTTCGAAAGTCCTGCCATACATGGATTTTTCGCCCCAGGCGCCGTATGCCCGCAGGGTCTGGTGGGCTTCGTCCGACATCAGTGGAATCGAAAGTTCGTGTTTGTCGCGGAACGATTCCTGAGCCTTGACGGGGTCCGCGGAGACGCCGAGCACGGCGGTTGCGCTCGCCGCAAAGTCGGCCTTGAGGCGGGTGAAATCGATCGCCTCGCGGGTGCAGCCGGGGGTGTCGGCGCGGGGATAGAAGAAGATCACGAGTTTGCGCCCGGCGTAATCGACCAGCGAGAGGCGTTCGCCGCCGTCGCGGGGCAGATCGAAATTGGGCGCCGCGTGGCCTATGGCCGCGACTGAAGCGGACTTGACCGGGATGTTTGCGGCGCGCTTTTCCGCCGCGGCAGACTTTTTTGCAGCGGCCTTGGATGGTTTCCTGGGCGATGGCTTGCGGGGCGATGGCTTGGCCGGAGCTTTCGCGGCGGCCTTGGTCCGAGGCGCCGTTCTGGCCGATTTCTTGGCGGTCTTCCCGGCTCCGGCACGGGACGCCTTTTTGGGCGTGGCTCTGGAGGATTTCTTGCGCGTTTTCTTGGACATACGCCTTCCTTTCGTCGCTTTCGGCGGCTCAGTATTTGGGGGTCGTGAGTTTTACCCGGACAGATGAGCCAGAGCAGCCCGCGCTGGGCAAATCTGCCGACCTCGGAGTATGGTTACAAGGGATTCGATCCTTCCCGTCTTGCTGCATGAGCGTCCAGGAACTTTCGAGGATTCCTTGTTCGAGGATTCCTTTTCGATGATTCTTGGGCGAGGAGTTGTGTTGGAGTCCCGGTCGAGGCGTATTGGACCAGGAATTTGTTTTAAACCGAGGATTGGCAGCGATGCCGGCAGGGGAGCGCTCGTACCGAGCCGACGCGCGAACGCCCGGCCGGGATCAATCGTACCCTCAGCGCCAGCACCGAGAGGCAATGGCAAGCAACAAGCCGCCACAAGCGTTGAATCAGCGCGCCGACGACCAGCCCTCGCATTGGGATGATGACGGCTGGGATCAGGACCACGAAGAGGGCAGGCATCGGGCGCGCCGGCTGTTGTCGCGCTCGAATCTCGGCTTTCATCATGTCGGGGACCGCATCAACGCCGTGCGGCAATGGCTGGTCCGCGAACGCTGGGTGAGGCGGCTCGCGGTCGTCACGGCCCTGTTGCTGGTCATCTTCGCGGGATGCTTCGGCGCCCTGTGGTGGCGGCTGGGCGCCGGTCCGATCAATCTGGAAATGGCGACCCCCTGGCTCGCGGCCGCGATCGAGGAGAATATCGGCCACGGCAACACGGTCGAGGTGGGTGGCACCCAGATCGAGCGTGCCGGCAAGATCCGTATCGCCGTGCGTATCCGCGATATCGTGGTCCGCGATCGCGATCATGCCATCGTCGCGAGCGCGCCGAAAGCCGAGGTAAGGTTGTCCGGCTCCGCGCTGTTGATGGGGCGGCTGCGCGCCGAAAG
Organism: uncultured Alphaproteobacteria bacterium; assembly: GCA_963710235.1. Taxonomy (GTDB): domain Bacteria; phylum Pseudomonadota; class Alphaproteobacteria; order Rhizobiales; family Xanthobacteraceae; genus Bradyrhizobium. The sequence goes on from CAVPZI010000004.1 coordinate 597,570, forward strand.
CCTCAATCTGGTGGACGTCGAACTTGCGGTGCGGATCACGCCCGATGGTCAGGTGACGGTCTCGACCGGCGACAACACCCGCCCGCTGGCAACGGGCGTGGCCTCAACAAGGCGAACCGCTGCGGCGGTTTCACCCGATCTGTCCGCGGGACCGTCATTGCCCGGGCAGGTTTCGCCGCAACCGCGCAGCGGGGCGCCCGTCACAGCGACGCCTGTGCCCGATAACCGGGATGCGGTTTCCGGATTGCTTGCCGGACTGGACTGGCTTGACAGCCTCAGCCTGACCGGGCTCGACGGCCAGAACCTCAACGAGATCGGACTGAAGAACGGCAACCTCATTGTCGATGATCAGCAGCGCGGCAATCGCTGGACGTTCGACAATATCACCCTCAGTTTGCGCCGGCCCAGTGGCGGCGGGGTTGCCCTGAGCGTCGGCGAAGAGGGCAGCCACGCCTGGTCGCTTCGTGTCCTGGTCGGCGCGCCCAGCAACGGGGTGCGATCGGTCGACATCAAGGCCGACAAGCTCTCCACCAAGAACATCCTGCTGGCGCTGCGCATGAAGGATCTGACCTACAGCGCCGACCTGCCCCTGTCGGGCGAACTCAAGGGCGAACTCGGCCGCGATGGCCTGCCGACCTATTTCCGCGGCAAGATCATCGCGGGCCAGGGCAACATCATCGACAGCGATACGCCGGATTACCCGATGGCGATCGATCAGGCGGAAGTCAACGTCGAATGGGACTCCGCGCGCCGCGTGCTGCTGGCGCCGTTCAAGATCATATCCGGTGCCAACCGCGTCACGCTCCTGGCGCATCTCGAGCCGCCCAACGACAGCGTTCCGAATTGGCAACTGGGTTTCAGCGGCGGCACCATCGTGCTGCCGGGCGACGATGGCGAGCCCCCGCTGATCTTCAACCGGATCTCGATCGGCCTGCGCTTCGACACCGACAACCGGCGCGTCATGCTGACCGAGGCCAACATCAGCAACGGCGAAATCGGGGTCGCCGGAACCGGCTCGGTCGACTACGCTTCGGAGCCGCGGCTGACGCTGGGATTTGCCGGAACGCCGATGTCGGCATCGGCGCTGAAGCGGATCTGGCCGATCCTGATCGTGCCGGAAGTCCGCGAATGGGTGATCCAGCGGGTCGAGCGCGGGTCGGTCCAGCGCATCGAAGTCGGCGTCAACTCTCCGGTGAGAAACCTGTCGCGGCGCGGTCCTCCGATTCCGGACGACGGTCTCGCCGTCAATATCGTCGCCAGCGGCGTCGGGCTGCGACCGGTCGACACACTGCCGGTGATAAGGGACGCCGATTTGAAGGCCCGCGTGACCGGGCGTACCGCGACGGTAACGATCGGCCAGTCGGCGATGGATACGCCCGCGGGTCGCAAGATCAGCATTTCCGATGTGGTGTTCGAGGTGCCCGATATGGCGCCCAAGCCATCGCCGTCACGCATCAAATTCCGCGTCGACGGCCCGGTGCCCGCGGTCGCCGAAATTCTCGCCTCCGACCGCCTCAGCGAGTTCACCGGCAATCTGCTCGATCCCAACTCCTCCAAGGGAACCGTATCGGCCCAGGTCCTGCTCGGCCTGCCAGTCAAAGGCGAACTGACCAAGGCCGATACCACCTACAGCATCAACGCCGACCTGACGGGCTTTGCCGCGGATAAGCTGGTGATGAACCAGAAACTCGAGGCGTCCACATTGAAAGTCGTGGCCAACAACCAGGGCTATCAGGTCAGGGGCGACGTCAAGATCAACGGCCAGCCGGCGTCGCTCGACTATCGCAAGCCGGTCGATGGCGACGCCGATATCAAGTTGCAGGCGACGCTCGATGACGCGAGCCGCGCGAAGCTAGGTTTCCCCGATCTCGGTCCGGCGATGACGGGTGCGGTTCCGGTCAAGCTGACCGGCAAGATCGGCGGTGCCGACCGCGAAACCCGCCTCGGGATCGATTGCGATCTGACCGCCTTGAAACTGGACAACATCCTGCCGGGATGGATCAAGACGCCCGGCAGGGCCGGACGGGCGGTCTTCACGGTGGTGCAGAAGCCGCAATCGACCCGCTTCGAGGACATCGTCATCGACGGCGGTGGCGCGATGATCAAGGGCACGCTCGAGGTCGATCAGAACGGCGATCTGTTGAACGCGAATTTTCCGATCTACTCGCCGTCCGACGGCGACAAGACCTCGCTGAAGGCCGAGCGCGGCCCCGACGGCGTGTACAAGCTGACCATGCGCGGCGACGTGTTCGATGGCCGCGGTTTTCTCAAATCGGCGATTTCCGGCAAGGATGCCGATCCCAAGAACAAGACCAGGAATGTCGATTTCGATGTCGATCTGAAGCTCGGCACGGTGGCCGGCAACAACGGCGAGGCGGTGCGCAGTGTCGACGTCAAGATGTCGCGTCGCAGCGGCACGATCCGGAGCTTTACGCTCTCCGGCAAGCTCGGCCGCGACACGCCCCTGACTGGAGACCTGCGCGGCCGCGCCCAGGGCCGCGACGTCGTCTACCTCGAGACCAACGACGCCGGCGCGTTCTTCCGCTTCACCGATACCTACGCCAAGATGTCGGGCGGCCAGCTCGCGTTGGCAATGGACCCGCCGACGACCGAGCCGCGGGCCAAGGAAGGGCTGCTGAACGTGCGCGATTTCGCCATCAAGGGCGAGAGCGCGCTGGATCGGGTGGCGGCGGGCGGTCCGCAGGAATCGCAGTCCGGCATCTCGTTTTCGCGGCTGCGGGCCGAGTTCACCCGGCAGAACGGCCAGCTCGCCATCCGCGAAGGTGTGGTGAAGGGGCCGACTATCGGCGCGACCATCGAGGGCTGCATCGATTACACCGGCAACCAGGTGCGGATGAGCGGCACCTTCGTTCCGATGTACGGGCTCAACAACGTGTTCGGCCAGATTCCGTTTATCGGGCAGCTGCTCGGTAACGGCAGTAACGAGGGACTGATCGGCGTCACCTACGAGGTGGTGGGCTCGCCCGGGCAGCCGGTGCTGCGCGTTAATCCGATTTCCGCGATGGCGCCGGGCGTCTTCCGCAAGATCTTCGAATTCGGCACCGGCAAGCAGCCGATGGAATTTCCCCAGTCCGCGAACAATCCCACGCTGCCGCTTCCGAGCACTCCGCCGTCGGCGAGCTGCCCGAACATCAATTGAGGCTGAATCTCTCCGTACGACGATTAGCGCTCCTTAGTCGTAAGCTACAATTTCAGATTTCAATGGTCCGTGGTCAGGGGACAAACCGCAAAAACTTCCGGAAATGCGACCACCTCACGCCGCCCGCACCCCGGCCAGAAGAAACCTTCTTACTGAAAGTGAAGGCCGCAAAAATGGAACTTGCCGGCATCTAGCGCCGCAGTGCCGGCACCACCAGGAATGGGATCATCCCCAGCAGCACGCTGACCAGCGAAAACGCGATCAGCGGGTCGTAGCTGTGGGTCCAGTCGTGGATCACGCCGCCGCTCCACGAGCCGAGCGCCGAGCCGAGTCCGCTGCCGATGGTGATGGTGCCGTAAATCGTGCCGACCCGTTCGCCGCGAAAGATCTTCATCGCCGTTGCGGTCAACAGCGGCCCGCGCGAGCCGATCATGCTGCCGAAGCAGATCACGAAGCCGGTCAACAACAGGTAGCTCGGATGCCGCTGCAGCAGCCAGAGCATCACGATGCCAGCGATCGACAGCGCGTAGCTGAACAGTACCGAGGGCCGCCGTCCGATGATGCCGTCGAGCCAGCTGACGCCGAGCATACCGCACAGCAGCACGACACCGCTGAAGCCCCAGGCGGTGGCGGCCTGCAGCGGCGGAAAACCCGCATCGATCAGATAGGCGACCACCTGGGGCGAAATCGCATACATCCCGATGGCGGTGAAAAAGAACGTTGAGAACAGCGCCCAGAACGCGTGGTGCCGCATGGCGCTGAGCAGCGTCCAGCCCTCATCGACCAGGTCCGGGGTAGGCGCCTTTTCGAGATGCTCGGAGCCAGCGCCGAACAGCCGCCACGGCAGGAAAAGCAGCGGCAACAGCAGCAACAGGACCGCGGCGCCGAAGCACAGGTAGGCGCCGCGCCAGCCGAAACGGTCGATCAGGACTTGAGCCACCGGCAGCATGATCAGCACGCCGGCGCCGGTCGCGGAGTATACCACGGCCATCGCCGTGGTGAGCCGTTTTCCGAACCATCGTCCAAGCAGTATGGAATTTGGAACATTGCCGATGCAAGCGATGCCGAACCCGACACTGACTCCGATCGCGAGTTGAAACTGCCAGAGCTTTTGCGCATAGGCTGCGGCCAGGAATGCGCCGACCAGAAGCCCCATGCCGACGGTGTAGACCGTGCGCGGGCCGGAACGATCGAACAGTCGGCCGGTCAGCGGGGCCGCGACACCGCCGCACAACGCTGTCAGCGAATAGATCGAAACCACCTCGGCGCGGTCCCAGCCAAACGACTGCGAGATCGGCAGCAGGAACACGGTAAAACTTTCGCCGAGCCCGCGGCCGAGCACGGACAGCAGAAAGCAGACGCCGAGAACGGCGAGCCCGGTACGCTCTGCGGTCTTGCTGTCCATGCGCAGTTCTTAGGGCTCATTGTTCTGGTAACGCCGATACGCAGTTGTTGGAGCGCGTTTTGCCGGCAAGGAGCAGTGGCCTTGGGCGAATGCGCCTATGCCGGCCGCAACAGGACGTGCTTCTTCCTGCCGAGCGACAGCTTGACCACCCCCTCGGGGGTAAGATGGGCCGGGGTCAGCACCAGCTTTTCGTCGGTCACCACGGCATCGTTGACGCGCAGACCACCGGCTTTGATCTGTCGCCGAGCCTCGCCATTGGAAGCCACCAGGCCCGCGTTGACGAACGCCGTCAGCACGCCGATGCCCGCGGTCAGGCCGGCATTGGAGATCGCGTGAGTTGGCAGGCTGGCGGCGATCGCTCCTTCTTCGAAGGTTTGCCGCGCGGCTTCCGACGCGGTGAGCGCGGCATCGCGGCCATGCACCAGCGCGGTGGCCTCGGTGGCCAGCACTTTCTTCGCTTCGTTGATTTCCTGGCCGCGCAGGGCCGCGAGGCGCTCGATCTCGTCGAGCGGCAGCACCGTGAACAGCTTGAGGAAGCGTTCGACGTCAGCGTCCTCGGTGTTGCGCCAGAATTGCCAATAGTCATAGGGCGACAGCATGTCGCCGTTCAACCAGATCGCGCCGGCCGCCGTCTTGCCCATCTTGGCCCCAGACGATGAAGCAAGCAACGGGCAGGTCAGCGCGTGAAGCTGGTGCGTGCCCATGCGCCGGCCCAGGTCGACACCATTTACGATGTTGCCCCACTGGTCCGAGCCGCCCATCTGCAGATTGCAGCCATAACGGCGGGCCAGCTCCACGAAGTCGTAGGATTGCAGGATCATGTAGTTGAATTCGATGAACGACAGCTCCTGCTCGCGTTCAAGCCGCAACCGTACTGAGTCCATGGTCAGCATGCGGTTGATCGAAAAGTGCCGTCCGACGTCGCGCAGCATCTCGATGTAATTCAGCTTGGCGAGCCACTCGGCATTATCTGACATCAGTGCGTCGCTGCGTCCGCCGCCGAAATGCAGGAATTTTGCGAAAACGTCCTTGATGCTGTTCTTGTTGGCTTCGATCTGTTCGTAGCTGAGCAGCTTGCGGCTTTCGTCCTTGCCGGAGGGATCACCGACGCGCGTGGTACCGCCGCCCATCAGTGCGATCGGCTTGTTGCCGGTCTGCTGCAGCCAGCGCAACATCATGATCGAAAGCAGGTTCCCGACATGGAGCGAGGACGCCGTACAATCATAGCCGACATAGGCTATGGCCTCGCCGCGCGCGGCGAGCGCATCCAGCGATTCCGGATCCGAAATCTGATGGATAAAGCCGCGGCTTTGCAGCACATTGAGAAAATCCGATTTAAAGGCGGTCATCGGTGTGCGACTCTGATCATGTTTATTTTACGTTATTGCAGCTAACTGGCGGCGAGCCCTTATTTGTAACTGCCGGGTCTTGCTGCCCTGTGGCATTATAAGAACCGGGCGCTCGGCACAAGTTGGACGATCCGGATGCGCCAGGGGGTGCCAGGCCGATGATGATGACGGCAATCGGACTGATGAGCGGGACCTCGCTTGACGGGGTCGATGTGGCATTGATCGAAACCGATGGCAAGCGGGTGAGGGCGCTTGGGCCGTCCGGCTACCGCCCCTACGGCGAAACCGAGCGCGGCCTGCTGCGTCAGGCGCTGGCTGAGGCGGTCGACCTGCCCCGGCGCGATTTGCGGCCGGGCATCCTGGGCGCTGCCGAACGAGCAGTAACCGTCGCCCACGCCGAGGCGGTGGCGACATTTATCTCGCACAACCGCATTGCCTCGGGCGACATCGATATCGTCGGCTTTCACGGCCAGACCGTACTGCACCGCCCGGCGCAGCGGATGACGGTCCAGATCGGCGATGGCGCGGCGCTGGCGAAGGCCATCCATATTCCGGTGATTCATGATTTCCGTGCCGCCGATGTTGCCGCGGGCGGCCAGGGCGCTCCGCTGGTGCCGGTCTATCATCGGGCGTTGGCTCAATCGCTCGGGCGCGAAGGACCGATCGCCGTGGTCAATATCGGTGGCGTCTCCAATATCACCTACATCGACGGCGACGCCGCCCTGATCGCCTGCGACACCGGGCCGGGCAACGCGCTGCTCGACGATTTCATGTTTCGCGCCATGGGCCAGCCGTTCGATTGCGAAGGCCGGCTGGCGGCGCAGGGCAACGCCGATGGGGCATGGATTGCGCAGGCGTTGCAGCATCCGTTCTTTGTCAGGCAGCCGCCCAAATCGCTTGATCGCAACGAATTTTCCGCGCTGGTGTTGCGTGACATGCCGCCCGCCGACGGCGCCGCCACCTTGACGGCGCTGACCGCGGCGGCCATCGCCGGCATCGTGCCGCTGCTGCCGAAAGCGCCCAACAGCTGGATCGTCACCGGCGGCGGTGCACGCAACCTGACCCTGCTGCGGATGCTGCGTGAAAAACTGGATCCGGCCAAAGTCGAGACCGCCGATGCACTTGGCTGGTCCGCCGACGCCATGGAAGCGCAGGCGTTCGGTTTCCTGGCCGCACGGGGGCTGAAGGGCCTGCCGCTGAGTTACCCGGCGACCACAGGGGTTCCGATCCCGATGACCGGCGGCATAATTGCAAGACCATAGGCATGACCTGATTGGGCCATGCCGTCCTGCCTTAACCAAAGGCATGACCTGATTGGGTCATGCCGCCCTGTCCGAAGACATCAGCGGACGTTGGCGAGCCGCATGTCGAGATAGCCGGTCACCGATTCCATCAGCGGCTGCAATTTACCGTCGAAGAAATGATTGGCGCCGGGGATGATGTGCTGGTCGATCACGATGCCCTTTTGGGTCTTCAGTTTTTCCACCAGCGTGTTGACGTCCTTCGGCGGCACCACCGCGTCCTTTTCGCCGTGTACGATCAGGCCGGACGACGGGCAGGGCGCGAGGAATGAGAAGTCATAGAGATTGGCCGGCGGAGCGATCGAGATGAAACCCTCGACTTCGGGCCGCCGCATTAAAAGCTGCATCCCGATCCAGGCCCCGAATGAGAAGCCGGCGACCCAGCAGGCCCGCGCCTCCGGATTGATGGTCTGCGCCCAGTCCAGCGCGGAAGCTGCATCCGACAGTTCGCCGGTGCCGTGATCGAACGACCCCTGGCTGCGGCCGACGCCGCGGAAGTTGAAGCGCAGCACCGAAAATCCACGATGCACGAAAGCATAGTAGCACTGGTAGATGATCTGGTGGTTCATGGTGCCGGAGAACTGCGGGTGCGGGTGGAGCACCATCGCAATCGGGGCGTTCTTCTGCTTCGCCGGATGATAGCGGCCTTCGAGGCGGCCGGCGGGACCGGTGAAAATAACTTCGGGCATCGCTAATCCTTGGATCCAATTCTCGTGCCATTGCTGGCGAAATCGGCCGACTTCATGCAGGGTCCGTGTGCAGGGTCCGTCGGATGGCTCGGTACGGGCCTGCGAGGGCCGGTCAGGCGCCGCAGACATGATAAGGCGGACGGCGTCGGGTGAAACTTGAGGCCGCGTTCTAGCATGAGGCGAGGGGCGCAAAGCAAGCATATTGAGTATCTGAACCGCGCGCCCAAGCCGGGAATGGGACCATTGCAGTGACGCCTCTTGATTGCCAGCTGCTCTGGATTACCGCTCTGGCAATACATTTTGACTAGAGGTATCATCATACGTGACGTGTGAACGGGTTTATCTGGACTGGAATGCGACTGCGCCGCTGCGCCCCGAGGCGCGGGAGGCGATGGCGATGGCATCCGAACTGCCGGGCAATCCCTCCTCGGTCCATGCGGAGGGCCGCCAGGCCCGTCGGCTGGTCGAAGACGCGCGATCGGCAGTGGCCGCAGCCCTGCGAGCCAATATGCGGGATGTCATCTTCACATCGGGTGGAACCGAGGCCAACGCCCTGGCGCTGACGCCGGGGCTGCGTGGCAAGGGGGCACCGGTCGGGCGGCTGGTGGTCTCGGCCATCGAGCACGCCTCGGTATTGGGCGGTGGTCGTTTCCCCCCGGGCCTGCTCGAATTTTGTCCCGTCACCCGGTCAGGAATAGCGGATCTGGATCATCTGCGCCGCTTGCTGGCGGTAGGGCCGCCGGCACTGGTATCGGTAATGCACGCCAACAACGAAACTGGCGCCATTCAGCCGGTCTCCGAGATTGCGGACCTTGTCCATGGCTTCGGCGGCCTCCTGCACGTTGATGCGATCCAGGCCGTCGGAAAGATATCTTGTGATATCAATGCACTAAAGGCTGATCTGGTTTCAATTTCGGCACATAAATTAGGGGGCCCGAAGGGGATCGGCGCGCTGGTGTTGGCCGCCGGCCTGTCCGGCCTGGATGCATTGTTTCGCGGTGGTGGCCAGGAGCAAGGTCGCCGTGCGGGAACCGAGAACGTCGTGGGCATCGCAGGCTTCGGTGCCGCTGCCAAGGCGGCCATGTCGTCTCTCGTGCCGGAGGCAAGACGGATCGAAAGCTTGAGGAATCGGCTTGAGACCGGGTTGCGACAGACCTGTGACCTGCTGGTTTTCGCCGAAAATGTGCCTCGGCTGCCCAATACCACGCTGTTTTCTGCCCCGTCGCTCAAGGCGGAGACCGCCGTAATCGGGTTCGATCTGGAGGGCATTGCCGTCTCGTCTGGTTCCGCGTGCTCATCCGGCAAGGTCCAGCCCTCTCATGTGCTGGAAGCGATGGGATATGGCGCTGACCTCGCCAGGGGAGCCGTGCGCCTCAGTCTCGGCTGGTCCACAACTGGGGAAGAGGTCGATCGCGCGCTTGAGGCTTGGCGAAAGCTCACAGGTACACTACTTAAACATAGCGATGAAACAGTGCTTGAACGGTTCTAAAGCAGGTGATTTCATTGGCGGAACATCGTAAAGCACACGACGCAAAATACTCGGACTGATCCACCGCGGTCCTTGAAACCGCGAGCGGAGGACAAGAATGGCTGCCGTACAAGAGACCGTCGATCGGGTTCGCCAGATCGACGTCGATCAGTATCGATATGGATTCGAGACGCTGATCGAGTCCGACAAGGCTCCCAGGGGGCTTTCGGAAGATACCGTCCGCTTCATCTCCGAAAAGAAGAATGAGCCGGCCTGGATGCTGGAATGGCGTCTGGAGGCCTATCGGCGCTGGCTGACCATGCGCGAGCCCGAGTGGGCGCGGGTATCGTATCCGAAGATCGACTATCAGGACCTGTATTACTATTCAGCACCGAAAAAGAAGAAGGAACTGGCCTCGCTCGACGAGGTCGATCCTGAGATCCTCAAAACCTACGAAAAGCTCGGCATTCCGCTGCGCGAAGTCGAGGTGCTTGAGGGCGTGGTCCGCCCGGAAGGTGAACGCAGGATCGCGGTCGACGCGGTGTTCGATTCGGTCTCCGTGGCCACTACGTTCCAGAAGGAACTGAAGCAGGCCGGCGTGATCTTCATGCCGATTTCCGAGGCGATCCGCGAACATCCCGAACTGGTAAAGCAATATCTCGGCAGCGTGGTGCCGACGTCCGATAATTTCTTCGCGACGCTCAATTCGGCGGTGTTTTCCGACGGCTCGTTTGTCTACGTACCGCCGGGCGTGCGCTGCCCGATGGAACTGTCGACGTATTTTCGTATCAATGAGCGCAACACCGGTCAGTTCGAGCGCACGCTGATCATTGCCGACAAGGGTGCCTACGTTAGCTACCTCGAAGGCTGCACTGCGCCGCAGCGCGACGAGAATCAGTTGCATGCCGCGGTGGTGGAACTGGTCACGCTCGATGACGCTGAAATAAAGTATTCGACGGTTCAAAACTGGTACCCCGGCAATTCCGAAGGCAAGGGCGGCATCTACAACTTCGTCACCAAGCGGGGCGACTGCCGCGGCAACAACTCGAAGATTTCCTGGACTCAGGTCGAGACTGGCTCGGCCATTACCTGGAAATATCCGAGTTGCATTTTGCGCGGGGACAATTCGCGCGGCGAATTTTATTCGATCGCGATTTCCAACGGTCACCAGCAGGTCGATTCCGGCACCAAGATGATCCATCTCGGCAAGAACACCACGAGCCGGATCATTTCGAAGGGCATTGCGGCGGGCGTATCGCAGAACACCTATCGCGGTCTGGTCACGGCGCATCGCAAGGCGACCAATGCGCGCAACTTCACCGCCTGCGACTCGCTTTTGATCGGCGACAAATGTGGTGCGCATACCGTGCCTTACGTCGAAGCCAAGAATTCTTCGGCGCTGTTTGAGCACGAAGCGACCACGTCGAAGATCTCGGAGGACGTCTTGTTCTACTGCGTCCAGCGCGGACTTTCGCAGGAAGAAGCCGTCGGCCTCGTGGTCAACGGTTTCGTCAAGGACGTGCTGCAGCAATTGCCGATGGAATTCGCGGTCGAGGCGCAGAAGCTGATCTCGATCTCGCTGGAAGGCAGCGTGGGTTAAGTGATGGCGCAGACATTCGGCTGCGGGCTGAACTCATGCGGCGCCTGAGGGCGTGTGGATCCAGGATCAAGAGCCGGCAGTTGTAATGCCGCTCGCTAGCGACAACAGGACACAGATTGATGCCGTTACTTGAAGTCAAAGACCTGCAGGTTCGTGTCGACGAACGTGAAATCCTGCATGGGCTGTCGCTGACCGTGAACCCGGGTGAGGTCCACGCGATCATGGGACCTAACGGTTCCGGCAAGTCGACGCTGAGCCATGTCATCGCCGGTAAGCCGGGCTATGAGGTGACCGGTGGCGAGATTCTGTTCAAGGGCGAAGATCTGCTGGAGATGTCGCCGGACGAGCGTGCCGCCAAGGGCGTGTTCCTGGCGTTCCAGTATCCGGTGGAAATTCCGGGCGTCGCCACCATGAATTTCCTGCGCACCGCGTTGAATGCCCAGCGCAAGGCGCGCGGCGAAGCCGAGTATCTGGTGCCAGACTTCCTGAAGAAAGTACGCTCCGTTGCCGCCTCGCTCAACATTCCGATGGATATGCTGAAACGCGGCGTCAATGTCGGGTTTTCCGGCGGCGAGAAGAAGCGCAACGAGATCCTGCAGATGGCGCTGTTCGAACCGAGCCTGTGCATTCTGGACGAAATGGATTCCGGTCTCGACATCGATGCGCTGCGCATTGCCGCCGATGGCGTCAATGCGCTGCGCTCGCCCGAGCGAGCCATGGTGGTGATCACCCACTATCAGCGGCTTTTGAACTACATCGTGCCGGACTTCGTCCATGTGATGTCGAAGGGCAAGGTAGTGAAGAGCGGCGGCAAGGAACTGGCGCTGGAACTCGAGGCTTCCGGCTACGCCCAATTCGAGGATGTGGCGGCCTGATGAACGTTGTATTGGCGAAAACCGATAGCGGTCGCGCGCTGAGCGAGGCGTTCGCGCTGGCCCGCCCACGCCTGCCAGGCTTGGGCAAGGTCGCGGATACGCGTCGGGAGGCCTTCGAGGCCTATGAGCGGATGGGCTTGCCGCATCGTCGCATGGAGGACTGGAAATACACCGATTTGCGCGTGCTGATGCGCGAGGTGTTGCCGCTGGCCGCGGCCCCGGACTCTGCCGCTCTGACCCGCGCCGCGGCGGCTTTGAAGCTGCACGCCATCGACGGCGTTCGCCGGCTGGTGCTGGTCGATGGGGTGTTCGCGCCCAGACTGTCTGATCTGTCAAATTTGGAGCAGGGACTCGACATCCGCAGCCTACGCGAGGTGTTGGAAGCCAGCGATGCCGGGCTGCATACGCGGCTGTTTGCGCTCGATACATCGAACCCGATGGTGGCGCTCAATAGCGCCATGATGACCGACGGCGTGGTGATCGAGGTCGCCGATGGTGTCGCACTGACCAAGCCACTGCGCGTCGTTCATATCGCCAGCGGCAGCGCGCCCGCGGCGATGTTTACGCGTTCGCTGTTGAAGGTCGGCAAGGCCGCGGCGGCAACCCTGGTGGAGAGTTTTATCTCCGCCGAGGGAGCGCAAGTGTACCAGGCTCACGATTCGCTGGTCGTGGAGATCGGCGACAACGCGCGGCTCGACCAGGTCCGGCTGATCGAGGACAGCCGCGAGGCCTTCAATATCGCTTCGGCGGTGGTGAGGTTGGGCGCCAATGCTCATTTCAACACCTTTGGCATGTGTTCCGGCGCCGGCGTCAGCCGCTACCAGGCTGTCATCGCGGTTGCCGGCGAGGGCGCCCGGGTCGAGACCAACGGCGTCAATCTGTTGAATGGACGCCAGCACGCCGACACCACGCTGTTCCTCGATCATGCGGTACCCAACTGCACTAGTCGGGAGATCTTCCGCTCGGTGGTGGACGATCGCGGTCATTCGGTGTTCCAGGGCCGCATCATGGTGCGTCCCAAGGCGCAGAAAACCGACGCCAAGATGATGACCCGCGCGCTGCTGTTGTCCGACGACGCCGAAGCCGACAACAAGCCCGAGCTTGAGATCTTTGCCGACGATGTCACCTGCGGTCACGGCGCGACCACCGGTGCGCTCGACGAAAGCCTGTTATTTTACCTGCGGGCGCGCGGTCTTTCCGAAAAGGAAGCCCAGGCGCTGCTGATCCAGGCTTTCGTTGGCGAGGCGATCAAATCGATCGACAATGACCATCTGCGCGAACTGGCCATCGGCGTCGCGCAACGCTGGCTGGCGGCGCGGGGATGACCATGCATCCTGCGGTTTCTAATGGCGCCTATGACGTTGCCCGCGTCCGAGAGGATTTCCCGGCACTGGCGCTCCAGATCTACGGTAAGCCATTGGTCTATCTCGACAACGCCGCGTCGGCGCAGAAGCCCAGGGCGGTTTTGGAACGCATGACGCAGGCCTACCAGACCGAATACGCCAATGTGCATCGCGGGCTGCACTACCTCGCCAACGCGGCCACCGAGGCTTATGAGGGCGGCCGCAACATCGTGGCAAGATTTCTCAATGCGAAGCGGCCCGAGGAGATTGTCTTCACCCGCAACGCCACCGAAGCGATCAACCTCGTGGCATCCTCATGGGGCGAGCCCAACATCAAGGCAGGCGACGAGATCGTCATCTCGATCATGGAGCACCACTCCAACATCGTACCCTGGCATTTCCTGCGCGAGCGCCATGGCGCGGTGATCAGATGGGCCGAGGTCGACGACGAGGGCAATTTCCTGATCGACGAATTCGAGAAGCTGCTGACGCCGCGCACCAAGCTGGTGGCGATCACGCAGATGTCGAATGCGCTCGGAACCATCGTGCCGGTCAAGGACGTGGTGAAGTTGGCCCACGCGCGCGGCATTCCGGTGCTGATCGACGGCAGCCAGGCCGCTGTACATTTACCGATCGATGTTCAGGACATTGATTGCGATTTCTATGTTTTTACTGGCCACAAGGTCTACGGGCCGACCGGCATCGGCGCGCTCTATGCCAAACACGAGCATTTGGTGGCGATGCGGCCCTACAATGGCGGCGGTGAAATGATACGCGAAGTCGCCAGGGACTGGATCACCTATGGCGATCCGCCGCATAAATTCGAGGCCGGCACCCCGGCGATCGTCGAGGCCGTCGGACTGGGCGCCGCCATCGACTATGTCAATTCGATCGGCAAGGAGCGGATTGCCGCCCATGAGCACGATCTCTTGAACTATGCCCAGGATCGGCTTCGCGAGATCAACTCACTCCGTCTGATCGGCACCGCGCGCGACAAGGGCCCGGTGATTTCATTCGAGATGAAGGGCGCGCATCCCCACGATGTCGCCACGGTGATCGATCGTGCCGGCGTTGCGGTACGTGCCGGCACCCATTGCGTGATGCCGTTGCTGGAGCGGTTCAATGTGACCGCGACCTGCCGCGCCTCGTTCGGGATGTACAATACCCGCGAGGAAGTTGATCATCTGGTACAGGCCTTGACCAAGGCGCAGGATCTGTTCGCATAATCGCCGCAAAAAAAAGGCGGCTCGAGAGAGCCGCCTTTTTCACCATGGCACTGTTTACTGACAGAGATGGGTGCGCCCGTCTTCACCACGGAACAGGGTCCCCGGCTGGCAGACAAAACCGTTCCGCGTGGCGTAGCTATCCAAGGTCGGCCCGGGGCTTGCGACGTAGCCGGGAGACGCAACATAGCCTGGCGCAACGGCGTAGGCCGGTTCGGAGTAGCCTGCACCATAGCTGTCGTCATAGGCGTATAAATCATAATAGCCGGGCGCATATGCGTTGTCATACGTGTACGCGCCGAGCGCCGCGCCAGCAATCACGCCCGCTGCTACACCGGGGGCAAAGCTGCGATGGAAGCCGCCGCCATGGAAGCTGCCGCCGGCAAAATGTGCGCCGCCTGAAAAATGTGGCCCGCCGTGTCCTGGCCCCGCCAACGCAGGGGTTGCAGCAAGTGCGACCGACATGCACGCCGCAGCAAAAATCTTCGGGATCGTCATCGTCCGTTCCTCCGTGAGAAGCTGCGGAGAGAACAGGCGGTCAGATCAAATGTTCCCCAATCGGATCCAGGATAACGAAAGTTTCACGGCAGGGCGAAGACGGCAAATTTGCGCCAAATCACGCCGATGCAGAAGGCGATCAATGCTTGGGCGGATTGACGCTGCCGGTGATCGGCTCTTCGCAAAATGCTTTGCCGGTCTCGGCAGCGCGGCACTTGTAGACATTGCCAGTCAGGCGATCGACCAGCCAGGCGGTTTCGTCGGAAGGACCTTCAAATCCGATGTATCGGGTTCCAACCGCCGTTATCAGGGTCGACAGCAGAATACATATGCCGATAATGGCGGCGCCGACGACCGAAGGTAGCAATGTCGATGGCGAACCCGGCGGATTCTCGTTGTAGCGATCGCGCTGTCTTTTCTGGTGCTCGAACACGCGATGATTTGTGCGCAGTGTTTTTGTTTCTTATGCGACCTTTTCTGAGGGCATGTTTGCCGATTTTGTGACCGGTTTAACGGCGTTGCTCGGCGGCCCCCGCGGGAAAGTCTTGAATAGCTCCAGGTTCAGACCCCGCGGGGCGGCCAATCCGTCCTGCGGGACCATTTCCGAGGGCTTTAGGCCTTGGCGGCCTTCCGGGAGGGCGGACAAGTCGTGCCAAACGGTTGAATTTGAGGCTTCACAGCGTTACTTGAGAGGGGTGGATCCGGTCAGGGGCCTGCGGGGCGCCTTTTGGCAAGTTGTGATGGTCAATCGATCCGCGAAGGGTGCCGAAATTAGGGATTTCTCGACCGCAACGATGTACGATGTTGCAATGGAAATGATGTATTCATGACCGATACCATCGAAGCCAAAACCGGCAATATGGCGACCCGCTCGGCGCTGCCGCCGGAGGAGACCGAGCGGCTCGGCACCGAAATCGTTGCCGCGCTGAAGACGGTGTTCGATCCGGAAATTCCGGCCGACATCTACGAGCTTGGGCTGATCTACAAGGTCGACATCAAGGACGATCGCGCCGTCGACGTCGAGATGACCCTGACGACGCCGAACTGTCCGGCCGCGGCGGAAATGCCGATGATGGTGGAAAATGCGGTTGCCAGCGTGCCGGGCGTCGGCGCGGTCAACGTCAACATCGTCTGGGAGCCCGCCTGGACGCCCGATAGGATGAGCGACGAGGCACGGCTTGTCCTCAATATGTGGTGAAGGTCGAAAGATGGTTGCGGATCGCGAATGCCGCGGGGATTGAACCAATGACGGATATGACTCCAGCCGGTGCTCCTGTTGCCAAGCCCAAGCCGCGCCCCCGGCCGCAGGTAATGCGCCTGACCGAGGCGGCGGCGCTGCGGGTTCAGGAACTGACAAAGCGAGCCGATTCCGAGATTGTCGGACTGCGAGTCGGGATCAAGAACGGCGGCTGCGCCGGCCAGTCCTACACCGTCGAGTACGCCCACGACGTGCGTCCGACCGACGAGGTCGTCGAGGACAAGGGCGTCAAGATACTGGTCGATCCGAAGGCCGTGCTGTTCCTGCTCGGCACCGAGATGGACTACAAGGCCGACAAGATGTCGGCACAGTTCGTCTTCAACAACCCCAATCAGGTCGGCGCCTGCGGTTGTGGCGAATCCGTGCAACTTACGGCCGCCAAGGTAGATGTCTAGTTCCGGCGGTCTTGGCGAGCGCCGGGACCATGCATGAGGTCCGATGGACCGCGATTTCCTGATTGAACTGTTTGCCGATTTTGGTCCGGTGACCATTCGCCGCATGTTCAGCGGGTTCGGCATTTCGGCTGATGGGACCAATTTTGCGCTGGCGCTGCGCGGCGGTCTTTACCTCCGGGCCGACGATCAGACCATCGACAAATTCAAGGCCGAAGGGTCAAAGCCGTTTTCGTACCAGACCCGCGCCAAGACGGTGACGGTGGCCTCGTATTGGCAATTGCCGGAGCGGTTGTACGACGATCCCGAGGAACTCACCGGCTGGGCCAGGGCGGCGCTGGCGGCCGCGGAACGCGCAGCCCTCGCCAAACACAGCAAAGCGCGAAAACCGGCGAAACGAGCTGCGAAGAAGAACGCCCCGGCGAAGAGAAAGACGGCCTGACGTAGGCCATGGCGTCCCTACGCGACCTGAATTTCCTCTTCGGCTGAATATTCCGGATCGACCTCGCATATCACCCGGTTGCGACCGCCACGCTTGGCCGCGTAGAGGCAGATGTCGGCGCGTTCGATCAGGGTATCCTTGTCGTCCCCGGGTTGCAGTACCGAGACGCCAACCGAGACGGTAACCCGGCCGAGGATTTCGCCAGTCGACTTCTTCTTCAGTTCTCTGGCCATCACCGCGCGGCGGATCTGATCGGCAACGGCCAGCGCCTTCACAAGCGCGGTGTCCGGCAGCACGACCGCGAATTCTTCGCCGCCATAACGCGCCATGGTATCCCGGCCATTGATGATCTGCTTCAACGACTGTCCTACCAGCCGAAGCACCTGATCGCCGGTGAGATGGCCATAATTGTCGTTGAAAGACTTGAAGTGGTCGATATCGAGCATCAGCAGCGACAGCGGCTCATCGTGCTTGATCGCGAGCTGAACCGCGGCTTCGATCGCGCGGTCGAAGTACTTGCGGTTGCCGAGGCCGGTCAGCGGATCGGTGAGACTCTCGGCCCTGATGGCCTCGAGATTCTGCTGAAGATGGCTGATCTCCTGCTTCGATACCGTGAGCCGCTCCTCCAGCAGTTTTTTGGTCGCCTGCATTTCGCGGGTGGAGCAAACCAAGGCTTCGACCACGTTGCGGATCTGCTCGCGGTCGTTGGCAATCAGGAGATTCTTGCTGGCGCCGGCGAGGCTGTCGCCAAAACTGTTGGTCATGCCGAGCGCATCGGTGATCAGGCTCATTACGTCGTCGATTTCACTGATCACCTGCGCGCCGACCTTGTCGATACGGTCGGTAGTTCCAAACTGCGAGAGGTAGGTCTCGTAGAGCTGGTCAAGATCCGCTTCGGTCAGCTTGCCGTTCAGCGCAAGGGTTTCGTTGATGACCTTGTTGAGGGCCGCATTCTGCCCCGTCGCATAGACGTACCAGATTTCATAATTGCGCGGACTGGCCACCTGCCGCATCGCCCGGATTTGGCCAAGCGCCATCTCGGCGAACGCCATCGTGCGTTCGTGCTCGTTCAGAATCCCGGCCACGTGTAGCGTCCTCGCCGACAGGCCGCGGCGCCCGTCAATTCCAGGAAACGGCAAAAACAATCGCGGCCATGGTAGGGGACGAGGATGAATGAGCGGTAAACGGGTTCCACTCGCTCTCGGGCACGATCCTCAATAAGAGAGGGCGGTCTCCCGAAGAAATCATACTCGAATGACGGGCGCTTTGCGGATCAACCGCGGGCGCGCACCGGTCGCAGCAGGAACGCCGGAAGGTGCGAATGATCGGCCGGCTCGGAGACCTCCTCGCGCGGTGGCCGCGGCGCCTGGGCGCGGCCGATCGATGGAGTTCGCGACGTAACCGGCGCAGCCGGCGGCGTAAATGTTGCGACCGGCTCGGGAGCGGCGGTCTGGGGTTGTGCCGCGTTGTTGCGTCCGCCGCCGGAGCGGCGTGGTTCGCGCTCCCGGCGCGGACCGCGTCCCTCGCCGGAACCTTCGCGCGGCTTGCCGAAATTCGACTCGCGATTGCCGCTGCGACGCCGAGGGCGGTGGTCGCGCTCACCATCGCGGTCGGGTTGCGAAGCGGCTTCGGCCGGTTCGCCAACCATGATGCCGCTTTCCGCCTGCGGAATGGTTTGCCCGATCAGCTTTTCGATTGCCGTGATCGACTTGTGGTCAGCCGGCGCCACGATCGAGATCGCGGTTCCAGCGCGGCCGGCGCGAGCGGTGCGGCCGATTCGGTGCACGTAGTCATCCGGATGATGGGGAACGTCGAAGTTGAAGACATGGCTGACTTCGGGAATGTCGAGGCCGCGTGCGGCCACGTCGGAAGCAACCAGGATCGGCAACTCGCCCTTGCGGAATTGGTCGAGGGCCGCGGTTCGTGCCGACTGTTCCATATCGCCGTGCAGGGCACCGACGCTGAAACCATGTTTTTGCAGGGATTTCGCCAGCAGTGCGACCTCGCGCTTGCGGTTGCAGAAGATGATCGCGTTCTTGAGGTCGACGGCGCCGCGTAGCAGTGCACGCAGGGTCTCGCGTTTTTCGTGCGGCTCGCGGCCGGTGGGGACTTGCGACTGGGTCACGGTCGCGGCGGTCGAGGCCGGCTTGGAAACTTCAATCTTTTCGGGATTATGCAGGAAGGTTTCGGTAATGCGACGGATTTCGTTGGGCATCGTCGCGGTGAAGAACAAAGTCTGGCGTGTGAACGGCACCAGCTTGCAGATACGTTCGATGTCCGGGATGAAGCCCATGTCGAGCATGCGGTCGGCTTCGTCGATCACCAGCAATTCGACGCCGGTAAGCAACAATCCGCCGCGCTCGGTGTGATCGAGCAGGCGTCCAGGCGTGGCGATAAGGACATCGACGCCGCGGGTGAGCTTGGTGTCCTGGTCGCCGAACGAGACTCCGCCGATCAGGAGCGCGACATTGAGCTTTTGCCCGGCGCCGTATTTATCGAACTGTTCCTTGACCTGGGCGGCCAGTTCGCGCGTCGGTTCGAGAATGAGCGTGCGCGGCATCCGGGCGCGGGCGCGGCCTTTTTCGAGCAGCGTGAGCATGGGCAGGACGAAGGCAGCGGTTTTGCCGGTACCGGTCTGGGCAATCCCGAGCACGTCGCGGCGTGCCAGTACGTGGGGGATCGCCTGTTCCTGAATGGGGGTAGGGGTGGTGTAGCCGGTGGCCGCGACGGCGGCGAGCACCTTGTCGGATAGACCGAGATGGGAAAAGGACATTGAGCCTCTGGTTTAGGTCACGATCATATCCGAAGAACGGAATTCCACTTTCGGGATCATGCCTCTGGTCGAAACCGCCGTCTGGATTCTCGCAAAAGACTGTCGCGCTCAACCCCGGAACGGCACGCAAATTTGCACGGGGAAACGTAACAAGCGGACAGGCGGCTTACTCAAGGTATCGCGTTTCGATACCGGGCCGCGTCACGCCGGAACATAAGGTCGAAATGGCGGAAGTCAATCCGTGGTCCGCCGCAGAGCTCGAAAAAGCTTAATGTTTTCGCACAAATGCGCGGGAGCGTCCCGGTGCGCCCGCTGCCCGGAAGGCCGTCGTTCGCTGCCGCGCCGAGGCCGATCCCACCCTGGCGTTACTAATGGCCGTAGGTACCGAGACCGCGTCCCAGATCCTGCATGACGAAAGCATTCATGCGCAGAACCAGAGGCGAGCCGTTCTGCATTTTGGCATCGATTTCGTACGTGGTCGGGTCGGTCTGCCTGACGCCCACGATCTGAGCAATCTCGAGTATTTCCTGCTGTTTGGCAGCCTGGACAACGGCCGCTTTCGGGTGTGGTTTGGCGGGCTGCGGCTTGGCGTCCTGGGCGAGGGCTACAGACGCGGGAAGCAACATGGCGGTTGCGACAAATAGTGCTTTCAATTTCATCTCCCTGGAGCGTCCCGGCTTTGAGGATGCGACGCTGGAATCAGCCCGACCGAACGCCAATCCGCCGATGTCTCGGTTCGGATTGCGGCGGCTTTTTGAATGATATCACAACGGCCGCCGCAGTTCCCGGGTTGAACCCCGACTGTACGATTCGCGACTAAAACAAATGGCGATGCGCGCCGCGGGCCCGGTTATCGTTCAGGAGGGGGGAAGAAATGAGAAAGTGGCCGTCGATCCATGCCGCGACGCTCGTGGGCATTGCGCTCTCGCTGATCGCCTTGGCCGCGCCCGCCCACGCCGCAAAGCGCGTCGCGCTAGTGATCGGCAACAACGACTACCGCAACGTGCCGAAGCTGCAAAAAGCGGTCAACGACGCCCGCACCATGGGCGAGACCCTCAAGCAACTCGGCTTCTCCGTGATGCTGGCGGAGAATCAGACCCGCCAGGCTTTCAGCCAAAGTCTGCTGGCGTTCGACGCCACCATCCAAAAGGGCGACACCGCGTTCTTCTTTTTCGCCGGCCACGGCTTCGAGATCGCCGGGCAGAACTACCTGCTGCCGACCGACGTGCCCGCCGCGACTGAGGGCCAGGAGGAACTGGTTCGTGACGCCTCGATCCTTGCCGACCGCATCGTCGAACGCCTGCAGAACCGGCAGGCGCGCACCGCAATCCTGGTGTTCGACGCCTGCCGCAACAATCCGTTCGAACGATCCGGTACCCGCGCCGTAGCTGGCGGTGGCGGGTTGGCGCCGATGACCACGCTGCCCGAAGGGGTGTTCTCGGTGTTCTCCGCGGGTCCGAGGCAAACCGCGCTCGATCGCCTTTCCGACAACGACAACAATCCCAATTCGGTGTTCACACGGACCTTTGCCAAGGAATTGCTCCAGCCCGGCGAAAACCTCGTTCAGGTCGCCCAGCGAACAAGGCGAGCGGTTAGCGAACTGGCGGACAGCGTCAGCCACAAGCAGGTTCCGGTCTATTTCGACCAGATGGTCGATGACGTCTTCCTCAACGGTGCCGCTGCGGCCAGGGCCCAATCGGCACCCGGAAATGATTCCGCCAGCGAGCAGACCAAGCCGGCGGAGCCGCTGCAAAAAATGGCGGCGCTACCGCCCGTGCCGTCGCCGCGCAACGCGCCTTCGAACGATTCAGTCAACGCGCCGATCGCCATGTTCTCCCGCCACAATGGTGGCTGGACCGTGGTGTTTTCGATCGCCGATCCGACCTTGGGGATTTCCTGGCGGATCGGCGACAGCGGCGACTTTCGCGAGACCGGGTTCATCGACACGCTCGATCCACGCACCCGCAAGCGGATGCCCAATCCGTCCATCGAGCTTGCCGCCGACGCGCCGGCCGCGACGATTTAGGTCCGCTATGTCGACATATCAGGCGAAATGCAGGGGCCGTTTCCGATCAAATTCGATCCCCAGGCGGCGCTGGTCCGCGATCAGCGCAAGATCCTCGACATGACCGCGACGAGCTGGCTGTCGTTTCGCGAATTCAACGGGCTTCTGGTCTACT
This sequence comes from uncultured Alphaproteobacteria bacterium, assembly GCA_963710235.1. Taxonomy (GTDB): domain Bacteria; phylum Pseudomonadota; class Alphaproteobacteria; order Rhizobiales; family Xanthobacteraceae; genus Bradyrhizobium. Next base: position 619,526 of record CAVPZI010000004.1, read on the forward strand.
ACACGCAGTTGATGTCCTACCGCTGTGCCATTCGCGAGGCACGCTTCGGCATCGACACCACGGTGCCCGACAAGGTGTTCAAGATGCCGCCCTGCGATCCGCGCGATCCATCGGCGATACCCTACGAGGCGCAGCCCTATGTAAAGCTGCCGCCGGCAACCAAGTCAGTATCGGTGGAATTGACCTATCAGGATGGCAGCGTCTCGGAGATCAAGAGTTTCCGTCGCTGAACACGCAAAATGTCGGCAATCTGGACGATTTCCTGAAGGTAATGCGGTTTGCGAAATCTACAGGCGTTGCGTGCTGTCTGGCCGGCCAGAACGCAAAAAAGCTCCGGCCGAGGCCGGAGCTTTCTTGCAGATTAGTGAATAAAATCAGTACTTTGCGACGACCGGGCCACCCCAGTTGAAGCGGTAGACCAGCGAGGTGCTGACGGTCTGCTCAATCGGCCTGAAGCTGACGTTGAAGCCCGTCGGCAAGCCAGTCGCGACGAACGATTCTGTCAGGGTGGCACGGCTGTACGACGCCGCGCGATATTCGGTCTTCATGAACCAGCCCGGAGAACTGATGCCGAAGAAGTTCAGGCTGTTCTCGACGCCGCCGCCGATAAACCAGCCACCTTGCTGGAAGCCCGGGGTGGTTGTGATCGGGACGCCCGCGGTGGTCAACAGGGTGGCGCCGCTAAACCGGGCACCGGTGTAGCCGCCGTTGACGTAGGAGAGAACGTTCGGAGCGACCAGATAGCCGAGGCGAACACCGGCAGCCCAGCTGGTCGTGTTCTTCGTGGTGCCGGCCACGCCGTTGAACTGATCTTCCATGTTGCCCTTCAGGGCGCCGAACTGCCCGTCGGTGAAGATGCCGGCGACCCAGGACTGGTTGAACTGCCAGTCGTAACCCATGCCGACCGTGCCGAACCAGCCGTCGCCACCCGACTTGCGATTGACGCTCAGGATGGTTCCAGTGGCGGCGGTGCGGGTATCCTGGTTGGCATCCCAGACGCCGGCGCCGACGCCGCCGAAGACGTAGAAGCCGGTCCAGTTGTAGACCGGGGCCATCACGACCGGAGCCTTGGAATAGGTGTGGGCGGGCAAATCCGCCGCCAGCGCCGATCCGGAGAATGCTGCAACGGTGGTCAGCGCAATGATCAATCTTTTCATTTCAATTCCCCAGTAATCTTGGTGGCTGGCGATGCCATGCGAATGGTCGAGTCGGAAACTTGATCCCGACTATACGGCCTGTTTCGAAAAATGCTGTTGCCGGCACACCACACACGCCGGAAAACGACGTCGCCCAAATCAGCAGCACAGCGCTGGGCGACCGCTACGGGAATACCGTAAATCCCTGAATTAATAGGAATTTAACCCATCACCGAGAAGCCGCCGTCGACCGGAATCGCGGTGCCGGTGACGAAATCCGAGGCCGCCGAGCTCAGAAACACCGCGATCCCCGCGAAATCGGTGATTTCACCCCAGCGTGCCGCCGGTGTACGGGCCAGAACCTTGTCATGCAGGCCATCGATTTGCTGGCGGGCGCCCCGGGTCAGGTCGGTATCGATCCAGCCCGGCAAAATCGCGTTGACCTGGATGTTGTCCGCTGCCCAGGCGACAGCGCAGGAGCGAGTGAACTGGACGATGCCACCTTTGCTGGCGGCATAGGCGGGCGCGAAGCTGGCGCCGAAGATCGACATCATCGAACCGATATTGATGATCTTGCCGCCGCCGGCCTGCTTCATCGCCGGATACGCCGCCTGCGAACACAGGAACGCGCTGGTCAGGTTGGTTTTGATGACGCTGTCCCATTCCGCGATGTCCAGCGCCTGCGGGGGCTTTCGAATGTTGATGCCGGCGTTGTTGACCAGAATATCGATCCGGCCGAGCTGGCGCGTGGTGGCTTCGACCATGGCAGCGACGGCTTGCGCATCGCCGACGTCGGCCACGATCGAAATCGCCTTGCCACCGTTTTCCCGGATCGCGGCAGCCGCGGCGTCGGATTTCCTGGCGTTGCGCCCGACGATGGTGATCGCGGCGCCGGCATTCGCCAGCCCGCGCGCCATGCCAAGCCCGATGCCGCCGTTGCCACCGGTGACGATGGCGACCTTGCCGGCGAGATCGAAGGGAGAAGCGGTCATGGTTGTCACCTGAAGGCCGGAGGATTTTCAGTGCGAAGGGCTTTGGCCGCGTCGGATCAGCGTCTGGCGCGCCAGATCAGGACCAGGCCGACGAGCGCCAGCGCGGCGCCATAATACGCCCACTGGATCTGCCTGATCATGAAGCTCGACGACGGCCAGTTCACGGTGCCGGTGCCCTGGCCGATCCAGAGCAGGCCAATCAGAAGGGCCAAAATGCCGACGACGAGCGAAACGGTGCGCATCAGCACATTCCGCACCGGCGGCAGTGCGAAGTCAATCCGGCGGGACCAATTGCTCAGACGTCCAGCAGATCCTCGCTGGCGAACTCGGCCTTTTCGGAGATGAACGCGAAGCGCGCTTCGGCCTTGTTGCCCATCAGCCGTTCCACGGAATCGGCGGTGCCCTCGCGGTCCTCGGTCAGGAGTTTTACCCGCAGCAATGTGCGCCTGGCCGGGTCCATGGTGGTTTCCTTGAGTTGCGCCGCCATCATTTCGCCGAGGCCCTTGAAGCGGCCGACATCGACCTTGGCATTGGCGTTGAATTCGCTCTTCAACAGCGCGTCCTTGTGGGCGTCGTCGCGGGCATAGACCGTCTTGCTGCCGTGGGTCAGGCGATAGAGCGGCGGCACCGCGAGAAACAGATGGCCCTCATCGATCAGATGCGGCATCTGCCGGTAGAAGAAGGTGATCAGCAACGAGGCGATATGGGCGCCGTCGACGTCAGCGTCGGTCATGACGATGATGCGGGAGTAGCGCAGGTCCTCACTGCGGTAATGCGCTCCGGTGCCGCAGCCGATCGCCTGGATCAGGTCGCCGAGCTGGGCGTTGGCGACCAGCTTGTCCTTGGTGGCGGAGGCAACGTTGAGGATCTTGCCGCGCAGCGGCAGCACGGCCTGGGTCTTGCGGTCGCGTGCCTGCTTGGCGCTGCCGCCGGCCGAGTCGCCCTCGACGATGAACAGTTCGGAGCCTTCGGCGGCGGTATTGGTGCAGTCGGCGAGCTTGCCGGGCAGCCGCAGCTTCTTGACCGCGGTCTTGCGCGAGATTTCCTTTTCGGCGCGGCGGCGCAGCCGCTCGTCGGCGCGCTCCACCACGAATTCCAGCAGCTTGTTGGCTTGCAGCGGATTGGCCGACAGCCAATGGTCGAACGGATCCTTGATCGCGGTTTCGACGATGCGCTGTGCCTCGGCGGTGGCGAGACGGTCCTTGGTCTGGCCCTGAAATTCCGGCTCGCGCACGAATACGCTCAGCATCACCGCAGCGCCGACCATGACGTCCTCGGACGTGATGGGGGCGGCGCGCTTGCCCTGGCCGACGCGTTCGGCGTGATCCTTCAGGCCGCGCAGCAGGGCGCTGCGCATGCCGGATTCGTGGGTGCCGCCGTCGGGTGTCGGCACCGTGTTGCAATAGGACGACAGGAAACCATCGGCGTCGGCGGTCCAGGCCACCGCCCATTCGCAACCGCCGTGGCCGCCGACGCGGCCGGATTTGCCGGAAAAGACATCCGGATGCACCAGGGTGTCGGCATGAATGGCGGCGCCGAGATAGTCCTTCAGCCCGCCCGGGAAGTGGAATTCGGCCTCGGCCGGCACGTCTTCCAGGCCGCGCAGCAGTTCGGCGTCGCAGCGCCAGCGGATTTTCACGCCGCCGAACAGATAGGCCTTCGAGCGCGCCATCTTGAACAGGCGCTGCGGCTTGAACGCGGCCTTGGCGCCGAAGATCTCGGTATCGGGCTTGAAACGGATGGTGGTGCCGCGGCGGTTGTTGACCTTGCCGAGGCTTTCCAGCTTGCCCTTGGGATGGCCACGTTCGAAGGCCATCTTGTAGAGCTTCTGCTCGCGGGCAACCTCGACTTCGAGCCGGGACGACAGCGCATTGACGACCGAGACGCCGACGCCGTGCAGACCGCCCGACGTCTCATAGACCTTGGAGTCGAACTTGCCGCCGGAATGCAGCGTGCACATGATGACTTCGAGCGCCGACTTTTTCGGAAATTTTGGATGCGGGTCGATGGGGATGCCGCGGCCGTTGTCGATGACAGTCAAAAAACCATCCGCCGACATCGCAACCTCGATGAAGGAGGCATGTCCCGCCAGCGCCTCGTCCATCGAGTTGTCGATGACTTCGGCGAACAGGTGGTGCAGCGCCTTTTCGTCGGTGCCGCCGATGTACATGCCGGGCCGGCGGCGCACCGGCTCGAGGCCTTCCAGCACCTCGATATCGGCGGCAGTGTAGCCGGCCTCGGCGCTGCGCGGGACCGCCTTGCGCGGCCGCGGCCCGCGCAGCGGCGGCCGGACCGCGTGAGGGGCACCGCCGAACAGGTCGTCGGCCTTTGGTTTTGTGTTGGCTTTCAATGCTTTGGCCATAATTTCTCGTGTCTTACCTGCGATTTGGCGCAGCCGAATCGATTTCCCCGAATATGCCACGGAATAGCCTGCAAATGTGACCGAGGGCGTTCCGGCACAATAGCCCAGGGCCGGGTTGGCCGGGCCCATCAGCGACGCACAGCGCCCATCCTTGCCACGACGATCGGCGAGCCAAAGGCTGAGGTCTGGCGGCAGCCGGCCCCGGTGGTGTTGTGACTTGATGTGATCGCGTCGGCCGGCTTACGTGTGCCCGGGCATCAGAACATAGGTTCGACGCCATGCGTGAAACAAGGCCGTCGCGGAAGGGTGTTCGGAATGGAGGTCATGGGGCAAGGCTTGATCGCCTTTGTGCGCGATCATCAGGCCTGGGCCGCTCCGATCGTTCTGCTGCTGGCCTTCGGTGAATCGCTCGCCTTCGTCTCGCTGCTGATCCCGGCCTGGGGGGCGCTGGTTGCCATCGGGGCGCTGATCGGCGTCACCGGCATCAGCTTCTGGCCGGTGTGGGTCGCCGGCGGCATCGGGGCGGCGCTGGGCGACTGGCTGTCGTACTGGTTCGGCTTCAAATACAAGGATCACGTCGCGCAGATCTGGCCGCTGTCGCGCTATCCCGAAATCCTGCCGCGCGGCGAAGCCTTCGTGAGGAACTGGGGCGTGCCGAGCATTTTCATCGGCCGGTTCTTCGGGCCGTTGCGGGCTTCGGTGCCGCTGGCGGCGGGAATTTTCGAAATGCCGTATTGGCGGTTTCAGGTGGCGAACTTCCTGTCGGCATTCGTCTGGTCGGCGGCGCTGCTGTTGTTCGGCGACGTGATCTCGGAGATTGCCGCATGGATCTGGCGCGCGATCTAGGTCGTAGGCATCATGTTTACGACCTAGCTTGACCGAGCGTGGGCGCGGCCCTATAGCGGCGCCCATGATCTACACCGCGACCAACGTCATTGCTCGCCGCCGCCGCATCATCGCGGTATGGGCGGACGTTCGCGTTTAAGATCATCGCCCCTGCCGCCGGATCCGATCCGCGGCACTTTTCCCTGAAAACAACGCGTTTCCGATCTGGCGGCTTCCTTGCAAGCAGGAGTTCGCCATGAACGTGAAAAAGAAGAAGATCGGTATTCTCGGTGCGTCCGGCTACACGGGCGCCGACGCGGTACGCCTGTTGGCGCGGCACCCGAATGTCGAGATCGCGGTTCTCACCGCCAATACCCACGCCGGCAAGGCGATGGACGAGGTGTTTCCGCATTTTTTCATGCTGGATCTGCCGCGTCTCGTGAAATGGGAAGATGCCGACTGGACCACGCTCGACGCCATGGTCTGCGGATTGCCCCACGGCACGACGCAGGAGGCCATCGCCGCTGTCCTCGTCGCCAATCCGACCATCAAAATTCTCGATATGTCGGCCGATTTCCGGCTTCGCGACGCCGACGCATATCGTCAGTGGTACGGTCACGAGCACCGCGCGCCGGAGCTTCAGGGCGAGGCCATCTATGGTCTCACCGAGCTTTATCGCGACAAGATCGCCGCCGCGCGGCTGGTCGCCTGTCCGGGCTGCTACCCGACGGCGGCCCTGCTTTCACTCGTGCCCATCGTGAAGCTGATCGATGCGGACGATATCGTCATCGATGCGAAGTCGGGCGTTACCGGCGCGGGCCGTGGCCTCAAGCAGCAAACGCTGTTCAGCGAGGCCGGCGAGGGGCTTTCGACGTATTCGGTAGCGGCGCATCGGCATCTGGCCGAGATTGAGCAGGAGATCGGCGTTGCGGCGGGATCCGCGGTGACGGTTAACTTCACGCCGCATCTGGTGCCGATGAGCCGGGGCGAACTCTGCACGTGTTACGTCAGGCTCAACGGCGCGAGCGTGGACGATCTGCGCGATGTGCTGGGAGAGACCTACCGCGACGAACCCTTCGTGCATGTCGCGAAGGCCGGCGTCATTCCGCAGACCCAGAACGTGCGCGGGTCCAACCATGTGCAGATCGGCGTGTTTGCCGATCGCATCAAAAGCCGCGCCATCGTCGTTTCGGTGCTGGACAATTTGGTCAAGGGCTCGGCGGGGCAGGCGATCCAGAACATGAACCTGATGTTCGGATTTCCCGAGACCATGGGACTTGAGCAGATTGCGCTGTTTCCGTGAGGCTCGTCGGATCTCTCCCCCGCGGAAGCCGGGGAGAGATCGGCCCTCAGACGATCTTGAAAATCGCCAGCGCGAGCACGACCTGGGCAATAAAACCCACGGTGAAGGCGAGGGTGCGGAACACCGGCAGCCCGAGCGTGTAGACGACGAGATGGACGACGCGTGCCCAGAAATAGACCGCGCAGGCCATCACCGTCCATTTGCTGGAATAGTCGATCTCGGCGAGGATCAGCACCAGCGGCGCGAAGATGATGAGGTTTTCGACCGCATTGTCGTGGGCGAACATCAGCCGCGTCGCCCACGGCGCATGCGGTTTCTGGTCGCGCGACGGATTGGCCATGGCGCCAGTGAGGCCGCGAACCATGCAACGGTTCAGCACGTAAGGCACCCACAACAGGCCGGTCAAAATCACCGTCAGTGTCAGCCAGAACAATTCGCGCGTCATCGGAAACTCCCCTGCGGTTTTGCCAAATCATAGTCGGTCGGTGCGACAACGCCAATGCGGTTGCCGAGGTTTTCCGATGTCACGGTTTCGCGAACGCAATGACGGCGAGAATTGGATCGTAGAGGCATAAACCTACGATCTACGCACGCACCCGGACATAGCTGCCGGGCGCGTCCTCGATCGCCGGCAAGGCCTCGCTGCCGACCGGTCGCGCGGGCACTTCCTCGGCATCGATGCCGGCGAGCCAGCTGCGCCAGTCCGGCCACCATGAGCCCGAATGCTCCTGCGCGCCCTTGAGCCAGTCGGCAAGCTTGATGTCGTGGATGATGTCGTTGGTCCAGTACTGATACTTGCCCGAGGCCGGCGGGTTGACCACGCCGGCAATATGGCCGGATCCCGATAGCACGTACTTCACCGGGCCGCCAAAAAACTGCGACCCGTACAGCACCGAGTCCGCTGGCGCGATGTGGTCCTCGCGGGTGGCGAGGTTGTAGATCGGCACCTTGATCTTGGACAGGTCGAGCAGCGTGTTGTCGAGCACCATGGTGCCGCTGGACAGCTTGTTTTCCAGATAGCAGTTGCGCAGGTAGAACGAATGGTTGGCCGCCGGCATCCGCGTCGCGTCGGAATTCCAGTGCAACAGGTCGAACGCCGATGGTGGCTTGCCCTTGAGGTAGTTGTTGACCACGTAGGACCAGATCAGGTCGTTGGAGCGCAGCATGTTGAAGGCCATCGCCATCTTGCTGCCCTCGAGCACGCCGCGAGGCTTCCATCTCGCGTTCCAGCGCCGCGATCTGCTCCTCGTCGACGAACACCATCAGGTCGCCGGCGTGGGTGAAATCGACCTGGGCGGCGAGGAAGGTCGCCGAGGTGACCCGGACCCGGCGCTTTTCCGCGAGCCATGCCAGCGTCGCGGCCAACAGGGTGCCGCCGACGCAATAGCCCATGGTGTGGACCTTGAGTTCCCCGGTGGCGCGCTCGATGACGTCCATCGCCGCCAGCGGGCCTTCCTTCATGTAGTCGTCGAAGGTCTTGCCGCCGAGGCTCTTGTCCGGATTGACCCAGGAGATCACGAACACGGTGAGGCCCTGGTCGACGCACCACTTGATGAAGGATTTTTCCGGCCGCAGATCGAGAATGTAGAACTTGTTGATCCACGGCGGCACGATCAGGAGCGGCGTGCGCAGCACGTTCTCGGTCGCCGGCTGATACTGGATCAGCTGCATCACCTCGTTCTGGTAGATCACCTTGCCCGGCGTCGTCGCCATGTTGACGCCAACCTCGAGATTGGCCGGGTCGGACTGGCGGATCCGCAGCTGGCCCTTGCCGGCCTCGATGTCTTCGGCCAGCATCTTCATGCCGCGAACCAGGTTGTCGCCGCTGGATTGCACGGTGGTGCGCAGCAATTCCGGATTGGTCAGCACGAAGTTCGAAGGCGCCAGCGCATTGGTGATCTGCTGGACATAGAATTCGGCCTTCTTGCGGGTGTGCGGGTCGAGGCCTTCGGCGTTGCGGACCAGGTCCTGCGCCCATTGCGTCGTCAGCAGATAGGCTTGCATCACGAATTCAAAAAACTGGTTGGATTTCCACTCCGGGTCGCTGAAACGCTTGTCGCGGGGCGGCGGTTCGATCACCGGGGCGGCCTGCTCGCCGGCAAGGCGGCGCGCCGATGAGCCCCACAGGTCGAGATAGCTCTTGCCGAGTTTCATCTGCAGATCGGCGGCGCGGTCCTTGTCGGACAGCCAGTAATCGGCCACCGTGGTGAAGGTCTTGATCACCTCGCCGACCTCGGCCGGCGGCTTGTCCTTGATTTCACCGTTGTCGCGCGGTTTGAGATAGGCTGCGAGCGCCTGGCCGCTGCTTTCCATGGCGCGCGCGAAATTCAAGGCAAAGGCCTCCGGGTCGAACGTCTTCCCGGCGGTCTTGTCGGCGCCTTTGGCGGCCTGGGAGTCGGAGGTCACGTCACTCATGGCGAACAGCTACAGTCTCATTTCAAAGTTCTCGTGACCCAGGTCGTAAACATCATGCCTACGACCTAGGTCGCAAGGTTTCTTGCGACCGGGGTCACATCTTGTGACCCCGCGGCTCACAAGGTTCCCTGCGACCAGGGTCACCACTTGTGACGCGCGGGTCACATATGGTTCGATGATGGCACAGTTCGATCCGCCCTGCTGGTTTCGATGTGCTGCAGCGCGAAGAAGTATCTTGGTTTGGTCATATTGAAGTCCACAGAACAGGATTTGTTCTGCGGGTCTTAATCGTTTGGAGCGATAATGATCGGTGGCGAGGCGCACTGCTGAAATAAGCGCCAGATTTCAGCGTCGTCGGGGTGTCAGGTTTCTGGGAGTTTTTTGGAGTTCATGGTGGACGACGCTGACCGCAGGGGACGGACCTTGGCCGCGCTGGCGCTATTGGCGCTGCTGCTGGGCGGTTGCGCGACCTCGATCGCGGATCTGCCGCTGGTCGGAGTTCCCGCCGACGCGCCCGGCCGGCCGAAGGAGGCCGGCACCTACCCCGCGATCCACGACATGCCGGCGGATCGGGACCAGGCCGTGTTGGATACCGCCGAGCAGGCCAGGATCGAGAAAGAGCTGATCGCCGCCCGCGATCGCCAGGCTGCGGTGGGCAGCGGCGCCACGGCTCCGGCTCCGGCTGCGGCCAAAAAATGAGCGGCATCGTTCGAGCGTGATCCCCTGAACGCAGCGCTCTTTCTTACCCTCCCCCTCCAGGGGAGGGTAAGAGGCTCCCGCTAAAACCTAGCCCGATGGCTGGTGTCGCCGGGCGTCCGTGATAAAAAGGACGCGATTCAGCCGCAAGTTCACGCAGATCGAAGCAACGGTCAGGCTGGTTTGGCGTCTGGATCAGCTCTAAGCCATTGAACGAGCGCGTTTTATTTGCGTGAACGTGCGCGCAGCATCACCCCCCGTTAGCCGCAGGCGACTTCGCCTTGGGCTGGCGGCTCCGGAGCAAGGCCATGGAAGAATTTTACCGCATCCGCCGTCTGCCGCCTTATGTCTTTGAGCAGGTCAACCGGGCCAAGGCGGCCGCGCGGAACGCCGGGGCCGATATCATCGATCTCGGCATGGGCAATCCGGATTTGCCGACGCCGCCCCATGTGATCGAAAAGCTCAAGGAAACCTTAGGAAAACCGCGGACCGATCGCTATTCGGCGTCGCGCGGCATCACCGGCCTGCGCCGCGCCCAGGCCGCCTATTACGGCCGCCGTTTCGGCGTCAAGCTCAACCCGGAAACCCAGGTGGTGGCGACGCTCGGCTCCAAGGAAGGCTTTGCCAATGTGGCGCAGGCGATCACGGCGCCCGGCGACGTGGTGCTATGCCCGAACCCGAGTTATCCGATCCATGCCTTCGGATTCCTGATGGCGGGCGGCGTGATCCGCTCGGTTCCCTCCGAACCGACGCCGCAATTTTTCGAGGCGGTGGAACGCGCCATCATCCACTCGATCCCGAAACCGATTGCGCTGATCGTCTGCTATCCATCGAACCCGACCGCTTACGTCGCCAACCTCGATTTCTACAAGGACCTGGTGGCGTTCGCGAAAAAGCACGAGATCTTCATCCTGTCGGACCTCGCCTACGCCGAGGTCTATTTCGACGACAAGCAGCCGCCGCCATCGGTACTGCAGGTGCCCGGCGCCATCGACGTCACGGTCGAATTCACCTCGATGTCGAAGACGTTTTCCATGGCCGGCTGGCGCATGGGATTTGCGGTCGGCAACGAGCGCATCATCGCGGCCCTGGCGCGAGTGAAATCCTATCTCGACTACGGCGCCTTCACCCCGATCCAGGTGGCCGCCACCGCGGCGCTCAACGGGCCCGACGATTGCATCCGCGAAATGCGCGAGACCTATCGCAAGCGCCGCGACGCGCTGGTGGAGTCGTTCGGCCGTGCCGGCTGGGATATCCCGCCGCCCCAAGCGTCGATGTTCGCCTGGGCGCCGCTGCCGAAGGCGTTTGGCGAGGTCGGCAGCATGCAGTTCGCCACCCTGATGGTGGAAAAGTCGGGAGTCGTGGTGTCGCCGGGCGTGGCCTTCGGCGAGCACGGCGAGGGCTTTGTCCGCATCGCCATGGTGGAAAACGAGCAGCGCATCCGCCAGGCCGCCCGCAACGTGCGCCGCTTCCTTGAAAGCGGGCTGGAAACGTTGCACAACGTGGTTCCTCTCGCCAACCGGCGATAGGCCGACTCAAAATCAGTTTCCGGCAGGTTTAGCGCGTTATGGTCGCACCCCTCAAAGTGGGTATCGCGGGCCTCGGCACCGTTGGCGCCGAGGTTGTCCGTCTCATCGAGCAGCAAAGCCGTATCCTGTCGGCGCGCTGCGGTCGTGGCGTGCGCGTGGTCGCGGTCACCGCGCGCTCAAAAGTCAAGAAACGTGGCCTCGACCTGCGCGGCATCGAATGGGCCCGCAATGCGCTGGCGATAGCCAACGATCCCGGCATCGATTGCCTGGTCGAATTGATGGGCGGGGTCGGCGATCCCGCGCTGTCCGCCATCGAGGCCGCGCTGCGATCCGGCAAGTCGGTGGTCACCGCCAACAAGGCGCTGATCGCGCGGCACGGCCTGCGGTTGGCGGCATTCGCCGAAAAGCACGGCGGCGCGCTGAATTTCGAAGCCGCGGTCGGCGCCGCCATTCCCATCATCAAGACCCTGCGCGAGGGTCTGGCCGGAACCGAAATCAACCGGGTCTACGGCATCCTGAACGGCACCTGCAATTATATCCTGACCCGGATGGAGCAGGAGGGGCTGTCGTTCGCCCAATGCCTGAAGGATGCGCAGCGCTTGGGGTATGCCGAGGCCAATCCGTCGTTCGACGTCGACGGGCACGACACCGCCCAGAAGCTCGCGATATTAGCCAGTCTCGCCTTCGGCACCAAGGTCGCCCAGAGCGCGGTCTATGTGGAGGGTATTTCGTCGATCGCGCCGGAAGACCTTCGCGCCGCGTCCGAACTTGGCTACCGGGTCAAGCTGCTCGGCGTCGCGGTGCGCACCGCCAAGGGCATCGAGCAGCGCGTGCACCCGACCATGGTGCCGCGGACGTCCTCGATCGCGCAGGTGATGGGCGTCACCAACGCGGTGACGATCGACGGCGCCGGCATCCCGCCGATCACCCTGGTCGGCCCGGGGGCCGGGGGCGCGGCGACCGCATCCGCCGTGGTGGCCGACATCGCCGATGTCGCGCGCGGCATTCGCGCGCGGCCGTTCGGGCTTCCGGCAGCCCGGCTGCGTGCCATCAAGAAGGCGCCGATGGAACGCCACGAGGGCGGCTATTACATTCGCCTGATGGCGCGCGATCTGACCGGCACCGCGGCGACCATTGCGACGCGGCTGGCGGAGCAGAAGATTTCGATCGAATCCATCGTGCAGCGCCATCCCGACGGATCGGGCGATGCGGCGAGCCCAGGCGGCAAGGCCGCGCCGGTTCCGGTGATCCTGATTACCTATGCGACCAGCGAAGATGCCGTGCATCGCGCCTTGCAGGCGGTGCAGCGCGACAAGGTGATCAGCGGTCGGCCGCAGGTGATACGGATCGAAAAGAATTGACCAGGCGGGCTCGCTGTTCCGCCACGATGTTTTGAAGGAGTTTGAACCGATGCCGACGAATATTTCCGTCCCGCCGCAGCAATTGCTGGAGCGTATCCTGACGCTCGAAATCGTGCGGGTGACGGAGCGGGCGGCGGTCTCGGCGGCGCGGCTGCGCGGACGCGGCCTGGACAAGGCTTCCGACCAGGCCGCGGTGGATGCGATGCGGCGTGAACTCAACAAACTGCCGATCGACGGCACCGTCGTGATCGGCGAGGGCGAGATCGACGAGGCGCCGATGCTGTTCATCGGCGAGAAAGTCGGCAGCAAACACGGGCCAAAGGTCGATATCGCCGTCGATCCGCTGGAGGGCACGGTACTTTGTGCCAAGAACATGCCGGGCGCCATCGCGACAATTGCGATGGCCGATGGCGGCACGCTGCTGCACGCGCCGGATTGCTACATGGAAAAGATCGCGATCGGTCCGGGTTATCCCAAAGGCACCGTGGACCTCGATGCGCCGGTGGAAGAAAACATCGTTGCGCTGGCCAAGGCCAAGGGCGTCAAGCCGTCGGCGATCACCGTCATCCTGCTCGACCGCCCCCGCCATGCCACGAAAATTGCGGCGATCCGCAAGCTGGGGGCTGCGGTCAGCCTGATCAGCGATGGCGATGTGGCCGGAGTCATCCAGTGCGCCGAGGCGCGGACCGGGATCGACATGTACATCGGCGTCGGCGGCGCGCCGGAAGGCGTGCTGTCCGCGGCTGCACTGCGTTGCATCGGCGGTCAGATGCAGACCCGCCTCATCATCGACAGCGAGGCGTTGCGTGAGCGGACGTTGAAAATGGGCATCAAAGACGCCAAGAAGAAATACGAGATCGAGGACATGGTGAAGGGCGACTGCCTGTTCTCAGCGACCGGGGTTACGACCGGCTCGCTTCTCGACGGTGTCAAGTTCGGCAAGGATGTGATCGAGACCGAGACCGTGGTGATGCGCTCGGTGACCGGCACCGTGCGTCGCATCAGGGCGGACCATCGCCAGCTCGACAAATTCCATCTCGACTAAAGGCGCGACGATGCCCGGCAACGTCGTCATCCGCCCGGTCGGCCGTGACGAGCGCGCGGCATGGGAGCCGCTGTGGGACGGCTATATCGCCTTCTACAAGGCAACGCTGGCGCCCGGCACCAGCGATGTCGCCTGGAAGAGGTTTCACGATCCCGACGAGCCAATGTTCCTGCTCGGCGCCTATGTCGACGGCAGGCTGACCGGCATCGTGCACTACCTGTACCATCGCGCCACCTGGACCCCGGGCAATTACTGCTACCTGCAGGATCTGTTCGTCGCCGAAAGCGCCCGTGGCCTCGGCCTCGGGCGTGCGCTGATCGAGGCGGTGTACGACAAGGCGAGGGCTGAGGGCGCGAGCCGGGTCTACTGGCTGACGCAGCCCGACAACACGACCGCGCGCGTTCTTTACGACAAGGTCGCGGACAATCCGGGATTCATGCAGTATCGGAAGCTGTTTTAGGCCACGACATTCGCCGCGTCATTGCGAGGAGTTCTTGCGACGAAGCAATCCAGTCTTTCTTTGTTGCCCTGGATTGCTTCGCTTCGCTCGCAATGACGGCGGGGAAGCTTCGTTTCAGTTCGCGGAGTGCAAGAACGATGACAACCGATCTCTCCCAAGTCAAAGCCCTGGTGTTCGACGTGTTCGGCACCGTGGTGGACTGGCGCAGCAGCCTGATCGCCGACTTCACCGCATGGGATAAGACGCGCGGCATCAAGGCGGACTGGACCGCGCTGGTCGATGCCTGGCGCGGGGTCTACATGGCCTCGATGGACGAGGTGCGCAAGCATCCCGAACGCGGTTATGTCATCCTCGATACGTTGCACCGGCGCAGCCTGGAAAAACTGGTCGCCCGGTTCGGCATTGCCGGCTTGAGCGAGGCCGATCTCACCTACCTCACCATGGGCTGGCATCGGCTCAATCCGTGGCCGGACAGTGTTTCCGGCCTGACCCGCCTCAAGGACAAGTTCATCATCGCCCCGCTGTCGAACGGCAACGTGGCGCTGTTGACCAACATGGCCAAGCACGCCGGCCTGCCGTGGGACCTGGTGCTGTCGGCGGAATTGTTCGAGCACTACAAACCGGACCGCGAGGTCTATCTCGGCGCGGCACGGCTGCTGGGGCTCGAGCCCGGGCAGGTGATGATGGTGGCGGCGCACAACAACGATCTCGAGGCGGCAGGCCGACTGGGCCTGAAGACCGCCTTCGTGGCGCGACCGACCGAATACGGTCCGCTGCAGAACCGTGATTTCAAGGCCGACGGCGACTGGGATATCGTTGCCGGCGATTTCAATGCCATCGCGGACCGGCTCGGGTGTTAGTTGGTGGATTCATACATTTGGAATTTGTCGGCGGACGGCCGATTGTCGTCGCGACGATTGGCCCAACAAAAATGCGGGTCGTCATGAGACCCTGTGCCTCGTCCGTATTGTCGGTCAGAGCTGCCACGGCGAACCAGGTGGGGCATTGAATTTATGTCTCATGCAGCCCACGCACCACTGAAGTTGGTGTATGCTGCGACCTCGCTTTGGCTGATTTGCTCTTCAGCCGATGAGTGCCGCCCAATTGCCAGTCAGGAGTTGAACTGGTGGCCGACGTTGAATCGAAGCTGCGGCAGGACTACGCGCCTCCGCCAGATGCCGAGCCTCTTTTGGGCCCTGTAGCATCGGAGGCATTGCGCTACCTTGCTTCAATTGTAATGACCGCCGCCGCGACGGTCGTGGCTGTCGGTGTCGACACCAAGGTAACCATCCCCAACCTATCCCTTCTATTCGTTGTTCCAGTGATCATCGCAGGCGTTAGCCTCGGCCTGGGTCCGTCACTCTGTTCGGCGATACTTGGCGCTCTGGCCTTCAATTTTTTCCTTACTGAGCCTCGCTACTCACTGGCGGTCGACGACCCGGCGAACATCTGGGCAATTGGACTGCTGTTTGTGGTCGGTCTCATCGTCAGTGGCGTCGCCTTCACTTCCCGCCAGAGAGCGACCGAGGCGGCGCTGTTAAGAAGGCAGACGACTGTGCTGCAAAGCTATACCCGTGACGTCGTCGCGGCTGATGATACGACCGCGATCGTCTCAATCACTTCCCAAGCTCTTGCAGCACTCTTCCAGGTTCCTGTCGTCGTTATGCTCGTTACGGACGGCAGGGTGGTATCCGTCGAACAAGTCGGGGACATAGAACCCCAGGAAGCCGAATTGGAGGCGGCGCGATCGTCCTTGGCGACTGGAACTGTAGTGCGCAGCGGCGTTTACCCGGATCTGGCCTCGCGCTTTGACTTCTGGCCTGTAGAGACGGCCGAAGGCCAGAATGCCGTCATTGGACTCGGTTTCGACCCGGACGAACGTCCTTCCGCCCCAGATGTGCCTGTCAACATAGTTGTGCGTGTTTTGGCCCTGGTGCTTGACCGTCAACGTGCACGGGCCGGACGCGAAGCTCGACCCACAAATTGAATCCGAGGGCGCGATCCAGGCACCGCAATACTTCAACAAATGTAGCCGGATGGGCTGGTATGCCGCCACCCACCAGCCCGCATCGTCCGCTTCGGGCCCCATCGCGGACATATTCCCGTACGCATCAGGATACGGCGCGGGTGATGAAATTGGACCACGGGTGAGGTCTCTCCTCGTCGGTAAGCCAGAGCAACGCGGGTCGTCGGCACCCGACCGGAAATCTGCCGATAAACGATGCCCGTCACGCGCACTTGCGTCAAACGCCCCGATGTTTTCCCGCTCCTCGTCGCTCGTCGAGGCCAACCCGATGAGGGCGATGGTGGGGTAGCGGGCTTTCTGCTGTCCGCGCGCGGCAAGGGGCGACGCGGCGGCGCCTCCGATCAGGCCAATGAACTGGCGTCGCCGCATTTGACCAACCGGGTACAGTGCCCAATTTCCGGACCATAGCAGCCTCGATCGAACCCGGTCAGGGGCCGAGACGATAAATGTTCGGATTTATCGAAGTCCGCTCAGGGGTGTTCGCGCGGTGACTGGGACATCGTCGCCGGGGATTTCAACGCCACCGCTGAGCGGCTGGGGTGTCAGGCAACGCCAGCTTTTGACCAGAGCTAGACATCGGCAGTCACGAACAGGGCGTTAAAAATCAACCTCGCGCACCAGGCGCGTAGACACTTCGCAGATCCAGCGGATCGCGGGCGTGGCGGTCGAAATTCAGGCTTTCTTCGACGTCCGATAGATGCTTGCGCATCAGGTTGACGGCCGGCGCGACGCGACGAGCTTCCAGGAGCCTGATGAAGGCTCCGTGGTCGTCGTGCCAGCAACTCATGGTGCTCTGGTTTTCGTACAGGCTCACCACCAGCGACGTACGGGCCACCAATTGCCGGACCATGCCCGCGAGAATGTCGTTCTTGACCAACTCGCCAAGCAGGATATGAAACTGCCCGGATGAGCGGATCGCCTCGCGCAGGCGTCCGTGCATGCGATGCGCCATCTCCTGCTCGACATTGCGCCGCAGCGGATCGAGCGCCTCGCGCGCGGCCTCGGTGGCGACGATCCGGGTAATCTCGCATTCGATCACCTTGCGCGCTTCAAAGATGATGCGCGCCTCGGCGACTTCCGGCGCGGCGACAAAGGCGCCGCGGTTGGTGTGGAGCGTGACGAGCCGGTCGTGGGACAAACGGTTCAGGACCTGGGCGATCTGCCGGCGACCGACATTGAAGATTTCGCAGAGCGTCAGCTCGTTGAGCTTGGTCCCCGGCGGCAGCCGCTGGTCGACGATCGACGCGAATATGTGGTCGTAGACCTGGTCGAGATTGTCGGCCCTGGGCCGGTTGAAGGCGTTGCTCAAGCCTACCAGTTTCGGTCCGGTGGAAGATTTCCTAGGCATCATGCCGGAATAGTGTGCGACGGATTGTGCGCAATCAAGTCCACATATTGAGCAATCTGGATAAATTTATACCGCACAATGTGGCACGGCCTTTGCACCATAGCTGGCGGCAACTATGGGAGGTTTTCATGGCCAAGAATCTCGGCGACGTTTGCGGCGTGTCACGGTCACGGTGTCTTCTGCTCGGCGCCCTTAGCTTCGGCCTGCTGGCGGCAATCGCGCCGGCTCGCGCCGAGGAAGCGGTGAAAGTATCACTCAACGCCCCGTTCGACGGCTCGAATGCGGCGTTCTTCCTCGCCGAGGAGCGCGGCTACTACGCCGCAGAAGGCATCAAGCCGACATTTGATCCGTCCGGCGGTTCGGGTGAGGCGGTCACGCGTATCGGCAGCAACACCTATGATTTCGGCTTCGGCGATATCAACGTGCTGCTCGACTTCAATGCCAAGAATCCGGCCAATGCCGGCAAAGCCGTCTACATGCTCTACTACCGCTCGCCGCTGTCGATCGGCAGCTTCGCCAAGGCCGGTATCTCCAAACCGTCCGATCTGGTCGACAAGAAAATCGGCGGATCGCTCGGCGACGGCGCTTACAAGCTGTTCCCGGCCTACGCCGCCGTCACCGGCATCAAGGCCGACTCGATCAAATGGTCCTACGGCGACCTTCGCTTGCGCGAATCCATGCTGCTCAAGGGTGACGTCGACGGAATTCTCGGCTTCGACTCGACGATGTACTTCAACCTGGTGCGTCAGGGCATCAAGCCCGAGGACATCAAGTTCCTGTACTACTCCGACGCCGGCATGGACATTTACGGCAACGCCATTCTGGCCTCGAAGAAAATCCTCACCGAGCAGCCTGCGGTCGTGAAGGGTTTCGTCAAGGCGACGGCCAGAGGCTGGCAGGATGCCATCAAGGATCCGAAAGCCGCCATCGCGGCGGTGAAGAAACGTTCGAGCCTGGTGAACGAAGCCATCGAACTGGAGAAGCTCGAATGGCTGATCAAGAACCAGCTGGTTACCGCGGAATCGAGGGCCGACGGTCTCGGCGGCGTGCGCGCCGATCGTTTCGGCAAGTCGGTGGCCACGGTCGCCGACGCGTTCCAGTTGCCGAACGTCAAGCCGGAGGACGTGTTCGATCCGGCCTATCTGCCGGACGCCACCATCCGCAAGGTGCCCTGATCCCGGAAATGAGCGCCTTCGTCGAAATCTCCGACGTCAGCCTGACCTACCCAGGCGCGGGAGCCAACGCGACGCTGGCTCTCGACCACGCCACGCTGTCGATCGACCAGGGAGAATTCGTGGCCGTCGTCGGCCCGTCCGGCTGTGGCAAGTCAACGCTGCTGAAGCTGGTTTCGGGTTTGCATCTGCCGACGCGGGGCGGCGTCATCGTTGCGAACAGGGAGGTAGCGGCACCGATCAGCATCGTCGGCATGGCGTTCCAGAATCCGATCATGCTGCCGTGGCGCACGACGCTTGATAATATCCTGCTGCCGCTCGAAATTGTCGAACCGCATGCCGGCCGGTTTCGCGCCAATCGCAAGGACTACGTTCGCAAGGCCCTGTCGCTGCTGAAAGCGGTCGGTCTCGACGGTTTCGGCGACCGCTATCCCTGGCAGTTGTCCGGCGGCATGCAGCAACGCGCGTCGTTGTGCCGGGCGCTGATCCACGAGCCGGCGTTGCTGTTGCTCGACGAGCCATTCGGCGCGCTCGATGCCTTCACCCGCGAGGAATTATGGGCGGTGCTGCGCGACCTCTGGGCGACGCAGCGCTTCACCGTGATACTGGTGACGCATGACCTGACTGAAGCGGTCTATCTCGCGGACAAAGTCCACGTCTGCTCGAAACGACCGGGTCGTATCGTTGCCACCCGCGCCGTCGACCTGCCGCATCCGCGCGACAAATACGCGCCCGAATTCGTCACGCTGGTCCGCGACCTGCATAACGGCATCGCCGAAGTGCGGGCGTCATGAACGCAAAACTCGAATCCGCCATGCCCTGGCTGTTTGTCGTCGGCCTGTTGCTGGTCTGGCAACTCACTTGCGTGGGCTTTGGTGTCCCGAACTTCATTCTGCCGCGGCCCAGTGTGGTCGCGCAGGCCTTCGTGGCGCAGTTCAACCCGATCATGGAAAATTCATGGGATACGCTGGTGCGTACCGTGGTCGGCTTCATCCTCGCCGTGGTCCTCGGCGCCCTTCTCGGCATTGCCATTGGCTCGTCGCGCCTGATCTATCGCGGGCTTTACCCGGTACTGATCGGCTTCAACAGCGTGCCGAAGGTCGCGGTCGTGCCGATCTTCGTGATCTGGTTCGGCACCGGCGCAGTACCTGCGGTCCTCACCGCTTTTCTGGTGTCGTTCTTTCCGATCGCGGTAAATGTCGCGACCGGGCTCGCGACCGTCGAGCCGGAACTGCTGGACGTGCTGCGTTCGCTGGGGGCGCGCAAGCGGCAAATCCTGATCAAAATCGGACTGCCGCGATCGCTGCCCTACTTCTTTGCCTCGCTGAAGATTGCAATCACGCTGGCCTTCGTCGGCACCATCATTTCCGAGACCGTCGCCAGCAGCAGTGGCATTGGCTACCTGATGATGGCCGCGACCGCAAACTTCGACACGCCACTGGTGTTTGCCGGCCTGTTCGTGATCGCCTTCATGGGCATCGTCATGTACGCGATCTTCGCCGTCGTCGAACAACGCATGACCTTCTGGGCGAAGCGTGGCGACGGAATGATGATGGGATGACACCATGAGCAGCTTCGATCTCGTTATCTCGGGCGGCACGGTTGCAACGGCAGGTGGCGTCACGCGCTGCGATGTCGGCGTCACCGGCGGACGCATCGTCGCGCTGGCCGAACGCCTTTCCGGAGGCGAGCGCAGAATAGACGCCAGCCACCGGCTGGTACTGCCCGGCGGCATTGACGCCCATTGCCACCTCGATCAACCCCGCGCCAAAGGGTTGGCATCGGGCGGGGCGATCATGGCGGATGGCTTTGAGACCGGCTCGCGTTCGGCCGCGTTCGGCGGCACCACCACGATCATTCCCTTCGCCGTGCAGCATCGCGGCCAGTCGCTGCGTGCGGCGGTCGCCGATTATCATCAACGCGCCACCGGCAATTCCTACCTCGACTACGCCTTTCATATGGTCGTCTCCGACCCGACCGCAGCGGTGCTGGGCCAGGAACTGCCGGCGCTGGTTGCAGCCGGTTATACCTCGCTCAAGGTTTACATGACCTACGAGGCGATGGTGCTGTCTGACCGGCAGATTCTCGACGTGCTGGCGACGTCACGCGAACTCGGCGCGCTGGTGATGATCCACGCCGAGAACTTCGAATGCCTGACCTGGTTGACCGAGCGACTGGAGGCGGCCGGCAAGACCGAGCCCAAATATCACGCCACCTCCCGGCCGATGGCGGTCGAGCGGGAGGCGACGCATCGGGCGATCACGCTGGCCGAGATCGCTGACGTGCCGATTTTGATCGTGCACGTTTCCGGACGGGAAGCCGCCGACGAAATCCGCCGCGCCAGGGCGCGCGGCCTCAACATTCGCGCCGAGACCTGTCCGCAATACCTGCTGCTGACCGAGGCGGATCTCGACCTGCCGGATTTCGAGGGGGCCAAATGCATGTGCTCGCCCCCGCCACGCGACAAGGCGAGCCAGGCGGTGCTCTGGCAGGGACTGAAGGACGGGCTGTTCGACATATTGTCGTCGGATCATGCGCCCTATCGTTTCGACGCTGGCGGCAAGAAACTGCACGGCGTAAAGGCCTCGTTCCGCAAGGTCGCAAACGGGCTGCCGGGGCTGGAAACCCGCGCGCCGATCCTGTTTTCCGAGGGTGTGGTCGCCGGCCGGATCGGTATCGAACGTTTTGTCGCGCTCAATTCGGCCAACGCCGCCAGGATCTATGGAATCTATCCGCGCAAAGGCACGATTTCCGTCGGTGCCGACGCCGACATCGCGATCTGGGACCCTGAAAAAAGGGTTGTGATCCGCAATGCCGACCTGCACCATAATGTCGACTACACGCCATTCGAAGGCATGACGGTGCAGGGCTGGCCGATCACGGTGTTGGTGCGCGGCGAAGTCATCTGCGATGGCGGCGTGCTGCATGGCAGGAAAGGCCATGGACAATTCCTGCAGTGCGGGTCACCCGAACAGGTGAAGCCGCGTCAGAGTGGCGCCGGAGACCACGCATGGATCTAGGGCTTGCCGGCAAGCGCGCGCTGGTTCTGGGCGGTAATCGCGGCATCGGCTTCGGCATTGCCAGGGCGTTGGCTACTGAGGGCGCCGACGTCCTGATCGCCGCCCGCGATGCGGCGCGGTTGGCGGCGGCGGTGACCGAACTGCGTCCGATGGCCCGGGGCCAGATCGCCAGTGCGCAAATCGATCTGCAGAAGTCCGCGGAGCTTGCCGGCTTCGCCGAACGGATCACCAAGTCCTTCGGTCCGATCGACATACTGATCAACAATACCGGCGGACCGCCCTATGGCGGGGCCAGCAACCGGCCGCTGGATGAATGGCGCGGCAGTTTCGACGAAATGGTGTTGAGCATCATTGCGCTGACCGACGCCCTGCTGCCCGCCATGCGCGCGCGGCGCTGGGGCCGGATCGTCACGGTGATTTCGTCGGGTGTCATGCAGCCGATCCCGATCCTCGCCATCTCCAACAGTCTGCGGGCCGCTGTCGTCGGCTGGTCGAAGACGCTGTCGAGCGAAGTGGCGGCCGACGGCGTCACGGTCAACATCCTGGTGCCCGGCCGCATCGATACCGAACGGGTGCGCCTGACCGATGCCGCGGTTGCGGAGAGGGAAGGCTTGCCGATCGAAACCGTTCGGGCGCGGTCGTTTGCGGCCATTCCGCTGGGACGCTATGGATCGACCGAAGAAATGGGCGCGGCCGCGGCTTTCATTTGCAGCACCCAGGCCAGCTATATGACGGGAACCATGGTGCGCATCGACGGCGGCATCGTCCGGTCATGGTAAGCGCGCACGCTTCCGCGCACGAACTGCGGCTCGCCGCGCGGCGGGGTGACTTCTGTGGAATCACCACGGGCCAGGCGCCGGGCTATGTGCAGGCCAATCTCGCGATCCTTCCGGCGCGGCACGCCACCGACTTCGTCGCTTTCTGCCATGCCAATGCGCAGGCCTGCCCGGTTCTGGCGGTTGGGGAGCCGGGCGACTGGCGTCTGCCGAAACTCGGACATGACATCGACGTTCGATCGGATCTGCCCAAATATTGGGTCTATCGTGCCGGTGAGCGGGCCGGAACCACCACCGACATTTTCGACCTTTGGCAAGACCACCACGTCGCAATTGCCATCGGTTGCTGGTTCTCCATGGAGGATGCGCTGGCTCGCGCCAAGGTGCGGATGCGCCATATCGAACTGGGTATCCAGGGGCCACTATTCCGCACGACACGCGACACCATCGCCGTCGGCCGCTTCAGCGGCCCGCTGGTGGTCTCGATGCGGCCATTCGCGGCGCGCGACGTTGCCACCGTCACGGAAATAACCGGCCGCTTCAGCCGTGTTCACGGCGGTCCGCTGCATATTGGAGATCCGCAAGCGCTCGGCATTGCCGATATCGAACGGCCGGACTTCGGTGAATTGCTGCTGCCATTGCCGGGCGAAGTGCCGATGTATTGGGGCTGCGGTCTTACCGCGCTCGCGGCGCTGGAGCGATCGGGCATTTCCCGCTTCGTTACCCACGCCGCCGGTGCGATGCTGGTGACAGACCTGAGAAACGATCAACTCGAAGATTAGGGGGCCCCATGATTTTGACGCGCACGGCTATTCGCCTGACCGACGCCGGAGCCCGGGTCCTGCTCGATGCAGCGGTCGAACACGCCCGCGTCATGGGCGTACCGCAATGCATCACCATCGTTGACGAAGGCTGTAACCTGCTCGCATTCATCCGAATGGACGGGGCGCGCGTTCTCAGCATTCAATCCTCACAACGCAAGGCGATGACCGCAGCGACGACCGGCAAGCCGACCGGCGGCATCGATCCCGCCATCGAACTCAAACTGGCCATCGCCACCGACGGCGACATGGTCAATCTCCGCGGCGGCCTGCCGATCATCGTCGAGGGACAGGTTGTCGGCGGTATCGGCGTCGGCTCCGGACATGGCGATCAGGATTTTGAGGTGGCTAATGCCGCGCTGGGAGGATTTGCAGGCGCGACCACGTTCTGATCGATCAGCCCCGGCACCATCATGACGCCACTGGCGCGCGATGAACTGGCCGGGCTGCGCTGCGATGGCTACCGCACCACATTCGCTTCTCGTCCCGGCGGTTCCCGACCGGCTCGTGTGTCAGGCCCAGGCCAGACCGCCCGCCATGGCGGGCTCATCGTCATCATGCCCTTGTCTCGTCGTCAGCCGTTTCCGACCGCCGGTACCAGGCGTGCGGCGATGACGGAAATCCAGCCGCCGTGCCCGCGCCGTCAGACTGGCCGCCAGTCCTGCAATCCGCGCCGACACCTGCCTGGCGATGAACACGATCGTCGCGACACGGCTCAGAACGCCAAGCAGGAACAACACCGAGAAGATATCGATATACGCCAGGAAATCACCCAGCAGCATCAGTTCGGGCGGAATCGGGATGCTGTGGTAGTAGGCCAGGACAAGAATGACGACGGGGATGAAGGCGATGATCCGCCGCAACGTCAGCCGGTCGAGAAAGGCCGCCAGCTGCACGACAAAGACGTCCCACAGCAGATCACCGAATGCTGCAGGTTTATCAATGGTCCATTTCTTCCAGAGTGCCTTCAACATGGTTTCTGCCGGCCTCCTATTCAAAGCAATTCGACCGGATCAAGCTTAAGCGCATCGGGCCGTCCTGCAAATCAACTTGCCAGCTGCGGCATCAAAGCGGTGACGTTGCCACGCTGGAGCGCCAGCATGTCCTCCGCCGGCAGTCCCCGGTCCATGATCTCCCTGGCGTTGGTCTGGATGCGCAGGAAGGGATAGTCGGTGCCGAACAGAATCTGCGACCTGGGAATATAATTCAGGATCGCCGCCATGGTCGGCGCATAGGCGGCGTCCGCCGTGTCGTAATACTGGCGGCGAAGCTCGTAATCGAGCCCGTTGGGCGCCATCCGGGCGACGACGTCCGGCGGCATTTCCGACATGGCGTTGCGAATTCTTCCCGCCAGCGCCATGAGCGGACCACCGCAGTGGCAGAAGATCCAGCGGATGTCGCGATACTTCACGAACGCGCCGCTCATCAGCAGACTGACGACGGCACGGCCGGTGTCATAGGGAAATTCGAGGAACAGCGCTTCCCGCGGCGCCACGCGCGGCATCAGCGCCGTGCAGCATTGCGCGGGCAGGGGGTGACAAAAGACCGCCGCTTTCCTTCGATGCAGTTCCTGCAGCACGGGATCGAACACCGGATTGCCCTGCCACAGATCGCCGTAGCTGGTCATCATGCCGACGCCGGGGACTTTCAGGACATCGAAGACATATTCGATCTCCTGCAGCGTGGCCGCGACGTCGGGCATTGGCAGGAAGCCGAACTGGGCAAAGCGCCTGGGATAATCCTGCACCATGCGGGCGCCGTATTGGTTGACCTCGCGGGCCTGGGCGCGGGCCTGCTCCGGCGTCAGATTGTCGACTCGCGGTCGCGAGGAGGTCGAAATGACCGCTTTGGCGACGCCATTCCGGTCGAGTTCCTCGACCGCCCGGGCCGGGCTCCAGTCACGAATGCGCTCGGGCACGTCGCCGAACACGCCCGTCAGCAATTTGAATGTGGCTTCCTGGGTGGCCGGTGGAAAGTAGTGGTGATGCACGTCGATGGTGCCTGCTGCCATTTTCACGTCCGCGGCCTGCGCGCGAGCCGGCGAAGCCAGCAGTGCACCGCCGAGGCCGGCGGCCGTCGCCGAGCAGAGGAAGCTGCGGCGGGAAAGCGGCCGTCCGCGCGGCACGCAGCCGCACAGCGCATCGCACGCATCGTCGTGGCTTGTTCGGGGCGAAAGACCGGCCGCCCCTTTGAATCTCAACGCCATTGGCCATTTCCTCCGCTGGGGGGCGGTTGCAGCGCTCCGCCCTTGTTCCGTTCCAAATCGCGCCGTCGCGCCCGGCCGTCACTGCACCAGTTCGGGCCACGGCACGATGGTCGACTTCACCGTCTTCATCGCCACCGCGTCGGCGACGGCGCGGCTGATGCCGTCCTCGGAGAATGGATAGAGCGTCTGCATCTCCAGCCACGGGTACTTGTTGCGGGTGCGGTAGAGCATCTCGACACCGAGCGGCAGGTCGTTGCCGGTGAATCCCCACGATCCCAGGATGGTCAGGTCCTTGGCGCAGAAGCGGTGCCATGACGTGGTGATCGAGCCGGCGTCGGTGAACTGGCCCATCTCGACATAGGTGCCGCCGTCGCGCAGCATTTCGATGCCTTCGGGTCCCGCGCTCGGATGTCCGGAACAATCCATCACCAGGTCGGCGCCGAAGCCGCCGACGATGTCACGCACTTTCCTGACCCGGCTTTCCGGCGACGGCAGCGCGTCGATGTCGACCGTGGCCTCGGCGCCGAATTTTCGCGCCAGCTCGAGCCGCGGCGTTTCCGGCGCGCCGACACAGATCACGCGTCCGGCGCCCATCTCCTGCGCCGCCGCCACCGCCAGGATCCCGATCGGGCCGGAGCCCTGGATCACGACGGTGTCGCCCCACTTGAAGCCGCCGGCGCGGCTGGCGCGGTTGAAGGCGCGGATGCACGACGTCAGCGGTTCGGACAAGGCACCTAGTCGCAGCGACATGTCGTCCGGCAGTTTGTAGATCTTGGTGCCCGGCAGCATGTCGAGGTCGACATAGACATATTCGGCCCAGCCGCCCCACAAATGCGGCGCCTTGTCGAAGCCGAGATAGCGGCCGTAATACACCGGGGTCAGGCACTTGTTGGCATGTTCGGGGTAGTGAATGCAGTAGTAGCAGCTGCCGCACGGCATCAAGGGCGGGATCATCACTTTCGAGCCGACCGTGAGCGGCTTGCTCATGAAGTCCTGTTTGAATTCGCTGCCGACCTCGACCAGCACGCCGCCGATCTCGTGGCCGAGGGTGAACGGCCAGGGCAGCGGTTTCGGCCAGTGGCCTTTCAGGATATGCAGATCGGTGCCGCAGACGCCGCAGGCCCCGACCTTGATCAGCGCAGCCTTGTTCGGGATCTTCGGCCACGGCACTGTGCGGATGACGGGGCCTGCGCCTGGTCCAGCGAAGGTGGCGACGCGAATCTGGTCCATGGCAGCCTCCGATTTTTCTTCGTTTCCGGTCGCCCGGTTCGGGCGCAGTCTATGTCGGGGGAATGGTTCTGCCAAACCAACCCGAGGCCTGCCATGCCGGAGAGCCGGTTTCCCTCCGATGAACTTGATGACGCAATGGCCGGTGAGAACGGGTGTCTCTGCGTCGCGCCGCATCCGGAAGACGCCAGGCGGTTTGATCTGGATCAAACCCACCGTGGCAGCGCCATTCTGGAATGGGCCGCCAGGGGGCTGCGCCAGGCGGCGCCGCACAGCACGGAGAGGATCATGAAGTTGTCGAGTTCAATGCGTACCGCCGTTTTCGCTGCAACCGTCGCCTTGCTCAGTGGGGGCGCGCAGGCCGGGCCGATGCCGACCCATCTGGCGGCGATGAAATCCATGGTCGACCAAGGCACCACCGAAGTGCGCTGGGGCGGAGGCGTTGGCTATCGCGGTGGCGGCTTTGGCTATCGTGGTGGCGGCTTTGGTTATCGCGGCGTCGGATTGGGGTATCGCGGCGTTGGCTTGGGCTATCGCGGCGTCGGCTTGGCTATCGCGGCGGGCTGGGTTATCGCGGCTTGGGTTATCGCGGCCTGGGCTACGGCCTCGCAGCCGGCGCCATCGTCGGCGGTGCGATCGCCAGCGGTGCCTATTATGGCGGCTACGGCGGTTACGGGGGCTATTATGGTGGCTATCCTGCCTACAGCTATGTGGCCGCTCCGCAATACGGTTATGGCGGCGGCTACGGCTATGGCGGCGGCAGCTATTGCCCGCCCTCTGGCGGCTATGCTGTGCGTTATTACGGCTACTGAAATCCGTCGCCGCGCGTCTTCTCATCGCCGTTGCGGAGATTTTGGCGCTGCTTCGCAGCGCCGTGTCCCGTCGCGGCGATGACGGCGCGGCCGCCGCTCGCGGCTATTTCGGAAGGCATTCCACGTTGAAGGCGATGATGATCTGCGCCGGGTCGCCCTTGCCGATGGCTTTCAGGTCTTCCATGCCGCTTCTCACCTTGGATCCCGCCTGCTTCAGGCTGCCCTCCAGCGTCGACTTGGCCGCCTTGCATCGCGCTTCATTGGTGAACTCCTGAAATACCACGTTGGGACGAAGCCTCCATTCCGCCCTGTCGTTGGTGGCGGCCGGACTGACTGAATAGGAGAAGACGTACATCAGGACCCACATCGCCGTGCTCCTTTGTGATGCGAGGCGGTGACGGACCGCGCTGCCGACGCCGTCGTCGGCAGGTTGGGCGAGCCTCGCTGGCTTCGGTGGCCGTGATAACGGTCTGCGTCGCGCCGGCAGGCCATGATCTGGATCAACGCGGCTGATGGCGATGGCGACGGCGCCTGTCCCCTGGAAGTGCTGCGAGAACCGGGGAAAACGCGACCGCACCCGGTGAGACTGGCTGATGTGGGAAAGTCCGCGGTGTATGATCCGGCCGCCATTGCGTGCGATCGCATCCCCGTGGGCGCGAAGGCGCGAATCATTGTGGCATCGCGCTTCGTAGTTATGTGCCATTCACCATGACCCTGCCTGCCACCGCACTGCCTATCGAGTTGCCGCCGGCGTTTCTCGGCGTGGCGCATTCCGTGACCGGCAAGATCTGGCGCGACCGGCTCGATGCGCGCGGAACGGCGCGGGCGCTGGCGATCGCGCAGCGCTTCCAGCTGCCGGAAATGCTGGCGCGGCTGTTGGCCGGGCGCAATGTCGAGATCGACGCGGTGGCGGATTTTCTCGATCCGACCATCCGCAAGCTGATGCCCGATCCATTCACCGTGACCGAGATGGAGGCGGCGGCAAAGCGCATCGCCGACGCCGCCACGCGCGGCGAGAAGGTGGCGATTTTCGGCGACTACGACGTCGACGGCGCCACCTCGGCGGCGCTATTGGCCTGGCATCTGCGCCATTGCGGGCTCGATCCGTTGATCCACATTCCCGACCGGATCTTCGAGGGCTATGGCCCCAATACCGAAGCGGTCCGCATGCTGGCGGGCAAGGGCGCCACGCTGCTGGTGACCGTCGATTGCGGTACCACCAGCTTCGAGCCGCTGGCTGAAGCGAAGAAGCTCGGCCTGTCGGTGGTGGTGATCGACCACCACCAGAGCGGCGAGCAATTGCCCGAGGTCGACGCGCTGGTCAATCCGAACCGGCCGGACGATCTCTCCGGCCTCGGCCATCTCGCCGCGGTCGGCCTGGTACTGGTCACGCTGGTGGCGGTCAACCGCGAGCTGCGCGCGCGGGGCTTCTGGAATGATGTGCGGCCGGAGCCGGACCTTCTGGGCATGCTGCACCATGTGGCGCTCGGCACCGTCGCCGACGTGGCGCCGCTGACCGGCCTCAACCGCGCCTTTGTCGCCAAGGGCCTGATCGCGATGCGGCGCCGCGATCATGTCGGCCACACCGCGCTGATGGATGTGGCGCGATTGAGTGGGCCGCCGGAGGCCTGGCATCTCGGCTTCATGCTGGGTCCGCGCATCAATGCCGGCGGCCGGATCGGCCGCGCCGATCTCGGCGTGCGGCTGCTGCTGGAGGGCGATGTTTCGGAAGCGGCGCGGATCGCCGCCGAACTCGACCGGCTCAACACCGAGCGGCGCGTCATCGAGCAGGCGGCGGAGGCGCAGGCCGAGGCCGAGGCGCTGGCGTCACTGGGCCTGGAAGACAAGGGCGCGGTGATCGTCACGGCGTCGGAAGGCTGGCATCCCGGCGTGGTCGGCCTCGTCGCCGCGCGCCTCAAGGAAAAATTCGCGCGTCCCGCCTTCGCCATCGCGCTCGAGCCCGGCGGCATCGGCACCGGTTCGGGCCGCTCGATCTCCGGCGTCGACCTCGGCAAGGCGGTGCGCCAGGCCGTGA
Source organism: uncultured Alphaproteobacteria bacterium (assembly GCA_963710235.1). Taxonomy (GTDB): domain Bacteria; phylum Pseudomonadota; class Alphaproteobacteria; order Rhizobiales; family Xanthobacteraceae; genus Bradyrhizobium. The sequence continues at coordinate 649,093 of CAVPZI010000004.1, forward strand.
CCGACGGCCTCCTGATGAAGGGCGGCGGCCACGCCATGGCGGCCGGCGTCACGCTGCGCAAGGAGAAACTGGCGGAATTCCGCGCCTACATGGAAACCGCGCTAAAGGACGATGTCGCGAAATCGCGCCACGAGAACGAGCTGTTCATCGACGGCGCCGTCAGCGCCCGCGGGGTGACGCCGGAACTGGTCAATACGCTCAACCGCGCCGGACCGTTCGGTGCCGGCAATCCGGAGCCGGTGATTGCGCTGCCGTCGCATCAACTGGTCTATGCCGACGAAGTCGGACAGGCGCATCTGCGGGTGCGGTTCAAATCCGGCGACGGCGCCATCGTCAACGGCATCGCGTTTCGCGCCATCGGCCAAAAACTCGGCCAGGCGCTGGCACAAAACCGCGGCCAGCCGCTGCATGTGGCGGGCTCGCTCGCCGTCGACCGCTGGCAGGGCAGCGAGCGCGTGCAACTGCGGGTGATCGATGTCGCGGTACCGGATCCGGGGCCGGCGGTTATTCGCTGAGATGCCGCGCGCTAGCCACCCTGCCTTAACCGCGCCAGCACCTTCAATCCGCCATAGCCGTCGGCGGGCTCGATTCCCATCTTGAGCTGATAGTCCTTGACCGCCTTCATGGTGTCGTTGCCGACCCGCCCGTCGGTACCGCCGGTGTCGAAGCCGGCTCGGGTCAGGCGGGTCTGGACCTCCTGTACTTCGGCCAGGGTCAGCGCGCGCTCCGAGCCGGGGAACGGCTGGATGAACGGCGGGGCGCCCAGGATGCGGTCGCCGAGATGGCAGATCGCCAGCGCGTAGTTCATCGACGGATTGTAGCTGCGCACCGCGTAGAAATTCGGCCCCAGCAGGAAGGCCGGGCCGCCGGGCACCGGCACCCACATTTTCGCGCTGGCACCCGGTTGCGGGAACGGCTGGCCGTCGGCGCGGTTGACGCCGGCGCTGGTCCACGCCGCGTAGCTGCGGCTGCCGCCCGCCGCACCGCCTGGGATGCGGACCTCGTAGCCCCAATGTTCGCCGGCGTGATAGTTGCCGCGGTTGACCAGATAGCGCGCGGTCGAGCCGAGCGCATCGTCGGGCTTGCCGAACGGCGAGACCCGGCCGTCGTGGTCATAATCGATGCCGACGTTGAGCCAGACTTCCGGCATCCACTGGGTATGCCCCATGGCGCCGGCCCACGAGCCGCGCATTTCCTGCGGCGTCGACCAGCCGCGATCGACGATCTTCAGCGCGTTGATCAGCTCGGTTTGCCAATAGGCCTTGCGGCGCGGCTCGCGCCAGGCAAGTGCCGCGAGGGAGGGAAACACCGGCCGCATGTGGTTCTGCTGCACCAGGGGATCGCCGAACGCCGATTCGACGCCCCACAGCGCCAGCAGCGTGCCGCGCTCGACGCCAAAGTCCGCTTCGATCCGGGCGAACACGGCCTGGTTTTTCCGCAGCGCTTCCTTGCCGGCGATGATGCGCCAGTCCGATACCCGGCGGTTGATGTATTGCCAGGTCTCTTCCTTGAATTCCGGCTGCTCGCGCATCTGCTCGAACACGGTCATGTCGGGTTCGATGCGGCCCATGATCCGGTTCCAGGTCGCTTCCGAGATGCCCTTGGCCAGCGCATGGGCGCGAAAGCCGTCGCGCCATTGGTCGAAGCCGGGCGGCGCCGCGATAGCGGCCGCGGGGCCGGCGAGCAGGGCACCGGCGCCAAGCGCGGATCGCAGCAGCGCGCGCCGGGTCGGGGCAGGGCGAGAATCGATTGGGTTCATGCACGCAGTTTAACGGCGCACCGTCGGCGCCGGCAAAGGTCATTCGGCCGCAGTGACGTGCGGGAACTATTGCGCCGCAAGGTCCACCGCAATTCTGGCGAGCCAGCGTCGCACCGTCGCCTGGTTTCGTGCGGTGAGGCCGGCGCCGAGCCGGCGCTCCAGCGCCAAAACCCGCCGCCGGCACTTGCCGAGCAAGCCGAGGCCGCCCCGGGTCAGCGTCCACATCAGGAGGCGGCCATGCACCGGGTGCGGCTTTTTCCGGATTGAGCCTGCACGCTCCAGATTGCGGATGATGACGCCCACCGTTTGCGGCGTCAGCAGCGCCACCCGGGCGAGGTCGGCGCCGGACAGGCCGGGATAGGCCTTCAGCATGGTGAGGACGACGAATTGCGGCGGCGTGACGCCGAGATCCGACAGTGCGCGTTCCATGGCCAGCCGCGACGCCGCCTGGGCCTGGCGCAGCAGGTAGCCGAGGTAGCCGCGTTCGCCGCGCTTGCCGTGGCCGGGCGGCGGCGGGCGGACGCCTGCCAGCACAGGATCCGGCGCCGGGCGATTTCCCCCCGCCGCGGCTTTTTTCGCGCGGCGCGATTTTGCCGATTTTCGCGATCCCGGGTTTTGCGATTTCGCGGTTTTCGATTTTCGGGATCTGGCGGTTTTCGATTTTGCCGATTTTTTCAATTTTGCCATTTTTTTCCAGCCAGGGCAGCCCCGCGATTTCGCGTGCTTGCGAATAATATCAGCGCTCTTATAACATAACAGAGCACTTATAACAAAGGAGCAAGACCATGACGCTGACTCATGTCCCGCGTTCCGAATGGGCAGACTTCAAGGCGATGGCGCCGGATGTCGATAACCTGGTGCGCACGCTCGGCAGCGCCGCGGCGCAATCCGGCCTCGACAGGGCGTCGCTGGAACTGGTCAAGCTGCGGGCGTCGCAGATCAACGGCTGCGCGTTCTGCGTCCAGTTCCACGTCCTGGCGGCGGAGCAGCTCGGCATCGCGCCGGACAAGCTCAACCTGCTCGCGGTCTGGCGCGAGGCGCCGATGTTCTCGGCCCGCGAGCGCGCCGCGCTGGCGTGGACCGAGGCGCTGACGCTGGTGACGCAGGGCGTCGACGACGAGGTGTATGCTGAGGTGACGGCCGAGTTTTCGGCGCAAGAGCTCGCCTATCTCAGTTCGGCCATCGGCGCGATCAATGTCTGGAACCGGCTCGGCGTCGCCTATCGCTGGACCCCGCCGGCGCGGCAGCGGCAACCGCGGCCAGCCACGGCGTAGAGCGACGCGAACGAAGCGAGATGATACCTAGCGGCGGTCCTGGGCCATGCCGTCGCGCCAATCGGCGGCGGGCTCGGCGAGCGGCGAGGCGCGCCGGCCGTCGGTGCGGGGGCCGCAATGGGCGTGGGCACCCGGCCATTCCGGCGGGCGCAGGCAGACGTCGTTGGTGGCGCGCCGGCTTTCGGCACTGACCTCGGCGAGCAGTTTTGGCAGCAGCGCCATGAAACTTCTCCCGGGGCAGTCGGTCGAGGCGTGGTCCTTGTGGACGCTGATGCTCTCGACCGGCAGGTTCCAGGTCTGCAGCAGCCATACCAACAGATCGCGGGTGGCGGCGAGTTGCGCCGGCTCCGGGTTTTCCTTTTCGAAATCGCCTTCGATCACGACCTGGATGAAGCCCGACGGATCGTACTTGGTATTGGTGTCGCCGGCGTAGCGGACGTCGCGGCCTTCGGCGATCTTGCCGGTGGCCCCGATATAGAAATGATAGGGCACATCCGGCCAGGCCGGCTTCATGTGGGTCGGCGAAACCCGGCCGGGGGCCTGCGAGAACGCCTGCAGGTTGCGCAGCTTGCTTTCCAGCGGCACCGAAAAGTTTTTGCGCTCGCCGCTGTGGTGCAGGACGATGCCGACGATCTTCTGCTCCCGCATGCCGGGCAGCGCCGGCTTCGCCCCCCATTTTTCCCGGGACACGATCGGCGGCGAGATCGCGGTCGACACCACGGAGGGCGCCGTCTTGGCTTCGATGGCAGCGGTCTCGGCGGCCGATACCGGCACGGCGGCGGAGGCGGCGAGAACTACCGACAGCGCCAATCGCCTCAGGCTTGATCCGTGCATCGCGCGTCTGCCGCTCGTTTCGCGCAAGCCGCAAGGCGGCCACGCGGCAATCCGTTTGGAGAACGATTGCGTTGAATTCGTTAACATTCGTGTAATGATGCCGTTCCCGACGCTGGGGTGGGAACTGCGCTGCTTTTTGCGCCGCGCATTGGTTCAGGTTATTTCGGATTGCGGGGAAGGGGCTGATGTCTGGCTTTCGGGCTTTGCTCTATTATTTTGTTATTGCATGCATTTTTGTTGCGGCCGGAGCGGGCGCCGCGCGGGCCGAGAAGCGCCTGGCGCTGGTCATCGGCGTCGACAAATATCCCAGCCTTTCGGCCAACAGCCAGCTGCAGAAGGCGGTCAACGATGCGCGCGCGGTAAGCGGGGCGCTGCGGGACATCGGATTCAACGTCAGAACGCTGGAAAACGCCCAGCGGGCCCAGATGAGCGAGGCCTTCGGCAACCTCGAGCAGTCGATTGCGCCGGGCGACACGGTGTTTATCTACTTTGCCGGCCACGGCGTCGAATTTTCCGGTGCCAACTATCTGTTGCCCGCGGATATTCCGGCGCCAGTCGATGCCCAGGGGCGGCGGCTGCCGCCGCGCGCGTTCCGCGATTCCTCCTTCAACGCTTCCGAAGTGCTGCAGTCGTTCCAGGACCGCGGCGCCGGCGCGGTCATTGCGGTGTTCGACGCCTGTCGCGAACCGTTTGACGACGAAGGCAAGCGCTCGCTCGGGATGGGCCGCGGCGGGCTTGCCGAAATGCAGCCGACGGCGGGCATGTTCATCATGTTCTCCGCCGGCGTGAAGCAGACCGCGCTCGACCGGGTCAGCAACGACGATCCCGATCCCAATTCGGTGTTCACGCGCAACCTCGTGCCCTTGCTGAGAGGTCCCCGGGCAAAGCCTTGTGCGGATGGCGAAGGAACTGCAGCCCAACGTCAGCAAGCTCGCCATGAAGGTCAACCACGTGCAGACCCCGGCCTATTACGACCAGATCATGGGCGATTTTTATCTGGTGCCGCCGAACGACGGTGCCGGCGGACGCGGCTTCGACCGGATCAGCAATGCCCAGCCCCAGGCGCCTGTGCCCGTGCCGGCACCGCCGCCGGATCCCTGCGCCGGCGCGGTGGATCACTGGAAAAGCGTCGAATCGATCGGCAGGAAGGAAGCCTTCGAGGCCCACCTCGCGCGGTTTCCGAGCTGCCCCTATGCCGACCTGGCCCGGATGCGCATCGCCATGCTGGCTGCACCGCCGCCACCCCCGCCACCGGCGCCGGCCCTGCCACCATCCGCGCCGGCGCCAACGCCCGCCATGGCGCGGTCGGACGACCAGATCAATCCCTCCGGCTGCACCGGCACCGGCAGCCTGTGGGACATGGATGGCTCGAGCATGATGCTCAAGGCCGAGGCGTCCGAGCGCCAGTTCTATTACTGCCGGCCGGCCGGCTCGACCAGCGCCGAGGGCGCACGGCTGGGCGCGCTGTTGTTTACCGGCCGCCGATCCGGCAACCGCTATAACGGAACCGCCTACGTTCACACCGCCAACTGCGGCGCGTTCGCCTACAGCGTCAGCGGCAACGTCTTCAACGGCGACCAGGGGGTGACGCTTTCCGGCGCGCGCCCGGTGATCGACAGCTCGACCTGCAAGGTGAGCACCACCCGCGATACCCAGTTGACGCTGAATTACCGCCAACTGGCGCGGTAGGCTTGCGCCTGATCCGCCCGGCGAGTCTGCGGCCTACAAATCCTTGCTATAGACCACGAAGCCCGGGTAATCGGCCATCTTGTCGTAGAGCTTCCTGGCCGTGTGGTTAGACGCCTGGGTGTGCCAATAGACGCGGTTGAGGCCGGCAAGCCGGGCCTGCGCATAGACGGCCTCGATCAGCGCGCGCCCGATGCCCCTGCCGCGGGCCGCTTCAGCGGTGAAGAGATCCCGCAGATAGCAGGTCGGGGCGATCGAAATCGTGCTGCGATGGAAAAGGTAGTGAACGAGGCCGACCAGCGCTCCCTGATCCTCGGCGACCATGGCGTGCATGGGTTCGTCCGCATCGAAGAAGCGTGTCCAGGTCGCCTGCGTGACCGCGTCGGGCAGCGCCGTCGCGCCGAAGCGGCCATAGAATTTGTTGTAGCCCTGCCATAGCGGCAGCCATTGCGAGAAGTCGGTGCGGGCAGCGAAGCGGACGACCGGTGCCACGGATGTTTACTCCTGGCGGATTACGGCTTCCGCCTAATCCGCGCCGCGCCTAGTCCTTGGCGCGTTCGACGTACGAGCCGTCCTCGGTCATGATCACGATCCGGGTGCCGGTGCCGATATGCGGCGGCACCATGGTGCGCACGCCATTGGACAGTTTCGCCGGCTTGTAGGATGACGAAGCGGTCTGGCCCTTGGTGACCGGTTCGGTGTCGACCACTTCCAGCGTCGCGCGCTGCGGCATCTGGATCGCGACCGGCAAGGTGCCGTGCAGCGACAGCTTGACCGTCATGTTCTCCTGCAGATAGGGCGCGGCGGTTCCGATGACATCCTTCGGCACCTGAACCTGGTCGTAATTCTCGGTGTTCATGAAGTGGAAGCCGTCGGCGTCTTCGTAGAGGTAGTTGAAATTGTGATCCTCGATGGTCGCCTTCTCCACCTGGTCGGTGGTCTTGTAGCGTTCCGAGATCTTCACCCCGTCGCTGATGCGGCGCATTTCGATCTGGCTGACCGGCGTGCCCTTGCCGGGGTGGATGTTTTCCGCGGTCAGGACCACGTAGAGCTTGCCATCCTGCTCGATGACGTTGCCCTTGCGAATTGAGCTGGCAATGACTTTCAAGGCGATATTCCTAACGTTGCGGCGCGGGCCCGGTCCGGACCCGTCTTCCCACGGTGAAGCGATTTCGGGCGCACCATACTGATTTGGACCTGATTGTCCAAACCATGTTTATTTCCAGCCACTTAGGGTTTGAAAGGGGCAGGGCAAGGGGACCACGCACCCCGGTGCGCACGGCATACCAAGCGGACGGGCGGTTTGCCAAGGGGAACATCAACATCATATCAAGAGGCAACACTGCGTTCCGGATCGGCAGTGCTCGCCATCGCGTTGCAGTCCATCAGCAGCGCGAATCGAACGCAGCCGAGGCCTTGCGCTCGACGTTCATGGCCGCGATCAATCGCGTGGACAATTCGCTGATCTTTCGACATGACAGGCTGGGCGCGCGCGGCGCGGCCGGGCCGCCCAAGGAAAGTATAAACACATCAATGGTCTCGATGGACATCCTGGTGCTGTTGATGGAGCGCGCCGACGGCTCGGCGGGGTTGGTTTGATGTCGCCCTGGTGGTCACCGGAGCGCCATGCCGATGTGCGGCCGTTGCTGGCCGCGCGCGGCGCCATAACCCGGGCGGTCCGCGGCTGGTTCGAGCAGCAGGGCTTTGTCGAGGTCGAGACCGGTATCCTGCAGGTCTCGCCGGGCAACGAGACCCATCTGCATGCGCCCCGCACTGAGCTGACCGCCGCCAACGGCGCGCGCTTCACCCGCTACCTGCGCACCTCGCCGGAATTCGCCGCCAAGAAACTGCTGGCGGCGGGCGAACAAAACATCTTCGAATTCGCAAGGGTATTCCGCGATCGCGAGCGCGGCGACCTGCATCTTGGCGAGTTCACCATGCTGGAATGGTACCGCGCAAACGCGCCGTACGAAGCAATCATGGCGGACTGCGTGACGGTGGTGGCGCAGGCGGCGCAGGCCGCCGGGACGCGGCAGTTCTCGTTTCGCGGCTCTACCGCCGATCCGTTCGCCGAGCCGGAACTGGTGACGGTGGCGGCAGCGTTCGAGAAGTTTGCCGGCATCGACCTGCTGGCCACGCTCGATGGCGGCGAGCCTGACCGGGCGGCGCTGGCGAAAGCCGCTGGCGGCAAGGTGCGAATGAGCGACGACGATAACTGGTCGGATATTTTCAGCAAGGTGCTGGTGGAACATGTCGAACCCCGGCTGGGGCAGGGGCGCCTGACGGTGCTGTTCGAATACCCCGCTCCCGAAGCAGCGTTGGCGCGGGCAAAACCGTCCGATCCGAGGGTCGCAGAGCGCTTCGAGGTCTATGCCTGCGGCGTCGAACTGGCCAACGGCTTCGGCGAATTGACCGACGCCGACGAGCAGCGCCGTCGCTTCACGCAGGCGATGGACGAAAAGGCGCGGCGCTACGGCGAGCGTTATCCGCTCGATGAGGATTTCCTCGACGCCTTGGAGCAGATGCCGCCGGCGAGCGGCGTCGCGCTCGGCTTCGACCGGCTGGTGATGCTGGCCGCCGGCGCCACCCGGATCGATCAGGTGGTGTGGACGCCACCGGGCAGGCCAACATGACGCGCAACATCAAGGCCGCCGCGACGCTGCGCCATCCCGCCGAACTCCACGCCCAAGGCCTGGTGCCGGAAGCGGCCGTGTCGGAGCTGGAGAAAGTCGCGGCGCGCTATGCGGTGGCGGTGACGCCTGATGTGGCCGCACTGATCGATCGGCAAAACCCCGACGATCCGATTGCCCGGCAATACATCCCCGATGTCCGCGAGCTGGCGCGATCGCCCGGCGAGAACCCCGATCCGATCGGCGACCACGACCATGCGCCGGTCGCCGGCATCGTCCATCGCTATCCGGACCGGGTGCTGTTCAAGCTGGTGCATGTCTGCGCGGTGTATTGCCGGTTCTGCTTCCGCCGCGAGATGGTGGGGCCGGGCAAGGAGACCGCGTTGTCGGCGGACGCCTATGCCGCGGCGCTGGAGTATATCCGCAACAAAAGCGAGATCTGGGAAGTGATCCTGACCGGCGGCGACCCCCTGATGCTGTCGCCGCGGCGGCTCGCCGAGATCATGGCCGACCTCGCCGCCATCGATCACGTCAAGATCATCCGCCTGCATACCCGCGTGCCGGTGGCCGACCCGGCGCGGGTCGGCGCCGACATGGTGGCGGCGCTCAAGGTCGCGGGCGCCACCACCTGGGTGGCGCTGCATGCCAATCACCCCCGCGAACTGACCGACGCCGCCCGCGCCGCCTGCGCCGCCATCGTCGATGCGGGAATCCCGATGGTCAGCCAGTCGGTGCTGCTGCGCGGCGTCAATGACGACGCCGTGACGCTGGAAGCACTGATGCGCGCGTTCGTCGAATGCCGGATCAAGCCTTACTACCTGCACCACGGCGACCTCGCGCCCGGCACCGCGCATCTGCGCACCACCTTGGCACAGGGCCAGGCGCTGATGCGCGCGCTGCGGGGGCGCGTTTCCGGCCTGTGCCAGCCCGACTACGTGCTCGATATCCCGGGCGGGTTCGGCAAGTCTCCGGTGGGACCGGCCTATCTGTCACAGGCCGATGCCGCATCGGGGGAAAAATCTTTTTCGCAACAACGTGATCCCCATCCGGAATCGCGCTATCGTATCGTCGATTACTGCGGCGATGTGCACCTTTACCCTCCGGGGTCGTGAGGTGCGAGGATGGGCGCAAACCGAACAGTGGAAGTACCCGGACGGGCGGGACAGGCGACGGGTCGGATGACGGGAGAAGCGCGATGCGAAAGTTGATCACGGCGACAGCCCTTCTGATCCTGCTCGGCACACCGGCGGCAGTGGCGCAAAACAGCAAGTCCAAAAGCAGTTCCGGGGCGAGCTCAACCAGCGGCACCGGCCTGCCCGAGGCGCCGGTCGGACACCGGCAGCCCAAGGCCAGCGACGTGCCGTCGGAGAAAAACGCCGACAAGCTCGACGCCGAAAACGCCGCCCTCGACAAGAAGATCAAGAGCATCTGTCGCGGCTGCTGAAATTTCAGCTGTTACGTGCGGCGAGCGCCATCCCGATCAGCGAGGCACCGCCGAACAACAGGTTGATGCCGACCAGGAGGCCCACCGCCCACAGCGCCGATCCGGGCAGCCCCGAGATGATCAGCCCGGCGATCACGATGTCCATGATGCCGGCGAACAGCATCCAGCTCCAGCGCTCCGACAATTCGCGGCGGTGCTCGAGCGCATACATGATGGTGGCGACGCCTTCGGCAAGGAAATAGGCGCCGACCACGATGGTCAGGGTCAGCGTACCCTGCACCGGCCGGGCCAACAGAACGAGGCCTGCGAGCAGCGCCAGCGCCGCCGACACCAGCGACCACCAGAAGCCCGGCATCTGCCGGGCCCAGAACGTCAAAGCGAGGCCGGCGATGCCGCTGATCAGGAACATCCAGCCGAGGAAGATGGTGACGGCCAGGCTCGCCAGCGGCGGCACGATCATCGCAGCCAGCCCCAACACCACCAGCAGGATGCCCTCGACCAGGAAGGCCTTCCAGTGCTCGCGAACCGTGGCCTTCATTTTGGTCTGCAGCGCGGTGACGTCGTTGGGGAGGGTCATGTGAATCTCCTGATGCCGGTGACGGAAGGGAGAAGTGACGGCAGCATATAACACCCACGCCCTTGGCGGGTTCATCAACAATCGGTCAGCATCGGGTCAGGCGCGTTGCAGCCTGCCGCGGCCGAAATAATAGGCCGCGGTCGCCACCACAAGCAGGCCGACGCCGATCGCGATCGAGACAATGCCGACCGGCACCAGGATGATGGAGATGTTCTTCTCCGGGTTGGCGATCCAGTGGCGGAGCGAACCCAGCACGAACACGGCGCCGATAAATCCGGCGCCGCCGCCCAGCACCAGCAGTCCCCACATGCCGCGCAGGTAGCGGATTTTGGCCCGCGACGGTGCGGTCCGCGGGGTGTGGTGGGCGCCGATCCGCCACACCAGGCGGGCGGCGAGGCCGATGCTGCCGAACCCGATCAGCATGCCGGCGGATTCCAGCGTCAGCCGCATGGCGTCGCTGGCCTCGGTGCTTTGCTTCAGCGCCAGCAGCGGAAAATCGAAGCTGGCATGCAGGCCGATCGGCGCCAGCACGATCAGGGTCCAGGTCCGGATCCGCGCCCAGTCCTTGCCGCGGCGATGGGCGCCGAGCGCCGTGCCCGACCGCGCAATGGCGATATAGGCGCCGGCGATGATGCCGAGCGCACCGTGGAACGGCACGGTCAGAACACTGCGCAACAGCGCCAGCGATCGCCACATCTCAGGGTAGGCGGTGAGATAGACGATGTTCTCGTAGGCGGCAAAGCCGAGCCCCACCGCCGCGCCATACACCACCGTATCCATCGGGTCGGCGTGCGGCCGCTTGCGCGACGAGATCAGGACGATGACCAGGATCTTGACCAGTTCCTCGGGTGCGGCGACCCCGAACACCGAGCGCAGCGCCAGCGACAGCCACGGATCGTCCGATACCGTCAGCAGCGCGACAAACGGCTCGCGGGCGAAGCGCAGCAGCGAAATGCTGGCGGCGCCGAGCAGGAACGCGGCCCACACCAACTGCGGCGGCACCGGACGCTCGTCGGTGGCGATCACCAGCCACAGCACCAGCAAGGCGGGCGCCACGGCGGCGATGCCGATGACCGGGGAAAGGGTTTCGAAGACATACATTGGGACACCAAAGCATAAAATATATAGGTGCGGTTTGACAGGCGGCGCGTCAGGCTGACGCGGAGGGTGCCTGCGCGGCCGTTCAGGTTTGGTGGTGGAAGACGGCTTGCCCGCTTTGGCAAACGCCACTATACGTTCGCCCGCTGTCGCCGGATCGATCGCTGGGGAGCTTTGAGGCTTGCACTCAGGCCCTTCCAGCAACATATTGATTTGGCTTTGGTATTGTACTTCAGCGACAGTGCGAAACGGCGCCGCCCGCGGTTCCCTTGGGACGTGATGGCTCCGGACTTTTCGCTCCCTTCGTCTATCGGTTAGGACGCCACCCTTTCACGGTGGAGAGAGCGGTTCGATTCCGCTAGGGAGCGCCAACTCGGCGCTGTTCCACGACATTGTACGACGCGACTCCGTTCGCGAGCGCCTTTCTGATTGATCGCGCCGGCTGCATCAGCAGCGTTTGCCGCATTGGGTTCAATCGCGGTCCCGGCGACGGAGTTTCGAGCACCTGCGTCGCCCGCCTTGGCGGGGCAATTCCGACCACGAATCAAGCGGCAGGCGTCCGTCATTTCCGCTATGATCAAGCCATGACGATCGGGATTACCGGACCCGAACGGAAGGTACCAAGGCAAAGTGCCGGGGCCAGGTTGATTATTGCGGCCTTTTTCGTTGGGATTTGCCTGATCCTGCTCTCGCTCGCGAGCGACTTCCTGGTCGATTGGCTGTGGTTTTCCTCGATCGGCTACCTGCAGGTTTTCTTGACGGCGATCGGCGCCAAGGCGATCACCTTTTTCACCGTCTTGGCGGCGACCACCGTCGTCGTCTGGCTGAACGGAGTGCTGGCGGCGCGGTTTGCCATGCAGCAGCCGCTACAGATCCCGGCCGCCCCGTGGAAGGTGGTCAGTGTTACGCCGCCGCCCGATCCGTTCGTCATTCTGCGCGATCGACTGACCCGGCCACGGTTTATCGCGCTCGGTGCGGGTTTGCTCGCCGTGCTGCTTGCCGCGGGAGAAGTCGGCAACTGGGGCATCTTCCTGCAGTTTCTCTACCACGTACCCTATGGCGCGGAGGATCCGCTCTATAACAAGGACATCGGCTTCTATCTCTTTGCGCTACCCGCCTATATCGCGATCAAGAACTGGATGCTGCTCGCAATCTTCCTGAGCACGCTGTTTGCCGGAGCGATCTACTGGGCGCGGGGCGACATCGAATACGATGTTCACAACCGATCAATCTCGCCGACGGTGATCGCACATGGCTCGGCGCTGGCTGGCCTTCTGTTCGCGGTGAAGGCCTGGTCCTATGGTCTCGACCGCTATCTGCTGCTCTACGGCGACGACGGTGTCGTGGTCGGGGCAAGCTACACCGATGTACATCTGGGGCTGCCGGCTCTGTGGCTGATGATCGGGCTTTCGATCATCGCGGCGTTCATCGCATGGGCCAATTTGCGGGTCCGCAACTGGCGGCTTCTTGCTGCCGGGTTCATCCTGGTCGGGGCCGGTTCTGTCGTGCTGTCAAGCCTCGTCCCTTCGCTGTTCCAGCACTTCGTCGTCAAACCGACCGAGTTGCAGCTCGAGAAGCCGTACATCGAGCGCAACATCGCGCTCACCAGGCAGGCCTACAATCTCGACCGGATCGCGGCCAAGCCGTTTGCCGCCGAACAGAGGCTGACGTTCAAGACGTTGGAGGCGAACAAGGCGACCATCGACAATGTCCGGCTATGGGACTGGCTGCCGCTGTCGGATACCTACGCGCAGCTGCAGGAGATCCGCACCTACTACAAATTCCACGATCTTGACGTCGATCGCTATTGGCTCGACGGGTCCTACCAGAGCGTGATGCTCTCGGCCCGCGAACTGCGGGCCTCCCTGTTGCCGGCCAACGCCCAGACCTGGGTCAACCGCCACGTGCTGTTTACGCACGGCAACGGCGCGGTGATGAGCCCGGTCACCCGCAAGAGCACGGAAGGACTGCCGTTCTTCTATTTGCGGGATATTCCGCCCGTTGCGGACGGCGGCCCCAAGATCGAGGAACCGCGCATCTACTTTGGCGAAGAGAGCGACGACTACGTCATCGTCAAGGCCAGCATCCCGGAGTTCGATTATCCGAAAGGGAAAGACAACGTCTATGCGGCTTATGACGGCAGCGGCGGCGTGTCGATCGGAGCATTGGGATGGAGGACGCTGTTCGCCTACCACTTCAATGACGCGAACCTGGTCCTCTCGAGCTACGTCACGGCCGACAGCCGAATCTTGATCCGGCGCAACATCACAGAACGGGTGCGGACGATCGCTCCATTCCTCAGGCTTGATCATGATCCCTATTTGGTCATCAGCAACGGACGGATGTTCTGGATGCAGGATGCCTACACCACGAGCTCCTATTTCCCCTCGGCACAGCCCGTGCCGGAGCTCGATCTCAACTACATTCGCAATTCGGTGAAAATTGTTACCGACGCCTACAACGGGACAGTCGATTTTTATCTGATGGACCCACGCGACCCGATTGCCGCGACCTACCAGCGCATCTTTCCAAACCTGTTCAAGTCGTTCACGGCCATGCCGGCGGATCTGCAGAAGCACATTCGCTATCCGGAGGATCTGTTCCTGATTCAGGCGCGGCTGTATCAGACCTACCACATGGATGAGGCCGAAATTTTCTACAACCGCGAGGATTTCTGGCAATTCCCGCGACAACCGGGCGGCGATGGCACCTCGGTGATGACTCCCTATTACATCATCATGCGGCTGCCCGGCGAGCCGCAGGCCGAGTTCTTCCTGATGCTTCCCATGGTGCCGAGCCGCCGCGACAACATGATCGCGTGGCTTGCCGCGCGCTGCGACGCGCCCGACTACGGCAAGCTGATCGTCTACGAGTTCCCCAAGGACAAGCTTGTCTACGGCCCGTTTCAGATCGAGGCGCGGATCAATCAGACTACCGAGATCTCGCAGCAACTCACATTGTGGAATCAGATGGGTTCGCGGGTGATACGCGGTGCGAACTTGCTGGTGATCCCGATCGAGAACTCGATCCTTTATGTATCGCCGCTCTATTTGCGCGCGGAGCATGGACACCTGCCGGAGCTGAAACGCGTGATCGCAGCCTACGGTGAGCATGTCGTGATGAAGGAGACGCTCACTGATGCCTTGGCCGCGTTGTTCGCAGAGTCCGGTGCGGTGCCGGCAGTCTCGAGCGCAAGGGAAGAGATGCCCCCTGCTGGCCCGGCAGGAAGCCAGGCGCAGCAGGCGCTCGATCGCTACAATCGGGCAACGGAGCGATTGAAGGCCGGAGACTGGAACGGTTTCGGCACACAGTTTGATGCCCTGCGTGACGTCCTGGAAAAAATGAACAGATCATCCGCCGGCCACTAGGTCGTAGGCATGATGTTTACGACCTAGCTAGGCAGCCAGAACACCACGCACGTCCGGCGGCTCTCTGGGCGGGCCGATAACCGCGGATTAATCTTTCCGCTCCACCATCTACCAACCCTGTCCTGATGGTCGTAGTCGTAAGGTGTGCGCAAAGACCGTCGGCTGAAAGGCAATCCACCGGCGGCTTTTTACCACGGGCGCCTGATGAATTATCAAGCCTTCACAAACGATAGCCTGACCATGATGTACGAGGGGGTTCGTGGTGCCCTCGCAGCTGACGATGCGCTCAAGGCAGGAGGCGAGGCGCCCAGATTTCGCGTTCGGGAGACTTCCGACTGGAAAGATCACGCCGGCGGCCTCGAGATGGAGATGCTCAAGCGCGGGATGCTTTTCGAGATCATCGACTGGTCAGAAGACCAGGCAACGCTGCCTTTCTAGAAATTATGGACTCGCGCTCGGAGCCAGTTAACCGCCCAGCCACCGCGAGCGGGGCCGTACCCGCGCTGGGGCGGATCGGCCGCTCACCGCCAGCGCATAAACAAACAGGCTAAATCGGTGGGACACTGTCCCGGAAAACCTTGGATACCCTTAGATCGGAAACTGTCCGACCTTCCGGCTAAGTAGTTGATTTCGATCAAAAGTGGCGCTTCGCCAGGGGGCGCCAGCACTTGATCCGCGCGGTGGAGCGCCGCCAGGCTCCGCGCTGCAGCCAGCAGCCAATTTCGGCACGCGGGCGATCACCCGCCATGTTCCAGGTTCTGCGCCTCAACGTCCGACAAAATTGATCTGTCTCTCAGCAATGAACGCACGCGCCAAAAGATGATGGCGATGATCGCCGAGGTCAGAGCGATCACGATCAGCAATGACCCCAGCCTCACGGCTGACGATCCATCGTCAAGCACCGCAGCCCGCCCCGTGGCTCCCAAAAAGCAAAACAGGAAGATTTGCGGCGCGGTGAAGGCCAGTGTCGCGGCTCCGTAAGTCACGATGCCGATGTTTGTCAGGCCGAAAGCGTAGTTCTGCAGCACGCTGGGTATCGGCGCCCCCAGACGCACAAGCGCGACAATACGCCAGCCTTCGTCATCGACGGCCTGGGCAACCGCGTGCAGCACCGGCCTGCTTTGTAACTTCCTGCGAAACCATGCCGATGCGACATATCGTGACAGCGAGAACGCCAGGATTGCGCCAATCGTCCCACCCAGCAAAATAATCGGTGCCGCACTCAGGCCGAACGTGGCGCCGGCCGTCAGAACAAGCAAGGTGCGGGGAAAGGTGATGAGAGCGGCTGCCAGAAAGAAAAGACCAAGTGCCATCGCCGGCGCAACGGTCAGATCTCCCATTTGTTGAAACCAGCCGCTGATAACCTCCGTCATGGTACCGCCGTCGTCCAAATTCATCCGAGGATGACATCTGCGCCACTTCAAGCCGCCAGAAAAGGGCATCGGTCTGGCGGACCCGACCAACGACACAAAGGACGGACCGGACGCCGGCTTGACACCACCGCAAGAGCACATATTATGTTTCGATAGACGATACGTTGTATTGCTATGTACGGCGGTCCGCGCGCCTCCCCTCATCGGCGCCGGGCGCGGGATCGTCGCGGATCAGGAGCAGGCATGCCTCGCATTTCGGGCGTGGGGAGTGACGGCATCCAGGCGG
Source organism: uncultured Alphaproteobacteria bacterium (assembly GCA_963710235.1). GTDB lineage: Bacteria > Pseudomonadota > Alphaproteobacteria > Rhizobiales > Xanthobacteraceae > Bradyrhizobium. Next base: position 665,422 of record CAVPZI010000004.1, read on the forward strand.
TGGTGCTGGCGTTGCGCATTCTCGAGCGGCTCGCCGAGGAAGGCCGCCCGATGGGCGTCACCTCGCTGGCCGCGGCGCTCGACACCACCAAGAGCCGGATCTGGCGGCACCTGCAGACCTTGATGCAGCAGGGCTATATCAGCCAGTCCGACGAGACCGAGCGTTACCGGATCGGCGCCCGGCTGGTGACGCTCGGCTATGCGGTGGGCAACAGCCTCGACATCGTCTCGGCGGGCCAGCCGATCATTCGCGACCTGCGCGACAATCTCGGCCATTCCACCGTGATCTCCCAAGTGGAAGCGCAGGGGGTGCGGATCGTTTCTACCGTGTCCGGCAAGTCCGCCATCGAAATCGGGGTGCGGCCGGGGTCGCTGCTGGACTTCCACAATTCGGCGCAGGGCAAGATCGCGCTGGCGTTCGGCAGCGACAGCCTGCGCGCCGGGGTGTTCAAGTCGCGCCTCGAAAAGCAGACCCCGTACACCATCACCTCACCGGGCGCGCTGCGCAGCGCGCTCGAGCGGGTGCGCCAGCAGGGCTGGGCGGCGGCGCCCAATGAATCGCTGATCGGCCTCAACGCGCTCGGCGCGCCCGTATTCGATGCCGCCGGTTCCCTGGTCGGTACGGTGGCCATCGTCGATTCGGTGCAGTTCATCCCCGAGCAGCCGACCACCGAGCAGATCGAGAAGACCGTCGCCGCCGCACGGCTGCTGTCGGCGGCGCTGGGTTATGTGCTGAGCTGACGCAGTGGCACGCCCTTGACAAGCGGCCGGGGTTGCCTCACTTTTATTGAAACGATGTTTCGCCTATCAGAACGAAACATCGCCGTCAAAAACACCAGAGGAAACACACCAAAAGAGGGAGGCATTGGAATGTCCTATCGGAGCGGATTGGCCGCACTTGTGTTGGCCGGCAGCTGGACCTGTATCGCCAACGGGGCCCAGGCGCAGGACGTCTACAAGATCGGTTCGTCGGTCGGGCTGACGGGCTATGCGGCGACCAACGACCGCGCCTGGAAGGACGGCCTTGAACTGGCCGCCGACTACCTCAATGCCAAGGGCGGGATGGCCGGTCGCAAAATCCAGCTGTTTTCCGAGGACAACCGGTCCGAGCCGCAGGAGGCGGTGGTCGGCTATCGCAAGATGATGTCGAACGACGGCGCCCAGATCTTCGATTCCGGCTGCGTGTCCGCCGGCAATTTCGCCGCCGCCGGCTCGGTGGTTCGGGCGCAGATCCCGATGATGCTGTGTTCGATCCTGCCGCAGCGTCCCGAAGAGCAGAAATGGGCGTTCAGCGTGCTGCCGCCGCCGCGGTTCGAGGTCGAAATCCGATTCAAGTACCTCAAGGAGAAGACCGACATTCGCAAGATCGGCATTCTCAGCGACCCAACACCCTATGCGCAGTTGATGAAGGGCATCGCCGACAAGATGGCCGCCGAATACGGCCTCGAGGTCGTCGCCTCCGACACCTACAAGCAGGATGATGCCGATCTCAGCGTCCAGATCGGACATATCAACGGCGCCGGCGCCGGCGCGGTGGTCAAGATCGGCCAGGGCGGCTCCACGGTCACTGCCGCCAAGAACATCAAACAGCTCGGCCTCGACAAGATGATCCTGATGGGCACGCTCGATGACGGCAACGTCTTCCTGCAGGCGGGCGCCGTGCTCGGCGATCGCTTCTTCTTCCCCTCGCCGGACGTGCAGGTGCCCGAACGGGTGCCCGCTGGACCGGCACGCGACGCGATGAACGAGTTCCTCACGCTGTGGCGGGCGAAATACCCCGACCGTGACCCCAACTCCGGGGCGCGGGCCTGGGATTCGATGATGTTAATCGCCAAGGGGGTAGAGGCGGCAAAATCCGTCGAGGGTCCTGCGGTACGCGAGGCCATCGAACGTCTGCCGACCTACCAGGGCGCGTTCACGTCCTACAGCTTCTCGCCGGAGCAGCACGTCGGCATCATCAAGAATCCCTACTCGATCGGCCACGTCGTCAACGCCAAGCTGGTCGCGGTCGAGTAGGGCATGATGAACGCTGCCGCTGCGAACCTGCTCGAGGTCGACGACCTGTCGGCACATTACGGCCACGTTCAGGCGCTCAAACCGACCAGCCTGCGCGTCGCCGAGGGCGAGCTTGTCACCATCCTCGGGCCCAATGGCGCCGGCAAGTCGACGCTGCTGCGCGCCATTACGCGGCTGACCCCCGGTGGTGGCCGCGTCAGCTTCCGCGGGAAGGATATCACCGCGCTCCCGACCCACCGGCGCGCCGCGCTCGGCATCATCATGGTGCCGGAAGGCCGCGGGCTGTTCGGCCAGATGAGCGTGCGTGAAAACCTGGTGCTCGGCGCCTACCAGATCGGCAACGACCAGGCGATCATCAGGCAGCGCCTCGACCAGGTCTTCAGCCTGTTCCCGAGGCTCGCCGAGCGCATCGAGCAGGTGGCCTCGTCGCTGTCCGGCGGCGAGCAGCAGATGCTGGCCATCGGGCGCGCCTTGATGGCCGGTCCGAAACTCTTGATGCTGGACGAGCCTTCGCTTGGCCTCGCGCCAAAAGTCTCGGTCGAGATCATCGAGACGTTGGGCAAGCTGAACCGGCAGGGCCTCGGCATTCTGCTCGTCGAACAGAAGGCGCCGCTGGCCCTGAAACTTGCCCGGCGCGTCTATGTGCTTTCGCTCGGCCGCGTCGTCGTCGAACTTCCAGCCAGTGAGATCCGGTCGCATCATGACCTTGCCCGCTATTACCTACACTAGGCCGGTGCGGCTGCCCTGGATCCAGATCGCCCTCGCGCTGATCGGCGCGGCGATCGTGATCTTCACGTTCTCCGCCAGCGGTTACGTCGTCACTGTGATCGGTTTTGCCGCGCTCTACGCCATTTTCGGTACCGGCCTGAATTTCTTCATGGGCTATACCGGGCAGGCGTCGTTCGGCCAAAATGCCTTTGCCGCGCTCGGTGGTTACGGCACGGCCATTCTATGCACCGATTACAATGTGGAACCGGCGCTGGCGCTGGTGCTGACCATGACGTTTTCAGGCGTTGTGGCGCTGGTGGTCGGCTATCCGACCCTGCGGTTGCGCGGACACTACCTCGCGATGGCAACGTTCGCGCTCGGCCTCATCACCTACGAAATCTCCATCGAGTGGTCGAGTCTGACCCAGGGTTACATGGGGTATTCCGGAATTCCGCCGCTGCGCCTCGGGCGCTTCGAGGCCGTCACCGACAAGCAGCAACTAGCGGTCATTCTGGTTCTGCTCGCCGTCGGCGCGTTCGCCTCCTATCGGATGCGCCATTCCCGCTTTGGCCGCGCGCTGCGCGCCATCGCCGGCAGCGAGCCCGCGGCGATGGCACTCGGCATCAATGTGGCACGATACAAGCTGCTCGCCTTCATGATCTCGGCGCTGTACGGCTCGGCCACCGGTTCGCTGTTCGCTCATTTCATCGGCTTCATCTCACCGGAAGTGTTCGGCACCTCGATGGTGGTGTCGAGCTTCACCATGCTTTATCTCGGCGGCATCGGCACCCCGGCCGGGCCGATCATCGGTGCCGTGATCGTCTCGTTGCTGCCGGAACTGCTGCGCGGCCTGAAGGAATGGCAGGACGTTGTCTACGTCGTGGTGCTGATCTCGATCCTGATCTACGCCCCGAAGGGCATCGCGGGCTATCTCGATCGCCTGTTCCGCCGCAGGGAGGGTTGAATGCCGCTGCTCTCCGTTCGCAACGTCACCAAGCGCTATGGCGGTCTTGTCGCCAACGATTCCGTCAGTTTCGATGTCGACGAGGGCATGCTGTATGCCATCATCGGGCCGAACGGCGCCGGCAAGACCACACTGTTCAACGTCATCTCCGGCGCGGTACCGCCGACCGCGGGCGATATCCTGTTTGACGGCAACAGCATTGCCGGCTTGCCGCAGTCCGAAATCGCCGGCCGCGGCTTGATCCGCACCTATCAGCTGGTGCAGCTTTTCAAGGAACTGAGCGTTACCGAAAACGTCATGGTCGGTGCGCACCGCATGACCAGGGGCGGCATCGGCGCCGCGCTGTTCCGGCCAGGCTGGGTTCGCCGCCAGGAACGCGACCTGCGGGCCGAGACCGCCAGGATTCTCGACTTCGTCGGGCTGTCGGCGCGGGCCGAGATGCTTGCCGATCAACTGCCCTATGGCGAGCAGCGGTTGCTTGAAGTTGCGCGGGCGCTGGCGGCCGAGCCGCGCCTGCTGTTGCTCGACGAACCCGCCGCCGGCCTGAACACCGGCGAGACCGAGGCGCTGGCGCACATGATCCAAAGGGTCAATGGCCGCGGCATTACCGTCGTTCTGATCGAGCACGACATGGGCCTGGTGATGCGGATTGCCCAGCGCATCGCGGTCATCGATTTCGGCCGCAAGATCGCCGAGGGAACCGCGGATGAAGTTCGCGGACACCCGGATGTGATCGCGGCCTACCTCGGAACGGAGAGCGTCGATGCCTGATCTCATTCAACTGCTGCAGAGCATCATCAACGGGGTCGGGCTCGGCCTGATCTACGGCATCGTCGGCATCGGCTTCTGCGTCATCTACAATGCCTCTGGCATCGTCAATTTCTCCCAGGGCATGTTCGTGATGCTGGGCGGCATGGTCTGTCATACGCTGCTCGCCCGCCTCGGCCTGCCGATCTGGCTGGCCGCGATCCTGACCGTGCCGATCGTGGCGGCGATCGGCATGCTGATGGAACTCGCCGTGGTGCGGCCGATGCTCAATCGCGGCGCCAGCCTGTTTGCGATCATTCTGGCGACGTTGGCGGCCCAGATCCTGGTCGAGCGCCTGACCCTGATTTCGCTCGGCGACCAGCCCCGCAGCTTCGACGAGTTCACCGCGGGTGGCCCGCTGAAGCTGGGCCCGTTGGCGATCGGATATCAGCTGTTCTGGATTCTCGGCTGCGGCGCGCTGATGGTGATCGGACTGTGGGTGTTCTTCACCCGGACCCGCTCCGGCCGGGCGCTGCGGGCCTGTTCGCAGAACCAGGAGTCGGCGGCGCTGCTCGGGATTCCGGTCAAGCGGATGCTGCTGCTGTCGTTCGCGCTGAGCGCCGGGCTGGGTGCCGTGGCCGGCATCCTGGTCACCCCGACCCAATACACCGCGTTCGGGGTCGGAACGCCGTTCGGCGTCAACGGATTCATCGCGGCTATCATCGGCGGCTTCGGCAACGCCGGCGGCGCGCTGGCCGGCGGGCTGATGCTGGGCCTCGCGCAGGCGCTGGCCATTGTCATTCTGGGTGCCGGCTTCAAGAACGTCGCGGCGCTGAGTGTGTTGATTTTCGTGTTGCTCCTGTTCCCGAATGGAATTTTCACCGGCATCCGGGATCTGGTGCGGCGCCCGAGCTGACTACCGCGTCAAGAAAAAGAAGGCACAACAAGGAGAGTTGCCATGTACGATGCTTCCGATCCCCGTTCGTCCCTCGCTTCGGTCCCGGCTGGCGCCGCCCCCAAGCCGGTCCCGGTTACTTTCGCGGCCGCCGACGTCGGCAAGTTCTACGAGGAACCTGCCCAGGAAGACGACGCCAACGGCAAGAGCTGGTTCATCCGCAGCCAGAATGCGGTGCTGGTCTACAGCGACGTCAAGGACGGCGCGCGCTTCAAGCGTGACGGGCAAATCGACGAATACGTGCTGCTGCTGCCCAATGCCGGCATCAGCGCCAGCGTGACCACGCCGGCCGGCACTACCAAGGCGCCGGGTTATTCGGTGGTCTTCATCCCGCCCGGCAACAGCGAAATCGTCATGTCCGGAACTGGGCGGATCGTGCGCCTGTACACCACGCGTTCGGAGGATCTCGCCGCCAAGTGCGGCAACGCCGCGGCTTATGAGACGCCGCACCCGAACGTGCCGCCATTCAAGCCTTGGCCCGAGCCCAAGGGTGGACCGAAGGTGCGGGTCTACTCCCTCGACGTGCCGGACGAGCCCGGCCGTTTCGGCCGGATCTGGCGCTGCACGACCTTCATGGTCAACTACCTGCCGGCGCAGAAGGGGCCGCGCGACATCACCAAACTGTCGCCGCATCACCATGACGATTTCGAGCAGCTCTCGCTGGCGCTCGAGGGCGCCTACATCCATCACCTGCGCTGGCCGTGGACCACCAACCTCAACAACTGGCGCGACGACCAGCACGAATATTGCGGCTCGCCATCGGTCACGGTGATTCCGCCGCCCTCGATCCACACCTCGCGCGGCATGGCCGAAGGCGTCAACCAGTTGGTCGATATCTTTAGTCCGCCGCGGATGGATTTTTCGCTGAAGCCGGGCTGGGTGCTCAATTCGGACGATTACCCGATGCCGACCAATGCCTAGCTGGCGGGTCCTGATCGTTCACGCCCATCCGGAACCGACGTCGTTCAACGCCGCGCTGACCCGCGCGGCCGCGGACGCGTTGCGCGGGGCGGGCCACACGGTCACGGTCTCCGACCTTTATGCCGAGGGGTTCGACGGCATGGCGGGGCGGGGCGACTTCTCCACGTCCGCCGATCCGTCGCGCTTCCACTATCAATCGGAGCAGGCCCATGCCGCCGCGCATGACGGTTTTGTGGCCACGATCAGGCGCGAGCAGGAGCGGCTGCGGCAGGCGGATCTGTTGATCCTGCAGTTTCCGCTGTGGTGGGGCGCGCCGCCGGCGATCCTGAAAAGCTGGTTCGAACGGGTACTGGCCTATGGTTTCGCCTATGTCGACGCGCGTCGTTTCGACAGCGGGCTGTTTCGCGGCTGCCGCGCGCTGATGGGCGTCACGACCGGCGGTACGCCGGCGCGCTTCGGGCCGGACGGCGTCTACGGCGAGATCGAACGCGTGCTGTGGCCGGTGCGGCGCCTCACCCTGGAATATATGGGCTATGAGGTCGATGAGCCGTTCGTCGCCTATGGCGTTCCGCGGATCGGTGACGCCGAACGCGAAACCTACCTGGCGGCGTGGCGGCAGCGCGTGCTTGCCGCCACCGCCCACGAGTTGCCGCAGGCGCGCGTCGATCCGCTGGAAGCGCTGGCCGGCGTCGGGCCGTCGGCCTGGACGCGAAGCTGAACATCCAAACTCCGAAACAGAGGTTACCATGAACCAGGCACCCGCGATCGATCCCAAGAAGAAGCCGCGCATCGACGCCATCCTCAAGGGCGCCATCGACCCGCACGTCCACTCGGGACCGTCGATCGCCGCGCGCGCCATCGATCACCTCGAACTGGTCCGCCAGTACTCGGACGCCGGTTTTGCCGCCGTGGTGACCAAGGACCACGACTACGCCGGCGTCGCCACCGCGGCGCTGATCGCCAAGCATCATCCCGAGTTGCGCACCAAAATCTTCTCAGGGATCGCGCTCAACAACGTGGTGGGCGGCATGAACCCCTACGCGGTCGAACACACCGCAGCGATGGGCGGCAAGATCGTGTGGATGCCGACGCTGGCGGCGGAAAATCACCTGCGCTGGGAAAAGACCGCGGCTTGGGCCCATCCAGCCTCGACCACGAAGATGCGACACGCGTCGCCGGTCCCGGTGCTGGACGCCAACAAGAAGGTCCGCGACGACGTCAAGGACGTGCTCGACGTGATCGCGAAGAACAACATGACGCTGGCGAGCGGCCACCTGCATGTCAGCGAGACCTGGATCGTGTTCGAAGAGGCGCAGCGCCGCGGCGTCAAGCACCTGATCTTCACCCATCCGGAAGACATCGTCGATGCCAGCCTCAACGACGTCAAGGGCATCGCCGCCATGGGGGCGCAGGTCGAGCATTCGATCTGCATGTTCCTGGAGGGCTCGAAATTCCAGAGCCGCACGGCTGAGGACCTGCGCAACCAGATCGAGGCGGCGGGCGTCGACCAGACCATCCTGTGCTCGGATCTCGGCCAGGTCGGGCTGTTCAGCCCGCTCGAGGGACTGCAGCGCGGTGTGTCGCTATGCATGGATCTCGGCTACAGCGACGCCGATATTCACAAGATGGTGTCGACCAACACCGCGCAGGTGCTGGGCCTCGAGTTGCCGATGGCAGCGTAGGGCCCAGCGCGCCTTCGGGCGAAGAATTATCGCAGATTGCTCCGAACGGTTTATCCGTTGGGCATTTGGTAGAGATACTGCAATGACTTTCAGCAAGTCGTCCCGGCCTTGAGCCGGGACCCATACGCCGTGTCATCTCGTTTCGGCACTGTGTCCGGTGCCTTTCCCAATCCGTAACGCCAGGGTTATGGGTCCCGGCTCAAGGCCGGGACGACCCGTGGAGAGATTGTGGGCACGCGATCGAAAATGCCGGAGGCTGGTGCTGGATTTGTGCTGGCCTTGTCAAGATTGACGGACATGGCGGATTGCCCATAAAACGCGCCGTCGCCGTGAGCGGACGCGCGCGGTGTGCCGAGCCAGCCCAGGGTTTCCCGCCCTTCAAAGTCGAAAGAGTGTCCCGATGATGCGTCGAATCCTGGCCGCAACTTTCGGCGCCACGCTGGCCTTTGTGGCTATGACCATCGATCGGGCGGCGGCGGAGCAGCTGATCGACCAGAAGGAGTCGCTCTACAATAACATCTACGTCTACAAGGAGGGCGACACCGTCAGCATGACTTTCGGCTTCAACAAGCGAATCTATACCGAAAGCATGTACAACACCAAGGATGAGCTCGATCTGCCGGTCATCTACACGCGCTACATGACCGCCGGGCTGATGTACGCCAAAAACGTCACGCGCGTGCTGGAGATCGGGTTCGGTGGCGGCCGCACGTCCTGGTACCTGCACAAATCGCTGCCGAACGTTCCGGTCACCTCCGTCGAACTCGATCCGGCGGTGCTGGAACTGGCCAGGAAATATTTCGGCATCAAGGACGAGCCGGATTTCGCGGTGGTCAACGTCGATGGCCGCTCCTTTCTGAAGAATGCCACCGACAAGTACGACATGATCCTGGTCGACGCCTACCGCGGGCCGTTCGTGCCGTTTCACCTGCTGACCAGGGAGTTTTACGGCCTGATCAAGGACCATCTGGCGGAAGGCGGGGTCGTGGTCCAGAACGTCGAGCCGTCGACCATGCTGTTCGATTCCGCGGTGTTGACCATCAATGCCGTGTTCCCCCAGGTGGAGTTCTATCTGGCCAGCGGCAACGTGGTGACCATCGCCTATGACGGCCCGGCGCGCTCCCAGGAGGACCTGAAGGCAACGGCGGAGGCGCGACAGGCCCAGTTCGGCTTTCGCTACAATCTAGAGGAAATGCTGGCGCATCGCCGCCCGCTCAATGCCCTGAACGGCAGCATCGACAAGAACGCCAAGGTATTGACCGACGACTTCGCGCCGGTCGAAACCCTGAAAGCCATCGAGCAGCACAACCGGAAATGGGCGGACCACTAGTGGCGCGCATCCTGCTGCCTTTGATCTACGCCAACGCCTTCCTGATCGGGGGCGTGGTGATGGGATTCGAGATGCTGGGCAGCCGCTACCTCAATCCGTATTTCGGCGGTGGCATCGGCACCTGGGCCGGCCTGATCTCGACGGTGCTGTGTGCGCTGACGCTGGGATATTTCATCGGCGGCTTCGTTGTCGACCGCCGGCCGTCGGCGCGGGTGATCGCCATCGGGACCGGTTTCGCGGCGCTGTATCTGGCGGCAATCCCGCACTTTGCGGATTGGGCGCTGTCGGCGATCCTGGCGTCGATCGGCGATGGACCTGGGGGCATCCTGGTGGCATCAACCGCGCTGCTGCTGCTGCCGCTGACGGCGCTCGGGATGTTTTCGCCGGTGGCGATCCGGCTGCTGATCACGTCCATGCACGAGGCCGGGCGAATTGCCGGCATGGTCTACGGCATCTCGACGCTCGGCAGTATTTTCGGAACGCTGTTTACGACCTTCGTGCTGATCCCGTCGATCGGATCGCGCGCGATCACCTATCTCGCCGCCGCGATTCTCGCGGCATGCGCGGCCTCGCTGTTCCTCACGCCCGGAACCAAGTCATGACCCCAGGGAAACCAGGTCTTCGACGATACGCCGCTGTTGCCGTCGCGGCGCTGGTGCTGTGCGCCAGCCCGGCCGTGTCCCGCGCGCAGGGCACGGCTGCGCCCGACGCCGACCTGAAGACTTTAGACCTGAAGACTTTAGACCTGAAGGCTTGGAGCGGCGACCGCGCCATGCAGGATATCGTCAGGCAGCTCTCGTTTGGCGCGCGGTCGCTCGGCACACCGGGGCATCAGGCGGCGATCGACTGGATCAAATCCGAACTCGCGGCCAGCGCGCTCCAGGTGGTGGTTCAGAGCGGCATGGCTGCCGGGCAGCAGGGCAGCCGCTACCCGATGACCAACATCATCGGCCGCCTCAATCCGCAGCTCGCGAAGCGGATCATTGTCGGCACGCATTATGACAGCATCATACGGGCCTATGCCGATCCGCAGGACCCCAACGGGCCGATGCCGGGGGCGAACAATTCGGCGTCCGGCGTGGCGCTGGTGCTGGAGACCGTGCGGTGGCTGGCGCACAATAAATCGGTCGGCGTCGATTTCGTGTTCTTCGACGGCGAGGAGGGGCCGCTGTCGCTCGGCGCCGGCGACCCGCACTGGTATTCGCTGGGCTCGCCCTATTTCGTCACGGGGCTCGGCGAGCTTTATCCCGGCCGGAAACCGGCCAAAGGCGTCATCTTCGACATGGTCTGCTACAGCAAGCTGGTGCTGAAGCCGGAGCCATTTTCGATGAAATTCGCCGAACCGGACATCGTGAAGTTCTGGTCGATCGGCAACCGGATCGCGCCATCGATATTCCGGCCGATCATCGCGAACTCGCCGATCTACGACGACCAGACCGCGCTGAACGAGGCCGGAATACCGAGCTTCCTCGTCATCGGCTTCGAGTACGATCCGTGGTTCAACACCACCAAGGATACGGCCGACAAGTGCGCTGCCACGAGCCTCGAGGCAGTCGGCCGGACGCTGGTGCAATACCTGCTGTCCGAGGCAAGCCAGTAGCTGGCCGTCACGACATCGGTGGCGCAATGAACTCCTGAAAACCGGCCCGGCCGGAGATCCGTTCGAACCAGCGGTTCAGGTGCTCAAGGTCCGGCCGCTCGATGCCTTCGACGCCAAGCCAGCGGCGCGCATAGGCGCCGATGGCGATATCGGCGAGGCTGAATTCGCCTTCCATGAAATCGCGTTCGGCGAGGTGGTCGTCGACGATGCGCCATACCACCGCTTCGGCGTCGGCATCCTTCTGGACCTGTGCCATGTTGCGCTGGGCCGGTGGCGTGCGCACCAGCGCCCAGAACACCGGGCGATCGACCGGCTGCACGGTCGACAGCGTCCAGTCGAGCCAGCGGTCGACGCCGGCGCGCCGTTTCGGGGCGGTGGGATAGAGCTGCGAGCCCTGGCCACGGGTGAGGGCGAGATAGCGCATGATCGAGTTGGATTCCCACAGCACGAAGTCGCCTTCGACCAGGGTCGGCACCCGCCCGTTGGGATTCATGGCGAGATAATCCGGCTCGCCATTGCGGCCGAACTGCATACCGGCGTCGATGCGCTGGTAGGTCAGGCCGAGTTCGTGGCAGCACCACAGCACTTTCTGGACGTTGACCGAATTCTTCCGGCCCCAGATCGTGAAATCATCCTGGCTGTTCGGCACGATTTGGGTCCTTCCGGTGCGAGCGCTTGATGCGCGCACTCAAATCGAACGCACCGGTTTCGTCCAGTATGGAATACAAAAATACAGGCCCCGCCAGCGACGGGGCCCGTTCACAACCTCGATATCACCTTGCCCAATAACCTTTGCCCGATCGGGCCGGCCGGTGCGTCAGCGGCCGAAGAACAGCCACAACAGAATGATGATCGGGATCGGCACTCCCAACAGCCAAAGCAAAATTCCGCGGCCCATTCTCTCCTCCTTGACGTTTCTGTCCCAATGGAGAAACGCCAGGTGCGGCGTTCTGTTCCATCGGCAGGCAGGAGAGAGGGGGCGGCCGTAGCCGTGGCTAACGGCGACGCCCGAGCGGCGGCTCACCAGTGGCCGGTATTCGGCATCGACTTCCACGGCTCCTGCGGCGGCAGCGCGTCGCCCTTTTGCAAAAGCTCGATGGAGTGCAGATCCGGCGAGCGGACAAACGCCATCTGGCCGTCGCGGGGCGGGCGGTTGATGGTGATGCCGAGCTTCATCAGCCGGTCGCAGGTGGCGTAGATGTCGTCGACCTCGTAGGCGAGGTGGCCGAAATAGCGGTCCTCGCCGTATTTCTCCTCGTCCCAGTTGTAGGTGAGTTCGACCAGCGGCGCGCCGCGCCCCTTCGACGCCTTGAGCAGGTCCTCGTCGTCGGAGCCGACCAGGAACACCAGGGTGAACCGACCCTTGTCGTTGTCGATGCGCCGGGCTTCCTTCAGGCCCATGGCGTCGCGGTAGAACTTCAGCGCGGTATCGAGATTGCGGACGCGCAGCATGGTGTGGAGGTAACGCATGTTTCTTGTCTCCCTGTGAACATTTGCAGAATTGAAAGCGCCAGATTGCAGCCGGTTTGCGACGGGGCGGACCTCAATAGCACCATTGCCGCCAGTTTTGTTAAAAAGCGGCGGCGGAGTAACCTTGATCGGTTAGGTTAAATCCCGTCTCCGATTGCAGCCAAGACGCGCGACGATATGGTTTTCGAATTGCGTTGGCGATTGGAACGATCATGTCTTCGTCATTTCACAGTGCGGATAAGCACACGCACCGAAAAGTCATGCTGGTGGGTTTGATGTTTTGCGCGGTGTTTGTCGCGGTCAGCTTTTTTGCCCGCACCCAGCCGGACAACGACTACGTCCTGGTCAAGGCCGACAAGTTGGTGCGCAGCGCCGGCAAACCATTCCCGGCGAACTGATCCGGCGAACCTGATCCGGTGAATTGATCCGTCGCCGCGATCGCGATGATCCGATGCGACTTCGGATAGACGGCGCGGCCTGGGTCGCAGGTATCATGAATCTGCGACCTAAAACGAATTGGCCAGCTCGATTTCCGCCTTGAGCGCCTCGATCCGCCGGTCGGCTTCGGCCTGGGTCAAATTCTGCTCGAACAACTTCGGCTGAAAGGCCTCGGCACTCAGGGTCCGTAACCGCATGGCCTGGGCGCGGGTCATCTGGGCCGCGACTTGCTCTGCGACATCGCCGTAACGGGCTACTGCACTTCTCATGATTTTTCTCCCAAAACCAAAATGTGGCTTGACTATATGTTCTTATTTTGTTCTAACAAGCCATGGACAACAAATTAAATGAAATTCGCAGGAAAATCAGTCGTTTGAGGGCTGAGATGCTGGCGCTGCAGGAGGATATCCGCACCCTGGTCAACGAGGACCTTGACTGCTCGGAACCCGCAACACGGCTGCTGGCCATGCGGGCCGGAATGGTCGAGCTGATCGCACAGCGGAGCGTGATGGGTGGCGACGAGACCTGCCCGAACATTGCGGAGCGCCTGCGAGAGGACCACAGGCCGCTTTCGCAGCGGCGGGGCCGGGGCGCGCCACCAAAGAAGAACCCGGCCGAAGCCGGGTCCTCCCGATCTGCTCGCGCTTAGGCGGTGCTTAAGCGATCGACGCCTAAACCGCGAGGCCGACGCCGTAATAGTCGTTCACCGCACGGGCCCGGGCCGGGTCGCTCCAGTTCCAGCTGTTGTCGTTGCCGTATTTCGGAGCGCCTTCGAGCTGCCGCCTGGTGACGCCGGTGCGATAGCCCTCGACCGCCTTGTCATACTTCAACGACTGCCAGGGCAGGGGATAGTGGTCGTCGCCAATCCCCAGGAAGCCGCCAAAGCTCAGCACCGCATACGAGACCTTGCCGCTGACCTTGTCGATCATCACCCGTTCGATCGAACCGATCTTGGTATCGTCAGGACCATACACCGCGGTGCCCTCGACCTTGTCGCTGCCGATCAGGGATACTGTCTCTCTTTCAGCCATTTGTGTTCTCCATCTTGGAAGAACGAAAAACCGGAGCCGGCCTGATTTGTTCCTGTCACCAAATGTCGCGCAAAGCGGCTGTATCGTTGCGCCATTCGGGGCTGTGGTTCTTGCGCTCGGGGAACCTTCCTGAGAAAATTGCCGGAACAGCATCACGGCCGAGCCCCCGGCGGGGCTTTCGCTTGCCGGATTTTTTGCAGGGGTTGGCATGAAGCGGTACATTATCTTCGCGGCGCTCGGGCCGTTCCTCGGCGGCTTCCTGCTGCTATTGGTGACCACCACCATGTCCGGCTACTGGACCGAGACCAACGCGGCCGAGGTCGCCAAGCTGTTCACGGTGTTCATCAAGTCGCTGCAGTTCAGCTACCTGTTCGGGATCCTGCCGGTCATGATCATCGCCGCGATCGACGACATCGTCCACCATATCAGGTGGGTCGGTTCGGTGGCGCGGATGCTGATCGTCGGGGCGCTGGCGTTTTTCGCCGCGGCGTTTCTCTACAGCGGCAAGGGCGCCAACTCTGGCCCGACGCAATATGTCCTGTACGGACTGGTCGGGCTGGTGCCGGCCATGCTGTCGTCCTGGCTGTCGCGCGACACGCCCAGCGCGGCCCTGGACGCCTGATCGGGATAGTTCCGGCTTGCTCCGGAACTGCCGGTTATTTCGCCGCCTGTTCCCGCCCTATTATCGGAACCAACTCCGGCATGCCGCCTTACCCCGGTGAGGTATGAAAGGCATTTGCCATGAACATTCCCGTTGATCGGGCGCTGAACATTTATGGCGCCATCGCAAACCGGAACGAACCGCGGGACATCCGGGACCAGCTGGCACGATACCTGATGCTGAAGGTCATCGAAGGCGAGCGGGACGAGCACCGGCTGACGGTGCACGGCCTGTCGTTCCTGCAACGCGCGCATCGCGAACGCGATTCGCGGACCTAGGTCCTGTCAAGAGGTTGCAGGCCGTCGAGGATATGGACGCCCCGCCGCCGGAATTCGCCGCCGGCATGTCTGTTCCAGCGCACCGCGCGGGCGGCTTCCAGGGTGGCCGAACAATACGCCTCGCGCTCGCGCTGGAACTTTTCCTGCGTGGCCTTGAAGTTTGCAACGCGCGTGATGATTTCTTCCCGCTCCAGCGCCGCCGGGTCCTTCTGTTCGGTCATGCCCATCCCTTTTCGCAGTATTGTCCCGCGGCCATTTGGCCGTCCGGAATGGGGCATGAATTTGACTGTGGCGTGACGCGCCACTGGCATCATTGGAGCTTCGCTGCGAAACCGATCGCGCCAAAGCCTCGGGTCAAAGCCTGGTCAAAGCCAAAGCGAAAGCCCCGCCGGGGGATACGGCAGGGCTTTCTCAAGACAGAGCATCGGGGCGGGTGCTCCAGGATTACAACGGCTTGGCCTTGAAAGGGTTGCCGAGGCTGGTTCGAATTTTCTCCTGAACCCCCTCGTAGTATTTTTCCCGCTCCTGGCCGAGCTTGAGCTGATGCGCCCGAAAGCTCGCCACCCGGCGGAGGATCTCGGCGCGCTCCGATGCCAGCGATGACATGGCCGCGGCGCGTTCGGGCTTCGCCGGCGCGCGATGCAATTCTGGCAACGCTGCCTGCGGGACCTTGTCGGGCTGCAGGAGCTTGCCGCGTTGAACCTGGCCAACGGGCGTTGGCAGCTCAAACCTGGTTCGGTCAGACACCGGCTCACCTTGTTAAGTTTTTTGCTTGCCGAGAAGTTTGTGACGTCGCGCCTTGTCGCCGTTGCGACTTCCTGCGCCGGGTGATTTCATCCAATACGGAGCAGGTCGTCAATCGAAATTGGCAATCGTCTTGGCGGTGGATAAGGCCGGACACTCCTTGCGGCATTGACGCGTTCCCGGTAGCCCGAAGCAAACGGGAGGCATGCATGGCAAAAATCGACCTGGAGTCGCTGAGCATCGAAGAACTCGCCGCGTTGCGCGACAATGCGACCGAGAAACTGGCCGAAAAGGTCGCGGCCCGGCAGGCCGAACTGGAAGCCGAACTGGAAAAGCTCGCGCAATACGGCAAGCCGGCAAAAAAATCCCAGGCCACGCCGATCGCCAAGCCGAAGAAGGACGACGTTGCCAAGGAGCCGGTCGCCAGAGCGGCGTAGCAACTTAGAAAAACCGGCGGGCGTGATGGTTCGGCGCAAAAATATACGCCGGATCGCAATCTTAGATTATCGGGCGGCACATCGGTGCGGTATTATTCAACCGGGACGTGCTGTGATGGCGCGGCAAAGGCTCCTATAAGGCATGCAATGCCTTTGCGGGGGGATCGATGCCGTCAGCCAATATCAAGAACCTTTCAGTATCCCAACTGCTCGCCATGCGGGCCGAGATCGACAAGCAGCTGCTAGCCAGGAAAGCCGAGTTGCAGGCGCAGCTCGCGCAGATCGGCGGCGACGGCACGAGCGGAAAATCGCGGTCGGTGAAAGGCACCAAGGTCGCGCCGAAGTACCGGCATCCCAAGACCGGCGAGACCTGGAGCGGCAGGGGTGGCGTCGCCGGGTGGCTGGCCCGGGAAATCAAGAGCGGAAAAAAGCGCGAAGACTTTTTGATCGCCAAACCAGCGAAAAAGAAGCCGGCAAGATAGATCCGGTTCTTCTTCAAGCGCCTTCCCATCCTCGGCCGTAACGCGCTAGTTCGTAAACATCATGCCTACGAACTAGACGACCGATTTCGCGAAATCTGCGATTATGTGAACAATCGGAATTGGTGGAACGCGATGGGTTATTGCGGATCTCGTTTGCGGTCGGCAAAACGAGGAGCTGGATCATGGCAGGATGGCGGCGAGCGTGTCGAATTGGCAATGAATGATGAAGAGATTGCGACCTTGACGACACTTTCGCGGTCGAGAATTGAACTGGCGAGCCGGGTGTCGCGGGCGCAGATGCTGCTGGCGTATCGGAGAACAATCTCGCGCGGTGGCGGCCAAAGACTTGGGGTTCATCATCAGACGGTGAAGCGCTGTGTCGAGCGGGCGCTTGGCCGATGGCCCGCTGGACGAGCCCTCGACGATCGTCCGCGACCGGGCGAAGGAACCAACGATCACGCCTGAGGCCAAAGCCGTGGTTGGTGTCGCTGGACGTGCGCCAAGGCCAAGGACCACGGCTATCCACAGGAGTTGTGGACGACGCGGCTCTTGGCGCGCCATGCGCGCGAGCACGGGACGGGCGGTGCAGGGCATGGATGGTTTGGCCAATTTGGTCCAGGGCACGGTGTGCAAGATCCTCGGCTCACGAGGCGATCAAGCCGCACAAGGTGCGTGACTATCTTGAAAATCGCGACGCCGAGTTCGAACAGAAGATGGCGGATGGTCTTATGCGTCGATCGTGAAGTCCAAGTCCTGAAGATGGACTTCTGCCAGGGAGAGGCGGCCGAAGCGGTGGCCAGGTCGTCTCCTGCGACGAGAAGCCAGGACATACCAGGCCATCGCAACGACGGCGCCGGATTTGCCGCCCAAGCTGGCGTCCAGGCCACCTTTGCGCGCGATCATCGAATACAAGCGCCACGGCACGCTCAGTCTGTTGGCCGGGATTGATCTGCTCACCGGCAAGGTCCACGCCGTTGTCAAAGATCGCCAGCGCAGTCGAGAGTTCATCGAACTCCTTAGGCGTATCGATGCCGCCTATCCGCCGAGACACCGCGATCAAGTTGATCGCTCGACAATAAGGCTCCGCGCACATATCAAGAGAAACCAGAGCTTGGCTCGCCACGCGAGCGATTGGACGCTTTGAACGCACCTTTACCCCCAAGCACGGCTACGAGGCTCAGATCTTATCGAAGGCTTCTATCTCCAAGTTCGCCCGCTCAGACCTGCGCCACTTCCGGGTAGCCTCAAAACATGAACTCAAGGAGCGCATCATGAGCCGGTATCGATCGACGTCAATCGCCATCCGGTCATCCACACGTGGTCCTACAAACTCGCCGAGGCCGCCGGATACAATTCGCACCAAGCAAAACACAGACCTGAGTTCGTAAATATCATGCCTACGAACTAGTTCGTAAACATCATGCCTACGAACTAGAGCGCTATCGCTTTGAATTAAATCGCGATAGCGCTCAAGGTCGTAAACATCATGCCTACGACCTAGTGCGGTTCCCGTCGTCGCGGCAACCCGGGGAAGAGCCATGGAGACCATCCGCGGCAAGAGGGCGCTGGTCACCGGCGCCGCCAGCGGCATCGGCCGCGCCATCGCGCTGGCGCTGGCGCGCGAGGGCGCCGATCTGTTCCTGGTCGACATCGACGGGGCGAGGCTGGAAGTCAGCGCCGAAGCCGCGCGGCAATTCGATACGAGGGTCGTGGCCGCGGTGTGCGATCTGGCGCAAAACGCGCAGATTACCGCGACGGTGGAAGCCTGCCGGGCAGCCTTCGGCAGCCTCGACATCCTGGTCAACAGCGCCGGCGTGATCCATTACGGCGCCGCCGCTGACATGACGGCGGAGCAGTGGAATTATCTGCTGGCGGTCAATCTGCTGGCGCCGATCCAACTGGTTCGCGAACTGCTGCCCGCGATGACCTCGCAGCGCGAAAGCCACATCCTCAATGTCTGCAGCGTGCTGGGGCTGGTGCCCGGACGAAAGGTGATGGCGTACCAGACCAGCAAATTCGGCCTGGTCGGATTTTCGCTGGGGTTGCGTGCCGAACTCGGCGGGCAGAATGTCGGTGTCACCGCACTCTGTCCCGGCCTTGTCGATACGCCGATGATGGATAAATTCGGACCGTCCTGGCTGCGAAAGTCGGTCTCGCTCGGCGCAATGTCATTGATCACCACGCCGGAGGCGGTGGCGCGGCGCGCGATCCGGTCCATACGCGGCAATGGCGGCCTTGTCGTCGTCTCGCTGGGTGGACATTTGCTCTGGCGGCTCTATCGATTGTCTCCGGGGCTGGTGCTGTGGCTGTTTCGCCGCCGCCCGCGCCGGGATGGCGCGGCGAGCGGGCGACAATAATCGCGGCATGGTTTTTTTAAGGAGGTGGATTTCGCCAGATGATCGCACCAGACCTCCCCACCGGCGTGGAACGATTGGGCGACATGATCGCGGAAGCGGCCGCGATCGTTCCGTTCACCGGCGCCGGCATCTCGACCGAGTGCGGCATTCCGGATTTCCGCTCCCCCGGCGGACTATGGACCCGCAACCGGCCGATCCCCTACGACGAATTCGTCGCGAGCCAGGATGCCAGGGATGAAGCCTGGCGGCGGCGTTTCGCCATGGAAGCGACGTTTGCCGCGGCGCGGCCCGGTCGCGGCCACCGCGCCCTGGCGGCGCTCTACAAGGCCGGCAAGATCCCCGCCATCGTGACCCAGAACATCGACAATTTGCATCAGGTATCGGGATTCCACGCCGATCATGTGGTGGAACTGCACGGCAACACCACCTATGCCCGCTGCATCGGCTGCGACAGGGCTTACGACCTGATCTGGGTCAAGGCGCGCTTCGATGAAAGCGGCCGCGCGCCGGTCTGTGCGGAATGCAACGAGCCGGTGAAGACCGCGACCATTTCGTTCGGCCAGGCCATGCCGGAAGACGCGATGCGGCGCGCCAGCGAACTGGCGCAGGCTTGCGACCTTTTCATCGCCATCGGCTCGTCGCTGGTGGTGTGGCCCGCCGCAGGGTTTCCGATGCTGGCGAAGAACTCCGGCGCCAAACTGGTGATAATCAATAACGAACCGACGGAACAGGATGAGTTTGCCGATCTTGTCATCCGGCACGACATTGGCGAAACGCTGGGGCCGTTCGTCGGAAACTGATGCCCAATTGATTCGCAGGTACGCAAGGCTGTTCATAGATCGCACCTTGTGTGTTTTTTATGTTTGCGGCACAGGCGGTAGTGTTATCTTTGATTCGCGAGATTCGCGTGGCGCCATGGTGAATTGTCATCAATGGGTCCGTGAGCCGGCGATGGCCTGAAGGCAAAGACCTGCAAAGGGTATGACCTGAAGGCCGGGCTGTTGAGCAGAGTGGGATCCGGGGCCATGGGGTCGGACAGTTTTGAGTCCAAGAGGCTGGGAGGCCCGCCGTTAGGCGGGGTCGGCCCGGCCAGACGCGGAACGCAGGAATTCTCGGACAGCGCCGGCCGGGACGCTGCGGTCGACCCGTTTGCCGGCCTTGGCGATGCCGCCGCCAACCTGGTCGAGATCAGCGGCGTGATCAAATGGTTCGACGCCTCCAAGGGTTACGGCTTCATCGTGCCCGACAACGGATCGCCGGACGTGCTGCTGCATGTGACGGTGCTGCGGCGGGACGGCTACCAGACTGCTTATGAGGGCGCGCGCATTGTCTGCGAATGCGTCCAGCGCGCCAAGGGCTACCAGGCGTTCCGGATCGTCTCGATGGATGAATCCACCGCGATCCACCCGGCGCAGATGCTGCCGCCGCGCACCCATGTCAGCGTGACGCCGACCAGCGGACTGGAGCGGGCCCAGGTCAAATGGTTCAACCGGTTGCGCGGATTCGGCTTTTTGACCTGCGGCGAGGGCACGCCGGATATTTTCGTGCATATGGAAACCCTGCGTCGCTTCGGCATGACCGAACTACGCCCGGGTCAATATGTGCTGGTTCGGTTCGGGCCCGGCTCCAAGGGCATGATGGCCGCCGAGATCCAGCCGGAAACCGGCGCGCCCGGGCTGTCGTCGCACTAACCACGGTTTGAATGCGCGGGGCGTTCGCCGGTCATTTCAAGAAATTGAACGAGGCATCTGCGGCGCGCGGCTGGCGTTTGGCCGGTCCGTCGGGTTAGTTGTCGGCTGTGCGAAGTTCGGCACGGTTCAACCCTCGAGTAATGTCTTCATGACGATGGATGGTCTTGTCGCCCGCTGTTCCGGCAGCGCGGCGCTCCGGTTGGCTTCAGGTTCCCTGGTCGCGCTCTGCCTGCTGCTGGGTGGCGGCGCTTGGGCGGCGACCTTCGAGCCGCTCGAGATCAAGACCAAAACGGGCGGCTGCAAGTTTTCGGTCGAGATGGCGACGACCGAAGAGGAGAAGACCACCGGACTGATGTACCGCAGGGAACTGGCGCCCGGGCGCGGCATGCTGTTCGATTTCTCCCCCGATCAGCAGGTCACCATGTGGATGAAAAACACCTTCATCCCGCTCGACATGATCTTCATCCGCTCCGATGGCAGCATCCGGCGGATTGCCGAAAATACCGAGCCGCAATCGACCAGGATGATCTACTCCATGGGGCCGGTGAAAGGCGTTCTCGAGGTCATCGCGGGGACGGCCAGGAAATGCGGCATGGCGGCCGACGACCATGTGGTGCATCCCTTGTTCGGCGGCAACTGAGCCGGGACCGCCTTGCTGGCTCCCGCCTAACCGTGTATCGACATCGCTTTCCTGATCCCGGGGTATAGCGCAGCCTGGTAGCGCGGCAGTTTTGGGTACTGCAGGTCGTTGGTTCGAATCCAGCTGCCCCGACCAAAAACGTCCTTGATTTCCTTACCTTTTCCCTCTGCAATTCTGACACGCGGTCGTTACACTGTTCCGCCTTCGTCTCGCCGCGGCCGGTGTGATAGGTCGCAGGCATGATGTTTACGACCTGGGCAAGGACCGTGGCGCCATCCCCGCAATCTCCGCTCGCGCGACTATTGGCCGGCCCGGTGCGACCGGGCGAGGTGGCATGGATCGGCCTGCGCCAAGCCCGTCTCGGGCCGATCGTGAGCGTGACGTCGGCGGTGCTGGTCGCGGCCCGCGGGCTTGAGGGCGACCGTTACGACACAAGGCGCAACGGACCGCGGCAGGTTACGATGATTGCGTCGGAAGATCTGGCGGCGATGGCCGCCTTCCTTGGCCGGGCCGAGGTCGCGCCGGAATTGCTGCGCCGGAATCTCGTCACCCGCGGCATCAATCTGATCGCCCTGAAGGACCGGCGTTTTCGCGTCGGCCCGGCGGTGCTGGAGTGGTCCGGCGAATGCGCGCCGTGCAGCCGCATGGAAACCAACCTGGGGCCCGGCGGCTACAACGCCGTGCGCGGTCGCGGCGGCATCACCGCGCGGGTGATCGAGGGCGGCGAAATTCGCCTCGGCGACAGCATCGAACGGATCGATATCGAACAGACTCAACCGGCGGATTGAGCAGGCTTTGCCGCCTGGGCGGAGCCCGCCGGCTTCGGCGCCGGTTTGTCCTGCCGCTTCGACCACGAGATGTAATAGGCGACCAAAGTCATGATCGCGATGCCGGCGACACTGACGAAAATCTGGGCGAACAGCGAACCCGAACTCATCATCAGCTCGAAATGGCCGACGAACGACAGGAACACGCCAACGCAGAACACAGCCAGCGATTGCTGGCCGCACTTGACCACGGGGTCGAACACTTTCCACTCGAGGCCCGGCCAATCCTTGGGCACGAACCGGATCACCATGATGACGATGACGACAAAGTGCAGGAAGCGGTACGGCGCCAGATTGGTTTTGTCGTTGGGATTGAAAGCGTCATAGAGCCAATGCGGAAACAGCGCGCCAAAACCCGAAAACTTGCCGGCCATGGTCATGACCAGCGCGAGGATCAGGTAGAAGATGCAAAAGTAGAGCGTAATGGGCGAATTGATCACGGTCCGCGACCCCGGCGTTGCGGCCAGTCCGAGCGCGCACCATGAGCCGAACACAAACAGGAGCTGCCAGCAGAACGGGTTGAAATACCAGGTGCCGCCGGGATAGGCCGGCAAATTCCAGCCGAACTGCCGGGCCGCGAAATACAACACGAAAGACGCCAGCATGGTCAGGTTGGGGCGGCGCAGCATTATCCACAACACCGGCGGAAACAGCCCCATCAGCACGATGTACAACGGCAGCACGTCGAGGTTGACCGGCTTGAACTTGAGCAGCAGGCCCTGGCGCAGCGTCTCGATCGGGTTGTCGACGAGACCTGCGACATTGAACTCGCTGATGATATCGGGGTCGCTGAATCGCAGCGCGACATAGCCGATCGAAACGATATAGATCACAAACAGGATGATGTGGGCGACGTAGAGTTGCCAGACCCGCTTGGTCAGCCGCGTCGCGCCGACGATGAAGCCGCGCTCTATCATCATCCGTGCGTAGACGAACGAAGCGGTGTATCCGGAAATGAAAACGAACAGATCGGCGGCGTCGCTGAAGCCGTAATTGCGGGTGGTGATCCAGTTCACCACGTTGTCCGGGATGTGATCGAGGAAGATCGCCCAGTTGGCGACCCCCCGGAACAGGTCGAGGCGCAGATCACGGCCTTTCGGCGGGAGAATGGCGTGGATTTCCATGGGGGCCGCTTGGCGCTGGGTCGATCGGGTGAGGGTTCGGTTTCCGGCCGGGGCAGGGCTAGCCGATTGTCACGATGTTGCAGAAAGATTATACCAAAATCCGAACGGAAACCGCCAGACGACGGATTCGCCGATCAAATCCTGGGTAGATCACCCATAGCCTAAAGTACACCCTCCGCGCCATGTCTACCGATCTGGCGCAATGTCGCATCTCAAACCGGTGTTCTCAACAACGGGGCATATCGCAACAAATGACCGCACGAATCTTCAAGCCTGCCAAAACCGCGATGCAATCGGGGACCGCCAAGACCAAGGAATGGCAGCTCGACTACGAGCCCGAGCAGCCGCGGGTGATCGAGCCCCTGATGGGCTGGACCTCTTCCGGCGACATGAAGCAGCAATTGTCGCTTCGCTTCGACAGCAAGGAAGAGGCGGTCGGCTATTGCGAGCGTGAGGGCATTCCCTACCAGGTCAGCGAACCGAAGGAGCCGGCGCGCCGCCAGGCCGCCTATGCCGACAATTTCGCGTTCCGGCGCGGCGAGCCCTGGACGCATTGAGGTTTCGACGCACCAATACCTTGCCGCACCGAAGGCCGGACAAGACCAAGACTGGACAAACCAGAGTCTGGACCCCTAACTCGCTGGATTGACGCGGCCGGAGGTTATGGATTCCGGCGGTTGCGACGCACAACAACTCGCGGAATACCATGTCGCTTCGTTCCAGCATCGATATCCAATCCACTGATTTCACCGCCAACGCCGAGGCGATGCGGGCGCAGGTCGCCGGGTTGAAGGAGAAGCTCGCGGCCGTCGCCGGCGGCGGCGGCAAGGCGTCGCGCGCCCGGCATACCGCGCGCGGCAAGATGCTGGCGCGCGAGCGCGTCGATCTGCTGGTCGATCCCGGCACCGCGTTTCTCGAGCTGTCGCCGCTGGCCGCCTACGGCCTCTACGGCGGCGACGTCCATTCCGCCAGCATCATCACCGGCGTCGGCCGCGTCATGGGCCGCGAATGCATGATCGTCGCCAACGATGCCACCATCAAGGGCGGCACCTATTATCCGATGACGGTGAAGAAGCACCTGCGCGCCCAGGACATTGCCCGGCAGAACAATCTGCCCTGCATCTACATGGTGGATTCCGGCGGCGCCTTCCTGCCGCAGCAGGACGAGATTTTTCCTGACGAGCGGCATTTCGGCCGGATCTTCTACAACCAGGCGCAGATGTCGGCGCTGGGCATTCCGCAGATCGCCATCGTGATGGGCTCGTGCACCGCCGGCGGCGCCTACGTCCCGGCGATGTCGGACGAGAGCATCATCGTGCGCAACCAGGGCACGATCTTTCTCGGCGGACCGCCGCTGGTCAAAGCCGCCACCGGCGAGGTGGTCACCGCCGAAGAACTCGGTGGTGCCGATGTGCACACGCGGCAATCCGGCGTCGCCGATCACCTCGCCCAGAACGACGGCCACGCCATCGGCATCGCGCGCAGGATCGTCGCTACCTTGAAGCCGCCGCCGCGCACCACTTCCGGCTGGCGTGAACCGCGCGAGCCGCACTTCGCGCCGGAGGAAATCTATGGCGTGGTGTCGGCCGACGGCCGCAAGCCGTTCGACGTCCGCGACATCATCGCGCGGGTGGTCGACGGTTCCGAATTCGACGAGTTCAAGAAGCTGTACGGTCAGACGCTGGTGTGCGGCTTTGCGCATATCTGGGGCTTTCCGGTCGGCATCATCGCCAACAACGGCATCCTGTTCAGCGAAAGCTCGCTGAAAGGCGCGCACTTCATCGAGCTGTGCTGCCAGCGCAATATTCCCCTGGTGTTTTTGCAGAACATCACCGGCTTCATGGTCGGCAGAAAATACGAAGCCGGCGGCATCGCCCGCGACGGCGCCAAACTGGTGACGGCGGTCGCCACTGCCGGCGTGCCGAAATTCACCGTGGTGATTGGCGGCTCCTATGGTGCGGGCAATTACGGCATGTGCGGCCGGGCCTACAGCCCGCGCTTTCTGTGGATGTGGCCGAACGCGCGGATCTCGGTGATGGGCGGTGAGCAGGCGGCGATGGTGCTGAGCCAGCTGCGGCGCGACAATATCGAAGCCAAGGGCGGCAGCTGGTCGGCGGAAGAGGAAGACGCGTTTCGCGCGCCGACCCGCGCCCAGTTCGAAACCCAGGGCAGCCCGTACTACGCCACCGCGCGGCTGTGGGACGACGGCGTGATCGATCCCGCCGATACGCGGCTGGTGCTGGGGCTCGGTCTGTCGGCCTCGGCCAATGCTCCGGTCGAGCCAACGCGGTTCGGCATTTTCAGGATGTGATGATGGCTTCGTCCGCACAGTACCGGCGATTTCGCACGCTCCTGATCGCCAACCGCGGCGAGATTGCCTGCCGGGTGATCAGGACCGCGCGCGCCATGGGCCTGCGCACGGTGGCGGTCTATTCCGAAGCCGATCGCGACGCGTTGCATGTGGCCACGGCGGACGCCGCGGTGGAGATCGGCCCGGCGCGGGCGCGGGATTCCTATCTCAATATCGAACGCATCATCGCGGCCGCGCGCTCGAGCGGCGCCGAGGCGATCCACCCCGGCTACGGGTTTTTGTCCGAAAGCGCCGAATTCGCCGAGGCCTGCGCCGGTGCTGGCCTCGTGTTCGTCGGGCCGACCGCTGACATGATCCGGGCGATGGGTTCGAAATCCGGCTCCAAGGAACTGATGGAAAAGGCCGGTGTGCCGCTGGTCCCGGGCTTTCATGGCGAGGCCCAGGACGATGCGACGCTGGCGAAAGAAGCCTCCCGCATCGGCTTCCCGGTGCTGGTCAAGGCCTCGGCCGGTGGCGGCGGCCGCGGCATGCGGATCGTGCGCGCGTTGGCGGAGCTTGCCGCGGCGGTGGTCAGCGCCAAGCGCGAGGCCAAGGCGGCGTTCGGCGACGACCGCATGCTGATCGAGAAATACGTGCAAAATCCCCGCCACATCGAGGTGCAGGTGATCGGCGACAGCCATGGCCATCTGCTGTCGCTGTTCGAGCGCGAATGCACCCTGCAGAGGCGGCATCAGAAGGTGATCGAGGAAGCGCCGTCGCCGACGATCGATGCCGCGCAACGCGAGGCGGTGGCGACGGCGGCGCGCAAGGCGGCGGCGGCGGTAAACTATGTCGGCGCCGGCACCATCGAATTCGTCTCCAACGGAAAAGACTTCTTTTTTATCGAGATGAACACCCGCCTTCAGGTCGAGCACCCGGTGACCGAACTGATCACCGGCATCGATCTCGTCGAATGGCAATTGCGGGTGGCGTTCGGCGAAGCGTTGCCGCTCAAACAAGACCAGATCAAGCTCAACGGCCACGCCATCGAAGCCCGCGTCTATGCCGAAAATCCCAACAAGAATTTCATGCCGTCGGTCGGCCGGATCCGCACCTGGCGAATGCCGGAACCGTCGGATGGCCTGCGCATCGATGCCGGGTATCGCGAGGGCGATAGCGTCTCGCCGAATTACGACGCCATGCTGGCCAAGCTGATCGCGTGGGCGCCGACGCGTGACGCCGCGATCGGCAAACTCAGCCAGGCGCTCGACGAGAGCGACGTTCGCGGCGTCGTCACCAACATTGGGTTCCTGTCGGCGCTGGTGTCGCATCCCGATGTTGCCGCCAACGTCATCGACACCGGGTTCATCGAACGCGAACTGGCGAAGCTGACGCTGGTGGCCGCGGCGCCCGGCGATCTCGAACTGGGCGCGGCGGTTGCAGCCATCCTGACCGGGGAGGAAAAATCCTCGCGCGCCGACGCCCATTCGCCGTGGCGGACCGCCGGCTGGATGCCGGTCGGCCGGCGCAAGCGGGTGTTCGTGTTCAGGGACGGGCAGGGCACCGGGCGCGAAGTGTCGATGCACTATGGCAGTGGTCCCGCCGCGCTGACGGTGGATGGCCGGGAACTGGGCTTTGCCCACCAAAGCCGCGAAGACGGCAGCTTCGACCTCACCTTGAACGGCGCGCGATCCCGCATCGTCGCCGTGATCGAAGGCCATGAAGTGTATATCCGGACCGGCAACGGCCGGTTCGACCTGCACTGGGTCGATCCGTTCGGCGGCGACGACGACGAGCAGGTCGGCGAGGACAGAATCGTGGCGCCGCTGCCCGGCACCGTGGTCGCCTTGCTGGCCGAGGTCGGCGCCACGTTGGACAAGGGCGCGGCCATCCTCACTCTGGAAGTGATGAAGATGGAGCAGACCCTGCGCGCGCCATTTGCCGGTGTGCTGAAACGGCTGAACTGCAAGGTCGGTGACATCGTTCAGGAAGGTGTCGAACTGGCCGAAATCGAACCGGCCGCCACCTGACGACGGCGGCAGACCAACAGCCGCGTGCGGCGAACGGAGAACATCATGGATCAGGCCGCAATGAAGCAGGTGGTAGCGCAACTGGCGCCCACCGGCGTGCTCCGCGCTGCCATCAATCTCGGCAATCCGCTGCTGGTCACCGGCCGCAGCGCCAACGGCGATCCAACCGGTGTCGCGCCGGACATGGCCGCCGCGGTCGCGACCCGGCTCGGCGTGGCGGTTCGTTACGTAACATACCCGCGCGCCGGCGAATTGGCAGATGCGGCCGGCACCGGGCAATGGGACATCGGCCTGATTGGCGCGGAGCCGGCCCGGGCCGAGACCATCGCCTTCACGGCGGCCTATGCCGAGATCGAAGCGACTTATCTGGTTCCAGGCGGCTCAAACCTGAAGGTGATCGCCGATATCGACCGCCCCGGCATCCGGATTTCGTCGGCTGCCGCCTCCGCCTATGACCTTTGGCTCGAGCGCCATATCGTCCACGCCGAACTGGTCAAATCGGTCGGCCTCGACGGCTCGTTCCAGCGCTTCGTCGACGACAAACTCGACGCGCTGTCGGGACTGCGGCCGCGTCTGCTCGATGACGTGAAGAAACTGCCTGGCGCCCGCATCCTGGAGGGAAATTTCACCACGGTTCAGCAGGCAATCGGCACCGCGCGGGCGAACCGTGCCGGCGCGGATTTTCTCGACGCGTTCGTTGAAGAAGCCAAACGCTCGGGCGCCGTGGCGCGCCTGATCGAGAAGCACGGCGTCGTGGGCCTGTCGGTGGCCGGCCCGAAAGGCTGACGCGCCAGATGAACTGGTAGCGCCGCTATCTGCCGCCGTCCGAGCCCATCACCAGGTCCGGCAGCCAGGTCGAGATTTCAGGCACGAAGCACAAGAGCACCACCGCGACCATCATCAACAGCACGAACGGCAGCGTGCCCCAGATCACCTCGATCAGCGGGATATCCGGCGCGACGTTGCGGATGACGAAGATGTTAAGACCGACGGGGGGATGGATCAGGCCCATCTCCATCACGATGGTCATGACGATGCCGAACCAGATGATGTCGAAGCCGGCGGCGCGCAGCGGCGGCAGGATGATCGGCGCGGTCATCAGGATGATGGAAACCGGTGGCAGGAAGAAACCCAGGACCACCACCATGACCAGGATCGCGGCCAGCAGTTCCCACCGCGGCGGATGCATGGCGACGATGGCTTCGGCCGCCGACTGCGAGATGTGCAGGTAGCTCATGACATAGGAATAAAGCAGCGACATGCCGATGATCATCATCAGCATGGTCGACTCGCGGATGGTGGCTTTCAGGATCGGCGCCAGGTCGTCGACCCGCCACACGCCATAGATCGCGGCGATCAGCACCAGCGCCAGCAGGCCACCGAGGCCTGCGGTTTCCGACGGCGTGGCGTAGCCGCCGTAGAGCGCGATCATCACCCCGGTCAGCAGCAGCACGAACGGCAGCACCCGCGGCAGCACGTTGAAGCGCTCCGCCATGGTGAAATCGTCACGCGTGAGGATCGCCGAGGTCGCGCCGGTCGCGGTGTAGACGGCGTGGGCGGCGGCATATTCCTTGCGAAAGCGAACCACCGCATAGGCGCCGAACAGCGACACCAGCAGCAGGCCGGGACCGATCCCGGCCAGGAACAGCCGCCCTAAGGATTTTTCCGCGGCTACCGCGAACAGGATCATGGTGATCGAGGGCGGCAACAGGATGCCGAGGGTGCCGCCGGCCGCGATGATGCCGGCGGCAAAGCCGCCGGAATAACCGCGCTTGCGCATTTCCGGAATGCCGGCCGAGCCGATCGCCGAGCAGGTCGCCGGTGACGATCCGGCCATCGCCGCGAACAGCGCGCAGGCGAATACATTGGCGACGCCGAGCCCGCCGGGGACGCGGTGCAGCCAGGCATGCAGCGCCGAATAGAGATCCTGGCCGGCGCGCGAGCGTCCGATTGCCGCCCCCTTGAGGATGAACAGCGGGATCGACAACAGCGTGATCGAGGCCATCTCCTCGTAGACGTTCTGCGTCACGGTATCGAGCGAGGCCGAGGGCATATAGATCGCCATGAACACCACGGCGACCGAGCCCAGCGCGAACGCGATCGGCATGCCCGAGAACATGACGGCAAGCGTCGCCGCACCATAACTCAATCCGATGCCGAGTACGCTCACGCGCGCGCCTTTCGGCTGAGCGGAATGACGATCTGCAGCAGGATCTGCAGGCACAACAGCGTCATGCCCAGCGCCATCAGCACGTAGGGGATCGCCAGCGGCGGCGACCACATCGAATTCGAGACCTGGCCTTCGTCCCAGGCCTCATAGGCCAGCGTCCAGGATTTCCAGGCGAAAAAAACGCAGAACGCCAGGGTCGCGAGGTCCACCAGCCACAGCCGGACCCGGTTGACGGCCGGCGACAACAGGCCGACGAAGGCTTCGATGCCGATGTGCCCGCGCTGTCCCTGCACGTAGGCGGCGCTCATGAAGGTGGCACCGACAAGAAGAAATACCGCGGCTTCGTCCTGCCAGTAATTCGGGCTGTGAAACAGCGCACGCCCCAGCACGCTGTAGCTCAGGATCGCGCAGGCCGCGATCAGGGCGATGGCGGCGAGAAACACAATGACGGCGTTGCACGCCGCCAGGATACGGGCGAGCATCGCCACCGGCCCATGGCCGGTGGCGACGTCCGAACGATCGGCTTCAGCGGCAACCGGACCATGCATCAGGCGGAAACGTCGCTGGCGAGTTTCAGCAGCGTGGCCGAGGTTGCGGTTTTGGCGGCATAATCCTTCCAGGCGGTGTCACGGGCGATATCGCGCCATTTGCCGACGATGGTGGCATCGAGCGCACTGACCTTGGCGCCGGCCTTTTCATAGACCTTGGAAACCTCGATATCGTCGTCCTTGGCGCCCTGGATGCCGAAGGCTTCGAGTTCGGTGCCGACGGCGACGATGATGTCCTGTTGGTTCTTCGGCATCTTGTCGAAGATCGCTTTCGACATCATGAGCGGCTCCAGCATGAACCAGTACGAGGCAGCAGCGCCCGAGGTGAGCTGCTTGGCGACTTCCTCGAGCCGGAACGAAATCAGGCTGGTGGAGGAGGTGATACCGGCGTCGCAGGCGCCGGTCTGCATCGCCGCGTAGATTTCGTTCGACGGCACCGACAGCACCGCGGCGCCCGCGGTCTGCAGCACCATGTCCATTTCTCGCGATCCGCCGCGGACCTTGAGACCCTTGGCGTCTTCCGGCAGCACCAGCGGACGGGTGCGGCTGGCGACGCCGCCGGCCTGCCAGACCCAACTGATCAACAGGATGCCCTTGTCGGCAAGAAAATCGGTCAGCGCCTTGCCGACCGGCTTGGTCTTCCAGCTCATGCCCTGGTCGTAAGTTGCCACCAGGCCCGGCATCAGGCCGATATTGGTCTCCGGCAATTCGCCGCCGGCGTAGGGCATGGGATAGAGGCTGAGGTCGAGCGCGCCCTTGCGCATGGCGGAGAATTGCGCGTTGGTCTTGACCAGCGACGAGTTCGGATAGACCTCGGCCGCCAGTTCGCCGCCGCTGCGCTTGGCAATTTCCGCGGCGAATTTGCGCACCATGCGGTCGCGAAAATCCCCCTTGTCGATGGTCCCGCCGGGGAACTGGTGCGAGATCTTTAACGTGGTGGCGGCCTGTGCGGGGCCGAAGCGCAGGATCGCTGGCGCAGCGATGGCGGAAGCAAGGACGAGGCGGCGTGTAATCATGATGATGGTCTCCCTGGACGCTTCTTTTTGACGAATGTCTTTGGACGGTGAATGCAATGCTGTCGGCGGTCCCGCGCCGCCCTCATCCTAGCCGGGTTCGGCTGCCTGTGCTCTAGGTCGTAAGCATTATGTCTACGACCTAGGTCGTAAACATCATGCCTACGACCTTAGGCGGATAGTTTCATGCTTCGCGCGCGATGTTGCAGCGCACACAGTGCGGTTGCTTGCGAAGTCGATGGCCCCGGCCGCGGAATAACATGATTTCCCATCTCAAGAACACACCGCAAAGCCCGGAATTCCGGAAAACCTCCGGTTGAGGAAAAAATTTAGGACCGGGGGTAACAAAACCGGATCCGCCTCCGTCGTAGCTAAGGCGACGTCCGTCGCGCTCAATCCGTTGCAACAGGGATTACCGATAATGACCATCAGCACCCGCATCGCGCTTGGAATTTCCGCCGCCGCCGTTTCGCTCAGCCTGGCGCTGGCGCCGGCCGCCTTCGCCCAGGACAAGATGAGCAAGGACGACGGCATGAAGAAGGACAGCATGATGAAGAAGGACGATATGAAGAAGGACTCGATGAAGAAAGACGACGGGATGAAGAAGGACAGCATGATGAAAAAAGACGATGCAATGAAGAAGAACTGATTCCGTTCGCCTCTCGCCGTCGCGCCGATCCGCGGCGGGTCGGCTTTCTTGCAAGCGGTCCTCGTTGAATTCAAAGGCTCGCCCGATCCCGGGCGAGCCTTTTTTCCGGTGCCTATCCGAACGTTCGTCGGCGGCTTGCGCCTGTTACTTCCGCTTCTTCTTGCGGGCGGCATAGCGGGCGTCGCGGGCCGCCTTTTTTTCGGCTTCCAGCGCGGCTTCGCGGGCGGCTTCTTCTTCCTTTTCGCGTGCCAACTGCGCGGCGGCCTCCGCCGCCAGTTCGGCGTCGCGAATGCGCTTCGCCTCCTTCTCGGCCTCGCGGGTCTCCTTGGCCTTGGCGCGCGCCGCCGCCTGGGCCTCGCGCTCGGCCTGTCGCAGCTTCACCGCGGGATCGTCGGGACCGGGTTGCGCGCGGAACTTGTTGAGGATGGCTTTTCGGGCTTCCTGCGCCGCCTTCTGGCGATCGGCGAAACTGGGTTCCTTGAAACTCATTTTGACGGGCCTTGCTGCTTTCGTGTTCGGGATGGGTGAACCGGGACCCCGCGGCCTGGCGGGGATCGGGCGGTTCGAAAATCAACAGCGGTTTAGCGCCGAAGGCTGCATCGCGCATCAACAATCTGCGACTATCTGCAATGTGGCGCGAAAACTCAGGCTGCGGCTTCCGACCAGGGTGGTTCCGAATATCTCGGACCGCCCGTCCTCGAATGTACCGGAAAAGCCGGTGGAGACTTCCTGCCCGGCAAAAAGCGGGCGGATCAGGCGGTCTGGGAACGGGGTGTGCTGGTTGGTAACCAGATCGCCCTTCCAGGTGCCGTCGCCGACGGTGTAGGCGCCGACCGACCAGAAATAGGGGCCGCCGCCGAGCAGGACGCCATCGCGGAGGATGAGCACGCCGCTGTCGCGGCCCTTCACACCATCCATCATGTGGATGTGAATGGAATAGAGTCCGTTCTTCATCTCCTCAGCCGTCCGCGAGCTTGCGCAGGGTGGCGTGAAAACTCACGCTGCGGCTTCCCACCAGCGAGGTGCCGAACACCTCGGAATGATTGTCGGCGAATTTGCCGGAAAATCCGGTGGTTACTTCGCGCCCGGCGAATACCGGACGGGCGAGGCTGTCGCGATAAGGCGTGTGCTGGTTGGTGACCAGATCTCCCTTCCAGGTTCCGTTCCCCACCGTGTAGGAGCCGGTCGACCAGAAATAGGGGTCGCCGCCGAGAATCCTGCCATCCCGGATGATGATCACGCCGCTGGCGCGGCCCTTGACGCCGTCCAGCATGTGCATTTGTACCAGATATAGCCCGTTCTTCATGCGTGAGACTGCAATCACCGACGCAGCGACGATACAGGCCGTACCCTCAATCGTCGAGAATGGTCATGGGCAGGCGCCAGGAGGTGGGTTAAGAGGGAGACGAAAACCACAAACGAGGCGGAACGATGCCCATGGTTCGACGCACCAGCATGTTGCTGGCCTTCACCCTCGCCATGGCCGCGGCCACGGCGATTTCCGACAGTTCATTTTCTCCAGCCATGGCCCAGGCCACAGGAAAATCCATGACCACAGCCTCAGGCTTGCAGATCACCGACACCAAGGTTGGCACCGGTGCTTCGCCGAAGCGCGGCCAGATCTGCGTCATGCACTATACCGGCTGGCTCTATGAGAACGGCGTCAAGGGCAAGAAATTCGACAGTTCGCTCGATCGCAACGAACCGTTCGAGTTTCCGATCGGCCAGAAGCAGGTCATCGCCGGCTGGGACGAGGGGGTGGCGACCATGAAGGTCGGCGGCAAGCGCACCCTGATCATTCCGCCCGAACTGGGTTATGGCGCGCGCGGTGCCGGTGGCGTGATCCCGCCGAACGCGACGCTGATGTTCGACGTCGAATTGCTGGGTGTGAAGTAGTCGGCTCGGCCGGACTGTCCGCGCGTTAATGAGCCTCGCCAGCCCCTTTGGCGTGGTTATTGGCGACCAGTCGAAGGTAGCTGTTCTTGGCATCCTGGGGCACCGCCCGCCGGTTGGCGAGATGATGGATGCAGTTCAACGCGAGGTCATATGACCCGTAGCAGTGGTGCGCGATCATCGCGAGGTGCTTGAGCTGCTCGGTTTCCATGGTGTCGGCCTGGACGAAATCGCGCACATAGACCACGTCGGCCTCGACCATCTGGTTGAGTGCCGCGGCCGGGTCGGGTCCCATCATCGGTGCGATCATCTTCTTGTTGATGGCGGTGAACATGTGCGGGATGAAGCCCTGGCCGCGAAGCTCGAGGTCGACGTCGCCGAACACAGGCTGATTCTTGTACAACGGCACGAACGAGACCTCGGTCTGCACCGCCACCGCTTTTGCGAGGCGCTGATGGCCGTGCCTGAACACCGAGAGTTCGGAGCCCTGGATGTCGATCTTCAGGAAATCGACGTGCGCGATTTCGGCGACGTCATCGAGCCGGCGCGTGGCCAGCTTGATCTCGCTGACGACCTGACCGAGCTCGGAAAATCGCGGGAAATGGGTCAGGGTCTTTTGATCGGGCTGCAGCAGGCTGGCAAAGCCGACGCCGCGGCACATCTTCAGGGAATGATCCTCGCCGTCGCCGATGGCGTAGGGAAGGTAGGTTTCCAGATCGGATTTGGCGGCATTCAACCGGGTCAGCGCATTCGGCTGCGGGTCGAACCCGACCAGGCGACAGATCCGACGCTGCAGCATTTCCTTGTAGGGCGCGTCGCCATCGATCGGGTTGGCGCCGATGTCGACGACGCTGGTCAGGCGATCCGGCTTCACCAGATCCATCAGGCCGTCGTTGGAAGGGTGAGTCGTCATGGACGAAATGTGCCAGCGAACCCGTGTGCCGGGCGCGACAAATTGTTGACGGCCACGCGTCAGATCGTCGCGTTCGCACGCGTCCCGGACGCCACATCATGAGTCGCGGCATGTTGATGGATCGGCGGAAAGCAACGCGTTTTACGTGTGCTCGATGAATGATGCAATCGCCGCTTCGTTTCTCAATGCCTGCGACATTGAGAAGCAGTTGCTGCGTTGCGGCTAATAGATCCCGGGTGAAGTTTCGATTCCGAACGGCCGGGTACCGTGACACCAGCCAAAATAGAAAGTATAGATCACAATAGTCGGAAATATTTACATGAATCTCAAATTGAAATCTCTCGCATTCCATGTTGTTATTTGAATTGTTCGCAAAAGTTGTGTTATATTGATGTATAGTCTTTGGAATTTATATGTCTTAATGAGTTAGTTCCAATTTTAAATTTAACCAAATCCTCTAAAAGCCTTTGAAAATAATCGGCAATTCTTGACCGTCAAAGTGCTTAATAATACTTTAATCCCACGAGGCGGCCCCAGCGGTCACCGTATTTTTTTATTTATTGCAGGAAATTCGACGATGAATGCACCTGTCGTGCTGGCTCAGCTGTCTGGATCGTCGCCACAGACTCCTCAGAAGAATCTGAAGCTTACGAGGCCGCAGAACGGCCAGGCCGTCACGGTTCATCTCGACGGCCAGACCCAGCTCGATTTCAGCGACATCGGCAGCGAGAAGCTGACCTTCGTCCGTGTCGGCGACAAGCTGATCGTGCTGTTCGACAACCAGTCGACCGTCACCATCGATCCGGTGTTCGATGCGTCCGGTCATCCCTTGCCCAGCGTGGCGTTCGAGATGGCGTCGGACCGGACGCTGACCGGCGACCAGTTCGCGGAGCTGTTTCCGATCACTACCGATCAATCGGTGCTGCCGGCCGCCGGTGGCAGTGGCCCGACCGCCGGTGCGCATTTCGGCGATCCCTCGGTCGATCCGCTGTCGACCTTTACGCCGCTGGCCTTGCTCGGCGCCGAGACTTTTGGGTTGTCGTTTGGCGGACCGAACGATCAGGCCGGCAACTCGAAGCCGGACGCGGGCGTGGCGGATGTCGCCGACATCAACGAAGACGGCCTTGGCGGCAATCCCGGCGGTACCGGTGACGTGCCCGGGCCTTTGACCTTGACCGGTTCGCTGCATGTCAATTTCGGCTCCGACGTCAACGGCCGCAGCTTTGCCTTCGCCGCCGACCAGAGCGGCCTCGCCAACCTGACCTCGGATGGCCAGGCGATCCACCTGTTGGTCACCACCACGTCGGGCGGCCTGCCGCTGATGATCGGCTATGTCGGCACCGATCCGACCATTGCCGCCAACCAGGTGTTCACGATCTCGCTCGATGCCAATTCGACCCTTGAAGGCACCTACACCTTTACGCTGCTGCGGCCGCTCGATCATCCGATCCTCGGCACCGAGGACACGCTCGACCTGACCGTCAACGTCACCGCCGCTGACGGCAGTGGCGATACCGTCAGCACCACCTTCCATGTCAACGTCAACGACGACACCCCGGTGATCGTTGCCGCCAACGAGACCCATTCGACGCTGACCGATCCGCTACCGCATAGCTTTACGTTCCTGAGCCAGACCGGTTCGCTGGGGATTTCCTGGGGCGCCGACCGCTTCAACGACACCGTCGATGGCGGCGTGTCGGCGACCACAGGACACACCGGCGACCGCTCGGTGGTGTTTGCCGATGCGCTGGTCTCGGCCACCGGCCATGCCGGCGACACCACCGGCACCATCGCGACCCTGACCTCGTTCGGCCAGATCGTGCACTACGCCCTGCTGGACAACGGCACGGTGCTCATCGCCTACACCGGCACCGTGGTGCCGGCCCTGCCGGGCACCGGCACGGGCAGCGGCGACGAGGGCCCGCACGTCTCGCCCAACGTGGTCTTCGTCGTGTAGCCTGTCGGACGCCAGCGACAGCGGCAGCTACGTCATCACCCAGTACCAGCCGCTCGATCACAACGTCGGCGCGCAGACCTTCGATACCATTGACCTTTCGTTCCACTTCACCGCCACCGACAGCGACGGCGACCCGGTCACGGGCACGCTGACCGCGACCGTCAACGATACCGTCCCGGTAGTCAGCGGCCCGGTCGGCGACGAGACCGTGGCCGAGAGCACGGTGTCCGCGGGCCCGGTCCCGTCAGAAGTCCTGTTGTTTGCGCCAGTCAAGGTCGATGACAACAGCTTCGTCCCCGCGACGACCGGGGGCTCGCTCAACATCAACTGGAACGCCGACGACAACAACATCGTCAACGGCGTCGGCAGCCACGACCGCGGGGTGACGTTCGCCACGCCCACCGCGCCAGACGGGCTGACCTCGAACGGGGTTCAACTGGTCTATACCGAAAGCGCCGACGGCACGCTGCTGACGGCGACGGCGGGGGCGGGCGGTCCGACCGTGTTCACGGTGCAGCTCGATGACGGAGGCTCCGGCAGCTACACTTTTACGCTTTTGGACAACCTCGATCATCCCGCCGGCAACGGCGCCAACAACCTGGCGCTGACCTTCTCGTTCACCGCGACCGACAGCGACGGCGACAGCACCGCGCCGGCGAGTTTTATCGTCAACGTCACCGACGACGTGCCGACCATCGGCTCCCCCGACACCGAGATCCGTTACCGAGAGCACCACCTCGACCGCGGCCAACACGTTCGTCGCCGCCAGCGCCACCGGCTCATTGGCAGTGGACTGGAATTCGGACGACAACAACATCGTCAACGGCGTCGGCAGCCACGATCGCGGCGTGGCGTTCGTCGCTTCGATCCACAGCGGCGACTCGGTGCACACCACCGCGGCCGGTTCGCCGGTGCTGACCTCGAACGGCGTCACGGTGCAGTTCTATGTGGTCTCGGCCACCGAGATCTGGGGCATCGCCAACGACAATGGCGGCGCGCTGACCCTGTCGGATCGCAAGGTGTTCCACATCACGCTGTCGGACTCCGGCGACGGCTCCTACACCTTCACGCTGCTCGACAACCTCGATCATCCGGCGGGCAGTGGTCAGAATACCCTGTCGCTGAACATCGGCTTCACCGCCACCGATTCCGACGGCGATGTCGCGGGTCCTTCCAGCTTCACCGTCACCGTGCAGGACGACGTGCCGGTGGCCGGCGTCGGCACCGCCACCACCATCGACGAAGGCAATCTGGAAGACGGCAACGACAATCACGATTATGGGCATTACCAGCATGATCCGTCGGTTACCGGTAATCTGAACATCGACTGGAATTCGGACGATCATGACGGTGGCTCTATCGCCAATCGCTCGGTCTCGTTCCAGCACTCGGTTGCCGCCGACAACGTCGTGGTCAAGGACAGCGGCGGCAACACCATCACCGGCCTGACTTCGGATGGCCACACCGTCAACTACGCCTTCATCAACGGCGATCTGGTCGGCTACACCGGCAACAATCCGTCTTTCAACCATGTGTTCGTGGTGTCGCTGAACGACGACAGCACCGGCTCCTACAGCTTTACCCTGCTCGGCAATCTCGACCATCCGGCCGCCAATGGCGAGAACACGCTGACTTTCACCTTCGACTATACCGCCACCGATTCCGACGGCGATCCTTCCAGCAACGTCTTTAGCGTCACCGTCAAGGACGACATCCCGGCCGCGCATACCGGCGACAGCGGCTTTGTCGACGAGGACGACCTGCCGAACGGCACCTCGCCGCATTCGTCGGATCTCACCGTGACCGCCGACCTCAATATCAGCTGGGGCGCCGACGACGGCAACGCGACCTCCCATGGCGGCCTCGGCGACCGCTCGGTGGCGTTCTCCTCCTCGACCGCGGCCAGCAACGTCACCGTCACCGATTCCGGCCATCACACCGTCAGTGGCCTGACCTCGGATGGCGCCGCGGTGCTCTACACCTTCATCGGCAACGTCCTGGTCGGTTATACCGGCTCGACGCCCGGCAGCATCAGCGCCGCCAATG
This sequence comes from uncultured Alphaproteobacteria bacterium, assembly GCA_963710235.1. Lineage (GTDB taxonomy): Bacteria > Pseudomonadota > Alphaproteobacteria > Rhizobiales > Xanthobacteraceae > Bradyrhizobium. The sequence goes on from CAVPZI010000004.1 coordinate 704,033, forward strand.
TGGTGTTCAACGTTTCGCTGAGCGACTTCGGCGACGGCTCCTACACCTTCAAGCTGCTCGGCAACCTCGACCATCCCAACGACAACGGCCAGAACAGCCTCAACCTCACCTTCAACTACACTGCCACCGACGGCGACGGCGACACGTCCAGCAGCACCTTCACCGTCAACGTCAAGGACGACGTGCCGGTCGCCTATGGCGGCGACAGCAAGAGCGTCGACGAAGACGACCTGCCCAACGGCACTTCGCCGCACGCCTCCGACCTGACGGTTTCCGGCGACCTCAACATCGCGTGGGGAGCCGACAACGCCAACCCGAGCTCGCACGGCGGCCTCGGCGACCGCTCGGTGGCGTTCTCTTCTTCGACGGCAAGCCACAATGTCGACGCCGAGGACAGCTACGGCCACGATCTCGTGCTGAAGTCGGACGGACAGACGATCAACTACGCCTTCGACAGTAACGGCACCCTGGTCGGCTACACCGGCTCGAAGTCTCGCCACCGGCACCCGCATCTTCGAGGTGTCGCTCAGCGACCTGAACGACGGCTCATACACCTTCAAGCTGCTCGGCAATCTCGACCACCCGACCGACAACGGCCACAACGCCATCAATCTTTCCTTCAGCTACACCGCCACCGACGGCGACGGCGACACTTCCAGCAACAGCTTCACCGTCACGGTCAAGGACGACGTGCCGGTGATCGGCTCGCCGACCGCCTCGACCCTGACCGAAGACGCCAGCGGGTCGGCCGGCGCCCAGAGCTTCGTCGCCCAGACCGCCTCGAACGTGGCACTGGCGATCAACTGGGGCGCCGACAACAGCAATTCCGGCTCGGCCAACCGCTCGGTGGCATTCTCCTCGTTTATCGACACCGGCGATACCGTGCACACCACCGGCTTCGGTTCGCCGGTCCTGACCTCCAATGGTGTGGCAGTCCAGTTCATCCGCGTCTCCGATACCGAGATCTACGGCGTCGCCAACGACCATGGCGGCCATCTCTCCTTGTCCGACCGCCAGGTGTTCCACATCACCCTGTCGGACACAGCCAACGGCACCTACACCTTCGTGCTGCTCGACAATGTCGATCATCTGGGGTCAGGGCAGGGCAGCGCGCTGTCGCTCAAGCTCGGCTTCGATGCGACCAATTCCGACGGCGACACCGTCGGCAGCAGCTTCACCGTCACCATCAACGACGACAACGGCCCGACCATCGGTACGCCGGCGTCGTCGACCCTGACCGAGCACACCACCGGCACGTCCAACGCGTTCGTCGCCCAATCCGCCTCCAACCAGACGCTCAACATCTCGTGGGGCGCCGACGACAACAATTCCGGATCGGTCAACCGCTCGGTGGCCTTTGCCTCCTCGATCCACACCGGCGATGTCGTCCATACCGCCGGCACCGGTTCGCCGGCGCTGACCTCGAACGGGTCGACGGTGTATTTCTATCGGGTTTCGAGCACCGAGATTTACGGCCTCGCCAACGACAACGGCGGCAGCGTCGACTTCACCGGGCCGAATGCCGACCGCCAAGTGTTCCACATCACCTTGTCGGACACGAATGCCGGCAACTACACCTTCACGCTGCTCGACAATATCGATCATGTCGGCACCGGGCAGGGCACTGACATCGTCCTCAGCCTCGGTTTCGTCGCCACCGACGCCGACGGCGATACCGCTCCCTCCAACTTCACCATCACCCTTAACGACGACACCCCGACGGTCGCGCAGAGAATGTCTCGACCGGTGTGGCCACTACCGATCCGCTCGATGGCGCCTCGTCCAGCGGCACCGGTGCCAGCCTCGGCATCACCTGGGGCGCCGACGACAACAACAGCGGCAGTTTCAACCGCTCCGTGACCTTCACCGATGCGAGCGTGACCGCCAAGGGCGATGGCTCGACCGCCATCACCATGCTGCAGTCGGACGGTCAGGACGTGCATTACGTGCTGCTGAACGGCAACACCCAGCTCGTGGCCTATACCGGCACCACCATTCCCACGTCGGTGCCGAGCAACGCCACCGACGCGGCGACCGCGCATGTGGTGTTCGTCGCCACGGTGTCGGACGCCGACAACGATGGCGGCTACTCCATCGTCCAGTATCAGCAGCTCGACCACGACATCGGCACGACGCTGTTCTCCACCATCACGCTGGGCTTCAACTTCACCGCCACCGACGCCGACGGCGACACCGCCACCGGCACCTTCACCACCACCGTCAACGACACCGGCCCGACCGTAGTCCAGGCCAGCGTGTCGACCGGTGTCGCCACCACCGATCCGGTTGCAGCGGCCAGTTCAACCGGTACCGGTGCCAGCCTCGGCATCACCTGGGGCGCCGACGACGGCAATAGCGGCACCGCCAACCGTTCGGTGACCTTCACCAATGCGAACGTGGCTGCTGCGGGCGACGGCACCACCACGATCACCACGCTGCATTCGAGCGGCCAGGACGTGTATTACGTCCTGCTGAACGGCAACACCCAGCTCGTGGCCTATACCGGCACACGCACGCCGACTACGGTCGCCGGCCAATGCCACGGATGCCTCTACTGCGCATGTGGTGTTTGTCGCCACGGTGTCGGACACCGACACCGACGGCGGCTACTCCGTCACCCAGTATCAGCCGCTCGACCATGACGTCGGCTCGACGCTGTTCTCCAGCATCACGCTCGGCTTCAACTTCACCGCCACCGATGCCGACGGCGACACCGCCACCGGGACCTTCAGCACCACCATCAACGACACGAGCCCGACGGTAACCCAGGCCAACGTATCGACCGGGGTCTCGACCACCGATCCGGTCGCCGCGGGCTCCTCCACCGGGACCGGTGCCAGCCTCGGCATCGACTGGGGCGCCGATGACGGCAACAGCGGCACCGCCAACCGTTCGGTGACCTTCACCGACGCGACGGTGACCGCCAACGGCGATGGCACCACCGCGATCGCCACGCTGCATTCGGACGGCCAGGACGTGCCTACGTGGTGCTCAACGGCGGCACCCAGCTCGTGGCTTATACCGGCACAACGCATCCCACGACGGTGCCGGCCAACGCCACCGATGCCGCGGCCGCGCATGTGGTGTTCGTCGCCACCGTGTCGGATGCCGACAATGACGGCGGCTATTCCATCGTCCAGTATCAGCCGCTCGACCATGAGTCGGGCTCGACGCTGTTCTCCACCATCACCCTGGGCTTCAGCTTCACCGCTACCGATGCCGACGGCGACACCGCCACCGGCACCTTCACCACCACCGTCAACGATACCGGTCCGAGCATCGGCCACAGCACCTCGGCCATCGTTTCGGAAGACGGTCCGATGTCGGTGACCGGCGCGCCGCTGGCGATCGATTTCGGCGCCGACAGCGGCAGCTTCGCCGGCAGCGACCGGGCGCTCGCCTTTACCGACAACACTGGTGACCGCCACCGATCCCAACAACACCACCATTGCGTTGACCTCGTATGGCCAGGCCGTGAGTGTCACGTCGATCGGCGGCGTGCTGGTGGGCTACACCGGCACCACCGCGCCGACGACTCTCGCGGACCCCAGCATGGTGTTCACCGCGACGCTGTCGAGTCGCCGGCACCTACGACTTCGCGCTGAAGCAGCCGCTCGACCATGCGGCGCCGGTCGGCACGCAGCGACTACCTCAACCTCAGCTTCAACATCACCGCCACCGACTCCGACGGCGATACCGCCACCGGCAAGTTCATCGTGGCTGTCGATGCCGCCGGCACCATCGGCTCGATCGATTACAACAACGAAACCACCGGCGTATTCGTCAACCTCGGCGGCGCCGACGCAACCTTCGGCGGCCAGACCGTTCACGGCCACAGCGCCACCGATCTGTCTCCGGCGGCGGCCATGTCATCGGCATCGATGCGCTCGGCACCATCACCGATGCCTCCGGCGGCTCGGCCGACGACGTCATTGTCGGTGTCGGCGGTCCCGGCATCGGCGCCATTGACACCACTGGCAGCAGCAACACCGGCAGGGCCCGCGGGCGGCACCGTCAGCACCATCCACGGCAACGGCGGCAACGACACCATCATCTACAACATCGCCTCGGGCGGCACCGAGACGGTCGACGGCGGCACCGGCACCGACACGAGATCGTCAACGGCGCCAGTTCGCCGGTGACCTACAACGTCAACCCGATCACGGTCGGCGCCGATACCGATCTCGGCATCAACATCGAGCCGGCGTGACCTGCCAGCAAAATCGGCGATGCCGGCAATTACGAGGTCGCCACCAAGGCGGTCGAGGAAATCCAGATCAACCTCGGCAATGCCGGCGACTGGTGCGATCGGCGGCAATTTGTCCGGCACGGGCGTCGCCACCTCGACCATCACCATCAACGGCGGGGCTGGCGACGACACCGTCGACCTGTCGCAATTCATTCCCAACGAGGACGTGGTGTTCGACGGCGCCGGCAACGGCGCGGGCGGCGACACGGTCATCCTCGGCTTCGCCTTCCAATGCCGCGGGCGCCAGCTATGCGCCGATTCTCGACAGCAGCGGCCACCTGATCGGCGCCAGCATCACCATCCGGGCGCCGACGGCCCGGTGACCGACACCTTCACCCATGTCGAACACTTCCAGTTCACCGACGGCACGCTGTCGGTGGGCCAGGTTTTCCCGCCGACGGCGAACCCGGTGGTCGATGCGTTTCGATACCGCGGCGATCGACGCCGGTCACGTGCTGGCGAGCGGCAACGCCATCACGGATGTTGGTGATAGCGATATCGACGCCGGCACCACGCTGTCGGTGACGGCGGTCAACGGCCTGGCGGCGGGCGTCGGCAGCGACGTCGGCGGGCATCTACGGCACGCTGCACCTCGACGCCAACGGCGACCTACAGCTACACCGCGGCGCCGGCGCTCGACGCGCTGCCGGCCGGCCAGAACCCGAGCGACGTCTTCCAGTTCACGGTGACCGACAGCAACGGCGGCAGCACCGCGACGACGCTGACCTTCAACATCACCGGCGCCAACGATACGGCGTGATCGCCGGTACCGATACCAAAAACCTGACCGAGACAGATGCGATCCTGACCACAGGCGGCGCGCTGACCGTCGCCGATGCCGATAGCCCGGCGACGTTCGTGGCGCAGAGCCACGCGGGAAGCAACGGCTACGGCACCTTCGCGATCGATACCGCCGGCAACTGGACTTATAGCACCACCGCCGCGCATAACGAGTTCATCGACGGCCAGACCTATACCGACACGTTGACGGTGATGTCGTCTGACGGCACCCCGCATGTTTTGACGGTAAACATCCTCGGCGCCAACGACGCGGCGGTGATCGGCGGCACCGATACCAGGAACCTGACCGAGACCAATGCGGATACTGACCACCGGCGGCGCGTTGACCATCAGCGATGTCGACAGCCCGGCGACGTTCAGGCCCAGAGCAGCGCGGCGGAGCAACGGCTACGGCACCTTCACGATCGACACCGCCGGCAACTGGAGCTACACACGCCACTCGGCGCATGACGAGTTCGTCGACGGCCAGACCTACACCGACACGGTGACGGTGGCCTCGGCCGACGGCACCCCGCATCGTTCTACGGTGGACATCCTCGGCGCCAACGACGCGGCGATGATCGGCGGCATCGATACCAGGAACCTGACCGAGACCAATGCTGTACTGAGCACCGGCGGCGCATTGACCATCAGCGATGTCGATAGTCCGGCGACGTTCACTGCGCAGGGCAGCGCGGCAGGGAGCAACGGCTACGGCACCTTCTCGATCGATACCGCCGGCAACTGGACCTATAGCACCACCACCGCGCACAACGAGTTCGTCGGGGCAGACCTATACCGACAAATTGACGGTGGCCTCGGCCGATGGCACCACGCATGTTCTGACGGTGAACATTCTCGGCACCAACGACGCGCCGGTGATGACGGCCAACACCAACTACAGTTTCGAGTCCAACAACTTCAGCGGTTGGCAGACATTAGGCACCCAATCGCTGGTCACCGCCGCTCCGGGCGACGGCCTCAAGGCCGATAAGATGACTGCGGGAACGGTCACTGCGGCCAACTTGGAGACCGAACTCGGCCTTCCGTCGGGAACGCTGCTTTCGCTAGTGTCGGGTCTGGGGGTACGGTCCTGGGCTCGGGGTCGGCAACGTCGACGACAGTATTCTCGCCGCCAACCAGACGGTGCATTTCGACTGGAATTTCACCACCAACGACAGTTACGCGTTCGGCTTTGACGACTTTGCATTCTTTACGGCCACCTCAGCATCCGGAACCGTTGCCCTCAAGCTATCGGATCTGCAGGCGCTTCCGGTCGGAGGAGGCACGACCGGCTGGCAGACCAGCAGCTTTACCGCGACGGCTGCTGGCAATTATACGCTCGGCTTTGGAGCTATCAATACCGGCGACAATCAATTCAGTCCGACGCTGACGATCGATAATTTGACCGGTGTCTCGTCCTCGTTGCTGCCAACGCAAATCACCTCAACCAACGAAAACGCGACGCCCGCCGGAACCAGCGTGGCGATCTTCTCGGCACGTCGCTGACCGACGCCGACGCCGGCGCCTTGCAGGGAATAGCCATTACCGGTGTTTCCAGCATCAACGGCAGCTGGCAGTTTTCGACCAACAGCGGTGTGAGCTACACGAATTTCGCGTCCTACACGGCCTCATCGGCGTTGCTACTCGCGCCCACCGATCTGATTCGATTCCTGCCCGACACCAAGAACGGCGGGCTCGATACATTCAACTACGTTGGCTGGGATCAGACCACGGGCACCCACGGACTTCCGGGTGACGCGAGCGTCACCGGCGGCACGACGGCTTTTTCGGTTCGCGGATCGCGACGATTGCGGTCAATTCGATCAACGACGCCCCGGTGCTGACGGCCTCAACGCCAAACCTGACCCCCGTTCAGACCGCCAATGCCGGGCAGACCGTGGCGTCTTTCCTCGGCGCCAGCGTGACCGATGTCGATGCCGGTGCGGTGCAGGGCATTGCGATTACCGGCGACCAGCTCTAACGCACGCAGGTGCTGGCAGTACTCGTTCAATGGCGGCGTGAGCTGGACGAGCTTTCACGGTCAGCGGCAGTCAATCTCTGCTGCTGCGCGCCACGGACCTCGTTCGATATCCGCCCCCGACGGAAGCGGCAGCACGGATACCTTCACTTATCGCGCCTGGGACCAGACCACCGGCACGGCCGGCACCAGGGTCAGCCCCGGCACAACGGGGGCAGCACCGCATTCTCACCAGCGACCGACGCCCACCTGACGGTAGTCCAGCGCCGACCACGCGCCGGTGCTGACTCCGTCATCGCCGACACTGGCGACGATCACCGAGGATCAGATCAATCCCGCCGGGACGACGATCGCCTCGCTGCTGGGATCGTCGGTCACCGATGCCGACGGCTGGCCCTGAAGGGCATCGCGATCACCGCGACGACGCAGCCAACGGCAACTGGCAGTTCTCGACCAATGGCGTGAACTGGAACAATTTTGCCAGCTATTCGACGACCTCGGCGCTGCTGCTGGCGGCGACCGACAAGGTCCGTTTCGTGCCGGACGCGATCAACGGCAGCACCGATACCTTCACCTTTGTCGCCTGGGACCAGACCACGGGAACCCACGCCACCACGGCGAATGTCACGACAACCGGCGGCTCCACCGCGTTCTCGGTGGCATCCGACACCGCTTCGATCCTGGTCACGCCGGTCAACGACGCCCCAACCGTGAATTCGCCGACCGGGCCGCCACCGCGCCGCAGGGTGCTGCCGTCACGATCACCGGGCCTGTCGGTTGCCGACGTCGATGCCGGCACCGCGCCGATCCAGGTCACGCTGTCCGTCGCCCACGGCGCGATGTCGCTGGTCAGCACCGCCGGCCTGACGTTCAGCGATGCCGACGGCAGCGATGGCACACTGACATTCACCGGTTCGCAGACGGCGATCAATGCCGCGCTGGCGTCCGGCGTCAACTACACCTCGGCGGCGGGCTATCTCGGCAGCGACGCGCTCGCCGTCATTGTCAACGATCTGGGCAATACCGGGCGGGTGGACCGCTTGGCGGCACCGGATCGGCTTCGATCTCGGTGGTGACGCCGCATCACGCGCCGTCCGGAACCGACAATGCCGTCACCATCAATGAAGACGGCATTACACTTTCGCGGCCGCCGATTTCGGCTTCAGCGATCCGAACGACACGCCGGCGGACAAATTCACCGGCGTCGAGATCACGACGCTGCCGACCGCCGGCACGCTGACCGACAACGGCGTCGCCGTCACTGCCGGCCAGATCATCAGCATCGCCGACATCAACGCCGGCAAGCTGGTGTTCACGCCGGCAGCGAATGCCAACGGCGGCGGCTATGCAATTTCACATTCCAGGTTCAGGACAACGGCAACGCCAACGACCGGAAAATACCGACCAGTCGCCGAACAATATCACCGTCAACGTCGCTGCGGTGAACGACCCGCCGGTCATCAGCTACGCCGGCCCGACAACCGCGATCGTCGCGGAAAACACCAGTCTGGTCTTCGGCTCCGGCACCGGCAATCTACTCTCGATTTCCGACGTCGACGTCACTCCGACCGACATCGTGCAGGCGACGCTTGGTGTGTTGCACGGCACGTTAAGTCTGAGTGGCATTACCGGCATTACCGTCACCGCCGGGGCCAACGGCTCTACGGGCATGACGATCCAGGGCACGCTCAGTGCGATCGACGCGGCGTTGAACGGCCTCGCTTACCAGGGTTCGCACGATTTCCTCGGTTCGGACACGCTGTCGATCTCGACCAGCGATCTCGGTCATAACGGCAGTGGGGGAGCGCAGACCGCTTCCGCCAGTGTCGCGATCTCGGTCGATCCGCCCCAGCAGGCACCGGTCGTCACGTCGGCGACGAACGGCAGCCTGGGCGCCGTCGGCAATTCCAGTCAGCTTTTCAACGGCGATTTCGATAACGCCACGCCATTGACCGGCTGGAGCTTGACTGGTGTGACGGGCACCGCAGGGCTCAGCCCGGTGTTTGTCGATCAGAATAACGCTTTTGTCGTCGGGGTCTTCAATCCCTTCGCAACCAGCACATCCAATGCCACGCTCAGCCACTCGGTCAGCACTGGCAACGGAGTGGCGTACACACTGGACTTTGCTCTCACCAACGGGGGCGAAGGTACCAGTCCCAACGACATGCTCACCGTCCTGTGGGACGACGCGCCCGTAGCCACGTTTACGGCAAATCAGCTTACCAACTTTTTTCAGCATTACCACGTCACGGTCATCGGCACTGGAAGCGACACACTGCAATTCGCTACGGCCGATACCACCAAAAACGTTCTGTGGGATCTGGATACGGTCACGCTTACTCCGGTAACCACCCCGACGACCGATACGACGACCGGTACGATCAAGTTTACCGACGGCAACAGCTCCGATACCCACTCCGTCTCGGTGGTGACCAACAGCAATATCGGCACCTTCACCGCGAGCCTTGGCGCAGAGCCTTCCGGCGGTAATCCCGGCACGGTAAATTGGAACTACACGGTCAATGAAAGCGCCATCCAGTTTCTCGCCGCCGGTCAGCAACTGGTCCAGACCTACACCGTCAATATCGACGACCACCATGGCGGCATCACGCCTCAGACGATTACCGTCACGCTCACCGGCGCCAACGACGCGCCGGTTACCAACACTGAGACGATCATCACCAATGTCGGAAAAAATGCGTCATTTTCGTTTCCCGATTGGGCATTGTTGGCCAACGACACCGACCCGGACAACGGAACAACGTTGAGCCTCTATGGCATCGGATTTAACGGGGTTAACGGTCTGGGCAACAACAGTGACAGCGGCGGTATTGTGACGACCACGGATGATGGCACGCTGGGAGGTACGATCGGCTATTCTCCCGGTGACGGATTCGGGCCCGGCAACGGCGTGCAGGACAACTTTACAAACCAGGTCGCCGGCTCCTCGATAACCGGTTCATCGGGCGATGATATAATCGTCAACGGCGTTACCACCGGCGTTGCGCTCGGCGGCGGCGCTGGCAACGACGTTGTGTTCGGCAATAGCGGCAACGATAGTCTCACCGGAGGCACCGGCGCGGATATCCTCACCGGTGGGGCCGGCATCGATACGTTCCATTATATTGGCGGCGACACCGCGATAACCATCGGCGGTTCCGGCGATAACGGTACCATCAAGGGGTATGACGTCATCACTGACTTTACCCCGACCGCCGATATTCTCGACCTGGTCGGCAATCCGCCTGGTGCTGCTGCTGACACCACCGGCACCCACGTCAACAATTCAGCCCTGACCATCGGGGGTCTGCAGATCAGTTCGCACGCCATATCAAACGGTGTAATCACTTTCTCGACCTCGGCCGTGTTTGGTACTGCGCTGAGCTTGACGACGACGGCTGGCGTCGCTGCCGCGGTGGACTATCTTGAGCACAACAATATTGGTGCAGGAAAAGTTGTGGCCTTCACGGCGACGATCAACGGAACGGTCCACACTTACGTATTTGAACAGATCGGCGCTGCGCCGAATCCCTTGAACGACATTTTGGTCGATCTCTCGGGGTGACTCTGACGGCCGGCGGAACCAGTCTGACCACGCTGATCAACGCTAATCATATCGCGCCAGCCGGTACCTCCGGCGAGGCAATAAGCCTCGCGCTGACGGAGCCGGCGGCTGACCACGCTGGTCCGGTTTCCGTCACCGTGGGCGGCGTTCCCGCGGGCTGGACTCTCAGCGAGGGCACCCACAATACCGACGGCAGCTGGACGGTGCAGACCAACGACTCGGCCTCGCTGTCGATAACCTCGCCCGACGGCTACACCGGCGCCCTGGTTCTCCAGGTCACGGAAAGCTGGACAGACAGCGACGGCGCCATGCGCACAACGCCTTCGTCTCCGACAACGTCGAAGCCTATGCCAAGGGCGCGCCGATCTTCGCCTGGTCCGGCGACGATACCCTGACCGCCTCGAGCGGCAGCGACACGCTGGTGTTCGCCAACAAGATCGGCACCGACGTCGTGCACAATTTCGACACCGTGCACGACCAGATCGACCTGGTCGGCTTTGCCGGCGTGTCGAGCTTCGCCGACGTCCAGGCCCATCTGGCCAACGACGCCAGCGGCAATGCCAAGATCACGCTCGGCGACGGGGAAACGATCACGCTGACCGGCGTCGATGCCGCTTCGCTCAATGCCGGCGACTTCGTGTTCGACCAGACGCCGGTCACCTACAATTCCGGCACCATGGTGATCAGTGACGGCGCGCTGCTGCCGATCAGCGGCGTCGTCGACAACACCGGCGCCATCCAGCTCGGTTCGGCCGGCAGCGAAACCGATCTCGAGATCGTCCAGCACGGCGCAACGCTGCAGGGCGGCGGGACGCTGAGGCTGTCCGACAACACCGAAAACGTCATCTTCGGCAGCGATCCGAGCGTCACCCTTACCAACGTCGACAACACCATCTCCGGTGCCGGCCAGCTCGGCGACGGGCAGATGACGCTGGTCAATGAAGGCACCATCATTGCCACCGGCAGCAACGCGCTGATCATCGACACCGGCGATCAACGCCATCGTCAACACCGGCACCCTGGAAGCCACCGGAAGCGGCGGGCTCGTCGTGCACAGCGATCTCGCCAACGACGGCACGCTGTGGGCGAACGGCGGCGCGGTGACCCTGGACGGCAATGTCAGCGGCAGCGGCTCGGCGCGCATTTCGGGCAACGGCAGTGTCGAGATCGGCGGAGCCTTCAACGAGCACGTCGTGTTCGATGACGGCGCTGCCGGCACGTTGAAGATCGACCAACCCGATCAGTTCGGCGGCATCCTGGCCGGCTTCGGCGAGCACGACGCGCTCGATCTCTCCGGCATCCTCGGCGCCAGCGCGTCACTGAACTACGTCGAGAACGCGCAAGGCAGCGGCGGCGTGTTGTCTGTGACCGACGGCGCCCACACCGCTAATATCTCGTTCAGCGGGCAATATGCGACGGCGGATTTCCATGTCGCCGCCGACGGCAGTGGCTCGGTGAACCACTCGCTGATCCAGATGGAGCATCAGGTTGCGCAGTTGACTGCCGCCGCCTGACCGGATCACGGTCTTCCATGAAAAAACCCGCCGAAGAAATCCGGCGGGCGTTGCCTTTTACTCCAGCGGTTCCGGCGAAGCCGGCTTTTCCCGAAATCGGATTTTCCTACGGCCTCGCGGTCGATCGACGGAGAGCGAGCTTCGGCTCGTTCTTTGCCAGCGTCGGCGACCTGTTTCGATGATGGCAGCGGTCAGAAGCCGCAGAGGTTGACGGTGCGGGCGCGGGGACCGCGGCGGGTTTCGACGATCTGCTCGCCGCCATTACAGGCCGAACTGCCATAGTAGCGGTGATGGCCGAGTTCGCCGGCCCAGCCCCGACCTCGAACCCTGCGCCGGCGTGGGAGCCAGGGTGGCATCGCTCTGCGTGGCGGTGGCGGGATGTTGAGCCGTTTGACGTAACATGACCATCTCCGTGGACTGCGCTGCAATGCAGTTTCCCTGTTTATTATATCAATCAGTCGTGCCCTCCATTCCACGCGTTCAAACCCCGGTTCGGGAAATCGTGTTTCCGGAGTGTTTCACCGCCGGCACGACCGATCCCCGGCATCTCCTCCGAATCGGCGTCAGCGAAAAGCCTTCGCGCCACGGCCGTTTTCGCATCGGTCAAATTTGAGCGATTTCATGCAATGTTGCTTAGAGCCGGGCTGGTACCTTGATGCTGCAGGGAGGTAGCTGAGGGCATCACATGAAAGTGCTGATTGGCTTTGGACTGTTGCTGGCCGCTTCGGTGGCCTACGCCGAGACCTACACCACGACTGTCAGTGCTGACAGAAGCACGGTGACCACCACGGGGCCGGGCGGCACCGCAACCACGCAGATTTCACGCAACGCCAATGTCGTGATCCGGACCACGACCTTCACGCCCGGTGGCGGCGGCAACTACCAGCCGATGGGCTTGGCCGGCTATCACCCGATGGGCCGATAGCGGCGAAACCGGATGGGCCCGGCATCTCTCCGGCCGCCGGCGCGCTTTCCCGGGTTCCGCCGGCAGGTGCTGGCTGTGCTCACGACGGTCCTTGTGGCCGGCGCATCGGCACCGCCCGCGCAGGCGCAGGCGGACGGGATCGACGGCGGCTGGCAGCAGATTGAATCCAACAGTGGCGCGTGCCCGGCCTGCCGGATTTCCATCAGCCCGTCATTGACCGTCACCGCCAACAATGGCTGGACCGCCGCCGTCACGGTGGACGGCGATCCGACACAAGCGGCCGGTGCCGGCCGCTGGGATGCGGGCGTCGGCGGCGCCATCGCCGGCAAGCGGTTCACGATCGACTTCGTTCTCAAGGACCAGCGTCTCTACATGTCGATGCTGGTCGACATGAAGAAAGGATCGAAACGGGCGATCCACGCGGTCTACGGACGAATCTGGGCCGGAGTTTGAGAAACACCGGCGCGCCACCGGCGTGACCGGTAGCAACGGAAGAGGTCGTTTTGGAATGACGGGGTGAATTCATAACAAGAGCCGCAGGCGCGGCCTGACACGGAGGACGAAAATGATCGCATATCCAGGTATTAGCCGCCGCATCGGCCTGATCGCCGCGCTTGCCGTTTCGATCACCGCGGTTTCGACATCGGCGAGCTTCGCCTTCAGCCCCGAGGCCCAGCAGAAGTGCACCGGCGATGCGTTCCGGCTGTGCAGCGCTGAAATTCCCGACATCCCGAAGGTCACCGCCTGCATGCGTAGGCAGCGCGCCAGCTTGAGCGCCGGCTGCCGCCAGGTGATGGACCGCGACGATGCCACCGCGGCCAAGGCCAGCGTCGCTACCGCGCAATAGGCCAGGCGTTCGCCGCGATGGACGGGCGCCGGCCGGCTTCACGCGGTCGCGTCGGCCTCCGAGGCGACATGCAGCGACCGTAGCGCGTCCAGGATAAGGTCGAGGTCCATGCGGCGGCGATAGTCGGGATCGATATAGCGCGCCCTGACCATGCCATCGCGACCGATGATGAAGGTCGCGGGGATCGGCAGCATCCAGCTGTCGTTGCCCTGATAGGGCGTGATATCGAGGCCGCGCGCGACCATCGCCTCGCGTTTCTCGTCACCGACCCAGAACAGCAGATTGAGTTGCAGCGCATAGCCATTGTCGATATCGGCCAGAACCGGAAATGCCCCGTTGGCACAGGATTTCAGCTCGGCACCGTAGCGGTGCGTCTCGGGTGAGATGGCGACAATCTGGGCGCCGAGGTGCCTGACCTCGGCGGCAATTCCGGCGAGCCCATCCGCGTTGAGGCGGCAATAGGGGCACCAGTGGCCACGATGGAACGACACCACCACCGGTCCGTGTTCGAGCAGGCCGGAGAGGCGGACCAGTTTGCCGGTCTCATCGGGCATGATGAAATCCGGCATCGCCTCGCCGACCCGCGGGGCGTTCTGGCCGACGCTGTTGCTTTCGAGACGGGCCAGCAAGCGGGCGACCACACCGGAAAACTCCGGACTGAGACGGTCAACCTCGTCGGCGACCGCCTTCAGGCGCTCGCCGAGCGGCGCGTCCACCAACCGGCTGGCTTCGGTGGCCAGCTCGAGAACTTCTGCAAAGGTCTTTTCCGTCATGGTGCGGCCTCTCTCTGCTCTGCTCTGGTTCGGTTCAGGCCGCCGCCATGGCTGGTTGAGATCCCCGGGTTTCCGGCAGCGCGGCCGTCGCCGGTGCAATCCGCGGCCAGTCGGCGCCGCGCAGCATCTTCATGACCGCGGATGCGACCGCGGTCCGCTCGCGGCCGGCGACCCCGAACAGTTGCACCGTTCGCCGGACGTCAAGGCCGGTGATCGCCGCGCGCCGCAATGTGTCCGGCATCGACGTGCTGCATGGAACGATGGCCACGCCGATATCGGCTTCGAGCAATTTGATCAGGTCATGCTCGGACGCCACGTCGTGACTGCCGTCGACCCGGATGTCGCAAGCGCGCAGTACCGAACTCAACCGATCGGAAAATTCACAGTAGCCGCGGGACAGCAATTGCTGGCTCTTGAGGTGGTCGAACTCGACCGTAGCCTGGCCCGCGAGCGGGTGGCGTTCGTTGACGGCAAGCTGAAAGCTCTCTGTGAACAGCGGCCAGCAATCCAGCCGATCCCAATCGCCGGCAATCTCGACGGCAATGCCGAGCTCGGCTTCGCCGTTCCTGAGAAACTCGCCGACCTGCCTGCTGCTGCCGCGCAGCAGCTTGAATTCCAGGTTGCTGAAGGCCCGCTTCAGCTGCTCGAGGTGTGGAATCAGGAGCGACAGGTCCACCGCGTCCGCGATGGCGATCCGCAGCGTGCCGACCTTGCCGCTCTTGAAGGACGACGCCAGCGTTCGCGCGCCGGTGGCCGCGTCGTAGCATTGCTTCAGGAGCGGCAGCATGCGCTGCCCGAGTTCGGTCAACTGGGCGGCGGGACGTTCGCGGCGAAACAGGTCGCCGCCCATCTCCGCCTCGAGCTGCTTGATGGCGCGGGTCAGCGAAGGCTGCGTGACATTGCATTGCTCGGCGGCGCGGGTGAAGTTCAGTGTCCGGGTGATCGCGAGGAAATAGCGGATCTGATGCATTTCCATAAGTCGGCCCCTGTGCAAACGATCCGCCATTCTAGCCGATGAACGCCCGGGGCGCGGGAAAACTCCGATAGCCGGTGGCTATGGAAACGAAAGCGGCCGGGCATCGCTCCGGTCCGTTCAAGGCTGGGGCGGCAGCCGCAGCCGCAGGGCCAGCAGGCAGGCGCCGGCCAGGGCTGTACCAATTCCGGCTACACAGGCGCCCCAGCCGAAACGGTCGAACAATTGGCCGAGAACGGCACTTCCGACCATACCGCCGAGGAAATAGCACGCGAGATAAGTCCCGCTCGCCACGCCGCGGTTGGCTTGCGCGGCCCTGCCGACAAAGCCGGTGGCGGCGGCCTGGGCGAAAAATGTGCCGGCGCCGATCAGCACCATGCCGGTCAGGACCGCGGCCAGATGCGACGACAGGATCAGGGGCAGTCCGATGGCCGCGACCGCGAGCGATCCCCAGATCGCCGGACGGGTGCCGAACAACTCGACCGCCTTGCCGGCCAGCAACGTGGTGACGATCGACGGCAGGAACACGAAGTAGACAAAGCCGAGATCCATCCGGCCCAGCGACAGCGGCGGGCGAACCAGAACGAAATTGACGTAGGTGAAGGTCCCGATGAAGGCGAACAGGATGCAGAAGCCGATTGCGAAAGCCGAGCGCAGCGCCGGGTTTCGCCAATGCGCCCAAGTGGCGGTCAACGGCGACTGCGTCATCGCCAGCGCATGCATGGGCTGCACCCGGCTGATGGTGAAATACACCAGCACCGCGCCGGCGATATTGAGGGCTGCGAACAGATAGAAATTCGAGGCCAGGCCGAGATTGTCGACCACCGCGGCGGAAATCAGCCGGCCGATCAGATTGCTGGCGACGTTTCCGGTGATGTAGGCGGCAAACGCGCTGCCGGCATCCATCGAGCTGCATTGCTCGCCGAGATAGGCCAATGTCAGCGCAAAGGCCGATGCCATGCACAGTCCCTGGGCGATGCGCAGTGCCGTGAATACGGTCAGATTGGGGGCGACCGCCAGCAGCGAAGTCGGGATCGCCAATATCAGCAGGCTGAACAGGATGCCGAGCCGCCGGTCGATGTGCTGGCTCAGGAAGCCGACCACCAGGCCGGCAACGGCCATGCCCATGGTAGAGGCATTGACCGCAAAGCCCATCGCCGCCGGCGTCACATGATAATGCCGAGCCAGCGACGGCAGGATCGCCTGGGTGGCGAACAGGTCGACTACGGTAAGGAAGGCGGTCAGTCCGATGATCAGCGAACGAAGCAAAACGCCGGGGGAGTGGCCGGCCGCCATCATGCCGGCGTGCTTCACGTCGACGGGCATATCGGTCATGACGAACCTTCCTGGCCTTTGCGGGGATGCGGAAAGAACAGGGATGTGACGTTCGGCCATGCGGGGGGACATGGGGGGATCCGGACGTCACATCCCGTAACGAGGCGGTTGGCCGCGCTCGTCACATATTGTGGTCGGCCGGATCCTTGCGGACGTCACCGATGTAGAGGATCACGGTCTCGGTGCCGAGGTTCTTCCACCAGTGCGAGGTGCCGAAGACTTCCGGCCTGATATCGCCGGCCTTGTGCAGGATCGGCTCGGCGCAGTTGCTGGCGTATTCCATGATTTCGCCCTGCTGGACGAAGATCAGCGCCGGGCGGTCGTCATGGCTGTGCCACGGCACGATGCCGCCCGGCGCGATGGTCATCTTGCGGAAGCGCAGTTCGCGGCCCGCGATATGGGCCGGCTGCTTTCCGAGGTCGATCGCACCGAGCGTGGTGTCGGTCACGCCGGTCACCTTGAAATCCACCGCTTCGCGCGCATTGGGTCTCATCTTGTCGCCGGGACATTCGCCGGCAACGGCGGCCGATGCCAGGCTGAGCGATCCGGCGACCGCGCAGGCCAGTACCAGGCCCTGCGACAGCGGGTTTGAATTCTGATGGCGCTTGAACATTTCGTTTCTCCTCTGTTGTGCCGCGGCCCGAACCGTCCGGCCGTTGCTGTGACCCAACCATCGTGGAAACGCGTGCTCCAAGGAAATGCCCGTTGGCTTTGATGTCCATAGCGCGACGCTATGCGCGTAACCCAACCAGCGATCGGGCAGCGTCACGACCTGAAATACATGACCGCTCTCACATCGATAGCTCGACGCTATCAAACCGATTGGCGAATGGCATTTCAGCACGGAGATGATCCGACGTCTGATGGTGCCAACGCCTGGTGGATTTGGTGACAATCCTGCGGGCGTAAAACCGGGGAGGAGGAAATGTCTTTGGCGAGAAAGCAATTGTCGTTCGGTGAGACCGGCACGGCGCTGCCCGGTGCGGTCGGTGCCGGCACGGAGGCGAAGGCGAAGCCCGAATATCCGCCCGGCGCGCGGGCAGCAGCCGGCGTTGCGGTTTGCCGCATCGCCGCTGTCCCGGGCCCCATCGAGGCGATGTGCGCCCGCTTTCCGGTGGTGCGGCGGCTATTGGGTGAGGAGACGTTCATCGAGGCCGTGCGCCGGTTCGTCGCGGCAGAGCCTGCGAAAGCGCCGCTGCCCTGGCTCTACGGCGATCATTTTCCGGATTTCCTCAGGCGTTTGGGCAATGATGCCTCGATCCGGTATGTTGCCGACATCGCCGACCTGGAAGCCGCGCATGGCAAGGCGCGTCATGCCGCCGGCGCCGCGCATCTGCCGCCGAACGCTTTCACGGCAATACCGGCCGGGCGGCTTGGCGGCGTGCGGCTGTCACTGCATCCCTCGGTGGTTCTGCTTCGGTCTGCTTTTCCGATCGTTTCGGTCTGGCGAGCCTGCCGGGACGCGCGCACCATCGTGCCGCCGCACTGGCACGCCGAGGCGGCGTTGATCGCGCGGCCCAGCTGCGACGTCGAAGTGTGGCGCCTACTGCCTGGCGGATTCGGCTTTCTGACATCGTTGTCGCGAGGCCTGACCCTGGCCGGAGCGGCCGAAGCCGCCCTTGACGAGGCTCCGGCCTTTGATGTTGCGGTCAACCTGTCCTTGCTGGCCGAAGCCAGGATCGCCATCGCGATCTGGTAAGGATCGCCGCAGATGACGAGGCTCGTAGGCATATGTTACGACCCAGGTCGTAGGCATGATGTTACGACCTAGCTGCTCGCATTGAGCAGTCGCGCGATGGTGCGATCCATCTGCTCGTACTGGCCTTCGCCATCGTGCTGGAATACGATCTTGCCGCTCTGGTCGACGATGTATTGTGCCGGCCAGTATTGGTTGCCGAACGCGTTCCAGGTCCGGGAGTCGTTGTCTTGCGCCACCGGATAGCTGATGCCGTGCCGCTTCAGCGCGGCCTGGACGTTGGCGGCGGATCGCTCGAACGGAAATTCCGGGGTATGGATGCCGACCACGACAAGGCCGCGGTCCTTGTATTTGGCGTAGAGCTCGGTGACGTGGGGCAGGGTGTTGACGCAATTGACGCAGCCATAGGTCCAGAAGTCGACCAGCACCACCTTGCCGCGCAGGCTTGCCATGCTCAGCGGCGCCGAATTGAACCAGTTCGAGATGCCGGTGAAATCGGGTGCCGTGCCCTGCGCCGCGGCGACCTTGAAGGGCGCCGGTGTCGGATCGGCAATGCCGGGCAACACCGCGCCGATCAGGCACAGGGCTGCGATACCGGTTGCGCTGGCAAGGCTTCGGAAGTTCATGGAGCTCTCCATTGTTGGTCAGGTTAGTCTAAAGGCCGATCTGGCCGTTCGGATAGAAGCCGGTGAGCCACGCCACGATCAGCGTGTCGTATTGAAAATACGAAGCGACCGCGATGGCGATCACGACGATGCCGAAATCCCTGCTGCAGCCGTGGCGCACTGCGCGCGATGCTGCGCACGCGGGTGGTGGCGGCCTGGCCGCCATAGGCGATCGCCAGCATCGGTAGTGCCGCGCCGATGGCGTAGACCAGCAGCAGCAGGCTGGCCCAGGCGGTGTCCTTCGAGGTGGCAACCACGGTCAGGATCGAGCCCAGCACCGGGCCGGCACACAGCGTCCAGACCAGCCCCAGCGTAGTACCGAGGATGAAGCCACCGAGGTTACCCTGGCGGGCGGGAGCGACGCTGCCGCCGGTATGGACGAGGCCGCCGATGCGGATCGACAGCCATTCAAATGGTGCCGGCCATATCATCAGGATTCCGAAGCCGAGCAGCAGCACGGTGGCGCCTGTGCGCAGCACGTTGGGGTCGAAATCGAAACTCCGCGTGACCCAGCTCAACAGCAGCGCCACTGCGGCGAACGCCAGGACGAAGCCGAGCGCGATGAACGCCGGCCGCGCCCGGCTGGTCTGTCCCACCGAGGCGCCGAGCAGGATCGGCAGCATCGGCAGCGTGCAGGGTGCGGCTATGGTCACCACGCCGGCAAGCAGGGCGAGAGCGAGGTCAAACATCGGGATCGGTCCCTGACTAAACTCGCCCATGACCGATGGCCATGCCGGGCGTGTGTCAGGTCCTTCGCCGGATGCGGTGGCAACGTTACGCGGCAGGTGTCACGTGTTCGTGAGCCCGATCGCCGCTCGGGATGGTCCCCGGGGATGCCGTCCCGTCATCGTACCAATAGCCGGGCGCTATGGCGTTTGGGCTGGACTTATCGCAGCGCGCTGCACAACTATCCTGATGACAACGCGCCCGGATATGCGGAGCACACGATGGAAAAATCTTTGGAATCTCGACGCCCGAGGGTTGTCATCGTCGGCGCCGGCTTTGGCGGATTGTCCGCGGCCAAGGCGCTCGCCGGCACGCGCGTTCGATGTCACCGTGATCGACCGGCACAACTATCATCTGTTCCAGCCGCTGCTGTATCAGGTCGCAACTGCCGGACTTTCGCCGGCGGATATCGCGGCGCCGATCCGCGGCATCCTGCGCGGACAGAAACAATATCACCGTGGTTCTGGCCGACGGTCTCCGGCGTCGATGTCGCGAAATCGCGAAGTGGTCGCCGAAGGCCGGCGCATCCCGTTCGACTACCTCGTTCTCGCCACCGGCGCGCAGCACGCCTATTTCGGCCACGACGACTGGGCGCCCTATGCGCCGGGCCTGAAAACCATCGACGACGCGACCTATCTGCGGCGGCGGATCCTATTGGCCTTCGAGCGCGCCGAAGCCGAGCCTGACCCGGCCGAGCGGCAGCGGCTGCTGACCTTTGTCGTGGTGGGCGCCGGCCCGACCGGCGTCGAGATGGCGGGCGCCATCGCCGAGCTCGCCAACCGCGCGCTGGCGATGCGATTTCCATCACATCGATCCGCGCTCGGCCCGGGTGGTGCTGGTCGAGGCCGGCCCGCGGCCGCTGGCGCCGTTCGATCCATCGCTCTCTGCGCGCGCGCTGGCCTCGCTGCAGCACCTCGGCGTCGAGGTGCGGCTGGGTACGGCCGTAACCGGCTGCAGTTGCGCCGCGGTTTTTCTCGGCGATGAGCGGATCGGGACCCGGACCATCATCTGGGCCGCAGGGGTGATGGCTTCGCCGGCCGGGCAGTGGCTCGGCGCCGAGACCGATCGGGCCGGCCGGGTGAAGTCAGCGCGGATCTGTCGGTTATGGGTCATCCCGATATCTTCGTGCTCGGCGACACCGCGCTAGTGATCGGGCGCCGACGGCAAACCGCTGCCGGGCGTGGCGCCGGTTGCCAAGCAGCAGGGGCAGTATGTTGCCGACCTGCTGAAGGCAGGCTGGATGGCCGCGTCGTGCCGGCGTTCCGCTACCGGGATTTCGGCTCGATGGCGACCATCGGCCGCAAAAGTGCCGTGGCCGAACTCGGCAGGCTCAGGCTGTCGGGTTTCGCGGCCTGGCTGCTCTGGTGCATGGCCCACATCTATTTCCTGATCGGCTTTCGCAGCCGCTTCGTGGTGGCGTTGAACTGGGCCTGGAATTACGTCACATTCCAGCGCGGTTCGCGGCTGATCACCGGCATTTCCGGGTCGCGCATCGAAGATATGACCAAGGAAAATTCAGCGGAAGATCCGGTGCAGAATTCGGCGCAAAATTCAGCGCAGGATTCAGCGCAAGATTCGGCGAATGAAGCGACGCATTTGCAGGGAGCGGCATGATGCCATCGCACAGTCCGGTCAATGAACCGGGAAATTCTCATGCGGCACTGTCGCCGGCCAATGCGGAACGCCTCAGCGGCGCCTTGCGCGCCTGCCGCGATATGGAAGGCACGCTGAACGAACAATTGACCGCCTACGCCGCGGCCGGGCGGGAATTTTTTCCGGCCTATAGCGCGGCGGTGGATCGGCTGGTCGCGCGGATCTCCCGAGAACGGCGGCGGCGAAAACGCGCCGCGGCCGGGCGATCCGATGCCGCCTTTCGTTCTGCCCGACGAGACCGGCCGGTTGATCGACCTCAAATCGATGCTGGACCAGGGGCCGGTCGCCGTGATGTTCTATCGCGGCCATTGGTGTCCCTATTGCAGGCTGAATGTCCGCGCCGTGACCCGGGCCCAGACCGGATCACGGGCACTGGGCGGCCGGGTTGTTGCGATCATGCCGGAGCTGCAGCAATTCACCGTGAAATTCAAATCCGAATCCGGTGCACGTTCCCGGTTCTGACCGATCTCGACAACGGCTACGCACTGTCGCTCAATCTGGCGATCTGGCTCGGAGACGAAATACAGCAGCTGTTGTCGTATCAGGATATGTCAAAATTTCATGGCAATGAGGCTGGGTGCTGCCGATTCCGGCGACGTTCGTCGTCGGCCGTGACGGCATGGTGAAACGCGCTTCGTCGATCCCGACTTCCGCAAGCGCATGGAAATCGACGATCTGCGTCGCCGCTTCATGGACGCAGCGGGCTCACGGCGGCCACGCCGCTCGAGATGCCGATCGCTGCCCTTATGCGTTCAGATATCGCGACCAGTCGGCGCCACGGAGCATTCTCATCACGGCGGACGCTACGGCGGTGCGTTCGCGCCCGGCGACGCCATAAAGATGGACGGTGCGGCGCAGGTCGAGTCCGTCAACGGCCACGCATTTCAGGGTGGTCCGGAATTGACGGCGCTGTGGGGAATAACGGCGATCCCGATATCGGCTTCGAGCAGTTCGATCAGATCGCGCTCCGATGAAACCTACGTGACTGCGGTCGACGTCGATGCCGATGACCGCGAAGCGACGCGTTCAGCCGCTCCGCATGTTCGCAATAATTTCGCGACAGCAGTTGCTCGCGTGCGCAGATCCGCGAAGCCGATATCTTCGCGGCCCGCCAGTGGATGCCGCCTGTTGACGACGAGCTGAAAGCCTTCAGTGAACAGCGGCCAGGCTGTCGAGCCGGTCCCAATCCTCGCCGATTTCGGCGGCGATGCCGAGTTCGGCTTCGCCTTTCTTCAGAAATTCGCCGACTTCGCGGCTGCTGCCGCGCAGGAACTTGAATTCCAGCCGGTTGAACAGCCGCTTGATCTGCTCGAGGTGCGGGATCAGCGAGCGACAGGTCGATAGAATGGGTGAGGGCGATCCGCAGCGCGCCGACTTCGCCGCTGTTGAACGATGAGGCGAGCGAGCGCGCGCCGGCCGCGGCATCGTGGCACTGCTTGAGCAGGGGATGCATGCGCTGGCCAAGCTCGGTCAACTGCGCGGCGGGCCGCTCGCGGCGGAACAGATCGCCGCCGAGTTCGCCTCGAGCTGCTTGATCGCCCGGGTCAGCGACGGCTGGGTCACGTTGCATTCGTCGGCGGCGCGCGTGAAATTGAGCATCCGCGCTACCGCGAGGAAATAACGGACCTGATGCATCTCCATGATCGTGCCCCGACCGGATCGTGCCGGCAACCATCTGAGCCGCACTGAAATGACATCGTAAATGCACCGGTCCAGAACCGCGATAGCGCCAGCCTATCGGTTCGGTAGCCAACGGGCATTTCCGTTGAACCCGCCGGCGGTGCAGATTTCCCGCAACGATAGGCGCCTCGCGGGCGCCAGGATTACACAGGCGAAAGGCCTGCCATGAACATCCAGCTAAAGCGACAGAACGTCGCAGGCCGTGCGACTCCTCGCCGGCAAGGTCTCGCTCGTTACCGGCTCCACCAGCGGCATCGGGCTCGGCATCGCCCGCGCGCTGGCCGAGGCAGGCTCGGCGGTGGTGCTGAACGGCTTCGGCGACTGCCGCCGAGATCGACCGCGACCAGAGACCGGATTGCCGGCGATTTCGGCGTCAAGGTCAGCTATTCGCCGGCCGACATGACCAAGCCGGAAGCGATCGCCGAGATGATCGCGGCCACGCTCGCGGACCATGGCCGGCTCGACGTGCTGGTCAACAATGCCGGCATCCAGTACGTCGCGCCGCTCGAGCAGTTTCCGATCGAGAAATGGGACGCGATCCTGGCGATCAACCTGTCATCGGCGTTTCACACCATGCGGCTGGCGCTGCCCGCGATGCGCCAGAACAAGTTCGGCCGCATCATCAATATCGCCTCGGCCCATGGACTCGTCGCGTCGCCGTTCAAGGCGGCCTACGTGGCCGCCAAGCACGGCATCGTCGGCCTGACCAAGGTCGCAGCGCTGGAGACCGCCGAGGAGGGCATCACCTGCAACGCGATCTGCCCGGGCTATGTCTACACCCCGCTGGTCGAGGCGCAGATCGACGGCCAGGCCAGGGCGCACGGCATCTCCGCGCGAGCAGGTGATCCGCGACGTGCTGCTGGCGCAGCAGCCCAACAAGCGTTTCGCCACCGTCGAGGAGCTTGGCGCGCTCACCGTGTTCCTCGCCAGCGACGCCGGCGCCTCGATCACCGGCATCGCGTTGCCGGTCGACGGCGGCTGGACCGCGCACTGAAACGGCGCTGAAACGTGATCGGAACAAAAGCCGATCGGTTTTCGAACCTCGGGCACGGCAGCAGTCCAACGGGAGCGAAACATGGGCGATCGTCGGAACAATCATTCGTCGCAAAGCATCAGGCCGCCGGGCAGATCGCTTCCCGGCCAGGTCGTGCTGGTGCTTGCAGGGCGGCGGCGCGCTTGGCTCGTACCAGGCCGGCGTCTATCAGGCGCTGCACGAAGCCGGGATCGAGCCGGACTGGATCATCGGCACCTCGATCGGCGCCATCAACGCCAGCCTGATCGCCGGCAATGCAGCCGCCAACCGCCTGTCGAGCGCCTGAAGGAGTTCTGGAAACGGATGGAGCAGAAGCCGATCTGGTGCTTTCCGGGCGCATTCCCGGGTTCAACGAAAAACTGTCCTACTGGTCGACGGTGACCAACGGCATCCCCGGTTTCTTCAAGCCCAATCCGCTCGCCCACGCCGGCGCCGACTATCCGCTTGGCGCCGACAGTGCCGGCTATTATTCGACCGCGCCGCTCGAGCAGACGCTCGCCGAACTGGTCGACTTCGAGCTGGTCAACCAATGCTCGCCGCGCCTGACCGTCGGCGCCGCGCATGTCCGCACCAGCAAGATGCAATATTTCGACAGCCGCGACTGCGAGCTCGGCGTCAAGCACATCATGGCGTCCGGTGCCTTGCCGCCGGCGTTTCCGCCGGTACGCATCGACGGCGAGCTGTACTGGGACGGCGGCATCCTTTCGAACACCCCGACCGAGGCGGTGTTCGACGACAATCCGCGCCAGAACTCCCTGATCTTCGCGGTCCACATGTGGAATCCGATCGGCGGCGAACCGCAGACCATGGCCGAGGTGCTGAACCGCCAGAAGGACATCCAGTATTCAAGCCGGATCTCCAGCCATATCTTCCGCCAGCAGCAGGCGCATCGGATGCGCCACATCATCAATCAGCTCGCCGCCACGTTTCCGGAAGCCGAACGCAACAGCGCCGCGGTCCGTGAACTGGCCGGCTACGGCTGCACCACCCGGATGCATGTGGTGCGCCTGCTGGCGCCGCAGCTCGATCGCGAAAACGCCACCAAGGACATCGATTTCAGCCTGTCCGGCATCATGCAGCGCTGGGACGCGGGCTACGCCCACACCAAGGCGGTGCTCGAGCGGTCGCCATGGAGCGGCGAGTTCGATCCGCTTTCAGGCGTCGTCCTGCACGAGCAGACCGTTATGATGCCGGTCGCGGCGGAGTGAGAGACGGCTTCGGCGCGGCGGCTCAGTTCTTGACCGGAACTGAAAGCGCGATCGGTCCGGACGAGAGGGTCTTCGGCGCGTCCGCCTTGGGCGCGTTCGGCTGCAATGGATTGGGCGGGGTTTCGTCATCGAGGAAATTGGCGAGCTCGCCCTGAGAAATACAGTCCGACCAGCACGGCGCAAACCGAGAGGATGATGAATCCGCGCTTCATGTCATGTCCTGTGTGTCGGGGCCGGGCGCTAACACGGTCGTGGTCGTGCGCGCCGATCTCGCGGCGGTGCGAACGCGTCATATCGCCGACGCAGTTGACAGCCGCATGACCGCCTAAGGCGCCACGTCCATCAGCGGAGGCGGCACGGCCGGCAGGCCGTCCTTCGGAATCTTGTCGGCTTCCTTGGGCTTGCCGCTGCCGAACATGCATTCCATGGTCGGCTCCGCGATCTGCGACAGCATGTGGTCGATCAACAGCCGCTTCGACGGCGCGATCAATCGGGCGTCGATCGACGGAACGCCTTGCTCGGTGATGCCGTACAGGATGGCGTCGAACACTTCGATGTCGCCGATTTCACCGCGAATACCGCTGCGCAGGCAGTCGCAGATCGCCTCGGGATGGGCGTAGCGCGACACCATGAAAGGCGCGCAGAGGCGGATGAATTCGCCGCGCGGATCGGGCATCTGCGACAGATGGCGCGCATCGGCCAGCGCCGCCGCGGAGAGGGCGAGCAACGACGCGCTGACGGCTAGGACGCTTCTGACGAACACAGGGGACCACAGGACCGGCTCTGACGGGAAGTTATCGCAGGTTGCTGCGGCGCGATAGCCGCCCGGGCCCTGACCGGTCGTGGCAGTTGCACGATGAACGGGCGGGCGAAGCCCGAGCGTCCTGCTGCAGACTTGCCCTGACGGCGATCCGTCGGCTCAGTGGCGCTTGGCTGCGGTGCGTGATTTGTGCGGCACGATGCGATGGGCGCGGTGTGCCGCCGGCGCGGCCTTCTGGCGCGGCGGCGGATCGGCTTCGACCGCTGCAGGGGGGACGCTGGCAAAGGATTGCCGCAAGGATTCGAATTTTTCGCTGAGGGCTGCGACCTGGTCGGTGGTCTTTTTGGTCTCGACCCTCTGCGCGGCGAGAAGCTGTTGCAGCACCTGCAGCTGATCGATGGCTTCCTGCTGCGAGAATTCCAGCGCTTTGACGGATTCGACCAGCTGATCCAATGCCGGGTTCTTGACCACCTGATCCAGCACCGGGCTCCTGGCCGGTTGAGCCGCGGCGACTTTCGGGCCTGGAACAGCCGCGGGGGGACTGGCGAAGGTGCGCCAGAAAAACGCCCCGGCGACCACCACAAGCGCCGCCACCGCGCCGGCTATCAACCGGCCGTGCAGTTGCCGTCGCGCCGCGACGCGGTCTTTGCCCGGTTCGGACGGCAAGGCGTCAATCATCCGCGTCCAAGTCGATCCGACTGCAATTGGTTCCGGCACAGGCGCAATTCCCGTCAATCAATAGGGTGCAATGAGCCGGCAATTTGCCGCGAAATTGGATGGCAAGGCAAGCCTGAAGCCGCGCCAATTCCGAAGCGGCATCGAGCGTCCCGGCCGGATTCTCGCCATAATTGCGCGCCGGCGGCATTGGCGTCGGCCTGATGCAGGATGTCATTGGCGAGCAATACCGCGACGACAAACCGGTCGGCTGAATTGATTGCCTTCCTGAGAGGACGGACCCTTTTGTTGGGTACGGACCCGAAAACACTGGCGATCCCAGCAGAACCAGCACAGCGAGAGATTTCAAAGGGTTAGATGGGTCGAAACCCTCGGTCTGGGGCTGGCACGTACTCGCGGTAGGTATCGCCCAGTCGTATGGTTGGGAAAGTCCTAAGCCCCCGGAGTTCGGAACGTCTGGCGGAAATTTGGGAAGGCATCGGTTGGCGGGTGGAGGTTCATTTCACGGTGCTTGCCAACAAAGTGCGTCCTAAGGATCACATCGACATCCTGAAACCGCTCGTTCAGCACGTCCGTCGTGCGCGCGCTTTCAAGACCAAATCCTGTGTCGGGGCGCTCGAAATATGCGAGGTGACGGCCGAGCCGACGCAAGCGAGCGTCCGATAGGTGCATCGCAATTTTGCGCCTGTGTTTCCCAGGTTGAAGCGTGAAACTCGCGGCAAAGCGTGATGTCCTTGTCCGAAGGCCAGCCCTTCCCGTAGATATGCAGTTCGACACGCTCGGATGGAGTGTAGCGTCTCTCAGTAACACCGCGGCCGCGGTCAGCCGCGCGATGAAGACCTCATCGGCTTGGATGTTTTGTGCGAGCTGCGTGAGCTCATCTTCGTCCGAAGGGGCCAGATGGTCGTGACCAAGCTCCCAAAGTGCACGCGTTATCGGAAAGCACGCGTAGAGACTAAGGTGCGAGGAAAGTGCGTTCGCTTGGCGTCATGTTTCCGATTTGCGGCGGTGCGGTTGACGTCTGCCGGGTAGAACTACGGAACCCGCGACGAATCTTATGAACCTCTCTCGCCAAAAGAAAATTCGAGAATCTCTTTTGCGTTCTAACGCGATCTGCCATAGCGTGCAGGACGACCTGGGGTAGTGTTTATGAGCGACGTCCAACAGCGAGATGCGGGCTTGGAGTGCCTGACGCTGCTGCTGCGGTTCCATCAGGTTGCGGTCGATCCCGAGCAGATCAGCCATCAATTCTCCGGCGCGGCCGATCGGCGTGACGGAAATGTTGCGCTGCGCAAAGGACTTGAAGCTGCAAGGCGCGGGTGGTCAAGGAGAGCTGGGGCGGGCCTGGCGAAGCTTCCACTGCCGGCGATCGTCGAGCTGAAGGACAAGAGCTTCATCATCGTCGGCAAGGTGACGGACGACGACGCGCTGGTCCAGGTTCCCTCCGAGGGCCGCCCGCAGCATCATCAAGCGTGCGGAGTTCGAATACGACTGGACCGGCCGCGTCGTCTTGATGGCGCGTCGCGCGTCGCTGGCCGACGTCGCCCGGCGCTTCGACGTCACCTGGTTCCTGCAGGCGATGCACAAATATCGCCGCCTGCTCGGCGAAGTGCTGATCGCGTCGTTCTTCCTGCAGCTGTTCGCGCTGGTGACGCCGCTGTTCTTCCAGGTCGTCACCGACAAGGTTTTGACCCACCGCGGTTTCACCACTCTCGACGTGCTGGTGGTCGGGCTGATCACCGTGACCGATCTTCGAGACCGTGCTCGGCGCGCTGCGCACCTACGTGTTCGCCCACACCACCAACCGGATCGACGTCGAACTCGGCGCCCGGCTGTTCAAGCACCTGGTCGCGCTGCCGATCGCCTATTTCGAAGCCCGCCGCGCCGGCGATTCGGTGGCGCGGGTCCGCGAACTGGAAAACATCCGCAATTTTCTGACCAGCTCGGCGCTGACGCTGGTGATCGATCTCGGCTTCACCTTCGTCTTTCTGGCGGTGATGTTCTACTACTCGCCGCTGCTGTCCTGGATCGTGCTCGGGTCGTTCCCGTTCTACATCGCGCTGTCCGCCGGCGTGACGCCGGTGTTCCGCCGCCGGCTGGAGAAGAAATTCGACCGCGGCGCCGAGAACCAGTCGTTCCTGGTCGAAAGCGTCAGCGCGATCCAGACCCTGAAGGCGATGGCGATCGAGCCGCAGATGCAGCGGCGCTGGGAAGAACAGCTGGCCGGCTATGTCGGCTCCAGCTTCGACGTGCTGTCGCTCGGCAACTGGACCAGCCAGGCGGTGCAGTTCATCAGCAAGATCGTCACCGCGCTGACGCTGTATTTCGGCGCGCTATCTGGTGATCGAGGGCCAGCTGACGGTCGGCGAACTGATTGCCTTCAACATGCTGGCGGGCAGGGTGGCGCAGCCGGTGCTGCGGCTGGCGCAGCTGTGGCAGGATTTTCATCAGGCGCGGGTATCGATCGCGCGGCTCGGCGACATCCTCAACACCACGCCGGAGCCGACGTTCAACGCCGTCGCGCGCCGCGCTGCCGCCGATCAGGGGCGACATCACCTTCGATCACATCACGTTCCGCTACCGCATCGACGGTCCGACCGCGCTGCAGGACATCTCGCTGAAGATTTCCGCCGGGCAGGTCGATCGGCATCGTCGGGCCGTCGGGTTCCGGCAAATCGACGCTGACCAAACTGGTGCAGCGGCTTTATGTGCCGGAGAGCGGCCGCATCCTGATCGACGGCATCGATCTTACCGTCGCCGACGTCGCCTGGCTGCGCCGCCAGATCGGCTCGGTGCTGCAGGAGAACGTGCTGTTCAACCGCTCGATCCGCGACAACATCGCGCTGGCCGATCCCGGCATGGGCGATGGAGCGGGTGATCGCCGCGGCCGAGCTCGCCGGCGCCCACGAGTTCATCCTGGAATTGCCCGACGGCTACAACACCATCGTCGGCGAGCGCGGCGCCAGCCTGTCGGGCGGACAGCGCCAGCGCATCGCCATCGCGCGGGCGCTGGTGACCAATCCCAGAATCCTGATCTTCGACGAAGCCACCAGCGCGCTGGATTACGAGAGCGAGAACATCATCCAGCGCAACATGCGCAAGATCGCCACCGGCCGGACCGTGCTGATCATCGCCCACCGGCTGTCGGCGGTGCGCCATGCCGACCGCATCATCACCATCGAGGGCGGGCGGCTGGTCGAGGACGGCACCCATGACGAGTTGATCAAGCGCGCCGGCCGCTACGCCGCCCTTCACCAGATGCAGGCGGGCCTTCATGTCGTCAGCTGAAGCGCGCGGCCAAGACTCCGCGGTCGATGAAGGCCCAGCAGCGCTGGCAGCGCAACGACACCGCGCGCCAGTTCCTGCCCGCCGCGCTGGAAATTCTCGAAACCCCGGCGTCGCCGGTCGGCCGCGCCATCGGCGCGACCATCATCCTGTTTTTCGCGATCGCGGTGGTCTGGGCGATCTTCGGCCATGTCGACATCATCGCCACCGCCTCCGGCAAGATCGTGCCGACCGGACGCACCAAGACCATCCAGCCGCTGGAAACCGGCATCGTCTCCGCCATCCATGTCCGGGACGGCGACCATGTCACGGCGGGCCAGGTCCTGATCGAGCTCGACCGCACGGTGACCCAGGCCGAACGCCGGCATGTGGCGCAGGATCTGGTGGCGAGCCAGCTCGACGTCGCCCGCCTCACCGCGCTTCGCGACAATGTTCGATCGGACGCGATCCCGGCCGACATCGTGGCGCCGCCGGCGGCCTCCGAAGCGGACGTCGGCACGGACCCGCGCGGCGATGAGGGCCCAGGCCGCCGAGCAACTGGCAAAACTGGCGTCGGTCAACCGGCAGATCGAGCAGAAGCTGGCGGAAGCCGAATCGATCACTGCGACCATTGCCAAGATCGATGCCTCGATGCCGCTGGTCGAGGAAACCGCCTCGATCCGGCGCAAGGCGATGGAGATCCAGTACGGCAACCATATCGCCTATCTCGAAGCCCAGACCCGCCTGGTCGAGCAGCAGAACGAGCGGCTGGTGCAGCAGCGCAAACTGGTCGAAATCGCCGCGGCCCGCCAGGCGCTGGAGCAGCAGCTTGAGCAGACCAGGGCCGGCTACGAGCGCCAGGTCCTCAACGACCTGTCGGATGCTGCAAAGAAGGTCGACGAACTCAGCCAGGATCTGGTCAAGGCCGAACGAAAGACCGGCGAGCAGGTGCTGCGCGCGCCGATCGACGGCACCGTTCAGCAACTGGCGATGCACACGGTCGGCGGTGTGGTGACGCCGGCGCAGCAATTGATGCTGGTGGTGCCGACCGACAGCCGGCTGGAAGCCGAAGCGATGATTTCCAACCGCGACATCGGTTTTGTCAGCGACGGCCAGGCCGCCGAGGTCAAGATCGACACCTTCAATTTCACCCGCTACGGCCTGATCGAGGGCAAGGTGGTCAGCGTCTCCCGTGACGCCATCGTCAAGGACAAGCCGCAGGACCCCGTCGCGGGCCAAAGACAACGGCGCGCTGTCGGATTCCAGCGAGCCGGCGGGGCAGGAGCTGCTGTATTCCGCGCGCGATCGCGCTCGATCGCGCCGAGATGCAGATCGACGACAGGCTGGTGCCGCTGGCGCCCGGCATGGCGGTGACGGTGGAGATCAAGACCGGAACCCGCCGGGTGATCGAATATCGTGATGTCGCCGCTGCTGCGATATCGGCATGAGAGCTTGAGGGAGAGATAGAGCAGACTCGGATATATGGGTCGTGCTCACCATGATGAAGCTGCCGCGTTACCGGCACCAGACCCTCGCCGACCTCACGCATCTTGTGCAGGATTCGATGATGCGCGACCGGATCGCGATCGCGCGCGCCGTGGCGTCGAGGGCCAGCCGACAGGCGAGGAGGATGTCGCGGGCATCGCCATCTGGGCGAGCGTCTCAGAGGCGGTGGACGCGAAAATTGCCGAACAAGTAAGGGCCGGCGTCTTTCCGGTGCGGCCGGCCAACGAAAATTGGGCGAGCGGCGACAGTGTTTGGCTGCTCGACGTCATCGCCGCCGACCGCAGGGCGGCAACCGCGGTGCTCGCCAATTTCAGAGCAGCTCTCGGAGCAGCGCGAGGTCAAAACCCATCCGATTGTCGCGCGCCTGGTCGGTCCGGCGGTGCTGGAGAAGATGAAGGTGCGGCCGGTGGCGGAGGCGGAAGACAAGGTGGAGAGCAAGGGACAGGGAACGTGATCGGTGATTTCTAGCGCAGCAGCGAAGGTGACGGGTTTCGCGAAGGGTTCAAGCCTTCGTACGCGCTGGGTAGCCTTGATTGTTCTTTTTTGCGCAACCGCGCCGTGTGAAGGGGCTTATGCGATGAACGATCTTCCGGATTCCTCTCAACCAAAATTCGTGCAAGACGCTGTCGCCCACTGGTGGTCGCCGACCGCCCCGGACGGCGAAGAGTTTGAATTGCCTTCGGGCATAAAGACCTGCTCGCGGCTCAAAGTGCGGTTCGTTGGCCAAATTTCCTGGGTGGCTATGCGTGTAGGTCCCGGTTATCCGGATCAAGCGAGCTTCCTTGTCGAAGACAATTTTGGCGATCAGCAATATAGCAGCGGCAAAATCACAAAAGCTTCCTTTTACGTCCAATACAACGACATTCATTTTGGCCTTTCAGAAATAAACAAAAAACTGGGCGCTAATGACTTTTGGTTTCGGGATCGCAACAAAGCAAATCTTGTTCTTAGGCTGCTTCCCGATGGACCTCGGCCGGAGACTCCCATTTCATATGTCTGTGCCTTTAAAGAGGGTGAACAGGTTTTATTATCGTATTTTTTAAAGAAGTTGCCGCCGCATCCGTAGCTATTTTGATTCTTGTCAACTGTCCGCCGGCGTCGACCGCGACGCAAACTTTTGAAGAGAAGCAAGGCTTGCCAAGTTACGTTGACACTGCACTTAACTCGCCGGTCATGCGAGATGGCGGGTCAGAGAGAACCCGCCCTGCACGCTTATGAGCGCCGACGATCATCGAGCTTGCGACCGGATATGCGAATTCCGGATTGTCCGACGGGGCATCGACGACGCGCTGCAGCATTTTCACTGTATCGAGGGAACAGGTTCGTTTGCGATCGCTGCCGCTCTGCCTGGAGTCGGTCGCGTACCGGACAGAGGGCCGGGTTCCGCCCTGGAACATCCGAAGCCGGGTGGCTTCCGGCGGATGCAAACAGTCACAAAACGCAAGCGACGGACAAATCGCGCAAACCTTTTGGTGGACCGTTACGATTTCGTCTTGAGGTTGTAGCTGAGTTAACGTTC
Source organism: uncultured Alphaproteobacteria bacterium (assembly GCA_963710235.1). Classification (GTDB taxonomy): domain Bacteria; phylum Pseudomonadota; class Alphaproteobacteria; order Rhizobiales; family Xanthobacteraceae; genus Bradyrhizobium. The sequence continues at coordinate 737,360 of CAVPZI010000004.1, forward strand.
TATGAACGTCCAAGGATTGGGGGGTGGGGCCATTTCCAATCGTCTGCGACAGAACGGCACAGCTGCGTTCTCCGGTTCGACCCGTCAGGTCGAACGCGGAGGGCGGTCGCGCGCGGCCGCATCCCCGATGATGACGACACGCCCCGCCGGGCGGATTGAAAAACGGAGAGGATAGAGCAGTGGCCAAGAACACCAACAGGACGACAGCAGCCGCCGCGCAGCCGGCGCTGAACGGGATCGACGGCGGCGCCGCGGCCGAGCCGGCCGCCGCCAAGGACCGCAGCCTCGATCCGGCCGTGCTGGCGCAGATCGCCGCGTTCAAGACCCGGATCCAGGCCAGCATCGGCGAGGTGGTGCTCGCCATGCTGAACCTGCCGCGCTACCGCCACCAGACGCTGGCCGACCTCATGCACCTGGTGGTCGAGCCGTTGACCCGCGACCGCATCGCCATCGCCAAGGCCGGCGGCGAGGGCAAGGTCGAGGAGACCGCCGGCATCGCGATCTGGGCCAGCGTGTCCGACGCGGTCGACGCCAAGATCCGCGAGCAGATCCAGGCCCGGGTGTTTCCGGTCCGGCTCAAGGCCGAGGACTGGAACAGCGGCGAGACCACCTGGCTGCTCGACGTCATCGCCCCCTCGCAAAAAGTCGCCACCGCGGTGCTGGCGAACTTCAAGCAGGTGGTGAAGGACAAGCCGATCCGCATCCACCCCATTGTCAGCCAGCTGGTCGATCCGGCGGTGCTGGAGAAGATGAAGGTGCGGCCGGTGGGGGATGCGGAGGGGAAGGTGGAGAGCAAGGGACAGGAAACGTGATCGACGAAACCTTGGTCAGAGACGTCACTGCGTCACCTGGGAGAATTTAATTTGATTTTCATCAGCCGCCGGTTTGACCAGTCATCTTTCCACGCCAACGACGACGGCCCGGCAAATACGGGGATCGCGGCATGACGCGGCGCGGCTTGACGGCGCTTCTCGCGATGGCTCCGGCGGCGTTGCTTTCAGGCTGCGGCGGGCCGAGCACCATTCGCTACCGTCTGACGTTGGAAGTCGAAACGCCGGAAGGAACGAAAACCGGCTCCGGCGTGATCGAGCACGCGGCGCGCTACAACGACGGATTTTTTCGCGGTCTGGGCGCGGGTGCCGGTCTAGCCGTGAGCACGCGCGGCGAAGCTGTTATCACCGATCTTGGCGCGCGTGGCCTGCTTCTGTGTCTGCTGACGCGCGATGAAGCAAGATACGGGAGCGCAGACGAACTGCTCTTGCCGAAAATATTTCCCTTCGACAAATGGGGCGGCTCGCAAGAAGATTATTCCGCCTATCTCGGGCGTCTTGAAGCGCGCAAGCCGGTTGCTAACGCGCCGCTCGAGAAACTTCCTATGCTCGCGCGCCTTCGCGATCCGCAGGATCCGGCAACGGCGGAGCGGGTCGATCCCTCCAATCTCGCCGCGACTTTTGGCAGTGGCGTGCGTCTGGTCCGGGTGACGGCGCAAATCACCGATGACCCGCTCGCTGCGCCGACGATTGAAGACAAACTGCCCTGGATTCGCACGCTGCAAGGCAGCATCGGCAATACCCTCGGGTTGAAGGGCGGAATCATGGACGCGTTGCATCAAATAAATGCAGGTTCCTTCCGGCAAGGGAAATGGCAATGATTTCCAGAGAGCTCCTCCTCGCGAATTCTCGCAATGGATTCTTACAATCGCGGCTACGCGGCAGGACTGGGGGTTCCTGGCGACCAAATCGGCCCGGCGAAATATGTGTCGAATTCGACGGATTTGCTTGGTCTTGACGTCACAAAAGCCGCCGGCTTTTTCGCCGCATCTTACACAATATCGGGTTCGGGAACGGATCTGGACGGCAAGACCGTGATTTCCTATCGCGGCACCGATAATTTCGCCGATAGTCCGGTCCTGGGTGGAGGTGATATCCTCAACGGCTGGGTTTCCGGCACGGGTGTTCTGACTTCGCAGGTCGGACTTGCCCGACAATTCTACGAAAAGGTGACCGGACGTTCGATATTCGATGGGCCGGCTGCTGGCTATTTCATTACCGGGCATTCGCTGGGCGGCGGATTGGCCCAGATCATATCCCTCGTCAGCGGGACGCAGGGCTTTGGATTCGATCACATGCCGGGAGGGCTCGCGGCTGAAGCGATCGCCGCGCAAGGCGCACAAACCGCACTTTATCTGAATGCCTTCAAGTCCATCTCCGTCAAAGATGAAATCCTTCAGTCGGTCCGGAACGGCTCGATCCAGTTGATATTGGCGGCTTTGGGTTCATCCTCCATCCAGGGAACCGTGCTGATCGATTTACTTGCGACCTATTTGGGCATCCCTGTCAATCTGAGCGACCCGGCAAAGACACTCAGCGATATCGCAGCCAGAACCGCCGCGTATGAAGCGATATTGAGCGATCCTTCACCGCTTAACTCCTATTCGGGTATTTGGTCGCCGATAAGCCGGGCCACCAAGCTGCATATGCAGGATTTGCTGGTGCTGCTGCAATTTGCCGCCGACGGCGCAACGGCGAGCGGTGGCGGCCACTTTACCAACTGGCACGACGCCGGGGCTCAACTTTGGACTGCGTATTTTGATGACGCTGTCGCCAAGGCCGCTGGCGCCGACAAAATGGATGGAGTGGGCTCGCCGACCGCGAAACTGGGCCGGATGATCGCCTATTCGGCGGTCGACAAGGCTGGCCCTGATAGCGGCAAGCCGTTTGGCGATACCGGCGCCTGGTCATTTTTTGATGACGCCGACGACCTTGGCGCCGCGCTTAAGGGAACTCATGCGGCGTTTTTTGATAAAACGGTGCAGTTCGGCATTTTCAATTCGCTCGACGTCAAGCAGGAAGTGGCCAATCTGGTCGTTGAGTATGCCGGTGCGCTGGCGAAAAACAGGATAATCGAGGGCGCAACCCCCCCCGTCGGCCCACCCGACGTCCGCAAGGGCATATTGTCGCTTTCCGACGGTTCGGACGGTTCCAACGCCGTGCTGTCGGTCGACGTGTCGAGCGTGATGTGGAAGGACGCGCTCCATCTGCAAACCAAGCTCGATCCGATCGGTCTCGCCGATTTCCGCGCCGCCTTCCTCGGCCAGGCGCCGGTGACCGACGGCATCGTCAACCACAAATTCCTTAATTGGCTGCTGGGCAGCAACAAGATCGACGACGCCTCGCTCAAATATCTCGCCAAGCTGGGCTGGAGCGCTACCACGGCGGATATTTTCGACCGCTTCGACATCGCCACTTCGGATCAAGGCGGCACGGTCAAGATCGCGGATCGCCCCTATGACCCGGGCGAGTTGCGCGGCAACAACGCGCACGTCGATGTCTATATCGGCAATGCAAATAACGAGAATATCACCGGCACCAAAGGCGACGATCTGATCTTCGGCGGTTCGGGGACCGACCGGATCGACGGCGGCGCCGGCGACGACGTGATCGTTGCGGGCGTCGGATCGAAGAGCGTGACGATCGGCGGTACCGGACGCGACGTCGTCATCAACTTCTCCAAGGGAGGCGTCGTCTATGGCGACACCGTCGATGGCGTGGATGACGCTGGGCAACTCGACGCCTTCGCGTGTCGCCGATACCGCCGCCAACGCCGATATCTTCTGGTACGCGCCCGATGTCACGATCATGGACGCCCAGGTGCACGATCGGCTGCTGTTCCAGGGCATTGCGCTGACGGGCGGCAGCCGCAATCCGGCGTATTTCGCATCGGCGGCCGCGGCGCCTTTCTTCGTCGGCGCTTTTACCCCAGGCACCGCCATAAGTGCGACCATCGCCCAGTCCGCTGAAAACGCCGGCATCTATTTCGACAAGCTGTATCCGTCCATCACCTACAAGATGGACAACGGAACGCTCAAGATCGGCAATATCTGGGACGGACTCCTCAGGTTTGCCACCGGACAGGCGGGCATCTTCAGTTCAGGCAGCGGCGGCAATGACCTCCAGGGCGTCATGTCGGTCAAGAATTTCGATCTTCAGCACTCTATCTGGGGTTTCGAGCAGGCGAGCCTGGCCGAAAAGGGCACGTTCGGCATGTCCTTCAAGGATGCCAACCCGCTGAACCTGTTGTTGTCGATCGCGGCGCAGCTGGGCGGCATACTCGCCATGCCCGAAATCATCTATTTGCAGACGCTGCTGTTGGTCGACGAGGTGCTCGCGGAAGCGTTCGCGATTCAAAGCGCGGCGAAGACCGCCAAATGGATCGCCGGCGGCGATCCGCTGGTGATCGATCTCGCTGGCAACGGCATCGAGACCACGACCCTCGATGGCTCCAATGTCTATTTCAATCTCGATGGCGGCAAGTTCACCAGCCGCACCGGCTGGCTGTCCGGAACCGATGGGTTTCTGGTTCTCGACAAGAATCACAACGGCAAGATCGACGACATCCACGAAATGTTCGGCAGCCGCGACCAGGGCGGTTATGCCGATCTGGCGCAATATGACAGCAATCAGGACGGCGTCATCGACGCCAACGACGCCATCTGGTCGCAATTGCAGATATGGCAGGATCTCAACGGCGATGGCGTAACCGAAGACGGCGAATTGAAGAGCATGGCTGAGGAGGGGCTGACCTCGCTCAGCCTGACGAACACGCCGTTGGACGTGACGACGCCGCAAGGCACGCAACTGCCTTCGGTGGGGCAGGTGACGTTCGCGGACGGCCGCACCAGCCATATGTTCGAGGCGATCTTCGATACCAGCAGCAGCGACACGCGATATGCCGGCGAGACCGGGCTTCCGGCCTGGCTGCGGAATATCCATATCGACGCGCGCGGCTTCGGGTTGCTGACCGATCTGTCGATCGCGATGGCCAACGACGTCGGCTTTGGGCAATTGGCCGCGTCCACGGCGGCGGCGATGACGACGCCGGACATGCAGGTTCTCGTGCAGCAGGCCGGGGACGTTCTCGGGCAATGGGGCGAGACGCTCAACCTGACGGAAGAACTTACCCCCGTTCTGCTCGGCACGGACGCCAGCGGCAATGTCGGGTTGATCGACCGCGCGATTTATGTCGAGGACGGCAGTGGCGGCTATTGGACGCTTGCGTCCGGCAATCCCGTTTTCGGCGCGGACGGAACCGCGATCGCGCGGCCGACCATGGAGCAGGTGCTTGCGCAGGCGACCGCCGGCGGCAATTATTGGCAGCTCGAACAGACGTGGTCGCCGACCTCGCGCGGCGCGCCGGTCCAATACCGCAACGATGCGCCGTATCTGGTCCAGATCGTGGGCGGCGTCGCGGTGGTTCTCGACTATGGAATACAAAACCCGGACGGAAGCTGGTATCTCGCCAGCGGCAATGCCGTGCTCGATGCCAACGGCAATGCGATTGCAAATCCGACGCGTGACGACATCACAGCTCAAGCCCACCCCACGGGGGAGGAATGGCGCGTCGAACAGATCGGCTACAATCCCCTCGCCAATATTCCGGTTGCGGAGATCGGGGTTGATTTCGTCAACGGCCAGGTCGTCGATTATACCGTGCAGGTCACCGACCAGGACGGCACGTTCTATGTCTGGGCACGCAATCTAGATCGCGCGCTGGCCTTGCAGGCCAAGCAGGGCGATGCCCGCGCGTTCAACTTGCGCAACTATGCCGTCGATTTCTCGGAAATCCAGCAAGTCAACGCCACCGACGACAGCACCTATCGCGTCGAGTTGCTGACGCCTGCGCAGTTCAATTTCGCCACCTCGCTCGGTGGCGTGGCGTTCCGTCCGGAAATGCTGACCGCGACCGACGACAATGCCGTGACCGGCACGGGCAAGATCGCCTACACGATCAATGGCCTCGGCGACGCGCTCACCGCCACCGACGGCCACATGTCCGATATCCAGGTCATGATCGGCATGCTTCAGCCGGTCATGGATCACTATATCGTCACCAGCCGGCGTCTAGCCGTGCGCATGGCGCTGCAGGGTGGGCTGAAGGATTTCGCGCAAGGCGTCAATTACGACGTCGCAAGCGACAAATATGTCCCGACCACCGATCGCCAGCTGGCGCCGATGTTCGAGGCGATTTTTGCAGCCGCACCCGCCGACAACAGCAATGACGCCATTCTGGATTACCTGACCAACTGGAACGAAATCCTCAGACAGGTCTATCCGGACTACCAGCCGACCGGCATCGGCAATCTCTACGGTGCCACCGCGGCGATCGACCAGGCGTTCATCTTGCAGATGACGATCGAGGCGTTTGAGAACACCGGCGTCAATTACGACATCCGCGGCGTCGCCCATGCGTTCGGTGTCGACGAGACCAAGATCATCACCGACGATACCGGGCAAGCTGTCGTTGATGGTACCGCCGGCGCGGACTTCTTCTATATGGCCTCGGGCGACCATACCTACCGGGGTGGCGACGGCAGCGATTACTATTTCGTCGGCAAGAACGCCGGCCAGGACACCATCATCGATTACGGCCGCGGCGAGCCCAACGAACTCGTCTTCACGAGCGCGATGTCCTCCGACATCACCGCCACGCGCGAAGGCGAGGACATGCTGATCCAGGTCGGCAGCACCGGCGAGATCATTCGCCTCAAGGACCAGTTCCTCGGCGAACTCAACGATCGCTTTAGTGACGGGGTGCAGGCGAGTTCCGGCGTCGACACCATCCTGCTCGCGGACGGCGTGATCTGGGACCGCGATCGCATGGCCTTCGAGGTCGCGCATCCGACGGATGGCGACATCGCGATCATCGGCTCGGGCTCCGCCGATGTGCTCTGGGCCGGCAAGGGGCATCAATATCTGAGCGGCGGGGCCGGCGGCGATATCTATATCGTGCAGCCCGAGGGCGGCAATCTCGACGTCACCATTGACGATCAGGGCAACTTCAGCTTCGGCCCGGTCAAGGCCGGGCTGGATACCCTGATGTTCGAGGGCGACATCACGCCCGGGGATCTGAAGCTGACGCGCGCCGGCAATTCCGGCGATTTGCAGATCGCACTGCTCGATGCCCAGGGCAATCCGACCGGCGATACCATCCTTATCAAGGGCCAGTTCACCGACCTGGTGTTCAACCTTCAGGCGTTTGCCAGCCTGCTCGGGTCCGATCCGGGGTCTGACACCAGCCTCAATTATGTCGCGCCCAACCAGATCGAGCGTTTCAGTTTTAGCGATGGCGAGTCGCTCGACTTCACGGAGATTTCCAAGGAGGTCATCCAGAACGCCGAGACCTCCGGCGACGATGTCGTGTATGGCCTTGCCAGCGACGACACGCTCGATGGCGGCGCCGGCAACGATTATCTCAGCGGCGCGTCGGGGTCGGATACGTATATTTTCGGGCCTGGCTATGGCCAGGATGTTGTTGAAGACGGAGACTATTCATCCAAGTTCTTCGGCGATCCCTACACCGATGTCCTGCAATTCAAGGATAATCTGACCTGGGCCGATTTCGACTATCTGCGCGACGGCGCCAGCGACACGCTGACCTTCCGGATCACGGGCACGACCGACCAGGTCACCGTCCACAACATGCTGCTGACCGATCCGTTCCATCTGACCGCGCCGAACAAGATCGAGCAATTTCAGTTCGGCGACGGCACGGTCTGGGACACCCAGAAGGTCCTGCAACACTTCATCGACGCCTATGCGACGGCGGGCAACGATGCGCTCTATGGTTACGATGGGCTGGACGACAATGTCGGTTTCAGCTTCGACGGCGGGGCGGGCGACGATCTTCTCGAAGGCAATGGCGGCAACGACAGCATATATTTTCGGGCGCGGCTACGGCCACGACACCATTCTCGACGCCGGCGGCAACGACACGCTGATCCTCAAGGGACTGGCGAGCACGGATGTGACCTTCTCGCGCACGGCGCTCGACGTCGTCATCACGATCAACGATACCGGCGAAACGGTCACGCTCAAGAATCAGTATGTCCGCGACGGCCAGCAGCAAAACGCCGTCGAGAACATCCAGTTCACCGATACCACGGTCGACTTCACCCAGTTCAACCCCGATCGCATGCCGCTGGTCTCGACCGTACGGGGCCAGACGCTGGAAGGCTCCGACTTCGCCGAAACGCTCGACGGCCGCGGCGGCGACGCGACCTTGATCGGCCATGACGGCGGCGACACCTATCTGTTCGATGTCGGCTACGGCCACGAGACCGTCATCGACACCCGCGTTCGCGCGGCCTGGGACGACCGCAAGGGTGTCAGGATTCCCGTCAACGACGCCGTGCAGTTCGGCATGGCCATCACGCGCGACAATGTCGTTTTCACCAAGGACGGGATGGACCTCCTGATCTCGGTCAGGAACACTACCGATACGCTGCGAATCCAGGACCAGTTTCTGGGTCTGGACAACCAGATCGAATATTTCAAGTTTTACGACAACAGCGACGGCACCCCCGACTACCTGACCGCGAACGACGTCGCCCAGTTGCTGCAGGTGGCGGCGGGCAACATCGGCGACAATGTCATCCAGGGCCTTCCCGACCTGCCCAACGTGCTCGATGGCGGTCCCGGCGACGATACGCTGATCGGCGGCGCCGCCGCCGACACCTATGTGTTCTCGACCGGATATGGTTTCGACCAGATCGTCGAACGGCCGGATGCGCCGGGGGTCGACGACCAGGTGGTGTTCGGCGCCTCGGTCCAGCGCGATCCGCTCAAATTCAGCCGCGTCGGCACCGATCTGAAGATCGATCTGGGCAATGGCGCCGACGTACTCACCATCACCGACGGTCTCGGCAGCCACAGCGTCGAGAAATACCTGTTCGCCGACGGCAGCTCCATGACGCTGGACGACGTCAAGTCGCGGCTCCTCGTGGGCACGGACGGCGACGACCAACTCACTGGCTTCGACAACCGCAACGACACCATCGATGGCGGCAAGGGCTCCGACGCCATGCTGGGCGGCGGCGGCGACGACAGCTATCTGTTCGGCTTCGGCGACGGTCAGGACAGCATTTTCGATACGGCGGGAAATGACACGCTGAAATTCAAGACCGGGGTGACGCAGGACAAGGTCACCTTCTCGGCGGACGGCGTCAACCTGATCGCGAAACTATCGACCGGCGACAGTATCGTCGTTCTGGGCGGGCTCGGCCCGACGCCGGTCGAGAATTTCGTCTTCGACGATGGCAGCAGCCTGACGCTCGACCAGGTCAAGGCGCAGCTTGCGAACCAGAAGGATGTGTCCGGCCAGGACTACATCGACATGGCGGCGCTCGGGGCCGGGAGTGTCGCGGAGGCGACGCCCGGCGACGACCTGATCGGTATTTCCGAGGGCGGCACGCTGATTTTCCGCGCCGGCGACGGTCTGGATCGTATTCAGTCGCCGCCGTGGTACGTCACCCATTACGCGGTGCGGTTCACCGATCTTGCGTCGAGCGACGTTACGGTACGCTTTGCCGACCTCAGTTCGGGCGACGCCATCCTCGATTTCCCGTCGAGCGGCGATCAGCTGATACTGCCCGGTGTCCTCAATGGCGGTCCAGCGGTGTCGCTGCAATTCGCCGATGGCACGACCTGGACCAATGTTCAGATCGCCGCCGCCGCGGTCAGCGCCGAGATCGCGGCCGGCGCTTCCCTCATTCTCGGCTCCGCCGGGGACGACGTCATCAATGCCGGCCCCGGCGCGCATGAGATCCGTGGCAATGGCGGCAACGACACCTTCCTGTTCCACAAGGGCGATGGAACGCAGGTCATTTCCGATCGCAGCAACACCGGCAATGTTCTGAAGATCACGGGCTATCTGTCCACCGATTTCAGCGTTGTGCGCACGGCGCCCGACCGCAATACCCTGACGCTGACATTCGCCGGCGGCACCGACGCGATCACGCTCGATTACGACGGCGCGCTCAACGGCGTGACGCAACTCCAGTTCGCCGACGCCACCATCAGCCGCGGCCAGTTGTTCGCCCGGGTCATCGGCCCGGGAACGCCGGGAGACGATGTGCTGGTCGGGACCGCCGCCGATGAAACGTTCAACGGTGGCAAGGGCAACGACACCGTCATCGGCGGCGGCGGCAACGACATCTATGTCTTCAACCGCGGTGACGGTCAGGACGTGATCGCCAGCAATGGGCCTGCGGATGGCAAGGGGATCGTCCAGTTCGGCGCCGGAATCGCCAAAACGGATATCGCCGCATCGCGCGACGCCGGCGGCAATGTGATTCTGAGCATTGCCGGAACCAGCGATCGCGTCACGCTCGCCGCGCCGGCGAGCGGGCCCGACGCGATCATTGCCGGGGTGACGTTCGCGGACGGCACGAGCTGGTCCTATACCGCTATTGTCCAGAGCATAGCCGTCTCCAGCGATGGCGACCATCTGTTCATTCCCTCAGGGGCCGGAACCGGCATTTCAGGCGTCAACATCACCGGCGGCGACGGTAACGATGTCATCCAGGGCGGGCGCGGCAACGATATTCTCATTGGCGGCAAGGGCGATGACACGCTGAGCGGCGGCCCGGGCGCCGACACCTATTATTTCGGGCGTGGCGATGGCCAGGACACGATTATCGAGAATGGCGACGCGACCTCGGCAGACCGGATGGTTTTCGGCCCCGGAATTGTCGCCGGCGACCTCACTGTCTGGAGAGCCAACGCACAGGATCTGGTGCTGGCGATCGCCGGCACCGGCGACCGGATCACGATCAGGCACCAGCTCGACACTCCGGCCGATGTGATCGAGCAGTTCGTTTTCACCGACGGCACCATTTTGAGCGCCGCCGACATGCTGGCGCGCGCTTCCGCCACCGACGCAATCGACCTGACACAGAACGCCGTCGACCAGGGCAACGTCATCAACGGGACATCGGGCAACGATGTCCTGACGGGTGGTTCGGGCAACGACACCGTTTACGGATTTGACGGCAATGACACGCTGGGCGGGGGCGCCGGCAACGACGCGCTTTATGGCGGCGCCGGTGACGACACCTATGTCTTCAACCTCGGCGGTGGCCGCGATCTGGTTTCAGAGCAGGGCGGCAGCGGTTTCGATACATTGCAATTCGGGGCGGGCATTCTCGCTGCCAATGTCAGCGCGTCGCTTGCCAACAACAACACCGACATCATCCTCAAAATCGCTGGCACCAGCGACCAGGTCACGATGGCCGGGGCCAACAGCGGCAATTTCAACGACCGTATTGACAGGATCGGGTTCGCGGATGGATCGATCTGGTCGTTTGCGGATCTGATCGCCCGCGCACCCGCGCAGAATCTCAGCGGATTGAATCTCAACCCCGCCAACGCAGGCGCCATTCTCCATGGCGGCGCGGGCGACGACACGCTGACTGGCGGCAATGGCACCGACACGCTGATCGGCGGTCCCGGCAACGATCTGCTGCAGGGCGGCTTCGGCAACGACACCTATGTCTTCAACCGCGGCGACGGCCAGGACACGATCTACGATGGTCCGTACTCCTGGACCGATAACGGCAGCAACGACGTGCTGCAATTCGGCGCGGCAATCGCGGCGTCGGATATCGCGGTCAGCGAAACCAACAATGGCCAGGACCTGACGTTCCAGATCGTGGGCACGACTGACCGGGTGACGATTACGCATGGCCTCGATACGCCCGCGAACCGCATCGAGCATATCAATTTCGCCGATGGCACGAGCTGGAGTTTCGCCGATGTGATGAGCCGCGCGCCTGTCTCGACGCCGGGCAACGACGTTCTTTATGCGTCGCCGGACGGCAACACGCTGAGCGGCGGCACCGGCGACGACACGTTGAACGGGTCGGGCGGCAACGACACGCTGATCGGCGGTCCGGGCAACGATCTGCTGCAGGGCGGCTTTGGCAACGACACCTATGTTTTCAGCCGCGGCGACGGCCATGACACGATCTAAGATGGTCCGTACTCCTGGACCGATAACGGCAGCAACGACGTGCTGCAATTCGGCGCGGCAATCGCGGCGTCGGACGTCGTGGTCAGCGAAACCAACAATGGCCAGGACCTGACGTTCCAGATCGCCGGCACGGCTGACCGGGTCACGATCACGCATGGCGTCGATACGCCCGCGAACCGGATCGAACATGTCAATTTCGCCGATGGCACGAGCTGGAGTTTTGTCGATGTGATGAGCCGCGCGCTCGTCCCGGCGCCGGGCAACGACGTGCTTTATGCGTCGCCGGACGGCAACACGCTGAGCGGCGGCGCCGGCGACGACACGCTGAACGGGTCGAGCGGCAACGACACGCTGGCCGGCGGTCCGGGCAACGATCTGCTGCAGGGCGGCTTTGGCAACGACACCTATGTCTTCAACCGCGGCGACGGCCAGGACACGATCTACGATGGTCCGTACACCTGGAACGATAACGGCAGCAACGACGTGCTGCAATTCGGCGCGGCAATCGCGGTGTCGGATATCGCGGTCAGCGCAACCAACAATGGCCAGGACCTGACGTTCCAGATCGTCGGCACGGCTGACCGGGTCACGATCACCCATGGCCTCGATACGCCCGCGAACCGGATCGAACATGTCAATTTCGCCGACGGCACGAGCTGGAGCTTCGCCGATGTGATGAGCCACGCGCTCATCTCGACGCCGGGCAACGACGTGCTTTATGCGTCGCCGGATGGCAATACGCTGGGCGGCGGCGCCGGCGACGACACGTTGAATGGGTCGGGCGGCAACGACACGCTGATCGGCGGTCCGGGCAACGATCTGCTGCGGGGCGGCTTCGGCGGCGACACCTATGTCTTCAACCGCGGCGACGGCCAGGACACGATCTACGATTATAATGGTCAGTACACCTGGAACGATGGCGGCAGCAACGACGTGCTGCAATTCGGCGCGGGAATCGCGGCGTCGGACGTCGTGGTCAGCGAAAGCAAGAATGGCCAGGACCTGACGTTCCAGATCGTCGGCACGGCTGACCGGATCACGGTCACGCATGGCCTCGATACGCCCGCGAACCGGATCGAACATGTCAATTTCGCCGATGGCACGAGCTGGAGTTTTGCCGATGTGATGAGCCGCGCGCTCGTCCCGACGCCGGGCAACGACGCGCTTTATGCGTCGCCGGACGGCAACACGCTGAGTGGCGGCGCCGGCGACGACACGTTGTACGGATCGAGCGTCAACGACACGCTGATCGGCGGGCCGGGCAACGATCTGCTGCTGGGCGGCTCCGGCGACGACACCTATGTCTTCAACCGCGGCGACGGCCATGACACGATCTACGATTATAATGGTCAGTACACCTGGTACGACGGCGGCAGCAACGACGTGCTGCAATTCGGCGCGGGAATTGCGGCATCGGATATCGCGGTCAGCGCAACCAACAATGGCCAGGACCTGACGTTCCAGATCGCCGGCACGGCCGATCGGGTGACCATCACGCATGGCTTCGATACGGCCGCGAACCGCATCGAACATGTCAATTTCGCCGATGGCACGAGCTGGAGCTTCGCCGACGTACAGAGCCGCGCGTTCAATGGCAACGACACGCTGCATGGATCGAACGGCAACGATAGCTTGACCGGCGGGCCCGGCAACGACTATCTCGCCGGCGGCGCAGGCGACGACACCTATATTTTCAATCGCGGCGACGGTCAGGACATCATTGACGAGATGGTGGGGGGCGGCAACGACGTCCTGCGCCTGCACGGCTACAATCCATCCGACGCCATCCTGTCGCGCGACGGCAATGATCTGATCCTGCGATTTTCCGGGACGACCGACGAGCTGCGCCTCGTCAACACGCTTTCTCCCTCTGGCGCCGGTACACAAATCGGCGTCGAGCAGATCGCGTTCGACGATGGCACGATCTGGAACAGGGACCAGTTGAACGCGCTGGCGCCAGCTGCCGTTGTCGACCTTACTGCTGTTGACCTTATCAACAACGGTGGATTTGAGAACGGCGTCTATACCGTCACCGTTGGCGGGCATACCAACGCGAACGTGCCGGTCGGCTGGACGCCGGATGCGGCTTTCAACCTGGAGCCTTCTTACAACCAGGTCGAGAATTATCGTGTAAGCTCCGGGTCCTCCGCGCTCCAGGTCGGAAGCCTGGACAGTGAGCCGGTTCCAAGCCTGAGCCAAAGCTTCGCGGACGTAAACGGTGCGACCTACATCCTGAGTTTCAATCTTAGTTACGGCGGCGGCGGCGATCCGAATGCGTTCTTTCAGATCGTCTATGACGGGGGCGTGGTCTTCAGCAAGAATAGCGTTTCGAGCTTTAATTACACCAACTTCAGCGTTGTGCTTTCCGGGACAGGATCAGACACCTTAACCATTCAGGCAAACACCAATCCCAGCGAGTGGTTCGTCGACGACGTTTCCTTCGTTGGCCCCAGCGCGGATTCCGCCGGCGTTGGTTCTCTGCAGCCTGCAACATCCGGCGACGACGTCATCTACGGGACCCCTGGCGCCGACACGCTCGCCGGCGGGCTCGGCAACGATAGTTTGTTCGGCGGAGCCGGCGACGACACATACATCTTCAATGCCGGCGACGGTCACGACACGATTATTGAAGGCGCCGCCAGCGGCAACGACACGCTCATCGTGCATGGCTACGCCTCCACCGACGCTGCGCTCAGCGGCTTCAACTCGGATCTCACGCTGCGTTTTGCCGGTGGGGCCGACTCCATCCTCTTGAAGGGCTCGCTTTCGGGCCAATATCAGCAAGGCATCGAGCAGATCGTTTTTGACGATGGCGTGACCTGGAGCGCGGCGGATATCCAGGGCATAGTTTCCTCTGGCGATGACACGTTGAATGGGTCGAGCGGCAACGACACGCTGATCGGCGGGCGCGGCAACGATCTGCTGCTGGGCGGCCTCGGCGACGACACCTATGTCTTCAATCGCGGCGACGGCCAGGACACGATCTACGATTATAATACGTACACCGGGTGGGATGGCGGCAGCAACGACGTGCTGCTAGTTCGGCGCGGGCATCGCGACGTCGGACGTCGCGGTCAGCGAGAGCAACAATGGCCAGGACCTGACTTTCCAGATCGTCGGCACGGCTGACCGGGTCACGATCACGCACGGTTTCGATACGCCCGCGAACCGCATCGAGCATGTCAATTTCGCCGATGGCACGAGCTGGAGTTTCGCCGATGTGGTGAGCCACGCGCTCGTCGCGACGCCGGGCAACGACACGCTTTACGCCGCGCCCGACGTGAGCGCCACGCTGAGTGGCGGCGCCGGCGACGACACGTTGAATGGGTCGGGCGTCAACGACACGCTGATCGGCGGTCGCGGCAACGACCTGCTGCTGGGCGGCTTCGGCGACGACACCTATGTCTTCAATCGCGGCGACGGCCAGGACACGATCTACGATTATAATATTTACGCCGGGTGGGATGGCGGCAGCAACGACGTGCTGCAATTCGGCGCGGGGATCGCGGCGTCGGATATCGCGGTCAGCGAAAGCAACAATGGTCAGGACCTGACGTTCCAGATCGTCGGCACGGCTGATCGGGTCACGATCACGCACGGCTTCGATACGCCCGGGAGCCGGATCGAACATGTCAATTTCGCCGATGGCACGAGCTGGAGCTTCGCCGATGTGATGAGCCGCGTGCTGGTCTCGACGCCGGGCAACGACACGCTTTACGCCGCGCCCGACCTGAGCGCCACGCTGAGTGGCGGCGCCGGCGACGACACGCTGTACGGTTCGGGCGGCAACGACACGCTGATCGGCGGTCCCGGCAACGACCTGCTGCTGGGCGGCTTCGGCGACGACACCTATGTCTTCAATCGCGGCGACGGCCAGGACACGATCTACGATTATACATGTCGTACACCGTGTGAGCGATGGCGGCAGCAACGACGTGCTGCAATTCGGCGCGGGAATTGCGGTGTCGGATATCGCGGTCAGCGAAAGCAACAATGGTCAGGACCTGACGTTCCAGATCGTCGGCACGGCTGACCGGGTCACGATCACGCATGGCCTCGATACGCCCGCGAACCGCATCGAGCATGTCAATTTCGCCGATGGCACGAGCTGGAGTTTTGCCGATGTGATGAGCCGCGCGCTCGTCTCGACGCCGGGCAACGACATGCTTTACGCCGCGCCCGACGTGAGCGCTACGCTCGACGGCGGCGCGGGCGACGACACGTTGAATGGGTCGAGCGGCAACGACACGCTGATCGGCGGTGCGGGCAACGATCTGCTGCTGGGCGGCTTCGGTGACGACAGCTATGTCTTCAACCGCGGCGACGGCCAGGACACGATCTACGATTATAACGAGTCAGTCCACCTGGAGCGATGGCGGCAGCAACGACGTGCTGCAATTCGGCGCGGGCAATCGCGGTGTCGGATATCGCGGTCAGCGCAACCAACAATGGCCAGGACCTGACATTCCAGATCGTCGGCACGGCCGATCGGGTCACGATCACGCACGGCTTCGATACGCCCGGGCACCGGATCGAGCATGTCAATTTCGCCGATGGCACGAGCTGGAGTTTCGCCGATGTGATGAGCCGCGTGCTCGTCTCGACGCCGGGCAACGACACGCTTTACGCCGCGCCCGACGTGAGCGCCACGCTCGACGGCGGCGCCGGCGACGACACGCTGTACGGGTCGAGCGGCAACGACACGCTGATCGGCGGTCCGGGCAACGATCTGCTGCTGGGCGGCTTCGGTGACGACAGCTATGTCTTCAACCGCGGCGACGGCCATGACACGATCTACGATTATAATGGTCAGTCCACCTGGAGCGATGGCGGCAGCAACGACGTGCTGCAGTTCGGCGCGGGAATTTCCGCGTCGGATTTGAGCGTTACGGAAGTCAACAATAATCAGGATATTCTCATCCAGATCAACGGAACGAATGATCGGGTGACGATCACGCACGGCGTCGATACACCCGCGAACCGGATCGAACATGTCAATTTCGCCGATGGCACAAGCTGGAGTTATGGCGATCTCATCGCGCATGTGACGACCAACACGACCAATCTCAACCTGACGACCGACACGGCGGCGGGCGTGCTCATCGGCGGCGCCGGGAATGACACACTGACCGGCGCTGCGGGTGACGACACGCTGACCGGCGGGCCCGGCAACGACGTTCTCGCAGGCGGTGCAGGTAACGATACCTATGTCTTCAATCCGGGCGATGGCCGGGATACGATCAGCGAACAGGGCGGCGGTGGTTTTGACACGCTCAAATTCGGAGCCGGTATTGCTGCTTCCGATGTCAGCCTGACTTTTGGCAACAACAACCACGACATTATTCTCAAGATCATCGGCACCGACGATCAGGTCACGCTCGTCAATTCCAATGACGGCAATGTCAACGATCGCGTCGATCAGGTGGTCTTCGCCGATGGCACGACCTGGACCTTTTCCGACCTGATCGTGCTGATCGGCGCACAGGGCGGCAGCGTCGTGACCGGAAGCCCGGGTAACGACGTCCTGACCGGCTCCGATTTCAATGATGTCGTTATCGGCGGCAAGGGCGATGATTTGCTCAAAGGCGGCGCCGGCGACGACACCTATCTGTTCAATCCCGGCGACGGTCAGGATGCGATCCAGGATAGCCAGGGGCACAACAAGCTGGTCTTTGGCGCCGGAATTGCCGCAAGCGATGTTCGCCTGCTCAAGGATGGCGCCAATTTGACCTTGGCCATCAATGGAACCGGCGACCGGGTGACAATCGCTTCGTCCATCAATGGCGCCGCGCCCGTCTCCAGCATTGCGGAGGTCGACTTCGCCGATGGTACGGTCTGGACCAGCGCCACGCTGACGACGCTGGAACGGACGGCCTCGGGCCTCGGGAATATCATCCAGGGGGACAACAACGGGGACCTTCTCGGCGGCGGCACCGGCAACGAAACGATTTTTGGCGGTCTGGGCAATGATACGTTGAATGGCGGCGCAGGCAACGATCTGCTTGAAGGCGGCGCCGGCGACGACATCTACATGTTCGCGCGTGGGAATGGCCAGGACACCATCAATGACTATTCGGGCGGCAATGACGTGCTGCTGTTCGATGCGAGCATCAATCCCTCGGATCTCAGCGTATCGCAGAGCGGCGACGGCGACAATTTGATCTTCAAGGTCAATGGCGCGGACGACCGCATCACCATTGAAAATGCATGGGGCGCCGGACGTATCGAGCACATCCGCTTTGCCGATGCCACGGAATGGAGCACGCAGGATATTCTCAATCGGCTCGGCACGCCCGACAACACGGTCATCTATGGGGATGCCAGCGACAATATCATCCAGCCAGGACCCGGAAGCCATTATTCAAGCGGTGGCGACGGTAACGACACCTACGTCTTCAATCCCGGCGATGGGCAGGTTGTCATCAACGACAACGCCTTCTCACCGAATGACGTGCTCAAGATATCCGGATATACCAAGGACGAGATTATTTTTTCGCGTTCGTCGATCGGCAGCAACGACGTCCTGATCACGTTCAAGAATAGCGCCGATCAGGTTCTGCTCGAAAACGAGTTCGCTTCCTCCAATTCGAATATCGACCAGATCCAGCTCACGGCCGACGGCACCACGTTCAATGGCGACGACATTCGTAGTGCGATCCTCGCTTCCGGGTCGACGTCCGCCGACGATACGATCGTCGGAATCAACGGCGGCAATGAGACGATCGACGGCGGCAAGGGCAACGACCTGGTCGTCGGCGGGTCAGGCAATGACACCTATCTCTATCGCAGGGGCGATGGCGATGACCGGATCGTCACTGCTTCGGGCGGCATCGATCTGCTCAAGCTCGCCGATTACAACGTGAGCGACCTTGCTTCGGCGCTGCGCGCGTCCGAAGGCAGCAATGATCTGGTGCTTACGTTCAGGAACAGCGGTGATCGCGTTACCGTGAGCGACGTCCTGAGCCAGAATAACGGGTCGTCCTACGGTTTCAGCGTCCAGTTCGCGGACGGAACGGTGTGGCAGCGCGACACCCTGCGCCAGCAGGTGCTCAACGACAGCGACAGCAGCGGAAATGACACCGTCGACGGGCGTTTTGGCGGCTGGGCCGCGACGTTTACGGCGCAGGCCGGAAACGACGACATGGTCGGCGGGGGCGCCGCGGACACTTTCGTTTTCTCGCGCGGCCACGGCAACGACACGATTGATGAAAGCAATGTCAACGGCTATGGCAACACCGCAAGATTCCTGAATGTCAATTCGACCGACGTTTCGGTTGCCTGGGACTACAAGGGCAGCAGCACGGTGGTGCTGACCTATAATGGCGACGCCGGCGATAGCCTCACCATCGTCAATGCGCTCGCCAATGACGGTCGCGGGATCGAAAGCTACCAGTTCGCGGACGGCGTAAGCTGGGACAAGGCAAAGCTGCGCAGCCTGTTGAGCAACGCGCCGCCCGTTGCGACGGACGACGGCTATTTCTCCGCCACTTCGGGGCAGCCGTTGACACTCGCGGCGGCGACGCTGCTTGCCAACGACTATGACCCGAATGGCGATGCCATCAGGATCGTTTCGGCCGATGGCGGCGCCGATGGAACCGCCGGCCTCGACGCGCAAGGCAATATGGTATTCACGCCCAACAGCGGCTTCTCGGGCGCAACGAGCTTCAAATATACGATTTCGGACGGCAACGGCGGCTTTTCCACCGCCACCGTCGATGTCCGCGTTCGCCCGCCGGCCGCGGCGGTTGACGACAGCGGCTTTACGGTGGCCGAAGACGGCTCGATCACAATCTCGTCGGCCCGCCTGTTGTCCAACGATCCGCAGGGCGACCGCATGGTGATCGGGCAGGTGCTCGACCCCGTGAATGGCGCGGTAAGCCTGTCGAGCGACGGCAACATCCGCTTTGTGCCCGATCAATATTATCGTGGCCCTGCGCAATTCAGCTATATCGCCAATACGCCGGAAGGCGGCTCGGCGCAGGCCAATGTTTTCATCACCGTGACGCCGGTGAATCATGCGCCCGTCGCGCATGATGACGGGCCGTTGCAGACCTTGGAAAATCAGGCGTTCACGATCAATTCGACGACGCTGACGGCCAACGACGCCGATGTCGACAATGATCCGCTGACGGTGACGAGCGTAACGTCGTCGGCCGATCTCCAGGCGGTCGTCAACGCCGACGGCACGATCGACGTCACGCCCAACGATTATTTCTACGGTTCGAGCTATTTTGACTATACGGTTTCCGACCCTTCCGGCGCGCAGTCCACCGCGCGGGTGACGGTCAACGTCGTCAAAAACAACACGCCGCCCGTCGCCGCCGACGATACGATAACGACCTTCCACGGCGCCCCCATTGCCGAGAATAGCCCGGTTATCGTCGATGGGCGCGATTTGCTCGCAAACGACACCGATCATGAAGGCGACCCGCTCACGATCACCGCAGTCGACAGCATCGATGGCGGGTTTGCGCGGTTGCTTGAAAACGGCACGGTCCTGTTCACGCCCAACGCCAATTTCAACGGCAATGCGCATTTCAGCTACACGGTCGCCGATGGCAATGGCGGCTTTGCCACCGCGACCGCGACCCTCGTCTATGAAGCGGTCAACCAGCCGCCCGTGGCGCAGGACGACAACTTCGACGGCAACGACCCCTCGCTGCGACGCGTGCTTCACGGCAAGCAGGATACGGCGCTGTCGATCCCGATCCTCGAACTGCTCAAGAACGACTTCGACATCGAGCACGATACGATCACGTTCCAGAGCGTCGGCAACGCCGATCATGGCGTGCTGGTTCTGACCGGAGCCGGCGCCACCGCCATCGACGCGCAGGGCGATATTGCGCTGACGCCGTATGACACCGTCACCTACACGCCGGACGCAGGCTATTTTGGCGACGCCAGCTTCGCCTACGTGATCTCGGATCCCAATGGCGCCATCAGCGCGGGGCGGGTCCATCTCTATTTCGATCCGTCGAGCGCCAATGCGCCGCCGGTCGCGAATGACGACAGCTTTACGTCCTACGAAGATGTTCCGCTGACGATCCAGATTTCGACCCTGCTCGCCAACGACGCCAGCGCGGACGGTGGCCCGCTGACGTTTCTGGGTTGGTCGGAGGGTCCGAATCCGCTTCCCGGCAACATCACCCACGATGCGAACGGCGATCTGGTCTTTACAGCGAAGGCGAATTGGAACGGCAACACGGCCTATTTCTACTACACCATTGCGGATGACCTTGGGCATACGACCACGGCGAAGGTTACGCTCGATGTGATCGGCGTGCCGGACGATCCGACGGCGGTCGACATCGACGGCTTCACGACGCCGCTCGACATTCCGGTGGTGATTCGCGTCAGCGATCTGCTCAGAGAGGACTATTCGGTCGATTATTTCGACATGAACGGCGATCCGATTCAGCCTGATCGCAATCTCAGATTTGTCGGCGTCGACGGCGTCGATCACGGCGCCGCGAGTGTGGTCCAAGCGAATGGCGATCAATACATCGTCGTGCGGTTCGACCCCGGCTATGCTGGCTCGTTCAAGATCACCTATCGCATTGCGGACTCCAATGGGTTGCAGGGTGTCGGCTTCCTTACCGGAGCAGTCGATCCGACCTATTCGGGCGAACTCGATGGCACGCCGCACAACGATCTGCTGATCGGTAACAATACTAACGAGATCATCCGCACCGGCGACGGCACGGACACGGTTCAGGCGGGCGATGGCAATAACACCGTCTATCTCGGCAATGGTAATGATACGGTCACGACCGGCACCGGCGACGATATCATTTACGCCGGTACCGGCAACAGCGCGATCGTCACGGGTGGTGGAACCAATATCGTCTATGAACACAGCGGTGCCGACACGATCGACGGTCGTGGCGGCGCGATCACCGTCGACTATTCTGCCTCGCACACCGGCGTTAACGTCGATTTGGCAGGCCGGGTCGGACGCCTCGGCGACGCCCAGGGCGACATTTATCTCGGCATTCACAGCATTATCGGGTCGAGCTATTCCGATACGCTGAAGGCCGACGACAGCGGCGACACGCTCGATGGCGGCGCGGGCGATGACAGGCTCATTGGCGGCTCGGGCAACGACATCCTGCGGGGCGGCGACGGCAATGATACGCTGGTCGGCAGCGTCGGCGCCGATGTCATGGATGGCGGCGCCGGGATCAACTCGGTCGATTATTCCGGCTCGAACGCGGGCGTGAGCGTGGATCTGTCTGCTGGTGTCACCTCGGGCGGTTATGCCGAAGGCGACACGCTCATCAACATCCGCAACGTGACCGGTTCGAATTTCGAAGACACCATCATTGGTGACGGCGGCGACAATGTCCTGACCGGCGGCGGAGGCAATGACGTGCTGCGCGGTGGCGCGGGCAACGACACCCTCATCGGTGGGGCCGGCGCGGATGTCCTCGATGGCGGTGGCGGGATCGATACAGTCGACTATTCCGGCTCCTTTGCGGGGGTCGACGTCAACCTCGCTGCGGGCACGGCTTCTGGCGGCGATGCGCAGGGAGACACGCTGATCGGCATCGAAAATATGATCGGCTCATATCACGACGACGTGCTGACCGGCGACGCCGGGGACAATGTGCTGGTTGGCGGCGCTGGCGCCGACCAGCTCGACGGCGGCGGCGGGTTCAACACAGCCGACTACTCGACATCCTCCGCGGCCGTGACGGTCAATCTGGCGACGGGCAACGGCGCCGGCGGCGACGCCGAGGGCGATACGCTGGTCAACATTCAGCAAGTCGATGGGTCGAGTTACGACGACAGTTTGACTGGTTCGAGCAGCGACGACACGTTCCGCGGCGGCGCCGGCAACGACACGTTGACCGGCGGAACGGGTTCGGACAGCTATTTGTTCGGCTTTGGAGATGGCCGGGATACCATCATCGAGCAAGGCGGCGCCAGCGAGCTTGACCGGATTGTGCTCGACCCCAACATCGCGACCCATGACGTTTCGGTCGTGCGCGACGGCAACGACATGGTTCTCGAATTCGAGAACCAGGGAGCCTTCCTGACCGACTCGGTCCGCGTGAGGGATCATTTCCTCGGAACGGCGACCGGTATCGAGCAGGTTGTTTTCGGCGACGGAACCGTCTGGGATCGCAACGAGCTCGAACTGCGCTCGCACGAGGGTGTTCTTCAGGCACAGGACGATGTCGTCTATGGCACGGAAGAACTGACCAGCCTCATCGATCCCAACAGTTTGTTCAGGAACGACGTGAGCGGCTCGAGCGATGGCCTCAGCCTGCTTTCGGTGCAGGACGCCGTCAATGGCACCGTGTCGATTACCGCTGATGGCCAGATCGCCTTCACCGGAAAGCCGCTGTATCATGGCGACGCCTATTTCACATACACGGTCGCTGACGCCTTTGGCCGTCAATCGACCGCACGTGTGCAATTGCAACTGGCATCGACCAATCATCCGCCGGTTGCGATCGACCAGGGCGGGTTTGCGGCGCAGGAGAATGCGCCAGTCAAAATCTACTTTTCGGACTTGCTGCGAGGCGCCACTGACCCGGAGAATGACCCGCTCACGGTAATCGGCGGCGCGCCATTGATGGATGTCGATGGCAATCTGCTGGCCGTCTATCATGAAACCGACCACTTCGACGCCACCAATGTAGCGGGCGTGTTCGGCCATGACGACATCTTCGGTGATTATGTGCTGCTCGACATGCGGCCGGATTATTACGGTTCGGCCGGATTCCGCTATGAGATTTCGGATGGCAACGGGGGCACCGCCTGGGCCAACGCAGAAATTCAGATCAGCCACGTCAATCAGGCGCCGCGCGCGAGCCACGTCCCTGCATCCTATTACAACGAAGCCCCGACGGTCCGGCTCGGCAAGGCAAATGTCATCAGCCTGACCGATCTGCTCGGTTCGGCTTACGATCCTGAAGGCGACGCGTTCCGGTTCGTCGGCATTCATGATGTCGATCCGACGCTTGCGAGCGTCACTTATGACGCAGTCGCCGGCACGCTCACCATAACGGCGACGAACCTTGGGTTGGAGAAAGGCGCCTTCCAGTTCGATCTGGCGGATGTGTACAACGCGCAGTCGACGATCACCGTCGATCTCAAGGTCATCCCCGAATTTGATCCGCCCGTTGCGCACGACGATGGCGGGTTTACGACGCTCGAAAACCAGGCCCTGATCATCGATCCGGCGCAATTGCTGGCCAACGACAGCGATCCGAATGGCGATACGCTGATCCTGAAGAGCGTCGACCGGTTCGCGCAGGACGGCAAGGTCAGCATTACGCCTGACGGCAAAATCCTGTTCGTTCCCCGGGCCAATTACAACGGCGCCGCCGGGTTCCATTATCAGATCACTGATAGTCACGGCGGTGTGGCGCAGGCTTTCGTCTCGATCGACGTCAGGCCGGTCGACTATGGCGCGACGTTGCGCAACGACGTCGTGGAAGACGTTCAGGACAAGCCGCTCACGATCCTGCCCGCCGAGGCCTTTGGCAATGACAGCGACCCGCAGGGTAATGTCCTGTTCTTCAGGTCGGCATCGCTGATTGGCGTGCTGGACACCAAATATCTCTCCAAGCAGGTCGAGTTCTCGGCTTTGACGGTGCGAGGCAAGGCGCTGCCCGACTGGCTGCATTTCGACGCCGGCACGCTGACTTTCTCGGGTACGGTTCCGGCAAACCTCGCCCAGCCGGTCGATGTCGAGGTCAAGGTCTTCGATCCCGAGAATGGCGCTTCTTTCGTGCGCTATTTCAGCTTTGGTTCGATTGACGCCCAGAATTTGGCGCAGGGCCATTCGGTTCACGACACCGTGCTTGCCGGTTACGCGATCCGCAGCGATTTCTCGCAGGGTTTCGACTACGGATTGGGTGGTGTCGGTGCAACCACGACGGTCAGCGTCACCATGGCGGACGGCTCCGCCTTGCCCTCCTGGCTCGCGTTTGATCCCAAAACGCTGACCCTGATCGGGCAAGCTCCAGCCGGAACCGCACCCTTTGCGACGCTTGCGACCTACACCTATCTCGATCCGAACAGCGGCGCGACGCAGATCTTGCGGCGCAACGTCATCGTCAATCCCGGCGGTAGCGCCGGCAGTACTGCGCTGAATACGCACATCGTGGCGCTGGATCTCGGAGCCGGCGTCTGGACGGCGCACGAAGAGGGCAACCAACCGTTGCCCGAGTGGCTCGATTTCGATCCCGCCAGTCACACGCTGGCCTTGTCGGGCTATGCGCCGGGCGCATCGGCTCCGAAGGCGCGGGTCGATGTGGATTTCACGCCCAATCCGGTCGCTCCCGTCAATGGCGCCGTTGCGACCTCTCAGGGGGGCTTCACCCTGCAATTCTTGATCGACCCGAATGCGCCGCTCGATCCGGCGATCAACAACCTGCTCACCAATAGCGCCTATTTCGGGATCCAGGGCGAGTTCGGGCTTGACCTGTCGCAGGCGGCGGGTGTCAGCGCGCTGTTGGCCGATGGCAATCCGCTACCCGCTTGGCTGCATTTCGATGCGGCGACGCTGCGGTTCAGCGGCTCGCCCCCAGGAGAATTTGTCGGCGCGATACAAGTGCGGCTCGACGTCACCGGTGATGGCGCATCGCTGCCTGATTTCTCCATCCTGACCGATGTGGTCGTCGATCCGACCTATCACACGATCGATGCGAGGGATTTGAACGGTTTCTCGGTCTCGACCACTCCCGAACTCCTGACCCTGGGCGCGCCAGACCATTACAACGGCGCCCTCGCTGTCAGTTACACCGCTGTCGATGAACAGGGCACCGTTTCGCTCAACGCCGCTACCGATGTCGTCAACGTTGCGCCGCGTCTTGTACCAGTGCGCGGTGTCGACGACAGCTATTCCGTGGTCCAGGGGCATGGCGTCTCGTTCACGCTCGACGATCTGCTGGCCAATGATCGCGACGACAATGGCGATTCGTTCCGCGCCATCAACATTGGCCAACCCGCCCATGGCGCACTGGTCGTGACTGGCGCGCTTTATGATCTGGCGCCGCCGTCGACCCTGACGCCGACGGCGACGTCGAGCTTCTCGGCCACGCTTGCCGACGGCTCCGCTCTGCCCGACTGGATGACACTCGACGCGACGACCGGACACATCACCGCCAATCCGCCGATTGATGTTCTCGGCAATTATGCGGTGATTTATAGCCTGACCGACACAACCGGCAGCCAAAGCGCGCAGAGCAATTTCGCGATTGACGGCAATCAGGGTGTGAGTTTCATCTACACGCCCGACCCGGCCTATATCGGCACCGATAGCCTCGCCTACACGCTGACCGACGACAGGCAGTCGCCAGTGACCGTCAACGTCAATCTTCAGGTTGCGCCGGCGCTGGTGGCGAACGACGACAGTTTCGGCATGGCAAGCGATTCTTCGCTCATGCTCAGCGCAGCAAGCGTGCTTGCCAACGACGTCAGCGC
Source organism: uncultured Alphaproteobacteria bacterium (assembly GCA_963710235.1). GTDB lineage: Bacteria > Pseudomonadota > Alphaproteobacteria > Rhizobiales > Xanthobacteraceae > Bradyrhizobium. The sequence continues at coordinate 763,607 of CAVPZI010000004.1, forward strand.
GGATCATCAATCGCTGATCGTTACCGCCGTGACGTCGCCTGATGTTGGCGGTCTGACCTTCGATGGAACCAACATCGTCTACACGGCCGGCCATTATCAGGACGGCAATGCGACCTTCCAATACACCGCCTCGGATGGCGAAGGGCACAGCCAGAACGCCACCGTGACGATCCACGTGACCTCGATCGATCATGCGCCCACCGCCAATTCCATTTCGTTGCAGGGGCTGGAGGATTCGCCGCTCACCATCAGCGTGTCCGACATTCTCAGTCATGTTGCAGACGTCGATGGCGATCCGGTTCAACTGGTTTCCATAACGCCGAATGCCGGAACGCCGGCGCGCGTCCTGACCTTGCCGAACGACCGGCTCCAGTTCGTGCCCGACGCGTTCAACTATGGCGATTTCGGCTTCAGCTACACGGTGACTGACGGCTATAAATCGTCGACCGGCGCGTTGGACGTCAACTTCGCAAAGGTCAACCACCCGCCCTTTGCCAACACCGACGGCGTTTTCCAAACCAACGAGAACACGCCTATCCGGATTGGCCTGGCGACGCTGATGGCGAATGACGTCGACCCTGACGGCGATCTGTTCTCGATCACCGACGTTCCGCGCGCGGTCAACGGCAGCGTCGTCATCGATGGAACCGACGCGGTGTTCACGCCTCGCGCCGGCTATTTCGGCAATGCTTCGTTCAACTACACGCTAACCGACAGCCTTGGCGCCCAGAGCCTGGGGTTGGTCAATCTCGAGGTCTTGCCCGAATTCCTTCCGCCGATCGGCGTGTCGGATTCCGGCTTCACCATGCTCCAGGACACGACGCTGGACATCGATCCTGCGCAACTCCTGGCGAATGACATCGATCCGGACGGCAACGGCCTCACCTTCCTGGGCTTTGTCGATGGCCCGGTGACGAAGCTCGACAACGGCTTGTATCGGGTGACGCCGTCTTTCAACTATTCCGGGCCGCTGGTGCTCACCTACGCGATCACGAATGATTCCGGCGTCGAAGTCACCACGACGGCGACGATCGACGTCCAGCACGTGCCACATAATCCGACAGCGGTTGACGATCATTACAGCATGATCGAGGATCAACCCTTGACCCTGCAGGCAGGCAATCTGCTTGAGAACGATTACAGTCTGGATAGCAACGCATTCGGTCTGACGGCGATCGTCGATACGAGTGACGTCAGCGTCGATTTTGATCCCGGCACGGGCCAGATTTCGGTAACGCCCGCCACCCATTTTCATGGTGCGGCCTATTTCGACTATCAAATTACCGATTCGGCCGGTCGATCGGCGGCGGGGCGAGTCGATCTCGACGTTGCCTTCGTAAACTATCCGCCCAGCATCGGCGATCTGCCCGCGCTTACCGGGACCGAGGGGCAACCCTTCAGCTTTACGCTGCCAGCCAATACCGTAACCGATATCGAAAACGATCCGCTGCTCATCGATCTGCAAGGTCCGGGTGGCCAGGCGTTGCCGGGCTGGCTCCACTTCGATCGGCAGACCCTGGCGTTTTCCGGCACTCCCCCGCAGGGAACTTTCGGCGAGGTGCCGCTGGAACTGACCGCCAGCGACGGCAATTCGACCACGACCAAGGCGTTCACGATCAGCATCACTCACGTCAATCACGCCCCATCGATCGCAAACGGCACGGTCGCGACAGGAAGCATTGTCGAGGCGATCAATGCGACCGGCTCGACGGCGGTCGACGCAGTCTCCGGGACGATTGCTTTCAACGATGTCGATGTGGGCGATACCCATACCGTAACGGTCGATGGCGTGAGCGCCAGTGGCGTAACGTCAGGCTTGCCGAATGACGCTGGGCTGTTGGGCCTCTTGACGACGCCGGTGCTCTCGGAGCAATCCACGGTCGCCGCCGGCGCGGTCGGCTGGACGTTTGCCGCGTCCGACGCCACGTTCGATTATCTCGGCCAGGGCGATGCGGTCACCATTGACTACGTTTTGAACATCAATGACGGGCATGGGGGCGTTACCGCTCAGACGGTGTCGGTCACGGTGCAGGGCACGAACGATCCCGCGATGATCGGTGGAACCAGCTCGGGCAACATCATCAGCCTGAGTGCTGCGCCGGTCTCGGGCCAGCTGACCGTTGTGGATATCGACCACGGTGAATCGGGCTTCCGCGCGGCCGCAGCGACCGCCGGCGCTTTTGGATCGCTGTCGATCGATGGGACCGGCCTTTGGAGCTACACGCTCGATAACGGCAACGCGAATGTCGCAGATCTCGCCGAAGGCGCTGTTCTGACCGATACGGTCACGGTCGCGTCGGCGGATGGAACGTCGCAGGCCATCACGATCACGATCGTTGGAGCCGATGTTACGCCGCCCGATGCCCCGATCATCGCCGGCATTACGCCGGACTCCGGCGCGAGCGCGACCGATGGCGTGACCAGCGCCAGCCTCGTGGCCGTCGGCGGAACCGCCGAAGCCGGCAGCATCGTCGCTATCTTCAGCGGCGCGACGCAGATCGGCACAACGGCCGCCGACGCCGGCGGGGCCTGGAGCCTCGCCAACGTCGCTCTGGTGGAAGGCGCCAACAGCTTCACCGCCAGGGCGACGGACGCCGCCGGCAACACCAGCGTTGCATCGGCAATCTTGGTCGCCACGCGTGACACCGTCGCTCCGGGCGCCCCGGCGATCTCGGGCATCTCGCCGGACTCCGGCGCGAGCGCGACCGATGGCGTGACCAGCGCCAGCGTCGTGACCGTCAGCGGAACCGCCGAAGCCGGCAGCATCGTGGCCGTCTTCAGTGGCGCGACCCGGATCGGCACAGTGGCCGCCGACGCCGGCGGGGCGTGGAGCCTCGTCGGCGCGGCTCTCGTGGAAGGGGCCAACAGCTTCACCGCCAGGGCGACGGACGCTGCCGGCAACACCGGTGTTGCTTCGGCAATCTTCGTTGCCACGAGCGACACGGTCGCTCCGGTCGACGTCACCCTGTCCGGCAATACGGTTGCCGAGAACGCGGCGAATGGGACCGGGGTCGGGACGGCGACGGGAATCGATCCGGGTACCGGCGACACGCTCACTTATGCGCTGAACGACGATGCGGGCGGGCGGTTTGCCATCGATCCGACGAGCGGCCAGATCACGGTGGCGGACGGCACGCTGCTCGACTACGAGAGCGCGACCTCGCACACGATCAAGGTCCGCGTCACCGACCGGGGCGGGCTGACCTTCGACAAGGCGTTCACACTCAATGTGACCAACGTGAACGAGGCGCCGACCAATGCCACGCTCGCGGGCGGCTCGGTGGCGGAGAACTCGGCGAACGGGACGGTTGTGGGTCTGGTGACCGGCGTCGACCCGGATGCGGGCGCGGTCCTGAGCTACGCGCTGACCGACACTGCGGGCGGGCGGTTTGCCATCGATGCGACGAGCGGCCAGATCACGGTGGCGAACGGCACGCTGCTCGACTACGAGAGCGCGACCTCGCACACGGTCACGGTTCGCGTCGCCGACCAGGGCGGGCTGACCTTCGACAAGACGTTCACCATCAACCTGACCAATGTTCCCGGCGTCACCCTCACCGGCACCTCGGCAGCCAACACCTTGATCGGAACGGGCGAAGAGGACACACTGATCGGCCTCGGCGGCAACGACACGCTCGACGGCCGCGGCGGACCCGACATGCTGATCGGCGGCACCGGCAGCGACACCTATATTGTCGACGATCCCGGCGATGTGGTGATCGAGAATGCCGGCGAGGGCACCGACACGGTCAAGACCTCGCTCGCCGTCTACACGCTGACGGACAATGTCGAGAACCTGATCGGAACCGCGACTACCGCGCAGGTGCTCACCGGCAATGCGCTCGGCAACACCATCACGGCGGGCCTCGGAGGCGGCACCCTGATCGGCGGCACCGGCAACGACGTGCTCACGGGTGCTGCCACCAACGACCTGCTGATCGGCGGCGCCGGCAACGACACGCTCGACGGCGGCGCCGGGGCCGACACCATGATCGGCGGCCTGGGCAACGACACCTACATGGTGGACGATCCCGGCGACCTGGTGATCGAGAACGCCGGCGAGGGCACCGACACGGTCAAGACCTCGCTCGCCAGCTACACGCTGACCGACAATGTCGAGACCCTGATCGGCACCGCCACGACCGCGCAGGTGCTGACCGGCAATGCGCTCGGCAACACCATCACCTCGGGCACCGGCGGCGGTACGCTGATCGGCGGCGTCGGCAATGACACCCTCAACGGTGCCGCCACCAACGATACCCTGATCGGCGGCGACGGCAACGATGCGCTCAACGGCGGCGCCGGGGCCGACACCCTGATCGGCGGGGCCGGCAACGACACCTACACGGTGGACGATGCGGGCGACGTGGTGATCGAGAACGCCGGCGAGGGCACCGACACCGTCAAGACCTCGCTCGCATCCTACACGCTCGGCGACAACGTGGAGAATCTCACCGGCACCGTGGCGACCGGCCAGACGCTGGCCGGCAACGCGCTCGCCAACAGCATCACCGGCGGCGCCGGCAACGACACGCTGATCGGCGGCGACGGCAATGACGTGCTCAATGGCGGGGCCGGGGCCGACACCATGATCGGCGGCACCGGCAACGACACCTACACGGTGGACAATGCGGGCGACGTGGTGATCGAGAACGCCGGCGAAGGCACCGATACGGTAAAAACCTCGCTCGCCGCCTATACGCTCACCGCCAATGTGGAGAACCTCACCGGCACCGCTACGACCGGGCAGACGCTGACCGGCAACGCGATCGCAAACACCATTACCGGCGGCGCCGGCAACGACACGCTGATCGGCGGCGACGGCGACGACGTGCTCAATAGCGGCAAAGGCGCCGACACCATGATCGGCGGCACCGGCAACGACACCTACACGGTGGACAATGCGGGCGACGTGGTGATCGAGAACGCCGGCGAGGGCACCGATCTGGTCAAGACCTCGCTCGCCACGTATACGCTCACCGACAATGTGGAGAACCTCACCGGCACGCTCGCGGCCGGGCAGACGCTCATCGGCAACGCACTCGCCAACAGCATCACCGGCGCCGCCGGCGACGACACGCTGCTCGGCGGCGACGGCAACGACACGCTCACCGGTGGCGGTGGCAGCGACCTGCTCGACGGAGGCACCGGGGCTGACCACCTGGCCGGCGGCACCGGCGACGACACCTACGTGGTCGACAATATCGGCGACGTCGTGGTGGAGAGCGCAAACCAGGGCACCGACACGGTGCAGACCTCGCTGGCCGCCTACACGCTCGGCAGCAATGTGGAGAACCTGGCAGGCACCACCGACGCGCAGGCGCTCACCGGCAATACGCTCGCCAACACGATCACGGCCGGCGGCGCCAACGACATCCTCACCGGCAGCGGCGGCTACGACACCTACAAGGTCGGCGCCGGGATGGGCCACGCGGTGGTCAACAACCTCGCCTCCGACGGCGTCACCACGGCGCGCGGCGAGGTCGACTTCGGCGCCGGCATCACCGGCCAGGATCTCTGGTTCCTGCGCAGCGGCAACGATCTGCAGATCGACCTGCTGGGCACCTCCGACCGGGTGACGGTAAGCGGCTGGTACGCCGGCAACGCGCGCGCCCAGACGCAGAGCTTCGACACCGCCGACGGCCTGAAGCTTGACAGCCAGGTTTCCCAACTGGTTCAGGCGATGGCGACCTATTCGTCCGCCCATGCCGGCTTTGATCCCACCGTTGCCACACAGATGCCGGCGGATGCCGGCCTGCAAGGCGTGCTGGCGACGGCGTGGCATCCGTAGATGAAATCGCACACCCACAGACCGCATCCTGAGGAACTCGGCCGAAGGCCGAGCGTATCGAAGGATGAGGTGGGCTCGGGATGAGGGGCGGCGCGGGCAGGTCAGCTCGGGTCCCGCTCTTCGGTGGTTCTTTGTCGAATCAAATGGCACCAACACGGGTCGCGCGGGAACCCCGATGCGCGAACGAAAAACGAACCGCCGTGTGTCATCCGTATCTCACGGACTAAGCGGCAAAGGGGTCTTCTCCAACACGAGATGAGACACGGCTTTAACGAGAGCAAAGTGTATGTCTCGTTGAAATGATTGGCGATCCCAGCAGGATTCGTCCCATGCAACAATATGAATGAGTTAGCGTGTGAAACACCCTCAAAGTGCAGGTGTAAAACCAAAGGGCTTTTGCGCAAGTGTAAGACTTTAGAACGCCGCGCCCGACCGGGCGGCGTTTTTGTGTGCAAGCGGCCGGATCGGTAGCAGCAACCCTCCGGCGCTCGCCGAGTCCGCCTGTGCGATGGCTTGGCTTGCCCGGTGGCCTGTGGCCCGGCGCTGGCGGCGTGCTGTACGGGCTTCTAATGGCCGATTGACGCCCGCGCTTGCCATCGTTGTCCGGGGTTGAACCGGCGACTATCGCTTCCGCTTGGGCGAGCAATGCCGCTCCCCGTCCAATGGAAAGCGAACCTGAAAAATGAATTTCGAAAACAGCACCGATGTCGTCTGCATCACCAGCGATGAAGGTGACGCTCTCGTTCCCGGCACAGAAGCCCGTGCGGTGGCAGAGCAGGAAGCCAACGCGACCGGCAGGCCGGTGACGATCCGCGACCCCGTCACCGACAAGGTGCTGGCGACCATCAGACCGGCGTCCGTCGAGCGGCCTGCGCCCATGCGCCCCACCGCCACGGTTGCGGCGTTCTTGCGGTCCTCGGTGGTGATGTCCCAGATCTCGCCGGGTGGCGATCCGCTCATGACGGCGTTGCCGATGGCATCGGGTGGTGGACGCTTTTCGCCTTTAGGGCCTCGGGGCATCGGTTTCTCCGAGATTTGGAAACGCTGGTGGCCTGATGGCATGTTCAAGGTCGTTGTTGGCCCAACGAAATAGAGCGTCTTCGATCCAACGCTCAAGTTTCGCCTGCTCGGTGGGGGAAAGCTTATGATTGAGACCGCCCCCTGCCGCCTGAAAACCAGCCAAATATCCGCGGCGGTACATATGTTCCACGCGAGGATCGATTTCTTGTTTTGATAGTTCGTCCATCGCGCGCTCTTTTAGCCGTCCCGTAACAGGCTAATGCTTTAGCGGTAAGCTTCGCAAGGGAGGCGAGCGACCGTGAGGCCCAGACCTATCATCGCAATGGCAATTGGGGCACCCGTTACGATAATCTTGTTGGCAATGACGTCCCTGATACCCGGCGCTAGAGCATTGGAAATACTTAGAAGCCCCGGGCATCATCGCAGTAATGCTCATCTGGGGACCGCATGGACCGGTCCCTTCGGACTTCCTAGTCTTGGCTCTGGTGTGGGCCGTTAATGCAATCGTCTACAGCTTAGTTGCCTTGGGAATTCTCGCTGTTCTCAAAATTTCAAACTGAAACACTACCGGCCGGTCGCCTGTCCCCGTCGCGATGACGGTGATGCGCTCGACGCTGGCGTGGCCGTCGTGACGCTGGCGCGCGACGTGGTGAGGCGGCCCGCGTCGTGCCCATGCGGAAGGCGAAATAGGAGAGTAACGGTTTTCAGGTCCGCTACGCCCCAACTGTAAAACTCCTGTGCGTGTAAAACTTTGGGTCTTAAATTATTGAAATAGTTGTAGAAAAAGATAGCTGGCGATCCCAGCAGGATTCGAACCTGCAACCCACGGAGTAGAAATCCGTTACTCTATCCAGTTGAGCTATGGGACCGAAGTTAATTCAATGGCTTAGGCGAATGTCTGGACATCGGCGTTTGAGTACCCGTGTCGGCAGCCTCGACCGTTCCGGCTTCTTGGTGGGTCAGATACCAGAACTCGGGCGGCCTCGCCACTTCAAGCCATCGGGCCCGTGACGCTTGGCTGCGCGGCTGCCCCGCGCACCGCGTCGGTGGCCGCCTGCACCGCGGCCAGTAGTTCTTTCGGACGAAACGGCTTTTGCAGGCACACCACGTTGGCAAGCTCGGGTGATGCGGAGAGAAAATCGAGCGCGGTCACCCCGGAGACGGCGACGACCGGCAAGTTCGGAGCGCGCTCGCGCAAGGCCCGGATGACGTCGGCGCCATTGGTCTTCCCCAGGAAAATATCGACAATGGCGAGATCGAAGGGCTGCTCCGCAAAGGCCTCAAGCCCGGCCGCCGCGCTATCGACGCCGACCACCTCGAAACCTTTGACGCGCAACGCCAAAATCACGACGGCGCGGACATCCGACTGGTCGTCGATGAGAAGAATGCGCGACACGACTGCCTCCTGGGATTGCCGCACGAGATGCAACCCTGGATTTTAGCTGATCTACCCATGGTGCGGTAAAGATCAGGTTACTCCGGTCGCAGCCCGCTGTCGCCGGCGCGGTTGGCTTCACTTTGCGGACGCCGACGGGGGGCTTTTCAGGCGCGTACGCGTCGAAATGAGGTCGGGATCGGGTTTGGTTACTGGATCGTTAATTGTTCTTTGCCCCGGCCAGGAGTGGCATGCGCGTGCAACCTGTAGGTTAGGGCAAACGAATCAACCCTGAGGATTTCCGTGGCAAACATCCTCGTCATCGATGATGATCATGCGGTTCTGGCCACCATTGAGCTGGTGCTTGCGCGGGACGCGCATACGGTCGTTGTCACCGACGATGGCCGCAAGGGTCTTGAGATGTTCAAGACCGGCGCGTTCGACCTGTTGATCGTCGACATCTTCATGCCGGCAATGGATGGCCTGCAGACCATGGGTCTGGCCCGCCGGTACCGGCCCGAGGTGCCGGTGCTGGTGATTTCGGGCGATGGGCTTCGATCGGGGCCCGACTTCCTGCGCATGGCAACCAAACTTGGAGCCGTCTCGAGCCTGCGGAAACCGTTCCGGCCCAACGATCTGCTGACCGCAGTCGACAACTGCCTGGCCGGGCCGACCGGCCTGCCGCGCCAACGCGCGGCGACCGCAAATAACTTCTCCACAGACTGATTCAGGGATGCCAAAGTCGCCGGTGACTCGACGCTGGTCGCGTTCGACGCGGTCCATGCCGGGGCTGGTTCGCCAGCCCGCGTGTTTCGAAGGAGATGCCGGTGCAAGAAGACGCTGACCGGGAAGTGTTCTTTTCGAATCTTCCGGTCGAGTTCCGGGATCGTCAACTTGCGCTTGTCGTCGTCATCCTCTCGGCTTTGGTTTTTGGCGCGGTGGCGCCGTTCGCGCGGGTGCAACTGCCGGAGATACCGGCGTTCGTCGCGAGCTATCAATCGGCGCTCGCGGTCAGTGACGTGATCACGGCCGTTTTGCTGTTCGCGCAATTCAGCGTGCTGCGTTCGCGTGCGCTGCTGTTGCTGGCCGGTGGATATCTGTTCACGGCGGCAATGGCGACGGTTCACACCCTGAGTTTCCCGGGACTGTTCGCGCCTGCCGGCCTGTTCCAGGCCGTCAATCCCCGGCAGACCACATTTTGGCTCTACCTGCTCTGGCACGGCGGATTTCCGGTTCTCGTGCTCGGCTACGCGCTGCTGCGACGCAAGGACGCGGACAGCGAAACACGCCGATCGGTCGGCGGGGCGATCCTTTTAAGCGTGATCGCCGTTGGCGTTGTTGTTCTGGCCTGCACGTTGTTAACGACCATCGGGCATGCGTTTCTGCCCATTTTTGTGCGCGAGGGACGTTCTACGCCGGCCATGATCGGCGCACTGTCGGCGGTTTGTGCGCTGTGCATTGCAGCACTTGCCGGCCTGTGGTTGCGTCGACCGCGCTCCGCTCTCGACGTCTGGCTCATGGTCGTGATCTGCGCCTGGTTTTTCGAATTTACGCTGTCTTCGGTCGTCAACGGAGACAGGTTTGATCTCGGCTTCTACGTCGGCCGGATGTACGGGCTGCTTGCAGCGAGTTTCGTTCTGATCATGCTGATGATCAAAAGCACCGCCCAGCAGTTGCAACTGTCGCGTTTGCTGGAGACGGTGCGACAACAACGCGCCGCCGAGCGAGACAGCTTCAAGGAGCGCGAGCGCCTGTTCAGCGCCGCCGTCGAATCGTCCAACGATGCCATCATCACCAAGACCCTCGACGGCATCATTACCGGCTGGAACCGGGCGGCGGAGAACCTGTTCGGGTACCGCGCCGTCGAGGCCATCGGCAACAGCATCGATATCATCGTGCCCGAGGGGCTGCGCGGCGAGGTGCGCAAGATTCTCGATCAGATACGCAGCGGCGTCGCCATCAAGAACTACGAAACCGTGCGGGTTTCGAAGGACGGCCGGGCGATCGATATTTCGCTGAGCATTTCGCCGGTCAAGTCGCAATCGGGGGAAATCATCGGCGCGACCAAGATCGCCCGCGACATCAGCGAGTCCAGGAATACCCAGATCGCGCTGCGGCGGGAAACCGAAGAGCGACACCGGATCTTCGAGACCTCGCAGGATCTGATCCTGGTCACCGACCCCCGTGGAAATTTCGTTCAGGTCAGCCCGAGTTCGACCGCGATCGTGGGCTACCGGCCCGAGGAAATGATCGGCCACAGCGCGGTCAAATTCATCCATCCCGCCGACCTCGAGAGCACCCGCAACGAAATGCGCTCGGCCCGCCGCGGCCGTGTGATGCGCAATTTCGTCACCCGCTATGTGCACAAGGACGGCAGGGTGGTCTCGCTCGCCTGGATGGGCACCTGGTCGGAACCGGTCAAGCGGCATTTCTTCATCGGTCGCGACATGACCGAGATGCTGTCGGCGCAGGAAGCGCTGCTCGACTCCGAACGAATGGCGCGCGGCATCATCGAAACCGCGCTCGATGCCTTCGTGCAAATGGACGAAAGCGCCATCATCACCGACTGGAATTCGCAGGCCGAGAAAATCTTCGGCTGGTCGAATGCCGAAGCGGTCGGTCGCCCGCTGGCGGATTTGATCGTGCCTGAGCAGCATCGTGCCCGCCATCGAGGCGGCCTGGCGCGCTTCCTGCGCACCGGGGAGGGCCGCGTGCTCGGCACCCGCCTCGAGATCGAGGCGCTGCGGCGCGACGGCAAGGAGATCAAGGTCGAACTCAGCATCACCGCGCTGCAGCGGCGCGGCAGGTATGTCTTCAACGGTTTCATCCGCGACCTGACCGACAAGATCGCCGCCGAAACGCAAATCCGGCAGGCCCAGAAGATGGACGCCATCGGCCAGCTCACCGGCGGCGTCGCCCACGACTTCAACAACATCCTCACGGTGATTATCGGAACCATCGAGATTCTGGCCGAAGGCGTCGCCGACCGGCCTGATCTGGCGACCATTGCGCGCATGATCGACGAGGCGGCCGGACGCGGCGCCGACCTGACCAAGCACCTGCTGGCCTTTGCCCGGCTGCAGCCGCTGCAGCCGCGGGAAACCGACGTCAATGGCCTGATCGTCACCGCCTCGAAGCTGCTGCGGCCGACGCTCGGCGAGCACATCGAGATCGAAATGATCCTCGCGCAGGACCCCTGGCTGGCCTTCGTCGATCCGAGCCAGCTCACCACCGCCATCCTCAACCTCGTGCTGAACGCCCGCGATTCCATGCCGCAGGGCGGCAAGCTGATCATCGAAACCCATAACAGCCTGCTCGATGCGAGCTACGCCGATCGCCACAGCGAGGTAAAGTCGGGTCAATATGTCCTGATCGCCATCAGCGACACCGGCGCGGGGATACCGGCGGAGCTTCTGGACAAGGTGTTTGAGCCGTTCTTCACCACCAAGGCATCGGGCAAGGGCACCGGGCTCGGGCTCAGCATGGTGTACGGCTTCGTCAAGCAGTCGGGCGGGCACATCAAGATCTACAGCGAAACGGGGCACGGCACGACGATCAAACTCTATCTGCCAAGGAGCACGGAGACGGCGCCGGGCGCGATCGAGACCGCAGCGGTGGAAGCCACCGAGGGCGGCACCGAGCTGATCCTGGTGGTGGAGGACGACGCCCTGGTCCGCAATTACGTCATCGCGCAGATCCAGAGCATGGGATACCGGACCGTGTCGGCGGCCAATGCCGAAGCAGCCCTGCGCGCCATCCACGCCGACCTGACCATCGATCTCCTGTTCACCGACGTGATCATGCCGGGCCTGATGAATGGCCGGCAACTCGCCGAAGCGGCGGGAAAGATCCGCACCGGCCTGAAAGTGCTGTACACCTCGGGCTATACCGAAAATGCCATCGTTCACCATGGCCGGCTCGACCCCGGCGTGCTGCTGCTGGCAAAACCATACCGCAAGGCCGAACTGGCGCGGATGATTCGGATGGCACTCGACGCGACCGGGTAGGGCCGCAGCGACGGTGCTTACGTTCTCTTAAGGAATAGAGCAGCATGCTTCAGGCTGCCCCCGCGGGTTCACTGCCGCGGCCGCAGCTAGAAGCAGATGTCCAAGCAGTCGCGTCCCGCCGTAAGCAGGCGGGATCAGGTAGGCGCAGTGTGGCCCTGTTCGGCAGAAAAACCCGACCGGTACGGCGAAAAACCAATCAGGACGCCTGGTTGGCCATCGACGGCAGCTTTGCGACCCGGAAATGCAAGGTGCTGGACCTGTCGGACGGCGGCGCGAAACTGAAGGTCGAGGACTCCCGGTTCGTGCGGTCCCACATCCGGCTGAAATTCACCCCCACCGAGCAGGGACGGTTTTGCAGGGTGATCTGGCGCAAAGGTTCGACCATCGGCGTCGAGTTTAGCTAAATCCGATCGTTCACAGGCACAGACCGAGAATCTTCAACCGGCAGGCCTGGGCGGAACGGAGCCTGGGCTTTTCCCCGGCAGCTTTCCTTTCCGCAACCGGCTTCTCGGCGGACGGCCCTCCTGCAATCAGCCTGCCGCCGGACGAAGGCTTGCGTTCATATTCACCGGCGATGACCATGGCCCAATAGGTGCGATGGGTCGCGGGGCTCTGGGAGTGGGCGACACCGACCTTCGACGCGCCGTGCATCAGGAGATTTTTGCGGTGCTCCGACGAGTTGATCCATTGATCGAGGGTCTTGGCAAAACTGTCGTAACCGTAGGCAATATTCTCGGCGGCCCGGCCGGCACCCGCCGAGGCCACCCGCGTTTTGAACGGCCCGAGGACGTTATGCTCGAGCACGTCCCTGGCGGCCATGGCGTCGGCCTGCGTCTGCGCCACCCGGTCGAGTTTCGGGTCCAGGATTACCCGTCCCTCGCCATGCTGGGCGCGAAAACTCGAGATCATCGCGGCGGGGGATGCGGGGCCCTGCTGCGCCGCGGCCGGGCCGCAACAGGCGACGATGAGCCCGAGCAGGAGGAGCAGGTTCAGCTTCATGAATGTCCCGATGATCGCCGAGGCCGCGAGCCCGCCCCGCTCCCCATTTCGGCAGGATAACGGCGTCTTGATGGCTCTCGCCTCACGGTCAATGCGAAATTTCATTCCGGCGCAAACCCGCTCCGAACCATCCTTGTGCCGGGTGCGACCAACGCAGGCGGGAGCATCTGTTTTGTTGCCCGCCATCGAATGATGCGCCCCGGCCGGAAGGCCGGGTATGGACCAGTCACGACCATGACGCCTGCGACTTTTTTGCAATCACTGTTCTCGGCCATGAGTCCGTCACCTTTCACGCATCTCTATCCATCACGCGGCGTTCGTCCGCGCCAGGGAGTCCATCATGATCGGTTTGGTTCGCGCCGCAACACTCTGCGCCACGCTGGCGCTTGGCCTGGTCTCGGCGCAGGCGGCTGACAAGGCGTTCCGGCGCGACGATCTGGCCGACGCCGCGATCAAGCTCGAAGCCCAGATCAAGCGCGAAGCCGGACCCGTGACCAAGTCGGCGGCGACGCTGCGCTCCGACGCCGACGTGGCGTTCAGGCGGCTGGATTACCGCGCCGGGCTGCAGACGCTGAGCCAGATCGCCGCCATCGCGCCCGACGACAGCGCAAACTGGCTGCGGCTGGCCCGCACCATTTTCCAGATCCGTGCAGCCACCAGCTCCGAACAGACCTTCCTGCTGGAGCGCGCCTCCACCGCCGCCTATATCGCCTACCAGCGCGCCGGCAACGCCGGCGACGAGGCCGACGCGCTCGCGGCGCTCGGCCGTTCCTTCTCCGACCGTAGGCTGTGGCGCCCGGCGCTGGACACGCTGCGGTTGTCGCTGGACCTGCGCGAGGTCGCCGATGTCCGCGGCAGCTACGAGAAGCTGCGCGACGAGCACGGCTTCCGGCTGCTGGACTACACGGTGGATTCGGATTCGGCGTCGCCGCGGGCCTGTTTCCTGTTCTCCGAGGACCTCGCCAAGCGCACCGATTTCGCGCCGTACCTGGCGCTGGCCGGCACCGATAAACCGGCGCTGTCGTCCGAGGAAAAGCAACTGTGCGTCGAAGGCCTCAGGCACGGCGAGCGCTACAACATCAATCTGCGCGCCGGGTTGCCGTCCGGCGTTCGGGAAAGCCTGCCGAAATCCGCCGAATTCAATATCTACGTCCGCGATCGCAAGCCGTTCGTGCGCTTCACCGGACGGGCCTATGTGCTGCCGCGCACCGGCCAGCAGGGCATCCCGCTGGTCAGCGTCAACACCCCGTCGGTGTCGGTGCAGGTGTTCCGGATCGGCGACCGCAACCTCATCAACACGGTGATCGGCAGCGACTTCCAGCGCACGCTGAGCAGCTACGAGCTCAACGACCTCGGCGACGAGCGCGGCGTCAAGGTCTGGTCCGGCGAACTTGCGACCGCGACCACGCTCAATGCCGATGTCACCACCGCCTTCCCGGTGGACCAGGCGCTGGGTGAACTGCAGCCCGGTGTCTATGTGATGACCGCGGTGGCCAAGGGCCCGGGATCCGGCGGCGACGATTCCGGCTCATTGGCCACCCAGTGGTTCATCGTCTCCGATCTCGGCCTCGCCGCATTCTCCGGCAACGATGGCATCCACGTCTTCGTCAATTCGCTGGCCTCTACCGATCCGGTCGGAAAGGCCGAAGTGCGCCTGGTCGCCCGCAACAACGAGATCCTGGCCAGCCGCAAGACCGACAATTCCGGCCACGTGCTGTTCGAGGCGGGTCTGGCGCGCGGCGAGGGCGGCCTGTCGCCGGCCTTGCTGACCGTCACCAGCGACAAGAACGACTACGCATTCCTGAGCCTGAAATCCAACGCCTTCGACCTCACCGACCGCGGCGTCGCCGGCCGGGACGCGCCGACCGGCGCCGACGCCTTCGTCTATGCCGAACGCGGGGTCTATCGCTCCGGCGAGACGGTGTACCTCACCGCGTTGCTGCGGGACGGGCAGGGCAACGCCGCCCAGGGTCCGCTGACGCTGGTGATCGAGCGCCCCGACGGGGTCGAATTCCGCCGCGCCGTGCTGGCCGACCAGGGCGCCGGCGGCCGCAGCCTGACCCTGCCGCTCAATTCGGCGGTGCCGACCGGCACCTGGCGGGTGCGGGCGTTCACCGACCCGAAGGGTTCGTCGGTGGGCGAGACCACCTTCATGGTAGAGGATTACATCCCGGACCGCATTGAATTCGACTTGTCGTCCAAGGATAAGCTGATCAAAGCTGATGCTCCTGTAGAACTTAAGGTCGACGGCCATTTCCTCTATGGCGCGCCGGCTTCTGGCCTGCAGCTCGAAGGCGACATGCTGGTCGCGCCCGCGTCGGGCCGGCCCGGGTTTGCCGGCTACCAGTTCGGCGTTGCCGACGATGAGAGCACCAGCAACGAGCGCACTCCGATCGAGAATCTGCCCGAGGCCGATGCCAATGGCGTCGCGACCTTCCCGGTCAGCCTGGCCAAACCCCCGGCCTCGACCCGGCCGCAGGAGGCCCAGATCTTCATACGCATGGCGGAAGCCGGCGGCCGTGCCGTGGAGCGCAAGCTGGTGCTGCCGGTGGCGCCGGATGCGGCGATGATCGGGGTCAAGTCGCTGTTCGCCGACAAAAACGTCGCCGAGGGTGACAAGGCCGAATTCGACGTGGTGTTTGCCGCGCCGGACGGCACCTCGCTGGCGCGCAGCGGCCTGCGCTACGAACTGCTGCGGGTCGAATCCCGCTATCAGTGGTACCGGCAGAATTCGTCCTGGGAATACGAGCCGGTCAAGTCGACCAAGCGCGTCGCCGACGGCGACCTGACGGTTGCCGCCGACAAGCCGTCGCGGATCACGCTGGCGCCGCAGCCGGGCCGCTATCGCCTCGACGTCAAGTCGACCGAGGCCGATGGCCCCGTGACCTCGGTGCAGTTCGATGTCGGCTGGTATTCCGACGGCAGCGCTGACACGCCGGACCTTTTGGAGACATCCATCGACAAGCCGGAATACGCGTCCGGCGAAACCATGGTGGTGACCGTCAATTCCCGCTCCGCGGGCAAGCTGACCATCAACGTATTGGGCGACCGGCTCCTGACCACCCAGACCAGCGAGGTCAAGGAAGGCTCTTCGCAAGTCAGGATTCCGGTCGGCAAGGACTGGGGCACCGGGGCCTATGTGATGACGACCCTGCGCCGCCCGCTCGACAGCGCTGCCAAGCGCATGCCGGGACGCGCCATCGGCCTGAAATGGTTCGGCATCGACAAGAAGAACCGCACCCTGACGGTGAGCCTGTCACCGCCGGCCTTGGTGCGGCCCTCCAGCACCCTGAAAGTGCCGGTCAAGCTCGGCGGTCTCAGTCCCGGCGAGGACGCCAAGATCGTGGTCGCCGCGGTGGATGTCGGCATCCTCAACCTGACCAATTACAAGCCGCCGGCGCCCGATGACTACTATCTCGGCCAGCGCCGCCTGAGTGCGGAAATCCGCGATCTGTACGGGCAACTGATCGACGGCATGCAGGGCACCCGCGGTGCGCTCAAGACCGGCGGCGATGCCGGCGGCGAGCTGCAGGGCAGTCCGCCGACCCAAAAGCCGCTGGCGCTGTATTCCGGGATCGTCACCGTCGCCGCCGATGGCAGCGCGGAAATCAGCTTCGACATTCCCGAATTCGCCGGCACCGCCCGCCTGATGGCGGTGGCATGGACCGCGACCAAACTCGGTCGCGCCACCACCGACGTCATCGTGCGCGATCCTCTGGTGCTGACGACGACGCTGCCGCGGTTCCTGCTCGATGGCGATCACGGCACCATGAGCTTCGACCTCGACAACGTCGAGGGCAGCGGCGGCGACTACACCGTCAGCGTCAAGCCGTCCGGCCCGATCAAGATCGGCGGCAATCCGGCCACCACCGTCAAGCTGGCTGCAAAGCAGCGCATCTCGCTGGCGCTGGCGCTCGACGCCTCCGGCGGCGCCGGCACCGCCCAACTTGACGTCGACATCAAGGGACCGAACGGTCTGACCTTGGCCCGGCACTACGCCCTCGACGTGAAAGCGGCGACGCAGATCCTGGCCCGCCGCTCCATCCGCACCCTTGCCAAGGGCGAAAGCCTGACGCTGACCTCGGACATGTTCACCGACCTCGTGCAAGGCACCGGCGGCGTCTCGCTGTCGGTCGGTCTCTCCACCGCGCTCGATGCAGCGACCATTCTGAAGGCGCTGGATCGCTATCCCTACGGCTGTTCCGAGCAGATCACCAGCCGCGCCATGCCGCTGCTCTATGTCAACGATCTCGCTGCCGGCGCCCATCTGGCGATGGATACCGCCATCGACCAGCGCATCAAGGATGCCATCGACCGGCTGCTGGCGCGGCAGGGGTCCAACGGCTCGTTCGGACTGTGGTCGGCGGGCGGCGACGACGCCTGGCTCGACGCCTACGTGACCGACTTCCTCACGCGAGCCCGCGAGAAGGGATTTGCGGTGCCCGACATCCTGTTCCGGAACGCGCTCGACCGGGTCCGGAACTCGGTGGTCAACGCCGACGAACCGGAAAAGAACGGGGGCCGCGACCTGGCTTACGGGCTTTACGTGCTGGCCAAAAATGGCGCCGCGCCGATCGGCGACTTGCGTTATCTCGCCGACACCAAGCTCGCCAACCTCGCGACACCCATCGCCAAGGCCCAGCTGGCCGCGGCGCTGGCGCTGGTCGGCGACCGGCCGCGTGCCGAGCGCGTCTATGCGTCGGCGCTCGACAGCCTCGCACCGAAGCCGGTGCTGGAGTTCGGCCGCGTCGATTACGGCTCGGCGCTGCGCGATGCCGCGGCGCTGGTGTCGCTGGCCAGCGAAGGCAACGCGCCGCGCGCGACGGTGACGCAAGCGGTCGCGCGGGTCGAAGCCGCAAGGGGGCTGACGCCCTACACGTCGACCCAGGAGAATGCCTGGCTGGTGCTGGCGTCGCGGGCATTGTCGAAGGATGCCAATTCGCTGGCGCTCGATGTCGATGGAACGCCGGTCAAGACCGCGCTCTATCGCAGCTACCGGGCGGCCGAGATGGCGGGCAAGCCGATCAAGATCACCAACACCGGTGATACCCCGCTGCAGGCGGTGGTCTCGGTGACCGGGGCGCCGGTCACGCCGGAACCAGCGGCTTCCAACGGCTTCAGGATCGAGCGCAATTATTTCACGCTCGACGGCAAGCCGGCCGATCCCACCAAGGCCAGGCAGAACGACCGCTTCGCGGTGGTGCTGAAGATCACCGAACCCAAGCCGGAATACGGTCACATCATGGTGGCGGATTATCTGCCGGCCGGTTTCGAGATCGACAACCCGCATCTGGTGTCGTCCGGCGACACCGGCACGCTGGACTGGATCGAGGACGGCCAGGAGGCCACCAGCACCGAATTCCGCGACGACCGCTTCACCGCCTCCATCGACCGCGGCAGCAACGACAAGGCGGTGTTCACCGTGGCCTATGTGGTGCGGGCGGTTTCGCCCGGCAAATATGTGCTGCCGCAGGCCTATGTCGAGGACATGTACAATCCCTCGCGCTACGGCCGCAGCGGCACCGGCACCATCGAGGTGCGCAAGGCAAAATGAGTGAGGCCGTTGCCATAGCCCCGGCGGCGCCCCGGCGCCGCTGGTCGCGGCTCAAGGTCGTCGCAGCGGCGACGGCCGTCGCCGGCCTGCTGCTGGCCGGTGGGTTCACCGCCTGGGTGATCTCGCTCGGGCCGCTGCCCTTGGCGCAGGCGCGGCAGGTATCGACCACGGTGGTCGATCGCAACGGCAAGCTGTTGCGTGCCTATGCCATGGCCGACGGCCGCTGGCGCTTGCCGGTCAATGCGAGAACCGGCGTCGACCCCGGCTATATCGATCTCTTGCTGGCCTACGAGGACCGGCGCTTCCGCTCCCATATCGGCGTCGATCCGCTGGCGCTTGGCCGCGCCGCGCTGCAATTCATCACCCACGGCCAGATCGTTTCCGGCGGTTCGACCATCACCATGCAGTTGGCGCGGCTGATGGAGCCGCGGCAGGAGCGCTCGCTCGGTGCCAAACTGCGCCAGGCGGTCCGCGCCATCGAGCTCGAGCGGCAACTCAGCAAGGACGAAATCCTCAACCTCTACCTCGCGCTGGCGCCCTACGGCGGCAACCTCGAGGGTATCCGCGCCGCCTCGATCGCCTATTTCGGCAAGGAGCCGAAGCGGCTGTCGCTGGCGGAACAGGCGCTGCTGGTGGCGCTGCCGCAGTCGCCGGAACGCCGCCGGCTCGACCGCCATCCCGACGCGGCCCGCGCGGCGCGCGACCGGGTGCTGGATCGGATGGTTCACGAGGGCCACGTTTCGACCGAGGACGCTGCGCTGGCCAGATCGGTGCTGGTGCCACCGTTGCGAAAACAGTTGCCGATCCTGGCACCCCATGCCGCCGATCAGGCCATGGCCGCCGTAAAGGACGCGCCGGTGATCCGGCTGACGCTCGAATCCGGCATTCAGCGCGCGCTGGAGGCGCTGGCTCGCGACCGCGCCCTGGCACTCGGGTCGAACATGTCGATCGCCATCGTCGCCGTCGACAATGAAAGCGGTGATGTGATCGCGCGGGTCGGCTCGCCGGATTATTTCGACGAGCGGCGGGCAGGGCAGGTCGACATGTCGCGCGCCGTGCGTTCGCCGGGATCGACGCTGAAACCGTTCATCTACGGTCTCGCCTTCGAGGACGGCTTCGTGCATCCGGACTCGCTGATCGATGACCGGCCGATCCGCTTCGGCAGTTATGCGCCGGAGAATTTCGACATGACGTTCCAGGGCACCGTGCCGGTGCGCCGCGCGCTGCAATTGTCGCTGAACGTGCCGGCGATCAAACTGCTCGACCGCGTCGGTTCGAGCCGGCTTTCGTCGCGTCTGAAACAGGCCGGCGCCAATCTGGTGTTGCCGAAGGACGAGGCGCCGGGACTGGCGATGGGGCTCGGCGGCGTCGGGGTCACGTTGCAGGACCTGGTGCAGCTTTACGGCGGCATCGCCCGGCTCGGCAACGTCAAGCCGTTGCGCGAGATAATTCGGGACAGGGACGACCATCGCGAACCGCTGCGCCTGATGGACCAGGTCGCGGCGTGGCAGGTCGGCAATGTGCTGATGGGGACGCCGCCGCCGGAAAATGGCGCGCACAACCGGATCGCATTCAAGACCGGCACCAGCTACGGCTATCGCGACGCCTGGTCGGTCGGCTTTGACGGCCGCATGACCATCGGGGTCTGGGTCGGGCGCCCCGACGGCGCGCCGGTGCCGGGCCTGGTCGGCCGCACCGCCGCGGCGCCGATCCTGTTCGACGCCTTTGCCCGCACCGGTAAATTGCCGCTGGCGCTGCCCAAGGCCCCCAAGGGCGCGCTGATCGCCAGCAATGCCAAGCTGCCGCTGCCGCTGCGGCGGTTTCAGCCGCTCGGCGAACTGATCCGCAGCGCCGGCGAACGGGCGCTGCACATCCAGTTCCCGTTGAACGGATCGCGCATCGATGCCACGGGTGGCCCTGACGCCGGGTTTTCGGCGCTGCCGGTCAAGGTTGCCGGCGGCGTGCTGCCGATGACCGTGCTGGTGAACGGGGTGTCGGCGGGAGAAATCGACAGCCGGCGCCAGCGTCTGGTCGATCCGCCGGGTCCGGGCTTCGTCCGCCTCACGGTAATGGATGCCACCGGGGCCGCCGACACGGTTGTCGTGAGAATTCAATAGAACAGCGCTAAACGGTTGTCCCTGCGGCGGTTTCAGCGTATGCGAAACCGATGTCCGAGACCTATGCCAGGCCCCGATTTGGGGCGCCGCGCGAGCCGAAGACCCGGGTCAATCCCGGCGACCGGCTGGTGCGGGCGCTCGACTTCATCACCGCGGGCCGCGGCCGGGCTGTCGCCTTTCTGACCATCTGCGGCCTGTTGTTCTTCCTGCCGGGGTTTTTCAACATCCCGCCGGTCGATCGTGACGAGGCGCGGTTTGCCCAGGCCACCAAGCAGATGGTCGAAACCGGCGATTTCGTCGACATCCGCTTCCAGGACGACGTGCGCTACAAGAAGCCGGTCGGCATTTACTGGATGCAGGCGGCCGTGGTTGACACCGCGTCCAGCCTCGGGTTGCAGCGCGCCCAGGTCCGGGTCTGGCTCTATCGGGTGCCATCCCTGATCGGGGCCATCGGTGCTGTGCTTCTGACCTATTGGACCGCGCTGGCTTTCGTGACGCGGCGCGGCGCCGTGCTCGCCGGACTATTGGTGTGCAGTTCGGTGCTGCTGGGGGTCGAGGCGCGGCTGGCCAAAACCGACGCCATGCTGCTGTTTACCGTGGTGGGCGCCATGGGCGCGATGGCCCGGGTCTATCTGTCCTGGCAACGCGGCGAGGATCCGGCGCATCCATCGTGGACGCAGCCAGCGATTTTCTGGACCGCGCTGGCCGGCGGCATCCTGCTCAAGGGCCCGCTGATCGTGATGTTCGTGGCGTTGACCATCGCGACCCTGGCGATCCTCGATCGCTCCGCCGGCTGGCTGTGGCGGCTGCGCCCGGTGTGGGGGCTGATGTGGCTGCTGGTGCTGGTGCTGCCCTGGTTCGTGGCGATCTTCTGGCGCGCCGGCGATGCCTTCTTCGCCGACTTCGATCGGCGGCGACATGCTGAGCAAGCTCGCCGCCCAGGAATCCCACGGCGCGCCGCCGGGCGCCTATTTGCTGCTGTTCTGGGTGACGTTCTGGCCGGGCGCGCCGCTGGCGGGCATGGCGGCGCCCGCGGTGTGGCGCGCGCGCCGCGAACCGGGCGCCCAGTTCCTGCTGGCCTGGCTCGTGCCGTCGTGGATCGTTTTCGAGGTGGTGCTGACCAAGCTGCCGCACTATGTGCTGCCGCTTTATCCGGCGGTCGCCATCCTGACCATCGGCGCGCTGGAACGCCGCGTGCTGTCGCGGTCGTGGCTGCGCAGCGGCGCGGCGTGGTGGTTCGTGATCCCGGCCATCATCCTGGTGACGGCGGTGGTCGGCGCCATCATGCTGACGCGGCAGCCGGCGTTCCTGGCGTGGCCGTTCGCCGCGGTATCGCTGATCTTCGGCCTGTTCGCCTGGTGGATGTTCGAGGACGCTCGCGCCGAACGTTCGCTGCTGAACGCCGCGGTGGCCTCGCTGCTGCTCAGCGTCGCGGTGTATGGCGTGGTGGTGCCGTCGCTGACCCCGCTGTTTCCCAGCGCGGAAATCGCCCGCGCGCTGCGCAACGTCGTTTGTGTCGGACCGAAGGCCGCGGCCGCCGGTTTCCACGAGCCAAGCCTGGTCTTCATGACCGGCACCTCGACGCTGTTGACCGACGGCTCCGGCGCCGCTGACTTCCTCGGCCACGGCAGTTGCCGCTTCGCGCTGGTGGAAGCGCGCTCCGAGCGCGGATTTGTCCAGCGCGCCGAGGCGATCGGATTGCGCTACAACGTCGCCAGCAGGATCGACGGTTATAATTTCTCGCAAGGCAAGGCGATTTCGATCGCAATCTTCCGTTCCGAAGGAACGGAGTGAGATGGCCGCCGGAACTGAGATCGGGGCGTCGTCGAACTACTTTGCGCAATTGGCGGTTTTCGTGCGGCTCGCCCTGGCGCAGCTGGTGCGCGAGCCGTCGCATTCGCGCCGCGCCACAGCCGCGCGCCACCTGGCGCGCGGGACATTGTGGCTAGCGGCGACCGGGGCGGTGGTCATCGTCGCCCTGATGGTGCTGGTGGACGTCGCCGAGATCGGCCTAATGCCGAAGCGCGGCACGCCGACGCTCTGGCCGGTCCGCATCCTGACCGACTTCGGAAAGGACGCCCATGTGCTGGGTCTGCTGACGGCGCTGATGCTGGTGATCGCGCTGACCGTGCCGCGGTTGCACGGCCTGTCGCGCGGCGTGCTGATCAGTCTCGGAACCCGCCTCCAGTTTGTGTTTTTTGCCGTGCTGGTGCCGATCCTCGCCGGCGAACTCATCAAGTACGTGGTCGGACGCGGGCGCCCGTTCGTCGGTGGCGCGGCCAACGCCTTCAATTTTTCCCATTTCGCCGGCACCGAAGCCTATGCGAGTTTTCCCTCGGGCCACGCCATCACCGCGGTTGCGCTGGCGTTCGCGGTTTCGGTGCTGTGGCCGCGAGCGCGCCTGACGATGATCGTCTATGCGGTCCTGATCATCCTGAGCCGTCTCGTGCTGCTGGCGCATCACCCCAGCGACGTGGTGGCCGGCGCAGTGGTCGGCGTGGTGGGCGCGATGGTGGTGCGTTACTGGTTTGCCGCGCGCCACCTGGCCTTCACCATTTACGACGATGGCAGCATTACGGCGCTCGCCGGCCCTTCGCCAAGCCACCTCAAAAGGGTTGCCCGCAAGGCGTTCGCCCCATAAGAAGCGGGCGCCGGACAGGCCTTGCTGGCCTGCGATACACCTCCAGACCTGAGCCTTGATTTGTCATCTTCCGATTCCGCCGCCGTGAACATCTCGATCGTTGTGCCGGTGCGCAACGAGGCCGGGAACGTGGCGCCGCTGGTCGACGAGATCGCCGCCGCCCTCGACGCCCGCGGCGGCTACGAGATCATCTATGTCAACGATGGCTCGACCGATGCCACGCCGCAGCGGCTTGCCGCGCTGATGAAGCTGCATCCCAACCTGCGCCAGATCAGTCATGCCACGTCATCAGGGCAATCGGCCGCGGTACGAACCGGCGTGCGCGCGGCGCGCGGCGCCATCGTGGCGACGCTCGACGGTGACGGACAGAACGATCCGGCGTTCCTGCCGGCGTTGATTGCGGCGATCGAGCACGGCGGTGGCCGCATCGGTCTTGCCGCCGGTCAGCGGGTCGGCCGCAAGGATACCGGTTTCAAGAAGCTGCAATCGCGCGTCGCCAACGGCGTCCGCAATGCGATTTTGCGCGACGGCACCCGCGATACCGGCTGCGGGTTGAAGGTGTTTCGTCGGGACGTGTTCCTGTCGCTGCCGTATTTTGACGGCCTGCACCGTTTTCTGCCGGCGCTGGTGCGGCGGGAGGGGTTTGATATCGCCTATGTCGACGTGATCGACCGGCCGCGCCGCTCGGGCATGTCGAATTACGGCTTCTTCGACCGGCTGTGGATCGGACTCATGGATCTGGCGGGCGTGTGGTGGCTGATCCGCCGCAAACGAACGACACCGGTGGCAACCGAGGTTAAGTGCGATGACTGATCTGCTCAATTCGCTCGCAAGCTATCTGCACGACGTGTTCGTCATCAAGTTCGATGGCTGGGTCGTGCTCGGATTCGTTGCCCAGGGCTTCTTCACCATGCGCTTCGTGGTGCAGTGGATCGCGTCGGAGCGCGCCCGCAAGAGCGTGATGCCGGTGGCATTCTGGTTTTTCTCGATCGGCGGCGGCGTGCTGCTGCTGGTCTACGCGCTGTACCGGCGTGATCCGGTGTTCATCGCCGGCCAGGCGCTCGGTCTTCTGGTCTACATCCGCAACCTGTATTTCATCATCGTCAACGGGCGCCAGGCCTCGGGCGAGGCCTGATCGTCGAACCTGTCGCGGCGACGGCTTGCAACGCTACGCGGCGTTGAACGCGGCGAAACCGCGTTCCAGATCGGCTTTCAGGTCTTCGACGCTTTCGAGGCCGATATGCAGCCGCAAGGTCGGTCCGCCCGGCGCCCAGCTGGTCGCGGTGCGGTAGGCGGCGCAGTCGAACGGAATCACCAGGCTCTCAAAGCCGCCCCAGGAGTAGCCCATGCCGAACAGCCTGACGGTATCGAGCAGGGCGTCGACGGCCTTTTGCGAGGCCGGCTTGAGCACGATGCTGAACAACCCGGATGAACCGGTGAAATCCCGTTTCCAGATGGCGTGCCCGGGATGGCTTTCCAGCGCGGGATGCAGCACTTGCAGCACCTCCGGACGTGTCTCGAGCCAGCGTGCCACATCGAGCGCCGATTGCTGGTGCTGCTTGAGGCGCACTGCCAGCGTGCGCAAGCCGCGCAGCGCCAGGAATACGTCGTCGGGCCCGGCGCAGACCCCGAGCAGGCGGATATTTTCGGCAATCAGCGGCCAGGCCTTGGCGTTGGCCGAGATGGTGCCGAACATGATGTCAGAGTGTCCGCCGATGTATTTGGTGGCGGCCTGCAGGCTGATGTCGACGCCCTGGTCCAGCGAACGGTGGTACAGCGGCGTCGCCCAGGTGTTGTCGTCGATCACCAGCGCGCCGCGCGCGTGGGCGACCGCGGCGATGGCCGGGATGTCGGTCATCTCGAAGGATTGCGATCCCGGCGCTTCCACCAGCACCGCCCGGGTATTGGGCTGGAAATATCCGGCAATGTCGGCGCCCACCAACGGATCAAAATAGCTGGTTTCGACGCCGTAGCGGGCGAGCAGGCCATTGCAGAAGTTCCGGGTCGGCCGGTAGGCGTTGTCGCAAACCAGGATGTGATCGCCGGCCTTCAGCACCGCCAGCAGGGCGGTTGCGATCGCCGCCAGCCCCGACGGCGCCAGGCCGACGCCGGCGCAAGCGGGACCCTCGATCGCCGTCAGGGCTTCCTGCAGCGCCTTGGTGGTGGGGGTGCCGTGGCGGCCATACTGGAACTCGCCGCGATGGGCATGCAGATCCTCGGCGGTCGGATAGAGCACGGTCGAGCCGTGAACCACCGGCGGGTTGACAAAGCCCTTCTGCGCCAGGGTGTCGCGGCCGGAAGTGACCAGTGCGGTCTCCGCCTTCGGCGGCCTGGATGGTCCATCGTGGTTCGAAAAATTCATGCGTCAGCCGCCGACCGAAAAGACGTTTTGCCGCAGCCTCATCGCCGCCCGCCGGAGCCCCGGCCGGCGGGTTCGGGCCGCATTTGTTAATAGCAGGCCACAGAAGTCCGCCGTCAACCCCTTGACCCGGCTCTCCAACCGTTCTGTGATGGCGGCCGGTTAAATCGTCGCCGCATGTTGAGGGGCTTGCCGCGAACTTCGATGCCTGCGACTTCCGAAAGCCTGCTGCGCCATCCGGCGTCGGACAGGCGGTTGCGGAGGGCCTGAGGGTTCGGCAGCAAGGGTTCGTCAGTCCGCCTTTCTTCACATGTGCGATGAGATCGCAAGCGTCCCGGATGTCCCTTGAAAGGCTTTGCCATGAAACGCGTATCGCTGGTTTTCACTTTCGCTCTCGCCGCCGGTCTCATGACACAGGCGGCCAGCGCGCAGACCCTCAAGACGATCAAGGACCGGGGCATGCTGTCCTGCGGCGTCAGCCAGGGCTTGCCGGGTTTCTCGACGCCCGACGACAAGGGCAACTGGACCGGTATTGACGTCGACATCTGCCGGGCCATCGCGGCCGCGGTGTTCAACGACCCGAGCAAGATCAAATTCGTGCCGTTGTCGGCCAAGGACCGTTTCACGGCACTGCAGTCCGGCGAGATCGACGTGCTGTCGCGCAACACCACCTGGACGCTGTCGCGCGATACCTCGCTGGGCGCGAATTTCACCGGCGTGACCTATTATGACGGCCAGGGTTTCCTGGTGAAAAAATCCCTCAAGGTCAATTCGGCGCTGGAATTGAACAGCGCGTCGGTGTGCGTGCAGACCGGAACCACCACCGAACAGAATCTTGCCGACTACTTCAAGGGCAACAACATGAAGTACGAGGTGATCGCGTTCACCGGCGCCGATGAAACTGTCAAGGCCTACGAATCCGGGCGCTGCGACGTCTTCACCTCGGACGTCTCCCAGCTTTACGCCGAGCGCCTGAAGCTGGCCACTCCGGCCGATCACGTCGTGCTTCCCGAAGTGATTTCCAAGGAACCGCTGGGCCCGATGGTGCGCCACGGCGACGACCAGTGGTTCGATATCGTCAAGTGGGTGTTGTATGCGATGGTCGATGCCGAAGAACTCGGCATTACCCAGAAGAACGTCGACGACATGTCGAAATCGCCCGACAAGCCGGAACTCAAGCGCGTCTTCGGCGCCGACGGCAATCTCGGCGAATCCCTCGGCCTGACCAAGGATTGGGTGATCCGCATCGTCAAGGCGGTCGGCAATTACGGCGAGTTGTTCGATCGCAATGTCGGCGCCGGTTCCAAGCTCGGGATCGCCCGCGGCCTCAATCAGCTCTGGAACAAGGGCGGCATCCAGTACGCGCCGCCGATCCGCTGATCGCACGCCAAAGCAGCGGCGATGGCCATCGAGGCTCGACCCCCACCGTCGCAGTTTGTCGCCAGACTGCGACGGGCGCTTGGCGGGCGTGCCGGCTGGAGCGGGTTTGCGCTGCAGATCGTGTTCGTCGCGGTGCTGATCTGGGTCGGTTATGAGATCGTTGCCAACACCCGGGCCAACCTCGCGTCGCAACGCATCGCCTCCGGTTTCGGCTTCCTGTCGAATACCGCGGGCTTCGATGTCAGCCAGACGCTAATCCCGTATTCGGGTTCCGATACCTATACGCGGGTGTTCCTGGTCGGGCTGATGAACACCCTGCTGGTGGCGGTGATCGGCATCTTCTTTGCCACCATCATCGGGTTTGTGGTCGGTCTTGGCCGGCTGTCGCCGAACTGGCTGCTGGCGAGGATTGCCGGTGGCTATGTCGAACTGATCCGCAACCTGCCGGTGCTGTTCCAGATCCTGTTCTGGTACCTCGCGGTGCTCGGCGCGTTGCCGAACCCGCGGCAAAGCGTTGGACTGTTCGGCAGCTTCTTTCTCAACAACCGCGGCCTGATGATTCCAAAGGCGATCGGTGAGAGCGGCCTGCTGCCGTTTGCCATCGCCATCGTGCTGGCGATCGTCGCCGCGCTGCTGGTGCGAAGCTACGCGCGCCAGCAATTGTTCCAGCATGGCCGCCTGATCCGGATCTGGCCCTATGTCGTTGGGCTCCTGGTCGGGCTGCCGCTGCTCGCCACGCTGATTTTCGGCAAACCTGTCATATTCGAGTTCCCGGAACTCAAGGGATTCAATTTTTCCGGCGGCACCCGCATCATCCCGGAATTCGTCGCCTTGACGCTGGCGCTGTCGACCTACACCGCCGCCTTCATCGCCGAGATCGTGCGCGCCGGCGTGCTGTCGGTCCACAAGGGGCAGATGGAAGCCGGCGCCTCGCTGGGGCTGTCGCGCGGATCGACGCTGCGGCTGGTCGTGGTGCCGCAGGCGTTGCGCGTGATCCTGCCGCCGCTCACCAACCAGTATCTCAATCTCACCAAGAATTCCTCGCTGGCGGTGGGGATCGGATATCCCGATCTGTTCTCGGTGTTCGCCGGCACCACGCTGAGCCAGACCGGGCAGGCGGTCGAGATCATCGCCATCACCATGGGCGTCTATCTGCTGGTCTCGCTGGTTACCAGCGCGATCATGAGTTTTTACGGATGGCGGATCAGCCGGAAGTCTCGGCGCATCATGACCGACCAGGCCGCATCCAACGTGTTTGTCCGTCAGGAACTGGTACCCGAGCGCGCCGCGCCGATCAAAACCACCGGTTTTGTCGGATTTGTCCGTACCCGCCTGCTTAATTCGCCGACCAACATTCTCTTGACCATCGTCAGCGCGCTGCTGCTGTGGGTCACCGTCATTCCGACAATAAGGTTTCTGCTGGTCGACGCGGTCTGGCAGGGCCGCGACCGCAACGCCTGCCTCGCGGAAAACGCCGGCCACGCGGTCGGCGCCTGCTGGCCCTATGTGGAGGCGAAATTCAGCCAGTTCATCTACGGCTTCTATCCAGAGCCCGAGCGCTGGCGGGTCAATCTCACCTACTTCCTGGGTGCGCTGCTGTTGCTGCCGCTGTTGATCCCGAGGCTGCCGGCCAAGGGCCCGAGCGCCGGTTTGTTCTTCCTCGCGTTTCCGGTGGTGGCGTTCTTCCTGCTGCATGGCGGCGGCTTGCAGGGCTTCGCCATCAGCTGGCTCCTCGACGGTCTGATCGGTTTTACCAACAGCCTGGGAAGCGTCGGGCGCGCGCTGGCCTCGCCGCTGGTGGCGCTCCGCGAGCAGATGCAGACCTCGTCGCAACCGGTCTGGATCGATTTTGGCCTGACCACCGCGATCGTCTCGGTGGCGCTGTTTTTCTGGAGCGGCGGCTTTCGCACCGGCTGGCGGGCGCTCGCGGTCAGCCTGGCAACCTTTGCCGGCATCGGCCTTGTGATCGCCGTGATGCAGCTCGATCGCGGCGGATTGCCGATCGTCGACACGCGGTTGTGGGGCGGCCTGCTGGTCACGCTGGTGGTCTCGGTCGCCGGTATCGTCGCCTCGATGCCGATCGGCATCGCGCTGGCGCTGGGGCGGCGTTCGACCATTCCGCTGATCCGGATCTTCTCGGTGACCTTCATCGAGCTCTGGCGCGGTGTGCCGCTGATCACCGTGCTGTTCTTCGCCACCTACATGCTGCCGCTGTTCCTGCCGGGAAATTTTACCATCGACGGCCTGCTTCGCGTGCTAATCGGTACCGCGCTGTTCGCCGGGGCCTACCAGGCCGAGGTGATCCGCGGCGGCCTCGCTGCCATTCCACGCGGGCAAGGCGAAGCCGCCAACGCGCTCGGCCTGTCGTACTGGAAGACCACCGGCCTGATCGTGATGCCGCAGGCGCTGCGCCACGTCATTCCGGGCCTCGTGAACAGCTTCATCGCGCTGTTCAAGGACACCTCGCTGGTGTCGATCGTGGCGCTGTTCGATCTGTTGGGGAGCGTGCGGGCCTCGTTCGCCGATCCGGTATGGGCGACGCCGACCACACTGTTCACCGGCTTTGCCTTTGCCGGCATGATCTACTTCGCGTTCTGCTTCGGGATGTCCCGCTATTCCCTGTTCGTCGAGCGCCGGCTGAATGCCCACCGCCGCAACTGAGATAACATAGCCATGACGGATTCCATCGTTAGCGTGGTCGGCCTCAACAAGTGGTACGGGGATTTCCATGTCCTGCGCGACATCAACCTCGAGGTCGGCAAGGGCGAGAGGATCGTGATCTGCGGCCCTTCCGGCTCCGGCAAGTCGACGCTGATCCGCTGCATGAACGCGCTGGAAGAATTTCAGGAGGGCCGGATCGTCATCGACAACATCGAACTCGGGCCCAATCTGCGCCGGGTCGACGAGGTCCGGCGCGAGGTCGGCATGGTGTTCCAGAGTTTTAACCTGTTCCCGCACCTGACGGTGCTGGAAAATTGCACGCTGGCGCCGATCTGGGTCCGCAACATGCCGAAAAAGGACGCCGAGGCGGCGGCGATGAAATACCTGGAGCGGGTCAAAATCCCGCATCAGGCCAACAAGTATCCGGGCCAGATGTCCGGCGGCCAGCAACAGCGCGTCGCCATCGCCCGGGCGCTAACCATGAACCCGAAGGTGATGCTGTTCGACGAGCCGACCTCGGCGCTCGATCCGGAAATGGTCAAGGAAGTGCTCGACACCATGGTGGACCTCGCCAGGGAGGGCATGACCATGCTGGTGGTCACCCACGAAATGGGTTTCGCCAAGGAAGTGGCCAATCGCATCATCTTCATGGATGCCGGACAGATCATCGAATCCAATACACCGGCGAATTTCTTCGCCAACCCGCAGCATGCGCGAACCAAGCTGTTCCTGAGCCAGATCTTGCGGTGAGATTGGCGGAAATGAATCCCACGTCATTGCGAGCGAAGCGCAGCAATCCAGGAGCAACAAGCAAGAACTGGATTGCTTCGTCGCAAGAGCTCCTCGCAAGCAATGACGGAGCGAGCGCGTACAGCGCTCGGCGACCGCCGTCACACCTTCTCGAACGGCACGTCGAACTTGCTGCGCTTTTCCAGCCATTCCGGTACCGGCAGCTTCCTGGAGCGCATGAAATCCGGATTGAACAGCTTCGACTGGTAGCGGCTGCCGGAATCGCACAGCACCGTCACGATCGTCTTGCCGGGTCCGAGCTGCTTGGCGAGCCGGAGTGCGCCGGCGACGTTGACGCCCGTGGAACCGCCGAGGCACAGGCCTTCGTGCTCAAGCAGGTCGTAGATCACCGGGACCCACTCTTCATCGGGAATCAGGAAGGCGGTGTCCACCTTGGCAGTTTCGGTGATCGGCGTGACGCGCCCAAGCCCGATGCCCTCGGAGATCGATCCACCCGGCGTCGATTTGGCGACGCCGTTCCTGAATAATTCATACATCGCCGCGCCATGCGGATCGGCGCAGCCGATCGTGATGTCCTTGTTCTTTTCCTTCAGATACCGGCTGACGCCGGCCAGCGTTCCGCCGGTACCAACCGAGCAGATGAAGCCGTCGATCTTGCCGCCGGTCTGCTGCCAGATTTCCGGGCCGGTCGATTTATAATGCGCCTTGGCGTTATCCAGATTGTTCCACTGGTCGGCGAACAGCACGCCTTTCGGTTCGGTCTTGCGCAGCTGATCGGCGAGCCTGCGGCCGACATGCTGGTAATTGTTCGGGTTCGAGAAGGGCAGCGCCGGCACTTCGATCAGCTCGGCGCCGCACAGCCGCAGCATGTCCTTCTTTTCCTGGCTCTGGGTTTCCGGAATCAGGATCAAGGTCCGGTAGCCGCGGGCACTGGCGACGACGGCAAGCCCGATGCCGGTATTGCCCGCGGTCGACTCGACCACAAGGCCGCCGGGCTCGAGGTCGCCACGCTTTTCGGCTTCCAGGATCATCCATTTGCCGGCGCGGTCCTTGACCGACTGGCCGGGATTCATGAACTCGGCCTTGCCGAGGATGGTGCAGCCGGTTGCCTCGGAGGCGCGCGTCAGTTTGATCAGCGGGGTGTTGCCGATCGCTTCAACGACATCTTTGTTGATGGTCATGGGATAACGGGTCTGCCAGCGTGTTGCGAAATCTGGCCGCGACCCTAGTGCATCAAGCCGCGTCGCGCTATCGGGTCTTGGCGAATACCACCTGGCGCACATCGATATTGCCGGACAGGAATCCGGCCTCGCAATAGGCGAGGTAATACTCCCACAGCCGCCGGAACCGGTCATCGAAACCCAGTGGCATCAGGTTCGGCCAGGCGGCACGGAAATTATTTCGCCAGGTCGCCAGCGTCTTGGCATAATCTTGCCCGAACACGCGCTCGCCGATGACGGGAACCCCGAACCGCTCGCCGAGCGATTTCAGCACCTCGGGCGAGGGCAGCATGCCGCCCGGAAATACGTAGCGCTGGATGAAATCAACCTCGCGCCGATAGGCCTGGAAGAAGCGATCCTGGATGGTGATGGCCTGAATCCCGGCCAGCCCGCCCGGCAGCAGGCGGTCGCGCACTTGCGAAAAGTAGCGCGGCCAGAACGCTTCGCCGACCGCCTCGATCATCTCGATGGAAGCGATGCGGTCGTATTGGCCGCGTTCGTCGCGGTAGTCCTGCAGGCGGATTTCGACCTTGTCGGCGAGCCCGGCGTCCGCGATGCGCTTGCAGGCGAAGTCGCGCTGCTCGGTGCTGATGGTCAGCCCGACGACATGGGCGTCGTAGGTTTTGGCGGCGAATTCGGCAAAGCCGCCCCAGCCGCAACCGATCTCCAGCACCCTCTGCCCCGGCCTGAGGTCGATGGCTTCGGCGAGACGGCGGTATTTGTTGTTCTGCGCGGTGACCAGGTCCGTCGTGTCGTCCTCGAACAGGGCCGACGAATAGGTCATGCTGGGGTCGAGCCACGCCGAGTAGAACGCGTTGCCGATGTCGTAATGGGCATAGATGTTGCGGCGCGCCTGGCGCCTCGTGTTGCGGTTGAACCAGTGCCGCACGATCTGCACGAAGCGCATCAGCGGGTTGTCGCCGAGCATGGTCTGGATCAGGTCGTGGTTGACGCAGAACAAATACAGGAACTGGGTCAGGTCCGGGGTGTCCCATTCGCCGCGCAGATAGGCCTCGGCGATGCCGATATCGCCACCGTTCAGAAGCCGGGAGGCGAAGCCGTAACCGTCAAGCGTCATCGCCGCCGCGGGCCCCGGCTCCATGCCGCCCAGCCGGACGGTGCGGCCATCGGGCAGCGTTACGTCGAGGGTGCCGCGTCTCAGTCTGGAGCCGAAGCCGAAGGCCAGGCGCACCATCCGGGGCAGATCCGACAGGGCGGTGTCGACGTTTTCGGGGGTCAGCGAAATCAAGTCACGCATGGCAGATCCAGATAAGGCTGATCCATCCATCACCGGACCAGCGCGCTTTGCCGCGATCCGTTATCGCCGGCTGCAGATAACGCACCTCCATCATAAGCGTTGCATTCGCCGCCCGCCAAGCCGATCTTTTCAGGCACGGCTTTCGCCGATGAGGTGCTGGCGCGCGGCACCAGGCGGGCGCCTTTCAGCCACAGCCGCAGGGCCTCCCAGTGGATCGCGGCGACGATCTTGAAAGTTACGAGCGGCAGGGCAAAAAACGCCCGCAGCAATCCCGCCGTATCCAGGGCGCGGCGGCGGCCAATGAACGTCGCCGCCAGCAGCGGCCCGTCGCGGTCGGTTTCGAGAATACGCAATTTGACCTCGGCGCCGGGTGGCGAGACCCGGAAATGGTAGCGCATCGCCATCTCGATGAAGGGCGACACATAGAACAGCTTGTCCTGCTGCTGCCGGACCCCGGCGCCGCTGGTCTCGCCTGGCGCGACCGGGAGCACATAGGGATGGATGTCGCCGAACGTGTTGCGGACCTCGTAGATGATCAGAGCAAGGTCGCCGCCGGCCCGGTAGCAGAAATACGCCGACAATGGATTGAACACATAACCGAGCAGCCGCGGGTAACACAGCAGCAGCACCCGCCCGCCGTCGAGGTCGATGCCGTGTTCGGCCGCGCGCCGCGCCGCGTAAACGCGCAACGACGACCCGTCGCGGTCGCCGTGATCCTTCTCGTAAAAGTTGTACAGTGCGCGGCGGTTGACTCCAAACAGCGGCGAGAGCCGGTCGGCTTCGCCGAGCCGGTCGAGATCGATCAGCAGACTCATCACCCGATAGCTGAAACGGTGGCCCACGGGCTTGAGGCGCGCGTGCATGACGTCGCCAAAATAGAGCGCGGCCGCCGCGTCGGCGGGGCCCGGTCGCGCTTCGGTTCTGGCGATCTCGTGGGACATGTTATTCCGCAGCCTGTGCCAGTTCGGGGGGCGGTGCGCGCCACGGCACCGAGGCTCCCAGCGATTGCGCGACGGCGAGACCGGAGCGCAGCCCATCCTCGTGAAAACCGTAGCCGGTCCAGGCGCCGCAAAACCAGGTGTGGCGCCGTCCCTGAATGTCACCGAGCCGTTTTTGCGCGGCGAACGCGGCGGGGGTGTATTGCGGATGGTCGCACGTGTAGCGACCGAACGTCAGTGCCGGATCCGGTGCGAACGGCGGATTGAGGCTGACGAACAGCGGTTTTTTCTCGTCGATGCCCTGCAGCGCGTTCATCCAGTAGGTCACGGCCACGTCGTTGAAAGGCCCGGCCCCGCCGCTGCCCAAGGGCGCGGCTGTGCCGCTGCCCGTAGTGCCTTGGCGCTGCCAGCGCAGAAAATTCCAGGATGCCCAGGCGTGCCTGCGCTTTGGCATCAGCCTCTTGTCGCGATGCAGATAGACGACATTGGGCGCATATCCGATGTCGCCGAGAATGGCGTGCTCGTCCGAGCTCGCGTCGGACAGCATCGCCAGCGTCTGGTCACTATGCGAGGCCATCACTACGTGATCGAAGGCATCGCGGCGGCCGTGGCTGTCTTGGATGATGACGCCGCAGGACGTGCGCGCGATCGACGTCACGGCGCAGCCGAGCCGCAGCTGGCCGCCGAATCCCGCCACCAGTTTTTCCACATAGCGGCGGCTGCCGCCCTTCACGCTGCGCCAGACCGGACGGTCGTACTGCAGCAGGCGATGGTTGTTGAAAAAGGCGACGAAGTTTTCCGCCGGGAATTCCAGTATCCGCCCGGGGGGCGCCGACCAGATCGCGGCGCCCATCGGGGCGAGGTAATCGGTCAACAGCCGCGGCGCAAATTTGCGCCAGGCAAAATACTGGGCGAGCGTCAGGCCGCCGAGCCGGCCGGCTGCGTGGTCGTCCACGCTCTTCGCATTGAAGACCAGGATATCCCGCAGCATTCCCAGATAGGATGGCGACAACAGATTGCGCGGCTGGGCGAACAAGCCCGTCGCGGTCTCGCGCCAGCTGCTGCCGCCGCCCTTCCACTCGAAGCGCCCGGCGTCGGCGCTCACGGCGAAGCTCATGCAGCTTGCCGCGGTTTCGACGCCGAGATGGGCGAACAGGGCGGTCAAGTCAGGATAGTTGAGCTCATTGTAGACGATGAAGCCGATGTCGACCGCAATCTCTTCCCCGTCGTAGTCGACGGTCACGGTATGGCTGTGGCCGCCGGCGCGCAATTCGCGCTCGTAGACGGTGACGGGGTAACGCTTCGAAAGTGCCCACGCCGCAGCGCTGCCGGCTATGCCCGTTCCGATGACAGCGACGCGCATCGATTGCCCCGTTTCCCATTGTTTCCGAGATACGGAGTGACGTCGCGGCAGTTTCAGCCGAGGGCAGCGCCGCCGGGCGGCTCGGAAAGCCGGGTTCGGTCGCGGAACACCTTTGGTCCGACATGAAATGTTGGTAAGCAGGCGACCCGTGAAAGCACCCTGATCTTTCGGAAAAGCCCTATAAAATATGGACAACTGCAGTATTTCGGGCCCGCAACCGGTGTGGCAATTTCACGCCAGTAGCTGGGCATATGACCCGAACGGGACTGTCCGCGGCCCCAACCAACCCCTAGAATGAGCATTGGTTTTCGTTTCAAGCATCACCCGGTGAACGTGCCCCGATCGAGCCCCAAGAACGTCCGGAAGAGCCGCAAATCAAACCCGCGGCGCGGTTTTGCGCGTGGCGGGGGCGGGGCGTGAACCAGACCTGTTCCGGCACCGCCATCACGGGCGCCTCGGCCGTCTTCGCGCAACTGACGTCGATCGGCAGGGCCGCGGTTGCCTTCGCAGTCGCTGCCGTTGCAAGCGGCTGTATCCTGACCTCCGAAATGCCGGACCCGGCGCTGGAGGTGCCGCAAGGCTACAAGGCCGCCAGATCAGGTTCGCCCGATGCCGCGACGCCGACGCTGGATTGGTGGCGAGCTTTCCGTTCGAGCGAACTGACCTCGCTGATGGAGGAAGCCCAGACCGTCAACCTGGACATTGCGGCGGCCACTGCCCGCCTGGTTCAGGCCGACGCGCAGGCGCGGGTGACCGGCGCGGCCCTGCTGCCCACCTTAAGTGGAAACGGGCAGGAGGCCTACGCCCGCAATTCCGGATCCAGCGCCAGTGGCCTGAGCAACGGCGGCCGCGAAACCGTCAACTACTCGGCGTCGCTCAGTGCCAGTTACGAGCTCGATTTCTGGGGCAAGAACCGCGAAGCGGCCCGGGCGGCCGAGGAAACCGCCAACGCCAACCGCTTCGATCGCGACGTGGTTGCGCTCACCACCTATGCCGCGGTGGCCAACGCCTATTTCCAGGTGCTGGCGTCGCAGGACCGGCTTCGCACCGCCGAGCAGAACATCGCCAGTGCCTCGCGCATTCTCGAGGCCATCAAGCAGCGTTTGAAAGCCGGCACCGGCACCGATCTCGACGTCGCCCAGCAGGAGAGCGTGCTGGCCAATCAGCGCGCCCTGGTGCCGCCGCTGCGGCAGACCCTGGCGCAGAACGTCAACGCGCTCGCCACCCTGGTGTCGCGGCCGCCGGAAAGCGTGCATGTGTCGGGCGGATCGCTGAACGGGATCGCGTCGCCGCGCGTCACCCCGGGCCTGCCGTCGGAACTCTTGACCCAGCGCCCTGATATAAGGCGCCAGGAAGCGCAGTTGGCCTCGGCCACCGCCAATGTCGCCAACGCCCGGGCGCAACTGTTCCCGAGCATTACGCTGACCGGGCAGGGCGGCTACCAGAGTTCGGCGCTGGTGGCGCTGTTCCAGCCCCATGCGGCGTTCTTCAGCCTGGTCGGCGGCGTCACCCAGCCGATCTTCGATGGCGGCAAACTGTTGAGCAACCTCGACTTCAACAAGGCCAGGCAGGATGAGTTGCTGCAGACCTACCGCAAGACGGTGGTTTCGGCGTTTGCCGATGTCGACAATGCACTGGTGTCGATCCGCGAGACCACCGAAAAACTACGGCTGCAGCGCGTGGTGGTGGCGGCGTCGCGACGGGCCTTTCAGCTTTCGGAGCAGCAGCTGCGGGCCGGCACTGCCGACATCGTAACCGTGCTAAACACCCAGCTTACATTGTTCCAGGCAGAGGATGTGCTGTGGCAGGCGCAACTCGCCCGGCTGTTGGCATTCGTCAGCTTTTACCAGGCACTGGGGGGCGGTTGGGAACCCAAGATGGAGATACCGGTCAATGCTCTTTAAGCCGGAACTGAACGAAACCGCCAAAGCGGCAGGTGACGGCGTCGCCCGCGTGGCCTCGCGCGCCCGCCGCCGCACGGTTTCGATCACCATCACGCTCTTGATCCTCGGCGGTCTCGGCTACATCGGCTGGACAGTCTGGCAGCAAAAACAGGTCGCGGCCGGCGGTCGGGGGCCGCGTCCGGACCTGACCGTGCCGGTGCTGGCCGCGATGCCGCGCATCCAGGATGTGCCGGTTTATCTCGACGGGGTCGGCTCGGTCCGCGCGCTGAATACGGTGACCGTGCGTTCCCAGGTCGACGGCAAGCTGATCGCGGTAAACTTCACCGAAGGCCAGGACGTCAAGAAGGGCGATGTGCTCGGCGAGATCGATCCGGTCATCTACAAGGCACAGTACGACCAGGCCGTCGCCAAGAAAGCCCAGGACGAGGCCCAGCTCGCCAACGCCCGGCTCGACCTGATCCGCTACCAGCAGCTTGCCGCTTCCAACGCCGGCTCCAAGCAGCAGGCCGACACCCAGCGCGCGACCGTGGCGCAGCAGGAAGCCCTGGTCAATTCCGACCAGGCCGCCATCGACAATGCCCAGGCCACCCTCGGCTATACCAAGATCATCGCGCCGCTGTCCGGTCGCGCCGGCCTGCGCCAGGTCGACCAGGGCAACATCATCCATGCCGCCGACGTCACCGGCCTTGTGATCATCACCCAGTTGCAGCCGATCGCGGTGCAATTCAGCCTGCCGCAGCAGCAGATCGTGCGGGTCAACGCGGCGTCGGCCAAAGGCAGCCTTGCGGTCGACGTGTTTGGCAATGACGGCACCACCGTGGTCGATACCGGCAAGCTTGCCGGCATCGACAACCAGGTCGATCCGACCACCGGCACGCTGAAGCTCAAGGCCGAGTTTCCCAATGCCAACTTTCAATTGTGGCCGGGCCAGTTCGTCAATGTCCGGCTCAAGGTCGAAACCATACCCAAGGCAACCGTGGTGCCGACCTCCGCCGTGCAGCGTGGCCCGGCCGGAACCTTCAGCTATGTGATCGGCGGGGATGACATCGTCCATGCCAAGCCGGTGGTCGTGACCCAGCAGAACGAAACCGACGCGGTGATCGCCTCGGGATTGTCGCCGTCCGATCGGGTGGTCACGACGGGCTTCGCCAACCTTGCCGAGGGCTCGAAGGTCGTGGTCGGCCGGGACGACCAAACCCCGACTGCCGATCTGGCGCCGCGCAAGCGGCAAACCAAGGGGGGTGGCCAGAAAGACGGCCAGGTGAAGGACGGCCAAGCAAAGGACGGTCAAGGCAAGGACGGACAGGGCGAGCGCAGGGGCAAGCGCCGTCAGGGCGAAGGCGATCAAACGGGTCCGGCGGGACCCGCAGCAGGGGGCGATCAGTCGGGCAGCGGAGCGAAATCGCAGCCATGACTCCAAAAACCCTCGTTTGACAGGCGCTTCGCCGATGAGCATGCAGCCATGAGCGTCTCCGAACCGTTCATCCACCGCCCGATCGCAACCTCGCTGCTCGGCATCGCGCTATTGATCGGCGGCGCGCTCGGCTATTGGGCGTTGCCGGTGTCGGCGCTGCCGCAGGTCGATTTCCCGACGGTGCAGGTGAGCACGCAACTGCCGGGCGCCAGCCCCGACGTGGTGGCGTCGCTTCTGACCGCGCCGCTGGAGCGCCAGCTCGGGCAGATTCCGTCGCTGTCGTCGATGACGTCGACGAGTTCGTTCGGTGTCAGCCAGATTTCCCTGCAGTTCGATCTCAACCGCGACATCGACGGCGCCACCCAGGATGTGCAGGCAGCGATCAACGCCGCCGCCGGGGTGCTGCCGAAGACGCTGCCGTATCCGCCGACTTACGCCAAGGTGAACCCGGCGGACGCCCCCGTCATGACGCTGGCGCTGACGTCGGACACGATTTCGCTGCGCGCGATGAGCGATCTTGCCGACACCGTTCTCGGCCAGCGGCTCAGCCAGATTTCCGGCGTCGGCCGGGTATCGGTGCTCGGCGGCCTCAAGCCGGCGGTGCGGGTACAGGCCGATCTGGCCCGGCTTGCCGCCTATGGCATCGCCATGGAGGATCTGCGCAACGCCATCGCCGGCGCCAACGTTTCCGGACCGAAGGGCTCGCTCGACGGCGCCCAGCAGTCCTACATCATTTCCGCCAACGACCAGATCGCCGCGGCGGACGCCTACCGGCCGATCATCATCGCCTACCGCAACGGTTCGCCGGTCACCATCGGCGACGTGGCGCAGATCGTCGACGGGCTGGAGAACGACCGCACCGGCGGCTGGTACCAGGGCACGCCGGCGGTCATCATCGATATCCAGCGCCAGCCCGGCGCCAACGTCATCGAGGTGGTGCAGCAGATCCGCGCCGAAATTCCCAAATTGCAGCGCTCGGTACCGGCCGGCGTCAAGCTGACCATCGTCAGCGACCGCACCGTCACCATCCGCGCCTCGGTGCATGACGTCCAGTTCACGCTGGTCCTCAGCGTGGTGCTGGTCACGCTGGTGGTGCTGCTGTTCCTGCGTTCGCTGCGGGCGACGCTGATCGCCGGCGTGGCGCTGCCGCTGTCGCTGATCACGAGCTTCGGCATCATGTATTTCTCCGGCTTCAGCCTCGACAACCTGTCGCTGATGGCCTTGACCATCGGCACCGGTTTCGTGGTCGACGACGCCATCGTCATGATCGAGAACATCGTCCGTCACATGGAGAACGGCGAGAGCGCCATGCAGGCGTCGCTGCGCGGCGCCAGCGAAATCGGCTTTACCGTGATATCGCTGACCGTGTCGCTGATCGCGGTGTTCATCCCGCTATTGTTCATGTCGGGACTGGTCGGGCGCATGTTCCGCGAATTCGCGCTGACGTTGACCATCGCCGTGGTGACGTCGGCCATCGTATCGCTGACGCTGACGCCGATGATGTGCTCGCGGCTGTTGAAACATGCCGGCGAGGAGCTGTCGGTTCCCGGCCTCGCGGCGATCAGCCGCGGCATCGACCGGATGATCACCTTTTATCACCGTACGCTGTTGTGGGTACTGCGGCACCAGCGCGCCACGCTGATCGTGACCTTCGCGACCATCGCCGCCACGATCGCGCTCTACGTCGTGGCGCCCAAGGGCTTTCTGCCGTTGCAGGACACGTCCTCCGTCACCGCGGTGACCGAGGCCGGTGCCGAGGTCTCGTTTGCCGAAATGCAGAGGCTGCAGACCCAGGCCGCCGATGCCATCAAGGCCGACCCGGACGTGACCGGCGTGGTTTCGGTGATCGGCGCCGGATCGGTCAATCCGACCACCAATGTCGGCCGCCTGGTGATGTCGCTGAAACCCCGGAACGAGCGCAAGGACGACGTCGCCGCGGTGATCCTGCGGCTGAAGGACCGGGTGGCGTCGATCCCCGGCATGACGATCTTTTTTCAGCCGGTGCAGGACGTCCAGATCTCGACCCAGTCGAGCCGCTCGCAATACCAGTACACCCTGACCGGCACCGATTCCGCCCAGGTCTCGGTGTGGGCCCGCAAACTGGTTGCCGAGCTGCGGCGCGACCCGATGTTCCGTGACGTCTCGTCCGAAGCCCAGGAAGGCGGCTTGCGGGCGGCGCTCGACGTCAATCGCCAGCGCGCCGGGCAACTCGGCGTCAGCCTGCAGGTCGTGACCGACACCCTGAACGACGCGTTCGCGCAGCGCCAGATTTCGACCATCTACGGCCAGGCCAACCAGTACCGGGTGGTGCTGGAAGCGCTGCCGATGTACCAGCGCGATCCGTCGATCCTGACCAAGCTCTATGTGCCGGGCGCGCCCGGTGTCGGCGGTCCCGCCGGGCAGGTGCCGATCTCGGCGATCGCGACCCTGACCCGGACCACGGCGCCGCTGGCGATTTCCCATCAGGCTCAGTTCCCGGCGATCGCGCTCAGCTTCAATCTGGCGCCGGACGCGGCGCTGGGCGATGCCGTCGACGAGGTCAGGAAGATCGAAACCCGGATCGGCATGCCGGGCAGCATGGTCGGGCTGTTCGCCGGCGACGCCGCCGAATTCTCCAAGTCGCTGGCCGGTCAGCCATGGCTGATCCTGGCAGCCCTGGTCACCATCTACATCGTGCTGGGCGTGCTCTATGAGAGCTACATTCACCCCATCACCATTCTGTCGACGCTGCCTTCGGCGGGCGTCGGCGCCATCCTGGCGCTGATGCTGTTCGGGCAGGACCTGTCGGTGATCGGCCTGATCGGCATCATCCTGTTGATGGGCATCGTCAAGAAGAACGCCATCATGATGATCGACTTCGCGCTCGAGGCCGAGCGGCATCAGGGCATGTCGGCAACCGACGCCATCGTGCAGGCCTGCCTGTTGCGATTCCGCCCGATCATGATGACGACGCTGGCAGCGCTGTTCGGCGCGCTGCCACTGGCGGTCGAAAGCGGCACCGGGGCCGAACTGCGGTTTCCGCTCGGCATTTCCATCATCGGCGGGTTGCTGCTCAGCCAGCTTCTGACGCTCTACACCACGCCGGTGATTTATCTCGCGCTCGACGCGCTCAACCGGCGGATCGAGAAGGCGGTGCCGTCGGGCGCCGAAATGTCGTCGCCGCCGATCGCCGGCGCCACCGAGGGGATGCAGTGATGTCTTCCTTGTCGCATTGAAATAATTGATATTTTTCGTAATTTCATAAAGTCATCCACGGTGTAACCCACGGCAAAGTCATCCATCCCGCCGTTGCGTTCGCCCGTGATGAAGTGGCCGCCGATGATAGCGGCACCGGCAACGGCATTGAGAGCCTGCAGATCGTTTTGAGGCTGCAAAGGGGTCTAAATCCCGAAAATCCAGATCGCAACAACCACCCCGAGCACGGCTAGGCCGGAAAATAGTCCAGCCCGTGACATAGATCGCGCCATCCGTTTCAGGTCTATCGACCATCGCGTCGTGCCAGTGGGTCATGACAGCCTCCGAGAGATTGCCTCTGGTAGGCGGGTCGCCGCCAGCGGCTCAAGGTTCAAACCCTTGGCGCGCTGGCGCCGCTTGCCGGTGTACTTGTGGCCCTGCGTTACCGGCGCGCTGTACGGCCTTCTATTGGCGTCGACGCTGCCTGCCGCCCGTCCCTGTGTCGTGGCCGATGGCCGGGGATGACGCGGGCGATCAGGGATGTTTCCGGGTTCTTTTCTACCGCGCCGGTTTGTCGGTTGCCCCTTTGAGACAATGGCCCCAAGGGCTGGCCTCGGGATCGCGCCTGCGATACGCTGGTGATCGGGGCTTCCGGCGCATGTGGTTTGGAAAACCGGAATTTGGGGGTGGATCAACTGTAAGGGTAACGCCCCATGCGAGCCAAGTTCAACGGATTGCCGGAGATCGTGACGCCCGAGCCCTTGCCACGAAACGTCTTTATT
Organism: uncultured Alphaproteobacteria bacterium; assembly: GCA_963710235.1. Classification (GTDB taxonomy): domain Bacteria; phylum Pseudomonadota; class Alphaproteobacteria; order Rhizobiales; family Xanthobacteraceae; genus Bradyrhizobium. Next base: position 806,314 of record CAVPZI010000004.1, read on the forward strand.
GCCCGGCTGCCATCGCCAAATGCGCCAGTCCCCAAAGCAGCTAACGACAACGGATGGGGTTGGCCCTTTATTCCGTTTCCTGACGATTGGTACGCCACCTGCTGAATGCAGCGGACGGATATTATCTGGTGTAAAACGTGCAGCGCGCACCGATGGCCTGGGCGACGCGCCGCGCGGGCGCCTGTGCGCTGGCGGGGCTTGCCCGGCGGGGGTCTCACTTACTCGACCGTGGCTGGAGCAGGTAGGCCTGATCAGGCAGGATTAGTTACGGGGGTAGGGCCTCTCCGGGGCGGTTGGCTGGGATCGATGTCGACCAAGTAGTGGTACTGGTTATTGGGTCATTTTCCCGCACTCCCCGCAGTACTCCCGGCGGCCCACCCGCGCGGGACCGCCGACCGGCGCAATGGACTACCCGTCGGTGCCGAAATACCCCAGCTTGTCACAAGGCCGTCGAAGATGCCCACGTTTGGCACGGGCATCTTCGGCACTTCGGGGCACCTTCGGGAGTGCGCATAACCGAAAGCGTGGATACCGATTGGAACTCATTTCCGCATCGGCTAACTCGACCGGTCCGTAGACAACCCATCCGGGCAGAACTAATTTGAGCGGTCTCCGGTTGCGGCGTGGAGTTGTGCGTGTCTCTACAGATCGCCATTCTGAAAGTGCTGGTCAGCCACCCTGAGGGTCGGGCGACAATTGCTGCACTGAATTCCGACCTGAGCATTCTGAACACCAGCGGCTCAGATTGGACCGACCGGTTGAAGCGGCTGGCCGCCCGCGCCCCCGGTCTCGACATATTTGGTCAAAGGTTGATTTTGCGCGACAGCTCAGGCTGGCAGATCACACCGGAAGGCAGGGCATTTCTTGATTGGCTGGAAAGCGGGCTGCATCCGCGAATGTATCCGTGGCCGAGCCTTCGCCGCCCCCACCCCAGCAACCGCCATTGCTGCTGGTCGGTGTAACACGACGGCAACGGCTAACGAGACGTGGACGGTTTACTGGTCCAAGGGCGGCCTAGTGCTCAAACCGCCGGAAGTTGAAACCGTCAGCAGCTAGCAAGTCGTTTCCGGTCGCGCATCTGCGGGCGGACGGTGCTTGCCGCGCATCGGCGGCTACTTTCATTTCGCAAAAGTTCGGATCTTGCTGCGTCTCAAACGCGAACTGAGTGCCTGATCTGTCGCAGCATCGCTATCGCGCCGTCCGTATATTTGCCATGGCAGCAATACTGATCGACCTGCGATGCACCCAGCAACAGCAAGACCGCAATCACGAAGCCCTTGAGCATAGTGGGCACCCCATGGAAAGAGACCGCCAACCGAGCCGGTCCGGGTTTAAATCCTTTCGGCATTCGCTATCGCTCGTCGCGACCTATCTGCAATGGCGTTAGACTGACACCAATTCGTAACAAATCGTAAAACGGCGGGTGTGAAATTGATCGCCGGTCCTCTGTCCGGTGGCGCTCGCCGTGCGCCGACCACGCGTTCGCGATTAGGGTCACGGTCGTCAGATGCATGAACTCGGCAGCATCGACGTGATCACGGTCGGACAGCACTTCCACCTGAACGTCGCCGCGCTCTATCGTCTGCGCGCATACCGTCCAACCTGTCCCCGACCTCCCTATGCATCGGTGGCGCGCCAGCGCCTTGGGATACAATGGTCAGGCCCGGTGGCCGGCCAACTGCGGCGGACGGGGCCGCCTGTGCGCTGGCGCGGCTCAGCCGGTGTCCTGTAGCCCTGCGCTCCCGGCGCGTTGTACGGGGCCGCTAACGCCTATCGCGCCGGGCTCTGCTACTGTCGCCGGATGACGCCGCCAATGGGGGTTGGCCAGTGCCGTGGTCCGCGAGGTTTGACGATCCGATCAGCCTGCCCGATGGGCGCAAGCTGCCGACACTGCGCGATGCCGCCGAATACATCACCGCCGAATGGCAGGCCGCGATGGAAGCCCTGCTGCTGGTCGTCCAGCACAACGGACCGACCATATTCGCCCGGATCGCGATGATGCGGGCGCTGAACCGGCGCGCAGCGAAGGCGGCACCAGCGCCGCGACGGAAGCGCGCCAAGGCTTATCCGGTCGTTCGGTGATCGAGGCGTGACGAGCGAGGCAAGGCGCGCTGCCCGCGCAGTCATCGTGGGTGCTGTCCGCTGTTGTCGTCTACGGGCGGCCCTTGAGGCCGCCCATAATGTCGCCAAGTAACTTTCTATTTTCCGCTGCGCGAGGCACCTTTTGAGACAGCCTCCAGAAACTGGCTAACGGTGAGAGAGCCGCTCGCTTGGCTAGGTGGAAAGTCTTTGAACGTCTGTAGGAACCCGGCCACGATGTTCACAGCGGGCACCATGGTCCAGAGTTTTTCGCCCCACCATTTGCCGTAGTTCATGCTGTCAGTTTGGGGAACGCTCCCTCCATGGGTCCTGCCGCAAGTTCGTCACGATGGGAGCAGTCGTCGTCTCGATCTGACCATTGAAGAGATTACCCTTGATGGTCTTGAAGTTGATCTTCCAATCGTCTGAGTGCATCGCCAACAAGTCGGCATCGGGACCAAAATAGAAGAACTCGTGACGCGGTCCGGTGGTGACTTCGCCCTTAAAGAAGGGCCTGAAGTTGTAACCGTCGAGATGGATCTCTAAGGTTTTTTCACCCACTTTCATGCCAGTCAGCAAGTTCTCTTTGACGGTCGGGTTACCGGCGGCGGCGAGCAGCGTCGGCATCCAGTCTTCGGCCGCTGTGATCTCGTTCACGACGGTACCCGGCTTGATCGTGCCGGGCCATTTCACGACCATCGGGACGCGAAAGCCTCCTTCGTATGTCACACCCTTCTCGCCACGGAACGGATGATTGCCACCGTCGGGCCATGTGAAGATTTCCGCGCCGTTGTCACTGGTGAACATTACGATGGTGTTATCGGCGATACCAAGGTCATCGATCTTTTTGAAGAATTTCACCGACCTCCCAGTCCAGTTCCATCATCCCATCGGCATATAGGCCGAAGCCGCTTTTGTCCTGCCACTTGGGCGAGAGGTGGGTCCAGACATGCATGCGCGTCGCGTTGTGCCAGAGGAAGAATGGCTTGTTGGCCTTTACCGAGCGGTCCATGAAATCGTTAGATCGGCGGACAAGCTCGGTATCGATGTCCTCCAGATCAAGTCTTGCGCTTTGGGGTCCATGTTCGGATGCGGTGGCAACGGACCGCCGTCCGCGATGGTCTGTTTGCCAACTCTGCCCCAGCGTGGGTCGGTCGTCGGATCGTCAACGCTTGTGGCTTTTGTGTCTACAATGTTGCGCGGACCAAAGCGTTCGTGGAAACCCGGTTGTTTTGGATAATCATACGCATAGGCGCGCAGGCGGCGGCTGCAGTGAAGGGCTGATCCTGCACCCCGGGACAGTGTCCTTCGGGACAATGTCTCCTACTTGATTTTTGAGTTTGAATAGCCGGGCTGGGTGCACCGCTGTCGGTCATTCAGAGCCCCCGCCAACTGCCCCGGCCTATCCTCCTCCCCGACCGGGGCCATTGCGTTGACGACCGGCTGCTCCGGGCGTCCGCCTTGTGCCCGGCACGCCATCCACCGCAATCTGTAGCGGCTTGCCTGTCCATCGCGGCCCGGCGCATCCTCTCTCGCATGGGCACCAAGTCACGCGAGACCATTTACGGCGCATCGGTCCGGGCGGCGGCGGAGCGGGCGACGGAAGCACGCAAGGAAGCCGACCGGCTCGCCTGCGAGGCGTGGAACAAGCGCATGCTCGGCTTTCAGGGACCGGCGCAGCCATCGCCCGCGCTCGGCGACGCGCTCAATGCCGGATTCGGCTATCTCGAAGTGAAATGCCTTGGCTGCAACACGCATCAGACCGTTGCCCTCGACATCGTGCGGCGACCGAAGGCAACGCCGGTCCATGAACTGGAACGCTACATGCGCTGCAAGGACTGCTCGGAGGTTCGCGGCTATCCCTACAAGCGCAGCCATCTGGTCGCGCTGCGCGCGACCAAGATTTCCGCCAGTGATCCGCCGTCGACATGGTGGCCGGGAGAACGATGATAGTCTGCAGCATGGAGATAGAGGCCCGAAATGAGCAGAACTTTGATTCCGTTGCATACATCGGACGACGCTGATAGCTTGCGAGAAGCGTTTGACCATTGGTAGCGTCGATGGACCGCCGTTGCTGTTCGATGCTGACAAAGCGTCTGGAGGGCTCGACAGGTGACCGTCGATGGCAGCCAGGTTTTGTGCGAATGAGATACGACAGCGAATGCCGAATCGCGCAGTTGCCGTCGATGTTAGCCGTGACAATGCGACGCAACCATTGGACATACGCTTTGCGAAACGCTGCGCTAGAACATCAGGGGACCGATCGCGCTCCTTGAAAGCAGAATGCATGCGACGGCAGTCGACTGCGCTGTGAACGAGGCATAGGTGCGACAGGATGTGCAACCTCTACAGCATCACGACCAACCAAGCGGCCATCGCTGCGCTGTTCCGCGTCATCAACCGCTATGTCGGCAACCTCGCGCCGATGCCGGGCGTATTTCCGGATTATCCGGCTCCGGTGGTCCGCAAGCGCGACCCGAAATGACGATGATGCGCTGGGGCATGCCGCCGCCACCGCAAGCGGTCGGTCACCAACATCGCAACGCATCGTCACACTGGCGGGCTGGCTCAAGCCGGAGAACCGTGCTTGTCCCGCCAACAGCTTCGCCGAGTACGCGCCGGAGCCGAACCCGAGACCAAGAAAAAGGACGTGGTGTGGTTCGCGCTCAACGATGACCGCGCTGTTCGCCTTCGCTGGCATCTGGACGACGTTCAACGGTGATCGCGGCACGAAGTCCAAGCCGGTGCCGGGACCGCATCAGGTCTATGGTTTTCTCACGACATCGCCGAACGCGGTGGTCGAGCCGATCCATCCGAAGGCAATGCCGGTGATCCTGACGACCGACGAAGAGCGTGACGTGTGGATGCGCGCACCGTGGGATGAAGCCAAGGCGCTGCAGCGGCCATTGCCGGATGATGCGCTCAGGATCGTCATGCGCGGGGCCGACAAAGAGGATCGCGCGGCGGCAGCATGACTCAACAACCCTTTCCTTGATCCTCGGCTGATGATCGTGCGGCGTCCCTCCGGCTTCATCGAACCGTGCCAGCCGTCGAAGGTGGCGCGGCCACCGTCCGGCCCGCTCTGGGTTCACGAAATCAAGCATGACGGCTATCGGCTGATGGTGCGCCGGGATGGCTCGCGCGTCCGCTGCTTCACGCGCAACGGCCATGACTGGGCCGACCGCTTCCCGGCCATCGTTGAAGCCGCCGCTCCGCATCGAGGCGCATCGTTCCTGATCGACGGCGAGGCGGTGATCGCCCGCGACGACGGGACGCCGGACTTCCATGCGCTGCGGAGCCAGCGCCGGGGCCATGAGGCGGTGCTGTACGCCTTCGACCTGATCGAGCATGACGGCGACGACCTGCGCGACCTGCCGCTGATCGAGCGCAAGCGGCGGCTCGCCAAGCTGATCGGCAGGGCCAAGCGGCGAGCCATCCAGTTCGTTGAGCATCTGACGGGTGACGGCCCGACCGTGTTCGATCACGTCTGCCGCATGGGGCTGGAGGGCATCGTGTCGAAGCGGACGGATGCGCCCTATCGCAGCGGGCCGTCGAAGACGTGGCTCAAGTCGAAGAACCCGGCGAGCGAGGCGGTGCGCCGGGAGCGCGAGGAGGAGTGGCGCTAGCCCCCCCGGCCTTCATGCTGTCGCCTGCAAATGGAAAACAGGGCGTAGGCGAGTAGAGCCACGCTCAAAATGGCAGTCGCGATCCCGGCAACTTCGATGATGGAAGCTCGTCTTGGATCAAATGCCATGCGCCATCGTTGGCGGCAGTCGAGCGGCAGCGTTGATCTGGATCAAACGGAGTGCGGCGACCATCGCGTGCAACACCCCTCGGGATGGCCTTTGTCGCAGCCACATCAATAATTTATGGAAGCAAGGGCGCTGTGGGTTAAATTCTGGGAACCAGCGACTAGCTTGCTGGAAATAGAGGATTGTTCGGCCTGCCGACTATGCCTATAGCGCCGCCCGTCATTTTAATGATCGCATCCTGAAATCGGCCATGGCGATCAGTCGTCAGCAGCTGGGCAAGCTCGAGCAGCATCGCGCTACCAAGAACGATCAAGCACACAAGCCTAACATGTCGCGGATACGCTAAGCAAAAGAGCGCGCCGAGAACTATAAACGCGGCGAGACGTTCAAAATTCGGCGAGGTGGACAGGGTCGGTCTCGTTTCGATCGGCGATATCGTCGCATATGCGACGAAGCCAAGGAGCGACCATGCAGCTACGACTATGAGTTTACGAAACACTGGGAACGTCATACCCGACTAGAACGGGTCGCGATAGCGAAGACGATCGTCAAACAAAAAGACCGTTCGAAGGCGGTCATTTCTCGCGTCCCGAATAGTTGGAATCGAATCGTAGCTCGAATGTGCCGAGGCGAAATTCGTCGCCTGCTTCCTCATCCGTTTTGTCATCGGTTTCGAGTGCCGTGGCCAACGAAGTGCTGTAGAGGGTGAATGCTGCGGTCGGGTACTTCTGCCAGATCGCAAGATCGTCTGCGGTGATCGTCAACCAGCCGGAACTTGAACATGTAGCGGCCCGGTTCGGTCACCCGTCCGACTTGGGCCCAGGCGAGCTTGTTGACGGCCACCTTACTCCCCCGTTCACCTTCGGCCACTTCCAAGATCCATCCCGTTTGAATGAGCCTACCATCGTCTCAGTCCCAGCGGGAAGGGGGCCGGTAGACGGGGACGGATGATGAAGAGCACTCGAAAAGCCGCCCGAAATTGCGTCAACGTCTTCCAGGGTGGTCTGGAATTTTCGCCTTCAATGCCACATCGCCGGCCGGCGTGATGGAATACCCCGTACCACCCCGACCGTCTGAGCGCCTTTCAATCCAGCCCTTTGCCAACATCCCTGGAATAGTTTGCTTGCCCGCTGGATGCAGTTTTGCCAATGGCAACCCCGGAGTTGTTCGCAGCCGTTGCAGCGCGGTGCGCTCGCGATTGTGGGGAAGGTGACTCGGACGCGAAGGCATTATTTGCTTTTCGTCTTTCGACCCCAGCCCTGCAGCACGCTCAAATGATCCAGCCTCTTGGCCCAAAAGAAGTCTGCCGTTGTCAAAACGCAGGGAAACCCGGCCGTTGTCCCGGAGCTCGATGACCTCTGCTATTTGACCTTGAAGGGTCTTCTCGGTTTTCCAAGCGATGGTCTCCGCGATCAGCCTGACGCGATCGCCAACTTTGAGGCCGGTTTCTAGCCGAGATTTTTGGTTCATCTTCCCTTCGCTTTCAGCCCATCTGCAATTGCCTCAGCCTGATTTTTCTTAAAGTTACCTGCAGCTGTTTGGCACGTGAACGGACGGCACTTTCGGTCCGGTTCATCCGGATACCGATCGCTCTTGAGCTGAGGCCCGTGGGCGCCAACTTCCGCAGCTTATCATCGTCAGCCTGCGTCCATGGTCGAGAAGCATCCTCGGGTTCTGTCATTGGTCCACGCGTCCCGCAGGTTAAAGCAAACCAATTCAGCAAATCATTCCCTTCCTGTGGTGGAGTAATTGGCTTCCGCCTGGCCGATCGGGCCAAGGTAGTTATCAATCAAATGGACGGCGCAGATCGAAAGCACGATCGCCAGCGCGATGGCTAACAATGTCGGAACGACAAATTCCAGAGCAATCACTTTGTAGGTCATTGCGGATAATCGCTTTGACAATCCTCCGCGCTAGATGCCAGCTTCCGCTGAGTCGGGGAATTGGTAATTGAAGATTGAATTTTCGGCGAATCAGGGTGGCTTTTTGCCTGGGGTCTGGCCCCATCCGGCATGATGGCAGACCGAGCGTCTCGCGAAGATGTGCGATGGAGCCTGGTCAGCAGTGTCGCGTCTGACGCTTCGCGGACTTCGCCTATGGTCTTGATGCCCGCAGCATTAAGCGCTGCTCCTGATCCGCGTTGCAAATCGGATTTCCTCGATCCGCGTGCCGTCCCGAAGTGCAGAGTGAGGCAGAGGAACATGGCTATTTCCTTTTCGTCTTCTCCCACGCCTTTCTTGCGATCAGGCTCGCTCTGTATTCCGGATCGGTCGCGTACCGCTGAGCCATTTCCCTGCCGGGAAAGTTTCTCACCGGGAGACCGTTTCGCTTGACGGTCCATCAACCTTTAGGTGGCCCATTCGGCCCGGCCTCGACCGGCACGACCTCATAGGCTTCGCTGTGATCGCGTCATCTTTCCTTCGCTTTCGGCCCAGGCGTCGTCTGCGCCCTGGCCGCGCGTGGTTCCGCTCATCAGTTGGTCGTGTTTGCTGTTTTCAACCGTCTCAGCGTTGTTTTTTTGAAATGCAAAACCGACAAATCCGATCACTATGAGGACGCCTCCGGCTACCATCAACTAATGCGGATATTGCATCGCTGAGAGCATGGGTCATTTCCCTTTCGCCTTCAGCCCGAGCTCGACCAGGCGGCGGATGGCTTCGGGGCGATCAAGTTTCGCGTCCTGACGTGCGATCCATTCGTCGACTGACTGCATTTCGTACTCGGTCCATTGTGGATTTGGGTGGCCGCTAGCGCCCTTTGTGCCATCCCGTTGCGACCGCGCCGGCCGCCGTAATTTTGGACAGGGTCCTTTCTTTCATCGGATCTTCGCCTTCTTGGCAGGCTTCTCGCCCTGATCTTTCGACAGAATATGGAGGATTGTCTCCATCATGGCCCGTATTGCCTCAGGGCGAGTCAGTGGGAGCGTTCTGCTTGGCGATCCAGGCATCGAGCCGGATGAGCTGGCGGCGGCTGCAGGCGGACTACTATTGAGCACACCTTTCCCGGTCGGGGCTGGCCTCGGTCGCTTCCGTGAATCACATTTGTATTTTTCATGTGTCTATGATATCACAGATGCAAGCCGAGGGGGAAGCGTTCACTCTTCTCGCCCGGCTCTAACCTCAAACCATCGAAAGGGTTAAAATCCGATGACCAAGGCTGACAGCGTGCATAGCACCATTTTAAAAAAAAAAAATTCCATCACTTGCCGGATGACCGATCGCAAAAACAATCCGCTGATGCATGCGCATCAGTGGATGCCCGTCAAGCCCCCGGCTGAACTATTGTCCATAACCGCCTAAAGTGGCGCGACTTCTCGACCAGCGCCATGAGGCTTGGCGAATGGCCGAGGGCGGTGACGCGTTATTGGAGAGCGCGATCAGGTCTCAACAGGGCGATTGAATCGTTCCAGCGGTGGGAAATGCTGGAAGGCCGTCCTCACTCCGTTGTCACTCACGAGGATGACTTGTCACCGGTCGATAGGTGGCGCGCAGCGCTGAAAGGCAAACTCTAGATCTCCCGCGCCAGACGCTGCGTCGGTCAAATGAAGCAAGTGGCCTTCAACGGAGCCAAGCGGGCGCGCATCAGGCTGATGAAGCGCCGGCGCCGATCAGTCAGAAAGCGCGACCGCAACGGGTCGCCAGCCACACAAGACGGCTCAGGCGGTAAGCCGATCGTCAAAAAAAAAACTACGCCGTCGGGCTCGAAAAATCGTGTCCCGGCGGCGCCTGTTGCTGGGCCCCTGAAATCCCCAGCGCCATTAAATTTAGCAGACCCTCCGCCGCGCAAATGTGAACTGCCTCACAATCGGGGCTCACTTTTTCCGGTGGGGGCGCTGGCTCAGGTCCGTGCCACGCCCCTCCGGTTCACGCCGGCGGATTTTGCTCTTGTCGGGCCCGACGATCTGATGGGTGTGATCAGATTCCAACACCCGCGGAAAATCAGCCCTGTCCTTATTCGGACACAGTTGCGCCCATCGCCATCCGAGAGCTGGCCTGAGCAGATTTTCCGCATCGATAGAATAGAGCCTGCATCTTCTTCAGGAGGGTGCGCGCCTTTTGTGTTATATTATTCGCGTGATTATCGCCGCGCCGGACACCGCCAACAGGAGGGGGTAGATCCACCCCGTAAACCTTTGCCCCGAAAGACAATACCTGCCGATTTGCGGTCGCTGGCGAGGGGGCACACCGAGCTATGCATCAAGGTGCTCGCCGGGATCGTCAGCCAAGAGGCCAGCCAGCGGCGGCGCGGGTGTCGGCGGCAGGCATCCTGCTGGATCGTGGCTGGGGACGTGCGCCTCAAGTCCACAACGGCGAGGATAGTGGACCTATTCGGGTTATCATCAGGCAGATCATTGATGTCGATAAAGAAGAGCCGCTGTTGCTTGAGCATGAAGCACTGAAAAAATAAGGCCGTTTCGATCAGCCGCAGCTTGTTGCAATCGAGGTGATTAGCTCACAGGGCATTCTGCCCTATGTGCCGGGCGGAATAGTCGGCCTGTGTAAGCCAGGCGCGTGCAGGCCGCATCCTGCTTCCAGAAGGCCATTTGCCGCGCGCCCCTACGACCGCCAATGAGTTATTTCAACAGGCTCGTGGTGGGGTAGACGGCCCCACCCAAACGCCTCTCTGTGAGTCTCGGGCCGCCCGTGGCGCGAAAAGGCCGCCGATAAGCACGCTCTCGCCCAGCCTTGCAATTTCCCTTGCATAATCTCTAAACGTTCGTTTAGTAGATTGGCATCAGGCAAATAGTCGCCTACATTCGAGTTTCCGACCAAAAGCAGGGCAAAAGCGGTCTCGGCCTCGAGGCGCAGAGGCCGCAGTCGAGCGTTTCTCAATGGCGGGCGATGGAAGCTGTCGAGGAACTATGTCGAGGTCGAGAGCGGCAAGCACGATCACAACAGGCCGGCGCTACACAAGCCGCGCTGGAAGCGTGCGGCCTACAGCGTACGATGGTGATGGCAAAACTCGATCGCTTTCGCGCGATGTTGCCTTCCTGCTCGGATGTCGAAGGGGGTTCAGTTCGTCGTCACCGAGATGCCGGAAGCGAACGAGATCGTGGTCGGCATCATGGCCGCTGGTCGCCGCAAGCAGGAGCGTCTCAAGATTTCGGAGCGCACCAAGGAAGCGTTGGCAGCCGCCAAGGCGCGCGGCAAGTCAAGCTGGGCAATCCGCATGGTCCAAGCCGATCACCGCCGAGATGCAGAAACGGGTGCCGAGGTGCTGCGCCAGCAGGCCAATGCGCCGTGCCGAGCAACTCCGCGACATTCTGTCTGAATTTGCGGGGCTGAGCGCCAACGCAACGGCGCAAGGCCCTCAACGGCGCGGCCTCCCTAGTGCTCGCGGCGGCAAGTGGACGGCGCGCTCGGTCATCAACGTGCGCGCACGCCTAGCAGATTGAGGCCACCTCCCGCGAACGGATCGGAATCGTTCAGCGGGGGGGTGGGGGAGATACCGGGGTATATATCGGGATTTGATCGGTCTGGGACTCCAGTACCGGTGATTGTCCCACATTTCCGCGATCCCCCGGCGCAATTCCCGATGCCTTACGTAGCCCGAGACGTTCAACGCCGACCGCTTGACGGCATGGTCGTTGACCGGAACGGCATGTGCCGCTGGTCGATGCCGCCACCGCGCAACCATCCACGAACGCATCAAGGCCGGCCGACCCAGTTCCACGGGTGGAGGTGACGGAGTGACGGAAGTGACGCAGTTTGCCGCTTTTGTTTCCCTGCGCGCGTGCATGGGGGAAAGACCGGCACGGTGCGTCACTATCGTCACTCCGTCACCGCCTCACGACTTCAGCCCAGGCGGCGTCTAAGCTTCGGTCCGTTTCAGGATCTTCGCCGGCCACCTTGCACAGGTTTTTTAGCCGACGAACTGACCCTTGCGTCGCGGCAGCGGACCGAGCTCACACTGCTCGGCACGCCAGCCCTCGACCGTGTTTTCGTCGTGTCCATGGCGGTGCAAGTACGGCGCCAGCGTGCTCGCCCAAGCCGGGTCACGCCGGTCGGTAGTAAGTCGGTGGTAATGAGCCCTTCGTCGAGGCGGATGACCGCCTGGGTCGGTCGCTGGACGGACCTGTTGGCGGTGCTCCGGGATCTTCCGGCCAAGAGTGTCGATCTCTATCTGCACCAGCAGGGGTCGATACGTCCACGCCTTCCGGTCGCGCGATGTTTCAGATGCTTGGCGTGTTTGCCGAGTTTGAACGCGCCATGATCCGGGAACGTGTCATGGCTCGGGCTGGCGCGGGCAAAGACCGAAGGGATGCGACTTGGTCGGCCCGCAACCGTCGCGGAGGATGCAGCCAAGGTCCAAACGATCCGAGCCGCCCGCGCCGCAGGCAAGAGCATTCGCACCATTGCGCGCGAGCAGGGGGTGGGCATCGGGACGGTTTCCCGCCTTACGGGATAGAACGTAGGCCTTGCCGACAAACAATTCGACTATCTCAGCCGTATATCGCGGCACTCGAGCGCGCCAACCCGCCCCCTGGCGCCCCCCGATTGAACTGGCGCCGGCGGACGCAACCCTTCGAGACAAAATTTTGGTGCTTTGAACTACTGGTCGTGACGCCCCAACGCTCACCGAACGCAGGCTGGCGGCCAGTCTCCGGGTGGCCTTGACCGTTTTGGTCAGAACCTTCAGCACTGGCTCAGCAAGTCGCCTGTGCGTTATTTTTGCCCGCGCTAAAGGGCCGGCGGAAATGCCGGCAACGCACTACAATGACCGATCGGCAAATGCCGACAAGCTTGTCGAATGACTGATGCTGGCGCGAAGCGGACATACGACAAAATCCGAGGGCCAGAGAAGACGTTGCGCTCCAGGTCGTGCCTTGGAATGGATCGGCGAAATCATCCCGTCCCGAGATTTGAGACCTCGATCCCGATAAATTCAAATCTGCCCGTGGTCCTACTTCGCCAGATATTTGTCGAAGAACGCCGTCAGCTCGCCGAAGTGCTCTTTCGTCTCGGGCGCATTGGGATCACCCGCATACTGCGCATGTGACTGGCCTTCGAACACGTGAAGATCCGCGACAACTCCGGCCTGACGCAGCTTGCGATGCACGCGCACCGTATTGGACAGGAACAGGTCACGCGTGCCCGATGTGAGAATAGTCGGCGGGAAACCGGACAGGTCGCCATAAATAGGCGAAAGTTGCGGATCCTTCAGGTCATGGCCATTGGCATAGAGATTCGCGGCCTCGCCGAGCCAGCCGTCGTTGCTCACCAGGACGTTGTCGACCTTCTCGTTGGTGAAGAAGGTATCGCCGGTCTTGGTCATGTCCGACCATGGGGTGCCGGGCGCGGTGGCGGCAGGGAGCGGCAGTCCCTCCGTCTTGGCGCGCAGCACCATCGCGAGCGTCATCCCCCCGCCGGTCGAGGTGCCGAAGATCGCCATCTTCTTCGGGTCGTTGGTCTTTACGACCTCCTTCCACACCGCCATCGCGTCGTCCATCGCAGCCGGATAAGGAAAATCCGGCGGCATGCGGTAGTCGATGGAGATCACTTTGAACTTGCCGAAGCCCGCCATCAGGATCGCTTCACGCGTAGCGGACTCTCCGGGGCCGAAGACGTACCCGCCGCCATGCACATGAACCAGCAGGCGATTGCGATTTTGTTCGGGAATGTTGTCGGGAGTGAGGATATAGCAATTCACCCCTGCGATCGTCATCTGCTCGGACTTAACGCCGAGCTTCTCGCGCATGCCCGGCAACGTCTTATTGATCTGGTCAGCGCGCGAGTTGATCAGCGCCTTCCATTCGGCCGTATCCTTGGGATGATCGTTCCAGAACGGCGGCAGCGGTGCCCCGATGAGGGCCTGCTCCTGCGGGCTGACGTTGGCACTAGGTGTTGTTATTTGCTTGGCCGGGACGTCGCGTATGCCTGCTTCGAGAGCGAAAGCCGCAGCCGGGACGGCAACGCCGAGCGCCAGAACTACGATGTGCAATTTGAAGCCAGTTCTCATCATCGCCTCCCTTGATTCCATTGTTTTCGGCGTCGGCGACAACCCAGTCAGGCTCGGTCTTGTGGCCAGCGTTGCTCGACCGGGCGGCAATGCCACCGGCATCAATTTCTTTTCACAGGAGGTGGCAGCAAAGCGCCTCCGTCTGCTGCAGGAGCTTGTCCCAAGAGCGGTGCGCATCGCCGTACTTGTGAACCCTGCCAATGTCTCCGTCGCGGAGAACACAGTACACGACATGCAGCAAGTGGCCCCCGCCCTCGGCCTCCAAATCCAGGTCCTGAATGCGAGTTCGATCAGCGAGATCGACGCGGCCTTTGCTGTTCTTGGCCGCGGGCATGCCGATGCGCTGTTCGTCGCGGCCGACGCATTCTTCGTCAGCCAGCGAAGGCAGCTTGCCACGTTGACAGCGCGCGACAAGATACCGGCGAGTTACCCGGATCGTGATCTTGTCGCCGCCGGCGGGCTGATGAGCTACGGAGCCGACATCGCGTACATGTTCTATCAAGTCGGAGTCTATACCGGCAAAGTCCTGCAAGGAGCGAAGCCCGCCGATATGCCGGTGCAGCAATCGACCAAATTCGAGTTCGCCATCAATTTGCAAACGGCACGCGCTCTCGGAATTGAAGTCCCGCCAGGATTGCTTGCGATCGCCGACGAGGTGATTGAGTAATGGCGCTCTTTGCTGCACCGCATGAGTCGGGTTGCGGCACCAAACGGACATGCCCGAGTGGTGTGACGATGTCCGTTGTTCAGGCTAGACCGGAAGTGACGTTTCGGGGTCTTCAGGACCGGTTTTGACCCTTGTGCGACATTGGGGATCAAATTTGCTGCTATGCACTAAGTGCATTTTTCAGGGTATACTAAGGTTCGAACGAGACGGTCCGCCTTTGGGAGGACCTCAGTGTAACTAAAGCCAAGGGCGTGATGAGCTGAACAATGACCGCGTCACCAGGCGGCAAGGCAGCCGATCCCCAACAGATCATCGCGGAACTCCGGCGCAATCTCGATGAAGTGACCGCACAGCAAGTCGCGACAGCGGAAATCTTGAAAGGTCATCGCCAGTTCGCGCTCAGATGTGCAGCCGGTGTTCGAGGCCATCGTGGATAGCGCAGCACGGCTTTTCGACCCGTGCGGTGCAACGATTACAACTCTGAAGGATGGCCAACTGCACTGGAATGCAACCGCGGCGACCCTACCGGGCTTCGATACTGAACGCGCCAAGGCGATATATCCGATCCCGTTTGATCCTGAACGCGCACCGTCCGCACGCGCCATACTGGAGTGCCGGATTATCGAAATTCCCGATATCGCGGCTCCGGATACGCCCGAGTTTACTCGCAAAGCGGCGGCAGCTGGCGGTTTTCAATCCATTATCTTCGTGCCGCTAATCAAACAGGACAAGGGCATAGGCACGATCATCCTTACCCACCTACAGGCGGGATTAAAACTCTCGGAAAAGCAGCTCGCTCTCGTCGGACTTTCTCTGACCAGGCCGTGATCGCCATCGACAACGCCCGGCTGTTCAACGAGACCAAGGAGTCCCTAGAGCGGCAGACCGCCACATCGGACATCTTGCGGGTGATCGCCCGATCGCCATCGGACGTACAACCCGTGTTTCGGGGCGATCCTGTCCCGGGCGCTGCACCTCTGCGAAGCATCATTCGGATTTCTGACGACCTATGACGGCGAACGCTTCGCGTTCGCAGCACAACTGGGCGTCCCACCGGCACTCGCCGAACATTTCGACGCGGGGATGGATCAACCTCGGCCGGGAGATGCGCACTGGCGTCTTATGAACGGCGAGGACCTGATTCACAATGCGGACCAGAAGGACGAGGAGGCTTATCGGGCAGGAAATCCGCTTCGCCGCGCCGTCGTCGACAAGGGGGGGCGCGGTCCGCGCTGGTGGTCGCACTTCGCAAGAGCGGATCGTTGCGCGGCTCGCGTTACGATCTACCGCAAGGAGATCAGACCGTTCTCCGAGTTGCAGATCGCCCTGTTGGCGGCATTTCGCGGATCAAGCCGCAATCGCGATCGAGAACGCGCGTCTCTTCAACGAGGTGCAGGATCGCACGCGAGAGCTGTCGCAATCCCTCGACGAACTGCGCACCGCGCAAGATCGCCTGATCCAGACCGAGAAACTGGCCTCGCTCGGCCAACTCACCGCTGGATCGCACACGAGATCAAGAAACCCGCTGAATTTCGTCAATAACTTTCTCCGCGCTTTCGGCAGAACTGGTCGATGAGCTGAATGACACACTGAAGGCCGCCGCGCTCAAGAACGAGATGCGGCAGGAGGTCGACGATCTAACGCAGATGCTGAAAGGCAATCTCGAAAAAGTCGTGCAGCACGGCAAGCGCGCCGATTCCATCGTCAAAGAATATGCTGTTGCATTCGCGCGAAGGTTCTGGCGAGCGCCGTCCCGTCGAGATCAATGCCATCATCGATGAGAGTCTCAACCTCGCTTACCACGGGGCGCGCGCCGAAAAATCCGGTTTCAACATCGCGCTGCAGAGGGACCTCGACCCTGATGCTGGAATGGCCGATGTCTATCCCCAGGAAATCACCCGCGTCTTGCTTAACCTGATCTCTAACGGATTTTATGCAGCGACCAGACGTGCCGGTTGAGACCGGTGACGGCTTCGAGCCGACGCTAAGTGCCGCGACGAAAAATCTGGGGGACAAGATCGAAATCCGAATCCGTGACAACGGCATCGGAATTGCTCCGGAGGTAAGGGAGAAGATATTCAACCCCTTCTTTACGACCAAACCCGCAGGCGAGGGAACTGGGCTCGGTCTTTCGATGAGCCACGACATCGTTGTGAAACAACACGGTGGCACGATCGACGTCGATACAGAGCCAGGTGTTTTTACCGAATTTATAATAACCCTGCCGCGAACAATAGTCTCACGAGAGGCGGCTGGAGGCACAACTTGAGCACCCATATTCTCGTCGTCGATGACGAACCCGATGTCGAAAGCATGTTCCGCCAGCAATTCCGGCGTGATCTTCGTTCGGGCCGCTTCATCATGGAATTTGCGCTGTCGGCTCCAGCCGCGCTGGAACGCATCAAGGTCATCGCCGACCCGTCGCTGATCCTGATCCTGTCCGACATCAACATGCCCGGCATGAGCGGCCTTGAGATGTTGCCGAAGGTGCGGGCCGAACGGCCAAACGTACCGGTGATCATGATAACCGCCTATGGCGACGAGGACACCAAGCGGCACGCAATCGCTCAGGGAGCCGTTGGATTGCTGACGAAGCCGATCGATTTCGCTTTGCTGCGTCAGGAAATCGACGCGCGGCTCGATCAGGCGGCATAACTGGTCGAAATTCCCAAATTTGCTGTGGTGCATGAGTCTCTTGTTGGCACGAAACCGACCTCCAGCGATGTCCGCAGTTCGGTCGCTATCGGGGGCAAACCGGACATGGCGCGGACAACCCATTTCGGTCGAGAATGACCCAACTGAGACATTGGCTGTGCAGTGCGGAAATGGCTTTCATGGCTATCAATGTGCCCGACTAAACCGCTACGATGCCGTCACCTGACCTTGGCAGCGGACATGCGGCGGCGCGAGTTCATCACGCTTCGTCGGTGGCGCGCGACGTGGCCGCTCGCCGCGCGTGCGCAGCAGGGGGGACCGCCGCCAGTGATCGGGTTTGTCAACGCCGCTTCTGCTGCGGTGTTTACGCGCGGCCCTTTTCGGCCTTTCTCGAAGGGCTGGGCGAAACTGGTTACGTTGACGGCCACAACGCGGTCTATCGAATATCGCTGGGCGGAGGGCCAAAATGACCGGTTGCCGTTGTTTGTCTGCCGATTTGGTCCCCAGCGCAAAGTGAACGTGATTGACCCGGCGACCAGCACGCCTGCTGCGATTGCGGCTAAGGTGGCTACGACCACGATACCCATCGTCTTCACGGACCAGCGACTGATCCAGTGCGTGCTCGGCCTCGTCGGCCAGCCTTAGCCTGACCGGGCGGCAACGTCACGGGCGTGACCCAAACGGAACGTGGAGGTAGCGCCGAAGCGGCTGCAATTGCTGCACGAGTTGGTCCCCAAGGCGAGCGTCATGGCCCACGCTCGTCAACCCATCCAATCCTAAACTCTTGCCGAGGCCAACAATGAAGGAGCTTCATTCAGGAGGCTCCTCGTACCCTCGGGCTGGAGCTCCATGTACTGAACGCCAGCGCCGAACGTGACTTCGATGGAGTGTTCGCAAAGGGTAATCCAATTGCGAAGCGGGCGGGCTCGTGATTACCGGCTGATCCATTGTTCACTAGCCCGGACCGAACAGCTCGCCGCGCTGGCGGTCCATCACGCGGTGCCCGCGGTCTACGAATGGCGCGAGTTCGCTGCCGCAGGAGGCCTGCTGAGTTATCTGGCAGTGTCCATTACGGACGAATACCACATGGCCGGCACCTATACCGGTCGGATTCTCAAGGGCGACAAGCCCGCCGACCTGCCGGTGCAGCAGGTAAACTAAAGTCGAGATGTAACGTCAACCTAAAGGTCAGCCGAGGCGCTCGGCATCAATGTTCCCCAACTCACTAATCGGGCGCGCCGACGAGGTGATCGAATAGAGATGCTTTTTGCTGCGGTGCATGAGTCTCTTGTTGTGCAGGTTTTCGGATGCCGGCATGCCGAGAGCATCCCCACGCTCGGACAGCCGGACGTCCGGTGAGCATACCCACCGCGTGGCAAACGCGATGGCCAATTGTTTGCGACATGGTATCGTTTGGACCCAGTCGCCCTTGGCACAGGACGGGAAAATGTTAGTCAGCTTGACACGGCGGAAGTTGGTCGCCGCACTCGTGAGCACGGCTAGCT